>NZ_CM135110.1:1245000-2690000 GCF_054165825.1 Flavobacterium sp. PL002 | reverse complement strand
ACCCCACTAAAGGGCTCCGACCGCTTGTAAGCGTATGGTTTCAGGATCTATTTCACTCCGTTATTCACGGTTCTTTTCACCTTTCCCTCACGGTACTGGTTCACTATCGGTCTCTCAGGAGTATTTAGCCTTAGCGGATGGTCCCGCCAAATTCAGACAGGATTTCTCGTGTCCCGCCCTACTCAGGATACCACTATTGTTATCTTCTATTACTTATACAGGGCTATCACCTTCTTTGGCTTTACTTTCCAGTAAATTCTAATTCTATCCGCAACAAATAACGTGGTCCTACAACCCCAACATTGCCGTAACAACATTGGTTTGGGCTAATCCGCGTTCGCTCGCCACTACTTACGGAATCACTTTTGTTTTCTTCTCCTCCGCCTACTTAGATGTTTCAGTTCAGCGGGTTTGCCCACCCGAAGGTGTACTAGATCTTCAATCTAGTGGGTTGCCCCATTCAGGTATTTACGGATCAATCAATGTGTGCTTGTCCCCGTAACTTTTCGCAGCTTATCACGCCTTTCATCGCCTCTGAGAGCCAAGGCATCCCCCATACGCCCTTATTTTGCTTATTGTACCAATCTTAAAATTAATTAAGACCGTTTTTTCTTGTATTTTACTATCTCTAGTAAAAAACGCTTTCTACTTTTAATATTTTTCTTATCTCAATATGTCAATGAACTTTAATCCCCCTCCAACTCCCCCGAAGGGGGAGAGCCGATTGCTCTGGGTTCCTCCCCTTTGGGGAGGTTAGGAGGGGATTTGTGGAGAATAACGGAGTCGAACCGTTGACCTCCTGCGTGCAAGGCAGGCGCTCTAGCCAGCTGAGCTAATCCCCCATTTTTGAGCGACTAGTGAACAGTAATTAGTGACTAGCACTAATTTTGTTGCTTTTCAACTCTAGAATTTCCTTTAAGTTTAAATAGTTGTCTCGGACAGACTCGAACTGTCGACCCCTACATTATCAGTGTAGTACTCTAACCAGCTGAGCTACGAGACACTCTTATTCTTAAATTATTTTTTATTCAATTTCTTTAAATTAACAGCAAGAGTAATAAAGCTTCTAAATCAGACCCCAATGTCTCTTTTCGTCTCTTTCCCTACCGTGCTTTTCTTAATCCTTAATTCTTAAATATAAATACCTATTCATTAAAAAACAATACTTAGCTAACACTAAGGCTCTAGAAAGGAGGTGTTCCAGCCGCACCTTCCGGTACGGCTACCTTGTTACGACTTAGCCCTAGTTACCAGTTTTACCCTAGGCAGCTCCTTGCGGTCACCGACTTCAGGCACCCCCAGCTTCCATGGCTTGACGGGCGGTGTGTACAAGGCCCGGGAACGTATTCACCGGATCATGGCTGATATCCGATTACTAGCGATTCCAGCTTCACGGAGTCGAGTTGCAGACTCCGATCCGAACTGAGAACGGTTTTGTAGATTCGCTCCTGGTTGCCCAGTGGCTGCTCTCTGTACCGTCCATTGTAGCACGTGTGTAGCCCAAGGCGTAAGGGCCGTGATGATTTGACGTCATCCCCACCTTCCTCACAGTTTACACTGGCAGTCTTGTTAGAGTTCCCGACATGACTCGCTGGCAACTAACAACAGGGGTTGCGCTCGTTATAGGACTTAACCTGACACCTCACGGCACGAGCTGACGACAACCATGCAGCACCTTGTAAATTGTCTTGCGAAAAGTCTGTTTCCAAACCGGTCAATCTACATTTAAGCCTTGGTAAGGTTCCTCGCGTATCATCGAATTAAACCACATGCTCCACCGCTTGTGCGGGCCCCCGTCAATTCCTTTGAGTTTCAAACTTGCGTTCGTACTCCCCAGGTGGGATACTTATCACTTTCGCTTAGCCACTGAGATTGCTCCCAACAGCTAGTATCCATCGTTTACGGCGTGGACTACCAGGGTATCTAATCCTGTTCGCTACCCACGCTTTCGTCCATCAGCGTCAATATATTAGTAGTAACCTGCCTTCGCAATTGGTATTCCATGTAATCTCTAAGCATTTCACCGCTACACTACATATTCTAGTTACTTCCTAATAATTCAAGTCAGACAGTATCAATGGCCGTTCCACCGTTGAGCGATGGGCTTTCACCACTGACTTATCTGACCGCCTACGGACCCTTTAAACCCAATGATTCCGGATAACGCTTGGATCCTCCGTATTACCGCGGCTGCTGGCACGGAGTTAGCCGATCCTTATTCTTACAGTACCGTCAAGCTGGTTCACGAACCAGTGTTTCTTCCTGTATAAAAGCAGTTTACAATCCATAGGACCGTCATCCTGCACGCGGCATGGCTGGATCAGGCTTGCGCCCATTGTCCAATATTCCTCACTGCTGCCTCCCGTAGGAGTCTGGTCCGTGTCTCAGTACCAGTGTGGGGGATCTCCCTCTCAGGACCCCTACCCATCGTAGTCTTGGTAAGCCGTTACCTTACCAACTAACTAATGGGACGCATGCTCATCTTTCACCGATAAATCTTTAATAGTGGTCTCATGCGAGACTACTATACTATGAGGTATTAATCCAAATTTCTCTGGGCTATCCCTCTGTGAAAGGTAGATTGCATACGCGTTACGCACCCGTGCGCCGGTCTCATTATCCGAAGATAACTACCCCTCGACTTGCATGTGTTAAGCCTGCCGCTAGCGTTCATCCTGAGCCAGGATCAAACTCTTCATCGTATATTATTTGCTTATTACTAAGCTATTTATTTTTGACTGAAGATCTATTGGTTATACTCTAATCTATCTATTCTATTACTCTTATTCTTTTGTTCTAACATCTCTGTTAAAACGGCTGTCAATTCAATATGTCTAGGAACGTGTTCTTATCTTTTTTAACCTCGTTATTCACTTTTCGTGTTTCCCGAAGCGGGTGCAAAAGTAATAAACTCTTTTATTTCTCACAAGCTTTTTTTGAAATAATCTGAAAATAAATTTTCAACTTATTCCGTTTTGCTTGCCATAATGTAAAGAACTTATTCGCTGTTGCGGGTGCAAAAGTAGTGAGTCTTTTCCGTTAAACAATACTTTTAAATCACTTATTTTTGACATTTGTTCAGCCCTAGCTTTAACTCACTGGAAATGCAAACTTTGTGAATTACTCTTTTTTAAAGTTTTAAATAATTGTAGGAATTGTCTATATTATTAGCGCTCCTTTTATTCTGTAGCCGCCGTCTTCAGCGCTTTTTTTAAATGTATTTGCTCGTAAAAGCTTTTCTATAGCTGCTCTTGGATTAGGAGCGCCATATAAAGTTGCCCAACTCCTTAAACAATGGGATTTCTTCGATTTGTAAATGAAAAAGTACGGATCAATCCCTTACTCCTTATATATAGCTATCAAAATCATATCTCCTACTCTACTGCATTAGCCCTGATAGCAGCGGCATCCTCTAGTGGCGGGGTTCGCCACTAGAGATACAGCGGAGAGCAGGAAATAGCTCCTGAAATTTATTATTGAACTATCCTTATATATAGGTACGGATTAATTTACTCTTTATGGACTAAGCTAAATAATAATGAAACAATCCTAACATATATATTGGATGTGTTTTTGTAATGGTTTATATTTGCATTCTTAAATTAACAAACAATGATTAAGATTACTTTGCCCGATGGGTCAGTTAGAGAGTATGCACAAGACGTTACTCCGATGGATGTTGCTAAAAGTATTAGCGAAGGTTTTGCTAGAAATGTAATTTCGGCATCATTTAACGGGACGACCGTTGAAACAAGCACTCCTTTGACAACGGATGGTAGTCTTATATTATTTACATGGAATGACGAAGGTGGTAAGAAAGCTTTTTGGCATTCAACTTCGCACGTCATGGCACAAGTTCTTGAAGAAATGTACCCTGGTATTAAATTGACTCTTGGACCTGCAATTGCTAATGGATTTTATTACGATGTAGATTTTGAAGATCATAAAATTACAGAAGCAGACTTTAAGAAAATTGAAGATCGTGTTCTTGAAATATCAAGAGGAAAGCATGAATTTAAATTGCGCCCTGTAACTAAGGCAGAAGCTTTAGAATTATACAAAGACAATGTTTACAAAACTGAGATGATTACTAATCTTGAAGACGGAACGATTACGTTTTGCGATCACGATACTTTTACTGATTTATGTCGCGGTGGACATATTCCGAATACAGGGATCATTAAAGCCATGAAAGTAATGAGCGTTGCTGGTGCTTACTGGAGAGGTGATGAAAAAAACAAGCAATTGACTCGTGTTTACGGAACATCATTCCCTAAACAGAAAGACTTAACTGAATATTTACTTTTGCTGGAAGAAGCAAAATGTAGAGACCATAGAAAATTAGGTAAGGAATTAGAATTGTTTGCTTTTTCTCAAAAAGTTGGAGCAGGCTTACCATTATGGTTACCTAAAGGAGCTGCATTGAGAGAGCGCTTAGAGCAATTCTTGAAGAAAGCGCAAAAAAAAGCAGGTTACGAGCAAGTTGTTACTCCACATATAGGTCACAAGGAACTTTATGTTACTTCTGGTCATTACGCAAAATATGGGGCTGATAGCTTTCAACCAATATCCACTCCTAATGAAGGAGAAGAGTTTTTATTGAAACCGATGAACTGTCCGCACCACTGTGAAATTTATAATGTAAGACCTTGGTCATACAAGGATTTACCAAAGCGTTACGCTGAATTTGGTACAGTATACCGTTACGAACAAAGTGGAGAACTACATGGCTTAACTCGTGTTCGTGGTTTTACTCAGGATGATGCTCATATTTTTTGTACTCCAGAGCAACTGGATGAAGAGTTTAAAAAAGTTATTGACCTGGTACTTTATGTATTTGGCTCCTTAGGTTTTGAAAACTTTACAGCTCAAATCTCATTGAGAGACAAGGAAGACAGAGAAAAATACATAGGAAGTGATGAAAACTGGGAGAAAGCAGAGAATGCTATTATTAATGCTGCTGCAGACAAGGGTTTAAAAACCGTAATAGAGTATGGAGAAGCTGCATTTTACGGTCCTAAATTAGATTTCATGGTTAAAGATGCCCTGGGAAGACAATGGCAACTGGGAACAATTCAGGTGGATTACAATTTACCTGAACGTTTTGATTTGACATACAAAGGATCAGACAATGAATTACACAGACCTGTAATGATCCACAGAGCACCATTTGGATCTATGGAGCGATTTATAGCTATCTTACTAGAGCATACTGCAGGAAATTTCCCGCTATGGCTAATGCCAGAACAGGCTATAATCTTGTCTTTAAGTGAGAAATATGAAATATATGCCAAAAAAGTTTTAGATTTGCTAGAAAATCACGAAATTCGCGCAATCGTAGACAACCGAAACGAAACAATTGGTAAAAAGATTAGAGATGCAGAAATGCAAAAAATTCCTTTTATGCTAATTGTAGGTGAGGAAGAAGAGAAAAACGGTACGATCTCTATACGCCGTCATGGACAAGAAGGAAAAGGAAATAGTACCATTACAATAGAAGAATTTGCTGCAATTATTGATGCAGAGATTAAAAAAACATTAAAAGTATTTACAGTTTAACTTAAATTATAAAGTCATAGCAATAAGAAGCAACAGAGGTTACCAACCTCGCGTAGAAAAAAAGGATGCCCACAGAATAAATAATCATATTCGTGGTATACAAGAGGTACGTCTTGTAGGTGAAAACATAGAGCCTGGAGTTTTTAAACTTTCAGAAGCTTTGCGTTTAGCGGATCAATTTGAACTAGATTTAGTTGAAATTTCACCCAATGCTGAGCCGCCAGTGTGTAAGATTATGGATTACAAGAAATTTGTTTACGAACAAAAGAAACGTGATAAAGTCTTAAAAGCAAAATCTACACAGGTAACTGTGAAAGAAATTCGTTTTGGTCCTCAAACAGATGAGCACGATTATGAATTTAAGAGAAAGAATGCTGAAAAGTTCTTAAAAGAAGGTGCTAAATTAAAAGCATTTGTATTCTTTAAAGGACGTTCTATTATCTATAAAGATCAAGGTCAAATTTTATTATTAAGATTAGCTACAGATCTAGAGGAGTTTGGTAAAGTGGAAGCGATGCCAGTTCTTGAAGGAAAGAGAATGATTATGTTCATTGCTCCTAAGAAGAAGAAATAATCCACCTAACCCCCGAAGGGGAAATGAAGTGGATAGCAATATACTTTTCTACTCCCTCCCCTTTGGGGAGGGTTAGGGAGGGCAAAAAGATAAGTAAGTAAGAATAAATTAAAACACTAGGAAAAAATGCCTAAAATGAAAACCAAATCTAGCGCCAAGAAACGTTTCAAAGTTACTGGTTCTGGAAAGATTAAAAGAAAGCATGCTTTTAAAAGTCACATCTTGACTAAAAAATCTAAAAAACGTAAATTAGCTTTGACACACTCAGCGTTAGTTCACAAAACAGATATGAAAAGTATCAAACAACAATTAAGAATTATCTAGTAGACCATTAGTTATTAGTTACTAGTCAATAGTTATAAAACTTTTGACTAATATCTAATTCCTTTTGCACAGATTAATCTTTCGGTTAAAACAATTTAAAATAACCTTGGAGTATGGCCAATAAGTGCTTTTGATTAAATTCAGGCCGCCTGCTACAAAAACACATAAAAATTATGCCAAGAGCGGTAAATTCAGTTGCTAAAAGAGCAAGAAGAAAAAAAATAATGAAGCAAGCCAAAGGTTTCTTTGGTAGACGTAAAAACGTTTGGACAGTTGCTAAGAATGCGGTAGAGAAAGCAATGTGCTACGCTTACCGTGACAGAAAAGTGAATAAAAGAAATTTCCGTGCTTTATGGATTCAACGTATTAACGCTGGAGCTAGATTGGAAGGAATGTCTTATTCTCAATTCATGGGTAAAGTAAAAAAGAACAATATCGAATTGAACCGTAAAGTTCTTGCAGATTTGGCTATGAACCACCCAGTAGCTTTCAAAGCAATACTTAATAAAGTAAAATAAACGTTTTATCAACTCAATTTAAGACTACTTACTTATATAGAAGCCCTAATCTTTCGATTAGGGTTTTTTTATGCTTAAAAAACACCTTAAAACAACTGAATTTAAATTAATAAAATTACTTAATGGTTTTATACTTATCAACAAAACCCCTATTTTCGCCATATGATACTGAAAATACCACGCATAAAATTATACTTATTAATTACTATTATTGTACTACTGCAATCATGTGATAATAATAAAAGTAATGATAAAATTGAGCATAAAAACGATTTTAAAGAAACAAAAAAGCTTATAGAAATTGGGTATCAATACTATCAAAAAATAGAATTTGATAGTTCTTTCTATTATTACAACAAAGCTAAAAATAATGCCGAACTCCAAAAAGATACTGCTAGAATAATTCACTCATTGAGCTGGATGGCTCAGATACAACGAAATCAAGGTGACTATAGCGGAAGTGAAGCCACTAGCGTTGAGGCACTACCATTAATTGAAAATCCAAATAAATATTTATACGGCCAAACAAATATTTACATTGGTCTAGCTAATAATTATTTATTGTTATATGATAACGATAACGCAATACATTATTTCAAAAAGGCAATCAATAGTAAAACAGATCAAATAATTAGGGCTAGTATAGAGCATAACATTAGTATAGCACTCATTGAGAATGGCCAATATAATACGGCAATTGAAATTCTTATTTCTCTAATAAAACAAAGAGAAATACTGAATAATCCTGAAACATTTGCTCAAATTAACAACACTCTAGGTACGGCTTATAAAAAAACTCATAATAAAAAAGCACTTTATTTTTTAAATAAAGGATTAAATATAAGGATACTAAATAAAGATTATTGGGGAATGGTTGGTAGCTATTATGAACTCTCAGATTATTACAAAGAAACAAACTTAAACTTAACCGCAAAATACGCATTAGCGGCCTACAAATTGTGTGTGAAATTTAATTTTAACGAAGCACAATTGGAATCATTAAAATTATTAATGCTAAGCACTAAAGGAGATGAATTAACAAAACATACCAAGAAATATTTAAGTCTAAATGATAGCATATTAAAAAATAGACAAAAAGCAAAAAACAATTTTGCTAAAATAAAATATGACTCTAAAAAAGAGAAAGAGGAGAACATTAGTTTAAAAGAACAAAAAACAGAAGATCGTTTACAAATACAGATACAAAAAAATAAAAATCAATTATTGTACATCCTCGTAGGTTTTATATTATTTGTTTTTGCCTTTATTCTCTACTACATTAAAAACAAGAGCAATAGAGAAAAGCTACAGATATCCTATAAAACTGAAACTCAAATCGCAAAGAAACTTCATGATGAACTTGCTAACGACGTATACCAAATGATGAAATTTACTGAAACAAAAGATCTATCTACTCCCAAAAACAAAGAAATACTACTTAAAAGTCTCGATACTGTTTATGATCGTACGCGAAATATTTCGAAAGAAAACAGTAACATCCATACTGATGAACAATTTACTGCACAATTAAAAATGATGTTACTAGATTTCAATACTCCTGAAATATCCCTAATAATTAATGGTCTAGAATCAATAGAATGGTCATTAATTGAAGACACCAAAAAAATAACCTTATACCGTATCCTACAAGAGCTCTTAGTCAATATGAAAAAACATAGTCAATGCAGTATTGTTGTAATTGTATTGAAAAGAGAAAAGAAAAAACTACAACTTAGCTATACTGATAACGGAATTGGTTTCAATAATAAAAAAGACAGACACAGTAATGGCCTTAAAAATATTAAAAATAGAATAGAATCTATAAAAGGAACTATTACTTTTAATTCTGTTTTAGAAAAAGGAACTAAAATTAACATTCAGTTTCCTGTATAAAATGAATAACTATTTTACAACCTATCAAATCAATCTAATACGTCAAAACAGCAAAGAAACCAAATAATGTACGTTTTTTTAGATCCAAAAAAAAATACCCGAATGTGGAAAACCGTACTCAAGCTAGTAATAGAAGCTTTACTTTTGTTTTTGAAATCAATAAGGATTTCTAAGCAAAAATTACATTTCCAAAATAACACAACATATGTTTACAAAAGTTTTGATCGTTGACGATATAGATTTTAATGACGCCGGAGCCAAGCATGTACTAACAGAACTAGGCGTACCTGAAATTGAGTTTGCAAAATATTGTGACGATGCTTTATTAAAAATAAAAAAAGCTGCAAATGATGGTCAACCTTATGAATTACTTATTAGTGATTTATCATTTAAAGATGATCATAGAGATGAAAAAATTAAATCAGGCGAAGAATTAATTGCCATTGTAAAACAATTATACCCAGAAATTAAGGTTATTGCTTTTTCAATTGAAGACAAGTCCTATCCAATTAAATTTTTATTTGAAAAATTCGATATAAATGGCTATGTCATTAAAGGCCGAAATACAATGTTTGAATTAAACAAAGCTATTTTACAAGTCAATAGTTCAGAAGAAAAATTTGTTTCTCCAGAGTTAACACATATATTTCAAGATAAAACCATTAACGAAATTGACAACTATGACATTCAGCTTATTAAATACCTCTCAATAGGAATTACACAAGAAAACATGGAGTTTAAGTTTAAAGAACTAGGAATCACTCCTAATAGTAAAAGTACAATTGAAAAGCGTGTAAATAAGCTTAAAATATATTTTAAAGCAAACAATCCTACACATCTAGTAGCAATTGCTAAAGACCTAGGGTTGATTTAGTAAAAAAAACATCGTTTAAATAACAAAACAGCAAACCTTAATCGTTATTGGGTCGCTGTTTTTTTTATGAAAAAAAATATTAAAAATAATTAAGCACTACTTAAAATACTTTATTGAACTATTTTAAACACTAAGCTTAAGTTTAAATATAACATCAAATAATGAAACTAATTTCAATATTACTATTACTCATAATAACAACTATGAGTAATTTAGATACTAATGTTTACATCTGTGGCCCTACGGGCGCAAAAAAGTATCATTTTACTAACTCTTGTCGCGGTCTTAGCAATTGTAAACATGAATTAAAAAAAGTATCTCTGAAACAAGCACATGATTATGGACTTACTCTTTGCGGCTGGGAAGATTAAAAGCATAAAATTATTTCGTAAAACAGTACAAACTCTTAATTTAATTAAAAGATTCGTTTGGTTTTAAAGCAAAAAAAAGACCCAATTTTCATTGGGTCTTTTATATCAATATTTAAAATATTAGATTTCTTCATGTGATTTCTCAACACGCTCTTTATCCGTTTTAGAAATAGTATCCACTAGTACTGGCGTTGCAATAAATAGTGAAGAGTAAGTTCCTACAACAATACCCACAAGCATCGCAAAGATAAATCCTCTAATTGACTCTCCTCCAAAAATAAACATGATTAATAAAACCACGATCATTGTTAACGAAGTATTAATTGTTCTTGACATAGTAGTATTAATCGATTGATTTACAATCTCAGTAAAATTCCCTTTAGTTTTACCTGCTAAAAACTCACGAACTCTATCAAATACAATTACAGTATCATTCATTGAATATCCAATAACAGTAAGAATCGCAGCTATAAAGTGTTGATCAATCTCCATACCGAATGGCATGAATTTGTAACATAAAGAGTATATTCCTAATACAAAAATAACATCATGCGCTACAGCAGCAATCGCTCCTAAACTATATTGCCATTTTCTAAAACTAATCATTAGGTATAAAAACACTAATAACATTGCTCCCAATACAGCCCAATATGCGTTTGTTTTAATATCTTCTGCAACAGATGGACCTACTTTAGAAGCTTGAAGTATTCCTACTTTTTTACCATCATAAGCATTTACAAATTTATCGTAAGTAATTTCAGGACCATAATAACGTTTTAATGTTTCAAACATTAATTTATTAACTTCTTGATCAGCTTGAACACCATGTTCTTTAACTTTATATTTTGTAGTAATTTTTAATTGATTATTATTACCAAATACTTTTACTTCAGCACTTCCGTCAAAAACTTTTGCCAATTCTGCTTTTACAACATCTGTTTCAATTGGTTTTTCAAAACGTACTTGAAAAGTTCTTCCTCCAACAAAATCTACACCTTCATCAAGTCCGTTTGTTGATAATGATATAATACTCACTACAATTACAATACTTGAGAATAAATACGTCCATTTCTTCATACCTAAGAAATCAAAATGGAAGTTATTAAATATCTTTTTAGAGAAGCTTGTAACAAAAGTTAAGTCATTTTTAGTTTTTAAATTTCTATCCAAAAATATTCTTGCAATAAAAATAGAAGTAAATAACGAAGTCGCAATACCAATTAATAATGTAGTAGCAAATCCTTTAATTGGTCCTGAACCAAAAATAAACAATACCGCTCCAGTAAGAACGTGAGTCACGTTAGCATCTGTAATAGATGACATTGCACCTCTCCAACTGTAAGACGTTTTAATTGCCTCTTCTAGTGTTTTACCAGCACGTAACTCCTCTTTTGCTCTTTCATATATAATTATATTTGCATCAACAGCAGTACCCATTGTTAATACGATACCCGCAATACCAGGCAATGTAAGTACAGCACCTAAACTAGCTAATATTCCAAAAAGGAAAAGTAAATTAACCGCTAATGCAATGTTAGAATACCAACCTGCTTTACCGTAATAAACCATCATCCAAAGTGATACAATAAGCAAACCTACAATAGCAGAGTTTGTTCCATGATCAATAGCTTCTTGACCTAAGGATGGCCCAACAACTTCTGACTGTACAATATCTGCAGTAGCAGGAAGTTTACCCGCTCTTAATACATTTGCTAAATCTTTAGTTTCTGTAACGTCAAAAGAACCTGAAATTTCAGATCTTCCTCCAGCAATAGGTCCACTTGATACACCAGGAGCTGAATATACAATATCGTCAAGAACGATAGCAATATTACTCTTTTGAGTATAAGCCTTCCCTGTTAATTCTTCCCAAGCTTTAGCTCCTTGTCCGTTCATTTGCATTGACACAGCAGGTTTTCCTGATTGATCAAATGAATCTTTAGCATCAGTAATCACACCACCGCTCATAGCAGCAACATTATCTCTATTCCCTTTTAAAGCGTATAATTCAACTGCTTCAATATCTTTATCTTTTGCATCTTTGATAGTAGTTTCTTTACCCCAAACAAACTTAACATAGCGTTGTTCTGCAGGCAATAAGATTTTAATATCTGATCTTTTCAAATAACCGTTGATTACTGCAGTATCTTTTGGAGAGAATAACCCTAAAACTGGTCCTCCACCTTGAGCAATAATTTTATCAAATAAAGGATTGTTTCCTTTTTTAGCAGCAGATGAATCTTTAGAATCTGTTAACAAAGCGCTTAAAGAGTCTTTAACAACTACTTTAGTTTCTACCTTATTAATTTCAGTTTTCTTTAATGCTTCATTAGCAGCAACTAAAAAGTTACCCATTTCATCAATCTTGTACGTTTCCCAAAACTCTAATTGGGCAGTACTTTGTAATAATTTCTTGATTCTATCAACATCTTTAGCTCCTGGAAGTTCAACAAGAATTTGTCCAGATTCTCCTAATTTTTGAATATTAGGTTGTGTTACCCCAAATTTATCAATACGTTTTCTAAGTACACCAAAAGCACTTTCAACTGATTCATTAACTTTTCTTTTAATGATTTTTTGAACTTCTGAATCGGTCATTTGATAATCAATACCACCTTCACCTTGCATACTTCTGTTTGCAAAAATATCAGGAGATGCTAATTTCACATTTCCTTTAGAGTTTGCTTCAAAAGCTTCAAAAAACTTGTCTAAATAAGGTTTGTTACCTTCTAAATTAGCTGTAGCATCAAC
Source organism: Flavobacterium sp. PL002 (assembly GCF_054165825.1). Taxonomy (NCBI): domain Bacteria; kingdom Pseudomonadati; phylum Bacteroidota; class Flavobacteriia; order Flavobacteriales; family Flavobacteriaceae; genus Flavobacterium; species Flavobacterium sp. PL002. The sequence goes on along the minus strand of NZ_CM135110.1, from coordinate 2,677,136 downwards.
AAGTGATTTGTTAAAAACAGGGTTTTTAGAATTATTAGATAATCCTTTCAAAATGTCTTTAACAGAAATTTGAAGAATTACGTTAATTCCTCCTTCTAAGTCAAGACCCTTGTTGATTTGTTTATCACTAACTTCATTGAAAGTAAAATCAGTAAATCCTAGGTTGAAAACTTTTTCTTTACCAATAGAATCTAAATACTTTGATTCTTTGTCAGGGTTACCTCCTGCAAATGCCTTAGCATCGTCTTTTACTTTGCTTGCGACAAAAGTGAATGATAGTTGGTAAATACTTACCAATGCAAATAGAATTGCGAAAAATTTAATGAGTCCTTTATTCTGCATTATTACTAAAAATTAATTATTTTATATTTATTTATTCTTGTTTTAACCCTTTATCTATACCCTCTGCCTATATTTTTACACCCCTAAAAAAGCGCAAAATAAGCATACTATTTTTTATAAACCGAGCAAATATATAATTAAGGTTAAGATTAACCAATTTATTTATCGATTAATCTCAAAAAAAAGACTGCAAAAGTGCAGTCTTCTCTATTATATAACACTTATACTAAGCTAAAATTGATTTTAAAGCATCATTCATTTGCCTAACAGCATCTGCACTTTTAGCAAACAAAGCTTTTTCGGTATCATTTAATTCAATTTCAACAATTTCTTCTACTCCATTTTTACCAATGATACAAGGAACACCAATACAAATATCGTTTTGACCATATTCTCCTTCAACAAAAACGGAACAAGCAATCATTTTCTTTTGGTCATTTAATATACTATCTACTAAAAAGGCTACAGAAGCTCCTGGAGCATACCAAGCTGAAGTTCCTAATAATCCAGTTAATGTAGCTCCTCCAACCATTGTACTCGCAGCTACATTTTGCAATGCTTCTTGAGACAAAAATTGAGAAACTGGTATACCATTATAAGAAGCCAAACGAGTTAACGGAATCATAGTAGTATCACCATGTCCTCCAATAACCATTGCCGAAATATCGTTAGCTGGTTTATCTAAAGCCATTGATAAATAGGTTCTAAAACGAGAACTATCTAAAGCACCACCCATACCTATAATTCTATTTTTTGGTAAACCTGTAGCTTTCAATGCTAAATAAGTCATGGTATCCATTGGGTTAGAAACTACAACGATTACCGCTTCTGGAGAAAATTTCAATACGCTCTCTGCAACACTTTTTACAATTCCTGCATTAATACCTATTAACTCTTCTCTTGTCATTCCTGGTTTTCTAGGAATCCCTGAAGTAATAACGACTACATCGCTATTGGCTGTTTTAGAATAATCATTAGTAACTCCTGAAACTTTAGTATTAAAACCTGTATTCGTAGCACACTGCATTATATCAAGAGCCTTACCTTCAGCAAAACCTTCTTTAATATCTAATAACACTACCTCACTTGCAATTCCTCTATAAGAAATAACATCCGCACAAGTGGCTCCAACATTTCCTGCTCCTACAATAGTAACTTTCATAATTTTGAGTTTATTTCGGTTATTCGTTAATTTGGTTATTTTTTATTATTTGGTGATCGTATTCATACAAATCACCGTATCTTAATTATGCATCAATATTTGCATAAACTGCATTTTTTTCAATAAATTCTCTTCTTGGAGGCACTTCGTCTCCCATTAACATAGAGAAAACTCGATCAGCTTCAGCTAAACTATCAATTGTTACTTGACGTAAAGTTCTAAAACTTGGATCCATTGTAGTTTCCCACAATTGCTCTGCATTCATCTCTCCAAGACCTTTATAACGTTGTATCGCTGCACTACCGCCCATTCTTTCATTAGCCTGATCACGTTGAACATCATTCCAAGCATACTCTTTCTTTTGACCTTTTTTAACCAAATATAAAGGAGGTGCAGCAATGTAAATATGTCCTTGCTCAATCAATTCTTTCATAAATCTAAAAAAGAACGTTAAGATTAAAGTTGAAATGTGGCTACCGTCGACATCGGCATCACACATAATTATTACTTTATGGTAACGTAATTTAGAAATATTCAAAGCTTTACTATCATCCTCAGTACCTACGGTAACTCCAAGTGCAGTAAATATATTTCGAATTTCTTCGTTTTCAAAAACTTTATGGTGCATTGCTTTTTCAACATTCAAAATCTTACCACGTAATGGTAAAATAGCTTGAAATGCTCTATCACGACCTTGTTTTGCCGTTCCTCCAGCCGAATCTCCCTCGACAAGGTACACTTCACATTTTGCAGGATCTTGTTCAGAACAGTCTGATAATTTTCCTGGCAATCCACCACCGCCCATTACGGTTTTACGCTGCACCATTTCACGCGCCTTTTTAGCTGCGTGACGTGCTTGAGCAGCAAGTATCACTTTTTGAACAATGATTCTAGCGTCATTTGGATTTTCTTCCAAATAATTCTCAATCATCTCACTTACCGCTTGACTTACTGGCGAAACTACTTCTCTATTTCCTAATTTTGTTTTAGTTTGCCCCTCAAATTGTGGCTCAGCTACTTTTACAGAAATAATTGCTGTTAATCCCTCACGAAAGTCATCTCCCGAAATATCAAATTTCAGTTTATCTAACATTCCTGAACTATCAGCATACTTTTTTAAGGAACGAGTAAGACCCGATCTAAATCCCTGTAAGTGTGTTCCTCCTTCATGTGTATTAATATTATTCACATAAGAAAAAATATTTTCAGTATAACTAGTGTTATAAATCAATGCAACCTCAACCGGAATTTCTCCTTTATCGTGATCCATAGAAATTACATGAGCAATAATAGGCTCACGGTTTCCATCTAAATAACGAATGTATTCTTTCAGTCCTTCATTAGAATGAAAAACCTCCGAAACAAAATTTCCGTCTTTATCTAATTCTCTTTTGTCAGTAAAAGTAATTGTAATTCCTTTGTTTAAGAATGACAATTCACGCATACGTGCTGATAAAGTATCGTAAGAATACTCAATTGTTTGCGTAAAAATTGTTGGATCAGGATAAAAAGTTACAATTGTACCTCTTTTTGTTGTTTCTCCAATTTGTTTTACTGGATAAAGCGCCTTTCCTTTTTCATATTCTTGCTCGTAAACCTTACCATCACTACTGTGAACCGTAGCTCTCAAGTGATTAGAAAGTGCATTTACAACAGAAACTCCAACACCGTGTAAACCTCCAGAGACTTTATAAGAATCCTTGTCAAATTTACCACCAGCACCAATTTTAGTCATTACCACTTCCAGTGCCGAAACACCTTCTTTTTTATGAATACCAACCGGAATACCACGACCATTATCCTCTACAGAAATAGATCCATCTTCATTAATATCAACTATAATAGTATCACAGTGACCACCCATAGCTTCATCGATAGAGTTATCTACCACTTCATAAACTAAATGGTGAAGACCTCTGACACCCACATCTCCAATATACATCGATGGACGCATTCTTACGTGCTCCATTCCTTCTAATGCCTGAATACTATCCGCTGAATAATTGCTCTTATTGATTTCTTCGCTCATATGTTTTATTCTAAAATGTAATTTTGTCTAACACGCAAATATATAAAAACGTAAACTATTTGACCGTTAAAATACCACTTTAAGCGGTTAAGTTATTAACATATTGTTGATTTAACACCAAAAAAAACGCTTCCAGAAAAGAGAGTGCCTTCTTTTAGTTACATTTTCTGTTTTTAAAGTACTAATTCTGTTTTTAAGCCAAAGACCATATTTAAAATTTCACCTTAAACAGAGCTACACTCGCAACTATTCAAGAATCTTTAAAAAAATGTTTGAAATCGATTCATACAATCCATATTTTAAAGAGCTATTCTTCCCATAAATTTCAATCTTTTTAACTTAAGTCTCTTTTTCTAACTACAAGCAGAAGCTTCTGGTTTTCGCTCTGCCAGCAGAAAAAAAAAGTAGTTTCCGTTTGCAAAGGCTTATTATTAATAACAAGTCTTAGATCTTTGACTTAGATTGAATAATACGAAAATGCATCTTTAAAAGATAAGAATTGATAATCAATAGATCTTATTCCGAGCACTAGTTATAACTAACGTAAATTTAAAAAAAAATTGATATTAGAGTGCGATTGTAATGGCGTACAAAAAAAATGGGTTACCCCGAATTACTCGCCCCAGATAGTAGCGACAGCCCCGACTGAAAAAACGCTATTTTTTACGGGAGTAGCAGAGCGACCAAAGGAAGCTCCTGCTGTGACCTAGTAAAAAAAGCGTTTTAAAAGAGGGCTATAGCGAATAGCTGGAATAGGCGCATCATAATCCCCTACTCCCTTTTTCGCACAGTTATCACCACCGTTTTAGAAGTGGGTTGATTACTTATTCTGGCCTTACTTTGCAAAGGCACCAAAACATTAGTCTCGGGAAAATAAGTTGCGGTGCAATTACGAGGAATGCTATACGGAATGACGATAAATTTTTCGGCTAGGCGTTCTTGCCCTTCAAAGTGGCTTATCAAATCGACCAAATCGTCTTTTTTTAACCCAGCTTCATCTATATCTTGTTGGTTCATAAAAACCACGCGGCGTTCGTTTAAAATACCTCGGTAACGGTCGTTTAAACCGTAAATTGTAGTATTGTATTGATCGTGTGTACGTATAGTCATCATTAGATACTGCTCTTTTTCAAGAACAATATCTGATAGTTCGTTGATTGTAAAATTAGCTTTTCCGGTGTGGGTACTACTAAAGTCATTTTCACGGGCATTGTTAGGTAAATAAAATCCGCCAGGAATACGCACGCGGTCATTATACTGATCAAATCCTGGAATGGTAGCTTCGACTGCGTTGCGAATCAAGTCGTAATTCCCTGCCATGGCATCCCAGTCTACTTTAGAATTCTTTACGGTAGCTTTTGCCATTCCGGCGACAATAGCGGTTTCACTTTTTAGGAATTCAGACAATGGTTCTAAATTCCCTACTGATTTAGCAATTACACCCATTGAATTCTCTGTAGTTACAAACTGTTCTCCACTTGCTTGATAATCAATCTCTGTACGTCCTAAACAAGGCAAAATCAACGCTTCTTTACCGTGAACCAAATGCGAACGATTTATTTTAGTCGAAATATGCACTGTCAAATCGCAATTGCGCAATGCTTGAGCTGTAAACTCGGTGTCTGGAGTGGCTGAATTAAAATTTCCACCCATTCCAAGAAAGAAGCGTGCCTCTTTTTTATGCATGGCATCAATAGCTTTAATAACATCATAGCCATGCTTACGAGGTGATTTAAAATCAAAATAAGCATCTAAATTATCTAAAAATTCTTCTGGCATTTTTTCCCAAATTCCCATTGTACGATCACCTTGCACGTTAGAATGTCCGCGCACGGGACAAGTTCCTGCACCAGGTTTCCCAATGCTTCCTTTGAGTAATAATAAATTCACCACTTCACGGATATTATCGACTCCGTTTTTATGTTGTGTTAAGCCCATTGCCCAACAGACGATAATTTTTTTGTTATCGGCAATCATTTCAGCCGCTTCAACTACTTCTTTGTGTGTTAATCCTGTTTGCGCAATTAATTCTGGAATTTTATATTTCTCCAAGTCGGTTATAAAAGCGTCATATCCTTGAGTTTGTTTTGCTATGAATTCTTGATCGAATACAGTTCCAGGATTGGCTTTTTCTTTTTGAAGCAGTAATAACAATATCGCTTTTAAGAGTGCAACGTCTCCATTGATCTTGACTTGCAAGAACAAATCAGATAATTCAGTACCGCTTCCTAACCATTTTAAGGGATTTTGTGGTTCGATGAAGTTTTTCAAACCCACTTCTGGCAATGGGTTTACACTGATGATTTTTCCGCCGTTATGTTTTGTTTCACCCAAAGCCGTTAACATTCTAGGATGATTGGTCCCTGGATTTTGCCCCATGACAATAACCAAATCAGCATGTTTAAAATCACCTAAAGTCACAGAACCTTTTCCTATTCCTACTGTTTCACTTAAAGCGGATCCGCTTGATTCATGGCACATGTTAGAACAATCAGGTAAGTTATTAGTCCCAAATTGACGTACAAACAATTGGTACAAATAAGCTGCCTCGTTACTAGTGCGTCCCGAAGTATAAAAAACAGCCTCATCTGGGGAATCCAAACCGTTTAGTGTTTTCCCTATTAACTCAAATGCATCCTCCCAACTAATTTCTTCATAATGTGTACCGCCTTCGCGCAAATACATTGGATGCGTTAACCTCCCTTTTTTTCCTAATTCGTAATCTGATAATTGTCCTAATTCATTCACACTATGCAAAGCAAAAAAACCGGGAGAAACACGATTTTTGGTTGCTTCTTCGGCTACTGCTTTGGCACCGTTCTCGCAATACTCAGCTAAAAATGAACGTTTTTCATCTGGATCTGGCCATGCGCAACCAGGACAATCAAAACCATCTTTTTGATTGAGTTTTGCCAATAATCCTATTCCTTTTACAATTCCTACTTCGTCCTTGATAAAAGTCAAAGCCGATTTGATTGCTTTAAATCCTACAGCAGAATGTGGAACTTCAATTTCTTCGATTCCTGTTAGTTTTTCTGGTGGTTGCGCTATTGTTCTTTTTATCATGATGACAGTGTTTTTTATTTTAAAAGTGAATCTGGCTGGTGGTCGCTATGGATTGGAATAAATGGTTGCTTTGTTATCTCTAGAAAATCCAATTAAACAGATTCCGAATTCCTTGGCATAATCTACCGCCAGCGATGAACAAGCAGAAACGGCTACAATTGTACCTATTTTAGCAAAGAAAGCCTTTGTTATAATTTCATAAGAAACGCGACCACTTACTAGTAGAAACGTTCCTTTATTTAATTGTTGGGATTGAATTAATGCGCCCACACATTTATCGACTGCATTATGCCTACCGATATCTTCCTTGAGCGTTAGCATTTGGTAATTAGCATCAAAAACGGTTGCTGCATGAGAGCCACCCGTTAAACTAAAAGTTTTTTGGTTGGCAGTCATTAAGGCAAACATTTCTGGTAGTTTATTTAAGTTGAGCGAGGGTTGTTTTGCCAATTTGGTTTTTGGGCTATCAAAATCTTCTAGTTGCTGCTTACCGCAAATGCCGCACGAAGAAACGGATAATAAGGATCGTTTATTGAGGTAACCTATCCCTATTTGATCTTCTGGAATGCTCACTTCAATTTTAGTGAAGCCGTTTGTTGTTTCGGAAATGATTTCCATCAAAAGTTCCCCCGTATTTCTATAAATATCTTCAACGTAGAGTAATCCTCGAATGAGGTCAAAATCATTTCCTGGCGTACGCATAACAACTGTAAACGGACTTTGATTGATGCTTATTTCTAAGGGTGCTTCAACCACTAAAAAATCAGTAATCAGCTCCCTAGATTCAGCATTTTTTTTAATCCCTTCGTATGTGACGGTTTGCATTTATAATATCTTTAATACTTGTAAATTTAGTTAAAAAAGATAGAAATCGTGGGTACGCAATTACTAAATAAAGCATAAATATAGTTTTGCTTTTGAATTATTTTAAGAAGCAATAGCCTTAAAGGTTGTTATGACAATAAATAATTTGCATTTATAAACCAAACTCTTCCACTTGAGATTCCTAGTGGAATTAAAAATCTGGAATTGTATAACCGATTAATGTATAGGAGTATTTTTATGCCTCTTATAAAACTAAAACAACCTTTTTAGCCCTGATCATAGCGGCATCCTTTGTGTTTTTTCTTTAAAAACACAAAGATATAGCGTAGAGCAGGACGACTGTTTCTTAAAAGTATAAATCGTCCTGCTACTAAACCCATAAAAATCAAGAAGGCTTAGTGCTATAAGATATTTTTTAAAATTAAATTTTAATCCAACTTGGCCATTTGAAAGCCTGGTTTTAAATGGGCATCATTTGCTCTTCCGCTTGGATCTAGGTTTTCTTGCCATTTCGGGATCCATTTTCTTACTGTTTGAGCAGCGCTTAATTGAGGATAATGTTTTTGAAAAATAGAACGGTACAAATAGGCCTCTTTTGTAGTTGGGGAATTGTATGGAAATTCGGTTACTGCTCCTTCTAATTGCGCATCAGAAACTTGTGTTGCGCAATAATCGATCAACTGATCAATCCAGTTGTACCCCACTCCATCAGAGAACTGCTCCTTTTGTCTCCATAAAACCTCATCAGGCAAATAAGGATCGTTTGGGGTATCAAATGCTTTCCTTAAGATATACTTTTCTTTTCCTTCGTAATTTTTAGGCTGTTTTTCATGTGGCTTGATGCGTACTGCAACATTTAAAAATTCTTTATCTAAAAATGGAACTCTTGCTTCTAAACCGTGTGACATTGTGGATTTATCTGCGCGAAGTAAATCAGCAGTGAATAATTTTTGTACTCTCTCGATCGTTTCTTTTTGAAACTCTTCGGCATTAGGTGCGTTTCTAAAATACAAATAACCCCCAAAAATCTCATCGGCACCTTCTCCTGACAACACTACTTTTACTCCTGTGTCTGTTATTTTTTTTGAAAGGAAATACATTGGCACACTTGCTCGTACTGAGGTTACATCGTAGGTTTCTATTTGCCAAATTAATTGGTCTAATATTGCTACCCCTTCTTCTACAGAAAAATAAACTTCGTGATGCTCTGCTCCCAAAAAATCAGCTACTTTTTTTGCAGCCACAACATCAGGCGCATTAGCATCTAAACCAATTGAAAACGAATGTAACTTTTGACCTTTTGCTTTAAGCAAACGAGAAGCGATTGAAGAGGTTAAAGAAGAATCTAATCCTCCTGAAAGCAATACACCAATAGGTACATCAGCCATTAATCTTTTACTTGTCGCTTCAGTAAGCGTATTGCGAATCAATTCTAAATCTAAATCTTGATCTGCCTTAGCGTAATATTCATATTCTGGTTTGTAATATTTTACAAATCCAGTTTTTGCAGTATAATAATGTCCCGGAGGAAAAGTCGAAAATGTTTTGCACTGGTCCGCTATTGCTTTCATCTCTGACGAAAAATAAATCCGCCCCCTTTCATCAAGACCATAATACAACGGTTTTACTCCTAGTGGATCTCTCGCCGCCATATAATCATCTCCGTCGATCACTACAAAAGCAAAATCACCATCTATTTTATCACAGAAATCGTAACCAAATTCTTCATACAAATGCACGATAACTTCTGAATCAGATTTGGTTCTAAAAGTGTGCTCTTTTAATAGTCCATTTCTAAGTTCTTCATGGTTATATACTTCTCCATTATGAACCATATATGCTGTAGCCGTACCCTGGATAGGTTGTTTACCTGAATGTAAATCGACTATAGAAAGGCGTTCATGACTTAAGAAATGTCCTTTTTCAGTCATGTACAAATCATTTTCATCAGGTCCGCGATGTGCCATTCTTTTAGAAAGCTCCCTCACTAACTGCTCCTCTTTTCCTTTACCGATAATAGCTAATATTCCGCACATAATTATTGATTTTATTTATTCACTTCCTTTTGTACTGCAAATATGCAATATCAGTTACATTCTTAAAACGAGAAACTACTTTTTAATTATAAAATATTCGAAAAAGTTATTTTAAACTTTTAATATGAAACACAATACAACCTAAGCAGTTTTAGTTTATTACTTTTTTTCAATGATACGCTTATCGTTTTCTATTATTTTACTTTAGCCCCTTTTAAATAAGTACTTGAAGGTTTCACATCTAGAATTTCGCTTTCTCTTATTTTCATAATGTCTTTATCGAAAATAACAAAGTCAGCCCACTTGCCTACTTCTAAACTTCCTTTTTCTTTTTCCTCAAAATTAGAATAAGCCGCCCAAATTGTCATGCCTCGTAATGTTTCTTCTCGCGTTAACGCATTCTCCATTTGGAAACCGCCACGAGGATATCCTTTACTATCTTTTCTAGCCACTGCAGCATGAAAAGTAAGCATTGGGTTTACTTGCTCTACCGGAAAATCAGTTCCTAGAGCAACCATACCCGCTTTTTTTAATAATTTTTTATAGGCATACGCATTTTTTAATCTTTCTTTTCCTAAACGATCACCAGCCCAATACATATCTGAGGTTGCATGTGTGGGTTGGATAGAAGGAATAATTCCCGTCTTGAAGTAATCAAAATCTTGCTCCCTTAATATTTGCGCATGTTCTATTTTCCACCTACGGTCTTTTTTCCCTGCTAAAGCTTCGGTATAAATTTTTAATAGAACGGTATTTGCAGAATCACCGATAGCGTGAGAGTTTAATTGAAATTCAGACTTTGCTATTTGTTGCGCGACTGACTTTAAATGCTCCGGAGATGATAATAAAGCGCCAAATTGTTTTGGCATATCTGAGTATTCTTTGTGTAAACAAGCACCACGCGAACCCAAAGCTCCGTCACCATACATTTTAAAAGAACGAACATCTAAATTATCGGTTTTGTAAATGCCTTTTTTTAGATACAAATCAATATTTTTTTGACTGGCAGTAACCATTGCGTAAATATTTAACCGCAAGGCTTTTGCTTGTTGTAAACTATCCATTAAATTAATAACATCAGGATCTAATCCCGCATCATTTATAGTGGTTAACCCATAATCAAACATTACTTTCTCAGCATCTAATAAAGCGGCAATTTGTGTCTTTCTACTTGGTTTTGGAATAATCTTAAAAACTAATTCCATAGGGTTATCTACTAAAATCCCTGTTGGTTCTCCGTTCTTAACTTCTATTTGACCACCAACAGCTTTTGTGTCTTTTGTTATTCCAGCTAAAGCCAAAACTTTACTGTTAACAATAATCGCATGACCATCTACTCTATTTAAAACAACAGGAGTATTAGGGAAATATTTATCGAGAATCTCTTTTGAAGGGTATTCTTTTACCTTCCAGTCATTTTGATCCCAACCATTACCAACAATGAAAGCCACTTTTTTAGTCTTTTGAAACTCTTGAATACGGCTAATAATTTCGTCCATACTTTTTGTATCCCGTAAATCGACTTCTTGCAAACTTAGCCCGTAACCATAAAAATGACAATGCGCATCAATCAAACCAGGATAAATAAATTTACCGTCAGCGTCTACTGTAGTGTCTGATTTATAATTATCTGTAATTTCCTTGTCAGATCCTATGGCTATAATTTTTCCGTCGCTAACCGCAATAGCAGTTGCTTGGCCAAAATCTTTATCAACTTTATAAATAGTAGCCTCTGTTATGATCAAGTCAACAGTTGTCTTATTTTTCTTAAGACAAGAAGTTAGCAACAGCAAGCTAAAAAATAACATATAACGTTTCATGGTGTCTCTTTTTTTTATAGGCTAATATAAAAAAGAAGTACAATAAAAAAAAACAGTGGTCTCTATTTATGTCCATTCTTGTCTATGACGCAAAAAAACAGACAAAAGCATAAAAAAAAAGCCCTCCAAAATGGAGAGCGTTAAATTTTAAAAATACTTATTTTTATGCTTTTGAATAAGCTGAATCATGCACATTTGCAACTGCTCTTCCTGATGGATCGTTCATGTTTTTGAAAGCTTCATCCCATTCAAGGGCAATTTTAGTACTACAAGCAACACTCGCTTCTTGAGGTACACATAAGGCTGCAGCATCACTAGGATAATGTTCTGCAAAAATTGAGCGGTAATAATACTCTTCTTTAGACGTTGGCGTTTGTAACGGAAACTTATACTTAGCGTTTGCTAACTGCTCATCAGTAACCTCAACAGCAACAACTTCTTTTAATTTATCAATCCATCCGTACCCTACTCCATCACTAAATTGTTCCTTTTGCCTCCAAGCAATACTCTCTGGTAACATATCTTCAAAGGCTTTACGAACTACCCATTTTTCCATTTTGCGTTCCCCAGTAATCATTTTATCTTGTGGGTTTACTCGCATCGCTACATCCATAAATTCTTTATCTAAAAATGGCACACGCCCTTCAATTCCCCAAGCAGCTAAACTCTTGTTTGCTCTTAAACAATCGTACATGTGTAATTTACTTAATTTACGTACTGTTTCCTCGTGAAATTCTCTTGCGTTTGGTGCTTTGTGGAAATACAAATACCCTCCAAATAACTCATCAGCACCTTCGCCAGACAATACCATTTTTATCCCCATTGATTTAATTACTCGCGCCATTAACCACATAGGTGTTGATGCTCTAATGGTAGTTACATCATATGTTTCTAAGTTGTAGATTACGTCTTTAACGGCATCTAAACCTTCTTGAATTGTAAATTTAATTTCGTGGTGAATGGTCCCAATGTGATCCGCTACTTTTTGTGCAGCGGCTAAATCAGGAGATCCTTCTAAACCTACAGAAAATGAATGTAACTGTGGGTACCAAGCATCTGCTGTATCTCCTGACTCTATACGTTTTTGCGCATATTTTTTGGCTACAGCCGAAGTAATAGATGAATCTAATCCTCCAGATAGTAATACTCCGTAAGGCACATCACTCATTAATTGTCTATGAACTGCAGCTTCTAGCGCAACTTTGATTTCGTCAATACTGGTTACGTTATCTTTTACAGCGTCAAACTCTGTCCATTCTCTTTTATACCATTGTACAAATTCGCCATCTTTACTAGTCATGTAATGCCCTGGAGGAAATAATTGGATTTTTGTGCAATGTCCTTCTAACGCTTTTAACTCAGAGGCTACATAAAAAGTTCCATGCTGATCCCAACCTATGTATAACGGAATGATTCCCATATGATCACGAGCGATAAAATATTCGTCTTTTTCGACATCATAAATCGCGAATCCAAAAATTCCGTTCATTTCATCTACAAAATGAGGTCCTTTTTCTTTATAAAGTGCTAAAATAACTTCGCAGTCACTTTCTGTTTGAAAGTTATATTTTCCTTCAAATTGTTTGCGTAGTTTTCTGTGGTTGTAGATTTCACCATTTGCAGCCAAAACAAACCTACCGTCTTCGCTAAATAATGGTTGCTTTCCAGAAGCGGGGTCAACAATTGCTAAACGCTCATGAGACATAATAGCTTTTTCATTACTGTAGATTCCGCTCCAGTCTGGTCCACGGTGACGGATTGTTTTAGACATTTCTAATACTTGAGGTCTTAAAACTTCTGCTTTTTGTTTTAGGTCAAAGGCACATACTATTCCACACATAACGATATATTTTTAAATATTTTTCTTTTATTTGATAAAGCAAAGATGCAATAACAGTTATAATTCAAAAACACTAACCTTATTTATAGTTACAAATTGAAACATAAAACACCTATTTAAGCTAAATATGAAATAAAACCAGCTTTCAATTAACCTAAAAGTTTAAAACCACAATAATCTTACTTTCATAATGCAACCAAAAGCTACATTATCTCTTCTATAGTGTAAGTTGTTGTATTTATTTCAAAAGTAAAACCTACTACATTACCCATTAGTTTATTTCCTAAAGGAGATTGTGGCGAAAGTGCGATTACATTAGTACCGTCAATATTAATTTTTGGCAAAGCCAAAGAAAGGTATAAAAAAATTCCGTTAGCCTTTACAAGACTCCCTACAATAATAATTTCAGTAACTTTAGTTGGATCGACTTTATCAAGAACTGCTTTTTGAGTTAACACTTCTTTAAGTTTAGTATTAAGCTTTTCTTGTTCAAGATGCATCATAGACAAAGCCGTCTCGTGTTTATCACCAGCCGAACCTTTAGCATCATTTTTAGAATCTTCGGTAAGAGCAGTTATCATGTCCCTAAACACATCTATTCTATCTTGAACTAGCTGTGTATAGTACTCATATATTTTTTGTTTAAAAGTCATTTTGTTGTAACTATTTAAGAATAAAAGCCATGTAAAAAACCTTTTTACTACGCTTAAAAGCAGCCAAAGTTAGGGTATTAAATTAAGGCATAAATAGAATATTTTCTAAATTTTAACATCCTTTGTGATTATTTTCAATACACAATCAATAATTTTAGCCTCTTAATAAATTAATCATAATTATGAAAAAATCTACAATCATTGCTACAATGGCATTTAGCCTTACTGTGCTTTTTGCTTCAAACGCAACAGCGCAAAAATTTCCAGACTTAGATAAAAGTCCGATGGATGTTGCAGCTTACCCTAATGACTACAAAGATGCGGCTAAATTAGCTAAAGTTACTTACAGTAGACCTCAACTTAAAGGACGCAGTTTAGACGAACTAGCTCCTGCAGGAAAAGTATGGAGAACTGGCGCAAATGAAGCGGCAGAAATCACACTTTACAAAGACATGAAACTAGGAGAGACTAAAATTAAAGCAGGTACGTATACATTATATGCTATTCCTGAAAAAGACAATTATACTATAATTATCAGTAAAGACTTGAATGTTTGGGGTTCTTACTTCTACAAAGAAGCCAATGATGTTGCTAGATTAAAAGTTCCAGTAACAGAAGCTAAAGAATCACTAGAGTCATTTGGTATGGTTTTCACCAAAGCAGATAATGGTATCGTTCTAAACTTAGGATGGGACAAAGTAAGAGTTGCTGTTCCCTTTACAGAATAATTCTATTTCTAGAGTTAGCGTATATAAAAAATGGCTTCCTAAGTTTAGGAAGCCATTTTTTTATGCAATCGTTTTGGCTTAAGCCAAATTAAAAATCAAACTTATAATTTGCTCCTACCATCACTTGGAATCCCTGAACTTGGTAATTTAACCATTTTTCGTATGACTGATTAGCGATGTTATTTAGTCTTAAAAAACCAGTTAAACGGTCACTGTATTTATATCCTACATGTGCATTTGCATCAAAATAGCTTCCTAAACTAATTGGTGCTGAATTAGTAGTTGAAAACAAAAGATTAGTTTGCATGTCCTTACGTTCCCCTACATAAAAAACGGTTGCTCCTGCATACCATTTTGGAGTAATATTTACTTCAAGATTAGAGTTTACTTTTACTTGAGGAAGGTTCCAAGCTTCTTGTTGTATGTCATTAGTGTAACTACTAAAAGTTCCGCTGATTCCAAAAGAAACATTCTCAGAGAAGGCTGCTTTTAAATCTCCAGAAAAACTCACTGTTCTCATATCATCATAAACGACACTTAAAGAGTTTCCAAAAGCGTAAGGCTCATTAGTACTTGTTTCACTGTAATCATAGCTTCTATACAACGCTTTGTTTCTTTCATTTTTAAACGATCCACGAATATTATAACTTACGTTATTAGTAATCTTTCCTTTTAAACCCGCAAAAATATCATATTGTTTGTCTGTAGGTCTAATATCTAAAGTAGGAGATACAAACGGATTTTCATTAGCTAAATCACTGTAGGTATTTTGTTGTAAATCCCCTTCTGCTCCAGCGTAAAAAATCATTAAATCTCCAACCACTTTATACGATGCATTAATTTGAGGATAAACAAATAACTTGTTTTTACTATTTTCGTTATCCATACTAAAAAACACTGCTGCACCTATATTTAATGTCCAATCGTCTTTTAACATTACAAAACTTGGTGCAATTCCTAAGTTAGTATAACCATATTTAACAGCAGCTGTGTTCGTGTAATTTTTTTCGAAATTACCACCTACATAATCTACAATAATATTTGTTTTTATAAATTCATCCATGACATCAAACTGAACCGTAGGCTTTACATAGAACCTGTTTTCTACCGACCCAAAAGAATCTGCAAAGTGATTGAATTTCAAGGTAGCCTGACTTAAAATCCCCTCAGAAAAAGCAATTTTACCTCCTGCATTAAATGCATTGAAAGCATGTTGTGGCTCCATAGAACGTATTAAACTAGAGCGATCATCAGCTGTAATCGTGCTTCCAAAATCAGCAGGTAGTCCATACCAATTATAAATTTGATTTTGATATCCTAAATCAACATTCCAAGACATGTCTTTATTATTGACACCATAGCTCAAGTCAATTCCAGTGTCGTAGTATTTATCATCTAATTCTACATTACTGATTCCGCCTTGAGACGAAAGATGACGAAACATCCCTGAAACATAATCGTTGTTACCCAGTTCTTGGTTTACAAAAAGTTCCCCATTTACTGTACCGTAATTCCCAAAACCAAGTGTAGCATAGTTATTATATAAATGTTGACGCTTAGTACGCTCTACTCCTTCAGCTTTACCTTTAGAAGGTGTAAATGTAGAAGCAACAGGAAAAGAAAATATTGAATATTTTACATTCTCTTTTTTAGCATTTCCTTCATCATCAAGAACAGGCGTTTCTGGAACTTTAAATGCATCCGAAATAGTTGGCGTGTAAGGCTTAACAACATTCACAACTTCTGACCCAATACCCGCTCCCGTTTTTTGAGCAAAAGAAAATTGGAAAGCGATTAAAAATAGTGTTAAGGCAACCTTATTTTGAAAATTGAAATTCATATTATTTTTATTTATTTTTTAATGTAAAAGTCGATTAGTAAGAAGTACTCTTATTTTAATCTTGCCTTATTACATTCTCTTATTTACTATTGAATATTTATCTTTATTAATCTACGTACCATTCTCCTTGAGCAACAAATTGTGTTTTACCACCTATTTTTATATCATAATGTCCCTCTTTTACTTTTCCGTCAAAATAAATCTGAGAGGGTCTGTTGATACTTGCTCCTTGATTATTCACTATTTTGATTTCATTAGTAAGGTACTTTAAAAGAAACGCTTGTAAACAAGTACTCGCGCTTCCAGTTGCTGCATCTTCTATAAGCTGGTTGTTTTCTATACACAGCATTCTGCTATTTAAAATCCCTTCTTCTAAACTAAAAAAATACAATGCCTTGTGCTGTGTTTTACATTTTGCATTAAGCCATTGCGCTGTTTTATCTACATCTAGCTTCACCGCTTGTAAAGCTTCAACACTCTTTAACGGAACAATTACAAATGCACTACCTGTTGTTACTTCCTGAACCTCAAAACGCTCATCAAAATCCGTGATACTTACAGTACTAAAAGAAGCAAAATCCTCTTTCATAAAAACATCTAAAAATTCAGGTTGCGCTGCTTTCAACCATAAAAGTTCATTTGACTCATTAACCGGAATCACACCTATAGGAACAGTTATATTTAACGAAACCGATTTATGTTTGACTATTTTATTCATCACTATCCAAGAGGTCCCTATAATAGGATGTCCTGCAAATTGCATTTCGCTTGCTGGCGTAAAAATCCTTATAGTAGCTGTGTTATTTTCAGCATCTACGGCTGTTATAAAAGTACTCTCGGCAAAATTAATCTCTCGTGTAATTTCTTGCATCTGAGTCGTTGTTAAATCCTGAGCATTTAAAAAAACAGCCAATTGATTCCCTGCATATTTCTTCTTGGTAAAAACATCAACTATATAAAAAGGAAGCGTCATTTTTAACTAATTTTAATTATATACAATACTATTTTACTACAGAGGAATTTGTTTTTGACTCTTCCGTTTTAATCATATTCAATTC
The DNA here is from genome assembly GCF_054165825.1 of Flavobacterium sp. PL002. Classification (NCBI taxonomy): domain Bacteria; kingdom Pseudomonadati; phylum Bacteroidota; class Flavobacteriia; order Flavobacteriales; family Flavobacteriaceae; genus Flavobacterium; species Flavobacterium sp. PL002. Next base: position 2,659,737 of record NZ_CM135110.1, on the reverse strand, counting down.
TTTTTGCGCTTCAGTGACAACATCAGGATAATCCGTAAAGTTTTTAATTACATTGTCTAAAATGTAAGTTGCTTGAAAACTATCTTTTAATCCATAGAAGTTTTTTGCCATTACTACCAATCCTTTTGCTCCAAAATAGCGGTAGCTTGAATAACTCTTAGCTAATTTTTGAACTGCAGTATTAGAGTTTTCAAATTTGCCATCTTGATTTTTAAAATAAGCATCATAATATAATGCCTCTGCCGCTAACTCTCCTTTTGCAATGGTTAGCAGTTTTGCATATCCTGCCCTTGCTTTTACCTCATCACCAGTTTGAATGGCAGAACGTGCAATAATAATTTGCGCATCACTTTTTACATTATCATCTATTTTTGGACTATTCAACACCTTATCTGCGTAGGTTACTGAATTAGCGTAGTCTTTTTTATCATAATAACACTTCATTAAATTAGACTGTGCAAAAACTTTATTCTGTGCATAATCAGCTTCATTTTCTAAACGTACTAAAACCGGAATTGCTTTTGCTTTTTCGTTATTATCTAATAAAATTTGAGATAATCTCGCTAATGATTGTTCCGTAAATTCACTTCTAGGCTCATTAATTACATATTGATAATTGGCTATAGCCTTATCCTTTTGTCCCTCTGAGAAGTAGGCTTGCGCTAAATAAAAATTTGCTTTAAGCGAATGGATTCCGCGTGGAAAGCTCGAAATATAAGAAGCAAATCCAGAAATTGCTTGCTTGTAATTGTTTTGCTCAAATTGCTTCACCGCAGATTCGTAAGTATCATTATCTAAATCAGCATCACTTACGGCAACAAAATCTAATGTTCGTACCCAACTTGCATATTCATCTACTCTACCCCCATCAACATAAATTAATCGTGCTGTAGAAACTGCTTCTAGAGCCTCAGGTGTTTTTGGAAATTCGGCCGCTACTTTTTTAAACTTTGTTAAAGCAGGTTCGTTTTTATCTGAATTATAATAAATTAATCCTTGACGCAAAATTGATTTTGCTGTATAAGTTCCGTTTTTATTTTCAGCAATTAACCTATCAAAAGTTTTTAAAGCTAAATCCTGTTTATCGCTCGCTACATACGTATTTGCTAATTCATACATAGCATCATCGCGGTAGTTTGACTTAGGATACATTTGTAAAAATGAATTAAGTTCTACGATTTTAGTATCATTACGAGCAACAAAACCATAGCAAATCGCTTTTTGGTAATAAGCATAATCAGCATCTACTCCTTTAAACTCAATCACTTTATTATAAGCATCCATTGCTGGCCAATATTTTGAAGTAACAAAACGACAATCGGCTAAACGCAAATACGCATCACTTAATCGCTCTGAATCTAATTTACCTCCATCAATTTGTTTTTGAAAATAAGTCGCCGCTTGATCGTAATCTTTTAATTTAAAATAAGCATAAGCAATATTGTAGTTGCAGTTTTTATATTCTGGTGTGGCAGCCGCATTTGCAGCACCTATAAACTGCTTGTAGCTCAAAACTGCATTTTTGTAATCTTGAGTAACATATTCCGTTTCTCCTTTCCAGAAGATAGCTCTCGTAGCAAATGTTGCATCCATTTGTCCATCTAGCGAACTCTTGAACATTTTAGCCGCCTCGGTATAATTTCTATCTGAATACAATTCTAGCCCTCTATAAAAAGTTACTTTTTGGTACGTTAATTTATTCTCAGGACTTTTATTTTTTTCTAATAACACTAAAGCCTCTTTGTAGTTTTTAGAGGAAATATAAGAATCTATCAACAACTTCTCTATCGCAGCACGATTAGCATTAGCTGGATATTTCTTGATGAATCCTAGTAATATCTCAGGGACTGTTTGGTAAGAGTTTCCAATTTCATAACTTAATTTAGCATAATTTAAACTCGCATCTTCTTGAATTGACAAATCAAACTCCATTTCTGAAGCGTTCTTAAAAGCATTTAATGCTTGTTGTTTTTTATCTAAATTCAAATAACTTTCTCCTAAATGGTAATACGCATTTTGAGCTACAAAGTCATTTCCGTTAATGATTTTATTAAATTGAGAAACTGCATTTTCATAATCTTTTTGCATATAATACGCATACCCCAATTGGTAAAAATCAGTATTATTCCACCTTCCTTTTTTTCCTTTATATTGTGCTAAATAGGGTATGGCTTTATCGTATTGCTTTAGATTAAAATAGCTTTCCCCAATAATTTTATTTAATTCTGATTTTTCAATAGCATTTGATTTTGCCATTGCTTTTCCTCCTAAATCAATTGCTTTCTGAAAGCTTCCTAATTTAAAATTCATATCAGCCTGATAATACGAGAGTTTTTCTTTATATTTTTCTTCACCAGAAACTTCATCAAAATAACGCGTTGCTTCTTTATAATCATCGCCTTCATAGGCCATAAAACCTAAATAATATTTAGCTTGAGAACCAAATTCTTTTGAGTTAAGTACTTTATTGAAATAGGTTGTAGCTTCTTTTTTATTTTTAGAATTAAAGAACGCATATCCTTTTTGGAAATTAAAACTATCCCTATCCGAAGTACTCAATTGGCTTTCATCCACTTTTTCGAACCATTGCAATGATTTAGGATAATTCCCTTGTTCGAAATAAAAATGAGCTACTTCAATAAAAGCTTGATTACTTTTTGCACTTGTAGGATAGTCTTCTACAAACTTTTCCATTAACACATCAGCATTTGACTGGTTCATTCTAATGGCACAATTAGCATCGTAATAGGCACAATCAGACTTTACACCTTCATCAGTAGTGGCATCTTTTACTTTATCAAACAGGATTTGTGCCGAAGCATATTGCTGATCTTTAAATAAATAAACTGCTTTATTAAAGTCTTTTAATTCGTAAGTATATATTGTTGATTTTTGAGCTGAAGCAGATAAAGAACCTGCTAAAAAAATCGAATAGTAGAGCCAAGAAAATTTACGCATTTTTAATATGATTTTTTTAATATTCAAATATATTATAATCTAATGGGTATAACGAAAGTCTTTTGGTTTTTATTATGAAATTAAAAGAAGAATTGTGATTTAAACAGCCTCGTTTTTGCTATTTCTTAAAAAAAGAGCGCTTCCTGAAAATGAGATTTGAAACTATTGTTTTTATTGATGAAATTTATTTTGAATACATCCGTTAACTTATTACTTTTACCACTTAAACAAATGCTAATTATGTCTCAAGCTGTACTGTCTTTAAAAAACGCATCCATTTACCAAGAGGATAGAGTGATTTTATCTAATATTAATTTGGAGGTAAACCATGGTGAATTTTTATACATCATTGGAAAAACAGGATCTGGAAAAAGTAGTTTAATGAAAACGCTTTATGCTGACATGCCACTTACTGAAGGTGAAGGACATATTGTAGAATTTGATTTAGGTTCTTTGAAAGAAAATGACATTCCGTTTTTACGCAGAAAAATCGGAATCGTATTTCAAGACTTCAAATTATTACCAGACCGTTCTATAAAAGACAACATGCTTTTTGTCCTTAAAGCAACTGGATGGAATGATAAAAATGAAATGGATCGTAAAATTGATGAAGTTTTAGATAAAGTAGGTATGAAAGCTTATTCTAATAAAATGCCTCACCAAATTTCAGGTGGTGAGCAACAGCGTGTAGCCATTGCTAGAGCTTTGCTTAATGACCCTGAATTAATCCTTGCTGATGAACCTACCGGTAACTTAGACCCACAAACGAGTACGGAGGTAATTGAAGTTTTAAGAAATATCAATGCTAACGGTAAAACAGTAATTATGGCAACACATGATTATGCTTTATTGATGAAATACCCGTCTAAAACATTGAAATGTGAAGACACTAAAATCTTTGAAGTAGTTCAAAGAACGGTATAATTTTACTATTAGAAAGCTAAACCTTTTTTTTACTAAATACTAAAATATCTTGAAAATCTAAAAGCGACTCTGTTCCTCTATGTGACCAAGTGCCGTATATTTTTTTATCTAATTCTAAATCACTTTTTTGTAACATTTCAAAAAGGCTTTCTTCTTTAAATGCAATATTTGCAGACGGAACCTTCTTGCTCATCAACCTAAAGCCATCTTTATTATAAGGAAAACAAAAGCCTTGCTTGTGTTTTGAGATTTTACATTCAATTTCATCATCATAAATAAAAAACGTCGATAAGCATTTCCCTGCTGGTTTTAGCACCCTACTAATCTCATTCAAATAATTCTGAACTTCCATGGGTTGCATGTGAGTAAATACCGAGAATAGAAACACAGTATCAAAAGAATTATCCTCATAGGGAAATATAAAATTTTCGGCTTTTTGGTTTGTGATACTATACAAGTCATTACTTAGAGGAATGTATCTGAAATTAAAATTAGTATATTTTGTAGCTATATTCCTTTCACACCAAACAATTCCTTTTTTAACTAAATCGAAACCTTCGTACTTACTATTTTCTCCTAAATAGCTTGTGAGAGGAAGTGCTGCTCTACCAATGCCGCAACCAATATCTAGTACGGAATGATCTGGTTTTAAATTAGCATATTCAATTAAAAGTTTAACGTGATAATTCCCTTGTTTAATAAAATCACCGGAACCTATAAAAATATCTCCTTTATTTGGTATCAATTTGTTTCGTCGGCCAACAATCAATTCGAAAAAATCAATGGGGAAATAATAAATTTTCCGAACCAAAAGCCTAGATTTAGGAGAAATAAAATAGTAAAGAGCTCTCAAATTCATTTTCTGTATTTATTTTCTTTTAACAAACATTAGCAATATTACTAAACATATTGAATATTTTAATAGAATGTGTTTTATTTACAAATATATTTAAAAAACAACTATAAATGCTCTCCATTCTTATTCCTATATACAATTATAATGCTTTCCCGCTAGTACACGAATTACATAAACAATGTGTGGAATGTAATATTGATTTTGAGATAATTTGTATTGATGATGCATCAACTTTATGTACTGACGCAAATACCGTTATAGATACTTTATTGCATTGTAAACTTATCGTTTTAAAGAAAAACATTGGTCGTAGCCAAATTAGAAACCAACTCGCTTTTAAAGCCCAATATCAATGGTTTCTTTTTCTGGATTGCGACACCTTCCCAAAAAAGGATACATTTATAAAAAACTATTTTCAAAAGATTACAATTGGAAATCATAAAGTTTTTTCTGGAGGCTTGGCTTACGCCAAAAACAAACCCGAAAACAACCAACTACTGCGCTGGGTTTACGGAAAATCAAGAGAGGAAATTCCTTTAAAAATCCGAAAAAAAAATCCATATCAAACAGCTTTAGTCTCTAATGTAGCTATTCATAAAACTATTTTTGAAACGATCAACTTCAATGAAAATATCAAAACTTATGGTTATGAAGATTACTTTTTTGTTCAAGAACTTGAAATGAACCATATTCTCGTTATTCCTATTGAAAATCCTGTATTGCACTTGAATTTGGAAACATCCGTAGTGTTTTTGCAAAAAACAAAAACAGCCTTAGAAACTTTATTTCAAATTTCTAAAAAAAACAACATAGCTATAAATACTCCTTTAATAAAGACCTATAAAAAACTAGAAAGTTTACGAATTACTGCACTATTTTCATTTCTTTTCCGAAAAAATAAAACTAAACTTGAGCGTCAATTACTTTCTAAAAAACCAAACCTTTTTATGTTTGACCTTTATAAAATTGGTTATTTTTGTTTTCTAAACCATCAATAATGCCGTTTTTCTCTGTCATAATTCCGCTATACAACAAAGAAAATTTTATCGAAGCTACTTTAAAAAGTGTTTTAGCTCAAACATTCACTGATTATGAAATCATAGTAATTGATGACGGATCGACGGATAGTAGCGCCTCCATCATAAAAGGTTATACTGATATTAGAATTCGATATTTTAGAACTGCGAATAAGGGTGTTTCATCGGCTAGAAACTACGGAATTCAAAATGCTACTGCGAACTACATCACTTTTCTCGACGCTGATGATTACTGGTATCCCAATTTTCTTGACGTAATGTTTAAGAATAGTAATAAAGAACCTAAAATTAGAGTATTTTCGGCTGCAATAGAGATTGAAACAAACAACACTACTTTCCCCGCTGCCTATTCAATTCTGCAAAAAAACGAGTACGAAATCGTTAACTACTTTTCGGCTAGTTTTAAAGAAACAGTAATATGTACTTCTTGTGCGGTGTTTCATAAAACTATTTTTGATAAAGTAGGCTTTTTTGACACACAACTAAAAAGTGGAGAAGACACTGATTTATGGATCAGAATTGGATTAGAATATCCGGTGTTATTTTCGTGGGAGATTCTAACAAGATATGTTTATGATCAAAATAGCCTTTCAAAAAACAAAAATTTCCTCCATACAAAACCCGACTTTACTGCATTTGCAATAGCGGAAAAAACAGATCCTCTTTTAAAGAAATTTCTAGATTTGAATCGGTTTTCACTAGCTATCAAATTTAAATTAGCCGGAAATAAAAATGCTTTTCGCAATCAATGTAAAGCAATCGACCGAAGCAATTTAAGTATCCAAAAACGAATCGTATTATTATTACCTGCCTTCATTTTACAAATTCTCATTCGATTTAAAACATTTTGGACTGAGCATGGTTTGGGATCAGCTGTTTTTAAGTAGCTTAAAATTATCAAAATCTCGAATATAATCGTCTTCATCAAATTCTCCCGATGCTAAAACTAAACAAACAGCGCCTGAAGAAAAATTTTCCAACTCTCTCCAAATACCTTTTTCGATAAGCAAACCAAAATTAGGTTTATTGAGTGTTATTTTTGAATCAAACTTTCCGTCTTTAAGAACTACATCAAAACTTCCGCTCAAAGCGACCAAAAACTCTTTTTGCTCTTTATGTGCATGTCCACCCCTTTTACTTCCGCCAGGTATATCATATAAATAATACACCCTATTTGAAACAAAAGGTATTGTATCTCCCTGAATTACTGACAGATTCCCCCGCAGATCATGAATCTTTGGAATTTCTATTAACCTTACCTCTTTGTTACTTATCATTTTTTTTCGAATAAAACAGCTTCCCATTGTTTTGAAATAGCTGCTAAAGATAAATGTTCTACACTTTTGGAAGCATTAAATTTACAAAAATCATACAAATCAACATCCTCAATTAACTGCTTCATAGCTACTGATAAAGCATGTGCATTATTATTTTCTACCAATAAACCATTTTGTTCATGCTTAATTATTTCCCGTGGACCACTGTTGCAATCCACACTAATAACAGGAGTTCCCAACGCCAAGGACTCAACTATAGCCATAGGAAAACCTTCAAACCTGCTACTTAGCAAAGTAAATCTAGCCTGCTGCACTGTTGCAAACGGATTGGCCTGAAATGGAATTACAACAACATATTCTTCCAATTTAAAATTGCGCACTAAGTCCTTAATACGAGACAAGTCTTTTCCTTCGCCCATCAAGTAAAGCAAATATCCTTTTAAAAATATTTTAGAGAGAAAATAGGCTTCAATCATCAAACCAAAGTTCTTTACTTTGTCATCAAACCTACCAAAATACAAAACATAATTTCCTTTGGAAGCACCTTTTCTCTCTAACTTAATTTTCGAAAAATCGTACGGGTTATTAATCGTCCTCGTATTTGCCAGAGCAAATCGTTGCTGTACCTGCTTTTCAATGGCCGATGAAACACAAATAATTTTTGCTGTATTTCGATATACCATTTTGGCCCAAAAAACCGAATTTGGAAAATAAATATCTAAATGAGAGCTATGCACCACAGAAAACTTTTTTTTACTCCCATAAATCCAGTTCGCAATTAATTCTCTTAATAAATTATTGCGCGGTCGATGATCTACAATACAATCAATATTATGCGATTTTAAATACTGATACAAGGCCACTCCTTTTTTTATTTTTTTAAAGAACGTGATTTTCTTCAAGCCTTCTTTTTCTAAGCAATAAAGTGAACCTGCATAAGGATAATCAACACCATCATTGATTACTATATTGTGTACCTCAAAATTCAAATCACTTAAAATAAAACTCAACAATGACGCACTTCTCTCGGCTCCACCGTGGGCCAATGAGGTCGAAATTATTGCTACTTTGTTTCTGTTTGTTGTCATTCTTGTATAAAAATAAATATATTTGTCAAATATACACATAAATGAAAGTTTTACTTGTTGGCGAATTCAGCCGTTTACACAACTCGCTCAAAGAAGGATTGCAAGAACTTGGCCATGAGGTTACTATTGTAGGTCATCAAGATGGTTTTAAAAATTATCCCGTTGATTTTCCCTTACGTAAAAAATGGGATAGTGGCATTCTCAAAAAGATAAAAATCGTAGTACATACCCTTTCTGGATTTGATATTAGCTCCTATCTAACCTACTGCCAATTTCAGAAAAATCACCAGAATTTTATGCATTATGATGTGGTACAACTCATTAATGAGAACAGTTTTTATTGCCAATATTTTTACGAAAAAAAAATGTTGCAATTTCTCTTTAAAAACAATAAAAAAGTATTTCTACTTTCCTGCGGATATGATTATCTCAATGTAAAATATTGTTTTGAAAACCCCGATTACAAATCGGTTATTCAAGCGTATTTATGCGAAAGAATTAGTGCAAAAAATTTTGCAAACGTATTAAAATTCAGAACACCTTCTTTTAAAAAACTACACGACTATATTTATACGAATACAGCAGGAATCATTGCCACTGATCTAGACTACCATGTTCCGCTACACGGAAATAAAAAATACCTAGGCCTAATTCCTAATCCAATTAACAACAATAAAATTGAATTTGAACCCCTTGAAATCCATGGTGAAATTGTGATTTTTCATGGAATAAATAAAGCAAATTATTATAAAAAAGCAAACGATTATTTCGAAAAAGCACTTGATCAAATCGCAGTGAAATACAAGTCAAAAGTTAGCATCATAACAACACGTGATGTTCCTTACAGCACCTACATCAACTCTTACAATAAAGCACACATATTATTAGACCAAGGTTATGCCAATGATCAAGGCTATAACGCACTTGAAGCGATGGCCAAAGGTAAAGTTGTTTTTACGGGAGCCGAAATTGCTTTCACAAAGCACTACAACTTAACCTCCAGAGTTGCGGTAAATACTATTGCAAATGTCGATTATTTAGTCAATGAGTTATCTTATTTAATTGAAAATCCTAACGAAATTATCGCCATTGGAAAACGTGCGAGAGCGTTTATAGAAAAAGAGCACGATTATATTGCTATTGCAAATAAATATCTAGAAACATGGACTAAATATTAAATAAACTCTTTCTAAAATAAAGTATCAAAACAAGTAAATAAACCATATTATCAATTGCTTGCGCCATTACAACACCTTGAATTCCGAACAATCCAATTAAATAATCACTAAGAAAATAAAACAATGCTAGAGAAAATAATTCAGATACAACAAATGCAATGGTTAGTTTTCTTGCAAAAAACTGATACCCTAAAACCAGAGCTGCCGCTTTAAAAACATCACCCAATAGTTGCCAGAAAAACAAAGATTCTACCTCTAAAAAAGCCTGAGTAAACAATATTTTAATAATTAAGAAACGGGCCAAATAGATCCCAATTAACCCAATAATAAAAATAGGCAAAATACCTTTGTAATAACTCCAAAAAATCGCTTTTGTTTCTTGACTATCCCTTGCACTAGCGAGTTTTGGCAAGAAATAAACAGTCAAAATAGTACTTACGAATAACATATAATAACTAGAAATACGAGTTATAGTCTCCCAAAAACCAGCTTGATCAATACCTAAAGTCTCAATAATATTAGTTCGAATAGAAAGTAAAACTAGTGGTCCTAAAACTGTAGAAACTAATGCCATCACAGAATAAGATGACAGCTTTTTTAAATATGAAAAATCAAAATCTCTAATAGTAATTTTTTTAAAAAAAGCCATTTCAGCGCTAAAAATATAAAAGACTACAAAAAGTAATACAGCTGGAGCTATTACAATGGCTAGCAACGCTCCTAAAGTTTGGTATTTCAAAATTAAAAAAATAGCAACAATCAAACTAATAACATTACCAAGGATATTGATCCAAATAACCTTCTTGAACTTCCCTAGACCGTTAAGAAGCGACAATAACACTATAGAAACTGCGTACCAAGGCACCGCAAGCGCCAAAGACTTGATAATAAAAGTATAATCATTCTCACTCCTTAACAATTGATTTGCGAAAAATGGGGCTAAAAAAAACAATCCGCCGCTCAAAACTAAAGCTACTACCAATAAACTAATAAAAATAGTCGTTACAAATCGCTCTAATTCAGTTTTATCGTCTTTTATTTCGGCAGTGTATTTAACAATTCCGTTTTGAAAACCCAGAGTTGCGACATTTTCTAAAGAGTTCATGAAATTTCTTAAATTCCCTACTAATGCTATACCGCTTGGACCTACAAAAACCGCCAACAACTTAGATGTTACAAGTCCGATTCCTATTTTTAATAGCATACTCAAACTATTTAAAGAAGTAATTTTAAACAGTTGTGATTGACTTATTTTTTTTATCCCCTTCAAAGTCAGTACCTATTTAAAATTGTTATAATAAAAGTTACTTCATCCGCAGTCAAAACGCGACTTATGGGAAGACTCAAAACTTCATCATGAATTTTTTCCGTAATTGGGAAAGACAGATCATTCCATTCAGATAACGCTTTTTGCTTATGTGGAGGAATGGGATAATGTATTACCGTTTGTATGCCATTTTCATATAAATACTTTTGTAATTCTTCTCTATTTTTTGTTCGAATAACAAACAGATGAAAAACATGATTATTGCTTAAATCCCAAAACGGAAGGATTATTTTATCATTCTTGATTTCAGATAAATATTTCCTTGCAACAACTCTTCGTTTTTCATTATCAGCATTTAAATTAGGTAATTTTACACTTAAAAAAGCAGCTTGTAACTCATCTAACCTTGAATTTACTCCCGCATAATCATTGTAATACTTAGTTTCCGAACCATAATTACGAAGTGAAAACACGATTTTGGCTAATGCCGAATCATTTGTAACTATCGCGCCACCATCACCTAGTGCGCCTAAATTTTTACCGGGATAAAAACTAAAAGCAGCTGCATCGCTTAGATTCCCCGCATTCTGAGGTTTATAATTTGAGATAGCACCATGAGACTGCGCGGCATCTTCTATTATCAATAAATTATTATTTTGTGCAATTGCATATATAGAATCCATCGCAGCCAACTGTCCATACAAATGAACGGCTAAAATTGCTTTGGTTTTTGAGGTGATTTTTTCTTGTATTAAATCAGGATCGATGTTATAGGTTTCCAACTTTGGCTCGACCAAAACCGGAATTAAACCGGCTTCTAAAATTGCCAAAATACTAGCAATATAGGTATTTGCGGGAACAATGACTTCATCACCTTTTTGCAATTTTCCAAGCTGCATATAACCTTTAAAAATTAAGACCAGCGCATCAAAACCATTTCCAACTCCTATGCAGTGTTTTGACTTACAATACCTAGCAAAATTAGATTCAAATTCTTTAACTTCATTCCCTAAAATGTACCAGCCATTTTCTAAAACTGCCTTCATCTTCTCTTGAAAAGCAGTTTCATACGGAGTATTTATTTTTTTTAAATCTAAAAATGGTATCATATGAGATTCATTTTATAAAAATCCTGACTGTAAACAGCGCAACCTAATTCTTCTTTTTGTTTCAAAAGACCAACATGATATCCTTTTTCATTATCGTCATTCACAATCCCCATATCAAAAAACTGTTTCCCTTCTCTCTTGTATTTATGTATTAAATTAATGAATAGAAAATCTAATGCACGCAACTCCTCACCTTTCTTAGTCGTAGCACCATATTGTGATTTTACCACTGTATCTGTTTCAAAAAGTGTAATTCCGGCAATTATATCATCGTTGTAATACACAGAAAACTGCTTGATATTATCCGGAAAATTACTCTTTAACTTTGTTATTTCTTGTAAGGTGTGAACTGGTTTAGCATCGTATTTCTCCAGTAATCTGGGTTCTAAAACCAATTCCCAAAAAGATTGTAATTGCTGTTCTTCAACTATTTCTAAATCGAGAGCTTCAATTTTTCTAAAATGCTTTAATTTACTTTTTGAAATCGTTAATGGCAGTGCTAAATTGATCGCCAAATTCATTTCTTTTTTATCTAGAAACGCTCCGTTTTTAATTAGAAAAAAATCTATTTCATGATTTCCCCCAGAAGAATAAAAAGAAGGAATAGGTTTAAAATAAAAAAACTTCATTCCTTTCTCTTTCAAAAAAAACAAAAGAGATTCTATAATATCTCCTACGATTTCTCCATTTATTTTAGAGGAATACATCAGTCCGCCATAAGTCAAACCTTGATGAGAATAAACGGTCTCTTCAACGCGGTTTGCAGGCAATACTGCAATAAGCTTTTCTTCATCATAAACAAGTAATGAAAAATCTTCAAATCGATCTTTATGGTATTCCATAAAATTACGATGAAATAGGAAAGTTGCATTTTTGGCTTGACCTATAAAGGCATTCCAAACTGCATAATCACTTTCTTGATATTGCTTTACAACGTATTTTTTCACGGTCAATTTTTTGGTTTTATCAAAACAATCCTACTAGTTATGCTCTAATGTAGGTAGGTACCACTTCCATTTTACCGCCATTAAACGAGTGGAAATAATTACTAATGAGGTAATCAAATATAAAATATCGTTTTCTAAATTAAACTTTTTTAATATAAAAAATACCGCTCCTCCTAGAATACATATCGTAGCATAAATTTCTTTTCTAAAGATTACAGGAATTTCATTACATAAAATATCTCTCGTAACACCACCAAAACAAGCCGTCATAGTTCCTAAAGCAATACAAATAATAGGATGCAAGCCTACACTAATCCCCTTTTCCAGTCCTAATAGTGTAAAAACACCCAAACCAATTGTATCAAATAGAAAAAGTGACGTTCGCAAACGATCAAATTTCTTTCTAAAAAATATAGCCAAAATAAAAGCAACTGTAATGGTATACACATAGTCTAAATTAAGCATCCATCCCACCGGGGTTGTACCTATCAAAACATCACGCAAAGTCCCACCACCTACTGCAGTTACAAAGGCAATTATATAAATCCCAAAGGCATCCATCCTTTTACTCATAGCCGTTAACGCGCCTGACATAGCAAACGCCAAGGTACCAATGATATCTAATAAATGAAACATGATTATATTGTATAATGAAAAAATAGCCACTAGTGTGTGTCGTAATTGTGGCAAAACTATAAAAAATACTTCTTTCAACAGACTATTGTTATCATTATTAGTCAAAGTCTTTACTCAAAAGCTAAATATTGTACGCCAAATTTATAAAACTGAATTTTCTCTATGTATCTTTGTTATTTATTTTAATAATTAAATTTTAAAATCAATTGAAACAAATCTCATCCGTTCAAAATCCCTTTATAAAATCCCTAATCCTTTTGCAAGAAAAAGCAAAAAACCGTAAGCAAAGCGGCAGCTTTTTGATGGAAGGGCAACGAGAAATTTCGTTAGCACTAAAAGGAGGTTACGAATTAGAAACGGTATTATTCTTTCCAGAAATTTGTAGTGAAATTGAAGCCAAAAAAATAGCTCCTAATACAGAATTAATAGAAATCAATAAAGACGTATTTCAAAAACTAGCTTATCGCGATACTACCGAAGGTGTTTTGGCTGTAGCCAAAACAAAATCGATGCAACTGAAGGATTTGAAACTTTCAGAAAATCCTTTAATTTTAATTGCCGAAGCTCCTGAAAAACCAGGAAACATAGGTGCATTACTGCGTACTGCCGATGCAGCTAAACTAGACGCCGTAATTATTGCTAACCCTAAAAGTGATTTATACAACCCAAATGTGGTTCGCTCTAGTGTAGGTTGTTTATTTACCAACCAAATTGCAACGGGAACTACGGCTGAAATTATTGCTTTTTTGAAAGAGAGAAACATAAACTTTTATTGCGCTACTTTACAAAATTCTACTTCTTACCATACGCAAGATTATACGACTCCAACTGCCTTAGTTGTAGGAACTGAAGCTACTGGACTTACACAAGAATGGCGTGATACTGCTACACAAAATATTATTATCCCAATGCAAGGAGAAATTGATAGTATGAATGTTTCTGTAGCTGCAGCTATTTTGATATTTGAAGCTAAAAGACAACGCGGATTTTAATTTAAAAAACACAACATGAAAAAATATTTTATTTTAGCATTACTGTTTCCATTTAGCATAAGTTCATTTGCTCAAATTACAGAACTTCAAGTAGACGAATTAGTAAACAAAACGTTAACTGCTTTTAATGTTCCTGGAATAGCAGTTGCCATCATCAAAGATGGAAAAGTAGTTTTATCTAAAGGATATGGGGTAAAATCTATTGACACCAAGGAAAAAGTAGATGCCAATACCCTATTCGGGATTGCATCAAATAGCAAAGCATTTACAAGTGCAGCTCTAGCTATACTTGTTGATGAAGGAAAAATAAACTGGGATAACAAAGTGGTAAAATACCTTCCTGATTTTAAGATGTACAATGACTACGTAACGCAAGAATTTACCATTCGAGATTTATTAACACATAGAAGCGGATTAGGTCTTGGTGCAGGAGATTTAATGATTTGGCCTGATGGAAGCGATTTTACCGCTCAAGATATTATTGTAAATCTACAGTACTTAAAACCAGTTTCGGGATTTAGAACGAAGTATGACTACGACAACTTGTTATACATCGTTGCTGGCGAAGTCATTCATGTGGTAAGCGGCAAAAACTGGGCTGATTTTATCGAAGACCGTATCATGAAACCATTAGAAATGAACCATAGCGCTGCCTCTTTTGTACGATTAAAAGACACAGCTAATATTATTGCTCCCCACGTTCCTATTGATGGAAAATTAAAAGTGATTAAAAGATATGAAAACCAACTTTTTGATGCTGCAGCCGGAATCTACTCTAGCGTAAATGATTTGAGTAAATGGGCAATCATGCAAATGAATAACGGAAAATATGGACCCGAAAACAAACAATTATTCTCCCAGAAAGAACATGATGAAATGTGGCAGCTACAAACAATCATTCCTACTAAAACTAGAGCGCCCTACAACACCCACTTTAATGGCTATGGTTTAGGTTGGTTTTTAAGTGATGTAAAAGGATACAAACAAGTAACGCATACTGGGGGGTTAGAAGGAATCGTTACACAAACAACTTATATTCCAGAATTACAATTGGGAATTATTGTATTAACTAATCAACAATCCGGAGCGGCATTTAACGCCATTACAAACACTATTAAAGACAGTTATCTTGCAATCCCATCTGAAGATTACGTTAATCTTTACAGTAACCGCATGAAAGCGAATGAAGCTTCGGCAGATAAAGTTACTGAGGAAGTTTGGGCTACTGTAGCCAAAAATAAAAAAGACAAAATCAAGATTGACTACAACCCCATTTTAGGAACTTATAAAGACAATTGGTTTGGTGAAGTTGTTATTTCAGAAAGAAAAGGACGTATTTATTTTGAATCAAAACGTTCTTCTCAATTAAAAGGCGAATTGTTTTTATATAAAAAAGGAAATTATGTCGTAAAATGGGATAACGCTTATTTTCATGCTGATGCTCACTTATTTTTCGAATTAAATGAATCAGAAACAGTTAGCGGTTTAAAAATGAAACCAATATCTGATTTAACCGACTTTAGTTACGATTTTCAGGATTTAGACTTTAAAAAAATGACTCCTTAATGTTCTAAAAAACGGACATTAATTTTTACTTAGAGTCCTAAATTTAGTGCTTGCATATATGCAAACTTATCGTTATTTTTAGAGAATGAACCATGCCGCTATGACAGAAATAGATATAGAAAAAGAAAATAAAGCAATTGCACAAGAATATAAAGAATTGCTACGTATTAGTTACCAAACGCTAACGCCAGAGGACAAAAAACTAATCAGGAAAGCTTTTGATGTGGCTGTAGAAGCGCACAAGGATCAACGTAGAAAATCTGGGGAAGCCTATATTTTTCATCCCATTGCTGTGGCAAAAATTGTTGCCTCAGAGATTGGTTTGGGAGCCACCTCCATTGCCGCCGCCTTGATGCATGATGTTGTAGAAGACACCCCTACTACTGTTAAAGATATTGAACGCATGTTTAATCCTAAAGTAGCACAACTTGTTGAGGGATTAACTAAGATTTCATTGGTGCAAAAAGACATGAACATCTCTATGCAAGCAGAGAATTTTCGTAAAATGCTGCTTACGCTAAATGATGATGTTCGCGTTATCTTAATTAAAATAGCCGATAGACTCCATAATATGCAAACGATGGAATCCATGGCCGACTATAAACAAGTTAAAATTGCCTCAGAAACTTTATACATTTATGCGCCTTTAGCACACCGTTTGGGTTTGTATAACATAAAAACAAAACTTGAAGACTTAGGTTTAAAATATACTGAACCCGCAGTTTACAATGATATTGTAAGCAAAATTAAAGAAACTAAAGAACAGCAAGATGCTTATATAAAAGACATTTCTGATATTATAAAAACATCCCTAGATGCTGAAAACATAGAATACATCATTAAAGGACGTCCTAAATCTATCTATTCTATTCGTAGAAAAATGAAAGCTCAAAATGTGAGTTTTGATGAGGTTTATGACAAATTTGCCTTGCGTATTGTTTATAAATCACCTCCCAATGAAGAGAAATTCCTAGCTTGGAAAATCTATTCAATTGTTACAGACCATTATAGACCCAGCCCTAGCCGATTAAGAGACTGGATTTCATCACCTAAATCTACAGGTTATGAAGCCCTACACATTACCGTAATGGGACCTAAAGGACGCTGGGTAGAGATTCAAGTGCGCAGTGAGCGTATGGATGAAATTGCCGAAAAAGGATATGCTGCACATTATAAATATAAAAATGGAGCTACTGAGGAAAGTGGTTTAGACACTTGGTTGAACCTACTAAAAGAAGCACTTGAAAACTCTGAGACGAGTGCAGTAGATTTTGTCGAAGATTTCAAAATGAATTTATATTCTAAAGAAATCTACATATTTACACCTAAAGGAGATATCAAGTCCTTACCTAAAGGAGCAACTTCTCTTGATTTTGCTTTTAGTATTCACTCAGAAATCGGAATTAAAACACGTGGTACTCGTGTCAACGGAAAATTAGTTCCATTGAACTATGAGTTAAAAAGTGGCGATCAAGTCGAAATTATCACTTCGGCAAATCAAAAACCAACTATCAACTGGTTGGATTATGTAACTACTTCCCGTGCCAAAAATAAAATTAGAAACGTATTAAACGAGAATACTAAAAAAATTGGTGAAGAAGGAAAAGAAATCCTTACTCGTAAATTAAAACACCTTAAGATTACCGTAAATGAGTCGGTTATTAATGAATTAGTGAATTTCTTCCAATTAAAAACAAGTTTAGATTTGTTTTACCGCGTGGGAGTTGGATCTATAGAAAACCAACAGTTGAAGGATTATGCTGCGCAAAAAAGCAATACGCTAATTAATTTCTTCAAAAACAAAATGAAACGTAGCGGGCCAACTGCTGACGCTGATATTCACAAACAAGTATTGAGTAATGATTTTGACATGCTTGTTTTTGGGAAAGATGAAGACAAGCTAGATTACAAACTTTCTGCTTGTTGCAATCCCATACCAGGTGATCAAGTGTTTGGTTTTGTCACCATTAATGAAGGAATAAAAGTCCATAAAAAAGATTGCCCTAACGCTATTGCCATGCAATCAAATTATGCTTACCGCATTATGCAGGCAAAATGGATCGATTCTTCACAACAAGAATTCAAAGCCATCCTTAATATTACTGGGATGGATACTTTAGGACTAACGAATCAGTTGACCAAAGTTATTTCTAACAACATGCACGTTAACATTCAAAGTATTTCGTTAAGTGGTGATGCAGGACTTTTTAAAGGACAATTAATTGTTGTTGTGCAAAACATTACCATTTTGAAAAAATTAATGGAAAACATCAAGAAAATAGACGGAATAGACAAAGTAACAAGAGTCTATAAAAAATAACCCAAAATTTAATAGCTGTTTTAGTTTGTACAAAAGCGCGACAAGAGTAGCGTTACAAAGTAAATTAAGTTTGTTTTTGTTTAAAAACTCACAAATTTATCTTGTTATACCTATTTAAACTTGAAAACTATTAAAATAAAAATTTATCTTTGCCAGATATGACACTCATTTCCATAGATAACAACAAAAACCAAGAAATTGTAAAAAATGTTTTTACAATGTATCTTGAAAAAAAAGGCCATAGAAAGACTCCTGAGCGCTATTCTATCCTGCAGGAAATTTACGAAAGTGAAGAACATTTTGATATAGAAAACCTTTATATCAAAATGAAAAACAAGAACTATCGTGTAAGTAGGGCTACGCTGTATAACACTATAGAATTATTATTAGACTGTGCCTTAGTTCGAAAACATCAATTTGGACAAAATCAAGCACACTATGAAAAATCCTATTTTGATAAACAGCACGATCACATTATAATGACAGATACCGGCGAGGTAATTGAATTTTGTGACCCCAGAATACAAACAATAAAAAAAACTATAGAAGAAGTTTTTGATATAGAAATCACAAACCACTCCTTGTATTTTTATGGCGTAAAAAAAGGCGTAAAACCTGAAATTGTTCCAGAAATACCAACGGAGAAAAGTATCGAAGAATAAAACTTGCAGTCCATATAAATTGCAAATTATATAAAAGACAAAATTAAAACTATTTGACAGACTAAGCTGTCGCAACAACAAATAATAATAAGAATGGCTGTAGATTTATTACTAGGATTACAATGGGGAGATGAGGGAAAAGGAAAAATAGTTGATGTACTTACATCAAACTATGACATTATCGCTCGTTTTCAAGGAGGACCAAATGCAGGACATACGTTAGAATTTGACGGAATCAAACATGTTCTTAGAACAATTCCTTCAGGTATTTTTCATAAAACTGCTGTAAATGTAATTGGTAACGGAGTCGTAATTGATCCTGTAGTTTTTCAAAAAGAGATTGAAGGTCTTGAAAAATTCAATTTAGACATTAAAAGTAAATTAATCATTTCAAGAAAAGCACACCTTATCTTGCCTACTCACCGTCTATTAGACGCAGCTTCTGAAGCTTCAAAAGGAAAAGCTAAGATTGGTTCTACTCTTAAAGGTATTGGTCCAACTTACATGGACAAAACGGGAAGAAACGGAATACGTGTTGGAGACATTGAATTAGAAGATTTTAAAGAAAGATATAGAGCGCTTGCTGATAAGCATGAAGCAATGATAGAATTTCACAATGTAAACATTCAATATAACTTAGCTGAACTTGAAAGAGAATTTTTTGAATCTATCGAAGAACTTAAAAAATTAGATTTCATTGACAGTGAGGAATACATGCACCAAGCTCAAAAAGCTGGTAAATCTATTCTATGTGAAGGAGCTCAAGGATCATTATTAGATGTAGATTTTGGAACATATCCATTTGTAACGTCTTCTAACACTACTGCTGCTGGAGCTTGTACTGGTTTAGGTATTGCACCAAACAAAATCAAAGAAGTATACGGAATTTTCAAAGCTTATGTAACACGTGTAGGTAGCGGACCGTTCCCAACTGAACTTTTTGACGAAGACGGAACAACAATGGCACGCGTAGGTAACGAATTTGGATCTGTAACAGGAAGACAAAGACGTTGTGGTTGGTTAGATCTTGTTGCTCTTAAATATGCTGTTCAAGTGAATGGTGTAACACAATTAATGATGATGAAAGGTGATGTTCTTTCAGGATTTGAAACTTTAAAAGTATGTACTGAGTATACTTACAAAGGAAAAAATATTGCTCACTTCCCTTACAATATCGAACCAGAAAACGTAACTCCTGTTTATCAAGAGTTTAAAGGTTGGAAAGCTGATCTTACAGGTATGACTACTTACGAGGAGTTACCAACTGAATTAAAAGAGTACATTGAATTCATTGAAAAAGAAGTTGAAGTGCCTATCAAGATTGTCTCTGTAGGACCTGATAGAAAACAAACTATCCTCAAATAATATTTACAAACGCTCTGAAATTTCAGAGCGTTTTTTATTTCCTATCAAAAATAGCACTAATGTACAATCCAGAAATAAAAATCCATAAAACAGAACTTCTTTCTGACAATTGGTATATCCTAAACAAAGTAACCTTTGATTTTAAAAAAAATGACAATAGCTGGATAACTCAAAAAAGAGAAGTCTACGATCGTGGTAACGGTGCCGCCATTTTACTTTATAACAGCACAAATAAAACAGTAATTCTTACCCGTCAATTTAGACTACCCACTTACCTCAATGGCAATAAAAGCGGAATGATGATTGAAGTTTGCGCGGGACTTTTGGACCAAGACAATCCAGAGCAGTGCATCATTAGAGAAACTGAGGAGGAAGCGGGTTACCGCTTAACAACTGTACATAAAGTAATGGAAACCTATATGTCACCTGGTGCAGTAACTGAAATTTTATATTTGTTTCTTGGCGAATACGATGCTTCTTTAAAAGTAAGCGAAGGCGGTGGATTAGAACAGGAGCAAGAAAACATCGAGGTTCTTGAAATGACCTTTAACGAAGCTTACGCCATGATCGAATCAGGTGAAATTCAAGATGCCAAAACAATTATATTATTACAACACGCTAAAATAAAAGGACTGATTTAGTAGTAATAAAAACCCTATTTTTAGTCTGCCAATTCAGGCTATACATTACAAGTCCGCACGCATCACCTATAAAAACATAATCCCCAAAACGAGCTTCCTACGATCGCTGTTTGGGGATTTGTTTTTTAAAGGTGCTTTGTTTACGGGCTTTTCATTACTATCCTGGGCAGCGATTGGTGTTTATTAGAAAACTAAGAACATCCATAATGTTTAAAAATTCATCTTGTATTAAAAACAAATACAACATAGTCCACATAATTTTTGTTAGATTGAGCGCAGCCAAGGAGCAATGATGGTTCTCGACTCCGCTCGAAATGACAATTGGACTGTTTAATAACAAGTATTGGTATTAAACAATTATATTAAAAATATTGTTTTGCTGCTTGGCGAGCCTGCAAACTTCGTAATCGATTATTTGCCATTAAAGATAAAATTTCTTACAAAATGCAAACTTGAATTTACCACAAAATTAGCAATCTTGCCAACGGCGGTTAGCAAACGTATTTTATGAAATCCACGTGTCCTCGACTTAAACAATAACCCATTTATTTTTTATTTTCTTAATGCAAACCATATAACCCAATCCACACTTTCCGCCGCATAGATAGCCGACAGCTAAACTTCCAGATTCTTTTTTTGTATCAAATTTTATACGGGAAAAAGACAAAACTCCAGCAAACTTATTTTCGGTTTTCCAATCTGTATATTCTAAGTCTTTGTCTGTTGGATGTTCACTTAAGTGCCTAAAAATAAATTTTGAATTATTGTATTTACTTAAATTAGTTTCTTCATTAAGCAATCCTTCATTTTCTATTGCGATTATGAGATTTAATGTATCTTTTTGGAAAGCAACTCTTTTGATTTCACATTCCAAATCCCTCTGATGTTGACCGACAGAATCCAAGCCAATCCATTTTCCTTTTTTGTCGTAGATTGGTTTGCCTTGTTCTGGAAAACAAGTATAAAGTCTTTGGTCTGTATATGTTGAATCAACAATCGTTATAAATAATTTATCAAAAATATTTTGTTCGAATTCTTATTCTGTGATTTTCTTTTCACATCCAAAGAAAACAAAAGTTAATATTATAAATATGATTTCTGTTACGCGTCTCATAATATGTTTGCTAACTTCTAGATAATTATACTTTTTCAATAGTAATCAAATTGCATGAGGGATGGTAGCGGCATCCTTTATGGCTTTTCTTTAAAGCCATAAAGATACAGCGTACAGCCCGACCCGCTTTTTTTTAGTGGGTCATGCCTAAATCACATAAAAAAAGAGAACCCAACAATAATTGAATTCCCTTTCTTTTTATTTCATCAAACCGTTATTTATTAGGCTGAGGTGTCATTCTTAAATAGGATTTAATTCCTCTAAATCCTTTTGGGAATTTTGCTGGAATGTCACTGTCTGGAATGGATGGAGAGATAACTACATCATCACCATCTTTCCAGTTTGCTGGTGTTGCAACACTGTAGTTAGCTGTTAGTTGTAAACTATCTATTACTCGTAATATTTCATCAAAATTTCTTCCTGTAGAGGCTGGATAGGTCAAAATCAGTTTTATTTTTTTATCAGGAGCAATGATAAATACAGAGCGAACAGTAAAAGTATCGTCAGCATTTGGGTGAATCATATCGTATAAATTTGCAACAAATTTATCTTCATCAGCTATAATAGGATATTGCAAGGTCACATTTTGCGTTTCCTCAATATCTTTAATCCATTTTAGGTGTGATGCTACTCCATCTACACTAAGTGCGATTACTTTAGTATTTCTTTTTTGGAATTCTGGGTAGTAGTTTGCTACAGTACCTAATTCAGTAGTACAAACTGGAGTAAAATCTGATGGATGTGAAAATAAAACTCCCCAAGAATCCCCTAACCAATCGTAAAAATTTATATTTCCTAATGTTGTTTCTGCAGTAAAATTTGGAGCTAAATCTCCTAAACGTAAAGTTGCCATAATGCTATTTTTTAAATTCAATTAAAATTACTCAAAAAAAACAACACTACTTATGACACAAGTCATAAATAATATCTAAAAAAGGATCCCATTTTTAAACAAACTGAACCACGAAATACCAAAAAATTAAAGTGACAAAAGAAATTGGGATTCCAAAACCAATCATCATACTACTCAATCGTGGTTTTAATCCATGAGATGATGCTAATATACATGCAGTTATCATAGGTGCCATCGCAGCTTCCATTATTGCTACTTCAATGATTTTTGAGCTTTGGTTAAAAACCAAAACATATAAAATATAAATTATTGCTGGAGTGAGAATCAGCTTATACAACAATCCTAGTCCCAGAAATTTCCAGTGTTGGCTTCTAGTTTCAAATCGTAACTGTAAGCCTACTGATAGTAATGCAAGCGGTGTAACTCCGCTTCCTACAAATTGTAACGTACTTTGAACCCATTGCTGAAAATCAAAGTTGTAAATATTCATAATGCAGGCAACTACAAAAGTTATGAAAGGCGGAAACAACAGAATTTTTTTTAAAATAGCACCACCACTTTCCCCTCCTTTTGAGTACAACGTAGCCACCAAAATTCCTAGAGTAGACAAAACCACAAACGAGCCAGGCTGGTCTACTAGAATTGCTGTTTTCATTCCTTCATCACCATACAGCGCTTGTATTATAGGAAAACCTAAAAAAGAAGTATTCCCTAAGCCTGCTGTTAAAATTAAACAACCTGTGAGCTTCTTAGACCAGCCGTATTTTTTTCCTAAAAAACGAAACAGAATAAAAGCTCCTGCAAAACCAATCCAAGCAACGCCTATAGGATATAACAATTGATTGTTCCAATGAATCTTTGGAATATAAAACAAAGCCAACGCCGGCAAACAATAATAAATTACTAACTTATTAAATCCTTTATACACTTTACTTACAGGAAAGCCTTTTATACGTTGCAAAATGAGGCCTACGACGATATATATGAATATGAGAATAAGGTTGTTCATAGCAGTGTGTTAGTCACAAAAATAACAAATTAGCAGCTATAAAAGCACTTCGTTTCTAAAAACAAACGCTTTATTTTAAACTACTGTTGCCTAACTTTTCTTTTACTTTTGTCGCGCTACTTTTGAAACTGTTTTAGATTTGATTACTTTTACAATTCAATACTATTATTTTGAACGATAAAAAAATACCTGTCTCTGCACTTCATGAAAAAGCTGGAATTTCTGCTCCTGAAATTATCAGTGCTACTGTTGTAAAAAACATTCAGAAATTTAGAAGAATCCAACCTTCAGCTGAAGAATTAGTAAACGGAATCCTCTCAGGAAACATTAGTGACTTGAGCAGAGCCATTACCTTAGTCGAAAGTACTAATCCAGAACATCTAGCAAAAGCCAATGACATAATAAATGCTTGTTTGCTTCATGCTAACAAATCTGTCCGAATAGGTATCACAGGAGTTCCTGGAGTAGGAAAAAGTACATTTATAGAATCATTTGGTCAGCATTTAACGAGTTTAGGAAAAAAAGTAGCGGTATTGGCGGTAGATCCAAGTAGTACTATTTCGCATGGAAGTATTTTGGGAGACAAAACCCGAATGGAAGAATTGGTTAAAGATAAAAATGCATATATCCGTCCGTCAGCTTCTGGAGATACTCTTGGAGGTGTTGCTAGAAAAACTCGTGAGACAATTACATTGTGTGAAGCTTGCGGATTTGATACTATAATTATCGAAACTGTAGGCGTGGGACAAAGTGAAACTGCAGTACACAGCATGGTAGACTTCTTTCTATTATTAAAAATTGCTGGTGCTGGAGATGAATTACAAGGTATAAAACGAGGAATAATGGAAATGGCAGATGCCATAGTCATCAATAAAGCCGATGGTGATAATATTAGGAAAGCCAAATTAGCGAAAACCGAATTCAATAGAGCCTTGCATTTATTTCCTGCCAAAAAATCAGGTTGGACACCTACTACTGCTACTTGTAGCGCCGTAACCGCTGATGGAATTCCCGAAGTATGGGAAACGATTTCTGAATTTTTACTACTCACAACTGGCAATGACTACTTCAATACCAAGCGAGCGGAGCAAAATGAATACTGGTTACTTGAAACTATAAATGAGCGTTTAAAATTAAATTTTTACAACAATCCTGAAATTGAAGCCTTACTAGCATCAACTAAAAAAGCGGTGCAAAAAGATAAAATATCACCTTTTGCAGCCGCTCAAATATTGTTAGAAAAGTACTTTAAGTAAGTTACTCTTTCTCGTAAAGTTCCATTTCTCTGTCGTAGAAAGCGTTCGCCGCTTCGATCAAACCTTCCATTTCAGTATTTAATTCTGCCTCATCAAGATCCTCAGCTTCTTCAATAAATTCTACCTCATCATCTTTTAAGTTGATGATAAATCTAGGATAATCAAGGTGAATGATGAAGATATCATCTGGAAAATCAGTATTATCTCCAAGTAAAAATTTAGGTAATTCCATTTTGTATTATTTATAAGTTGATGTCTTCTATTTTTGTTTTTTATTCGAAAGCCAAATAAAAACAAAGAACCGAATAAAGTTTTAAAAAATCTATTTCTATATTCGAATAATTGCCTTTATAATTTTAGTGTCAGCTTTTGTGCGAATTTAAAATACTTACTCATCTTGCTAGCGGTTGCGGTGCTGGATTTTCGATAATTAATCTCTTTGTTAATTTATTAAATCGGATATATAAAAACACTGCTGCAGTAGTCAACCCTGCTAGCAAACCAATCCAGATACCTGTTGCTCCTAGAGTGGTATAAATCCCTAGATAAATCGAAGTAGGAAATCCAACTACCCAGTACGCAATGAAGGTAATGTACATAGGGATTTTCACATCTTGCAAACCACGCAATGCACCCAAGAATACCACTTGAATTCCATCTGAAATTTGGAAAACTGCCGCAACTACTAGTAATTGCGCTGCAATCGCTACCACCTCAGTATTAGCAGCTAGATCTTTAACATTATTCATATCTATAAATAAAGCTGGTAATTGTTTATGGAATAGTATAAAGATAAGCGCAAACAATGTCTCAAGTAAAATAGCGACAAGAAAAACCGAAATAGCGACTACGCGTAACTGCTTATAATCACCCAACCCTTTTTGGTTCCCTACTCTAATGGTCGCTGCAACACTCAATCCCATCGCAAACATGAAGGTGAACGAAGCCAAGCTCAACGCAATTTGGTTCGCTGCCTGATTGGTGATTCCCAACCTTCCAGACAACCATACTGCGGCTGTAAACAATCCTACTTCAAAAAACATTTGCATTGCAGATGGCGCTCCCAAACTTATAATTTTAAGATTAACCTCTTTCTTTATCTTTTTTATCGAAAACCCTTCAAAAAAAGGATGAAATTTGGTCATTTTTTTCATTTGGAAATGCATGTATCCAAGCATTACAAAACGAGAAACAATGGTACCTATGGCAGCTCCTACAATTCCTAATTCAGGAAAAATCCAAATACCATAAATAAATAGGTAGTTTAAAAACACATTAACAACATTCCCTAATATGGTAGCCCACATAGAAATTTTAGTTTCACTCATACCGTCAGCAAACTGCTTATAACCCTGAAAGATTATTAAAGGAATAAGCGAGAACGCTACAATATCTAGGTACGGCTTTGCTAAGTCAACAACATTCTCAGGTTGGCCCATAAAACTAATCACAGGCTTAGATAAAAAGATTACTGCGAATAAAACCGCTCCTAATATAGTACACAAATACAAACCATGATGAAAGGCACTACAACCATCGGCTATACTTTTTCGACCATCAGCCTGAGCTGCTAGTGGTGTGATAGCAGTTGAAAAACCTATCCCTAATGACATTGCAATAAATACAAAGCTATTTCCTAGAGAGACTGCCGCTAACTCAGTAGGCCCTAATTTACCTACCATAATATTGTCGACAATACCCACGATGGTATGTCCTAGCATTCCTAATATTATAGGATAGGCTAAACGCAAATTATACGAAAACTCTTTTGTGTATGTGGCTAAATTCAATTTGATGTTTTTTTAAGAGTGCAAATATAATTAGAAGCTTTTGAAAAGACTATTATATACTCTTCAACCTAATATAAATTATGATTTTAGAAGTTTGATTATAACATTCTGTAACAAAATCGAATAATTTTATAACATTTCAAGACAATTGCGCCACTACATTTGTACCAGTCACAAACAAAGAAAATGAAAAAAAAGTGACTGTATAATTTATTAAAAAACAAATTCCACATTTATGAAAACTACAACAAAAATCAAAACATTATTAGTATTAGCAATCTCAGCATTTTTCTCTAATACCTCTTCTGCACAAGACACAGCTGCATCAAACTACGATCAAGGTTTCCGTTTAGGAGTAGGAGCTAATGTAGGGTATGCAACACAGGATCCTTACAAATTGGCTTTAGGTGGAGATGTTAGATTACAGTATGATTTGTCTAAAAGATATTCACTAACCTTAACTACAGGATACACCAATTTATTTGTAAGCAAAGCTGACGGAAATGATGTAGGATTCATACCAGCAAAAGCAGGTTTCAAAGCATTTATTTGGGATGATCAATTTTATGTAATGGGTGAAGCTGGAGCTGCATTTGCAGTATCTAATGGAAATAACGAAACTTCACTATTATTATCTCCAAGTATTGGATATGCTACAAAATACATTGACGTATCTTTACACTACGAGCACTATTCAGACTTTGACAAAATTAATAATAACGGAACTTATGGTAAAGGATTTGGTCAAGTAGGTGTACGTTTAGCTTACGGTTTCAAACTATAAAACATATTCTAGGTAATTGATTTTACCTAACTATTTAAATGGCAGTATTAAGAGCAATCTTAATACTGCTTTTTTTTGTTTAATCTTTTATATAAAAAAACTGCTTTAAAAATCAATTTCTGGTATACCAAATAACAAACAACCCCACACACTAAATAGCTAAATAACAACTT
Organism: Flavobacterium sp. PL002; assembly: GCF_054165825.1. Lineage (NCBI taxonomy): Bacteria > Pseudomonadati > Bacteroidota > Flavobacteriia > Flavobacteriales > Flavobacteriaceae > Flavobacterium > Flavobacterium sp. PL002. Next base: position 2,631,935 of record NZ_CM135110.1, on the reverse strand, counting down.
ATTAATTTACAAAATTAATTAAAAATTCTATAAATAATATTTGAGCCTCACTCCGTAATTTTGGTTAAACAAAAAAATAAAAAAAATTATGAAAACTCAAACAGACAAAAAAGAACAACCAAAAAAAGATGTTGTAAAAGCTAAATCAAATGCTGCAGACGGATTGACTGAATTATTTGTAGATGGATTGAAAGACATTTATTGGGCTGAAAAAGCACTTACTAAAGCGCTACCAAAAATGATGAAAAATGCGACATCAAAAGAGCTTATTAAAGCAATAGAGAGTCATCTTAAAGAGACCGAAGACCAAATCGAAAAAGTCGAACAAGTATTTAAAATCATTGGTGAAAAAGCAGTTGCTAAAAAATGTGACGCTATGGACGGTTTAATTAAAGAAGGCGAAAGTATTCTTGAAGAAACAGAATTAGGTGTGGTGCGAGATGCTGGAATTATTGCGGCAAGCCAAAAAATTGAACATTATGAAATTGCAACTTATGGAACATTGCGTCAATTTGCTGAAACTTTAGGACATAAAAAAGCAGCACAAATTCTAGAAAGTATCCTTGAACAAGAGAAAGCAGCTGATGTTAAATTAACAGTTATAGCAGTTGATGCCATCAATCTTGAAGCTGCTGAGCTTGATCAAGAAAATGAAAATTAAATATAAAACACAGCAGTAAAGAGTAAACTACTTTACTGCTGTGTTACTATATAAAATCAAATTCATTAACAATATTCCATTTTACACCTCTATAAGCAACTGCTCATTACAAATTACTTCAAATGAAAAAGGATATTCATATAGGCTGCTCTAGTTTTTATAATGCAAAGTGGAAAAAAGTATTTTACCCTGAAGATCTACCTTCAAAAAAATGGTTTGACTATTACTGTACTCAGTTTTCTGCATTTGAAATTAATGCCACCTTTTATAAATTCCCAACTGCAACAATTTTAAAAAATTGGTATGCTAAATGTCCTGATCATTTTACCTATGCTGTAAAAGTTCCCAAAGAAATTACACATACAAAAAAATTGAAAGATTGTAAAGAGCAAATAGATACCTTTTACACGATATGTGAATCTCATTTAAAAGAAAAGTTAGGCTGCTTTTTATTTCAATTTCCTCCCAGTTTTATTTTTTCAGAAGAAAACCTAGAACAAGTTTTATCTAATTTAAATACCAATTTTAAAAACGTGATCGAATTCAGACATCAGAGCTGGTGGAACGACGAAGTAATTACTACTCTTTCTAAAAATAATATATCATTTTGTAGCGTGAGTCATCCTAGTCTTCCAGAAAAAATAATTATTGACAGTCCGCTAATTTACGTGAGACTGCATGGGCGGGAAAAAATGTATTATTCAGAATATACAATAGAAGAATTAAAAACTATTGAAGAGATAATAACTTCAAATACTGCTAAAGAAACCTATCTCTTTTTCAACAATACCGCTAGCGAAGCTGGAATTGTTAACGCTATGGAGATGAAAAATATAATGGACGGTTTTTAACTAAACCTAAAAAACAAATTACCCTTATTATGAAAAACGAAACAAACAAAAACGACGAATTTACTAATGCCAAATTAGAAGATTTAAAAAGAAATACTACCGAGTCTACTGATCAATTGATGAACACTGACCAAGGTTTACTGATCAATGACGACACAAATTCCCTTAAAGCAGGAAGCAGAGGACCATCATTATTAGAAGATTTTATTTTAAGAGAAAAGATTACGCACTTTGATCATGAACGCATTCCAGAACGAATTGTTCATGCTAGAGGTTCAGCTGCTCATGGTTACTTTGAAGTATATGAATCTATGGAGAAATATACAAAGGCAGGTTTTTTACAAGATCCAAAGGTTAAAACGCCCGTTTTTACTCGTTTCTCTACTGTAGCAGGATCGAGAGGTTCGACTGATTTGGCGCGAGATGTTCGTGGTTTCTCAGTGAAGTTTTACACCACCGAAGGAAATTATGATTTGGTAGGAAACAACATGCCTGTTTTCTTTATCCAAGATGCAATTAAATTCCCTGACCTTATCCACGCAGTAAAACCAGAACCGCACAACGAAATGCCGCAAGCTGCTTCAGCACACGATACTTTTTGGGATTTTATTTCCTTGATGCCAGAGTCTATGCATCAAGTTATGTGGACCATGTCTGACCGTGCTATTCCTAGAAGTTTGCGTATGATGGAAGGTTTTGGAGTGCACACTTTTCGTTTTATCAATGCGAAGAATGAATCACACTTTGTAAAATTTCATTGGAAACCTAAGTTAGGAATCCACGGAGTCTTATGGGACGAAGCGCAAAAAATCTCTGGTAAAAACTCTGATTTTCACCGTCAAGATTTATGGGAAGCTATTGACAATGGGAACTTCCCTGAATGGGAATTGGGTGTACAATTGATCCCAGAGGCTGACGAACATAAATTTGATTTTGATTTACTAGATCCTACAAAATTAGTTCCTGAAGAATTAGTTCCGGTGATGAAAATTGGCCGTATGGTTCTAAATAGAAACCCAGACAACTTTTTTGCCGAAACAGAACAAGTGGCTTTTCATCCAGGACATATTGTTCCCGGAATCGATTTTACAAACGACCCACTATTACAAGGCCGTTTGTTCTCCTACACCGATACACAGTTATCAAGATTAGGAAGTCCTAATTTTCACGAAATCCCAATTAATAGATCAATAAACGAAGTTCATAACAACCAGCGTGACGGGCACATGCGCCAGCAAATTAATCCTGGTCGTGTGAGCTATCATCCCAACTCTCTAGGAGGCGGTTGCCCATTTCAAGCAAAGGCTGATCAAGGTGGTTTTGAAAGTTTTAACGAACGAATTGACGCACACAAAGTGAGAGAAAGAAGTAAAAGTTTCTCTGATCACTTTAGTCAAGCAACACTTTTCTTTAATAGTATGACTGCTGTAGAACAAAATCACATCATCAAAGCATTCCGTTTTGAGTTAGGAAAAGTTGAAACAGAAGAAATACGTGTGCGAATGTTAGGATTTTTATCTATTGTTGATGAGACTTTGGCTAAAAAAGTAGCAGAAGGTTTGGGAATGGAAGTACCAAAAACACTTCAAAAACCCTTGAACCAAGGCGTAGGCGCAGATCCAAATCCTGATCAAGAAAGTATTATTAAAAAACCAAGCGTAGCAACGTCTGATGCTTTAAGCATGTTAAAAAATAAAGAAAACAACGATACGATTGAAACAAGACAAGTTGCATTTATTTGTACAGATGGTGTAAATGAGGCATCATTAAATAGCATGAAAAAAGCACTTGAAGACAAAGGCGCTATGGTAAAAATTATAGCACCTCATCTAGGAACCATCAAAACAGACAAAGGAACGGAGATCGCTGTGGATCAAAGTTTGTTAATTGCAGCTTCGGTATTGTTTGACAGTGTTTACATTCCGGCTAATGCCAAATTTGATTTTAAAGACAATACACCCGATGTAATCGAATTTATCAATGAAGCATACAAACATTGTAAAGTAATTGGTTTTGGAGAAAACATCAAAGACTTTATCAAGGACACTATGATTCCATTAGAGGATAAAAAAAATAAAGACAACGGAATTATCATCAGTAAAGAGGATAATAGCAATGCTCCAGATTATATTAAAGCACTTGCTCAACATCGTTTTTGGGCACGCGAACCAAAAGCATAATCTTAAAAACTATAAAGGCTCTGAAAATTTCAGAGCCTTTTTTATTTGAACAAAAAATTCTTATTCTATATCAGTGAGTGTTTTCATGAAAGCAACCAACTGCTTTTTTTCTAAATCACTTAAATTTAGTTTGTCTGTAGGTAATGTTTGATTATCGAGATTAAACCCCAAACCTGCTCCTCCTCCTTCTTCATAAAAATCAACAACTTCTTCCAGTGTTTTGTACACACCATTATGCATGTAAGGTGCGGTTGAAGTGATGTTTCTAATGGTGGGTGTTTTAAAGGAATTTTTATGAAGTGTCGCATTCGAAATTAAATATTTCCCTAAATCGCCATCTAGTTTACCGTTTTTATCTGGAACCCCTAACACTTCACTTTCTGAGCGATCATAATGTGGTGGTGCCGTACCGTTTGTCAAAGGAATAAAATGACAGCTGGCACATTTAGCTTTACCTGCAAAAAGATTAAAACCTGCTTTCTCATCTGCTGTAAAAGTGGTTTCGGCGCGCATGTAGCGATCAAACTTAGCGTCATAATTACTTAGTGATCGAATGTAAGAAGCCAGCGCATTTTTAATCTCAAAAGCACTGATCTCCTTTTCAGGAAACGCCTTTTTGAATTGAGCTACGTACTCTTTGTTTTTCTTAATTTCGATTGCGGCTGCATCCATGTCACCATGCATTTCCTCTTTGTTTGTAATGACCGCAACCGCTTGGTCTTCGAGATAATTCACCCTAGAATCATTAAAAAAGGCTCTTTGAAAAGCAATATTGCTCAATGTAGGTGTATTTCTTTTGACATAGGTTTTTCCGTTAAAGGATGTTGCTTTTTCGAGTCCGTCAGTGAAGGCTTTATCCTCATGATGGCATGAAGCACACGACCTACTGTTGTCTCCCGATAATACAGGATCGTTGAATAACATTTTCCCTAAAGCGATTTTGTCAGCAGTTGTTTTATAATCTGGAAAGCCCGAAAATGCTTCCGCATCAAAGGCATTTTTATCGAATAAGGTAGCAGCACTAGTCTTTAAACCTCGTACCTCATCAAAAACAGGAATACCCAATCTTAATTGCGACTCATACAAAGCGCGACTCAAAGGGTTTCCTACGTTCAAAATAAAAGCGGCACGGTCGAATTTATCAAAGGGTATTTTAGCTGACGTTTGTTTTATTCCTTCGTTGATTAGTTGTACTAAATTTTTAGCCTCTTCACTTTCAGTATCATAAACAGCTAAGTACCGCTGTAGCGTCTGTAGCGCTGGAACGACCTCTGGAATAGAATTTTTAGCCACGGGAGAATCAAATCCAGTGATACCTAGTGTGATTATTCTAAAAACTTCTAATCGCATGGCATCAAAAACATGGGAATCTGTCAGCGTATTGGTCTTCGCTAACGAAGCAATACGTTTCAAATTTGCTGTCACGATTCCTATTTGTTTTAGAAGTACTTCTTTTGACTGTACATCATACTCCGGAAACAACAATTCTTCTATGACCTGAAAGCCTTCCGGAGCAATTACTTTTCCATCGTTTTCTTCGTACTCTGGAATTGCAGGTCCGTTTACTGCTTTTGTTACTGATGGAAAATAATACTCACTTAACATTTCAATCTTTTTGTACTGCTCGTGCGTTTTCAAAAATTGCTGTTGTAATTTTTGTTCGTCTTGATTGGACTCGATTCCCTTTTGCAATAGCGAAACTTCTTTAAAGACTAACGCAACATCAGCTTTAAACAAGTCATTTACTTGTACCGACTTTTCTTTTTTCTGACAGCCAATTAAAACCAGAAACAGCAGGAATGGGATAATTTTTTTCATAATAAATAGTGCAACTAGAAAATTTTATATAAACCAAAAGCCCCGGTTTCAATTAAGAAACCGCAGGCTTTAGTTTATAGCATAAAAATGTTTATCTCGCTAATCCTTTGATTAAAACAATTTGACTTGCTTGGTTTTCGTTAGGACGTCCAGATCCTCCATCTACGCCTTTGTATTTATCACCTGTCCAGGTATGTGGTTGCACACTCAATAAAAAGGTATCATCAATACCTAATTGTTCTGACACATCAATTAAAGCACCATATTCCCATTCTCCAAAACCTGATGTACCACCCACATTATATTTTGCAGCATCTTCAGCAGTACGACGGTGGTCTAATTCAACTACTACTTTCAATTGTTTTGTAGCAATGTTGTATTGATAAATATACCCATCGTGTGTTTCATCACCGTAACCGTTAGCATCTTCTTGCACATACACGTAGTTTTTAGTCACACATATATTATCAGGATTCTGGAATTTACCCGCAATACCAGTACGGTCATCTCCGTCTAGTAAAACTTGTAACGTACCTTTAAGAGGATCAGTAGCATTCAAATTCAATTTGTACACTCTACCATACTTTGTTCTAGAAGCATCTGCATTATTCCCAGTAGTATTTTGACCGGTTACATTAAAATAGATTTCGCGATCAGCATCTTTACCACCTTTGCGATAATCTAAATCCTCTACACGACCAAATTTAATTGCTTTTAACGTATTTACCGAGGCGTTAATTTGTGCTCCCGTAAGCGTAGTATGATCTACTATTTTCACAAAAGAAACGTCGTAGTTTTGATTAGCAACCATATCTTTCTCTCTCTGGTTGTCGTCATTTCTTTTCATCATGTACAGCGACCCATTAGCAAGATCTCCTACTTTATCAGCAACGTACATAAACAATTGACCACCATAAGTTCCAGAGTCATCATCACCTATAACAATCACTGTTTTACCTGCAAACGCAGTAGCTTTTAATGGTAATGCATTCTCAGCGCTTAAGCGTCCTAAACCTGGTAATTCTCTTGAAACACTATTTGTTCCTGCATCTGCATAAGGATCTAATCCGTGGGTGCGTGATTCTTGTCCTGACTCTCCACAAGTTAAATACAAAGGACCAAAACCGTGTTCAGCAGGAGTTGCCATCGTAGCGCCACACAGCCTCCATGTTCCTCCATCTGAATTCAATAAATATTCTCCTTTTACAGGCTTGAATGTTTTGTCTAAAGTGATTCTTGATACCGAAAAATTATCCTCATTATTTACCAAGAAAGTAAAAGTGCCATCAGTATTTTTTAATAATCCCGATCCATCTGCTGATCCTCCAAAAACAAAATTAGGACTGGAAGGCAAAACATCATCAGAACTAATTAAAGAGAATAATTCTAAATTTTCAAATCCTGCTTGCTTTTTCAATAGCACTGGAGTTGTAGATTGTGTTGCTAGAACAACATCGGTTTTAGTTGCATTATCATCATTATTACACGACAATAAAGAAGTTAGTAATAGTACTGGAAGAATAATTTTTTTCATCTGGGTGTTTTTTTGTTTGAAGCAAAGAAACACCCCATATTTTAATAGGAAATCAACTAAACATTACTAAAACTTAAAGATTTCAATCTTAATTTAACAATTAAAAACAATCCCTTAACACACCCTAAAATTACTCTTTTGACAACGCCGCTTTGTAGATAGCAAAATTCTTTTTTACCTCCTCATCAAGTGCAGGTTCTTTAATATCTGTATATTTTTGCATTTCTTGCCAGATAATTTCCGCTACAATATAGCGAGCCATATCTTTATCGTCTGATGGAATGATGTACCATGGTGCATTTTCTTTAGCCGTTTTATTAATCGCTTCCTCATAATAGTTCATATAATCATCCCAGCGTTCTCTTTCCTTTAAATCTCCAGGCGAAAATTTCCAGTGATGCTCTTCATTTTCTAAACGACGTAACAAGCGTTTGCGTTGCTCCTCTTTACTCATATGAAAATAGAACTTCATGACAATCGTTCCATTTTGCGAAATATGTTTCTCAAAATTATTGATTTGTTCCATTCTATCTTCCCAAAATTGAGGCGTAATATCTGCTACTTTTTCAATTCCAGGTAAATTTTCATTCATAATATATTCTGGGTGCACACGAGTTACTAAAACATTTTCATAATGCGTTCGATTAAAAATAGCAAATTTCCCCTTCTCTGGTAAAGCCAGGTAATGCCTCCATAAATAATCATGCTCCAGCTCAGTTGAATTGGGCGTTTTAAAACTACTCACCTCTACTCCACGCGGATTAAATTCTTTAAAAACCTCTCTAATCAAACTGTCTTTTCCAGAAGTATCCATTCCCTGCATACAAATTAAAACCCCATAACGGTTGTGCGCATACATGACATCCTGCAACTCACTCAGTTTTTCACGTACGCCGTCTAATTTATCTTCCTTATCATCATCACTGGCATCATTATTCAAGTTTGTGGCAATATCAGCCAAACGTATTGGTGCAACCACCTTAAAATTTTTAGGATCAATTGATTTCATAGTATATAAATTATAATTAAAGTAAATATAGTATTTTTGAGCAGCAATATCCAGCTTTACGTTGCAATACATTTTCAATAAATTGCTTTTTTCTTAGGGCACCGCAGGAGCTCATTTTAATCGCTCTGCGGCTTCCAGAAAAAAATGCAATTTATTTTCAATTTATTTTCACTGCAATCTGGGCTAGGCATTTTGTATCTAAAACCTCATTATAATGAAAAAATTTACACTCGATATAGTTTTCCACATCATTGGTATCGGTTCAGCTTCAGGATTATTTTATCAAAACGACATCTTATATCTCATAGGCGACAACAGTAGTTACTTATATGAATACAACATGCTCGATGCCTCCTTAAATAAATATCCATTATTAAAAGATCCCGCAAATAATATTCCCAAAAACAGCAAACCTGATTTTGAATCCATAACGCATTTTCAAGACACACTCTATATCTTTGGATCTGGTTCTACTGCTAATCGCAACAAAATGATAGAATTCAGTATTCCGCAAAAAACAAAAGTCAGAACTAACAATCTAACTGACATCTATGCCATAATGCAAAGCTTTGGAAACATCAATCCCGAAGACTTTAATCTAGAAGGCGCTATTTATGATGGGGATTTTTGGTATTTTTTTAATCGTGGCAATAGCAAGACTAATAAAAATACGCTTTTTACGCTCAAAGCTAAAAAACTAGATCAAGAATTCTCATTGCTCTCTAATGATTATAAACTACCCAAAATAAAAGGCGTTCGTACCAGTTTCACAGATGCTATTCTTGTCGACAATAAAATTTATTTTTTGGCTGCAGCCGAAGATACAAAGTCAACCTATGATGATGGTGAAATCCTTGGAAGCATTATAGGACGCATTGATCTTGAATCGATGAAAATAGACTTTACTAAAACCATTAGTGCTGCTAATAAATTTGAAGGCTTAACTTTATATAAAAAAGATAAGAACCAAATAACTTTTTTACTCTGCGAAGACAATGACACTGATGCGCAAGAAAGTACTATTTTTAAGCTCACTTTAGAATTAAAATAAAAAAAATCAATTCGCTCCCAACCTTTTTCTCTTTTCTGCTCTCTTTACTATTAAAGACATCATTGTGATAAACGAAAACCTATTAATTGCCTGCAAAAAAATGCACCGAGACGCCCAGCGTCAAGTGTACGAAAATATGGCACCCAAATTGTATCGTACTTGCAAACGGTATTTAAAGAAAGAAGAAGAAATAGAAGAAGCTCTAGCCGATGCATTCTATACTATTTTTACTAAACTTGATCAATTAAAAGAATTAGGCGCTTTTGAAGCTTGGGCTAGAAAGATTACTGTTAATCATTGTTTGGCAAGCATAAAAAAGAATACCAATTTCAACATGTACCTTGATGATGTCAAATCGATTGCTTTACCATTTAATGATGAAGCAACCGATTTAGAAGAAGAAGACTTACTTAATTTACTAAACCGTATTCCTGAGGGATGTAAAACTATTTTCAACCTTTTTGTAATAGAAGGGTACGCTCATAAGGAAATAGCCCTCATGCTTAACATTTCTGAAGGCACTTCAAAATCACAATTGAATGCCGCGAAAACAAAGCTGAAGGAATTAGTAAATAATTTGTATTACCAAAAATTGAACTAGTCATGGACAATCAAGATAAAATATTCGATAAAATTAGAACTGCTTCCCAAAAGGCGGAGACCAGAGATTTTCCTGGAATGGAAAAAGTCTGGGCAAGAGTAGATGAAAAACTGGATAAAAAAGCACTAAAAACTAAAAATAAACTTTGGAAAAAAATAGCAATTGCTGCATCTGTTTTATTATTAATCTCTGTAGCATACCAAGTAATTAAACCTACAAATGAAATTCAAATTATAAAAAACGAAATTGTTACGGCAGATACTATCATAAAAAAAATAGCTAAACCTGATGCTCCAGTAATCACGCATACTACTATAGATACCGTAAAAATTAACAACGTTCTTAAAAGTACACGCATTGTATCTAATCAAATAAATGCTACTCAAAAAACAGAAGCTATTGTCATGGAAGAAACAGCTATTCCTGAACCAATTCAGAGATCAATAGAAAAAAAATCATATAACAAAGAAACGCTTAAAAAACAGTCGAGTCAGTTTCACAAGGGAGCTGTTTATGACGCAATACTTGTTAGTCATGCACCAGTAAATAATGAGACTGTAGTACAAGCAGATGCTGTTAGCTCACAAGCTATACAAGCTAACGCAGCTCCTTTAGTGGTTATTGATGGTCAAGCATTGTCGAGTAAAAAAAGTAAAGACTTGGGTAATACGGGAATGGAAATAGCTTCCAATCTAAAAAATAACGATATCGAATCCGTACTCATTTTAAAAGAGCCTTTGTACATTATAAATGGTGTCGAATATAGTGAAGAGGATTTATTTGGCGCAAACCCTACGAGCCCCTACGCACCTTTGAACAAACAAGAAATTCAATCAATAGAAATTTTACAAAACGATGAAGCCATTACTAAATATGGTGACAAAGGAAAAAAAGGAGTTGTCATAATTACCACTAAAAACAGAAAACCCGTAGGTAAATAATTCCGAAAAACACATTACTAACATTTTAAATATTACTATCATGAAAAGCGAAAAACTTATTTCATTAGCCATTGCTATGCTTTTTTCTATCCTAAGTTTTGGACAAGAAAAAACAATCACAGGAGTCGTAACCGATAGAGCTGCTAACCCTTTACCAGGTGTCAGTATTACTGTAAAAAGCACCATAAAAGGAACTCAAACTAATTTTGATGGACAGTACTCAATTCTTGCTAATAAAGGAGATCAGCTCGTTTTTAGTTACATTGGGATGGAGTCAAAAACCGTTAAAGTTGGTGAATCAAATACAATTAATGTAATACTAAACGAACATTCAGCGGCATTAGAAGAAATTGTGGTTGTAGCGTATGCAAATAAAAAACACAAAGCCTCTAAAGCTGAAATTGTTAGCATGCAAAGTCCCAGTATTGTATATAACAGTTCAAGTACACAAGCGTTACAAGGCAGAGTTGCAGGAGTTCAAATTAGTCCGGCTAATAATAATACGGCTTCAGACATTAAAATTCGTGGCAAGGCATTAACTAATAACAATAATGAACCATTATATATTGTGAATGGCGTACCTGTAAATAAAGACAGCATAAATCAAATAGATCCAAAAACAATTAAAGACGTAAGGGTTGAAAAAGAAGCTACAGCAACCGCTCTTTATGGTTCAAGAGGTCAAGGGGGCGCTATACTCATAACTACACAAAACGGAGTACAACAAAATCTTTCAAAAAAAGAACTTAAAGAAAAACTAGCACTATTAGATGTAAAGCAACAGCAACCAATAGCAGTGGATCAAGAAGATTACGAGAACTTTATCGAAAATCAGTTTGAAACGCCTAAAACAGCTCCACTATCTACATTTTCTATAGATGTGGATAACGCTTCCTACACTAATATTAGACGTTTTATTAACAACGGACAAACCGTTCCTAAAGATGCCGTACGTATTGAAGAGATGATGAATTTCTTTAAATACAATTATCCGCAACCTCAAGACAAAAATCCATTTTCTATTAATACGGAGTACAGCAACTGCCCTTGGAATACTAAACATCAGTTATTAAAAATTGGCCTACAAGGAAAAATTATTCCAACTGATGATTTGCCTGCATCAAACATGGTTTTTTTAATTGATGTATCAGGTTCTATGGGAGATAGTAACAAATTACCGTTATTAAAACAATCCATGAAAATTTTAGTCAATGAACTTAGAAAAGATGATAAAGTAGCTATTGTTGTATATGCTGGAGCAGCTGGTTTAGTTTTACCTCCTACTTCTGGTGATGATAAGACTACTATTATTAATGCATTAGAAAACCTTAATGCTGGCGGCAGTACTGCTGGTGGAGCCGGAATAGAACTAGCCTATAAAATTGCACAAGAAAATTTTATAAAAGATGGAAACAACAGAGTAATCTTAGCTACTGATGGTGATTTTAATGTAGGGAGCTCTGCAAATACTGACATGCAAACTTTAATTGAAGAAAAAAGAAAAACCGGAGTCTTTTTGACTTGTTTAGGATACGGAATGGGAAATTACAAAGACAGTAAAATGGAAATATTAGCCAACAAAGGAAACGGAAACTATGCTTATATTGATAATATTCAGGAAGCCAACCGTTTTTTAAGTAAAGAATTCAAAGGTTCTATGTTTGCTATCGCCAAAGATGTAAAAATCCAAATAGAATTCAATCCAAAACACGTGCAATCCTACCGATTGATAGGCTACGAAAACAGAAAATTACGTCCTGAAGATTTTAAAAACGATGCCATTGATGCAGGAGAACTAGGAAGTGGCCATACCGTAACGGCTTTATACGAAATCATTCCTACCGGAGTAGAAAGTGACTTTAGCCAACCTGAATTGAAATATACAGCAGTTAAAAATGACACTAGTACTTACAGTGATGAATTAGCAACTATCAAATTTAGATATAAAAAACCTGACGGTGACAAAAGTATCGAGTTGGTACAAGTTATAGCAAATAAAACAACTGCCATACAACAAGCATCAGATGATTTAAAATTTAGTGCTGCAGTTGCCTGGTTTGGTTTAAAATTGAGGGATTCTAAATTGATTTCGAATAAATCATCAAAGGATATTTTAATTCTAGCAAAACAAGGATTATCAAAAGATCCTGAAGGTTATAAAGCCGAATTTATTCGATTAGTAGAGGCGGTTAATTAGACAATGAAATACAAATTATTAATAGCTATTATTAATGAAACGAAATCCAGTTTAACTCCTTGCAAGTATTTTTTGATGTATCACGATACAATAATAGTTATCGACTCCGCTCGAACTGACTATTGATACAAAGTATAAATTACATAGCTATAAACATAAAAAAACTCCTTTTTTTCAAAAGGAGTTTTTTGCTTTTAACTATTTTTTTTCGCTTTCAAAAGTTGCTCTATTTTTTTGTTCTTTTAAAATACTAGCTATAAATGGCTTAGCTACTTTGTCTAGATCAGCTTCAGAGATTGTTAATGATTTAGGATCTTTAACCACTTTTAACCAAGGTTTTGGACCGTCAAAATCATACGTACCAAAAACAATTACAGCTGTTCCCTTAACTTTTACATTTTCTTTGTCAGCTAGTTCCCATTGATCTGCAAATTCGTATAAATATTTAGCATCACTTTCTTGTAAACGTAAACAGGAATGCGAAGCAGGGTATCCGGGCAAACTGTATTCGTGAAAACCAACACCTAATTTATTTTCGATATTAAAATTCCATTTTAAATCCCACTCGTCATTAAATGTACTGGTAGTTTCTTCGGCTTTCCAGTTTGTAAAAAACAAACCTGTAGGAGTTTGATCTTTTTTTCTACCCATATTAGTTGGTCCCGTATGCATTAAATAACCGTTTTCATAGGTTGCAAATGTTTGTGTAGGATACGAGAAAAAGATTATTTTTTTTACTTCTTTCAAACTAGCAACTTCTAACGGAAATGGTAAATAAAATTCCAAATCGCCAGTAGCATCATTAGTAACAACAATAGAATCTAATGTTTTTAGATTTTTGGCATCTGTTCTATTCAGTGCATAGGCAGCACGGAGTTGCAAACTATCTGATTGTTTTTCTTTCAACCAGTCTTTTGTTTTCACCATTTGGTAAGAAATACTTTTGGGCGCTACACGCTCTGGTGCTTTTACCTCATCAGCAATTGTATCAGATGGTGCAGTTGTTGCTTTATTAGCTTCAGCTTCGCTATTTTTACATGATGTAATAAAAAGAACTAAAACCATATTCAATAGTAGGATTGATTTTTTCATAAGTGTATTTTTCTATGTCGTAAAATTCTACATTTAGGCTGCATTTTTCTTTACATAATTTCACTTAAAAGTTGTCTAATTTCAAGGTTTCGATAATTTCTTTCGATAATAAAAAGTAAAACGATTTTGTTTAATCTGTAAACCAAATTTTAGAACTGAATTCTAACTCTTACACAACTATTTTTTTTTCGATAAAAAGTAAAAATAGAAATTGACTTATTTATCATTTTTTTCACTTTTGAATGTCTGTTAAAAAAATCTAATGCGTTAACTTTGCTATTCACAATTGAAAAATCAGAAACAACATGAACGACTTAAAAAATAAAAATGCCTTAATTACTGGCGCTGGAAAAGGAATTGGAAAAGCCATTGCTTTAGCTTTAGCAAAAGAAGGTGTAAACGTAATTCTAGTAGCTAGAACAGCAGATGAAATTGAAACTGTTGCGACAAAAGTACGCTCATTACGCGTAAAAGCATTAGCTGTTACTGCTGACGTATCTGACATGAACTCGATTAATCAAGCTGTTGCAAAAGCGCTTGGGGAATTTGGAACTATCGATATTTTAATTAATAATGCCGGAATTGCTGCTTTTGGAAAGTTCTTAGAATTAGAACCTAAAGAATGGGAACGCATTATTAAAGTCAACTTAATGGGAACTTACTACACAACTCGTGCGGTATTGCCTAACATGATCGAAAGAAAAACTGGTGATATCATCAACATTTCATCTACTGCAGGACAAAGAGGAAATGCTTTAACAAGTGCTTATAGTGCTTCTAAATTTGCTGTTCTTGGATTAACTGAATCATTGATGCAAGAGGTTAGAAAAGATAACATACGTGTTACTGCTTTAACACCAAGTACTGTTGCTACCGAAATGGCAAAAGACTTAAAATTAACGGATGGTAATCCTGAAAACGTAATGCAACCTGAGGATATTGCTGAATTAATTGTAGCCCAATTAAAATTAAACAGACGTGTATTTATCAAAGATGCTGGTATCTGGTCTACAAATCCATAATAAATTACACCTAAAAAAAGGGACCGTTTTAGCTTAAAACTAGAACAGTCCCTTTTTTATTTAGTGTTATTCCTATTTGTAGTTATGAAAGTAGCCTACTTTATAATTTTTACTCTAATTTAGAGGTGATCGTTAATTTTCTTTAACCATTTCCTCTTTCGCTCTAGCTGCTTCTTTCTCTACTTTTTTTCTAGCTTTCTCAGCTGACTTGGCTGCTTTATTGGCTTTTGATGTTCTTCTATCTGCTTGTTTTTGAGCTCTCTCAGCAGATTTTTGTGCTTTAGCTGCTGACTTGGCTGCTTTTTCTGATTTAGCAGCTGATCTAGTTGCTTCTTTTTCTGCTTTTAAAGTTGCCCTTGCTTCTTTATCAGCTTTAGCCTTACTTCTTTTAATTTCTTTTAATTCTTTCTTAAGCGCTATTTCTTTAGATTTCTCAGCTGCTTTATTTTCTTTTTCCATCTTTAGTTCCTGACTTTGTTCTTGTTTAGAACTTTCTTGAGCCATAACTCGTGTATTGCATACTAAGGAAAAAACTAATATTCCTAAAAATATTGATAATGATTTTTTCATGATTTTAAATTTTATTGTTTAGTTCTGTGTCAAAAAGTAACCGCCATTGATTGTTTATTTCAGTGTAATGAAAGCCCTCATAATTATAAGAAAGGTAGTCAATAATCTTCATATAAAAAGTTAAATTAACGAGGCAAAATTTTAAAAGAAACAGCTGAGATTTAGTAATCAAAACTCATTTTAAAACCAAATAATATAAAAAAACCATTAAGTAATTAAGCGTATTAAATTTTACTTTAATTATCTTAATTCCTTAATGATTTCTATTTTTATCGTAATAAATGTTATGCTTCTACCGCTATAAATTCCATTCTAACGCTTCCGTCATCATCAATTTTCGTTAAATTGATAGGGTGTAAGGTATTGACTAATTCAGGATTCCACGGTGTTTTTACTTTTACATAATTTTCAGTAAATCCGTGAATGTAACCTTCTTTATTTTCGCTTTCGAATAAAACTGTTCTATTTGTTCCTAACTGGCTTTCATAAAAAGCACGTCGTTTTTTAACAGATAGACTACGCATCATTTTACTACGCTTAGCACGAACATTTGCAGGAACAACTCCACTCATATTTGCGGCTTCCGTATTGTCTCTTTCTGAATAAGTAAAAACGTGTAGGTACGAAATATCCATATCGTTTATAAAATGGTAAGTTTCTAAGAAATGCTCATCGGTTTCACCAGGAAAACCAACAATAACATCCACACCAATACAAGCATGAGGCATTACTTCTCTAATTTTATTCACCCGTTCCGTATATACTTCACGCTGGTAACGACGCTTCATTAATTTTAATATATCGTTGCTTCCAGATTGCAACGGAATATGAAAATGCGGAACAAACGTTCTACTTTTAGATACAAACTCTATTGTTTCATTCTTCAATAAGTTAGGCTCAATAGACGAAATACGTAATCGCTCAATACCTTCTACTTTATCTAATGCTTGTACTAATTCAAGAAAAGTGTGTTCGTGTTTTTTATTTCCGAATTCCCCTTTTCCATAATCACCAATATTCACACCCGTAAGCACGATTTCCTTAATATCTTGTTTAGAAATATCAGATGCATTTTTCAATACATTTTCAAGTTCGTCACTTCTGGAAATTCCTCTAGCTAATGGTATCGTACAGTAGGTACATTTATAATCACAACCGTCTTGCACTTTCAAAAAAGCACGGGTACGATCACCAATTGAATAAGATCCTACATAAAAATCAGCATCAGCAATTTCACAAGAGTGAACCTCACCCATGTCGTTTTTACTTAGGTCGTTGATATAATCGGTAATTTTGAATTTCTCGGTAGCACCAAGTACCAAGTCAACACCATCGACTGCGGCTAACTCTTCAGGTTTTAACTGCGCGTAGCAACCTACGGCAGCAACAAAGGCTTGATTATTTAATTTCATGGCTTTTTTAACCACTTGTTTGAACTGCTTGTCAGCATTTTCGGTTACTGAACAAGTATTAATGACATACATATCAGCAACTTCTTCAAAATCAACACGGTCGAAACCTTCATCTTGAAAATTTCGAGCAATAGTAGATGTTTCTGAAAAATTCAGTTTGCATCCAAGTGTATAAAAGGCAACTTTTTTTCTGTTTTCCATAGGGATAAACTACGTTTTAAGTAGTAACTTATTATATTTACATCTTTGTAAAAAGAGTTTGCAAATTTACGTACAATATTCCTTAAAATGAAATCAATAACCAGCTATCTATCTGTATTTTGTATTGCCTTATTATTTATTTCTTGCGGAAAAGAACGCGAGCAAATTAATGATAATCTGGTTTTTAGATATAATGAGAGTTCAAACATCACTTCTCTCGACCCTGCTTTCTCAAAAGTACAATCTAATATATGGGCTTGTAACCATATTTATAATGGACTTGTACAACTTGATGACCGCTTAAATATTAAACCTGACATTGCTAAATCATGGATAATTAGTCCTGATGCAATGACCTATACTTTTACTTTACGCAATGATATTTATTTTCAAAAACACATTCTTTTTGGGAAAGATAGTACAAGAACTGTAAAAGCATCTGACTTTGAATATAGCCTAAACCGTTTATTAGATGAAAAAGTTGCTTCGCCAGGTGGCTGGGTATTGCAAAATGTAGCCAGTATCAAAGCACAAAATGATAGTGTATTCCAGATAAAACTAATAAAACCTTTCCCCGCATTTTTAGGATTAATGACGATGAAATATGCCTCAGTAGTTCCTAAAGAAGTTGTTGCTTTTTACGGAAGTGATTTTCGTGCACACCCAATAGGAACAGGACCTTTTCAGTTTAAATTATGGGAGGAAAACGTAAAATTAGTATTGCGAAAAAACCCTTTGTACTTTGAGAAAGATGCAAAAGGAAATCATTTACCCTACTTAGAAGCCGTAGCTATTACTTTCTTGCCTGATAAACAAAGTGGGTTTTTACAGTTTATCCAAGGAAAACTCGATTTCACTTCTGGATTAGATCCTTCTTATAAAGATGAGATTTTGACTCAAGTAGGAGAATTGCAACCTAAGTATAAAAACGATGTCAATTTAATTACAGGACCTTACCTCAACACAGAGTATTTAGGATTTAGAATGGATGGCACCAATAAAGCAGTACTCGATAAACGCATTCGTCAAGCAATGAATTATGGTTTTGACCGTCAAAAAATGATTACCTATTTGCGTAACAACATGGGAACACCCGCTGTGAACGGAATGATCCCTATGGGACTGCCTAGTTTTAATAATGCAAAGGGCTATAACTATGATATCGAAAAAGCAAAGCAGCTCATTCTTGAATACAAAAAAGCAACTGGTGATAGAAAGCCCGTAATCCAATTGAGCACAAATGCTTCCTATGTTGACATTGGAGAGTTTTTACAACGCGAATGGCAAAAGATTGGTTTAGATGTTCAGGTAGACATTAGTCCGCCATCTACTTTGCGCCAAGCAATAGCTACTGGAAAAGTAACTTTCTTTAGAGCGAGCTGGATTGCTGATTATCCTGACGCGGAGAATTACCTTTCTCTCTTTTATAGTAAAAACTTCTCACCAGAAGGTCCAAATTACACCCATTTTAAAAACACCGAATTTGATCGCCTTTATGAATTAGCCTTTAAAGAAACTAACAATGAAAAACGTTATTTATTATATCAAAAAATGGATGCCATCATAATCAGTGAAGCACCAGTGATTCCTTTATTTTATGACAAAGTGGCCCGTTTTACTCGCAAAAATATTACAGGACTTGGTATGAATCCTTTAAATTTATTAAGTTTGAAAAACGTAAAGAAAATTTAAAAACTATTACAAAAAGTAAAAAAAAGTACTTTTTATAAAATGCACCTAAAATTATTGCTTGAAATAATAACATATTGTCTTTTCTAACGTTTACTTTAAAAAAAAAGGTTTATTTTTGAAACTTACAAAGTATTTTATCTATAAAATTCTATAAATACCACAACATTATAATTATGAAAAATTTTTACGCATCAGTTCTTTTAATTTTTTCTTGCATTACACTAACAGTAGCACAAAACAATAATATCACGGAATCAAACCCGTTCCCTACTTTAAGTACACTTACTAGCTGGGCAGCATACAACTCTCAACCCAAATTTGATTTAGAGATAAGAAACTTAGGTTTTAAATTTGAAGAAAAGATTGCTGCAGGAGCAACTACTTCTTTCACTTATATCCGTAAAACTAAAGTTAATGAGATTAACTATACTGATCGCATTGTATATAAAATTGCTAATGACAACTCCGCTAGCATCATCTCATTAGTTACAGCATCTACTGATTTAGTTCGTTTTTACACTCCACAACTTACAAATTACAAAATTGGTAAATGCGAAACTGAAATGGCAAAAGACTCAAAAACTACTTGTTCATGTTACGAAAGTGCTAATTTCTCAATTGACTTATGTGATGAGAGAGTAAAATTATCAATGGGTGATGGAAACAAATATTTCCTATCAGTTACAAAAAAATAATACCCGTTTTAATTTAATATAAAACGCTTTATTACTTCAGCAACACCGTGGTCATTATTTGAGGCAACAATCACATCCGCCTTATCTTTTAACTCCGGTGTCACGTTAGCCACCCAAACACCCAAACCGGCATATTCAATCATTGTCAAGTCATTTCCTGCATTTCCTACAGCTATAATTTCGCTTTGAAGGATACCAAGCTTCTGAGCTATTATTTTAATACTTGCCGCTTTATCGATTCCGTGTTGTGCAACTTCTAGAAAAAAAGGCTTTGACATACTCACGCTTAAATGTGGCATAGCCCTTTTTAAGTCTTTTTCGACTTCTTTAAGATAGCATGGCTCTTCTAACAAAATACATTTTACCGCAGCAGTTTGCACTGTTTCCTTAAAGCTAGTCACTTTATTGTGTTCTAGTCCTGTTATATTTAGCTCTATATCTATATACTTTGAGTCGGTTTCACTTACTACTTTTCCGTCCAAATAAGTAATAATATCCGTTTTACTTTTTACACTGTAATCATATAATTCGTGTATTTGCTCTTTGGTTAGCATTTGTTCAAAGATCACTTTATCCTCTTTTAAATCCGTAATAACGGCGCCATTATAAGATATCATATACGAATTATCCAAACTTAATTCTCTAGCATAATTAACCATCGCTGGTGTTGGACGTCCCGATGCTAAAATAATGTACACTCCTTTTTCTTTGGCTAAAGCCAACATCTCTTTATTCTCATTAGAAATAGTATGATCATCTGTTAACAGCGTATCATCCATATCTAAAACTAACATTTTATATTTCATCTTTTATTTTTTAAAGTAAAAAACCCTGATACGCGTAGTATGCGGTCAGGGTTTTTTACGATACTAATTTTTATATTAGATATTTAATCTGAACTCCTCAATAATAGGATTCACTTTTGAAAAATCAGTCTCTTGAACAAATAATTCAACTGCTGAACCCGAAGTACCAAAACCAGCCAATCGACCCGATTGAATATTGTCTTTCATCAAGACATCTACATTTACAGCTTCAATTTTTTCTTTTAAGGCTAAAGCCAAAATTTCACTCCCTGAAAACACTTTCATTAATCCCATAGCATTTTTATTTATCGTTTATTACTTATTCTTTATCTTTAAAATCTAATGACTGAATCTATTCTTTTTCTTGACTTTCTTCTTCATCATCCTCATCCTCTTCTTCAATACCATCAAAGTCGAATTCAAAAGGCTCATCAAGCATTTTATCTGCTAGAGATTCTATACGATCGGTAAGTTCTGATGCAAAGATGATGCGTTGCGTTTTTACGATACTATTAGAAATACGCATTATTCTCGTTTCATGACGTAATTTTAAAATAGGATCAGCATCATCAACGATAAACATTTTTAGACGGTTGACATTATAACCCGCTGTGGTAAACATCTCACTCAATTTACTTGGCGTTCCTACAAGCACATCAATACCTCCTGAAATAAAGTTTTTATCATATTCCATGTCACCTTTTTCATGAACACCAAACACTGTTAAATCAGTATGTTTGCCATATTTTTCAAACATAGCCAGCATTTCAAGCACTTTGTCTTTGTCTTGAACTACAATTAGTGCACGCGGTGATTGCTCTCCCTCTTTTACTAATTGCTGAATAACATTAATTACAATTGTTGTTGTTCTTCCGCTTCCCGCAGGGGATAATATCAAACAATCAGCACCACTTTTTATAGTCGAAAATGTTTCTTGTTGCAAGATATTAGCTTCGGTTAAACCGTTATTGATTAAAGATTCTTTTAAGCCTTCGTTTAATTTTTTTAATTTCATTATCTATGATTGAAAGATTTAAAATCGGAATTTTAAATCATTAATTTATTTCTATTTTATTTTGATGCAAAAAGCTTTACGTCATTCTCTGATATTTCGCTTCCGCCAAGGATAATCAAGCGTTCTACAACATTGCGCAATTCTCTAATATTTCCTGTCCAATCGTATTCTTGCAATAACTTAATGGCATCTTTAGAAAACTTCTTCACTGCTGTACCTTGCTCTGAAGCAATTTTATTAGTGAAATGCGTAATAAGCAATGGGATATCATCACGTCTTTCATTTAAAGACGGTACTTTTATCAATATTACAGCAAGCCTATGATATAAATCCTCACGGAAACGTCCTTCGGCAATTTCAACTTTTAAATCTTTATTGGTTGCAGCTACCACACGTACGTCTACTTTGATGTCTTTGTCTGCTCCTACTCTTGTTATCATACTCTCTTGCAAAGCACGCAACACTTTGGCTTGAGCCGAAAGACTCATATCGCCAATTTCATCTAAGAAAATAGTTCCTTTGTCAGCAGCTTCAAACTTACCAGCGCGATCTTTCACGGCAGAAGTAAACGCCCCTTTTACGTGGCCAAACAATTCACTTTCTATTAATTCGCTAGGAATCGCAGCACAATTCACCTCGATCAAAGGAAAAGCGGCGCGCTCACTTTTTTCATGTAATTGGTGCGCAACTAGTTCTTTTCCGGTTCCGTTAGGACCTGTAATTAAAACTCTAGCTTCGGTTTCAGCTACTTTATCAATCATCACTTTGATTAAATTGATTGCTTCACTCTCCCCTACCATTTCGTAGTTTTTACTGACTTTTTTCTTTAAAATCTTATTCTCAACTACGAGTTGTTTTTTATCTAATGCGTTTCGTACCGTATTTAACAATCGGTTTAAATCTGGTGGTTTTGAGATATAATCAAAAGCTCCCATTCGCATGGTATTTATTGCCGTTTCCATATCGCCATGACCTGAGATCATTACCATTGGGATTTCGGGTTTTATTTTTTTTACTTCTTCTAGTAATTCAACACCATCCATTTTTGGCATTTTGATATCGCAAAGTACTAGATCGTAATCGTTGTTTTTTATTTTTTCAAAACCTATAATACCATCTTCTGCATCTTCTACTTCGTAGGTATCATTTTCTTCTGATAGAATTTTTGTTAATACTCTACGTATCGCTGCTTCGTCTTCTATGATTAGTATTTTTGGCATGTTTTATATATATTATTCGGTTATTCTTTGCTTGATTGTTGCTTCCTAAATTTTTATCTAAATACACAATTAACAAACCTATTGCTTGCGATCTAGCCCTGATGGAGCCGGCATCCTTGTAATCCCGCTCCCGATAACTCGGGACGGGATGGAAAGATAAAGGGGACAGCAGGTACTGTGTATACTGACAAAAACCAAGCCATTCGCTCCAAAACCTTTTTATTTTCAGCTTTATATCAATAATAATAGCGCTTAATACTACGGTTTTTTATCCCGTGTATTTCAACCAACGGTATAACTCTTTCCAACTTGGTTTTTTTCCGTACATTAATATTCCCACTCGGTATATTTTTGCTGCGAACCAAACAACACCAAAGAAAGTTGCAAATAATAGTGTTACTGATATTGCAATTTCCCACAAAGGTACGCCAAATGGAATACGCATGAGCATCACGATTGGAGAAGTAAGCGGAATCATTGAAAACACAACAGCTACTGTGCCGTGCGGATCATTGATTACACTAAAAAACCCAACATAAACACTTAACATTAATGGCATTATAATAGGTAATAAAAATTGCTGAGAGTCGGTTTGATTATCTACCGCAGCGCCAATAGCAGCATAAAATGAGCTGTATAAAAAGTATCCGCCTATAAAATAAACGACAAAACTAATTAAGATTGTTGCGATAGGTAGATTCCACAATTCCATAATATACATTTGCGCAGTACTTGTAAATTGTTGTTGCGCTTCGTTTAGCATTTCGGGTGGTACTTTTGCAGTTGGTCCTACGTTGACTCCAAAAAATATAGAAGCCGCAAACATTAATGACAACCCAATTATTGCCCAAATGAAAAATTGCAAAATCCCAGCTAATGATGTTCCAATGATTTTACCAATCATTAATTGAAATGGCTTAACCGAGGAAATAATGATTTCGATAATACGGTTCGTTTTTTCTTCGATTACGCTTCGCATTACCATGTTACCATAGATAATGATAAACATCATAATAAGATAACCAAAACCACCACCTATGGCGATTTTAATTTCGTTAAGCCCTTTTAAACTAGCTTCTCCAGAAGCTTTAGTAAGACTGATACTTACCTTTGATTGTGCTTTTTGAATAGCAAGGGTATCCAAACTTGCTTTTTGAAGATTGATATTAGTCAGCTTATTAGCAACCGTATTCTGTACTTTTTCAATGAACACAATACTAGGACTGCTGTTTGAAACAAATTGAATTTTAGACTCTAAATCTGTAATAGAAGTCGTTTTAGGAATAACGAGTAAACCTTCAAAGCTTTCTTTTGTAATACTATCTTTGAGCGCACTTACAGGAACCGAAGTGAGATCAAGGTACTTATAGCTTTTATCAACTTTGTTTTTAGTTGTAAATTCCTTTACAAATAAACCCGATTCATCGTGAATTGCAATACGCTTTGTATCGGCTTTCATAGAACCTAAATATCCTATAAATGCAGCAATAGCGACAAATAATAGCGGACTTAAAAAAGTCATTACAATAAAGGATTTATTGCGCACTTTTGCAACAAACTCTCTTTTTATGATTAATGATATGATGCTCATAATTTTAAATTATCAAATATAAAAACCCAAACTGAATATGGATTATGAAATTTATAATACTGCTTATTTCTCGCTTACTGCTTGAATAAAAATATCGTTTACTGTAGGGATTTTTTCAACAAAATGAGTGACTTGTCCTTGCTGAGTCAAGATATTCAATAACTCATTAGGCATTCCGTTTCCTAATTGCACTTCTAGTTTTAACTCGTTATTTAACGATTTAAAATTTGCAGGAGCAACAGTAAACTTTTGCGTAAGCGCATACATTAATTGCTCTACATTACTTGATAGGATTCCTACTTCAAAACTATTTGTTCTATAATCTCTTTTTACGGCATCTAGTTTTCCTTCAATCAGTTTGTTTGACTTATGAATTAAAGCAATATGGTCACACAATTCCTCGACACTCTCCATACGATGTGTAGAGAATATAATCGTAGCTCCTTCCTCTCTTAATGCCAGAATTTCATCTTTTATAATATTTGCATTAACGGGATCAAAACCAGAGAAAGGTTCATCAAAAATTAGCAATTTAGGCTTGTGCAAAACACAAACTACAAACTGAATCTTTTGTGCCATTCCTTTAGAAAGTTCTTGAATTTTTTTATTCCACCATCCTTGAATTCCCAATCGGTCAAACCAATAGTGTAGCTGCTTTGTTGCTTCGGCTTTAGACAATCCTTTCATTTGAGCCAAATACAAACATTGCTCCCCTACTTTCATACTGGTATACAACCCTCTTTCTTCAGGAAGATACCCTATATATTGTACGTGTTTGGGCTGTAGTTTTTCACCATCAAGAATTATTTCGCCACTATCAGGCAAAGTAATTTGATTTATGATTCTAATTAGGGACGTTTTTCCAGCTCCGTTAGGGCCTAAAAGACCGTAAATACTGCCTTTAGGAACAGTCAAGGAGACTTCGTTAAGCGCTACGTAATCACCGTATTGCTTAACCACTTTATTAACTTCAAGTAAGTTACTCATACTGAATTTTAAATTTATTTCCGCAGTGAGATTAAACAAATCCCGCGGCTGTGTAAAAGTAAATAATTAGTAGCGAAATCTTTATGATTCTCCATAAAAAAACCCATCCTTATTTTCACAAGGATGGGAATTATATTTTAGAAGAAACGAATACAAGATTCTTTCTATACTAAATTCATATTTAAGAAAACATATCTTTTACTTTCTCAAAAAATGATTTATCTGACTTTTCAGGATTTGGAACAAAATTATCATCTTCAAGATTTTTCTCAAAAAATTGTTTTTGTTCTTTATTTAATGTTTTAGGAGTCCAGACATTCACATGTACTAATAAGTCCCCGTTACCGTAGCCATTAATACTTGGAATACCTTTACCTTTTAATCTAAGGATTTTTCCTGATTGGATTCCGTCTTCTAATTTAATTCTCACTTTACCATTTACTGCTTCGATATCTTTAGAAACACCTAAAACAGCTTCAGCAAAACTAATGTATAAGTCATAATGTAAATTCTCTCCCTCACGTTTCAAGAATTCATGCTCTAACTCCTCAATAGCTACAATTAAATCCCCTGGAACACTGTTTCCTGGAGCATCGTTTCCTTTGTTAGAAACTTTTAATTGCATCCCGTCAACAACTCCAGCAGGAATCTTGATAGAAACAGTTTCATCTTCTAGAATCATTCCTTGAGCATCTGCTTCAGTAGGTTTTTTATCTAAAATTTGACCAGAACCACCACAAGTAGGACAAGTAGAAGCTGATTGCATTCTACCTAAAATTGTATTAGTCACGCGCATTACCTGCCCTTGACCATTACAAGTACCACAAGTTTTATAAGAAACCCCAGGTGCTTGTACTTTACGTTTAACTTTTACTTTTTTCTCAACACCATTAGCAATTTCTTCTAGTGTTAATTTTACTTTGATACGTAGGTTACTTCCTTTGGTTCTGCGTTGACCACCGCCTCCGCCTCCAAATCCGCCACCACCACCAAAAGCGCTACCAAAAATATCACCAAACTGACTAAAGATATCGTCCATGTTCATGCCGCCTTGACCTCCGCCTCCGCCAAAACCACCAGAACCATCAAATGCTTGATGTCCATACTGGTCGTACTTCGCTTTTTTGCTTGGATCACTTAAAACTTCATAGGCTTCTGCAGCAACTTTAAACTTATCCTCTGCCGATTTGTCTCCAGGGTTTTTGTCAGGATGGTATTCTAATGCTTTTTTTCTGTAGGCTTTCTTAATTGCTGCAGCATCTGCATTTTTAGAAATACCTAATATCTCGTAAAAATCTTGTTTCATTTTAATTTTATTATGTTGAACCACAAACTGATGTCAGGATTCTTTAGATATACTATTAAAGACCTGTAATAATGTCCTTATTGTGTCTCTATTGTCCTATTACTACTTTAGGGAAACGAATAATCTTGTCACCTAATTTGTATCCTTTTTCAAGAACATCTACAATTTTACCTTTCATTTTATCAGTAGGTGCTGGAATTTGAGTAATTGCTTCAGCAAAATCAGCATCAAATGGATCACCTGCTTTTACATCAACAACTTCTAATCCTTTAGTCACTAAAGTACTTTTCAATTTCTCATGAATAAGCTCAACACCTTTAGTCATTACCTCATCTTCTGATTTAGAAATTTCAATCATTGCTCTATCAAAATCATCAAGAACAGGTAACATTGCTAGTAAAACCTCTTGATTTGCCGTTTTAAACAACTCAATACGTTCTTTTGTAGTACGTCTTTTGTAATTTTCAAACTCAGCAAACAATCTCAAAAACTTATCTTTCTCTTGTGCTAAGTCTCTCGTTAATTGCTCTTCAACAGTTAATTCTTCGGCAACAACTTGTTCCTCATTAGCATTGTTCTCAATCGTTACATCTTCTAATTTTTGATCGATATCTGTATTTTCAGTAGCCATATTACTAGTATTTTTAAATATATTCTTAAACTTCATTTTTTGCACTTTTCTTTGGAAGGCAAAAGTACTGCCAATTCTTAAAAAATGTCAAATTGTCACGATAATTTTTAAAACACAGTCACTTTTAACCTATTCGTATTAATAACCGTATTTTTTAGCAATAAATAAAAATTTAATATAATTTTAAGATTGTTTAACCTAAATTTCGATATGTTTGTTTTCGATTCTAATCCAAATTTAGATTTTATGATCTACTAAAAAATTAAGATTGGTTTTGCCCTAATTATTAATTCGTGATTACCCTATATCAAAAAAAGCTTTGTTGTAATAACAAAGCTTTTTTTAATATAACCATATTCCCTATTGTCACTACAGCAACGCTGCCTTTAACTTCTCAAAATCAACCACATGCTGTTCTCCAGAAGCTAGGTTTTTTAAAGAATAACTATTGGTCTCCATTTCTTTATCTCCAGCGATTACTGCATAAGGTATATTTCTCCTGTCGGCATGTTGAAACTGTTTAGCCATTTTGGCACTATCTGGATACAACTCTACTTTAACTCCTGCAGCTCTTAATTTTTTAATGGCTTGCATTGCATACAAAGCTTCATTATCTCCGTAATTAATAAACAATGCTTTTGTTGCAGCTGTAACTGTTTCTGGAAATAAATTCAACTCTTCTACAACCAAATAAATTCGGTCTAAACCAAATGAAATCCCAACACCACTCATGTTTTTCAAACCAAAAATACCCGTCAAATCATCATACCTTCCACCGCCACCAATGGACCCCATAGCAACAGTTTTTGGCGCAGCCACTTCAAAAATAGCTCCTGTATAATAATTTAATCCACGAGCTAAGGTTACATCTAAATCTAAAATAGCTGTATCTAATCCCAATTTAGACACATTATCACATATAAAACGCAATTCTTCTACTCCCTTCATCCCTTCATTTGAAGCCGCTAAAAGTTGTGATAATTGGGTTATTTTTTCAGAAATCGTTCCCGTAAAATGGAATAAAGGCTGCACTTTTTCAATTGCATCTGCAGTGATTCCTTTTTCAATCATTTCCTTTTTCACTCCGTCCTCGCCTATCTTGTCCAGTTTATCTAGAGCTACAGTAAAGTCAATTAACTTATCCGAAGCGCCAATTACCTCAGCAATTCCAGATAATATTTTCCTGTTATTGATTTTTATTGTAACACCTTCTAATCCTAAAGCCGTAAAAACAGTATCATACAATTGCACTAATTCTACTTCCTGCCATAATGAAGTAGATCCAACCACATCAGCATCACACTGAAAAAATTCTCTAAAACGTCCTTTTTGCGGACGGTCAGCACGCCAAACTGGCTGAATTTGATACCTTTTGAAAGGAAACTCTATGTCATTCTGGTGCTGCACCACGTATCTTGCAAACGGAACTGTTAAGTCATAACGTAACGCTTTTTCTGAAATACTTGATGTTAATTTTGTACTGTCTCTGCTTTCTAAATGAGCCTCATTGGCTTTCGCCAAATAATCACCTGAATTTAATATCTTAAAAATCAAACGATCTCCTTCTTCTCCATATTTCCCCATCAAAGTATCGGAGTTTTCAAAAGAAGGAGTTTCGATGGGTTGAAAACCAAATTTTTCGAAATTACTTCTAATAATCTGCATGATATATTGACGCTTTGCCACTTCAGTAGGCGAAAAATCTCTTGTCCCTTTTGGTATACTTGGTTTTGATGCCATTATAATAAGTTATGAATTTTAAATGATATATTATGAATTACAAACTAAAACCGATTATTGAAACCACTGTTTTTTATTTTAACTTCATAAATAGGACTGCAAATATCTAATTTTTTAAATAAACATTTTTAGAAATTCCCTATTATCTCAAATTCCTTCTTTTTATCTTTATTTTGAGATACTTTTTTCAAAAATACTTTTAATTCCGTTGTTAATGGTAGTTGATTTTGATTGTTCCAAAAATCGGCCGAATAAGGAAACTTAGCCTTGAATACATCTTTATCAACAGAGAAATTAGATTCCACCTTATCGCGAGTTACTGCATTAGTTATAAAATAGTCCATTGAGAAATCACAATAAGCTGGTTTTGTATCTTTTTTATTTCTCAAAACTTCTAACTGCGTATTAAGTTTTGAACTTTTTAAATAATATTTATTTAAAATTTCATTTTTACTGTAACTAAAAAATCGCTCATAGTTTGTTGTTTTATAGCGCATACTCGACAATGTGAATTTTACATAGGGTATTAGATCAGGATTATCATAAAGTGAGATATAATGCTCCACGATAGCATAGTCATTCTTATTGATAATAAAATAACCTTTGAGCGTCTGCCCCCAAGTATCTTTCTCTTTTCCTTCAAATACTATTTTTCGAAAATCAGCATCATTATAAATTACCTCCGTAAAATTTGTTTTTTCTCTAACTGGTATTGGCGGGCTAAAAAACTGATTAAAGTCAGGCAATGTAAAATCGATAGCATTCTTTTTTTCGAATAAACTTGTCTTTCTCATATTTAAGACCTCGATGTCATAAGGATTTTTTGAGTTATCATACCTCCCTCTTTTACCCTGAATATCTTGTAAAATAATAATGCTATCCTCATTTTTCAATACACTCCTTAAAAAGAAATTGGCAGTATATTCCTTGATAAAATTATCGCTCATTTTATCATATACTTTTTTCATAAAAGGCTCAACATTCGAAACAAGTACTTCATCTAATATAAAAGCTTTGGATTCCATAAAAATAGTGTCCTTTTTTGCTATAGCATCGAAAGTACTTTTAATGGAGTTGTAACCTAATAAATTAAAATTAATTTCATTTTTGCTGGAATTAAAAATAAAAAAACCTTCATGATTTGTTGAGGAGTTATCAATATCATTAGAAACGCTAACATTTTCTAAAGGAAATTTTGTCTCTTTATCAACAATTAATTTGTTAACATTGAAAACCTGTGAGCGTCCTACACTGCTGATAAAAACGAGACAGCAAAGAGTAAAAAAGATGTTATTCATTTTTTAAATTTGTAAATTAAATTTCTAGAAATCAAACAAATATGCAATTTTTAAACAGTAAATTTCTTATTTATAAAATAAAAAACACTTCTTGTAAAACAAACTTGTAACAAAAATTGTATTTTCGTGTCAAACTAGTATGATGCTAAATTTATTCAAAGAAAATGTACGGATTGCTATAGGTTCCATTAGAACTCAAATGCTAAGAACTATTCTTACCGTAATTATTATTGCTATAGGAATTACCGCTTTGGTTGGTATCCTAACCGTTGTTTCGGCATTGGAGAATACTATTTCTTCCGATTTCGCCTCTATGGGTGCCAATACCTTCAATATAAAGCAATATGAAAACACCACTCGTAGACGTGGTGGCGATGAGCGAGAAGTAATCAATCCCATAATTTCCTATCCTGAAGCAGTAGCATTCAAGAATAAATACAAATACCCTTTTACCGAAACATCCGTTTCATTTACAGCAACTTCATCTGCTGAGGTAAAATATGAAGCTAACAAAACAGATCCAGAAATATCAGTTCTAGGTGTAGACGAATTCTTCTTAACTAATTCTGGATTAGAAACTGACTTAGGACGTAATTTTACCAATTTTGATATTAGTAACAATACCTATTCTTGTATTGTAGGTTCTGATTTTGGAAAAGGATTATTAAAAGATATCAATCCAATTGATAAAATAATTTCGATTCGTGGTGCTCGTTTTAAAGTAATAGGAATCTTAAAAGAAAAGGGGTCTACTTTTGGCAACAGCCAAGATTTACGTGTCCTAATTCCTATACAAGTCGCGCGATCTTTATTTACCGCACCTAATATTAACTACACGATGAGTGTCATGGTTTCTAACAAGCAATTTCTTGAAGAAGCCATTGATAATGCCAATAGCACCATGCGTAGGGTAAGAAAGTTGAGCCCTATAAAAGACAATAACTTTGGTATTGTTCGTTCCGATGATTTGATAAATCGAATCCTAAGCATCACACAATATTTAGGAATCGCCTCTTGGTTCATTGGTATCATTACCATATTAGGTTCTTCAATAGCATTAATGAACATCATGTTTGTATCCGTAACCGATAGGACTCGTGAAATAGGAGTAAGAAAAGCACTTGGAGCAAAAAGAAGTACAATTGCTTACCAATTTTTCATAGAGACTTTAATAATAGGCCAATTAGGTGGAATTGTAGGAATTATTTTTGGTGTCCTTATTGGTTTTGGTATTGCAACTGCAATGGGATTTGTGTTTGTGATTCCGTGGATGGCAATGCTTGCTGCATTTATCACTAGTTTTATTGTTGCCATTATTTCAGGATTATACCCTGCTTTAAAAGCGTCTAAACTAGACCCCATTGAATCTTTGCGCTACGAATAGAGATCAATAACTATTACAAACTGCTTTTTGTCATGCGGTCGTTTCCATAAATATCTTTGCGCAGCTGGGTGTTTTTAAATTGCAATTCACCCAGCAAAGCAACCGTCTCTTCACCTAAATATTGATTAATTTCAAAATACAACTGCCCGCTTGGAGCTAGATTTTTCTGGGCAAGCTCAGCTATTTTTCGATAAAAAATTAGAGCATCATCATCTTCTACAAAAAGTGCTAAATGAGGTTCATTGTCTAAAACGTTCTTTTTAATTTCCTGCTTTTCTAAATTTCGAACATAAGGAGGATTAGAAACGATAATATCAAACTGTTGGTTTAAATCTTTGGTTTCAAGGATATTTTGCAGTAAAAAAGTGACTTTAACATCATTATTTGCGGCGTTCATCTTGGCTGTAGCCAAAGCATTCTCCGAAACATCAATTGCAAAAACTTGAGCATTTGGAACGTTCTTAGCTAAAGCAATAGCAATACATCCGCTACCTGTACCAATATCTAGAATTTTCAAACTCTTTATTTCTGATCTATTCAAACAGTCGCTTACAATCCACTCAACCAATTCTTCAGTTTCTGATCTCGGAATCAAAACGTGTTCATTTACCTCAAATTCTAATCCGTAAAAACTAGTGTTTCCCAGCAAATACTGCACTGGAATTTCTAATTTTAATTGTTCTAAAAGCGTGTTCCAAATCACTAATTCTTCTTGAGAAAATACTAAGTCTGGCTGCAGAGCCAAATCAATTCTTTTCAATTGGTTTTTATCTTCTAATATTAAATAAAAGAAACTCTCCGCTTCGTCTTCACCGTGTATAGGAGAAAGTGCTTGAATAAACTGGTCTCGATACTGTTTAATTTTCATTTTATTTCTATTGCTTTATAAATCCAAGATTCATAATTCATTTACTTATAGTTTTTTCAACATCCAAATTGGGCATGAGGTATGTCCCGTACTTCCCATTGGACCATCAATGTATTCAAAACCTGATTTTTTATATAATTTTTGAGCACCAAGCATAAAAGGCATTGTTTCTAGATAACAGCTTTCAAACCCCATCTCTTTTGCATTTTTTAAGCAAGTATCCATCATTTTAGCACCAAGACCTAATCCTCTTGTTTCTGGCAGAAAATACATTTTTTGCAATTCACAAATGGATTCTGCTTCATTTTCTAAGGGTGCAATTCCGGCTACACCTACAATCTTATCCTCTTTTTCAAGTACATAATAAACTGATTTTGGTTTGCTATATTCTTCAAACATTAAATCCAAATAAGGATCTTCATACGCAGTTCCTACTTTTGGAATATTCATTTCGTCAAAAACAGCACGTATCAAAGCTGCTACGGCTTGATTGTCTTTTTTTTCAATTTTTCTAATAATACAATTCTCCATTATCTACTACTTAATTATAATAGGACAAAAATAGAAATAGTTTGTTGTAATTTACTGTAGTTTCAAAACTAATGTTAATCCTTCGGCTTCAGCCTAAAAATAATTACTTTTGCATTGTGAATATACATGAAAAATACATCGAGCGTTGCATTGCCTTAGCCAAAAACGGTTTAGGAACTACCTACCCAAACCCTATGGTGGGTAGCGTTATTGTTTATAATGATACTATAATTGGTGAAGGCTGGCATAAAAAATCGGGGGAAGGGCATGCCGAAGTAAACGCAATAAACTCCGTTAAAGATAAATCACTGCTTAAAAAAGCAACCATTTACGTTAGTTTAGAACCTTGTAGCCATTTTGGAAAAACACCTCCTTGTTGTGATTTGATCATAAAAAATGAGATTCCGTACGTAGTGGTTGGTACAGTTGACCCAAACATTCAAGTAGCAGGAAACGGAATTAAGAGATTAGTTGCCGCTGGTGCAAAAGTTACTGTAGGTATTTTAGAAAAAGAATGCAACCAACTCAACAAACGTTTTTTTACCTTTCATTTAAAGAAAAGACCCTACATTATTTTAAAATGGGCCGAAAGCAATGATGGATTTATTGCTCCCGAAAATAAAGACGAACAAAAACCGGTTTGGATTACAAATGCTTATTCTAGACAATTAGTACATAAATGGCGAAGTGAAGAGCAAGCCATTCTTGTAGGAACGCAAACCGTTCTTGATGACAACCCAAAACTAGATGTTAGACATTGGACAGGAGCTAATCCTGTGCGTGTGGTTTTAGATCAAAATAATAGAATTCCAAACTCACTCCATGTTTTCGACAATCAAGTTAAAACAATTTTTATATCAAAATCTAAACCGGAAACAGAACAAGAAAACTGCCTCTTTGAAAGTATAGACTTTGAACAAAATATAGCGTCTCAAGTTACCGAAGTATTATACAAACACAAAATACAATCTGTGATTATTGAAGGAGGCCGACAAACTTTACAGACATTTATAACTGCTAATTTATGGGATGAAGCACGCATCTTTATAGGAAACGTATCCTTTAAAACAGGAACTACAGCTCCTGAAATAGCAAGGAAAAATCTAGAAAAATTTGCAATTCTTGACGATGAACTTATAAAAATATTCAATCATGATTGATGATTTGGGAACGTATTTATCATTTTAGACAAGTATCAAGAAGACGTTGTAGACTTATTTAGCAAACAAATAATCTAAAAAAACTATTGGAAATTAAAGACACTTACAACACCATTGCATTCGAATCAGAAGAAACTTTACTTAAAGAAAAGAACAGTAAATTTTTTGGATATGCTTTCCCTATTTCTTCAGAGGAGGAGTTAAAGCCCATTATTGAGACTTTAAAAAAGAAACACCCTCATGCGGGCCATTTTTGTTATGCGTATCAAATAGGTACTGATACAATTACTTATCGCGCAAATGACGATGGAGAACCAAGCAATAGTGCCGGAATGCCTATCTATGGACAATTACAGTCGTTTGACGTGACCAATACAGTCGTTATAGTGGTTCGCTTATTTGGAGGAACAAAACTAGGCGTAGGAGGATTAATCTCTGCTTATAAAACATCAGCACAAATTACCTTAGAAAGTTGCGATATCATCGAAAAAACGATTGACATTCATTATTTAATCTCTTTTGATTACAAAAACATGAATAAAGTGATGCGTGTAATCAAGGAAAAAAACCTTGATATTGTGACTCAAGAAATGGAAATAAAAGAAGAAACCGGACTCCCAATAGGCATAATTGAGATCAAAATAAGAAAAAAAAATGCCGAACAAATTGCCGACATTTTTCATTCTTTGTACGAAATTGACATACAAATTAAGGAATAATCATTTCGCTAATTAATACATTATTGTAATAGCAATAGTTTTTCATTTACATACTCTGGAGGTGCAGTTGGACGACCCGTTTTCATATCTACAAAAACCAAAACTGAACTTGCAATTGTTAATAACTCCATTTGTTCATTGTAAATCTCGTAGTCAAATTCTATCTTCACAGAAGTCTGACTTTTCAATATTGTTTTAATCGTTAACAAATCATCATAGCGCGCTGGTTTTTTGTAATTCATATTTAAAGAAACTACAGGAAGCATGATTCCATTTTCCTCCATCCATTTATAAGAAATCCCAAGGTTTCTAAGCCATTCCACGCGTCCCATCTCAAAATACTGTGCATAATTACCATGGTAAACTACGCCCATTTGGTCTGTTTCTGAGTACCTCACTCGCACTTTTAATTCGTGTTCTTTCATAATTTTTATACTATTTTTGACTATTATTTTTTGATACTTTTACTGTACTTACAACATTATTAGTTCAAATTCAACCACTAATAATTTTTTTTTATAGAATTTTGTTCACATATTTGTTACCCCGAAAAAAAAGAACATTTCAACCGTTTTTTTTAACATTACAACGATTACTAAATAAAATAATTTAATAGAATTTATGAACAAAACTGCTCAATCAGTATGGGAAAACTGTTTGTCTTTTATCAAAGACAACATTCAAGACCAAGCTTATAAGACTTGGTTTGAACCAATCAAATCAGTTGAACTTACCGATAACGCATTATATATTCAAGTTCCTAGTAAATTTTTTTACGAGTGGCTAGAAGAGCACTATGTAAAATTATTAAAAGTTGCCTTGACAAAAGAACTTGGTAAAAACGCAAAGTTACTTTATAAAATCAAGATGGAGAACACTTATGGTAATAAACAACCGTTTACGGAGCAGTTACCAAGTGCAAATCGGGCTCCAATGAAACCACAAAATGTAGACGCTCCTTTTAAAAATTTAGATCCAGAATTAAAAAATCCTTTTGTAATTCCAGGAATCAGAAATTTAAAAATTGAATCTCAATTAAATCCTAATTATAGCTTTGATAATTTCCTTGAAGGAGATTCCAATAGATTAGCGCGTTCTGCAGGTATGGCTGTTGCCAATAAACCAGGTGGAACTTCATTTAATCCGCTACTTATTTTTGGTGGTGTAGGTTTAGGAAAAACCCATTTAGCACACGCTATTGGTGTTGAAATAAAAGACAAATATCCTGAAAAAACGGTTTTATATATATCTGCCGAAATTTTCACGCAACAATATATTGACTCCGTTAAGAAAAACAATAGAAATGACTTTATTCACTTCTACCAACTTATTGATGTTTTAATTATTGACGACGTACAATTTTTATCAGGTAAATCAGGAACGCAAGATGTATTTTTTCACATATTTAATTACTTGCATCAAAACGGAAAACAAGTAATCCTTACTTCTGACAAAGCGCCAGTAGATATGCAAGATATCGAACAACGTTTACTATCCCGTTTTAAATGGGGATTATCTGCTGAGTTGCATCAACCAGATTACGAAACTAGAATTTCTATCGTAAAGAATATCTTGTATCGTGATGGTGTTGAAATTCCAGAAGACATTATAGAATACGTTGCAAGTAACATTAAATCAAATGTTCGTGAGTTAGAAGGTGCCATCATTTCTTTAATTGCACAATCTTCTTTCAATAAAAAAGAAGTAACAATTGATCTTGCTAAAAGTGTTGTTGAAAAATTTGTTAAAAATGTAAAACGCGAAATCTCTATTGATTACATCCAGAAAATTGTTTCGGATTATTTCCAATTAGATTTAGAGATTTTACAATCAAAAACAAGAAAAAGACACGTTGTTCAAGCAAGACAGTTAGCCATGTTTTTTGCAAAGAAATTCACAAAAGCTTCTTTAGCAAACATAGGTTCACAAATAGGTGATCGTGATCACGCAACCGTATTACACGCTTGCAAAACTGTCGATAACTTAGTTGCAACTGACAAACAATTTAAAAAGTTTGTAGACGATATTCATAAAAAACTAACGCTTTAAAAATTCCATGGCCGTAAAAATTCTTATGGTTTGTTTAGGTAATATTTGTAGGTCACCACTGGCCGAAGGAATATTAGCTGCAAAACTTCCTGAAAATAATTTTTCTGTAGATTCTGCAGGAACTGGTTCTTGGCACATAGGTAGCTCTCCAGATAAGCGTTCTATCGCTACTGCAAAAGCACACCATTTAGACATTTCAAAACAAAAAGGAAGGCAATTTAATAAAACCGACTTTGATGTTTTTGACTATATCTACGTAATGGACAAATCTAATTATGATAATGTCATTGCATTAGCGAATAATACAGAACAAAAACAAAAAGTCCAGATTATCTTGAACGAATTATTTCCTGGTGAAAATGTAGACGTCCCAGATCCTTACTACGGACTTGAAAATGGTTTTGAAAACGTGTACAGCATGCTTGATGAAGCTTGCTCCATTATTGCTGACAAATTAATTAGCAAACACACCTAAATTACTACTCCACCCCTTTTATTTTAAAAGATTCCTTTATTATATTCCCATATTAATACCGTTCTTTGTACTATTAATTTAGTTTAAAAATAAAGCCATTATCATGAAATCACCAACTCTTTTAGGAAAATTGTATCTCATTCCAACCACAATGGGCGAATGCGACCCTATGGATGTTTTACCACAAACCGTAAAAAGAACCATTGATTTCATTGACCATTATATTGTTGAAAACGAAAAAACAGCTCGTAAATCAATTAAAGAAGTTAGTCCTGAAAAAAAACAATCTGATTTAATTCTTTTTACATTAAATAAACGTACTGAAGTTAAAGAACACCTTGACTTTATTAAACCCTTGTTAGAAGGGAAAAATGTAGGTCTAATGAGTGAAGCGGGATGTCCTGGAGTTGCTGATCCAGGTGCTGTAATTGTAAAGTTAGCGCATGACAAAGGCATTCAAGTCGTACCATTAGTTGGACCTTCATCTATATTACTTGCCATGATGGCTTCAGGAATGAACGGACAAAGTTTTACTTTTCATGGCTATTTACCCATCGAAAAAGACGAAAAAAGAGCCAGTTTTAAAACTTTAGAAAGAGTCTCTTTCGAGAAAAATCAATCTCAAATATTTATCGAAACTCCGTATCGTAACAATAAATTACTAGAAGATTTGGTGCAAACCTTAAATCCTGAAACGCATTTGTGCATTGCTACAGACATCACCTTACCAACAGAATACATTAAGACCAAGAAGATTGCAGCTTGGAAAAAAGAAACCATCGATTTACACAAACGTCCCACAATATTTATTATTCATAAAATGTAATTTTTGTTACATTTGGTTTAACCAAAAAAGGGATTAAAATTTCATATTCTGAATAACAGTTACAATAGACCTAAAACAAATACAGTTTCTATTACTTCACATAGCTATCCAATTTATTTTAAAGCAATCGCTTTATTATAAATTGGATTTTTTATACCTAAATCATCAATACTGATCCCAATAACTTTCCTACAAAGCTATAAAACAGACGCAAAATAGGATATATTTACTATGCGTGCATATTAAAACATTTCACTATATTTACTATAAAAACTATAGACTATGAATTATACTGATAAAATGTTACGCGACGACGCCCTTAAAGGAAAAGTAATTGTAGTTACAGGCGGTGGAAGTGGATTAGGCAAAGCAATGACCCAATACTTCTTAGAACTTGGTGCAAACGTAGCCATTACTTCTAGAGATTTAGAGAAATTAAAAAAAACAGCTGCAGAACTTGAAACTGATACGGGCGGAAAATGCTTACCATTACAATGTGATGTGCGTCATTATGATCAAGTAGAAAACATGTTGCAAGAGGTATTAAAAACTTTTGGAAAAGTAGATGTATTATTGAATAATGCTGCTGGAAATTTCATTTCACCTACCGAAAGATTATCAGCAAATGCCTTTGATACCGTTATTGACATTGTTTTAAAAGGAACTAAAAACTGTACTTTGGCTTTTGGTAAACACTGGATAGACACTAAACAAACTTCTTCTACGGTTTTAAATATTGTAACAACGTATGCTTGGACAGGATCAGCTTATGTTGTTCCCAGCGCTACTGCAAAAGCGGGAGTACTTGCCATGACACGCAGTTTAGCAGTAGAATGGGCTAAATACGGTATCCGTACAAACGCAATTGCACCAGGCCCTTTCCCCACTAAAGGAGCTTGGGATAGATTACTACCTGGAGACCTTGCTGAAAAATTTGACATGGCCAAAAAAGTGCCCTTGCAACGTGTAGGAGATCATCAAGAATTAGCAAATCTCGCTGCGTACTTAGTATCTGATTTTTCTGCTTATGTAAATGGAGAAGTTGTAGTAATAGATGGTGGCGAATGGCTTAAAGGTGCTGGACAATTTAATATGTTTGAAGCAATTCCTGAAGAAATTTGGGATCAACTAGAAATGATGATAAAAGCAAAAAAAAATAAATAGAGACCATTGGAGTTCTTTTTACAAAATAGCGTGCTACACTTTTAGCACGCTTTTTTTATACACTATATTCTCCAATAATATAAAACAAAAAAAACATTTCTCTAATACTATTTCTTAATTAACTACAGCCTATTTTTACTACAAATTAGCAATGATTTTCAACAAAAACATCTTGATCTATAAAATATAGATTAATTAGCAATTCTAATTTAGCAATTCCTTATTTTCAATCTATAAATTCCTATTTTTGCAGCAAAACAAATATAACTCAATTATTTTATGCTAATTATAGGGATTGCCGGAGGAACAGGAAGTGGAAAAACAACTGTAGTTCATCAAATTATGAATGAACTACCAGTAGCTGAAGTAGGTATTATTTCGCAAGATTCTTATTATAAGGAAAACCATAATTTGAGCTTTGACGAACGTGCGTTAATCAACTTTGATCATCCTCGCGCCATAGATTTCGAACTTTTAGTTTCGCATTTGAAAGAATTAAAAGCCGAAAAAACAATTCATCAACCCGTTTACTCGTTTGTAACACACAATAGAACCGAAGACACTATCACTACACACCCACGAAAAGTAATGATTGTTGAGGGTATTTTAATTTTGGCTAATCCTGAATTAAGAGATTTATTTGACGTGAAAATTTATGTTCACGCTGACTCAGACGAAAGATTAATCCGACGTTTAAAAAGAGACATTGCAGAGCGCGGTCGCGATATGGACGAAGTCTTAAACCGCTACCAAAACACCTTAAAACCAATGCACCAGCAATTTATTGAGCCTACAAAAGCCTTTGCTGACATCATTATCCCTAATGACAAGTACAACACCGTAGCAATTGACGTAGTTCGTGCCGTAATTAATCAAAGAATTCTATAATTTTATTGTAAATTTATCACAGCATAATTTATTGATATAAAATTAACAACAATACTGATTTAGAGCTATTTCCTGCTGTACACTGTATCTTACATACCAAACACTGGTATATAAGGATGCCGTTCCCATCAGGGCTAAAACAACAAACCAAATGAAAAAATCGTATAAAAACAAACCTTGGTTTAAATTCATAAGCAACAAGTACATTTGGGTATTGCTTTTTTTTTCAGGTTGGATGGTTTTTCTAGACAACTACTCGTATTTTGATCACCGCTTTTTAGACAATCAAATAAGCGAACTTGAAGACAATAAAACCTATTACGAAGAAGAAATCTACAAGGATGAAGAGCAAATAAAAGAGCTTAGAAACCCTGAACAAATAGAAAAGTATGCGCGTGAAAAATACTTTATGAAAAAAGAAAACGAAGACATCTACATCATAGAGTTTGAAAGCGACAGCATCGAAAAAAATAGCCAGTAAATCTAGAATTTCTTAAATAACAACGACAATGACAACTAATCAATTCGAAGATTTTGACGCCGTTTCATCCAAACAATGGAAACAAAAAATCCAGTTTGAATTAAAAGGAGCTGATTACAATGAAACCTTAATATGGAATTCACCCGAAGACATCAAGGTCAAGCCTTTTTATCATAAAGATGAATTTTCAAAAAGATTTTCAACAGGTACTAGAGCGACTGCGTTTAAAATATGTCAAAATATTTTTGTTTACGATATAGAAAAATCAGTTGAAAGAGCCTTAGATGCCTTAAACCGTGGTGCCGAAAGTTTGCGATTTACCATTGAGGATGAAACTCTAGCAGTAGAAAAATTGCTAGAAAAACTACCTCTTGAAAACGTTCCCGTTTATTTCAACATGAGCTTTTTCTCAATCGATTTCGTTAAAAGAATTGATGCCGTTGCATTACAAAAAAAAGGAAACTTTTATTACAACATAGATCCTATAGGTCAGTTAGCCAAAGATGGAAACTGGTTTACTACAAGCGAAAAAACTAATTTTGATTCCCTAAACCTATTAGCAAATACCGTTACTAAAAATGCTATTATTAGCGTTAATGCAAGTTTGTATCAAAATGCAGGTGCAAACATGGTACAGCAAATTGCCTATGCACTCGCACATACCAATGAATATTTTAATAGAATCCCTATTATAAATCAAAAAATTGTACTTAAAGTAGCTGTGGGAACAAATTACTTTTTTGAAATCGCAAAATTGCGCGCAATTAGAGTTTTGTTTAAGCTTATTGCAAAA
Organism: Flavobacterium sp. PL002; assembly: GCF_054165825.1. Classification (NCBI taxonomy): domain Bacteria; kingdom Pseudomonadati; phylum Bacteroidota; class Flavobacteriia; order Flavobacteriales; family Flavobacteriaceae; genus Flavobacterium; species Flavobacterium sp. PL002. The sequence goes on along the minus strand of NZ_CM135110.1, from coordinate 2,590,476 downwards.
GAGTACAATCATGATTTAGATTGTCATTTACTCGTGATCCCTACAAAACGTAACAAAACATTGTATGATTATAATGTAAACATGCTACGCACCACTACCGAATGTATGTCGGCAATACTTGGTGGCGCTGACACCATTGCTAATTTACCTTATGATTCTTTGTATCATAAAGACAATGAATTTGGTGATCGTATAGCACGAAATCAATTATTGATTCTAAAAAAAGAAAGTTATTTTGACAAAGTAAACAATCCTGCTGATGGAAGCTACTATATAGAAACACTTACCAATCAATTAGCAGAGAAAGCCTTGGTTTTATTTAAGGATATCGAAGCAAATGGTGGTTTCTTAAAGCAATTGAACGAAGGAATTATCAAAAGAAAAATTCAAGAAAGCGCAGACAAGGAACAAGAACTCTTTGATTCTGGAAAAGAAGTTTTACTAGGAACCAACAAATATCCTAATAAAGACGACCGAATGAAACAAGATCTAGAGCTTTTCCCTTTTGTCAAAATAAATCCTAGAAAAACTTTAATTACTCCGATAATCGAAAAAAGATTAGCCGAAAAATTAGAGCAGGAACGATTAGCAGCAGAATAAATTAGCAGTCCTAAAAAGCAAATAGCGATTACAAACAGTGCAAATTAAGATCTCAAATGATACGAAATGACCTCAAACATATTCAATTAGAAAGTAGCAAAACGGCTTCTGAAAGCGGAATAGAAAAGACCGAAGAATTCTTTACTGCTGAAAACATTGAACTCAAAGAAACTTATTCTGAAAAGGATATCGAAAACTTAACGCATCTTGATTTTGGCGCTGGTTTTGCACCTAATTTACGTGGTCCTTACACAACAATGTATGTACGCAGACCATGGACAATACGTCAATATGCTGGTTTCTCAACTGCCGAAGAAAGCAATGCTTTTTACAGACGAAACTTAGCTGCTGGACAAAAAGGATTGTCAATTGCGTTTGATTTACCTACCCACCGCGGATATGATTCTGATCACGAACGTGTAGTAGGCGATGTTGGAAAAGCAGGAGTAGCAATCGACTCTGTTGAAGATATGAAAGTGCTTTTTGACCAGATTCCGTTAGATCAAATGTCGGTTTCTATGACTATGAATGGTGCAGTATTACCTATCATGGCTTTCTATATTGTAGCTGCAGAGGAACAAGGCGTAAAAGCTGAATTGCTTTCAGGAACAATTCAAAATGACATTTTGAAAGAGTTTATGGTGCGCAATACCTATATCTATCCTCCTACGCCTTCGATGAAAATAATTGCTGATATTTTTGAATATACCAGTAAAAAAATGCCAAAGTTCAATTCCATTTCTATTTCTGGCTACCACATGCAAGAAGCAGGTGCTACAGCAGATATTGAATTAGCCTACACATTAGCTGACGGACTAGAATACATAAAAACTGGTTTAGCAACTGGAATGGGAATTGATGATTTTGCTCCACGCCTTTCTTTTTTCTGGGCCATCGGAATGAATCATTTTATGGAAATTGCTAAAATGCGTGCGGGAAGAATGATCTGGGCAAAATTAGTTAAACAATTTAATCCTAAAGACGAAAAATCATTAGCCTTAAGAACACATTGCCAAACAAGCGGCTGGAGTTTAACAGAACAAGATCCTTTTAACAATGTAGCACGTACTTGTATTGAAGCTACTGCGGCAGCTTTTGGTGGAACACAATCTTTGCATACCAATGCATTAGATGAAGCAATTGCCCTTCCTACTGATTTTTCGGCTCGAATTGCTAGAAACACACAAATATTTCTTCAAGAAGAAACTAAAATCACTAAAACTGTAGATCCTTGGGCTGGAAGTTATTATGTTGAAACCTTGACTAATGAAATTGCTGAAAGTGCTTTCAAGTTAATTGAAGAAGTAGAAGAACTAGGCGGAATGACCAAAGCTATTGAGGCTGGAATTCCAAAATTAAGAATTGAAGAAGCCGCGGCTAGAAAACAAGCACGTATTGATAGCGGACAAGATATTATTGTAGGTGTAAATCAATATCGTTTAGAAAAAGAAGATCCTTTGCAAATATTAGATGTGGACAACCAAATGGTTCGTAAACAACAATTGGAGCAATTAGACCATATAAAAGCAACTCGAGACAACGCAAAAGTACAAGAGTCGTTACAAAAATTAATTCTTTGTGCTAAGACAGGAGAAGGTAATTTACTGGAGCTTGCCGTAGAAGCTGCTCGTTATAGAACAACTCTTGGAGAGATCAGTGACGCTTTAGAAACTGTTTTTGGTAGGTATAAAGCACAAATTAAATCTTTTAGCGGTGTGTATAGTAAAGAAATAAAAGACGATAAAAGTTTTGAAGAAGCAAAAAAATTAGCAGATAAATTTGCAAAGCAGGAAGGGCGCCGTCCTAGAATCATGATTGCAAAAATGGGTCAAGACGGTCACGATCGTGGTGCAAAAGTAGTAGCAACTGGTTATGCTGATGTAGGATTTGATGTAGATATAGGTCCATTGTTTCAAACTCCTGCCGAAGCTGCTAAACAAGCAGTAGAAAACGACGTACACATTCTAGGTGTATCCTCACTTGCTGCGGGACATAAAACGTTAGTCCCTCAAGTTATTGAAGAATTAAAAAAATACGGTCGTGAAGACATTATGGTGGTTGTAGGTGGTGTTATACCTGCACAAGATTACCAATACCTATTTGATGCTGGAGCAGTAGCCGTATTTGGTCCTGGAACTAAAATTAGCGAAGCAGCTATCAAAATTTTAGAAATCTTAATTGACTAGAAAATAGTTTCTATACTTTTTAAGCATAAAAAAAGCGGTTCAAATTTAATTTGAACCGCTTTTTTATTGTTATTGTTTATTAATTACTTCAAACTAACCATTGCATTTATGTTTGCAGTGATAAAAGAAGTATCATACCCTCCAAAAGCTTTCATATAACTCCTAATAGAAGTTCCGTAAGCATCCTTAATGTACTTTTTACCGTTATTCTTGAAATATTTTTTGACAGATCCAGCGCCACCTAAGTGAGCTGCTGCTAAAATTCCAGACTCTGTAACTAAAATACCATTAACAACAGTACCATTGTATCTTTCTATAACATCTTGTAGTATTGCTTTGTTTTTCGACAAAAGTGCTACAAATGCCCTTTCTTGAATTTTAGGACTTCTTAAGAACATAAGGCTATCTCGTATTCCAACCGCTTTAAGAGTTTCTACTCCAAACTGGTATTTACCTAAATAACCAAGAGAATTAATCATTCTATATCTCCCTTGTGACTCTTTGAAACCTAAAGCTTCTTTAAAACCAATAAATAAATTTCCAGTAAAAGGGAAATTCAAATTGGTATAATCTTCTTGTTTTAAAGATGGATATAAGTATTGTTTTCCATCTGTGTTTTTTACTAGAAACCATTTATTTGTGTCTAACTTAAGCGGCTTAAAACCGGAACTTAAAAAGGCTATAATAATAGTTAAACTTGCATAAAAATACCACTTCTTTACCATAAATTGTTTTTCTTCAAAACGCTGTCCCGTTATGAAATTTCTGCGGGCAAAGATACAACAATTTTTATAATACTGAAAATCAACTTGTTAAACTTGTCTAAAAATAGAAAATGTGCGCTCTAAATCCCTCATTACCCGAGTATTCTAGGGTAGGCGCTGGAATTTTCAAACTATTAAAAACAGAGAAAAAAGTCTTCAAAAAATGGGATTTGGTAGGGATTTTCGTCAAGTCTAGGTCAAAACTGAGGTAAAACTGTCTGTATTTTTCGCTTTGTGGGAGCAATAATAAGTCAGAATTTTCACCGTTTCCTATTATCATCCCATCGGCTCCATATCCTACTGCAAGGTTCAACCATTTGGGTATTTTTGAATCTTTAGCAAAAGAATGTAAATTAACCGAAAGCCAATAAGTTTGTCCATTATAATCTTTCAAAATTTCTTCTGAAAAAGAACTTCCTAAAACATTAGGTCGGTATTTTGCAAATTGTGTTCTATGAAATGAGAATTTAGGTTGAATACGTTGTTCTTTCCACAATAATTCTTGTGAAACATATAAAGCAGTTCCTGAAGCATTAGCAATAACATCACCAACAGAGAAACCCCATTCAGAGGAAAATCCGTCCATTACCTCAACAGCTGTTAAAAAAACAAATCCTGCTCCAGCGCCGTACAATTGCTTTTTATGACTAGCTCCACTCCATTTTAAAGCTTCGGCGCTAAAACGTCCCATTTGATAAGAGGAATAGGCATGACCTGCTTTGTCCATTTGTAACCACTCCTCATTGTCATTAAAAAAATGAAATTTAGAACTAGCATAATCGGCATACCAAAGTTGGTTCAATCCTACTAAAGCGGCTGAAGCCAATAACCCTTCGGCTACCACTACTCTATTCTGCCTTTTCAGGTTGAGGGTGTCAGCAGGTGTTAAAAAGCTATTCAATCCGTTTTGTCCAGAGGAAAATTGGAAAACTAATAAAATTAAAAATGTAAAAAGCAGGTTATCTTTTAAATTCAAAACTATCTTTTTACTCCTTGACTATTAATCCACTCCGAGTATTTCTTTGCGTTAACATTATGTTCTGCCAAAGTAGCAGCAAACTCATGGTAACCAAAACGCTCTACACTTGCACAGAAAAAAATGTAATCGTTTTTCTCTGGATTTAAAACTGCCTCAAGTGCAGTAATATCAGGCATAGCAATAGGCCCAGGAGGAAGCCCAACATTTACATAGGTATTGTATGGAGACGACATAGTTAAATCGTTATAAAAAACTCTCTTAATGATTTGGTCAAAATCGTTATCTCTCTTTTTAATGGCAAATATGACTGTAGGGTCGGCTTGAAGCGGCATTCCTAATCGCAAACGATTTAAGTAGACTCCTGCAATTCTAGGTCTTTCATCTTTTTTAACCGACTCCTTATGAACTATAGAGGCTAAAATTGTTGCTTCAACAGGACTTAATCCTTGTTTTTCTGCTTTAGTAACACGCTCTTTATTCCAGAAATTGCGGTATTCTTTGATCATTTTATCTCTAAACTTTTCAGCAGGTGTATTCCAATAAAACTCATAAGTATTAGGAATAAACATTACAAAAACGTTGTCTTCATTGAAACCATTTTCTTGAAGGAAAATAGAATCTTTAAAACTCGCTAATAAAGAAACACTATCTGCTTCAATTTGTGAACCTACTCTACCTGCAAGATTTTCTAAACGTTCCTGATTATTGAACGCCAATTTAACCGGAACATTTGTTCTTAAACTTTTAACCAATTCATAACTATTCATTCCTTTTGTGAATAAAAAGCGACCTGGTTTTACTGACTCAGGATAATTTCTTTTGGTAGCAACCATTTCAAATCGATCCATATTGTCTACATAGGGCGCAATAATTTCCTTAGCTTGCTCATACGTAGCATTTGTAGGTATGTGTACAAAAACTTCTTTATCAGCAAATTTAGTGTTTACTGAAAAAATTTGTCTTACTAATACAAAGCCATAAACAATTAGTCCTGTAACAAGAACAACGGCTGCTATTGATATAATTTTCTTTAAGTTCAAAGTTTAAAATTTAAAATTGTTGATTAATTAACTGGTACATTCCTTCATCTTTGTAGACTCCGTGAACTAGGTTCCATTGTTTTTTTATTCCGATGCATTTAAAACCAAATTTAGTAAAAAGAGCAATACTTGCTTCATTTTCGGTATCAATATTTGCATAAAGTTGGTTTAGGTTCAAATGGTAAAAAGAATACTCAATTAATAAGCCAAGTGCCTCAGAACCTATGCGTTGATTTCTTTTATCATTTTTTTGGATGACAATCCCCACACCTGCTCTGTTATTTTTTGGATCAAAATCAAATAAATCAATTAATCCTAAGGCTGGAAAGTCTTTATCTTGACAAATTGCTAAACGCAATTGTTTGGCTTCATAAATATCTTGATGTGCATTTTCTAAATATTGCTTTACTAAAAAACGGCTGTAAGGAGTTTGTGTATTGCTTACATCCCAAATAGTTTGATCATTTTCTATAGCATAGATAAACTCTAAATCATTAGGTTCAAGTGCTCGAATATATATAGTATCTCCTTTAAGGGTTATCATAATTAAAAATAGATTTAAGAAATTAGAGATGCAATTTTAAACTATACTTCAATAGTTCCTTCAAAAACAAATTCAGCTGGTCCTATTAAGAAAACATTTGTAAATTGGTTGTCTTTTTTATCGAAAGAAACAGCCAGTTTTCCGCCTTCAACATTGATATTTATTGCTGTTGCATTAGTTTGTCCATTTGCATGCATTGCTATTGCTACAGCTGTTGCTCCTGTACCACAAGCTAACGTTTCGTCTTCTACACCTCTTTCATAAGTACGTAAGGCAAATGTATTGGCATTAATTTTTTTTACAAAATTGATATTGCTACCTTCTTTCCCATATAAATCACCATAACGTATGGCAGCTCCATTATCTTTTACATTATAATGAACCAAGTCGTCAACTAATTGTACGTGATGTGGTGAACCCGTATTCAAAAATGAATACTCGCTTTTGTCTATAATAGTATCTACATCTATCATTTGTAAAGAAACTATTCCGTTTTCAGCCACCGAAGCGTGATGCAACCCATCAATAGCATTAAAAGTAGCATTGTTATCGATCACCTGAAGCTTTTTGGCGAAAGCCACTAAACACCTTCCTCCGTTACCACACATGGTACTTTGATTACCATCTGAGTTGTAATAAACCATCTTGAAATTAGTCTCAGGATCGTTTTCTAATAAAATAAGTCCGTCGCCACCTATTCCAAAACGCCTGTCGCATAAATGCGCGATAAGTTGAGTGTTTTTTTTAGGAAAAGTTTCTAAACGATTATCAATCATTACAAAATCGTTTCCGGTGCCTTGGTATTTATAAAATTTTATTTGCATTATTTATGTGTTGTATGGTACAAAAGTACGAATATTAATGAAATGTTAATCACTGTTAAAGAGCGTTAAACTGTATTTTAACAATTGAATTTAGCGTTAAATTTACCTTACAAATAACGTAAAAACGAACTTTATTATGAAACAATTTTCAAAGCTATTTTTGGTATCGCTATTAAGTGGAGCCACCACGCTAGGGGCTTATAAATTATTATTCGATAATAATGGTTATTTTTCGACTCACAACAGTCCAATTAGCACTGTGGCAAATGAATCATATGAACGAAAAGTAGGATTATCATCAGATATTTTAGATTTTACTGTAGCAGCAGAAAACACTGTACATACAGTAGTTCACGTAAAAAACGTGTCCTATAAAACAATTTCTAACCCCATGTTAGAATATTTTTACGGGTACAAAGGTGGACAATCACAAGAGCAAGTAGGAACAGGATCTGGTGTGATTATATCAGCAGATGGTTATATTGTAACCAATAATCATGTAATAAAAGATGCTTCGGAAATTGAAATCACCTTGAATAATAAAAAATCATACAAGGCAAAATTAATAGGAACCGACTCTAAAATGGACATTGCTTTATTAAAAATTGATGCTGATGAAAAATTACCGTACACTACTTTTGGTAACTCGGATTCAGTTAAAGTAGGCGAATGGGTTCTTGCTGTAGGTAACCCGTACAACTTGACCTCAACGGTTACTGCAGGTATTGTTTCGGCGAAAGCCAGAAATTTAGGAACTAACGGAATTCAATCCTTTATTCAAACAGATGCTGCCGTTAATCCAGGAAATAGTGGAGGTGCCTTGGTCAATACCAGAGGTGATTTAATAGGAATCAATACGATGATTTCGTCAACGACTGGTTCTTATGTAGGCTATTCGTTTGCAGTACCTTCAAATATTGCTCGAAAAATAATTGAGGATATTATGGAGTATGGTAATGTGCAACGCGGAATACTAGGTGTTGAAGGTGGTGAATTGAATGCGATGGCATCAAAGGAATTAGGCGTGACGCAAACAGAAGGTTTTTATATCAACAAAGTCACTAAAAACTCAGGCGCTGAGAAATCAGGACTTAAAAAAGGAGATATCATCATCAAACTTGACAACCAAAATGTATCAACTTTTGCAGATCTATCAGGGTATATCAATACTAAAAGACCTAATGACAAAGTTCAGGTAATGATTACTAGAAACGGAGAAACCAAAACCGTACCTGTAGTTTTAAGTAAAAACGAATTCTTTACCACAGAGTTTAAAGGAATCGAGTTAGAAAACATTGATGCTGCAGATAAAAAGAAATTCAGAATTGATTATGGCGTAAAAATAAGATCGATTACTAATGAAAACCTAATGCAATACGACAAGGAATTGCGTGGTAATATCATTTTGAGTATTGATAATGTAAAAGCAAAAGACATTGAAACGGTTTCTAAACTTTTAAATGATAAAGAAGAGAATCAAAGTATGCGTCTAGAAATGATAAATAAAAACGGAGAAGTTATTCGAATTATCATCTAAGACTTTCTAATTTTAAAATAAAAGTCAGCTTGAAAAATCGAGCTGACTTTTTTTATTTGAAAAAAATCAAAAAATAAGTTACGAAATCGATTGAAATAGGTATTTTTGCACCAAATTTAAAAAAATAACTACTCAATTTTTACAAATTTTCATTCATGAAAAATACAGCTCTGTACCAAAAAGAAGTTTCCTTTCAAGTCGACAGACGTCGCGCTGGAGTCGAATTAATCAAAATCATAAGTGATTTATGGTATGACAAATCCATCGAGATGGTTTTGTTCAAGAACCAATTATTAGACAAAAACGTAAGTGACATTATCAACTTACATCAATATGCTGGTGAATTTGTAGGCAAGCCCATTACTATTTTTGATTCGGTAGAAATTGCTAGAGTCGTTTTAGAATTAGACTTACCACCATCAAAATTAGATATTGGTAAACTAACTTACGAGTATCTTTTAGAAGATGAAAAATATCCAGACGCAAGACATTTTGTTTTAGACAAATTAAAAGACGCTAAAACATCAGAGGAAATCCAACCTAAAGATGTTGTTCTTTATGGTTTTGGAAGAATTGGTCGTTTATTAGCTAGAGAATTAATGTCTAAAACTGGAAAAGGAAATCAATTGCGATTGAGAGCCATTGTAACTAGAGATAAAAATGATGCAGCTAGTCTTGAAAAAAGAGCTTCATTATTGCGTTATGATTCTATTCACGGTGATTTTCAAGGTTCGGTTGTAGCTGACCTAGAAAACAATGCTTTGATTATCAACGGAACAACTGTACATATCATCACAGCTAATGCTCCTGAAGAAATTGATTATACCGCTTTTGATATTGATCATGCTTTAATTATTGATAATACAGGTGCTTTTACTACAGAAGAAGCGTTAAGCAGACACTTAGTTTCAAAAGGTGCGCATAAAGTATTGTTGACTGCTCCAGGAAAAGGAGTTCCTAATATTGTACATGGTGTTAACCAAAATGAGTACAATCCTGACGAAATCAATATTTTCTCGGCAGCGTCATGTACTACAAATGCAATTACTCCTATCCTTAAAGCTGTTGAAGACACTTTAGGAGTAGTAAAAGGCCATCTTGAAACGATTCATTCATATACTAACGACCAAAACTTGGTTGATAACATGCACAAAAAATACCGTCGTGGTAGAGCTGCAGCTTTGAATATGGTTATTACAGAGACTGGAGCGGGTACTGCTGTTGCAAAAGCCTTACCTTCATTATCAGGAAAACTAACTTCAAACGCAATTCGTGTTCCTGTACCTAACGGTTCATTAGTGGTTTTAAATCTTGAGGTATCTAAAGAAACTTCAGTGGAAGAAATCAACGTTATCATGAAGAAATATGCTCTTGAGGGAGAACTTGTAGAGCAAATTAAATATTCTACCAATAATGAATTAGTTTCATCTGACATTGTAGGAACATCAGCACCATCTATCTACGATAGCAACGCTACAATTGTTTCTAATGACGGAAAAAACATAGTATTGTACATCTGGTACGATAATGAATATGGTTACAGTCACCAAGTAATACGCTTGGCAAAATATATCGCTAAAGTAAGACGTTTTACTTACTACTAGCCTACCACTTACAGGTTGGAATTGGTTACTATTATTTTTAGTTTTTAGTTTTTAGTTCAAGTTTTAGATTAAAGTTTATAACCTCCAGCCTGTATCTCATAAAAAATCCGTTTCGTAATACACGAAACGGATTTTTTTATTTTAATGAAAACGAAATCAGATCATCAAGCTTTACGCTATCCTCTCATATCATTCCTTTTATTCAATTCTCTTTACTCTTTCAAGAACTGAATTACTTTTTAGCTTTTGTCAAATAATATACCGGAATCCCAATAAGCATAATCAATACACCCCAACCACAAGTACTTGTTTTAGTATACAGCAAAGCAATACAAATTGCAGAAGCTATAATAATATATAAAGCAGGAAGAAAAGGGTACCCAAAGGCTTTATAAGTACGCTCTGCATCTGGCATTTTTTTACGTAATATAAATATCCCGTAAATTGTTAGGATATAAAATATCAATACAATAATTACTACAAAGTCTAGTAAATCTCCGTATTTACCAGTCAAGCACAAAGCCGAAGCCCATAAACACTGTGCCCATATTGACCAAGCAGGAACTTTTGCCCCGTTTAATTGGGCTGCTTTTTTAAAGAAAACACCATCTTGAGCCATAGTGTAATACACACGCGCACCGGCCATAATGAGTCCGTTATTGCAAGCAAAAGTTGAGATCATAATCATTACTGCAATAATTAAGGTTCCAATAGGTCCAAAAATATATTGTGATGCTACTACAGCTACCCTATCAGACTCTGCCGTAGCAATTTCTTGTAATGGTACAACTGCTAGATACATTAAATTAGCTAGAATGTAAATCACACTTACAATCAAAGTCCCTAGAAACAAACTCAGTCCTACATTTCTTTTTGGATTTTTAATCTCGGCAGCAATAAAAGTGACGCCTTCCCAAGCCACACTCGAGAACATAGACCCAACTAATGCTGCTGAAATTCCTGAGATCAAAGCTGTCCCACTAATAGGCAACCACGAGCCGGTTGCGACATCCAGTGATTGCGATGTCCAAGCATTAGCCCAGTTAGCATCCCAGACCTCAGCTTTAGCAGCAAAAAATCCAAAAAGGATCAATCCAGCTAAAGACAAAATTTTAATTACCGTTAATACTGTTTGTAAAATCTTAGAATTTTTAACACCGCGACTATTCAAGTAACTCAGCAAAACAATAGTAACAATGGATACAATTTGGGCAGCGTTAAGTTGAAAACCGCTTATTTCATACAAGATATTCTTATCACTAAAAGAAGGAAAAATATAAGCCGTAAACTTCGAAAAAGCAACACCTACAGCAGCAATCGTTCCGGTTTGTATTACTGCAAAAAAACTCCAACCGTATAGGAAACCTATTAATTTACCGTAAGCTTCTTTAATATAAACATACTGACCGCCTGCTTTAGGAAACAACGCACTTAGCTCGCCATAACTCACAGCGGCGATCACAGTAATAGTACCTGTAAGTACCCACATAGCAATGAGCCATCCAGCAGACCCTAACTGTCGTACCATATCTGAACTTACTATAAATATTCCAGAACCTATCATCGATCCCACAACAAGCATCGTTCCGTCTAGTAATCCTAGTTCTCTTTTAAAATCGTCTTGGTTATTGTCTTCCATAAAATGTGGTTTGGTTTGGTTTGGTTTGGTTTGGTTTGGTTAAAGATATGCTTTTTTAGAAACACAAAAAAAATTACAACTAGGAATCCTAAATCTTAAAACAGCATTACAATTCAATTATAGTTATTTGTTTGTAATCAATTGAAATCAAAAAAAAAAGTATTAACGGAATTAAATAATTGACTTTAAATGTATTTGACTGTTTAATGATCTTAAAAAAACAATTGAAATTAATTTTTATCTCTTTTTTTTTACTAACAAACAATTGAAAATCAATTAGTTTCAATTGTTTTTAAACTTTTTTTATAATTATTTTATGTTTTTATAAAACCACAACCAACCTTCTTACGTAAATAACCGCAACAGTAAACTAACAATATAATATTATGATTAAAAAGCAATTACTATTCATTTTGGCTGTAACAACATTTGGATATATTAACACAGCTCATTCTCAAAGTCCTATTAGTGGATTTATGCAAGGAAAAGGTAAAGGAGATATTTCTATTTCTTATAGTTCAGAAAAATACGATGAAGTATATTTCATTCCAGAAAAAGTAGACGGGGTTCCTGTTTTTAACGAAACAAAAATTTCAAGCACATCTATTTATGCAACTTACGGTATTACCGACCAAGTTGATGTAGTATTAGTATTGCCATACGTAACTGCTAAAGGTAGTGCTACCGAAGAAGTATTGACAAACTTAGGTTTAGAAAACGAAAGAAAAGGCTTTCAAGATGTATCGGTTTTTGTAAAATACAGTCCGTTTAATTTTGATTTTGGCACTTCATCATTACGACTTATTGGTGCATTAGGATTAAAAACACCTCTTAGCAACTATAAAGTTGAAGAAGGTTTTCAATCTATTATTGCTATTGGAAATAGAAGTACAACCGTTAGTACAACAGGAATGGCAATGTTCAGAATGGATTCTGGAATTTTTGCTTCAGCACAATTAGCAGGAAACTATGCCTCTAATGACGTACCAAACTCGTATGCAACAGAACTTAAAGTAGGTTATGCTGCAAGATTATTTTACGGTGACATTTACATTGCTAACCAAAAATCTACTGGTGGTGTTGACATCTTTGGTGAAGGATTCGCAGGATATTTTCCAATCACAAAAGTTAATTACACTAAAATAGGTATCGATTTATACACTCCTATTTACAAAGAAATTGGAGTTTCTGCAGGAGCGAGCACATTAGTAGCTGGTAGAAACATAGGTAAATCGACTGGTTTTTACGGTGGATTAGTTTACAAATTTTAATTACAAAAAAACAAATAAGATGAAAAATATAAATATAAAAAGTGTGCTACTGGCACTAACACTAATAGGAACAATTGTTTCTTGTGATTCTGATTATAAAGAAGAAACGCCAAGTATTGCAGGTATTGCAGTTGCTAATCCAAATTTTAGTACACTTGAAGGAGCAGCGGTTCAAGGTGGTGTTGTAGGCGTTTTAAGCAATAGTAACCCTAACGATCCATCAGGACATTATACTGTTTTTGCACCTACAAATGATGCATTTGCAAGATTGGGATTAGTAGACGCCGGAACTTTAGGAGGTTTGCAAAATGACTTTTTGACTAACACTTTATTATACCACGTTTCTAATGGTGATTTACTTGCAAGTAAAATCATGAATGGAGGTACATCTACATCAGCTTTAGGTGTTGACAGACGCTTCATTAGCAGAGGAAATGATTTATACATCAATGGCTCAAAAATCATCTTGACTGACGTTAACGCAAGCAATGGAACCGTACATGCCATAGACAAAGTAATGATCGCTACAGGGGTTAACATTGTAGAGTCGGCAATATTATTAAAAGACGCTAAAGTTTTTAAAGCGCCAGAACTTACTTTTTTAGTTCAAGCAGTTATATCTTCAGGTTTGGCATCAGTTTTAGCTGATCCAGATAATAATTTCACTATTTATGCACCTACAGATGCTGCCTTTAAAGCAGCAGGATTTGCAACTCTTGATGATGTTAAAAATGCACCACAAGCTACTTTACAAGCTGTTTTATTAAACCACGCTATTGTAGGAGGTAAATTCACATCTGAGCAAACAAGTACTACTGCTGTAACAGCTGGTGGAGGAACATTGACATACAGTGCTTTCTTAAACGGAACTTTCACTGTAAAAAGTAACGGAATCGCAACTCCTGCAAAAATGGTTATTCCAGATATTCAATGTAGCAATGGTATCGTTCACGTTATTGATACTGTTTTATTACCATAATTATTATTATTTTAAATTTAAAGCCTTGCAATTTTGTAAGGCTTTTTTTTGTGCTTAATTTTTAATTGTTGCTAGTAACCACCTAAGTTAATTTACTCTGGGCGTAACCGCACTTCCACTCTCGTTACAGTGAGGTCGGGCTATTCGCTATATCTTTTATTCCATTGCATTCCTTAAAAGGATGCCGCTACTATCCCTTACGCAATTAAAACATTTAGACAACCTCAACTTTAAGATTTAATAAATCATTTAAAATAACAAGAAATAAGCCATTACTTTACTACATAACAAAACTCTTTATTATTATATTTGGATAACTAACTCTTGAAAAAGTTCAAACCAATGAAAAAAATAATAACCCTATTTGCAATCTTTTCTTTTTTCACACAGGGAAACGCACAAGAAAACAACACTAAAAACCCAGACAACCTTTTAAAAGAATTAGCCGAAAATGGCTGCAAGTGCATCGACTCAATCAATGCATACAATAAAAACAATAAGGAAGTTTCGCTAGAAATTAGTGCGTGCCTAAACAAGCAAGCAGGAGCCTTACAAATAGGAAGAAAGCTTTTGAACATTCCTGATTTAGAAAAAATATCAAAACAAACTGATGAAAAAAAGCAAATTGACATCGCGATCAATTTAGATGAGAATTCTAAAGAATACAAAACATCCTATTACGAATTAGAAAGATACCTGATGAGCAATTGTCCGGCCATGAAAGACAAGGCTTCTAGCAATGAGAAATTAAATGAAAATTCAGTATCAAATAATAAAAAAGCACGTGAATATTATTCATTAGGACAAAAAGAGTCCGAAAAAGAAAACTTCAAAAAAGCAGTTGATTATTTTGAAAAAGCAGTAAAAGAAGATCCTAAATTTGCTTTTGCTTGGGATAACTTGGGAATTAATTATCGTTATTTAAATGAATTTGACAAAGCTATCGAAGCGTATAAAAAATCAATTGAAATTGATCCAAACGGCTTAATGCCATTGCAAAACATTGCCGTTGCTTACTTGCATAAAAAGGATTACGATAATGTAATTAAATCCTATGAAAAGTTAGCTAAAGTTGACAGTAACAACCCTGAAGTATATTACGGTTTAGGTAATGTTTACGCAACAAATTTAAAAGATTATGAAAAAGGATTAAACAATATGTGCAAAGCATACAATTTATATGTTGAACACAAATCTCCATATCGCACTGATGCCGAAACATTAATCAGCATGATTTATACTGAAATGAAAAAAGAAGGGAAAGAAGAACAGTTCGACCAAATATTAAAAGACAATCATATTTCTCAAGACTAATAAAATATAAAGTATAAAACCAAAAAAGCTGCATTTAAAGAATGCAGCCTTTTTTATGATTCAACTTGAAAAACGATGAATTACTTTGTTTTCATAGGTGGCAAATCAAATGCCGCAGGTTCATGTTCAAAACCATTGCGATGTGAACCATCACAAAAAGGTTTATTAGCAGATAATCCGCATCTACAAAGACCCAAAGCCGTTCTACCTTCAAGTCCGTAAACTTGACCTTGACTGTCTGTTATTTCAAAATCTCCTTCTATTTTTATAGAACCGTTCTTGTTGATTGTTAATTTTGTCTTGCTCATAATGCACTTTGTTATTTTGACTTCAAAGATTGTAAAATATATTTTGAACGTTATTAACTCTAGTACTTTTTTTATGATTTAAAACCCTATTTACATTAATTCTATTTTAAAAAAGCTAATGAATTAATTAATTCTCAAATCTCTTATTGAAGAACATACTTAAAAAAAACACTTGCACGAGCACCATTACCGACAAAAAAGCTAAAGAATACAGCATAACATTCGAAAATAAGAAACGATGTAATGCAATGGAAAAAGCATCATTTATAAAAATGTTTAAATCTAAAAAATGATCCCAGCTAGTGGGTTGTTGTTGTGTTCCTAATAAAACATATCCCATCAAAGCTACTAAGCCCGTGCAAATAAAAAACCAAGCTTTTCTTGAAATCAAAGGTTCATAAATGGTTGCTCTGGATTGTTGCAATGAATTAACTTGTTCCATTATTTGAGCAGTAAAATCAAATGAAGGCGACTCTAAAGTAGCTTTCTTCATCATTTTATTCACTAAGTTGTCTATTTCCTTATTTTCTTTCGCGTTCATAATGCTCAATTATTTCTGGTTCTAAGCTATCCTTTAATAGATAAGCCAACTTTTTTCTACTTCTAAACAGCTTGACTTTAACGTTATTCGTCGTTAAACCTACAATTTTAGCAATTTCATCTATGGATTGCTCTTCAAAATAATACAAAGTCAATAAAAAACCATCTTCTTCAGGCAATTTTTGCAAACACGTTTCAATGGTCTGTCGTTGTTCTTTATCGGCCAATGCGTCAAAAGCATTTTCAAAAGTAACTAACTGCCGTTCGGTATATTCGTCAATAGGATCTAGTTTATATTCTTGCTTGTATTTTTTTAAAACATCTAAACAACTGTTATATGTTATCCTGTAGATCCAGGTAGAAAACTTAGAATCACCTTTGAACTTATTTATTGATTTGAATACCTTTATAAAGGTGTCTTGTGCAACCTCCTCTGCTTCTTCCCTATTTTTAAGCATTCGCAATGCTAATGTAAACACCAAATCTTTGTACCGATCGACCAAAACAGCAAACGCTTTTGTGTCGCCAGCTATTATTTTGGTAATATAATATGTATCTTCGATTTGAGTCATGTACATGGTAAGACTGCTACTATTGAATTTTGGTTACAACTAATTTAAAAAAAATAAAAAAATGACAAAACTTGTAACCAAAGTAAAACTTCTATCGTCCTAAGCTAGGAACACATTAAAAGTAATCAATTAAAAAACAAACAATCATGGGACCAGAAGTTTTTATTGTAATGACCATTTTCGGAGCAGTCTTTGGCGTATTTTATTTATTTTTTTCAACGAGAAACAAAGAGCGCTTAGCACTTATTGAAAAAGGAGCTGACGCTAGTATTTTTATGTCCAAAAGACAAAAAAACGCACCAATGTGGAGAATGTTTATCTTAAATCTAGCCGTATTATTAATGGGTATTGGAGCGGGAATATTACTCGCAATAATTATTCAAACCATTTTTAACGTTACCAGCGAAGCATTATTTCCAGGAATCATCTTCCTGACTGCGGGTACTGGATTACTAATTGGATTTAAAATGACTAAGGATTTAGAAAATAACTAAATACCGTTTCAAACATCAATCAACTTAAACTGCTATTTCATCAATAGCAGTTTTTTTGTGTAAAAAAAATAAATTTCAAAACCACATGTATTAGCCCTGATGGGAGTGAAATTCTTGTGAAATTAATTTTTATTTTTTATTGAACTAAAAGAGCGACTAAAAGAAGCTCCTTTTAGGGCATTATAAAAAAGGAAATTAATGAAATAAGAATGTAACGACAGCAGGAAATAGCTCTATAAAAACTCAAGATGAAATTAAAATATCCTAACAATTCTTTATTCTTTTTTTATAAAATAAACGGTAATTTAGTACTCGCTTTCTGAGGTAGCTCAACCTCAACATTTCTAATAAAACAACAATACATTATAAAAATGAATAGATTAAAAATAGGATGGATAGGCCTAGGAAATATGGGAAATCCAATGGCGAAAAATTTATTAAAAGCAGGTTTAGAGGTAACTGTTTTTAATAGAACCAAGGATAAAGAAAAAGATTTAATTTCTGCCGGAGCAACATCAGCTGCTACTCCAGAAGCTTTATTACAAGCTTGTGATGTTGTTATCACGATGTTATCTAATGATGAGGCGGTAAAAGAAGTTTTTGAAAGTGAGCAAGGTTTACTCTCGAAAGATAATCCCGGAAAAATCATCATTAACATGAGTACCGTTTCTCCAGAAACGTCTCGTTATCTTGCCACTATTTGTAGCAAAAAACAGGTTCATTTTATAGATGCTCCAGTTTCTGGAAGTGTAAAACCAGCACAAGAAGGCTCACTTGTAATTCTTGTAGGCGCTAACAATGCCGATTACGAAATAGTAAAACCTATTTTTGAAATTTTAGGAAAAGTGGCTATTCACGTAGGTGAAGCTGGTGTAGCAAGTGCCGCCAAATTAGCAATTAATTATCTTCTAGGTCTTAATTTACAAGGTTTAGCTGAAACTGTTTTATTTGCCGAGAAAAATGGTGTTAGCAAGGAAGACATGTTGAATATTATTAACCAAGGTGCCTGTGGTAACGGAATCACCGCTATTAAAGCTCCTGCAATTTTAAACGACTCCTATGCCGCTGCTTTTGCACTAAAACATCTTGTTAAAGACTTAAGATTAGCCAAAGAGGCTGGACTAGACTCTCCTTTAATTCACCCTCTTTATGATAGCTTTGTACTTGCTCAGGAAGAAGGATTAGGAGATCAAGACGTTATGGCTATTATAAGTAGTTTAAAAAACAAATAATATTTAATAAAAAACAGCGAATTATGGGATTATTTTCAGCACTATTAGGCAATGCCGGAGCAGTGAGTCAGGAACAATTAACTAAGGATTATGGCCAACTTTTAACTGAAGGAGAAGAAATTGAAATGGGGTTTAAGTTAATTCGTGACACCTTTATTTTCACTACTAAACGATTGATATTAGTTGACAAACAAGGACTAACAGGTAGTAAAACCGAATACAAATCGATTTCTTACAAAAGCATTTCGAGATTTAGTATTGAAACTGCGGGCACATTTGACCTTGATGCCGAATTAAAAATTTGGGTTTCTAGCGAATTACAACCTAGCATTAGAAAACAGTTTAACAAATCAGTGAATGTCTATGAAGTACAGAAAGTTCTTGCTCACCATGTACTAAAATAGTCCTGATACAATTTTCACAACATTTAATAATACAATCAAACTGCTATTGAATCTATAGCAGTTTTTTTATGCTTTTACAAAAAATACACTGTTTTACTAAGTCTATTTATTCATAAATCATATCGAAAAGTTAAAGTGAAAATGGCATAAACTTTAGAAAAAATTCTGTAAATAGTTTTTCGTGTGTTTGTTGGATATTTGTTCTATCACGAAACAGTGGTACAACTAAAAAACATATTCATGGACGATATAAAAACTATAGGATTATTAAATAATCTGATTCAAATAAACAATGACCGAATAGAAGGTTACGAGTCAGCTACTAACGAAACGGAAGAGAATGATTTAAAAATTTTATTCGCACAATTTATAACAACGAGTAAAAAATGCAAAGAAGCACTTTTATCAGAAGTGTTAAAACTAGGTGGAGAATCAGTAAAAAGTACTCGCGTTATTGGCAAGTTTTTTAGAATATGGATGGATGTTAAAGCCGCACTTACAAACAAAGACCGAAAATTTATTTTAGAATCTTGTGAATACGGTGAAGATGTAGTTAAAAAAAACTATGAAGATGCCATAAGAGAACATGGGACTGATTTGTCATTTGAAGTGCTTGATATTCTAAAATTTCAATATTTAGACCTCAAAACTGACCACGATAGAGTTCAAGCTATGTGTCATTCTCATTTTATATAAATCAGCGGGTAATGATAACAAAAAGCGATTCACGTTGCTTTGACAACACTAAAATATGATGCTTTTATAGAAAATATTGAAAACAAAAAAAAACACTTGCAAAAACTTTTACAAGTGTTTAATTAAATATTTTACCTAATGATCTGTATTAGTTATCTATGACCTAACTGATTTTTATTTTCAGTTATAGCACACGGTTGATTTGCGTTACTCTTTTACTATAGTATTTTTCTTTTACAGAGGAAATAATTACGCCTTCACTAACAGATGCGTGAATGAATTTTATATCTCCATCATTTACATCTACAACCATCCCTACATGGTTTATACGATTTCTTCTGCTTGTTTTAAAGAAAATCAAATCTCCTTTTTTAGCTTCTTCATTGTTAACTACAACACCGTATTGCGATTGTTCGATTGAAGTTCGTGGCAACTGAATGTCAAATGCACTAAAAGTATTACACATTAAAGCAGAGCAATCAATACCATTTTTAGTTGTACCACCATAGCGATAACGAGTCCCTAAATTTTCAGAAGCTGTAGACACTAATTGGTCTAAAAAATCATCATCTTTAGTACTTTTAAAACCTTTAGAACCTTCATGCTCTTTAGAATCATTAGCAACTATTGCCTCATTAGATACAGTAGAAGCAATTTCATTTTTACTAGTTATATTTAATTTATATCCTACTGGAAGTCCGTTTACAATATTAGGATTTTGATTTTCCAATTCCTTTACTGTGATTCCGTATTCTTTAGCGATTCCGTATTTAGTTTCTTTAGGAAGTACCTCGCGAGTTATAGTAGTTTCAGCAATTGCGGTTACTGTTTCAATTTTTGGAGTTACTTTGGCTATAGCCAAAACATTACTACTATTATCATCTTTTATTGGAATAATAATTTTTTGCCCAATTTTTAGTGCTTCAGTTTCAAGAATAGGATTTGCACTATCAATGTCCGCTACTGAAATTCCGTATTCCTTTGCAATGGCGTACTTAGTTTCATTAGGTAAAATTTCACGAACAATAGTTCCTGTAGTGTTATGAGTTGGAGTAATTTCTTGGGGAACCGAATTTTCAACCGAAACCAGTTCTGGTGCTTGTTGTGTTTTCTCGTTTGAGATTAAAGCTGTATTTGAAGTAGTAACTGGAATTTGTATTTTTTGACCGTTCTTTAATCCTGATTTTTTTAAACTTGGATTAACGGCGTATAATTCATCAACGGTAATGCTATATTTTTTTGCAATACTATACAACGTTTCTTTAGGATAAGCAGTATGTGTTTTAGTATTAGAAACAGTTGCTACAGTACTTTTTGATTTTCCAGTCTTAATAGGAATTAGTAAAATACCTTTGTACTTTATACCTTTTCTCGACTCAGGATTAAGCGCATAGATAGCACTAGATTTGACTTTATACTGCTGCGCAATTTTACTGATTGTCTCTCCTTTTGCAACGGTGTGTTCACTATATTTCTCTTGAGAAAATGCACTAAAACCACTTAAAAAAACCATTCCTAAAATCCAACTAGTATACTTCATAAACACTTTTTTAATTCTATATGCTATTAAACTTAAAAGATCTAAGCTTATCGATTTTCTATGGTACTGTAACGTAAATATTCACGATAAAGTATTAAAAAAAGCTAATTTAATCTATAAAAGGAAATATCGCAATTTTTAACATCCATTTATATTCTTTTTAACAAAACTATGTAAAACATAAAAACATTCTGTTAACACAGAATGCTTTACTATATATTGAATTTTAAATTAAAAGGTTCATTCTAATTAATTTGTTATTCATTATAATTGAGAAATAGAAAACCCTTTCAAAATATAATATATTGAAAAGCAAGTATCTTACAAATTACAAATCTCATCTATGAACTATTTAATAAATGTTTTACAAACTTTTTAATACTGCAACATAATGGAACACCGTACCTAATAGGACCCAAACATGCCAAATTGTGTGATAATAACTTTTTAGTCCCTTTACATAAAAATAAACCCCAATAGTATAACTTAATCCTCCAGCAAGAATCCATAAAAAAATTGAAAGAGGCACAACTCCCCACAGTGGTTTAACTACAAATATTATCATCCAACCCATTAATAAATACAACACTGTAGAAAGTATTTTGAAACGGTTAGTATAAAAAATCTTAAAAAAAGTCCCTAACAAAACTATTGACCACATTATGCTTAGAAAAATTATTGCGTTTTTTTTATCTAAATAAACAACCATTAACGGCGTATAAGTTCCTGCAATGAGATAATAGATACTAATATGATCTGCAATATTAAGCACATGCTTTATTTTCTCTTTTACCACTAAATGATACAGAGTCGAAAAAGAATATACTAATAACATCCCTATTCCAAACGCTAGAACAGACAAAACTGTAACCAAATCATGTTCTTGATAAGCTATTACAACTAGAAACGGTATTGCAATTAAGCAAAAAATCACTCCTAAAAAATGTGAAATTCCGTTAGCCAATTCTTCTTTTCTAGTTTGATCTCTTTCTTCCATATTATATGTATTCTATTGAGGATTATGAATAATTGCACAATTAAAACCTACATTAAAGATACAAATATAACGTCGGCTTTAACTTATTGATTGAGAGAAAAATTCAATTTTTAATTCAAAATATCATCTTTAGAATATTAAAGCAACCTAACTACTTTGTTGTCAAATAAAAAAAAGGGAATCACCTTCTTTCCATAAATTCCTAGCTAGAAAAAAACTTTAAAACAAAAAAAACGCTCTGTTTACACAGAGCGTTTAAATATATAATAAATGATAATATTAAGCTTCGGCAGCAATTAAATTTAATGCTGAACCAGCTACATACCAACCAATTTGTCCTTCGTTGTACGTATGATTTGCTAAGATTAAATCTTTACTTCCATCAGCATGAACAAACTCTACCGTTAATTGTTTTCCTGGCGCAAAATCAACTAAATCTATAAAATTAATTGTATCATCCTCTTGGATCTTATCATAATCCGCTTCATTAGCGAATGTCAACCCAAGAAGTCCTTGTTTTTTAAGATTCGTTTCGTGTATACGAGCAAAAGATTTCACTAATACCGCCTTAACACCTAAGAAACGAGGCTCCATTGCAGCATGCTCACGAGAAGAACCTTCCCCGTAATTATGATCTCCAACAACAACAGAAGGAACACCAGCTGCTTTGTACGCTCGCGCTACAGCAGGAACCGCACCATATTCACCAGTTAATTGATTTTTAACCGAATTTGTTTTTTGAGTGTAAGCATTTACAGCACCAATCAACATATTGTTTGAAATATTATCTAGATGTCCACGGAAACGCAACCACGGTCCAGCCATAGAAATATGATCCGTAGTACATTTACCAAATGCTTTAATTAGCAATTTAGCTCCTGTAATATTTTTACCGTCCCAAGCGTCAAATGGTGCTAATAGTTGTAATCTATCCGAAGATTCACTAACCACAATTTGAACAGTTGATCCATCAGCAGCAGGAGCTTGAAAACCATTATCATCTACTTCAAATCCTTTTTTAGGTAATTCATCACCATAAGGCGCGGTCAATTTAACTTCTTCTCCTTTGTCGTTTAATAATGTATCCGTAAGCGGGTTAAAATCTAATCTTCCTGCAATTGCTAATGCCGCAACCATTTCTGGAGAAGTTACAAAAGCATGCGTATTTGGATTACCATCTGCTCTTTTAGAAAAGTTACGGTTGAACGAATGAACGATTGTATTTTTCTCTTGTTTATCTGCACCAGCTCTATCCCATTGACCAATACATGGCCCACAAGCATTCGTAAATACTTTAGTCCCCATTTTTTCAAATGCAGCAATCATACCGTCTCTTTCAATAGTGTAGCGAATTTGCTCAGAACCTGGATTAACACCAAATTCTGCTTTAGGAGTAATACCATGTTCTACAGCTTGGTTCACGATGGATACCGCACGAGCCATATCTTCATAAGAAGAGTTCGTACAAGAACCAATTAATCCCCATTCCACTTTTATTGGCCATCCATTAGCTTTCGCCTCCGCTTTCATTTCAGAAACTGGAGTACCTCTATCTGGAGTAAATGGTCCATTGATATGTGGCTCTAATTCTGAAAGGTTAATTTCAATTACTTGATCAAAATATTTGTCTGGGTTTGCATAAACCTCAGGGTCACCAGTTAAATAATCAGCTACCTTATCGGCAGCATCAACTACGTCTTGACGACCAGTAGCTGTTAAATACCTACGCATAGAATCATCGTAACCAAATGTAGAAGTTGTAGCACCAATTTCGGCACCCATATTACAAATTGTACCTTTACCAGTACAAGACATATTAGTCGCCCCTTCACCAAAATATTCAACAATTGCTCCAGTTCCTCCTTTTACAGTAAGAATGTCAGCAACTTTTAAAATCACATCTTTTGGAGCAGTCCAACCAGATAATTTTCCGGTTAACTTCACTCCTATTAATTTAGGAAATTTCAATTCCCATCCCATTCCTGACATTACATCTACAGCATCAGCTCCACCAACACCAATGGCCAGCATTCCTAAACCACCTGCATTTACAGTATGTGAATCAGTACCAATCATCATCCCACCTGGAAAAGCATAATTTTCCAAAACAATTTGATGAATAATTCCCGATCCTGGTTTCCAGAAACCAATACCGTATTTATCTGAAACTGATGATAAAAAATCAAAAACTTCGCTTGATTGTTCTTTTGCAACAGCTAAATCCTTCTCTGCTCCTACTTTTGCCAAAATCAAGTGATCACAATGAACTGTTGTTGGCACAGCAACTGTTTTCTTACCTGCATGCATAAATTGCAACAAAGCCATTTGTGCAGTTGCATCTTGACACGCTACTCTATCTGGAGCAAAATCAACATAATCAACACCTCGTCCATAGGCCTGCTTCGCTGTTCCATCCCATAAGTGGCTATATAAAATTTTCTCGGTTAAAGTAAGTGGACGTTCAACTACTTTTCGTGCAGCATCAACACGACTTGTCATGTTGTCATACACTTTTTTAATCATTTCAATATCAAATGCCATATATAATTGTTTTAAGTATTGTATTTTAGATACCACAAGGTACGAAAAATAAAAAAAGCCTGAGTCATTGACTCAGGCTTTTTGATATAATTAACAAATCTTAATTTATTATTGAACTAATAACTTATGAGATGGTGCAAATTGCGTTAGATTAATTCCTTTCACTGCTGCTTTGTATTCCTCCATAGTTGGCGTTCTACCTAAGATTGTAGACAACACAACAACTGGCGTTGAAGAAAGTAATGACTCTCCTTTTTTACCTTCAGCATCCTCAACAACTCTTCCTTGAAAAAGGCGGGTAGAAGTTGCCATTACAGTATCTCCTTTTGCTGCTTTTTCTTGGTTACCCATACATAAGTTACAACCTGGACGTTCTAAATAAAGAATATTTTCATATCCTGTACGTGCTACTCCTTTTGGCGCATTATCATCAAATTCGAAACCTGAATATTTTTGCAACACTTCCCAGTCTCCTTCCGCTTTCAATTCATCAACAATGTTGTACGTTGGTGGAGCAACAACTAATGGCGCTTTAAATTCTACTTTACCAAATTGTGCATCAATATTTTTAAGCATTTGCGAAAGGATTTTTAAATCTCCTTTATGAACCATACATGATCCAACAAAACCTAAATCAACTTTTTTAGTTCCACCATAAAATGATAATGGTCTAATAGTGTCGTGTGTATATCTCTTAGAAACATCTGCATTATTAACGTCTGGATCTGCAATCATTGGCTCTTCAACCAAATCAAGATCAATAACAACTTCAGCAAAATACTTAGCATTTGCATCTGGAGTTAAAGCTGGTTTAGCACCAGATCTGATGTCAGCGATTCTTTGATCAGCGATAGCGATCAAACCTTTAAGAACTTGTTTCGCATTATCCATTCCTTTATCAATCATGATCTGGATTCTTCTCTTAGCAATCAACAATGATTCAATCAAAGTTTCATCCTCAGAAATACAAATAGAAGCTTTCGCTTTCATCTCTGCAGTCCAGTCTGTAAAAGTAAAGGCCTGATCCGCAGTAAGTGTACCTAAGTGCACTTCGATAATTCTACCTTGGAATACATTTTCCCCACCAAATTGTTTCAACATTTGAGATTGAGTAGCGTGAACCACATCACGGAAATCCATATAGGTTTTCATATCCCCTCTGAAAGTTACTTTTACTGATTCTGGAATTGGCATAGAAGCTTCACCAGTAGCCAATGCAAGCGCAACCGTACCTGAATCGGCACCAAAAGCAACGCCTTTTGACATTCTTGTATGAGAGTCACCACCAATAATGATAGCCCATTCATCAACCGTAATATCATTCAATACTTTATGAATAACATCGGTCATTGCAAGGTATTCTCCTTTAGGATCACGAGCAGTAATCAAACCAAAGTCATTCATGAATTTCATCAATCTAGGAATATTTGCTTTCGACTTATTATCCCAAACCGATGCAGTATGACAACCTGATTGATACGCACCATCAACGATTGGTGAAATCACAGTAGCAGCCATAGACTCTAATTCTTGTGAAGTCATCAAACCAGTTGTGTCTTGTGAACCTACAATGTTAACCTCTACACGTACATCTGATCCTGCGTGTAATACTTTACCTGGAGTAGTACCAACTGCATTTTTATTAAATATTTTTTCTACAGCCGTAAGTCCTTGTCCTTCAACAGAAACTTCCTTTGACGGAGCAAATACAGGAACAATAGCAATACCTAAAGTTTTTGAAGCAAAAGTTTGCAACTTTTTACCAAAAACAATAGCGTATGAACCACCTGCTTTTATAAATTCCATTTTTTGAGGAGTAAAAGCTTTAGAAATATCTTTTAGCTCTTTGTCCCCGTTGTATAATTTTTTTGTTTTAGTATTGATAGTAAGCACAGTACCTGTAGCAACAGAATATGCCTCTTCTAGAACAACATCTCCGTTTTCATTACGTACAGCATTCCCTTTATCATCAACTACTTTTACCCAGTTTTGAAGGTCTAAACCAATTCCACCCGTTACATCAACCGTAGTCAAGAAAATTGGCGAAATTCCGTTTGTACCCGCTACAATTGGAGCGATATTAATAAAAGGAACATAAGGACTTGCTTTTCTACCTGTCCATAATGCTACATTGTTCACACCTGACATTCTTGATGATCCAACACCCATTGTTCCTTTTTCAGCAATCAACATCACACTTTTATCCGGATGTTGTGCTTGCAAAGCTTGAATTTCAGCTTGCGCTTCAGGAGAAATTAAACATTTTCCATGCAATTCACGATCTGATCTTGAATGTGCTTGGTTTCCTGGAGAAAGTAAATCAGTAGAAATATCTCCTTCACCAGCTACATAAGTAACTACTTTAATTTCTTCTGCTACCTCAGGAAGTTTTGTAAAAAATTCTGCATTAGCATAACTTACTAAAATTTCCTTAGCAATTTCACTACCACTTTTAAATGCAGCTTCTAAACGTGCTGTATCAGCTTCGTAAAGAAAAAATTGTGTTTTTAATACTTTTGCTGCTTCTTTTGCAATAGCAACATTATTACCTAAAGCTAAATCAAGTAATACTTCAATCGAAGGACCACCTTTCATGTGTGATAATAATTCAAAAGCAAAAGCAGGAGTAATTTCGTTCACTACAGATTGACCTAGAATAATTTCCTTTAGAAATACCGCTTTGACCGCTGCAGCTGGAGTAGTTCCAGGAACAACATTGTACGTGAAAAATTTAAGCGATTCGTCACGATCTAAGTTATCTGAATCTTTTATTTGTGTAATGATTGTACTTAATAAGTCAGCACCATCAATAGGTTTTGGGTTAAGCCCTTGCCCTTTTCGTTCTTCGATTTCTTGTAGATAATCGTTATAAATGTTCATAGTAGAATTCTTTTCAATGTTAAAGGCTATTTGTCTTGATTATATCAAAAATAAACAACCAAACTATCTTGGTATTTTTTTTGTTTTTTCGTGATGCAAATTAACGAATTTAAGGTGAGATTTAAAAAAAATTTAATAAAAGTGCTATTTTAGAAAATTATTATTGCTAAAAACGTCGTTATTTTACTTTTTATTAAACAATTGACAAAATACCGTAACAATATTAAACAATTAGCAAAATAATATTTATTTTTTATCAATATCGAAATCAATAGAATTAAAAAAAGGCTCTTTATTCTGATTTGAATAAAGAGCCTTTCTAAATTAAACCTATCAGGCATTACTAAACTATAGTTAAACACAGCCCACAATGATTATACTTTAAATCGATTAAAAACTACTGCCATTTATCTCCCAAAAAATCTAGAGAAAAAGCTCCTGCTTTCACTCTCCTCATCTTGTTCTATTTGCTCTTTTCTTTCTTTTGAATATTGCTCTTGTTCGTAGTCTATTATGCACTCTTTAACAAACTCAACATAACTCCTTTTTTTTTCTTCCAAAAAACCTATTAAATATTTTTCACTAGCTTCCATCCCACTTACAGATTCAATTTGCAACAACCTCTTATATAGTGGCTCAATATGTTTGCTAATTACCTCTTGAGGTACCGCTTTCCTTCTACCAAAATAATGAGTAATATCACCCGTTTGATCTTTTGAAATTTCAAAATCCGTCATTACCCAATAATACCTTCCTGACTTAGCAAGGTTTTTCACGATTGCGTAGAAATTATTCCCTCCTTTTAAATTTTCCCAAAGAATCTTAAAAATCACTCTTGGCATATCAGGATGCCTTACAATACTGTGCGGTTGAGACATTAATTCATAATCCTCGTACCCACAGACATCAATAAAAACTTCATTAGCATATTCAATAATACCTTTGGAATTTGTTTTACTCATAATTACCTGAGTCTTATCCCATGAAACCTCTTTATCGATTGGATTTGGCCTTCTAAAAATTTGATTCTGTTCAATCATAATGATTTTTTTTGTAAATAAATGATTTACAAAACTATGTATTAAGACTTAAATCAGCCATGACTTTTATCATGTTATACTATAAAAAACTTACATAATGAAAATTATTTAGTAACAACTTTTCTCCGACCAATAAATAAGTGTTCTTATTACAGAAACTAAATCAACTTAGAAATAATCATTTCCTCAGTAATTCCTTCAGCATCTGCTTTGTAATTTTTAATAATACGATGTCTCAAAATACCAACCGCAACTGCTTTTACATCTTCAATATCTGGAGAAAACTTTCCTTTGAAAGCAGCATGGGCTTTAGCAGCCAAAATTAAATTTTGAGAAGCTCTAGGTCCTGCTCCCCAATCTAAATAATTCTTTACAAAGTCATTTGTCAAAACACTATCAGGACGTGTTTTACTCACAAGTGTAACTGCATATTCAATTACATTATCAGCCACAGGAATGCGACGAATTAATTGTTGAAAGTCTATAATTTGTTGTGCTGTAAATAAAGCATTAACCGTTTCTTTAACATCCGAAGTTGTTCTTTTCACCACTTGCACTTCTTCTTCATAGGAAGGATACTCTAATTTAATAGCAAACATAAAACGGTCCAATTGTGCTTCAGGCAAAGGATAAGTTCCCTCTTGTTCAATTGGGTTTTGCGTAGCCAAAACAAAATAAGGTAATGACAGCTTGTAGTTTTCCCCAGCTATAGTCACAGACCTTTCTTGCATAGCTTCCAATAAAGCAGCTTGCGTTTTAGGTGGCGTTCTATTGATTTCGTCAGCTAAAATAATATTTGAAAAAACAGGCCCTTTTATAAATTTAAAATGACGATTTTCATCTAATATCTCACTTCCTAAAATATCCGAAGGCATTAAGTCAGGTGTAAACTGAATTCTTTTAAAATCTAATCCTAAGGCTTGCGCCAAAGTATTAACTAATAATGTTTTTGCCAATCCTGGGACACCAACTAATAAAGCATGTCCACCAGAAAAAATACAGAGTAAGATTTGATCAACTACAGCATCTTGACCTACAATTATTTTGGCGATTTCATTTTTAAGTTCATTTCGTTTTTGAACTAAATCGTGTATTGCTGCAACATCAGACATTTTGAAAAGTATTTAAATTAAAAAAGAGTTAGCTTATGATTTCATAAAACTAACTCTTTTTATTTATTATAAAAAATATTATTTTTTCAACCAGTTATTGGTAAACTCGCAGTCTCTATATTCACCAAGAACCTTAATATATGTTTCTTTAATTTTTTCATCAAACCATTTTCCAATTGCTTTGATTTGCTTTTCTTTTAAAGCTAAATCTTTAATCTTAATATAATCCGTAGCATAGTTAGCGATATGCTCGTTAATTCTATTTGTTACCGTAATTAACTTAAAGCTTTTCTTTCCATTCTCATCAGTATCTAAAATAGGTTGCGAGATCGCATCATCTTTTAGATTAGAAACTTGACTATAAAGACTTGGGTCCATTTTAGTTAATTCAAAACGCGTATCTTGAGTTTTTGGATTAATTAAAACACCACCATTAGCTCTAGTTTCTTTTTGATCAGATTCTGTTCTGGCAGCATCTGCAAAAGAAAGTTTTTTATCAATAATCTTATTTCTAATAAGTGTAATTTTATCTTTTGCAGACTGAATCTCATCCTCAGAAACAGAAGGAGTCAATAATATGTGTCTCAATTCAACTTCTTGTCCCTTAATTTTATCAATCATAATAATATGAAATCCAAAAGTAGTTTCAAATGGTACTGAAATCTCCCCTTCTTGCAAACTAAAAGCAACATCTTTAAACTCTTTTACAAAAGGAGTTTTTCTATTCATTTTATAAAAACCACCATTACTAGCTGACCCTGGATCTTTAGAATACAAAACTGCTTTAGTTGCAAAACTAGAACCGGCTAGAATATCTTTTTTAAATTCATTCAACTTATCAATTACTTTTTGCTTTTCAGCATCAGAAATCTTGGGTTCAATAACAATTTGAGCTACTTCCATTTCGGCTCCAAACTGCGGCAATTCATCTTTAGGGATAGATTTAAAAAAATTACGAACTTCCTCTGGAGTGATCTCAACTTCTTCAACAATTTTCTTTTGCATTTCAGAACTAAGCTTTTGCTCCTTTAAAAGGTCAAAGAAATAACTCTTAAAATCTTCTTCTGAATCTTTTTTATAGTATTGTACTACCTTATCAATACTTCCTATTTGACTAACCATATAGCTCAAACGTTCTTCCATCATACTCTTCACTTCAGCGTCAGTAACTTTAACACTATCTTGAACTGCCTGGTGTGCATATAATTTATCTTCCATTAGTTTTCCTAACATCTGACATCTTGTAATATCTTTTATAGAACCACCTTGACTTGAAATTTCTAAATAAGATTTATCAATATCGGAATCCAAAATAATATAATCCCCAACCGTTGCAATAATCCCATCAATTTTTTGTCTTTGATTCGTTTGAACTTTTTTTACAGGAGCAACTGCAACTGCAACACTGTCCGTAATAATTTCTTGAGCCTTTGTTATCGTTGTAGAAAACAGAAAAAGGACAAGCGCAACTGTAATAGTAATGGACTTCATTTGTATTGTTTTTAATAGCATTATTTGAAATTTATATTTTTATAGTTAGAAACTGATTAATCAAAAGAAATCTAGGTACTCGGCACCAAATATACGCCATTACAGTTAAGAAAGAAAAATGTTCCTACAAACAATTCTCTAAAATAAAGGCGAACAAAAATAACAATTCGATTACATAATACAAGTTTACACCTTACTATTAACAAAATTTTATAGACAAAACCAAAAAATAAATAACTCTTACTATTTACATTGCTTTTCACCCTAATAAAAGCCCACAAGATACATTTAAAAATATTACTATAAACCACTCATTTTTAACAAAATAACAACAAGTTTTCAACACTACAACGTTATCGTAGATAATGTACTATGTACATAATATTTTTAGTTAAAATTTTATTTACATTAGCTAAAAATACGAATTAATTAAATTATTAGCATTATTAATACATTATTCTCTAAAATTAAGAATAAATTAAAACACAACCCAAATCTACAAATCTACAAATTTATGAAAAAGAGAAACTTAAAACTTTACTTAATTGCTTCAATAGCACTTAGTATCTTATCATGTGAAACAACAAATGAGCTCAATGACAGCAATTCCCAAGCAAAAGCAAACAGCACGGTAATTGATGTAACACATCATGATGGAAAACCTTTTAATACTGGTAAGAACACTAATTCCATAACAGGAAAATATGTATCAAATCCAGGTGGCGGTGTAATGATGCAAGCTTTTTATTGGGATGTACCAGCAGGGGGAACTTGGTGGGATACTGTTAGTTCAAAAGTAACCGAATGGTCAAATGCCGGCATTGGTTCAATATGGTTACCACCTGTTTCAAAAGCGCAAAATGGACCCTTTTCTATGGGGTATGATCCAACTGACTATTTTGACTTTGGAAATTACAATCAAAATGGCACAATTGAAACAAGGTTTGGTTCTAAAACAGAGTTAGTAAATTTAATTACTAAAGCTCATGCCGAAAACATTCAAGTTTATGCCGACATGGTTCTTAATCATAATAGCGGCGGACAGTTAGAAAGCAATCCATTTACCGGAACGCAAACCTACACAAATTTCACTGGTGTGGCATCCGGTAAATTTCCACGCTCAAGTGCAGACTTCTACAAAAACTCTTATGCAAATAATGATGAAGGTGCTTTTGGAGGCTTTCCAGACTTATCTCATGTAACTCCTAATGTCCAAAACTGGCTATGGCTTAGAAGTGATGGAGTGGGGAAATATTATAAAAATACAATGAAATTTGATGGCTGGAGATTTGATTACGTTAAAGGATTTGGCCCTTGGGTAATTAAAGATTGGAATGCAAATGTAGGTGGGTTCTCAGTAGGCGAGTATTGGGATTCTAATGTAAATACTTTAGAATGGTGGGCTAACAACGCCAATAGTTCTGTATTTGATTTTGCTTGTTATTATAAAATGAATGACGCTTTTGACGGCAATAACCTAAATATTTTAAATGATGATATGATGTGGAAAAGAAACCCATATAAGGCGGTTACCTTTGTCACAAATCATGATACAGATGAAATCTCAAAGAAAGATTTAGCATATGCCTACATCTTAACACATGAAGGGTACCCGACTATTTTCTATAAGGATTATGAGGAGTGGTTAAACAAGTCCAAATTAAATAATCTTATTTGGATCCATAATAATAAAGCAACTGGAACAACTTCAATTTTATACACCGATAATGATGAATATATTGCACGAAGAAATGGATACAATGGCAACCCAGGACTTGTAGTATATATCAACAATTCATCTTCATGGCAAGAAAGATGGGTTCCTACTAATTGGGCTAATGCACAAATTAAAGATTTTACAGGAAACTCCACATGGTTACCTACTACGCAAGGAGACAAATGGGTAAAAATTCAATGTCCTCCAAATAGCTATTCTGTATGGTCAATTAATATGTAAATATAAAATTATAGCATTATAAGTGAGGCTAACTTAAAAGACAGCCTCACTTTTTTTTAATTAGCATTTATAAATAGTACTTTTGCAAACTATTTACAGTAAATATGAGCTTTTTAAAAGAAATACAAAGAAGAAGAACTTTCGGAATTATATCGCATCCTGATGCCGGTAAAACAACACTTACAGAAAAACTCCTACTTTTTGGAGGAGCTATTCAAGAGGCTGGTGCGGTTAAGAATAATAAAATTAAAAAAGGAGCAACGAGTGATTTTATGGAAATCGAACGCCAAAGAGGAATTTCGGTTTCTACTTCGGTTTTAGCATTTAATTACCAAGACAAAAAAATCAACATTCTTGATACTCCTGGACATAAGGATTTTGCTGAAGA
This sequence comes from Flavobacterium sp. PL002, assembly GCF_054165825.1. NCBI lineage: Bacteria > Pseudomonadati > Bacteroidota > Flavobacteriia > Flavobacteriales > Flavobacteriaceae > Flavobacterium > Flavobacterium sp. PL002. Next base: position 2,557,003 of record NZ_CM135110.1, on the reverse strand, counting down.
CACTTTTAGAACCTTAACTGCTGTAGACAGCGTTATTGTTGTAATTGATGTTGCAAAAGGAGTTGAGGAACAAACGGAGAAATTAGTATCTGTATGTAGAATGAGAAAAATACCTATAATTGTTTTCATCAATAAGATGGACCGTGAAGGAAAAGACGCTTTTGATCTTATGGACGAAGTGGAGCAAAAATTAGGTTTAACTGTTACTCCACTTAGTTTCCCTATTGGAATGGGTTATGATTTTCAAGGAATCTATAATTTATGGGAGCAAAACATTAATTTATTTAGTGGAGACAATCGTAAAAACATAGAAGAAACTATTGCTTTTTCGGATGTTCAAAATCCCGAATTAGAAAAAATAATTGGACAAAAACCTGCTGATACTTTACGCGAAGAATTAGAGTTGATTGATGAAGTTTATCCAAAATTTGACCGTCAAGACTATTTAGACGGAAAATTACAACCTGTATTCTTTGGTTCAGCACTGAATAATTTTGGAGTAAGAGAGCTTTTAGATTGTTTTGTCACCATCGCTCCATCACCTAGACCTAAAGAATCAGAAACAAGGTTAGTTGATCCAACTGAAGAAAAAATGTCTGGATTTGTTTTTAAAATTCATGCAAACATGGATCCTAAACATAGAGACAGATTGGCTTTTATCAAAATTGTATCTGGAACATTTGAAAGAAACAAACCTTATTATCACGTTAGACTTAAAAAGAATTTAAAATTCTCTAGTCCAAACGCTTTTTTTGCTGAAAAGAAAGAAATTGTAGATATTTCCTACCCTGGAGATATTGTAGGATTACACGATACTGGAAATTTTAAAATTGGAGATACTTTAACCGAAGGTGAAATAATGAGTTTCAAAGGAATTCCTAGCTTCTCTCCAGAACACTTTAGATACATAAACAATGCTGACCCTCTTAAAGCAAAACAACTTGATAAAGGTGTCGATCAATTAATGGATGAAGGTGTAGCTCAATTATTCACTCTTGAGATGAACAACAGAAAAATTATTGGAACTGTAGGAGCATTGCAATATGAAGTAATTCAGTACCGTTTAGAGCATGAATATGGCGCTAAATGTACGTATGAAAACTTTCCTGTACATAAGGCTTGCTGGGTTAAACCCAATGACCCAAAGAATGAAGAGTTCAAGGAATTCAAACGTATCAAACAAAAGTTTTTAGCAAAAGACAAATACGGTCAATTAGTATTTCTCGCCGATTCAGACTTTACAATTCAAATGACACAGAATAAATACCCGAGTGTTAAACTATTTTTCACTTCGGAGTTTGAATAGAAAATTATCATAAAAAAAGCGCTAATTTTAAATTAGCGCTTTTTTATATCTGTAAAAAATTAAGTCATTTCTTTATGCTAAAGACGTTTCATAATTGACTGCTTTTTTTAAGAAAGCTTTTAATAATGTACGATTTGGAGCAATTCCTGAAGTCATTATTTGTTTTTTAGTATTAATACCTTCAGTTGAAATTGTGGTGTTGGGTTTTTGTTTCGAACCCATGAACCACAAAACAAATTCCATATTTGTGTTTGCTTTATTATTTTCTGCTTTTATCTCATTTATAACAGTGATTTCATTTTCACTAGAAAAATTTTCATTTTTTACTGATGATTGACTAAAAACTGAGAAACTTGATAAAAAAATCAAAACAAAAGTTAAAATAGTAAGAGTACTTTTAGCTTTGTTTTGTTTAGAAAAATTGGTCATATTAAAATTTGTTTTTTGATAGAGATAAATTCATAACTCTAATTCTAGTACAAAAGTACAGCAGGAATATCCTTCTCAAAAATATTTCCGATGAACAACATTAATACTCGTTTAGCTACCAAAGAAAACTGTAACAATGCACATTTATAAGCTTTTAAGTCTAAAAATCCCCTTTTAACAAGACAGTAATAGACTTACCAATACTATATAATATCCAAAAAATCACATTACAACTAAATCCATTTTTTGTTATGTTAATGATTATTGGTGCTCTACTCCGCTTGAACATACAGTAGAATTGTTTGTATTGATATAAAAAAAGGCTCCAAAAAAATGGAGCCTTTAATATAAACTATGCTTGTCCAGCAGGACCAAAGTTAAGAGGAATTGGAGGTTGTTCAGTATCTTTAATTTCGCCATGAGCGATTTCAAAACGGTGAATATTTTCTCCTATTGCCTTCAACAATCTTTTAGCATGTTGTGGCGTCAAGACAATTCTTGATTTTACTTTAGCCTTTGGAATACCAGGCATGATACTTACAAAATCTAGAACAAATTCTGACGAAGAATGATTTATAATTGCCAAATTAGAGTAAATCCCTTCAGCAGTTTTCTCATCTAATTCTATATTAATTTGATCTTGTTGGTCTTTCATATGTTGAATTTCATTGTTATTTATCGGTGGTATGCAATTTGCGGATTTTCATTAGTTTTAACAACCAAATCCCATTTTGCTCTTGCTTACCTTCAATTAAAAGTAAATCTATTTTAAACTAAAATAGAAAGACTACACGAGGTAATCTTTCTATCTTTTAGCTTAAAACATATTATTTATTAATAAATATATTCTTCTTTGTTTGCCATCATGTCATTGTAATCTTCTTTAGAACCTACAATAGCATTATCATATTCTCTCATACCAGTTCCTGCAGGAATTCTATGTCCTACAATTACATTTTCTTTCAATCCTTCTAAGTAGTCAATCTTACCTGCAACAGCAGCCTCGTTTAACACTTTAGTAGTCTCTTGGAAAGAAGCCGCAGAGATAAATGATTTTGTTTGTAGCGATGCTCTAGTAATACCTTGTAAAACAGGAGTACCAGTTGCAGTGATTACATCACGAGCTACAACAATATTTTGATCGTTACGTTTCAATAATGAATTTTCATCACGTAATTCACGTGGAGAAACAATTTGACCTTCTTTAAGGTTGCTTGAATCACCAGCATCTTCAATTACTTTCATACCATATAATTTATCATTTTGAACGATAAAATCTTTAGTATGAATCAATTGATCTTCTAAGAACAATGTATCTCCTGGATCTTGAACTCTAACTTTACGCATCATTTGACGTATAACTACCTCAAAGTGCTTGTCGTTAATTTTCACCCCTTGAAGACGGTATACTTCTTGAATTTCATTAACCAAGTACTGTTGAACAGCAGCTGGTCCTTTAATTCTTAAAATGTCCTCAGGAGTAATAGCTCCATCTGATAAAGGCACACCAGCTCTTACAAAGTCATTTTCTTGAACAAGAATTTGACTTGAAAGTTTAACTAGGTACTTTCTGATATCTCCAAATTTAGATTCAATTACAATCTCACGGTTACCTCTTTTGATTTTTCCAAAAGAAACAACACCATCAATTTCTGAAACTACAGCTGGATTAGAAGGATTACGCGCTTCTAAAAGCTCAGTAATTCTAGGTAAACCTCCAGTAATATCTCCTGATTTAGAAGAACGACGAGGAATTTTTACTAATACTTTACCTGCTTTAATTTTCTCACCATTTTCAACCATTAAGTGGGCTCCAACTGGTAAGTTGTAAGAACGAATCAACTCATCATCTTTACCATAAACTAATAAAGTTGGAATTAATTTTTTAGCTCTTGCTTCAGAGATTACTTTTTCCTGGAAACCTGTTTGCTCATCAATTTCTACCATGAACGATTGTCCTTGCTCTAAATCTTCGTAAGCAATTTTTCCTGTAAACTCAGAAACAATAACTCCATTATATGGATCCCATTTACAAATCACGTCACCTTTTGCAGCTGACTGACCGTCTTTTACAAAAATACTTGATCCGTAAGGAATGTTATGCGTATTTAATACAATACCAGTTTTTTCATCAACTAATTTTAATTCAGTTGAACGTGAAACAACAATATCTACTGCATTACCATCATTATCTTCTCCTTTAACAGTTTTTAAATCTTCGATTTCTAGTTTACCATTAAATTTAGTAACAATACTAGACTCTTCAGAAATACCACCCGCAACCCCTCCAACGTGGAAAGTACGTAATGTTAACTGTGTACCAGGTTCTCCAATAGATTGTGCTGCAATTACACCAACTGCTTCACCTCTTTGTGTCATTTTACCTGTAGCTAAGTTACGACCGTAACATTTAGCACAAATACCTTTTGGCGCTTCACAAACAAGAGGAGAACGAACTTCCACTTTCTCGATAGGAGAAGCTTCAATAATTTTCATTATCGCCTCAGTAATTTGTTGTCCAGATTGGATTAACACTTCATTAGTTAAAGGATTAATTACGTCTTGTAATGCAACACGTCCTAAAATTCTTTCTCCTAATGACTCAACAATTTCTTCATTCTTTTTCAATGCTGATACTTCAACACCTCTTAATGTTCCACAGTCTTCAATGTTAACAATAACATCTTGAGAAACATCATGCAATCTTCTTGTTAAATATCCTGCATCCGCCGTTTTCAAGGCAGTATCCGCAAGACCTTTACGCGCACCGTGAGTAGAAATGAAATACTCAAGAATTGAAAGACCTTCCTTAAAGTTAGAAAGAATTGGATTCTCAATAATCTCTCCACCACCAGCAGTCGATTTCTTAGGCTTAGCCATCAATCCACGCATACCAGTTAACTGACGAATTTGCTCCTTAGAACCCCTCGCCCCGGAATCAAGCATCATATACACCGAGTTGAAACCTTGTTGGTCTTCTCTAATGTTTTTCATTGCTAACTCAGTTAATTGCGCATTTGCAGAAGTCCATACATCAATAACTTGGTTGTAACGTTCGTTATTTGTAATAAGACCCATGTTATAATTTGCAGAGATACCTTCAACTTGCTCTCTAGCATCTGCAATTAATTTTGGTTTTTGATCTGGAATTCTAATATCTCCTAATGAGAATGACAATCCACCTCTAAAGGCAAATTTATACCCCATATCTTTCATATTATCCAAGAAGGCAGCCGTTTCCGGTACACTTGTTGAATTCAATACGTGACCGATAATATCTCTAAGGTTTTTCTTAGTCAATACATCATTGATATATCCAGCTGCTTCTGGTACTACTTCATTAAATAATACACGTCCAGCAGTAGTTTCAATAATTTTGTACACTAATTCTCCAGCATCATTAAAATCTTTTGCTCTAATTTTCACTCTAGCATTCAATTCTAATCTTCCTTCGTTTAATGCAATATTTGTTTCTTCTGCAGAATAAAAAACTAGATCTTGACCTAAAATTTTCTTTTCTGGAGTAGACAATCTCTCTTTGGTCATATAATATAGACCCAAAACCATATCCTGAGATGGTACCGTAATTGGAGCTCCATTTGCAGGGTTTAAGATATTGTGTGAAGCCAACATTAATAATTGTGCTTCAAGAATAGCTTCTGGTCCTAAAGGCAAGTGAACTGCCATTTGATCCCCATCAAAATCCGCATTAAATGCCGTACAAACTAAAGGGTGCAATTGGATTGCTTTTCCTTCAATTAATTTTGGTTGGAATGCTTGAATACCAAGTCTGTGCAAAGTAGGGGCTCTATTCAGTAATATAGGGTGACCTTTAATTACGTTTTCAAGTATATCCCAAACTACAGGCTCTTTCTTGTCTATTATTTTCTTAGCTGATTTTACAGTTTTTACAATTCCTCTTTCGATCAATTTACGGATCACAAAAGGCTTGTATAATTCGGCTGCCATATCTTTAGGGATACCACATTCGAACAATTTCAATTCAGGTCCAACAACAATTACCGAACGAGCAGAATAATCCACACGTTTTCCAAGTAAGTTTTGACGGAAACGTCCTTGCTTACCTTTAAGGGAATCAGATAATGATTTTAATGGTCTGTTTGATTCTGTTTTAACAGCAGATGCTTTTCTTGTATTATCAAATAATGAATCTACAGATTCTTGCAACATACGTTTCTCGTTTCTTAAGATAACCTCTGGAGCTTTAATCTCCATTAATCTTTTCAAACGGTTGTTACGGATAATTACACGACGGTATAAATCATTTAAATCTGAAGTTGCAAAACGACCTCCATCAAGTGGCACAAGTGGACGCAATTCTGGTGGGATAACAGGAACCACTTTCATAATCATCCATTCCGGACGGTTTTCACGGTTCAAGTTAGATTCACGGAAAGATTCAACTACTTGTAATCTTTTTAAAGCTTCCGTTTTACGTTGTTTAGACGTTTCGTTATTAGCACTATGTCTTAATTGGTAAGATAACTCATCAAGATCAATACGTGCTAATAAGTCCATAATACATTCTGCTCCCATTTTGGCAACAAATTTATTTGGATCAAAATCATCAAGATATTGATTATCTGCTGGAAGAGTATCTAAAATATTCAAGTACTCTTCTTCAGTTAAGAAATCAAGTCTTTTAACAGATTCACCTTCAGCATTTTTAGCGATACCTGCTTGAATTACTACATATCTCTCGTAGTAAATGATCATATCTAATTTCTTAGATGGAAGACCAAGGATATAACCAATTTTATTAGGAAGAGAACGGAAATACCAGATGTGAGCAATTGGCACAACAAGGTTGATGTGACCTACTCTATCTCTACGTACTTTTTTCTCAGTAACTTCTACACCACAACGGTCACAGATGATCCCTTTGTAACGTATTCTTTTATATTTCCCACAAGCACATTCGAAATCCTTTACAGGTCCAAATATTCTTTCACAAAAAAGACCGTCACGCTCTGGCTTGTGCGTACGGTAGTTAATTGTTTCTGGTTTTAAAACCTCACCTCTTGACTCTTTCAAGATAGATTCAGGAGAAGCAAGTCCTATTGAGATTTTACTAAATCTTTTTATAGGATTCTTATCTTTATTATTGTTGTTATTTCTATTATTCATCATAGTTTTTACTACTGATTTAATTGCAATTAAAAAATTGATTTTGGCACATATATAGATTACTATACTTCTACCTCCCTCGGATTACTTCTCTAAACTTTAAACTTTTATTAAAGTGCTAATTATACAAAACTAAATTTTATATAAAAAATCGGAACGGTTTACGGGTCTAAATCTAAAAAACTCTTATAAATGAGTAATCAGCCCCGAAAAAAATCGGGACTGACAACTACAAACTTTTATTTATTCTTCTAATCTAATATCTAATCCAAGACCTTTCAATTCATGCATCAATACATTGAATGATTCAGGTAATCCTGGTTCTGGCATAGATTCTCCTTTTACGATAGCTTCGTAAGTTTTAGCTCTACCAATAACATCATCAGACTTCACAGTCAAGATTTCTCTAAGTGTACTTGATGCTCCATAAGCCTCAAGTGCCCAAACTTCCATCTCTCCAAAACGTTGTCCACCAAATTGCGCTTTACCACCAAGTGGTTGTTGCGTAATTAATGAGTATGGTCCTATTGAACGTGCGTGCATCTTATCATCAACCATGTGTCCTAATTTTAACATATAGATTACACCAACAGTTGCTGCTTGATGGAAACGCTCTCCAGTACCACCATCGTAAAGGTGTGTATGTCCAAAACGTGGTATTCCAGCTTCATCAGTTAATTCATTGATTTGATCAAGAGAAGCACCATCAAAAATTGGAGTAGCAAATTTTCTACCCAAGTTCATTCCAGCCCATCCTAATACCGTCTCATAAATTTGACCAATGTTCATACGTGAAGGTACCCCAAGTGGGTTCAACACAATATCAACTGGTGTTCCGTCTTCAAGGAAAGGCATATCTTCATGACGAACAATACGAGCAACAATACCCTTATTACCGTGACGTCCCGCCATTTTATCCCCTACTTTTAACTTACGTTTCTTAGCGATATAAACTTTTGCTAATTTCAAGATTCCTGCTGGCAATTCATCACCTACAGTTATCGTGAATTTCTCTCTACGTAAAGAACCTTGCAAGTCATTCAACTTAATTTTATAGTTATGAATTAATTCATTCACCATTTTATTAGTTGCATCGTCTGCTACCCATTGTCCTTTGCTTAAGTGAGCAAAATCTTCTACAGCATAAAGCATCTTTTGAGTATATTTTTTACCTTTTGGTAAAACTTCTTCACCCAAATCATTCATTACACCTTGAGAAGTTTTTCCGTTAACGATCAAGAAAAGTTTCTCTACTAATTTGTCTTTTAATTCAACAAATTTAGTTTCGAACTCCATTTCTAAAGCACCCAAAGCATCTTTATCTTGCGTACGTTTACGTTTATCTTTTACCGCTCTCGCGAATAATTTTTTATCAAGAACCACACCATGTAAAGATGGAGAAGCTTTTAATGAAGCATCTTTCACATCACCTGCTTTATCCCCAAAGATTGCACGAAGCAATTTCTCCTCTGGAGTAGGATCTGATTCTCCTTTTGGAGTAATTTTTCCGATAAGAATGTCACCAGGTTTAACCTCGGCACCAATTCTAATCATTCCGTTTTCATCTAAGTCTTTTGTAGCCTCTTCTGAAACGTTAGGAATATCATTCGTTAACTCTTCATTACCTAATTTCGTATCTCTTACTTCTAATGAGTAATCATCTACGTGAATTGAAGTAAAGATGTCATCACGAACCACTTTTTCAGAAATCACAATCGCATCCTCAAAGTTGTACCCTTTCCATGGCATAAACGCTACTTTTAGGTTACGACCTAAAGCAAGTTCACCATTTTGGGTAGCATATCCTTCTGATAATACTTGACCAAGAATAACTCTATCCCCTTTTCTTACGATAGGTTTCAAGTTAATACTTGTTCCTTGATTGGTTTTTCTAAATTTAATTAGATTATATGTTTTATCATCCGATTCAAAACTAACCATTCTTTCTTCTTCAGAACGATCGTATTTAATAGTAATGATATTTGCATCTACGTATTCAACAGTTCCATCTCCTTCAGCATTAATTAATACTCTAGAGTCAGAAGCAACTTGACGCTCTAATCCAGTTCCAACGATAGGTGCTTCAGGACGAATTAATGGTACGGCCTGACGCATCATGTTAGATCCCATCAACGCTCTATTCGCATCATCATGTTCCAAGAAAGGAATTAAAGATGCAGAAATTGAAGCAATTTGATTTGGAGCAACATCAGCATAATCAACTTTTGTAGGGTCAATTACTGGGAAATCACCTTCTTGACGTGCAATTACGTTTTCAGCAAGAATTTTTCCAGAATCATCCATCTCAATATTTGCTTGAGAGATCAACATTCCTTCTTCTTCTTCTGCACTTAAGTAAATTGGAGTGGCCTCTAAATCTACAACTCCATTAGTTACTTTACGGTAAGGAGTCTCAATGAATCCCATTCCGTTCACTTTAGCATAAACTCCAAGAGATGAAATCAAACCAATGTTTGGTCCCTCTGGTGTTTCAATAGGACATAAACGTCCGTAGTGCGTATAGTGAACATCACGAACCTCAAATCCAGCTCTTTCTCTCGAAAGTCCACCTGGTCCTAGCGCAGATAATCTTCTCTTGTGCGTAATCTCAGCTAATGGATTCGTTTGATCCATAAATTGAGACAATTGGTTCGTACCAAAGAAAGAGTTGATAACTGATGATAATGTTTTAGCATTGATCAAATCAATTGGTGTAAACACCTCGTTATCTCTAACGTTCATTCTCTCACGAATAGTTCTAGCCATACGAGCTAAACCAACTCCGAATTGTTGTGACAATTGTTCCCCAACTGTTCTAACACGACGGTTTGATAAGTGGTCAATATCATCAATATCTGCTTTCGCATTAATCAACTCAATTAAATACTTCACGATAGTTATGATATCTTCTTTGGTAAGCACTTGCTTTTCCATTGGGATATCCAACTGTAACTTTTTATTCATTCTGTAACGACCTACTTCACCTAAGTTGTAACGTTGGTCTGAGAAGAATAATTTATCAATAATACCACGAGCAGTTTCTTCATCAGGCGGTTCTGCGTTACGCAATTGTCTGTAGATATGCTCAACAGCTTCTTTTTCAGAGTTTGTTGGATCTTTTTGTAACGTATTATGAATAATGGCATAATCAGCTTGATTAGCATCTTCTTTATGTAACAAAATAGATTTAACGTTAGAATCAATGATTTCTTCTACATTATCTTTATCGATAATAGTATCTCTATCAAGGATTATTTCGTTACGTTCGATAGAAACTACTTCACCAGTATCTTCATCTACGAAATCTTCATGCCATGTATTTAATACACGAGCAGCCAATTTTCTACCGATATATTTTTTAAGTCCTGTTTTAGAAACTTTAATTTCTTCAGCAAGGTCAAAGATTTCAAGGATATCCTTGTCTCTTTCAAAACCAATTGCACGGAATAAAGTAGTAACAGGTAACTTTTTCTTTCTATCAATGTAAGCGTACATTACGCTATTGATATCTGTAGAAAATTCAATCCAAGAACCTTTAAAAGGAATTACTCTGGCAGAATATAATTTTGTTCCATTAGCATGAAAAGATTGACCAAAGAAAACTCCTGGAGATCTATGTAGCTGAGAAACGACAACGCGCTCTGCTCCATTGATTACAAAAGTACCACTTGGCGTCATGTAAGGAATTGTACCAAGATATACATCTTGAACAATTGTTTCAAAATCTTCGTGTTCTGGATCTGTACAATATAGTTTTAACCTTGCTTTTAAAGGTACACTATGAGTTAGTCCTCTTTCTATACACTCTTGAATTGTATAGCGTGGTGGATCTACAAAATAGTCAAGGAATTCCAATACAAAGTTATTTCTTGTATCTGTAATTGGAAAATTCTCCATGAAGGTATTATAAAGTCCTTCATTGCCTCTTTCGTCAGATTTAGTTTCTAATTGAAAAAAATCTTGAAAAGATTTAACCTGAACATCTAGAAAATCTGGATATGCAGGAATATTTTTAGTAGAGGCAAAATTCAATCTTTCGGTCTGATTTGTAATCATCAATGGACAAAATTTTGATTATAAAAGTAATTTTTTTGTATAAATATTATTTAATTTATACCTGAATTTTACAACCATTACATCTTTAAAAACCAATTTAAGATAACTACTTTCTTATTATCTGTCAATTTTTTTTCCTCGTAATAGGTAAAATAACTTCGATTTGAAAAGTTATTATGTAGCGATACAATATAGACTTTTGTTATACGAAAAAATGGTTTAGGTCTTTGGGCGATTAAACCCAAGACCTAAACCTTATTCTTTAAACTAAGTTTAACTATTTAAGTTCAACTACAGCTCCAGCTTCTTCTAATGATTTTTTAAGACCTTCAGCCTCTTCTTTAGAAACACCTTCTTTAACATTTGATGGTGCGCTATCCACTACATCTTTAGCTTCTTTCAAACCTAAACCTGTAAGTTCTTTTACCATTTTCACAACTGCTAATTTAGAAGCACCAGCTTCTTTTAATACAACTGTAAATTCAGTTTGAGCCTCTTCAGCAGCTTCTCCACCACCTGCAGAAACTACTACAGCTGCAGCAGCTGGTTCGATTCCGTACTCATCTTTTAATATTGTTGCTAATTCGTTAACTTCTTTAACAGTTAAGTTAACTAATTGTTCTGCGAATTGTTTCAAATCTGCCATTTTTTCTATCGTTTAAAATGATTTGTAAAATATATTTTGTTTATTGTGCGCGTTGTAAGTAACAACATTTGAGCAAAGCTCGTATGTTATTATGCTTCTTCAGTTTCAGCTTGCTCTTCTCCAGCAAACTTGTTTTGAAGTGCAGCGATAATTCTTTGAGCTGGAGATTGAAGTAATCCAATAAGTTCTCCAAGAAGCTCTTCTTTAGATTTGATAGTAGATAACATATCTAACTGATCGTCTCCAATGTAAATTTCAGAATTAACATAAGCTCCTTTTAAAACTGGCTTATCTGATTTTTTACGAAAATCTTTGATAATTTTTCCTGGTGCATTTGCAACATCAGAAATAAAGATCGCACTATTCCCTGTTAAAACTGCAGGTAATTCACCATATTCATTTTCAGAAACTTCCATTGCTTTTACAAGCAAAGTATTTTTAACCACTTCTAATTTAATTCCAGCTTTATAACAAGCTCTTCTTAATTTTGAAGTTGTATCTGCATTCAGTCCAGATATATCTGCTACGTAAAGAATATTTGTACCAGCTAACTGTGCAGTTAAATTTTCAATCGCGATTGATTTTTCTTCTCTAGTCATACTAAAAATTATTAACTACCAATTATACTGCTTTTGGGTCTAATGCAATAGCAGGACTCATTGTACTTGTAAGGTAGATACTTTTAATGTATACTCCTTTAGCAGCAGTTGGTTTAAGTTTGATTAATGTTTGAATAATTTCGTGTGCATTGTCAAAAATTTGCTCAGCTCCAAAAGAAACTTTACCAATTCCTGCATGTACGATACCAGTTTTATCAACTTTGAAATCGATTTTACCAGCTTTAACCTCTGCAACAGCTTTTGCAACATCCATAGTTACAGTCCCTGTTTTAGGGTTAGGCATTAAACCTCTAGGTCCTAAAATACGACCTAATGGACCTAATTTACCCATAACAGAAGGCATCGTGATAATTACATCAACATCTGTCCAACCGTCTTTAATTTTTTGTAAATATTCGTCAAGACCTACATAGTCTGCTCCAGCCTCTTTAGCTTCCGCTTCTTTATCTGGAGTAACCAATGCTAATACTTTAACGTCTTTACCAGTACCGTGAGGTAATGTAACTACACCTCTTACCATTTGATTCGCTTTTCTTGGATCTACACCCAAACGTACTGCGATATCAACAGACTCATCAAATTTTGCAGAAGAAACTTCTTTTATTAATGCCGCAGCATCTTTTAAAGAATAAAATTTGTTCTTGTCAATTTTTGAATTAGCCTCTTTTTGCTTTTTTGTCAATTTTGCCATGTCTTTCTCTTAATTAAAAAGGAGCGTCTCCTGATACAGTTATACCCATAGATCTAGCTGTTCCAGCAACCATACTCATTGCAGCTTCCGTTGTGAAAGCATTTAAGTCAGGCATTTTGTCTTCAGCAATAGCTCTAATTTGTTCCCAAGTAACACTAGCTACTTTTTTACGATTAGGCTCACCAGAACCAGATTTAAGCTTCGCAGCTTCCAATAGCTGAACGGCTGCAGGAGGAGTTTTAATAACAAAATCAAATGATTTGTCTTTATACACAGTAATTTGTACTGGGCATATTTTGCCGGGTTTATCTTGTGTTCTAGCATTGAATTGCTTACAGAACTCCATGATGTTTACCCCAGCAGCTCCTAAAGCAGGTCCAACCGGTGGCGATGGATTCGCAGCACCTCCCTTAACTTGTAGTTTAACTACTTTACTAATTTCTTTAGCCATTTTTTTAAAATTTTACATTACAATCATTGGAAGCGATTGCAATGTTATTATAGGTAATGTAACAAATATTATACTTTTTCAACTTGCATAAAGCTTAATTCCAATGGTGTTTTTCTTCCGAAAATTTTAACCATAACTTCAAGTTTACGCTTTTCATCATTAATTTTTTCAACCGTACCGTTAAAACCATTAAAAGGTCCATCAATGACCTTAATTGTTTCTCCTAAGTTAAAAGGTATTGCGTGATTATCTGTATTAACAGCAAGTTCATCTACTTTACCTAGCATTCTATTCACTTCTGAAAGCCTAAGAGGAACAGGCTCCCCGCCTTTAGTCTCTCCTAAAAAACCAATAACACTTGTTATTGACTTAATGATATGAGGAACTTCCCCAACTAAATTAGCTTCCATCATTACATAACCAGGAAAATAAACTTTTTCCTTGATTAATTTTTTTCCGTCTTTAACAGAAACTACTTTTTCCGTAGGTACTAAAACTTGAGAAACATAGTCTTCCATCCCTAATCTAGAGATTTCAGTTTCTATATAAGCTTTCACTTTATTCTCTTGCCCACTTACCGCACGAACGACGTACCATTTTTTTACATTATTATCTGTCATCACAAAAATTAAGCTTTTACCCAAGTGAAAAATTTAGCTAATACTCCTGCAAAAAACTCATCTACACCCCAAGTTGACAGGGCAAATAATACTGAAAAAATAGCAACAATAATTGTTAGACGTTGCACCTCAGCCCACTCTGGCCAAGTCACATTTGACTTTAATTCCTCAAATGATTCTGTAATGTAATTAACTATTTTCGCCATTTTAGATATATTTTTTTTTTGCACGGGCGGAGGGATTCGAACCCCCATCAACGGTTTTGGAGACCGCTATTCTACCCTTGAACTACGCCCGTATAAAAACCAGCAACCAACTCTTAAGCGGTTACTGGTTTAAAAATTATTTTATAGAATTATGCAATTTCAGTTACCTGACCTGCACCTACTGTTCTACCACCCTCACGGATTGCAAAACGTAAACCTACGTTTAATGCAATTGGGCTTAATAATTTAACATCAATTGTTAAGTTATCCCCAGGCATAACCATCTCTACACCTTCTGGTAAAGTAATAATACCAGTTACATCAGTTGTACGTACATAAAACTGTGGACGGTAATTATTATGGAATGGAGTATGACGTCCACCTTCTTCTTTTTTCAAGATATAAACCTCAGCTTTGAAAGTATCGTGTGGTTTAACAGAACCTGGCTTACAGATTACCATTCCTCTTTTGATGTCTTCTTTTTGAATACCTCTTAAAAGAATACCTACGTTATCTCCAGCTTCACCTCTATCAAGGATTTTACGGAACATCTCAACTCCAGTTACAGTAGAAGTTAATTTCTCAGCTCCCATACCAATGATTTCAACTGCATCTCCAGTATTAGCAACTCCAGTTTCGATACGACCTGTAGCAACAGTTCCACGACCTGTAATTGAGAATACATCTTCAACAGGCATTAAGAAAGGTTTCTCAACATCTCTTACTGGCTCTTCGATCCATGCATCAACAGCATCCATTAATTCAAGAATTTTAGGAACCCATGCAGCGTCATTATTCAATCCACCTAAAGCAGAACCTTGAACAACAGGACCATTATCTCCATCATATTCATAGAAAGACAATAAGTCTCTAATTTCCATTTCAACTAATTCAAGTAATTCCTCATCATCAACCATATCCACTTTATTCATGAATACAACAATTCTAGGAATACCTACCTGACGTCCTAAAAGGATATGCTCACGTGTTTGTGGCATAGGTCCATCTGTAGCAGCTACAACAAGGATAGCTCCATCCATTTGTGCAGCACCTGTAACCATGTTCTTTACGTAATCCGCGTGACCTGGACAGTCAACGTGAGCGTAATGACGATTAGCAGTTTCATATTCAACGTGAGATGTATTAATTGTAATACCTCTTTCTTTTTCTTCAGGAGCATTATCAATTTGATCAAATGATTTTGCTTGACAGTAACCTGCATCAGATAACACTTTAGTTATTGCAGCAGTTAATGTAGTTTTTCCGTGATCTACGTGTCCGATCGTACCTATATTTAAATGTGGTTTCGAACGGTTAAAGGTTTCTTTTGCCATTTTACTTCGTTTTTAATCTTTTTATTAATATTTATTAGTGTTCAAAATATACTTTGTTGAGCCAATGTCGGGAATTGAACCCGAGACCTCTTCCTTACCAAGGAAGCACTCTACCCCTGAGCTACACCGGCAGAGCCCTTTAACTAGACCTAAAATCTAATTTTGTGGGGAGAGCAGGATTCGAACCTGCGAAGTTTACACAGCAGATTTACAGTCTGCCCTCGTTGGCCGCTTGAGTATCTCCCCTCACTTTTTTATCTTTAATACTGCATTTAGCCAAATACAATACAATCACTATTTAGAGCCGGCGGAGGGACTCGAACCCACGACCTGCTGATTACAAATCAGCTGCTCTAGCCAACTGAGCTACGCTGGCAGTATTGTTAAAAAAGCCCGCTATTTCTAACGGACTGCAAATGTATAGATTTTATCTCTGAAACAAAACATTTTTTTAAAAAATTTTCATTTTAAATATGAGCTCTTATCTTTTCTTTCCTTTTTACCAGCATTCTCTCCAATGATTCCGCCGAAACCTCCACTGCTTCCTCAAAAGACTTACATTGTTTTTTAACAACAAAATCATCTCCAGGAACATTCATTTTAATCTCAACAATCTTATTTTCCTTATCACTGGTATTTTCAACTTTTAAATAAACATCCGAAGAAACAACCTTGTCATAATACTTCTCCAATTTATCCATTCTCTCTTGAATAAAACCCACCAACTTTGCATCTACTGCAAAATTAACCGCATGAACACTTACCTTCATAATCAATTTGTTTTATAGTTAAACATCCCCATCAATAAATCACTATTCACTCCTTGGATGCGCCTCATTATACACCTTTTTCAATTCTAACAAACTGCTGTGCGTATAAATTTGAGTCGAAGCCAAACTAGAGTGACCTAATAATTCTTTAACAGAATTCAAATCAGCGCCGTTATTTAACAAATGAGTCGCAAATGTATGTCGCAAAACATGCGGACTCGTCTTCACCTTTTCTGACACCCTACTAAAGTAAGAATTAATTAAACGATACACAAAAGAATCACTCAACTTTAATCCTTTTTTAGACAAAAAAAAAGAATCCTCATCACTAATTAATTCCAAATGAGAACGTTCTTCAATATACCTTGAAAATTGCCCCATTACAACTGGTAAAATAGGCAAAATGCGTTCTTTACTTCGTTTTCCAAGCACTTTAATAGTACTATTTGACAAATCAACATTTGCATAACGCAAACCAATCAATTCAGCCCGCCTCATACCTGTAGCATAAAATAAATCCACAATCAACTTATTTCTTACTATTTCAAAACTACCCGAGCCTATCTCGACATTCAAAGCATTAACAATTTCTTTTTCAGAAAAAGGGATTTGCAAAATTTTATTTGTTTTTAAAGCCTTGTGCTTTACTAAAGGAGAAACTACAATTTGTTTACTTTTAAGAAGAAAACGATAAAAAGCTTTTAAAGAGGCAATCTTTCTATTTACTGAAGTATTCGACAAACCCCCATCAACTAGAAGCACAATCCAAGATCTAATTTGACCATAAGCCACACCCGCAATGTCATCATCATCAAATTCAGCAGTATTAAACACTTGAAATTCTAAAACATCACCACAATACGCTTTAACCGTATGCTGTGAATATTTTTTCTCTTTTTGTAAATAATCCTGAAAAGCTGCAATATTAGAATTCATAATAAATAAAAAAACCGTTAGCATCAAAGTTATAAAACTTTAATGACTAACGGTAATTATCATGTAAAAAGAACTACTTAGTTTTCTAAGTTGTCTTTCATGTTTTGAATATAAGCTGCTTTTTGAACTTTAATTCTATTTTTTACAGAAGGCTTAATAAAAGCAGTACGTGCTCTTAACTGACGAACAGTTCCTGTTTTATCAAATTTTCTTTTATAGCGCTTTAATGCTCTATCGATATTTTCTCCGTCTTTAATTGGTATAATTAACATAATTTTGACACCCCCTTTCGTTAAGTGTGCAAAAGTAAACATTATTTTGGGTTAAAGACTATAAATTACTATTTATTTTGGATGTGCCGGCAAAAACAACATTTTATTTCAAAACAACTTTCCGTTTGCCGTCAGGCTATTCGTTACAATCTTTTACTCCGCATGGCTCCATAAAAGGATTTACACTACTATCCTTCACACAAAAAAAGAGTCAATAACCAAATTGACTCTTCTCTAACTCTTCAACAAAATATTACTTCACCGCTGGTTTATAATTTTTATTATCAATAATCATTTTTGACAATATTTCTTTAAGGATTTCTGATGTTCCACCACCTATTGGCCCTAGACGACTATCTCTTAATAAACGCGCCAAAGGATATTCCTCCATGTAACCATAGCCTCCTAGCATTTGCAAACAACTATAAATTGTCTCATCAGCTACTTTTGTAGACTTCAACTTAGCCATTGTCGCTTCCTTAACCACGTACTCTCCTTTATTTAATCGTGCCACAGCAGCATAATTAAACACTTTACAATGCTCAACATCTGTTGCATGTTCTACCAATGTATGTCTTAGCGCTTGAAATTTATCAATTGTTTTACCAAAAGCTTCTCGTTGCGACATGTACTCTATTGTATACTCAATTGCATATTCGGCTCTTGCATGACCATTTATAGCCATAATCAAACGTTCTAAAGCAAAATGTTGCATGATATAAGGAAAACCTTTCCCTTCTTCACCCATCAAATTCTCTAAAGGAATTTCGACGTTATCAAAAGCGATTTCTGCAGTATCTGAAGCTCTCCAACCCAATTTATCCAATTTTGTTGCAGAAATTCCGTTTGTATTTTTATCTACTAAAAAGATACTTATTCCCTTATTACCAAGTTCCATATTCGTTTTAGCAGCGACTACATAATAATCAGCATAAACTCCGTTAGTAATAAAGGTCTTAGATCCATTAATGACATATTTATCGCCTGTTTTTATTGCAGTAGTGCGCATACCTGCAACATCACTACCTCCAAAAGGTTCTGTAATACACAAAGCGCCTATTTTATCTCCTGAAATACTTGGAGCTAAATAATCTTGCTTAATTCTTTCATCTCCTTCTGCATTTAAATGCGTCATTGCTAAATAAGAGTGCGCCCACATTGCAGCTGCAAAACCAGAAGACTTAATTTTTTGAAGTTCTTCTAAAAAAATAACAGTGTAAAATAAATCTAGATTCATTCCACCATAAACTTCTGGATAATTTATTCCAAAAAAGCCCATTTCACCAAACTTTTTCCAAATAAAACGCTCTATCGTTCCCGTTTTTTCCCATTTTTCAATATGAGGCACCACTTCTTTTTGCAAAAAATCTTGCAAACTCTTCCTGAATAATTGGTGCTCTTCTGTGAAATAAATTGATCCCATATAACTAAAGTTTTTTAACAAATTAAGTAATTGAAATCGAAAGCAAATGCTTTGTGTTTCAAATTTAAGTTTTTTTTAAGTTATGTTAAAGGACCGTACTTTAAAGAAAAAAGCAATCTCCAAAACAATTATCCTGAAGATTAATTAAAAATAAAAAAGCCCTTATTTACAAACTTCTAATCAAAGTCCAAATATAAGGCAATTATTTTTGCTTTATCAACAGGAAAACCCTTAATTTTTATTAAATCCTCAATATTAACAAAATCACCATTCATACTTCGATACGTTATAATACTAGTAGCTTGCTTATAATTAAAATAGGGGAATCTCGAAATCTCTTTTAAAGACGCATTATTTATATCTAATTTATTCAAATTAGTTGTGGTTCCTATTTTAAAATTATCTTTCACTCCTTGCACCGCTTCTGGAGAAAGTCCCCAAACATCTTCAATTTGATCCATCGAAACAAAACTACCTAAAGTGGCTTTATATTTTAATATTCTTTCTGAAAAAGCAGCCCCCACCCCATACACTTTTATCAAATCTTCTTGAGTAGCACTATTAATATCACTTTGCACCTTTTCTTTTTTGGCGAAAGCCTTAGTAGTATAATTAACATACTTAGTTGTGCTTTTTTTATTTGTAACCCAATCAGGAAATTTAAAATTGGATGACATTGTTTGCAACAATGAGTCTGAGACTTTAGTCACTGATTGAAATTCAGCAGCCGAATTAACATATTTATTCTTATTTCTAAAATCATGCAGTCTATCAATTTCAGCAATTGACATTCCGAGTTTATAGCCTTTATAATCACTTATAAAATTTGGGTTATAAGGATACACTTTATAAGCTAAACTATCTTTTTGAATTTTTAATGAATCAATTCCATGCTGAAGGGAAAGCCACTGTTGTTCTTCGGGATCATTTTCTTCCTGCGAATCAAAATCAACAAAAAAATAAATCATTTGAGAAGTTATAATAATACCGAATAACAATAAAACAGCTTTACTCTGTTCTTTTGAATATTTAAAATAGTTTGTAATTTTTTTAAAGTTCATTTATAAAGCTTAGTAATTTAACCATAATTAAGCACTAACAGTATCAATTATAGTCATTTAAGAATATTTCAAACACAACGTTTTTATAATAAAAAACAGCAATTTACAAAAACAAAAATTAACAACACTACAGACAAACACTTAATAAACAAACAAATCCTCAATTAGTAAGAGTAGAATATTAGGTATTCTGAATTAAAACCATATATATATGCTGATTTTATTTTAAACTTATATTGTAATATTGTTTTTATATTTTATAAAAAATAATACATTTGGGCACTAATAACAATAAACCTAAAAATATATGTCAATTTGGAAAACAAAACCACTTTCGGTTTTATTAAATGAGGCGTCTGACGATGAGAAAGGTCTAAAGAGGACTTTATCTGCACGCTCATTAGTCGCACTTGGTGTTGGAGCTATTATTGGTGCTGGATTATTTTCTTTAACAGGAATAGCAGCCGCAGATAATGCAGGACCAGCAGTAACCTTATCTTTCATATTAGCAGCCTTTGGTTGCGCCTTTGCAGGACTATGTTACGCTGAATTTGCTTCTATGATTCCAGTTGCAGGTAGTGCTTACACCTACTCTTATGCCACAATGGGAGAGTTTGTAGCATGGATTATTGGATGGGATTTAGTTCTAGAATATGCCCTTGGAGCTGCTACCGTGGCGGTGAGTTGGTCACAATATGTCGACAAATTCTTAGCCAATTACGGCCTCCATATTCCGCAAGAAATACTCCATGGACCATGGGACAGTAGCCCTGGATTTATCAATTTACCAGCCATACTTATAATTTTTGCACTATCTCTTTTATTAATTAGAGGTACAAAAGAATCTGCTTTACTAAATAATATTTTAGTTATTTTGAAAGTAACTGTTGTTATTGTGTTCATCGCTTTAGGTTGGGGATTCATAGATGGCGCTAACCACACCCCATTTATCCCTGTAAATGAAGGAGAAGCACTTTTAAGCTCAGGTAAAATGACATTCTTAAACTTCTTTAGCAGCGACTACTTTGGTCATTATGGATGGAGTGGTATCTTAAGAGGTGCAGGAGTTGTTTTCTTTGCATTTATTGGTTTTGACGCTGTATCTACTGCTGCACAAGAAGCAAAAGACCCACAAAAAGGAATGCCAATAGGTATCTTAGGATCTTTAATTATATGTACAATTTTATACGTTCTTTTTGCTTTTGTATTAACAGGTTTAGAAAATTACTTAAACTTTAAGGGTGATGCTAGTCCAGTTACTACCGCATTTGCTAAAACAGGATATACTTTCTTAAACTCTGCACTTACAATCGCTATTATTGCAGGATATACATCAGTAATGTTAGTAATGTTAATGGGACAAAGTAGGGTATTCTACAGTATGAGTGTAGATGGTTTATTACCTAAATTTTTTAGTACACTGCATGCAAAAAATAGAACACCATATAAAACAAACTTACTTTTCATGATTTTTGTAAGTGTATTTGCTGGTTTTGTTCCAGTATCAGACTTAGGCCATATGGTAAGTATTGGTACATTATTCGCATTTGCTCTTGTATGTATTGGAGTTATTGTAATGAGAAAAACAAATCCAGATGCAGAAAGAGGTTTTAGAGTACCTTTTGTACCCGTTTTCCCTATCATAGGTGTTATCATTTGCCTAATTTTAATGGCTGGATTACCTATTGTAAGTTGGGAAAGACTTGCAATTTGGATGGTTATTGGTGTGGTGATTTATTTCTTATACGGAAAGAGAAACAGTATATTAAATAATCCGGACAAAAAATAACAGTTCATACTAAACATAAAAAGGGATTATAAAGTACCAACTTTATAATCCCTTTTTCTATTTAAAGCGTATTTACAAATCAAATACTGAGGTTCTTTTTGCACGAATTAAATCTTTGAACTTAAGCCAAAAAGCTATAGTTAAATACACTCCAAACCACAATCCCACAGTTACAAAAGAGATATAAATAAAAAACAAACGCACACTCGTCACACGCATACCCAATTTATCGGCTAAACGCGAAGATACATGGAAGCCATATTTTTCAAAAAAATACTTTATTTTTATTACTCTTGCTATTTTTTCAGGCATATCTAGTATAGATGAAATTAATTGCCATCAAAAGTACATCATTATTTTAGTTAAATCATAATATTCACGAAGATGCTCCTTTTAATAAATAAGTCCCTATTGCACAATCTAAGCATTTACTTTTAGCACAATACTCATTTTTTAATTGCAATAAAGATTGTGAATCAAAAGCACTATTTGACTTAATCCCGAAGGATGAAAACTTATCAATAATAGCATTCTTTTCGGGTGCTACTTCATGCATTAAGCGAATAATTTCTTCTGATGGGTTTTGCCCTTGACTTTTGGCGTAAGCAAATTGTAATGGAATTATCGTATTAATAACGATTAAATTAATAAATGACTTTGAAACTTTTTTATGCTTAAAACTACTCTCCTTATCAAATAAATAATGCGTTTTCCAATAGGTAGATACAGTTAATTTAAAGGCATCATAAATGGAATCCAACTTGGTTAAACCAATAATTTTTGAGAACAAATTATGTTGTTCTCCATATAAATTAGCAAATTGAGACAATCGAATAGTAGGAAAATTATCTGGTCTGTGTTTAAAAAATTGAACAGGTTCAAAGACTGGTGCTTCTAATTGGTATTTGTGGAGTAAATAATAGTAGCGGAATTTCAAATCTTTAAAATAAACATCTTCTTTATCAGTTTCCAATAAATTAGCGAAACCAAACAATAAAGCTTCTAGATTTTCAGTTTCAAAGCCTTCTTTCCTGATAATACTAAATGGAATCGCTTGTACTATTTCGTTAAAAATAGCCCCATTAGTATTCAGCCCAAAATTCTTAGCCAACATACAAAACAAGACCGCCTCCCAATCATTATTTGTTTTTAAGAGCAAGTCATCTATAGGTTGTGATTTTCGCTCTAAGCGCTCAAAAAAGAGTCTTTCTTGCCAGTTATTTATAGTAAAAGATGGAACATCCCTCAAATCCCTTTCGCAAAAAATCCAAGACTTGGGAGTTATTAAAGCTTGATAATTAGCAATTGTCTCTTTGTCAACATAGCTTTTAAGTTCTAAAACAGGAATTATTGAATTATCCTTTCTAAATATCTCGGCATCGTGTTCCCATACAACATGCAAAATAACGTTATCATAATTAGCATCACGTTCATGATTGTGAACATACCAGTCAGATGACTTAAGGTGAATCTCAACATTACCAGCCCATTTTTGACTTCCCACTGTTATTTGAGCATTAAAAAAATCAGGCCCTGCTAGCTCTAAATATTGGCCAACATTAGCAATAATTATTGGTTCTTTGCTCACCGAAAACAAATTTAAGGTATCAAATTTTTTAAATTTCCAGAGGTAATGTAAAAAGGCTTCTTTCATAATACAAACAATAGCTAAACCACTAAAGTAATGAAAATAAATACCTTAACCAATTTTGTATTTATCGTAGCAAATATAATTTGGCACAAGCCCTAGCATCCGAAAGTGCTTCGTGGTGATTCAAGGCAATATTCATTGCATTACAACAATCACTAAGCTTAGTAGGTTTCAGTCCTTTTGCTTTATAAATTTTTACTGTACATTCCCACTTACTAGCAATATTTAAGCTTTCATAATCTAAATTATAAAGCGCCATTGATTTGCTCAATACATTTCTATCAAAACTTTCGTTGTGTGCTACAACAACTCGGTTTTGAAGACGTTTTTGAATTTCAGGGTAAACTTGCGAAAATGTTTTTGCATTAACAGTGTCTCGAGGGTAAATACCGTGGACCTGGATAGTATAAGGAGAGTAGAGATTATTAGGTGGCTTAATTAAACTCACAAACTCATCTATAATCACACCATTTTCTACAGTAACAATCCCTACTGAGCAAGGATGGTGCGCAATGGCAGTTTCAAAATCTATTGCAACAAAAGTCATATATTAACTTAATTAAAGTGATTTAGACAACCGTCTAAAATTTGAAAATAAAAAACCACGAATTTCATAATTTCACACCTAAATGCAAAAAGTAGAAACTCGTGGTAAAAAAAATAGTTAGTATTATTTAATAGACCCAATAATATCATATTTAGTGATGATATGGTGTTTACCATTCCCTAAATCGATTAATACTGCCGGATTTTCTCTAGTAAATAATTTTGAAACTTCTTCAATTGTTGTTCCTAGTGGCACAATAGGAAAAGCTTTTCCCATAACCTCTCTAATAGGTCTATCAGCAGTGTTTTTATCATTAACAAAGCTTTGAAACAAATCAGACTCATCTAATGAACCTACAAATCCAGTAATATCTATAACCGGAATTTGTGATATTTTATATTTACGCATTCTCTCTATTGCATGTGATACTAATTCCTCAGTACGGGCAACAATTAATGGTTTATCAATATGATCTTTAATAACATCTTCAGCCTTTGTGATTGTTTCCTCTAAGAAACCTCTTTCACGCATCCAGTCATCATTAAACATTTTACCTACATAACGGCTTCCTGAATCGTGAAATAAAACCACTACAACATCTTCTGGTCTGAAATGTTCTTTCAGTTGTAAAAGACCTTTAATAGCAGCTCCAGCAGAATTCCCTACAAATATCCCTTCTTCAAGAGCTATTTTTCGAGTATAAACAGCCGCATCTTTATCAGTTACTTTTGTAAATCCATCAATTAAAGAAAAGTCTACATTCTTTGGTAAAATATCCTCTCCAATCCCTTCGGTAATATAAGAGTAGATTTCGTTTTCATCAAAAATACCTGTTTCGTGGTACTTTTTAAAAACAGAACCATAGGTATCTATTCCCCAAATTTTAATATTTGGATTTTTCTCTTTCAAGTATTTAGCACAACCTGAAATTGTCCCACCTGTACCTACTCCTACAACAAAATGAGTAATCTTACCTTCTGTTTGTTCCCAAATTTCAGGACCAGTTTGCTCATAGTGTGCTAAAGCGTTTGAAGGATTATCATATTGATTTACATACCAAGAATTTGGAGTTTCGGTCGCTAATCTTTTAGAAACTGAATAATATGATCTTGGATCAGATGGCTCTACATCAGTAGGACAAACAACAACCTTAGCACCTACAGCTCTAAGGATGTCCATTTTTTCTTTAGATTGTTTATCAGAGATCACACAAATCAATTTGTAACCTCTAATAATAGCTACAAGAGCTAATCCCATTCCTGTATTTCCAGAAGTACCTTCAATAATAGTACCTCCTGGTTGTAAACGCCCATCAGCTTCGGCATCATCAACCATTTTGACAGCCATACGGTCTTTTACAGAGTTTCCTGGGTTAAAAGTCTCTACTTTTGCAAGTACTAAAGCGTCAACTTCTTTAGTTACTTTATTCAATTTCACTAATGGAGTTCCTCCAATAGTACCTAATATATTTTCTGCGTATTGCATTCAGTTATACGTTTAAGATTCTAATTTTGTTATAAATACTTTTGCAAAGATAGTATTTTGTTATAAACATTTTGGCTTAAGCCAAATTGCATTTGACATTTCATTACCAGCTGATTCTCTAAATGTGGCTTTAGTATATTTTGACAACAATTACTATGCTATAATTTCAAATAAAAAAACATTGTAATCACGTCCAAATTATAGCAAAAAAAACTCATGATAACAATACTATTTGTAAAACAGTCTAATCATCAATTAGTACAGACTATTACTATCTAAATACCCTGCTCGACTTGACAAAAATTAATTTGAACTATATAATTGAAATAATTTTGGCATTAATTAAAGAAATTCCAGATCAATCCAAAACGTATCATAAAGTCACGATAGGGATTATTAGGAGCTGCATAAAAATCATTTCCTGTCAAAGAGGAATTAAAATGTTCTGCTTTAAAGTAAATTCGGGTTCTTTGAATTTTAGCATTAAAAAAGAAATCAATATTAGGATAGTTCCCTATTTCCTTTTTTTCTTGAATAAAAAACTCTCCAATAACTGGATTATAATCATTTGCAAAATACTTAGTGAAGTAATTTAAAGTAAATCCTGTTTGAAAAAACAAAGCTTTCTTAAAAAGGTGGTCTGTATAATATATTGTGTTTCTTGTAACTAATTCAGGAACATTTAAAATAGCGTTCTTTTGATCCACTTTTTGATACAAAACAGTATTATCTAAAGCAAATTTGCCAAATTTAAATTCTCTGCTCGCCTTCACCGAAACATAATTAATTGAGCCACCATATTGCTGTGGTGTCACAATTTGCTGACTATCACTTGTAGCAGTATTTTCAAAATACAAATGATCATTTAAAGTCATTAATTGAAGTGAAGCATTAATCCAAGGTGTTGTAGCATTCGCTGAAATTATGTTTATTTTTTCGTTTTGTAAATTCTTTGACCAGTTGTAACCTACATAACTACTTTGATGCAAGAGATAATTATCATTAGGAAGCTTATTGAGGTTTTGATACCCAAAAGAAAACTGATAATCATCATTCAACTCGTATTCCATCTTGGCATCTAAGTTAGACAAAGACTGATTTGTAATAGACGTAGAATATAAAAATGTTCCCCTCCATTTATTTTTTTTATAATCGTACTGTCCACCAATATTATTAATATTACGTGTTAATGAAGCTGGAATAGTTTCATCCGCTCGAATCAATATTTGGTAATAATAATAATTACTTCTAAAGTCATCTGCAAAAAACTGAAACTTTCCTAAAGTTAAATTCTCATAAGTCAATCCAACCTTATTATACATCTTATTATAATGCGTTTGATCATTGATGCTATTATCTTTATAAGAATCACCAAATCTATAGACCGTTTCAATACCTACTGTAGACTCAATAGTAGGTTGGTTGAATTCAAAAAATTTATTCTCGTAATTAAATTGGTGTGAAACATAAAGATTATTTTCTCCTTTACTAGGATTGATTCTAAAAAATTGATCCACAAATATTCTTTTCCCCTTTAAGAATGATTTAGCATCATTAAAATACACCTGAAGCCTCTCTCTATTATTATAATCAGCATTCCCACTTTCAAAATCTGAAAGAGTTGTTATTCCCCCATTTTCTTCATTAGAAATATCTTGATATGTATAATGTGCGTTAACAAAATAGCGCTTATTTAAAGTATTATAACTAGTAGTAAATCTAAAATTCCCCGTACTTGAAAGTTGGTTTATATATTTCCCTTCAGATCGTAATCCTTTGTAAGCAATCGAAAAATTAAGTCTCGGAGTGATATTTAATGTAAAAAAAGCATCTAATGATTGTCCTTTTTGCATCACCGATTTGAAATATAATTCGGTTACAGGAGTAGCAACAGAACTGTATTTAATATCATTAGCTTCAAGAAAATTAAAATGTTTGGCTTTAAAACCAAATTCAGGATAAGGAGAAAATTTACCCATACCATACTGTAAAGTATTATAGGTTTGTCCCTCATTAGGAAATGCTAATAGTCCAAAATTATCTTTTCTTAAATAATTGAAAGTATGTTCTTTTTTAATAGTAAGCGAAGTATCTAAGTAAGTCGTATCACGTTCAATATTGATAAATCGATATTGATCAATGGTAGCTACTTCTTGAATTTTTTTAGTTTTAGTAGAATCTAAAACACCGTTTTCACTAGAGTTCAATTCTGGTTTTTTATCGGGCCTTGCTTGTGAAAAAGCAACTACTGAAAATAGTAATATATAGATATAAAGAAGAATTCTCATTTAGATAAAGATATAATTATGATGTATTTTAATTCAGAATAATTATCGCAAAGGTAAATGATATAAACGTATAAAAAAACACAATAAATGGAGTGATTTGAGGTTCGTTTTAATCCAAAAAAAAATACAATCTTTGCACCTTTAAAAAAACAAATGCTAAAAAACAACTATTCCTCTATTATATTAGAAGCAGGTACTGATGAAGCCGGCCGCGGTTGTCTTGCTGGACCCGTGACTTCGGCAGCAGTAATTTTAGCATTTAACTTTAAAAACGATATTCTAAATGATAGTAAGCAACTTTCAGAAAAAGTGAGAGAAAAATTGCGTCCTATTATTGAAGAGCAAGCAGTAACTTTTGCTGTAGCCCATTTAGAGCCTCTAGAAATTGACCAAATCAATATTCTTAATGCCTCTATAAAGGGAATGCAAGAATGTGTATTGAAACTAAATCCCGCTCCCGAATATGTTATTGTGGATGGTAATAGTGCTTTTATTCAAAAAAAATGGGCTCAGAATAAAACTGGGAAAATTTTCACTTTAGAAGAAAAAGAACTTCTTACCTCAATCCCGCATCAAAGTATTGTAAAGGGGGATTCTAAGTTTTTAAGTATTGCTGCAGCATCAATTCTTGCAAAAACTTATCGCGATGAATACATGAATAGCATTCACGAAGAATACCCCATGTACAATTGGAAAAAAAATAAAGGCTACCCTACTAAAGAACATCGTGAAGCAATCAGAAAATATGGTGTAACAAAATACCACCGGATGACTTTTAGACTTCTCCCTGAACAAATAAAACTTGATTTTGATATTATAAAATAAAAAATCCCTCAAAACTAAACTAGTTTTGAGGGACTTTTTATTTTATTTAACTATTATTACAAGGTATAATTCAAATTTACACTCCAACGGTAATTGGCTTCAATAGCACCCTTAGATAAATTTTGATTTATAGGCAACATAGCATTTACCCCCAATGAAAATTTATCTTTACCAATTTCAAAACCAAATTTACTAAATAAAATATCTCCTGACGTATTAAGGACTTTTTCACCATATTGCTTATTGGTTTCATAAACTTCTCCTGCTAAACCTATTTGAGGCACTAACTGGATACTTTTTAAATCTAAAAGATAAAACAACGTACTTCCGTAATTAAATTGATTCCCAAACTGGTATTTTTTAGAATTCTCAGTTTTTATATTGTAATTCAACATATTGTTCAAACCTAAATTTTTCTTTTTAATCACATATTCAGTAATCAAAAGATAGTCCCAGCTTCCAGTTCCTAGTTGAAAACTCTGGTTTACTGTTCCTAAATTGTTTGCTTCTTCAAACTTACCTGTTGGCATTTTCACTCCACCTCCAATTTGTAAGTTGTGCGTAAAAACAGTACTATCTTTTTGAGTTTGATAAACAGAATAGGTTGCCATAAGTGTTACATCACCTAAACCACTAATGCCTTCATTTCCAGTAGTCAATTCTCTATTGTGAAAATGATACGGAATCAATGCAGTAATTTGCACCTTCTCTGTTATGGGGATTTTTGCCCAAACTTGCGCAGTATTAAAGTTTTCATCAACCCAAGGAGAGTTAGCAAAAATCCCATCTCTACTAGAATAACTTT
This sequence comes from Flavobacterium sp. PL002, assembly GCF_054165825.1. Classification (NCBI taxonomy): domain Bacteria; kingdom Pseudomonadati; phylum Bacteroidota; class Flavobacteriia; order Flavobacteriales; family Flavobacteriaceae; genus Flavobacterium; species Flavobacterium sp. PL002. Next base: position 2,527,644 of record NZ_CM135110.1, on the reverse strand, counting down.
GGTTGAAATAACGAATACCCACAAAGTTACTATTTAGCATAGAACTAAATCCCATACTTCCTCCACTGGCAGAACATCCGCAAGCATCACAATCAAAATCCATTACTGCATCCAATTGCATTTTTTGAAAAGTAAATCCTGAAATACTATCTTTTACGGGGGCAGCACTAACTAATTGTAAGGATAAAAAAGCTAGCAGGCTTATTATTAATGTATTTTTCATTGTAATTAATTTTCTGAAAATCGTTTATCCGTTAGATATTGATTATCTGTTAATGTTTTTAGGAATGCAATTAATTGCAGTTTTTCTATCTCCGAAAGTGAGATTCCAAGTTTCCCATCTTGTTTTAAAATAGGGTCTAAAGTAGCCGAATCTACGATTCCTGAACTGTAATGATTAAGCACCGCTTCTAGAGTACCAAAGCGACCATCATGCATATAAGGAGCAGTTACCTCAACATTACGCAAACTAGGTACTTTGAATTTATAATAATCCGTCACTAATGCTGTTACACGGTAACGCCCCACATCATTTATTAATGGGTTAACGGCCAAGCCATTGTTTCTAAAAGCGTCATCTGTCATTAAATCTGTTGCATGACAAGAAGCACATTTGTTTTTAAATACAGTATAACCCGCACTTTCATCACTTGTTAACGTTCCTCCTGCTTCGTTGCGCCTGTAATGATCGAATGTTGAATTAGATGAAGTCAACATAACCATAAATTGCGAAAGTGCTTTAAGCATGTTCTCGACAGAAACAGTTCCATCATCAAAAGAGGCTTTAAACAATTCACGATAGGCTTTATCAGCCTTCATCATTGCAAGAATCGTATTTAAATTACCATTCATTTCAATTTCACTAACTAACGGAATGAGCGGTTGCAAGTCTAAATGTGATGCAGCTCCATCGTACATAAAAATACTTTGAAAAGCCATGTTTTGAATAGCTGGTGCATTTCTTGTTCCTTGAGCATCATTCACGCCATGACTCACGGTATGTCCATGGTGCGTAAAGGCATTTTCTTGTAGGTGACAAAACCCACAAGAAACAAGTCCATCAGACGCTAAGCGACCATCATAAAACAATTTTTTACCCAGTTCAAATCCTTTCTCTGTAGGCGGATTTAAAGTAATATCATATTGTAAATCTGGGAAATTTGAAGGCACTGTAAAATCTAATGGTACGTTTACATAGTCGTCATCTTGATCAGAGCAGCTAGTTAATAAAGGAAGGAGTAGCCAAAGAAAATATTTTATTTTCATGGTTATATATTTTAAAAGAAGCACAAAAGGCATCGTTTAGCCCCGGTTGCAGCGGCATCCTTTTTTTATTTTAAAAAAAAGATATAGCGAAAAACGGGACTACACTTGATTAAACTTTTACTCTTGTGCTTCTAATGATGAAATTAATCGTTATGAACGTGGTCTACAGTAAACATTGTAGCAACATTTGCAGTAATTAATGGTAAATTAGTTCCACCCATAATCATTGCTCCCGTTCCTGTAGCATTATTATCAGAAAGTTTGATCGTATTGGTACTGTTTAATATTTTAGACAAATCTGTGATAATATGAACATCAGGTGTAATAGTAGTTCTTACCAAAGCATTAGTTGGCAAATCTAGCGTTACAGTTGTGTAGTTATAATCAGTACCTGTTTGTCCAGTATGAACCATAAAAGGTAAGGCTGTAGTAACTGTAGGAGAGGTAAAAGTACCTTCGAAAGCCACAAATTTATATCCTGCAGACCAGTTCCACATCATTTTTGCATCCTGTGCGGTAGCATAGAAATTTCCTTGGCCAGTTATCCCTAAATCCCATTGCGCTTTGTCTACACCGATACCAAAAGTAACCTTAGTATAATTAGCCGCAGGTACATTTTTCAAGTCAAGAACATGGCTATCAGCATTTGCTTCATCTACAATAAAATAACTTTCGCTTTTAGGATAAGTAAATGTAGTTCCGTCCTCTTTTGTCAAAACAACATTACTAATAATGTATTTTATTGAGGTAATTTTAAGTACTTCGTTGCTAGCAGTTGTATTCGCTTGTGTATCTAGGATTAAATCGTTTCCGTTGAAAGAATTATCAAATTCTAAACCCAGTGAACCTGTTCCTGAAATTGCTTCATTATCATCATTAGAACATGCAGTAAAAGTAGCGCTCAAAGCTAGTACAACTAAGGCTTTATATAGTAAATTTTTCATTTCGTTAAGTATAATTTCTTTTTATAATTTTTAAATAAATTGCGTCACTAAAAATCCCACTAGGCTTTCGCCAAAGGAAATTAGATACAAAAAAACGGTATATTAAGAAATGAAAATTGGCGGACGAAAAACAACGTCACTATCTAAATGTGAATAGTGATTAGTGTAGTTAACATTGAATTGTTGTGTAGCTGTTTTTTGAAAAACTAAATAATAATAAGAAGCTACTTCTGCAACAAAAAGATCTACAAATGGATTGGTACTTTGTTTTTTTTCAGAAGAAGTGGATTTATCATCATCAGATGCTTTTGCCAATTCTTTCATCAAATGACACTTACCATTACATTTTAATTCTGGTTTTGCTTTATTGATACAAAGTACTTGTGATATATACTCATAATTAACAGCATAGTCTATAACCGGAAGAATTGGTTTTAGAAACAAGAGTAACAAAATTATGACTGCATATTTTTTCACGCTTCAAAGATACATTACAAAATTTAATTTTAAATGATAAAAATCATCTTTTGCTAAACTTTTGTTAAGCATTAAACCTATGAAACAAATCATGGTCTTATTACTATAACCTTAAAAACAGTTAAAATGAAAAAATTATTTATTGCTGCTTTATTAGCAGTTAGTATAGCCAACTTTGCACAAGCTAAAAAAGACACGCCAAAAGGAGCTGAAACTGAAAAATTTACTCCAACGCAACAAAATGAGTTGATGCTAAAAAAGATGACATTACAACTTGATTTAAATGCAAAACAACAAGAGCAAATGAAACCTATCATAGCGGATAAAACTGCAAAAAGAGATGCTATGATGAAAGAGAGAGAGCAAAACAAAGACAGTAAAGTAAAACCAACAAAGGATGAACGTTTTGCAATGAAAACTAAAATGCTTGACGAGCAAATTGCTATGAAAGCAAAAATGAAAACAATCTTATCTGCTGAGCAATTTACTAAATGGGATGCCATGAAAGGAAAGCATCACAAACGTGGAGGTCACAAAAAGCATAAAAAAGCTGGTGACAAAATGGACCACAAAAATCAAGAACAGAAATAAAAAAAACTTCCGGTGAAAGCCGGAAGTTTTTTATTTAGTCTAAAATGTTTTACTCACTTTATCTATAGCCTGAATTGTGAAATCTAAATCTTCATAACTAAGTGCATCAGTTATAAACCAAGTTTCATAAGCTGAAGGTGCAATATAAATCCCTTCTTGCAACAATCCATGAAAGAACTTTTTAAAAGTTTCGTTATCTCCATTTGCAGCCGATTTAAAATCAATAACTGGTCGTGCATCAAAATGTACCGATATCATAGACCCAATTCTATTGATGGTAAAAACTACATTATTAGCAGTTAACACTTTCTCAATTCCAGCATGTAAATAGGCCGTTTTCTCTGCTAGTCTGTCAAAAATAATTTTGTCTTCATTCAGTGTTTGTAACATTGCTAATCCAGCAGCCATAGCTAGTGGATTTCCTGACAACGTTCCTGCTTGATAAACAGGCCCTAGAGGAGCAAGAAAATTCATTATTTCATTACGAGCTGCAAAAGCACCTACTGGCAATCCGCCTCCAATTACTTTTCCAAAACAAACGATATCAGCTTTGATATTAAATAACTCTTGTACACCACCTTTAGCTAATCTAAAACCAGTCATAACCTCATCAAAAATTAATAAGATTCCATTAGCCGTACACATTGCTCTTAAACCTTCAAGAAAACCTTTATTAGGTGGAATACATCCCATATTCCCTGCAACAGGTTCAATAATAATTGCTGCAATTTCGTTTTTATTTGCTTCGATTAAGGTTTTTACATTCTCTAAATCGTTATAGGTAGCTAGTAAAGTATCTTTAGCCGTTCCTTCAGTCACCCCTGGACTATTAGGAGAACCAAAAGTTACTGCTCCACTTCCTGCCTGAATTAAAAAAGAATCAGAATGGCCGTGATAACAGCCTGCAAATTTTATTATCTTGTCTCTTTTAGTAAATCCACGAGCCAAACGTACGGCACTCATACAAGCTTCAGTTCCTGAATTCACAAAACGTATTTTATCTATATTAGGAACCATATCTACAGCCAATGCAGCGATTTGAGTCTCTAGTTCTGTTGGCATTCCAAATGAAGTTCCCAGTTTTGCTTTCTCAATAACTGCTTGCACAACGGGTTCAAACGCATGACCTAAAATCATAGGACCCCATGAATTAATATAATCAATTAAACGATTTCCATCAACATCATACAGGTAAGCTCCTTTTGCGCGTTCTACAAAAATAGGGGTTCCTCCTACTGCTTTAAAAGCTCTTACAGGCGAGTTAACTCCGCCTGGTATTACTTTTTCTGCTTCAGCAAAAAGCTGACTACTTCTTTTATATAGCATTATAATTAGTATTTATTATAGTAAAATTATAGATCGTGAGTAAAAAATTAATTTACAATTAGTTTTTGACCAATAGAAATCGTGTTTTCTGAGAGATTATTTTTTAGTTTTAAATCATTAACTTGAACATTGTATTTTTTTGATATAGAGTATAACGTATCTCCTTTTAACACTTCATGATACGTTCTATTAGGATCGTAAGCTAAAGCATTACTTACTGTCCTTACAACAGTTCTGTTTTCTGTAGGAACAAATTTATTTCCTAATACTAAGGCATCATATTGCCCTAAATCATAACGTTCAATATAGGTTATCAACTTTTCAGGATACCTAGGATCAGTAGCATAGCCTGCTTTTCTTAACCCCTTAGCCCATGCCTTATAGTCGTCTTTATCAAGTTCAAATAATGTAGAGTAACGGCCTCTTCCAGTTAAAAATAGGGCATGATCTTTAAACGATTCTCCTGGATCATCATATTTTCTAAAACATTCTTGACTCGCATCATCGTCATGACGTACACTTTCGCCTGTCCATCCTGCATGGCATTTAATTCCAAAATGATTATTTGCAGTTTGCGCTAAGTCACCTCTACCCGCTCCTGATTCTAAAATACCTTGCGCAAGAATAATACTAGCAGGAATTCCATAAACCTTCATATTATTCATGGCTATATTTTTGTACAAATAAATATAATCACCTATAACATCATTAGAAACTACGGTTCTTGAAGTCGATTCAATCACTTCATTTTGGTTGTTTCTCGTTGTTGACCTTTGCGCAACCGCTGGTCTCGTTGCCTTTGCATCAGTCCTTGCTCTCACGTTTCTTACCACTGGTTTCCTAACACTTGATGGCGCCGATTTGGTGGTTCTAATAGGTGTTTTTGTAGCATTACAACTTACTAAACACACTAGTACTAAAACAAAAAATATTTTTTTAAACATGGCTATCTATTATTGGTAAATGTTTGTTTCTTAATTTATTATTCATTCCTTGAATTCCCTGAAGTCCTCCCGTATGAATTAACATTATTTTTGACTGAGGCGGAAAATAGTTATCTTCGATCATATTCATAACGCCAAAAAATAGCTTTCCAGTATAAATAGGATCTAAAGGAATTTTCGTTTCCTTAAAAAATTCATTTATAAAAGCAATTAAGACTTCATTCACTTTTCCGTAACCGCCAAAATGATAGTCGGTTATTAGCTCCCAATTTTGATTCTGGACAAAAATACGAATTTCATCTTGTAAAAAGTCCCCTTTTAAAGCAGGAAAACCTAAAACTTTTTGATGAGGCAAGGCACTATTTATAAGTCCTGATATCGTACCACCAGTTCCCACAGCACAACAGATATAATCAAACGCAGCGTCTTCGTTAGTTAAAATTTCTTCACAACCTTTAATAGCTAAGTCGTTTGTACCTCCTTCAGGCACTAGGTAAAAGTCTCCAAATTGTTTTTGTAATGATGCTATAAAAGTTGGTTCATTCTTATCACGATACGCTTCTCTAGTTATAAATTCAAGTTGCATGCCACAATCTTGAGCAAATTGCAAAGTAGGGTTTTGAATGATTTTATCGCGAAGTTCATCTCCTCTAATGATTCCAATACTTTGCAAACCATTTTCTTTTGCTGCATAAGCGACTGCTGCAATATGGTTCGAAAAAGCTCCTCCAAAAGTCAATAGCGTTTGCTTATTTTCTTTTTTTGCTTCAAGCAAATTATACTTAAGTTTTCTGAATTTATTACCTGAAACAAACGGATGTATCAAATCGTCGCGTTTGACAGTAACAGAAACAGAAGAGGGAAGATGGAAAGTAATTAGCTGATTCAACTTTTTTTACAAAGGTAAAAACTTATAGACAAAAAAAAATGCAATCGGTTTAAGGATTGCATTTTGAATAAGTTATTTTTTAATTTAATTTCTAATAATAATTTTTTGACCTATATCTACTTTATCATCTGTTATCAATTTAACGATGTAAATTCCGTCACTTAATCCCGAAGTTGAAAAGTTATAATTTGAATCCGATCCTAATTTAGCTTTGCTAAAAATAAGTTTTCCAACTATATCATATACACTACATGAAACTAATTCTTTTTGAAGTGGATTGCTTATTTTTAAGCTTTTAGCGTTATTATCCTGATACATTATTAAATTTTCTTTAGTAACATCATCAACTCCTAAAGTACTACCATTTTTAAATGTAATTTCAAACTGTGTATTATTAACCCCTTCAGGCAATGTCATTTCATGAAAATTGTTTTTAATATCAAAATATTCATTAGTGATTTTATCATGTAAAAACACATTATCTACGGCATCTAAATTAATGATTTCGTTAACCATAATTTTATAATTAGCTTCTGCATTATTTGTGAACCCTAGCGGAATTTTTTTATCAATATCCATTTGCATTGCATTAATCACAACTGATCTATCTTCAACAACAAAATAAGCATCTGCTTTAGCATCAACTCCCGTTGAAGCGGCATCCATTGCGTGATCTAATCCATCAGTTGCATTCTCTGCAAAAGCCACAACAATTTGGCGTACGCCTTGACTATTTAGCACCGCATTTAATCTAATTTGTGGCGTAGGAGCTGTACTAATTGTAGTATAATCAAAACCTGAAACCGAAGCAATAGCTTCATAATACCCCGTATCTTTTGTAGTTTTTGAGGTATTTTCTTTTCTTTCAAACTGAGAGAAATTTGTTGAGCCTTCTTTAACAAAAACGCGAAAACTGTTTTTCATTTCTACATTCCCATTCGCCGTTCCCGCAATCATAAAACCTTGCCCGATTGGCGAAAAGCGTCTTTCATAAGAAGCTCCAGCTCCTGCAGCTGCTACTTGATTTCCAGAACCATCGTAGGTGTAAAATGTAGCTGGACTATATACTCCATTACCAGAACCTCCCATAGGAGAATAGGTTCCATACCCTCCTTTATAACTTGCTATATAGTGTGTATTATTTGTCTTGTCTTGTTCCCAGAAATAAGCTATCCCACTAGTATTTGTTGCTGCCAATAAAAAAGCAGACAAATCAATTGCTGATGGATAAGGATTCCCAGTTAATACTAATTTACCTGCTAAAACCGGAATTGTAATTGTACCATCATTAGGTTTGCCTTTAAAGTCATAACGTTGCTTACCTCCTGGGTTATTTTGCACTCCATTTACTGCGGTTGCATTTGTCCCTGAAGTTCCTTTCATTGTAAATCCTTCTCCAGCCGCTAGTGTACTTCCTGAACCTACATAAACCCAGTTCGAAGCTGCTAGTGAAGGTAATTTCCAAATCCAATAAGGAGCTATCCCAAGTGGAGATGCTGTACCGTCATAATTATTTGACGGTAAAATTGTCGCTGCCGTACTAGTTGTATTTGTAGTAACATCATTCAATTGAGTAATTCCAAAATTTGAATTTCCAGTAACAACATCATTCCCTCCTACTGGAGAACACCAATAGTTATATTGAAAGTTATTAGTACTTCCTTCTTGATAAACTGACAAATTACCTAATCCTTTATTGGTACTTGCTACAGCTGATCCTTGTAGTAATTGCCCATCATTTCTTAAATAAAAATTACTAGTTCCTCCATTTAATTCTAAACCACTTTTTATATAAACAACTTCATTACTTACATAAACACTACTATTAGGACTCACAAACATTTGCGATTTCACAGTAGAAACTGTAAATAAAAACCCTAAGGCTAAGCAAATTTGGGTAGGTATATTTGTTTTCATAAGCGTAAAAAATTTAGTTAATAATACATTCTTATTATGGAGAACTAATGATTTTCTTAACAGAAGGAACAATCGTTCTTTTTAGATAATTTGTTTTACAAAACTACAATTAATAACAATTCAGAATTGAAAAATAACCGATAAAACACCTATAATATCGACAAACTACACTTTTGCTGATTTAATTAGCTTTTTTTCTTACAATAATATCTATATATAAAGATTTTAAAATCTACCATATAAGAATATTCGTATTTAAAAAATAGAAGACTGAGTTAATTATCAATAAATCAACAAGGTAGGTTTGTAAAAAAAAGATTTCTACTTAAGAAATCACAAAATGGGGAGACTTTTTACTTTTTGGTTTTCACCAAAATAAAATTTAAAAAGCTAAAAAAAGGCTTTTTATTCAAATAACTAAGATCACTTTCTTTAGTATAAGCTTCTCTTTCAAAACTAATATTCAAGTATGCTCGATCAAAATTTTTATATTGTAATAATCTGAAAACAAATTCTAAGAAGTACCAAATAAAAAAAGGGATTATTAGCATTTCTAATTGTTGTCTCAAATGAATTTTTTCATGGTTTATAAAAATTGCATTCTTCTTATCTGATTTATGTCTTATAAATACAAAGGGGTAAATTGTTAAACCGCGAAATCCTTTTGGGATTAAAAACTTTGTAAATACTAACAACATCTAAATCATTTCAATAATGATTAAAGATAATAAAAAAATCAATTCAATACACAATATTAAATATTTAATAAGTAAATGGCACTATCGCTTTAAAAAGCATAAATTTGTAATCACACAACTGATTTTTCTTAATTATCATTGCTACAATTGACTTTTATAGAAGGACAAGTTTTAAATACTAAAAATCATACCGTTACAAGAATGCAAGAACCTGAGAATCAAAATAAATTAATTGAAGGAGAAGATTTTTATTATACCCCAGAAGGTTATAAATGCTTCACCGAAAAACACCACTTAAAAAGAGGCTATTGCTGTAAAAGTGGCTGTCGTCATTGCCCATATGGCTACGACAAAAAAACAGGAGCAATTAAAAAATAAGATGATTGCTACAATCAACTGCTCAATTTAAAAAATTAAACATAATAAAATGGATATTTGCGCTCAGAAATTTAGGATTACCATCTTCAAATCCTATCATCGGTCAGATATTCGTTATCCTTAGTGATTTGTACGCATATTAGTAACAAACAATTCACCTATTTAACGAATAAACATTTTAAGATGACTTTTAAAGAACAAATCCAACAAGGAATTCCAACTACTTTACCGCAACTAAAACCGTTTGAGGCCAACATTAATCACGCGCCTAAACGAAAAGATATTTTATCTACAGATGAAAAAAAACTAGCGCTTCGCAATGCCTTACGCTATTTTGATGCAAAACATCATACCGAATTAATTCCAGAATTTAAAGATGAACTAGCCACTTATGGCCGTATATACATGTACCGCCTGCGCCCTGATTACGAAATGCGTGCGCGTCCCATAGCAGAATATCCTGGGAAATGCGAACAAGCAAAAGCGATTATGTTAATGATTCAGAACAATCTGGATTATGCAGTGGCGCAACATCCGCATGAATTAATTACTTACGGTGGTAATGGAGCTGTATTTCAAAACTGGGCTCAGTATTTATTGACCATGCAGTATTTGTCTGAAATGACCGAAGACCAAACCCTAACCATGTACTCTGGACACCCTATGGGCTTGTTCCCTTCGCATAAAGAAGCGCCAAGAGTTGTGGTGACAAACGGAATGGTAATCCCTAACTACTCTCAACCTGATGATTATGAAAAAATGAATGCGCTTGGCGTATCTCAATATGGTCAAATGACGGCAGGAAGTTATATGTACATAGGTCCACAAGGAATTGTTCATGGAACAACCATTACTGTTTTGAATGGGTTTAGAAAAATAAAAAAATCCCCCGAAGGAGGTTTATTTGTTACCTCAGGATTAGGAGGAATGAGCGGCGCACAACCCAAAGCGGGTAATATTGCCGGTTGCATCACTGTTTGTGCCGAAGTAAACCCCAAAATCACCCACATTCGCCACAGTCAAGGTTGGATTAACGAAGTCTTTGAAGACTTAGACCAACTGGTGAGCAGAGTCGCTTTGGCGAAAGCAAATAATGAGGTAGTCTCATTAGCTTATTTAGGAAATGTAGTCGATGTATGGGAAAAATTCGATCAAGAAAACATTTCTATTGACCTTGGTAGTGATCAAACTTCGCTTCATAATCCTTGGGCGGGAGGCTATTACCCTGTCGGAATTTCATTTGAAGAATCGAATAAACTAATGACCGAAAATCCCGAATTATTCAAACAAAAAGTACAAGAAACATTACGCCGTCATACAGAGGCTATCAATAAACACACCGCCAAAGGAACTTATTTCTTTGATTACGGAAATGCTTTTTTACTAGAAGCTTCCCGCGCAGGTGCAGCAATTATGGCCGAAAATAACATTGATTTTAGATACCCTAGTTATGTACAAGACATCATGGGACCAATGTGTTTTGATTATGGATTTGGTCCGTTTAGATGGGTTTGCGCTTCAGGGAAACCCGAAGATTTACAAAAAACAGATGACATTGCATGCGCCGTTCTTGAAGAAATGGCAAAAACAGCTCCTATTGAAATTCAGCAACAAATGCAGGATAACATTACTTGGATCAAGGGAGCGCAGGCCAATAAACTAGTAGTAGGTTCGCAAGCCAGAATATTATATGCCGATGCGGAAGGTCGTGTAAAAATTGCTGAAGCTTTTAATCAGGCTATAGCCAAAGTGTCAATTGGAACTGTGGTATTAGGTCGTGATCATCATGATGTATCTGGAACAGATTCACCCTACAGAGAAACCTCTAATATTTACGATGGATCCCGTTTCACTGCTGATATGGCAATACAAAACGTAATAGGCGATAGTTTTCGCGGTGCAACTTGGGTTTCTATTCATAATGGTGGAGGTGTTGGCTGGGGAGAGGTAATTAACGGTGGCTTTGGTATGGTTCTTGATGGTTCTAAAGAAGCTTCAAGACGCTTAGCCTCAATGCTTTTCTGGGATGTCAATAACGGAATCTCTAGAAGAAGTTGGGCTCGTAACGAAGGTGCTATTTTTGCAATAAAAAGAGCGATGGAAACGCAACCTTTATTAAAAGTTACCATCCCTAATATAGTTGAAGATAGTTTATTAGATTTTTAAACATTAAAAGTATCTTTAATACCTCCTAATTATAAAATAATCACACTATGAAAGCAATTAAACTTCTTCCCGTACTTTTCCTTTTCATATTAGGTGCCTGTAGCTCTGTGAGAGTGAATGCCGATTATGATAAAAATGTAGATTTTACGCAATATAAAACGTATGCCTTTCATAAAAACGGCATAGATAAAGTGCAAATATCTGAATTTGATAAAAAACGAATTCTGCGTGCCATCGATAACGAATTGGGCAAAATGGGAATGACAAAAAGTGAGAATCCAGATCTTTTAATCAACATTATGACTAAAGAAAGAGAAAAGCTAGAAGTGAACCAGTTCAATGCTGGATTTGGTTATGGTTGGGGATTTGGTTGGAATCCTTACATGTGGGGCGGACGCAATTACGTAAGCTCATCGACAGAAGGAACCTTATACATTGACCTGATTGATGCCAAGAAAAAAGAATTAATTTGGGAAGGTGAAGGCGTAGGATATTTAACCGAAAATCGTGATAGAAAAGAGCAAGTAATCAACGAATTTGTTGCTAAAATTCTAGCACAGTTTCCTCCAAAACAATAAAAAAACAAGACTTTTTACTAGAAATGGCCTACCTTTGCGTAGGCTTTTTTTATACCCACTTATGACAACACAAGCAGATATATCCACACTCGATGATATTAAATTATTAGTTGATACTTTTTATGCCAAAGTTCAAAAAGACGACTTTATAGGCCCTATATTTAATAACAAAATAGGCAACCACTGGCCAGAGCATTTAGAAAAAATGTACCGTTTTTGGCAAACTATTTTATTGGAAGTCCATTCCTATTCTGGCAGTCCTTTTCCACCACACAAACATTTACCCGTAGACAAAGAACATTTTGACCGTTGGATGGAAATTTTTGTAGCTACAGTAGATACTTTATTTGAAGGGCCAATTGCCGATGAAGCTAAATTACGTGCTAAAAACATGGCCGAAATGTTTAATTATAAAATCAACTATTTTAGAGACGCAGCCAAAAATAACTAGTCTTTAAACTAAAAACAATACCTCATGCGCAAATTACTCCTTGCTTTTTTACCTTTCGCAATCATCTCTTGTTCTAGCATTAAACCTGCAACGACAGCAAACCAAAACCCAACATTAAGATACATCAACACAATTGAAGTGCCTTTTAATCAAGAATTCAAAAATACCGTTGTAGGCGGATTGTCAAGTGTAGATTATGATGCTAAAAATGATTTATATTATTTTATTTGCGATGATCGATCCATTTATAATGATGCGCGTTTCTATACCGCCAAAATTCAATTGACTGCAGACACCTTAAACCATATTGCTTTTCAAAATGTAGTTGCTTTAAAAAATGAGGCTGGTCAAAAATACGCCAACTGGGAAAAATATCCTGATAGCTCTATAGATCCTGAAGAGATGCGTTATAACCCAAAAACAAAATCGGTGGTTTGGAGCAGCGAAGGCGCACGCGTAATTGCCAAAGATTTTGCGGTTATTCAAAATCCGTCTTTGCAGTATGCAAAACTAAACGGAGATTACAGTAACGCATTTGAATTACCCAGTAACCTCAACATGCAAAAAGAGGAAAAAGGGCCACGTAGCAATGGTGTGCTTGAGGGAATTACTTTCAATAAAGATTACAGTGTTGTTTACACTAACGTTGAAGAACCTTTATACGAAGACGATACTGAAGCAACAACAACTAAAGGTGGCTTAATCCGTATCTTTAAATTTGATGCTAAATCCAGAAAAAATACCGCGCAATACGGCTACCTGCTCGATCCCATTGCACACGAACCCAACCCGCATACTGGCTTTGCCGTAAACGGAATATCGTCGATTCAATTTTATGATGACAATCATTTATTCATTTTAGAGCGTTCGTATTCCGTAGGAAAACAAGCGTGCACCATAAAATTGTATTTATGCGATTTATCGAAAGCGACTGATATAAAAAACATAGATTCATTACAAAATCAAGAATTCACTGTCGCTCCTAAAAAATTAATTTTGAATATGGACGATTTAGGAATTTTTACAGACAATATAGAAGGAATTACTTTTGGTCCTAAATTAGCCAATGGCAAGCAGTCATTACTTTTTGTGACTGATAACAATTTCTCTGACAAACAAAAAACGCAAGTATTGCTTTTTGAAATAGAGTAAATTGCCTTTATAAATGATATTAGAGATCCGTAACAGCTTTGTTGCGGATTTTTTTCGTTTATTTTTTGAGGTTGGTTGTGTTTTATATTGTTTTCTGAGCAAACGGTATTCTTGAATTTATTAAAAAATATTTTTTTATAGGATTTATAGTTCGAATTAATATACCTTTATGATTAGTAATACTACAGGATAAAACTTCGTCAATACAGCGTTATTTAGTGGGGTTGCGAAGGTTTGATTTGTGTTTATGATAGTTAGTGCCAATTTAAAAAAAAATCAATAAATGAAAGATATTAATGATCATTATGATAAATACATTTTTGATAAAATGTCAGATGAAAATGAATGGCCAGAAATTGAAAACACAAAACTAATCGGAGAATTTATTAAAATTGCAAATAAACAATTTTCTAATAATAACATAGAAGGTTATCTTTCATCAACACTAATCTTTCATCAAATAATTGAAGAATTACTCATCAATTTACTTAAGTTATCTAATTTATACATCCAAGCAGAAATTTGGCCTACTAAACTAAATTTGAAAATCAAAGAGAAATTAATGTTTGGTGAAATTATTCGAGAACATGATCGCTCAATTAAATTTGATAAAAAAACCGAACTCATTGACGAATGCAGAAAATTCAATGAAATAAGGATAAAGTTTGTTCACAACCTATTAAAATTTAAAAATGAAACTGAAGTAAAAACTAAAGCTAAATCTATTCAAGAAAAATTCAGATTAATAATTGACTTATACTTTGAAGGTAGAGAGCATATTGAATATTTATTGTTTGATTTACAAAAAAGGATTGATTGGGACTTAATGAAATAAAAACTGCCCATAATATCAGTTTGCAAAAATAACGAAACATCTTTAGTTTTTAATTAATTTTACTTTTTAGTTGTACCTGATAAAAAGCAGAAACTTTTATGAAACAAAATTGGAAAATATTTGAATTAATTATCTCAGGAATTCAAATATTTTTGGGAATAATAATGTTGATTGTTGTCTACATAACCATAACATCCCATTATTATACGTTATGGATAAATCCTTTGATTGACCATGCAGCAATTGCTGAAATGGCTTTTAGAGGGAATGTTACTTTAGTTATTCTTGCACTTATTACTATATTTTCAGGGATTCTACTTATAAAAAATAAAATTAATGGTTAAATCTTAAGTCAGATCACTTGGGTTATGATAACTTTATTATTGCTAATTAACTCAATTAGGTTATTTCAAAAAAAGGAGCTCGATATTGATTTTTTATCTGGAATTTCTATTGGACTAATAGCTACTACTTTGCTAATAATTTTGTTCCTATTAAATAATTCGGCATTCAGAAAAAAATATTTCATAACCAGACGTAATTGGATTTTTGTCTCAATTATTATAACAATATTAACGGCCTCCAAATTTTTATAATTTTAAATCTTAATACTAAAGTGAACAAAATATAATTGCATTGTCATTTGAACATAGGAAAAGGTCTCAATCCGTTTTTCCCATCCAATAGTTTTATTTTGATAATAGATGTAATCTAGCTCGGTTACTTCGTTTCTTGCAATGACCTTAAGTGTTTCATTATCCAATCCTACCTTTTACCACCACTCCCTAGCCGCGATTGCAATGAAAAGCTTTTTATGCAAGCCGTTTTTTGCTTTTTCTAGTTTATAAAAAGCGACCGCAGGAAGCTCTTTTAGAAACTTTAGAAAAACAAACGGCTCAATAAAAACTTGCAATGAAAAGCGGGAAATAGCTTCTATAATTCGTACTTTTGTAGCTCACCACTACAACGTTTTAGATATGAATGCAACTATTGAAAGTAATCCCTTATTAGACCGATTACCCAAACATTTAAAGCAATTTATTAAAGCTCAAGATTATAGCGATTACACACCTATTAATCAGGCAGTTTGGCGCTATGTGATGCGTAAAAATGTAGATTATCTTTCGCGAGTAGCACATAGTTCGTACTTAGAGGGTTTGAAAAAAACCGGAATTCAGATTGATAATATCCCTAGTATGTACGGTATGAACCGTATTTTGACCGAAATAGGTTGGGCTGCTGTTGCTGTGGATGGATTTATTCCTCCTAATGCGTTCATGGAGTTTCAGGCGTATAACGTTTTAGTGATTGCATCAGATATTCGTCAACTCGAACATATAGAATACACGCCTGCTCCCGATATTATTCACGAGGGTGCTGGGCACGCGCCTATTATTGCCAATCCTGAATATGCGGAATATTTACGTCGTTTTGGAGAGATAGGTTGCAAGGCGATTTCATCAAGCAAGGATTACGAAATGTACGAGGCAATCCGACTTTTGTCGATTGTAAAAGAGGCCGAAGGAACGCCACAAGCGACTATCGACGCTGCCGAAAAAGCAGTGGAAGACTTGCAAAACAATATGGGAGAATTATCTGAAATGGCCCAAATACGCAACCTGCACTGGTGGACCGTAGAATACGGTTTGATTGGTACGGTAGAAGATCCTAAAATTTATGGTGCTGGATTACTATCTTCTATTGGCGAGAGTGCGCACTGCATGACGCAAGAAGTAAAAAAAATACCTTACGATATATCAGCGGCTTACCAAAGTTTTGATATTACAAAACTACAGCCACAACTGTATGTAACCCCTACTTTTGCCTATTTAAATTTGGTTTTAGAGGAATTTGCTAATAAAATGGCGTTGCGTACTGGTGGTCTATCTGGAATTGAGAAGTTAATTAATTCAGCTGCTCTTGGAACGATCGAATTGAGTACTGGATTGCAAATTTCGGGTGTTTTCACTAATGTGATTGCACATGAAGGTAAACCAATTTACATACAATCGACCGGAAAAACAGCGCTCGCTTCACGCGAAAAAGAATTGGTAGGACACGGAACTTTGACGCATCCTGACGGTTTTGGTAGTCCGATTGGGAAACTTAAAGGCATCAACTTAGCTATAGAAGACATGAGTCCGAAAGACTTGCTTGCTTACGACATTCTAGAATCTAAAACGGTAAGATTAGAGTTTGAAGGAGGAATTACTGTAGAAGGCGAAATTGTAACGGGTTCTAGAAATTTACAGGGTGAAATTATCTTGATTCGTTTTAAAAATTGTACCGTTACGCATGGAGAAACGATTTTGTTCCAACCGGAATGGGGCGTTTATGACATGGCTGTGGGAAAGAAAGTAGTTTCGGCTTTCTCTGGCCCCGCTGATGTGAATAGTTTTGACTTGATTACACACATGCCTTCTAGCACAACAATAAAAGCGCAACAAAGCGCAGAACGTGATGATCTGGAGGTATTATATCAATCTGTTCGAATGATTAGAGAGAGTAAAGACACTACCTCTTCTTTGGTTGTGATTTTTGGGGATGTACAGCAAAATCATCCTAAAGATTGGTTGCTTTCTGTTGAGATAGCAGAGCTTTTGCAAGAGCGCAACGATATGGTTTTAATGGAAGAAGTTGTTGCTTATCTCGAAACACAAAAACTAAAAAGACCCGAAGTAGCGCATTTAATTTGTGGTGGACTAGATTTAATTTTTGAAAAAGCCAACGCATAATAAGACCGATTGATTAGCTAATTGATGTGAATTGAATAAATATAAAAACCGCAAATTTGCTAAATAGTTTAGCCAATTTGCGGTTTTTAATTTTAAAAATATCCTAAGAAAATAAAAAGCAGTTCATATAGCGTTAAACTATTTACAACTTAATTTGTTGATCTAGCTCTTTATCATTTGCAATAACTTTCCCTTCATATTTTAACGTCCAACCTAAATTTTTGGTCGTAATTAATAATTGTGACAATTCACTTATTAAGCGATTTTGAGCATTGGATTTTAAAGTAGACCCTTCAATCTTCTTCGCTAGATTCGCTTTTACTGATTTGTTGATTTTGTTGTAATCATCACCCGTAAATGGATTCAGTTTACTTTGCTCGACATCGTAAAACTTAATATCAGGATTGATTTTTATTTCTTCTTTTGGAATATAAACGATCGAAATTGTTTTATTCGCTTCATCAATATCGTATTTCATTTTATGTAAATCGTAAGCTACCGTTACATCAGCATTGACAACTACTAAGGCTTTTTTGTCAAAACTCACCATTCCCATCAAGTATTTCTCTTGATTTTTATAGGTGATTACTTCAGAGAAATGTCCTTCGGTTACAATAAGCTTTCCTACGTTCAGGATTTGTTGCTGAATCAAGCCAGCGCTGTCTATAGTTGTAGCATCGTCTGCTTTCTTGAAATCACAAAATTTGAACAGCAAGAATACTGTTCCTATCAAACCTATAAAAATAAAAAATCGCTTTAACATAATTAAAATTTCATAAATGAATATTGTGAAACCATTTTAGCAATTTTAGTGTGCAAATTGGCTTCAAATTTTTGATGACTTTCCGATCCTGGATTGAAAGGTCGGTGTTGCAATGATTTCTGAATTGTTGCTATGAATTCCATCGTTTCATGAGTAGCCTCAGTAATAGTTGTTGCTGCAAATCGCTCCCAAATATAATCAATAGCTACTTGATTGGGATGCAACATGTCTGCATTATAAAAGCGATAATCACGAAGTTCATCCATCATGATTTCATAACTAGGAAAGTACTCCGTGTTCAGTTTATAGTGTTCAGTTTTGATTATGTTATGAATTGCGGTAATTAAATGTGATTTACTTCTTTGGTTTTCAACAAAACCATCTTTGAGGTGGCGCACTGGGGAAATGGTAAAAATAATAGTGCAATTTAGATTGATTTTTCCGATTAAATCGATCGTATTTTGAATTGACTTTTCAATCGTATCAATCGATAATAATTCTTTTGTAAATTGCTTTTGAGGTACTTTATGACAATTGGCAACTATAGAATTTTTTTCAGTATTTCGGTACACCCAAGAAGTTCCATACGTAATAATGATGTGTGATGAATCGATTAATTGTTGAGTCATTGATTTGAGAATCTGATTTAAGTCTTCAAGGAATAGTTCTTTGTTTGAATTACTCAAATCAGAATGTATATCATAACAATGCCATTGTTCATTATGATAAAAAATATCTTCTTCCGTAAATTCTTTCTCACGAACTACTCTTTCAATAATTTTCTCAATGGAAGCAGAATTGAAAATAATTCCGAATAGATTCGTCTCACTTTGTAATTTAAAATATTGGAATTTAGATCCCATATTTTCCGCAAAGCAAGAACCCAAAGAGATAATCTTGGATTTATAGTCTATTGGGTTTAGACTCTTAGATATGGGTATTTGTGTGGTAAAATGCATCTTTACTATTTCCTGTAAATTTCGACATTTTTTTATAAATAAAAAAACCAGAAACTAATCGCATTTGGTTTTTTAAATATTGCAAATTCTAAAGAAATAGTATTTACATTTTTTAATAGAAATATTCAGTCGTACCAGAGTTATCAGTACCCGTATTTACTTCCTTAACAGGATATCCATTTTCATTATAAGTAAACGTAGAATTAGTCCACAATTCATTATCAACTGAATCTGTCAATATATTATGTAAAATTCCAAAAGCGTCACCAGCAGTCAATGCAATTTTACCCCATCCTAAAACATTTTTAAATGGATTATTTTTAGTATCATAAGTATATTTATGGTGTTCACCACTTGTAGAGGTAATTTCGCTTATTTCTCCATTTACAAAAGTTACCTTCCCCTCTCCATCAAATAAAGTCTGAGATATCTCATCTCCAGAATAATTTTTAACAGCCACACTTCCATCAGCATTATAAGTATAAACTTCTTTTGATCCCAATCCATCCTCTGGTTCAACTCTTATATAAGTTACTACTTTACCATCGCTATTATACGCATAAGATTCTGATTGTTCAATTGTTCCATTAGCATATTTATATTCCAGTTTAGTTATTAGATTACCCGTATATGTAACGTAAATATTCAAAACTTTAGTATTATCAATTATACTTATTAACTTATTACCATCATATGTGTAGTTAATAGTAAGGTTTTCTTCTGTATCAGAACCTGTTTGAATTCTTTTTTTTAATAACACCCCCTCAGAAGAATTGGAAGATGAATCATCATTAGAACAAGAAGAAATTAGCACTAAAGTTAAAGCGCTAAAAATGCATAGAATTTTTTTCATTTTTAATAAATTACTTGTTAATACATTTGCAAATATATATGAAGAAATAATCATTAACCTAATAAAATTTAACAATTTTTAACAAAAAAAATCCCAGATAAGCTATTTTACAACTAATCTGGGATATATGATTATACAATCCATTTATTACCAAATAAATAGAAATTTATTATAGAAAATTTACTTTACAAACGCAATTGCTTTTTCTAAAGCCGCTGCAATTCCATCTACATTTTTACCTCCTGCAGTTGCAAAAAATGGTTGCCCACCTCCTCCACCTTGGATGAACTTACCTAATTCACGAACAACAAGTCCAGCGTTTAAGTTTTTACCAGCTACTAATTCTTTAGAAATATAACAACTCAACATTGGTTTTCCTTCTTCGGCTGTAGCCAAAACCAAAAACATATTGGTTCCTAATGTTCCTAACTCATATGCCAAATCTTTAGCACCTTCAGGATTTAAGTCTACTTGTTTTGCCAAGAACTGAATTCCGTTGATTTCTTGGATTTCTTTAGCCAAGTCACCTTTCATGTTTTTAGCCTTGTCTTTCAACAAGCTTTCTAACTGTTTCTTCAACTTCGCGTTATCATCTTGCAAAGCCACAACTGCCTTTAAAGTACCTTGTGGGTTTTTAAGCGACAATTTAATTTCGTTTAACAGCACTTCTTGGTTAGCATAATGCTTTTTCACAGCATCAGAAGTTATCGCTTCAATACGACGAATTCCTGCTGCAACTGCTCCTTCAGATACAATCTTGAAAGACCAAATTTCAGCGGTATTGTTTACGTGAATTCCTCCACACAATTCCATGCTGTCGCCAAATTTTATTGCACGAACAGAATCTCCATATTTTTCACCAAATAAAGCCATAGCACCTTCTGATACCGCTTGCGCGAAAGGAATGTCTCTGCGCTCAATTAGTGGCAATTGCTCTTGAATTCTTGCGTTTACAAAATCTTCGACTTGCTGTAATTCTCCATCAGTGACTTTAGCGAAATGCGAAAAGTCAAAACGCAAGTTATTTGGCGTTACCAATGATCCTTTTTGCTCTACGTGCGTTCCTAAAACGGTACGTAAAGCCAAATGCATCAAGTGTGTTGCCGAGTGATTCTTAGCAGATGCTGCTCTCAAATCAGTATTTACTTTTGCTACAAAACTTGCATTTACATTTTCAGGTAATTGCTTCGCCAGCAACAATATTAAGTTATTCTCTTTTTTAGTATCTATAATTTGGATGGTCTCATTTGCCGAGACCAATGTTCCCTTGTCTCCTACTTGTCCTCCTCCTTCTGGATAGAACGGACTCTTATCAACAACGATTTGGTACAAAACACCATCTTTCTTAGAGTCTACTTTTCGAATACGAGTGATTTTCACATCTGCTTCGGTTTGATCATATCCTACAAATGTTTCTACATTACCAGGAACTAATACAGACCAATCTTCAGTTGAAACTTCAGAGGCTGCGCGAGAACGTGCTTTTTGTTCTTGCATTGCTACATCAAATCCAGCCTCGTCTAATGCTAATCCTCTTTCTCTTAAAATCAAGGCTGTTAAATCTTTTGGAAAACCAAAAGTATCATAAAGTTCAAAAGCCTTCGCTCCTGCTACTACTTTAGATTTTGTTTCGCTAATTACATTTTCAAGCAATTGCAATCCTTGATCTAATGTTCTTAAGAAAGAAGCTTCTTCCTCACGAATTACATTAGTCACTAAGTTTTGCTGCGATTTGATTTCTGGGAAAAATTCGCCCATTTGATCTGCTAGAACAGCAACTAACTTATAAATAAAAGGCTCTTTAGTATCTAAAAATGTGAATCCGTAACGAATAGCACGACGCAATATACGACGAATCACATAACCCGCACCTGTATTAGATGGCAATTGACCATCGGCAATAGCAAAGGCTACGGCACGCACGTGATCTACAATGACACGAATTGCGATATTGGTTTTATCTTGCTCCTCCGAAATGTTCTTAATCTCGTTAGAAGTATATTTTAATCCTGTAATCTCTTCAACTTTAGCGATAAGAGGTGTAAAAACATCGGTATCGTAATTTGAAGTTACGTTTTGAATTGCCATACACAAGCGCTCAAATCCCATTCCAGTATCTACGTGTTGTGCTGGTAATTTTTCAAGAGAACCATCGGCTTTACGGTTGAATTCCATAAATACGTTGTTCCAAATCTCCACTACTTGAGGATGATCTGCATTTACCAAACTTGCTCCACTTACTGCAGCTCTTTCGGCATCTGTACGTAAATCGATATGAATTTCTGAACAAGGTCCGCAGGGTCCTTGATCTCCCATTTCCCAGAAATTGTCTTTTTTGTTTCCAAGGATAATATGGTCTTCGGGAACAAATTGTTTCCATATATCAAATGCTTCTTGGTCAAAAGGAACGTTCTCTTCTTCATTTCCTTCAAAAACAGAAACATACAAACGGTCTTTGTCTAGTTTCAATACTTCGGTTAAGAATTCCCATGCGAACGGCAACGCTTCTTTTTTGAAATAATCACCAAAAGACCAGTTCCCTAACATTTCAAACATGGTGTGGTGGTAGGTATCAAAACCTACATCTTCTAGATCATTATGTTTTCCTGAAACACGAAGACATTTTTGCGTATCGGCAATTCTATTGCTTTTTGGCGTGGCATTCCCTAGAAAATATTCTTTGAATTGGGCCATCCCTGAGTTATTGAACATCAAGGTTGGATCATCTTTAAGAACAATTGGTGCAGAGGGAACAATTAAATGTCCTTTGCTTTGAAAAAAATCTAGAAATTGTTTACGTACGTCTTGTGATTTCATTATTTTGATTTAAAAATTTAAAGATTGAATAATTTAAAAATTTTAGTAGTTTGATCCATTTAATTTTTTTCATTATTTAATCTTTGTACACTCATACCTTGCCCCAGATAGCAGTGAAAAGCTTTGAAGTTTTGAAATCTATTTTTTTCTTGTGGTGGCAGAGCGACCGGAGGAAGCTCCTGCCAGCGCAGTAGAAAAAATGATTTCAAGACGAGAACTTGAAACGAATAGCTGGAATAGGCACATTAATATATTTATTACTAAAAAAAGGCGATAACAAATGAAACATTTCTTAAATTTGTTGTTCTAACCTTTTTATAAGGTGCAAAAATAGGGTATTTTAAAATATGGCGAAAGTAAAATATTATTACGATTCTGAAAATCTAGCATATCGGAAAATTAAAACTAAGAAAAGAAGGAAATTTGGCTTCATAGCCTTGTTTTTACTGGCTTCAGTTCTTTTTGGTTTTATTAGTTTTGTGGTTTTATTGAACACTCCGTACTTTAAAACACCAAAAGATTTAATTCAGGCGCGTGAAATTGAAAATTTGAAACTGAATTATGCCGTTTTAAATAAAAAAATGGACCAGCTAGATAATGTGATTGCCGCTATTGAGGATCGCGATAATAATTTGTACCGAACGTATTTTAATACTACAGCTATTCCTGAGGAAGACAGAAAATCAGGGTATAGCAACAATAATCGTTATGCTGCATTAGAGGGTTATGATAATTCGCAGTTGGTTTTAAATACCACAAAAAGAGTGGATGTGTTATCTAAGGAGTTGGCGATTCAATCTAAATCTTTAGATTATATTTTAAAATTAGCGAAAGAAAAAAACAAATTATTGTCTGCCATTCCTGCCATTCAGCCAGTGAAAAATGAAAATTTGAAACGTATGGCATCAGGCTTTGGATACCGTACAGATCCGTTTACTAAAGCGCGTAAAATGCATGAAGGAATGGACTTTACAGCCAATACTGGTACTCCTATTTATGCTACTGGAGATGGAGTTGTTGCTCGTGCGGACAATACGGCATCAGGTTATGGAAACCACATTGTAATTAGGCATGGTTATGGATACGAAACACTGTATGCGCATTTAAGCAAATACAATTGCAGAGCTGGTCAAAAAATTAAACGTGGTGATGTTATAGGATACATAGGAAGCACCGGAAGATCAGAGGGACCGCATTTACATTATGAGGTTCATAAAGACGGAAAAGTGGTGAATCCTCTTAATTTTTATTACGGAAATATATCAGCTGTGGAATATGTGGCCATTTCGCAACAAGCCAATCAAGAGAATCAGTCTTTAGACTAGTATTCAGGATTGGGTTAGTAGTAGCAGTATTTATTAGACAATAAAGTTTAAAAAAATTAAAATATAAAAAATGCATATTGAACTATCTAAAGACAAGAGGTATTATAGCATAGGTGAAATTGCTAAGGCATTTGATGTCAATGCCTCACTGATTCGTTTTTGGGATAGTGAATTTGATATTCTAAAGCCTAAGAAAAATGCTAAAGGAAATAGAATGTTTACTCCAGAAGATGTGACCAACCTGCAACTGATATATCATTTAGTTAAGGAAAGAGGTTTTACGCTTGAAGGAGCAAAAACACACTTGAAAGAAGGTCAGAAGAAAACACTGGATAAATTTGAAATTATCCGAAAATTAGAAACAGTACGAACACAGTTAACAAACATTAAGAATCAACTTTAAAAGTGGATTTAGATTATAATTTTAAAACCGAATATTAAACATTAAAAAAAATAAACATGAAAAGATTTTTGCCTTGGATTATTGTAGCCGTAGTTATTATTGGAATGTACAGCTGGATTAAAGGAATTAACAATACTGCTGTAGAATTAAACCAAAATGTAGAACAATCTTGGGGAGATGTACAAACGGCTTACCAAAGACGTAATGACCTAATAGGGAACTTAGTAAACACCGTGAAAGGAGCTGCTGAATTTGAAAAAAGCACATTGACAGCGGTTATTGAGGCTCGTGCAAAAGCTACGCAAGTAACTATTGACCCATCAAACATTACTCCTGAACAATTACAAGCATTCAACTCAGCTCAAAGTGGTGTTAGTAGCTCTCTATCCCGTTTATTAGTAAGCGTAGAGCGTTATCCTGATCTAAAAGCAAATCAAAACTTCTTGAAATTACAAGACGAATTAGCAAGTACCGAAAATCAAATATTGACTTCTAGAACTCGTTTTAATGAAGCAGTTAGACCTTATAATACTCACATCAAAACATTCCCAAATAGCATGTTTGCAGGAATGTTTGGATTTAAAGAAAAAGCTTATTTCAATGCTGTTGAAGGTGCTGATAAACCTGTAGAAGTAAAATTCTAAAACAACTCCATTAAAAAGGATTTTAAAATAAACCATTAAGAAATTTAGATTATTAAGAAATAATGAATCTTGTTTCTTAATGGTTTATTGTTTTAAATTAATTATAATATAAAAAGTAACTCATGTCTAAAGTAGAAGATTTTTTAACACCTGAAGAAGAACAAGAAATTGTTGATGCAATTTGTGTGGCCGAAAAAAACACCTCTGGAGAAATCAGGGTGCATCTAGAAAAAACAACAAAACTTGATCCTTATGATCGTGCGCTGGAAGTTTTTAATGAGTTAAAAATGGATCAAACGCAGTTAAAAAATGGCGTCTTGATTTACTTAGCCGTAGCAGATAAAACGTTTGTTATTTGTGGAGATCAAGGAATCAATGATATTGTAACCAATACATTCTGGGACAGCACAAAAGACGTTATGATTGCACATTTCAAAAACGGGAATTTTAAACAAGGATTGATTGACGGAATTTTAAGAGCTGGAGAAGAGCTTAAACAACATTTCCCATCGTCTGAAGATGATACGAATGAACTATCAAACGAAATATCTAAAGGATAATATGATTTTACAAAAAAAGAATACCGCCTTATCGTTACTCTTACTTATTGGACTTTTCATAACACAATTAGGGTTTGCACAATTTACGATTCCGAAAAAGCCGGATGTACAAACTAGCGTTTATGATTATGCCAATGTGTTGAGCGCATCAGAAAAGGCACAGTTAGAAGAAAAGCTAATCAAGTACGCAGATACAACAACTACCCAAATTGTTGTGATTACTATTGAAAGCTTGAAAGGAGAAGATATAGGCATCCTTACTCCAAAATGGGGTCATGAATGGGGAATAGGCGGAACAGCAAAAGACGATAACGGCGTACTTATTTTATTAGCTAAAGAGGAAAAAAAAATATGGATATCTCCAGGTTACGGTCTTGAAGACCGTTTAACAGCTGGTATAGGTGGTGAGATTACTCGAAATATAATTCTGCCAGAATTTAGAGCAGGAAGTTATTACAATGGTCTAGACAAAGGTACAGATGCACTTTTTGACGTTTTTAAAGGAAAATATAAAGGTGAACGAAAACGAAGTAATAAGGGGAGTGATTTCCCGCTATTGCCCTTAATTATCATTGTTATAATTATACTCATGCTGGTTTCTAAAAACAAAGGAGGAGGCGGAAACTCTGGAAATCGCGGGGGCGGAGGCCCTAGTTTACTAGATGTCATCCTACTGAGCAGTCTTGGCCGTGGTGGCGGAGGTGGTTTTGGTGGTGGATCTTCTGGAGGAGGATTTGGCGGCGGCGGCGGATTCGGTGGTGGATTCGGTGGCGGTGGTTTTTCTGGAGGAGGCTCCGGAGGAAGCTGGTAAAAATACAATCTATAAAAAAAAGCTGCAAAATGCAGCTTTTTTTATTTTATAGCACTAAAATATTATATTGAATGTACTTTTTTAGCTCAAAAAACCTAAATAATAGCAAACTATAGCATAACCTACTTTTTATCTTATCTAGCGCAATAGATATGCTTTAGTGGTTCTCGACTCCGCTCGAACTGACAATTTGACTTTTTACAAATAGCATTTATACAAAGTTTTAAGAAGCAATTTTACCAAAAAAAATCCCGATTTTCATCGGGATTTTTTAATTTTTATTTCTCTCTAATATAGATATCAATTGGAACTCCTGAGAAATCCCAGTTGTCTCTAATTTTATTTTCAAGGTAACGTTTGTACGGTTCTTTTACATATTGTGGCATGTTCGCAAAAAACACAAACTGAGGTGTAGGTGTTGGCAACTGCATACAATATTTAATTTTTACGTACTTTCCTTTAGTAGCTGGTGGCGGGTATGCTTCAATCACTTTCAACATGTATTCGTTGAATTTTGAAGTTGCAATACGTTGTTGTCTACTTTCGTATACTTTAACTGTAGCCTCAAGCGCTTTTAACAAACGTTGTTTTGTCAAAGCAGATACAAAAAGAATTGGCACATCAGTAAATGGCATTAACTCTTCTCTAATTTTTTCTTCGTAATCTCTTGTAGACATGGTTTCTTTTTCAACCAAATCCCATTTGTTTACTAAGATAACAACTCCTTTTCTATTCTTTTCAGCCAACCAAAAAATGCTTTGATCTTGACCTTCAAATCCACGAGTTGCATCAATAATCAAGATGCAAATATCTGCATGCTCAATAGCACGCACTGAACGCATTACTGAGTAAAACTCTAAATCTTCCTTTACCTTAGCTTTACGACGAATTCCCGCAGTATCTACTAAGTTAAATTCAAAACCAAAACGGTCAAATTTTGTATCGATAGAATCACGAGTAGTACCCGCAATATCAGTCACTATATAACGATCTTTACCAATTAATGCATTAATAAAACTTGATTTCCCAGCATTTGGACGTCCTACTACTGCAAAACGAGGCAAGTCTGAAGTTTCTTCCACTTCTGGTTTTTCAGGAAATGCTTTAATTAAAGCATCTAATAAATCTCCTGTACCACTTCCTGAAATACTTGCAAAAGTATAATACTCCCCTAAACCAAGGTTGTAAAATTCCACTGCGTCTTTCTCACGCATGGCGTTATCTACTTTATTCACAGCAAGAAGCACTGGCTTAGTTACTTTACGCAATAATCTAGCAACAGCATCATCCATTGGAGTGATACCTTCTTCTACATCAACTACAAAAATGATGACATCAGCCTCATCAATAGCAAGTTCTACTTGCTTACGGATTTCGCCTTCAAAAACGTCATCAGATCCACGAACGTATCCTCCTGTATCAATTACAGAAAACTCTTTTCCGTTCCACTCGCTTTTACCATAGTTTCTATCTCGGGTAACTCCCGAAACTGAATCTACAATAGCTTCTCTTCTTTGTATCAGCCTATTAAAAAGGGTTGATTTCCCTACATTAGGTCTTCCTACTATCGCAACAATGTTATTCATAATCTAATTTTCAAATATTCTGCAAAGGTAGTGTAAAAAGCGTGAATATCAATTTTTTTGATATATTAGCACTTTCACTGATATTTAACTCTAAAAAATGGTACTTATGGAAGTCGATAATGAAATAAGATTACTGCTTCGTTTTTATAAAGACGTACCCGAAAAAACGGATTTATTATTGGATAAATTCAAGCATTTTGCACAAATTAAAGACGATAACTACCACATTAAAGTTAGCGGAAATCATGTGTGGTTACATATTATAGGAGTACAAAAAAAATATTATTCTCCTCACCTCCACTTAGAATTAGAAACTCCTACTGAAAACCAGACTCATATTCGAGGTTTGTTTGGCCCTGATCCTGTGCTGTGGAGTTTTTTTATGTTTCTACATTTTATAGTAGCAGGTGTTTTTTTAATCTTCCTAGGAATACTTTATTCTGATTACGTGTTGAAAAACGCACTCACCACAGATTCCCTAGTGCTTACCTTAATGTTTATTGCTTGGTTTTTATTGTATTTTATTGCTCGCCAAATAAGACATAACGGGAACGATCAAATGAAAGAGTTGGAAGTTTTATTCGAAAAAATCATCGCTTCATGATTCCTAAAATTGAAATCTACTGCGGTTTTGCGTAAGGGATAGCAGTGGAAATCCTTTTTTAAGGCTGTTTTTTAAGCCTTAAAAAAGATTGAAACGAATAGCCCGACCCGACTTTTTTGGCGGGATACGCCCAAATCTTTCAACCATGGTGGTGATTACTTATTGCAAAATTTTTCTTTGAAACAAAAAAAAATCAGCACTAGAAGTAAATTCTGCTACTGATTTTTAAATTATTGCAATATCGAATTCCGATACGCTAACAAATTATATATTTTATTGGTTATAACCAAAACGTTTTAACATGTTGGCGTTGCTTCTCCAATTTTTATTTACTTTGACCACCAATTCGATGTGGATTTGTTTTCCAAAAAACTTTTCTAAATCGGCACGAGAGTCCACTCCTACCTTTTTCAAAGCTGCTCCTTTGTGTCCAATGATAATTCCTTTTTGTGTTTCGCGCTCCACCATAATTAAAGAACGGATGCGAATAATGTTGTCGTCTTCAAAAAACTCTTCGGTAACAATTTCGACCGCGTACGGAATCTCCTTACTATAATTCAATAAGATTTTCTCGCGAATAGTCTCATTTACAAAGAAACGTTCTGGCTTATCTGTCAATTGATCTTTTGGATAATAAGCAGGTGATTCTGGCAAAAGCGAAATGATTCTTTGAAAAACTTCGGGTACATTAAAATTCTTTAAAGCTGATATTGGATAAATTTCGGCATTAGGTACTTTAGCAGTCCAGAACGCTACTTGCTCTTCCAATTGTACTTGATTCGAATTATCAATTTTATTCAACAATAACAATACTGGTATTTTAGAATGAATGATTTTATTAAAAAAAGCTTCATCTTTTAAATCTTGCTCCCCTATTTCGACCATGTAAATCAAAATATCAGCATCTTCGAATGCCGATTTTACGAAATTCATCATCGATTCCTGCATTTCGTATGCTGGCTTAATAATTCCAGGAGTATCTGATAAGATCATTTGAAAATCTTCACCGTTTACAATTCCTAGGATTCTGTGACGTGTTGTTTGTGCTTTGGATGTAATGATTGATAATCGTTCTCCAACAAAGGCATTCATTAATGTTGATTTCCCAACGTTAGGATTCCCTATAATATTTACAAAACCTGCTTTATGTGACATTTAATATACTATTTATTGTGCAAAGGTAGTTATATCAAGTCAATAGATAAAATAAAACATTTTTTTAAATTTTTGTTGCAAATGCCGAATTTCGTTGTATCTTTGCACCCGAAACAACGCGGGATAGAGCAGTAGGCAGCTCGTCGGGCTCATAACCCGAAGGTCACAGGTTCGAGTCCTGTTCCCGCTACTAAGTAGCCTTATTGAGATTACAAAACGCACATCGCGGGATAGAGCAGTAGGCAGCTCGTCGGGCTCATAACCCGAAGGTCACAGGTTCGAGTCCTGTTCCCGCTACTAGAAAAGCTTCAGAGAAATCTGAGGCTTTTTTTTTACATTACTTTTTCAATTAATTCCAATACCTGTTGACTAGTGAAATTTTAACTGGATAACATTACGAGTTCAAAATCAGAAAAAAATTATTCCGCGTTTTACAAAAACTCTTCTTAGACTGAAGTGTAGAAATAAATAAGTCATAAAAGTGATTTTAATCGAAATCTCTTTTATTTTTGCCAAATGTTAGAAATTCTATACCAAGACCAATATATTATCGCAATTAATAAACCTAGCGGTTTGTTAGTTCACAAATCATTTTATGCACGCGATGCAAAAGTGTATGCTATTCAAGAATTGAGAAATCAAATAGGAGGACAACACGTTTATCCTATTCATCGGTTAGACCGAAAAACATCTGGAGTATTGTTATTTGCATTAAATAAGGAAGTATTAAAAATCATGAATGATCGCTTTGCGTCAAGGGAAGTCGAAAAAAAATATTTAGCAATCCTACGTGGCTGGTCACCTGAAGAACTAACGATTGATTATGCTTTAACTAATGATGACGATGTAACACAAGATGCAATAACTTACTTTAAGTGTTTGCAAAAAACAGAAATTGATTTAGCTTTTAATAATAAACCAACATCACGCTATTGTTTGGTAGAAGCGATTCCTGAAACGGGACGTATGCACCAATTGCGCAAACACTTCAAACACATCTTCCATCCCATTTTAGGAAGTCGCCCCCATGGTTGTAACAAACAAAATAAATTATGGCTAGAGAATTACGACCTTAAAGGAATGATGCTCCATGCACATCAGTTAATTTTTAATCATCCAATTACAAATGAACAACTGATCTTGAATGCAATTATTAATGAAGAGTTTAGCAAAGTAGGCACTATTCTTAATCTAGATTTGAGTAAGTATGAATCCAATACCCGTTTATAAGTTATTATTGCATTTTTAAATTTTAAATTCGCATGCCAAAAAA
Organism: Flavobacterium sp. PL002; assembly: GCF_054165825.1. NCBI lineage: Bacteria > Pseudomonadati > Bacteroidota > Flavobacteriia > Flavobacteriales > Flavobacteriaceae > Flavobacterium > Flavobacterium sp. PL002. Next base: position 2,496,544 of record NZ_CM135110.1, on the reverse strand, counting down.
CTATTATAACCCTCAAAAACTGGTTAGCTATTTCAATACTACCCGATATAAAGATAGCATTCTAACAATAGTAACGTTTGTAACATATTAGCGCAGCTAACCTACTGCAACCGTTAATTACCTTTTTTTACTTTAAACATTTTTCAGGAGCTAATTCCAGCTATTCGCTATATCTTTTATTTTTATAACTAAAAAATAAAAGGATGTCGCTGCTATCTGGGCTAGGGGATCTGTTTTTATTATAGCATTATTTTTTCAACCACTCCAAAACACAAAAACCAAGCAACTACGCTTGGTTTTGTATTTTCTTTACTTGCTCAACTTTGTTGGCGTGAGCCACAGGCATAGTGCTATCCGTTGAACTTATTTACGATTGCGTCAGCTAGAGGTTTGGATTATGAACGATTATTGATCTTTAGCTCAAAAAACTCCTGAGTAGTTATGTTTAACTTGACATTCCAATAACATTCTCCTCCATCTGCAATGTCAATCATCTTAGTTTTCCAATCAAAAACTACAGGCATATTATCTTCATCATAATCCTTAAATAATTCACACATTGAGTTAATGTAAATTATTTTCTCACCACGCTCATTAACATAGCACAAATACTGTCTATAATACTTTTTTATTTCAGAGATATTTTTGCCTCTTAAAAAGTAAAATTGATTAAGATTAATAGCTTTTATTAATATATCATCTGCTACTTTAAAATCAATTTCATTAGGTTTCCAAGAGCTAAAATCATATCCAGTGACCCAATATATATATTTTGTTTCCTCAATTATAGCAACCTTATTATCTTTTGCATTATGTAATCTTTGCCCCAAACAACTTGAAATTATTAAAAAACAAAAAATATTTAGCACTATCGATTTAAACTTTATTGAGGTCAGTAGTTACGAACATATAATTTTAGATTGATATATTTTTTCTGACTCGACCATTCTTACTATCAAATTGTTGAATATTGTGTCTTTGCTTTGAGAACGGTTAATTCGATAACAAAATTCATCAAGATACCTGTTTATATTAAAGTCACTTACCGATGAATATGTTGTTCTAATCCATGATTTTACTTGATGAATCATTGTGTGCAATGCCATAAAATTCATCCCTTTGTTGCTTTCTATTTGTGTGATATTATAATCTCCAAATAAAGGACGATAACCTTTCCATTTATCTGTGGTTATTTTTGCATTTTTATTAATGTGCTTTTCAAATATTGTCTCTAATTCTTTGGCTGAATAATTATCAATTTTCAAGGCATACATTCTTTTAATTTTTCCTTCATCTGTTAGTTCCACTGCTGTTACAACCTTTTTTTTCTTGCTATCATAACTCCTGCCTACTTTACCTTTTTCCTTTCCTCCAATAACGAATTCATCAACATGAACAGTTCCGTCCATTGGATGATTCTCACTAGATTTCATCGCTTCTCTAATTTTGTGCATAAATAAACGTGCTGTTTTTTCTGTAACTCCATAGCGAACTCCCATGTAACTGGCAGATAAACTTTTAGTGGTGGTTGACATCTCAAAACATATAAAAAAGGCTTTGCGTAAACCAAACTTAACCTTATGAAATAAAGTGTTTGCCGCCGCGGTTTCTGTATGGCTGCAGATATTACAAGTTCTGGAAAAATCTTTGCGGATTTGACTCTTTGTATGCTTACATTTTAAACAAATAAATCCTCGTTCCCATTTATAATTTGCTAAATATTCTTTGCAGTGTTCATCTGTTTTAAACCGTTCAGCGAACTCTAAAAGGTTTTGCCCTGTAAATAAATCCATGTTTCCCTTGTTTTATTGATCTCTAAGATATGAAATTATCTACTTACCTCAAAAACTTTATTTTAAGCATAATCATTCTTTTTTTAATTTTTCTTTCTTTTACCCCTTGTTCTTTTCTAATTGCATTTTCTCTTTTTCTTGTGTTAACTTCATCTTGATCTGTAGTAACCTTTTCATTCTGAAAAGGCTTATCAGAATTAATTGTTTTAAAAGGTGTTTTTATCTACCTCTCCTTGAGCATTTGCTTCTGCATGAAGAAATTCATGTGCTAGTCCAATTTCGGGAGGTCTTCCATATGAACCATCAGCATTTTGTATCACATTACCTTTGGTATCATTAGCAAAATTAGTGGGTCATAAATAATTATACTATTACTATTTTTTGATTTTAATCTCACATTTTCGTGCCCTTCTTGAGCTTCAACGGTAACTCTTTTATTTGAACCAATTAGATCCTAATTAATTTAGTACCCTCTACAAGTTTTTTCCCTTCATTTGCTTTCCCTTCTATAATTTTTACTAAATAACCTCCTTTTGTCTCAACTAATCTTATTTTTTAATTGGTGATTGCTTGTATATTTTTAGTAATTTGAGCTTTATTCTTTCTATTTCCAATACTATTAGAGTTCCCAATGAAAGGAATAAAAATATCTCTTCCGTCTGGGTCAATTAAGATTATTAATAAAGTATATATATGCTCCAAAACCTGGGTATTTCTCCATTTTAGGATCCACACTCAACCAAAGCGAGGTCTTCATATCCAAATACCTAGCCCCATAATAGCTAAGATTCATTCCCCAGTCGAGTTCCTTTCCATTAAATAAGTATGGCGAAGAAAACGAGCTAGAATGCTCATCAAATAAAATCTCCCCAAATCGATTTTATGAGATTCAACGATTCTATTTTGATTATTAATACACGAAGTACTTCCCAAATGATCATTTTCTTATTGCCATAAAACACCAAAAACAAGCAATTACGCTTGATTTTTTATTTTGTTTGCTTACTCGACTTTGTGGACGCGAAGTCCAAGACATTCACACAGCATACACAACAAATTTATTTTTTTTTTAAAGAACTCTTCGTAGAGCTGGTTATAGTTTTGCCATATCCAACAATATTAATCGATTAGCATAATTTTGATTGGAATTAATTTAGGCAAACTATAATTTTCAGAGTCAGGAAATGAATATTCTATGTCATCAATTACAATAATTGATTTTCGTCTTAACTTTTCAATAATCCTCACAGCTATATCATTTAATTTGTTCCCCGATATTTTTATTTGTTTGTTTTTAGGTAAATTTAAAGTGAATTTTTCAATTTTATATTTTGCTGAGTCGTAGTCAAAAAGAAAATCTTCTGCATATTTAAATTGAATAATTGAATTGCAAATATCAGTTTTATTCATCTCTAAAATACAGTTATCACAACTTCTACCGTTTATCACTCCTAATGGAGTACTAATTCCCTTTATTCTAAATTTGTATTCTTCAATACTATCTTCTCCATTATAATATTCTATTTCTAATGTGATAATTGAATATAAACCAGAGCCTGGAGCTAATGTATATTTTCCGTCTGAAATTTTAACCAAACCTTGACCTTTGGCTTCAAATGATTTTGCATTGGGAACATAAATTGAGATAGGATTTAGAGTTCCTCTATAAACGATATTTAAACTATCATTTGTAATAATGAAATGATTAGATTCTTGATTATTAATTAAATCACTTTGAGAGAAAACGTTAGTTGATAATAGGAGTAAAATAAAATAGTACCGTTTATTTTGTTTTACGTTTGTAATAATTTTTATAAATATTTTTTTTAAACAAAATGAAGTCATAATTTATTTTTTTGAAGTTTGTTCATTTGCAACTTTGCTATAATCTTTGAACGTTGTTCAGGTGTAATTGTTGTGGCATTACCTCTATCCATTAAATTACCATCCCCACTTTGACCTAGACATCTGTTTTTATTAGATCATTTATTTTTTCAAGAATTATTGATTTTATCAACCATAATAAAACACAAAAACTAAGCATTCACGCTTGGTTTTTTTTTCTTGCTCAACTTTACAGCTACATTACCGTTACACAAGCCATACGAAAGGGTTCGTGCGGGACCGGGGAATTCTTAATTCTTATTCAAGATAACAATTTCTTCTCTTGAAAATCCTGCATTTAAAATAGCAACTGTATCGGTAATTTCTTTAAAATAATTCCCTCTAACTATTTTTGGTGAATCTAACAAATATCTGAATTCATAAAACCTCCCTACGTCTTCACTCGATATTTTCTTATCTAATGCACTTTCAAAAGAATTGTATTTCTTATTTGATATAATATATGAGATAAATACCGCAGAAGATTTGGGAAATCTCACAATACTATCAACTCTTCCAATTGCCGCTTGACCCTCTCTTTTTAATCTATTTTCGTATTGAAAACTTCTTAGCTGAGCACATAAAACAAAAATAATGAAAGCTAACAGAATTAATAATGGAATAATATTTTTTTTCTTTATCATAATTAATGAAATTTTTGAGGAGTGCTATTTGCGCCAACCCCAGGTGGTAGTTGCTTTTTCATATATCATTTAAATTACCATACCCACTTTGACCTAGACATCTGTTTTTATTAGATCATTTATTTTTACAAGAATTATTGATTTTATCAACCATAATAAAACACCAAAACTAAGCATTCACGCTTAGTTTTTTGTTTACCTGCTCAACTTTACAGGCACGATCCAGAGGCATGCTCTAGCCGCTGAATTTATTTCTACTTGTGCCAGCTAGGGAAATTATTTTAAATTTATTAAATAATCCATATATCCAAAACTAATTATAAGAAATATCAGAGAAGAAATTATAAACAAAAAACTTAAAAAACTATATTTCAATCTTTTTTTTCTTGATAAATGATTAAATTCTTTAAAATAATCTTGGTATTTATTTCTTTTAAATAGACAATAGTAATTTATGGCAATGGCAATAACACCAAATATCAAAAGATTTGATATTGTTAAATTTAACTCATTTAAAAAAAAACCGGTATATAAGCAAAAAAACCCAACACAATAGAATAATACTATTACACTTATAATTCCAGCAGCACTAACACTATTACTTCCATATATAGGATTTAACAATGCATCCTTAACAATTAAGTCAGGATCTTTAATTCCTCTCTTATTGTAAATCTCCCTGATTTTCTTACTCTTTAACAAGGATAAAAAAGGAAAAAAAATTGTTTTTGTTATCATGTTCTCAAATAGGAATAAATTATAATAAATTAAATTCCAAAGCCATACTAATTTCTTAATCATAAAATTTATTTTTACTTCACCAGTTTTTTCCCTAAATCATCTCCTAAAATTACACCACCATAACTTCCCACACTTTGCATCATCTCTCCGCCAACGGATCCACATTCAACTACAACGAAGTCTTCATATCTAAATACCTAGCCCCATAATAGCTAAGGTTAGTTTCTCTGTCTAATTCCTTTCCATTAAATAAGTATGGCGAAGAAAACGAGCTAGAATGCTCCTCGAATAAAATGGCTTCAAATCGATTTTATGAGATTCAACGACTCAAAAAAAAAACAATAAAAACAGGAGTTAAAGGCTATGTACTCAACATGCTGGCTTATACTTCCATTTCGGGTACTAATATACGAAGTACTTCCTAAATGATCCGTTTTTATCAACGTTATAAAACACAAAAACCAAGCAATTACGCTTGGTTTTTTATTTTGTTAACTTGCTAAACTTTGTGGGTGCGAAGTCAGAGACATTCGCACAGCATACACGACAAATTTACTTTTCTAAAGAACTCTTCGTAGAGCTGGGTTTTCCCAAAATATTCCAATTCAAAAATTTACATTTTCTATTATATTTTAAATCCTTCACAAGTATACTATCATTATAAATATTTAAAACTAAAAACTTGTTGCCACCGATTTCTAAAATACTATCACTTTTCGTAAATTGCCAATCCATATCAGGCTTATAGTCCTGTTCATCATTAGCAAAGAAAAAATTCGCGCATTTTCCTTTATTATAGAATTTTAAATACATAATAAACCCTATACTATCTCTATTATATTCCCTTAATGAATTATAATAAACCCATTTTTTTTCTGGCTTAGTTAATCCTAAGTCATCTTTATTTTTACATGAAATAAAAATTATCATTAATAATAAAATTTTATTATTCATATACTACTTTTTTTTTAATGAGGACCATCTAAAGGAAGTGAGATTTCCGGTATTCGTTCTTGTCCCTTACTGTTAAATAATTGTGTTCCTCCTGATGATCTATATTTGATTTGATAACCTCCTAAAATATTAGAATTATTGAACTCTTTTATTAAATCCTGCCAGCCATTTTCTTTTTGCCAAGCAGCTTCATCTATATATTTAATAAAATTAACAATTTGACCTTCTGAAAAAGTAGCACTAGTCTTTTTAAAACTTGTGTGTTGAAATTGTTTTAAATAAACTTTGGTATGTTCGGAATAAGTATAATCTTTTCCACTACTTTTTTCTTTTTGATGATAATACTCATGAATTAAAGTACTTTTTAAATCGTACTTATTATTAAGAGTAGTTGCAATACCTCCTTTTGAACTTGGATGAACCCATATTTTATCATTCTTATCAGTATAAGCTAAACTCTTATCCTCCATATCATAATTAGCTCCTATTCCTGTTACTCCTGCTTGATTACCGTAGTAACCAGTAACATTTGCTACAATTTGTCTATTAGTATTGTTCCAAGTAAACATGCTTCCAGAAATATCTAAATCTGATAATAAAACTCCTTTACCATTTGGCAAAACTAAAGTTATATATGGTGAATCATTTACGACAACTCTATTAATACTTCCATTCTGATTTACATAGATAAAATCGTTACCATCAGGGTCTTTTGCATTAATAGGATTATTTAAACAATAAATATATGAACCAACACTTGGGTATTTCTCTTTAAACAAATCAACATTCAACCATAAACTCGTCTTCATATCTAAATACCTCGCCCCGTAGTATGAGAGGTTCGTTTCTCTGTCGAGTTCTTTTCCATTGAACAAGTACGGCGAAGAAAACGAGCTAGAATGCTCCTCGAATAAAATGGCTCCAAATCAATTTTATGAGATTCAACGATTTCAAAAAAAAAGCGATGAAAACTAGAGTTAAAGACTATGTACTCCTCATGCTGGCTTCTGCTACCATTTCTTGCGCTAATATACGAAGTACTTCCTAAATGATCGGTTTTTTCTTAGCGCTATAAAACACAAAAACCAAGCAATTACGCTTGGTTTTTTATTTTGTCTACTTGCTCAACTTTGTGGGTGCGAAGTCAGAGACATTCGCACAGCATACACGACAAATTTACTTTTTTAATGAACTCTTCGTAGAGCTGGGCTAGTCTATTCAATCACATAAACTTCTTTAGAGAATAAACAATCAGCCGTCCTCAATTTCATTTCATCTTCTGATAGTTCACCATCGTGTTTTAAAAACATATTGTCTCGAATTGCTATGTTAAGCATTTGTTTTCCTTTCTTTTCAAAAACAGCTGCAAATTTGAATTTCCCTGTTGGAATTGAATCTACATAGCCCAATAGGTAATCTTTTTCCATTTGATTATATCCTAATAGTTTTTCTTTTCTATTAGTCGTTAAAATAAGATGTAGAAATCTACTACTTATTGAATCGGAGTCAAAACCTATGTTATTAAGATCGTATTGTAATTGACCTTCGACAACTGTATTCAATCTGACTGTATCAGGAAAACTGATAGACAAAATTTTACTTATATTATTGTCATATTTATTATCCCTGTCCAAATTTTTATTTTTTTTATTATTACAAGCAATAACAAGAGATAAAATTAATAACCATTTTGTTTTCTTAATAATCTGTTCCATTTTTTTTATTGAAGTTATTAATCTTTGTTTTGTCATTTTTTTTTGCTTCATTCAATACCTTTGCAGAATCAATTTTTTTTAACAATAGTATCCTTTGTATGAAAGCTTGCACTTGATGATTTACTATTTCCAGATAATGTTGTTTCTGGAATACTCATATTAATTAAATTATCCTCTGTTTCGTGAACTATTGTATCAACCCTGCCTGCAACGCCGGCGGTAACACCAGCTGCACTTGCGCCATTTAGAAAATTTTTAATGATAGTGGCTAACATACCTAAAATCGAAACTTGACCCATTTTTGGTGCACTTTCTCCAATGGAAGGGATGCTTGATGATTCAAAAGAGTCTGTTGTAGTACCTTTTTGTCCTGATGTATCACCTGATCTATCATTACCCCAAATTGTAAATCCACTTTTTAGAAAAGAACCAGAAGATCCCTTACTAAAATCTGCAATAGTATTACCATTTATAGAAATCTTTTTCGTTACACCATCCATTATCAAGTGATCAGATTTATTTTTACCATAACTTTGATTACTTACAGTAAAATTTAGTCTTTTATATCCATCTATTTCTTTGCTACCGTTTTTCCAAGCAATGTTACCTGTGCTTTTATTTTCATACCAATCATATGGTCTTCTACCATCTGGATCAACAAATTTAACAGGGTTATTAAAAGTATAAATATAACTTTCTAGGTTTGGCATCTGCTCCGCCAAGGGATCCACACTCAACCACAAACTAGTCTTCATATCCAGATACCAGCTCCATAATAGCTCAAATTTGTCTCCCTGTCTAATTCCTTCCCATTAAACAAGTACGGTGAAGAAAACGAGCTAGAATGCTCCTCAAATAAAATCTCTCCAAATTGATTTTATGAAATTCAACGATTCCAAAAAAAACAATTAAAACTAGAGTTAAAGGCTATATACTCTACGTGTTACGAAATAGAACCATTTCTGGCACTAATATACGAATTACTTCCTAAATGATCCGTTTATTATCAACACTACAAAACACAAAAACCGAGCAATTTGCTCGGTTTTTTTATACTCATTTCTCTTTATTTACTTGCTCAACTTTGAGGGCACAGATTACAAATCTGCGCTAGGGTTGTAGACATATCCGAGCGATCGGGTTTCAATTCCATTTTTAATTCCCTATTTCTTCTCTTGAAAAACCAGCTTTTAAAATTTCAGTAGTGTCTGTAATTTCTTTTGAATAATCTACTCTAATTATTTCAGGAGAATCTGGTAAATATTTAATTTGATAAAACTTACCGATATCTCTTTTGGTCGCTTTATATTTTATATCACTTTCAAAAGAGGTATGCTTTTTATTATCAACATAATAAAATAAATAAACGGTTGACGCCCATTTAGGTGGTGTGAAAATAGAATCAATTCTACCAATTGTTACTTTACCGTTGTTTTTAAACGCTTTTTCAAATTTGTGAGTTCGTATATAAGCGAACACACAAATAAAAATTAAGGGACTTAAAACTAATATTGCTTTTGTTTTTAATTTCATAACTACTTAATTCCTTGTGGTGCTGAATTTGCTCCAACTGCTACTAATCCTTTAAAAAACTCCCTAACCATCGCTTCTCCAAAACCTGAACCTGATAGATAATTATCACTTGCTTTTGCAAAACGATTACTCAAAACAGCAGAACCTGCTTGAACAGCCCATTTATTAAATGATTCTGGAGTTTGAAATCCCTGACCTTTCATAATATTATTAGGCGTCCACCCTATAGTTTCTCCAAAAATTGCGGGGCCAATTCCAGGCACTATTGAGCTAGCTGTCGAAACCATATTTATATCTCCAAAACTTCTTCCATTAGCTAAATATTGAGCTGTTGCATTAGATGCCATATTAATTCCCGCAGAGCTCCAAGTTATCTGAGAAATTGCCGCTCCTCCTTCTGCCCAGATATAAGAGCCTGCAGCAGCGACAGCTCCTTCAGCGGCCAGTACTGGCAAGACAACTGCTGCAGCTATCATGTAAGCATGATTTGGGTCTTTATCTGGCCCATACTCACCTGAAGGAACATAATTACTTTTATAACCTTTAATATTTATATTATCTAATTCAATTGTGTTTCCAATATCCTTAGCTCCATTTTGGCCTTTCCAAGTAGTAGTTGCTTTTTCATATATCCATTTCCCACTATCATCAGAATGTACAGCACCATCTTCTGCATCAACTCCTGCGGGCGGTTCTGCAATAATTCCTGTTGGATCAGTAAAACGAATAGTATTATTAAACGTATATACATAAGCTCCATAGGCTGGCATTTTCTCCGCTAGCGGATCCACATTCAACCACAAACTAGTCTTCATATCCAAATACCTCGCCCCATAATAGCTCAAATTCGTTTCTCTATCGAGTTCCTTTCCGTTAAACAAATAAGGCGAAGAAAACGAGCTAGAATGCTCCTCGAATAAAATCTTTCCAAATCGATTTTATGAGATTCAACGATTCCAAAAAAACAATTAAAACTAGAGTTAAAGGCTATGTATTCTACGTGTTGCGAAATAGAACCATTTCGAGTACTAATATACGAAGTACTTCCTAAATGATCAGTTTATTCTCAACACTATAAAACACAAAAACCAAGCAATTACGCTTGGTTTTTTATTTTGTTTACTTGCTCAACTTTGTGGGCACGGATTGCAAATCCGCGCTATCGTTGTTGTAAATCCGCGCTATCGTTGAGCTATCGTTGACGACATATCCGAGCCATCGGGGTCAACATTCAACCACAAACTCACCTTCGCATCATAATACCTAGCACCAAAGTACGATAAATTGGTTTATCTCATGTCTGTTATTTTTTAGTGGTTTCGATGCATCTCGTTCCTCGATTTCTCTATCCAACTCTTTACCATTAAATAAATACGATACAGAGTTAGGTCTAAATGTAAATAGCGGTAGACTTTGCGGAGCGGTGCTGTTTACAATATTAAACTTAACCAAACACTCTCTAATGCGTTAACACTATAAAAAAAACCAAGCATTTACACTTGGTTTTTATACTCTTTTCTCTCGCAAAACTTTGTGGGCACTCGTTAAAAACGAGCGCAAGCAATACGAGGACGAGCTGGGAATTAAAAACCAAATTTTATAAAAATTAATAATAAGATTAAAATTGCAAAAACTATAATTCCAGTAATAAAATTAAGATAATCTTCTTTATCTCTATTTTTAGAATATCTTTTATTCATTTCTTTATAATTTAATTTATATATTAAAATCAGCCTAACAAATATCCCAATTAACCTAGGTAGTCCTCCCATTATTTTTTTATTTTTTTATTAAGGATTATCAATAGCTTCTTGAAGTCCAGTAGTAAGAGCTGTACCTATTGTAAGATTAGCTGCCGCATCTGCCGTTGCGCCTAAACCTGTTTTAACATAATTTAAAGGTAAAGTTGTAAATGTTACTCCATTAGAAATCAGTTCACCTTCAGAAAAATCATTAAAATCAGTTTTAACAAGTTTTCCATTATTAAATTCGTAAGCAGGCATTGGAATATCTATTTTCAGACTTCGATCTCCTCCGTCATTCCCTTTTATTACTACTTCATTAAATAATACACCTGTACCATAAACCATATAACCAAAAAGCTGAGCTCCCTCTATTATTGGACTTGCTAAATTATCTAATGTATAATCAGTAATGCTTTTTAGTGTACTCTTTTCAAAACTTTTTATAACTTTACCATTATAAGTCATTTTTTTAGTATCTCCATTATACAAAGTTCTGTTATTGTATGCATCTGTATAACCATAATGATAAGCTAAATGCTCATATCCATTTATTGATTTTGAACCATCAAACCACACGACTTCATTTGTTTTTTTATTTTTATACCAGTCTGTCGGTTTCATTCCATCTGGATCAATAAATTTAACAGGATTGCTAAAAGCATAATTATAAGAACTCAAGCTCGGCATTTCTTCCGCCAACGGGTTGGTTGTTAGTTGTTAGTACTGCTGGCGTTTCTTGAATACTACTTGGCGCATTAGGGTGCAATTCATTATCATAAGTATAATCTAAAACATAGCCTTTTAGAATCTAAATACATATTTATTTGACTTCCGTCATAAGCGGGGAATCCCTTACTTAAACATTAATATAATATGCTTGTAAAAAAACAACCCTAAAAATAACAAACTTATAATCGTTAGGTATATTCCATTCCATAAATTTGATTGAGAAGCTAAGTAAGTATAAACTAAATATTCTATTAATAAAACTAAATTGATTATAAAAATAAAACATATTAAATTTTTCATTTTAAAAGAGTAAATTATAGGCCATAAAAAGAGTAACATACTAACTATGGATAAAGGCAACATCATTAATAAAAAATACAACAATTTATTTCCTATATCATTTGCTTCTAACATGCTAAAATCATTTCTCTTAAACATTAAGAAAACATAAAAAGCAATATATTTTGTAAAAATGCATAATAATATATTTTTAATTGTGGGTTTATACATAATTTATCTTTTGTAAAATTTAGTTGGATAATAAGAAAAGTCGCGCCCTTGTGATTGACCTGGCAAGTATGTAGACTTAATTGACGGAGCTGTATGTGTCTTAACAAATGATGGTTGGTTATATTTCATCATTTCATTACCATTGACAGATAAAGTTGCGGAAGGAAATACGCCTGTAGAACTCGAAACAGAAAGATTCCCATTTCTACTATTGTAATTAATCTCAAGTTTTTGTGCAACATCAACAATTTTATAACCCATTCTATTCATTCCGAATTCTTCAATAGGAGAAACACTTGCGTGTTGTTCAAAATTAAGATCAATACCTGTTGATGATTTTGTTAGACCAAATGTATTATTGTTTCCTCCTTCTCCAGGATAATAATCATTAGCAGTACCCATTGGAGTATCTCCAACTTTGACTGATTTTGATGCAGAAATACTTGTTAACACTCCTTTACTGTTCTCGTTACCAGTAATTTTAATTGTAGAAGTTAGTTTATCTCCAGCTGGTAAATCTCCCATAGGACCATCCCATAGTTTAGAATCGATATAACTATTAAAATTAAAAGTTAACTCTTTTCCTAAATAAGTTTCTCCAGATTTTGTAGTAGCTTTTGAGTTAGCATTATTATCCCAATAAATACTTCCGTCATTTCGTTGCACAAAATCATCTGGAGCCATCCCTGTCGGGTCAGTATATCGGATTGGGTTATTAAAGCAAAAACTATATGGACTTTGATTCGAGAACTTCTCCGCCAAAGGATCCACACTCAACCAAAGCGAAGTCTTCATATCTAAATACCTCGCCCCATAATAGCTAAGATTCGTTTCTCTATCCAATTCTTTTCCGTTGAAAAGATAAGGCGAAGAAAACGAGCTAGAATGCTCCTCAAACAAAATCTCTCCAAAGGCTATATATTCTACGTGCTGCGAAATACTTCCATTTCGGGTACTAATATACGAAGTACTTCCTAAATGATCGGGGTGAAAATAAAAAATATCGTTCTCGGGCAAACCAATTCCTGTAAAACCTTCTGCGGCTAGTACGGTGGCAGGTTCTACTGGAGGACCAAATTGCACCGGCGGCCCTGGAACATCGCCTGGAGCGTTAAATATTGGGTTTCGAGGCCAACCTTCCGGAGGCTCTTGGTTTTCTTCAACTGGTTGTAAAACTTCACTCGGGTAAGGATCACCTGTAAACTCAGGTGTGGCATAAATACCTTGTTGTGTAGGTGGTCCTGGTGGCACGCCCAAAGTTTTCACATAAGCATCCAACGCTTTTTGTTCTGCAGCCGTTCGTTGCGTGTAATTCACACCACCTGCGGTGATTTTTAAGGGCTGTGCAAAAGCACCATTTCCTAGTTTACTTACAATACGCCCTGCTCCCTCGAAATAATGCTTGGTAAATTTCCCTTTGCTTATCACAAAGTACGGACTCACATAGCCTGTGTAATCATCAGTATGTACTATGGTTGCTGCTGTTTGTCCATTTACAGCAATATGCTGACTGTCGCCGCTGCTTTTTATCACACGCTCGCCACCTGCATCATAGGTGTATTGATGAATGCGTCCGTTATCATTGATTCCCATCAAACGGTTTTCTTCGTCCCAGGTCATCTTCATCCCCCCAGCCCCCGAAGGGGTAGCTCCCTCGATATACGTAGGGTTTCCGTTTCCATCATAGGTATAAGTTCTACCTCCAGCTCCTGGACTCGCTGTTGCATTAGCTTGTGCCACTTCGCTGATATATGACGGAGCATTAGGATGTGCTTCATTATCATAAGTATAATCTAAAACATAGCCTTTTTGTTCGTTATTTACCGTATGCACCAAGTCTTTTTTGGTGATGTTGTGCATTTTGTTATAGCTCATGTTTAGCTCATAACTGGCTTTGGTAAACTCCCCTTGATAGGTTGCTTTTGCACTTTTTAAGCGGTAAAAATCATCGTATTGGTACTCGTGATTGGATGTTCCTCCTAAGGTATTATTGACTACAGGCGCTACATTCTTAATTCCTAAAACATTCCCAACTAAATCATAGCTGTAACTGTTGTTCATGATCTGGCGGCCTAAACTTGAGCTTACTTGCAGTTGTTGCAAACGGCGCATGGTTGGGTCGTAGTTGTAATTGGTTTCGGTGTCGTTTCCGTATTTTAAATACTTGCGTTGCTCAAACTCATCATACGCCAATTGCTTGATGTAATCGTAAGTATGGCTTTCCTTTTTCCCTTGCATGCTTTGCAAATTTCCTGCTCGGTTGTAGGTGTAATCGACCACCTCACCATCAGGGTAGGTCATTTTCTGGATTCTATTCCAAGTGTCGTATTCAAACTGCGAAATATAAGTTTGTATGTCCGTTGGCGTGATGCGTAGCGTGCGAATCTCTTTTTCGACTTCGCCTAGTTTTAATTTGTTTTAGGAGCTATTTCCAGCTATCATTCCAATCTTTTTTGGCTGTAAAAAAACAGCCAAAAAAGGATTTTCCCTTCTATCTGGGCTAGGGCATTCCGTTTAATAAAAAACTTTTTTTTGAAAATTAATATTCGTTTTCAAAATCACTATAAAACACAAAAACTAAGCAACTACGCTTGCCTTTTTATTTTGATTACTTGCTCAACTTTACGGGTGCGAAGTCAGAGACATTCGCACAGCAAACACGACCAATTTACTTTTCTAAAGAACTCTTCGTAGAGCTGGAGTACTTCCCAAATGATCAGTTTTACCTCTAAACTATAAAACACAAAAACCAAGCATTTACGCTTGGTTTTTTATTTTGTTTACTTGCTCTACTTTGTGGGCACAGGTAAATACCTGCGCTAACGATTATCTACAAGCCTGCGCCATCGGGTTTTTTTATTTTGCTTACTTGCTCAACTTTGTGGGCACGGATTGCAAATCCGCGCTATCGTTGACTACATATCCGAGCCATCGGGGTTTTGTATTTTGTTTACTTGCTCAACTTTACAAGCACGAGCCAGAGGCATCGCCCTAGCCGTTGAACTTATTTCTGCTCGCGCCAGCTGGGGCGAAGTCAGAGACATTCGCACAGCATACACGACAAATTTACTTTTCTAAAGAACTCTTCATAGAGCTGGGTCAATTATTCTTTATCTATATTTTTATCTTTCAGTTTAACAAAAACAAGTAATATTAAAAAACAAATAATTAATAAAAATAAATATGTTGAAATAGAATAATTAATTATGTCTTTTTTAATATTTATTATACCTAAAATCAAACCTAGTATTGAAAAGATTTTATATTTTTTTTTAAAATCAAATTCTAAGAATTTTAAATTGTTAGTTTTTTTTAGCAAAATATTACTAAAAAAAAAGTAACATAACATAATAAAAGATAATAAATAACAAAAAACAATTACCCTTTCCATATAAAAAAAATTAAAGAAAAACTCAATCGAAAAACCAATAATAAGAGGAGCTATAGATACAAGAATAAATAAATTATTATTGTTTTTTTTAAAATCATTTATCATTTTCATTATTTTATTTTATTAACTATACTTAATTTCTCAGGATCTGAAGAAATAAAGACTGTAGAGCCTGTTGCTAATGAAGTAACCCCTAAAGCCTTTGAAACAGTTGGCTCGGGAACAAGCATTCCTATTACGCCAGTTAATAAGCTCACATAACCAGAACCTTCTTTTGCATTTTCAATTGTTCTTCCTTTTTGTTGAATAGGACTTATTTCGTTGTACTCTTTAAAACTTTGGACATTATTAACCATATCTTTAAACTCTTTTTTTGTTTCTTTTAAATCAAGAATTCTACTAGTTTCAATAGCTGGTGTTCTCGTCCACGTCCCATCTTCATTTTTTGTATTTATTGAGTTAGTTGAATATTCGGTGGCCTTTCCATTTGTTTTACCATCAGCATCAACGTAAGTAGTAGTCATTGTTGTTGAATCCATAGTTTGTATAGATTGTCCCTTTGAATTTGTAATTTTCATAGTTGAAACAACTGTTTGTTGTATTTTATCTGTTCCTCTTAATCTTGCATTACTATCATATGTAAATGTATTTCTTACGTGATTAGAATGCACTACAGTTTTGACTGGATCTTCCTCTCCCATCCCAGTTGGATCAATCAAATTCATTGGATTTTGACTAACATAAACATAGGGTGAGTTATTATAAAACTGCTCCGCCAACGGATCCACCGTCAACCACAAACTCGTCTTCATATCCAAATACCTCGCCCCAAAATACGATAAATTCGTTTCACGATCTAATTCCTTTCCATTGAAAAGATAAGGCGAAGAAAACGAGCTAGAATGCTCCTCAAATAAAATCTCTCCAAAGGCTATGTACTCTACATGCTGGCTTATGCTTCCATTTCGGGTACTAATATACGAAGTACTTCCTAAATGATCAGGGTGAAAATAAAAAATATCATTCTCGGGTAGACCAATTCCTGTAAAACCTTCGGCAGCTAGTACTGTGGCGGGTTCTACTGGAGGTCCAAATTGCACTGGCGGCCCTGGAACATCGCCTGGAGCGTTAAATATTGGGTTTCGAGGCCAACCTTCGGGAGGCTCCTGATTCTCTTCTACTGGCTGTAACACCTCACTTGGGTAAGGGTCACCTGTAAACTCAGGTGTGGCATAAATTCCTTGTTGGGTAGGCGGTCCGGGAGGCACGCCCAAAGTTTTTACATAAGCATCTAAGGCTTTTTGTTCTGCAGCCGTTCGTTGCGTGTAATTCACACCACCTGCGGTGATTTTTAAGGGTTGTGCAAATGCACCATTTCCTAGTTTACTCACAATACGCCCCGCTCCTTCAAAATAATGCTTGGTGAATTTTCCTTTGCTTATCACAAAATACGGACTTACATAGCCTGTGTAATCATCAGTATGTACGATGGTTGCCGCTGTTTGTCCGTTTACAGCAATGTGCTGACTGTCGCCGCTGCTTTTTATCACACGCTCGCCGCCTGCATCGTAGGTGTATTGATGAATGCGTCCGTTATCATTGATTCCCATCAAACGGTTTTCTTCGTCCCAGGTCATTTTGCGGAAGCTTTTTTCCTCAGTGTAACTTGTGGGATTTCCGTTGCCATCGTAAACATAGGCTCTTGGCTGTTGGCTAGTAGCTGTTGGCTGCGCTGCTGTTTCCTGAATACTACTTGGCGCATTAGGGTGCAGTTCGTTATCATAAGTATAATCTAAAACATAACCTTTTTGTTCGTTGTTTACTGTATGTACCAAGTCTTTTTTGGTGATGTTGTGCATTTTGTTATAACTCATGTTCAGCTCATAACTGGCTTTGGTAAACTCCCCTTGATAGGTTGCTTTTGCACTTTTTAATCGATAAAAATCATCGTATTGGTACTCATGATTGGATGTTCCTCCTAAGGTATTATTGACTACAGGCGCTACATTCTTAATACCTAATACATTTCCAACCAAATCATAGCTATAACTATTATTCATGATCTGGCGACCTAAACTTGAGCTTACTTGCAATTGTTGCAAACGGCGCATCGTTGGGTCATAGTTGTAATTGGTTTCGGTGTCGTTTCCGTATTTTAAATACTTGCGTTGCTCAAACTCATCATAAGCCAATTGCTTGATGTAATCGTAAGTATGACTTTCTTTTTTACCCTGCATGCTTTGCAAGTTTCCTGCTCGGTTGTAGGTGTAATCGACCACTTCCCCATCAGGGTAGGTCATTTTTTGGATTCTATTCCAAGTGTCGTATTCAAACTGCGAAATATAGGTTTGTATGTCGGTTGGCGTGATGCGTAGCGTGCGAATCTCTTTTTCGACTTCGCCTAGTTTGCCATAATAAAATTCTTGTCCGCCACTGGCATCTTGCACAAACCACAATCGGCCACGGCGCGAGGCTGTACCATCGGCTTTACCGTAATTGTACTGTACGTTGTTCTGCGGGTTTTTCGGATATTGAATGGTTTCTAATCGGTTGTAATCGTACAAATACTGAATCGCTCCCCCATTCGGCACCGTGTTTTTGATGTCTTGTGTAACGCGTTTGGTTAAGTTGCCCGCCAAATCGTATTCCATGGTCGTAGTTCCGGCATCGGGATGGGTGAACTCGGTTCTTCGACCTAACCAGTCGTAACTGCTTTTGGTGATGTGGTCCATGGCATCGGTCACTTGGATCGTTTCTCCAAGTGCATTGATGTCAAATTTGGTGACCAAATCATTCTGAATACTGGCTAAATTACTTCCTTTAACATCCGTTTGCGATTGCACGGTTTTACCCAAAGCATCGGTTTGTGTCGTAAGCATCGTGGGCACGCCATTGTAATTGTCTATTTTAAAAGTGGTCGCATTGGTGCTTCCGTCTGGCAAGGTTACTTTTACTGCACGCCCTACTTCGTCGTATTCCGTTGTAGTTGGGGTAACATTCGATACCGCTGCACTAAAATTAGCATCTATCGTAGTGGTTGTGGTAGGATAATAACTAGTCGTTGCGCGACCCAATCCGTCATAAATCACTTTTCCAGATACAATTTGCGCTTCTTGATCGGGGCTTCCGGCTTGGGTGAACAAACTGGCAGTTTTCTTGACTTGCAACGCTCTCCCCAAACCATCGGTATAGGTATAGGTTACGATGTCCTTGTCTAATTCGGGATCGTAATTTCTAGTTTTCGCATACGGCACTTTGGCTGTCGGGAAATAATCATACGCAATCGTATACGGTTTGCCACTGGCAATTTCGTACGGCCCGCGAATAGTCGCTGGACGACCGATAGCGTCAATGGTATATTCGGTGCTTTGGTCGTTACGATCGGTTGTTTTGAGCGGAATACCAAAACGATAATCGTATTCCATCTTGTTTTGATATCCAAAAGCATCTTTTATTTCAGTCAAAAACTGATGGTTTTCGCTGTCATACACATAGTCCATCGTCATGCGTTGGTCTTTGTAATTGGCAGGGCCTGTTATTTTTTGCAGGTTTCCGTAGGTATCATATCCTATATCGGTAAGAGCTATTTTGTCAGCTGCACTGTAGTTTTTGATTTGAGTAACCTCAGCAGTCGTTGTATTGATGGTAGTCGCTCTTTTGCGGCGCAAGCCATCCTTGGTAAACACTTCCAACTGTTTTGGAATTCCTCCAAAATAAGGTGTTGTACTTTCGTAATAACTTATTTTAGCCGTTACTTTATCATCTGCGCTTCCGTTACCTAAATCTTCGTATTGTGTGATGTTCCCGTTAGCATCGTAGGTATTAAAAGTATTGGTTTCGAGGTAGTCGCTACCGCCTTCATACATTTTTTGATTGCTGTGAATCATTCCCACAAAAACACGTTTGGCATCGCATACAGCAGTACCTAAACTCGCTACGGGTACGCTTGCCTGCGTAACGACATCAGTAAAACTGTATTCGTTTTCTGATTCCTGACGCATTTTATTGTTTTTGTCTAACGTATAACTGCGTTTCAACAAGTTTTTTCTAAAATAATCTTGGTTGTAAAATTCTTGAACCGTTGTAGCAAAAACAGTATTATCTGCTGCATCAATTTGTTCTTGAATGATTTTTCCAAAACCATAAAATTCACGTTCGCGACGGTCGTAATACCCATCTTCGTACTTGAATTTCGCTATCGAATGGTCAATTCCATCGCCTGTATGCCCGTCGTTCACATCTACGGATTGCAATACCCATTTAGCATTCGGGTTTTCGTAAGTGGGTTTTGTTAATTCGTAATCAACAACATAGCTATTTCCAACGGCATTAGTTACTCCTTTTAGCTTGTTAGTACGTTTGATATTGGAAAGGCGAACGATTAGATTGTCTTCATCTTTTGAAAGAATATAATCGGCGTTTCCATCACCATCGATGTCCATAAAAGTAGCTTCTGCACGTGATGTACTCCATCCAATACTACCTCCTAATGTTGGTGTGAGTCGAAGAAGCCAAATTGCAATATCAAAAGAAAATCCCGTATTAAAACCATAGCTCACACTTTTATTCTGATTCATTTCTGAATAAGTAGGATACACTATTGGAGTCGCAAAAGAGCCTCCTAGATTTAAAGAAACAATCATTTTATCTTGAACATATTCAATTTTATCAGGTAGCCCATCGCTATTTATATCCATAAACGACTTATCTCCATTTGATGTCGATCGAGCATAATTTGCCCCTGCAGTTATTGACCCTCCATTGAAACTATACCCCAAACCTAAACTCCAGTCGGTAGAAGTACCTGCATTAAGACCGTTGTTGTTCCAATTCTCAGCAGCTAAGAATCCATAACCTGTATTTAACAACACAGTTCCAGAATCGCTTATTTTATCCGGCAATCCATCTCCATTAATATCTGCATGTATCAATTTTGCTTTATCTCCACCATATCCTTGCGTAGCACTAACTGAAAGCTGATTGGCTGCTTTTGCAGCTTCTTTATCAGTAGCTGATTGTGCAGCAGTTCTATTGGCATCTTCTTTTCCAATGGTAAAACTCGCACCACTTTTAGCATCACCATGACTGAACCCTCCTCCAAAACTTGGTCCTTCAGATGTTGTTTCGGTATGACTAAAATTATCTCCTAAATCAACTACTTCCTCAGAAATACTACCTACTGGTCTGGTTAGCTGAACATTGCTTCCTCTAATATAATCTGGGAAACGGTCTCCATTGAAATCACCCATGGTTTGTGTAACATAGGAGTCTCCATCTATTGATTTGCTATACCCCAAATTTGCTGGACCTGCAGCAACACCACCAGCAATACTTTTACTTTTGCTTTCGCTAATCATATCCAAGGCCGAAGTACTACCTCCCCCTAATGTAGGCAGCGTAAAATCAGAATATTGTGCAATATCATCCTCCCCTAATCTTGCAGTACCTATAATTGCCCCTTTTATATAAATAGACTCTTCCAAACCTTCCCATTTTGCTTTGGTATAAGACGGATTCAAGCCTACAAAATAATTCTCAGAGACTTCATAACCTTGGTTATTGTATCCTTCAGGATTGGTATTATTTATATCTGGTTCTGTAGCATAAGCATTGGATTGTTTTAACTGTGCTTGATCAATAGTATTTGTAGCCAAATTTCCATTAATAACAAATCCCCCCCAGTTTCTATAATACAAACCTAAAGTTCTTTCATCAGGATTTAAAAGGCTATAAATTCCAAAATCATCAGTTGTAGCATTCCATTGAATATCGTCAGTGAGATCATCAATATCCCTATAGTCAATTGCTTTTAATTTAATATTCAAAGCTTTTTTTTTAGGATAATTCCTAAGTATCGTTACCGATTTTGGGTTAGAAACCGTCATTTCCAATTGAATTGGCTCTCCAATAATAGCTTCTGGATAACTAACCGTTGATTCAAAAGTATCTACAACTTGTACTAATACACCCCCTAAAAGTTGGTATCTATTTCGAGCTAACA
Source organism: Flavobacterium sp. PL002 (assembly GCF_054165825.1). Lineage (NCBI taxonomy): Bacteria > Pseudomonadati > Bacteroidota > Flavobacteriia > Flavobacteriales > Flavobacteriaceae > Flavobacterium > Flavobacterium sp. PL002. Next base: position 2,474,904 of record NZ_CM135110.1, on the reverse strand, counting down.
AAACATTATTCTGTTTTGCAGATACAATTACTTCACCATTAAAGTCGTTAATATTAGGATATTCAATCAAAGTTGCTAGAGTTAAATCCTCAGGTAAAATACTCAAATCAACTTTTCCTGTTACTGTAGAAGTAACTCCAGGAATAGTATAATTCCCTTCTCTTTTATTATACAAAAGATGATTGACCTCCATTGACACTTCTTCTGCTGCGACACCTGGATAAGGCGGAACACTAATTATTGGTGTAAAAGCAATCGTACCCCAATTAATATTAGTTTGCGTTTCTAAAGTCATTGTTATTTGAGAATCTACTTCAAATGCTGGCATACTAATGGACGCTAAATCAAAAGAAGCGACTTCGTTTGCTGAGAAAGTTTTTTCGAAAACAATCACTGGACTACTAACTTGCCCCAGTAACGTTTTAGTGATAACTAGTCTAATATGATCCGAAGTAATCGGTTTATTCAAAATTCCTTTCAGCAAAACATTTCCAGCTACCGGAATTACTTTACCCGTGTTAGTAGTGCTAAAAAAGTCAGTACTTGCTTGATAAGTGGCTAATGAAAATAAATTGGCATCTTTCTGACCTGTTGGTAAATTATAATTACTTTCAATTATACTATTATCAACATCTCTATCAAATTGTTTTACTTGTAAATAATTAATCATTGGATCCCATTGTACCGTATCGAAACTTCCATCTTTTATTGAACTTACTCTAAAATACAATCGTTCTCCTTTTTCTACTGCTATCGAATTATTTTGTTTGTTTTTACTATTATAATCCTTGGCACCAATGGCTTCATCCCAAATTAATTGATTTCCTTTCTGAAAATACAAATGTACTCCATCTGCTTTATCATCACCCGCATTAGTTAAATATTCAGCTCGTGCTTTAAGACCTTCAGTTGTTGATTCTTTTACTAAATTATAGTTATGAGAAACATTTATAATCCCATTTACAGGAGCTTCCCACATACGCACTACATCATGTAATGGATTTTGTTTTTCGATTACCTCCGTTGACAATGTGCTTGTACCGGGAATGGTTATATTTCCTCCTCCAGCAACTGGAGATGGTGTGCCTGAACTAGTATTTTCAAAAGTTGGAACTCCATTTACTAATCGATTGTAAAATACTTGTCCGTTTTTAACATAATCAACTAATCCGTCACCATTAAAATCCATAAAATAGATTTTGGTTTTACTAGTTGAACGTTGTTCATCATAACCAATATTAGCAAACTTGACGTTCAAATCTACCCCCCAATTGAATGAAGTTGATTTAGAATAACCTACGTCACTTATATTGATTTCCTGCGATCCTCCAAAAGAGTTTTGACCTGAGGCTGATAAATTTTTCTTATAAAACACACCATCTTTATTCTTAAATAACTTATCAGGCAAGCCGTCACCATCTAAGTCTTCCATTAAAACAGCGGTATTAGAAGTTCCCCATCCGTTACCTCCATGACCTCCTACAGTAAACGGTTTTAAACTCCCCATTTGCCCCACAAACCCAACTCCTAAACGGTAATTAACCCCTACATTCTGCCCTTCTGAACTACTTACTAATGAATGATGTCCAGAAAACAAAACATCGTTTATTGACGGTATAGCTGTATTAACAAGGTTATCACTTTCTACATTCCACTTCTGCTCCTCTCCAAACGGATTGTACTTTCCGCTCGCATCGCGTACATCATCAAAATAATCCAAGGTATTGGTGTAAAACAATTTCGATTCGGAGTCGTATTCTGAAATAGAATTTAATAGCGTTTTCTTAAACGCTCCCTCTTTATAGTTCAATTCATATGAACGCACCATTGCTGACTTATAACGCACTTCTATTTTTCGCAACAACTGATTGTTCAATTGCTTGAAACCCAATCGCGCCGAAACCTGAACGTCTGCCCTATTGGCTTCGCCTAAATCGCCACTTTTGACGAAAGTCACATTGTAGTTCCCTTTCTCTGATCCAAAACCTGTGTAATACACTTTTTTGATATACAATTCGCCATCGCGTTTGTCGTATTCGTACTGTACCGTATTTCCTTTTAAATCGACTTGAAGGCAAAGTGCCCAATGCCCAATGTTCCCAGAAGCATCTTGTAAAATACCATTATCAGCCAATCCAGATTTTGTCCCTCCGTAATAACTAGCGACTCCACTTTTATCTTTTACGATCCAATAATAATTTTTAGGCGATGATCCTTTTCGGATAATTTGCTGAAAAGCACCTTCTCTTCTCGGATAAAACTGTTTATCCGCTGTTCTATTTACCCAAGCATCACGATGGGTATTGGGGATTAAAGCTTCGCCTGCAATGGCATATGATTCTGTTTCTTGATTGGCATCATAACGTGGTGCTCCCCAACGGGTTTCAATACTTACCGCCGGCACTGATACATCCCAGCCTGTTCCGGCCCAACTGTAGCCACCATCACTGTCGTATTGCAAATTGAACGAAGGTTGCATACCGCCTCTACCACTTGGAATTGCGATTCCAAAACCGGTACTAGCAGTTCCTCTTCCGTTTGCAGATGGAGGCGCAATAGACTGAATGCCTACTAGCGGACTAGCTGCTTTTAAATCTTTGATGCTCGTAGGCGTGTATCCTGAAGTTTCTGGAGACTCTGGCATTTTGATAATTCCAGCTATAAAATCGGTGAAATGCGTGGTTTTGGCCGTGATTATCCCCGCTTTTATATCTATTGAATCTTTTTTGACTTCTTGCCAAAGGCGTTTGTTTTCATCAAAATAAAATACGTTGATGTCTTTCTCTGTATAGCCTTCGGGAATGGATTTTTTATCGAACGGCAAAGCTAGTTTTATTGCCTTATCAAAAAGGGTTCCGTGTGGTAATAATCGAAAACCCGCATTGGTAGCGGTAACATTGACCATCGCCGAATTTAATGGAGCAATGTCTATTTTTCGTAAACCTCTTACTGATACTTTTACATTAGCTTTTAGTGCGCCGGCAGGGAAAACTGCCGAAAAGCTTTTATAATCAAGGGTATTTACAGTTTCAAAATTGATTGTTTTCGAAAAAGATTCTTTGGCTTTTTCGAAAGTTCTAAAATGATCTACTGTTAAAAAATCACTGCTTTTTAATTTTTCATTCGTAATAACTCCCGTTGTAGTTTCTTTAAAAACCGTAATCGTTTGCCCCTCATGCAACTCTTTTTTATCAATAACCAATTCAAATTCAGGCTGATTGACATCTACAACAATCCCTGCAATGATTAACTTTTGTATCTGTGATGGTGCATTGGTTCCTTTGATATACAACTTATTATCTGATTGCAGCAAAGTATAATTACTTGAAACAGCTTCGCTTTTATAGACAATTCGAACATTTTTAATTTTATAGCCATTCGCTAGTCCGTCAGGAGCGGTAAACAACAATACGTTGTCTCCTTGTCGAAGTGATTTTTCCGAAAGCAACTCTGATTGTGGGGTCCAACTTTTATTAGGTGATAAAAATTGCCCTCCAATACTGGCTTGATTGTTCAAACTTCTGGAGATAGATGCTGATAAATCATAGCCATACAAATCATATTCTAAATAGGCACTTTGATTTGCTGTAGGAAGGTTGCTAACTGCCAAATGAAAAACGTTGTCATAAGCATCATCTGTATCTTGAGCATCTCGTACACCTATAAATCCTTCTTTAATATCGGCTGTAAATACTTTAGCAACTTCTATTTTATTAGGTGTAATGGCGACAGAATCAACTGCTGTAATTTTCACTTCTTCCTTTGGAGTTGCATTCGAGAAGGAAGTCATAAAACTTCCTTTTCTAAAATTCACAGCAAACAAAAAGGAACTCACAAAAAGCACTAAAATTATATATCTTTTTTTCATTTTATCGAATAATCAACTATATCGTAATCATTTATTTTTTATCGGCAACAGACTATTTTACAATCACTTTAAAAGTCTTGGTTCCATAGGTAGACTTAACTGAAACTAAGTACATCCCAGCTGCCCCTTTAATTGTTCCATCGTAAATATAATTCTCTACTTGGGTCAAGTCTTTTTGCTGCATCACACTACCATTTAAAGTGTAAACTGTAATAATAGCATTTGTTTTTTGTTCAAATTGTATGGCAATAGTAAAATTTCCATCAGGTGAAGGGTTAGGATATAGGATCACAACATTAGCTCCTATCGCCTCTTTTCCGTCACTATCCACAACAATTTTTTTAGTGGTGTTGCAACCTTGATTATTTAACAATCTAAGCTCATAATCACCCGCTTGATCTACTAAAATTTTAGGACTATTATCAATAAAATTTCCATCATAATACCATTGGTATTCGTAGTTTCCTGATTCTAAACCTTCACTAGCATCTAGAATTATAGGATTACCATCTGTCAATAAATAATTTGATTTTAGTTTTGTAGCAGTCCCTTCCTTATCAGCTACAAAAACGGTTTCGGAGTATAAATTGCCTTTGGCGTCTCTTATAATATAATCGTAATTCCCAGACGAAAGCGTTACCTCTACCTTACTTTTAGAATCTTGATTCCATTGTTTTAAAACAGCATCACTTCCTTCTTTTTTTACAGTTATGGTAAATGGTGCTTCACCACCTTGAATAGAATAATTTAATTTACCTGAATCTTTAACACCACAATCAGCTTGTGTAATCCAAACACGACTGAACATTTGTGGAGCTATTTTTAAAGTAAATTTAGCTGTTCCTGTTTTTTGTTTGTCCCAATCAAAATCTTTCAGCACTAACTTTTCTTTGCTTGCAGTACTTGCTAAACGTACATATTCAGACTCGTTTTCTTCATACGTGCCTTTGCCTGAGTAATCCACTTTTAACCAATAATACGTGTCCTGGGGAGCTGTTCCTTTGATAAAATTGGGATTAAAAGTCCATTCCAGTGAAACATCGGCTGTTTTAGAAAAATCCAATTGCCATTCTCTTGCAATTCCTATAGGCTCTCCTTGTTCTTGTTTTTTTAGTAGTAAGTTTTTCCCGTTATCGCTCCAAAAAGTAAAATAGTTGTTTGGTAATTTCTTGGCTTTACTTTGTAATTCGAAAGTTAGCAAGCCTTCCTCAACCATATTGCTACTTTTAGATTGCAATAAGCCGCTGGCATCATCCCTACCTACTCCAGTGATCGAAGAGGTAAACCCTTCATGTTTATCAATATCCCAAATGGTTTGTCCTAAACTATTAAGGTAGTTTTTAATTTCAAATTGTGACAATGAAATGCCGTACTTTATAGCCAAATAACTAGCTACTTTTTGTGTTTCTACACCAGATAAAACCCTATTATATACTAGAATTTCACTAATATTTCCTGTAAATTCTTCGGGAGGAAGATTTTGAAATTTTGATTTAGTTCCAATCGTTAATGTTGTCGCTTTGGCAATGCTATCAGTGATGTTTTGCTGGAAAAAATGAATATTGGCTTTCTGTAATTTTATTTTATCTTTATAAGACTGGTAATAGTATTTTTTTAAATCAGCTAAACGTTTATTCGTAGCAATTGCTACTGTTTTTTGAGGATCGTTTATAGTCCATAAAAACTGTTCTTTTAAACTGTCATTCACTTTATAAACTAAAAAAAAAGTTTGTCTTTTTTTACTATCAATTCCTAAAGGTAAGATTAAGGAATCCTGAGTTGCGTCAAAAATGATGCTTGGATTAAAATTAAAAGCAGTCCCTTTTTGTTTTCTTGCAGAAACAGTCGCATCTTTTTTTGTCACATTATCCCAATAATAGGAATCACCATTATTTTTGGATTTAATCCAAAAAAAAGGCTCTTGTACATTTCCAGGCACTTCTTTTTGCTGCGAGAAAACGTTATTCACAGTCAGCATTGCAATTAAAATTACGAGTAAAAAAAGCTTCTTATTCATATTTATTATGATTTTCAAGAATATTATGTATTAAAAATTACCTAAATCATCAAAATCAAAGGAATATCCAATTATTAATGAAATACTATTAATTTTATTTTTGTTTTCGCTATAGCGATGTCCGTTTTCTTCGGTAGCTAACACATCAGTAAGTCCTAAATTATAACGCGCACCTATAGATAAATTAGAGCTAAATTCATATCCCGCAGAGAATGTTCCGTAAAAATAATTCTTGCCCGTTAGGGATTCTTTTAATACTTTTTGAACATTAGCATCCGACTCAAAATAAGCTCCTGAATCAGCAAATAATTCTTGACTATTTGAGGTATATTTTATATTATCACTACTTAAATTAAAGCCAACATAAGGCCCAACACCAATGTAGAATCCTTCAATAGGATAGTACTTGAATTGTGAGCCTACATTAAGATAACTGTAACCAAAATTGATTTTGTATTTTAATCCTTTTACATCCTCATAGTTTAAGTCGGTTCCTTGATTTGAATAAGAAATTTCCGTTTGAATACTCACTTTAGCATAAGGATATTTCCAATTAATTAAAAAACCCGCTGTAGCACCAAACTTTCCTTCTTCAGCAAGTGTATAATCTTGATAAATTCCGTTGGGTACAATAACATCTGGAAGGTTGGACATTGTAGAGTAAATTCCGCCTGCAAAAAGACCGTATGTAATTTCTCTATCTCCTTGTGCAAAAACCGAATTTGTGCTTACTATTAAAAGAAGCAATATAATTTTTTTCATATTTTTTATTAAAGTTACCATTGGTGAAAACTATAGCCTACAGAAAAACTAAGGACACTACTCTTATTTTGATTTTCGATAAATTGAAAAGAGGATGCATTACTTTTTACTACATCTTTCACTCCTAAATAATAGCGTAAATCAAAGTGAATGCTTTGATGCAACTCATACCCCACAGCAAAACAAGCCGAGAAATCATCTGCACCATCTAAACCATCTTGATAGAATTGTCTGGTAGCAACATCATACAAACCACCTGATTCATTAGAAGTATACGTAATATTATTAGGTGATAAACTAATACCATAAAAAGCCCCAAAACCAAGATTTAATCCTTCATAAGGATACACTTTGTACAAAGCTCCTATTTGTAAATAGGAATAATGGAGTCCTAACTCATATTCTTTTCCTACAGCATCACGGTAAGTTGCTTTCTCACCAGATTGTCTAAATAAAATCTCTGGTTGTATTGCTACGCGGGTATCACGAAGCTTTAAATTCAAGAAAAAGCCCCCTTCTAAACCATAGACTCCTTTGGTTTCTATAGCACTATTATCAGCTGTATTATCTCTTCCCTTAATACTCTCTGGTAGGTTACTGATTTTAGAACTCAAGCCACCAAACTTAAGCCCATAGGTTATATTAGTCTCATTTTGACTATAGCTTAAAGTGTTAAAAAAAAAGGGAATAATTGATAAGTATAGGATTACTTTCATAAGGGGATTTTTGCGCGAATATAGACAATATTTACTTACTTCTAAACAGTTGTCTTTACAAAAAAACCATTATTATAGCTTAAAACTGATTTTAACTCAACAAAAAAAGAAAATCAACTCATTATTAATAATGAACTCTAATTATCCTTTTACAAACTAAAACAACAGATTTCTCCATTAAAATCAATTAAAACACTAGTATACACAAGCGCATTATTTGACTTATAAAGCAACTGATAGCCTAATTGTATTGCATAAAAAAAATTAATATTTATAAAATAAACAACCTAAAACCATCGCAATTAAAATAAGAAAAAGTATTCTTTTATTACTTTTATACTACTGTCATTTATATTGTTTTGACTTCTAAATAAACTTTATGAATATTAGGTTTTTTTTAAATTCGCTTTTTGGTAATTTTAAAAAAAACAACATTGAGTTAAACGTTTACTTTCTTACAAAATTGTATTAAGCATTAACATTTTATTTTAAATTAATTACTTATTGCTTTTAGCAATGATTATTTTAAGTAACTAAACTATAAATCATTTATGTCACTATTTTTTTGGCATAAAAAAAACCCGTGCAAATGAAACACAGGTTTAATAAACTAACTAAACATAAACAACTACTTATTTAAAACCAAAAAAATAATTTAGCATTCAATTTAATCTTCAGAAACTAATGGTCTTTCATAATCCATAGCAACATCTAACAATACTGCTACACCTCTATCATTAACCATAGTCATATTTAATGTATCTAAAAGAGCCAATCTTCTTGAAGTCAACCCACTGAATTGATTGTAAGAAATATTCATCTCCTTAAGGTTATTTAACTTTTCTAAATCAAAAGGAACTTGTCCTTCTAAATTATTTTCAAAAAGACTTAAGTTTTCTAAATTTGTCAAATTTGCAACTTCAATACTTAGTCTTCCTGTAAATTTATTACTATTTAATAATAACGTTTTTAAAGTTTCAATTGTATATAATGATGTTGGAATCTTACCTTCAATTTGATTATTAAAAATAACTAACGCTTCTAGATTTTTTAATTTCCCAATTTCTAATGGCAATTCACCTGTAAACCCATTCATATACAACTCTAAGTTTTTCAAACCTTCTATTTCACATATTTCAGCAGGAATACTACCTGATAATTTATTGAAAGAAAGATCCAATACTTTTAAATTTTTCAAATCTTTTATAGATGATGGAATTTTTCCACAAATAGCATTTTTGTGAAAATTCAATTCTTGTAAATCCAATAACCTTGCAATATCTGATGGAAACTCCCCAACTAGATTATTATCTTGTAAGTCTAAAGCAATAATTTTATCACCATCTAATTTAACACCATACCAAGTTGCAACTGGTGCACCAATATTCCATTTATTAATCCAATTTTGTCCATTAGTAGACTTATATAAATTTAATAAAATTGCTTTATCAGAAGGTGAAACGCCTGCCATCATGGAGCAAGAAGCTAGAACCGAAAGAAATAGAGTAAAGATGTTTTTCATAATCAAGTTGTTTATACTTTGTTATTATAAAATAAAATTACATTGAATTTAACTTATCGACAAATAAAATCGACGAACTACATCTTTTATTTTTTAAATAAATAAAAAACCTACAAAAAAGACTAAAATTCTGTTAAAATAAATTGCTGATATTTATATTATCATAATTAATAGAAAACGTGTCTTATAATGTATTTTCTCAAGTAAACAAAAATCAATCCTGTTTTAAAACTATATTGCAATTATATATTTTCAATGATGTGGAAAACTAATTTCTATTTATAATATCTTAAAAACCCCCTACGCATTAATGTAGCGATTTTTACAACAACTCATTTATAGCTTTCGCTAAATCAAAATCTTTATAAGTAAGACCTCCTGCATCGGGAGTTGACAACCTAATATTTACTTTGTTATAAACATTAAACAACTCTGGGTGGTGATTTAGCTTTTCAGCAATAAAACCTAACTGCACAATAAAAGCAATGGCTTCCGTAAAGTTTTTAAACTCAAATTTCTTTTCGATTCCTTTATTATTGTAAGACCATCCTTTTAAATTTAACAAGAAAGGTTGCGAAGTAAGTTCGTCATAAGTTTCCATAGCGATAGTTTTTTAATAAAATTAGTTATTTTTTAGATATAGGCAGTATGTTTTAACTTAATATAGTATTTTAGACCTCTCGAAATTTACCACTCTATTGAATCCTAATTTTTCTTTCCAAATTTACGCCTCTACAAAGCAACTCCCTATAGAATGGGACACTATTGCTTGTAAAAATATTTTTTTGACTACTGCTTATTTACGCGTTTTAGAAACTTCGGCACCTAATAACATGTATTGTCATTTTATAGGTCTTTATAAATCTAATGAATTAGTAGGTGTAGCCTTATCCCAATTTATTAACTTAAGTGAAGTTAGCTCTTTTGGAGAGAGAGACCACTGTATAAAAACGGCCATCCGAAATTTTGTTTTTAAAAATGTTAGTTCTAAAGTATTGGTTATAGGTAACAACATGCTTACTGGACAAAATGGTTTTTGCTTTCGCGAAAGCATTACCCACGAGATCGCTTTATCGCTTTTAGAGAAAGCTTCTCATTCTTTACGCCAACTCTTTTTAGAAAAAGGTCTAAAAACGCAATTAACAATATTTAAAGACTTCTCAGAAAGTGCGCTTCCGTATTTTGAGACGCAAGAATTCAGTTCGTATTTCAAATTTTCAACACAGCCTAATATGCTTTTCGACATTAGAGATTCCTGGCATAATTTTGATGACTACATTGCTGCTTTGAACAAAAAATACAGAGATCAATACAAACGCGCTCGAAAAAAATCAGCTGACATTCATAAAAGAAAACTATCACTTGATGAAATAGAGAAATACAAGACTCGGATTTTTGAATTGTATATGAATGTGGCTAAAAATGCTCCTTTCAATACTTTTTATTTAACTGAAAATCATTTTGAAGTTTTTAAATCTTGTTTAAAAGACAATTTTCTTTTCTATGGCTACTTTATTGACGATACCCTTATTGGTTTTAATACCTTAATAAAAAATGGAGTTGATATCGATACTTATTTTTTAGGGTATGATGAGCAATACCAGCGTGAAAAGATGCTTTATTTAAATATGCTTTATGATATGATTGCTTATTCGATTAATAAAGGATACAAACGCATTGTATTTGCAAGAACTGCACTAGAGATAAAAAGTTCTGTAGGTGCAACACCTGCAAACATGTTGGGTTTAATGAAACACAGCAACCCTATCATTAATTTGTTTGTATCTAAAGCGTTCCGTTATTTTGAACCTGAAATGCAATGGCAACAAAGAAATCCTTTCAAAGAAGCAAACTAAAGTTCCTTTAACGGAATTGCTACTTTCATTTTAAATGGTGATACTTTTATATCAAGCATGGATTGTGTACCACAATATTCCCCATCAATTTGAAAGCTTACTGGACGATCAGTAGTAATTCTTGCATTATCAGTAGCTATTATTTCTACATTCTCGAGTTCGATAGGCATGTTACCCGTGATTATTTTCCCTAAAACAACAAAATCTAAATTTTTTAAAATTATTAATTCAAACTTGCCATCATCCATACGTCCGTTAGGATTAATCACAACTCCAGTACCGTATTTTTGAGAATTAGCAATGACAATCATTCCTGCTTCACATTCCATTACCTTACCACTATACTCAATAGTTGCTGTAAATGGATCTTCTCTTTCAATCAAAGTACTTACCGCTTGCAAAGCATATCCTAGCTTCCCTCTTACTGTACTGTTTTGATAGTTTTTTATTAGCTCAGCATTTAATCCTATATCACTCAGGTGTAAACTTTTTTTGCCATTTATAACCACCATATCAATAGCGATACAGTTATCTTGAAAAGCAATATGCAAACAATCATCAATATTATTAGGCAGCCCTAAGTCAGTAGCTAATCCATTTGCGGATCCTGCAGGTAGAATACCAAATAACACCTCTTCTTCCTCAAGAGCCTCGGCGACTAACTTGATCGTTCCATCACCTCCAGCTATAACAACACGTTCAGGAACATGTTTAGCATACAACTGCTTTATATTAAAAATATCATTATTATCTGTCGTTTCGTAAAGAACAAAATTATTCCCTTGACTTTCTGTAAAAAGAGCTACTGCTTCAATTATCGCTGTTTTGTCAAGGTCCCCCGAAATAGGATTAACAACCAATAGGACATTCTTTTTCACAATTTACTTCTTTAATTGATTTTTAATAATTAATTTTCGCACTCTTCAAAAGTATTAAATAAAATGAAACCTATTTTAAAATTATATCGTGGTTATGCAAATGAGCAAGAATTAATTGTAATGGGCCATGTATTTAAGCCTACAACGATGAAAGATTACGATTTTTTATCTACCAATTTTAAGAATGCTGGCTCTGTTATTAATATGTATCGCATTAAAACCGACGGTAATGCTGATGTGTACTTAAAATATAACGATACTGAAATACATACAAAAACACTTCATGATGGGTATTTTAAATTTTGCATCCCTATAAAATCTTCGTCAGATTATGGCTGGATGGATTATGAAGTAAGTATTATTTATCAAAAACAGCGCATTACCAGCAGGGCAAGCTATATAAAACCTTATAAAGGCGACTTGGGCATTATATCTGACATTGATGATACCTTTTTAGTTTCCTATACTTTGAACCCTTTAAAGAAACTGTACCATCTTTTATTTCGAAATGTAAATTCGCGCAAAATATTTGAAGATGTAACAGCACATTATCAAGCATTGAGTGAAGCAGGGCGTACAAATAACAAGGAAAAAAATGCATTTTTTTATGTCTCGAGTAGCGAATGGAATTTATACCGTTTTCTAGTCAAGTTTACTGAGATTCATAATTTACCTAAGGCTGTTTTACTTTTAAAAGACATTAAAACTAGTTTGACTAATTTTTTATGGTCTGGAAGAGGTGAACACAATCATAAGTTCGAAAAAATAAAACATATTTTAGAATTTTACCCTGATTTACAATATGTATTAATGGGTGATGACTCGCAACATGATCCTTACTTATATGAATCAATTAGTAAAATATTTCCTTTGACCGTAAAAGCCATTTACATCAGACAAACTGGTAAGAAAAAAAAGAAAAAAGTACTTGATACGCTAAAAAATATAGCGTCTCTAAATGTCTCTATCTGTTATTTTAAATCAAGTGCCGAAGCAATTGCCCACTCTAAAGAAATAGGGTTAATTAAATAAACAAAGGGCTTACTATTACAAAAATAGCCCAGATAGCAATGAAAATCCTTTGCATAAAAAAAATCCTTTTTTGCAACTTGTACAGAGCGACCGTAGGAAGCTCCTGTACTAGTTATGCAAAAAAAGATTTTTTATGCAAAGATTGCAATGAATAGCTGGATTAGCTACGCATTATCAATATCTTCTTGAACGACTTCCCAATCTAATAACAATTGGTCTAGATCGGCTTTTTTCTTGTTGTATGCTTTAAAAAACGCGGCGTCTTCAATATTTTTATCGTAGTTCGAAGCAAGCATTTTATCATCATGCTGAATTTCTCTCTCCAGCTGTTTTATTTGGCTTTCAATTTTGCTTAATTTATTATTTAAAGCTTTATTTTTCTTTTGATCTTCGTAAGATGATTTATTACTTTCTTTGGGAGCAGTTGCTTTTTGAGCGTCTTTTTTCTCTACTTCACGCATGTTTTCAAGATTGCGTTGCTCTAAGAAATAATTAATATCACCTAAATATTCTTTGATTTTTTGGTCTTTAAATTCGTAAACTAAATTAGACATTCCCTGCAAGAAATCCCTATCGTGGGAAACTAAAAGTAAAGTTCCTCCAAATTTTTGCAATGCCGCTTTTAAAACGTTCTTAGATTTTATATCCAAGTGATTCGTAGGTTCATCCATCAACAAAACATTGATTGGTTGCAATAACAACTTACAAAGTGCCAAACGATTTCGCTCCCCACCCGAAAGTACTTTTACCTTTTTCTCTACATCATCTCCTCTAAAAAGGAATGATCCAAGCATGTCACGCACTTTGCTACGATTAGTATCAGCAGCAGCGTCTTCCATAGTTTGTAATAAAGTGATTTCTCCATCAAGATATTCTGCTTGGTTTTGAGCAAAATACCCCAACTGTACATTGTGTCCTAACTTGATATTTCCTTCATATTCAAACTCGTCCACAATTGCTTTGATGAAAGTAGATTTCCCTTGACCATTTTGACCTACAAAAGCAATTTTACTTCCTCTTTCGACTAATAAATTAATGTCTTTAAGAATCGTTTTGTCACCGTAGCTTTTCGTCACATGTTCTGCCTCAACTACAACTCTACCTGGTTCTTTAGAAACTGGAAAGGAAATATTCATAACCGAATTATCATCTTCATCCACCTCAATACGTTCTACTTTATCGAGTTTTTTTATTAAAGACTGCGCCATAGAAGCTTTAGAAGCTTTGGCACGGAATTTTTCAATTAACTTTTCAGTTTCTTCAATTTTTTTAGTTTGATTTTTTTGTGTCGCTAATTGCTTTTCGCGAATTTCATGACGCAATTCTAAATATTGAGAATATGGTTTATTAAAATCGTATGCTTTTCCCAATGAAATTTCAATAGTTCGGTTCGTAACATTATCAAGGAACATTTTATCATGCGAAACGATTACTACAACTCCTATATAGTTACGTAAAAAGCTTTCTAACCAAATGATACTTTCAATATCCAAGTGATTCGTAGGTTCATCTAATAGTAAGACATCATTAGCTTGCAATAATAATTTAGCTAACTCGATACGCATTCTCCAACCACCAGAAAAAGTCTCCGTTTGGTTATTGAATACTTCTCTTTTAAATCCTAAACCAAGTAGGATTTTTTCAGTATCTCCTACATAATTATACCCACCTAATAGATCAAAACGATGTGTATAGTCAGATAAGTCTTCAATAATTTGAGAATATTCTTCACTTTCATAATCAGTGCGCGTGACTAATTGATGATTGATTTCTTCTAATTTTTTTTCTACAATTTTTATATCAACAAATGCTTCGTAAGCTTCTTCTAATACCGTTCTTCCTTGTTCAAAATCAATATCCTGACGTAGAAAACCCATTCTAACATCTTTCTCTTGCGAGATCACTCCCGAATCTGGTTTGAAATCACCCGCTAGCATTTTAAGCATGGTCGATTTACCAGCACCATTCTTCCCTACAAGACCAACTCGATCCCCAGCTCCTAAACGAAACGTTACTTCTTCAAATAAATAAGTACCTCCGAATGAAACGGATAAATTGTGTATATTAAGCATATTTTGTGACTAAAGTTACTTAGGCAACAATCCTAAAATTGTACCTTTGTTAAAAATTTATGCAAATGTTAAAAAAAGGATCCAAACTAAATAGTATTTTAACAGGAACTTGTCCAAAATGTCAAAATGAAAGCATGTATCAGGACAAAAACCCACTTCATTTAGCTAATGTTTTAAAAATGAACGAACATTGTAGCCATTGTGGTTTAACTTATCAAATTGAACCGTCGTTTTTTTACGGTGCAATGTACGTAAGTTACGGCCTAAATGTTGCCGTAGGAGTTGCTGCTTTTATAATTTCATTTGTCATTTTAGGTACTACCCTAAAAACCGCATTTATAAGTATTATTGTAGCCCTCGTCTTATCATTTCCTTTTGTATTAAGATTTGCTAGAAACATCTATATAAATATGTTTGTTTCCTATGACCCTAATTTTAAAAACAAGTAAACGCATTAATTAAAATTCTTGGGTTTCACCCTTTTAATATCAATTGTTGGATCTAAAGCAATACCATTAACTATGGCATCAAACAAGGCTTTTGCCATAGAAGGTCCAAGCATTACCCCGCGTGTACCTAAACCATTAAGAAGATGTAGTGATTTATGATCAACATGAGTTCCTATTAAGGGCCGCCTATCATAAACTGTAGGACGAACACCTGCAAAATGGGCAATAACCTCAAATTCACAGTCAATGATTTCGCTGATTCTTTCTAAAAGCTCTTGCCTCCCTTCTAAAGTTGGCAAGTCTGTTTTATCTTTCCAATTATAGGTTGCTCCTACTTTGAATAAATTATCACCCAAAGGCAAAATAAAGACACTGGTATTAACAATAACGTCAAGATTGAGATCTGTAGCTTTTATTATAAAAAGTTCCCCTTTTGTACCATCTAAAGGCAGGTATTTAAAAAAAAGGTTTTCATGCATTCCAAAACCTTCAGCAAAAACAATATTTTTTGCTTCAATACCTTTATAAATCACACTGTCTGTTTTTATTTCTAAAAGACTGTAATCAAATGAATCCTGGATAAGTAATTCTTTATCTTTTAAATATATTTTATACTTGGTCAATAACAAAGCTGTATCAACATATCCTGTATGCAAAACTTCACCGTAATTAAAGGGAGATGTTATTCCGTCATATTTTTTTGTGATTATAGCAGTTGATAAAAAAGGAGCTAAACCCGTTTTATCCGAAGCCGAAAACCAATTATTTTGCTCTTCAATAGAAAAAAATTTCCTTAGTATTGGAGTCGAAAAATCAAATTTTGTTTTTAACTTTTCTTCAACAATGGCATAGAAATCCTTCATTAATTTAAGCTGTTCCTCTGCTTTCCACACTTCGCTAAATCTTTTCAAGATCACTGGGTTATAAAGACCACCAGCAATTTTTGAAGAATTTTGAGAATCATTATCGAAAACAAGAATTGACTTATTATTATTCAAAGCAACTTCGGCAAATGAAATACCTGCGAGACCAGAACCAACTATTAAAAAATCAATCATAAATAAATATTAAAAGAGAATTAGTATAATACAAAAAGACTCTTATCATTTAAGATAAGAGTCTTTTGTTGTAATTAAAATAGGAATTAATAATTCCACATATCTGATTCAAAATCACGAATCTTTTCTTTAACTCTTAAAGCTTCAAGTAATTGATTTTGTGAATTATCCTTCATGTACTCATCAATAGCTCTATCACCATAAACGTTTTCTTCTTTGTAAATTACACTATTAAAACGTCTTGAGTTTAGTATTTGATCAAATGATATTGGCATAGATGAATTAGCATCGTTGAAAGCTTTTGCGGAATGCAAAACTTCTCTAGCGTCAGGGAAGAAAATCCAAAATAATTCGATATAATCTTTCACCTCACTATGCATAGAGTAAACATCAGGAGTCACAGGACAAATCCCTAACAAACGATATTTTAATTCACTTTGACGTTTGTCAAAATACCAGTACCCTTTAATTTTATACTCGCTAACATCTTGAGCAGTTAAGTCATCTCTTAAAATATACTCAGGAGAAACACTTAAACCAGCATTAATTTGCTCTCTACCTACATCAGTTGTATCAATACGACTTAACGTAGCTTGGATATCATTGTATGATTTCTTAGTGTTAAAATAGCTGTCTGAATAAACTTCTGTAATAGCACCACTTCTTATAGCTTTAGTAAGAACATCGTATAAAGAACGTCTATCAGAGCCAATATTAGCAGTATCAATTGGAAAATATAAAGGGAAATTGATTTTTTCATTTAAATCAATAATTTCCCACACAGTTTTACCCATCAAGATATCTCTATCATGAACATAACCATAAGCCAAAGGCTTGTCGTTATCTGAAATAAGTTCAGCTGCAGTTTTTAAACCAATCTGATCAGGTGTTTTTGCATTAAGCAAATTTGATTGAGCAGAGGAAACAAAACTTCCAACAACAGAAAAAACAACTATTAAAAAATTTCTTGAATTCATCATGGTATCATTATAAGATATTAAATGCTTTAAAAGCACTTTGTATTATTGTATTTCGAAAATAACTGGAGCAGTTCTTGGTAATAAATAACTACCTGCACCCACTAATTTAGTTTTAATTTCAGAAATGGTAACTTGATCTCCTCTTCCAGCTCTAGCTAAAACAGCTTTACATTGTGCATTTAATCTATTTCCAGAAACTACTACTGTAGCTTGACCAGATACTTTTAGGTTAAAACCAACTACATCTAAACCAACTTCAAAGTCAAAATCTTCAAGTTTAGCTCCAATTGTTGAAATTTCAAGGTTAGATTTAGGTCCTTTTACGATACCTGTTTCTCCTCTAATTGTTCCAGTTGGACCAGGAATTCCTTTAATCCTGAAAACTTTTCTATCAGAAGCAACTTTTCCATCATTCATTTTACCTGAAACATTAATAACAACTTCAGTTCCTGAACCAGGAGTCATAACATATTTCCCATTACCTACTTTAGATAAACCTGGAGCTGATGCGTTAACCTGATTGTCAGAGATACCTGCAAATGAAATTGTCATAGGATTTTGCACACCTCTATAAACAACATTCATTTTATCTGCAGAAATAGTAGCAGAATTAGGTCTTGGAACAACAACATATTTACCTTGAAATTTTAATGGAATATTCTTTCCATCTTCAAGAAAATTAAATTGTCCATTTAGAGTTTGTTCTCCAACGCTACCCGCTGTCATAGAAACAACCGCTTGACCAGCTACTATATTCCCTGGCTTACCGTTAAGCGTAAAAGAAGTAGGCTTTGTATTAGCATCATATCTACCCAAAACAACTTTACCTGTAACTGGCTCTCCTTGAAAATAAGCATTTTTATCTAAAACAACAATTGCTTCATAATTACTATAAGATGCCGCAGCAACAGCCGCTTTCCCTAATAAAGTATTATAAACATCTACTTCAACTTTTTCAACATCATTTTGCCAAGCTGATAATTTTGCTAATGAAGCTACTGCTGGAAAACCTTTGTAATGATAATCTAAGTAAGGAATTAAAATTCCGTCTTTATTTTTCACATCACTTATGTCAAACTTTGCGTTTACTTCAGCTAATATTGGCGACAATTTTTTATTATCTCCTAAAGCAGCTTTCATATCTAATTTGTACTTTTCGATAGTGCTTAAAACTTCTTTCCCTTTAGCGGAGTATCCTGATGGACTGAACCAAGCATGATCTAAGTTATCCCCTTTATCCATTGCTTCGTAAGGCAACTTCCCTGTTTCTGGATTCACTTTTGTTCCAACAAGAACTTCTGTTTTTATAGCTCCTATGTAAGCGTAAAAGCTTTTTGTAATAGTCTCAACTTTATGAGCTGTTACAGCTGCAGTGGTAAATTCACCACCAGCCTCAGAAGCTTTAGCATCTAAACCGCTCAACATTTGAGCATTTGTTTGTACTGCTGAAGTATTCGAAGCTTCAAATTTTTCATTCATTAATCCAAAAGCTGACAATACTTCTTTGGACATATTTAACGCTAACATTGCGATGAAAACCAAATACATTAGGTTAATCATCTTTTGTCTAGGGGTTTGTTTTCCTCCTGCCATATTTTCTAAAAATTAGTTTATTAATTATTAATTATAGTTTAAAAACTAATTATTTAGTACCCATTGCAGATAACATACCTCCATAAACACCGTTTAAAGAAGACAAGTTTTTTGTAAGAGATTGCATTTGCTCTTTTAATTTTAAATTATTCTCAGCAACTTCCTCATTAATTTGAGCATTTCTTGAAGCGCTTTGTAATTGTACTTTATACAAACTATTTAGAGATTCCATTTGAGTCGCAGCCAACGTTAACTCATCACTGTATTTTTTTGTAGAAGCTATTGAATCAACAGTAGGAGCAATTCCTTTTGCAGCAGATTCGAAGTTCTTAATACTATTTCCTAAACTTGACATTAATTCACCATCAATTTTAGCATCTTTAAGCATTGCGTCAAGCTTTTGAGACAACAGACCTTGTGCTTCAGCTGGAGCAGCTTCTACTTTTACAGTTTGTTTTCTAGCTTCACCATTAGCAAGTTCTGGATAAACCAACGTCCAATCTAATTCATCATCAACAGGCTCAAAAGCAGATAATGCAAAAATTAACGCCTCAACAACTAATCCGATAGTTAACATTAAGTTACCTGTAATAGGACCAAATTCAATATGTGTAATTTTGAATAATGCTCCAAGGATTACAACCGCTGCACCCATTCCATATGAGAAATTCATTGTTTTTTTGCTTAATAATGCCATAATTTTAATTTTAAAGTTTTTTTATAAATATGAATAGATTTGGTAATATATTATCTTGTTTTCTTTGCAGTAATCTGCTCACCCATGTAATCTTGAACTGTTCTAAATCCAATAAAGCTTCTTGCCGAGTCAGCATATTCAAAATCCCTAGTACTAACTTGTAAAAAGTAAGCTACATCTTTCCAAGAACCTCCACGAACAACTTTACGTTTGTTTGAAGCATCAAGAACATTAGGATTCATAGTAGAAACATACTCATAAGCATTAGGATCATAAGAAGAATCCGTCCACTCAGAAACATTTCCTGCCATATTATAAAGGTTATAACCATTAGGGTCGTATGATTTTGCTTCTACTGTATAAAGTGCATCATCAGCTGCATAATCACCTCTATTAGGCTTAAAATTCGCCAAGAAACAACCTTTATCACTTTTAGCGTAAGGACCTCCCCAAGGATATGTCGCAGATTCTAAACCACCTCTAGCAGAATATTCCCACTCTGCTTCTGTAGGTAATCTGAATGAATTCACTAAATCACGACCTTTCTTTTTAGACTTGATATAAGCATTTTTATTTAATGTTCTCCAAGCACAAAAAGCTTTTGCTTGCGTCCATTTTACACCAACTACTGGATAATCACCATAAGCTTTATGCCAAAAATAGTCATTATGCATAGGCTCATTATAGGAATAAGCAAAATCTTTAATCCAAACAGTTGTATCAGGATATACCTTAACCTCTTCTGTTTTTACAAAGTCTTTTCTTTTACCAACTTTAGCTTTAGCTGCAGCTTGAATGTCCATCCATGAATAACGGAATTTTAATTTATCAACATCCATAGTTCTCAAACCATTGTAAGATGACTCTGCTGGTAAATACATTGAATCCATAACTTCAGCATAATACTCATCAGGATACAATTTTGTATCTTTAATAAGTTTAACATTTCTGTTTAGCTTTCTACTCGCATAAGGATCATCAGAAGTACCGATACTATAATAGTTGTCATACATGTACTTGTCATAAGCAGTCATTTTTTCAGGATCAGAATCGTTGAAAGCAAAATCTCCAATGCTTCCACCTTTCTTTCCTTTTCCATCACCACCTTTAACTCCTGTTTCATCAGCTAAGATAGCTAATCTCACTCTCATTGTTGAGTCTTTTACCCAATCAACAAATTGACGGTACTCACTATTCGTAATTTCAGTTTCATCCATATAGAATGCCCTAACGGTTACCGTTTTTGTAGGAGCATCTTGAACATTAGCAATATCTTGATCAGATTTTCCCATGATAAAAGATCCACCAGGAACCAAAGTCATACCATATGGCTTTTCAGGATGCCATTTTCCACCGTTAGCTCCGACTAATTCACCTCTGTCTCCTGATTTACCACAGCTGTTTAATAGTGTCAAAATTGCTACAATCGCAACGAGATTCTTCATATAAATTGGGGTTATAAATTCATTATAGTTTGAGTTATTATCCTTATTTCTTATTTTAATAATAAAATACACAACAGAGATAAATCAACTCTTTTTTTTTAAAACAAATACATTATTAATATCAAATAACATACTTTTATTTTATGGTACAAACGTATATAATTATTTTTAAATATAAAACATTTATTTTAACGTTCTTTTATAATTTTATCAACGCCTTAAAACAAAGGCCCTAAACAACGTTTTTTCTTTGTGCTTTCCACCATCTTTCAGGTATTTCCTGATTACAAGCACCTAAATATTCATCATAAGAACAAGGTAATAACGTATTTCTTTTTAATTTATTATTAACATTTGAAATAAATGGTATTTCTATCCACCATCGATCCGTTTTATCACTTTTATAAAACACTAAAACTTCATCCTCTATCGGCACTATGTACTTGATATAATTATCTCTTGTCCCAAATGGATATTCATTTGAACGATAATGAAAACCTTCAATAAAATACCAAATAATTTGCGCCATCAATACAGATTCGTGAATGGTACTGTTATGATTAAATAATCCAAAAACAGACACCTTATCACTTATTCCTGCATATCTAGACAAAGCACAAATTTCTTTTCCATTAAATCCATTAGGCACAAATGTTGTGAAATTACCAGAATCTGATGATTTAACAGCATTCAAATCCAAACTTACTATATCAGCATCTCTAAAAACAGGTTCAGCTAAAGCAATATTATTTGAAATTTCACCCAAACGGTATCCATCAAAAAATAATTTTTCGATTAAATCTATCTCTTCTTGTGAATTGTAATAGGTTTGATAACCAATGTTGCAATAATTAAAAAGATTGTTTGGCTCATCAATAATCATTTTTGTTAAATAGGAAGTCGCTAATTCACCACCATCTTCTTTTCCGAAATCAAATTTACTATCAATAGCAACCAAGTTCACCATTTGCTCCAGCTCATCATAAGCCCTATACAAAGCATAAGTCAAATCCTGTGAACCGCCAATAACTATGGGTACAATTTTAAGCTTAATCAAAGCTGCAGTTACTTTGCGTAAAGCAAAATAAGTGTCAGTCGTACTATTACCCGCAAGTATATCTCCTAAATCAGCTATCGTAGCGTCCCAATTACCAGGAAACATTCCATACAATTCTTTCCTGATAGCAGATAAATCAACCGTAGTAGCCCCATGTGCGTTACCGCGATTTTCAGCAACACCAATAACTGCAATAGTAATCTTATTTAAATCAGGAAATTGGTCCTGAGTATGAAAAACAACCTTACTAGCTAATTGTTGTATAGAAAATGTTTTTAATACGGTAAGTATTTCCCCATCTATAGGTTTTAAAAAATCAAACTCCATTCTATTTCTTTTTGGCTACGGTTTTTTTAACTGGTGCTTTTTTAGCAACTGCCTTTTTAGCGGGCGCTTTTTTAGCCGCCACTTTTTTCGCTGGTGTTTTTTTAGCAATCATTTCTTGAACTTCTTCCAAAGTCAATTTTGCCGCATCCACATCTTTACCTAACTCTATTTTGATTTTTCCTTTGGTAATAACTGAACGACCCCAACGTGCTTTTTCAACTAGAATTCCTTCGTCTTCCCAATTATGAAGTACCTTATCAATATTTTTCTGTACTTTATCTTCAATTAGCGTTTCAATATCTAATTGTGATAAATTATCAAAATTGTATTTCTTATTTACATTAATAAACAAGCCATTCCATTTAATAAAAGGACCAAATCTACCCACACCTTTTTGAACTCCCTCACCTTTATAAACAGCTATAGGCGCATCAGCAAGTGCTTTTTCATCAATTAGCTGCTTGGCACGATCAAAATCTACATCTAGTGGATTTTCACCTTTTGGCAGTGATACAAATGCTGCACCATGGCGAATATACGGACCATAACGACCATTACTCACCTCAACTTCTTCTTCTTTGTATTGCCCCAGATTTTTAGGAAGCAAAAATAAATTCAAAGCTTCTTCTAAATCTATAGTTCCAATATTTTGATCAGACATCAAGCTAGCAAATTTTTTCTCTTCATCATCTGCAGCACCAATTTGAGCCATTGGACCAAACTTTCCTAAACGAACAGAAACTGGTTTTCCACTTTTAGGATCCGTTCCTAAAATCCTTTCACCGCTTTCTCTTTCAGCATTTAGCTCAACATCTTTTACTGTAGGATGAAATTTATCATAAAATTCTTTCATCATGATCGCCCAATCCACATTTCCTTCGGCAATTTCATCAAAATCTTGTTCTACTTTTGCTGTAAAGTTATAATCTAAAATATTCCCAAAATTCTTAACTAAGAAATCAGTAACAATAGTTCCAATATCCGTAGGTACTAATTTCCCTTTATCTGAACCTGTATTTTCTTTCAACAACTTCTCCCCTACTTCATTTGCTTGCAAAGTAAGCTGTGTATAATTACGTTCTTGACCATCAAGATTCCCTTTTTCAACATAATTTCTGTTGATAATAGTAGAAATAGTTGGCGCATAAGTAGACGGACGACCAATTCCTAACTCCTCTAACTTCTTCACTAATGAAGCCTCAGTATAACGAGCAGGTGGTCTTGAATATCTTTCGGTAGCGGTAATATAATTATTTAGTAGTTTCTCGTTTACTTTCATTGCAGGCAACATACCTTCTTGCTCTTCTTCGTCATCATCATGCCCCTCAAGGTACACTTTCAAAAACCCTTCAAAAAGCAATACCTCACCTGATGCAGTAAATAGTTCTTTGTGATTATTCGCTTCAATTTTAACATTAGTACGCTCTAACTGCGCATCACTCATTTGTGACGCTAGTGTTCTTTTCCAAATCAAATCATACAAGCGCGCTTGATCTCTATCAATATTTACGGTATGACGCGACATATCTGTAGGACGAATCGCCTCGTGCGCCTCTTGAGCACCTTTGCTTTTATTTGTAAATGTTCTTGGTTTAGAAAATTCTTTCCCGTAAGATTTAATAATTTCAGCCTGAGCAGCATCCATTGCGTCTTTAGAAAGATTTACACTATCCGTTCTCATATACGTTATCAATCCAGCTTCATACAAACGTTGCGCTAACTGCATGGTTATCCCTACTGGCAAATACAACTTACGAGCTGCTTCTTGCTGCAAAGTAGATGTTGTAAAAGGACCTGTAGGAGATTTCTTTGTTGGCTTCGTTTCTAAATCAGAAACCTTATAAGAAGAACCGATATTTTTATTTAAAAAATCTTCGGCTTCTTTTTTAGTAGTAAAGTTTTTTGGAAGTTTTGCCTTAAACGATTTCCCTGCTTCATTTGTGAATTCAGCAACAACCGAATAACTAGCTACAGCATTAAAATTTTGAATATCACGTTCTCTTTCCACAATTAAACGAACAGAAACCGACTGTACTCGTCCAGCAGAAAGTCCGCCTTTAATTTTTCTCCAAAGTACCGGAGACAACTCATAACCTACTAATCGGTCAAGGACACGACGCGCTTGCTGAGCATTCACTAAATTATAATCAATTTCTCTTGGATTATCAATAGCTTTTAAAATAGCTGTTTTAGTAATCTCATGAAAAACAATACGTTTTGTTTTTTTCACATCTAATTTAAGCTCCTCAAATAAATGCCAAGAAATAGCCTCACCCTCGCGATCCTCATCACTCGCTAACCAAACCATTTCGGCTTTTTTAGCTAAGCCTTTCAACTTGGTTACTAATGCTTTTTTATCAGATGAAACTTCGTATTTAGGTTTGAAGTTGTTGTCGACATCGACACCTATTTCTTTCGAAGGCAAGTCGGCTATATGGCCATAACTTGACTCTACTTGAAAATCACTACCTAGAAATTTTTCTATTGTTTTCGCTTTTGCTGGGGACTCAACTATTACTAAATTCTTTGCCATTGCTCTATTTTTCTCGGACAAAAGTAGAAGTTTTTTTTAAATATCGGGCTTTTGAATATTTTTAAAATTTTTTTAGTCCAAAAAGCAAGCTATAAAACCCAAGTACAAAACACTAATTTGAAAGAAATAATTCTATTCAGTTTTAATCAATTTCACAAGTTTACTATCGCCATTCTTTATATTTAATGTATCATTTATATAATTCACTTTAGAAATTACCACAGTCAAATCATTATCACTAAATATGAATCCAGTAAAATTATGAAATTCAAAATATCCATTTTTATCCGAATACGCCTTAAATTTAGGATTTATTGTTTTTATAATTGCTTTTTCAATTGGTGTTTTTGTTTCAGAATCGATAACCAAACCACAAATAGATTGATACCCATCACATGATACAATTAAAAGAAGCGTAACAATTAACATTATTCGTTTCATTAAATGAAAAGGATTCAGAAAAGCATTCATTGAATTTAAGAATATTAATTTAAACTTATTATTAAGCCACACCTATATTATAAGGAATTATCCTTTTCCTGCCACAACCACATCAATCCCCAACTCTTCAAGTTTCGCTTTAGTTTCGTTATCAATACCACTATCTGTAATCAAAACATCAATTTTATTCAAATTACATATTTTACCAAAACCCCTAATATTCATTTTAGTAGAATCTGCCAGTACAATGACCTTTTCAGCTACATCTATCATTGCCTTATTTAAATGGGCCTCAAGAGCATTCGAAGTACTCAATCCAAAATCCAGATGAATTCCATCAGTTCCTAAAAATAATTTATTACAAGAAAATTGTCCTAAAATTGATTCCGCAATAGGTCCAACAGCCGAAGTAGAACTGTTTCGAATATCTCCGCCTAACTGTATTGTATCAATACTTGGTTCTTTGCAGAGTTCTAACGAAACCTTTAACGAAGGGGTTAACACCGTTAATTTATGGAAGCCTTTGATAATTTGGGACAAATATTGAATATTTGAACCTGAACCTAAGATCACGTAGTCATTGTTACTTATATATTTTAAAGCCTCTTGCGCAATTTGCTTTTTCTGCTCTACCTGCAAGGTCTCTTTATCATTCACATCTCTTTCAAAAGCATAAATAGGTTGCTTGCTTGCCCCACCATGCGTACGATGTAAAAGCTTTTCGTTTTCCAAGAAGTTCAAATCCTTTCGAATGGTTACGGTTGAAACATTATGAGTTTCACATAAATCAACCACGTTAACATACCCTTTTTGATTTAATTCCTTAAGTATATCCTCTTGCCTCCTATTGATTATAGTCATAATAGCTCCTAGTTTATTTTATTTTGTAAGTATTTAAAGGTACAAAAATAAAATTTATAAATATAATTCGTTTTATTTAATTTGGTTTCGTTTTATTTCATTATGTTTGTTATTCGAAAGTATCGAAAGTTAAAAAACAACAAATATCACACACAATGAAACTATCTGAACAATTAACAAAACTAAAACAAACTCCAGAATGGGATGTAATCATCATTGGTGGAGGAGCCAGCGGACTTGGAACGGCACTTGATGCTGCCAGTAGAGGGTACAAAACTATTTTGGTTGAAGCAGTAGATTTTGCTAAAGGAACCTCTAGCAGAAGTACTAAATTAGTTCACGGTGGCGTACGTTATCTTGAACAAGGTGACGTATCACTTGTGAGAGAAGCACTTAAAGAAAGAGGATTACTAGCTCAAAATGCAGGACATCTTGTTAAAAACCAATCTTTTGTTATCCCTAATTACAACTGGTGGGGTGGCTACTTCTACACTGTTGGTTTAACAATTTACGACATGCTTGCTGGTAGATTAAGCTTAGGAAAGTCTAAATATATTTCGAAGAAAAAAACAATTGAACTACTTCCTACTGTTGAGCAAAAAGGATTAGTAAGCGGAGTTGTATATCAAGATGGTCAATTTGACGATTCTCGTTTAGCGATCAACATTGCTCAAACTGCTGTTGAACAAGGCGCTTGTCTTTTAAACTATACTAAAGTGGTTAATTTAATAAAAGACAGCAACAATAAAGTTACCGGAGTCCAAATTAAAGACCAAGAAACTGGAGAATTATACGATTTAAAAGGAAAATCTATCATAAATGCAACTGGGGTTTTCACCAATGCAATAATGAAACTAAACGATACTGTTTACAAAAAATACATTGTTCCTAGTCAAGGAATTCATCTTGTTTTTGACAAATCATTCTTACCCAGCGATCACGCATTAATGATTCCGAAGACAAGTGACGGTAGAGTATTATTTGCCGTGCCATGGCATGATAAAATTGTAGTAGGAACAACAGATACTTTAATAAAGAGCCACAGTCTTGAACCTATTGCATTAGAAAAAGAAATTGAGTTTGTATTAGAAACAGCACAACGCTTTTTAGCAAAAAAACCTACACGTGCTGATGTATTGTCGGTTTTTGCAGGACTGAGACCACTTGCCGCTCCTGAAAAAGAAGGCAAGAGCACTAAAGAAGTTTCTAGAAGTCATAAAATTATAGTTTCGGATACTGGCTTAATTACTATAACTGGCGGTAAATGGACTACTTATAGAAAAATTGCCGAAGACATTATTGACAAAGCGATCGCTGTTCGTCAATTACCAAAAAAAGAATGCAAAACAGAACATATTGCAATTCACGGAAACATAAAAACCAGCACAGCAAACCGTGAAAACCATTTATACATTTACGGAACTGATATCCCAAAAATACTCGCACTTCAAAACGAAGAGCCTGAATTAAAACAAAAACTACACCCTGATTACGACTATACCATGGCCGAAGTTGTTTGGGCAATTCGTAACGAAATGGCAAGAACAATTGATGATGTACTATCAAGAAGAGTTCGTTTATTATTCTTAGATGCTCGTGCAGCGGTAGAAGTTTCAGAAAAAGTTGCAAAAACAATTGCAAAAGAGCTTGGACATAATAATGCTTGGGCTGAAGAACAAGTAGCTGAATTTAAAAAACTAGCAAACGGATTCCTTTTAACAGAATACAGATCAAATTAATTAACCACCACAATACATTATAAACTATGAAAGACAAATTAATCTTAGCGCTTGATCAAGGGACAACTTCCTCGAGAGCCATCGTTTTTAACCATAGCGGGGAAATTGTAAACATTTCTCAAAAGCCATTTGAACAAATATTTCCAAAACCAGGATGGGTAGAACATGATCCTAACGAAATTTGGTCTTCACAAATAAGTGTTGCTGCCGAAGTAATTGCAAAAACAGGAATAAACGGAAAAGAAATTGCTGCGATTGGAATTACCAATCAAAGAGAAACTACAATTGTTTGGGATAGAGAGACTAGTGAACCTATTTACAATGCGATTGTTTGGCAAGATCGAAGAACAGCAAAATACTGTGACGAATTAAAAGCACAAGGTCATGCTGAGATGATTCAAAAGAAAACCGGGTTACTTCTAGACGCCTATTTTTCTGGAACTAAAGTTAAATGGATTCTTGACAATGTTCCTGGCGCTCGTGAAAAAGCTGAACAAGGAAAATTATGTTTCGGAACAGTAGACACTTGGTTAATTTGGAAATTGACTCGTGGCGCTATGTTCATGACTGATGTCTCTAACGCTAGTAGAACATTATTATTAAATATCCATACTTTAGAATGGGACGACGAATTATTAGCGTTATTCACTATTCCTAGAGCAATGCTACCTGAGGTAAAACAAAGTAGTGAAATATACGGAGAAACTTGTACCACTTTATTCGCAACAAAAATTCCTATAGCAGGTGTTGCAGGGGATCAACAAGCAGCACTTTTTGGTCAATTATGTACAGAGCCCGGAATGGTAAAAAACACTTACGGGACGGGTTGCTTTATGCTAATGAACACAGGTGACAAACCTGTTTATTCTAAAAACAACTTACTAACA
This sequence comes from Flavobacterium sp. PL002, assembly GCF_054165825.1. Classification (NCBI taxonomy): domain Bacteria; kingdom Pseudomonadati; phylum Bacteroidota; class Flavobacteriia; order Flavobacteriales; family Flavobacteriaceae; genus Flavobacterium; species Flavobacterium sp. PL002. Next base: position 2,446,114 of record NZ_CM135110.1, on the reverse strand, counting down.
ACCGTTGCATGGAAAATTAACGGAAAAACAACTTACGCATTAGAAGGAAGTGTTTTTGTAGGAGGAGCTGCCGTACAATGGTTAAGAGATGGAGCAAAAATGATTGAGTCTGCGGAGGAGATTGAGACTTTAGCATTAAAAGTTCCTGATAATGGCGGCGTGTATTTTGTACCTGCACTTACTGGTTTAGGAGCACCACACTGGGATCAATATGCTAGAGGAGCTATTGTAGGAATCACTAGAGGAACCACAAACGCCCACATTGCCCGCGCTACACTTGAAGGAATCGCTTATCAAGTTTATGATTTAGTAAAAGCCATGGAAGGTGATTTTGGAAAAGAAGGAAAAGAATTGCGTGTTGATGGTGGTGCCGTTTCAAATAACTTACTAATGCAATTTCAATCAGATTTATTTGATTTTAAAGTAATCAGACCAAAAACATTAGAAACAACTGCATTAGGAGCTGCTTATTTGGCTGGACTAGCAATTGGGTATTGGGATAGTGTAGATGATTTACAACAACAATGGTCAATAGACCGTGAGTTTACTCCAGAGATGCCTCGCGAAGAAGTAGACAAACTTGTTCACAACTGGGACAGAGCCGTGGGACGTGCTTCAAACTGGATCGAAGATTAAATTGTAAATCATTTAAAAACACTAAAATATGACACCATTTATAGCAGAAATCATTGGTACAATGCTAATGATATTATTAGGAAACGGAGTAGTTGCAAATGTTGTTCTTAAAGACACTAAAGGACACAATTCAGGATGGATTGTTATTACAACTGCTTGGGCTTTTGCAGTATTTGTAGGAGTAGTTGTTGCAGGCCCAGTAAGTGGCGCACACTTAAATCCTATTGTAACATTAGGATTAGCCTTAGTTGGTAAATTTGCTTGGAGCCAAGTTGCGACTTACATACTTGCGCAAATGATTGGCGCCATGTTAGGAGCATTTTTAGTTTGGCTTTCACACAAAGATCATTTTGCTGTCACAGAAGATGAAGGCGGAAAACTAGCTTGTTTTAGCACTGGTCCAGCTATTAGGAATTATAGTTCCAACTTAATTAGTGAAATCATAGGAACCTTTGTTCTTATTTTTGTGATATTTTATCTTTCAGGCCCTGACTTAAGCATTGCTACTGCAGCTGATGCAAAAATAGGATTGGGATCAATAGGCGCTTTGCCTGTTGCCATATTAGTATGGGTAATTGGACTAAGCTTAGGAGGCACAACTGGATACGCAATCAACCCAGCTAGAGATTTAGGCCCTAGAATTGTTCATTCCTTACTTTTTAAAGGAAGCAGTGACTGGAGCTACTCTTGGGTCCCTATTGTGGGTCCAATAATAGGATCTAGTCTTGCAGCATTTTGTTATTTAATGCTTACTTAAATCCAATTTAAAACAAACCAAAACCATGAAAAAATTTATAATTGCCGCTGTAATCTCACTTACAGGGTTGGCTGGATACGCCCAAAAAACAAATGTTTCAGACACTATAATTGTTGCTGTGAAAGAAACAAAAGCATCACGTTTAGATTTTAATGTAGGGATTGAAACCAGTCACTTATGGAGAGGATTAGTTATTAATGATGGTATGACTGCAACTGGAAACATTCATTATGCCTTAAATGAAAGCCAAACATTAAAAGTGGGTATTTGGGGTGGCGCAGGTTTTGATGGTACCTACCGCGAGATAAACTACTATGTTCAATATCAAAAAAACAACTTATCTATAGCGATATGGGATTTATTTAATACCACTGGAATTGCATCTCCAAAGGTTTTTAATTATGATAAACTAACTACAACACACATTATTGACTTAAGGACTTCATACCGTTTTCCAGAAGCTTTCCCAATACGCATTGAAGCAGATGTATTATTGTATAGCGGCTTAAATGATCGTGAATTAAACAGTAACAATGATTTTAGAAGTAGAAATTCTACTTATGTAGAATTAAGCTACCCATTGATTAGAGACCAAAAAGTAAACTTAAACGCTTTTATAGGTGCTGCATTCCCGTTGAACGGAAGCAAACACTTATTCACAACGAAAACTCAAAGCGATTTTGACGTAGTAAACACAGGTATAAAAGCCACTAAAAATATCGAAATATTTAATTACAAACTACCTGTTTCTGCCACTGCAATGTGGAACCCTTCTAACAAAATTGCTAGAATACAGTTAGACGTAAATCTATTTTAAAGTTTTAATTTTAATTTGTTGGTTAAAGGCTCTCTTTTTTTAAAAGAGAGCCTTTTTTTTGGTAATAATCATCCTCAGTTCCTAGCCTGGATAGCAGCATAAAGCGCACAGCAAAAAAAGCTTGAGTTTCTAGAGGTATAAAAGCGACTAAAAGAAGCTCTTTATATCACTTAAGAAACCCTGCTTTTTTGCGAGCACTTGAAGCGAATAGCCAGAAATAGCTCCTAATAAAAACACCCATAATTAGTAAGCTTCAAATTACATTTTAAATTAAGCTAAATTTTGTTAAATCTTCGGCTGACAACTTGTCAGATTGTTTCAAATAATTGTACATTTGCATTCTTATTAAAACACACTTTTGAAAGTGACTTATGGAAAAGATTATTGAAGAAAGCAAACAAGGGGAATCTCTTGTTTTAGAAAATAAATCAGGGAATACTAAAAAACTTTTTATAGAAAGCTACGGCTGTGCGATGAATTTTTCGGACAGTGAGATTGTAGCTTCCATTCTATCCGAAAACGGATATAACACCACGCAAATACTAGAAGAAGCCGACTTGGTTCTAGTAAATACTTGTTCGATACGTGATAAAGCGGAGCAAACGGTGCGCAAAAGATTGGAGAAATACAATGCTGTAAAGCGTATTAATCCGAAAATGAAAGTGGGCGTTTTGGGCTGTATGGCCGAACGCTTGAAAGACAAATTCCTAGAAGAAGAAAAAATAGTTGACCTTGTGGTAGGCCCAGATGCTTACAAAGATTTGCCTAATTTATTGAGCGAAGTAGAGGAAGGTCGTGATGCTATCAATGTGATTTTATCGAAAGATGAGACTTACGGTGATATTTCGCCAGTTCGATTAATGAGCAACGGTATCACTGCTTTGGTCTCGATTACTCGTGGTTGTGATAATATGTGTACGTTTTGTGTTGTTCCTTTTACAAGAGGTCGTGAACGCAGCCGTGAACCGCAGAGTATAATGAAGGAAATTCAGGATTTGTGGGACAAAGGCTTTAAAGAAATTACGCTTTTAGGACAGAATGTGGATAGCTACTTATGGTATGGTGGTGGATTAAAAAAAGATTTTACAAGCGCAACGGAAATGCAAAAAGCAACAGCAGTAGATTTTGATCAATTGCTTGAAATGGTTGCTGTTGGTTTTCCAAAGATGCGTATTCGTTTTTCGACTTCAAATCCGCAGGACATGCACGAAAGCGTTTTACACGTTATTGCAAAACACAACAACATATGTAAACACATTCACTTGCCAGTTCAGTCTGGAAGTAACCGAATCCTGAAAGAAATGAACCGCCTTCACAGTCGTGAGGAATACATGACTTTGATTGACAAAATAAGATCGATTATCCCAAATAGCTCTATCTCACAAGATATGATTGCTGGTTTCCCAACAGAAACTGAGCAAGATCATCAAGATACGTTGAGCTTAATGGAATATGTGAAATATAATTTTGGATACATGTACTCCTACTCGGAACGCCCTGGAACATTGGCAGGAAGAAAAATGGAAGATGATGTTACCGATGAAATAAAAGCAAGACGTTTGCAAGAAATTGTAGACTTGCAGCAAAAACATGCATGGGCACGATCTGAGGAATTTATTGGACAAACGGTAGAGGTTTTGGTCGAAAAAGTTTCTAAAAAATCAACCGAAGAATTCTCAGGAAGGAATTCACAAAGCATTACAGTGGTTTTTCCAAAAGAGAATTATAAAATCGGGGATTTTGTAAATGTAAAAATAACCTCTTGTACCAGCGGAACTTTGAAAGGAGAAGCAGTGGGATTGAGTGAAATGAATTAAAAAAAAGTGTGAAGTTTAAAGTTTAAAGTTTACCTCATTTGGTCGACTTTAAACAAAAACAACTTTAAACAATATTATAGAACATGGATACAGTTCAAAATATAAAACAACGATTTGAGATTATTGGGAATGACCCAAAGCTTAATCGTGCCATTGAAAAAGCAATACAAGTTGCTCCTACTGACATCTCCGTTTTAGTGGTTGGAGAAAGTGGCGTAGGAAAAGAAAGCATTCCGAAAATCATCCATTCTCTTTCACATCGAAAACACGGGAAGTACATCGCAGTAAACTGTGGTGCTATACCGGAAGGAACTATTGATAGTGAACTTTTTGGTCACGAAAAAGGGGCTTTTACAGGTGCCACAAGCACACGCGAAGGATACTTTGAAGTAGCTGATGGGGGTACAATTTTCTTGGATGAAGTAGGTGAATTACCACTAACCACTCAAGTAAGATTATTACGTGTTCTTGAAAACGGCGAATTTATAAAAGTAGGATCATCACAAGTTCAAAAAACAGATGTCCGTATTGTTGCGGCAACAAATGTGAATCTATTTGATGCTATTGAAAAAGGAAAATTTAGAGAAGATTTATACTATCGTTTGAGTACTGTTGATATTCTATTGCCGCCCTTAAGAGAAAGAAAAGATGATATTCATTTATTATTTAGAAAGTTTGCTGCAGATTTTGCTCATAAATACAAAATGCCACCATTAAAACTGGATGATAGTGCAGTACAGGTCTTGCAGAAATTTCGCTGGAGCGGAAACATTCGTCAATTGCGAAATGTTGCCGAACAGTTATCTGTATTAGAAACTTCTAGAGATATTACAGCTACAACCTTACTATCCTATTTACCTACAGAAGGAAGTAATTTACCGTCAGTAATTAAGGATAAAAAAGCTGAAACCGACTTTAGTACCGAAAGAGACATACTATACAAGGTTCTTTTTGATATGAAAAGCGACTTGAATGACCTGAAAAAACTGACTTTAGAATTGATGAAAAACGGGAGTACAAAAGCCCAAGACATTAATCCAAATTTGATTCAGAAAATATATGGTTCTAAAGAGAACGACAACGAAATTGATTTTGAAGAAGAACCAAGAACAGCTCTACTTTCACCTTCAAACAAAGAAGAGGAGTACCATGAAAATGATGAGAACTACCTTTTTGCTGAAACAGTTGAGGAAGAGGAAGTCTTGCGTTTAGAACAAAAAGAAATTGAAATGATTAAAAAATCATTAGAAAAAAACAAAGGAAAACGCAAAGCTGCGGCCGATGAATTAGGAATCTCTGAGCGTACTTTATACCGAAAAATAAAGCAATTTGACCTTTAAACAATCAAATTCTAAATTGTCTATTTATTTTTAAATATCTTTGAATTTTAAAACACAATGAAAAAAATATATTTATTACTTACAATTGCTTTTACTTTTAGTAGTTGTGGCGTCTATAACTTTACAGGAACTGGTAAAATTGATGCTGATACTTTTCAGGTAAACTTTTTCCAGAATAACGCACAGTTAATCGAACCCGGTATTGATAGAACTTTTACATTAGCACTTCAAGATCTTATACAAAATCAAACAAACTTAAACCTAGTTAAAAATAGTGGAGATTTAACTTACGAAGGAGAAATTGTTGATTATAGAATAAGCCCTATGACGGCAACTGCAAATCAACAAGCATCTCAAAACCGCCTGAATATAAGAGTAAATGTTCGTTTTACCAATCGTAAGAAAGAGACTGATGATTTTGAAAAAAGTTTTGAGTTTTATTATGATTATCCTGCAACAACGCAGCTTACAGGAGCAATTTTAACTACTGCCCTAGATGAGATTTTTACTCGAATCACACAAGATATTTTCAACGAGTCGCTAGCTAAGTGGTAAACAAATAAAGATAAATTAAAGTAGTACATTAATATGAACGTAACCGATTATACTTACTTGATCAATAAACCAGATCTCCTCACAGAGCAAGACGCGCTTGAATTAGGATCGGTTCTAGACGAGTTTCCCTATTTTCAAAGCGCACGGGCTTTGCGATTAAAGGGGCTTTATAATCAAAATAGTTTTAAATATAATTTTGCTTTAAAAGTTACAGCTGCCCATACCACAGATAGAGCTGTTTTATTTGATTTTATTACTGGTGATAATTTTACAACAATTCAAAAAGAATTATTCGATAAGAATGCACTAGCAATTTTAGAGATTCCAGTATTTGATAGTATTTTAATTGCTCCAGAAAAAAAGTCTGTTCCAGAGACGCAAAGTGCAGAACAATCTATTTTGTCTTCCATAAAAGAAGCTACTGTTGTAGAAGAAAAAGAAAATGCAGTCAAAACTGAAGATAAAACTGCGGAAGAAGCAGCCGAAGATTTAGAAATAGGTCAACCACTAGACTTTAAACCTAACGAGACACATTCTTTTCAAGAATGGCTAAAATTATCACGAGTCCAACCTATAATTAGGGAAGATAAAGCGGAAATAATACAACCAACAGCCGCAGAAGACAAAGAGAAAAAGAAAAAAGCAAAACTAATTGATCAATTTATAAAGACAAGTCCCAAAATTTCTCCAGTCAAGAATGGTGCTACTCCAGTTATACAAATCGACATTAATAAAGAGGAGAACTCATACTTAATGACCGAAACTTTAGCCAAGGTATATTTAGAACAAAAAAAATATCAGAAAGCGATTCAAGCATATGATATATTAATTTTGAAATATCCAGAAAAAAGTAGTTTCTTTGCAGACCGTATATCAGATATTAAATTAATACAACAAAATAACAATTAATAATAAATAGTATGTTTTCAATTTTTTTAGTTTTAATTACAATAGTATGTTTTCTATTAATCGTAGTAATTATGGTTCAAAACCCTAAAGGTGGTGGATTATCATCTTCATTAGGTGGTTCAACTCAAATGGGAGGTGTGCAAAAAACTTCTGACTTTTTAGATAAAAGTACTTGGACATTAGCAACCGTATTAATAGCACTTATTTTACTATCAAGCTTGAGTTTTACAGGAACATTAAGTGACACTGATTCTAAAATTATTGACAATACACAAACTGCGGCGCCAGTTGCACCGGTACAAAATACCACTGCTCCTGCAACACCAGCAAAATAATTTTATTACATACATATACTTAATGCCAGCTTGTCAAAGCTGGCATTTTTTATAGGTAAATATGTCAGTTAAAACAGCATGGCATAGTTTCTGAATCCTTATTAAATCATTATAATAAAACAATAAAAAAACATATAATTATGGCTTTAAACATCAAACCACTTTCAGACAGAGTTTTAATCGAACCCGTTGCTGCTGAGACTAAAACTGCTTCAGGGATTTTTATTCCAGATACAGCTAAAGAAAAACCACAAAAAGGAACTGTAGTAGCAGTTGGAAATGGGACAAAAGACCACGCTATGACAGTAAAAGTTGGAGATAGTGTTCTTTACGGTAAATATGCTGGTACTGAATTAAAATTAGAAGGTACAGATTACCTGATCATGAGAGAAGATGATATTCTTGCAATAATCTAAATACTCTTAACCCCCGAAGGGGGAATTCTAAAGTTTTCTAAAACTTGGAACATTAAACTTGAAACTAAAATCTAACAAAAAAAGTAATGGCAAAAGATATAAAATTTGATATAGAAGCACGCGACGGACTAAAACGCGGAGTTGATGCATTAGCAAATGCAGTAAAAGTTACACTAGGACCAAAAGGCCGTAATGTAATCATTGGAAAATCATTTGGTGGCCCTACAGTTACTAAAGATGGTGTTTCTGTTGCTAAAGAAATCGAGTTAAAAGACCCATTAGAAAATATGGGAGCACAAATGGTTAAAGAAGTAGCTTCAAAAACTAATGATTTAGCTGGTGACGGAACAACAACTGCTACTGTTTTAGCGCAAGCAATTGTAAAAGAAGGATTGAAAAACGTTGCTGCAGGTGCTAACCCAATGGATTTAAAACGTGGTATTGACAAAGCCGTTGATGCTATTGTTTTGGATCTTGCTAAACAATCTCAAGTTGTAGGTTCAGACTCTGATAAAATCAAACAAATCGCTTCTATTTCGGCTAATAATGACGAAATCATTGGGGAGTTAATCGCTAAGGCTTTCGCCAAAGTAGGAAAAGAAGGTGTAATTACCGTTGAAGAAGCTAAAGGTACAGATACTTATGTTGATGTAGTCGAAGGAATGCAGTTTGACAGAGGATACCTTTCTCCATATTTTGTTACTAATTCAGAAAAAATGGAAGTGGAACTTGAAAATCCATATATCCTTTTATACGATAAAAAAGTATCTTCTTTAAAAGAATTACTTCCAGTTCTTGAGCCAGTAGCACAATCAGGAAAACCATTATTAATCATCGCTGAAGATGTTGACGGAGAAGCGTTATCTACATTAGTAGTAAACAAACTTCGTGGAGCTTTGAAAATTGCTGCTGTAAAAGCACCTGGTTTTGGAGATAGAAGAAAAGCAATGTTGGAAGACATCGCTATCTTAACTGGTGGAACAGTAATTTCTGAAGAAAGAGGTTACACGCTTGAAAACACTACTTTAGAGATGTTAGGAACTGCTAAAAAAGTAACTATCGACAAAGACAATTCAACAATTGTAAGTGGTGCTGGTGAAGCGGATATGATCAAAAATCGTGTCAACCAAATTAAAGGTCAAATGGAAGCTACAACTTCTGATTATGACAAAGAAAAATTACAAGAGCGTTTAGCTAAATTAGCTGGTGGTGTTGCTGTGCTTTATGTAGGAGCTGCATCTGAAGTTGAAATGAAAGAGAAAAAAGACCGCGTAGACGATGCTCTTCATGCTACTCGCGCAGCTGTAGAAGAAGGAATTGTTGCTGGTGGTGGTGTTGCTTTATTAAGAGCAAAAGAAGCATTAAGCAGCATTAAACCCGACAATGCAGATGAAGCAACTGGAATCCAAATCGTATCTAGAGCTATTGAAGCTCCTTTAAGAACAATTGTAGAAAATGCAGGCCTTGAAGGCTCTGTAGTTGTTGCAAAAGTTGCTGAAGGTAAAGGTGATTTTGGTTACAATGCTAAAACAGATGAGTATGTAGACATGCTTAAAGCAGGAATTATCGATCCTAAAAAAGTGACACGTGTAGCATTAGAAAATGCAGCATCAGTTGCGGGAATGATTTTAACTACTGAATGTGCATTGATTGACATTAAAGAAGATGAATCAGCAGGTCACTCTCATGGAGGTGGTGGTATGCCAGGAATGATGTAATATTTTACTAATAACACTATAAAAAAAGGCAGTTCAATTAAGAACTGCCTTTTTTATTTGCCTTTTATAAAAAAGACTATTTGTTTTTGATTTGGTTTAAAACCAAAATACTTTAAATCTTAATATTCAAAATAATAGAGTTTTTAAATGCAACCAAACTTCTTTTAAAAACCAAGTAAAGAATCTAACTTTAAATTACATTTACCTTAACTACTCCTCATCTTCTATTTGAGGTGATTTTTTAGCAAACTTAAGAAGCACTGGTAATAACGTAATCACCACTAATGCAATAACAATTAACTCAATATGTTCTTTTAAGTTGATTCCGTAATTATCAAGAAGAAATCCATACAGGTAATGTCCTGCAAAAATCAATGTAAACGACCATAAAAAAGAACTTACAACGTTATAAAACATAAATTTCTTTTTATCCATAGTAACAATTCCAGCTACAATAGGAGCGAAAGTTCTAAAAATAGGCAAGAATCTAGCAAAAATTATAGCTCTACCACCGTGTTTTTCAAAAAAGTCTTTGGATTGAACTAAGTATTTCTTTTTGAACCAGAAGGTATCCTCTTTATTATACAAATAATACCCGCTTTTTGACCCAAACCAGTACCCTACAATATTTCCTAGTATTCCTGATAACGCAACCATTGTAGACAACAACACTACATTTACAAAATCACTATCAATAAAGAGTACATTCTCGATTAATTCACGACTGTATATTCCCGCAAGAAAAAGTAAACTATCACCTGGTAGAAAAAAACCAGCAAAAAGCCCTGTTTCGGCAAACACTATAAATAAAACGATATATATACCAAGCTTAACCCCATTCACATCAAAGTGAATATAAAAAAGTGGGTCAATTAAATTCTTCCAATCAAAACTGTTCATTCTAAAGTGTTTTTGTGCTAAAATAATTTGAGCGTGAAAGTAAGTATTATTTATCTCAAGAGCAATTTATTATTTTAATTTAAATATTAATTAACTATTACTTTTATAATAAGGTAAATAAAAAAAAAATTACAAACAAATAAAAACCGAAGCTAGAGTACGGCTCAAAACCAATAAAGCATCCAAGCTGCTTCATCCTATACTTTTTCTAATTTAAAGTTCAAATTCTTGTCCCATTAACGGAATACAGCAATCAAAACCATATTTCTCGATAATTTTAAGTCGGAGTTCGTCAGCGGGTTGGTTCTCGCCATGAACAAGAAAAACTTTTTTAGGTTTGTGTTTTAATTCAGAAAGCCAATTCAGCAAATCTTTTTGATCACCATGTGCTGATAAGCCTTTTATCTCAGTAATTCTACCCAAAACTGGATACTGTTTTCCATAAATCTTCACTTCATTTGCTCCTTCAGTCAGCTTTCTACCACGCGTACCTTCAGCTTGGTACCCTACTATAATTACTGTAGTTTCTGGCGTACCTATAAATTCTTGCAAATAACTCAACACCCTACCTCCAGTAACCATACCGCTTGCTGCAATCACTACCTTAGGTTGTTTATCACTTATTGCTGTTAAAGTATCTTTATAATCTGTAATCATAGTAAACATTTTACTCATCGCAACACAATCTGCTACTGAAATTTTATGCCAATTACTGTTATTTAAAAATACATCAAAAGCGCTTACCCCCATTGGTGAGTCAATAATATAAGGAATATCAGGTATTTTATTTTCTAACCTAAGTTGCCACAAAAGATACATGATTCCTTGAGCACGTTCCACAGCGAAACTCGGAATGATAACTGTCCCTTTTTTGTTAAAAGCATTATTAATTTCGATCGCTAACTCTGATTTAGCATCTGTATCAGGATGAAGACGGTTTCCATAGGTACTTTCAAGAAAAACATAATCGGCATTTTTAGGCTTTGTAGGCGGAAACATTAAAACATCATTATCCCGACCAATATCTCCCGAAAAAACAAGCGTTTTATCTTCACTTTTTAACTGTATACTACAAGCACCAATTATGTGCCCTGCATTAGTAAATAAAGCGGAAACTCCGCCAGCTAAAGGTATAGACTCATTTATTTTAACAACATGAAATAAAGGAAATACTTTTTTGGCCTGTGCTACTGTGTAAAGAGGCTTAGCAATTTCATGCTTTGAATAATTTTCTTTATTGGCTTTATTAGCTTCTTCTTCCTGAATTTTAGCACTATCCATTAAAATTAGTTTTGCTATTGCCATTGTAGGATTACTACAATATATCTTACCCGAAAAACCTTGATCTACTAGTAAAGGTAACCAACCACAGTGATCTAAGTGACCATGAGTCAATAAAACACAATCAATAGACGCTGCTGATATAGGCAAAGGAAGCCAGTTGAGTTCTCGCAGCGGCTTTATACCTTGAAACAACCCACAATCTATTAAAATCTTAATTCCATTATTTTCAACTAATGTTTTTGAACCTGTCACGACTCCAGCTCCACCAATAAATGTAACTTTCATACTATTTTGTTTTTGAAGTTATACACAAGAGCTTGATTATTTAAGAAAATGACACAATTGGGACACTTCTTTCAAGGCTCTTTTCACTCTATTTTCACTTAACCCTACTTTTTGTAGCACAACTGAATTATTCATCAGCTCTTTAACCAGAATAACATCTAGAAACAATAGTTTATCCTTTTCGGCAAGCGTAAGTGTCGTTAAACAAGTAACTGGATAAAGGCAATCCTTATCGTTTTTAGTTTTTAAATTATTCTCTTTGGGATAATCCCAGCTTAAAAGATAAATACCTGAACATGCTGCGTAAGCAATTGCATCACTTGTAAACCGATTATTAGTAGCAATCCAACATTTAGAGACCAAGTCGTTATTAGAAAAAACAAGGTGCTTCTTCTCTTTGATATCATTAAACCTAGAATGAATATACAAAGGCACTTTAACATCCGAAGCGGCATTAGTACTTCCATGAAATTTACACTCTACCATCGCGATAACTTGATCTTTTTTAATTAAAACATCAATCTCATGAGATACACACTTACCCTGCAAAATTAAATTCGTTTTTGCTTCATAACCTTCTGCCGCAAAAAGACGGGCAATATATTTTTCGAAGAAAAACCCCGCAGGACCAAGTAACAATAGCGCTGCTCGTAGATTATATCTAGCTGCGTGGGAGTCGGATTGTTTTTTTAGTAAAGCAAAAGCTTTTTTATAAATCTGCTTTGTTGTGATTCCTTCGTAGATTTCATTTTCTATTTTCTTCAAAATAGCCTCAACCTCTAAATCATTAGCGCCAGATTTCACTAAAGAACTCTTTAATTTAGCAGCATCAAAATTTACAATTTCACCTGAATTTTTTATTATTTTCATAATTTAAAAAAATGATTATCAATTAAATACGCATTTAATTAAAGATACGTAAAAACAAATCGAATTTTTGAATTAAAAGTAAAAATATATGTCCTAAAAAAACTGATTACTCCATATCAATAACACCTACCCCTACCTTTACTTTATGTTGACCTGAACTGAAACAACTCCTTTTAATGGTAAAATACAGGAATAAATCCTCATACTATGGTGCTCTACTAATGTTAAATTATTTGAGGGATCAAATTTACACCAATCCATTTCAGGTACATAAACACAAGAGGTTTGCGTAAAAAATTTGATAAATCAATATAACTAAAAAGTGATTATCCATTTATATCTCAAGAAGCAGGTATCGATGGTAAGAAAGCGAAGAAATAATCATTAAAACACCGCTATTATGCAAAAATCTGCAAGTATATTTTAATCTAAGGTAGTTTTGCTACGTCGAGTTGCGATGCTATATTGGCTCTCGATTTAGATCAAACTACTAAATAGGACTATTTTATAAATTGTATTAGTATTATATACAAACAAAAAATCAATTGTATTGTTTTTGATAATAAAAAGCGGGGATAAACAACAGCACAAAAATTGGTTGAACAAGAAACCGCCTAACATAAAAGAATGCCAGTTTATTTTCTTCTCCAAAAAAATGAAGAATTACGAAACAATATAAAATTAGAACTAAAAAGAAAAAAAGATACAATAAAGTCGCAAATTTAATCATTGTAATATCCTTAAATAGCGTAAAAATCAATCCCAAGGAGACAACCATATTAAGTGAGTACCGAAAAAGAAATCCTATAAATAATTTAAAATAATTAAATTCAGGTAATGGAGCGTCTTTAAAATCACTTTTAAAATACAGTAAAAACGGATCATAAAACAACTCATTTTCATAAATGCGCACCGCTACAAGTAGCAAAACAAATACAAGTGAAAAAACAATTGTAGTTTTATGTTCGAATAGTTTTTTTAGCATATAATGAAAATTTATTAACCCAGATAACCCACAATATAAAAACGACTCCGTAGATAAATAACGGAAAAAGAGTTCCATGTAACAACTCGCCTTCTTGAGGATAATTATACATTAAAACTACTAAAAGCGCAATGCGAATAACATTCAATATATAAATCACGATACTCCCTGTGATTATAAAAAAAAGCGTCTGTTTTACTTTTCCTGAAAAGGCAACAATAAATGATGCAAATAAAATTATGACACTAATTGCATTACATCCTTCAATAATTCGAGCAAGGTATTGTTGTTTGTAAATTAACTTAATATACGACTCTGAATCGTTAACCACTACTAAATCTGCATTAAAAAAATGCATGAGCTGTTCGGTATTTTTAGCCACTAATTGTGTAATTGAATCTATTTTATTGCCTTCAAATGTGTTCAAATAAAATTGATAAATAATAGTAAGCACAATATAAGTCAAAAAGAACTTAGCCAAGAACATTAAAAAAGGTTTGTATTGAATAAGATATTGTTTCAAAATCTAATTTTTAACAAATTTATGTAATTTATAATACAGAGATTAAATACTTTTGTAAAAAAATATAAAAACATGACATTTCAGGAATTACAACCTAAAGTAACAGAGATTACTACAGCAAGTGCTCTTTCGAGAGATGAAAAACTTTTAGCAGTATGTCAACTTCTAAATGAAAATATAGCATATTATAACTGGGTTGGTTTCTACTTTGCAAACCACGAAACTCAAACATTACACTTAGGACCATATATAGGAGCAGAAACTGATCATACTGTAATTCCGTTTGGAAAAGGAATTTGCGGACAGGTTGCAGTATCGAATGATAATTTTGTAGTTCCTGATGTTGCTGCTCAAGACAACTATATCGCTTGTAGCTTCACAGTAAAATCAGAAATTGTAGTCCCTCTATTTGTAGATGGCAAAAACATAGGTCAAATAGACATTGACAGTCACGTAATTGATCCATTCACGGCCGAAGACGAACGCTTTTTAGAATTTGTAAATCAAGAGGTTGCAAAATTGTATTAACTGATAAATTTGACAAACTCGCTTATTCTAAGATAGCTTATCAAAAAAAACAGCAAAAGACAACTTTTTATAAAGTATAAATATTATTTTTCAAAAATAAGTAGTACTTTTGCACCGTCTAACAATAGATGCTAGACATACATAAAAATCATTAAACAAATATTGGAATGTATTTAACTAAAGAGATTAAAGAAGACATCTTCGCACAACACGGAGAAAAAACAAACACTGGAAAAGCAGAAGCGCAAATCGCTTTATTCACATTCAGAATTAGCCATTTGACTGAGCACTTGAAAAAAAATCGTCATGATTACAATACAGAGCGTTCACTAGTATTACTAGTAGGTAAAAGAAGATCTTTGTTAGACTACTTGAAAAAGAAAGAGATTAACAGATATCGTGAGATTATCAAAGTATTGAATATCAGAAAATAATCAATATAAAAAAGAGGTGCGCAAGTGCCTCTTTTTGTTTTTATAAGCAATAATTTTACTGAATAAGTAAGTCCTTTATTAAAAGGCATTAAAGAGTGTAAAACAACATAAAGTTAGTACACGAAGTACTAACAAATAAAAAAGTTTGGTTTTTCATTGGGTTTTAGGCATTAACTACGCAAACAACAACTACAACACAACTAGAACCCATGTTTAACTAATAAATTAAATTTATGATTCCACAATTATTTGTAGAAAGTATCGATTTAGGTGATGGAAGAAACATCACAATCGAGACAGGTCGCTTAGCTAAACAAGCTGATGGATCTGTATTAATTAGAATAGGTAAAACTGTTATTTTAGGAACAGTTGTATCTTCAAGAAAAGCAAGTCCTGGTATTGACTTTTTACCATTAACAGTAGATTACCGCGAAAAATTTGCTGCAGCTGGACGTTTTCCTGGTGGATTCTTTAAGAGAGAAGCAAGACCAAGTGATAGTGAAGTATTAACAATGCGTCTTGTTGACCGTGTTTTACGCCCACTTTTCCCAAATGACTACCATGCAGAAGTACAAGTTATGATTCAGTTAATGTCTCATGATGAAGATGTAATGCCAGACGCATTAGCAGGTTTAGCAGCATCAGCCGCTTTAGCTTTATCTGATATTCCTTTTGAAACATTAATTTCTGAAGCTAGAGTTGGTAGAGTTGATGGAAAATTCATCATTAACCCAAGTCGTGCTCAATTAGAATTATCTGACATCGATATGATGATTGGAGCTTCTATGGATTCTATCGCAATGGTAGAAGGTGAAATGAAAGAAATCTCAGAAGCTGAAATGGTAGAAGCAATTAAATTTGCTCACGGACATATCAAAAACCAAATTTCGGCTCAACTACGTTTACAAGCTGCTTTTGGTAAAAAAGAAGTGCGTACCTACGAAGGAGAAAGAGAAGACGAAGCTATTTACGCAAAAGTAAAAGCAGCATCTTACGATAAAATCTATGCTATTGCAAGCAAAGGTTCTTCTAAACAAGAACGCACAGCAGCATTTGACGAGGTAAAAGAAGAAGTTAAAGCTTTGTTTACAGAAGAAGAATTAGCTGTAGATGGAGAATTAGTTTCTAAATACTTCAAGAAAACAAACAAAGAAGCAGTTCGTAACGTAACCCTAGATTTAGGAACACGTTTAGACGGTAGAAAAACAACAGAGATCAGAGACATCTGGTGTGAAGTAGATTATTTACCATCTGTACACGGATCTGCCTTATTTACTCGTGGAGAAACTCAAGCATTGGCAACTGCAACTTTAGGAACTTCTAGAGAAGCAAACCAAATTGATTCTCCATCTCAACAAGGTGAAGAAAAATTCTACTTGCACTATAACTTCCCTCCTTTCTCTACAGGTGAAGCTCGTCCGTTGAGAGGAACTTCAAGAAGAGAAGTAGGTCACGGAAACTTAGCGCAAAGAGCGTTAAAAAACATGATCCCTGCTGATTGTCCTTACACAATTCGTGTTGTTTCTGAAATATTAGAATCTAATGGCTCTTCTTCTATGGCAACTGTTTGTGCTGGAACATTATCATTAATGGATGCTGGTATCCAAATGATTCGTCCCGTTTCTGGAATTGCAATGGGATTAATTACAGATGGTGATCGTTACGCTGTATTGTCAGATATTCTTGGTGATGAAGATCACTTAGGAGATATGGACTTTAAAGTAACTGGAACTTCTGAAGGAATTACAGCTTGCCAAATGGACATCAAAATTGACGGTTTGAAATACGAAATTATGGAAGCTGCACTTGCTCAAGCTCGTGACGGTCGTTTGCATATCCTTGGTAAATTAATCGACACTTTGGCAACTCCAAAAGAGGAAGTTAAAACTTACGCTCCAAAAATCATTACAAGAAGAATTCCTAATGCATTTATTGGCGCATTGATTGGACCTGGTGGAAAAGTGATTCAAGAATTACAAAAAACTACTGGAACTACAATTGTTATCAATGAAGATCCTACAACGGAAGAGGGAGTTATCGAAATTTTAGGAACTGATCCTGCTGGAATTGAAGCAGTATTAGCTAAGATTAAATCAATCACTTTCAAACCTAAAATGAATGAGTCTTACGAAGTGAAAGTAATCAAAATGTTAGATTTCGGTGCCGTTGTAGAATACCTTGAAGCGCCAGGAAACGAAGTTTTATTACACGTATCTGAGCTAGCATGGGAACGAACAGAAAATGTTTCTGATGTAGTGAACATGGGTGATGTTTTTCAAGTGAAATACTTAGGTATGGATCCAAAAACTAGAAAAGAAAAAGTTTCAAGAAAAGCACTTATGCCAAGACCTCCACGTGAGGAGAAAAAAGAGTAATCAGATCTTAGTTTACTAAAGGTTTATTTATAAGGAATCCCGTTTCATTAATTTGAAACGGGATTTTTGTTTTATTTGGGCATGCCGCCAGCAAACATAAGGGGCTCACTTTTATGGCTTGCTATAAGCCCCTTATCCTTGCTGCCGTCGGGCAATCCATGCTACTTCGGTAGCTTATTCCTATCCCTCATGCGGACTCGTGGTAGATAAAAACATACTCTTTTCTAAAATGCATTTTCCTCAAAGTTTGTAACACTACACGTGTCTCACGATAGCTGAACCACTTTATTGAGACGCTTTCAGCCTGACAAATAGTGAGAGATAACAATTAATCAAACCAAATTGAACATAAAGTAAAAAACCCAGAACAGAGTCTGGGTTTAAAGTACTTTTATTTAACATAAAAATCAAACTAAATCACGCATCGATAGAGTCTAAATTTCAACATTTGATGTACCAAATTATCGTTTCAATAACTCTGACTTCCCTTTTATTCCATTCATTATTACATTTGGAGTATTATATAAGTAAAGTTTTGATTTCCCTTCTAGAAAAACAGCAATTTCTTTAGAACAATTTAGCATAGCTTCTGAGCCATCATGTTGCATTACATCTGCATTACGAACCATTAACTTTTCTGCTCTTAAAATTGGTTTTCCTACTAAACTCATCCTTAATTTCTCAGCGTCACCACTTGCAGACAGCTCTGCATCTTTATACATTTGCAAATCGAGTGATTCTGTTTTTAGTATTGCTTCTGCATCAATTTTATCACTTAAGATCATTTTTATTGATTCGGCTTGTAAGTCCACTTCTGCATCTGCATCATTACTTAGACTGAAATTAATATTTCTAGCTGTAATATTCAATTTCATTTTTGAATCATCTTGACCCATAATATCAAAATCGTCGTTGACAACTACAGATCCTAGTTGCTTTATTTGTGCGTCATTATACAGCTTTATAGCATGAATAGTAGTAACATTTAAAGTAATCTCCATCTTTTTACTTGAAGTAATTCTTGCCAAACTTCTTATTTTAAGAATACTATCTACAACTTCAAACTTTATAACATCTTGTAGATTAGCATCCGTTCTAAGAAAGTAATTATTACTAAGATTCCCTGCTGTAAAAGTTATTTCAAGGTTATCGTAAATCTCAACAGTATCGAAGCCATCAAGTGTGTATGTTCTTTCAACTACATTTTTATCTCCTTTTATTTTAGCTTTTTTCTGTGCGTATGAATTCGTAAAACAACCAACTAAAAATAATGTAAGTAGTATTTTTTTCATTTTGTATATTTTAAATTTTATTTTATTTATTTTGAATCTTATTCTTTAATCTCAACTGTACTTTCTATAATTTGCAGTATAGGGATAATTACCTTTCCTGCTGCCGTTTTTAGCGTTAAACTGATATTGTCTATCGCGATAATTTCACCTTCATTACCATTAACTTTTATATGCTCACCTACGGTGTAGTTTTTTCTAGCATAAAAAGTAAATAACAAATTAGTAATTACATCTTTGGATCCTAATCCAAATGCCAAAGCAAAAGTCAATAAAAAAGCCCCTAAAATTATCGTAATATTATTTGTAACAATAGTCGTATCTACACCTGCCTGATTAAGTGCCGTAATGGTTACTAAAATTGCAATGCCGTAAAACACGATACTACTAATCATTTTTGCGCCACTCATATTTAAGGAGGTAAACAATCCATGTATTGCTTTTCTAACAAAATTAGCGATGTATATCCCAATCATAAACAACGCGATAGCACTAAATAATCTTGGTAAATAACGTAACAAGTTACTTATTTCAACAGATATTATTGTCCACTGCATCACATCGGCAGCGATAATCATAAACACTAAAATTAAAATCCAGCGCACAAAACCTATTATGATTTCAGAAATATTTATTTTGAAATCTGATTTCCCAAATAAATCAGATTCATTTATTTTATCACCCACTTTATCAATATTAGATACCGTGAGTGCTTTACGCAAAATAAAGATAACTGCTTTTGAAATTACCCAACCTATAACTAATACAAGTAATGCATAGATAAAACTGATTAACCCCTCACCTATTTTAAAGAAAAGTGTATTCACAGTATTTAAAGTATCTGATCTCAACTGGTCTAAAACTTCCATATCTTATTTCTTTGTATCGTTATTATTATCATCATTTTTTGTCTTAAACATTCCTTCTATTGCTGACGCATAGTTTGACGAAAACAAACTAGTTACTTCCTTAATGAATTTTACTGCGTTAACATCATCCATTACCTTTTGTTTTAATTCTTTAGGGACTTCTTGTAATGGAAGCCCTATTTTTTTGAAAGGATTCTCGTTTTCCATTATATAGCTAATTTATTATACACTTCGGCGATTTTTACTTTTGCTCTTGATAGCCGCATCTTAACGGCACTTTCTGATAATTCTAATACTTCTTGAAGTTCCTTTATGGGGACGTCATCTTGGTATTTCATTTGTAAAATCATGCGGTCCTCAGGAGGAATCAACGTTAGTGCTTTTTCCAGTTTATCTACTTGCATTTGATATAAACTAAAATCATTTACTTCGATAGCCAAGTCATATTGTTCTTCTACTTGATTTGAATGCGATGACATCTTACGCTCTTTATCACGATTAAGATAATTAACACAAAAATTATAAGTAACAGAATACAACCATGTTGAAAACTTAGACTTTCCTTTAAAACCTGAAACCTTTACAAAAACATGTAGAAATACATCTTGAGTTAAATCTTTGGCTTCATCAATAGATCGAACAAAACTGTAGCATTTATTATAAACTAAATGTTCGTATCGATCATATAAAACTCCAAACATAACTGTATCGTTAGTCTCTCCAATTTTTGATGCCAATTCTTCGTCAGTTACATCTTTGTATTTCTCCACTTTGTATATCCTTTATATAAGTTAGACACAACTATTATTACAAAGTCACTTAAAACACAATTAATTTTCAACAACAAAACTTACATCAACCCTACGAGCCATAGTTTCAGTACTACTCTTTGTATCTACTCCATGATGTTGAGATAGTATTCTTTTTGGTGAGATTCCGTTTTCTATTAAAAACTGTTTTACCGCATCATTTCGAAGTAAAGATAATTTATTATTGTAATCAATATTTCCTTTTTTACTACTATAGCCTTCTAAAAACACTAATAAGTTTGAATTGCCATCTAAATCTAGAACTACCTCTCCTAAACGTATAGCATCACCTTGTTCTATTTTTGTAGCATTATTATCAAAAAAGACTTGCGCTTGTACCTTTTCATACTTCTCTTTCAAGATCTCTTGTACTGAAACAAATTTAGCCGAAGGCTTTACAGCAACATCAGCTGTTTCTAAAGCTAGAGAATCAGTAACTACAACCAAATTATCTACACGGTTTACATTTGCAACTGTTTCTATTTTTTCGACAGGTTTAGTACTTGTCGCAGCAACAACCGCAACTGCAGCTGGAACTGCAATCGTATTCACTTTTTGGAGCATCAATAACTGTTCTTGATTACGCAGTAAAGCGTCATATTTATTATTTAATAAGTTCAACTGCTGCTCATAGTTTTTATTTCCATTATCAATATGGAGCGGCTTTTTATTATTATTTGCTACTGAATTGTAAATAGTATCTCTTATAACCGTTATTTTTTTTGATGATGTAAAAACAGTATCACGAACAACTGTTTGTTTCATTACTGTATCCATCTTTATACGTAAAGAGGCTATTTTATTTTCTAACAGATTCATTCTTTGCATCAAGCTGTCATTGTTAACCGTATTATATTCTGAAATAAGTTTACTCGTGATTTCATTTCTAGGTACAACTGCAGTCTTTTGATTTTTAAACTTTTGCAAAAGCGAAATTAAATGCGGCTTTGAAATCACTATCTCTCCCTCTTGGTGGTTTTGTCCAAAGAAAAGTGTTGTAAAAAGTAATAGGATAAGGGTCGTTTTTGTTTTCATACTATATTATTTATTGAATGTTGTCAAATTAGAAATTAGTTCTCAATTTAGAACTGATTGTATTATATCGTGCTCTTCTATTGAAGAAGCAACTTATAATTAAGACACTTAATAAATAGAAAAGTCACTTTTTTTTTAAAATAAATGTGACCTATCGGTTTTTCATGTGTCTTAACTATAAATCATTTAAATATTCACGACATGAAAAAAATAACTCTAGTTGCATTAACAATACTCTCACTAAGTTCTTGCGTTAAGAAACAAGATGGCGAAAATCCAGAAATCAAAAAAGAAATTGTTCAAACCAATTCACAATTAAATAAGACCCTTGAAGAACAAGAAGAAGCAAAACAACAAATTGTTGCCCTTTCAAGAAAAAAAGATTCGTTGTTAAACGTGTTAAAAAGCACTAAAGAATCTATGGCAAGAATGAACGATTCAAAAATTGACAAAGGAATCCAAGGAGTTAATTTAAAACTGAACGAACTAAAAGGTCAAAAAGAAAACATTGAAGAGCAAGTTACTTTACAAAAACAAGAAATGGAACTAGCTGCTAAAAAAATTGATTTATTAAATCAAGAAAAAGTGGTTTATGATGCACAACACAAAGCATTATATGACAAAGGTGCTGCGCCAAAAGATTTTGCAAAAATAGACACCTTATTAGGAGCGATCAACGGAAAAATCAATGATCAAAAACGAAAAGTAAAAGCGTTAACTAGAAACATCTCTGATGTAGAAGACCAAGTATTATCGATTGATGGTCAACGTGATTTTCTAAGTAAAAAAATAAGAGAAGATTATAATGCTCAAGAAATTTTTGGAGAATTTGCAAAAGAAGAAGAGTCCAAAATTACAACACAAATTAGTGTGATTGATACACAAATATCAAGCCTTACTGGTAACGTAAACAGCATCAACACATCTGTAGCTTCATTAAATGACAGCATTTCTGTAAAAACAGAACAACACGATTTAAATTCACAAAATCAAGCTGATGTTAACAAAACTCAAAACAGATTATACTACGCATTGATTGCAGTAGGAATTGTAATCTTACTTTTTGCAGTATTTTATATCATCGGAAAAAGAAAAAAACAACAAAATAAAAAAACCAAATAATCATGGCAAATAAAAAAACTTCAGATAAAAAATCAACTTCAGCATTTGATTCAATTAAAAATTTCATAGGTAATGTTACTGATAACGTAATTGAAGGGACTGCAGTAGTTACCGAAAAGCTAAAAGACTCTAGTGCAAAAGCTTATGTTGCAAGTTCAGAAATAGTTGAAGAAGCAAACCAACGCATCCATTTGTACACTGATAAAATTTCGCTTCAAAAAGAAGAGAAAAATATTACCGAAAGACAACAAGAAATTATAATGAGCTTTGGCGAAAAATCATTAGAGCACTATGTAAAAACTGACACTTTACACAAACCATTTTTGACAGGTAATGAAATAGCTCTTTTAGTTGAGGAGTACAAGGGTAACGTAAAAAACATTATTTCAATAGAAAAAAAATTAAAAAAACTTAATAATTAAACTATGAGAAATATTTTACTCCTTGGGTATTTAATTCTGAATGTTTTTTTATATACCCTCAACTTTGAAATCTTCCATACTCCTCAAGCCATTGATCTAGGATTTGGAATTTTCACGACATTCCCACTGCTTATTACTATGGCATTTGGATTGATCTTTTGCTTATTTTTCTTTCTTATGGATAAAAACAAGCAAATGAAAAATGAAGCAATTATCGAGAATCTAAAAAATGAAATTACCATTCATAAAAAAGATTTTGAAATTGCCTCTCTTAAAATGAATTCTTCGGCTATAGAACCTCAAGTTGTGGTTGCTGAAGAGATCATATAAACAATTAATACTATTTTCACATGAAAAAAACGATATACCTCTTATTATTATCCCTTTCAACTTTTGGATTTGCACAAGTAAAAGACATCAGCTTTACCGCTTCACCTTTTGTAGATTACACTTTTTACGACAAACAATCTGGTCTAGAAAACGCTACATCTGTAGGTGGAAAGATTGGTTTTGGTTTTGGCGAATATGTTGAAATTCGTGCAGTTTACATGCAATCTTTAGGTTTAAAAACTAGATTTTCTGATTTTGGGATTACAAGTTACAATGAAGGTACGTTTCAATCACAAGATGTTGATCTAACCCGTTGGGGAGGAGAATTCAAAACTAATCTTGGTAAAGGGCGCTTTATTCCTTACCTAACATTAGGTTCTGGAGTGCAAAACATTGCGATCAAAGACGGAGCAGATTTTGACCAAATATATACCAGTCTTGGTCTTGGGTTTAAAACCAAATTAACTGACCGTATCGTTTTTACTATTGAAGGAAAATACAACAACTACAACTTTAACGCTGGTGAAAATTTACTTACGGAACAAAACAAGAATGATTTTGGTGTGACTAATGCCGATTTTGAAACCAATGGATTGACAAATTGGTCTGCACAAGCATCCTTACAATTTTACTTAGGAGGAAGAAAACCCGGTACAATGAGCGAACTAGACAAGGCCTATTACAGTAAATTTAGTAACGGTTTCAAAGGTATTCAATGGATTATTGAACCTAGTATCAACTACATTAAATTTGATGATAAATCACTTTTCAAAGACACCTATTTAATGGGATTGTATGCTGGATTTGATTTTAATCAATATACTGGAATTCGTGCTTTCTATTTACAAGCATCAGAGAACGAACAAATTTCGACCTCTTTTGACCACCTGTCTATGTATGGTTTGGAGTTTAGAGCAAGATTGAATGATGGAAACGGCGTTACTCCTTACTTAATATTAGGTGGAGGTATTTTAAACACACAAAGTGATTACTTAGGAAAAACAAATACGGCAGTAGATAGCGAAGAATTTGCTTCGGCAGGTTTGGGTTTAAACATTCCGTTGAGCAAGCATATTTTGATTACGGGTGGTGCAAGAGGTATGATTACATCTGCAGCCGATGTTACTGATTTATCAAGCCCAGACAATTTGCAAACACATATTATGTACAACGCCGGAATCAAATTAAGTTTTGGCGGTAAAAAAACAAATCCTGATACTATTTACGTTGCGCAGTTAAGCGAACAACTGAACATCAAAGACAAAGAAACACAAGTTTATATTGATGAGAAAATTGCACAAAACAATGCAGACAACACAAATAAAATTGCAACGTTAAAACAAGAATATCAAGATAAACTAGATGGACTGGAAACTGACTTAGAAAAAGCAAAAGCAAATGACGACATTGACAAAGCAGTAGTTATTCTTGAACAAAAGAAAACGGCTCAAAACGCTCTTGAGGAAGTAGCTCAAATAGAAAAAAAGGCCATTGAAAAGAAAGAAGCACAACAATTAAAAGTAATTGCCGCAAAACAAGAAATTAAAACAGTAGCAAATGATAGTATTGCGCCTATTGTTAATAAAACTGTAAAAGACAGTATTGTTTCAACTCCTGTTACTACCTTAGCAAAAGAAAGTGCTACTAAAACAGTAGTAACAACACAAGTTCCTGCAACTACAGTAAAAACAACTAATAACAATCCTGTTGAGTATATTAGATTAACTCCAGCGGAATTAGAAAGTTTGATTGATCAAGTTATGGAAACCGATAAAACCAACTATAACAATGCTCTTGAAAATGAAAAAATCAAGAAAAGAGTAGACGTTTTAGAAAAAGCATTGTTAGAAAAAAATAAGCCAGCGGCTAAAAAGAAATAACAATTCCTTTACGCATAAGGATAAAATGGAGTATAATGAATTAATTATACTCCATTTTTTTTAAACCTTAGATTCAAGTGATAAATGCAACACTCCTTATTTGTTTAAATAAAGCCTACTGATAAGTCTTGAAGATCTAGATCTTCAAGACTTATCAGTAGGCTACGAAAAAAATTTCTCTTATTTTTGGGTTACTAAGCACAAAAAAAAGATGTCACATTTAACGATTGAACAAAGATACGAAATTGCTACACTTCGTTCACAAGGATTTTCAATGAGTAAAATTGGAGAGGTTATAGGTAGAGATAAATCTGTAATTTCAAGAGAGCTATCCAGAAATTCCGATCAAAGAAATAAAGTTTATAAAGCTAAATTAGCCCAAAGTAAAGCCAGTATTCGACAGCATGAAAAAGCTAAGAAAATACGCTTTACTGAACAGATAAAAGCACATGTTATTCATCTTTTAGAAGAAGATTTCAGTCCTGAACAAATAGTAGGATATTGCAGTGATAAAAACTTTGAATGTGTTTCGATTGAAACAATTTATCAATTCATTTGGAGCGACAAAAAGAAAGGCGGACAACATTATAAGCACCTACGCACAAAAGGAAAGCGATATGCTAAAAGAGGGGCTTTAAAAGGCTCAAGAGGTATTATTAAAGATAGAGTTGGTATTGAAAACAGGCCGTTGGTTGTAGAAGAAAAGCAAAGAATTGGGGATTTAGAAATTGATTTGGTAATAGGTAAAAATCACAAAGGAGCTTTGTTAACAATAAATGATAGAGCATCAGGTGTGCTTAAAATGGCTAAAATAAACAGTAAGGAATCACAAGAAATTCAGGAGAAATTAATTGAATTATTAATGGATTGGAAACCCATTTTGCACACCATCACATCTGATAATGGGAAAGAGTTTGCAAACCATAAAAAAGTATCTGAAATACTAGAAATCTCATACTTTTTTGCCAACCCATATTGTAGTTGGGAAAGAGGTGCTAATGAAAATTTAAATGGTCTAGTAAGACAATATTTTCCAAAAAAATATAACTTTGATTTAATAACAGAAGAAGAGGTTTTAAGAGTAACAAATAAATTAAATAACAGACCCAGAAAAAGATTTGGTTTTAAAAGTCCAAATGAAATTTTTGAGCAAAAACTTAAACAATGTGCATGAGGTTGCATTTGTTAATTGAATCCACCAACTATAAAAACTAAACAAATGAAATATCAAGTTACTATCAACAATATCCAAACAATTGAAGAATCAAACACCTACTGGTCAACTGAAGATTATGTAGCCTTACTTGCTGAATATGGTTTTCCTGATGCAAAAAGCAGAGATAATAAAGAGTTACGCGAATTACTTTTTATGGCAATTAGCGATTACGAGCCTAATGAAGCTGCTGTTATCTTACTAACTTACAAATTATCAGAAGAATTAAGTGAAGGGCAAATTGAGCAAATCTCAAATGATATGCTGCTGGATAAAGTTTGCGAAGAATATCCAGTTATTAAGCTACACGCACCTTTATTTCATTGCAACCAATTACTGCATCATGCCTACAACGGCAAATTTCCAAATGCCAAAGCACTTGTTTTAAAATGTAAAATCACTAGTGACGAAAAAGGAGAATTAACTAAAGAGCAATTCTTAAAAATCTTAAACAATGGCTTGGCAGAAGCAACACTTATTAAACGTCTTTTTGACGAACCAATGACTACCGATGCTCCGTTTCCTGACGCGGAAGGAATTGTATGGGAATTAAACACCGTAGACAATGAAAATTACGAAATGATAACCTCTGAATATTGGATGGAACGCAATGACATTATTGCAGGAGAGTTTGAAGGAGAAGTGCTAGAAGAAGCATAATATCGATTTCAAGTTGCTTTTCGGACTTTTACATTTCAGTCACAGTTTACCATCGTTTTCACTTAATTGTGAAAGTGATTGTAAACTGTGGCTACTTTTTTTTATAACTTTCTATTTTTAGCAAAAATATTCTGGTCGAACAGGTTTTGCATTAGGGATAGCAGCGGCATCCTTTGATGAAATGCAATGGAATCAAAGATACAGCGTATAGCCCGCCCGTAGGGAATGCCCTGCTCCAACTTTACTAAGTAATAAATTAAAATAATTATTTTCATGTTTTTTGTAACATTATCTGTACTTCATACGTATAACTATTTGTACACTTAAAAGTAGGAGACAAACACATGAGACAACTAAAAATTACCAAGCAGGTAACGAATCGTGAAACTGCATCGTTAGACAAATATTTACAAGAAATAGGTAAAGTTGACCTTATTACGGCCGATGAAGAAGTAGAATTAGCTCAAAAAATTAAAGCTGGGGATCAAAAAGCCCTAGAGAAATTAACAAAAGCAAACTTGCGTTTTGTTGTTTCGGTAGCAAAACAATATCAAAATCAAGGATTAACTCTTCCCGATTTAATTAACGAAGGAAACCTTGGACTTATAAAAGCAGCACAACGTTTTGATGAAACGCGTGGTTTCAAATTCATTTCGTACGCTGTATGGTGGATTCGTCAATCGATTCTTCAAGCACTTGCTGAACAATCTCGTATTGTACGTTTGCCATTGAACAAAATTGGTTCTATCAACAAAATCAACAAAATGTATGCGTTATTAGAGCAATCTAACGAGCGTCCGCCATCTGCTGAGGAAATTGCAAAAGAGCTAGACATGACGGTAAATGATGTAAAAGAGTCTATGAAAAACTCTGGTCGTCACTTATCAATGGACGCACCTCTTGTTGAAGGAGAAGATTCTAACCTATATGACGTATTGCGTTCAGGTGAGTCTCCTAACCCAGACAGAGAATTAATCCACGAATCTTTACGTACTGAGATCGAACGTTCATTAGAAACATTAACACCTCGTGAGGCTGATGTGGTTCGTTTGTACTTTGGCCTTGGTGACCAACACCCAATGACTCTTGAAGAAATTGGTGAAACTTTTGACCTAACTCGTGAGCGTGTACGTCAAATTAAAGAAAAAGCAATTCGCAGATTGAAACATACTTCTAGAAGTAAAATATTAAAAACATACTTAGGGTAATTTATCCTAAAGTTTGAAAGTTAACAAAGTTCTTTTTATCTAAAGACATTTAGCTTTCGACTAACAGTAAACAACAGTTTGATTGACTGTTCGTTTTTTGATTGATGATTGAAACTCCGGCTGATTACCGGAGTTTTACTTTTTATGAGTAAAACTCTCAGTCTGTTCTCCGCCGCGGCGGATCGGGTTTAGCTTCGCTCAATTCGTCTTTCAGACTCGTGTCCGGAGTTTTACTTTTTACCCCATAACCCCCGAAGGGGAAATTGAACACTGATACTTAATTTATTCTTGCAATTGATTTGGGTCTAACCCTTCGTAATCTCGATAGATATCGGGGTCTGGCTGGGATTTCCATTACAATCTTTTTTTATCTATTACACTATTGCTCCATAAATAAAAAAGGATTTTCACTTCAGTCCCTTACGCATTGCAACCGTTTTAGCCTAAAGTTGTACCCTCAAAAAAACTTTCGCATTTGTTTTAAATAACCTAATTTTGCACAAACTACAACTAAAGAATCTGAAACAAACTCAGATTAAATAACAACACAATGAAAAACACACTTATTGCACCATCAGTATTGGCAGCCGATTTTGGAAATCTGCAACGCGACATCGAAATGATTAATAATAGTGAAGCAGACTGGTTTCATATTGATATTATGGACGGTGTTTTTGTTCCTAACATTTCTTTTGGAATGCCTGTCCTTGAGGCTATCACTAGACATGCCACAAAAACTATCGACGTACATTTAATGATTGTTGATCCTGATCGTTACATTAAAACCTTTGCAAATTTAGGAGCAAACATCTTATGTGTACACTACGAAGCTTGTACTCATTTACACCGTACACTTCAAGCAATCAAAGCCGAAGGCATGAAAGCTGGTGTCGCATTGAATCCACATACAAGTGTTGACTTACTTGAAGATGTAATTAACGACATTGATTTAGTTTGTATCATGAGTGTAAATCCAGGATTTGGTGGTCAGTCATTTATTGAAAATACTTATGCCAAAGTAAAAAAATTAAAGGAGCTAATCAACCGTAAAGACGCATCAACCCTTATTGAAATTGACGGTGGCGTAACCAATAAAAATGCTAAGCAACTTGTTGAAGCTGGAGCAGATGTTCTGGTAGCAGGAAGCTATGTATTTAAAGCTCAAGACCCCATAATTACTATAAAAGATCTAAAAAAACTAACTAGTTTTTAATAAAATGGCGCTTGAGGCGCCATTTTTTATTTAATACATAATTATATTTTTATTAACTATTTAGTAACGCGTATTGTTTATAAACATTTTTTTTACGAATTTTGCACTTGGAAATCTACTTTTTTAATTGTCCCCAAAATCAAATAAGTACATAGTTCATCGTATTATATATACAAGAATTAATATTTAAATTAATACCACACATTAAATAGAATGAAAAGAAGATACTTAATGCTCCTAGCATTTACTTCTTTCAGCTACATCAGTCATGCACAATCATCTGCAAATGACTTTTATATGCTAGGAAAGAATAGAGAATTACTAAAAGACTATAAAAAAGCCATTAAAGATTACGATAAAGCAATAGCGCTTGAACCAAAATTTGAAGATGCTTATTACGCTAAAGCTCTAGCTGAAAATCTTTTAAAAAAATATGATGATGCCATCACCGATTTGACAATACTTATAGGAATAAATCCTGAATCCAGTAAAGCTTATTATTCAAGAGCATTAATTAAAAATGCCATTAAGGATTACAACGGATCATTAGAGGATTACACTAAATGCATCGAAATCAATCCTACTTATAGCAGTGCTTATAATAATCGTGCAGAAGTAAAACTTAGTCTCAAACAAACTGAAAGTGCCTGTGATGATTTAGAAAAAGCCGGATCAATGGGGTATCCCTATCCCTTTGGTTACATTGAAAAAAAATGCTTGCAAGCTCATAAATCATCATAATAAATAAATTATTTTCTAAGTAGGGTTATTTTTTATTTAGAAATTAAAACAAAAAAAAGCCATTTTAAAACATGCTGTTTTAAAATGGCTTTTTTTTGTTAATTATTTTATCCAATTATGAACAAAGATTTTAAAAGCTTCTTTGTGCTACTCACAAACAGTAATCTCGACTATATTGATATCAATAGAGTTTTCATTACAAAGCAAGGAAATAGCAAATCGAAGCACTCGAAAAAGCGATTTACTATACCCAATAACTGTTGCAATACAGTTCATAAACTAATTACACCAATGTTTTGGTCTTGTAACAAAAACCTATTTGCAACGCAATTTAGTGGCGTGAACGATATTTTTACAAAAATACAAATAGTAGTTTAATTATACAGAGCTTTGGTAGTAAGTTGGATATAATTTTTTACTTTATAAAATTAAAATAGCCATAAAATAATTAAGTCTGCTTAATTATTTTATGGCTATTTTAGTGGCCGAGACAGGGTTCGAACCTGCAACCCTCAGAGTCGAAATCTGATATTCTATCCAGTTGAACTACTCAGCCGCTTGATTTAAGATTGATAATTAACGATTTTAGATTTGTGATTTAAAATCGTTAATCAACAACTCTATTTTTAAACTAAAAGTTTCTTTACAATTGCAGAGATTGTTTTTCCTTCTGCAGTTCCTCCTAGTTGTGCTGAGGCTAATCCCATTACTTTACCCATTGATGCAATTCCTGATGCTTCAGTTTCGGCAATGATTTTTGCAATTACAGCTTCTATTTCTGCTTCGCTTAATTGAGCCGGTAAAAACTTTTCGATTACTGCAACTTGAGCTAATTCTGGCTCTGCTAAATCCAAACGATTTTGCTCTGTAAAAATCCTAGCGCTTTCTTTACGAGTTTTAACTAGTCTTTGAAGTAATTTAACTTCATCGTCTTCTGTAATTTCTTCTTTAGAACCTGATGCAGTTTGCGCTAATAAAATCTCTGATTTAATTGCTCTTAATGCTTCTAATGCTACAGTATCTTTAGCTCTCATGGCGGTTTTAATTTCGTCCATGATGTTTGTTGATAAACTCATATATGTGTGTTTTTTAATTTTATTAATACTATCTAATTATTGCAGAATACGGCTGTTTACAATGACTTTTGCCCCAGATGGAAATGGAAAGCCTTTTTTAATCAAAAATGTGTGTTTTTCTTGTTCTTAAAAAGCGACTAAAGGAAGCTCTTTTAAGAATCTAGAAAAATCATTTTTTATAAAAAAGCTTGAAAAGACAGCTGGAATAAGGCCCAAAAACGTTTCTGTATTATTGTGCGAAGATAAAAAAAATAACCCGAAAATTATATTCAATTTTCGGGCTAATTTAAATTTTATAAATACAAAGTATTAATCTACGTTGTCATGCAAATAAGAATTGTTTGAACGCAACTGCAAATCATTATTACTATCGGTTCCTACTGATATTCTTGAATTTGTATTATTAGGTTGATTGTTTGAAATATCTATTCCTAATCTTTTGTAAGCAGGTTCCTTTTCGTATTCATCAATTTTAGAAACATTGTTATGAAACTTATAATTGAATTCTTTTAATTTTTTTCTTCTTTCTTCAGCTCTTAAACGCAACGTTTCTTCGATAGTCATCTCCATTGGAGAGATTTCTTCAAATTTAGTAGCTTCTTCAGACTCTCTTTCAACTTGCTTCATTGTGATATTCATTTCAGCAGGCACTACTTCTTCAACTACTTTTGCAGCTGGTTTAGATGAAATAAAATCATTTTCAACCTCCATGTATTCTTCAAGAGAATATTTAATAATTCCCTTATCAGATAATTCAGTTACTGGCACAAACTGCACCGGCTGATTTACTTTAATATCACGTGTTTCATTAGGCAATTCAAATACTTCAGTTTCTTCAATTTTAGCAACTGGCTCTGGTTTAGCTAGTGGTAAATCGAATGAAAAAGTAGTTTGTTCTTGTTGTCCCTCAATTGCTTTAGCTTGTGGCACTTCAGCTTGATTTTGCTGTGGCGATGTGATTGTAAAATCAAGGTTCTCACTAGGAGAAACGATTTCGAAAGTAACATCTAAATTCTTGATATATTCAGACATTGCCATTAGTCCTTCATTACCAGCAACAGGAACAACAGGTTCTGGAGCGGCAACGGGAGCAACTGGCTCTGGCGTTAAATCATCTTCAATAAGATCAAAAACAATTCTTTGATCCGTATTTGTTTTTGGAGATTCAACATTTAAATCAAATGCTGGAATTTCGTTTTTTGTTAAATTATAAACACTTCTTTGTTCTTCTTCAAGAGTGTGAATTATTTTTTTTGGTTCCGTATTTACGATTCCGTTTTGTTGTTCGATATCAAACCCTGTTGCAATGATAGTTACTGCAATTGCATCACCAAGGGTTTCGTCTTCACCAACTCCCATAATGATATTGGCATTATGACCCGCTTCATTTTGAATGTGGTCATTTATTTCTCCAATTTCATCTAAAGTAATCTCATTTGAACCTGAAACGATGAGCAACAATACGTTTTTGGCACCTGTGATTTTGTTATCATTTAGTAAAGGAGAATCTAATGCTGAAATAATTGCTTCTTTGGCTCTGTTTTCTCCTTCAGAAGTAGCAGATCCCATGATTGCTGTTCCGCTGTTAGACAATACTGTCTTAGCATCACGTAAATCGATATTTTGAGTATAGTGATGAGTAATTACTTCGGCAATACCTCTTGAGGCTGTAGCCAAAACTTCATCAGCTTTAGAAAAACCAGCTTTAAAACCTAGATTACCATATACTTCTCTTAATTTATTGTTGTTAATTACAATAAGGGAATCTACTTGCTTGCGCAACTTTTCGATTCCGATTTTGGCTTGTTCTTGACGCACTTTTCCCTCAAATAAAAACGGAAGTGTTACAATACCTACAGTAAGAATTTCTCTTTCTTTAGCTAATTGCGCAATAACAGGAGCTGCACCTGTACCGGTACCTCCACCCATTCCTGCAGTTATAAAAACCATTTTAGTATTGCGATCTAATAATTTTTCGATCTCAGCAATACTTTCAATAGCTGATTGCTGTCCTACGTCTGGGTTTGCACCAGCCCCAAGTCCCTCAGTTAAACCTACCCCTAACTGTATTTTATTAGGAACTGAACTATTTTGCAATGCCTGAGAATCAGTATTACATACAATAAAGTCCACCCCTTTAATCCCTTGTTTAAACATGTGGTTTACAGCATTGCTTCCGCCTCCACCTACACCAATTACTTTTATGACATTTGATTGGTTTTTTGGTAAATCAAATGAAATGCTTCCAAATTCTGAGTTGCTCATCTTTTATTTGGTTTTTGATATTAATTATTAATTGTTGTTTTATTTCTTTGGGCCACCCCTTTATTCCGCGTTGTCTAAAAAATCTTTAATTTTATCTACATAACGATCAAAAAATGATCTTTTTATTTTATCCCCTGTAGATTCATCTTTCTTCGCGTAACTTTTCTCTTCTTCCTCTTCTTCAACTTCTTCTTCATAGCGCACTTCCTCCCTTTTAACAACTGGGGCTCTGTAAACCGGTTTTGGTGGCGCAACTTCGTCCATCCTGATTGCACTTTGCGTTTTATTCTCGATGCTATTCATAACTAATCCTACTGCTGTTGCGTATAAAGGACTAGAAAATTCTTCATCAGAGTCACCTGCTAAATGCTCATTAGGATATCCTATTCTGGTATCCATTCCAGTAATGTATTCTACTAATTGCTTAATATGTTTTAATTGTGCTCCTCCACCAGTAAGTACAATTCCGGCAATTAGTTTTTTACGAGGATCTTCATGTCCATAAGCTTTGATTTCTGTAAAAACTTGCTCTACTATCTCTACCACTCGGGCATGAATAATTTTAGATAAATTTTTTAACGAAATCTCTTTTGGCTCTCTACCTCTTAATCCAGGAATAGAAACAATTTCGTTATCTCTATTTTCACCAGGCCAAGCTGATCCAAATTTTACCTTTAGTAATTCAGCTTGCTTTTCAATAATTGAACACCCTTCTTTAATATCATCCGAAATCACATTTCCTCCAAAAGGGATTACTGCAGTATGACGAATAATACCATCTTTAAAAATAGCTAAATCAGTTGTTCCTCCACCGATATCAATAAGCGCTACTCCAGCTTCTTTTTCCTCTTGACTTAAAACTGCATCTGATGACGCTAATGGTTCTAATGTTAATCCTGATAACTCGATACCTGAACTTTGAATACATCTTCCTACATTACGAATAGAAGATGCTTGCCCTACTACAACATGAAAACTAGACTCTAATCTTCCGCCATACATTCCTATAGGTTCTTTTATCTCTGATTGTCCATCAATTTTAAATTCTTGTGGTAATACGTGAATAATTTCTTCTCCTGGCAACATGGCCAATTTATTCACTTGATCAATCAATAATTGTATATCAGCACCACCAATAACCTCTTCTGGGTTGCTTCTACTTATGTAATCAGTATGTTGAATACTACGAATATGCTGACCTGCAATTCCTACTACTACATCTTTTATTTTATATCCTGAATTATTTTCAGCCTCATGTATTGCTTGTTGGATAGATTGTATTGTTTGTGTAATATTATTTACCACACCTCTAGCTACACCTAAACTTTTAGATTTACCTACACCTAAAATCTCGAGTTTTCCGTACTCGTTCTTTTTACCTATCATGGCAACAATTTTTGTTGTCCCAATATCTAGACCCACTGCAATATTCTCTTTTTCCATTATCTATTTATTTAGTGCAAACTACTTGTTTTGTAAATCTGAGGTCAATTTTTTTGTATTTATATAACGAACTATCTAAAACCGCTTTCTGAAAAAAAGCTTTATAATCCTGGAATTTACGCTCAACATTTATTAAAGAACCAAAATCAATTTGATAATCGAAGTTCCTGTTGAACATTTTTAAGCTCCCGTTGGGCATAATTTGGATAGCAATGATGTTTTTTTTCAAAAAATCATCGTCATAAATCATCCGAAATAATCGGATCAATTTTTCGTTATTTTTCTTATTAATTACTCCTGAAACAAGCGGAACTCTAGCAGTAAAATTACTAGACAATGGCATCGTACCTCCTTTATAATCAATATAAAAAGAGTCATGACCATCAAAAACCCTAACTATAGGAGTCTTTTGTTTCACTACCGCTTTGAGAACACCATCAATACTCACAAACACATCCGAATGTTCGATCATATCGTTTGAATTTAGCTCTTTCTCAAGCTTATTCAAATTTAGATCAACTTTTTGGATGCTTGAAGCATTATCTTTACTTTCTATCAACAATTTATTAACTGTTTCTTTTTTCAAAAAAAGCGCATTATCTCCATCAAAAACCACCACAGATTTAGTTAATTTTCTATCTTCATTTCGCTTTGATGTGAAAGAAAATAAAAAAATAACCAAAACGAACATTAGTAATAATCTAATATTTGTCCAGTTAATTAATTTCATTTAATGCTTGTTTTATTGTTCCCACCATTTCACCTATGTCTCCTGCTCCAATTGTTACAATTACAGCGGCATCACTGGCTAAAATAGTAGCAATTAAATCTTGTTTTAAAACCAATTCCTTGTTTTTATTTGTCATTTTTTCAAGCAACCATTGAGAAGTAACCCCTTCCATTGGTAACTCACGAGCAGGATAAATATCAAGCAAAATTACTTCGTCAAAATTAGACAAACTTCTAGCAAAATCATCCGCAAAATCTTTAGTTCTACTAAATAAATGAGGCTGAAAAACTGCTAAAACTTTTTTGTCAGGATACAACTCTCTAACTGCCTGATGCACTGCATCGATTTCTGTAGGGTGATGCGCATAGTCATCAATATAAACAAGATTATCAGACTTAAACTGATATGAAAACCTTCTTTTTATACCCTTAAATGAGGCCAACGCTCTTGCAATAGCTTCGGTTGGGGTGCCGAATATCTTTGCCATAGCGATTGCCATCATTGCATTCATTAAATTATGCTTACCTGGGAGTCCAAATCGAAAATCTTTTAAGATCTCGGTAGGTGTTTGAACATCAAATAAGTAACTTCCTTCTATTATCCTTACATTAAACGCCTTATAATCTGCGTCTTCATTTACAGCAACTGTCAACCCTTTTAAAGACAATTCCTTTGTTATAAATAATTTACTTTTATCGGTTATTTTGTCAGCAAATTCAATAAATGATTCTTGAATTGCATCGCTTGTACCATAAATATCCAAGTGATCTGCATCCATGGAAGTTATGCAAGCAATATCCGGATGCAAATGTAAGAAAGAACGATCGAATTCGTCTGCTTCGACAACAGTAATTTTCTTACCATTACCAATTAAATTAGAATTATAGTTTTCGACTATACCTCCAATGAACGCAGTAACCTCTGCTCCAGACTCATACAATATATGACCCAGGATTCCAGATGTAGTTGTTTTTCCATGCGTACCTGCTACAGCAAAACAAAAAGTATCTTTGGTTATCAAACCTAAAACCTCTGCTCTTTTCTTTACAACGTATTTTTTTTCTAAGAAATAATTCCACTCTGCATGCATTTTTGGTACTGCAGGAGTAATAATCACTAAAGTGTTCTCTACTTTGAAAGTATCTGGAATTAAAGCAACATTATCTTCAAAATGAATGGAAATACCGCTTTTTACCAACTCACTGGTTAGGGTAGTAGCTGTTTTATCATAACCAGTAACTTGCTTCCCTATATTTTTAAAATAGCGTGCTAAATTACTCATCCCGATACCACCGATACCTATGAAATAAACGTTATGTATTTGATCTAAATTCATTATTTTGATTTTATAGTTAAAGCGTACTTTACTACTTTCTTATTAATTTTACTATCTCATCTGCAATTTCATGAGTTGCGTTTGGCATAGCTAATGCTTTACAATTTTCGCTCAACTGCTTTTGTTTGGATACATCCAATAACAATTCTTTAAACACTAGAGCAAATAAGGTATCAAGTTCATTTTCTTTCAATAAAATAGCACCTTGTTTATCAACTATAGCTTTCGCATTTTTAGTTTGATGATCTTCGGCTACATTTGGTGACGGAATAAATACCACTGGTTTTCCTACAATACATAATTCTGATACTGATGAAGCACCTGCTCGAGAAATAATAACATCAGCCGCAGCGTATACGTAATCCATTTTTTCGATAAAAGAAACTACTTGCACATGCGCACTGTTGTATTGCTTATACTCCTCAAAATATAATTTACCACACTGCCATATTACTTGTACATTTTGAGATAAAATGCTTTCTAATTCACTTTCTATTAATTGATTTATTCTTCTTGATCCTAAACTACCTCCAAGAACCAACAACGTCTTCTTAGTAGCATCAAGTTTAAAATAAGCAATTGCTTCAGCTCTCTTACTCGATATATCAATTAAGTCTTGACGAACTGGATTACCAGTTAATCGCAGTTTTTCTTTTGCAAAAAAGCGTTCTAAATTTTCGTAGGCAACACATATAGTATGTGCTTTCTTGCCTAATAATTTATTAGTAATTCCTGGAAAAGAATTCTGCTCTTGAATAACCGTGGGGATATTCATGATATTTGCCATTTGCAATAACGGTCCACTAGCAAAACCACCAGTTCCAATTACTACATCAGGTTTAAAATCTTTTATAATCTTTCTTGATTTCCATAAACTATCGATAAGTTTAAAAGGAAACATAGCATTCTTAAAATTAATTTGGCGTTGCAAACCAGAAATCCACAATCCTTTTATAGCATACCCAGCTTGTGGTACTTTTTGCATTTCCATTTTATCTTGCGCTCCTACAAATAGGAATTCGGCATCTGGAAAACGCTTTTTTAATTCATTGGCAATAGCAATTGCAGGATAGATATGTCCACCTGTACCACCACCGCTTAATATGAATTTGTGTTTTGCCATTCTTATTTAAATTATGCTTTTTGTTTTTTATTTTCCAAAGACAGCTGCCATCGGATTTCCTGCTTTGTCTTCAATTGAGTAATCTTCCTCTTTGATTTCTTTATCAACTTCAGAAGCTAATTCAGCATCAATTATTTTTTTAAGCGCTTCCTCTCTTTTCGCGGCGTCTTTTTGTTCTTCAACAATTTCTTCGTCTTTTTTAGTTACACTAATTATTATTCCCAGTGCAAAACAAGTCATCCAGATAGAGCTACCTCCACTACTAATTAAAGGTAATGTTTGTCCCGTTACCGGTAATAACTCCACGGCAACTGCCATATTAATCATTGCCTGAAATATCATGGGAAAACCTAACCCAATGACGACGAGCTTTCCAAATAACGTACTCGCTTTATGAGATGCAATTACAAAACGGAATAATAACAATAAATACAACGTCAAAACTCCAAAACCTCCTATTAAACCGTATTCTTCAACAATTATTGCATAGATAAAATCAGAAGATGATTGTGGTAAAAAATTCTTTTGAACACTTTTACCAGGTCCTAAACCATATATCTTTCCTGATGCTATAGCAATTTTGGCTTTCTCAATTTGATAATCATCTTCGTCAGGTTTATCAGTTGTAAAATTTTCAATCCTACTACTCCATGTACTAACCCTATTAAAGAATCTTGAATCTGGAAATGCCTTACCTATAAGCACAAAGAAAGCTAATGCAAGAATACCCGTCCCTATAATAAAACTAATATACTTAATGGGATATTTACCAATAAAAACCAACATGATTACCATTGAAAACATCAATGCTGTTGTTGAAAAATTAGCAGGTAATATCATTGCTAACGTGATGGCAACGGGCAACCACAACTCTTTTAAAGACTCTTTAAAGTCAATGGACCCTTCTCTTTTTTTAGACAAATACCTTGCTACAAATATAAATAGCACTAATGATGCCAAGGTCGATGTTTGAAACGTAATACCCACAAACGGAATTTGAATCCATCTACTTGCGTTTGCCCCAGCAATCACCGTTCCTTTTATTAACGTATACGCTAATAAAATCCAAACAACGGGTAATCCTATTTTTGAAATTGCTCTAAAATAATGATATGGCACCTTATGAACCACAAAAATAATTCCAAAACCAATACATATATGCGCTAGATGTTTTACCAAATATCCTAACGTATTCCCTGTTCCATGTCCTAAATAGGCTAAATTACTACTGGCACTAAAAACTGGCATAAAAGAAAACAGCGCTAATAAGGCCACAAATGACCAAATTACTTTATCTCCTTTTAATTTTTTTATTAGTTGTTTCATTTTTTGTTTTCAAATTTTAGAACAGCAGTCTAGAATTATAGGTTTTGTACTGCTTGCTTAAACTGATTTCCTCTGTCTTCGTAATTTTCAAATAAATCAAAACTTGCACAAGCCGGTGATAACAATACAGCATCTCCTTTTTCGGTTAAGCGTTGTGCCATTTTCACAGCATCACTCATATTACTTACTTCAATCATAATGTCTACTACATTCCCAAAAGCTTCAATTATTTTCTTATTATCAACTCCAAGACAAACAATTGCCTTTACTTTTTCGCGTACTAATGACATTAACTCATTGTAATCATTTCCTTTATCAACACCACCTACAATCCATACTGTGGGTGCATTCATACTGTCTAGAGCAAAAAAAGTAGCATTTACATTTGTGGCTTTTGAGTCATTGATATATTGTACATTTTGAATTTTTAACACATTCTCAAGACGGTGTTCTACCCCTTGAAAATTAGATAAGCTTTCGCGAATTGTTGCTTTTCTAATTTGCATTAATTTTGCTACAGATGTTGCTGCCATTGCGTTTTTCATATTATGTTTTCCTTCTAAAGCAATCGTCTCTGTTTCCATTGTAAAATCTTCTTGATTTAGTGATACTTTCATTATGTTGTCTTTTATAAATGCTCCTTCTTCAAACGTTTTTGTTAATGAAAAAGGAATTAATTTCGCTTTTGTCGTATTGTTTTTTAACCATTCAGTAATGGCCTCATCATCTGCATCGTAAATAAGATAATCGTCTTCGGTTTGGTTCATCGTGATTCTGAACTTAGAAGCGATGTAATTCTCATATTTATAATCATAACGATCTAAATGATCTGGGCTTATATTTGTAATTATCGCTATATGTGGCCTATAATTCACAATTCCGTCCAGCTGAAAACTACTCAATTCTAACACGTAAGAATTATAACTATCATCAGCAACTTGCCAAGCAAAACTCTTTCCAATATTCCCTCCTAATCCTACATTCAAACCTGCTGATTTTAGCAAGTGATACGTAAGCATCGTAGTAGTCGTTTTTCCGTTACTACCCGTAATTCCTATAGTAATTGCTTTTGTAAAAGGTGCCGCGAATTCAATTTCTGAAATCACCGGAGTCCCTTTGGCGATAAGCTTTTTAACGATAGCAACTTTTTCAGGAATACCTGGGCTTTTCATAACCACAGTTGCATTGAGAATTTTATCTTCGGTATGCTGTTCTTCCTCCCACTCTATGTCATTATCTGTAAGAACTTGTTTGTATTTGTCTTTTATTTTTCCAAAATCAGACACAAAAACCTCGTATCCCTTTTCTTTTCCTAAAATTGCGGTTCCTACACCACTTTCTCCTCCTCCTAATACTACTAATCTCATATTATCTTAGTTTTAAAGTAATAATTGATAGTATGGCTAACATGATAGCAACAATCCAGAAACGAGTTACAATCTTACTTTCATGATACCCCTTCTTTTGATAATGGTGGTGTAAAGGCGACATTAAAAATATTCTTCGGCCTTCGCCAAAGCGTTTCTTGGTGTACTTAAAATAACTCACTTGCAAGACAACTGATAAATTTTCGACTAGAAAGACACCGCATAATAACGGAATCAACATTTCTTTTCGAACCGCAATTGCTAAAACTGCAATAATTCCTCCGATGGTTAAACTACCTGTATCACCCATAAAAACCGAGGCAGGATAAGAATTGTACCATAAAAACCCAATTAACGCCCCTACAAACGAGGCTATAAAGACGGTCATTTCTCCCGAATTAGGGATGTACATTATATTCAAGTAATTCGAAAAAATTATATTCCCCGAAAGGAAAGTAAAAATACCCAGCGCGAGTACGGATATAGCAGATGTTCCTGCTGCTAGCCCGTCTATTCCATCTGTTAAATTAGCTCCATTAGAAACCGCTGTGATTATAAAAATAACTACGGGTATAAAAACCAACCAAGCCCATTTTTCATATCCCTCACCTGTCCAAGCTAATAACTCAGCGTAATCAAACTCGTTGTTTTTAAAAAACGGAATCGTAGTTGCTGTAGACTTTTCTTCTACTGGTGGCGGTGTAACCACATAGCCTGTAGATTCTTTAAAAACATCTGTTTTTCCAGTATCTGTTCTAACAGTAACCCCCTGATGAAAATACAAAACGGTACCCACGATTAGTCCTAAACCAACTTGACCAAAAACTTTAAAAATTCCTTTAAGTCCTTGTTTGTCTTTCTTAAAAATCTTTATATAATCATCTATAAAACCAATTGTTCCCATCCAAAGCGTGGTTACAATCAATAATACAATGTAGATATTTTGCAATTTTGCGAATAACAAAACAGGAACTAACGTTGCAAAAATGATAATCAAACCACCCATTGTAGGCGTACCTGCTTTTTCATTTTGCCCAGCCAATCCTAGTTCTCTTACTGTCTCTCCTACTTGTTGATTTTGTAAAAAACGAATAATTCTTTTTCCATAAATCGTAGACAGCAACAACGAAAGTATGAATGCCATCGCTGATCTAAAAGTGATGTATTGAAACACTCCTGTTCCAGATATGTTTAATATTTTGTTTAAATATTCAAATAGAGAATACAGCATGTTTTACTATTTATGTAATTGTTCTAAGATTTCTTTTACTATTTTCATATCATCAAAATCATGACGTACGCCATTAACTTCTTGATAAGTCTCATGTCCTTTTCCAGCAATTAGAATAATATCATTAGGTTGTGCTAATTGACAAGCTGTTTTAATAGCTTGCTTCCTATCTGTGATTGCTAAGACTTTTTTATAATTTTGTGCTGCAACACCCTTTTCCATTTCGTTGATAATAGCCTCTGGATCCTCATTTCTAGGATTGTCAGATGTTAGCACCGCTTTATCACTAAGCTCTGATGCAATTTCAGCCATTATAGGACGCTTGGTTTTATCTCTATTTCCGCCACAACCTACTACAGTGATTAATTGCTCATTTTTAGTACGGATGTCGTTTATTGTTTTCAAAACGTTCTCTAACGCATCAGGCGTATGTGCATAATCAATAATTGCCGTCACATTAGTTTCTGAAACGATATATTGAAACCTTCCTGAAACACTTTCTAAATCAGATAATAAACGCAACGTTTCTAAACTATCCATTCCCAACTCAATCGCAGCACCATAAATAGCCAAAACATTGTAAGCATTGAAAGTCCCTATTAGTTTTACCCAAACTTCACTTCCATTTACTTTTAACAACAATCCTGATAATTGGTTTTCAAGAATTTGAGCTTTATAATCAGCGTATGATTTTAAAGCATAGGTGCATTTTTTTGCTACAGAATTCTGTAACATAACAGCACCATTTTTATCATCAATATTTGACAATGCAAAAGCCGACTTTGGCAAATTATCAAAAAACGATTTTTTTACATCTCTATATTCTGCGAATGTAGGATGATAGTCTAAATGATCATGAGATAGATTTGTAAAAACCCCTCCTGTAAAATGAAGTGCTTCTGTTCTTTTTTGATGAATTCCGTGAGAACTCACTTCCATAAAACAGTAGTCAACATTGTTTTCAATCATTTCGTTTAAGTAGTGATTGATTGTTATAGAATCTGGAGTAGTGTGAGTTGCCTTATACTCTTTGGTGTCAACCATAATTTTAACAGTAGACAATAAACCTACTTTAAAACCTGCTTTTTGAAACAATTGATATAATAATGACGCAATTGTAGTTTTCCCGTTTGTTCCCGTAATTCCAACTAGTTTCAATTTTTCTGATGGATTACCAAAATAATTAGCCGCTATAAAAGCCAGCGCTTTATTAGTATCCTCCACTTTTACATAAGTAACATCACTTTGCAAAGTATCAGGCAAAATATCACAAACAATTGCTTTAGCACCTAACTCTATTGCTTTTTGAATAAAATCATGTCCGTTAGAAACGGTCCCTCTTATGGCCACAAAAACATCATTTAATTCTATTTTTCGAGAATCAAAATCCATTTTATTAATTGCAATATCCGTTGAACCGTTTACTGCATCAATAGCTACTTTATATAATATGTCTTTTAGTATAATCACAATAATTCCAGTGTTATAGTTGCTTTATTCATTCTCTCTTGATCAGCCACAAGTGCTTGTGACTTTACTCTACCCATTCCTTTTGTTCTTACTGCAAAGCCTAAGTTTTCTAGTAAAGCAATTGCGTCCATTCCTGGCA
Organism: Flavobacterium sp. PL002; assembly: GCF_054165825.1. Taxonomy (NCBI): domain Bacteria; kingdom Pseudomonadati; phylum Bacteroidota; class Flavobacteriia; order Flavobacteriales; family Flavobacteriaceae; genus Flavobacterium; species Flavobacterium sp. PL002. The sequence continues at coordinate 2,402,333 of NZ_CM135110.1, read as the reverse complement.
TTCCTTTTACATTAGGAATTCCGCTTTTCTTTTTTTGCAGATTAGCGTAGTAAGCATTATAATTGTTTTCTTGTTTCGGGATTTTATTATTCAGATTTTTTATTTCATTAGTTGATGGAACATCTGTAAAAATCTTTTGAGCGATTCGTTTAAACACTGGTCCAGCAACACCCGCTCCATAAAAATCACCCTTTGCCGTACTGGGTTTATGAACCACTACAATACATGAATATTTAGGATGATCAGCTGGAAAATACCCCACAAACGAAGAGGCGTAGTACATTTTAGTACCATCTCTTTTTCCGTAATTTACTTGAGCTGTACCCGTTTTACCGGCCATAGAGAAATCTTTAGAATACAATTTAGATGCAGTTCCTTTTTTTACTACATTAGCCAACACTGCTTTTAACTTTTTGATTGTTTGAGGAGAACAAACTCTCGGGTTGATTACTTCTTTCTCCACCTTTACAATCGTTTTATTCCATTCTTTTATTTCTGAAATAAATTGAGGCTTAATCATTACACCATTATTAGCCACGGCATTATAAAATGTTAAGGTTTGCATTGGTGTAATAGAAACTCCATAACCAAAAGCCATCCATGGGAGCGAGATATTACTCCAGTTTTTATCAGTAGGTTGTGGAATGTAAGCCCTTCCTTCTCCTTCAAAATCCATATGCAATTTCTTGTTTAGCCCCCAAGCATTAATATGATTAACAAAACGAGAAGGATTGTCTTTATAATTATTGTAAACCGCTTGAGCCATTACCGTATTTGACGATAACTCAAAACCTCTTGCTAAAGAAATTTTTCCGTATCCACCTTTATGAGAATCCTGTACCACTTTTCCTGAATACCGAATTACCCCCCCAAAGGTGTTATACACCGTACTGGTATCTGCTACTTTGTCTTCAAGAATAGCCATTAAATCTACTAGTTTAAATGTAGATCCTGGTTCATGAGATTCGGCTACAGCATAATTTGTGGTTTCATAATAAGACCCATCATTTGCCCTTCCTAGATTTGCTATAGCTTTTACTTGACCCGTTTCGGTTTCCATAACAACTACGCAACCATGATCAGCTTCATATTCTTCTAATTGTTTCAATAACGCATGATGCGCAATATCTTGAATATAAACATCGATTGTAGAAATTACATCATAACCGTCCTGAGGATCCACTTCGTTTACATCACGAATAGGTTTCCATTGTCCTTTTGCAATTTTTTGTTTTAAAATCTTACCGTCTTTTCCATTCAAGTATTTTCTATAAGCCCATTCGATTCCTTTACCGTCAGAAGTACCATTTGAAAATTTTCTTTCGTAACCAATAGTACGCTCCGCAATTTTCCCGATTGGATGTTCCCTAACCGTTTTTTGTTCCACTATAATCCCACCTTTATAAGCACCTAGTTTAAATAAAGGAAAGTTTTTAATTTTAATATAATCCGTATAACTCAAATTACGAGAAATTAAATAATACCTATTATTATTAGCACGCGCTTTACGCAGTTCGTTTTGATAATAACTACTTGGTTTCGTTAAAACAGTTGCTAATGAATCGGCCAACGCACCTACATTTTTTTCAAATGTCTCTGCTTTTGGCGCTAGAGCATCAAAACGAATTTCATAATTAGGTATTGATGTAGCCAATAAACTCCCATCAGCCGAATAAATATTACCTTTATTAGCTGGAATAACAAAATTCCTAACCGTTCTTTCCTTTGCTAATTTTCGATAATAATCACCATCAACCCATTGAATATTGGTCAACTTAACAGCAATACCAATTGCCATCAAAAAGATAGCAAAAGCAACAAGGTAGATTCGGTATGATATGTATTTATCTTCTACTGCCATATTTTTTTAAGAAAAGTCTTTTCTTCTTCTTTTTTTACTTTAATTTTTACTGGAGGAACTGATGATGGAAAAATATTTTTTTCTACCATTTTCTCTGACACTGTTGATTCTAACCTTAACTTCATTAGCTGAGAACGCCTATCAACAAACTCTGATCGCAACTCTTTTACTTCACTTGTCAACGCAGCAATTTTAAACACTTTTTGCTCATAGCGTTGTGTATTAGCAATCATAACAATAGCCAGAAGAATAATAAAAACAATAAAACGCCAGTTCTTGATCGCGTCATCATCTATAAGAAACTTTGCTTTTAATATGCCATATATTCCCGTTTTCATAACTACTAATTATTTTTTTTGGGCTATTCTTAGTTTTGCGCTACGTGCTCTATTATTTAATTTTATCTCGGCTGCATTAGGTATAATTAATTTCCCAACCGTTTTAAAAGGAACAGAAAAATTACCAAAGAAATCTTTTTCTGGCTCTCCTTCAAACATTCCATTCTTCATGAATCTTTTTACCAATCTATCTTCTAATGAATGGTAAGAGATCACGCTTAATCTTCCTTCTGGTTTCAAAATCTCTAATGATTGCTCTAAAAATTCTTTTAACACATCCATCTCTTGATTCACTTCAATACGGATTGCCTGATATATTTGAGCTAATATTTTATTCCTTACTTTCTCAGGTAAAAATTTAGCTAAAATATCCTTAAGCGCATCAGTAGTTTTAATAGGATGCACTTCTCTCGCTTCTACAATTGTTCTTGCTAAAGCAGGAGCGCTTTTTAACTCTCCGTAATCAAGAAACACCCTTTTAAGATTAACATCATCATATTCATTAACCACTTTATAAGCGTTTAAATCATTTTTTTGACTCATTCTCATGTCTAACTCAGCGTCAAACCGAGTAGAAAAACCTCTTTCAGGAACATCAAATTGATGTGATGAAACACCTAAATCACCTAATATTCCATCAACACTCTTTACACCGTTAAAGCGTAAAAAACGTTTTAAATGTCTAAAATTCTCATTTATTAATACAAAACGCTCGTCTTGTAAAGCATTTGCTAAAGCATCCTCATCTTGATCAAATGCAAACAATTTCCCGTCAGGACCTAACCTTTTTAAAATTTCTTTTGAGTGCCCCCCTCCACCGAAGGTTACATCTACATATATCCCATTAGGCTTAATTGCTAAGCCGTCAACTGATTCTTGAAGTAAAACTGGATTATGATATTCCATTGTCATCGTCATTTAAATTTCCCATTACATCTTCTGCTAAATCGGCAAAATCTACATCTTCACCGCTTATTGATTTCTCGTATAAATCTTTATCCCAGATTTCAACAATATTTACCGCCGATGAAAAAACAACATCCTTAGCAATATTTGCAAAAACCACTAAATCTTTAGGAACTAGCAACCTACCTAAAGAATCAATCTCAACCATTTTTACTCCCGCAGTAAAGCGACGAATAAAGTCATTGTTTTTCTTAACAAAGCGATTAAGTTTGTTGATTTTTTGCATCATTAAATTCCATTCTTCCATAGGATACAACTCCAAACAAGGTTGAAATACCGAACGCTTCAAGACAAATCCGTCTTGAAGTGAAAGCGCCAACTGCTTTTTAAGGGGTGCAGGTAGTAAAACCCTCCCTTTAGCATCGACCTTACATTCGTATGTTCCAACTATTGAATTCAAAAGAATAATTTATAAAATGATTTAAGCAAAAATATAAAAAATATTACCACTATTTACCACTATATCCCACTTTGTTGATAAGTTTACCCACTTTAAGCCCGAACCCCTTAATTTTTAGACAATCAGACTGTTAACTACTCTTGTAAATAGCTGTAAGAATATTCACAGCGTCCAAAAAGCCACTAAATTATCTGCAAGAATTTAACGCCAAAGTCTCATTATTTATAATCTACTACTTCCGAGAATCATTCGAAAATTCAAAAACCAACACCCATTAAAATAAAAATTGACATTAAGTAAAATTATCTTCTTAAAAAGAGTTAGCAAAAATTCATTTTAAGCTATTAAATCCTATATTTGTCAAAATTGAAAATTCGCATTTAATAACATGGAAAAGAACTATAAAAAAGAAGGTAAATACAGCTATTATGAAGCTGGAGAAGGAACGCCTATTGTAATTTTACACGGTCTGATGGGAGGACTTAGTAATTTTGACGCTGTTGCTAGTTACTTTTCTGAAAAAGGGTATAAAATAGTTATTCCAGACTTACCAATTTACACCCAGAATATCTTAAAAACCAATGTTAAAAATTTCGCTAAATACGTAAAAGATTTCATTACTTTTAAAGGATTTGATCGTGTAATACTTTTAGGAAATTCATTGGGAGGACACATTGCTTTATACCATACAAAAATGTACCCTGAAAAGGTTGCAGGATTAGTAATTACTGGTAGTTCAGGACTATACGAAAGCGCAATGGGAGATAGCTATCCTAAAAGAGGAGATTACGAATATATTAAGAAAAAAGCTGAAGATGTTTTTTATGATCCAAAAATTGCCACGCCTGAACTTATTGATGAAGTTTATGCTACAGTAAATGATCGTATAAAATTAATCAAGACACTCACAATCGCTAAAAGTGCTATTCGCCATAATATGGCAAAGGACCTTCCTAATATGAATGTAGAAACTTGTATCATCTGGGGGAAAAACGATAAAGTAACACCACCTGATGTAGCCGAAGAATTCAATAAATTATTACCGCATTCTACTTTATATTGGATAGATAAATGTGGTCATGCTGCAATGATGGAACAACCTGAGGAATTTAATCGCGCTCTTGAAGAATGGTTAATCAAATCAAAGCTATAAGCACTTTCTATAAAAAAGAAAGCCCTTAAAAAATAAAATTATGAAAATTAATACTGCCGAATTTATAATAAGCAATTCCGATGTTTCAAAATGCCCTAAGGATTTTTTGCCAGAATATGCATTTATAGGTAGATCAAACGTTGGGAAGTCATCATTAATCAATATGATAACCAACCAAAAGAAACTAGCTAAAACATCTGGTAGACCCGGGAAAACCCAGTTAATCAATCACTTTTTAATCAACAACAATTGGTTTTTAGTAGATTTACCTGGTTATGGTTACGCAAAAGTTTCTAAAAAAACTAAATCCGTTTTCCAACAGTTTATCACTGATTACTTTGAAACAAGAGAACAACTTGTTTGCGCATTTGTTTTAATTGATATTCGCCATGAAGCCCAAGCAATAGACATTGAATTCATGTCCTATATGGGAGAAAGCGAAATTCCGTTTTGTATCATATTTACAAAAGCTGATAAGATTAGTAAAGTAAAAATCGACTCGCACATTGCTTCATACAAAAAGAATATGTTTGCTAATAACTGGGCTGAGATGCCGCATTATTTTGTAACTTCAGCAACTGAATCTCTTGGTAAAGAAGAATTACTTGGTTATATTGATGAAGTAAACCAAGAAGTTTTTAAGAACAACAATCAATTCTAGCAAACTTACATTACCACACCATACATGAAGAAAACTATTATCACTATTATTAAACTATTAGTTATAATAGTTTTTTTTGCTTCATGCAAAAGTAAAACCTACTTATTGACCAATAACGATTATACAACAGGTGTAGATTTTACTAAAGGCAAATGGCTTTTAAACTATTTAGACTACCCAGCATACAAGAGCAACAAACTCAAAACTACTACTACCTCATTTTTTAACGAACAATTAAACGATCGTTACTTTTACAGAGAAACCAGTAGCGGATTATTAATTCCGCAACAGATACCTCTAAACCCCAGCAAACAAAAACTGAGAGAGTTAAAAACAGGAACTGGATTCGATTATTTCATAAACATTAATTCCAAAAAAAATAAAGATGAATTAAACGGTCTAGCGTTGTATGAGGACGAAAATTCAGAAGGGAAAAATCAAAGCGAAGTAACAATAGAGATCTACGATTTAAACTTACAAGAAATCATATACAAACAAAAAGCAATAGGCACCGATCATGCAAAACAAGAAAAATTGCCATGGGATCAAAAATCTAGAAAACTCATTGACAACATCAATTTTCATAGTAGCACCAATAAATTAATGCTTGGTTCATTAAAAAAAGTACTTAAGGATTTAAAAAATAAATCTATTAAAAACTAAAAGAGATTGCCTCTTCAGACAATCTCTTTTTATTTATTACTTAGAAGTTAATTCTAGCTTTTCAGCAAAATACTCACAAAAATCTTTCATGGTATCTGCCATTTTCTCATCACCAGTTGCTCTATGAAATGTATCTGCCATTGCCACTAATGTTTGATGAAAGAAAATCTTCATCTCATCAACCGGCATTTCTTTTGTCCACAAATCAATACGCATACTCTCTTTAGCTTTGCTATCCCAAACAGACAGCATAATCGCCTTTGCTTCTTCCAGCGCTACACCACCATCTTTAGCGGACCATAATAATTTTTCTGGTACACGGTTTTCATCTAATTCTACTAGAAACTTAATTTCTGATCTATTTTTATCCGACATTACTTTTTAGGTTTATATTTTGATTTTTCAAATATTTCTTTTGCATTTAACTCTAACAGTTGCTGCAAAGATACTTCATTGTTTTCCATATACGATCGCACAATTTGCCACCCAATCCAAGCACCTACCTGCCCTGGTGATTCATTATCTATTTCCAAGTAAAATTTAGAAAAAGGAGCTGGGCCAACAAATCTGGAAGTTAGCTTTTGGTCATCGCTATATAGCATTTGTTTTTCAATAAAATAACGCCACATATAATTCTCATTTTCCTCACACCATTTAATTTGTTCTGGAGTATAGCCTATTTTATCGGCATCACTATATTCAGGAAGCAATAAATCTTTTAAGTACAGTTCCTTTCCAGCAGTAACCATTCTTGATAAAAAGTTCTTACTAACATCAGGAGTAATTTTTCTTTTAGAAAAACTAGACACCACATCTGCCATGATTTGCTTTTCCTCAAAGTTTTGCTTAATGTAATTAGGGAACTCATAAAAACGATGCTCTTTACCTAAATACATTTCGAGAGAAACGATTACTAAACTATCTGCATAGATTGCTTTGTTAGTATAATCCATTTCCGAAATGATTGTGATTAGCTTAGGCGTCTTCGTTTTTGGAAAATAATACTTAAGATGTTGTACAAGTGCTGTTAAATCATTTTTGACTGGATCAATATCACTATACTTCTTTTGAACCTCACCATATAATTCTCTCCACTGAGAATTACTCATTTTTTCTAACCAAATTTGGTCGTCATTTCCAGCTGGAAAGAAATAAGGAAACTCTTTTTTTATTTTTTCAAGATCTTCTGGTGCTGTTTCAAAAAATATTTTATCAAAACGGGTTACCTTAATATCAACTGGAATTTCCCTAATTTCTCTTTCAATCCTATCTTTTTTACCGCAACTCACAAAAAACCAGCATAGAAGTATGCTATAAACGTATATTTTCATTTTTTTTTAATTAAATTTGCACCTGAAATACCACTCAAAAACAAAATCCTACTATTATCACCGTGCAAATATACATTGCTCGTTTTTAAAAGTTAAACTATTATGATTAAAAAAAATACTATTCAAATTGAAAGAGTAAATACTCATATTGTAAACTGGCTTAAAGATTATGCCAAAAACGCGAATGTAAATGGATTTGTTGTAGGCATCTCTGGCGGAATTGATTCTGCCGTTACCTCAACACTTTGCGCACAAACAGGTTTAAAAGTTTTATGTGTAGAAATGCCCATACACCAACATGCCAGTCATGTTAGTAGAGGGAAAGAACACATTGAACAATTAAAAAACAGATTTCCTAATGTTTCTAACACCATAGCAGACTTAACTGCTAGTTTTGAAACATTTAAAAAAGAGGTTCCCACAGAAGGTATAGACGAACACAAACTCAATCTAACTCTTGCTAACACTAGAGCTCGATTGCGTATGACTACTTTATATTATTTTGCAGGAATACACGGTCTACTGGTTGCTGGTACTGGAAACAAAGTTGAAGACTTCGGCGTAGGTTTCTACACTAAATACGGTGATGGAGGCGTTGATTTAAGCCCTATTGCCGATTTAATGAAGTCGGAAGTATTTGCTTTAGGTGCGTACCTAGAAGTTCCTGAATCAGTATTGAATGCAACTCCTTCAGATGGCTTGTTTGGAGATGAGAAATCTGATGAAGAGCAATTAGGTGCTAGTTATGATGAGTTAGAGTGGGCAATGTTACAAGATGAAAAAGGAGGATCAAATGAAGGTTTTACAGCGCGCGAGCAAGTTGTTTATTCTATCTACAAGAGATTGAACAAAGTAAACCAACACAAGATGAACCCGATACCAGTTTGCTTAATTAACATAAGTTAACAGTATTTTTACCTTGGAATATTGTATTTCACACTTTTTTTAACTAAATTTAATCAATTATTACACAGACAACTCTTAAAAAAATGAAATTATGATAAAAGTTTGTTTAGCAGATAACTTCCCTGTAGTCCATTACGGAGTAAAATCTTACTTTAAAGACAATTCAGAAATCTCCATCACTGCCAATGTAGGTAGCTTTTTAATGATCAGAGACATTCTACTTACCAAAGAAATAGACGTTTTACTTTTAGATTTAGAACTAGAAGGATTAGCAAGTATCTTTGAGGTTAAGTCTATCTTGAAAAATTTTCCCAAAACTAAAGTTATCATTTACAGTAGCCTTTCTGAACAAATTTATGCTCCTAACGCTATTAAAGCGGGTGCATCTGGATATATTCATAAAAAGGAAAAACTAGAAACCTTAGGTCAATCAATCATCAAAGTACACCAAGGAAAGATAATTATGAACGAAACCGTTAAGAAAAATTTAGCTTTAATTGCTAAACAAAGTAAAAGCGAACGTTTGTACCGTAAACTATCTAACCGTGAGGTTGAAGTACTACGTTATCTAAGTGGAGGTAAAAAAAATCACGAAATTGCTGAAATTTTAGGTCTTAACGAAAAAACGATTAGTACTTATAAATTACGTTTACTAACAAAACTAAATGTTACAAATTTAGTAGATCTTGTTAATAAAGCAAAAACGTTAGAAATCGTTTAAATTAAAATCGAGACATTACTCTACCGAGTTTTTTAGAAAAAGCTAGGGTCAAACCATTATAGTCTTGAATCATAGTCATGGGCTCAGTATTATCTGCGCCTGGTGCTATTGAGTTTTTCAATTCTTCTATAATTCTCCCTACAAGATACCATCGCATAGTTAAAATGGTTTCCGCAACGTTTTGTGCTATGGTATCGTTTTTTGATTTCGGAAAAATATTTTGACCTTCCCAGTTGTGCATAACAAGTCGCTCATCTTCCATAAGGATATCAGTGACTTCTTGTGCAAATTCGGGTTGTAAATGCATCAAATATTGTTCTAAACTAAAGGATTCATTTTGAAGGTAATAGTTTATCAAATCATTAAAAATATCCTTAAATAAAGGATTTGCTAATTCTACCTCATCTTCTTGTAGACTTAGGTAAATGCGCTGAAAAACTTTAAAATCTTTATTCTCAGTAACCATCACAATTTCTCCGTCTTCATTAGTTTTCATGAAGGTATCCTCAAATTCTTCTGTTTTATTACCGTAAAGCAATAAAATTTCAATAATTTTTCGCTCTAAGCGATAAAGTATATCTACTTTTTCAACATCGGCTGGATTTTCATTTTTTACAACTTGAAAAGCTTTTTGATCCTTTTGATATTTCTTAGTCTCTTCAACTTCGCCTTTTTGTGTTAATTGTGCCAACGTACTCACTAAAACTTGCTCAGAAATATCCATTATACGAGAACACTCCTGAACATAAATCTCACGCTGAATACGGTCTGGTATTTTAGAAATACTCACTACCATATCTCTAATAAGATCTGCTTTTTTAATAGGATCGTTCTTAGCCTCATTCATCAACATCGACGCTTTGAACTGTATAAAATCCTTAGCGTTGTTTTCTAAATAAGCAACTAAATCATCATAAGATGTTTTTTTGGCAAAACTATCGGGGTCTTCTCCATCAGGAAATGTACATACTTTGACATTCATACCTTCTTCAAGAATCAAATCAATTCCACGAATTGCGGCACGTAAACCTGCAGCATCACCGTCAAATAGCACCGTAATATTCTTCGTCAATCTGTTTACCAAACGAATTTGATCCGGAGTTAAAGCAGTTCCAGAAGACGAAACGACATTCTCAATACCCGCTTGATTAAACTGAATCACATCAGTATATCCTTCAACTAAATAACAATTATTCAATTTTGCAATGGATTGTTTCGCTTGAAAAATACCGTACAGTACTTTACTCTTATGATAAATATCACTTTCGGGTGAATTGAGGTATTTTGCGGCTTTCTTGTCATTAGTTAAAATTCGACCACCAAAACCAAGCACCCTACCTGACATACTTTGGATAGGAAACATTACCCTACTTTTAAATCGGTCAAAAGGACGGTCTTCACGAGCAATAGTTAATCCCGTACTTTCAAGGAATTCTAATTTATATCCTTTTCCAAGGGCTTCTTTAGTTAAAGCATCCCATGATTCTGGTGAATATCCTAAGCTAAATTTTTCGATTGTTTCAGCCGTAAAACCCCTTTCTTTAAAATAAGAAAGTCCAATTGCTTTACCTTCTTCTGACTTTAAAAGCGTTTTATGAAAATATTCTTTTGCAAACTCTGATACAAGATACATACTTTCACGAACATCAGTAATAGCTTTTTCGGCATCTGTTTGCTCAGTTTCTTCGATTTCGATATTGTACTTGTTAGCCAAATATCGAATAGCTTCTGGATAGGTGAAATGAGAATGCTCCATTAAAAATGCAACAGAATTTCCTCCTTTTCCAGAACTAAAATCTTTCCAAATTCCCTTTGCAGGCGACACCATAAAGGATGGTGAACGCTCATCAGAAAACGGACTCAAGCCTTTGAAATTACTACCGGCGCGTTTTAAATTAACAAAATCACCAATAACCTCCTCTACTCGAGCAGTTTCGAAAACAGTATCTATAGTCGCTTTTGAAATCAATTTATTTTGGGTAAAAGTTATAAAAAGTCAAAGTTACAAAGTTTTTAAATAGCAAAACCCTTTCGAGATTTATTATCTGAAAGGGTTTGCCAACTAACTCAAAAACGTTCTAATTAAAATCAAAACGAACGCCTAGGGAAACATTGTTTTGTTTCACCACATTGTCTTTGAATAAAGGATTTAGATCATATTTTAAATACAAACTTGTCTCTTTGTAACCTATATAAGTACTTAACCCATAAACGAATTTGTTTACATTAAAATCCCCTTTCACTTTTTGGCGACTTTTATAATTATCATCATCGTACGTAGTAATTTGTTTGGATTTAATGTTCGTTCCAAAATAACCTCCTATACCTAAACGAAAACTATCATGTGTTTTAAAATACTGTTTACCATCTATTTCTTTAGATTTTGAAAAATCAAACTCCAAATGCAATGGTACAACTAGAGAAACAGTTCTAAATCTAGAGTCTTCATAACTCACTGGATTAACGTCTAGTTTAGTTTGATTTCCATCAACGACAAAACTTCTATTATCTGTGGCTCTCAAATTGTTGTACATTAACGACAAACCATATTTTGCATGTAAAAAATTAGCCTCTTTAAAAATTCTTGAATTCAAGGTCAGTCCCCATTCATAAAAATGAGATCCCAAATATCTAAAGTCAGAGTCTTGAACGCGTTGATCTGTAATTAAATTATTTAATCCCGTTGCAAAAACTACTTGTGAAGTTGTTCTTTTGTAATGTCGTTTGATTTTATCTTCTTGACCATTATACACTTTGAAGGACGTTAAATTAATTTCAGTTTTATTTTCACCAATAGCCTCGTTACTACCTCCAATAATCAACATTGTTCCTCTTTTTTTATTTTCTACCTCATCTTCATACTTACCTTCTACATGATCTTTGACTAATTGATTTAATTTCACTTCTTCAATAGCTACCTTTTTATCGATATTTCCAGCATGTTCAGTTGCTTTTTTAAGCTTTAATTCTTTAGCTATTGCAGTAGTTAAAGTTCCATTCTCGACTTGCTGATCTATAGAATCTACAGCTTTTTTTAGGTCGGCTTTTTCTTTATCTGTAATATTATTTATCTCGTCTCCAATAGCCTTTGCTCTTTTTTCAAAAGAAATTATCTTGTAATCTCTCCCTTTATTTGAACCCGTCTCTGCTATAGTATCTGCAACAACTTGCAGCACTACATCTTTAAACCATACCTGACCTGTTCCATCTAACAAAGCACCGTAGGAAATTGAAGTTGCTTCATCAGGAACAAATAAAACTATTTCATATTTCGTCCAATCTGTGGTTTTTTTCACCCCTCTATTTTGCATATTGTCAAATGCAAGAACTGCTACATCATAGTAATCAACACGCATCCAAAGCCCAGCCCATGACTTTACGTCATCAGTCTTCAAATACCCAGTCATTTTTACTGTTTTTCCTAAATATCCATCTGATTTTATCGTTTTCATAAGTGTGCCAAACCCATAAAACTTACTTTTGATTGATTTAATTTTAAATGTATTTTGATTATCAGACGCTGCATTTTTTTCAAGGCTCATTTCATAATTTGGTGATTCTGCTTGCCAATAGCTCCAGTCTTGAATATATTTATAACTGCCTTTATCCTGGGCATGTATTTTTACAGCAAAAGCCGACAAAAATAGGATGCTAAATAAAATAATTTTTTTCATGATTTTCGTTTTTTGATTGATGATTGATTAATTTACTACTTATTCTTGATAATTTCTATTTACTAAAGCTGTTTTGACAGCATTAAACTTTTTATTAAATTTTTCTAAAGCCGATTCTTTATAAGATTGATTCAATTCTTTTTCAACACTTGATAACAAATTATTTGGGTCTACAGAAGTTCCAACGCTAGCTTTCTTAAAAGACTTATCAGCTTTTATCTCCTCCACTTTAGTGTCACTAACCGCTGCCAAAAGATTTTCTGCGCTCGTATATTTGTTAGTACTAATTGCTTCAATTACTTTTACTGTAGGAGAAACTACTCTCAGTACTTTTTCATTATTAGCGACAACAGCATTGTCTTTGTCCTTTATTTGGTTGGGTGATTTTTTTCTCATCTCCTTTTTACGAATAGGCTCATTAACTGCAATACTACTAATTCCCTTTCGCGGAAGCATATCCTCTTCATTATTTACAACATTTTCAACTACGTTAGGGTTTGTTTGCTCTTGCTCTAAAACTACTGAATTGCTTGTGTTAATTTTGTTTGAAATAGACTGATTAAAAAATATAGAACTCACTAATAGCAAACCCACAAAACTAGCAGCTATGTACCACCAAACATATTTACGTTTTGGCTTATCAGCCACTGACATCATTGCTTCTAATTTATGCCAAGCATCAGCCGAAGGCGCAATCGTTCTTGCCTCTATTTTTACTTTGATATTCTTATCGAATTTATTTGGCTCCATAATCATATTTTTTTGTTGCATTAATTTGCTGTTGCAAAATCTTTCTTGCATGTGACAATTGCGATTTTGACGTCCCCTCATTTATCCCCAGCATCACCGCTATTTCTTTGTGTTTGAATCCCTCAATCGCATAGAGATTGAAAACCATCTTATACCCTTCAGGTAAATTATCAATCAATAATTGAATGGCATCCCCTTCTAAATCGCACTCATTATCAACTGTGCTTTCTTCTGTACAAAAACTATCTTCTATGAAATTTACTTTTTTATGCACACGCAAAAAAGAAATGCATTCGTTTACCATAATTCGCCTAATCCAACCTTCGAAGCTTCCATTGTGTTCAAAATTTTTCAAACTACTGAAGACTTTCATAAAAGAAGTAATCATAACATCCTCAGCTTGCTGCACATCTTTGACATACAAACGACAGATGCTTAACATTTTTGGAGAAAACCGAGAATAGATTTGTTGCTGCGCTTGCCGATTGTTGTCGACAGCTAGCTGAATCATTTTTCTTTCCTCTTGATGTAAGTTGATTACTTTCAAAGTTGTTGTAAAGGGTTTCTATAACTATAGACGAATGTCGATGCAAAAAGGTTGCATGAAGGTAAAAATAAATATAAAAAATTATCCTTAGTCAGGATTCTTGTTTCGTCAGAAAGATAAAACGAAACTATTTCTTTCTCTCAATAACGTAATTCACCATTAAGATTAAAGCGTCTTTAAAATCAGAAGCAGGATAGTTGTCTAATAACATTAGTGCTTCTTGCTGAAATTCAGTCATTTTGTCTTCGGCGTAAGCCAAACCATTGTGATCCTTTACAAAAGCAATTACTTCTTTGACTCTTTTTTTGTCTTTGTTGTGGTTTTTTATTGAGTTGATTAACCACGACTTTTCTTTAGCGGTACAGGTATTTAAAACATGAATTAAAGGAAGCGTCATTTTTTGTTCTTTGATATCAATTCCCGTTGGTTTCCCAATAGCTTCATCTGTGTAATCAAACAAGTCGTCTTTGATTTGGAAAGCCATCCCGATCAGTTCGCCAAATTTTCGCATATTTTCTACTTGCACGGCATCTTCAATTACAGATTTTGCACCAAGAGCACAGCAAGCCGCAATAAGGGTAGCGGTTTTTTTTCGAATAATTTCGTAATAAATATCTTCTGTAATATCAAGTCGTCGCGCTTTTTCGATTTGGAGTAACTCGCCTTCGCTCATTTCGCGTACAGCGACAGAAATAATTTTTAGTAAATCAAAATCGTCATTATCTATTGACAGCAACAACCCTTTTGACAACAAATAATCTCCAACTAGTACCGCAATTTTATTTTTCCAAAGTGCATTGATCGAGAAAAAACCGCGACGGCGATTACTATCATCTACTACGTCATCATGCACTAAAGTGGCTGTATGAATAAGCTCAATAACACAAGCTCCACGATAAGTTCGTTCATTTATTGTACCACCAGAAACCATCTTAGCAGTAAGAAAAACAAACATAGGACGCATTTGCTTCCCTTTGCGGTTTACAATGTAATAGGTAATTCTATTAAGTAAAGCCACTTGTGAAGTCATCGATTCATAGAACTTTTTTTCAAAAAGTTCCATTTCGTTAAAGATGGGTTGTTTTATTTGTGAGGTAACATTCATTTAGACATCAAAGTTACAGCTTTTAAGAAAAAAGAAAGCCATTTTAGACAAATTTAAACATTGAATCCACAAAAAACATCTAGTTAACATTGCTAACCTATTCTTAATTGCAACTATTGTTTTGTTAAAGTTTTCTTAATCACATCCCGTGAGTAGACCGATAGTTTTGCACGACAAACATAACTACTAAAAAATGAAAACTTTAAAACAAAATCTACTCTTATTCTTAATTGTACTTTGTGGGCAATTGCTGCATTCGCAATCTATTATAATTCAAGGAAAAGTAACAGATTCAGCTGGCTTCCCGCTAACAGGCGCAACCATTCTCGTAAAAGGGACTCAAAACAGCACAATCGCTGATGCAAATGGAAGCTACTCCATTGCAACTGAAAAAGGAAAAACCCTAGTTTTTAGCTACATGGGTTTTACAACTAAAGAAGCTATAGGAACCAATCAAGAAAAATTAAATGTTAGTCTTCAAGACGATTCAGTAGCACTAGGTGAAGTAGTCGTTACAGCTTTGGGTATTAAAAGAGACAAACGCGCTCTAGGATATGCATCCCAAGAATTAAAATCAGACGATATCAATAAGGTGAACTCGACCAATTTTGTTTCTAATCTTTCTGGAAAAATATCGGGAGTTCAAATTTCTGGCTCAGGAAACGGAATTACAAGTTCTTCTAGAATTACTATTAGAGGCGACAAGTCATTGAACATTAACAACAACGGGCCATTATTTATTGTAGATGGTATTCCAATTAATAACAATGTATACGGTGTTGGGAGTTCGGCAACAACTCAAACCGATTTGCCTACTGATTATGGTAATGGTGCCGCCGAAATCAATCAAGAAAATATAGAAAGCGTCAATGTATTGAAAGGTGCTGCAGCATCTGCACTTTATGGATCTAGAGCAGCAAATGGTGTGATTGTCATTACCACAAAATCCGGTCGCAAAGGTAAAGGCTTGGGTGTTTCGATCTCTTCTTCTTTTATGACTAGCGAGGCTTTGCGTTTGCCAGAGATTCAGGGTGTTTATGGTGCAGGTTCTAAACAAGTTTACGATCCGGGTGCTGACACCAACTTAGGACCTCGTTTTGATTCAGGGCTTTCGATCCTTCAAAATGGTAGCCCGGGGTATTCTGTAGGTGAAGGTCAAGCTTTACCATTCGAATTTAGATACAATTTAAAAGACTTTTTTAGAAAGGGAAATTCTATTTCGAATACCGTTTCGATTTCTGGATCAGATGAAAAAACAAATTTCAGACTAAGCTACGGCAAAACAACTAGCGAAGATATTGTACCTAATTCTAATTTAAAAAGAGACAATATAAGTCTAAACCTTAATTACAATATCTCAGACAAATGGAAATTTGCCACGGTAGCTACTTACACAAAAAGCGCTAGTGACAACACGCCAGTTTCAGGTTACGGAAGTCAAGGAATCATGTACAATTTATTATGGAATCATACTAATGTTGACCTTGACTGGTTAAAGGATTACTGGATCGTGAAAAATGTGAGACAAAACAGCATGTTTGGATGGGGTGATAATCCTTTTAAAATTGCCTACGAAAACATCAACGCATTCAAGAAAGCAAGAATTTTTGGAAACATGTCTTCGACTTACCAAATTAGTGATGATTTCTCATTTATGGCTAGAATAGGAATGGATAATTCAAATGATTTTAGATGGTCACGCAGACCTATAGGTTCGTCTCGCTACACCAACGGAATGTACCGCGAACAAACGATAGGTTTTACAGAGTACAATGCTGATATGTTACTATCTTATGATCACACTTTTGGCGATTTTACTGTGAAAATATCATATGGTGCTAACAGTATGAATCAATATACTAGTGAAAGTAAAATTGAAGGTCAAGGAATTAGTATTCCTGGAATTTACAATTTGCAAAACATCAATGTAATGCCAATTCAATCTAGAAATATTTATAAAAAACGGATTAATAGTATGTATAGTCTAGCTAACATAGGGTACAAAGATTATTTGTATTTAGATGTTACCGCTAGAAACGATTGGTCATCTACCCTACCAGCAAACAACAATTCGTATTTCTATCCTTCGGCTTCTTTGAGTTTTATTCCTACTTCTTTTTTCGAAATGAATAAGAACATAGATTTCTTAAAAGTAAGAGTCAACGCCGCTTCTGTAGGAAATGATACTGATCCTTACCGATTAGTAAAAACCTACGACAATGGTTCATTAGCTGGAACATTGACCAATCCCTCTTCAATTTTAAATAGTAATTTAAAACCTGAAATTGCAACATCATACGAAGCCGGAATTGAAGCGCAGTTTTTCAAAAAGAGAATCACACTAGATATGAGTTATTATGTAACTAACTCGAAAAACCAAATTGTAGGTCTTGATATTTCGCAAGCAGCTGGATTTAATTCGAATGTAATCAATGCAGGTAAAATTCAAAACAAAGGAATCGAAATAGGATTAGGATTAACCCCTGTTCGCACTACTGATTTTGAATGGACGCTTAACGCGAATTTTACTCGGAACCGCGGAACTGTAAAAGAATTAACTCCAGGAATTGACAATTATATCATTGCTCAAGGCCCAAACGGAGGAACAATAGAAGCTCGTGTAGGAGAGCGAATGGGTGACATGTATGGACGCGGATACCTAAGAAGCCCAGACAACCAAATCGTTTATGACAATGCTGGTTCGCCAATATTAGATACAAAAATCAAGAAAATAGGAAACTACAATCCAGACTGGATGTTGGGTCTTTCAACAAACATTAGATACAAAAACCTGAGTTTAAATGCGCTTGTTGATGTGCGTCATGGTGGTAAAATTTATTCGATGACCAATGCAATTGGAATGGAAAGCGGTATCCTAGCCGTTTCCTTACCAGGAAGAGAGACAGGAATTGTAGGTCAAGGAGTAGTTCAAAACACCGATGGTTCTTACAGCCCAAACACAACATCTGTTACTACCGAAAACTGGTATTATTCAAACGCTTTTAGAAGAGACAATATTGAAGCCAACTCCTTTGATGCTTCTTATGTAAAATTAAGAGAAGTGAGTTTAAATTACAGGTTATCTTCAAAATTCACTAAGGCTGTGCACATGCAAAACTTAAGCATAGGATTAGTAGGGAACAACTTGGCGCTTTGGACGAAAGTTCCAAACATTGATCCCGAAACTCAAGCAATTAGCGGCGGTACTCTTTTACCTGGTTTTGAGGTGTTGCAATTACCCTCTTCAAGAAACTACGGAATAAAATTAAATGCTTCATTCTAAAAAAAACATCATGAAAAAATTCATAACCTTATTATTCTTCTGCGGTCTAGGCATCTCTTGCACCGATGGATTTGAAGAAATCAACACCAATAAAAACCAACCTACGGTTTCGCAACCAAAACAGTTATTACCTAATGTGATTTTTAACCTAGCCAATACCAATGTAAATAATTCATTCAATTTTGGGGATATTGTGGCTCAATACGGTGGCAATTACGAGTACAATGAACTAGATATTTACAATTGGGGTGCTGATGCTCGTTTTTGGGGAATGTACAAATGGCTCAATGATATTTATGACATTAAAAAACAAGCCTTATTGCTACAAGATAAGAATTACGAAGCTATCAGTTTGATTCTAGAAACGTATACCATGCAAGTAATCACAGATGCTTATGGAGACGCTCCATACTCAGAAGCGTCACAAGGCGAAGAAGGAAATTTGAAACCAAAATACGATACACAAGAAGAAATATACACCCAATTGCTTTTAAATCTTGATAATGCTAATGCGATCATCGATACCAAGCTAAAAGTAGAAGGTGATAATTTATTCAACGGTGACATGTTGAAATGGAAAAAATTTGCCAATTCGTTGCACCTAAGGTTATTGATGCGTATTTCGAATAAAATAAATGTGAGTGCCAAATTGAACGAAATTGTCTCTAAGCCTGCACAATACCCCTTATTTGCATCGAATGCTGATAATGCTACTTATTTTTATTCGGGAAGTTTCCCTAATATTTCGCCTATGAGTGATGGAATCAACAGATTATATGGTTATAATATTGTTATCCCAACAACAAATTTGGTAAACACTTTAATCGCTAACAATGACCCAAGACTTGCCGAATGGATTGATCCTATTGCGGGATCTACCAACCAATTAGGATTGCAGCCAGGATTGACTTTAGACCAAATTGGAGAGCCAACAAATTATTCAAGAAGAGCGGAAGATTATTTTTATACCAAAACAAAAATCGCAGCACTTTTTATGACTTATAGTGAGCTAAACTTTTTACTAGCCGAAGCAAGTCAGCGTAATTTGATCACTATAGGATCAGCGCAAACCTATTATAATACAGCCGTTGAAGCATCATTCAAACAGTGGAATGTGGTGATGCCAACTGATTACTTGACGGCAACAGCACCATATAGCGCGACAACTGAAGTTTTGTACACTCAAAAATGGTTGGCACTGTATCATTCTGGAACCGAATCGTGGTTTGATTGGAAAAGAACAGGGAAACCTAGTTTTATTCAAGCTGGTCCAGGATCAAAAAATGGCAATAAAGTTCCAAGACGTATCATGTACCCTAGTTTAGAGCAATCTGTAAATGCACAAAATAACATTGCTGCTTTGCAAAAATTAGGAGTGACAGATGATATTAATGCTAAAGTATGGTGGGATAAATTTTAAATATAACAAGAAAATGAAAAGAATAATTATAATACTATTACTTGCTTGCGGTACAATAGCTCAAGCTCAAAAAGCCGAAAACATCATTATAATTACCACTGACGGTTTTAGATGGCAAGAAGCTTTTAAAGGGATGGATGAAACGCTCGCCAGAGACAAAAAGTTCAATCAAAACGACAGCAGCTATATTTATAAAAAATATTGGGCCGAAACCCCAAAGGAACGTAGAGAAAAACTAATGCCTTTTATGTGGTCAGTTTTGGCCAAAAAAGGGCAAATTTATGGCAATAGAACAGTAGGTAACAAAGTGAATAATGCCAATCCGTATTGGTTTAGTTATCCTGGTTATAACGAAATCATGACAGGTTATGCAGATACTTTAATCAATTCTAACCACTATCCTGCAAATCCCAATATCACGATTTTAGAATTCTTGAATAAACAACCAAAGATAAAAGGTAAAGTAGCTGCTTTTGGTGCTTGGGATGCTTTTGACAACATTTTAAATGAAAAAAGAGCCGGTTTCCCAGTGGTATCTGCCTTCGATAACGTGGGAGGTAAAACGCCAAATGAAAAACAAAAACTAATCAATGCCATGCGCACCGATTCTTTCAAACCTTTTCATGAAGAAGAATGTTTGGACGTGTTTACGCATTATGGCGCATTAGAAGAATTGAAAACCAACAAACCTCGCGTACTATATATTTCCTACGGTGAAACAGATGAATGGGCACATTATGGCTTTTACCGTTCGTACTTAGATGCTGCGCATCAAGTAGATGCTTGGATTAAGGAAATTTGGGACTTTGTAGAAAGTGACCCACAATATAAAGGAAAAACGGCATTAGTATTCACCACAGATCACGGACGTGGAGATATCACAAAAGCAGAATGGACGAGTCATGGTCCGCAAATAAAAGATGCTAGCGAAATTTGGTTTGCTACTATGGGACCACAAATTGATGCCAAGGGGGAAATGACAAATGCAAATCAATTGTACCAAAATCAATTTGCACAAACTATGGCCAAAATAATGGGATACACTTTTGAAGCCAATCATCCTATTGCTAATGAAATACAGGGAGTGATAAAATAAAACCCTAGTTTCCCCAAATCAAAAGGGTTTGACATTATTGTCAAACCCTTTTTTACAAAAAACAAAACCATAATTATTCTAAGCTAAACCCCTTACTGTAATAAGAAGTCCGCTTTTTGATCTCCTATTTGGATCGTAAACGTTCCTTTTTCTGAAATCCATTTTAAGTCGTTGTTTACAAATTTTAAATCTTGTGGATTTAAAGTAAATGAAACTTTTTTAGTTTCTCCTGGCGCCAATTCAATTTTTTCAAAACGTTTTAGCGATTTAAATTCAGGCGTAATTGACGCTACATTATCTGATAAATACAACAAAACTGCTTCTTTACCCTGTGAAGACCCTGAATTAGTCACCTCAACAGAAACTGTAATATCATCTGAACTGCTTATCTCTTTTTTATCAATTTTTATATTGCTGTATTTAAAAGTCGTATAGGATAAACCGGTACCAAATTCATATTGTGGCAAATAACTTTTTTCATATTTAGCATCGTCATTTTGCTCCCCTTCTGAAATACTTTCGGTATATTTCCTATTGTATTTTTCTAATGAATTTGGATATCTAGGGTAATTGTACGGCAATCTTCCGCTTGGGTTCACATCTCCGTAAACTATATCTACTAAAGCTCTTGCTCCTTCGTTTCCGGGAAGGTAACATTGAATAACCGCATTCATTTTTGACTCAAAATCACTTATTAATCTTGGGCGGCCTTCGTTCAAAATTAAGATAATTGGCTTGTTTAATTTGGCTAAAGCCAAAGCTAATTTTATTTGCGAATCACTCATGTATATATTACTAATATCCCCTGGTGTTTCGGTATAATTTTTTTCTCCTAAACACAAAACAATTTTAGAGGCTTGTTTTGCAAGAGCAACTGCTTTTTCTATTTCAGCATCATTTTCAATTTCTAAATCTGCACCTGGTGTATACAATACATTTTCTTTCCCAATTTTGTTTTGAAAAGCCTCCAGAATTGTGAATTTATCCGCAGCATAAGTATCTGAATTTTCTCCTTGCCAAGTATAAGACCAACCTCCGTTAAGGTACTTCATACTGTTTGCCGTAGCTCCTGTAACTAATATTTTTTCGTTTTTATTTAATGGTAGAATAGCTTCTTTATTTTTTAATAAAGTAATTGATTCTGCTGCCGTTTGATACGCTTTTTCAATGTGTTCCTTACTACCAAAAGCAGGGTAATCTTTGAGGTCAGCTAACGTATTTTCGAATAAATTAAGTTCAAATTTCATTTTTAAAATTCGAGAAACAGCATCATCAATACGAGAAATAGGTACTTCCCCTTTATTAACAAGGTCTACTAAATCAGTATAAAAAGTAAAGTCCTCAGGAACCATACTCATATCAATACCTGCCATAACAGCGATTTTAACAGCATCTCTATTTGATTCAGCCACTTTATGACGGGTATACAAATAAATAATATCCTTCCAGTCTGTTACTACAACGCCTGAAAAACCCAACTCGTTTTTTAAAATATCCGTAATTAAATGCTTGCTTGCATGCACTGGAGTTCCATTGATCTCTCCTGAACTTACCATCACACTTTTGGCACCCGCTTTGATTGCAGCTTGATAAATGGTCAAGTCATACTGACGTAAAATACGTTCAGGAATAATACTTGGTGTACGGTCTTTTCCACTAGTGGTGCTTCCGTAACCTATGTAATGTTTCATACACGATGCTACTTGATATTTTGACCCAACGCCATCGCCTTCATAACCTTCAACTAAAGCTACTGCCATTTTTGAAGATAGATAAGCATCTTCACCAAAAGTTTCCCACATTCTTGACCAAGCTGGATTTCTAGGGAAATCTAAATCAGGTGAAAAAACCCAAGGTATAGAAGAAGCACGTGTTTCATAAGCTGAAATTTGTGCTCCTTTTTTAACCAATTCTGTATTAAAGGTTGCTGCCAAACCTATTTGCTGCGGGAATAAAGTCGCTCCTTGTGTATAACTTGCACCGTGAATGGCGTCAATACCATATAAAACAGGGATTTTCAATCTCGTTTTATTAGCTTCAGTGCTAATGGTTGAGATCACTCCTTTCCATTGTTCAATAGTTTGAGCTCCTGGATTAGGAACGTTTAAGATGGATCCTATATGGTATTTTTGAATTCCTTCTTTTAGTTTTGCAGCATCAATCACACCTTTTTTCCCAGTTACTTCAAAATTAGTAACCGTTATTTGAGTCATTTGACCTACTTTTTCTTCGATACTCATTTTAGATAATAAAGCAGCTACTTTATTATCTATTGCTGATTTATTGTTTTTTGCTTCTTGGCTCCAAACGGTTCCTGCAAACAAAAAAACAACTAATAACATTACTGTATTTTTCATATTTAATTTTAATTTTTATACACTTTTAAAAGCAATTTTAGCTTTCTCGAAAGCGATCTTACACTAATAAACTAGGGTTTGCATGGCATGAGGAGGTATTACAACCTCGGCTTGATTAGCCGATACCATTAAACTATACGTGATACTTTTATCAGAATCATTCATAACCACAGTCACCACAGTTCCGTCTAAATTAAGAAAAGAAGTACTTATTAAAGCGCTTCTGCTTACTGCTGAACTGATTCTTTTTGCACCAACTCGAATAAATTTAGAAAAATGTCCAATATAATAATACGAAGGCGTATAGATTAGTTCTCCCGTATTGGTATTTGCATGAACAGGTGCAAAACAGAAATTCCCCACATGATTTGGTCCTCCATTTTGATCTAGTAGAATATTCCAGTCTGTCCAGCCCACGGTTCCATTATTAAAATCATTAATCATTGCTTTACCATATCTTTCGGCATTAGGCCAAAACTGGTATTTACTTGCATCAAAACGTTCTACACAGCCTTCAGTAAACAATAGCTTTTTATCGGGATAGGCTTCGTAAACTTTTCGAACATTATCAAACATTTGTTCTCCTCCAGACCAGTTTTCGTACCAATGAAAACCAGTTCCCCAAACATATTTTGCTGCTTCAGGGTCAGAAAGAATTGTATTTGCTCTTTCATACATTAAATCTCTGTTGTGGTCCCAGATAACAATATTTTTATTTCCTAAACCTTCTTTTTTAAGTGTTGGTCCTAAATAATTTTTTATAAAATCTCGCTCCTCATCGGCAGTATACAAACACGATTCCCATGTTTGTTTTGCCATAGGTTCGTTTTGAATTGTTAAACCCCAGATAGGAATACCTTCTTTTTCATAAGCGTTAATAAATTTCACATAATAATTAGCCCAAGCTTGGTCATATTCTGGTAAAAGAACACCTCCTTGCAGCATATTATTTGTGCTTTTCATAAAAGCGGGAGGACTCCATGGAGACGCATAAGTTGTTAATTTACCACCAGCTGTTTTTATTGCTTGCTTAATTAACGGAATTTTATATTGCTGATCGTGAGCAATAGAAAAACTTTTTAAATCCTTATCTCCTTCTTTAATATAAGTGTAGCTTTCGCTGCTAAAATCAGAACTATGTATCGTTGTCCTTAGCAGAGAATAGCCAATCCCTTTTTCTTTATCGTAATAGGATGTCAAAAATTCTTGCTGTTTGTCCTTGGGTAATTTTGCAAAAACTTCGGCACTTGCATCAGTAATTGCACCTCCAATACCTAAAAAATTTTGAAACGTTTTTCTAGGCTCCACCACGATTGCTAATTGTGTTTCTAAAGGCTGCGTTGCTTTCGAAAAAAACAAATTAGCTGTAGGACTCAACCTGAGTCTTGTATTTTCGGCAGTAGTATATACTGTAATTTTTTTAGCTGCTGTAGCAATATCTTGTTTACTTTGCTTTTGCGAAAATGCTACAAACGAAAACAGCAAACATAGTAATGTGTACTTTGGAATTTTCATTATTGTATTTTTAAATTCTTGTAATACTACTTTAAAAGACATTATTTAAAAATAGCCCATAAACAAAATGAATATGGGCTATTTCAACCTAACTCAATTAAACTAACTCAAAATCTATTAATAACCTGTGTTTTGAACCATCTTAGTGTTATTAAACTCACTATATGGTATTGGCATTGACTCGTTTTTATTAGCAGTAAAACCTTTAAAAGCTAATTTTGCAGCTGCTTCACCCGTACGTACTAAATCATACCAACGGTGTCCTTCACCGGCAAGTTCTAATCTTCTTTCATTCATAATTGCAGCCATAGAAACAGGAACTGACGGTAAACCAACTCTAGCTCTAACCGCATCAAGAAGCGCTTGAGCTCTTGCTCCACTTCCGTTTAAAGCTTCTGCTTCCATTAAATAAGTATCGGCCAAACGAATAATATAGGTATTAATAGAAAAATTCAAGAAAGGATTAGCCGCAGTAATATCACTGTTAACCGCTGCGTATTTAATAAAATGATACCCTTTTTCGTTATAGCTATCTGTGTAAGTGATACGTCCAGCAGTTCTTTCGGCTGCTGCATCAAAAAGCGTCGATGCAAAACGAGGATCTGTTTTTAAAGCAGTTGCTAAGTCAGTCGTTGCAGTCATAAAACCCCAACCATTAATATAATCAGGTAATCCAGCGGCTTTTCCTGTTGCAGTTCTAGAGTAATCTCTCATTCCCATTAATTGAGAAGCCACATTTCCTTCGTCATTTCCTAACTCAAAATTCCCCCAATCAGCATTGGATTTATCCGAATAAGCAATTTCGAAAATAGACTCTGTATTAAATTTATTGATGTGATTCCATAAATCAGCAAAAGCAGGCATTAATTTATAACCATAACTACTTGTTGCTCCTGGAGTTCCATTTACTTTAGCAAATTCAACCGCAGCCTCTGTTTTTTTATTGTCATACAAATATATTTTTCCTAACAGTGCCGTTGCAGCTCCTCTTGAAAAACGTCCTGATTCCCCTTCGATAATAGTAATAGGTAAATCACCAATGGCTTCATTTAAGTCTTTTTCCATTTGGATATAAACATCTTCCGGTTTTGCTTGCATTACATCTGGAACCTCATCTTTAGAGAGTGGCGCTAGAATTAAAGGAACATTTTTAAACATTCTAACAAGGTCAAAATAATAATAAGCACGTAAGGTTTTTACTTCGGCCATGAACCTTGCTTTCTTGGTTGCATCCATAGGGACATCAGGAAGTTTTTGGATCATGACATTACATCTAAAAACACCTTGATAATAATTTGACCAAATAGCTGGCGGAATATTAAACGGACTCACCGTATAGTTTGATGCTACCTGAAGACCGGGTTGATCTCCTGAATTACCTCCTCCCGCGTAAAAGTCATCTGAAGCAGAATTTAAGAATAACAACGGAGCAGTTTCCATTGAACCAGCAAACTTCCCTACTTTATCATAGGCTGCTACTAAACCAGAATAAGCTTCGGTCTCATTTCTATAAAAATTACTTTCTAATACTACTCCATCCCCTTTTACCTCTAATTTTTCGTCAGTATCACACGATCCAAGTGCTAATAACACTCCAACAGCGACGATTGATTGTTTAAAACTTATAAGTTTCATAATATCTTATTTTTAATTAAAATTGCAAATTAACTCCTAGCATGTACGATTTTGCTTGAGGATAATACCCTCTATCAACACCTTGTACATTGTCCATTCCAGCCGTGGTTGGTCCTCCAACTTCAGGATCAAAACCAGTATACTTAGTAATTGTGAAAAGATTTTCACCTGTGATGTAAAACCTCACTTTTTGTAAAGAAGCTTTGTTTACTAAATCTGAAGGAAGTGAATATCCTAGTTGGATGGTTTTGAATCTAAAGAAATCACCTTTCTGTAAATTAAAATCAGATGGATTACTAAAGTTTCTATTAGTATCATCCGTCGTAACTCTTGGGTAACTATTAGTAGATCCCTCACCTGTCCAACGGCCTAAAACTTCAGTTTGATAATTTGCATTTATGATGTCTAATCTTCTTAACCCTTGATAAATTTTATTCCCTCCTGCTCCTTGACCAAAAACTAATAAATCAATTCCTTTGTAATCTAAATTTAGTGTAAGTCCGTATGTATATTTAGGCAACGATGTCCCTAAGAAAGTTCTATCCTCACCACCGATCACACCATCTCCGTTTAAATCTTGCCAACGGAAATCCCCTGGCTTAGCATTTGGTTGAATTACAACTCCTGCAGTATTTTTATAAGAATCAATTTCAGCTTGATTTTGAAAAACACCATTGGTTTTAAAACCATAGAAAGAATTGTAAGCCTGACCAACCTGTGTTCTATTAATTTCATAAGAACTAGATTGTACCGTTTCATCCCCTGCAATAAAATTAACCCCTTTGTCAAGATAGGTAATTTCATTTTTGATATAAGAGAAGTTACCATTAACAGCAAGGTTTAAAGCTCCTATTTTTTTACGGTATCCTAGCTCGACATCTATACCTTTATTTTCCATACTCGCAAGGTTTGCGTAAGAATCTCCTGTCGCACCCACATATCCAGGATTAGGTACTGGCATGATGATACCCTCTGTTTTTTTATTAAATAAATCAACAGTTAAATTGAAGTCGCGAAGAAAATTCATCTCAAATCCAATATTTGCTTGTTTGGTTTCTTCCCATTTTAAATCAGGGTTAGGCAATGCGTTTGGACTTTGTCCTGGAATAGGAACTCCTCCAATGGTATAATTTCTCTTAATACCAACAGTTGAAATGTATAAGAAGTCAGGTGAAGAGTCATTTCCTGTAACTCCGTAACCTCCTCTAATTTTTAAAGTGCTAACGGCACCATCAGTATTCCAAAATCCTTCTTTTGAAGGCACCCATCCTAACGAAACTGATGGAAACGTTCCATACTTATTGTTTGGTCCAAAGCGAGTAGAACCATCACGACGAATAATTCCCGTGAAAATATATTTCTCTTTGAAATCATAATTTAATCTAGCAAAAATAGATTCAACTCTGTGTTCATAAGCTTGAGAGCTATATGCATTTGCAATTTTATCAGTAATCGGAATTTCGACATTAAAGGAAGCTTCACTATGAGTTGTTGCAGGTACACCTTGATACGTCACATCATTTCCTGAAGAAATATTATCTACGTAAGTACCTTTACCAAGTAAAACACTAAAGTTATGATCACCAAGTTTTTTAGTATAATTTAATGTGTTTTCCCAGTTCCAACTAAATGATTTTTGATACGATCTAAATAGTTCGTTCTTGTCTCTTTTTGTCGCACCATTCAAGAAAAATACAGGCGTGAAATTATCTGAACCGTAAAAAGCTAATTTTCCCCCTGCTGTAGATCTAAATTTCAAACCCGGTAAAACTTCTGCTTCAATAAAAATATTCCCCACAAAATTATCAGAGAAACTGTTATTACCCAATCTCGTTTTAGTATACGCTAATGGATTCGTGTTTTCCTGAGTTACAATTGTAGAAATTCCATAATAGTTTCCGTTAGCATCTCTGATCGCGTTTGGATTATTCTGATAAATTGCTTGGTTTGGGTTCGTTTCAAAAATTGGGGTCAATGGGTCTAAATTAATTGCCGAAGATAATGGTCCTCCAAACTCGTCATTTGTATTACCAATACCAATCGTTTTTTCATTAGAGTATCCTAATGTTTGTCCAATTTTAATATACTTTCCTAGTTTGTGATTGGAGTTTAAACGAATATTTTTTCTAGTATAGTTCGAAATTTCAGAAGTAACAATCCCTTCTTGATCTAATAATCCAAAAGACATATAAAACGTTGAAGCTTCGTTACCCCCACTGAAACTTAATTCATGAGAAGTACGTTGCGCACTATCATTAAATATAGCATCCTGCCAATTCGTTCCTTTACCGTAGTTAGTGGTAGTAGAATAAGGAGCTGGTTTTCCTCCATTAGTATAGGCCTCATTCATGATTGTTGTGTACTGTGTTGCATCTAACAAATCAATTTTTTTAGCTGCTTGTGACACTCCAGTAAAACCAGTATAGTTAACACTTATTTTTCCTGATTTTCCTTTTTTAGTTGTTACTAGGATTACCCCAGCAGCTGCTCGAGAACCATAAATAGCACCAGAAGCACCATCTTTTAAAACTTCAATAGACTCAATATCAGACTGATTTAAATATCCTATACCTCCGTTGTCTATAATAACTCCATCAACAACCCATAAAGGATCATTATTATTTAACGTTGTAAATCCACGAATACGAATAGTAGACGCTGAGCCTGGTTGTCCGGCATTTGCAGCTATCGAAACTCCTGAAACTCTACCTTGTAATGCCTGTTCTACTCTAGTGATAGGTAAACTCTCTAAATCTTTAGCTTTGACACTAGAAATCGATCCTGTTACCACACTTTTCTTTTGAGTACCATAACCTACAACCACTACCTCATTTAGATTTTGAGATTCTGGTGTTAATTGTACTTTAACAGATGTACGCTTATTAATAGGTTCTTGAACGGTACCGTATCCAATAAAGCTAATTAGAAGCACGCCGTTTGAAGGAGCAAGAATCTGAAACTTTCCGTCAAAATCAGAAGTTGTAGACTTATTTGTTCCTTTCAATAATACAGATGCCCCTGGTATTGGCATCCCACTTTCATCATTTACTATACCATTAACAGATACATCTTGAGCTTGCGCTATAACTGAGAATAGTAACGATGAAAAACAAAAAATAAGTGATTTTATTAATTTCATTTTTCTAAAAATTTTGGTTAATTAATTAGTAATTTAATGCTAAAGTATCTATATTATTTTGATATTGGTATTTTAAATTACTTACAAAAACACATCATTTTGATTTTTATTACCTTACAAAAACACATCAAAAAAATTACAAATAACTTAAAATCAAAGTTATACAATCAAAAAATCACTGTTACAAAAATGTTAATAAATAAAAATAAACACTACATTTATATTTTATTAACTATTTAACTTATAAATGCAACAAATGTTGCATTTAGTTCGTGTTTCATAATTTTAAAAACATCATTTCACTTATATAAATATGAAATTAATTATTAAAAAATTCTTACTATTATTAAGTGTATTTAGCCTTTTATCTGCAAAAAGTCAAGTAAAAAACATTGGTCTACCTGACATTAAAAACTATAAACGTACAGTATACAACGCCGGAACTCAAAACTGGAATATTGATCAAGATAAAAACGGTATTATTTACTTTGCGAATAATGAAGGTTTAGTTCAATTTAATGGAACTAGCTGGAAAAATTATCAACTCCCAAATAAATCTGTTATAAGAAGTTTAAAAGTAGACAAGCACGGCGTAGTGTTTGTGGGAGGTAACAACGAGTTTGGCTATTTTAAACCCAACAGTAAAGGAAAATTAGTATATCAATCATTATCCAGTAAACTTAATACTGAGGATAAGAAAGATATCAACTTGATATGGCGTGTTCACCTCTACAATGAAACAATCATTTTTCAGTCATTTACCAAAATTTTTATTTTCAAAAACAACAAATGCAGTACTATAAATGCACCCACAAAATTCCAGTTTTCATTTGTACTTAACAACAAACTATACGTTCAAGACAAAACAGAAGGTGTTTTAGAATTACGTGCTGGAAAATTATATCCTATAGCTGGAACTAAATATTTTAACGGAACCGAAATTTGGTCTATGCTCCAACTAAGTCAAGAACGCTTTCTAATTATGACTCTTGAAAAAGGCCTTTTTATATATGAAGACGGAAAAGTAACTCCTTGGAATACCGAAGCAAATAATTTTGTTTTAAAAAACACCTCTTTGGGAGGGATAATTATTGATAAAAAATTCATAGTACTAAATACTGTTTTAAACGGAATCGCTATTTGTGATTTAAACGGCAAAATAACACAACATCTTAACCACAATAAAGGAATCCAGAACAACACGATATTAACCTCCTTTATTGATGACCAAAAAAACCTATGGCTAGGTCTCGACAATGGTATTAGTTTTATCAACATTAATTCGCCTTTTACCTTTTTTGATTATAGTTACAACCTCAGCACTGTTTACTCGTCTGTAGTATTTGAGAATAACTTATACATTGCCACAAATCAAGGCTTGTTTTATCATCCTTGGGATAAAGACTTCAAAGACGAACCGTTTAAACTCGTCCCAGGAACAAACGCACAAGCTTGGAATATACAAGTATTTGATACTATTTTATTGTGTGCCAGTAATAGAGGCGCACTAGTTATCAATAATAAAACGGCAACTAAACTAGATCCTAATGGGTATTTTGGCTTTAGAGCAATCCCCAATAAGCCCAGTTACATCTTAGGCCTCAGTTATACTGGTTTTAGCATTTTCAAAAAAAAAAACGGAAAACTCATTTTAGTAAACCATGTAAAAGGATTTAATGAAATCATAAATAGTTTTGAAATAGAACTCGATAATGATTTTATATGGCTTCATATGGAACAGTATATTTATCAAATAAAACTAACCGCTAATTTATCCGAAATTGAGACCATAACAAAACACCATAAAATTAGCAATACTATTCCTGGCATAAAAAGTCTCCAAAAAATTAATAACAAAGTTTACTTTCAATCACAAAATCAATTCTATAGGTATTCAAAGGAGCAGGAAATATTTTTTAAAGACAAACAAATGACGGCGCTTTTTAAAAAGGTACCACTCATCAGTTCCATTAAAGAAGATTCTCAAGGCAATTTATGGTACACTTACAATGAGTCATTAGGCGTTTTAAAGAAAAATTACGCAAAAAAATATACTAATAGCGTTGCTCCTTTTGCCAATCTAAAAGGAAGTTTGGTTAAAAACTTTGTTTCGATTAATACTGTTGATTCTAAAAATATCTTTATAGGACTCATTGACGGATTAGCACATTATGACTCTGAAATATCCAGTAAGTATATTTCGAAACCACGGGTATTTATTACTAATTTTTCATATCCTGGAGAAAGCATCAATGCCAACTATACAAACAACCAAACAACCGAATATACGATTCCCTATCGCTCTAATCATGTAAAATTTTCTTTCTCCTCACCCACTTATGAAAACCAAGAAAACGTTAAGTACAGCTACAAACTGGTTCCTTTTGAAACTGAATGGCATCCATGGACAACGTTATCTATAAAGGAATATACAAATTTGAAAGAAGGGGCTTATACGATGGAAATTAAAGCCAAAAATGGCTACGGAATAGCATCAAACGTGACTTCATTAGAATTTGAAATTTCACCACCATGGTATCGCCATTACTTTGCTTACATTTTTTACGTAGTATTACTGATTAGTTTATTTATAATTACATCTAACCAGATAAAGTTAAAAATAAGAAAGAACAAATATTACGAGACTATTGAGCAGCGCCGTTTGTATCTTGAAAAAGAAGCAAAAATTAGGCATGAACAACATGAATTAGAAAAAGAAATTGAAAAACTCAAAAATGACAAGTTACAAATTCAGATTTTATCTAAAGACAAAGAACTAGTAAACAACTCACTACAAGTCGCTAAGAAAAACAAAGTCCTTAACGGTATCATTCATAAACTGAAAGAAATTGACAACAACCAATTAGACGAAGCAACTAAATTTCAAGTTACAAAACTTAACAAAAGTATTGTCAAAGAGGTAAACAATGACAAAAGCTGGAAAGATTTAGAAAAACACATTAAAAACGTACACTTTGAATTCTTAAAACGCCTTAAAGAAAAGCATCCTACAATTTCACCTAGAGAATTAGATTTATCTACCTACCTACTAATGAATATGTCTACCAAAGAAATTGTTGAGATTATGAACATTTCTTCTGGTGGCGTAGAATTAGCCCGTTACAGACTACGTAAAAAATTAGAACTTAATAAAAAAGAAAATCTTACGGGCTATTTAATGAGTATTTAATAATGCTAAATATCTCATTTTTAATCCAAAAAAAAGGGTTTGACATTATTGTCAAAACCTTTTTTATATATTTTAAATAAAACTAAATTAAGCTTCTTTATTAGCCAATTGCCCACAAGCGGCATCAATATCTTTCCCTCTACTCCTTCTTACTTTGACTACAATTCCGCTAGCTTCTAGAGCCTTTATGTAAGCGTTTGTAGCCTCTTCAGAGGCTTGTTGAAACTCACCATCATCAATTGGATTGTATTCGATTAAGTTTACCTTACATGGGACGTATTTACAAAACTTTACTAAGGCATCAACTGATTCTTTATTGTCATTGATTCCTTTCCAAACTACGTACTCATAAGAAATTTTTGATTTGGTTTTTCTATACCAATATTCTAATGACTCTCTTAAATCGGCCAAAGGAAAATTAGCACTAAAAGGCATGATTCGAGCACGTATTTCATCTATAGCCGAATGCAATGATACCGCTAGTTTGAATTTTACATCATCATCAGCTAGTTTCTTAATCATTTTAGGTACTCCTGATGTGGAAACCATAATACGTTTAGGCGACATTCCTAATCCTTCTTCAGAAGTAATCATTTCAATCGCTTTTAATACATTATTGTAATTCATCAATGGCTCACCCATTCCCATGAAAACAATATTAGAAAGCGGATGATTGTGATACAAACGACTTTCCTTATCTATAGCTATCACCTGATCGTAAATTTCGGCAGGTTCTAAGTTTCGCATTCTTTTTAATCGTGCTGTAGCGCAAAAATTGCAATCTAAACTACAACCTACTTGACTAGAAACACAAGCTGTTGTTCTTGTATTAGTAGGAATCAATACTGACTCAACCACTAAACCATCATGTAAGCGAACGGCATTTTTTACTGTACCGTCTTCAGATCTTTGCATGGTATCTACTTTAATGTGATTGATCACAAAATTTTGTTCCAGCATGGCACGCGTTTCTTTAGAAATATTTGTCATATCCTCAAAACTGTGCGCTCCTTTACTCCACAACCACTCATATACTTGATTTCCACGAAAGGCTTTGTCTCCACTGGTTACAAAAAATTCGCGTAAAACTTCTTTTGATACTGCTCGTATGTCTTTTTTCTCCATTTGCATGCTGCAAATTTAATGACTATTTGTTGATTTGTTGTTTTGATATTTTAATAACTTTGACAAAAATTAAAAAAATGCATTTCATTTCAATCGAATTAGAAGATTATATCGAGCAACACTCCGAAAAGGAACCCGAATTACTAGCTGCACTTAATAAAGAAACCTACCAGAAAATTTTATTACCCCGAATGTTAAGTGGGCATTTTCAAGGTCGGGTTTTAAGTATGTTGGCAAAATTGATTCGCCCAATGAATATTCTTGAGATTGGTACTTACACAGGATACTCTGCTTTGTGTTTGTGTGAAGGAATGCAAGATGGTGGGCAGTTACATACAATTGACATCAAAGAAGAACTAATCGATTTTCAGCGCAAGCATTTTGATAAATCACCTTGGGGCAAACAAATTACGCAGCACCTAGGAGAAGCAACTGCTATTATCCCCACACTTGATGTAAAATTTGACTTGGTTTTTATTGATGCTGATAAAGAGAATTACATCAATTATTTTGAAATGATTGTTCCAAAAATGAATAAAGGTGGAATTATCCTCTCCGATAACGTTTTATGGAGCGGAAAAGTGCTAGAACCTTTAAACCCGAAAGACATTAGTACTAAAATATTATTAGAATACAATGCATTATTAAAAAACGACCCTCGAGTTGAAACGGTATTATTACCTATTCGTGACGGATTGACCGTTAGTAGGGTATTGTAGTGTTTGAAAGCACTTTATAATTTACTTGTAAAAGTAGCAACCTACGTAATTAGCCCTGATAGTAGTAAAAATCCTTGTGCTTGAAAATGGATTATTTTCTAAACAAAAAAGAGCGACTGAAAGAAGCTCCTTTATTGTTATTGAAAAAACCTTTTTCAAGTATAAGATTGTAACGTATAGCAGGAATAGCTTTTAAATAGTTGTATTTATAGAAGCAAGTGGAAAGTATTTTTGTTGTACTTTTCTATATATTTTATAAGTGGCATATCCTGAAATAGCGCCAAAAGTGTAGCCCGTAACAATATCTATTGGGTAATGCAATCCTAAATAAATGCGGCTGTAAGCAAAGATTAACGGCCATATAAATAACAAATAAGCATGTTTATAATACTGCTTTATAGTATTAAAAATAAGTACAGTCACAGCCATACTTGTTGTAGCGTGACCAGAGAAAAAACTAAAAGAGCCTCTAGACTGAACTATACGCATCACATCCTTTATGTTAGGATTATTACAAGGTCTTAATCGCTGAAAACCATTTTTAAACAGGTTAGTTACTTGATCTGTAAAAGTGATTAATATAGCTATAGAAAGTAGTAAATACAGTGTTTGTTTTGTTCCTAATTTTTTATAAATTAAGTATAATAAAACAAGAAATAATGGTGTCCAGTTAGCTTGACTAGTAATCAATAACCACATACCGTCATAGGTTTTTGAGCCTAAACCATTAAGAAAAAGAAACAATTCTGTATCTAATGATAATAATTTATCAATCATTACATGCTGCGTTTTATAGGTCCTGTAGCTTCTTCAATATCTTCTTTGACTTTATTAGCCTGAACAATTGAATCTCCTATAAGGTCTTGTTTTACTTTGGTGATTTCGTTATTGATATTTCCAGTCATATCAGAAAGCGACTTAGCATCTAAACCGTTTGCCTCTACTCCTTTTTGGATCTCGCTCTTAATATCATTTGTTGCATTCTTTAATTGCGCCATAGCTTTCCCCATAGTACGCGCCATTTCTGGAACTTTATCCGCTCCAAAAAGCATAAGTACAATAAACATGATAAAAACTAACTCTCCTCCTCCTATGCCAAACATATTTTTACTTTTTTATTGTTGCAAAGATATTAAATTTAGATTCCTTGTGATTTAAATTAATCATAAAAAAAAGACTCTGTTACGAGTCTTTTTTTTATAGTAAATTATTTTAATCAAACTTAGATTTCACAGCCTCTTTTGGCCAAGTGTTATTAGTCACATCAATATCTGCAGTTTCTAATTTAGGATCTATTTGAATTTTCTTAATTGCTTTTTCTGTAGCGTAAACTTTCTTAGCTGTTTCATTGCTTTTTCTCCAGATTTGTGCAGGATATTTAAAGTTCTCAACAGTACCATCTTCATAAGTAAGCTCAACAAGGATAGGCATAATCATACCACCTGGCTTATTGAACTCTACTTCGTAGAAATATTTAGGTGATTTCAAACTTCCTTTTTCTTCTTTAGAAAGCGTGCTTACATAATCAGAAAGTAGTTTAACTTCTTCAATTTTTAATGCTTTTTTGTCTTTTGAACTCAATTCAGCACTATCTCCTTCTACTAAATAAACAAATGGTCCCGTTTCTACACCAAAACGACCTCTTCTTACTTTAGCATTTTTCAATGCCGCAGTAGGCGTTTCAGTCACATAGTATTGTTTTACATTACTAATTCCGATATCTACAAAATCAGTTGAGTAAAACCAACCTCTAAAAAACCAATCTAAATCAACCCCAGATGCATCTTCCATTGTTCTAAAGAAATCTTCTGGCGTAGGATGTTTGAATTTCCAACGGTTTGCATATACTTTAAAAGCATGGTCAAACAATTCTCTACCCATAATAGTCTCTCTTAAAATATTAAGACCTGTTGCCGGTTTTCCATAAGCATTATTTCCAAATTGGATAATCCCTTCAGAATTAGACATGATAGGCTCTAAATATTTTTGATCACCACTCATATAAGGTACAATGTTTTTAGCCGGCCCCCTACGAGAAGGAAAATTTGTTCCCAATTCGTCTTCAGCCATAAATTCCATGAACGAATTCAAACCTTCATCCATCCAAGTCCATTGACGCTCATCAGAGTTTACAATCATAGGGAAAAAGTTGTGCCCTACCTCATGAATTACTACGCCAATCATTCCGTTTTTAATTTGTTCGCTAGTCACTCCGTTTTCGTCAGGACGACCAAAGTTCCAACAAATCATTGGATACTCCATTCCTTGATCAGCTGCTGATACAGAAACTGCTTTTGGATAAGGATAATCAAATGTGTGTGATGAATAACTTTTTAATGTATGTGCCACCATCATAGTAGATGTTTCTCCCCATAATGGATTTGCTTCTTTAGGATATACAGAAGCTGCCATTACTACTTTATCATTTAATTTAACTGCCATAGCATCATAAATAAACTTTCTAGAAGTAGCAATACCAAAATCTCTAACATTTTTAGCACTAAATTTCCAAGTTTTCTTTTTAGTAGAGAACCCTTTTTCAGCTGCTTCAGCTTCTTCTTGAGTTACAATTACTACTGGTTTATCAAAAGACTTTTGAGCCAACTCATATCTTTTAACCTGTGCTGGAGTAAATACTTCGCTTCTATTTGTCAACTCTCCTGTTGCTTCCATAACGTGGTCAGCAGGAACAGTTATATTTACATCAAAATTTCCAAAAGGTAAAGCAAATTCTCCACCACCCCAAAACTGCATATTTTGCCATCCTTCAACGTCATTGTACACTGCCATTCTTGGATAGAATTGTGCAATTACATACAATCTATTGTTCTCTTTTTCAAATAATTCATAACCTGAACGACCACCTTCTAACTGGTAGTTATTAATATTATACCACCATTTAATAGAGAAAGAGATTGTTGCTCCAGGTTTCATTGGCGTAGCTAAATTGATACGCATCATGGTATGATTAATAGTATAAGACAAAGGAGCACCTTTTACATCTTTAACATACTCGATATTAAAACCACGTTCAAGATCTTGTTTTAAAAACTTATTAGTAAAGTTGCTTGCAGGAAAAGTTTGTTCCATTCGATCACTATCAGCTAATGGAGACTCAGAATCCTTTGCAGCTTGGTTTTGATCTAACTGCACCCATAAATATTCAAGAGAATCTGGTGAATTATTATAATAAGTAATGGTTTCAGAACCACTTAGTTTTGCGTTTTTATCGTCTAACTCTACATCAATCTTATAATCTGCTTGTTGTTGATAATAAGCTGGACCTGGCGCTCCAGAGGCTGTACGAAACATATTAGGCGTTGCTAATAAATCGTACATTTGACTAAACTTATTAGTATCGTACTTCCCTGATTGTTTTGGAGCAACTGTTGTTGCCTTTTCTTGCGCTAACATTAGCACAGGAAAAAGAAATAAGAGTGTAATTTTCTTCATGGTTAGGTTTCAAGTTATTTAAGTGTGTGAAAATAACGTATTTCAGCAAAACACCAATAACCAATTAGAACTTTAACACATAATTTGTTGCAGATTCTGTAAAAAGATAGCTTTGTTTGTCTCCTAAACCCGTAAAATGTGTAATGTTTTGCTGTTCTACGTCTAAATCTATTAAAACAGCATTGTAGGTTTCTAAACTTTTTACCTTCTTAATATCCCTAATATTCAAGTAACATATAATTACATCGCTTTCTATTTCTTTACTTAAATAGTTCATAGGCTCAAACTCCCCATTAACTTTAAGTCGGAATTTTTCTGATAAATATTTTTGCATTAAAACAATATCTTCAGGAGTTTCTTTTGCTGTTCCTAAGTGTGTTATTTTCTTATATTTTTTCTCTAACACTTTATTCAAATCATCTACAAAAATCCTCGTAGTGATCTCTAACATTTTTTTCTCTGGAGCATAGTTTATTTGGTAAATTCCCATGTAGAATTTATGCGCACTAAAGGCTGTTAATGTCAGTAAAAAAAAAGTTGTTAAAACGTAAATAGTTATTTTTTTCATTTTTCAAAAGTACTAATTCTTTTAAATTCTTTGTTTTTTGAAATTAAAAAATCCAATAATAAAAAACGATCTTCTGGTTTTAGATAGTTTCTAGAGTCGGTATCATTTGACGTGTACAATAAAAACAAATCGATTTCGTCTTTATTTAATTTTAAGTCTCTTTCAAAAAATATTGGATCAAAATTGATTTTTACATATTGAGAAAATGCAATATCGCTAAGCACCTCGTCTTTATCCTCAGGTTTCTTTTTTAATATTTTTTTAATTTCTTTAAATATTCTTACAAAATCTGTACCATCTGTTATAGTACCATCTGAAGGCATTACTTGATTTTTAGGAGATGATTTTGCATCGTCAAAATATTTAGTATCCACAAAACGTTGCGAGTTACCACTTAATCCATTTACTTTTAATCGATTTGAAATAACTACTTCTTGTAACTCATTATTAGCCACATTAAGCTTAACTATAAAAAGTGATGCTTGGCAATTGCCCACAGTCAACACTAGTTTTTTAGGCTCGAAAGTTAAACTAGAAAATATTAAGACATCCTTTGGCTTAGCCAAAATATCAAAAAAACCATTTGCTTTTATAAATGTTCTTTTTTCAGAGGTAACATTAATTACGTAACCGCTTTCTAATTGTATTGAATCATTAACAACCTGACCATGTAGTAGCTTTCGATCATCTGTTTGACTAAAACTAAATTGAAAACACAGCAACACAACAAGAACCTTAACTACCTTTTTCATCTTTATTTATTTTTTTATATTTCTCAGCCAAAATACCTATTAGGAATTTAGCCAATGTTTTATTTTTAGACTCTATCGCCGATACAAATGTAGTATCCTCAACACAGTAATACTGAAAACCACTAATGTAATCTGCAGGAATTTTTAATTGATCTATATAAAATTCATCCTCAAAAAGATATACTAGTCGGTTTAAAGCTGTTTGCTTTGCCTCCACCACAATTACCTTTTTTAGCATGGCTTTCCTACCAGAAATAGTATTTAACAGTCCGTCAATTCCATTACCTGATGTTGCCGTGTATAATTTTCGTTCTGCTTGCGTATATTTCTTTTGTCCATACGGAATAATCCCAAGGCTTTCAGCAGTAATACTAGAAGGCTCTGCAATAATAACTTCATCTAGCGGAATACTCTTATAATTCATTTGGATTTTTAACTCTCCTAAAACGATATCATTTGCGGCAATAGTTTTACGTAAAGTTACGAGATTTACCGCAGTAAACACTAGTAAATCACCTTCTTTTACCATAATATTAAATTGTCCCACTTCATTTGAAGTTGTACTTAAATTCAATGTTTGATTAGCCACATTGACCTGCCCCATATAATCACTATCAACCATGATACTCCCTCTCAACGTTTTAGAAATATCTATTTGACTATACATCGATTGACATACTAGCAATAAAAAAAGCAGTACCGTATTATTTGTCCTCACAAGAAATGTTTTGTTTGTATTTATTTGCCAAGTCTATGATCATGAATCGCAGCATTGCCGTTTCTCCTTTTTCTAATTCTTTAGCAAATGTATTGTTTTCAATAACATAAACCTTAAATCCCGAAACATACTGTGTACAAATCCCTAATTCATTAACATAGAAGCTTTCACTGTAATAACCACTTAACTTCTCGATATTACTACCTTTTTTCTCAGCTACTATTTGCTTTTTCACTCGCTTTGTACGACCGTTTATTTTATTTATCAAAGGATCTAAAGGCATTGATCCAGCTAGTAAACCAAGTAACATAAAGGCTTGAAATCACCTGTCGTTTGCAGCCGTCTTTCTGCTTGGGTATATTTTTTTTGATCTTTTGAAACAATTCCTAGTGACACCTCATTTATTACATTATCATTTGTAACCACAACCTCATTTAACACAGTAGCTTTTGAAGTCATTTTTATCGAAATAAAATTAGAAGCATCAAATTTATCTAGGACTTTATAATCATAATCGTGAATATTAGCACCACTAAAAACAATCAAATCTCCTGATTGAGCTGCTATAGCAAAGACTCCTTGATCATCACAATACGTATTTTGTCTCTGTGTGACATTAACGATTCTTATTGCTTGTTTATAGCCATTATCTACCTTAACCACACCTTTAAGCATCGTTATTTGCTTTACTTGACTCACAGTGATATGTGAAATAAGCAAAACTAGAAGATAGATATTACTTCTCTTGATTGGCAATAATAACTTTATATTTAGTTGCTAATTCGCTCAATAAAAATTCAATCGTGGTTATATTTTTTGTTTTTAAAACCTTAGTAAACTTATCATTTTCTACTGCATAATAAAGAAATCCTTTTACGTAAGCTGTTGGAATATGTAATTTATTAGTATAATGATTTTGATCAAACATTCGATCTAGCATTGCCATAAAGATTTCTTTCTTCTCATTTGCCAGTTCTTTTTTCAACATTGCTGATCTTCCAGAAATTAAATTAAAAATAGGATCTGCAGATATTGAACCACCAGCCATTAAACTAGGACTTGCACTTGCAGTAGGATCTAATGACGTTGCTCCTTTTAACCTACGTTCTGCTGGAGTATACGTTCTTTGACCTGCAGGGACAATCCCTAAAGCCACTGCATTAATATTATTGTAAGTTCTAATTATCACCTCATTCAACTGATTCATAATAGGATTCATTTTTACATAAAGCAAACCGTTGCTAAAAGCCTCATCTGTCAAAACTACACGAACACTTTTATATTGCATTGCCGAAAACAATAGCGTTTCACCCAGAGCAGCTTTAATAGTAAAATCGCCATCTTCATTAGTAATGGTCGCTTCCTCCGTATTCGTATTAATTACATAAACTCCACCAACATTTATATTTACATCACTAACATTTCCTTTCACTACTCCATATCCCACTTCTTGCGAAAAAGCATTAGCCGTAAGCAACATAAAAAAAACAAACCCTAACTTAACCATACTATATTGTGAAATTAATTACTGATAATTCGTAAAAGTATCCTAATGTGTTCCAAATTAATTACTAATAAGGTGGTAAATTAATGTTAATAAAAAAATTCAAGACGGTGATAATGTGCTGTGATTTTATACCTTTAACCGAAAAAATTTCTACAAAAATGAAAAATATAATTATTGCAAGTACTTCCACAATACATGGCGGAGCGTATTTAGAATACATCTTACCTGAATTAAGCAGCCACTTTAAAAACTGTAAAACTGTACTTTTTATACCCTATGCAAGACCTAGCGGCATTAGTCACGATGAGTACACTGCTAAGGCAGCTGCGGCTTTCGCCAAAATTAATATTGCCATCAAAGGCATTCACGAATTTGAAGATACCGCTGAAGCTATAAAAAATGCCGAAGGGATATTTACCGGTGGCGGCAATACTTTTTTACTCGTAACACAATTGTATCAAAACAAGATCATGTCTGCATTATCTGAAACGATAAAAAACGGCACTCCATATTTAGGAACAAGCGCAGGAAGTGTAATTTGCGGTTTAAGCATGCAAAACACAAATGACATGCCTATTATCTATCCGCCCAGTTTTCAAACACTAGCAGTGATTCCGTTCAACATCAACGCACACTACCTTGATCCAGACACACAGTCAAAACACATGGGTGAAACCCGCGAGACAAGATTAAAAGAATTCCACGTTTTTAATTCGATACCAGTACTAGGATTACGCGAAGGAAGTTGGCTGGAAGTAAGAGACAACAAAATAATTATAAAAGGAGGATTACAAGCGCGACTTTTTATGCCAAACGAAGCCCCATTAGAAATAGATAATAATAGTGACATAACAGACCTAAAATAAAAAAAGCCGAAACAAATAAATGTTTCGGCTTTTTTTTAAGAGCGAAAGACGAGGCTCGAACTCGCGACAACCAGCTTGGAAGGCTGGAGCTCTACCAACTGAGCTACTTTCGCATTAACAGGGTGCAAATATAAAGAATAATTTTATTTTAAACCAAATATTTTTGAATAAAAAATAAAAAAAATTACACAACACCTTCTATAAATAACAAAACCGAAACATTGCTGTTTCGGCTTCTCTAAGAGCGAAAGACGAGGCTCGAACTCGCGACAACCAGCTTGGAAGGCTGGAGCTCTACCAACTGAGCTACTTTCGCATTACTGTGGTGCAAATATAGAGAATAAAAACAGTTTGAAACAAGTTTTTTTTGAAAAAAATTTACATTAAAATCACTTTAATTTCTAATCATTTTAAAATTAAAAGATTACACCAAAACTTTTTTTAATTATTTCACAAACACATCTTACAAAAGTCCTTTTTTTGGCCTGATTGCACAATGAAAAGTCACTTTCTA
Organism: Flavobacterium sp. PL002; assembly: GCF_054165825.1. NCBI lineage: Bacteria > Pseudomonadati > Bacteroidota > Flavobacteriia > Flavobacteriales > Flavobacteriaceae > Flavobacterium > Flavobacterium sp. PL002. The sequence goes on along the minus strand of NZ_CM135110.1, from coordinate 2,359,400 downwards.
ACAATATAAAAATAGCTTAAAAGCAATAATTATTAATGCTTATTATAGAAACCAGCAAATAACCACCTTCTAAAAACCAAAAAGCCAGTCATAATTAATTATGATTGGCTTTTTTGACTTAATACAATAAGAAAATCTGTTTACGAAACTAATCTCGATGCTACTTTATACCCGTTAGAAGGATAGTAAATAAATAAACATGACTTATCTTTTATTGTTCTTATAATTTCATTTGTCAATGCTAAAGGAATAGCTGGACAACCTAAGCTTCTTCCTAAGCGCTTATTGTTTCTAATAAAACTTTGAGAAACATAATCAGCACCATGAATAACAACTGCTCTGTCTCTTGCATTACTATTGATTCCTTTTTCTAAACCATCAAGTCGCAATGACTTTCCATGCTTACCTATATATATTTCTCCTGTAGCATAAAAACCTAAACTACTTTTAAAAGAAGAGGAGATGTTAGAAAAGCTTGTAGCAAACTCATCACCAGTATTTTTACCGTGAGCAACTAATGTGTTAAATAAAATGGTATTTGATGAAAGATCAATCACCCAAAGTCTGTTAGTGTTTGACGACATACTAAAATCAATCACCGTCAAGATGTCTTTACTTATAAGACCTTTTTCTTTTAATTGATTAAAACCCTTTAAGGCTTCAGTAAAAACAGTCAATTTAGGCAATGAAAACTCATTTGGATTTAATTTTTCATAAACTAACTCTTCACGCGTTTCTTTTACATCTTTAGTAGCTAATGCATATTCTCTTACTTTCGGCTTTGAACTCTTTGTTTCAACGATTAGCAAATTAGAAATGAACACTAAAACAAGCATCACAACTATTGCAGGAATAAATTTGTACTTCATTGATTATAATTAGGTTAAATAAAAGATTGGGGTTGCAAAACTATAAAATTTATTCATAATACTGTAACATAAATAGTTAAAATTAAACAATCGGCGTATTTGTAAGTAAATAAACACACCAAAAACACTTATTGCTTGCAGGTTTTATTTATTATGTTATTTTTGTCTACCCAAGTCCTTAAAATTTATGTCAAAATCCTACTATTACGCCACAATCATTGTTTATTTCTTTGTATTAAACGCTTTTTCACAAAAAAAAGTATTAATAGCAAATCCTACAGCTGACGGAATTGCTGTAGACGCAAAGTTCAACGACAAAACTTGGGCAAATAACAATGATATCGCTACAGACTTTATCATGTTTGAACCTGATAACGGAAAACTTATTAGCACCAATAAAAGAACCGAAGTCAAAGTTTCTTATGACAATGATGCCATTTATATCTTGGCATTACTTTATGATGACGAACCCAACAAAATTCAGCGAGAAATTACAAAAAGAGATGTTTTTGGTGTCTCTGATCATTTTTCAGTGGCTATTAATGGTTTTAATGATGGCCAACAAGACTTTCGCTTTTATGTGAGCGCCGCTGGTGTACAAATGGATTGCATTGCTACCGAAGCCGCAGAAGATTATACCTGGGACGCAATCTGGGATAGCGAAGTTGCCATAACCAATTTTGGGTGGGTTGTAGAAATGAAAATCCCCTATGCTGCTTTGCGTTTCTCTAATGCTCAAAAACAAACCTGGGGAATCAATTTTAAAAGAGAGATAAAAAGAGACGTTCAAACCTATACCTGGAACCACGTTGATACAAAAATTGGCGCGGTAATCACCCAAGCTGGAATACTTGAAGGCATTGAAAATATAAAAACCCCTACCCGATTATTCTTTATTCCATATACCTCAGCGTATTATCAAGAAGATGATTTGGCTTCGGATAGAACATTTAAAGCTGGTCTCGACATTAAATACGGAATCAATGATTCTTTTACCCTTGATGCTATTTTAGTACCAGATTTTGGTCAAACAAAATTTGATAACGCCATTTTATACTTGGATCCTTTTGAACAAAAATTAGAAGAAAATCGTCCTTTTTTTACTGAAGGAACGAACTTATTCAACATAGGAAACTTATTTTACTCTAGAAGAATAGGCGGATTCCCAACTAGAGAACCAGTACCTGAAGCAAACGAAGAAATAACTAAATATCCTAGTACTGTAAATTTATTAAATGCTGTAAAAGTATCCGGAAGAACAGAGAATGGACTAGGAATTGGTTTTTTGAATGCCATTACTGAAAAAACGTATGCTACACTTGAAAGCAGCACAATTAACGGCGAAAATGAAGTCATCAAGAAAACCCGAAAAGAAGCCATTGAACCTTTGACAAATTATAATGTACTCGTGCTCGACCAGCGTTTCAATGGAAATTCTTCGGTTTCATTTGTAAATACAAACACCACACGTAATGGAGATTTTAGAGACGCTAATGCTACTGCACTTGTTTTTGATTTAAGTACAAAAGCAAATACGTATAATCTTTATGGTGATTTTAAATACAGCACAGTAAATGACATTCAAAGTTATAATGGTTTTAAAACAGCTTTAAATTTTGCTAAAACTAGTGGACAATACCGCTACACCGTTTCTGGAAAATACATTTCAAGTGACTATGACATCAATGATCTTGGTTTGGTTTTCTACACTAATTATCATAATGCTTTCGCCAATGGTAGCTACAGAATCTTAAATCCAACTAAATATTTCAACACCTTTAAAGTAGAACAAGAGTTCAATTTAGAATTGCAAAACACTACAGGTAAAATGCAAGAAGTTTGGTATAAAACACTTATCAAAGCACGCTCTAAGAAAAACCACTACATGGAATTTTCGCTTGTCATCAATCCATTTGAAACGTATGACTTTTACGAACCTCGCGTTGCTGGAAGGTATTTACAAATTCCAAAACGCTTTTCATCTTACTTTGGTGTAGAGTTCAACCGCAACAATGCTTTTACTTTTGATTTCACACCAAGTATTGCTGTCTTTGATCAAGACAACAGAATAACTTACGGAATCGCAGTAGGGCCTAAATACCGTTTCAACGACAAATTCTCGCTTTATTTAGTTATGGATTACTCGAAGAAAAAAAATGATCGCGGATGGGTAGGTTTTGATGATACCGGAATCGTTATTGGACAAAGAGATCGAGAAATTCTTCAAAATGACCTAACAGGTAAATACGCCTTGAATAATAAAATGACCATCAATTTAACCGCTCGTTACTATTGGTCATATTCTGATAATAAAAACTTTTTTAGTTTACAAGATGACGGTACTGTAATTGACAATCCCACCTTTGATTTAAACAAGAATAGAAATTTTAATTCTTGGAACCTCGATCTTTCATACTCATGGTGGTTTGCTCCAGGAAGTGAGCTGTCATTACTGTATCGAAATTATTCTCAAGAAAGTAAAAATATTGTGGAACGCAACTTAGGTGCTAACCTTAAAAATGTATTCAATAGCAATCAAACGAATATCCTATCCATTAGTGTGCGCTACTTTATTGATTACAACCGAATCAAAAATAAATTTTAATTAATTTAAGAAAACTGTAACAGAACAGCCATAAATGAGTCTATTGATGTAAACATAACAGCTAAATTACCAATAATGGTTTTTAAATGTTTTTTTTTACAAATTATTATAAAATCAATCGGGTTTATGAAGCAGTTTTTTTCCATTCTATTTTTATTTATTTTTTGCTTTGGCTACAGCCAAAAGAAAACATTACAAACTAAAAAATTAACTAGTGAGAACATCACTATTGATGGAAATTTTGACGAAGAAATATGGAAAACTACTCCAGAAGCTACTGACTTTATTATGTTTCAGCCCGACAACGGAAAAGTCATTCCTGAGAACAAAAAAACTATAATTAAAGTACTATACGACAACGATGCAATCTACATCGCTGCAAAAATGTTTGATAACGAACCGGATAAAATTCTTAGAGAAATATCTCAAAGAGATGATTTTGGGACTTCAGATCTATTTGGTGCTTTTATAAATGGTTTTAATGACGGCCAGCAAGACTTTCAATTTTATGTAAATGCTGCTGATGGTCAAGCCGATTGTATCACCACAGATGCTAATGGCGAGGATTATTCATGGGATGCTGTCTGGAAAAGTAAAGCTTTGACAACTGATTTTGGGTGGACAGTAGAAATGCGAATTCCCTATGCTGCAATTCGTTTCTCAGGTGAAAACAAACAAACTTGGGGACTTAATTTTTTTAGAGAAATACGACGCGACCGTCAAAAATTTACTTGGAATTTTATAGATTCTAAAATAGGAACTTTTACACAACAAGCCGGAATTCTAGAAGGAATTGAAAACATAAAACCCCCTACTCGGTTGTTCTTAATGCCTTATTCCTCTTTTTACATCAATGCAAATTCACAACAAAAAACAATAGGTACATTAAAAGGCGGACTCGATATAAAGTATGGTATTAACGATGCTTTTACACTTGATGCGATCTTAATTCCTGATTTTGGACAAACAAAATACGACGACCAAATCTTAAATCTAGGACCGTTTGAACAGCAGTTTAACGAGAACCGATCCTTTTTTACTGAAGGAACCGATCTTTTTAGCAAAGGGAACCTTTTATATTCAAGAAGAATTGGCGGCAAGCCCATCAATAGACCTCAAATTACTAACGACGAAACAATTACGGACAACCCAGTAAGCGTTAACCTTATCAATGCGTTAAAAATTTCAGGAAGAACAAAAGGTGGATTGGGTATTGGAATTTTAAATGCCGTTACCGAGAAAACCTATGCAACAATAGAAAACAAAATAACTAACGAAACTAGAAAGCAAGAACTACAACCACTATCTAACTACAATGTTTTAGTATTAGACCAGCGCTTTCGCAAAAACTCTTCCGTATCATTCATCAATACTAATGTAAGTAGAAACGGTAGTTTTCGCGATGCAAACGTTTCGGCTTTAGCATGGGATTTAAACACAAAAAAGAATACTTACAACCTTTCAGGAGATTTTAAATACAGTTACATTAACGACCTAGAAGACAAACACGGTATAGCCACTACATTTAATTTTGCTGAAACTAGTGGGAATTACAGGTACAGTTTTGGAGGCGATTTAGTAACTAAAGAATATGATAATAATGACCTAGGTATTAATTTTGAAACGAATTATTACAGCATTTATGGAAATGCAAATTACCGTATTTTAAACCCAACAAAATATTTTAACTCTTTTAAACTTTCTACTAATTTATACACTCAGTTCCATAAAGAAACAGGTAAATTACAATCAAATAGCATTAATATAAATGTAAACTTAGACACTAAAAAAAATCATTACGTAGGCTTTGGAGTAAACTTGAACCCACAAGAAACTTATGATTTTTATGAGGCTAGAACAGCTGAAGATTATCTTATTTTTCCAAAAAACTATAACGCTTGGGTTTACATATCCACGAATTACAACTATAGATTTGCACTTGATTTTAATCCATCATACGCTATTTTTAATGAGACAAAAAGACGCACTTATGAGTTTTCATTAGGTCCTAGATACCGTTTTAATGATAAGTTCTCTATGAACTACAACTTTGAATTTCAACGTCGTAACAACAATAAAGGATATATTGATAGTATTGACGATGATTTGAACACCGCAACTCCTGATGCTATTATTTTTGCTAATAGAAACGTGGTTACTTATGGAAATACGCTTTCGGGCAAATACTCCATCAGTAGTAAAATGAACTTTAATTTAGCCGTACGCCAATACTGGTCCTTTGCTGAGAATCAAAACTACCTTTCATTACAAAAAAATGGCCGTCTAACTGATTATATAAATTACACAAACAATAAAGATTCTAGTTTTTACTCTTGGAACTTTGATTTATCCTATTCATGGTGGTTTGCTCCTGGCAGTCAAGTTTCTATTTTATATAGAAATAATGCGGCTAATTTTGAAAGAAATATCAATAAAGACTTTGACAAAAATGTTACTTCATTATTAAATAATGATGCCCTTAGTCATGCCTTTTCTATAAGTGTAAAATACTTTATTGACTATAATAGCTTGAAAAGTAAATCGTAACCTGCATTAATTTTAAAAAAAGGACACTTCTGTAAATAAATCGTTAGAATTTTAAACCGTTCACTTCTTAATACGTAATTGTCATTTTGAAGCTTACATAAGATTTTGAAAACCGTTATCTTTGTTTAAAACAATATCGATATGAACAAGAAAGTGATACTAATGATCTTGGACGGTTGGGGAAAATCTCCTGACCCAAAAGTTTCTGCTATAGACAATGCCTCCATACCTTTTATAAATAGCTTATATAAAAATTACCCCAGCGCTCAACTTAGAACGGACGGTTTACACGTAGGACTTCCTGAAGGACAAATGGGAAACAGCGAAGTAGGACACATGAATCTAGGTGCTGGAAGAATTGTTTATCAGGATTTAGCTAAAATTAATTTGGCTGTAGCCAATAATACATTAGCAAAAGAGCAAGTTCTTAAAGACGCTTTCCAATTTGCTAAAGACAATAATAAAAAAGTACATTTTTTAGGATTAGTTTCTGACGGCGGAGTACATTCACACACTTCTCATTTACGAGGGTTGATTGATGCTACACAAGATTACGGATTAGAAAAAGTTTTCATACACGCATTCACTGATGGTCGTGATGTAGATCCTAAGTCAGGTAAAAAATACATTTTAGATTTAGAAAACTATATTGCAGGTACTTCAGTAAAACTAGCCACTGTTATAGGTCGTTACTATGCAATGGATAGAGACAAACGCTGGGAAAGAGTAAAACTAGCTTATGATTTAATGGTAAACGGCCAAGGAACTCACTCAAAAAATGCCATTGTAAGCATTGAGCAAAATTACCAAAATGAAGTTACTGATGAGTTTATTCATCCTATCGTAATGGTTGATGATGAGGACAAGCCAGTAGCTACAATTGAAGATGGCGATGTGGTTATTTTCTTCAATTTTAGAACTGACCGCGGTAGAGAACTTACTGAAGCTTTATCACAAACAGATTTCCATGAGCAAAACATGCACAAACTAAACTTGTATTATGTGACGTTGACTAACTATGACGAAACCTACAAGAATGTAAAAGTGGTTTATAATAAAGATAACATTACTGAAACTCTAGGCGAAGTTTTAGAGAAAAATAATAAAACACAAATCAGAATTGCTGAAACGGAGAAATACCCTCACGTTACTTTCTTCTTTTCTGGAGGAAGAGAAATTCCGTTTAGAGGAGAGCACAGAATTTTAAGAAACTCACCCAAAGTGGCCACTTATGATTTGCAGCCTGAAATGAGCGCCTTTGAACTTACAGATGCCCTAATCCCCGAATTAGAAAAAGAAAACGTGGACTTTGTATGCCTGAACTTTGCTAATGGAGATATGGTAGGCCATACCGGAATGATGGATGCCGCTATAAAAGCTTGCGAAGCAGTAGACAAATGTGTAGAAAGAGTAATTACTACTGCACTAGCACATAATTATACTACAATTGTTATTGCCGATCATGGTAATTGCGAAACAATGATTAATCCTGATGGTAGTCCTAATACAGCACACACGACTAATCCAGTTCCGTTTATATTAGTAGACAAAGAAATTAAAGAAATTCACGATGGAGTACTTGGAGACATTGCACCTACAATTCTAGAATTAATGGGTGTCGAAAAACCAGCCGTTATGACACAACATTCATTGTTATAATCCGTTTAAACAATACATTTTTAAAAGGCTATTCTACTCGAATAGCCTTTTTTTTTGGAATAAAAACAATAATAATTTCTTTTTTGATAGTATTACTATTATATTTGCATTAAATAATATTAATTATGAAAGATTTAATTGCAAATATTAAAATTCAAGTCAACGAAAAAATTTACGTTAAAGATCCTGAAACCTCAGCACTTGGAAAGAAAATTATCCAAGAGAGTATTCTTTTAATTGATGCAATAGGATTTGATCACTTTACTTTTAAAAAATTAGGTGAAAAAATCGGATCAAATGAGAGTTCAATTTATCGCTATTTTGAAAACAAACATAAGCTAATGTTGTATCTTTCCTCTTGGTATTGGAGCTGGATGGAATACAAACTTTTCTTCGCTACCAATAATATTGAGAACACTTTTGAAAAATTAAAAAAAGCAATTACAATTGTTACTGAAAAGATAGAAGATGATGCCGCTACAGAACACATTAATCAATCCATTTTAAATAAAATAATCATTACAGAGTTTACTAAAACATTGCAAACAAAAGAAGTAGACGAAGAAAATAAACAAGGTTATTTCTTAATTTACAAAAGAGTAATTAATAGAATCGTAGCCTTAATCAATGAAGTAAATCCTGACTATCCTTTTGCCAAAAGCATGGCCTCAAACATAATAGAAGGAGCGCTTCATCAACATTTTCTAAAAGACCATTTAAAAACCATTACTAATTGTAACGAGGAAACAAGCCCTACAGATTTTTACATCAATCTTATTACTATAGTTCTAAAAAATAAATAAGCATGACTCCATTAAAAAGATTTTACAATTTATTAGCACTAGACAAAAAAGACATTTACCAACTGTTTTTTTACGCCATATTTGCAGGTTTAGTAAGTTTATCACTGCCCCTAGGTATTCAAGCCATTATTAATTTCATACAATCAGGACGTGTAAGTGTATCCTGGATTGTTTTGATATTCTTGGTAGTTGTTGGTGTGGGATTAGTGGGGATTTTATCATTAATGCAACTTCGAATTACAGAGAATTTACAGCAAAAAATATTTGTACGTTCTTCATTTGAATTTGCTGTGCGACTTCCAAAAATTAAATTCGAAGAACTATACAATACTTATCCTCCAGAATTAGCCAATCGTTTTTTTGATACGATGACCATTCAAAAAGGAACCTCAAAATTATTAATTGATTTTTCTGCGGCCTTACTACAAATAATTTTTGGAGTCATACTATTATCGTTGTACCATCCCTATTTTATTTTATTTGGAATCATGTTGATTATTTTACTGTATTTCATCTTTAAACTATCCTATATTCCCGGTTTAGAAACGAGTTTAAAAGAATCAAAAAATAAATATAAAGTTGCACAATGGTTGCAAGAAATGGCTCGTAATAATTATAGCTTTAGAAACCAACTCAACTTTGACTACGGACTGCAAAAAAACGACAAGTTAGTAAGCGAATACCTTAACTATAGAGAAAAACATTTCAATATCATTAGAAGACAATTCTCTCAGTTAATCATTTTTAAAATAATTATTACCGCAAGCTTACTTTCAATTGGAGGGTTCTTAGTGGTTTCTCAACAAATGAATATTGGACAGTTTGTTGCTGCCGAAATCATCATTTTATTAGTTATCAATTCAGTTGAAAAAATCATTCTTGGGCTAGAAACTTTTTATGATGTATTAACCTCTGTAGAAAAAATTGGTCAAGTAACCGATTTGTATTTAGAAGAAGAGTATGATAATGAAAGTATGAATTATTGCTATGCCGACATCTCTTTAGAAACAGAAAATTTGCAATTTAAATTCCCTGATTCTAAAAACGCTTCTCTAAAAGCAATCTCATTAAAGGTAGAACAAGGAGAACGCATAATTATTGATGGCGAAAATGGTTCAGGAAAGACAACTTTAATCCGTGTGTTATCTGGCTTACTAAAACCTACAGCAGGAAGTTTTTACATTAATGATGATACTTTCAAAAAAATTGACTTAAAACAGTACCGCTCGCAAATAGGAAGCGTTATTTATGGCGAATCTCCTTTTGAAGGAACTTATCTTGAAAACATCACTTTCAACGACCCTAATATTAGTCAAGAGGATTTAAAATGGGCAATTGAAGGCGTACAATTAAGCAGCTTTATTAAGTCGCTACCTAATAGTTTAGACACCGCAATTTACCCTGAAGGAAGGCAACTATCTTCATCAAATGCGCAAAAAATATTATTAGCACGAAGTATCATTCACAAACCTAAAATCCTTTTCTATGAAGATCCTACTGACAAAATGGACGATCAAATAGCCAATGCAATTATCGATTTTATTACCGCCAAAGAGCACAAATGGACCATTATAGTTTCGTCTAAGAATCCGTATTGGAAAACCAAATGCAACAGAGTAATTATCATGGAAAAAGGACGTATTCAACAAGACACAAAAAAGCTATAGATCATGCTAAATATATCTGACAATAACAAAACAAAGCTTCCTAGTTTAGGAAAATTTGAAACGATTAGAAACCTAAATATAAAATCAAATTCGAAAACGCTCAATAAAATCATTGTTTCGGTTTGTATTTTTGGAGTACTCATCTTATTTCTTCCTTGGACACAAAACATCTCGGGTTCAGGATCTGTGACTACTTTAAAACCCAATCAAAGACCACAGTCAATACAAAGTGTTATATCTGGTCGAATAGAAAACTGGTATGTACAAGAAGGTGATTTTGTAAATAAAGGCGATACCATCCTTTTTATATCCGAAATAAAGGAGGATTACATGGACCCAAATTTGGTTGCCAACACTAAGAAACAAGTTAATGCTAAAAAAATGTCCTTAGAATCTTATGGTTCGAAAGTGACTACTTTATCCAGCCAAATTCAATCCATACAAGCCGAAAAAGGGTTGAAATTTGAGCAAGCACAAAATAAAATCAAGCAATCACTTTTAAAAATAAAAAGTGACAGTATGGATCTTGTTGCTGTAAAAACCCAACTTAAAATTGCCAATACCCAGTTTGATCGTGCGGTACAATTAAACGGTGAAGGTTTAAAACCATTGACTGACGTAGAGGAAAAAAGACTAAAACTACAAGAAGTAGAAGCCAAAATAATTACTCAAGAAAATAAATTTCTAACAAGTAAAAACGAATACATCAATGCAAAAGTAGAGGCTAATCGAATTAATGCCGAATATGCCGAGAAAACCTCCAAAGCACAAAGCGACCAATACACCGCATTAAGTAATCAATTTGATACCGAAGCACAAGTAAACAAATTAGAGAATCAATATGCAAATTATAGCATACGCAACGGAATGTACTACATCAAAGCTCCTCAAAGTGGTTATGTTAACCGAGTGCTACAAGCTGGAATAGGACAAACTGTAAAAGAAGGAACACCTATTGTGAGTATTATGCCAGCGCAATATGACGTTGCTGTGGAGACTTATGTCGATCCAATTGATTTGCCATTAATTAATAAAGGAGAAAAAGTGCGCGTTTGGTTTGATGGATGGCCTACAATTGTTTTCTCAGGATGGCCTGATGTTTCTTATGGAACTTTTGGAGGTAAGGTAGTTGCTATCGAAAATTTTATCAGTGATAACGGAAAATACCGAATCCTAATTGCTCCAGACAAAGACGAAGCTGCTTGGCCTAAAAAAATCAGTATTGGCTCTGGTGCCGAAACTATTGCTCTACTAGACACCGTTCCTATTTGGTTTGAAGTTTGGAGAATTTTAAATGGATTTCCACCAAATTATTATAAAACAGATGTAAAAACAGCTAAAGAGAAAAAATAATGAAACCACTTTTTATCCTTTTACTACTATTTGGGTCTGTTGCTTTTGGACAAGACTCAAACACAAACAATGCTAAACAATTTACTTACAATGAGTTTTTGGGTTATGTAAAAAAATACCATCCACTGGTAAAAACCGCAAATTTAGAAATCAACAAAGCGCAAGCAAATTTAATGATGGCTCGTGGTGGATTTGACCCAAAAATTGAGGTAGACTTTAAGGAAAAGCAATTCAAAGACAAAGAGTATTATTCGATATTAAACAGCAGCTTTAAAATCCCTACTTGGTACGGAATCGAAATTAAAGCAGGCTTTGATAATAACGATGGTATTTATCTAAATCCAGAAAATACAGTTCCTAACAAAGGCTTGACATCGTTAGGAATAACGGTTCCCTTAGGACAAGGTTTATTCATTAATCAAAGAATGGCGGATGTACGAAAAGCTAAAATCCAAATGCAGTTGAGTCTTGCAGAAAGAAAACTACAAGCTATCTCCGTATTATATGATGCCTCCCTCGCCTATTTTAATTGGAGAAAAACCTTCAATGAAGTAAAACTTTATGAGACGTACAATGCCAATGCACAAATACGTTTCAACGGAATTAAATCATTAATAAAAGCAGGTGATAAAAGGGCTATTGATAGTATTGAAGCGGGAATTAGCGTAAAAAATCGAATATTAAGTCTCGAGAATTCAAAACTAAAACTTACTAAAGCCAAACTTGAACTAGCTAATTTTCTTTGGTTGGACAATGCGATTCCGTTTGAACTTTCTGAATTATTGGTACCTGAAAAAGATTTAGACCTCACTATTCAAGAAACATTAAAAACGAATGACTTAATTCAAAACGAATTCACTTTAGAAAACCACCCAAAGATCAATGCGCTGGAGAACAAAATTGAAATTCTGACGGTGGAGAAAAAGCTAAAAGCGAATATGCTATTACCCAAAATTGATGTTGGTTATTCTTATATAGCAGAGCCAAGTTATATTGATGATTATCAATTTGAGAATTATAAAATAGGATTAAACTTTTATTTCCCGTTGTTTCTTCGAAAAGAGCGCGGAAGTTTAAAACTAGCACAATACAAAATTCAAGAAAGTGAGTTTGCTTTAAATTTAGAACGATTCCAACTTTCGAATAAAATTAGTGCTCAAAAAACTGAAATTCAGTCGCTAGCAAAGCAAAACGCCATTGTAAAAACATTAGCATCAGACTATAGCCTCATGTTAAAATCTGAGGAACGTTTATTTTCCTTTGGCGAAAGCTCCCTATTTTTAATTAACAGCAGAGAGAATAGTTTGATTAGCGCACAATTAGCTTCAATTGATTTAGAAAACAACTATTTCGTTTCTAACGCAGCTCTTTTTAAAATCATGGCCAACCCCGATTAAATAATTTTAAAATCGTACTTTTGCGATCTGAAAATTAGAAAATATGATTATAGTAAAATCCCGTGAAGAAATAGAATTAATGCGTGAAAGTGCCTTAATTGTATCCAAAACATTAGGAATGATTGCTTCTGAAATTAAAGAAGGAGTAACTACATTACATTTAGATAAATTAGCAGAGGAATTCATTCGTGACCATGGTGCTGTACCAAGTTTCCTAGGTTTATATGGTTTCCCAAACTCATTATGCATGAGTCCAAATGCGCAAGTTGTACACGGAATCCCAAACAATACGCCGCTTCAAAGTGGTGATGTAATCTCTGTTGATTGTGGTGCTTATAAAAATGGCTACCATGGTGATCACGCTTATTCATTTGAAATAGGAGAAGTGGCACCAGAAACTAAAAAATTATTACAAGTTACCAAAGAATCATTATACGTAGGAATCCGCGAATTTAAAGCTGGAAACCGCGTGGAAGATGTAGGTAACGCTATTCAAAAATATACTGAAGCACAAGGTTACGGTGTGGTTCGTGAACTAGTAGGGCACGGTCTAGGGCAAAAAATGCACGAAGACCCTGAGATGCCTAACTACGGAAAGCGCGGTCGCGGAAAACTATTTGTAGAAGGAATGGTTGTTGCTATTGAGCCGATGATCAATCAAGGCACACGCAACATCAAACAACACAAAGACGGCTGGACTATCACTACTGCCGATAATAAACCAAGTGCACACTTTGAACACGATGTAGCTTTAATCGATGGAAAACCAGAGCTGCTGTCAACATTTGCTTATGTGTATCAAGCTTTAGGAATTGTCAGTAATGAGGAAGATGAGTTTAGAAAAGTGCCTTTAGTTCTTTAGACACGAATTAACACGAAAGCTACACAGTGAAAATTACACGAATTAGCCTGAATGTTTCATTGTAAAAATCTCACTAACATCCTTTAAACATGGATACAATTTATTTAAAAGAGGAGTCCTATAAAATAGTTGGAATTTGCATGGAAGTTCATAGGATTTTAGGAAGAGGACATAGTGAAGTAGTTTACAAAGATGCTTTAGAATATGAATTTAAGCAAAATTCAATTTCCTTTGAAAGAGAAAAAGCATTTGAAATACAATACAAAGAAATTATTTTACCGAGAAAATATATCGCTGATTTTGTAGTTTACGGTGAAATAATATTTGAAGTAAAAGCAATTTCTCAATTAACAAATAGTGACATCAGACAAACATTAAATTATTTAGCTTCATCCAATAACAAACTAGGATTATTAGTCAATTTTGGGGAAGACAGCTTGAAATACAAACGAATTATATTATAAACTCAAATTAGTGAAATTCCTTTAGCCCAATCAATTAGTGCTAATTCGTGAAATTCGTGTCAAAATACAATCCAATGAAATCCGTGTTTAAACTTATACTTAATACCATCCCTCGCCCCTTACTTATTCGTTTGAGTTATGTGGCACGTCCTATAATTGCTTTTACTTTAAAGGGAGATAAATTTACTGATCCTATTGATGGGAAAAGCTTCAAATCGATGTTGCCTTATGGGTACGAGACGCAGCGAAATAATGTGCTTTCACCGAGTACTTTGTCACTGGAGAGACACCGATTGTTATGGTTGTATTTAAATGATCAGACCGATTTTTTTACAGCACCACTCAAAGTATTGCACTTTGCTCCGGAACAAGCTTTTTATAAGATGTTTCGAAATCAAAAAAACTTAGATTATACTACAACAGATTTGTTTTCGCCATTGGCAGATGTCAAAGCAGATATCTGTGATTTGCCTTTTGAGGACAATCAGTATGATGTTATTTTGTGCAATCACGTTTTGGAACACATTCCAGACGATACCAAAGCCATGCAGGAACTGTACCGTGTTTTGAAACCTGGCGGAATGGCAATATTACAAATTCCGCAAGATTTAAAACGTGACGTAACTTTTGCAGACGATACCATTACCGATCAAAAAGAACGCGCAAAAATATTTGGTCAATACGATCATGTGCGTATATATGGCCGTGACTATTTTGACAAATTGCGTTCAATTGGCTTTACTGTTATCGAAGAAGATTATACCAATAAAATAGCACCCGAATTGGTTGAGAAATATTGTTTAGCCAAAGGCGAAATTATTCCTGTTTGCTTTAAATAAGTAAAACAAAAATTATAAATTTTCTATTTAAGGGATTAAGATAATTAAGTCGCATGCTTAATTTCCTTAATCCCTTATTAGTGCAATATAGTTACCTCTAATCGTTAAAAACCAAATTATAATTGTGACAACAGTAGCAAAACACCCTTTTTGTTTTGATTTGAGTTGGGATGTAAAAAGTAATTTTTACGTTCCAACAGCTTATGTCGTTTCTGAAGGTTTATCGATTGGCTATTTGGACAAAAAAGCCAGTCCTGAAGTTTTAAAAAGTTACGGCATCGAAATAAACGCCTTATCGAAAGAGGCACAAAAAGCGCTTTCTATTTGCGAAAAATTAACTAGTGAAGCAGTAGCTAAAAAATTCAATACCGGAAAAACCAAAAAAAGCATTGAAGACCTACGGAAAGATACAAAACTTGCGACGGGAATTCAGTTGTACCAAGAAATACAATTAGCCGAATTTTTAAAACTGATCAACACTCATTCTTTTCCAATCTGTTTTTCATTAAACAAGGACAAAGATTTTCAGAAAAATGCTATTTCGACCCAAAATAAAGCATTAGAAGCTAAAATTCATTTTCTAAAAACAGAAGAAGGCATTACCTATACCCTTCAATTGGTAGAAGAAGAACAGGTTTTTTATCCTTCCGAAAAGAAAATAGACATTATTCTGAATGACCCAGCTTGGTTAGTGGTTGACGATAAACTGGTAACGATAAATGCCATTGACGCTAAAAAGATAAAACCGTTTTTAAGCAAGAAAACAATAGATATTCCCGCTCGAACGGTAACCGAATATTTTCAAAAATTCATCAAAGATATTGTCAAAAAAGTAGATGTTACTGCTGATGGTTTTGAAATCATTCAACGCAATGCTATACACAGCTGTCAACTAGAAACAGTACACGATTTTTTCAAAAAATGCTATTATCTGAATTTAAAATTCGACTATAACGGCTATTTGTTTGATGGTTCAAAAACCAAACATAGCCATTCTGAAATTGATTTGGACGATCCAGAACAAATCAAAGTCATTCAATACAAACGTAATGCTGAAAGCGAAGGCTCTTTCGAACAAAAACTACTCCATTTAGGTTTTAATAAAACAGATAATGGCTTTTTTACTCTTTCGCTACAAACAGAAAATAATACCTCACACGATGCAATACAGTGGGTTATAGAAAACAAAGAACAGTTACTATCTATGGGCTTTGCGTTGG
Source organism: Flavobacterium sp. PL002 (assembly GCF_054165825.1). NCBI lineage: Bacteria > Pseudomonadati > Bacteroidota > Flavobacteriia > Flavobacteriales > Flavobacteriaceae > Flavobacterium > Flavobacterium sp. PL002. The sequence goes on along the minus strand of NZ_CM135110.1, from coordinate 2,343,115 downwards.
ACACTTTTTCATTGGACGGAAAAAAAATTCAAACTAACAAACCTGAAATAGCTTTTTCGAATGCGATGCAGAACGATTGGTTTGATATTAAAATCACGATTCGTTGCGGAGCATTTAGTTTTAATTTTAGCGAAATCATTCCGAATTTAAAGCAGCAAAACCAAGTATACATTTTACCCGACGGCAGTTGTTTTTTGATTCCGAAAGAATGGATGGTACAGTACGCACCTTTGGCCAAACTTGCCAAGGTAACTGACAACACATTACAATTACCCAAAAGTAATTATGCAATTTTGAATACGATTCCCGAATTGCAATTGGATACAAAACCAGTACCAACAAAGGAATTCGTGATTTCGCGATTGGTCAAAGCAACTTTGAGACCTTACCAAACGGAAGGTGTAAAATGGCTGTTAGAACATTACCAAAACGGCATGGGCGCCTGTTTGGCCGATGACATGGGATTGGGGAAAACACTCCAAACCTTAACTACATTGGTAGCTGTACAAGAGCAACTCGAAAACCAACAAAGGGAAGCTGAGCAATTAGATTTATTTGGTAATGTGATTCCGCAAGCCAAAGAATATTTGAAGGTTTTGGTCGTACTCCCCTCTTCATTAGTCTTCAACTGGTATAACGAGGCACGAAAATTCACCCCGCACTTGCGTCGCATACAATATGTAGGTAACGATCGAAAGTTGATTGCCAAGAAACTAGCGCGATACGATTTAGTTTTTACTAGTTATGCAATTGCCTCTCGAGATGTTGCTATTTTAGAAAAGTATCAATTTCGTTTTTTAATTTTAGACGAAAGTCAATACATTAAAAACAAAAATTCTAAAATTTTTAAGGCGATCAACCAAATCAAAGCTGATAATAGAATCTCACTAAGCGGTACTCCTATCGAAAATTCGTTGGATGATTTATGGTCTCAAATGGAATTCATCAACCCTGATATTTTGGGCAGTCATGCTTTTTTTGTCAAAAATTATAAAATTCCGATTGAGAAAAATCAAGACGAAACCGTTTTGGCAGAACTCAAAACACTCATTAGTCCGTTCATCTTAAGGCGTACCAAAGAACAAGTTTTGGATGATCTACCCGAATTGACTGAACAAATTTACTACTGCGACATGGAAAAAGAGCAGGAGAAATTATACGAAGAAGAAAAATCTAAGGCACGCAACGCACTCCTACGCACAGACGGGACCAAAGCCGACAAAATCAACATCATCAACACCTTGATGCGTTTGCGACAGTTGAGTAACCATCCTAAAATGATTGATGCCAAATCAGATTTGGACTCTGGTAAGTTTAATGCAGTAACCGATTATTTGACGACTTTAATTCAGTCCAAACAGAAGACGATTGTGTTTAGCTCGTTTGTATCGAATTTAGGATTTTATAAAGAATGGTGTATTGAAAACAAAATTAAATTTTGTGAACTTACGGGTGCTACCGATCAAAAAGATCGTGAAATTGCCGTAAACCGTTTTCAGGAACAAGAGGATATTTTGGTGTTTTTCATTTCGCTTAAAGCAGGTGGTGTTGGCTTGAATATTACCAAAGCATCTTATGTTTTATTTCTGGACCCTTGGTGGAATCCTTTTGCTGAAAAGCAAGGAATTGGTCGTGCACACCGCATTGGTCAATTGAATAAAGTGAACGTTATTCGATTCATATCCAAAAATACGGTCGAGGAGAAAATCATTCGATTACAAGAAACCAAAAAACTACTTTCTGATTCATTGTTAGATGACAATAGTATGAGTCAGGATATTGAGGCCAATTTGAGTTATATTTTAGAATAAAAAATGCCCGCTAAAATTAATTTCAGCGGGCATTTACAATTAACAACTAAACTATTATTTTTGAGTTTCTGGCATTAACACCGCAACTATTTTATCTTTTGTTAAGTATTTTTTAGCAACATCTTGGATATCTTTAGGAGTAATCTTATTGATTGCTTCTTCAACATCTAGAATTCTATTAGGGCTTTTTCCGTCAATATAAGACTGCGTAAAATTACTCAACCAATATTTATTTTCCTTAATATCCTTTTTATAGTCTAACAACTCTGCTTGCTTGAACTTTGCAACATCTTTTTCATCAGGTCCCTTGTCGATCATTTTTTGCAATTCTCTCAAAGCAGAAGCGGTTAATTTCTCTGCATTTTCAGGTCCGCAAGGAAAACCAATTCTAAAATTAAATGAACCGTTTGGCACTTTAGTCATGCTTCCACGAGCACTAACTCCATAAACACCACTTTCATTTTCTCTTAATTCTTCGATCAATTTAATGGTCAAAACCTCCCCTAAAGCTTGCATAGCCAAGGCCTCTTTTTCAGAGTAAACAGCATCTCCATAAAACATAATCGAAACCGTACTTTTAGGATCTGTTCCTTTATTGATTACTTTTTTTAAATCACCTTTAATCATTCTATACCCAAGATCTTTGGCTACATCTTTTTTATCAGTTGACGGTAATGAAGCAATGTATTTAGCCGCAAATTCTTCCATTACTTTATCATCTACATTTCCAACGAAAAAGAATTCAAAATCTCCTGCATTAGCAAAACGCTCTTTGTATTTTTTGTAGGCTAAAGCATAATCCGTTTGTGCCCATGATTTTTCTGTTGGTATAATTCCGTTAAATCTAGGGTCCTCTTTATATAAATAGGCGTACAATTCTTGTTGAAAGAAAAACGACGGCTGCGAAGCCATATTGTTATAAAAAGCAGCCTGTTTTTGCTTAAAGCTATCAAAAGTTTCTTGATCAAAGTTTAAATCCGTGAAATATGCGTACACATTTTGGAATAAATATTCTAAATCTTTTGGTGTAGCACTACCGTTTAATCCTTCCGTAATTGTACCAATGTAAGGACTAACCGTAGCAATTTTACCAGACATGAATTTATTTATATCGTTTAATTTTAAACCTGAAAAACCTGCTTCACTCAAAGCACCATTAGCAAAGTTCGTTTTTATTACTTCTTCATTAGAATACATATTACTACCTCCAAAGCTCACTGCTTGCATTAAGATTTCGTCATTCTTAAAGTCGGTTTTTTTGTATTTCACTTTAGCGCCATTAGATAGAAACAATGTTGTAGTTCCTATTTTAGCATCAAATTCTTTTTTTAGAATAGTACCTGGTTTCACTTCATTTCTTAACAAGCTAGTCACTTGTTTGGAGTCTTGGTACGGAGTAATATCAGCAACATTAATTTTTAATGCATCTAGAACTTGTTGTTCTGTCACTTTTACCAAACCTTCTTTTTCAGGCCCCGTAATAATTACCACTCTATTGTCTTCTTTCACCAAGTCTTTCATGTATTTACTCACCTCAGCTAATGTGATAGAAGGCAACAATTCTTTGGTAGTTTTGTACTCCCACTCAATCCCAGGAGCTGGAACTTGCTCTAGAAATTGAGATTGATACTGCGAAACATAATTATCTGATTCCGTTTTATCGCGATCATTATATTGTTTTTCATATTGTGCAAATACTTCTGCTTTCGCTCTTTCAAGTTCTCCTTCGGTAAATCCGTACTTCTTAGCACGTTCATTTTCGATCGCTAAAACTTTTAATGCCTCTAGTTGAGAACCTTCTTGAGGTACCGCAACAGATTGATAAGCTTCCTTAGTTCTAGCATAAGTTCCGCCATGATAAGAATACCCATATGTAAAAGGCGGTTTAGAAGAGTTAATTAATTCTTGTAACCTGTTGTTGATCATTGTAGCAAACAAACCTTCGGTCATGTTATCTTTATAATCGCCAATTGTTTTCATTTTTTTTGGCGTTCCATAATCTTTATACATTAATTGAACTAAAGTATAGGGTGCTTCCTTGTCACTTTCAACGGCAACAAAGGTTTCTTTGTGATTAGGAACTTCAAATATTTTACGTTCCTTTTCGTTTGCAGGATTCTTATATTTAGAGAAATGTTCTTTAATTTTTTTCTCCATTGCCGCAACATCAATATCACCAACTACGATAACACTTATCAAATCCGGACGGTACCAATCTTTATAGAAACTTATAATTTTATCGTATTTGAATTTTTCTAAAATTTCTTTTTCACCAATTGGCAAACGATCAGCATAATGTGAATTATACATCATTTTAGGCAGGTAACGCCCCAGCATTCTTTTATCAGCACCAAGTCCTAAACGATATTCCTCAAGTACAACTCCTCTTTCTTTTTCAATTTCTTCAGGAGTTAAATCAGCATTGAAAGCCCAATCTTCAATAATATTAAATCCATTTTCTAGTTTTTCTGGACTATCAGATGGAATAGGTAAAAAATATACCGTTTCGTCAAAACTCGTGTAAGCATTTAAATGCTGACCAAATTTCACTCCAATACTTTGAAGGTAATCTACTAGTTTATTTTTAGGAAAGCGTTTGGTACCATTAAAATTCATGTGCTCCATAAAATGTGCTAATCCTCTTTGATCATCATTTTCTAGTATAGAACCTGCATTAATGACTAATCTTAAATCAACTTTATTCTCTGGTTTGGCATTTTTCTTGATATAATAAGTAAGTCCGTTTTCGAGAACACCTGTTTTTACTGAAGGATCAGCAGGTATTTTTTTAGATAGATCAATATTTTGTGCAAACATTGCAGAAGAACAAAGTATTAACCCAAGGGTAACTTTAGAAAATTGTTTCATATGGTTTTGTTTATTTTAGATAAACTTAATCATAAAAAATTAAAAACAAGGGGATTAATAAGTATATTTTAACATTTTTCTTACATTAAACAATAACTTTCCTAAAACCAGTTAATCTAATTTATAGTTATTTAATTAGTACATTTAGCCCATCAATCACTTTATTTACAATGAGAAAAATAGTCACATTAGCATTTTTAGCAACAATACAGCTCTTATTTTCACAAGTACAAAATGAGGTTGCTCCACCTTTTAACATCAAGACAGTTTCGTTTGTACAAAACAATCAAAATGTGTTTCCAATATTTCCATTGGGCACTGGATTTCAAATACAATTTGATGATTTATATGGAAATGAAGCCGATTATTATTATGAAATCGTGCACTGTGACTATAACTGGATCCCTACTGCGATTCCAAAAAACGAATACCTAGAAGGATTTGATAACCAAAGAATTCAAAATTATAGCAATTCCTTTAATACGTTACAAATTTACTCCCATTACACATTAGCAATACCCAATCAATATACTTTACAACTTAAATTAAGTGGCAATTACATAATTACGGTTTTAAATGATGCTAAAGAAGTTGTTTTTACTCGAAAATTCATTCTTTACGAAGAATCAGTTAAAGTGCCTATGCAAATAAAAAGAGCACGAACAATTGATAATTTAAATTACAAACAAAACATTGAGTTCTCTATTAATTCAACAACGCTAAATTTCCAGAACCCGTTAAAGAATGTGAAAGTTGCCATTTTGCAAAATGGGAAATTTAATACTGCCATTAAAAATATCGTTCCGCAATACACTATTGGAAATGAATTAATCTACAAATATGATAAAGAAACACAGTTCTGGGCTGGAAATGAATTTTTATATTTTGAAAATAAAGACATTCGTACTTCTGGAAACAATGTCGCTCATGTAGATGCAAATACTGCTATATACGGAAGCCATTTATTCACTAATAACGCCAGAGCAACTTTCCCATATTCATTTTCACAAGATGTTAACGGAAACTTTTTAGTCAAAAACACTAATGCTAGTGACAACGAGATTGAAGCCGACTATGCATGGGTTTATTTCAGCTTATCGGCACCTTCATTTAGATTGGACAAGGATATTTACATTACCGGAATGTTCAACAATTACAGCATGTCTGACGAGAATAAAATGGACTACAATGAAAAAAAAGGAATCTACGAGAAAGCGCTTTTGATAAAACAAGGCTTTACCAATTTTGAATATACTATTGCCGACAAAAAAGGCACAATCGATTTAGAACATGCCATTGACGGAAATTTTTATCAAACAGAAAACAATTACACTATATTAGTGTACTACAAAGAAAGTAGCGGTCGTTATGATCAGGTAATAGGAAAAACTGAGTTAAGTTCCTTAAATATAGTTAATTAAAATATTAACTCAAAAAGAGTAAAACAAAATCAAATTTTTGTACTTTTGTTGTTATAACATACTCTCATACCCTAATTTATATGGTTTCTCAAATTACAAGAGGCATAAAAATATCCGTTTTGACTAGTTTTGAAGGTACTTACTTCAAGAACTACAAGATTCATTTTGCCTTTAGTTACGAGATCACAATTGAAAATCATAGTAAGGATTCGGTACAGCTTACTTCGCGTCATTGGGAAATTCATGATTCCTTAAATGATATTGAAATTGTTGATGGTGAAGGAATCATTGGAAAAAAACCTGTTTTAAAACCAGGAGAATTACATACTTACAGTTCTGGTTGTTTACTATCATCTCCTTACGGAGCAATGAAAGGGTATTTCAATATGATTAACTTTACAACCACGAAAACTTTTAAAGTTTTAATCCCAACATTTAGACTTTGTGCCCCTTTTGCTTTAAATTAAGTCAATTAACCTAAATAACTTCATATTCTTCGGGCATATTTATCTTATTTTTAAATTATCCTTTGTACTTTTGTTACACAATAAATTTTTCGCAATATTTTGCTGAATTTATGTCTAATCAGAATGTCTAATCTCGTCTGTTATTTTTTTGCAGATGAACAAATCAAAATATCATGCTAAAAGGATTTTTTAACGTACCAAAAGCGGTAAATGAACCAGTAAAAGGGTACGCGCCAAATTCACCTGAAAGAGCAGCTGTACAAGCAGCTTACACTAAAATGTGGAATTCTACAATTGACGTTCCCTTATACATCGGAAGTGAAGAAATTAGAACTGGAAACACTAAAAATATGACGGCTCCTCACGACCACAAGCATGTTGTAGGAACGTACCACCTTGCTGAGAAATCGCATGTTGAAAAAGCTATTGCAAACGCATTAGAATCTAGAACAGCATGGGCAAACATGGCATGGGAACAAAGAGCAGCTATCTTTTTAAAAGCAGCTGAACTAATCGCAGGACCATACAGAGCAAGAATCAATGCAGCGACAATGATCGCACAATCTAAAAATATTCACCAAGCAGAAATTGATGCTTCCTGTGAGTTAATTGACTTTTTACGTTTTAACGTAGAGTTCATGACGCAAATATATGGAGACCAACCTTCTTCTACCTCTGATATGTGGAACCGTTTAGAATACCGTCCTCTTGAAGGATTTGTATACGCGATTACACCTTTTAACTTTACAGCAATTGCTGCTAATCTTCCAGCAAGTGCTGCAATGATGGGTAACGTTGTGGTATGGAAACCAAGTGATAGCCAAGTATTTTCGGCTCAAATTATTATCGAAGTTTTCAAAGAAGCTGGAGTTCCTGATGGAGTTATCAACGTAGTTTTTGGAGATGCTTTAATGGTGACTGACACCGTTCTTGCAAGCCGTGACTTCGCAGGACTACACTTTACAGGTTCGACTCATGTATTTAAAGATATCTGGGCAAAAATAGGAACAAACATACACCACTATAAAACATACCCAAGAATTGTAGGAGAAACTGGAGGAAAAGATTTTATCATCGCTCACTCTAGCGCTAATCCTAAACAAGTTTCTACAGGAATTGTACGTGGTGCATTTGAATTTCAAGGTCAAAAATGTTCAGCAGCTTCAAGAGCATACGTACCACAAAGTATGTGGCCAGCTGTTAAAGAACAAATTATCACTGATGTTAAATCCATGAAAATGGGATCTCCAGAAGATTTTAGCAACTTTATTACTGCAGTAATTCACGAAGGTTCATTTGACAAATTGGCTAGTTTTATTGACCAAGCTAAAAAAGATACTGACGCTGAAATCATCGTTGGTGGAAACTACGACAAATCAGTAGGGTATTTTATTGAGCCAACAGTTATCGTAACTACAAATCCTCACTATTCAACAATGGAAACCGAATTATTCGGACCTGTGATGACTATTTTCGTTTACGAAGATGCAAAATGGGAAGAGACGCTTGAATTAGTAGATTCAACTTCTGAGTACGCATTAACAGGAGCTGTTTTCAGTACCGATCGTTATGCAATCGAAGTAGCAACTGTAAAATTACAAAATGCTGCAGGTAACTTCTATATCAACGATAAACCAACAGGTGCCGTTGTAGGACAACAACCATTTGGTGGAGCAAGAGCTTCAGGAACAAACGACAAAGCAGGTTCTCCATTGAACTTATTGCGTTGGGCTTCTCCTAGAACTATCAAAGAAACATTTGTAACTCCAGTAGATTACAGATACCCATTTTTGGGAGAATAATATTCTAAGTTGCAAAGTCTCTGAGTGACAAAGCTACTAAGCTTTACTACTTATGAAAACATAAAAAAAGCCGAATCTATAATTTTAGATTCGGCTTTTTGCTTTATATCATTACGTAACGTCAGTCTTACGACTGTACGAACATTATACCACAAACTTCAGTGGTAAATGCACTACTTTTTTAGTTTCAAAGAATTCATCTTCAAAAAAGTCGGCTAGATTGTATTCTGTTGCTTTAGGGAATGCAGCTAACTCTTCGGTTAGATCGCCTCCTTTAAGGTATAAAATTCCGTTTTTTAACGCATGTTTTTGCTGCTTTTTTATTTTGGTTTTAACCCAAGAAACAAAATCTGGCATGTTTGTAACGGCACGACTTACAATAAAGTCAAAATCACCTTTTACATTTTCGGCACGCATTTGCTCAGCTTTTACATTTTTTAATTCTAAAGCATCAACAACACCTTGTACCACTTTAATTTTTTTGGCAATAACATCAATCAAGTAAAAGCGAGTCTCAGGAAAAAGGATTGCTAAAGGCACTCCTGGAAACCCACCACCTGTACCTACGTCAAGGACATAAGTCCCAGGTTCAAATTTCATGATTTTAGCAATTCCTAATGAATGCAAAATATGTTTTGTGTATAAAGCGTCAATATCTTTTCTAGAAATGACATTTATTTTTTCGTTCCAATCGTGGTATAAAAAGTCCAATTTTGCGAATTGCTCTTTTTGAATATCAGTCAAATTAGGAAAATACTTCAAAATCTCGTCCATCGTTCTATTTTTTTAACAAAAGTACTCTTTTTAAGCCTTAAATATTTAACTCAATTTTGCAGAGTTGAAAATTTTAATAATTATCTTTGGAACTTATTACAATTACATATGATTAATACTGCACCTACATTTGCTAAGCAAGACAAACTGAAGTTTTTCAGAACACTTAACTCACGGGTTAACAACTACTTCAAAGAAAATAATATAAAAAAGACAGGAAACTGGAGATTATACTTAAAAACCATAATCTTATTTGCTGTTTTTCTAGCGCCTTATTTTTTAATCCTTACACTTGATATGCCTTTTTGGGCCCATCTTTTACTAACCATTGTTATGGGAATAGGAATGGCTGGCGTAGGAATGAATGTAATGCATGACGGAAACCACGGTTCTTATTCTAATAAAAGCTGGGTCAACAAATTCATGGGAGGAACCATTTATGTTCTTGCTGGAAACGTTTATAACTGGCAAGTACAACATAATGTATTGCACCACACCTATACCAATATCCCTGGACATGATGAGGATCTTGATGCTGGTAGAATTATCCGTTTTACAAAGGACGCAAAATGGCATAGTTTTCATCGTTTCCAACAATATTATTCGGTTTTCTTATACGGTTTGTTAACATTCAACTGGGCTATTACCACTGATTTTAAGCAAATGAAAAGTTACCTAAAAAGAAAACTATCTTATGGTGAAGCTAAAAGCCCAAAAATTCTTTGGACAACTTTAATTATTACAAAACTAATTTACGTTTCGATCTGGATTGTATTACCTATAGTTATTGGAATTACATGGTGGAAAGTACTTATTGGTTTTTTCATTATGCATTATACAGCTGGATTAATTTTGAGCGTAGTTTTCCAATTAGCGCATGTCGTTGAAGAAACTACAAATCCTTCACCAAATGAATTAGGAGAAATGGACAATACTTGGGCAATTCACCAATTGTTCACAACAACTAATTTCGCTCCAAAAAATGCTATTATAAATTGGTATACCGGAGGATTAAATCACCAAATAGAACACCATATTTTCCCGAACATCAGTCATGTTCATTATGGTAAAATTGCAAGAATCGTTAAGGAAACAGCGCAAGAGTGCAACCTTCCTTATTACGAATATAAAACAATGCGTAGTGCCGTAATTGCTCACTTTAAGCATTTAAAAGATTTAGGAATGAAACCAGAGTTAATATAACTTAAGGGCTTCTTGAAATTTTAAATTATATCTATAAAACTAAGAACTAATCAATAACTACCCCTTAAAAACTATTATTTAGGGAAACAATTCAACTAATAATGAACCCACTTTCAGACAGAATTAACAATTTAGCGACTTCACAAACATTAGCGATGGCTGCTTTAGCTAGAGAATTAAAAGCGCAAGGAAAAGACATCATCAGTTTAAGTTTAGGAGAACCTGACTTTAATACACCTGACTTCATCAAAGAAGCAGCAAAACAAGCAATTGACGACAATTACAGTACTTATTCACCAGTAGAAGGATACGGAGACTTGAAAGAAGCAATTTGCCGAAAATTTAAAAGAGACAACAATCTAGATTACAAACCATCTCAAATTGTAGTTTCAACAGGAGCAAAACAATCCTTATACAACATTGCGCAAGTAATGCTAAACGATGGTGACGAGGTTATTTTGCCAGCACCTTACTGGGTTTCTTATTTTGAAATTGTAAAACTTTCTGGAGGTGTTCCTGTAGAAGTTCCTACATCAATAGACACTGATTTTAAAATCACACCTGCACAGTTAGAAGCAGCAATCACACCAAAAACTAAAATGATGTGGTTCTCTTCTCCTTGTAACCCATCAGGATCAGTTTACAATAGAGAAGAATTAACTGCTCTAGCGGCAGTATTAGAAAAGCACCCACACGTTTACGTTGTTGCTGATGAAATCTATGAACATATCAACTTTTCGGGAACTTTTTGCAGCATTGCATCAATCCCAGAAATGTTTGATAAAACCATAACTGTAAACGGAGTTGCAAAAGCATTTGCAATGACAGGGTACCGAATTGGTTATATTGGAGGACCTGAATTCATTGCAAAAGCGTGTACTAAAATTCAAGGTCAAGTAACTTCAGGAGCTAATTCTATCGCACAACGCGCTACAATTACTGCTGTAGACGCAGATCCATCTGTATTGAAACACATGGTTGACGCCTTCCATTCTCGTAGAGATTTAGTAGTAGGCTTATTAAAAGAGATCCCAGGAGTAAAAATAAACGTTCCAGAAGGAGCTTTTTATGTATTCCCTGATGTATCTTCTTTCTTTGGAAAAACATTAAGAGGAACTGAAATCAAAAACGCAATGGATTTGTCCATGTACCTTTTAGCGGAAGCTAACGTAGCAACAGTTACAGGTGACGCTTTTGGAAACCCTGATTGTATTCGTTTTTCATATGCGACAAGTGATGACATATTAAAAGAAGCTTTAAAAAGAATTAAAGCAGCTTTGGCTGCTTAATTCCTTATTAAATTATAACGACAATGCCTCAAGATTCATTTCTTGAGGCATTTTTTATTTCACTGACCATATAAAGATTTTGACTAGCCACACCATAAAAGCTTGGACTCCAAATTATGCTACAGCACACTACACTACCTTTTTATTTCTTTATCGCACCTTAAAAAATGAAACCACTAACCATAAAGCAACACCATAATTCATTCGAAAAACAACTATTTTTGGATGATTACAAATTTTAATTCCACAATTCCATTCTCTTTTCTACAACCACCACTGTATATCGATACCTTAAATTAATGATTCCACAATTTTATAAAAACCAATGAAAATCTTGTAAGACAAACGCAGCATTCTCTTCCCATCTTTGTATTATAATATTAACTAAAAAACAAACATCATGATAAATACAGATGAAAAAAGAGAAGAGATTGTAAATACGTTAGACGGATTAATTGCAATTCTTGAAGATGGAAAATTAGGCTACACTAATGCTGCGGAGCATGTAGAAAATACAGCTATGAAAACCGACTTTACACAATATGCTCGTGAACGCGCTTTATTTATTGTAGAATTACAAGACGAAATTAACAAATTAGGAAAATCTACTGATACATCTGGTGGTGGAGCATTAGGAGCAATTCACCGCGCTTGGATCGATATTAAATCTTCATTCACAAGTGGCGACACTGAAGCTATTGTAAACGCCTGTATCACTGGTGAAGAAGCAGCGATTGAAAAATACGAAATGGCATTGAAAAAAGAAGAATTAGAACAAAGCCAAATTGCCGTTATTTCAAAACAGTTAAATAGTATCAAAGCTATTTTGATGAAATTAAACTTAAATAGTTAAGCCATTGCTTGACCATTTTGCACAAAAAAATACCTCAGGAAATGTTCTTGAGGTATTTTTTTTGTTTATATCATTTGGTGTTATTTTTTGTTTTAAAATTTTTAAAAAAGTAACAACTGTTACCAGCCACCGCCTCCACCACCGCCACCGCCGCCGCCAGAGCTTCCACCACCTGAACTTCCACTACTCCAGCTACCGCTGCTTCCACTGCTACTACTTCTACTACTAGAACTACTTGGTGGTGAAGGATCTACTTTAGACGCGCTTACTGATTTTCCAAAACTAGATACAAAACCACTAGATGCGATATAAAAACCTTCATTGCCTGAATACCACGCTGGATCATATTTCGCCAACTCAAGTACGGTTTCAAATTGTTTGCCCCAAGCCACATCTACATCTAGTGCAATAGCGTAAGGTAATAACTCTTCAAATAATTCGGGTGTTTGCTCTGGTGGGTTAAGCATATTCATGCGGTCTTTTTCAGCAGTTTCAAGATACATTTTAAAACCTTCGATCCTTTCCATTGCCTCTAAACCTATTTGAGTGTGTTTTTCGATACTAAAAACATAAACAACATAAGCCAATATAATAACTGCCTGAACCCCTAACTGCATCCAAGTAGCCGAAAACAAAGAGAAAATATAAATAAATACAGTAGGTATTACCCAGAAAAAACACAACAGCCCCCTAAGGATAATTAATCCTAAATGCTCTATTTTCTTTCTAAGCCATAATACTATTGCTATTGATCCTGCTATTGAAGGTATTAAAAAACCATAATTAACATAGCCTTTTGTTCTACTCAGTAGTAAAAAAATCAAACCTATATTTACAAGTAATAAAAAACCCAGCCACTTTTTCCGAGTCGTGCTTACGTGATAAGATTCAATTTTAATTTGTTTAGCAACCCTATTTTGCCATCCATTATAAGCCTTTTCAAATATTTTGTACGAGGTCATACTCACTAAAATACGCACTCGATCAGCAAGAGGTTTAAAAAAAGCTTGCTCCTCGTCACTTAAATTACTAGGCGTTTTGTTTAAAACTTCAATCTCATATATTTTACTGTTTGTAAAAACACCTTCATCAATAGTTTCATTAATTTTAATTGCACCTTTGACAGCTGTATTTATGACTGATGCCATATACACTTCATCATTAAGTCCATTATTATACACATAGCCTACAATAGCCGGAGACCAGGCAAACGGAGGTCTGAACTCAGGAATAATAGCGCTTGAACGATTGCGTTTTTTTCCAAATCTTTGGTAAAAACAAAAAAACAATGCCGCTATTCCAAAAACTACAGACCACAACATTTCCTTTATTTGTTTATAAAATGAAGCTGATTTCTCAAGCGTACTAGGAGGCAAAACCAACTCTTTATCAAAGGAAGCTGCAACAGTCAACCCTTCATAAGGGCGCAAACCGTCAATTGAAAAACTGGCTACAGTCTTATTATTAATTAAACGATTAGTTGCATTTGAACCTTTAGCACCATCTGAACCACTGTAACTATACAAACTTTTGAATTCGGCATTTTCTTTAGGTAAATAAATCTCGCATGCAGCATGATCAATTGAAAACTGCCAGTCGTTTCCTGTCACGTTCCAATACAATTCATCATAATCATCAAAATACCCTATTTGATAGGGCAAACTATAAGTGATTTGATACGTATAGGTACCTACATCTAGATCCCTATCTTTACTACCTATGTAAATTTTATAAAAATCATCTTCCTCTTTTGTGAAATACGGCTCTTTGATTCCGTCCTTTTTAATGGAATTAATCTCATATCCTAAATCAATTTCATTACCATCTTTATCTTTCCTATTTAATGGCAAAACCCTCAGCAACCCATGCTTAAATTGATTTCCTTCTGCTTTAATTTGGATACTTTCAGTTACCTGAATAATTCCAGAATGTTGGATTTGAATTTTTGCATCAAAACGAATGATCTTTTCTTGGGCATTCCCATAAAAAAAGAACAACAAACTTATAAAAGCTACTATTTTCTTTACTTGCATCATTCCCATAATTAAAACTGAACTTTAGGTGTTTCCCTTTGTGTAGCATCTGCTAACACTAAAAAGTCTTTTTTAGCAAAACCAAAAGCATTTGCAATTACTACCCCCGGAAAACTTTGCACCGCAATATTATAATCTCTTACCGTACCGTTATAATATCTTTTAGAGCGTTCAATATCGGTTTCTAAATTTAATAAATCAGTTTGTAAACTCTGGAAGTTTGTATTCGCTTTCAAGTCGGGATAATTTTCTGCCAAAGCAAAAATTTTAGTCACTGCTTGACTCAAATTAGCATCCATTTGCATTTTTTGTTCGTTAGACTGCACGCCCGATGCTTGATTACGCAACCTTACAATTTCAGTCAAGGTTTCCTTTTCGTGTGTTGCATACCCTTTGATTGTTTCAATTAAATTCGGAATCAAATCAAACCGTTTTTTCAATATCACATCAATACCACTTAACGCCTCCTCAACCATATTCCTTTTGGAAACAAAACCATTATAGAGCATAATTAAAAACCCTATCAACACAATAAAAAGCACTAAAATAGCGACTAAAATTAAAACCATTTTTATTAAAATTTAAATTTATTAATCATTTATGAAACTAACCATTAGCACGTAATTCCTAAAAATTACCACCCAAAATTATAAAGTATTCTTAATATTTTTACCGAAAATACATAATTAAGCCTTGTTTATTCTACTTTATCTTTAAAAATTAATAAGTAATTATACAAACAGTCTCATTTTTCAATAAATGATTAACGTAAGAATAGTTGTTGTATTAAATTTAAGAGCATTTTTATTCATGAAAACAACTTGGGCGTAACCATGCTTCCACTAGCGTTTGAGCATTGGTCGGGCTTTCGGCTATATCTCTTCGTTGCACTACGAGGATGCCGCCTCTATCCCTTACGCAAAACCCACAAACTTTAAATAACTTTTGTAAAATTTCTAATCAAAAAAAAAACGATAGAAAAAACAACAAATTCTCCTTAAAATACTTTCTAATTTTGCGGTGACAAAAAAGCAATTCAGTATTTTTACAATCCAATTAAGACAACAAAAAAATGAAAATACTATTGCTAGGTTCAGGTGAATTAGGAAAAGAATTTGTAATCGCAGCACAACGCATCGGGCAAACCATAATTGCTGTTGACAGCTATGAAAACGCACCTGCCATGCAAGTAGCTCATGGATTTGAAGTCATTAATATGCTCAACGGAACAGAACTTGATCGCATCGTAGCAAAACACAAACCTGATTTTATCGTTCCCGAAATTGAAGCCATTCGCACGGAACGCTTCTATGACTACGAAAAACAAGGGATTACCGTAGTCCCTTCTGCGAAAGCGGCCAACTTTACAATGAATCGCAAAGCCATTCGCGATTTAGCCTCCAAAGAACTGGGGTTAAAAACGGCAGCTTATCGCTACGCCACCACTGCCTTGGAATTACAAAAAGGAGTAGAAGCCGTAGGAATGCCTTGCGTGGTAAAACCCTTAATGTCGTCATCTGGAAAAGGGCAATCAACTATAAAAACAACTGACGATATCGAGAAAGCGTGGCAATACGCCGTGGAAGGTTCTCGCGGTGATGTAGTCGAAGTTATTGTAGAAGCTTTTGTCAAATTCAATTCGGAAATCACATTATTAACCGTTACTCAAAACAACAACCCAACTTTGTTTTGTGCACCCATAGGTCACCGTCAAGAACGCGGAGATTATCAAGAAAGTTGGCAACCCGCCAGAATATCCGACAAGGATTTATACGAAGCACAAGACATGGCCGAAAAAGTAACTGAAGCCTTAGGTGGCGCCGGACTTTTTGGAGTCGAATTTTTCTTGGCTGATGATGGTGTTTATTTCTCCGAGCTTTCGCCTCGACCACACAATACTGGAATGGTAACACTAGCTGGAACGCAAAACTTCAACGAATTCGAATTGCACCTAAGAGCGATATTGAGTTTACCTATTTGTAGCATAACTTTAGAAAAAGCGGGAGCAAGTGCTGTTGTATTAGCTTCCCAAAATAGTACCAACCCAACATTCACTGGACTAGAAAAAATAGCTGCTTTACCCAAAACCGACTTTAGAATATTTGGAAAACCAAGCTCACGTCCCTACCGCCGCATGGCAGTTGCCTTAACAAACGACACCTTAGAAACTCCTATTGAAGAAATTACTGAAAGAGCAATACAAGCTGCAGCTTTACTTAAAGTTCAATCGTAAATCACTGTTTTGACAACCTAAACATCTTTGGTGTCATTCCTGTATTTTTTTTAAACAACCGCATAAAATAAGAATAATCATCATAGCCTAATTTGGTTGCTATTTCGTTTACCGTTAAATTCTTATCCATCAACATTCGTTTTGATTCTAGAATAATGCGCTCTGTAATGACCTGAGTAGTGGTTTTTTGTAACATCTCATTACAAATTCTGTTCAAGTGTTTTAAAGTAATACTAAGCGCGTCAGCATAAAATGAAGCCGCTTTCTCCGTAATAAATTTAGCTTCTAGCAATTGTGCAAAATGCTTAATTTTACTATTGTAGGAATGAATTTCAGGCACTGCCGTTTCATTGTATTTCCTTGCAAGTTCAATATGAATAATATCCAGTAAGTTAAGAATTTTATCCTGCTTAAAAATCTTGTTATCACTCGCTTCATCAAGCATCATTTGAAACAAAGGTTGTAAAACAGCCGACTCCTCCTTGCTTAAAATAATCTCAGATTTTGCATTCACCGAAAAGTAAAATGGAAAACTATCAATGTCTTTTTGTCCAAAATATAAATTATACATTTCCTGAGAATAAAACACCACATATCCATCAACATCCTCTGATAAATCCCAATGATGCATTTGTCCGGGCTGCAAGACAAAAACGCTTCCTGGATGCACATTAAACTTATCAAAATCTACCTCATGAGTCCCAGAACCAACAATAAAGAAAGCCAAAACATAAAAATCATGGCGGTGTGGCTTTTCTACAAAACTATGAGTAACCAAATGATTTTGGAATGTATTGATATAAAAATCACTATTAACCAAGTTACAGTTAAAATGCTGAATATTGTAAACAGGATACTTTTTCATAATGTAAAAATGTCTTTATTATGCTATAATTAGCGAAGATATAAAATACCCATAAGAGAATGATAGAATACCTTTGAAAAAAAATTAAAATGGCAAATACACTTGTTCACATCCTAAATAATGAATGCCCCCAATGTCATGAAG
Organism: Flavobacterium sp. PL002; assembly: GCF_054165825.1. Taxonomy (NCBI): domain Bacteria; kingdom Pseudomonadati; phylum Bacteroidota; class Flavobacteriia; order Flavobacteriales; family Flavobacteriaceae; genus Flavobacterium; species Flavobacterium sp. PL002. Next base: position 2,325,352 of record NZ_CM135110.1, on the reverse strand, counting down.
GAAAAGTTTTTAATGAAAAAAGTATTTTCTTTAATATTGGGTTTCCTAAAATGAATGCAAGCTGCTCTCATTGCAACTATAAATTCGAGAAAGAACCTGGTTACTTCTTTGGCGCAATGTATGTAAACTATGGACTCACCGTAGCTCAAGCCATCGCAACTTATGTAATCGCTCAGTTTTTCTTTCCCGTAGCATTCGACTTAAGAATTATTCCTATAATTGCTTTTGTAATAATTGCAATGGCTTCTTTTAACATTCGGTTTTCACGATTGCTGTGGATATATATGTTTAAAAATTACGCTATGTAATTCACTATTAATCTTTTTATTAGCCTAATTTCACAAACAAAACCACAAGTTTTTATCTTGCTTTCCTGAATTCGAAATAAAATACTTATTTTCGTATTTATAAAATAAAAAGATGAAAAACTTATTTTTAAGTGGTTTACTATTTGCTGCATTATCATTATCAGCACAAGAAAAAAAAACAGCTCAAAAAACACAAATCGTAGAAGCCTCATGTGGTGAATGTCAATTTGGGTTAAAAGGAAAAGGCTGTGATCTTGCAGTAAGGATTGATGGAAAAGCCTACTTTGTTGACGGAACATCGATTGACGAGCACGGTGATGCACATGGAGCCGATGGTTTTTGTGAAGCAGTTCGAAAAGCTGAAGTAACGGGAAAAATAGTTAATAATCGTTATAAGGTTTCGTATTTTAAATTACTTCCTGAAGAGCAAAAGTAATGCAGTTAATACTTCAAAATATTGCAAAACACATCATGCTTTCACCTGAGGAACAATTGCTGTTTTTATCAAAAGTAAATACACAACAGTTCAAAGCCAAAAGTATTTTGCTAAACTCGGGCGATATTTGCAAATACTCTTATTTTGTGAATTCGGGGATTTTAAGAAGTTTTAACATCAACGACCATATTGTCGAACACGTCCTGAACTTTGCCACTGAGGGGTATTGGATTGGTGACATGTATAGTTTGCTTTCACAAAAACCGGGAAATCTTTTTATAGAAGTTCTCGAAGATGCCGAAGTTGTTTTTTTATCAAAAGAAAAACAAGAAATATTATATAAAGAAATCCCGAAGCTAGAGCGATTTTTCAGGATCTTGATCGAAAACTCTTTGGTAGCCAACCAAGAGCGCCTTATGGATAACCTTAGCTTATCCGCTGAAGAGCGCTTTGAGAAATTTTGTGGCAAATACCCAACACTAATTCAAAAAGTGCCTCAAAAACAAATCGCCTCCTATATAGGGGTAACTCCAGAGTTTTTCAGTAAAATGAAAGCGCGATTATTGCGGAAGTAGTTATACTTAGTGATCTTTATTGTACTAAAAATAAACCCAATACAACCTGATTTATAAAACCAAGCCCAATCTAGATACAATTAATAATTGTAAGTTACGATAAGTGAAATAAAAAATACAGAGCGTTTTAAATCACCTGAAAATGTCAAGAAAGACATTTTTATAAAAAATAATAGTATACAATTCACCTCTATAATAAAGGTTATTATCGATCAATAGATCCAACAAGAATATAATCTCATGTAAATAGCAAGAAAATAAGCTTTGTAGATGAGAAGTAATTTCACACAATCACACACAAAACGTTAATCATACCTAGCCAAATATGTAATTTAAAAAAACTATATCAAATATAGCATTGGTATTGTCTTCAAACTACTCTCTACCAATTCGCAAATGAAACCCCGATCCCTAAGGTCGTTTGACTTACGTTATAATCAATTAAGGTTTCTCCATAGCCTTGAAAAAATTGAGCATGCCCTCTTAAGTGACCGTGAATTGGAAAAACGTAATTAAGTTGAATATTTCCTTTTTCGAAAGTGCTAAAGGAGTGATTTATGAGTGTATAAAACTCATGTCGACCAAAATGGGTTCCTATTTCTAATTCAGCATCACCAACATATTTGGTGATATTTGGGTTTTCGTCTTCAGTGTCAGGCAAACGATACCAAGGTCTGAAATTTATATTCCAATTATTATATTCGTAGCCTATATTAAATACAATTCTGTTCCAACTTCTTGATGTAGGAATGTCTTTTCCATTAGATTGATGGTTTAGTATAACTCCAAAAGTCCTGATTTTTCCTTTAAAGACATTAATATCCATTGGAAAATTCAAGATAATTTCAGGTTCGTAATTAAGCTCTCTAAAAGCTCTTGATAGTTTTTTATTGTAGATCTGCCAGTGTGCTTTTTGAGTATATCCCACCCACAAATCACCAGTTCCAAAGAAAACACCTTGCATCACTTTAGTCTTAAAACTGATTTGAAATTTGGCTTCAATATTATTAAAAATATTTTTGTCTTTAGTAGCAAATTCACCGCTTTCGTCAAATGGCGCTTCATTTTTCTTGCTCGACCAGCGCGCAGCAGCAAAATATATAGGACGGTAGGAAACTAGCCTAAAAGTTCCTTGCTTATCAATACTGTCTAATTCCCATTGTTGCGATATGTTTTTTCTAATAATCACATTATCAAAATCGATTTGTGAGAAAGCAGTTGAAGAAACCATAAACATAAATAGAATGACTTTGTATAATTGCGGCATGCTAGCTATTTTAAATTATTATAATCAACAAAAGTAGTTGATAACAGTCATAAATCAGTTGTGTAAATTCAATTTAAGTTTACACAATTACCATGTTTCTAGAATCATTAGATTTTAGACATTTGGAAAACTTTTAGATAAAATAGCTGCATTTTTTTATATTACACTACTTAATTTAAAAAAAGAATTTAATTATACTTAAACAATTTATAAAACGATCCAATTCCTAGATGCATAAATCATAAGAATACTCTTTTAACTTATAAAAACAGTTCTCTTTTATAACTACAAATTTTTCAGTCACTTGAATTATTTGTGGTTTATTTTTTGTTAATTTGATACTAAATCGTTCAATAAACGAACCTAGTGCAACTATTCAAAAAATACATAAAAATTTTAATTTAAAAAAACCTTTAAACAAAAACAATTTTGAATTTTATTTCAAATTAATAGTCCGAACAAACAAAAGAAAAGGTTAAGAAAGCTATAACCCAATAAAAAAAGAAGGGATAATTTTATCATTTAAAACCCCTTGAATACATAAATACTATACAAAAAAAAACATTCTTTTTAATTTTTAAAACATTTATAATGACACAAAAACATTTTATTATTATATCCTTTTCATTACTCCTTTTAACTAATTGTAAACAAAAGAATGACATTCAAGAAATGGATTCAATTACAATATCAGCACCCGCAGAATATGACGAGATAGCTATTGATGAACCTAACAGTGAAAGTTACGCAGAGACTGAAGAAAGTTCCTTTGAGTCTCCTAAAACGGCCCCACTTTCTACTTTTTCTATTGATGTAGACAATGCTTCTTATACAAACATTCGTCGTTTTATAAATAATGGACAAAAAGTCCCTACTGATGCTGTTCGAGTAGAAGAGATGATAAACTTTTTTAAATATGACTACCCGCAACCTAACGAAAAAAACCCTTTCTCAATCAATACAGAATACAGTGACTGTCCTTGGAATGAAAACCATAAATTATTAAAAATTGGCTTACAAGGAAAAAACATCCCTATGACTAATTTGCCTGCATCCAACTTAGTGTTTCTAATTGATGTTTCGGGATCTATGAGTGAGGATAATAAACTGCCTTTATTGAAAGAATCAATGCGAATTTTGGTCCAAGAACTGAGACCTAAAGATAAGGTAGCTATTGTGGTCTACGCTGGATCAGCTGGTGTTGTCTTACCTCCAACATCTGGGGATAAAAAAGAAACCATTATGGATGCCTTTGATAACTTGAATGCAGGCGGAAGCACTGCAGGAGGTGAGGGAATTGAACTAGCTTATAAATTAGCTGCAGAGAACTTTATCAAAGAAGGAAACAATAGAATTGTAATGGCAACCGATGGTGATTTTAATGTAGGTAGTTCTTCTGATAGCGACATGGAAGATTTAATTGAAGAAAAAAGAAAATCAGGAGTGTTCTTAACCGTTTTAGGCTACGGAATGGGTAACTATAAAGACAGTAAAATGGAAATTTTGGCTGATAAAGGAAATGGTAATTACGCATATATTGACAACATACAGGAAGCCAATCGTTTTTTAGGAAAAGAGTTTAAAGGTTTTATGTTTGCTATTGCAAAAGATGTAAAAATTCAAATAGAATTTAACCCTAAACATGTACAAGCTTATCGATTGATAGGATATGAAAATCGAAGATTGAAAGCCGAAGATTTTAAGAATGATGCTGTAGATGCTGGTGAATTAGGTAGTGGTCATACCGTAACCGCACTGTACGAGATCATACCAACAGGAGTTAAAAGTAGTTTTATCCCTGATGTTTTAAAATATTCAAAAACAAAAACAGAAACTATCAATTATAATGATGAACTAGCGACCGTAAAATTTAGATATAAAAAACCCGATGGAGAAAAAAGTATCGAAATGATTCAAACTATCAACAGTAAATTAGTAGGATTACAAAGCAGCTCAGCTGATTTTAAATTCAGTGTTGCAGTTGCTTGGTTTGGTTTAAAATTAAAAGAGTCCAAATTAATTACAAATACCTCCGTTGAATCCATCAAGAAATTAGCGAAGTCAGGTTCTTCAAATGATGATGAAGGATATAAATCTGAATTCATAAGATTAGTTGATAATGCTAAATAATGCAATAATAAACGAAAACGGAATCTAAATCAATACCTACATTAGATAAGACAATGACAACATACATAGATATAGGAATTAATTTAACTAATAAACAATTCTACAACGACATTGATAACATCATACAAGACGCAGTTAAAGCTAATGTATCTAAAATGATAATCACTGGTACAAGTATAAAAAACAGCGAGCAATCAGCATTAATTGCTACAAAACATCCAGATACTTTATACACCACGGCAGGAATCCATCCGCATGAAGCGAAAAATTTTGATAATCAAAGTATTTCGAAGCTAAAGGAATTATTATTACAACCCCAAGTAGTTGCTGTAGGGGAATGTGGACTCGATTTTGATCGGGATTTTTCGCCCAGAAACATACAAGAAAGCTGTTATGAAGCGCAGTTAGCATTAGCAATTGAAACTCAGAAACCATTATTCCTACATGAAAGAGCCGCTTTTTCACGATTTATAAGTATTACTAACCAGTATTTACCCGAATTGCCCAAAGCAGTCGTACACTGTTTTACAGGAACTTTGCAGGAAGCAAAAATTTATCTCGATAACGGATTCTATCTTGGTTTTACCGGAGCAATATCAGACACTTGGCGTTTTCAACATTTAAAAGAAGTGCTGCAATACATCCCGCTAAACAAAATAATGATTGAAACCGACGCACCCTTTATGTTACCCAAGAATGTTACTAAAAACCTCTTAAAAAAACAGCACGAACGCCGTTGTGAACCTGCTTTTCTACCTTTTATTGCCGAAACAATTGCACACTTTAAAGGAATCACAATAGATAAAGTAGCTGAACATACCACATTAAATTCTAAAACTTTTTTCGGAATTTAAAATATGAAGTCACTTATTACTAACCACAAACACCTCAGTTTACTGAGGTGTTTGTGGTTATTTTTTTATTAATTTTAGAAATCATAAACCCACAAACTATGAAAATTTTAAGTGAATCACAAATAAAAGAAATAGCCGAGCAAATGGATTGTGGTATGCGCTGTTACCACAATACGAAAACAAACAAACTACTCTTTTTTCCAGTTGAATTAGACTTTGAAGATGAAGTCAACGCCGAGTTCTGGCAAGAGGATATTGAAGAATTAGAAAATGAAGCTACTAATTACCTAGAAGTTGAAAAGCCAGAAAGTCATGATTCCTTCAGCATGATGCAAGAATTTGCAAACAGTACTTCGCTAGATACTAAGTTTCAAGACAAATTGATTACCGTTCTAGAGATGAGAAAACCTTTTGCCAATTTTAAAACTTGTATTGATAATTCAGACTATAGAGAAGATTGGTTTCGTTTTAAAAGTAATTGGATGCAAAAATGGGTAAAAGATCATTTAAAAATGAATTTAGAAGAATAGTTCACTCTAAACCCCATCAGCCCATTTCTTAATCTACATTAAGTGTCCCTTGATTGTTTAGTGCGTAAATTTGTATAACATAAATCACTAAATTTATAAACATGGAAAATACTGTATTACACAAAGCAACTACTAGAGGACACGCAGATCATGGATGGTTAAATGCTTACCACAGCTTTAGTTTTGGTAGTTGGTACAATCCAGAAAGAGTACAATTTGGTGCACTTCGTGTTTTGAATGACGATACTATTGCGGCAGGAATGGGTTTTGGTACTCATCCGCACGATAATATGGAGATTTTAACGATTCCGCTTGAAGGTGATTTAGCACACAAGGACAGCATGGGGAATACGGAGACTATTAAAAATGGCGATGTACAGGTGATGAGCGCGGGAACTGGAGTCAAACACAGTGAGTTTAACCCTAACGATGATCAAAGAACAAAATTATTACAGATTTGGGTTTTCCCCAACAAGAAGAATGTAACGCCTCGCTACCAACAAATAACGTTGAATAAGGCGGATCGACACAATAAATTACAACAAATTCTATCTCCTAATCCAGAGGACGAAGGTGTATGGATTCATCAAGATGCTTGGTTTCATTTGGGAAAATTAGAGAAAGACAGTACTATTGACTATCACATTAAGAAAGAAGGCAACGGCGTTTATGCTTTTGTGCTTTCGGGACAATTGACCATTAACGGTCAAGAATTAGACACTCGAGATGGTTTTGGAATTTGGAATACAACAACATTAGAATTAAAAATGAATTCAGATGTTGAACTATTGCTAATGGAAGTTCCAATGCAATACTAACTAAAAACAAAAAGACGATGAGTAAAAAAGTGCAATTAGAAAATAACGAAAAAGAAGGTGTTTTTTATATCGAAAACAATGGTGAACTATTAGGTAAAATGATCTTTAGACATACTGGCTCTAAGCAAATAACCATTGACCACACAGAGGTTACAGATGATGAAACTGGAAAAGGATTAGGAAAAGAAATGGTTACAGAAGCTGTTTCTTATGCCCGAAAAGAAGGCATCACTATTGTTCCATCTTGTCCTTTTGTAGCACATGTTTTTGATGAAAATGCTAATTTTAAGGATGTATTGTAACAACTGCCTTACTATTAAAATAGTGAATTATTAAAGCAAAAGCGCTGTAGAAGCAAACGCTATACTGCTAAAACTAATAAAAAAGGCTGACTCCTAATATACATTAGTGTCAGCCTTTTTATTGTTAAGCAAATTCTATTTTTATTTATCTTTTAAGTCTAAATTTTGAAACGATGAAACATCAATAACAGCTTCCATATCTACATCAAAAGATAGTGTTACACGATCTCCTATCATTGTAACTGGTAACTGACTCGATATTTGAGAAGATCCCACAAAGATGTTAGGGTAGTCTTTTACTTTAAAGTAATAAAAACTATTGCCATTTTTAACGTCATTTTGGATTCTAGTAATCACTGTTGTTAGCACTTTTCTATTAGAAACACTATTTGGATTTACCTTATTATCTGACATATTGTAGACATTTTTATACGATGTTAATGCCTCACGCATGGTATTCCCTACTCCCACAATAGTATAATCAGATATGGCAACCATAGCAAACATTTTTACTAAGCCACCTTTATCTTTCAAGGTCATCACATACGTTGGAATATTATTGATATTATATGGAATAGGCAACGAAGCTTGATAACCTTTCTCCTGTACTTTACCCTGTGCTGAACTTTGAGCAGCATACTCTGTAGCGCCACCTTGTTTGTAAAAAGTAGCTTCTTTTGTTCGCGTATCTACTAACACAAATCCTACCGCAGATTCATCTTTTCCTACAGAGGTTAATCCTGTGTACCAATATGATCTGTTGTCGTTACCATATACTAATGTCAATCCTTCGGTAATTTGAAGTTTGTTTTCATTAGAAAAGTTCCAATATCCCTGCACATATTCTCCCCAATCGTTTAACTGTTCTTCTATAAATTTAATCGGTTGAATGCGGTCTACCCATTTAGGTGTGTTTGCAATCGAATATTCTTTCATTTGGCCTGTTTGTGCATTGATTAGAACAATTCCTGTTGCTTCGTCTCCGCTGAAACCAATTTCTTTTTTGAATGTAGTCACTACCCAAAAAGGCAATCCTTTATCGTCAATCTCAAAACTAAAATCTTCTAAACCTACCGTAGCATAGCCGTTTAAATACAATAGTCGTTGAATATTTGATTGAAAATACGCTTTAGGTTGGTACTTAATTTTTACTGGGATTCCGCCAATGTTTTGTACCAACTTCACATCTCTTTCATTTGTAGCCGATACCATTACATATCCAGCTGATCCAGACCTATTGTTCATCCATTTAAAAAAACCAGAGTGCAACAACGGAGCTACCCAATACAAGTCATTGTTCACCTTTTGAATACAGAACTCTCCTAATTCTACCTGGCTACCTAATGCAGGTTGTGATCCCAGTACTTTCTCTCCTAATAAGTGTGCTAAATCCTCATCTACCACTCTAATTTCATCAATAGAAATAGGAGCAATATGATTAGAAATTTTATTGCCATCAGCTACCTTACCTATGAGTGTTTGATAAGCTGCTGTTCTAAAAATAGGCAAACTAGTCAATAGTGGTGTAATTACAAGATAAGCTAGCACCACAAGCATGAAGTACAAAACAAATTTATTAGGCCTTTTAGCAATTTTTACTTGCTTTTTGTCTGGCGAAATATGCAGACCCGTTGATATGAAAATCCATAGCACACTTAACAATACTAGCGCAATAGGAAATCCCACAAAACCATAATTAATGGTAGGCATCCCTACATAAAAAAGTAAAAGCGCAACTATAATAAAAAGCGAACCCGAAACTATATTTTTCATAATAAAAGAGCATTTAATAATTAGTAGATAAATCCTTATTTTGTTACATCAAACCTAAAGTTAATTCTAGGGAAACTTAGATAAGTTGAGCTCCAAATAATTATTTAAAAAACAGTAAATTAGCACTAGCTCAAACCAATTGTGGCAGCCACTTTATCCTAACTTTCAAATACACATTTTAAAACACTACCAAATGGAAAACGCACTCGAAAATGATATTACAGGACATATAGGAACACAAAAATATTTGTGCACTATTACATGGCGCAACGGCCAATTTATAATGGACGAACCTGAAAAAATTGAAGGCCGAGATTTAGGACCTGATCCCTATACTACGCTGCTTGCCTCGTTAGCAGCTTGTACGCTCTCTACTTTAAGAATGTACATTGATCGAAAAGGATGGGACATACCCGAAATCAATATTGCTTTAAATTTTCATCAAGAAAGCAATCCCGAACTCACTACAACAATTACTAGAAAAATCACTTTTCCTGTTGCTGTTGAAGCTGATATAAAGAAACGATTATTGATCATTGCCGAAAAATGTCCAGTCTCTAAATTATTGAAGAGTACTATTATAATTGATACGCTGTTGTAATACTTCCCTATATAAACTAAACGGAATACATAGCCCCGATTGCACCGGCATCCTCCTAGTCCTGATCTTTAAGGACTAGGAGATAGAGGTAAAAGCGGGAGAATTGCTTGTTGCTTAACGAGAGTTGCTGCTTCTAAGTAGAAAAATGTTGTTTGTAAAAAAAAATACTATTTTTGCAGCTGGTTTAATTTCGAAAATAGTAAACCATTCAATCTTTAAATTTAAAATATGAAAGCATACGTATTTCCAGGACAAGGCGCACAATTTACAGGAATGGGAAAAGATTTATATGAAAATTCTCCTCTAGCAAAAGAATTATTTGAGCAAGCAAACGAAATTTTAGGCTTTAGAATCACAGACATCATGTTTGAAGGAACGGCTGAAGAATTGAAAGAAACAAAGGTAACACAGCCTGCGGTTTTTTTACATTCGGTTATATTAGCTAAAACTTTGGGTGCTGATTTCAAGCCAGAAATGGTTGCAGGACACTCCCTTGGAGAGTTCTCAGCTTTAGTAGCTAATGGTGCTTTGTCATTTGAAGACGGATTGAAATTAGTTTCACAAAGAGCATTAGCGATGCAAAAAGCATGCGAAATCAAGCCATCAACTATGGCGGCAGTTTTAGGACTTGCTGATAATGTAGTAGAAGAGGTTTGCGCAAGTATTGATGGAGTTGTAGTTGCAGCAAATTATAACTGCCCAGGACAATTAGTTATTTCAGGAGAAACAACTGCTGTTGAAGCGGCTTGTGTAGCTATGAAAGAAGCGGGAGCAAAACGCGCCTTATTATTGCCTGTAGGTGGTGCTTTTCACTCGCCTATGATGGAACCAGCAAGAGAGGAACTCGCAGCAGCTATTGAAGCAACTACCTTCTCTACTCCTATTTGCCCAGTGTATCAAAATGTAACGGCAAGCGCAGTTTCGGACGCAAGCGAAATCAAGAAAAACTTAATCATACAATTGACAGCTCCGGTAAAATGGACACAATCAGTACAACAAATGATTGCCGATGGCGCTACTTTATTCACTGAAGTAGGCCCAGGAAAAGTCTTGGCTGGATTGATTGGAAAAATCGATAAAGAAGCTACTACTGCAAATGCATAGGTGACATTCTTCAAAGTTTATATTAAGCTATAAAGCAAAAAATCCCAAAATATCTTCTTGATAGTTTGGGATTTTTTGATAAGTATAATTTAATGTAAAAAACAATTAGCTACGTACTTTTTGTTCCCATTTCCAAGCACTTGCCATCGCTTCGTCTAATGTAGATGCTGCTTTCCAACCTAAAACCGTATTGGCTTTATCAGTATTAGCGTAAGCTTCTGTAATATCTCCTTCACGGCGACCTACAATTTTATACGGCAGTTTTGTTCCACTTACTTTTTCGAATGCTTGAATTACTTCTAACACTGAACTTCCGGTTCCCGTTCCTAAATTAAAAGTCTCTACTTTATCAAGATTCTTTTTATCTAGTAAGCGTTTTAAAGCAATTACATGGGCTTTAGCCAAATCGACTACGTGAATATAATCACGTACTGCGGTTCCATCAGTTGTAGGATAATCATCTCCATAAACAGAGAGTTCTTTTCTTAATCCCATTCCTGTTTGTGTAATAAACGGAACTAAATTTTGAGGCACTCCTAATGGCAATTCTCCTATCTCTGCTGAGGGGTGCGAACCAATGGGGTTAAAATAACGCAATAAAATAGCATTAATATTAGTCACCTTGGCTGTATCTGTGATGATCTCCTCTCCTATCTGTTTGGTGTTTCCATAAGGCGACATCGCTGTTTGTATAGGAGCATTTTCGGTTATTGGCATTTTTTCAGCTTGACCATATACTGTACATGACGAACTAAAGATGAAATGAGCCGCGTCTTTTTTCTGTAATTCTTGCAAGAGATATACCAGCGCATTGATATTATTTTCATAATACAACAAAGGATTCTCTACACTTTCACCCACCGCTTTTGAAGCAGCAAAATGTATCACCCCTGCAATGTCTTGATTTTTACTAAAAAAATCCTGCACACTAGTTTTTACTCTTAGATCTAATTTCTCAAATGCTGGAACCTTACCCGTAATGTTTTTTATACCCTCTAAAACACTTAGTGACGTATTTGACAAATCATCGATAATTACCACTTCAAAACCTTGATTTTGGAGCTCTACAACGGTATGCGAACCTATAAATCCCAATCCTCCTGTAACCAGTATTTTCATCTTTTATTTTTAAATATTAATGGTTATGCTATTTTTTTGCTTCATAAAAAAGACGCGATTAATCGCGTCTTTTATTTCTTATTTTAAAAATTCTAAAACACTATCGGTAATGAATTTTATTTGTTCGTCGTCAAGTTCAGTATGCATTGGTAATGACAACACCTCTTGAACCAATTGATTTGTAACTGGAAAATCTTCTTCCTTATATCTTTCGTCTACATACGCCTTTTGCGAATGTAACGGAATTGGGTAATAAATAGCACAAGGAATTCCTTTGTCTAATAAATGTTGCATTAAGCCATTTCTATCAGCATCAAGAATACGTAATGTATATTGATGAAATACATGACAGTCACAAATATCACAAATTTGCGGCGCAATAATATTTTTATGCCCTTCAAAAGCTGCAGAGTATTTTCTCGCTGCATCTTGTCTCGCTGCATTATATTGATCCAGTAAAGGTAACTTTGTGTTTAAAACTGCTGCTTGAATACTATCTAAACGAGAATTTACACCCACAACATCGTGGTGGTAACGTTCGTACATTCCGTGATTTACAATTCCGCGTAACGTATGTGCCAGTGCATCATCATTTGTAAAAATTGCACCACCATCACCATAACACCCTAAATTTTTAGAAGGAAAAAACGAAGTCGCTCCTACATGTCCTATAGTACCCGCTTTTGGCTTAGCACCGTCAGACGATTTACAGTTGGCTCCTATAGCTTGCGCATTATCTTCTATCACATATAAGTTATGTTCTTTGGCAATAGCCATAATCGCTTCCATATTAGCAGCACGCCCAAATAAATGAACAGGAACAATTGCCTTTGTTTTAGGAGTAATCGCTTTTTTAATTGCATCAATAGAAATATTCATATTGTACATATCAACATCTACTAATACTGGTGTTAATTGCAACAATGCAATAACTTCAACGGTAGCAGCAAAAGTAAAATCGGCTGTGATCACCTCGTCACCTGGTTGCAAACCTAATCCCATCATTGCTATTTGCAAGGCATCAGTACCGTTTGCACAAGGAATTACGTGCTTAACACCTAAATAATCCTCTAAATTCTTTTGAAATTTATGAACTTCGGGTCCGTTGATGTACGTATTTGTATCTAAAACTTCTTGGATAGAAACGTTAACAGTCTCTTTTATTTTTTCGTATTGACTTTTTAGGTCAACCATTTGTATTTTTTTCATTCGATAAAAATTATAAATACAAAATTAAGAATTTATAATCACACTAAATTCAGAATAGCTTTTTATTTGATTCTGATTTCCGAACAATTTCATAAAAAATGTTTTGCCTTAAAAATATTCCCTACTCACTTCTCTTGAAAAAATAACTTGCAATTAAGATTCTGAATATAACTTTGTAACACTGTAGCTAAATTAATTTTTAAAATTGATCTAGAAAATCCCTAAAATAAAATATGTATTTTAGCCTTCAAAAAAATAAACCCATGTTTTTCCTATACAATAGCCTCGTTTATATGGCTTCAAAAATATTAGCTGTAGTCGCTCTTTTTAGTCCAAAAATAAAACTTTTTGTTGACGGCAGAATAAGTGTTTTCCAAATATTGAAAGAAAAAATCCAACCTACTGATAAAACGATCTGGTTTCACGCCGCATCTCTAGGAGAATACGAACAAGGCTTACCCGTAATTGAAAAAATCAAAGAAGATTTCCCAACACATAAAATTGTGGTGACCTTTTTTTCTCCTTCTGGCTATGAAGTGCGTAAAAATAACACCGTTGCTCACGCAACTGTATACCTGCCATTAGACACGCAAAAAAATGCAAAGAAATTTATTGATCTTGTACATCCTGATCTCGTTTTCTTTATTAAGTACGAATATTGGCCTAATTATCTAAATGAATTAAAAAGTCGCTCTATTAAAACGTACTTAATCTCAGGGATTCTTCGCGAAAATCAAGCGTTCTTTAAGTGGTATGGTGGTTTTTATCGAAAAGCACTAGACGCATTTGAATACTTTTTTGTTCAAAATGAAAACTCAAAGAAACTATTATTGCAATTAGGAAAAACAAATGTAGCTGTTTCAGGCGATACTCGCTTTGATCGCGTTGCCGCTATATTAGAGAAAGACAACCGCTTAGATTTTATTTCGGAATTTAAAAACAACAAAATAACAATCGTTGCAGGGAGCTCATGGCCAAAAGACGAAACCTTATTAGTAGCGTATATAAACTCAACAAAACACGCTGTAAAGTTCATCATAGCGCCTCACAACATTAAAGAGGAACAAATCACTCTATTAAAAAATAGCTTACACCGTAAAACAGTACTGTATTCAGAAATGCAAGGCAAGAATCTCGCTGATTATGATGTATTTATTATTGACACTATTGGTATCCTGACAAAAATATACAGTTATGCGGATATTGCTTATGTAGGAGGCGGATTTGGAAATCCAGGTATTCATAATTTATTAGAACCTGCCACTTTTAGTGTTCCTATAGTTATTGGCCCCAATTACTCTCATTTTCCTGAAGCCATAGCATTAGTAAATATTGGTGGTTGCATGAGCATAAATAACCAGAACGAACTCAATAATGAATTGAATGATCTTATTATAAACGATGCTTTCCGAAGCGAGAAAGGACATATTTGTAACACATTTGTCTCGATGAATAAAGGCGCAACGACGATTATTATGAAAAACATTCATCAAAAGACACTTTAATTGGTTCGAAATGGACAATTTTACAACATAATTTACTACCCAGAAAACGATAAAATACCGTCAAAAAATAAGCTTAAAAATCGCTTAAAAATAAAGCCGGAATCATGCATTTAAAAATGGTGGGATTTTAAAGCACAAAAAAACTTAATTACAAAGAGGATTTTTAAAAACAGTACCGACTAAAAAACCAACCAATTATTTAATAATCAAAAAATTAAAAAATAAACCCTTATTTTCAACGCTACTTTAAACACAAGCAATACCGCAAAAAACCAACTGAAATTACACTTAAAAATTAAGCATTAATTACACTTAAAAAGTGTGGCATAAAACTTGTAATAATAACCTCAGACGAAAAAGAATAATTATTTTTAAAAAAAAATTCAAAAAATAATTTACATATCAAAAATTTTATATCTTTGCGTCGAATTAATAATTAACCTTTATATTAAATTAAGATGAAAAAAGTATTTTTAAGTTTAGCTGCTGTTGCTGTATTAACTGTTGTATCATGTAAAAAAGCTGACGCTGCTGCTGACGAAACTGCTGTAGATTCTACTGCTGTTGTTGTTGATTCTGCTGCTCAAGTAGTTGATTCTGCTGCACAAGTAATGGATTCTGCTGCTACTGTAGCTACTGATGCTGCTGAAACTGCAACTGAAGCTGCTGCACCTGCTGCACACTAATTAGAATTAAATTCTAAAATTAAAGCCATCCGCGCAAGCGAGATGGCTTTTTTATTTTAAGTACATTACTAAGAAAGCTATGAACTTAAAAAAGGAGCTCTTTATTAAACAATAAAGAGCTCCTTTTTTTTAAAAATTATAATTCTTCTATTCAGGAAAAACAAAATCATTATTAGAAAAATCTAATATCTCAGCCTTAGCTCCGTACTTCACGATTTCAGTAATTCCCTTCTCTACCATTAACTCTGTACTATATTTTCTACTGGTTGCCATAACAGCACCTTCAACAACCACCCTAAAGAAAAACTTACCCTTACTCGTTTTAAACTTCACAAAAGAACAAGTTTCAAAAACAGACCTCAAATGCTCTGCATCAGCTTCGCAGTCCATTCGTAATTCATAAGCATTACTCGTAAAAATCGTTTTCCCTTTTCTTGAAGTTAATTCAAACTTATAATCGCCGCTAAATCGTTTTGTAATCACTAAAGAAGCCATAAATAGAAAAGTTTTTTTACCAAAGAAACAATGTTTTGGTCATTTTTTAAAATAAAGTTCAAATTAAAACAAAAAAAAAGCCTCTTCAAAAGAAGAGGCTTTAGTACTCAGAGCGGGACTTGAACCCGCACGAACATTGCTGTTCACTGGATTTTAAGTCCAGCGTGTCTACCAATTTCACCATCCGAGCATTATTGCTTTTGGATTTTTATATCTAATTTTTATAAAAAAATCAAACACAATCACTAACAAAGCATTTTGTGACTTGGAGCGAAAAACGGGGCTCGAACCCGCGACCTCGACCTTGGCAAGGTCGCGCTCTACCAACTGAGCTATTTTCGCATTTTCAATTCTTAAAAAGAACAACAATACTTGGTTTGTATTGCGGTGGCAAATTTAAGACATTTATCCAATTAAACAAGAACTTTATACATAATATTTTTAATTATTTCGTAAACTTCTGATAACCTAAAGTTTAAAAATAAATTATTTTCTAGTAATCATTCTTTTTATTTCATTCAGCTTCATCAATGCTTCAACAGGGGTTATTGTATTGACATCTATATTTAAAATTTCTTCTTTAATCTCTTCTAAAAGAGGGTCATCAAGATTAAAAAAGCTCATTTGCATTTCGTCTTGCTCTGCTTTTATGCCGTTCAAAACTTCCCCTGAATGATTCTTTTCTAATTTTTTCAGAATCTTTTGCGCTTTTAGCAAAACAATTTGAGGCATACCAGCCATTTTAGCCACATGAATTCCGAAACTATGCGCACTACCGCCCTTAACTAACTTTCGAATAAAAAGCACATTGTCTTTTAATTCTTTTACCGATACATTATAATTTTGAATACGCGATAACGACTCGGTCATTTCATTTAATTCATGATAATGTGTTGCAAAAAGCGTTTTAGGTCTTGACGGATGTTCGTGCAAAAACTCGGCAATAGCCCAAGCAATTGAAATTCCGTCATAGGTACTCGTTCCACGACCTATTTCATCCAGAAGTACTAAACTTCGATCAGAAATATTATTCAAGATAGAAGCCGTCTCATTCATTTCGACCATAAAAGTAGACTCTCCCATCGAAATATTATCAGACGCACCTACTCTAGTGAAAATTTTATCCACAACTCCCATCCTCAAGCTCTCTGCAGGAACAAAACTTCCCATTTGAGCCAAAAGTACAATCAAAGCCGTTTGACGTAAAATAGCCGATTTTCCCGACATATTAGGCCCTGTAATCATAATTAACTGTTGCGTTTCACGATCTAAGAAAACGTCATTAGCAATGTAAGGCGTTCCCACTGGCAATTGTTTCTCAATAACTGGATGCCTACCATTTTTAATTTCAAGTTCAAATGTTTCATCTAACTCGGGGCAGCTGTATTTATTTTCAATAGCCAACTGCGTAAACGAACACAAACAATCTAATTGCGCAACCAAATTTGCATTTAACTGTACTGGTTTTATATAAGTAGCAATCCAAGCAACTAATTGTTCAAAAAGCTCAGCTTCTATCTTATGTATTTTTTCTTCGGCACCTAGAATTTTAGATTCATATTCTTTTAATTCTTCTGTGATGTAGCGTTCCGCATTTACTAATGTTTGCTTTCTAATCCATTCTGTAGGCACTTTATCCTTATGCGTATTTCTTACTTCAATATAATACCCAAAGACATTATTAAAAGAAATCTTCAAAGAGGTAATTCCGGTGCGTTGTGATTCACGGGCTTCTATTCCTTCTAGAAATTCTTTTCCAGATGTAGATATTGCACGCAACTCATCTAGCTCAGCACTTATTCCTGTAGCAATAGCATTTCCTTTGGCAACAGCCACAGGAGCATCTTGGTTTAATGTAGTTTTTATTTTTTCACGCAACAAATCACAGCTATGCAAACTGTCTCCAATTATTTTTACTGCTTCTTGTGTACTGGCTAATGCCAAAGTTTTCATTGGAATAATAGCATCTAACGACTCTTTTAAATAAACCACTTCTCGAGGAGATACTTTTCCTGCTGCAATTTTAGAAATCAAACGCTCTAAGTCCGAAATTTGCTTGATTTGCGACTGCATTTGTTGTAAAACTTCTTGATTTTCTTTGAGATAAGTCACCACCTCATGACGGCTTTTTATTTTAGCTGCCTCTTTTAAAGGTAAGGCCAACCACCTTTTTAATAAGCGACCACCCATTGGCGAAAGCGTTTTATCAATCACATCCAGTAAAGTAACTGCATTGGGGTTATAACTATGGTACAATTCTAAATTGCGAATCGTAAAACGATCCATCCATACATAAGCATCTTCAGCAATACGTTGAATTGCCGTGATGTGTTGCACTCGATTGTGTTGTGTTTCGCCTAGGTAATATAAAATAGCACCCGAAGCGATAATTCCTTCTTTCAAATCTTCAATTCCAAACCCTTTTAAAGAAACAGTTTGAAAATGTTTTGTCAAGGTCTCAAATGCGTAATCTTCTTTATAAATCCAATCCTCTAAATAAAAACTGTGATAGTCTTCCCCAAAAGCTTGTTTGAAATCATTTTTGTTATTTTTCGGAATTAAAACCTCCGAAGGATTAAAGTTTTGTAGTAACTTATCGATGTATTCCGCATTTCCTTGCGCTGTTAAAAATTCCCCAGTAGAAACATCAAGAAACGAAATCCCGATTGACTTATTTGCAAAATATACCGAAGCTAAGAAGTTATTGGTTTTTGACTGCAAAACCTCATCATTCATAGAAACTCCAGGAGTCACCAACTCAGTAACACCACGTTTTACAATGGTTTTTGTCATTTTTGGGTCTTCGAGTTGATCACAAATAGCCACACGAAGCCCTGCTTTTACTAATTTAGGCAAGTAAGTATTGATAGAATGGTGCGGAAAACCAGCCAACGCTGTTTCGGTAGCAGAACCTGCGCCACGTTTTGTCAATGTAATCCCTAATATTTTAGAAGCCCTAACAGCATCCTCTCCAAAAGTTTCATAAAAATCACCCACACGAAATAACAAGCAAGCATCAGGATACTTTCTTTTAATATCGTTATACTGCTTCATCAATGGTGTTTCCTTAACTACTTTATCTTTAGCTGCCAAATTATATAATTTTAAATAGGTGATTGTAACGGCAGCGAATTTAATTATTAAAAAACGAATTACGGAATACTTGAAAAAAAAATCACATTTTTAGGGAAATTTTAAGTCATTGGCATGATATTTTCTTTAGATTTGTTGAAATAATTTTTAAATTTAAAAAAATGAAAAAAATACTTACAATTGCAATGTTAGTAGTTTTAGGAGTTACAACTTCTCAAGCTCAAGAAACTACAAAAAAAGCTAAAGCAACAACTGCTAAAGTTAACGGTGCTGGAATGGCGTTTGTTAACGAAACTATAGATTACGGTACTATTGCGCATAACGCTGATGGAAAACGTGAATTTGTTTTCACAAATAACGGTAACAAACCATTAATCATTACTAACACACAAGGTTCTTGTGGTTGTACTGTACCTACATCTCCAAAAGAGCCAATTGCTCCAGGAGCAAAAGGAATTATTGGAGTAAAATACGCTACTGATAGAGTTGGAGCTTTTACTAAAACTGTAACGGTTACTTCTAACGCTGAAGGGCAACCTACAAAAATCCTTACTATAAAAGGAGTTGTACTTGCTGACGGTGCTGCAAAAAGCTAATATTTTAAAATATACTTTAAAAAGCTTCCTTTAATTGGAAGCTTTTTTTTTACACAATTATTAAAGGCATGAGAAAACTAGAAAACAGCGAACTAGAACGCAAAAGTGTTGAAGCGTTTAAAGAATCAGATAAAACACCCATTATAATAGTGCTAGACGATGTTCGAAGTTTACACAACATAGGCTCGGTATTTAGAACATCGGATGCTTTTTTAATCGAAAAAATTTACTTGTGCGGAATCACTGCTACACCTCCAAACAAGGAAATTCATAAAACTGCGCTTGGCGCAACTGACACAGTAACCTGGGAACACAACAGCAATGTGCTAGAAGTAATCCAGTCGTTAAAAGATGATAACGTAATCACACTAGCTATTGAGCAAGTAGAAAGCGCTACTTTTTTACAAAATTTTAAAGTAGACAAACAGCAAAAATACGCTGTCGTTTTTGGAAATGAAGTACACGGTGTAACACAAGAGGCAGTTGCTTTATGCGATGGTTGTATTGAGATTCCGCAATTAGGAACCAAGCATTCTTTAAACATTTCTGTAAGTGCTGGGATTGTAATTTGGGATTTATTCAAACAATTTAAGGAGTAGTTATTTTTTTTCTTATTTCTTCTAGAATAAAAAGGTAGTCTTCTTGATTTTTTACAAAATCCCTATCAGAGACATCCACAATCAATACATTCAAACCTGTTTGTGATTTTATATAATCGAGGTAGCCACTATTGATTTTATCAAGGTACTCAGCAGCAATATTTTGCTCATAGTCCCTGCCTCGCTTTTTTATATTTTGTAAAAGTCGCTCTGAATTTTGATATAAATAAACATACAAATCTGGTTTTGGCATTTCTTTATAGATGATATCAAATAAATTGCGGTACAAACGGTATTCATCATCAGCCAGTGTTATTTTTGCAAATATCAAAGATTTAAAAATATGATAATCAGCCACTAAGAAATCTTTAAACAAGTCAAATTGTGCCAGATCGTCAGAAAGCTGTTGGTATCTATCTGCCAAAAAAGACATTTCAAGCGGAAAAGCATACCTGTTTTGATCTTTATAAAACTTAGGTAAAAACGGATTATCAGCAAAACGCTCTAAAACTGTTTTTGCATTAAAGTCGGCTGCAATTTTATTTGTCAACGTAGTTTTTCCAGCACCTATATTTCCTTCAAAAGCAATATAATTAAACTGTTCTAACGGAATCTTATCTAACGGATTTTCTAAAGCCTGAATAGCAATACATGCACTTTTATCAGGAGAAACCGCAATTAACTCTTTAATCGATTTCTTTAAAACAGGATGTTCAATATCTAATTGCAAATCAGCTATTGGTAACAACACAAAATTACGCTCTTGCAATAAAGGATGCGGAATAATTAATTTTTCGGTATTAATAATTTCATCGTCAAAAAAAATCAAATCAATATCAATCAATCGAGACTCATATCCTTGTCCACCATTACGAACGCGTCCTAGTTTATTTTCTACTTTTAATACTTGGCTCAACACTTTTTGCGCGGAGTTAAAGGTATGAATTACAACAGCACAATTGTAGAAGGCATCACTGCTAAAACCCCATGAAGGCGATTCATAAAGTTGGGATACTTTAATCACTGTTCCTATTTCTTGATGAATTAATTTTAAACAGTTTTCAATATTTTCAAGGCGGTTACCTTGATTACTCCCTATAGATAAAATGACCTGATACTGTGCTTTCATATTAAGTACAAATTAACTAAAAGAATTTTAGAATAGCCCTATCTTTGCTCAAAGTGTTGCGGTTATTTCCCTAAAAAAAATAAATAAAACTGTAACAAAGCAACTCTTTTTGCTACTTATTAAAAAAATACAATTATGAAGTTTTTAGGAAATGTACTAGCCACTATTATAGGTTTATTTGTCTTCTGTATGCTCTTTTTCTTTGGTATTCTATTTATAGGAGCCATTTTTGGAGGCGACTCTGAAGGCGTTACTGTAAAAGAGAATTCGGTCATAGAACTGGATTTAAAAAATGTCACTTATGATTACGCCGGAAAATACGAAGATCCCTGGATTAATATTTTTTCTGAAAAAGAAAAAGTAGGACTAACCGATATTATTACAGCCATTGCAACTGCAAAATCAGACAGTAGTATTAAAGGAATTTCAATCCTTAATAATGAGTCTCAATTAGGAATGGCTCAAAGTAAAGAGATTAGAGACGCTTTAGAAGATTTTAAAAAATCAGGAAAGTTTATTATGGCCTACGCCAATGTGTATTCTCAAAAAGAATATTATATCAACTCCGTTGCAAACACAATTTACATTAATCCTGTAGGAGACATGGATTTTAAAGGGTTGTCTTCAGAGGTAATGTTTTACAAAGACTTACAAGAGAAATCAGGAATCAAAATGGAAGTTATTCGTCACGGAAAATACAAAAGTGCTGTTGAACCATTTTTAGAAAACGAGATGAGTGATGCCAATAGAGAACAAGTAACAGCGTTATTGAATTCAGTTTGGACTTCTATCACTTCAGATATTTCGAAAAGCAGAAAAATATCTGTTGCAAAACTTAACGAAATTGCAGACGGACTTCTAGCTAGAACACCTGAAATGGCTAAAGCCCAAAAAATGATTGATGTTATTGCTTATGAAGATGTGTATCACAATGACATTAAAAAGGCATTAAAAGTAGACAAAGATAAAGACTACAACAAAGTATCTATTCTTGAATACACAAAAAAAATACTTACTACTTCCAAATCTTCAGAATCTAGCAATCAAATTGCAATTATTTACGCTCAAGGGGAAATCCAGAGTGGTGAAGGTGATGTCAATACAATTGGTGAAGGATCTATGCGCCGTTCATTACAAGAGGCTAGAGAAGATAAAAACATCAAAGCAATTGTATTAAGAATTGATAGCCCAGGAGGAAACGCACTTACTTCTGACTTGATCTGGAGAGAAGTAGAATTGACTAAAAAAGTCAAACCAGTGGTTGTTTCTATGGGTAACTACGCTGCATCAGGTGGTTATTACATTGCTTGTAATGCTTCTAAAATATTTGCTGAGAACAATACCATTACGGGTTCAATTGGGGTTTTTGGAATATTGCCTAATTTCAGCAAATTAACGTCTCGTATTGGAATTCATGTAGAACAAGTAAATACAAATAAAAATTCGGCACGTTATAGTCCGTTTGTCCCTTTAGACGAAAACCTAAAAGCAGTCACTCTTGAAGGTGTTGAGCATATTTACAAAACTTTTGTAACACATGTTGCCGAAGGTAGAAAAATGACTTTTGACCAAGTAGACGCTATTGCTCAAGGAAGAGTTTGGTCAGGATCAGAAGCGATTAAAATAGGTCTTGTTGATAAAATAGGTGGTTTAGACGACGCTATAAAAGAGGCCGCAAGTCTTTCTAAAATTAAAACCTACAGCACTCAGAATTTTCCTGAGTATAAAAAAGACTTTAATGACATGCTTTCTAGCCTTCCTTTTGCAAAGACAAAAGAATCTTTCATAAAAGAAGAAATAGGCGAAGAAAATTACATCCTGATGCAAAAGGTTAAAAAAATGCAAGCGCAAAAAGGGATTCAAGCCTTAATGCCTTATGAAATTACTATAAATTAGTTATTAGAATAAGTTATCATAAATCCGTTTCAGTAACCCCTGAAACGGATTTTTTTTTCATCTACATCAACCACAAAAAGTTTAGCTTTCACTACAAAATCTAACAATAAGGAAAGCAAGGGTTTATTTATGAAAACTTTAGAGACCAACTTATCGATAAAATGTTATTTTTGTATCTTAATTAATGTAGTTACTACCCCAAAATCAGTAACTAAACTATAAAAAAGAAACTTATGTTGAAGACCATTTTAAAAATAATTGCTGGATTATTACTTTTATTTGTAGTAGCACTTTTTGCAATTCCTTATTTCTTTAAAGACCAAATCACTGCTAAAATAACTAGTATCATCAATGAGAAAGTAGATGCTAAAGTAAGTTTCAAAGATGCAAATTTGAGTTTGTTTAAAAACTTCCCAAATGCAAACCTAACGTTAGATAGCTTGGTGATTATCAACAAAGCTCCTTTTGAAGGTGACACGCTTCTTGCTATAGGAGAACTTGATTTAAAAATGTCAGTTAAAGAACTTTTTAAAGATGCTAATGAAACCATGAACATCCAAGGAATTGGAACTAAAAACGGTGTCGTAAACATTCTTTTCAATAAAGATGGTGTAGGCAACTATGACATTGCTATTAAAGATAATAAACCTGCTACAGACAATAAAGACAGCAACCTATCTTTAAACATTCAAAACTATAAAGTCGAGAATTTAAGGTTCAAATATTATGATGAAACTTCAAAAATCAAGTTGGTACTTGACAGTATCAATCATGAAGGAACCGGAGATTTTGCTGCGTCAAAATTAGATTTGGTTACAAAAACAACAACTAAAGTCTCTTTAGACATGGATAAAGTAAATTACATGAAAAATGTAGCCCTTACTTTAGACGCAGTATTAGGAATTGACTTAGAAGCGAGTAAATATACTTTTAAAGAAAACAAGGCATTAATTAATCAATTGCCATTAGAGTTTGACGGTTTCATACAACTAGTTGACGACGGACAAGTTTATGATCTAAAATTCAAAACGCCAACTTCTTCATTTAAAAATTTCTTAGGCGTTATTCCAGCAGCTTATGCAGCAAGTTTAGACAATGTAAAAACTACGGGCGATTTTACTATCGTAGGTTTTGCAAAAGGAAAATATACAGAAACTACGGTACCTAAATTCAATATTGCTATTGCGTCAAACAACGCTTCGTTTCAGTATCCTGATTTACCTAAATCAGTTCAAAACATTGTTATTGACACTAAAATTATTAATGAAACAGGCGTATTAAACGATACTTATGTAAATCTTGACAAACTTTCATTTAAAATTGATCAAGATGTATTCAATGCTAAAGCAAAGGTTACTAATGTTACTCAAAATGCAATTGTAGATGCAGCGTTAAAAGGAACAATCAATTTAGGAAACCTTTCAAAGGCCTACCCAATCAAGTTAGACAAGCCGTTATCAGGAATTTTAAAAGCCGATGTTACTACTAAGTTTGATATGTTATCTGTAGAAAAAAGTCAGTACCAAAATATTAATAATGCAGGTACAATGAGTTTATCTGGATTTAAATATGTAGACGAAAACGGAAAAGCATTAAACATTAGCAATGCCTTAGTTCAATTCAACCCTAGTCAAGTAAATTTAAAACAATTTAATGCTGCAACAGGAAAAAGCGATATAAGCGTTACTGGTATTTTAGAAAATTTCTATGGTTTTATTTTCAAAAACCAAGAACTAAAAGGAAACTTCAACTTGTCATCTAATCAATTAGCTGTAAGTGATTTCATGACAACCGAAACTGCAAAAACTGATGCTAAAACGCCGCAAAAGGATGCTGAAGCAATGAAAATCCCAGCATTTTTAAACTGTACGCTTACAGCGAAAGCCAATACGGTTTTATACGACAACTTAACATTGAAAGACGTTTCAGGAAAACTACTCGTGAAAGACGAAAAAGTAACGATGGAAAATGTAAAAACATCAATTTTTGGCGGAAGTATCGGCCTGAACGGATCTGTTTCTACAAAAGGAAAAGTGCCAACATTTGACATGAATTTAGGACTAAACCAAGTTGATATTTCTCAAACATTCACACAACTGGACATGATGAAAAAAATTGCTCCAATTGCAGGAATCATCAACGGAAAATTAAATTCAACAATAAAATTAAACGGTAATCTAACCGATGAAATGAGCCCGGATTTAACTAGTTTAACTGGTGATTTATTAGGACAGCTCCTTTCTACTACGGTCAATTCTAAAAACTCTACTTTATTGACTGCATTGAGTAGCAATGTGAAATTTTTAGATCTAGATAAAATCAATCTTAACGATATTAAAGCAGCAATTACTTTCAAAGACGGAAAAGTAAGTGTAAAACCATTTGATATCAAGTACAAAGATATTAAAGCAACTATAGGGGGAACGCACGGTTTTGATCAAAGCATGAATTATAGCTTAAAATTTGATGTTCCTGCAAAATATTTAGGAACTGAAGCCAATGCACTTATCGCAAAATTAACACCAACAGACGCCGCTAAATTAGAAAACATTCCTATTAACGCATTGATGACAGGAAATTTCTCTAATCCAAAGATTTCTACAGATATGAAATCAGCAGTTACAAACTTGACGAATCAATTGATTCAACAACAAAAAGAACAGTTGGTAAAAAAAGGAACATCTGCATTAACCGACTTGCTTAATAAAAACAAAAAACCCGGTGATAGTACTAAGACAACTACTCCTGTTATTCCTACTACAAAAGAAGAGGTAAAAACACAAGCGAAAGAAGAGGTAAAAGCAAAAGCTACTGACTTGATTAATGGTTTTTTCAAAAAGAAGAAAACCGCTGAACCAAAAGCAGAAACTACACCATAAGCTTAAATCTTATTTTATAAAATATAAAAAAGGAGAACTCACTACTAATTTGTGAGTTCTCCTTTTTTTTTATTCTTATGCTTTACCAGCAGTTTTATCTATGAACTGAATTTTGCGTGAGGGATCGTAGCGGCATCTTTTTAAGAAGTCCCAATAATTATTGGGACTTCTTAAAAGATACAGCGTAGCGCCCGACCTTATTGAAAAATATTTTTCTTATTTTTTAATAAGGTCACGCCCAAACTCCCTTTATTATACTGAAATTTTAACTACATAACCTTCTGAACTGCGTACGTTAAATACGGTTTCGTCTTCAAATATTAAGTATTGCCCTTTAATTCCGGTTAACTTTCCTTGATAACTTGGTGTTTTCTCTAGGCTCAAACTTTTTACTTTTGTAGGATATTCAAGTACGGGATAATGCATCTCGTACAAATCATTTTTATTTAAAAAGAAATATTCCTTAGCCTCATCCGGAATCAGGTTTTCTAGTTTTAATCTTTCAGCAACTAAATCTACGTGCTCTACCGTATTGGTTAGCATTTTTCTCCAGTTTGTTTTATCAGCATAGTGATTTTTTAAGGCAACCTCAGTGATTCCAGCTAAATAACGGTTGGGTACTTCTACAATAGAGATTGCTTCGTTTGCTCCCTGATCAATCCACCTAGTCGGCATTTGGGTCTTTCTAGTCACTCCTACTTTTACTTCGCTGGATAGAGCAAGATATACAATATGCGGCTGTAACTGCACCTTTTCTTCATAAGCTAAATCCCTGTCTTCAATTCCCAAATGCGCTGTACTTAACTCTGGTTTCATAATCCAGTCACCAACTGAGGCACTAGAATAAAAGCAATCGTAGCAAAAACCTTGACGGAAAATCTTTTTCTTTTTACCACAATTTAAACATTGATATCCCACAAATTCTATGGCAATATCTTTATTTAATAATTGGTTTACATTCAAAAAACTGTCTTCAAAAACCAAGTAATACTGAATTGGGTTTCCAAATTCAGTTTGCATTTTGGTCAGTACGCCTTCGTATTGCATTTAGTTTACTCTTTAAAGTTTGATGTTTAACAAAAATTGTTATTTTTGGTAAAGTTATCATTCATAACGCATAATTCATAACTCCTATTTTAAAAAATGCCACTAACAATTATTAATTCTTTCGCTTCTTGGGTTTTAAAACAACGAATCCATCAAATAGAGCTCTTCCTTAAATACCCAAATGAGGTTCAGGAGGAATTGCTTACCAATTTGATTGCATCAGCAAAAGATACTGTTATGGGTCAGGATTATGATTTTGCTTCCATAAAATCCTACACAACATTTGCAGAGCGAATTCCAATTGTTACTTACGAGGACATTCATCCCTTAATTGAACGTACCCGTAGTGGCGAGCAAAATTTGTTCTGGGGAACAC
This sequence comes from Flavobacterium sp. PL002, assembly GCF_054165825.1. Lineage (NCBI taxonomy): Bacteria > Pseudomonadati > Bacteroidota > Flavobacteriia > Flavobacteriales > Flavobacteriaceae > Flavobacterium > Flavobacterium sp. PL002. The sequence goes on along the minus strand of NZ_CM135110.1, from coordinate 2,298,025 downwards.
CTATAAAATGGTTTGCAAAATCCAGCGGAACTACCAATGCTAAAAGTAAATTTATCCCGGTAAGCAGCAGCGCTTTAGAAGACTGCCACTATAAAGGAAGTAAAGATCTTTTATGCATGTATTTGAATAACAACGAAAACTCGGAGCTTTTTAAAGGTAAAAGTTTGCGTTTAGGAGGGAGCTCACAAATATATGAAAACAACAACACCTCTTTTGGTGACTTGTCGGCTATTTTAATCGAAAACATGCCTATTTGGGCCGAATTTAGTAGCACGCCTAGCAGCAAGATTTCGCTTATGAGCGAATGGGAAACTAAAATGGCAGCGATTATTAATGAAACTAAAAAAGAAAATGTGACTAGTTTTGCCGGCGTTCCTTCGTGGATGTTAGTATTAATGAACCGCATGCTTGAGGAAACTGGCAAGGGAAACCTGTTTGATGTTTGGCCTAACCTAGAAGTGTATTTTCATGGTGGTGTTAACTTTGAGCCCTACCGCGAGCAATACCAAAAAATACTGCCTAAAAAAGAATTTAAGTACTACGAAATATACAATGCCTCTGAAGGTTTTTTTGCAATTCAGGACCTTAATTACTCCAGTGATTTATTGTTGATGTTAGATTACGGAATCTTCTACGAGTTTATTGGAATGGACAGCTTTGGTACTCCTGATCAAAAGGTAGTACGCTTAGCGGATGTTGAGTTGTTTAAAAACTATGCCATTGTTATCACAACAAACTCTGGCTTGTGGCGCTACCTGATAGGTGATACTGTTCGTTTTACATCACTTAGTCCTTACCGAATAAGAGTTACCGGCAGAACAAAGCACCACATCAATGTTTTTGGTGAGGAATTAATGGTTGAAAATACTGATCAAGCTATAGCCAAAGCATGCAAATTAACTAACACACAAGTAGTTGATTACACTGTTGCCCCCATATTTATGGAAGGTCGTGAAAAAGGCGCTCACGAATGGATGATAGAGTTCAAAAATCCTCCTGAGAATACCACTGTTTTTCAAAAAATATTAGACGACACTTTGCAATCTCTCAACTCTGATTACGAGGCAAAGCGTAAAAACAACATGACGCTAAATCCTTTAATTATCAATATTGCTAGACACAACCTTTTTTACGACTGGCTAAAAGAAAGAGACAAACTGGGTGGGCAACATAAAATACCCAGACTCTCTAACCAACGGGATTATCTAGAACAGTTGAAAGGAATGCAAGTTAAAATTTTAGTATAAAAAAAACCTCAGTTCAATTAAGAACCAAGGTGTGCTTTATATCATAATAAAAGTTGCTATAATTATTCGATCATCATGTCGATGTGTCTATCGTGATATCCTAAAAGATACAAAACACCATCTAGTCCTAAACTAGAAATAGACGTTGACGCACTCTCTTTTACCTTTGGTTTTGCGTGAAAAGCGATTCCTAAACCCGCCAAATTCAACATAGGTAAATCATTTGCTCCATCACCTACCGCAATTGTTTGGTTGATATGAATACCTTCTTTATCAGCAATAGCTTGAAGTAATTCGGCTTTCTTTTTACCGTCAACAATATCACCTAAATATTTACCCGTTAATTTGCCATCTATAATTTCTAACTCATTAGCATGTACGTAATCAATCCCTAATTCTTTTTGTAAATATTTTCCAAAATAAGTAAACCCTCCTGACAGAATTGCGGTTTTGTATCCATAATATTTCAAAGCCTTCATCAAGCGGTGTGCTCCTTGCGTTATTGGTAAATTTACGGCTACTTTTTGCAAGACTTCTTCACTCAAACCTTCTAGTAATGCCATGCGTTGTTTAAAGCTTTCGCCAAAATCAATTTCACCATTCATAGCTGATTCGGTTATTGCGCGTACTTGTTCTCCTACGCCAGCGAGATCAGCAAGCTCATCAATCACTTCGGTTTGTATTAATGTAGAATCCATGTCAAAACATACTAAACGTCGGTTTCTTCTATAAATATTATCTTCTTGAAAAGAGATATCTACATTTAAGGTTCTAGAAATCTCCATGAATTTAGCCGTAATCAAACTCTTATCCAAGATGTTTCCTGAAATGGATAATTGTACACAAGAGCGCGGATATTGTCCTTTTTCAATAATTGAAACCCTTCCTGTTAATCGCTTAATGGCATAAATATTTAAATTCAGGTCTGAAAGTACCTGAGTCACTGCCGACAGTTGTGCTGCAGCTAAAGTTTCTCCTAAGATATTGACAATGTATCTTTTTTTAGACTGCCCTTTTACCCAATTTTCATAGTCTTCAATTGAGATGGGTGTAAACTTTACTTTTATTTGCAACTCGTAAGCTTTAAACAGCAAATCTTTTAAAACTGGTGCTGAAGAAGAGCCAGCTTTGATTTCGAATAAAATCCCTAAGGATAAAGTATCATGAATATCGGCTTGACCAATGTCTAAAATAGTTGCTTCGTAATTTGCTAATATAGATGTTAAACCAGCAGTAACTCCTGGTTTGTCTTGTCCAGAAACCTTTAATAAAATAACCTCTTTGCCCTCTTCTACTGCCATAATCTAATTATTTGAATCGATGAACAAAAATCGGTAATCTAGAGGTGATAAAAAAGAATAGGATCACTTTTTTAAAACAATAACAAATACGATAATTTAGACCAAAAAAAACCTGTTCAAATCAATGAACAGGTTTGTATTTTTGAGAAAAACGCAATTTTTAAGATGCGATCTCTAAACGTTTCAATAAGTTTTTATTTAGCGTCTCCTCGGCATAAGTTCTATTAATTTCTAATTTTTTATCATCAGAACTTGGTAATTCATACATAGCATCTGTTAAGATTGCTTCGCATAAAGAACGTAGTCCACGAGCTCCTAATTTATACTCTAATGCTTTGTCAACAATAAAGTCCAAAGCCTCATCAGTGATAGTGAAATCAACTTCATCCATCAAGAATAATTTTTGGTATTGCTTGATTAACGCATTTTTAGGCTCTGTTAAAATAGAACGTAAAGTAGCTCTATCTAACGGGTCCATGTGCGTCAATACTGGTAAACGACCAATGATCTCAGGAATCAATCCAAAATCTTTAATATCTTTAGGAATGATGTATTGCAATAAATTTTCTTTGTCGATATTATCTGTATTTTTTGAAGTAGAATACCCTACTGCTTGACGGTTCAAACGTTTTGAAATAATTCTTTCGATTCCGTCAAAAGCACCACCTGCGATAAACAAGATATTTTGAGTGTTTACTTCAACAAATTTTTGGTCTGGATGCTTGCGTCCTCCTTTTGGTGGTACGTTTACAACTGTTCCCTCTAACAATTTAAGCAATGCTTGTTGCACACCTTCACCTGATACGTCACGTGTAATGGACGGATTGTCACTCTTACGAGCAATTTTATCAATTTCGTCAATAAATACGATTCCGCGTTCCGCTTTGGCTACATCATAATCCGCAGCTTGTAACAAACGAGTCAAAATACTTTCGACATCCTCACCTACATAACCTGCTTCTGTCAATACCGTAGCATCTACAATAGCCAAAGGAACGTCTAACATTTTTGCAATGGTTTTAGCCACTAACGTTTTACCTGTCCCGGTTTGCCCTACCATGATGATGTTACTTTTTTCAATCTCTACCTCATCGTCTTGTTGCTGTTGCATTAAACGCTTGTAGTGATTGTAAACCGCCACCGACATTACTTTTTTGGTTTGATCTTGACCAATAACGTATTGATCAAGAAAAGCTCTGATTTCCTTCGGTTTTTTCAAAATCAAATCACCTACTAAGTTGGTACCTCCAGCTGATTTTAATTCTTCTAAAACAATTCCGTGCGCTTGCTCGATGCATTTATCACAAATGTGCGCATCAATTCCAGCAATTAATAATTGAGTTTCTGGCTTCTTCCTTCCACAAAACGAACATTCTAATTTTTCTTTCGCCATCTTTTTTTAGTTGCAAAGTTTCTGAGTTTCTAAGTTGCAGAGTTCGGCTAGCGTACCTTGAAAATTAGTTTTCAAAACTTTATAATTTAATCTATTTAGTAATTTTCAAAATTGCAAACTAACTAGCTTAGAAACTTAGTTACTTTGCAACTCTGAAACTTAAAAAATTATCCTCTTCTTAAAACCTCATCAATCATTCCGTATTCCTTAGCCTCATCTGCTTTCATCCAGTAATCACGCTCACTATCAGCATGTACTTTATCAAATGTTTGTCCAGAATGGTGTGAGATGATGTTGTATAATTCGTCTTTTAATTTCAACATTTCTCTCAAGTTGATTTCCATATCGGTAGCCACACCTTGTGCTCCTCCAGATGGTTGGTGAATCATTACTCTTGAGTGTGGCAATGCTGAACGTTTTCCTTCGGCACCTGCGCATAACAATACCGCACCCATTGATGCTGCCATACCAGTACAAATTGTAGCCACATCAGGCTTGATGTACTGCATCGTGTCATAAATCCCAAGACCTGCATAAACGCTTCCTCCTGGAGAGTTTAAGTATATTTGGATATCCTTAGAAGCATCTGCACTTTCTAAGAACAACAATTGTGCTTGAACGATGTTTGCAATTTGATCATCGATTCCTGTTCCAAGAAAGATAATTCTATCCATCATTAATCTAGAAAAAACATCAAGCTGAGAAATATTCAACTGGCGTTCTTCGATAATATAAGGAGTCATATTGGTAGGGTTCATTGCCGCAACGATTTTATCGTAATACATGGCATTAACTCCTTGGTGCTTTGTAGCAAACTTTTTAAATTCTTTACCGTAGTTCATGTGTATGTGTTCTAAGTTGTATTTTGTATCTTATTATATTATTCCTACTGCAAAGGTCGTTCCTAATTGCAGATCGTGTCAATATGTCTTATTTTTTAGCCCAGACAGCAGTGAAAAGCTTTTTGAATTCCGTTTTTTAGTTTTTTTATTCTTGCAAAGCGACCGCAGGAAGCTCTTGCAAGAATAAAAAAACAGAAACGGAAGAAAAAACTTGTAACGGATGGCTGGATTAGCTCCTAAATTAGTAAAAAAATAAAAGAGCGCCAAAGAAATAATTCTTCTGACGCTCAAATATACTTAATTTTTATTATTTTGACTCTGTAAGCAAATCATAAAATTTCAACAATCGCTACCCTATTCAGGCATTTGACGTTTCATTTTATGACCATACAGACTACAATTTATTCTCCGTAAGAGGCAGCGATAAATTCGTCGTAAGTAACTTCTTTAGTAGTTGGGTTTGCTTTTTCTTTAAACAATTCCAATAATTTCTCTGCAACTACTTGGTCAGAAAGTCTTTTTACTTCGTCTTGGTTAGACAAAACTCTTGCAACAATTCCTTGAACTTCTTCGTCCGTAGGATTTGTTTGTCCGAATTGTGCCATTTGCTGACGGATATTTTTTGTAGTAAATGTTTTTAAGTCTTCAAAAGTGATTTTGATGTCAGACTGAGCCATAGCTCTACCTTCGATCAATTGAAAACGCAATCCTTTTTCAGAACGTGCATATTCAACTTCAGCTTCCTCAGGAGATAATTTTTTCTCTCCTACAGTTTGCAACCATTTTTTAAGGAATTCAGCTGGTAAGTCAAATTTGGTGCTTTCAATTAAAAACTCAGTTACATCACCTAATAATTTTTGGTCTGCTTGAGTTGCAAATTGGTTTTCTGCATCTTCTTTGATTTTTGCTTTCAATTCGTCAAGAGAAGCTACAGTTCCTGCTCCGAACAATTTGTCAAACAATTCTTGGTTCAATTCAGCCAATTCAGCTGTATTGATAGCTTCGATAGTGAAGTTTACATCAACCTCTAAACCATGAACATCATCATGCTCTACTTTCATAACGTCCATCAATTGGTGGTCGTCATTAAATAAACCTTTCGTATTTACAGTCACAACATCACCTACTTTTTTACCTATAAAAAGTTTAAAAGTTGCTTCATCTTTAAAAAGTTCAGCATTGATTGTAGTTGCGTTATTAATTCCTTTTTCTTCGTTTGTAAAAGTTCCAGTGATATCTGAGTCTGCAGTAACAGCTTCTTGTGGAATTGCAGTACCAAATTGTTTTTGGATACGTTCTACTTGACCGTCAATTAATTTATCATCAGCAGTAACAACATATTTCACGATATCGTTTTTAGCCTCTAAGTCTAATGTAAAGTCAGGAACTAATCCTATTTCGTACTCAAAAGTTAATTCTTCAGCATCCCAATCAAAGTTTTCGTTTACTTTAGGAAGCGGAGTCCCAAGAAGGTTTAATCTTTCTGATTGAATGAAACGCTCTAAAGCCAAATCAACAACCTTTTTTACTTCTTCTTCTTTAATCCCACGACCGTATTGTTTAGCAACAAGATCTTTAGGAACTTGTCCTTTTCTAAAACCTTTTACAGTTGCCAAAGGCATTTTTTCATTTATTCTTTTTGCTACTTGACCTTTATAATCCATGTTCACAACTGTCATTACAATTGTTTCATTTACAGCGTCTATTGCTACTCTTTTGATATCCATCTTCTTCTTTAATTTACATTATAAATTCGGTGGGCAAAATTATAAAATTTTTCCAAGCCAACCAAGCTTTTTAATCCCGAACCTTAACTATGGAGTTTCAACCAATTCAAACCTCAAAACCAAAGGGTATTTTGTTTGATTTTGGGCGTGCCCTTCCGTCCCTCGATTACCATCGGGGCCGTCAGGTCAGGCTGTACGTTCCCGCTTTTATTGCTTTACCCTACGGGATAAAACAATAAAGAGCTCCACTGCCATCCTTCACGCGTTGCCTGCGCCATAATATTTTTTTTACAACTCCGAACAATAACTTTACTAAATTCGATTGTTTCAAAATAACAGAAATAAAAAAAACATTTTACAAGAATAACTTTTATATTTGAGAAAGGGTAAGTCATATAACGTTTCGTGCTCACAACTAATTTATAGTTGAAAAACAAATATTTACTTCTTAAAAAGAGAGTCCTATACAATGAAAATTATAGACATTAAAAATTTTATTGAATTTCACAATGTAATTGAGAAACATTCATCAGCTAATTATGTATTTAGAGGTCAGCAAGATTTTGATTGGGAGCTAATTCCTAAAATCGGTAGACCTGAATTTTCTAAAAACGTCCCATCCTACTTTAAGGAAGAAGATATTATTAGATCTTGGCTGAGATACTCTGGCCATCTTTTAAATAGTAATCCGGTTGATGAATGGGATGAATTGACTCTAGGACAACATCATGGTTTAGCAACAAGACTTTTAGATTGGACTAAAAACCCATTAGTCGCACTTTATTTCGCAACTTTTGATTTAAACCAAAAAAGCGATGCTTCCGTATTCATTATGGATTTTAAAAACAAAGTATTAAAAACAAAAGAAATCAAACCTTTTGATAGCAAAATTATTGTTTCCGGGGTATTTTACCCTAAAGGTCTCTCCGCTCGCGTTATAAACCAAAGAGGTGTATTCACAATATCTAATAAACCACAATTGAGTTTAGAAAAAATTTTAAATGAAAATACTTTTATAAAGCTTCGAATTAAAGGAACAGCTAAAAAAGCGATGTTACGAAACCTTGAACAATATGGAGTTAATGAATTTTCAATATATCAAGATCTTGACAATTTATCCAATTATTTAAATCGTTTCATTATAAGTAGAGAATTAGACATAATGGATTAATGTTATGCTTTTGCAGATTTAAACTGCTAGCGTAAGCATCTCGCTCGTCCCGCTAAAACAAGACATAAGAAAGTAACCTCATATTATTTAGCAACTGAGATAGCTCATGTTCCTAGCAATAATTACACAATCAGAAGGCGGGAGCTACTCAAACTGATAAAATACATACGTAATGAAATACGAAATAGCCAGCATCGAGATAGAAGAAATTGAAAATTATTTATCTTACATTCGACCAGAGGAAGAAATGAGGTCTCAAATTGACATTGGATACCGAATTGATAAACAAAGTGTGTTCATCTTCGAAATTAGACCTGATTGGATGGACCCCAAAAAGAAAGTTGAAAACGATATTGCCAAAGCCACTTATGTTCAAAAAGACGACCAATGGAAAGTATTTTGGCAAAAATCCGATTTAAAATGGCATGCCTATAAACCGCAACCAATCGTAAAGCATTTATTAGACTTTATTCGGTTAATCGAGAAAGATGAGTACAGTTGTTTTTGGGGATAGCATTCTCGAGCTTGTGGCTATTGCGGACTTCTAGTTTTTTTTTGACTAACCGAAAATACGATTTAAAACTAGCAATAGCCACAAACTAATATCACTTTAAGAACTATTAATCGTAATGATGTCTGCATTTCAAAATTTGGATCTCATCATCTATAAATCGACAAATTAACCGATGTTCATCATCAATTCTTCTAGACCAAAATCCAGCATATTTGTGTTTTAGCGCTTCCGGTTTCCCTATTCCCTCAAAAGGGTTTCTTGAAATATCTTTCAGCAGTTCATTTATTTTTTTAACTTTCTTCTTGTCTATTTTTTGCCAGTACAAATAATCTTCCCAAGACTCGTCAACAAATACATATTTCATTTTAGTCCTCAATTAGGTCTTTAGAAAACGACTTTCCATTCTTTAATTTTTCAATTGCCGAATCTAATCTACTCTCATTCGCTCTGCTGGACAATTCATAATTTGTTGCCATTAAGGAATTGTATTCTTCCAATGAAATAACAACGATTCCTGAATCTTTTCCGCGGTTGATAATTAGCGTTTCAAAGTTGATTGACACTCTATCAAAGTACGATTTAATATCTTTTCTAAAATCTGAAATATTTGTGACTACCATAATTACTATATTTTGTACAAATGTATGTACAATATTTCATTTTTCTGCACTATTTATCCAATTAAAGAGGGTAACTTATTTCTAAATCGTGAAATTTCCTTTCATAAATTGTGACTTTTCATCCTTGATCACTTCGTTCCTCGCAATGATTTTTTTTAAGCTAGACATATTCCCGCAAAACCATAAAGCCAAAAGAATATTAAATAAAAGGCTCAATCGTAAATAAAACTTTAATTTTGCTTTCCTACTTTAAAAGGCTGTAAAATATAAGTAAATGAAACCTTCAAAAAATATCCTTCCTATAATTGTTATTGCGCAGTTTTGCTGCACCTCGCTTTGGTTTGCTAGCAATGCTGTAATGACCGACTTAGTATTGCACTTCAACCTCAACCCCAGTATTGTAAGCTACTTGACCTCGGCAGTACAATTTGGCTTCATCCTAGGAACATTAGTTTTTGCATTATTAGCGATAGCCGATCGGTTTTCGCCTTCAAAAGTGTTTTTAATCAGCGCTTTACTTGGCGCTGCATGCAACCTTGGAATTTTATGGGATGGCAATAATCTAGCAAGCATGTTAAGTATTCGGTTTTTAACCGGTTTTTTCCTTGCCGGAATCTATCCTGTAGGCATGAAAATTGCCGCTGATTATTTTGAAAAAGGGCTAGGGAAATCACTAGGGTTTTTAGTTGGCGCACTCGTTTTAGGAACTGCTTTTCCTCATTTCCTAAAAGGAATGACTTCTGGATTGCCTTGGGAACTTGCTATTCTTTGCACTGCTGGACTCGCTATTTTGGGTGGATTGATGATGGCATTTTTAGTTCCTGACGGTCCTTTTAGAAAACCAAGTCAAGGAGTCAACATCAAAGCCTTCTTTGGAATTTTCGAAAATAAAAATTTACGCATTGCCGCTTATGGCTACTTTGGTCACATGTGGGAACTGTATACTTTTTGGGCTTTTACGCCATTGATGCTTACCGCTTACTCCAACCTACATCCCGAAGCACAATTCAATATTCCTATTCTATCTTTTATTATCATTGGTATTGGCGGACTCGCTTGTGTGCTTAGTGGTTATTTATCAGAAAACTTTGGAACCAAAAAAATAGCGACCATTGCTTTATTACTGTCTTGTATTTGCTGCCTTATTTCGCCATTACTATTCAACCAACCATCAGCTACACTATTTATTGCTTTCCTACTATTTTGGGGCATGGCCGTAGTAGCCGATTCACCCTTGCTTTCTACACTAGTAGCACAAAACGCACCCCCCGAAGTAAAAGGCACAGCGCTTACCTTAGTCAACAGTATTGGCTTTGCCATAACAATAGTTAGCATCCAATTAGTTAGTTCGTTACAATTGTTGACTAACAGTAGTTTGATTTTCTCTTGTTTGGCAATTGGTCCTATTTTTGGATTATTGGCTTTACGCCAAAAAAACAAATGATATTAAAAAAAACACTTATCTTCGCTCTAACTTTAGAACCATCAATTGATCAAACAACTAAAATATCTTATTGCGCTCTTTCTTGCTTTTGGCTTGATGGTAAACGATGGTGCTTTGGTTTCTCCTATTAATTCGGTTGAGTATTATCAATTTTCAAATGCAATTGTCAGTAGCGATGCAAAAACAGCTCGCTCAAAAACAATCTATTTCAAGCAAATCCTAGCGGTACAATCGGTATTTTCGATTCCGATTACCTACCTTCAATTTGCAATTAGCTACAGCTTAAATGTTCTGGATATCTTAAAAACCAGAACCCAACTGTTTCAAAAAATCACTTCTTCTATTGCCCAAAACCTGTTTTTAAACGAGACCCTTAATTCTCGTAACGCACTCTCTAGTTTATACATCGCTTAGAAAATTTTCTAAGTGTTTATGCTTTTTATGGCATAACGATGCTATCAAATGTTACATCATTTACAAATTACATCATGTATAAACAGAAAAACAAATCGCGTTTAGAGCAATCTACGCACCCTATTCTTTGGGTAAAAAGAAAAATTATGGTAGTCCTAACCGCTTTTATGATTGGAATGGCGTCTGGAATGAATGTAGGCGACAGCTTGCCGCACCAAAAACAACATCAAACCGAACAACAAGACAAAAAAGATTGATTTAGCAGCCACAAGAGTATAAATAAGTAACGAAATAATACCTTTGTGTTCCATCTAAAATGAAAATATGAGTCATTTTCCAGTTACCAGCACCACACTCTCAGCAACTGCCCTTAGAGAATTTGTTATCGAAAAATACAATTTGAGTCCCAATGCAACTTGTCAATTGTTTAGAACCGGAATCAATCACACGTATTTTATAACCGACAAGCAACTAAAATATGTGCTGCGAGTGTATTGCTACAACTGGCGTACTAAAAAAAAAATTGAAGCCGAAATTGACTTACTTCTACTTTTAAAACATAACGGCAACAGTATTTCATATCCTATTGTTGATCGTAATAACCAATATATTCAGGAGATAAACGCTCCTGAAGGGTTGCGCTATGCTGTGCTTTTCTCTTTTGCCGAAGGCGGAAAAATGAGGTTTATGGATGAAGCTACTTGCTTTAAAATTGGTGTTCTGATGGCACAAATACATCAAACTACAGTAGACAAAAGCTGCAACCGAATTACGTATAATTCTGAAAGTTTATTAAAAAAACCTTATGAGCAAGCGCTACAACATTTTCCGGCAGAGAATCCAGAAATGCAATATTTGAAGGCTGTTAGCACTAAAATAGCAGCAACTTTTGGAAGTATTGATTATTCCAAGGTTTCTACAGGAATTGTTCATTTGGATATTTGGTACGACAATATGAGTATCACTGAGGATAACCAAATTACCTTATTTGATTTTGACTTTTGTGGCAACGGCCCATTAATATTAGATGTAGCTTATTTTTGCAAACAATTGTTTCATATTGAAAACGACAAAACTGAATACGAAAGTAAAAAAGAGGCGTTTTTAAAAGGCTATCAAAGCATAAGCACTTTATCTAATGAAGAAATAAAATTTATTCCTCAAGCTGCAGCGGCAATTTGGATTTTTTACCTCGGAATTCAATCCCAACGATTTGATTGGTCGAATGTATTTCTAACTGAAAACTATTTAAAATTAATGTACGTATCCCGATTGAAATCGTGGATGGAATATCAGAATAATTAAATAAAAAAAAGAGACTGTTTTGAAGGAGATAACAGTCTCTTAATTACTAATACAAAAACTATATTTTGACAAAAATATTGGTATAATACTTCTTACCTGAGAGGGAATTTTTTTTTATTGCGATCCCAAAATGAGTAAACTCATCTTCAATATCCTGTTTGTAGCTATTACTAGCTAATCAAGATTTCAATAAATTTTTATATTCATTGCAATTAAAAACTAAATTGGAAATACCCACCTCGTTTTCTTTTACAATATTAAAAATAATGACTTCTACATTTCAACGAATCCTAAATCTATTAAAACTGTCTTTTTATGTTTTTTTTTAAATTTTATTCGAGCCAAGTTTAAAGACATCAAAGCTTAAATAGTAGTAGTAGTAGTAGTAGTAGTATAAAATTTAGTAGTAAAAATAACCTAATTTAATTAATGTCCTTTGTTAAAAACATCCAAATATTAATTATTTTTTTAATACCCTACAGAGATAAAGATTAGTCTCGATTTAAATTTTAAAATACAGGAATAAAACAAAATATTAAAGCTAAATATTTTTAAGACATTTTTTAATCAGTCTCAAGTATATCACAAATTCTCTAGGATATTATTGCAATAAATAATACTTTTTAATACTCAAAAAAGAGCTTAAAACTCACTTTTATACAGTATAAAAAAAAACAAAATTTAAAAACAAAATATTATCTCGTTTAATTTTATACTTTAAAATAAGCTACCACCATAAACGAAAAAAAATACAGTTATAAAACACTTATTTTTATAACTTTCAAAATACACAAACCCTTTAAAACACTGACCCACAAAAGAAAAAATAAAATTTAAAAAATTATATTAATAAAAAAAACATTTCTTTAATTTATAAATAATCGAATTATAATTACACTTATAATTTTACTATTTTAATTTATATCAGAAAAAAATTATCAAAATTATCTATATTATACTATTGCTTGTAATATAAAATTTACATACATTTGCAAAATATAAACAAACATTAAAATTTAAACATGAAAAAATTAGTTTTCTTATTCGCAGTAACGGTTGCATCTTTAGCGTCTTGTAGCTCTGATGATAATGATGGTGGGAGCAGTAATGGTGGTGGATCTAAATTAGCGAAATCAGAAGTAACGACAACAGAGCCAGATGGTACTATTTCTTTAGTAAACTACACTTATGACGGTACTAAAATAGCAACAACATCTTCATCTAATTCAAACAAATCTGTCTATACTTATAATTCAAATGAATTAAGTAAAATAGAAAATAAAGTAAATGATATTACTCAATCATATACTGTCTATGTTTTTGAAAAAGGTGATGTGAAATCGACTACTACATATTCAGTTTCTGCAGCTGCAGTTCCTACAAAAACTTCTTCAGTATTATATACTTACGATGAGGCCGCTAAAACGCAAACAACTCAAACTACATCATATCCTAATGGAGTTCCAACTGTAAGCAATACAACAACAGTAAACACTTATGACTCTAACAACTTAGTAAAGAGTGTAACTACAACTGTTATTGATGATAAAAATGACAATGTTAGTACAATAAATTACATTTACGATACAAAAACAAATTATATGGTAAATGTTACTGGTATGCCAGCAAATATTGTTAAAGCAAAAAACAACCCAGTTACTTTAAACACAACAGTTGTTGTTAAAACTGACAACGTTATTGGTACTCCTGTAACTACACAATCAACTTTTGAATATACTTATGATGATTCAAGTTTCCCTACAGAAGTTAAAAGTTACACTGGTGGAAAACTTACTTCTTCAAAAGTTATTTTCTACAACTAATTGAATAAATAATACCAAAAAGGGTCTAATATCTTAATTGATATTAGACCCTTTTTTTGATTAAACTAATACCTAAAACTGCAGCGTGGTTTTATATTTTTTACCTCGGCGTGTAATCAAAACGATTTGATTGGTCGAATGTATTTCTGACCGAAAATTATCTTAAATTGATGTATGTAGCCCGATTGAAGTCGTGGATGGATTATCATAATCTACAGGAATAAAACAGTAACATAAGTCCAAATCCACAACTTGATTTTAGAACATTTAATCTTTAGTGGTTACCATTTCTACCTTAGTCGCTCGATTAATAACAAGCAGGGGATTTAATACACTTAAGAGAATAGGTGAAACAACAACCTGATTTCAATAAATTAAAACAGCACTTGAAGTTTTTAATTTGTACCATTTTATTTACCAGCATCCATTAATCAAAAAAAAAGCGACCAAATTGGTCGCTTTAATATCTATTCTAATTCCATTGCTTATTTAGTTTCTTTCACTAAAATCTTAGTTGCATTCCTTTTACCTGACAATTTAACCAAATAAATTCCATCTAAATAATTACTAATTGAAAGTTCGACAACTTCTTTTGATCTAATTTCTTTTTCAAACATTAACCTTCCCTGCGCATCAAAAACAGATACCTTAGAAAAATCATCGGTATCACCTGTATTCAACTGAACCCTATCACTTGAAGGATTGGGAAACAATTTTACTCCGCTATCTTCTTCTGTGTTTATTGCTGTTTTTGCATTTGCAGCAACTTTTTGTGTACTACTACAAGCCCCAACCAATGACCAAGCTTGCCATTGACCTGAATTAGTCTCCGGATTTTGATTGCTAGAGTACCAATTATTTTTATAAATTTTACCATTGTAAACGACTTGCATCCCTGCAGTTGCAAACACAGCTGATGCAGTCCAAGTAGGTAAACTAGTGCAATTACCCGTAGTTCCTCCACCAGATACTGCAGTTATAGTCATTGCAATAACTGAAGACGTTTTACTTACAGCAGCGTTATCGGTAGCCTTTGCTGTCAAGCTATAAGCCCCAGCTGAAGGTGACCAACTAATGGTATACGGACTAGAAGTGTCCTTACCTATACTAACACCATTAACAAAAAACTCAACCTGACTTATTGTTCCATCACTATCACTAGCTAAAGCATTAATTTGAATAGCACTTCCCGTAACTACACTACTATTATTAATAGGGCTAGTAATCGAAACTGTAGGAGCCTGATTTATTGGTGTAACTACAGTAGTTGCAAACTCAATATATCCTGAACAGTTTAACCATTCGCTTTTAGAACCACCACAAGTACTATTTTGCCATACTCCAGTATTTATAGTTTGATTTTCTGCTTGATAAGTAATACCATCAATTTTAGCATAATCTACTTGTACATCCCTAGTTCCTTGATCATTTGTAAAAGCAGCTCTTACTGTTCCTGAACCGTAAACAGCATAATCAGCATAATTAGTAGTTAATTTAAAAGTTCCTAGAACTACACCACCTACTACAATATCCATTGTTTCATCACCAACAACCCCTTTGGCTCTAATTATAATATTATTAGCAGCTCCTGTAACATTTGCTGTTACTACAATTGCTGTTGAAGTTGTACTTGAGCCAGCATTATCAGTAGCTTTTGCAGTTAAAGTATACGAACCTGTAGTAGGAGTCCAGTTAATTGCGTAAGGACTTGAGATGTCTTTACCAATGCTGGTACCATTAACAAAAAACTCAACCTGACTTACTGTTCCATCACTATCACTAGCTGTAGCTTTTAGCTGTACAGCAGTTCCTGAAACTAAACTAGTATTATTTAAAGGACTTGTTAATACAACCGTAGGTACTGCATTTGTTGGCGTAGTACCAGCAGTACAATACTGTTTCCAGTTTTGAATAATACTTTTTACCTTTGCTCCTGAAGCGGTCAAGTTACTTGCCGACCAACCTCCTGTTGCACTTGCTCCAGGATTTACAAGTGACGCACCCTCACTTTTATCTGTAATAGACCAGTTTGCATGTGATATGTCATTCGTCGCTAGAAAAGACATCCAAGCATCTGTAGACGCAACATCTACATTTCCATTTCCGCTCGCCTCTACAGTTCCCCATTCAGTTACCATAAGAGCAATACCTTTATTTAGTGCCGTTTGCGCTTTTTGCCTTAGACTTTCTTTATGCGTTGCGGCATAAAAATGCAAGGTATAAGCAATATTTGTTGAACTAGTAATGGGATCATTTGCCGCAACATCAACATCTTGTGACCACGTTGGTGTCCCTACAATGATTAAATTATCAGGGTCTATTTTCCTAATTTCGGCGATAACAGCTTCTGCATAAGGTTTGATCGTATTAGACCAAGACACCTGCAACGGCTCATTGTATATTTCGTAAATAACATTTGGATTGTTACCATACGTTTGCGCCATCTCTTTAAAAAAGGCAATTGCTGCCGCTTGATTGTCTTCGGCATGATGAGAATGCCAATCAATAATTACATACATCCCCTCAGCAATTGCAGCATTTACAACTGTTTTGACTCTGTTTTTATTTTCAGTAGGGTTACTGATATACCCTCCTGAATCTTCAACGCCCATTGCTGCACGAATTATTGTTGTGCCCCAATTGTCATTTAAAAATTTCACAACATCAGCATTGTAGTACTTCTCTGCTCCCCAACCAGTATTCGACCAAAAATAACTATTTCCAGCAAAGCTTACTGGCTTATTATTCTTATCAACAATCTTAGTTCCTTTTACACTCAAGTTACCATGAACAGCAACAGGCGTTGAACTACAATAATTTTGGGCTTTTAAAACAGACGAACTAAGAATCAAAGCACCTGCAAATAAACATACGTTTATTACCTTTTTTAGGTGGTATTTTTTTTTCATAACTATGGTATTTAATAAATTAATCAAAATAGGATCCTTTCCTTATCAAATTTATTGCTTTTATAGCATAAATCACAAAATCAAGACCTACCATTTAAAATTCATTAAATACAACGCAAAAAAAATCAGTAAATTATGACTCTTTTATCATTAATTTTTAAGATTTTTCATATAATTGTTAGAACATCACTAATAGCAACACTTCCTTCTTTTTGGACAATTAAATTTTGTCCAAAAATCACACTATTCCCAACATTTTTATATTTAGACAAAGTACGCAAAGGTTCTTTTCCTGCTAAAATTCCTTTTTTGGGGTCTATTGTAACCACTACACATCTTCCACAAGGCTTTACGCCATAAAAAGAGAGGTTGCCAATCGTGAAATTTCTCCAAGTTTCTTCTTCGTATGCTTTTCCACCATTGAATACAAAATTAGGGCGAAATCGTTTCATAGAAACCGTTTCTTTCAAACGAGAATTCAAATCATCTAGAGAAGATTGACCAATAATTAAAAAAGGAAAACCATCCGAAAAAGAAGTAATATCGCCCGTTGTGACCGCATAATCAGGATCCACTTTTCTATTACTATCTTCTGGCATATAAACCAAACGAACTACACGTTTTAAAATTTTAGAAAACCAAGCTGAAAATTCATCACCCACCTCAAAAGCATCAACAGTATCCTCCCAAATAACTGTTTCTAGATTTTCCTTAACAACTTTAGGCGAATACTCTAGCGGAACTTTTATTATATCAAATAGGTCTTCTTTGTAACTAATCACTAGAGAACCTTCAAATATTTCAGTTTTAAAAAGTGCTAATTCAGGATTCTCTCTTTGAGATATGAAAACCCCTTGCTCATCAACTAACATCCAGCGGCGATCATGTTCTAAACCACGATGAGTAACATTAGACTGTTTTAAACTGATTCCGCTTAGTGATTTAACGGGATAAATCCAGATTTCTGAAAGTTGAAGCATAATGACTTTATTTTTTTCAAATCTACAAAAAAGGATCACCAACACAAACCAAAAAAAAAGCCTCGAAAAGGATTAGTTTTCGAGGCTTACTTTGTATTTCTAATAGGCAAAATTCAAATAATAAATCTGAATAATAGCATTTGGAATATTGTAGCCCGTAGCGGAATCGAACCGCTCTTACATGGATGAAAACCATGCGTCCTAACCGATAGACGAACGGGCCTTAATTTTCTGTTGCGGGTGCAAAAATACCACTTTTTTCGAGATGTGCAAAGACTAATCGTAAATCCATTGTAATTAATTTACATTTTTGTTCTACACAATTTATAATTAATTCATAACTAGCACTTACCGCAATTAACAAAAATTAAAAAATTTTAATCATAACTATTTATTTTAAGATATAAGCTACTAAAGCAAACTGATGATTCTAGAAAATCACTAGTTATGCACCAACCTAATATAATATAGCATAAACTAATACCAGTCACATCGAGCACAAGCAAATTAAAATAGCGATTCTCTACTCCGCTCGAATTGACAATTAAACTGTTTTATAAATAGTGTTGTTATCACTCCTAAAACTAAGATTTCCTCTCCATAAACATCTTTTCCTTCCATTTTTGAATAACAAAAAAAGAAGATCATTTGAATAGTTCAAGCAACTCTATTTTAATACATTCTACAATTTTAAATTTCGCAATCTAAGTGCATTTGCAATCACAGAAACCGAACTAAAACTCATGGCCAAAGCAGCAATCATTGGCGAAAGCAACAATCCGAAGAAAGGATACAACACTCCTGCCGCAATTGGGATTCCGATTACGTTATAAAAGAACGCGAAAAACAAATTTTGATTGATGTTTTTCATCACGGCATGACTTAGTTTTTTAGCTTTTACAATTCCTTGTAAATCTCCTTTTACCAAGGTGATTTTGGCGCTTTCAATTGCCGCATCTGTTCCCGTTCCCATTGCTATTCCTACATTGGCTTGAGCCAAAGCTGGTGCATCGTTAATTCCGTCACCTGCCATCGCTACAATTTTATCTTCGGCTTGCAAACGTTTAATTTCGTTGAGTTTATCCTGTGGCAAACAACCAGCTATAAACGAAGTCAAATGCAGTTCATCGGCCACAGCCTTAGCCGTATTTTCATTATCACCCGTTAACATAATCACCTCAACACCTTGAGACATTAACTCTTTAATAGCGTTTGCACTGGTGGTTTTAATAGCATCTGTAATGGCTACGAAACCTACTGCAACTGCGTCAACTGCAATATAAGAGACAGTTTTTCCCAACTTTTGCTCTGCAATAACGGTGTTTTCTAAATCATTAGCGATAGTCGCTTTTACGTGTTCCATTAGTTTTTTATTTCCTAATGCCACTTTTTTACCCGCTACAGTTCCTACCACTCCTTTTCCTGTTACGGAATCAAAATCGTTAACTTCGGTTAAGCTGCTATTTTTCGCTTTCGCAAAATTGACTACGGCTTGCGCCAAAGGGTGTTCGCTATATTGATTTAGTGAAGCAATCAATTGGAGCAAATCCTGCTCATTATTATGTACAGCCACCACTTTTTCTACTGAAGGTTTCCCTTCTGTAATTGTTCCTGTTTTATCTGTAATCAATACATTTACTTTGTTCATTACCTCTAAGGCTTCGGCATTTTTTATCAAAACACCTGACTGCGCTCCTTTACCAACTCCTACCATAACAGACATGGGAGTCGCTAATCCCAAAGCACAAGGACAAGCAATAATCAACACCGCAATGGCATTGATAAAACCGTACACTAATGCCGGTTCTGGACCATAAATTGCCCAAACAAAAAAGGTAACAATAGCAACACTAACAACGATAGGCACAAAGTACTTCGCGATGCTATCCGCTAGTTTTTGGATAGGCGCTCTAGAACGACTTGCATCAGTAACCATTTGTACAATTTGAGCTAGCAAGGTTTCTGAACCTACTTTTTCTGCCACCATTACAAACGATTTTGTTCCGTTGATTGTTCCAGAGATCACCTCATCATCAACCGCTTTATCAACTGGAATAGGCTCTCCCGAAATCATCGATTCATCAATCGTGCTTTCGCCCTGAGTAATTTTTCCATCTACCGGAATTTTATCTCCGGGCTTAACGCGTAATAAATCGCCTTTTTTAATATCATGAATCGAAATCACTTTGTCTACGCCATCAACCACTAATGTAGCTTGTGTAGGCGCTAATTTTAATAATTCTTTTATTGCTCCACTAGTTTTACTATGTGCTTTTGCTTCCAGCAATTGCCCTAATAGTACTAAAGTCAAAATAACTGTAGCTGCTTCAAAATACAAATGAACGCTGCCCGTTTCCGTTTTAAATTCTGCTGGAAACAGCGATGGAAAAAACAATCCGAAAACACTAAATAAAAAGGCTACACCAGAACCAATTCCGATCAGGGTAAACATATTTAGATTCCACGTTAAAACCGATTTATAGGCACGTACAAAAAACATACTACAGGCATAAAATACTACGGGAAGCGATAAGGCAAATTGAACCCAATTCCAACTTTCCATGCTCATGACTTTCATCAAAGGATTATTCGGAATCATATCTGACATGGCAATGATAAAAATAGGCAAGGTGAAAAATAGTGCTATTTTCATTTTACGCCATAACTCATTGTAGGTTTTATTGTCATCGCTTTCGTCTGGTTCCATTGGTACTAAATCCATTCCGCAAATAGGACAATCCCCAGGACCGTCTTTGATGATTTCAGGATGCATCGGACAAGTATATTGTACTTTTTGATTAACAACCGCTTCTTGAACTAAATCCATTCCACAAACCGAGCAATCACCTGGATTATCGTGGACCATATCGCCTTCACAAAACATTGGACAATAATATTTCCCCTCGGCAACATTAGGCACATTTTCTTTTACCTCAACGACTTGTAATTTAACATCATTTGGATTGTAGACTGAAATGGTATAGTTCCCCGCTCCTTTCAATACTTCCTGAAACTGTGCTAATTGAATTGGTTTTTGCATTGTAATTACTGCTTGACCAGGAGACAAACTAACTTCAGCTTTTACTCCTTCAATGGTATTCAGCGTTTTTTCTACTTTTTTACGACAACCGTCACAAGACATTCCCGTAATTGTATATGTATGTACCATGTTTCTCTATTAAAAATTATACTACAAATATCCGAATGAAATTCTGTTTAGTCATTACACAATTCAGGAAGAGATTTGTATCATTTATAAAGCGTCAATTTGTTTGCGATTTTTTTCTTTTATCTTTTTAAAATAAGTTGGAGTCATTCCCGTGACTTTCTTAAATTGATTACTCAAATGAGCCACATTGCTGTAGTTTAACTGCAATGCAATTTGGCTTAAACTCAGTTCGTCATAGACCAACAACTCTTTGGCTTTTTCGATTTTTTGAGCTATAAAATAATGTTCGATAGTAACGCCTTCCACTTCTGAAAAAAGCTTACTCAATGCACTGTAATCTTGGTGTAACTCATTTGCTAAAAACTCAGAGAAATTAACTTTTAATTTTTCATTTTCATAGTGCACTAAATCAATGATGAGATTTTTTATTTTCTCAATAGTTTTACTAGTTTTATCTTCTAACAATTCAAAACCAAGTTCCTTAAGAGCCACTGCTAACGATTGTTTTTCTTCGCTGATTAATTCCCGAGAAAGGATTACTTCACCTAAATCTATCGAAACAACAGGAAGCTCCATTTTTTCTAAGACTGTCTTTACAGCGGCCTCACAACGACCGCAAACCATATTTTTTATATATAATTTCATTTAAACTTTATTATTTAAGAAAATATTGAAATCGAAAATCACTATAAATACCAAGCTACATTTTCATTCCCGCCATAGGATCTTTTCCTTTTCGGAATTCGTATTCGCTATTAACAGCATAAACACCGGTAATAACAATCTTTTTATTGGTATCTATTGTTGATGTAATTTCGATCATGCCATTAGACTCCAATCCTGTAGTTACCTTTAAGTTTTCAAAAACACCATGACTTTTTTCGACCCATATAAAAGTAACTTTTTCATCTCGAACAACAGCATCAATAGGAACAAAAATCCCTTTTTGATTGGATTGTGTTACTTGAACATTTGCCTGCATTCCGGGTTTTAACAGCAAGCCTGGATTGGCTACTTCTAACTGAATCAATAGCAATCGTGTATCTGGATTAATCTCTGGATTGATAAAAGAAATTGTCGCTTGTACCGACTTGGACGGAAAATCTACAAATGAAATCGTTGCCGTTTGCCCCAATCGCAAACTTTTGGCATAGTTGACATTTACTTGGGTTTCCAACCAAAGAGTACTAAGGTTAGCAACTTTAATGATTGGAGCACCTTCCATGACATAACTTCCTTCAGTAGCCGTGATTTCGGATATTGTTCCGCTGTAGCTGCTGTAAAAAGTGGTGTACGGAGACACTTCTTTGCTTTTTTTAACTGCCTCAATTTGTGTATTTGATAATCCGTAAAACAAAAGCTTTTGCTTGGCTGCCGCTACCATCGTTTTGGCATTTTTTCCAAAATCTCCCGGCATAGCGAGTTGACTATAAGCCGAAACATAATCTTGTTTCGCTATTGCTATCGGCTCACTATACAATTGATAAACTGCTTGTCCTTTTTGAATAAAATCACCTTCGGTTTTAAAATATAATTTTTCGATTCGCCCCACTGCTCTTGCCGAAATACTTTTTATTGCTTCTGGATTAACCGTCAAAACTCCAGTATAATTTCCTTGTTGACTTTGTTGTGACGTTCCAATTAAAGCTGTGCTGATATTCCCCAATTTAATTTGTTGGTCACTTAACGAAATCGAATTATAAGCCCCATTGTCTTTTTTCATAGGTGTTAATTCCATGTGGCAAATAGGGCATTTCCCTGGCTTATCTTCTTTAATTTGAGGATCCATCGAACAAGTATAATAGATACTTTCTTTGAACTCATGGGTTTCGTGTTTTTCTTCATTTTTAGAATTACATCCCAAAACGAATATAAAACCAATTATTAAAAAACCAATTTTACGTAGCTCTTTCATCGTTATTTCGTTTTTATAAAGCTTCCGCTATCAATTAAATACTGTGCGTTTTGCGCTAAACGATCTCCTACTACAACTCCGTCTAGCACTTGTACAAAACCATTTATCTCTAATCCCGTCGTTATTTTAGTAGCCTGAAAACCTTCGCCTTTTTTTACAAAGATTACTTTTTTATTTCCTAAACTAACCAATGATTCTTTTTGCAACCACAACCCTTTTTTTGGGTTGGTCTCCATCGATCCTTCAAGACGTAAACCAATAGGATATTTTAGTTTTTCATTATCGAGATACACTCTAATTCGGTTCGTTTTTTCTTTTGGATCTAATTGTGTTTCCACAAAATTCACTTTTGCATTCACCACTTCATTAGCGTCTAATTCTGACTCAATCTGGATCGACTGATTGATCTTTACAAGACTATTGTAACCTTGGATAACATTAAAAACAGCCCAAACTCTATCAGTATTTACTAATTTAAACACTACAGCACCCTTAGTTACATAATCGCCTTCTTTTAAACGCAACACTTCCGTAGTGCTGTTTTGTTGACTGGTTTGATTTTGCAAATCACCATTTTCAGTACCATCTACAATTCCGTTTGCAGGACTATAAATTGAAACTACTGGATTTAATTTTTTGGCTGTAGCCAAAGCATTTACTTGACTAGTACTCATTCCGTAAAGCAACAATTTTTGTTTTACTGCCTTAATTATAGTAGCGTTTTGCGCATCATTTGCAATCAAATAAATAAAATTTTGCTGTTCTGTTTGCAACTCAGGACTGTACAAATCAAATAGTTTTTGTCCTTTTGTAACCCGTTGAAATTTACGATGTACATACATTTTCTCGATTCTCCCACTAATTCTCGCGGCGACATTCACACTTGAATTTGGGTTATAAGTCACCGTTCCAGGTAAACTTATAGCACTTGCGATAACGGTATCTTTGACGGTTGTTGTTTCAAAATCGCCAACAACAAAACCATTGGCAGGCTGTAACAAAGCAGCAATAGCATTGCTATCTACTGGCTGATCCTCAATAACTTTCTGAATTAAATCCATTCCGCAAATAGGACATTCCCCTGGTTCATGTTTTATAATTTGAGGGTGCATCGAGCAGGTATATATTTCTTCGTTATGACTGTGAGTTCTATGCTCATTTGAGTTTGAAACAAAATAATACACGCCAAAACCAACCAACGCAATTAGTACAATCAACAAACTATATTTAAAATATTTATTTTTCATTATTTTGTTTCTAATTGTTTTTCTATTGCGACTTGTGTGCTTAAAATAGCTTGTAATTTATCTAACTTATCCAGTTGCGCCATATTCAACGCTTCCCAAGAATCTAAGGCTACGAATAATTCTCCTGTATTATTTTGCCAAGCTAAAATTGCAGTATCATAGTTTCTTTTTAAAGCAGGAATGATGCTTTTATCACTAATATCATATTGTTTGTGCAAGTTGACCAATGCCCTTTGCAAACCCAAAAGCATTCCGGTTGCTTCATTTAAAATCATTTGCTTTTGCCATTCTAAACTTTCGTTTTTTATCTGGATGCTATTGATGGTTGCTTTATTAGATTTGGTAGACCAAGGCATCGGAATAGAAACCATCCCCATCAAAGAAAATTGTTGTGGCCTGTCACCAAAAGCAAACATATGATCGTATTTAACACCAAATTCAGGTTTCATTTTTGACTTTTCGATCGCAATTTTTAGTCCGTTTAGCTCCTTTGTTTTTTCAATAGCTTTTATATCGCTACGGCTCTCAGAAAGTAAGATTGTATCAATCAGCGCAGCATTAAAATCTTTTAAATCTACTTCTAAATCAATTTCGAAAACAGTGTTTTTATCACTTGCCATCAATGTATTGAGCAGAAACCTTCTTTGAGCAATCTCATTTTGCAACGTAACTATTTCGCTTTGTAAACTGCTGTATTGTGACTTTGCTTTGTAATAAGTTGCGAGTTTATCACTGTTGTATTTATAGCGTATTTCGATACTTTTAATCATGTATTCTAAAAGCAATAAATTCTCGTTGGCGATTTTTATTTTTTTATCTAAAACTCCCCATTGGTAATAATTGGTTTTAGCCAAAGCATTCAATTCATTAATGGTATAATTTTTATTTTCTACCTCAACCGAAGACAACGCATTTGCATAATCTGCATCGGCTTTTAGCTTGGAAGCATTCGGAATCATCTGTGTAACTCCAACCATATAGGCACCCATTCCAGGATTCATGCCGTCTGCTTTCCACATACTAGTAGCATAAGGCGTCATGAACAAACCCGTACTAAGCTGTGGAGCAGACCAACTTCTAGCACCTTTTGCGGAGGCATCCATACTCTGAATTTCGGCATCATACATTTTCAGTTGTGGATTGTTTGTTTTTATTATTTCCAAAACCTGCTCTAATGACATCGTTTGTGCTTTTGCAAAAGCAGAAGACAAAATCAAACAACTTATAAGGATATATTTTTTAATGTTTTGCATCGATAAGATCTATTTTGCCTTTTGTTTTTAGCTCGTGTAATTTTGACATTTCAAAAACAACTGGCGTTACTAATAATACATAAATAATGGATGTGATCGTACCACCAATTAACGGAACGGTAATAGGAATCATCACATCTGCACCTGTTCCCGTGGACCATAGAATAGGAATTAATCCAAAAAGAGCAACAAATACAGTCATTAATTTGGGACGCAATCGCTTAGCAGAACCTTCAATAACATATTCTCTAATAACATCTTCATTGATTGTCTCAGCAGTATTCCCGTGTTTCGCAACCATCTTCATCATGGCTTCATTAAGATAAATAGTCATCAACATTGCTGTTTCTATCGCCATCCCGAATAAAGCAATAAAACCTACTGCAACGGCAACTGATAAATTTATACCGTAGAAATACACCATAAAAACGCCGCCAATCAATGCAAACGGAACAGTAATCATGGTTATCATTGCTTCTTTCATCGAATTGTATGTAAAGTATAAAATCAAGAAAATGATACAAATTACAATCGGTAAAATCAAACTCAAGGTTTTATTTGCCCGAAGTTGGTTTTCCCATTGTCCACTCCATTCTACATAGTAGCCTTTGGGCATTTTGGTCATCATTGCATTCAATTTATCTTGCGCTTCTTTTACGGTACTACCTAAATCACGATCCCTAACATTAAATAGCACGCTCCCTCTAAGCATAGCATTCTCGCTATTGATCATAGGAGGACCGTCCGAAATTTTAATATCAGCGACGGTTTCTAGCGGAATAGGACCAAAATCCATTGTTTGAATCTGCAATTTCTTTAATCCGTTAAGACTACTTCTATACTCTTGAGCGTAACGCGCATTGACTGAAAAACGTTGTCGCCCTTCAATTGTAGTTGTCAAAGTCATTCCTCCAATCGCCGCTTCGACTACAGTATTAATATCGTCAACACTGAGACCATAACGGCCAATCACTTCTCTTTTGGCTGAAATATCAATGTACTTCCCGCCTGTAATAGGTTCCGCAAACAAATCTTTAACGCCTTCTGTCCCTACTAATGCTCGTTTAATTTTTTGAGACAAAGCATCAATTGTATCCAGATTAGCACCATAGACTTTGATTCCCACATCTGTCCTGATACCAGTAGAAAGCATATTGATTCGATTAATAATAGGTTGTGTAAATCCATTGGTCACACCCGGAATTTGGAGTTTATTATTAATTTCAGTAATAATTTCACTTTTTGTGATGCCAGCTCGCCATTCATTATGAGGCTTTAGTAGCACAATAGTTTCAATCATACTAATCGGACTATTATCTGTAGCAGTATTGGCTCTTCCGGCTTTTCCTAAAACATGTGTCACCTCTGGAATTGATTTTATCAATTTATCCTGAACCTGTAATATTCGTTTGATTTCTGAATTAGAAACATCTGGCAAAGTGACTGGCATAAACAAAATCGATCCCTCATCTAAAGGCGGCATAAACTCTGATCCCAATTGCGTAAACATCAATCCGCCAATTAGCAGAGCAACAATATTGACGGCCAAAACTGTTTTTCGCCACTTTAAACAAAAAATTAAAACTGGCGTATACAGTGTTTCTAGTTTTCTATTAATAGGGTTTTTAGATTCTGGCCGTAATTTTCCTTTTAGCAAATAACTAATTAAAACGGGGGTTAAGGTAATTGCTAAAAACGCATCTACTATTAGAATAAAGGACTTGGTCCATGCCAAAGGGCTAAATAATTTACCTTCCATTCCTGTTAACAAAAAGACAGGCAAGAAAGAGGCAATGACAATTAATGTCGAATAGAAAACTCCTGGACCAACTAACTTTGAAGAATCTGAAATAAGCTTCATTCTTTCTTCCGAAGACAAAGGGTCGTGTTCTTTTTTAAATATTTTTTTTAATAAATTTTTCATTGCCCTACTATTGATTATTATCTAATTCTTCTTGTCTTTCCGAAATACTACGATAGGCATTTTCGACCATCACGATTCCGTCATCAACTACCACACCTATTGCTAGGGCTATTCCGGTGAGTGACATAATATTAGACGAGATCCCAAAAGCTTGTAATAAAATAAATCCAATCGCTACTGAAATGGGTAACTGGATCAAAATAATCAAGGCACTACGCCAATGAAAAAGGAATAATAAAATCACGACCGAAACTGCAATCATCTCCTCAATTAAAGTTCCTTTGACAGATTCAATCGCTTGTTCTATCAATTCGCTTCTATCATAAGAGGTTTTAAAAGTTACTCCATCAGGCAAGCCTTTTTGGACTTCCTTCATTTTTTCTTTAACTGCTTTTATAACTTTATCGGCATTTTCGCCGTAGCGCATCACTACAATTCCGCCTACAACCTCACCTTCGCCATTAGCATCAAAAACTCCTAATCGTAAATCGCCACCCATTTGCACCGAACCAATATCGCTAACTTTCACAGGAACCGAATTGTAATTCTTGATAGCAATGTCTTCGATATCTTTTATGTTTTTTATATAACCCAAACCTCTAACGACATAAGAGCGATCACTCATTTCAAATTTCCGACCACCAACATCATTATTACTAGTCTTGACCGCTTTCATGACTTCCATCATACTCACATTATAGTATTGCATTTTAAGTGGATCCAAAACCAATTGGTATTGTTTCTCAAAACCACCAAAAGAAGCGACCTCAGCAACACCTGGAACGGTTTGCAAAGCAAATTTTACATACCAATCTTGCAACGCTCTTTGCTCTCCTAGGTCCATTTTGTCAGTTTCTAAATGGTACCAAAAAATATGGCCTACGCCTGTTCCGTCAGGACCAAGCGTGGGAACTACATTTTCTGGCAACAATCTTTGTGCAAAATTTAAGCGTTCTAAAACCCTCGTTCTTGCCCAATACGGGTCTACATCATCGTCAAAAATGATGTAAACAAAACTCATCCCAAACATAGAGGAAGCACGAATATTCTTAATTTTAGGGATTCCTTGTAAGTTTGACACCAAAGGATACGTCACCTGATCCTCAATTACCTGCGGGCTTCTCCCCATCCATTCCGTAAAAACAATTACCTGATTATCAGATAAGTCCGGAATGGCATCAATAGGATTCTGTTGCACACTATAAATTCCCCAAGCAAACAAGCAGCCAGAAACGATCAAGACTATTGCCCGATTTTTTAAGGAGAATGATATTAGTTTTTCGACCATAATAGTTTAATTAATGAAAATGTTTTTCATTTTAAAGGTTGAAACTGTGTATTACAATTCTTTTGTAATTCCGCCACAAGTCAACATTTCAGCTCCGTAATATGGATTTTTAATGTCTTTAATTTCACTAATCCAGTACCCATTTTTTCCTTGATTGTACATTGGGCAATAGTCTTGGTACAGTTTTTTATCTGTATTAAACATTTTAATAAAGTTATGCATGTCAGCACTTAATAAAGCAAACGCATTTCTTTGTGCAGCAATTTTACCTGCATTCTCAGTAATTGTTGCGGTGTGTTGTTTAGCAGCGTCAGCAATGGTGTTATATTGAGTCAATAAATCAGCTTCAATTTTGTCAGTGGTTGTTTTTTGTAAAGTTATTTCTAAAGCTTTACTTGATGCAGTCGCTAATGTGGCGTCATCGCTAGCTAAAGCATTTTTTAACTTTAGATAATCATTTAAAATCATATCGATTGAAAATGCCGATTTGCTTTTTGTAACGTCCATTTCTTTCACTTCTTCAATCACTTCTTCATGGGCTACAGGCACCGTTAAGGCCATTCCGCATTTAGAACATTCTTCTCCTTTTTTACCGTGTACTTCAGGATGCATTTCACAAGAATATTGTTGGCTGTCTGCTGTTTCCGTGGTTGCTTTATCTGTCGTTTCTGATTTGTTGTCTTTACAAGATGCTAGAGCAAATACTGCTGATAAAAGACTGATTTTTACAATGTTTTTCATGTTATTATTTTTTAAAGGTTATAATTATATTGCGTTATTTAATTCTGATTTGTTTTAGAAAACTACTAAACCAAGAATAGATAGACCAAACTGTTATTTAGTCTTTCTTTAAAATTAAGTTGCTTACTTAGTAGTTATTGCTTTTTAGATTATTATCAAATATCATTGTTTGAATCTTGTAATTTTCTTTCTTTGTTGTCCAAATCTAAATGTTCAAAAACAAGTTAACAACCCGTTGAATGGACTGAAATTGTTACGTTTATAGTATAATTTGACAAACGGTTGTAAAAAAAAAGATGGGTTTTCAGAATAAAAAAATTGATTTTACTCGGATTTGTTCCTTAGTAAAATTGATAAATAATGGATTTAAGCAGGTAATTTGTTTGAATTTGACACACTGATGGCTGTCAAAAAAGAATTTAGCCTATTTTAGGAATAAGCCAGATAGAAGAATATCCTTCAGAAGTAAACGATATTGATGAGTAAAATTTTTGCTTTTTTGTAGCAAAATTAAAGACATTGTCTTGATTTTCTATTGGTGAAGAAAAAACAACCCCTAAGTTTATGGAAGAAGAGCTACATAAAGCATTACCGCATTTCCCAGTACAACCATGTTGGTCTTTGCTCTTTGAACTAGCGTTCTTACTGCAACAATCTTTCATCCCTGACTTTGCAGCCATTTCTTTAGAACAAGAATTTTTAGAATTATTTCCACAGGCAAACGTACTGGCTGGCATCAAGAGTGCGCCAATCAAAACGATTAATATAAAGTGGATTTTTTTCATTTTCTTGTAATTAGGTACAAAATTAGTAAAACAATACTAGTTTCAATCAAAATATATTGTTAATATCGTTTTACCAATCCCTACTTTTATACTAATTTATTTAGTCTCCCCAAAAATCGCATACATAAGCGACTGAGAAACAGATAAAATAATACTGAACAATAAAGCCGTAAAAAAAGTATCTACACTAAAACCGCCCACTATATTATCGCATAAAATAATAATAAGTGCATTGATAATTAGTAAAAACAAACCCAATGTTATAAATGTAATTGGTAATGTCAAGATCACCAAAATAGGTTTGATAAATATGTTTAACAATCCTAAAACAACCGCTACAATTAAAGCCGTTGTAAAATTAGCGACGTGAACACCCGTCATTAAATTAGAGATAAGCAGCACTAATGCTGAGGTAATTAACATTCTTAAAAGAAGTTTCATAGTTTTAAATTTACGTATTAATACAATTTATTAGTTGTCTAAAAATTCTTTAGCAAATTGATGAAATAATTTAGGATTTTCGGCATGAAGCCAATGTCCTGCATTTGGAATGGTTTCAGAAACGGCTTTTGGAAAATGTTTTTTTATAGCTTCAAAATCACTGTCCTTAATATAACCCGAATTACCGCCACGAATAAAAAGTGTTGGTTTATTGTAAATAGCATCAATAGGAAGCGCCACCCCTATTTCGTCTAATTTTTTATTGAAAACCGCTAGATTAAAACGAAAAGCCAATTGTCCAGGCTCTTGCCAAAACAAACTTTTCATTAAAAACTGTCTGGTGCCAAAATCAGTTATGTATTCTGAAAGTGTGTCTTCTACTTCAGATCGGCTTGGTTTTTTAGCAAAATCTACCGCATTTAATCCTGCTAAAATCATTTGATGATGCTGCGGATAGAATTTTGGACCAATATCAGCAACGATTAATTTATGGGTTTTTTCTGGATAAGTACAAGCAAACAGCATAGCGGTTTTGCCTCCCATAGAGTGACCGATGACGTCTACTTGTTCTAAATTATGCCCCACACAATAATCATAAATATCTTTGGCCATGATCTCATAATTAAAATCGTCTGATTGCATACTACGCCCGTGGTTGCGCATGTCGAGCATGTGTACCTCAAAACCTTCGGTACTGAATTGTGTTCCGATTGTTTTCCAGTTATCTAGCATTCCTAGGAATCCATGTAGGATTAAAAGCGGTTTTCCTGAACCTTCTATTTTTGAATATAGCATTTTTTTGTTTTAGTAAAATTGATATACAAAGATAAGAAATGAAATCTCATTGGATGATAATAATTTTTTTTAGTAATTTAAACAAATATCACTAAAAGTGGGTATTGTAAGGAATTATTAATTATGTAATTTTGCAGCGGTTTTTTGAATAATAAAATGTTATCCAAAACAATCAACAATCCACCATTTAAAAATAAAATTATGATTAGAAAATTCCTCTTATTAGGACTTGTTGTAGCACAACTTACTACTTCATGTAGTAGTGACAATGCTGATGAAGTTGAAGTTGAAGTAAAATCCGAAACTTTAAGTGATCAAATTGCAGAATTGATTAAGAAACCTTATTCTGAACTATCGCCTGCAGAGCAAAAAGTAAAATTGGAAGCTGAAGCAAACGCCATGCTTACTCAAATGGATAAGTCTAAAACTTCTGGCGCCGTTGAAGCTATTCAAAACTTAGGAAAATTATTAGACATAAACTCAGTTGATATTTTTGACGGTAAAAATGACAATGAAATAGCTGAAATCCTTAACGTTTCTGGCGTGTATGGTATTTACACATGGAACAGTACAAACAAAATTTGGGTTAAAACGGCATCAACGACTGAGTTGAAATTTGTTTTTCCAGCAAAAATATCAAGTATTACAAATAACGCAACTTTATCTTCAAAAGCAGTTTCATCTGATATTAAAGTAAAACTTATAGACACTTATGGAGAATGGACTTATAACCCTAGTACCGATGAATACACTCAAAATCCATCTATAAATGATGAATTTTACTTACCAACATCTGTAGATGCAGTTTTAACAATTGACAATATACAAGCAGCAACGTTTGCAACAAAAGCTAGTTACTCAAATGGAAAAGAAGTTCCAAATGAATCTAGTTTTAAAATGATCTTAAATGACGGTTATACGTTTGAAATGAGCGGTATAAAAGGAGAGTCAAACTCAGCACAATCATCTTTTACTTACAATGATAAAAACTTAGTAAAATTTACAGCTGGAAGTACAGCTAAAATTGATGCTTTATTAGAAGATGACGCATTAGTTTCTTACAGAGGAACAGCAAATGGACTTGTTGAGTTAATGGACAATTTTGTTATTGTAGTAGATACTGACATTGCAGGATTAGCAAATGACGAAGCCGATTTAGAAAAAACTTTAGTTCAACCAGCATACAACAGCAGTACTTATTATGCACAAATAAACGCATACAATAAAGCTTATTCTGAAGCTATAGTAAAACTACAAGCTAAAAACACTAAAATGATTTTAGTTTCTAAAAAAGATGGAACAAAAATTGCTGATTTAGTTCAAAGATCAGAAGAAGGATATAGCTATACTAATTATTCTGTGTGGGTAAATGACAACAGTACTGAAGGTGGATATTGGAACTGGAACAGCAACAACAATACTGGAACTCTTGTTCAACAATATGACGAAGTCCTTTATTTGAAGTTCAACGACAATACACAGGTTGAAATGAGTGCTTATTTCTCTACGGGATTTGATGATTTAGAAAAGAAATTTGAAGATTTTTTAAAATCTTTTGAAAGATAGGTAAATCCAAAAACTGATTTAAAGCCGAACTGAAAACCTATTCAGTTCGGCTTTATTTTTTTGAAGGTGTTTTCACAATAATCGTACTTTGCCCATAACCTGTCCACAATCCTAAACCACCCCTAATATTTGATTTCAAACTTGTATTTGATGGATAAATAGGGTTTCTACCATTAACAATTTCGTTTTGCCAACTATTCCAAAAATCAAAAGCTTCCTTATTTAAAGTTTTTAATTTCACATAAATCAAATCCCCATCAGTAAAGTAAGGTTGGAATTTTGTTTTTGGAAAAATCAAAATCCCTCTATTGATTTGCATCGAGACTGAACTTGAATTAAAGTTTTCATCATTTAAATTTCCATAAAATGCAGGAACAAAAATAGGCTCCTCTTTGTCTATTCTTGTAGTGACTTGGTAATAGTTCTTTTCGAGAACAGGATCGTCAAATGTTATAAAAACATAGCCAGTGGTATCTTGTACACTCTCCTTTATATAAGTCGCGGTTTTTAAAGGAACAGTTTTAGGAATAGCAGTTTTAGCCTCAATTATTCTATCTAAATATTCAATTTTCAAAGAATACTCTTTTCCAGATTCTCCAATCAATTCACTTCCGTAATAAACAAAGGGAGGGATTCGATCATTGTTTCTTTTTAACCTTAAAACTTCTTCATTTTCGCCGTCAGAAATGGTGACTTTAGCAGACCTTATAACATGGCTTAAAATAGTTGTAGAATCTATCTGTGCGGCAATTGGAATGCTTGTGGATAAAATCACTTGTGCATAATCACCCGACTCAATCCAGCCTTCTACAACAATTTCTGATTCTGACTGTGTACTTTTATCGAAATCGTCTTGATTACATCTCGTAAAAAACACTGCTAAAAAAACTAAAATAAAGTATTTCATAATTATTTAAAATTTAAACCTCCAACTAATAGAGGGCAAAATGGAATATAATGTTTTTCTTTCGGGGGTAACCTCTATCTTTTGCTTGTCTTCATCAATGGCAACATTCAAAACAGTATATATGGGATTTTCTATATTAAACGTATTGAAAACAGAAAAATTAAGTGCACTTTCCTTATCTCTAGTTTTTATGAAATAATAATTCACCGATAAATCTGTACGAATATAATTTGGCATTTGTGCATTATTATATTTACCATATTCTTTCACGGGATTATTATTTATGAAATACCATGATGTAGGTGTTGTGAAACGATTTCCTGAACTATAGATTTGTGTGATTCCAAAATTCCATTTTAAATTTAAATCATAAGTCCCTACGATGGCTAAGTTGTGTCTTCGATCGTACTTAGCAAAATAACGTTCTCCATCATTAATTTGGTCAAACTGTCTATTTGACCAACTCAAAGTATAACTCAACCATCCTTTAAATTTACCGCTGTCCTTTTTTAACATCCACTCTAAACCATAAGACTCCCCTTTCCCTACTAAAACATCATTTTTAAAAGTTGTTATTTCGTTAAACTGTGTTACACCATACGGATATTCAATTAGATTATTCATAGTGCGATAAAAGGTATTTAACGAAAAGTCAAACTGTTTTTTTATTTTTTGATTGTACCCTACAGAAAATTCATTAGAAGACTGAGCTGGTATACCATCAGAAGTAGCTATCCAAAAATCAGTTGGAATACCAACACTAGAAGTTGTAATCAGGTTCAAATATTGATTTTGACGTGTATAGGATGCAAAAAAAGAGCTGTTTAGATGAGGAATATAATTTAAAAGTAATCTAGGTTCTGCGCGCAAATAAGTAGCTTTTCCTTGATTAGAAGAATAATAATTAATACGCAAACCCAGTTCTGCAAACCACTTATTTGACAATTGCGGTTTAGCTGCGGTATAGATCGCTAAATTATTTGCTTTATTAATTATTGGTTGTTGCTTAATCGTACTAGCACTTAGGTTGCTTACATCAATTTTTTGAGGTTGCAATTCATAAGTACTATACTGTAAACCTGTTTCAAAAAGGATATTATTTATCGTATATTTAACAGCACTAGAGAATCCAAAATCTTTAACATAGGAACTAATATTGAGTTGTGCACTTGCTTGTTCCATACTCAAGTTATTTTCATACTGTGTAAAGTAAACTGAATTAGTCATTACCGCTCCTTTAGAAAACTGATATTTCCAAGTAGGCGAAACGGCCATATTACTCCATTTTAAATTAGCATTTAGCGCTAAATTTGAATCTGCTATTCCTAAAACATCACCACTCACAAAAGCATCAACAGTAAAAAGATGTTTTTTAGAAATTGCGGCAATAAAAGTTAAATTACCATCCCCAAAACTATATTTCAAATCTTTAGTATCACTGTTTTTATTTTTTCTTGAAGAGTCAAATAGCGGCGCAATGATTTCATCAATGTATGTTTTTCTTCCTGACAGATACAAACCCATTTTAGTATTTATAGGAATTGCTATAGTAGCCTGAGAAGCCAAGAGGCCTAAACTCCCTTTTACCAAAAAATCAGTAGGTATTTTATTAGTAGGTGATACCGCAACTGTAGCGCTTAATCTTCCTCCGTTTCTAGCATTAGAATTCGATTTATCAAATTGCACTTCCTGAACGTGATCTGCATTATAAAATGGGAAAACACCTAATAAATGTGCCATTCCATATACAGGGGTGGCGGCATAAAGCATTAAATTATGTCCTGGATCACTACCTCTTACATACAAATATCCATTTGCATCCCCAGAATTTTGCACACCAGGTGTAAGTTGTAATAATTTAATAATATCAGGAACCCCCATAATTGAAGGAACTGACGTAAGCTTCTCAGGAATGAAGGTTAAACTATTTCCTGACGAAATAGAGAGCATTTTTTTAGAATTTGACAAGATCACAACTTCTTTTAACGAGCTACTTTCTTTTTCTAAAATAAAATTAAGTGAAGTGTTAATTTGAAGATCATTGTTCAAATTCTGCATAATAAAACCTATAAAGCTAATATCAATAGTATAAAAACCAACAGGTAATTTAATTGCATATTCTCCAGCCTCATCAGAAACCGCTGTGTAGCTGTTTGTATCAGAAACAAAAACTAGGTTAGCGCCTACAATAGCTTGTTGTTCTTTATCTTTTACAAAACCCTTTAAAGTAATCTTAGATTGAGCCTGGGATTTCAGACAAAATAACAACAAAAAAGAAGAGAGTATAAATGCTTTCAATAGCTCATTTTTAAGAAAACGCTAAAGTAAACATTTTCGCCATAAACCAGCCTATATTTACCTACTAGATAAAATCAAAAGCGAGATATAAAGTTGCACTAAAAAACACTCTTTCCTGCAGTCTTTTTACGTGAAAGATTGAAGCGATATCCTTTTTAGGTTGGCTTTTTTTTGCCAGTCCAAAAAAGATATAGCTGAAAACCCTACCCGTCCCGATAGCTATCGGGATTATGCGGGTCACGCCCCAATTATTTTATTTTAATTTTTGTAAATACATATTTACTACGTTTTCGAGACCTAAATATAGTGATTCTGCAATTAACGCATGTCCTATAGAAACCTCTAATAATCCTGGAATATTTTGTTTAAAAAAATGAATATTATCCAAACTTAAATCGTGACCAGCATTGATTCCTAAGCCTAATTCGTTAGCTAAAAGAGCTGCTTTCACATAAGGATCTATTCCTTTATTATTTCCTAATCCATACTCATGTGCAAAAGCTTCAGTGTACAATTCTATTCGCTCTGTACCTGTTTGCTTTGCACCTTCAATCATATCGAGTTGCGGATCAACAAAAATCGAGGTACGTATACCATTGCGTTGAAATTCTTGAATCATCTCCGTAAGATAAGCTTGATTTTTTACCGTATCCCAACCTGCAGAAGAAGTGATTGCACCTATCGCATCTGGCACTAAAGTCACCTGCTCGGGTTTACACTCTAAAACCAAATCGATGAAATTATGTTGTGGATTTCCCTCAATATTGAATTCAGTGTAGACAATAGGCTTTAAGTCGCGTGCGTCTTGATAGCGAATGTGACGTTCATCTGGACGTGGGTGTATAGTGATTCCTTGAGCTCCAAATTTTTGAATATCGGCAGCTACTTTTAATAAGTCGGGAACATTGCCTCCACGAGCATTACGTAATGTAGCTATTTTATTGATGTTTACACTTAACTTTGTCATTGGAATACTTTT
The DNA here is from genome assembly GCF_054165825.1 of Flavobacterium sp. PL002. Classification (NCBI taxonomy): domain Bacteria; kingdom Pseudomonadati; phylum Bacteroidota; class Flavobacteriia; order Flavobacteriales; family Flavobacteriaceae; genus Flavobacterium; species Flavobacterium sp. PL002. The sequence goes on along the minus strand of NZ_CM135110.1, from coordinate 2,261,027 downwards.
TGATTATAACTCTATGTTTAATGAGCACAAAAATACAAAGTAAAAGGTAGGAGATTTTGCCTTTTTTTGATTATTTTGCATAAAAATTGAGGATTTACAAAAGATGGATATTACAAACTACATAACTACTGACTTTAAAGCCATTGACAGCCAAGATAGTATTGCGACTGTGAAGGACTTTTTTGACGAAGTAAATATTTCTCACTTCCCTGTTGTTGAGGAAGGAGTTTTCATAGGGAATTTATCGGCTGAGGACATTGAAACTTTTGATGAAAATAAAAAAATTATAGATTACAAATATACGCTAGAGTCTTTTTTTACAAGAACAGACTCAGTATGGCTGGAAGTTTTAGAGGTTTTTGCTAAAAATCATGCTAATTTGATTCCGGTTCTAGACGAAAACAATAATTATATTGGTTATTACGAGATTGATGACATCATGACATTCTTTCACCAAACAACTTTTTTAAAAGAGCCTGGTAGAATTATAAAAGTAAAGAAAGGTATTATTGATTATTCTATGAGTCAAATCACACAAATTGTAGAAAGCAACAACGGTAAACTGTTGGGTTTATTTATATCAGAGTCGGATGCAGCTACGATTGAAGTGACTTTAAAAATTAGCATGGGTGCAATTAATGAAATCATACAAACTTTTAGAAGGTATAATTACGAAATCACTTCTGAACATCATGAGGATGATTATATTAATAATTTAAAAGAACGATCAGATTATTTAGACCGGTATCTTAATATATAATTATTGTCTATTTGACTAATCATTTATACATTTTAGCACAATAATACAAATCAAAAAAGAGTAAGCAAGACAATGAAAATAGCTATTTACGGTCAATATTATCAAAACAGTACCGAACCTATCATTAAGGATATTTTTGTTTTTTTTAATAGAAACAATATCGAATTAGTGATCGAGTCAAATTTTCTTGAAATGTTACATGACAAGGAGATTGTACAAAGAGAATACAACACTTTTTCGTCACATACTGAACTAGACAGCAGTTTTGACATGCTAGTAAGCATAGGTGGAGATGGAACTATATTAAGAGCAGCAACATTAGTTAGAGACTCTGGAGTTCCTATTTTAGGAATCAATGCAGGAAGGCTGGGATTTCTAGCAACTGTTCAAAAAGAGAATATTGCCGCTTTTTTACAAATTGTAATTGATAAAAAATACACGCTATCAAAGAGAACCCTACTTAGTTTATCTTGTACTCCGCCCAATCAAGCACTTCAAGACATTAATTTTGCTATGAATGAGATTTCGGTAAGTCGCAAAGACACCACTTCAATGATTACTATTGACACATATTTAAACGGTGAATTTTTGAATTCTTACTGGGCAGATGGCTTGATTATATCAACTCCTACTGGATCTACAGGTTATTCCCTTAGTTGCGGAGGCCCAATATTGACTCCAGATGTAAGAAGCTTAGTTATCACCCCTATCGCACCTCATAATTTAAATGCGAGACCGCTGGTTATTCCTGATGAAACAGAAATTGAATTGCGAGTTTCAGGTAGAGAGGAAAACTATTTGGTTTCACTTGATTCCAGAATTACATCTGTAGGTAATGAATCAATATTGACAATTAAAAAGACCCCTTTTAAAATAAATATGGTTGAAATTCCAGACGAAACATTCTTAAAAACACTCCGCAGTAAATTACTATGGGGCGAAGACAAACGAAATTAAATATTTATTTTAACCCTCAACTATACGATTATCTCGTTTTTTTCCGTTTTGAACTAACAAACTAGCAAATCCAATTAATTAAAGTGCTTATTCACGAAATAATAAGCACATTTAGTACATTGAGCATTGTTTAGTATCGATAATTATTATATTTGCACGCAATTTTTAAATAAATGAATAAATTTTCTGCTCTTTTATTAAGCTTATTTCTAAGCATGTCTATGTATTCACAAATTCATGAACTTGGGGTTTTCGTTGGTGGTAGTAACTACATTGGAGAGATAGGTCCAACGACCTATGTTGCTCCTAATAAGATGGCTTACGGCTTATTGTACAAATGGAACAAAAGTACGAGACACTCTTACCGCGTTTCTTACAGCCAGTCAGAAATAACTTCAAATGACATCGATTCTAAGGAACCTAGCCGAAACCAAAGGGGTTATCGCTTTGACAATAATATAAAAGAATTATCTTTAGGGCTTGAATTCAATTTTTTTGAGTTTAATTTGCATGAATTAGATAGTCAATTCACACCTTATATATACAGCGGATTAAATTACACACAGTATAACGGTCTATTTTATGTAAGCGGGGATACAAAATACGATTCTAATCATGGTACTATCGCTATACCTATAGCTATAGGAATTAAAAAAACTTTAAATAATCGTTTTGTGTTAGGTTTCGAAATTGGCACGAGATACACTTTTGCCGATGATATTGACGGAAGTAATCCCACAAATGACAATTTACAGAATTTAAAATTTGGAAATATAAATAATAACGATTGGTACGTGTTCTCAGGGTTTACATTAACGTATACCTTTGGACAAAAACCATGTTATTGCGCATACTAAAAAAATGAACTTACTAGAGAATATAGATCAAAACAACCTACCAAGACATCTAGCCATTATCATGGATGGAAATGGACGCTGGGCTAAAAAACAGGGGCTCCTAAGGGCTTTTGGCCATGAAAGTGGTACTAAATCAGTAAAGGTAATTATTAAGGCTTGCGCCAAATTAGGAATAGAAAACCTAACGCTTTACGCTTTTTCAACTGAAAACTGGAACAGACCTAAATTAGAAGTGGATACTTTAATGAAAATATTAATCAAATCATTAAAAAAAGAGCTCCCTACCCTAATTGAAAACAACATACGCTTAAATACGATAGGTAATCTTGAGAAAATGCCCGCATCGGCTCAAAAAGAATTGCTTGATGTAATAGAAAAAACAAAAAATAATACTCGAATGACGTTAACTCTTGCTTTAAGTTATGGGGCTAGAGAGGAACTTGTAAACGCTGTAAAGAACATCAGTGATAAAGTTAAAAATAATATAATTTCAATAGACGCTATTGACGATTCAATTATAAATCAGCATCTTTACACGCAAAATTTACCCGATGTAGATTTATTAATACGTACAAGTGGAGAACATAGGATCAGTAATTTCCTGCTATGGCAAATAGCTTATGCAGAATTATATTTTACCGATGTTTTGTGGCCTGACTTTAAAGAACAAGATTTATATGAGGCTATTATTAGTTATCAAAAAAGAGAACGTAGATTTGGAAAAACAAGTGAACAAATTAAATAAATTTTTAGTGTTGAATAAAAGTATAAAAGCAGTCCTTACCTTAGTCTTATTAGGTAGTTTTTCACAAGTTAAAGCCCAAGAACGTGTTCCATTTGATCAAGGAAAAAAATACATTCTAGCCGATGTTTCTGTAACAAGTAAAATAAGTTTTAACGAGCAAACTGTAGTAACCTTTGCAGGTCTACAAAAAGGACAAGAAATCACTGTACCAGGAGAAGAGATCAGCAGTGCCATCAAAAAGCTAGGAAAACTAGGCCTTTTTGATGAAATTTCATTTTATATCAATCACATCGAGAATGATAGTATATACCTTGACTTAGATATTAAAGAACTTCCTAAATTAAAGGAAGTGAAATTTGTTGGTGTTAAGAAAAACAAAACCGAAGCTTTAATTAAAGACAACGGCTTAACCAAAAACAAAGTAGTTAATGAAAATTTAATTACTACCACTAAAAACTACATCGAAAATAAATACAAAAAAGATGGTTACTACAATACTAAAGTAAACATCAACATTAGCAAAGATACCGCTACAGTAAACGAGGTAAATATGCTTGTTAGTGTTGATAAAGGTCAAAAAGTAAAAGTGCAAAGCATAGATTTTGTTGGTAATGGAAAAATGTCTGACAAGGCTTTACGCAAGGCAATGAAGGACACCAAGGAGAAGAGATTAGGACGATTTTGGAAAACTTCAAAATTCATCAAAGAAAAATACAAGACTGATTTAGAAAAAGTTATCGCTAAATATAAAGAAAAAGGATATAGAGATGCTAGAATAACTTCGGACTCTGTTGTTTATAATAAAAATAAGAAAGCACTTGATGTAAAAATCAATCTTGAAGAAGGTAATAAATATTACTTTGGAGACATTAAATTCTTAGGGAACACAGTATATTCTGATCAGTTTTTATCTCGAATAATAGGAGTTAAAAAAGGAGAAGTTTACAATGGCGTATTATTACAAAAAAGAATTGCTGACAATACAAAGCCTGATGGTGAAGACCTTACTAATTTATATCAAAACAACGGTTATTTATTTTCAAACATTAATGCTGTAGAGGTAAAAACTGCTAATGACACCATTGATTTTGAAATTAGAGTAACTGAAGGCCCATTAGCATATTTCAATAAAATCACGGTAACAGGAAATGATAAAACAAATGACCGTGTAATTTATAGAGAATTAAGAACAAAACCAGGTCAAAAATACAGTAAGGAAGAACTTGTAAGGACGATTCGTGAAATTGGACAATTAGGATTTTTCGATCCTGAAGCAATTAACCCAGCTTTTAAAAATGTAGATGCAGCTGCCGGAACAGTGGACATTGAATACCAACTTGTTGAAAAAGGGTCTAGCCAAATTGAACTACAAGGTGGATACGGTGGAGGTGGTTTCATAGGAACCTTAGGACTTTCATTTAATAACTTTTCTGCAAGGAACTTAGGCAAGAAAGAAGCCTACAAACCACTTCCTATGGGAGATGGTCAAAAAGTATCCTTACGTTTACAAGGAAGTACTTATTTTCAAACATATAGTGTTTCATTCTCTGAACCATGGTTTGGACAAAAGAAACCAGTACAATTCAGCTCATCTATTTCATATAGTACACAATATTTAAGCGATTATAATACACAAAAAGCCGATAAAAGTAAAAGTTTTAACATCCTAACTTTATCTGTAGGATTAGCAAAAAGATTAACTGTTCCTGATGACTTTTTTGTATTATCTCAGTCCGTTAGTTACCAACATTATAGCTTAAACAACTACAACACTGGGCTGTTTACTTTTGGAAACGGAAACTCTCGAAATCTTGCTTATACCATAGGATTAACTAGAAATAGTAAAGGGGTCAACCCAATATTTCCAACATATGGTTCTGAGTTTAGTATCTCGGCAAAATTCACCCCTCCGTATAGTTTATTTAACGGAACTGATTATGCTACATTAGGAGACAAAGAGGCATATAAATTAAAAAGTACAGCAGATGTTTTTGATTCTGCTGGAAATATCACCATTGCAAAAGGATCTTATTTGGATGCTTCTGGAAATAAAGTATCTACTTATCAAGAGGCAGCTCCTGATGCAGCGATTGTGGATCAAAAGAAATTTGATTGGTTAGAATATTATAAAGTTAAGTTCAAAGCTGATTGGTACACTAAATTATATGGTAAATTAGTTTTAAGAACATTAACTGAATTTGGTTTCTTAGGAGCTTACAACCAAGATAGAGGTTTAGTACCGTTTGAGAGATTTTATGTTGGTGGAGATGGTTTAGCTAACTATTCTATGGATGGTAGAGAAACAATTCAGTTAAGAGGATATCCTAATAACTCATTGACGCCAGTAAATAGCGTAGGAGAGCAAATTGGAGCTACCGTTTACAATAAATTCTCATTAGAATTACGTTACCCAATTACCTTGAAGTCATCAGCATCTATATATGCACTAGCATTCTTAGAAGCAGGATCTTCATATGAAAATTTCAAAAGTTACAACCCATTTGCATTAAGCCGTTCAGCTGGTGTTGGTTTACGTGTATTTATGCCTGCATTTGGATTATTAGGAATTGATTTTGGACATGCATTTGATGCGCTTCCAGCTGGTCAAACACAGCCTAAAGCATGGGAAACACATTTTATAATTGGACAACAGTTCTAGATAAGGATTAACAATTTTCTAATGTCAAAAAGTTATGAGAAAACAAATTTTATTTTTATTTTTAGCGACAATTGTAGGTAATACGATATATTCGCAGTCGAGAGGTACAAGAGTTGGCTATATAGATATGGAGTACATTTTACAAAATGTACCTAACTACACTGAGGCTACCTCTCAATTAGAAATAAAAGCTCAAAAATGGAAACAAGAAATTGAGGCTAAGAAAATTGAAATAAACAAAGTAAAAGATGCTCTAAATGCTGAAAAGGTTTTATTAACCAAAGCATTAATAGAAGAACGTGAAACAGAGATTAAATTTCTGGAGACACAAATGCTAGATTATCAGCAAAAACGTTTTGGGACAAACGGCGATTTAATGATTCAGAAGTCACAAATGGCTAAACCAATACAAGATCAAGTTTTTACTGCAGTACAAGATATTGCAGAAGCTAAAAAATATGATTTTATATTTGATAAATCTTCAAACTTAACCATGCTTTTTGCAGCTAATAGGTTTGACATAAGCGATCAAGTTTTACGTGTTATTAATAGAGCTGATAAAAGAGAACAATTGACTAAAAAACAACTTGAAGCTCAAGAAGCAAAAGACAATAAAGAAGATGCAATTGACGATAATGAGTTTTTATCAGAGCGTCAAAAAGCATTAGACGAGAAAAAAGCAGCACGTGATAAAGCTCTTGAAGAAAGAAGAGCAGCACAAGAACTTAAGAAGAAAGAATATGAAGATCGTAAGGCTCAAATTCTAGCAGATCGAGAAGATAAAAAAAATGGCACGGTTTCTGCGAACACTACCACAACTAGTACTAGTGCAGAAGACACCACAAAATTATCAGACGAAGCTGCACAACAAAAACTAGATGAAGCGAAAGCTCAAAAACTAGAAGAACGTAAAAAAATTCTTGAAGATCGTAAGAAAGCTTTAGAAGAACGAAGAATGAAAATTCTTCAAGAGAGAGACTCTATTAAAAAGTCGAGAGAATAAAAACCAAAAATTAATACTTAATATTTTAAAAACGATGAAACAAATCAAAACTTTAGTAATTGCTGCATTATTCATTTTAGGAGCAAGTCAAACTAGTAACGCTCAAGCAAAAACAGCTCATGTTGATGTAAGTGAAATTATGTCAAAAATGCCAGCAATGCTAGATGCGCAAAAACAATTAGAAAAATTGAGTTCTACATATGATGCTGATTACAAGAAAATGGTAGAAGAATACCAAGCAAAATTAAAAAAATACGAAACTGAATCTGCGACTGTTACTGATGCTGTGAACGGAGATCGTTCTAAAGAAGTACAAGACATGCAAAAAAGAATTGTTGACTTTAGAGATAATGCTCAAAAAGAATTACAACAAAAAGAATCTGATATCGTTAAACCTTTAATGGAAAAAGTAAGAGCTTCTATCCAAAAAGTTGGAAAAGCTAAAGGTTTCCAATATGTATTAGACGGTTCTACTCTTTTACTTGCTGACGGTACTAATTTAACAGCAGATGTTAAAAAAGACTTAGGATTCTAAGAAATACTAAAACTCAAATGCAAACCATTCTTTCATAATTTGATCGAGTGGTTTTCTTTTTTTAGTCCATTATTTTTTTTAGGATTTTAACTTCATAGCACTTAACTTTGTTTTAATGAACAACAATCATCCCATAGGAATTTTCGATTCAGGAATAGGAGGCACTTCAATTTGGAAGGAAATAAATCATTTACTACCAAATGAGAAAACCATCTATCTAGCAGATAGTAAAAATGCCCCTTACGGTCAAAAATCAAAAGAAGAGATTATTGCCCTGAGCATTAAAAATACCGAAATATTACTTGAAATGGAGTGTAAGCTTATTGTTGTTGCCTGTAATACAGCAACAACAAATGCAATTAAAGAACTTCGGGATAAATACGATGTTCCTTTTATAGGTATTGAACCAGCTATAAAACCAGCTGCAACAAACTCAAAAACACAAACTATAGGAATACTTGCAACACAAGGAACACTTAGTAGCGAATTATTTTATACTACTGCCCAAAAATTTCAAAGCACTAAAATTGTAGAACAAGTGGGACACGGACTGGTACAATTGATTGAAAGCGGTGCTATTAATTCGCCTGAGATGAAAGAATTACTCTTATCCTACCTTACTCCGATGATTGCTGCAAATATTGATTACTTGGTACTAGGATGTAGTCATTACCCCTATTTGATTCCGCAAATAAGAGCAATACTTCCTGATAATATTGAGATAATTGATTCTGGAGAAGCTGTTGCAAAACAAACCAAAAACCTTTTAAAAGACAGTATAGGTTTTACTTCAGAAAATCACAACGAAGCTGTTTTTTATACGAATACAGACGCTACTGTTCTAAATGAAATATTAGGACACAATTATACTATTATCAAAAAAGATTTTTAATCTAATCAATCTTTCGTTTAATAAACCATATTCCGTCTAGACTTAGATTTAAACTAATTTTATGGTAGTTCTCCTTGATTAATCCGTTACCAACACTTCCTTTTTGACCATAAGAATACGAAATATTCAAAGCTGAAAAAGTATTTTCAAGTGGTAAAGAAACCCCTAAAGATAAAGACATGTTTTTTACTTTATTATTATCTACTTCTAGATAACCTGTATCGTAATTAAAACCTGTTGAGTATTTTATTCGATCAAAATAACTTCTAATTGTTTTTGGCTTACTATATGAAAATCCTATAGCAAATTTATCCTGGTTTGTAAAATCACCATACAAATCAGATTGATTCGTTCCGTTCCAAAAACTTCTTCCATAATCAACCGTTAAGTTTAAATTGTTTTTGAAGCGTTTACTTACTCCAAAACCAACTTCTAAAGGCATGTAATAATTATCTACATCAGAAGCTTCCTCAGACTCAACTGTTGTTGTTCCCGAATTGTTAATTGCGGTCACTGATTCTACCTTAGAGGCGTTAATCCTAGTTGGTAATTTTATCGTAGAACCTATTGTGAGGGTAGAATCTAAAGCAAATTGCGTACCCAATGAAAATCGGGCTCCATTATACGTTGTATTTTTATAGATACTAGTTATTGAGTTCTCAATAGTATAAGTTTTATCATCACTGGTGCTACCAAATAAATAAGACATAGAAGCCCCTAATGACAGCTTTTTACTTATTTTATATCCATAAGAAAAATCTACATCGTTCAAACCTCCTGTTCCTGTTGCGTCTAAAGTATAATAATCGCTACTATTGTATATTGGCAAAGCCAAATTAGAAATTTTATATGTGCTACTTGAATAGGGTTTTAAAGCAAAACTAAAACCAGACTTTTTAGTCACAGGAAAAGCAACCGCTATATGCGAAAACTGTACGTTATTTCGGTTTTCTTTATTGGCGCTATTTTCATAACTAGTCAAAATAGCTTTACCTCCTATATCAAACATAAAATGATTTAGATACATTGAACCCAATGAAGCTGGATTTAGATTATTAATATACTGATTTGACGGCAAAGCAATACCAGAAGAACCTATGGATGCGTTGGAACCAAAATCAGCATCATAAGTACTTCCTAAACCATATAAGGAATAAGGAGAGCTTGAAATACTTTGCGAAAAGGATTGTAATGTAAGTAGGAAAAAAAATCCTAAAAGTGTTTTATTTTTCATTTAATAAGAAATATAATAAATTTTCAATTTAAGCGTATTGCTTTTCGTTTTTTGATCAGCTAGGACAACTCTATTCACCGCTTTTGAAACATTTGGTATTGCCAGAATTAAAGAATATTTAGAGTCGGATTCTTTAATCATTTCAGACTGTAAAAAAGCTCCAATCGATATTTTATAAGCTGTAGTTTCATTAAACTCATCATTACTATTATTTAAAATTGCGTAAATAGGAGTACCAGCAGCCGTAGTTAAAGTTCCTTTTATTCTATTTAAGTTGTCACCAATGTAAACCTGCAAAGAATCAGGAAGCGGATACGCATTTGAATAAGTAGTATTCACAGGCTTAATCGTTAACTCAGCATCTACAATTGCATTTTTATCGTACAAGTATTTTAACTGTTTTATATTAGGAAAATCGATTCTGCAGGCAACACCACTACCTGATTGAATAAATGCTTTATTAGCGGTACTTGTACTGGACAACTTTGCTGTACCTGTAGGTAAGTTTTGAAGTAGCGTATTGGACTTATCCGAAAAAATATTATTAAACTGATTGCTTGCGCTTAAAATTCCAAAATTCATCACGTAAGATGTTTCACTTGTTGATAAATATTTAGAATAATACATGCGCAACTCACTAGATAAGTTGAATCCCATAACGCTTGAAGAATTATCTGTACTGGCTTTAATCACAAAACCTTTTAAATATTCTGTAAATTCATCTGAGCTTGTTATTTCTTTCTTTTTAATTTTCTGAAAAAGCGCTTCACCAAATACATCATCTAAAACAACATTTACAGAATCTTGACTATTCGGTTTTGGTTTAAAAACAATGTTTCCTAAACTATTACTATCATAACTTAACTTAGAATCATTATGAAAAGTACCATCTTCAAGAGTAGCTTTTACTTTTTCGTTTAAACGGTGAATACTAAAAGAATATGATTTTGTAGTATCTCCATAATAGTACTTGTCTAATTTCATGACCATTCTAATGGAGTCAAAAACATAATTTAAACTTTCAGTGTCAGAATAATCAGAGTATAACGAATAACTCGTACCATAAAGTTGAAAATAACTATCCGATTGTATTTTACCAAAGATGGGATCTACATAATAACCTACTAAAACCCTACTTTGACCTGAGGTGACTAATGAGTCTAATTGTATTGTGGCAACATCAACACTTAAAGTATCAATTAATAATACATTATTGTTAAGGGCTAAATAATCAGAACCAACGACAAAATTACCAGTATCTGTATCTGTATTACATGAAGTTATTAAAGCCGCAAAAAACAGCAAAAAGAATAGCTTGTACATAAATGTTTTTGAACAAATATAGAAGAGCGTCATGCTAAACGAATAATAAGTTATACCAACTGTCCCTTTCTATCTATAAAGAGTTGTTTACAATCTACAATTGACCATCAATAATCACTGAGGCATTCATCTAATTAAAACGCTAATTTATCTATGAAAAAGTAGCATCTATATATCTTCTTTTTTTAAAATAGATAATGCTCCTACTTTTGAACCAATAATTAAGGCAATGATCCAAAAGAAATTTACAATCCTACTATTTATGTTTTCTCTCTTTAATTTATCTGCACAAAATAAGGTTGTAGTAGACTTAAATACAAACACGCTATCAACTAATGATTATACGCAAAACGAAACAGAAATTAACGGGACATTCTATAAAAAATTAAACGAGAAAAGCGCCTTAACAAATACAGTTGGTTACAAAAACAAAAGCATCAACTATTCCTTAACAAGTCATGAACTTCCTGAAAGTTTAAATCAATTTAACAAAATAGAGAACATCCTTGAATTTTCCCATTTATTAAATTCTAAAACCAAGTTAATTATAGCTGCAAAACCTATAGCAACTTTTGAAAAAAATATTGACTTTAAAGACATCGCACTTTTAGGAGGAATGGGAATTGAGTACCAATTTAATACAAAAACAAGTTTGAATATAGGAGTAACAAGAGAAACCTATTTTGGGTCAATTGCCCTATTACCTACAATTTCTTTCTACCATAAATTAAACGAAAAGTTAGCTATTGATTTGGGATTTCCGAATACTACAGTATCATTTACAAACAATATTAGAAACGAATTTAAATTAACAAATAATTTCAACGGAAGCTATTATAATCTTGATAAGCCCGTACTCATTAACAATACAATTCTAGCCACTACAGCACGTTTTTCGAACATGACCTCATCAATTGAGTATGATCGAAATGTAGACACTAACTGGTTTTTAAATTTTAAAGCTGGATATGAATTCAATAAAAAATTCACCTTAGAAGACGCAAATAACAATACAACATTTAGCGACGATAATAATAAAGCATACATTTTTACTATTGGAATAAAATACAAATACTAACAAAAACAATAATTATGAATATATTAAAAAAAGGTTTACTGTTTACAACACTTATTATCAACATCGCCTTTGTAGGCTGTAGTAAAGATGAAGATGAAGACGTATTAGGAAACTGGATAAAAAAATCCACCTTTGATGGCCCTGCAAGATCAAGTGCTAGCAGTTTTGTAATAGGTAGTTTTGCCTATATAGCTACAGGATATACAGGCGATGAATATTTAACCGACCTTTGGGCTTACAACTCTGACGGGGATTCTTGGGAACAAAAAGCTGATTTCATAGGTGTTGCAAGAAGTGCTAGTTCTGCATTTGAATTAAATGACAAAGGTTACGTAGGCTTAGGTTATGATGGTACTAATAAATTACGTGATTTTTATCAATATGACCCTGCTACTAATCAATGGACACAAAAAACAGATTTTGCTGGAACAGGAAGATATTCGGCTGTGGGATTTCAAGTAAGCGGAAAAGCATATTTTGGAACTGGTTATGACGGAAATTATCTTAAAGATTTTTATCAGTATGATGATGCACTAGACAACTGGACACTAGTAACTGGTTTTGGTGGAAACAAAAGAAGAAATGCTACTGTGTTTGTTATAGATGACAAGGCATATTTAGGAACTGGAATTAATAATGGTAGTTACCAAGTTGACTTTTGGGAATTTGACCCAAGCACTGATGTATGGACTAAGAAAAGAGATCTTGATGACGATGAAGATGATCATGATACATACTTAATTACTCGATCTAATGCAGTGAGCTTCTCAATGAACGGTTTAGGTTATATTGCTTGTGGCGAAAATTCTAAATCAATTTGGGAATACAATCCATCGACTGACCTGTGGAATGAGAAAACAGCTTTAGAAGGATCTGCTAGAACAGATGCTACTGGTTTTGCTATAAACCAAAGAGGCTTTATTGTATTAGGAAGATCAGGATCAGCTTACTATGATGACTCATGGGAATTTAAACCTTTAGAAGAACAAAACGATGATGACAATTAATAAAAACATAAAAAACTTCTGGTATTCAAGCCAGAAGTTTTTTTCATTACTGAATCTATTAAAAATTAGCTTAGTATTACTTTTTATTTTTTTAAATACTTCATGTAATCGAGCTAATAATCTAAAACTTGAATCCATAAAAACAACTAATGGATGGGGATACACCATTAAAGAAAATGACAAAATCATTATTAAGCAATCAATAATTCCTGTTATTGCAAATAATCGTAGTTTTGAAACTGAAGAAGATGCTTTAAAAGTAGGCGCAGTTGTATTGCAAAAATTAAAAGACAATACCTCTCCTACACTATCAAAAAATGATTTGACTTCATTAGCAATAAAAATTTAAATGAATATAGAAAAACTAAAAAATAACATTTCAAGTACCGTATTAATCCATGTGATTATCTGGGGTCTTTTCATGTCTATGGCACTAATACCATTTTATGAAAACAGTACTGATATTAATGCTGACTTCTTTGTACAATGGGTAACCGGAATAGCATTATTCTACTTGAATTATTATTACTTAGTTCCTAATCTATTATTACACAAAAAAGCAGGACTTTATATCACTATTGTTGTTGTTATTCTTTTGATATTAATGACAATACGCTTTCTTTATTTTATGCCTGAAGTTAGAAATCCAATGGTGACTAGATTAATGAATACTGCAGCGAATAATCAACTACAAAGAGGACCACATCAAGGAAAACCTCCTTTGTTTTTTAAAATAATCCCTACTTTATTTTACATTTTCATCATTGCTGCAAGTACGGTTATAAGAACCTTAACAGAATACCATAATAATGAGCAAAACAAGTTAATTATGGAATCTAATAGAACTGCTAGCGAACTAAATTACTTAAGGAAACAGACTAACCCACATTTTTTATTTAATGCTCTTAATAGCATCTATTCTTTAGCTTATAAAAAATCCGATTTGGTTCCTGACGCTATTGTTACCTTATCAGAAATGATGCGTTACATGCTCTATGAAACAGATAATCAAACCGTATTTCTTGAAAAAGAAATCAATTACATTAAAAATTACTTAGAATTACAGAAACTAAGACTCAATAACATTGAAAATATTTACATCAATATTCACGGCGAAACTAGAGAAAAGTACATTGAGCCTTTACTATTAATCTCATTTGTAGAAAATGCTTTTAAATATGGAACTGATTATAAAGGCGCTGCTTATGTTAAAATAAAAATAAGTATTGAGAATGATAATTTAGATTTCTGGATCGAAAACAAAATCCAAGATTATACTAAAGATCCAGATAACTCCGGAATAGGGATGAATAACATAGAAAACAGACTGGATTTACTGTATCCAAACTCGCATCAACTTACTATTCTAGAAACTGACGGTACTTACACTGCACATCTAAAATTAAAATTAGATCAATTAAAAAAAACAAACACTTAATTAAAACAGTATTTTAGTCCTAACTTAAAGAAACCAAAAATGAAATGTGTAATTATTGATGACGAACCTTTAGCAGTTGATTTAATAAAAGAATTTGTTAGCAAAGTAGAAACTCTTGAGCTAGTAAATACTTTCAACAACGCTATTGACGCAATATCAGTAGTTAATCAATCAAATGTTGACTTGATTTTTTTAGACATCGAAATGCCTCATTTTTCAGGAATTGATTTCTTAAATGCAATTGATAAAAAACCACTAATAATTTTTACTACTGCTTATGAAAACTATGCAGTTGAAGGATTTAACTTAGGCGCCGTTGATTATTTGGTTAAACCAATACCTTTTAATCGATTTCTAAAGTCGGTAACGCGCGCGCAACAACTATTAAATCCTCAAAATATTCCCGCAACATATAATTCTAAACTTACACCTCCAGAAATTGAACACGATTTTATGTTTGTTAGAGCCGAATATGAGAATGTAAAATTAAATTTTGCTGATATTTTATATATTGAAGGCTTAAAAGACTATGTCAAAATATACACTGTAGACAACAAATACATTTTAACATTAATTAGTCTTATAAAACTAGAGACACAATTGAGTAACAAAGGATTTGCTAGAATTCACAGGTCTTATATCATAAATATAAAACATGTGAAATCTATTCAAAAAAACAAAGTGATCATTGCTGAAAAAAGAATTCCAATTAGCGAAAGCTATAAGAACAGCTTTTTTGAAAAAATTAATTTATAATTTGAATTACAAACACTACTCTTCTTCTTTAAACCAACTAGAATACATTACATAATTATTAGCTATACGTCCTATTTCACCCGCAAAATCTGATTGGTTAATATCTTTTACTTTTGTGGCAGGAACACCCGCCCAAATAGTCCCTGAGCTAACAACTGTATTTTGAGTAATCACCGCGCCTGCAGCAATAATAGAATTGCTTTCTACAACACAATTATCCATAACTATTGCTCCCATTCCTATCAATACATTATCCTGAATTGTACACCCATGAACAATTGCATTATGCCCTATTGAAACGTTGTTACCTATAATTGTAGGATGTTTTTTATACGTACAATGAATCACTGCTCCATCTTGAATGTTTACTTTATCACCAAATTTTATAAAATTAACATCCCCTCTAATAACGGCATTAAACCACACACTACAAGATTTACCAAAACTCACCTCTCCTATTATAGTTGCATTTTCAGCAACATAACAATCATCTGGTATAATTGGCGTTTTTCCGTTTACTGTTTTTATTAACATCTTTTTTTTATTTTAATTAATTGTTGGACAATTGCAATTATACTTCTCCTTTTTACAAAATACAATTGATTTAAATCAACTTCATCCCTTGAAAACATTAAATGATAGGCATAAGTCAGTTTAACTCCTTTTTGCGAGTGATACCCATTTTTGTCATTAAAAAGAATAATTCCTGCACCCGACTTATCTCCTATTTTTCCATTAAAACTCAATGTTTGCATTGCTGGCGCATCGTCCTGACTAAACCATTGTTTGCGTGATGTCAGTCTTACTTTAGCACAATTTGCAGCACCAGCCATAGACGGGTGGATTAGATAATAGTTATCCGATAAATAGTCAGAATATACTGCAATACCTTCCTGCGAGTAAGTGAAACAGGTAACAAACAAGAAACAAATGGATACGCTAAACTTTAAAAACATGAAAACATTTTTACCTGGTGAAAATAGTATTGAAACAACTGGATAATGAAGTGAAATTCTCTTTAATAATTTAAAATAAAGTTAATTTATTCATTTATATTTCAAATATAGTTATTCATCGAAAATAACTTCACTAAATTTGTAAAAACTTACACAAAGTCATGACAAAGA
This sequence comes from Flavobacterium sp. PL002, assembly GCF_054165825.1. Taxonomy (NCBI): domain Bacteria; kingdom Pseudomonadati; phylum Bacteroidota; class Flavobacteriia; order Flavobacteriales; family Flavobacteriaceae; genus Flavobacterium; species Flavobacterium sp. PL002. The sequence continues at coordinate 2,244,656 of NZ_CM135110.1, read as the reverse complement.
TCACCATAAAAGAAACTCAAAATCCAACGATATTAAAATTTGAATTTGAAGATTTCATCGCCCAAAATGAAAGTTACGAATTTAAAAATATTGATGACGCAAAAGCATCACCATTGGCACAAAAATTATTTCATTTACCATTTGTAAAAACAGTGTACATCTCTGGTAATTTTGTTGCCGTTGAAAAATACAGCATTGTAGAATGGGAAGATGTTAAAGACGCAGTTGCTGAACAAATAGAAGCATTTGTAAATGACGGAGGAGTAATTATTGCCGTACAGGAAAATAAAACTAAAAAACAACCAATTACTGTTTATGGAGAGACTACACCCAACCCGTCAGCATTAAAATTTGTTGTAAGTCGTATGTTGACTAAAAATGCTATAGAATTTAAAAACATTGATCAAACAGGCCCATCACCACTTGCGAGAGAGCTTTTTAATTTCTCTTATGTAAAAGAAATCTTTATTGATGAGAACTATATCTCTGTTACTAAATACGAAGTAATTAGCTGGGAAGAAATCACTCTTGAACTAAGAAGCTTTATCAAGCAATACATTGAGAACGGAGGGACAGTTCTTGACGAAAGCTTAATTCAAACTATCGAAAAAGACGAAAAAAATAAAGATGCTAGCTTTGATTCTTTAGATGAAACTTCTCAAAAAATCATCAACATACTTGAAGAATATGTTAAGCCAGCTGTTGCTGCAGATGGTGGTAATATTGCATTTGATTCATTCGAAGAAAGTACAAAAACAGTAAAAGTAATTTTACAAGGTGCTTGTAGCGGATGCCCTTCATCAACATTCACTTTAAAAAGTGGTATTGAAAACATGTTAAAAAGCATGCTTAATGATGAAAAAATTAATGTTGAAGCAATAAACGCATAAACAATAAAATACCCATACTACTGATTCATATTGTTTTAAACAAAAAATAACGAGCTGTTTTTTATGAAAACAAGAAAAAATTTGTTAATTTTAGTTTTTAACCAAACAAACTAAAAAATTATGTCAGTATTAAAAGTTATCGAAGTATTATCAGGTTCAAGTACAAGTTGGGAAGATGCTACACAGCAAGCCGTAACTAAAGCGTCTAAATCTGTAAAAAATATCAAATCAGTTTATGTGCAAGAGCAAAGTGCAACTGTAAAAGATGGGAAAGTTGCTGAGTTTAGAGTTAATCTAAAAATCACATTTGAATTAGAGTAATTTTATTCAAAATAAAAAAAAACGTTTCAATTGAAACGTTTTTTTTGTGCCTGTTTTTTTTTATAAAACTTGACTTTTCATTTCCAACTTTTCAAAACAACAATTTACATCAAAAATCATAAAATACTGATTAACAATAAAATAAAACAACTTATTTAAAAAAAGCTTATCATTGTACTCTAATCAAATAAAAAACAACATGGGAGTTACATCATTTTTTACAAATTTATTTGGCTCAGCCAAAGAAACTACAGCAACGCTAACAGATAAAGCCGAAACTTTTACTGATGACGCGATCGCTAGAGCAAAAGAAACGATAAGTGAAGTTGCTGATAAAGCAGAAACTGCATTTGAAGATGCCAAGGAATCTGCAGCTCCCTTGCTTGATAAAGCAAATGACTATGCTGATAAGGCCAAAGAAACCTTTAGTGAATACTCAGATAAAACAGCTGAAACTCTTGAACAGACAATGGATACTGTTAAAGAAAAAACGAAAGTTGCCATGGACAAATTAGAAGATTTTACTGACAATGCAAAGGAAGCTATTGAAGACAAAATTGATGCACTTACAGATAAAAAAACCGAACTAGAGAAAGCAAAACCTACTAAATAAGATCCAAAGAACATTTTTAATAGTGTGCTAAAAATATTAATTTGTATTTTTGCAAAGCAAACACAAACCTTCTCTTTAGAGAGGGTTTTTTATTAAAAAAAATGGCTACAGATATTAATATGGCAACACACTATGCCAACATTTATTTTAAAGAGTTTTTAGCTTACACTCCCAAATTGATCTCTGCTCTTGTAGTACTTTTCATTGGTCTATATGCTATCCGATTAATCAATAGATTCATTAGAAGAATCATGATTAAAAGGGATTTAGATCCTACATTAACTAAGTTTCTAGCCGATATTTTATTATGGGGACTTAGAATATTACTATTCGTGACTTTTATAGCAAAGTTAGGTATTGAGACCTCTTCATTTGTAGCGATATTAGGAGCAATGGGACTTGCAATAGGCTTATCACTACAAGGATCATTGTCTAATTTTGCTGGAGGAATGCTTATAATACTATTTAAACCTTTTAAAGTAGGCCATACTATAGAAGCACAAGGAGTGATTGCAACGGTTAGCGAAATACAAATTTTTGTAACTAAATTAATTACGGCAAACAATCAAACCGTTTTTATTCCGAATGGGATTTTGTCTAATGGTACAATTACAAATTATTCACTACAAAAAAGCAGAAGAGCTGATTTGACCTTTTCAATATCTTATGATTCTGACATTAAAAAGGCAAAAGATCTCATTATGGAAATATTAAATAACAACCCAAAAGTATTGCAAACACCCAAACCAGATGTTTTTGTCAAAAACCTAACAGATAGCGCTATTCAATTAGCGGTACGACCATGGGCAAACAACGAAGATTTTGGTGCAGTATTTACGGACACGTTAGAAAATTGCAAAAATGCTTTTGACGCAGCCGGAATTATCATCCAACCTTTTGTTAAAGAAGTGTCGCAAAGTAATTCAGCAACATAGCAACTACTTTTTAGGTGCAGTAATCATAAAATCTTTTAAATAAAAAGGTTCAAAATAAGCGACATCTACAGTGTCGCTTTTTTTATACTTAGCATAACTAAGCGCGCACATTTCTCTTGCTGACGGGTATTTTACCCCTTCTAAGAAATTAAAATTAGCTTTATTTAGTACCGTTTTAGCTTTATCGGCACAATCGCCCACAAAATAAATAGGCTGTTGTAAATCATTAAAAGAATCTTCAGTTAAAACCTCCGCCAGAGTTGTACGTTGAGACACTAAATCTTTAGTAAAAATTGCACTATAGACTTCCATTCTACGCGCATCAATCATAGGTACAACTAAACCCTCAGTAATTTTTACTTGCGCTGCTAATGCTTGCAAAGTATCTACAGCTATCAACGGAATCGATAACGCATAACAAAGCCCTTTTGCTGCAGAAACCCCTATTCGAAGCCCTGTATATGATCCTGGGCCTTGACTCACCGCTACAGCAGTTAAATCTTTATAAGTGATTCCTACTTCTGCCAAGCTTTCTTCAATAAAAACATGCAAACGTTCTGCGTGTGAATATCCTTCTTCTGCAATTTCATTACAAATTAGCATTTCGCCATCTTTTGCAATAGCAACAGAACAGTTTTTTGTAGCCGTTTCAATATTTAAAATGTAAGCCATTATGGTTTAGTATATCTTTTATTTAGTGCAATTTATTATTGTACAAAGGACGTTAAAACGTAGTAAAAAAACAATCCTAATCTTAAAACAAAAAGTCGCTTAGTTTTACACTAAGCGACTTTGAGAACTATTTAATGTATTCTTTTACTTTTTAGCATCAACACCTTCTTTTTTGATGCTAATTTTATCTCCTGAATTTAATTCTTTTGTTACGGTAGTATAAGGTCCTGTAACCACTACATCTCCTTTTTTAAGTCCTGATAAAATTTCAATATTAGTATCATCTTGAATTCCTGTTTTGATAATACGAATTTTAGCTTTATCTCCTACTTTTACAAATACACATTCAAATTTTTTATCGCTTTTCACAACTGCTTCCTTGTCTTCTGCAGTTTCCACTAATTGGATTCCTTTAGTAGATGTTGTATCTGATTTGATTACGATTGAACTAATAGGCACATTCACCACATTAGCTTTTGTCTTAGTAATAATATCTACTGTAGCCGTCATTCCTGGTCTAAAAGGAGAGTAAGCTGCAGGTTTTCCTTCTAATAAATCTTGGTATGATTCTTTTACAATTCTAACTTTTACTTTAAAATTAGTAACTTGATCAGATGTTAATGTACTGCTCGCTGAGTTAGAAATACTCGTTACTACACCTTTAAATTTCTTTTTTAGATAAGCATCTACTTCAACATTTGCCTCATCGCCAACTTTGATTTTCACGATATCATTTTCATTAACATCAACCTCTACTTCCATGTTATTCAAGTTAGCTACTCTTAAGATTTCAGTTCCTGTCATTTGTTGCGTACCTAGCACACGTTCTCCAAGCTCAACATTTAACATAGATATTGTTCCATCTGCTGGTGCGTAAATAACTGTACGTCCTAAATTATCTTTAGCTTCACTCACAGATGCCGAAGCACTTTGCACATTAAAATAAGCCGTTTGTTTTGTTGCTTGAGCTACCTCAAATGACGCTACTGCTTTATCCCAATCAGATTTAGATATAATTCCTTTTTGAAAAAGCGTTTTGTTTCTATCATAGCTTGATTTCGCTTCTTTAAATTGCGCATCTGCTTGTGTTAAACCTGCTTTTGATCCTGATAATCCTGCAATAGTTCTATTTAAACTTGAAGTATATAAATCAGGGTTTATTTTTACCAATAAATCTCCTTTTTTAACGACTTGTCCTTCTTTAACAGGCAATGAAATAATTTCTCCAGAAACCATAGAAGCTATTTTTACCTCAATTTCTGGTTGAATTTTTCCTGTTGCCGAAACTGTTTCTACAATAGTAGCAGTATTTACCGTAGCAATTTCTACTTCAGTTCCGTTATCTTTATTTCCAATAACTCCTGCTTTAGAAAGTGCGATTAATACAACAATAAGAAGAACTGCTCCTCCAACAATATAATAAATTGTTTTCTTTGACATAATGAATTAGTTTTTAATGATAGGAATTCCAAAATAGAATTCTAATATTTTAATTTTGAATATATAATCGTATTTTGTTCTTAACACTTCTGATTCAGCATTAGCAAGCAAAGTTTGTGACTGGTTCAAGTCAAATGAATTCATCAAACCTACATCAAATTTTTCTTTAGCATAATCATACGATCCTTTTCTTGCTTCTAAAGCGCTTAGTGCTGAGTCATACGATTTCAAAGCACCTTTAGCATCTGCGAAAGCGGTATAAACATTTCTTTGTAAATCAAGACTTTCTTGTTCTAATGCTATTTTAGATTTCTCCAAAGTTACTTTAGATCGCTCAATATTATTTCGTGCAGAGAAACCATTAAAAATAGGAATACTTAATTGCACTCCAAAAGACTGTCCTTTATTATTACTAAACTGATCAAAAAACGGTAGTGGCCCTCCTAATGTTCTTGTAAAATTAGGTGTCAATACATTTTGATTTGTCCCTTCTACAAACCCAACACTTGTTGTAGGATTTAATGCATCAGGCACAACTCCAGTAACTCTATCGCTATAAGCTACCCTAGAACTAAAACTGTAGAAACCTTGTAAAGTAGGCATCAATCCTCCTTTAGCAATAGCAAGACTTTTTTGAGCAATTTCTAAGTTTGTTTGTGCTATTTTTAACCCGGTTCTTTCTTGTTTAGCCTTAACATAAATAACATTCACATCTTGTGCTAAGACATTATTATCATCCCCTAAAATAGTATTATCAACAACATCAAACTTTGTAAAATCATCTAATTGCAATAATTGCGCTAAACTTAATTTAGAAATCAACAAAGCATTTTCGGCAGCAATTACATTTTGATTATTAGTGGCAAGCGTTGCTTTAACATCTAATAAATCTCCACGAGGAATTGTTCCTGCGTTAACGAGTTCTTGCGAACGAGCCAACTGCTTTTCATTAATTCCCATTTGTTCGTGTTGTACTTTTAAAAATTCTTTATTAAAAAGTACTTGCAAAAAAGCATTAGCAACATTCAATGCAACATCTTCTTGCATTTTTGTCAATTTATATTGTGCAGCTATAATCGATAATTTTGCTCTTCTATAGGTGTTTTGGTTTTGTAAACCTTTATAAATATCAATACCCACATTAGCACCTGCAGAGGTAAATTGAGTGGTTTGATTTTGTAACAAACCCGTAGTAATGTCTTGGTTCAAACCAATGTTCCAAGAATGCGATGCCGAAGCATTTAATGAGGGTAAGAAACTACCAAGCGCTCCTTTTTTATCGATCTGAGCTGATTGCGTATCTAGAGCAGTTTGTTTTATCGAAATATTATGCTCTACAGCATATTTCACACATTCCTCAAGTGTCCATTTTTTATCTTGCGCGTTTGACGCTAAGCTAAAAGCAAAGAGCAAAACTAAGGGTATCCAACGATTCTTTTTCATATTTTTTGTATGGAAGTGTAACAAAGGTATTACACAAATTTAACATTTATCTCTAAACTAAAATTCTTTTAATAGGTTTTTATTCTTCTGAATCTGGTTCTTTAACTCCTTGATTCCAAATTTTTATTTTATCCGATGCTTTTATTCCGCTTTTTACTTCAACATAAATTCCGTCGCTAACGCCTAGAACAAGATCTTTTCTAGCAAACTTTTGCGATTCCGTTTCTATTTCTACATACGGTAATTGTGTTTTTTTATCAAATTGTACTAAACCTTCTTTTATAGCCAAAACTTTATCGGCTTTTTCTAATATAATAGAAGCATTGGCACTTAGACCAGCTCGAATAAAAGTATCCGCTTTATTTTCTAAAGAAGCTTTAATTTCGAATTGAATAGCCCCATTTTCTGCAACACCTTTAGGTGCGATATATTGTAAAACAGCATCAAATTTTTTATTTTCGATAGCTCCAACAGTTATTTCGATAGGCAATTTCTCTTTTATCTTACCTACTTCCGACTCATCAATTTTACCTACAAAAATCATTCTGCCTACATCAGCAACACTCGCAATAGTTGTTCCTTCATTAAAATTATTACTTTCAATCACTTGATTCCCTACTTTCACAGGAACATCAAGCACCATTCCGTTTACAGTAGAGCGTATTAAGGTGTTCGCGTAATTCCCTAAGCCAGATGTTGTTCCTGTTTTAACAATATCTAAACCACGTCTAGCCGCATTATAATTTTGTTTAGCTGAATTGTAAGATAACTGAGCAGCATCATAATCATTAGCTGAAATCACACCTTTATCAAATAATGTTTTTTGTCTTTTATGCAAAATCTCCTGATTATCAAGTTCAATTTTAGCTGATTGCAATTGGTTTTGAGAACTACTTAAATTAGATACATTTGCAACTACTTTAATCTTAGCAATTAAATCTCCAGCTTTAATATTTTGTCCTGCTTTGATGTAAACCGCTTCAATAATACCTGAAATATTTGGCTTGATCAACACCTCTTCGTCTGGAACGATATTTCCTGTGGCAATTGTGTTTTTCACAATCGTTTTAGTCTCCGCTTTATCCGTAGCGTAAACTATAGGCGACTCCTGATTTTTAGCATATAAATAATACAAGGCGCCAAAGAAAGCGAAAGCTATAAAAATTAAAATAGTAATGGTTACTCCTTTTTTCATCGTGTTATGATTTAATCGATTATTTTTTGATTGATTATTTATTCGGCTCTTAAAGCGTCTACGGGTTTAACATTAATTGCTGTTTGCGCTGGGATATATCCTGCCAATAGACCAGAACCTACTAATATTAATAACGCTACAAAAACAACAGTAAGATCTACGCTTGGATTGGCAAACATCATTCCTTCGCTAGGCATGCTATCGAGGATTACATTAATAATAGCAACTACTCCCGTGGCCATTGCAATACCAAACATACCGGCGACAATGGTCAAAAAAATGGACTCTAACAATATTTGAGAACGTATCGCTCCTGGGGTTGCTCCTAAAGCCCTTCTTATTCCAATTTCTTTGGTTCGTTCTTTTACCACAATTAGCATGATATTTGAAATACCTATTACTCCAGAAAGTAAAACTAGCGTCCCTACAAAATAAGCGATGAATTTCAATATTAAAAATAGCCCTTGAATTTTACTGAACTCGGCATATAAATCAAAATTTCCAATCGCTCTATCATCCGTAGGATTTATAGAATGTCGCGATTTCATAAATTCTAAAATCTGAGGTTTTAGCGTAGTGATTGATGCGTTATCATTTGCTGTTAAAGCCATCCATCCTACTACATCTCCATAATTATAAGCTTGCTGAAATGTGGTAAAAGGAATAAATATCTTTTTCTGTTCTCTTTCAGCATTACCACCACCTCTAGATTTAGATTTGTAAATCCCTACGACTAAAAAATTAATCCCGCTTACTTTTACATAAGTTCCAATAACATCTTCTGTTCTACCGTATAAATCTGTAATTACACCGCTACCAATTATGGCTACTTTTCTTTTTAATTTGATATCTTGATAGTTAATAAAACGTCCATTAACAATTTCCATTTGTTCTTGTTTTACCAACTCAGGATAATCGCCAAAAATAGTGTACGACCCTGTTTTTGTCCCTCTAACCACATTACTAGATTCACTATCATTACCTCCTAGTTGATTACGAGGAGAAACATACAATAGATCCGGAAACTTTTCTTTTAAAGCCGTTATGTCTCCATTTTTAAAATCATACCTTCTTACTTTAGGAAGCCCTTTAAATGGCTTTGAAGTAGTTTGACTCCACATAAACATAGTATTTGTAGCTATCCCGTCAAATCCTTTCTTCACTCCGTTTTCTAGTCCTTTTCCGGCAGCAAGCAAAATCACCAGAATAAATATTCCCCAGAAAACCCCAAAAGCCGTCAAGATAGTTCGGAACGTATTTGCCGTTAGCGCCTCTAAAACTTCAATCCATTTATCTCTATCAAACATAATTATTCGTCTCTTAGTGCTACAATAGGTTTAATGCTGGCTGCTCTATATGCTGGAAAAAATCCAGCTATTGCCCCTGCTAATACTAGTAAAATTAATGTGCTCATAGCGACACTAAAATCTACTTCTGGATTTAAAAAATAATCACTTTTGACCATAGGCCCTACAATCTCTAGCAATAAAAGACTAGATAAAAGCCCTACAAAACCAGAAATTGTGGTTATAAAAATAGATTCATGCAATATCATTACTACAATAGAAAAAGGCGAAGCACCTAGAGCTTTTCTAATTCCAATTTCTTTAGTCCTTTCTTTCACAATAATCAGCATGATGTTACTCACACCAACTACTCCTGCAATTATAGTACAAATTCCAACCCACCAAAAAAACAATCGAATGTAAAGGTTTAAGTCATAAAATTGCTTGGCATCTTCAACCGTGTTACCTACCCCAATCGCTCCTTCATCATCAGGTGCAATACTATTTTTACTTCGCAATAGCTGCCCTAAGCCTTCTGTAAATTTCTCAGATTCAGCTAAAGCTTCCTCATAAGTATCTTTTTTGGGTAAGGTAAAATCAAGATTACTTATTTTATCACCTACTCCATAAGCTTGCTGAGTGGTTGTAATGGGAATATATACACGTGTTTCCTCTCTTTCCCCTGCAGGATCAGTAAAAACACCTACTATTTTAAAATTAATACCGTTAATAACTAGCAATTCTCCTATCGGACTTTTGTCCTTGAACATGTCTAGTTTTACTTTTTGTCCAATAACAGTAACTTTCTCGCTATTGTTCAGGTCATTTTGATTGATGAACCTTCCTTCAACAATAGAGGCATTTTCAACTGCTAAATAGTCTGGATTTACTCCAATGAAACGATAGTTACCCGATTCTTTTCCGTGAGACATAATACCACTCCAAAAAATATAGTTCGCTGATTTTATCACTAATTGATCACCGTATTTTTGAAGAGCAACATCATAATCGCTGTTTCTAAATTGAATTTGCCTTCCTGGATTCAATCCTTTATATTCTTTAGTTGTTGTTCCGGACCAAAAGGAAATCAATCCCGAAGCATCATTCTCAAATTTCTTTTCTATTCCGTTTTGAAGTCCTTTCCCAACTCCTAACAATATCACTAAAATAAAAATACCCGAAGCCACAGAGATTCCGGTAAGAAACGTTCTCAGTTTGTTTTTGGCAATAGCCTCAAATATTTCCTGCCAGCGTTCCGTATTAAACATATGCAGAAGCTCTTACTTGTTCTACCATTTTATCGTCTATGATTAGTCCATCTTTCAGCACTACATTTCTCTTGCACATTGCCGCAATATCTGGCTCGTGCGTTACAATGAGTATTGTTTTCCCCTCATCATTAATCCCTTGTATTAGTTCCATTACTTCATAAGAGGTCTTGGTATCTAATGCTCCCGTAGGCTCATCGGCTAATAAAACTTTAGGATTTGATGCCAATGCTCTTGCAATAGCTACACGTTGTTTTTGTCCTCCAGAAAGTTCTGATGGTAAATGATGAGAATGCGTTCCTAAACCTACTTTTTGTAAATAAGTCATCGCAATTTCATAACGCTCTTTTCTTTTAACACCTTGATAATATAAAGGCATAGCTACATTGTCTAAAGCACTTTTATAATTGATTAAATTAAATGATTGAAAAACAAAACCTAAAAATTTATTGCGGTAACGTGAAGCAATCGTTTCATTTAATTTTTTAATAGGCACATTATCTAAAGTATAACTTCCTGTATCTGCCTCATCTAAAATTCCCAAAATATTCAGCAATGTAGATTTACCAGAACCTGAAGAACCCATTATAGCAACTAGCTCCCCTTCTTTGATACTAAAATTAATGCCTTTTAAGACATGTAATTCTGAGTTTCCCATTTTATAGGATTTATGTAAATCTTTAATTTCTATCATAAGTATCGTTTTGTAAACAATAGTTTTTATCTAATAAAAGAATTCCTAATGCTTATTATCTAAAAAGCGCTAATCAACATCTTAATTCATAAGACTTAATTATGATATAAATGTTACAGTTTTATCTTAAAATATATTTCTTTTAGTAATTTTACGACTTAAAAATTAAAATAATGCCGAAACATATCTTCGCTTTAAGTCTATTATGTCTATTAGCAATTAGTTGCTCAACAACTCAAAAAATAGATACATTAAAACCTGAACCAGATGACGCAACTCCGCTGGTATATGAAAACAAGACTTCCTTTATAAACATACCAATTAGCGTAAAACTCAAGGATATCGAGAATCAAACCAATGCTTTGTTAAATGGATTAATTTATGAAGATAATGACATTACAGATGATGATATTGAAATGAAAATATGGAAACTTGCTCCAATTACGATACAAAATGAAAACGCATCTTCAGGAGAAAGAATTAAAACTATTTTACCCTTAAAAGCTACTGTAAAATATAGAATAGGAACAAAGACATTGGGCGTGTCCTTATACAATACTCAGGAATTTAATTTAAATGGTGTCATTACACTGAGTAGCGATGTAGCATTGAATAACTGGAAACTAATTACAAAAACACAATTGAAATCCTTAGAATGGAACGAAAGCCCAACGATGGTTGTTTTTGGGAAAAATGTCCCTGTAACCTATTTAATGAATCCTGCCGTACAAATTTTTAAATCAAAACTTGAAAAATCTATTGACTCAGCTATAGAAAAATCAATGGATTTTAAACCAAATGTTCTAGCAGCTTTAGAAAAAGTATGCATGCCTTTTCAAATGAACGAAGCCTATGAGAGTTGGCTTCGCATAGTACCTGTCGAAATTTATAGTACAGCCGCTAAATTAAAAAATGATTCATTTCTCCTTCAAATGGGAATGAAATGTACTATGGAAACACTCATTGGCCAAAAGCCAGAAAGTAAATTTGATGCAAATAAAATAGTATTGAAACCCGTTATTAAAATCCCAAATCAAATCACCGCAAATATTGTTGCAGTATCTACGTATCAAGATGCTTCTAAAATAATACGAAAGAATTTTTCAGGTCAAGAATTTGAATCTGGTTCAAAAAAAGTAAAAGTTCAAGATGTAGCTATCTGGCATAAAGATGGCAAAATGGTTATTGCCTTAGAAATGACAGGTTCTGTAAACGGAAAAATTTACCTTGCAGGTTATCCTCAATATGATAACAAAACAAGAGAGATTTATTTTGATCACTTGGACTATGTTTTGGATACTAAAAGTAAATTGATGCGTACCGCAAACTGGCTAGCACAAGGAATTGTATTAAGAAAAATTCAGGAAAGCTGCCGTTACTCTATTCAAGCAAATCTAGATGAAGGTAAAGAAACTATGATGACTTACTTAAAAAATTACTCGCCTATTCCGGGTGTTTATGTAAATGGTAAAATGGATGACATTGAGTTTGACAAAATACAGTTGACTAAAAACGCAATTATTGCATTCATAAAAGTCAACGGACAAATAAACATAGCGGTAGACGGATTAAAATAATCGCTACTGCTAAGTTGTTTTTTTCTTTTTATATAACCTATAAACCGCATAACCTATACCACCTACTAAAATATACGGTATAGCCATTAAATAAACGATTCCGTCATTGACGGCTTGTGCTTGAGCAACATTAGACTCACCTCCTAAAGCGGCTCTACACATTGCACATTGTGCTTGTACTGCTGCTGAAGAAAGGATTAAAAACGATAGAGCTATAAATTGAAATTTGATTTTTTTAAACATAATAAGGAGAAATCATTAAATAAACTACAACACCAGTTACCGCAACGTACAACCAAATAGGAAATGTGATTTTTGCAATTTTTTTATGTTTATCAAATACTTGAGCCAATGCTCTAACGTAAGTAATTAACACAAGCGGAATAATTATAACCGATAAAACGATGTGCGTAAATAAGATAAAATAATAAACATATTTAATGATTCCTTCTCCACCAAATTTAGTCGAATCAGAGGTCATGTGGTACGCAACGTACATTCCTAAAAAAGCAATTGAACAGCCAATTGCCCCTTTCATTAAATTTTCATGCAATTTTTTATTACCATTTTTAATGGCAACAACTGCAGAAACTAATAAAACTGCTGTAATTGCATTTATTGTAGCATAAATAGGTGGTAAAAACGTGAGCGGAGCCACATCAAAACCTAATTTCCTTAAATTCACACTAAAAAGCAACACAACAACTAACGGAATTGCCACTGATAAAAGGACAATCCACTTTTTATATTTTTGTTCTAAATTTTGCTCACTCATAATTTCTATTCTTCTAATAACATGCTAATGTCTTGTTGAATATCTCTAACTCCTTTTTTCTCTAAACCGTCGTAATAAAGAATCGGATTACCAAAATTGTCTTTTCTACAACGGATATTCCCTTCCTTATCAATCAACGCAAACAATCCAGAATGTTCAAATCCACCAGCAACTTTATCATTGGCAGCAGCATAAAGATTAAATCCCTTATTCGCTAATCCAAATATATAATCACGATCACCCGTTAAAAAATTCCAATTAGCAGACTTTACACCTAATAGTTCAGCATGTTCTTTCAAAACTTTTGAAGTATCATGATTAGGATCTATGGTTATAGATGCGATTCCGAAATTAGGATTCCCAAAGAATTTCTTTTCGATAAGCAACATGCTTTGATTCATCTTAGGACAAATTGAAGGACATGTTGTAAAGAAAAATTCTAAAACGTAAACTTTTCCTTTATAAGATTCATTAGTAATCTTCTCGTTGTTTTGATTGACTAATTCAAATTTTGGCGCAGGCCCAATTTCAACTAGTTTCTCATCTTTTTTAGAAGCAGTAGCAACATTGTCTAAACGATCTGCTTGAACAACATCACCGTTTTGAATGCGACTAATAATTTTAGGAATTGCATAGATTCCAAATACCAAAATAATGAATGATATACCGATGTATGATTTATTCTTAAACATATTATTCTTTTAAAAGTTGTTTTGTAGCATTGTGATTTTTCTTAAGCGCAGCACGATATTCATAAAGAATAATTTTAAAATCATCAAGCATCTCATTACTCAATTCAGATGGATGAAAAGTATTGTAGCCCTCTTTATATTCTTCTTGATCTTTTCTACCTCTCAAGTTACGTTCTTTATCTACTATGTAAACATTAGGCGTTCCAGTAAATTCATCTAGTTTCCCTTTTAAGTGCAATTGCTCGTAATAGGTTTTAATATTCTCTGGAGTGGTAAACACAAAATGCCATTGCGATACATCAGTAAACTCATCTAGAGCATCCATAATACTTTTAATATCATTCTCAGTTCCTAATGGACAAACCATCACAAATTGTAAATCCTTGAAGGTATGGTAACGCTGGTAGATCTTTTCATTAAGATTAAAAAGGTTACCCCTGTTTTTTAAAACATCAGTTCCTGAAAAGCCTAAAATGGTAATTTTATTATCTAAAGATACTTTTTCTTTATCCAAAGACTCCCAATTTCCTAAATCAGGAATTTTAGGTGTAACGGTGGGTAATTTTGTAAAACTATTTACCCCAGATGCAAAAAAAAGATATGCAACGATTGGTAAAATGAAAAGAACGAAAAGGACAATATTTTTTTTCATTACGACACTACTATTTTAATTGCAAAAATAAAAAAAGGTACGCAATGCGTACCTCTTTTTTTGAATTAATATATGTTAAAAATTCCATTTAATGGTCGAATCTTTAAAAACCCCATAAATATAATGCCCTTCAGTTAAAAATATGAAAAGTATATATAAAATTAGAAAAACTGTAGGTATAACCACTGCCCATCTAAGACTCCCTTTTTCACCACCTAAGTGCATGAATTCCCATACAATGTAATAGGCTTTAAAAACAGTCAGAATATAAAATACCCAGTTAAGCAAGTTCATTCCTAGGAAATGATTTAAGTGCAAGAAATCTGGTTTAAGTATTCCTAAAAACACCTCTATAATAGTTACAGCAGATAATATTGCGAAAACCTTCCAGATTCCGCTGGTATTAGATACATGTTCGTGTGACATAATAATAATTTTTTAAAATTAAACTAGATAGAAAACGGTAAATACAAATACCCATACTAAATCGACAAAGTGCCAGTATAAACCAACTTTCTCTACCATTTCGTAGTTTTTTCTTTTTTCATAAGTACCTAAAAGTACATTAAAGAAAATAATGATATTAATAATAACACCTGAGAATACGTGAAATCCGTGAAATCCTGTAATGAAGAAAAAGAAATCAGCAAATAATTTATTACCGTATTCATTTCTAATCAAGTTAGCTCCTTCAACCACATAATGTGCTTGAGACAATCTTACTAAAGATTCTTCTCTAGTTAAAACTGTTTTGTGCTTGAATTTACTTAAATCATGATTTATCTTAGCATCTTTAACCGTTTCTGGTGTTGCTTCATAAATCGATTCTGTTCTTACTAAAAGATCAGGATGTGCTTCAAATCCAGCTTGTACTTCGGCAACAGAGTAAGTAGGTAAAGCGCCTTCGCTAACAAACCAACTTCCCGTATTTCCTGTATGCTGAACACGCTCTTCATGTAAATTAGCTGCAAAATCAGCTAAAGCAACACGATTCCCGTCTTTATCAACAAACTGAAGTAAACTACCTCCTTTTGTCTCAACAGCACCATACTCCCCTTTTATGAAATTTTTCCATTCCCAAGCTTGAGATCCTACGAAAATCAAACCACCAACAATGGTTAAAAACATATAAACAATGACTTTGTTTTTTTTCATTTGATGACCTGCATCAACGGCTAAAACCATTGTTACAGATGAAAAAATCAAAATAAAAGTCATTAATGCTACATAATACATAGGTGCAGATACACCATGCATAAATGGAAAGTGTGTAAACACTTCATCGGCCAATGGCCATGTCTCAATAAATTTAAATCTAGAAAAACCGTAAGCTGCTAAAAATCCAGAGAACGTTAAGGCATCAGACATGATAAAAAACCACATCATTAATTTACCATAACTTGCTCCCATTGGCTCATTGCCGCCTCCCCAAGTTTTTTCTTCACTATTTGCAGTAGTAACTGTCGCTTCCATAAAAGTTATTCGTTAAAAAGTTCCCAAATTTACGTTTTTTTCTTATTTAAAGAAATATAAAAATACAAATAAATAAATCCACAAGAAATCTAAAAAGTGCCAGTACATCGCACCTAGTTCTATTCCAAGAGTTTGACTCGAATTGTATTTTTGTTTAAAATGATTATAAATTATTATTAGTAGTGAAATCAACCCTCCCGCAAGGTGAATCAAGTGCACAACTGTCACTATATATAGAAATGTAGTCGTAATTGAACTCTCACTTCCTGTAAAATAATAACCGTTTTCTACTATTTGTCTGAATCCTGCAAACTGCAAAACAACAAATAATATTCCGAGCGCTAAAGTAGACAAAAGAAAGATAGTAGTCCTACTTTTATTGTCTTTTTGAATAGCTTTTTTTGCTAAATGGATCGTAACACTACTCGCTATTATCACAATCGTACTGTAATAAAACGCTGTAGGTAGCTCAAAGTCTTTCAACCAATCTACTCTTGCCTTACTAACTACAAAAGCACTAGTAAGTCCCGCAAACATCATAATCATACTGACCATAGCAAACAACAAAATCAACTTATAGGATCTTGCCGTTCTTAACTTATGCTCATCTTTTGTCATTGTCATTTCCATAACTATCTTAAAAATTTATCAAATATATACACTAATTGAAGTAAGGTAATGTAAGAAACACTAACTAACATTAATGTCCTAGCCGCTTTTGGAGTTCGTGTTTTATACAATTTAACCGCATAAAAAAGCATCCAAATCCCTAATAAAAACACTAAAACTGCCGCTACTGGAGTTAAATAAAGCTTTCCTGTAAAACCTAACGCAGGCAATAAAGAAGCTATAATTAACCAAACGGTATATAAAATAATCTGCAACGCAGTTCCTTTGTCTTTTTTCTTAGTAGGCAACATAAAGATCCCCGCTTTTTCATAGTCTTCATACAAAAACCAACCAATAGCCCAAAAATGAGGGAATTGCCAAAAAAACTGAATCAAAAATAAAGTACCCGCTTCTATACCAAAATTACCTGTAGCTGCTACCCATCCTAACATAAACGGAATCGCTCCTGGAAAAGCACCCACAAAAACAGACAATGAGGTCACCGTTTTTAAAGGTGTATAAACACTCGTATATAAAAATATAGAAATCGCACCAAACATGGCCGACTTAGGATTAATCATATAAAGCAATGTGATACCGATAATAGTAAGTAAACTAGCTACAATTAAAGCGACTCTAGGCGACATTCTTCCTGCAGGAACGGGACGATTTTTAGTACGATCCATTAAAAGATCAATGTCTTTTTCAATAACCTGATTGTAAGCATTTGATGCTCCAACCATGCAGTAACCACCAAAAATAAGCATCAACAACACAGACCATTTAAAAGGATTTGCATCATCTACTCCTAAAAAATATCCAGCAATAGAAGAAAATAAGACACTAATTGCAAGACCTGCTTTAGTGATTTCTTTAAAATCTAAAAAAACCGTTTTAAGGGAAAATGTATTTTGTGTTGTACTCAATGGGATTTCATTAGGTTTTTTAAAACTTCTGCAAAGGTACAAATTAGATTGGTATTTAATAATAAGGCATCTTATTTTTTAAATCTAAAATACAAACTGCAATAAATCATTAATTTATCATTAAAAACGTATTACAACGACAAAAACAATCATTTCATCGGATAAAACTACTCAAATAGGCGAAAAAGAAAGAAAAACTAATGTTCATTGACTTAAATTTAACAGCAACTTGCAAAATCAAATAAAATGAAAATAATTACTCCTATCATTTGCTTAAGCATATTCTCACTTCTTCTAAGCTGCACAAATGAAACTACAGCTATAGAATTAGAAAAAACAGTTCATAATGACATTCTAGAACAGGCCTACCAAGAAATGTTAACTCAAAAAAACACCCCTAATCCTACCGAAGTAATAAAGAAAAATCCCAAAAAAATATATGTCCACTACATGCCTTGGTTCCATACTCTCGAACAAGATGGTTACTGGGGACAACATTGGACAATGACTAACAAAAACCCAAACAACATAAACGCTCAAGGCAAAAGAGAAATAGCATCACACTATTACCCGTTAATAGGCCCATATTCTTCTAATGATCGAAATTTACAGGAATATCATTTACTACTCATGAAATTATCAGGTATTGATGGAGTAATATTTGATTGGTACGGCAGTAGAGATGTTTACGATTACAATTCAATTAAAAAAAGCACCGAATCCTTTATAGAAAAAATTGAAGATGTGGGACTGCAGTTTTCTATTATGTATGAAGACAAAGTAGCCGAAAATTTAAAAACGCAAAGAATTCCAACCGTAAATCTTACTGCAGCAATAGCTGACTTACAATACATTGAAAACGCCTATTTTACAAGTGCAAATTACTTAAGAAAAGACAATACCGAGATGTTGTTTCTTTTTGGACCTAATTATATCAAAGATTCTTTAGACTGGGATCAAATAGACCCTTAGATTCAATTAATAAATGCAACATTTGGAAGTTGCGGTTTGGATAAATTTTTTCAGAAAAGAGAAAAGAAAATTAATTCTTTTCCTCTTTATCTGAATGGTAAATTTTGCCTTACTTGCTCCTCGACCAAAAATTGCAAATTATGAGCCAAATTACACAAGAGCAAAGATACATAATAGAAACATTATTGAATGAGAATTATTCAAAACTCGAAATAGCTGAGCGATTAAAAAAAGATGTTTCCACAATTTATAGAGAAATAAAAAGGAATTGCGATAAGCGAAACAACAAGTACAGAGCTGTCTTAGCTCACCGTAGGTGTGAAGAAAGGCATTTCGATAAAAAGAAGAGAATTCGATTTACCACTGAAGTTAAAGATTTTGTTGAGCACTGGATTAAGCAAGAATATAGTCCAGAGCAAATAATGGGAAGAGCAAAAGAGCAAGGACTCAATTGTGTATCTCATGAAAGAATTTATCAATACATTTGGAAAGATAAAAAACAAGGGGGCGACTTACATCTTTATTTGCGTTCCCAAGGGAAGGTTTATAGAAAAAGAGGTGCCTCAAAAGATAAGCGAGGACTGATAATGGGTCGTGTTGATATTGACCAAAGACCCAAAAGCGTAGAAGACAGAAAGACAATAGGTGATTTAGAAATAGACTTAATGATTGGAGCTGAGCACAAAGGAGCTTTGTTGACAATCAACGACAGAGCAACAGGAGTTGCTAAAATACGTATATTAAAATCAAAAGAAGCAACAGAAGTAAATCAAGCAATAATAGATGCACTCCAAGATTGGACACCATTTATAAAGACAATTACATCTGACAATGGAAAAGAATTTGCACACCATCAAAAGGTATCTGAAATCTTAGAAATAGATTATTATTTTGCAAAACCATATCATAGTTGGGAAAGAGGTTCAAATGAAAACATGAATGGATTGATAAGACAGTATTTCCCAAAGGGGATGAATTTCGAAAACATAACAGCCAAACAAGTACAAAATGCGGAAGACAAATTAAACAACAGACCTAGGAAAAGATTTGGGTATAAAACCCCAAACGAAGTTTTTATACATTCATTAAATAATAACGGTCAAGTTGCATTTATGACTTGAATCCGCCACCTAAAATTACAATCGAAACCTAAACTCATAACTTTATGGAAAGCAAGCAATAGATTAGGAAGCCACTCCAGCGGAGAATTTAGCTGGATAGATAAAAATCACACCAATACTTTGTCTAATTATTATGATTATACAGTACAAAATAACATTGCGACCATTGGCGGAATATATCCTGGCTTCAATGATTACTATTATGAAGGCGGATGGCGAACTGACACAATTTTAGACTGGAAAATCCCTCATAATAATAACCAAACATTACAAGAAACATTAGACCTAACAGATCGTTACCCCGTAGCCTTCATACAATTGATCACTTGGAACGATTTTGGCGAAGGAACAATGGTAGAACCCACATTAGAATTTGGTTTTACACCATTAGAAAAAATACAAATTTACACTGGGGTCTCTTTCACCAAAGAGGATTTAGAACTCCCCTATAAACTGTACAACTTAAGGCAAAAACATAAAAACAATCCTAGATTACAAATTATACTCAAAAGAGTTTATCAATTAATCTTTACTCTTAAATTAGAAAGAGCAAGAATAATATTAGCAATTATAGAGCAAGTATATTGAATCAACACGCACTAATAATCAAAATACCAGTTAAAAATATCAGCTCTTAATCCTAATGTAAACCAATTTGTACTTTGAGTAAAAGTAGTTGCTGTATTTTTGGAAGGATCATAACTTCTATAAATATAACTACCAAATAATTTTAGATTGGTTGCTGGATTCACCAAATATCCCATTTGTAAATCAGTTATAAAAACAGCCATTTTATTCCCTTGACCTACTTTAACACCTGTATCATAAGGCCTATCTACGTCATAGTCTTTATATATATTCCCACCGTAGTTAAAACTATCTTCGACAGTGTCAAAATCAAAACCTCGGGTTCCAATAGTAATTTTTGCATCAGCAAAATACCTTCCTTTATGATACCTAGCAATAGCAAGAAACTCTCTAAAGTTACCGCCCCATTGATGACCTAAACTCTGGTTATTATGCGCATAATTAGTAATAGGATTACTGTGCGAATACACATAAGGACGCGCTTGATTATATTCTAATTGTAATAATAAATTATCTACATTAAAAGCATTATAATACTTCACACCTAGCTGGTAGGCAAATTTGTTTTTCCAACTGTTATCTGCACCACGTACATCACCAAGTGAAAACTCATCAATCAATAGCTGCCCGTATAGATTAATCTGATTACTCCATTTGTATTTAAAAGTAAGTCCTAAAAGCGCATTTCCTGTTCTAGCTGAAGACTCAAATTCAACGGCACGATAAAAAATTATCGGGTTTATAAAACTAGCATCAAATCCCCTATCGTTTGTATTAGTCCAAACAACAGATTCAAAGAACCCTAAATTCAATCGGTTAGACACATTCCAACTCAAATAGTGGTTAGCAATAAATTTAGTAGCATATGTTCTTTCAAGCGTAACCTCTGGACGCACATCTTTAAGCCACATGTATGTATTTGTATATTTTAGTTTCCAAAAAGTGGTATTTATTTTAAAATAAGGATACGGACTTGCACCATCACTTTCTAATAAAGAACGGTAACCATCCCCAATAAAATTCCTTCCATATCCTAATTGCAAGTCAATATGTTTGCTTGGCGCAAAAGTAATATTAGCTTCAGCCATAGGAAAATCATACGAGTCTGTTTTAAACTCTTTAGCAATTCCTACTCCTGGGATAATTGCAGGATCGCCGCCATCAGGTTTAATTGACTCAGCATAATTATTGAAATAAGCTGCAAACCTACCCTGACTCTCAAAAACTGTAGTTGTAAAAGTTAAGTTTTTACCTAAACCTCCTCTAAAATTTACCGCACGTGTATTCACATAAGTATACGACGCATCAGAATCTGACGCTTTACCCAATTGCAAATCGACAATAGGATTTAAAGTTAACCAATATCCTTCTCCTTGAATTTGAACCATATTTTCATTCCAAAGTTTTCTTGCCCACCATCCTGACGCCTCTTTTTTTAATTTATTATTCGCTTCTTTAATATTATAATATTTAGAAACCTCTTGATAAGTATACGGCTTAGAAGCAGTGTGATTATTGCTTCCTACTTTATTTAAAGCGCCATCAAACTGCGCATAGTAACTATGAGAAAAAGGAATATTCAAATGACTTTCTAGTTCAGGATTGGTGTATTTATAATAAACAATGCTATCTAACTCCGTTAATTGTTTATTTTCTGTATCATGTAAAATAGCGGCATAAGCCATTTCCTCAGAAGCTATTTCTTTAGTACTTTTTAGCGGAATAGATAACGTAATATTATATTTAGAATAGACTGGAATTCCGTTATGCGTAGGCGGAATAACTTTAGGAAACTTTGCAAAAACACGCTTCGATTCGGCTATTAGATTCTCATCAACCGCATTTACGTAAATCACTTTAAAAATACCATTTGCATCAACCTCAAAAAGCACTTTTATAATTCCCTTGAAATTATTTTTTACAAGATTTTCAGGTACAACAAAATTATCAAAAACAAAGTCTTGTACATTATCATAAAAGCAACGCTCTAACTCCGTTCCTTCACTGTTTTTACAATTTGGAAAAACAGGAAAACGATCTACAGATAAATTAGACTCAGAAATAGTATTTTGAGAAAAAGTAAAAAAAGAAATGAATGATAGACAAAAAGTTAAGAACGCCTTTTTCATATTGGTTTTGGTTGTTTTTTTAGTATTCTTGTTGCGAATCTTCGTCATCTGCAATTGCTTTAGCACCTGAAGTTCCAATTCTTTTTACACCTAAACGAATCATATTGACCGCTTCGTCGTAAGTACGCACTCCTCCTGCGGCTTTTATGGGCAATGGAGATGCATTTTCTAACATCATAATAATAGTTTCAACGGTAGCTCCATTTGGCAAACCATCTTCTGTTTTATAGAAACCAGTTGATGATTTCACAAATACGTTATTATACTCTTCTTCTTTAAAATTTGAAATCACGACATTTTTTATCAATGAAGACAACTGAATTATTTCTTTATCGTTTAAAGCCGCAACTTCAATAATCCATTTCACTACTTTATTATGATCTAATCCTAACTGAGTACATTGAAGCACTTCATTTTTCACTAAGTCAATATCACCCTCTTTAAAAGCTTCATAATTACACACAAAATCTAAATCATCGGCACCATCTTCAATCGCTTGTTTTGCTTCCTCAAGCTTATTTTCTACTGTTGAGCTTCCTTCTGGAAAATCAATTACCGTACCTACTAAAACAGTAGATTTAGCATCAGTAATCATCTTTTGCGCAAGCGCAACCATTTCAGGCCTAATCATTATTAACTTGAAATTTTCAGTAATAGCTTCGGCAATAAATTTGGTTACAACTTTATTATTTTCCTTTTCGTCAAGACCAGCTTGATGCGCTGTTTTCAAATAGGTTGAATCTAAGTAGTTCTTGATATTCATAATAAGAGATTTCTAAAATGGTTATTAAAGACTGCCACAAAAATACGTTTTAAATTCAAAAATAGTTAGATATACACAATTAGTTTTGACAAACGAGACACTAGATAAAATTAAAGAGAACATAAAAAAATCCCGTCGAAACGGGATTTAAATTTATTTATTATTTGTGTTTGACGACTTTACTTTATCATAAAACAACACTAAAAAAGTTGCGATTGTAGCCCCAGCAATATTTGCTAGAACATCAAACTTATCAGCACTTCTCGTTGTAGTTAACTGCTGTTGTAAAAACTCGATTAAAACCCCAAAAAATACGGAAAGCATAAACGACACAAACAACGGCTTGAATCTATTGGCATTGTTTATTTGGGTTCTAAAAAATAAAATCCACAATAACGTAAACACAAAATGAAAAAATGCATGGATGTATTTATCTAGGTTTGCAATTGAAATTACAGGTAGATTATTTGCTTTAGTTAAACATAAAAACAAAACAATAACCGTCCATAATAGTGCAGAAAAAAGAAAAAATAGTTTACGCACCAATCAAATCTTTGTAAGCTTCGCTAGACAATAATGAGTCAAAATCTGCAGTATTTGCTACTTTAATTTTGATCATCCATCCTGCTCCGTATGGATCAGAATTTACTGTTTCTGGAGTGCTCTCTAAAGCGTCATTGAATTCGATAATTTCACCCGCAAGAGGAAGAAACAAATCCGAAACCGTTTTTACTGCTTCAACAGTACCAAAAACCTCGTCTTTTTCAAGAGTTTGATCTAAAGTTTCTACTTCAACATAAACGATGTCACCTAATTCTTTTTGAGCAAAATGTGTAATTCCTACAGTAGCTACATCGCCATCTAAACTAACCCATTCGTGATCTTTAGTGTACTTTAAATTTGCTGGTATACTCATAATAATATGCTATTAATGATTGATTATTTATTTGTTACGCAAATGTAACAATCTTATGTTCAAATCTTGTTTAGATTTCCTAAATTAATTTCCAAAATTATAACGCAACGTAAATCCTGAACGAATATTAGTCAATGGGAAAGAGGTTGAAATTACAGCTTTAGAAAAAGAATGATCATAGTAAAATATTGCAGTCAAGTTCTTACTGAAAGAATAGTCAGCTGTTATTTTTAAAGACCATATATTTTGCCCACCTGCTAATTGATTGTTATCATAATCTAAATAACGTACGATCGTTTGATTGTTTCTATAAGAGAAATCAGCTTTCATGTTGATATCTCCTTTGATTATCCCAGTAGGACTATCAGCTAATTTTGATGAGAAAATCACATCTTTAAAACGGTATCCTAATCCTACAACGTACTCTATCCCCTTAACCTCTGTCAATAAGTTATTATCAAAACTCATAGATAGCGCTCTGTCTTTCTTTACTTCTGTTAAAATTTTCAGAGAACTCTTCAATTCGAAATCCATGCGAATTAATGGACTAAATTGTTCTACTAAGTTAATATTAGAAAGGATCGTTTTGTTATAAAAATTCCCATTATCATCAAAACCATTTGGATCATTATCATAATTAAAATTAGATCGGTATTGATTAATTGTATAAGATGCTCTATAACTATGCTGCAAAGAGAAACGTTTAAAATTACGTTTAAACATTTCATAACGCATCAATCCATTGTATTTCACAGACCAGTTAGGTATTGGAACACTTCTAAAAATTCCCGTAGAAGCCTTTGACGCATCACTTCCTGAGTAAGCAGCTAAGAAAGCGGGTAATAAAACTGCTTGATTACTTTTACCATATCCTTTTGGGTACCCATCTTCGTCTATATTAGCTGGGTTATTGATATCTATCCCTCTTTCAGTAGCTAATCTATTTGCTACAATTAACCTGTTTTCTCTAAAATCGCTAAATGCTATTGAAGCATTTTCATCACTTGCAGAAAAAGCAGTTTTAATTAAAACAGTCGATATTGAAAACAAACCATAAGTGTAAGGTGAAAGCGAGTTGTAAGTTCCGTTTGCCGAAACATCGTACTGCTCAGAATAATTCTCAGAATACGATCTATCTGCATTCAAATCAATTTTTAGATCTGGGAACAAATCAACATTTGCTGTAGCTTTAAACTCTTTATTAGTTACCTGTGTATAATTTTGATTGAAATTATCATAGAATGTCAACCATCCTTTTTTTGCAGCTTCATAACGCACATCCTCTTGACTACCAAAAATAAATCCTAATGACGGTCTAGAAGAACCTAAGAAACCTACACTAGGTGTATACCCTGGCAATACCGTTCCACTGTTTTCAGTGTAATTTAACTGAATGTTTTTTACACTAGTTAGTATCCCTCTTAAACCATCAACAAACGGACTACTTGGCGCTGGCTGATTGTTAGTATTCACAATTTTCTCACCTGGCTTAGGTATTACTACTTTAGGTTTGCTTCCTTGTTTTTTGTCACTTTTTGAAAGTCCGATATATTTATACAACATATCCATATTAAAAGTAGCATTCAAATTATTTGAACGTGCATTTTGAATCGTATTTCCCAAATCATAATCTACACCATCAATATTAATATCTGATAAAGCATTAGAAGTACGTTGCCAGCTATAATCACCTGTATAACTATAGTTTGCTTTTACAAAACTTAACAATGGAATTTTATTAATTGGAATTTCATAATTCAAAACCAACTGCTGCATGTGCTGATTAGGATCTCCAATATTCCAATAGCTATCCCAAATAGTAAAACTATCAATAGGCTCATTATCTTCGTTCAAATAATTTTTTACAATATTGCTTGAAGAAGCAGTGTAACCTAATTTAAGCGATTTAGTTAAGTTAAAATTAAATCCGTATTGGTAATTAAACGAGAAGTTTCTTCTATATAAAGGATCTAAACCAATTCCTTCAACATTTTCTACTTGTCTAAATTGTTGCTTATTAAACTGCCTATTAATATTTGAATTAAAAGTAATATTAGAAGGTAAATAGTTAAAATTAAAATCACTCAACATCTTCCAATACGAACTTTTCTTCATGAATTTAGTATTCTTGAATGGCTCAACAGGTTTTGACTGAAAAGTATAAGCATAATCCACAGATGAATTTGTTTGTTGATCTTGATAGTTTTCAATTTCAAAATCATGGCGCTCTACTTCATTGTAAGATTGAGAGAAAGTAAAATTCTCTACATCATAAACATGAGGTTTTGCTTCAGGATTTCTTTGTTTTCTTACTCCAATAAAGTTAATACTACTTCTCTTTGTATAATCAATCGCCCTATTTTTAAAATTAGCTCTAGTATCAGCATCAGCAGTTTCATCTAATAATTGTTGCAGTTTAATATCTTGATTAAACGGATCATATTGCGGTGTAATTATCTCTTCACCTACAGCATAATTAAAAGGCAAGTTAACGCCCCATTTTACAGGTAATAGTTTACCAAGGTTAATATTTGTTACAATATTATATTGCTGAATATCCTCACGGCTTCTTTCATTAGGACCTTGCTCTAAAGCTCCAAAGCCAATAGTGCTTTTTCTTCCCGTAGCAGATACCGTTGCAAAATCAGCAAAATTGGTATCAACATTTAAAACGGCAGCCATACCACCTTGATTATCCATGTCAGCTAATCGAAGCTCATTAAACCAAACCTCTCCTTTAATTTTTTGAACATCATCAGCGTTTTTAACCCCAACCATTAATGTACGTACCATTCCAAAATTAGGATTTCCCTTAATCCCTATTCTCAATTTATTACTCTTACTAGATGCAGAACCGTCTAGTTGATCTTCATCTTGGTAGTAAATTCCGTCTAATGGCAAAGTACTTAAATCGATACTCATTGCCTGTATTTTTAACTGAGTCAATAAGGCTAATGATAAATCAATTTGATTGGCTTCTGGCCACACACTTTCTGCACTCAAAGGAGAACAATTAGCAGCACCTGATCTATTCGGAACAGTTACTTTTAATGGTATTTCGATTTGGTAAAAATTATCTGTAAAGTCATTTCCAAAACGAATAAAACCAACCATTTGATCATCACTTAAAGTTACTTCATTTTGCAATGATTCAGCATGTAAAAACATTTTCAGTTTTTTGAACTGACGCATATCAATACTTACGTTTTTAAACACCGCTCTAGAGTCATTTTTCTCTAGTCCATCACCAGAAACTCGCAACGAAAGTGATTGCTCATTTTGATTAATAATTGTATTGTTGTTGTACAATTGCTCTCTAACAACTCCTGGAGGCACAATGTAATTTACAGGACAACGCTCATTATTTTCTTGAACATTTACTGTTAAAACATCTAGATCCGTTCCATCATCAGCAATATTTGTATCGTTAAAGTCTAAAGTATTTGTGTACCTTCTCCAATCCCCTCTTACTAAATCTAATGAACCAAAACGAACAGTTACTTCATCAGTAAAACCAGTCATAAACATCCTCATGAATCTAATTGACCTAAAGTCAGATATGGTTCCGATGGTGTTTTGCGGTTGCGATACTGGAATTTTAAACTGCAGCCATCGCGCATCAGTAACTTGACCGTTAGGCAAAGTAACTTGTGTATTCCTTATATCAGTAATATTATTTTGGCCAATAGCCATATTAGGTTGTACATCAATACTGTATTCATAATACGCATTAATTGTATTCATGGTATTGTCTTTATTAATATCTTCTACATCTGGAATAGTAGTTGCAGCTCTATTAGCATCATTAATATCTACAGCTGAATTTCCTTCAAGACCATTATAGTTTTTATATCTTTCAACAACTCCACCTGTTGTGTTTAAATAATAGGTATAATCATCTGCCGCAGGATCAAGTTCTGAAGCATAGTTAGTATACACTGCAGCTTCGGCATTATTATTCAATCCATCTAATCCTATATCTTGGTTTTTACGATTATCTACATTTGTATCAAAAGCATAAATTAAAGATTGTGATGCTGGAACATCTCCCCATAAAGGTCTTGGATTAACTAATATTTGATCTGGTCCTAATCCGTTTTCATATTGTTTCCTACCATCTTTTAAAATATCCTCAGAAACCTCTCCTAAATTGAAATAGATTTTCCCTGTATTAGTAGAGGGTGCATTTCCAGCACCTACATACGGATCTAATATCCAAAACTGAATATACTCAACATTAGATTGTTCAAAATTTGTAGAGTTAATTGCTCTAGTAATCCCTCCAAAATTATCTTGAGGGCTAGTTCCAAAACCAGCATTATTATTATAAGGTCCTCTATTAGAAGGATAGTAACTTAAATTCAATGTGCTCACAACCTGTGTTTGCCCTTGAGCAATATCTGTCAAAGGATACAGCTCTTCACTATAAATTCTTCTAGTTGTATTTAACGATAAATCATCGTTACTTATGCCCGAAGGTTTTGAAGTATAAAATATTGGATCAATAGAGTACCAAGCTAACTTTGCTCTTTTAAAACCATAACTTAAGTCAGTGGCTGTAGCATTAAAGTTATAACTACTTTTTACATTTCTATCAGGTGTAGAGGACAAACTCCACGCATAAGCTGAACGCATATCAATGGTAGATTGAGACCCTTCAAAATCATCTACATAAATTGTAGACTCCCCTTCAAAATCAGATGCTTTAGGCGAATCTGGTTTCAAAAATGCTACTTCTCCTCTTACAGAAAGATTAGAAGGAACATCGGTATCAACATTTGGTAATTTATTTACTAATCGAGTAAAGAAAGGTACTTCAGTAGCAAAATTCGTATTGAAACCAAAAATAGTATTGTTTACTGATTCTTGACCATAAGACGATTTTTGGGTAAAAGGCTTCTCGGTCATTTTTAATAAAGTGGCCCCAATTAAAAATTTATCTGAAATTTTATGCTCAACATTCACTCCCATAAAACGTCGGGTTTGTTGTCCAAAAATTGAATTATTTTCAAGCGAAATTTCAATTGGTGTATTTGAAGCTTGTAAAGAAGCATCAAGAATTTGCACACGCCCTAATTGATAGTTCACACTATAATCAACCCCTTCAATTAACACACGACCCGCAGCGGTAACCACAACAGACCCTTGAGGCACATTAAAAGCACCAATAGGAATTCCGTCCCCTCCAGTAGATTTGTACTTTCCTCTTAAAAGGAATTTATTTTTATCACTATCTTGCAAAGCGCCAGACTGTGTGTTGCTATACATGCTTTTAAACACATATTTTTTCTGGTTAGTGTTGTAGGTAGAAGCATCATCGTAATTTTCTGTTGAACCCGAATTTGATAATTTCGAAAACAATAACTCTCCAAAAGGTTCTTTAGTTGTAAAAATAATTCGACCATTTTGCGAATCAATTGTAACTCCAGATAAAAAGTCAAAAAAACCATCACCACCTGTTTGTGGATCATTATTATAATTTAATTTATCTAAATTAAATACTTTTAATAATGGGGTTTCTTTTACTTTATTCTCAGCTGAAGGATTTGAAGGAAAACTATAAGGGTTACCAGCAATATCATTTGCCTCTTTGATATAATTTAATGGTGAAGGATCACTATAAAGAATATTAAATCTAAAATCCTCTTGTTTAATTTGATAGGCACCTGGAATTTGATAAATATTTTTCATCATTAAATTCCAAACTGGATTCTTAACATTTGTTAAGTTACTTTTCAGCATTTTTAGGATCAAACTTTGCGTGACAATTGCTTGAGAAGAACTTGTTCCCGTCACCACTGTAGCATCAATCCCGTCATTACCAAACTCCCCTACTTGATAAACTTTATCACCCACAGTATATTCGTAAGCTACTGCAAGGATTTCATCGTTATTTAATCTTTGTTGCAAAGAGATGTAACCTAATTGTGCATTATAAGTAAACTCATTAGAGGTTAATTTTCTTGCATTTTCTAATTTCGAATAATCTTGACCTTCATTTACTGTTACATTAAATCCCGAACTTGCCGTAACAATTTCCCTAATATTAGTATTTAACAACCCTGTGCCGTTTGCAATTTGCGCAGGATCATAATCATTATTACTATTGTCAGTAGGTGAATTGAAAGGACTGTTAAAAATCCCAGTAGATGGGTCTATAACTACAACTTCATTATCTGCTAAACCAGTTAACTGACTTTCTCCTAAATCCTGTAATGCAATAACATTACGCAAATTATTAGAGTTAGTGCTAACTCTAGTTTGTTTATTTGTCACCCAAACTTCAATTCTAGTAATTTGTACTCTACTATCTATAAATGGATAATTTTTAAGCGACTCGTCATACTTGTTTCTGAAATATTGTGATAAGAAAAAGTGTCTATCATTATCATAATCCAAAGCGAAAATATCATAGTCCTGAACCGTTCCACCACCTTCAGCAACTAAACTTTTTGTTTGTGATTTCTGTTCAGAGTACACTCCCGTAACTGTAGTTTTACCAAATTGTAATTGTGCTTTTACACCAAACAAACTTTGTGCACCTCTTATTAATGAACTATTCAAAGGCATACTAACATTACCTACTTCAATCTTTTGAATGATATCGTCTTCGGTTGGTGTATATTCTAATTTAATTAAATTTTGAAATGCAAATGTAGATTGGGTATCATAATTAGCATTTACATTCAAACGCGTCCCAACTTTCCCTGTTAAGCTCATGCTAATTCTTTGATCAAAATCAAACGCTAAATTAGAACGGTTACGTGGGGAAAATGCTGGATTGTCTTGTTTTGTAAAACGAGCACCTAAATCCATCTCTACAGACCCTGTAGGCTTTACATCAATAGTATTACTACCAAAAATAGATTCAAAAAGTCCGGAATTAATATAATATTTAGGTAATAAATCTTTTTTTGCTTCCTCACTACCTTCTTTCTTTCCTTCAATAGCATCTGCTTTTTTCTTAAAATAATCACGCATAGACTCTTTCAAGACTAACCTTTCATATTCTTTAGGCGTCAACACTATAGGGTTATTAATAGAAAAACCGTCTACTGAATTAGTATAAATATAGCTATCAGTAACGGGATCATAAGTATAAGCAGCAACAATGCTCTGGGGATCTTTTATTTGGATTTTACCTTTAGAATAACCCGTTTTGGTTGTATCTTGAGCTTCATCTTTAACTTGGGAATTAGCTATGAAACTACTAAATAAAACCAACAAAAAAATACAAATTTTTTGCATATAAATATTCGTTTTGCAAACCTCTTACAAGGCTTTTAATGCTTTTTTAATAATTGACTCAACAGAAGCTTCCGGATCTTCTTTGACAATTCTTTCAATAATTTTTTCAGAAGCTTTGCGAACAAAACCTAAAACCTCTAGTGCTGATAACGCTTCATCTCTATTTGTATTGCTTTGAGACATAGAAACTTCATCTAAATCATACAGCTTTAACATTTTTTCTTTTAAATCTAGAATCACTCTTTGCGCTGTTTTACTTCCAATGCCTTTTATGGATTGAATTGTAACCACATCTGAAGAACCTATCGCATTTATAATTTGTTTTGGTTCTAATGATGAAAGCATTGTTCTAGCGATACTCGCGCCAATCCCTGAAACTGATAAAAGCATTTTAAAAATCTCTCTTTCTGATTTTTCTACAAAACCAAACAAAGTATGCGCATCTTCCTTAATTTGAAGATGTGTAAAAAGTTTTATAAAATCAGTTGTAGGGAGTAAAGAGTACGTATGCAATGAAATATTCACCTCATAACCCACACCTCCACAATCAATTACTACTTGAGTTGGTGTTTTTTCTACTAATTTACCTTGCAAATGTCCAATCATAG
The DNA here is from genome assembly GCF_054165825.1 of Flavobacterium sp. PL002. Taxonomy (NCBI): domain Bacteria; kingdom Pseudomonadati; phylum Bacteroidota; class Flavobacteriia; order Flavobacteriales; family Flavobacteriaceae; genus Flavobacterium; species Flavobacterium sp. PL002. The sequence continues at coordinate 2,212,850 of NZ_CM135110.1, read as the reverse complement.
TCTTCTTAAATTTATACCAAAAAAAATTGCTTACCACAATTAAAAAACCGTAGTAAGCAATATAGTATTTTATTTTATTTAATCGGTTTTTTCTTTTGTTTTTCTTGAGCATCAATAACAGCAATTGCCGTCATATTTACCATTTCCTCTACACTTGCTCCTAATTGAAGAATATGAATAGGCTTACTCATACCTAACATAATAGGCCCAATAGAATCTACTTTATTCAACTCTTTTAACAATTTATAAGTAATATTTGCTGAGTCAAGATTAGGAAAAATTAACGTATTTACTTTCTTTCCTGCAAGCTTAGAAAACGGGAATTTTTCTTTTAGCATTTCTTGATTTAGAGCAAAATCAGCTTGTACTTCTCCATCAATTATTAAATCTGGGTGGTGCTCATGCAAATAAGCAACTGCTTGCCTTACTTTTGTTGCATCTGGATCTTGTGATGAACCAAAATTAGAGAATGAAACCATTGCCATTACAGGCTCAACACCAAACATTCTAGCTGTCTTGGCAGTCATAATCGCAATTTTAGCTAAATCATCTGCCGAAGGATCGATGTTAATAGCGGTATCTGACAAAAACATTGGCCCACGAGCCGTCATCATCATATTTGTTGTTGCAATAATAGATGCTCCAGGCGCTTTATCTACCAATTGCAACATTGGTTTAACCACCGAAGAATAGCTTCTAGAGTGTCCAGTTACTAAACCGTCAGCATCCCCTTCATTCACCATCATGGCAGCAAAATAGTTTCTTTCGCGCATTAATTTTTGAGCATCATACAATGAAATCCCTTTCCTTTTTCTTGATTCCCAATACCTATTTGCAAATTTATTTCGTCTTGCATCTTCTTCTTTTATTTTAGGATCAATAATTTCAAGATCAGCAAAGAAACCTAGTTCCTGTTTTAATTCTAAAATTATCTCTTTATTCCCTAATAAAATTGGATGGCAAATCCCTTCTTCTAAAGCAATTTGAGCTGCTTTTAAAACGTCTAAATGGTCTGCTTCCGCAAAAACAATTCGTTTCGGGTTTATTTTAGCTCTGTTGGTAATCAAACGAACCATTTTATTATCGTTTCCTAAACGATCTAAAAGTTCCTCTTCATATTTACCCCAGTCTGTTATCGGGTTTAAAGCCACTCCTGATTCCATTGCAGCTCTTGCAACAGCAGGCGCAACAATACTAATCAATCTAGGATCAAAAGGTTTAGGAATAATATACTCTCTACCAAAGTTTAATTTAACCTCTCCATATGCAATATTAACTTGCTCCGGAACAGATTCTTTTGCCAATGAAGCCAGCGCCTTAACAGCAGCCATCTTCATAGCTTCATTAATTTTAGTTGCTCTAACATCTAGTGCGCCTCTAAAAATATAAGGAAAACCAAGCACGTTATTCACTTGGTTAGGATAATCAGATCTTCCAGTAGCCATTATTAAGTCAGATCTTGTACCAATAGCTAGGTTATAATCAATCTCAGGATCAGGGTTTGCCATAGCAAAAACAATAGGATCATTTGCCATTCCTAACAACATTTCAGGAGTAAGAATATTTCCAGCTGAGACACCTAAAAACACATCGGCTCCTTTAAGAGCTTCTCCTAATTTTATCCCAGGTTTAGCTTTAGAATATTTTCTTTGCAAGGCTGACAAATCAGTTCTTTCACTAGAAAGGACACCATCTTTATCAAACATGATAATATTTTCTGGGTTTATACCCAATAAAACATATAAATTAGCACAAGCCAAAGCTGCCGATCCTGCACCTGAAACAACAATTTTAGCTGTTTCAATATGTTTTCCCGCAAGCTCAAGTGCATTTAAAAGTGCTGCTGACGAGATAATTGCCGTACCGTGTTGATCATCATGCATCACCGGGATGTTCAATTCTTCAACCAACCTACGTTCAATTTCAAAAGATTCTGGAGCTTTTATATCTTCTAAATTTATTCCTCCAAAAGTAGGAGCAATATTTTTAACCGTTTGAATGAACTCCTCAATATCTTTAGTACCAATTTCGATATCAAAAACATCAATATCAGCAAAAATTTTGAATAACAATCCTTTTCCTTCCATTACTGGTTTTGAAGCTTCAGGTCCTATATCACCAAGTCCTAAAACTGCAGTACCATTTGTAATAACTGCTACTAAATTTCCTTTTGCTGTATACTTATAAACGTTATTTACATCTTTTGCGATTTCTAAACAAGGTTCAGCAACACCTGGCGAATAAGCCAATGATAAATCTCTTTGGGTTGCGTATTTTTTAGTAGGGACTACTTGAATCTTACCTGGAGTGGGTTTAGCATGATATAATAATGCTTCTCTTCTTTTACTATCTTTATTCATCTTAATTTAGATTTTTATCTAGCGTACAAAGATAGAAGACTTGGGTTAAAAAGTAAGGTTTAATCACATTGTTTTCTTAAAAGGCTCTTATTTAGAACCTAAAAAAGCTACTATAATAGTGGGTTGACAATTAATAGTATGATTCAAAGCTTAAGAACTGCTGCCGCTGATGTAGGAATCTAAATGCTGAATGGTTTCTTTTTGCACTTCGATAATCGATTTTACAACATCTCCTATAGAAATTACACCTAAAACAGCACCGTTTTCTACTACTGGAAGGTGTCGAATACGTTTTGTACTCATAAGCTCCATGCAATAATCAAGATCATCAGTTAATTTTACAGTAATTAGATTACGCTCCATAATTTCATGTACAAAAGTATCTTTAGAAGCTTTGTTTTTCAATACTATTTTTCTTGCATAATCTCTTTCAGATAAAATACCTTTGAGTAAATTATCTTCAATAACTAACACTGCGCCTACATTTTTCTCCCCCAAAACTTTCAGCGCATCATACACTGTAATAGTTGAAATTATAGAATGTACGTCATTTCCTTTGATGTTTAATATTTGATTCACAGTCATATCCAAAAATTTAAGTTGACTATAAAGTTAAAAATATTTTTAATAAAAAGAAGTGTTTTTCAATAATTCTAAATTTAACTGTTTAAAAATCAACACATAAAAGCGAGAAATGTTATTTCAGGAAATCAATATTACGCATCAAACCCTTGAATTTAGTTCTTTTTATAGGGGAGTCTTTAAAAACAACTCTAAAAGTTTCTTCGGTGATTTCCTCCCAGTCTTTTTTAGACATAGACAACAGCTCTGGATTAGGATTAAATAAAGGTTCGTTGTGCGATTTAGAAAAACGATTCCAAGGACAAACATCCTGACATACATCACAACCAAAAGCCCATTCATCAAACTTTCCTTTCATTTCAAAAGGAATATTTTCCTTAAGCTCAATGGTATAATAAGAAATACATTTACTTCCATCAACCACATACGGTTCTGCAATTGCTTGTGTGGGACAAGCATCTATGCAAGCGGTACAACTACCACAATGATCCGTGGTAGCGTTATCATAATCTAAGTTTAAGTCTAAAATTAATTCGGCTATAAAATAAAAAGAGCCTACTTTTTGAGTAATTAAATTGCTATTCTTTCCTATCCACCCCAATCCACTTTTAGCAGCCCATGCTTTGTCTAAAACAGGAGCCGAATCAACAAAAGCACGACCAGAAACGTCTCCAATGTTTTCTTGAATAGAAAATAAAAGTTCTTTCAGTTTTTCTTTGATTACAAAGTGGTAATCTTGACCGTAGGCGTATTTTGAAATTTTATAGGAATCCGAACTTTGCAAATCAGCTGGGTAATAATTCAGCAATAGTGACACCACGCTTTTAGCATCATCAACTAACAAGGTAGGATCTAGTCGTTTGTCAAAATGGTTTTCCATATAAGACATTTGACCGTTATGATTGTTATTCAACCAATTTTCTAATCTAGGCGCTTCTTGTTCTAGGAAACCAGCTTTCGATATACCACAAGAAAGAAATCCGAGACGTTTTGCTTCGGATTTGATTAATTGTGAATATGTTATGGCTGACGAATTTTGCATCGTTAGTTTGTCAGTTTTTAGCCCTGATGGGAACGGCATCCTTTTATACTTACCCTTTTTTTGGGGAAGTATAAAAGATATAGTGTACAGCAGGAAATAGCTTCTAATTAAAATAATCCGCCTTGAACATTTGCTTTTATCTTACCGAGGTGACGATAAGCTTTATCAGTGACTTCTCTACCTCTTGGGGTTCTCATAAGGAAACCTTCTTGAATTAAGAAAGGCTCATAAACCTCTTCGATAGTTTCGCTACTTTCAGAAACTGCAGTCGCTAAAGTAGTCAAACCCACAGGGCCTCCTTTGAATTTATCTATAATTGTATTCAGGATTTTATTGTCCATTTCATCTAAACCATGCGCATCAACATTAAGCGCTTTTAATGCGTATCTTGCGATTTCAATATCGATGGTCCCGTTTCCTTTTATTTGAGCAAAATCACGCACACGACGTAATAAAGCATTAGCAATACGTGGAGTTCCTCGGCTTCTACCAGCTATTTCTACTGCTGCTTCCATAGAAATGGGCATTTTAAAAATACTTGCGCTTCGCTCTACGATAGATGTTAATAATTCGGTGGTATAATATTGTAAACGAGAAGCGATTCCAAAACGCGCCCTCATAGGAGCCGTTAATAAACCTGAACGCGTTGTTGCTCCAATTAATGTAAATGGATTTAAATTTATTTGTACCGTACGTGCATTAGGACCTGATTCTATCATGATATCGATTTTAAAATCTTCCATGGCAGAGTACAAATACTCTTCTACAATAGGGCTTAGTCTATGAATTTCATCAATAAACAAAACATCTCTTTCTTCAAGATTTGTCAAAAGTCCAGCTAAATCGCCAGGCTTATCTAAAACGGGACCCGAAGTTATCTTAATTCCTACATTTAATTCGTTAGCAAGAATATTAGCTAAAGTAGTCTTACCTAAACCTGGAGGACCATGAAAAAGGGTATGATCAAGCGCTTCATTTCTTTGATTTGCTGCGGCTACAAAAACTTTTAGATTTTCTAATATCTGATCTTGACCCGCAAAATCATCAAATGATAAGGGTCTTAGTTTTTTTTCAAGATCTAATTCTTCCGAATTGTATCCGTTTGTTGTAGGGTCTAAATTTTCATTCATATAACAAAGATACTATAAAGTTGTGTGCAAATAAAAATGCCTCTCTAAAATAGAGAGGCATTTTTAAATATATTTAAAATCTAGTGGTGTAATACTTCTTCACCAGGTTTCATTGGCACAGTTTGAGGAACAAAGTCTTCTTCATGTGCTGGATTACTGTAGTCATAAGGCCATCTGTGCACTTCTGGAATTTCTCCTGGCCAGTTACCATGAATATGTTCTACTGGAGTAGTCCACTCTAATGTATTAGATCTCCATGGATTTTGAACTGCTTTTTTACCGTAAAAAATACTGCTAAAGAAGTTGTACAAGAAAACCAATTGGAACGCTCCACCAATTAAAGCAAATGTTGTAATTAATACATTTACATTTTGCAAATCATCAAATAATGGAAAGTTTGTATTTGTATAATAACGTCTTGGTAAACCAGCTAATCCAATAAAGTGCATTGGGAAGAAAACTCCGTAAGCACATACTGCAGTTACCCAAAAGTGAACATAACCTAAGTTTTTATTCAACATTCTTCCAAACATTTTTGGGAACCAGTGGTAAATACCAGCAAACATTCCGTAAAGAGCAGATATACCCATTACTAAGTGGAAGTGAGCAACTACGAAATACGTATCGTGAACGTTAATATCTAGTGTACTATCTCCAAGAATAATTCCTGTTAAACCTCCAGTGATGAAAGTAGAAACTAAACCTATTGAAAACAACATAGCAGGATTTAACTGTAGGTTACCTTTCCATAATGTTGTGATATAATTAAATGCTTTTACTGCAGAAGGAATTGCAATTAATAATGTTGTGAATGTAAAAACAGAACCTAAAAATGGATTCATACCTGATACAAACATATGGTGACCCCAAACAATTGTAGATAAGAATGCAATTGCAAGAATTGACATAATCATCGCTCTGTAACCAAAAATTGGTTTACGAGAGTTTGTTGCGATAACTTCAGATGTTATACCTAATGCAGGTAATAATACAATATAAACTTCAGGATGTCCTAAGAACCAAAATAAGTGTTCAAACAAAACTGGAGAACCACCTTGGTAATGTAAAACTTCACCAGCAATATAGATATCAGAAAGGAAAAATGATGTTCCAAAACTTCTATCAAATATCAACAATAAAGCTGCAGATAATAAAACTGGAAAAGAAACAACACCAATAATCGCAGTAACGAAGAAAGCCCAAATTGTAAGAGGCAATCTTGTCATAGACATTCCTTTTGTTCTTAAGTTAATAACAGTAACAATATAATTTAATGATCCCATTAAAGAAGATGCAATAAAAATAGCTAATGAAACTAACCATAAAGTCATTCCTAATCCAGAACCAGAAATAGCTTGTGGTAATGCACTTAAAGGAGGATATATTGTCCAACCTGAATTTGCAGGTCCTGATTCAACGAACAAGGATGCAACCATGATTACACTTGATAAAAAGAATAACCAATAAGAAATCATGTTCATAAAACCAGATGCCATATCGCGTGCACCAATTTGAAGTGGAATAAGTAAGTTACTAAAAGTACCACTTAAACCGGCTGTTAACACAAAGAATACCATTATAGTACCATGTATTGTTACTAAAGATAAATAAATATCATTAGCCATAACTCCGTTAGGAGCCCATTTATCACCAAGTAAAATATTGAATATTTTAAAAGATTCCTCAGGCCATGCCAATTGCATTCTAAAAAGCATAGACATACCAACACCAATGATTCCCATAATAATACCTGTAATAAGGTACTGTTTTGCAATCATCTTATGATCAATACTAAAGATATACTTAGTAATGAACGTTTCTTTATGATGGTGTTCGTGTTCGTGATCGTGTTCGTGATCGTGAGCTTCTGCTGACATATATGTATACTTTAAATTTTCTTAATAATTATTTTTTTGCTATTACAGAAACAGCAATCGTATCTTTTATTTTCACAGAATCATTAGTTGCAACTACTGCTGCTATTGCAGGAGCTGGAGTATTAGATTCTTTAACTTGTTGAACTAAGATAGCTTGTTCAGCAACCCATTTTTTATAATCCTCTGGTGTATCAACAATAATCTTCATTTGCATGTTGTAATGAGAAGCCCCACATATTTTATTACAAAGAAGTAAATAATCAAAAGTATAAGGGTCTAAAGCAGTTCCACCTTTAGCAACTAAATCAATACTTTTCTTAGCTCTTAATTCATTAATATGTGCTACTTTTTCAACCATATATGGCAACTCTCTATATTCAGAAGTTGTATAAGTAGGCTCAAAAGCAAATTCAGTAACCATTCCAGGAACACAGTTCATTTGAGCTCTAAAGTAAGGCATGTAAGCTGAATGCAAAACATCTTGAGATCTCATTTTGAAATGTATCTTTTTTCCTTTAGGTATGTGTAACTCAGAAACAACAATATCATCTTGAGCATAAGGATCAGATAAATCTACACCTAAAGTATTGATACCTTCAATGTACCTAACATTAGCTTTACCTAAAACATTGTCTTCACCAGCATATCTTGCAGTCCATTTAAATTGTTGAGCATATAACTCAACAACAATTGTATCATCTTCTTCATCGATGAACATAATATTTGTCCAAGCATAAAGACCGTACAATATAAGACCCGCTAATACTACCGCTGGAATAATACTCCAAACAGCTTCTAACTTATTGTTGTCAGCAAAATATAAAGCTTTTTGACCCTTTTTACCTCTATATTTAAAAGCAAAATAGTGTAATAAAACTTGTGTTATTGCTTGAACAATAAATAAAAGAACCCAAGAGATATTCATTAAACTATCTACAAGTACACCATGTGCAGATGCAGGAGTATGTAAAACTAAACCTCCCCAAGCAAATAGACCATATATTGAGAAAATATAAATGAAAGCAAGAAAGCCAAACATTAAATATCCCTGAACATTATTATCATTATCATTCGCTACTTCTGAACTGTCCGAATGAGATCCTACCTGAGTAAGATCAAATATCTTCGTCAATTGCCATAATGCAACGGCTAATAAAACTAAAACTATAATTACCAACAAACTTGTCATCTGTTTTTTTCTTTAAATATTAATAATGAAAATGTTTACTCTCTTCTATAAATGGATTTCTTTTTGGCAACAAAGGAGCTTTAGTTAATGCAGTAAACACTGTAAAAATAAACAATCCAAGGAAGAAAAGAACTGATGCAATTTCTGGAACTCCAATAAACCATTTATCTCCTACTGTACCTGGCATAATCATATTGAAAAAATCAATATAATGTCCTGCCAAAATAACAACACCAGCCATCACAATTACCCAAGTAATTCTTTTGAAATCAGTATTTATTAAAATCAATAAAGGGAAAACAAAATTCATAACTACAGCTCCAAAGAAAGGTAAGTTATATAATTGAATTCTTGTAATAAAATAAGTAATCTCTTCAGGAATATTTGCATACCAAATTAACATGAATTGAGAGAACCATAAATAAGTCCAAAAAACACTGATACCAAACATAAATTTAGCTAAATCATGTATGTGACTTGTATTAACATATTCTAAGAAACCTCTCGATTTTAAATATACCGTTACTAATGCAATCATTGTGATTCCGCTTACGAAGAAACTTGCAAATACATACCATCCAAAAAGTGTACTAAACCAGTGAGGATCTACAGACATAATCCAATCCCAAGACATTATTGATTCAGTTACAATAAAGAATACAAGAAAACCTGCAGACATTTTGAAATTCTTTTTGTAGTAAAGATCATCAGAAGCTGCATCTTGAGCTAAACAGTTTTTAGCTGAATAATACCTGTAAAGATTCCAACCAATTAAAAATATAGCTGCTCTAACTATCCAAAAAGGAAAATTTAAATAACCTGATTTTTGTGCAATAAGTTTATCATGAGCGACAACTTCAGGATCCAACCAAATAAATAAATGGTTAAAATGCAATCCACATAATATTAATAATATGAAGAACAATACAGAACCCCATGGCAAATAAGCCGTAATTCCTTGCATTACTCTAAACAATACAGGAGACCAACCAGCTTGCGCTACTTGTTGAATTGCATAAAATGCAAGTACACCCATTGCAATAAGCAAGAAGAAAATACAAGCAACATATAATGCAGCCCAAGGTTTATTTTGTAATTCGTGTAAAACGTGTGTTAAATGCTCCTCATGTTCTGCCGAAGCCTTAGCTTCAGTACCACCATGAGTAGGTGTTTCCATGTGTGCTTCATCAGATGACTTAGCTTCTCCATGTGCTTCTGTTTCTCCATGAGCCTCTGCTTCTCCATGAGCACCATGACTCTCTGCTGCTAAAAGAATTTCAACTTCGTGAATATCTTTTGGCGAACTATAAAAACCATAACCTATACCTAATAGACCTACGGCCATTAAGATGAAAGAAAGAGTTTTTAATTTACTTGAAAATGTATACATATCTATTACGATCAGTTTGTTCAACAATTATAATTGGCTTTTTAGTTTAAGGACATAGTCAGCAACTAACCAACGCTCATGTGCACTTAATTGATTTGCATGTGAACCCATTGAGTTTAAACCATAAGTCACTACAAAGAAAACACTTCCTTCAGTAATTACCCTATCTTTATAACTAGGTACTCCAAGAAATTTTTCTCTCTCTACTAATTTTCCTTTTCCATTACCAGCTGCACCATGACAACTAATACAATAAATATCAAATAGCTCTTTTCCTTTATCAGAATTTCTATCTAATGAATCTAAAGGAGAAACAAGATTAGCTTTAGCTAACTCATAACCCGCAGTAGTGTTTTCATATTCGAAAGGTTCAAAACCTCTATTTATCGTACCTGGAGCAGGAAGTTGCCCTTCTTTTCCATTCTTAAATGCACTTGACTCTGAATAGGTTTCGTAACCTATCGACTCATACATGTTAGGAAAGTATTGGTAATTTGGCGCTTTATTATTGTGGCATGATGCTACTAAAATAGTAATACCAAATAATAGTGTTATTTTATATACGGTTTTCATATCTAAATTAATTCTTTTCTATTACTTTAACTTCTACAGCTCCTGTATTTTGGAAAAAAGAAACTAACTCTTCTTCATTATTATTAATGGAAATTTCCATTAAAAAGTGATCATCTGTAGTTCTTACATCAGGATTTTCTGCTTGCTTAAATGGCCATAATTTACTTCTCATATAAAAAGTAAGTACCATTAAATGCGCTGCAAAAAATACAGTCATTTCAAACATAATTGGAACGAAAGCTGGCATATTTTGAATAAAACTGAAACTCGGCTTTCCGCCAATATCTTGTGGCCAGTCTTGAATCATAATAAAATTCATCATCAATGTAGCAAATGTAATTCCAATACATCCATAGATGAATGAACAAATAGCCAATCTAGAAGGAGCAAGTCCCATCGCTTTGTCCAACCCATGAACTGGAAATGGTGTAAAAACTTCTTCAATATGATGATGAGCTGCTCTAGTTTTCTTAACCGCATCCATCAATATATCATCGTCATTATAAATGGCGTATATTACTTTATTATTCATGATGTCTATCTTTATTTGCTTCTCTTTCTCTTTTGTAATTATCTCCTGTTCCTTTCAAAATTGTTTTAACCTCTGCTTGAGCAATCACTGGGAAAGTTCTAGAGTATAACAAAAACAACACAAAGAAGAAACCAATTGTTCCAATAAAAATACCAATATCAACAAATGTTGGTGAAAACATTGTCCAAGAAGACGGTAAATAATCTCTATGTAATGAAGTAACAATAATTACAAAACGCTCAAACCACATTCCGATGTTTACCACAATAGATAATACAAAAGAAAAGATTATACTAGTTCTAAGTTTTTTGAACCACATAAATTGTGGAGACAAAACATTACATGACATCATTAATAAATATGCCCACCAGTATGGTCCAGTCGCTCTATTTAAGAAAGCATATTGCTCATATTCAACTCCAGAATACCATGCTACAAACAACTCAGTGATATAAGCAACTCCCACAATAGAACCTGTAATCATAATTACAATGTTCATTAGTTCAATATGCTGTACTGTAATATACGATTCAAGATTAGACACTTTTCTCATAATAATAAGTAAAGTATTTACCATTGCAAAACCAGAGAATACTGCACCAGCAACAAAGTATGGAGGGAAGATTGTTGTATGCCATCCTGGTATAACAGAAGTAGCAAAATCCATCGATACAATCGTATGTACAGAAAGTACAAGAGGTGTTGCTAAACCCGCAAGAACCAAAGATACTTCTTCAAAACGTTGCCAATCTTTAGCTCTACCACTCCATCCAAAACTTAGTATAGAGTAAACTCTCTTATTAAAAGGCGTAATTGCTCTATCTCTAAGCATAGCGAAATCAGGTAATAATCCAGTCCACCAGAAAACTAATGATACCGATAAATAAGTTGAAATTGCAAATACATCCCAAAGTAATGGGGAGTTAAAGTTAACCCAAAGGGATCCAAATTGATTTGGAATTGGGAGAACCCAATACGCTAACCATGGACGACCCATATGTATAATTGGGAATAAACCCGCTTGCACAACAGAGAAAATTGTCATTGCTTCTGCAGAACGGTTAATTGCCATTCTCCATCGCTGACGGAATAATAATAGAACGGCGGAAATCAGTGTTCCTGCGTGACCAATACCTACCCACCAAACGAAGTTAGTGATATCCCAGGCCCATCCAACAGTTTTATTTAATCCCCATGTTCCAATACCTGTAGATACTGTGTAAATAATACAACCTATTCCCCAAAGGAAAGCAGTTAGTGCAATTGAAAATACAATCCACCAATGTTTATTTGCTTTACCTTCAACAGGTGCAGCAATATCTACTGTTACGTCGTGATAAGTTTTATCACCTATAACTAAAGGTTTTCTAATGGTTGCTTCGTAGTGAGACGACATAATCCTTTATATTGTTTCTTATTAATAATTTTTTTTACTAGGTATTTCTAACTTTAACATGATAAATCACATTAGGCTTAGTTCCAACATGTTCCAACAAATGATACATTCTATCATCTGCAGCCAATTTTGTCACTTGACTTTTGGTATCATTAACATCTCCAAAAACCATTGCTCCAGTAGAACAAGCATTTGAACATGCAGTTTGAAATTCTCCATCAACAATTGATCTACCTTCTCTTTTAGCCTTAAGAATAGTTGCCTGTGTCATTTGAATACACATTGAACATTTTTCCATAACACCACGAGAACGAACGTTTACATCTGGATTTAATACCATACGTCCTAAATCATCATTCATGTGATAATCGAATTCACTGTTTTTGTTATACAAGAACCAGTTAAAACGACGCACTTTGTAAGGGCAGTTATTTGCACAGTAACGCGTACCAACACATCTATTGTATGCCATGTGGTTTTGACCTTGGCGACTATGAGATGTTGCTGCAACAGGACAAACAGTCTCACAAGGAGCATGATTACAATGTTGACACATTACTGGTTGAAAAGAAACTTGAGGATTATCTCCCGCTTTTTCCATTTCATTAAAAGTAGACAATGAACTAGACAATCCTTTAATATTCTCTTTTCTTTCATTATCTCCTGCAAAAGTGCTTTCAGAAGAGTAGTATCTATCAATACGCAACCAGTGCATATCGCGACTTCTTCTAATCTCTGACTTACCTACAACAGGCACATTATTTTCGGCGTGACACGCGATAACACAAGCACCACAACCTGTACAAGCATTTAAGTCAATTGAAAGATTAAAATGATGTCCTATTGAACGATCAAATGTATCCCATAAATCAACTGTAGTAGCTTCTACTTCTTCATGGTTCAAAGATACCATTGGAACTTCATTCCAAACTTTAGCATCTTTAGTATTAAATATCTCCAAAGTAGTTTCTTTGATGATATCTCCTCTACCCATTAATGTTTTTTGTCCTTGAACACAAGCAAATTCATGATCTCCAGAAGCTTTTTCTAAAGTAATCGCTTGTACATCATTGAAATCTTTATATAAAGAGTAAGCATTTATACCTACCATCATTTCTTCTTTAAGAGCAGCCTTGCGACCATACCCTAAAGCTAATCCAACAGTTCCTACCGCTTGTCCTGGTTGAACAATTACCGGAACGTTTTCTAACTTAATACCATCAGCAGTTGTTACTGTAGCATAACTACCATTCAAACCACCATTAGCAACAATTTCATTTGTCATTCCCATCTCTTTTGCATCAGCATTAGAAACAGTTATATAATTATCCCATGAAACTCTAGTAATTGGATCTGGAAACTCTTGCAACCAAGGATTGTTTGCTTGTTGACCATCACCCATTCCTGTTTTAGTATATAAAACTAATTCAAATCCTTGAGAAGCTTTTGATTTTGCTAAAGCATTTGCAGCAGTAGTATAATCAGCGTTTCCTCCAGATAAAACTTGAGATTCAGATACAAAAACACCATCATGTAATACTTTATTCCATGTAGTACCAGTAACCGTTCCTGAAGCATTTGCTTTTACATAGTCATAAAAAGTACCCGACATACCATTCAAAGACATTAAAACGTCTTGAAATTGCTTAGTATCGAACAATGGACGAATTGTAGGTTGTGTTAAACTATAAGTACCTCTAGTAAGACTTAAATCACCCCACGATTCTAAATAATGTGGCACAGCTGCAGCAACTGTACTCACTAAAGCAGTTTCATCTTCTTTTAAAGAAAAAGCTACTGATGTTTTGACTTTTTTAAGCCCTGCAACAAATGATGCTGAATCAGCTAAAGTATATACAGGATTAACACCACTCATAATTAATGTATGAACGCTTCCGGCTTTCATATCATTTATCAATTGAGCCACTTTTTCGTTAGATCCTTTTCTAATTTGTCTTGTACCAGAAGTGCTATAAGCAGTACTTCCTAATGCTTGATTAATAGCCAAAACTAATAATTGTGCATTTTTATCTTGAATACCTGAGACTAAAACTCCATTTGCACCAGCAGCTTTTAACTGTTGAGCCGCTTTTACAACTTCAGTTTTAAACTTAGCATCTAATGTTACTGGAACAGCTGCTCCAATAACTATATTATATATTTGAACTAAAGCTTGCTTTTGATTGGCAACAGACATCGCTAAACGTTTATCAGCAGCAGCTCCTGACAAAGTCATGTTTGCTTCTAACTGAAAATGACGTGACATCTTTCCGTTTTGTGGAATCCTACCCTTAGCATATCCTGAATCATATCCACCACCTTGCCAGTCTCCTAAGAAGTCAGCACCAACAGAAACGATTAAAGAAGCTTTTGAAAAATCGTAATCAACTAAAGCTCTTTCACCGTAAACAGTTTCAAAAGCATCTAAAGCTTCAGAAGAAGAAACAGCATCATAAACTACATGTTTAGCTGTAGGATTCAAAGCTATAAATTCGCCAATTAATTTTTCAGTAGAAGGACTTGCTAATGTATTTGTTAATAACACAACTTGACCACCTTTTGACTTAGCATCTGCTAAACTTGATTTAACTTTAGCATCAACTGCTGACCAAGTTGCATTTTTCCCGTCAATTTTAGGTTCCTTCAAACGCATATTATCATATAATGATAATATAGACGCATGAATTCTTGCATTAGCTGCAAATTTCGCTCCTGAAATAGTATTATTATCTATTTTAATAGGACGCCCTTCACGTGTTTTAACAAGAAGATTTGCAAAATCAAAACCATCAAAAACAGAAGTAGCATAATAATCAGCTACTCCAGGAATGATTTGTTCTGGCTGTAATACATAAGGTATCGACTTGTTCACAGGACCTTCGCATGCTGCAAGTGTAGCTGCAGCAGTACTAAACCCTACGTACTTTAAAAAATCACGACGTGATGTTGAAGAAGATGACATAGCATCATCATTTCCTAAAAACTCATCAGTAGGAATTGCTTCAACAAATTCGTTATTTCTAAGCGCCTCAACAATAGAACCATTTTCAAGTTCCTCAACACTTTTCCAGTATTTTTTGTTTGATGACATTGTATATAAATATTAAAATCTTAATAATTTGATTAATAGTGGCATTTACCGCATTCTAAACCTCCCATTTGCGCTGCAGTCAATTTGTCTACACCGTATTTCTTAGAAAGCTCTTCGTGAATTTTAGTATAATATTCGTTTCCTTCCATTTTAACATCGGTTTTTCTATGGCAATTAATACACCATCCCATTGTTAAAGGAGCAAACTGTTTTTGAATCTCGTAAGTTTCAACAGGACCGTGACAAGTTTGACATTCAACTCCTGCAACAGTTACGTGTTGTGAGTGATTGAAATAAACAAAATCAGGCAAGTTATGAATACGAACCCATTTTACAGGTTGTGTTTTTCCAGTATAAGACTGTGTAGTTTTATCCCAACCTACAGCAGTATATAATTTTTGGATTTGTTCATCGTAAAAAGCTTTACTGTACTCAGGAGTAGCAGTTGTTTCAGCAACTTCAGCAATATTCTTATGACAATTCATACAAACATTTAAAGAAGGAATACCAGCGTTTTTACTAACTCTAGCCGCAGAGTGACAATACTTACAGTTGATTTCATTATCACCAGCATGAATCCTGTGAGAATAATGAATTGGCTGAATTGGCTCGTAGTTTTGATCTACACCTACTTGCATTAAGAAGCCATACACGAAGTACGCACTTGCAAGCAATAAGAAAATAGCAGTAACTAAAACCAAAAATTGATTTTTAGCAAAAGCTTTCCATATTGGTGTTGTTGGTGTTTTTGAAGTTACTTCAATTCCGTTTGATTTTGCTACTTTAGTTAAGACATTATTCACAAGGAATAACATAACAACTAACATCAACATAACAAGAGCTAAAGCACCTAAAATAATACTATTAGAAACACCACTTTGATCAGCAGTACCAGCAACAGCAGTTCCAGGTAGTGGAGCAGGAGCTTCAGCCTTTACTTCTGATGTGTAAGCAATAATATTGTCTATATCGCCTTCTGATAATTGAGGAAATGGAGTCATTACTGCTTTATTGTTTTCTTCAAAAACCTTAACAGCAGCAGCATCACCTGACTTAATCATGTCAGAGCTATTATGAACCCACTTATAGATCCATGCCATTTCATGTTTCTCTGCAATACCCCTAAGAGCCGGTCCAGTAGACTTAGCGTCTAACTTGTGACATGCAGCACAGTTTGAATTAAAAAGTTCCTTTCCTTTAACAGGGTCAGCACTTGGCGCAGCCGCAGGAGCCTCAGTTGCAGCTGCAGGAGCAGCATCTTGTGCAAATGAAGTAAAGGAAAATGCCAGCATTAAAGTAAAGCTGAACAATAGTTTCCTTGAGATCGAATTATGGTTACCCACCTTTTTCATAAAATATAATGATTATCTACTAAAAATTGGCACAGTTTTCTCTATAAATAATTACAGTTAAACCGTTCCTTTATTTTAAACTTCGACAAAAATACGACTTATGAACTATTCTCAAAACCTTAAAATAGTCTTAATTTCAATTTATATTAATTCTAAATAATAATTTGCTTTTAGATTCATTCATTAAATACTATTTTTGCTTAAAAACCATCACGTTATGAGAATCATACCCATTAAAACAACCTTATTTGTATCTTTTCTAATTTGTATTACCGCTGGAACATTACAAGCTCAGGTCCAAAATATTAACATTAAGCAAGATGCCCGCTTTGAACAATTATTAAGTGAAAAAAGAAAAATAAATTCCTCTGTTTCTATCAATGATCGCTATAAAATCCAAGTATTTAGCGGTGATAGTGAAAAGTCTAAAAGAGCTTTATATGATTGTAAACAGCAATTTAAAGAGCTAGACGGCACAATTGTTTTCAATACACCTAATTATAAAGTATGGATTGGTAACTTTAGAACTAGAATTGAAGCCGAAAGAAATCTAGAAGAAATTAAAGACAAATACTCTAATGCTTTTATAATTAAGCCACAAAAATAAATTTATAACTTAAATCCAAAAAAAAGCTACTTCATCATGATAGTGGCTTTTTTTTGGTCTATAAATTATTTGAAATTTCTAAAATCAACAAAATATCGATTAATTATAACCTTTACTTACGACTAAAAGAAACAACATTAAAATTGATATCTCGATTTTACTTTAAAAAAGAAAAAACTTACGAATGACATAGAAAGCACTGCTATTTGTAAAAACTAAACATTCTTCATTTAAATAAATAGCGTTGATTTAAATGATTTACCCTTAAATATATCTTTTCGATTGGCTTTAAGTTTATTTAAAAAACTAATTACAATTAAATCGAATTCACCAATAACAACTAATTCGTCACTGATATAAAAAGGGAGTATCTCTTGATCATAATTTCAACAGCCTAAATTAGGTAACTAACTTTCATATTCTCTAGCATTGAAAAAGCTACCTATTTCATTAGAGCAATATTGACCTATTTCCTTTTGTGTTAATCCAAATCTAGAAAGTTGATTATATTTAAACTAATCTTTTTATTTACAAAATCAATATAATAAATTTCAAAACTAATACCAAACGAAAATATATTATAGACCAATTTTTATAATTGGTTTTTTAATGTTATATTTGGACTATATTATAACAGTGGTATTATGGCATATTCAAAAATTTTGATTATCAAGGAAACCGAAATAGAAATTAAAAGTCTACTTAAACAATCTATCCCATTCATTGGACAACGTTTAAGAGTTCTACTGATTTTAAAGCAAAACGAAAAAACAGGGATTTCCAAACGAGAGGTTGCCAAATTAGCTGTGGTCGATCCAAATAGCGTTCATAAATGGAGAACATTATATATTAACGAAGGAATTGAGGGTTTGATGAAACATCAAAAAACAGGCTTCAAACCTTCGGTTTTCTCTGTTACTGAACACAATATGTTGGAAACAAAACTCAATGATTCTCAAAATGGCCTTCAAGGTTATGTTGAGCTTCAAGATTGGATTGAAAAAGAAACAGGGAAAACTTTCAATTACAACACCTTACTTTATTACTGCATTAGAAATTTTAAATCAAGCGTAAAAGTAGCCCGAAAAAGTCACGTTAAAAAAGATGAAAACCAAGGAATCTCTTTTAAAAAGACTTCGGAAGAATCTGCCAAGAAATAGCACTGAATGCTGTGGGGAATTTTGAATCTATAAATCTATTTTTTCAAGACGAATCGCGTTATGGTTTATTTACACGCAATGGCAAATCAGTTACTGCTATTGGTGTGAAACCAATTTGCACTTTCCAACAAGTCTTCAAATCAACTTGGCTTTCTGGAGCATTTTCTCCCATAACAGGAGACCATTTTCAACTAATACTCCCGCATTGTAATGCTGATAATTTTCAAGTTTTTCTAAATAACTTCACAAAAGAAAAACCCAAGGAACTTAAAATAGTCGTGCTGGATAATGGAAGATTTCATAAGGCTAAAAAATTAATCATTCCTGAAAATATTGTTCTTGTTTTTTTACCACCATATAGTCCAGAACTTAATCCCGCTGAAAAAATGTGGGCAAAATATAAACGACAGTTCTCTAATAAATTTTACAAATCATTAGAGGATGTTGAAGATTTTATTACTGATGTGGTGAAAAATACAACTAAAAAAGAGGTAATGAGTATCTGCGGGTATAGCTATGTGTGTTTAGATAAAATTTGGACTATATAATATGTGTGTTTGGTATAACACTCTCATTAGGAGATCGGAGCAATGAATAATCATTACTCTGAAGACACGCTAACTTATCATAAAAAAATTGAATAGGATTATTTTACAAACGTGTTAAGAAAATAAACTACTAAACACAGAAGCAAAATTCTAATTTCATCACATATTTAGAGCTCCGATAAAATAAATATATTCCTATATTTTCACCTACATCCTGAAAGTATATAAAGAATCTAATTAACTATTTTAAATACAAAAGATACACCCAAAAACTATCTAGCCGTAATAACGGGTTAAGAAAATATTCTTAAAAACTACGATATTAATTATAGTTTATTTACAACAAAAGCAGCACAATCTTTGACAAACTAAGGCTATAACATTGTGTGCAGTCAAGAAGTAATAATTAAAATCAAACACACTAAACCTTGCAGTTAGTCTCCTTTGTAAACAGCTTGCGTATCAAATTTAAATTACCGCTACAATTGTATAACGAACACTATTAAAAACGAATTAAATTAGTCCCTCACGACCTATTATAGACACTAACAGATGATTAATAATGTTTATGTGTTTTACAATTACATAATATTCCCATCACTAACTCCTAATATTATTTCGAAATAAACAAGTGCTTTTGTTATTCAATACCCCCTTTTTAATCACATCGATATAATATTTAAAAAATATCATTTTTATTCTTTCCTATAAAAGCAGGGGAATCAATTTCTTTAAACAATTAAAAGATAAACAACAGCAACCACAAGCAATAATAATTTGCCCTCATATTCTAATTGAATAGAAACATATGATTGTCCGCATTGAGTAATGAAAAATTTGCACACAGATTTGAAGATTTAAATAGATTCGTCATAACTATTCAGTTGAAATTTTTGAAGACTACGCACCTTTTATACATACATAAACATAATACAGTCGATTTACAATAAAAACACTCTACTCCACTCAAACTGATAATTAGACTGTATTATAAATAGTCTATGCATGATAACCCAAACCATCTTAAATAGCAATATAGTTACATTAAGGACAATAGCAAGAGCATTTTATAATTCTTACTTAAAAGCTATAAAAACTCAATTTAAAAAAAACTTAGATAAACTGTCATACGTTATTAATAAGCATATTTATAAATTCATCTGCTGTTTTACTATTTTTTATTTATTACTGAAATACCAGCAATACGTCATAATCATTTAAAGGATAAAAAAAAGCTACAAATTACACTTTAAACGCAAAAAATCCCGACGAATCGGGATTTTTCAAATATATAAAGAATTAAATTTTATTTCAATTTCTTTTTAATAGCAACTTCATGGTATGATTCAATAACATCTCTTTCTTCGATGTCGTTGTATCCTTTAATTTGGATACCACAATCATATCCTTTTGCAACTTCTTTCACATCGTCTTTGAAACGTTTTAATGCTACTAACTCACCTGCGTGAACAACAACACCGTCTCTAATAACTCTGATCTTAGCGTTACGAGTAATTTTACCATCAGTAACCATACAACCTGCGATAGAACCCACTTTAGAGATTTTGAATATCTCTCTAATTTCTGCAGTTCCAAGAATTTCTTCTTTCATTTCAGGAGCTAACATTCCTTCCATTGCATCTTTCAAGTCATCGATTGCTGCATAGATAATAGAATAGTAACGGATATCGATTTCTTCCTTATCAGCAAGTTGTCTCGCATTTCCAGCAGGACGAACATTAAATCCAATAATAATAGCATCAGAAGCAGAAGCCAACATAACGTCAGTTTCAGTAATCGCTCCAACACCTTTATGTATGATGTTAATTTGGATTTCTTCAGTAGACAATTTAGAGAATGAATCAGATAATGCTTCAACAGAACCATCAACATCTCCTTTAAGGATCACATTTAATTCTTTAAACTGACCTAATGCAATACGACGACCAATTTCATCTAGTGTAATATGACGTTGTGTACGTACGGATTGTTCACGCATTAATTGAGAACGTTTAGCAGCAATTTGTTTAGCCTCTTTTTCGTCTTCAAAAATATTGAACTTATCACCTGCAGTAGCTGCACCATCAAGACCTAAAACTGATACTGGTGTAGATGGACCTGCTACTAGAACAGAATTCCCTCTTTCATCATGCATTGCTTTAATCTTACCATGATGCTTACCTGCTAACATATAGTCACCAATTTTAAGCGTACCATGTTGTACTAATATTGTAGATACGTATCCTTTACCTTTATCAAGGAAAGCTTCAACTACAGTTCCTTGAGCAAATTTATCTGGATTAGATTTTAAATCTAAAACCTCTGCTTCAAGTAATACTTTTTCTAATAATTCTTTTACTCCAGTTCCAACTTTTGCAGAAATATCATGAGATTGGAATTTCCCACCCCAGTCTTCAACAAGTAAATTCATACTTGCTAACCTTTCTTTAATTTTCTCTGGATTTGCATTAGGTTTATCTACCTTATTGATTGCGAAAATAATAGGAACTCCAGCTGCTTGCGCATGACTGATAGCTTCTTTTGTTTGTGGCATGATGTCATCATCAGCTGCAATCACAATAATAGCGATATCTGTAACTTGAGCTCCACGAGCACGCATAGCGGTAAACGCCTCGTGACCAGGTGTATCAAGGAATGCAATTTTTTGTCCGTTATCTAAAGTTACTCCGTAGGCACCAATATGTTGTGTAATTCCTCCAGATTCCCCTGCAATAACATTTTCTTTACGAATGTAATCTAGTAAAGATGTTTTACCGTGATCAACGTGACCCATCACAGTAACAATAGGCGCTCTAAATACTAAATCTTCTTCTTTATCTTCAACAACAGTAATTGCTTCTTCAATATCTACGGTAATGAATTCAACTTCATAACCAAACTCATCAGCAACAATTGTCAATGTTTCTGCATCAAGACGTTGGTTCATGGTAACCATGATTCCTAGAGACATACAAGTTCCAATAACTTTAGTAATTGGCACATCCATCATGATAGCTATTTCACCAACAGTAACAAACTCAGTAACCTTAATAGTTTTACTTCCTTCGTCTATTGCTCTTTGCTCCTCATCCGATTTTTGACGGTGCGTATCTCTTTTGTCTCTTCTGTATTTTGCCGCTTTAGATTTACCACCTTTTTTACCTTGTAATTTTTCTAAAGTCTCACGAATTTGGTTTTTAACTTCCTCTTCCGTTGGCTCTACTTTTGCAACAATAGCAGGTCTGTTTCCTTTAACGAATCCAGGTCTAGAACTTCTATTAGCATTATAACCACCACCTCCAGTATTAGGAGTAATCTTGTTAGGATTAGGTGCACCAGGAACTCCAGGAGGTCTTGGCGTGCCCGGTTTAGGAGCAATTCTTTTACGTTTATTTTTATTAGCATTATTAGCTCCTGCAGCACCTGGCTTATTAGGAGTAATTTTAGGCTCTTCTTTTTTCTTTTTAGGTTTATTAAACTGAGACAAGTCAATAGTTTGACCAGTAAGTTTAGTTCCTGATAATTTTTGATACTGTGTAGCAATTGCTTCTTCTGCAGGAGTTTCTTCACCTTTTGGCGTTGCATCTGCTGCTGGGGCTGCTACTACTTTTTCAGTTACCTCTGCTTTTGGAGTTGCTTTAACTTCAGGAGCTTCTTTTTTCACAGTCTCTTTTGCAACAGGGGCTGCTTTTGGAGTTGCTACTTTTTCCTCTTTCTTAGCTTCTTTAACTTCAACAGTAGGTTTTACTTCTTTTTTATCTGAAACAGGTTTGTCTTGTACTGGCTCTTTTGGAGCTGGTTTTTCAACAGGAGCTGGCGCTTTAGTAGCTTCTGCAGATTTCTCTACATTAGCTTTTACCGGCGCTGCTTTTTTTGGATTAAGATCAATCTTACCAACTTGAACAGGACCTGTTACTACCGCTCTCGCTTTGATAACTTCTTGTTGTTGTTTAAGAACCTCTTCATCATGCTTGCGTTTATCCTCTATCTCTTTTTCTCGCTCCACACGCAAAGCTTCTTTCTCTTTTCTTTTCTCTTCTCCTACTTCTTTTGAAGCTTCTTTTTTCCCTCTGTCACCTGCAAATTGACCGCACAGAACATTGTATACATCATCAGAAATTTTTGTGTTTGGATTTGCTTCAATAGCAATTCCTTTATCTTTTAGATAATCCACAGCTCTTTCCAAAGAAATATTCAATTCCCTTAAAACTTTGTTTATTCTAATAATTCTCTCTTCAGACATAAAACCTTTTTATTATTACCTTTTTCGTTGTGTTGTTAGAAGCATAGATTAACTATCAAATTCTTCCTTCAATATTCTCATTACATCTAGAATAGTTTCCTCTTCTAGGTCCGTTCTTCTTACTAAATCTTCTACATCTTGTTTTAGGATACTTTTTGCAGTATCTAAACCAATTTTTGCAAATTCATCTATAACCCATTCTTCTATCTCATCTGAAAATTCTGTCAACTCAACATCATCTTCATCTGCAGTAGCACCGGCAACATCACCTTCACGAATTACATCAAGTTCATAACCTGTCAATAGACCAGCTAATCTAATGTTGTGACCTCCTCTACCAATTGCTTTAGAAACCTCTTCTAATTTCAAGAAAACATCTGCTCTTTTTGCTTCTTCGTTAATTTTAATCGAAGAAACTTTTGCAGGGCTTAAAGCTCTTGTGATAAACAATTGAATGTTACTAGTATAATTAATAACATCTATATTTTCATTTCCTAATTCACGTACAATACCGTGAATACGTGATCCTTTCATACCTACACAAGCACCTACAGGATCAATTCTATCGTCATAAGTTTCTACAGCTACTTTTGCTTTTTCACCTGGAATTCTTACTACATTTTTAACCATAATTAAACCGTCAAAAACTTCAGGAATTTCTTGTTCAAATAATTTCTCTAAAAACTTCTCAGAAGTTCTAGACATAATAATTTGAGGTTTGTTCCCTTTTAATTCAACGCTTTCAATAATTCCTCTAACATTATCTCCTTTACGGAAAAAGTCAGAAGGTATTTGTTTTTCTTTTGGTAAAACAATTTCATTTCCTTCGTCATCAACTAATATAACCACTCTTGGTCTTACGTGATGCACTTCGGCTGTATATATCTCTCCAATTAAATCTTTAAATTGTTTGTAAAGATTTGTATTATCATGTTCATGAATTTTAGAAATAAGGTTTTGGCGTAAAGCCAAAATTGCTCTTCTTCCTAAATCAATTAATTTAACTTCTTCAGAAACTTCTTCACCAATTTCAAAATCCGCTTCAATTTTTCTTGCCTCTGTTAACGTAATTTCTTCGTTTTCAAAATCTAAATCTTCGTCCGCAACAATTACTCTTCTTCTCCAAATCTCCATATCCCCTTTATCAGGATTGATAATGATATCGAAATTATCGTCTGAACCGTATTTTTTCTTCAATGCATTTCTAAATACATCTTCCAAAATTGCCATAAGCGTTACACGATCAATAAGTTTATCATCTTTAAACTCTGAGAATGAATCGATTAATGCTAAATTTTCCATGCGAATTCTTTAATTAAAATGTTACTGTAACAATTGCTTCTTTTATATCTGCGTAAGGAACTTCAAGTCTCTTTTGAACTGTTTCTTTTCCTTTACCAATCTTCTTCGGTTCTCTAGCTTTCCATGACAAAATTACAAAATCATCATTAGCTTCTACTAATTCTGCCTCTAAATTTTCTGTAGCTGTTTTCACAATCAGTGTTCTACCTACATTTTTCTTGTATTGTCTGACCAGTTTTAAGGGTGATCCTACTCCTACCGAAGCTACTTCTAGAGAAAAATCTTGCTCTTCTCTATCTAAATTATTCTCAACAACGCGACTAAGATCGATACAGTCCTGCAAGGCAACGCCATTATCTCCGTCTATTGTTACGATTACTTTAAAAGCCTCTGTTATAGTAAGATCTATCAAGAAAAGCGATGGCTTATCTGAAAGACCTTCTGTCAACAATGTATTTACTTTTTCTTTAAATGTCATATTTTTATAAAAAGAGGGGACAATTAGTCCCCTCATTATCTAGTTTTTAATAAATAACGGTGCAAATATAGTGTTTTTTTTATTAACGGAAATAATTGATTGTTGTTAAAATAATCCCTGAGCTATCTAAAACTACAAAACAAAGATTTTTCTTATAAAATAATCAAGAAAAATACAGCTCTATTTTGTTTTTATACCACTTTAACAACTCTTCAATGTCACTATTCTAAAAAAAATAGCATCAAAAGAGTTGCTTTCAAAAAAAATCAACTCCATCAAAAACTTTCGAACAAAAAAAAGCCTCTCAATTTCTTGAAAGGCTTTCGTTGGTCTACAAGGACTCGAACCTTGAACGACTGCACCAAAAACAGTTGTGTTACCATTACACCATAGACCAGCTTAATTACTGTAGCAGCATTGTT
Source organism: Flavobacterium sp. PL002 (assembly GCF_054165825.1). NCBI lineage: Bacteria > Pseudomonadati > Bacteroidota > Flavobacteriia > Flavobacteriales > Flavobacteriaceae > Flavobacterium > Flavobacterium sp. PL002. The sequence goes on along the minus strand of NZ_CM135110.1, from coordinate 2,187,576 downwards.
GCTTAGCGAGTGCAAATTTATACTAAATTTTAGTTTGCGCAAACTTTTTTAGCACTTTTATTCAAAAAAAATGAAAAAAAATTTTCTGAAACTAGAAAAATACTAAGAACCAATAAGTTACTAAAACAAGATTGTTTGATAGAATTTTTTGTTAATGCACTTTGCATTAATAAAAAAAACATTTTCTTTGTATCTCAAAATAAAACTAAATTTTTATACATGAACAAGGAGACATTTAATTTCAATAAATGGAATACTATCCTCGGCTGGATTACATTTGGAATCGCATTAATAACTTACACACTCACCGTTGAACCTACAATGAGCTTCTGGGACTGTGGAGAATATATTGCAACCGCAGCTAAATTACAAGTAGGCCATCCTCCTGGAGCTCCTTTATTCCAAATGATTGGTGCTTTCTTTGCCATGTTTGCTGCCGATAATCAGCATATTGCCTTAATGGTTAATATGACATCTGTTTTTTCGAGTGCCTTCACCATTCTGTTTTTATTTTGGTCTTCCTCAATGATATTAAGAAAACTAGCTGCTAGAATTTCTGAGCCTAATAAAAATAACGAAATTGTTGTTTTAGGAAGTTCATTTGTTGGCGCACTAGCATTTACATATTCTGATAGCTTTTGGTTTAATGCTGTTGAAGCCGAAGTTTACGCTATGGCTTCTCTACTTATTGCTTTACTATTATGGCTGGGTCTTAGATGGGAACAAGAGATGAATACACCCAGAGGAGATCGCTGGTTGCTAATCATTTCTTTAGTTGTGGGACTTTCATTTGGAGTTCACTTTATGGCATTACTTACCATTCCTGCTATTGGGTTTTTATATTTTTTCAAAAACTACAAAACAGTTACTGTAAAGAATTTTATCATCGCAAATGTGGTGGTTGTTTCTATATTATTATTTATATTCAAGCTATTACTACCTTTAACGATGGCCTTCTTTGGTAAGACAGAAATCTTTATGGTTAATAGCTTCGGAATGCCATTTAACTCTGGAACTATCTTTGTTACCATTGCAATAATTGCTTTCTTTTATTTTGGATTAAAGTATACTCGTAGCAAGGGAATGATTCAATACAACACACTGTTACTTTGTGTTTTATTTATCTTAATAGGATTTTCGACTTGGATGATGCTTCCTATTAGAGCCAATGCAAATACAGTAATTAACGAAAATAAACCATCAGATGCTGCCGAAGTTCTTGCGTATTATAACAGAGAGCAATATGGTGTAAATCCGCTTTTTTACGGACCACAATACACTGAAACATTTGCAGGCTTAGACAAAAATAATCCTTATTTAGACAAAGCACCTAATTTCGAGAGAGATTACAAAACAGGCAAATATGTTATTGTAAACAACTTTAAAAATGCGGAGCAAAACAGTGACGATGACCAAAAAACAATTCTACCTAGGATGTGGAGTGCTGATCATATAGAAAACTATATGAATTTTACTAACGCACCTCTTTTTAGAATTGATCCTAATCATGATTACGAGAGTGATCTTGGACAATATGGAGTTGATGTTAATTCATTATCTGAAGAGGATTATAACAAAGCCATTGCGCAATTAAAAAATGAAGTCGTAAAAACGGTTAATGAATTTAGAACCGCTTACGCTCAAAAACAAATTGACAACGAAGGCTACATGAAGTTCCTAAAAAGCTATAATGAATATTTAATTATAGAAAAGCCTACTACTGCAGATAATTTAAGTTTTATGGTTGAATACCAATTTGGATACATGTACTGGAGGTATTTAATGTGGAACTTTGTGGGACGTCAAAATGACATTCAAGGAAGGTACAGCAACCAAGATGGAAACTGGCTTAGCGGAATCAACTATATAGATAATTTACATCTTGGATCTCAAGAAAACCTCCCTGCAGATGTTTTAAACAATAAAGGTCGTAACGTCTATTTTTTCTTACCTTTTATTCTTGGACTAATAGGAATAATGTTTCACGCAAGTAGAGATAGAAAAAGCTTTTATGTCTTATTATCCTTGTTTTTATTCACAGGTATTGCCTTAAAAATATACTTAAATGAAAGACCCTTTGAGCCTAGAGAAAGAGATTATGCTCTTGTAGGTTCCTTTTATGTTTTTGCAATATGGATTGGTTTTGGTGTATATTCACTTTATGAAACCTTAAAAGAGTATTTAGCTCCTAAAATTGCCGGACCTGTCATTATAACTGCTAGTTTACTTGCTGCACCCGTATTAATGGGGTATCAAAACTGGGATGACCACGATCGTTCTGGAAAATATACTGCAACTGCAATGGCAAAGGCCTATTTAGAATCTTGTGACCCTAACGCAATCTTATTTACCATAGGTGACAATGACACCTTCCCTCTCTGGTATGCTCAAGAAATTGAAGGTGTACGTACAGATGTAAAACTGGTAAATACCAGCCTTTTCATGACCGACTGGTATATTGACCAAATGAAACGAAAAAGCTATCAATCAGAAGCCTTGCCTATTTCTTTTACACATGATGAATATGTAGGTGACAAATTAGACTACGTAGTTTATGTTCCTAAAACAGAAAGTAGATGGGATGCAAAAGACCTTATGGCCTTTATAAAAAATCCTAAATCAACGATAGGAATGCAAAACGGACAAACGGTACATTTTTTCCCGACAAATAAAATTAGAATTCCTGTTGATAAAAATGAAATAATTAAAAACAAAGTTGTTGCTGCAAAATACAATGATTCTATTGTTCCTTACATTGATATCGATATCAAAGGAAGAGCATTGTATAAAAACAGAATAATGATGTTAGATATTGTTGCAAATAACAACTGGAAAAGACCTATTTATTTCAGCCCAGGCTCATTTGACGATGAAGATTACTTGTGGATGAAAAATTATTTACAACTTGAAGGATTAATTTACAAATTAGTTCCAGTAAAAACACCAATACCTAAAGACGGAAGTCCACTTGATTTGGGCGGAATTGATACTGACAAAATGCTACAGATTGTTAGAAAATGGGAATGGGGAAATAGTGATAGCGACCACATTTACCACGATCCTGAAACAAGAAGAGAGTCTATTAATTATAGAACTAATCTAGCACGATTAATGGAAAAATTAATCGAAGAAGGTAAAATTGATAAAGCGAAAGAAGTTATTAATATGGCGATGACTAAAATGCCAGTTGATAAATTTGACTATTATTCATTACTAGAGCCATTTGCTGATGGATATTACAAAGTAGGCGAAAAAGCAAAAGCGCACGAGTTACTTAATAAATTGACGCAAAAATACAAAGAGAATCTAAACTATTACAAAACTTTAGATGCATCTGATCAAAGTAGTCTTGCTATAGATATCATAACTGATATTGAACGCTATAGAGGACTGATTCAGGTAATGGGTAAAAATGGAGACTTAGATTATTACAATAAAAACAAAGCTACCTTTAATACATATATCGAAATGTTTCATCGTTTTGGTAGAGAAAAAGAATAAGTAAATATCCCAATTTAGACTATAAAAATGTAGCAATATCGCTTAGATATTGCTACATTTTTTTTAACTTTAAATCTCTAAATAAAGATCAAAATGAGCTTTTACTGGGTAAAAACAAACGCAATTATTAGAAAGCTATTCTCTAATTACATTTGGCTATTGCCAAATAATGAGAAGAAAATCTATCTTACATTTGATGACGGCCCAATTCCAGAAGTAACTGAGTGGGTTTTAGCTGAATTAAAGAAAAACAATGCTAAAGCAAGTTTCTTTTGTATTGGGAAAAATATCGAAGCGAATCCGGATATATTTAAGAAAATTATTAATGATGGACACAGCATAGGAAACCACACCTACAACCACTTAAACGGATGGAAAACATCCACTGAAAACTATCTAGCTGACATTGAGAAATGCGAAAATACAATAATTAAATCCGCTTGTGATTTTAAAAGAAGTACTCCACAACTTTTCCGTCCGCCTTACGGCAAAATAAAAACGGGACAAACAAAAAGAATAAAAAGTTTGGGATATAAAATTATTATGTGGGATGTTTTAAGCGGCGATTTCGATCAAAAAATAGCAAAAGAAAAATGCTTAGATAATTTGATTCAAAATATTGAACCTGGAAGTATAATTGTCTTTCATGACAGCGTTAAAGCGTCTAAAAATCTTAAATATGCGTTACCAAAAGTATTGGATTATTTAAACAACAATAACTTTAGCTATGCAAGAATTACTGCTGAGAGTTTTACAAACAGTAAATTATAATTTCCCTTGAAGAATACTAATTAAAGTATTTGCATCTAACTCACCTGATTGCCTCCAGATCATCTCTCCCGCTTTATAAATCATTAAAGTAGGTAATCCTTTTATACGCAAAGCAATAGCAAGTTCATGGTTTTTATCCACGTCAATTTTTATTACTTTAGCCTTGTCACCAAGAGCCGCAGCTACGTCTTTCATAACAGGATCCATAGAAACTGAGGATTCGTTCCAATCTGTGTAAAAATCAATTAAGACAGGCACTTGTGCACTAATAAGTTCTCCGAATTTTGACATATAACCAAAAATTTAATATTTAAATCTACCTAATAAATAGCTATTAATTTACAAATGTAGCGATTTTAACGCATTATGCTACATTATCCCCTTTTTTTAGCTCAATCACTGTTATTTCAGGCATAATTCCTACCCTACCTGGGTACGCATGAAAACCAAAACCTCTATTTACATATACATAACGGCCAAGATTTTCATATAAACCTGCCCATTGTGCGTAAATATATTGTGCTAAACTCCATTTAAAATAACCTGGTATTTCAATACCAAATTGCATGCCATGCGTATGACCTGCTAGTGTTAAATGAAAGTGCTTTTCGTGATTTTTAATTTCGTAATCCCAATGGCTAGGATCGTGACTCATCAAGATTTTAAAATCTTCCTGATTTACTCCGGCAGCAGCTTTGTTTATGTCTCCGGCCTTCTTAAAATTATGCCCCCAATTTTCTACTCCAATTAATGCCAACTTATCTTTCCCTTTTTCAATATAGGTATGCTCATTTAGCATTAATTGAAATCCTATTTGACCGTATAAACTTTTTATCGCTTTAAAATTAGCCTCTTTATCTGCTTCAGTAGCCCAAGTAACATACTCACCATAATCGTGGTTCCCTAATACTGCATACTTACCGTACTTATGCTCCTTAATTTTATTGAAAGTTTCAATCCAAGGATACATTTCTTTAGCGTGTGTATTAACAATATCTCCTGTAAAAAGAATCATGTCTGAGTCTTGTTCGTTTACCAAATCAATAGCATAACTAATCTTTTCTGGATTATCAAAACTCCCACTATGCACATCAGATATTTGTGTGATCTTAAACCCATCAAACTCCTCAGGTAAATCCGGGAAATAAATGCGTTGCTTAATTACCTTATAATTGTATTTCCCCACGGTGATACCGTAAATCAAAGAAGCAAAAGGAATGGCAGCCAATCCAAGCCCTATTTGGCTCACAAATTTTCGTCTAGAATTTAAGAATTCAAAGTTTTCATTATTGATAAAATAGCGAGCTGAACCTGAACCAATCCTAAAAATATCTTCTCCTAACATTATTAGGCATAAAATTATTTTTGGAACATAAATCACTAGCAACATACCCATGGTAAACATGGTTTGCTTAGTTTGTCCAATAGAACGATCAAATTGCGTAAAAGAATAAACAATAAAGACCAAGGCAATAGCACTAAGAATTTGATAAGCGGTAAGAACCCACTTTAGCTTTATCAAAGTTTTCAACGCTTGAAAAGCATAAAGCTCTACTATAAATAAAAAAAGACTCAGCAAGAAAACACGAAAAACCATTATAATTATTTTTTTGAGACAAAATAACAAATTATGAAGGGACTACGCATTGATATTAATCAATATTTAACTAAAAAAATGGAATATAAATTGACTAACTTAAAAAACACATAAGTTCTTGATTTAATTAATTTCAACAACCATTAACGACATAGCAATATTTAATCACTAAAAGACATAAAGTAAATTAATATAAAAATGATAATAAGATAAAAATATATGAGATTCAAAATTAATGTTGGCAATTGCTAATATTAATTTTAAACCTCATACTCAAAACCTTTTCTTTCATTAATTACCTCAATGACATATTATAAGAATTAAAAGTTATTATACCACCATTGGCAGTATTACCACTAGCTTTACGAACGTATAATGAAACATAATCACCATCTGACAATTCAACTGTTCCAGTAACCGAAAAACTTTGCACAAAACCTGAATTCGAATCAATAAACGTATCTGAATCGCTTATGAAACTACCACTACCACCAGAAAATTTAACAAATGAAAATAAATAATCTTGTGTTCCATTGGTACCACTTGCTTGCATAGAAATTGAAGCTGAAACTGTAAAAACTCGCTTCGCTCTTCCTTTATATACTAACTTATTATTTTCCGATGTAGGATCACCATCTGCCATTCGGAATAATCTTGATGAAATAGTTGTCCCATTCAGTCTAACAGCAGTCCCCACAGCTAAATTTGACACGCTATTTTGCGTTGTTGTTGATCTGTCTAGATACAATGTGCCAGTAGCGAACCTATCTCCTTCTAAAGCTATCCCAGGACAATTTACAGTCCATTTATTAGTAAAATTGTAACCACTATATGTACCAGTTCCCGTATATGCTTTTACAAATCCAGCAATATTAGATCCAGTAAATACAACAGCTTCCATAACTGCATCTCCTGAAATAACTGGATTAGAAGATACATCAAAACCTATAGCCGTACCATTAACTTCAGTAAATCCACCTTGCTTTTGCACTAAACCAAAAGTTCCGGTCAATTTCTCATAAGTTCCTGAATTACCAGCGAACCACCCTATATTACTTAATAACAACTTACTAATATTTGAGTAAGTAACACCTGCACCATTACCAGCATATTGAACAATACTAGAAAAAACCAAACCAAAACCTGATATTTTACCTACACTTCCAGATGAAAGTACAAGTGAATCTCTAAATATAAATGAGTCAGAGGTAGTACATAATAAGTTGAATACTAAACCTCCAGCCTGAAGAGTAAGGCTTCTAATACTACCGCCTTTAGCCCCTTCAAACAAGTTCCCAGCTGCTATTAATTTATCCTCATTAGTATCTAAACCCGCAATATATGCATTATTAAGATCTATAGGTAAATCAACATTAATTGTCCCGTTTATTTCATATAAAGTATTCGTGTCTAACTTATATGCTGAACCTCCACCAGCTGTTTTTTCCGCTGCAAGCACAGTTGCTAAAACATCAGTAGATTTAATACGTTTAAAGTTCAGTCTTCCATAACTAGTTGCAGCGCTCATACTAACCCAGGCTGTAATTGTAGTGTCATAATAATAAAATGATTTTAACGTAGTATCATAAACCATTAATCCGTTTGCAGGAGTCGTAATAGCATTTCTTTGCGTCGTAGTCATTCTAGGTGTCAGCATACCCTTAGTTGTAGAGCTTACATCAAGAACAGCAGTTGCATCAGGTGTAACAGTACCTATTCCTACTTGTGCGACAGTCAAATTCGCAAAAAACAAGAAAAATAAAAACAAACTAGTAATCAGCGACTTATAAAATGTAGTTTTATTCATAATAATTGATATTAAAAAATTAAAAAATATTTTCTCTCTCAGCAGAATATATTAGATCAAACATACAACTTAATCCGATTAAAAGCGTATTATTCCGATTAAATACATCTTATTTTAACTATTACAATATTATTTGCTATTAAAATAGCTTATTTACTACAAAAAACAAAAGGCTTTATAGTAAATAACTAACCTAATTTATCAAAAAAAAACTAATAAAAACCGTTTATGAGTAAAATAAAACGATCTAAAAAAGAAATAAACGATCAAAAACCAATTCCTTATAAATTTAACTTCGTACAACACATTATCTTTTAAGTTTTGTACTTTTGAAATCTTTACAAAATTATAACCATGTCACAACAAAAAAGACTTTTTCTATTAGATGCCTACGCTTTAATTTTTCGTGGCTACTATGCCTTCATAAAAAATCCTCGAATAAATTCAAAAGGAATGGACACCTCTGCCATAATGGGATTCATGAATTCCTTGATGGATGTTATTAAAAGAGAAAAACCGGATCACTTAGCAGTCGCTTTTGATAAAGGAGGTAGCGCTTTAAGAAATGAACTTTTTCCTGAATACAAAGCCAATCGAGACGCCACTCCTGAAGCCATAAAAATTGCCGTTCCCTATATTCAAGCTTTATTAAACGCCATGCACATTCCTATTATAGAGGTCGCAGGTTTTGAAGCCGATGATTTAATAGGAACCATTGCTAAACAAGCTGAGAAAGAAAATTACAAGGTTTTTATGGTAACTCCTGACAAGGATTTTGCTCAGTTGGTTTCAGAAAATATTTTCATGTACAAACCTGCCCGCATGGGTAACGGAATCGAAATATGGGGAATTCCTGAAGTATTAGCAAAGTTTGAGATTGAAAGACCTGAACAAGTAATTGATTACCTAGGAATGATGGGCGATTCTGCCGATAACATCCCTGGATTACCTGGTGTGGGTGAGAAAACCGCAAAGAAATTTCTAGCTGAATATGGATCAATGGAAAATCTTTTAGCCAATACCCATGAATTAAAAGGAGCGATAAAGACTAAAATAGAAGCCAATAAAGAGTTGGGACTACTCTCAAAAAGATTAGCTACTATATTATTAGATTGTCCCGTAACATTTAATGAAAGTGATTACGAATTATCTAAGCCTGATGTAGAAAAAACAGATGCTTTATTCAATGAATTAGAGTTTAGAAGGATGGCCGAACAATTTGACGCCATTTTCAAAAAAGGAAATTCAGATGCAGGCGCAGCTACCGATGAAGCAAAACTTTACAAAAAACCGCAACCAAAAAATGAAGATCAATTTGACCTTTTTGCAAGTGCAATTCCTACTGATAACACCACTAATGAACACCAGCAGTTTTACAACACTTTAGAAAACACAACCCATTCGTACCAAATAGTTCAAGGGGATCTAGGCATTAAATTGCTGTTGCAAAATTTACTAAAACAAAATGCTGTTTGTTTTGACACCGAAACCACTGGACTAGACGCTTTGCATGCTGAACTGGTAGGAATCTCATTTTCTTACGAAAAAGGGAAAGGGTATTATGTTCCTTTTCCAGAAAGCCAAGAAGAAGCTAACATCCTTGCACAAAAATTCCTTCCGTTTTTCGAAAATGAAACCATCGAAAAAATAGGTCAGAATTTAAAATACGATTTGAAAATTTTATCAAATTACAACATTACCGTCCAAGGAAAACTATTTGACACCATGATAGCGCATTATCTAATCAATCCTGATATGCGTCACAATATGGATATTTTATCCGAAACTTATTTAAAATATTCTCCAAAATCTATTGAAACACTTATTGGTAAAAAAGGTAAAAACCAAAAATCAATGCGTGATGTAGCCTTAGAAGAAATCAAAGAATATGCCGCCGAAGATGCTGATATAACATTTCAGTTAAAAGAATTATTTGCTATCGAGCTTGACAAAACAGAAACTAAAAAATTATTCGAAGACATCGAGATTCCGTTAGTAAAGGTTTTAGCTGATATGGAAAAAGAAGGAATCCGTTTAGACACTGACTTCCTCCACTCCTTATCACACGACCTAGATAACGATATTATAAAATTAGAGGCAACAATATATGAAGTAGCTGGAGAACATTTTAACTTGGCTTCGCCCAAACAGCTTGGCGATATTTTATTCGATAAATTAAAAATTGGAGGTACAAAACAAAAGAAAACCAAAACAGGACAATACGCCACTGGAGAGGAAGTTTTAAGTTATTTAGCTAATGAAAACCAGATCGTAAAAGACATCCTGGAATGGCGCCAATTAAATAAACTTAAAACCACTTATGTAGATGCTTTGCCAAATCAAGTAGACCCAGTAACCTTAAGAGTGCATACTGATTATATGCAAACCGTGGCTGCAACAGGAAGACTAAGCTCAAATAATCCCAACTTACAAAACATTCCTATTCGTACCGAAAGAGGACGCCAAATCAGGAAAGCATTTGTAGCAAGAGACGAGAATTACACTTTAGTCTCTGCCGATTATTCTCAAATTGAATTGCGTATTATTGCAGCTTTAAGTGGAGAAGAAAACATGATTAAGGCGTTTTTAAACAACGAAGATATTCATAAATCTACCGCTTCAAAAGTATTCGAAGTTCCACTAGAAGAAGTAACGAGAGAGCAACGTAGTCATGCTAAAACGGTAAATTTTGGAATTATATATGGCGTTTCAGCTTTTGGATTAAGCAATCAAACGTCACTTTCCCGTTCAGAAAGTGCTGCTTTAATTGAGGCCTATTACAAAACCTACCCAAGGTTAAAAACCTACATTCAAGAACAAATTGATTTTGCTAGGGACAATGGCTACGTGCAAACCGTTTTAGGACGCCGTCGCTATTTAAAAGATATCAATTCACAAAACGCCATGGTTCGTGGTGGCGCTGAACGTAATGCCGTAAATGCACCTATACAAGGGAGTGCTGCTGATATTATCAAAATCGCCATGATCAATATCCATAATAAATTAAGTACTGAAAACTGGAAAAGCAAAATGTTGCTTCAGGTTCATGATGAATTGGTGTTTGATGTTCACAACAGTGAATTAGAAAAAATCCAAACAATGATTAAATATGAAATGGAAAATGCCTTTAAACTTGACGTTCCTTTAATTGTTGATTTAGGAATGGGTAAAGATTGGTTAGAGGCGCATTAAAATATTCATATATTTTTATCTAATCACTAAATAAAATGAGAAAAATGATTTTAATCTATTGCTTAGCAATTGCAGCAATTTTATATTTCATATATAAAATAAATGTGTATTTAGCTCTAGGCATTGACACTTATGCAATCAATCTTTTTCCTAGAAAAGAACTACCACATGAATTTGATGATTACAAAAATTTATCAGAAATTAACGATTTAGGTAATTATGCTATAAGTCTATTTGCTAAAGACGAAAAAGATTATCTGACCCGCTATGTTCAAATAATTGAAATCTCAAAAGAAAATACAATACTTAAAGCTATCACGAAAACAGAACGTTTTGATAATGGCGGAGGTAATAGTGGTGACAATTTTTCGAATACTGTTTTCAAATTTGATACGTTCGGAAATATTTTAGATACTATTAACTACAAAACCTCCTCTTCAAATCAATCTGAATTTGGAAATACTGTTTTGCTTAATAAACAAATAGTCAATAAAGAGTTACTTTACTATCAAACTTGGCCGACTGATGGTGACAAAGTTAAAAAAGATTTTATTCCGTTAAACAAAGATTTTAGCTGGAACACTGAGGAAATATCTAAATATTATTACAACACAATAGTACCTAATAGTGCGTATCTAGAGCATTTTTCTGTATGGAGAGATAGCACAATTCATTACACTAAAAGACAATCCGTTTTATTTTTATTAGATAATAAATGGTATATCCTTTATGGAGTTAGTAATGAAATAACTGATGCTATCAGAAAACGAAGTGTAGACGATGATAAAAAAATAAAATATGAAAATTTATTTACTGATATACCTAGTAAAAATATAGTATTTAAGTACTTTCATAAATTAGAATATTGCTCTAACATGGCAGGCAAAACTCAATCTAACAGTCCCTATACTTATTATTACTGGAATGGAAATGCCTATTTAGATATTATATTTAATGGAGAAACTCTTAAAGTGAAACAAGAAGATATATCATTAGATGATTATGATACCAAAGAGCCATCGATTTATGACAAGATAGAAGACAAGAGAATAAAAATGGAAACTGATGCCAAAAAAAAATATTCTTTTTACACTCACGCTAATTTGAAATTTGCTTTTATTTCAGACGATGAACATAACTTATACCTCATTAAAAATAAAAAATAATTCCCTAACAATCATAACTAATTAACAGTAAACTCACAACTTAAAAGGTAGATCAATTAAAATAACAGCACAGCTTCAGGATGAACTTGTGTTTTTGATATGTATACTGAAAACCAGAAAAATTCACCCGTTGATTAAATACGAAATAGAAAAGTCCTTTAAACTTGAGGTTACTCTAATTGTTGATTTCGGAATGATTAAAGACTGCCTAGGAGTTTATTAATCAGTAAAATACCTATAAAAAAACTCCATCTGCAACTAGCAGATGGAGTTTTTTATTTTAAATATCTTTAATCATTATTTTTTTCTAGAAGATTCTCTTTCTTTTAATTTTGTTTTAATCACAACTGTCTCATAAGGAATATTTTCTTCAGTAGATTCTAAGCGATCAATAAGCAGCTTAGCAGCAACCTCCCCTATTTCTACACCGTGTTGACTTACCGTGGACAAACTAGGCGTTAATCTGCGTGAAGCAAGAATTCCATCTGCAAAACCTATTATTGAAAGTTCTTCAGGTATTTTATATCCTTTTTTTAATCCCATTTTTAAAGCAGCAACAGAATCGTTTTCATCTAAAGCAAAAACGGCATCTATGGTATTATTTTCAAAAACAGCATCTATTCTTTCTTTTAAGTCAGCTTCAGAATCTGCACGAAGAATTATCTTATCATTTATAGGAATGTTATTGTTCTCCAAAGCTTGCAAATAGCCGTTAGCTCTTAATTTTCCAACACTCAAATTATCAACAGATGAAAGTAACGCAATATTTTTACAACCCAAATCAATCAAACGTTGTGTAACATGTAGCGCTGAATTATAATCATCAACTACCACCTTATCACATTCGACTTCATCAGCAATACGGTCAAACATAACTATAGGAGTACCGTCATTAATGATTTCGGTAAAATGAGAATAATCTTGAAGTTTTTGCGCTTCCTCAGATACTGATAATATAAAACCATCAATAGTACCATTACTCAACATCTCAAGCGTATTGATTTCTTTTACGATCGATTCATTCGAGATACAGGTAATCACATTGTAACCTTTTTCATCAGCAACTTTTTCAATTCCGCTAAATACTTTCGCAAAAAAAGAATTTAAGATATTTGGAATAATAACACCAATAGTCTTTGTTTTTCTATTCTTAAGGTTTAAACCAATAACATTAGGCTTGTAATTTTTAAGTTTAGCATACTCCTTAATCTTGATCTTAGTTTGATCACTTATTTCAGGACTGTCATTAAGTGCCTTTGAAACAGTGGAAACCGATACGTTAAGTTCTTTTGCAATTTGCTTAAGGGTTGCTTTAACTTTCATAATTATATATTTATTAAATTTGGTAATCCAATAGCGCTTCTAAAATCACCTTTGCTTTCGAGAGTTTTTCTTTCGATAAAAAACAACATTTTAAGTTGAAAATTGTATTCCAAGATTGCAAGATAAAAATTTTATTATTGATAACAAATGTAAGTCAAAAAATGAAACACACTGATAACATCATTTAGAAAACAGTTGTAATAATGGCAATCTTAAATATATAATTGATAATCAGGCAAAACAGACAATAAAAATAATCATTTAAGGTATTTGTATTTAAAATAATTAATTGTACTTTTGCATCCCCTTTATAGGGGACGGAATGTTTAATTAAAATTTATTATTGTGAACGCATTAAGCTACAAGACAATTTCAGCAACAAAAGCCAACTCTACAAAAGAGTGGATCGTTGTAGATGCTGACGGTCATAACTTAGGTCGTCTTGCTTCAAAAGTCGCTATGATTTTAAGAGGTAAGTACAAGCCAAGTTATACACCACACGTGGACTGTGGAGATAACGTTATCGTTATCAACTCAGAAAAAATCAACCTTACAGGTAACAAAATGGACGAAAAGATTTACATGCGTCATACAGGTTACCCAGGAGGACAAAGAACTTTAACTGCTAAAGTATTGCAATCAAAAAACCCTGCATTACTAGTAGAAAAAGCGATAAAAGGAATGTTACCAAAGAACAAAATTGGTGCTGAACTTTTTAGAAATTTAAATGTTGTTGTTGGATCTGAGCACAAACAAGGAGCTCAAAAACCAAGAACAGTTAACCTAAACGATCTTAAGTAATGGGAGTTATTCACAAAATCGGTAGAAGAAAAACCGCTGTTGCACGTGTTTATGTTTCGGAAGGAACAGGAGTAATCACTGTAAACAAAAAAGAATTCGCGACTTACTTCCCAACAGCTACTTTACAGTACAAAGTTATGCAACCAATGTCTATGACAGAAAATGCAACTAACTATGATGTAAAAGTAAATGTTTACGGAGGTGGTTCAACTGGACAAGCAGAGGCTGTAAGAATGGCATTAGCACGTGTTATGTGTGAAATCAATGCTGAAAACAGATTGATCTTGAAACCAGAAGGTTTATTGACAAGAGATCCAAGAATGGTTGAACGTAAGAAATTCGGTCAGAAGAAAGCTCGTAAGAAATTTCAATTCTCGAAACGTTAATATTGCCTGTCTTGAGTACCTTTATTCAAGACTTATTGAATTTATTGAATTTAAAACAATGTTGTTGTTGTCTCATTGAGGTGAGAAATTAGTTTAGCATCTAAATGTATTTAGCCGAGAAATCGCCATTTATACATTGCTAATCAACAGAACGTAAACTAGTACAAAAAAATGTCAAACAAAGTAGAAGTAAAAGAATTACTAGAAGCAGGTGTTCACTTTGGACACATGACTAGAAAATGGGATCCAAACATGGCTCCTTACATTTATATGGAGCGTAATGGTATACACATTATCAATCTATATAAAACTGCAGCAAAAATTGAAGAAGCTAATGAAGCTTTGAAAAAAATTGCTGCATCAGGTAGAAAAATATTATTTGTTGCTACCAAAAAACAAGCAAAAGACATCGTTGCTGAAAAAGCAAAAGCTGCAAACATGCCTTACATCACTGAAAGATGGCCTGGTGGAATGCTAACTAACTTCGTAACTATCCGTAAAGCTGTTAAAAAAATGGCTACTATTGATAAAATGAAGAAAGATGGTACTTTCATGACCCTTTCAAAGAAAGAGCGTCTACAAGTTGATCGTCTTCGTGCTAAATTAGAGAAAAATTTAGGTTCCATTTCAGATATGTCAAGATTACCTGCTGCATTATTCGTAGTAGATATCAAAGCGGAACACATCGCAATAAAAGAAGCTCAAAAATTAAACATTCCAGTTTTTGCAATGGTAGATACTAACTCTGATCCTCGTGAAGTAGAGTTTGTAATTCCATCAAATGATGATGCTTCTAAATCTATTGATAAAATTTTAACTTTAGTAACTAACGCAATCACTGAAGGTCTTTCTGATAGAGGGGCTGACAAAGATGCTGAAACTTCTGAAAAAGCGGCTCCTGCTGCAACTACAGAAAAAGTAGCTCCGGCTGCAACTGAAACAGTAGCTCCTGCTGCTGAACCAGCTGCTCCAGCAACTGAAGAAAAATAAAAATAAATTTGAAGATTGAAAGATTTAAAGATTACTTAAAGTGTCAATGTAAAATTAACGCTATTTTTAATCTTTAAATTCTTCAATCTTTTAATCTTTAAATAAAAAAAACATGGCAACAATAACTGCTGCAGACGTAAATAAATTAAGAACAGCTACTGGTGCAGGGATGATGGACTGCAAAAAAGCATTAGTTGAAGCAGAAGGAGATTTTGATTTAGCGATCGAAAACCTTCGTAAAAAAGGACAAAAAGTAGCTGCAAATCGTTCAGATAGAGAATCTACTGAAGGAGCTGCAATTGCTGTTGTAAATGCTGACAAAACTGCTGGTGTAGTAATCACTCTAAACTGTGAAACTGACTTCGTAGGTATGAACGAAAGCTTTGTGAAAATGGCTACTGAAATGGCTAACCAAGCATTGAACTACGATTCTAAAGAAGCATTTTTAGCTTCTGATTTTAACGGAATTACTATTGCTGATAAATTAATCGAGCAAACAGGAGTTATCGGTGAGAAATTAGAAATTAGAACTTTTGAGAAATTAGAAGGTGCATTTGTAGGATCTTACATTCACTCTGGAAACAAAATCGCTACTTTAGTAGCTTTATCTGCTGCTCCAGCTGGTGCAGAAGAAGTTTCTAGAAACGTTGCTATGCAAGCTGCTGCTATGTCTCCTATCGCATTAAACGAGGAAGGTGTAGACGCTGCAACTATCGAAAAAGAAATTGAAATCGCTAAAGACTTACTTCGTCAAGAAGGAAAACCAGAAGCTATGTTAGATAACATCGCTAAAGGTAAACTAGCTCGTTTCTTTAAAGATAATACTTTAGTAAACCAAGATTACATTAAAGATAACAAATTAAGCGTTGCCGCTTATGTTAAATCTTTAGATAAAGATCTTATTGTTACAGGATTTAAAAGAGCTGCTTTAGGTTAATCTAAAACAAGTTCTAAAATATTAAAGAGCGATTTGAAATTCAAATCGCTCTTTTTTTGTGCCATATATCTCAAAAATATGTTTCATTATTATACAAATTGTCAGTTTAGCGCGGCCATAAACTAATATTACATCTGGGCTGTGCTCAATATTATAAAATTAGGCTAAACTATATTTTACTAAATTATAGTATAAGTTTCATAACAGCTTTTCTAATTGCTAAACAAAACCAGCATCCACAAACATTAGAAAGATTTACATCTAAACATAGCCTATGATTAGCAAATAAAAAACACATGCAAATAGCATTTATTCACTATTAGAAATGACTACTAAATAGTTAAATTAAAATTTTTTATTTGTAAATTTTAATTTACATTTGCCAAAATTTTAACAAATAAAAAACAAACAAAATGAAAAAATTAAGCATTCTTTTTTTATCAGTAATTTCTCTAGGATTATCTGTTTCAAGTTGTAGTAATGATGATAATGATTCTGGATCAATTGAAGGAAAATGGGAGCTCTATAAAGTAGGTGGAACTATCGCTGGCCAAGAAATCTTAGTAGAAATCCCTTCAAACGTCACTCCTTGTGGAAAAGACTATTTAGAATTTGTGAAAGGTGGCGTATTGAATGATTTCTCTTTTGGAGATTCAGATTCAGATTGTACAAAACCAACCGAAACAGGTGTTTGGACAAAAACTGATAACAAATTAAACATCACATATGCAAGTGAATTTGGTGCAGATTATGATATTTTAGAGTTAACCAACTCTACACTAAAGATTAAAGAAATTAATGAAGATGAACAATATCAAATCTTACTTTATAAACGTAAATAATTTCTTTAAACTAACCTCAAACTAATAATTTGAGGTTTTTTTTTATCTTTAATCAAAAAAAATGCAAGACAAACCACGATGCACTTGGTGTCTATCCAGCGAACTTTACAAAAACTACCACGATCAAGAATGGGGAACACCTGTTTATGACGATGCTACATTATTTGAATTTTTATTACTCGAAACTTTTCAAGCAGGCTTGAGTTGGATTACCATTCTCAACAAAAGAGAAAATTTCCGTGCTGCTTTTGACCAATTTGATTATAAAAAAATAGCAGCATACAACGATGACAAAAACCTCGATTTATTACAAGATGCCGGCATAATTCGCAACAAACTCAAAGTATATTCGGCTGTAATTAACGCGCAAAACTTCATTAAGATTCAAGAAGAATTTGGTTCTTTTTCGAAATATATTTGGGAGTTCACAGAAGGAAAACCACTCATCAATAACCCAAAAACGCTAAAAGACGTTCCTGCTACTACCCCGCTTTCTGATAAAATTAGCAAAGATTTAAAAAAAAGAGGCTTTAAATTTGTCGGTTCTACGGTTATTTACGCCTTTATGCAAGCCACCGGAATGGTCAATGATCACGTGGAAAGTTGCTGGAAATTCCCCCAATCTTTGAAGAAGTAGTTGCAAAATCAACAACTTTAAATCTAAAATTATAAACTTTCAAACTAATTTTTTATTACATTTGCTTCACACTTTAGGGGTGTCTACAACTTTGTAGGCTGAGAATTACCCTCTGAACCTGATCTAGTTCATACTAGCGTAGGGAAAAGTACGATGACTTCCATGGTCCCTTTTTTGGGACAACTTGTAGCCATTCCTAAAGTTGAGCCGCGTTTTAATACGGCGCTAAATCAACTAAATTCAAAAGGAATGGAACTTAAAATCAACAATCAAAACAAACATTTTGCCAGCAGTAACTTAACTGTTCAGGCACTTCTTGACTTGGAAATTCCCGAAAAACAAAACGGAATTGCCATAGCCATCAACGACACCGTAATTCCTAAATCCAATTGGAATTCCCATCCCCTAAAAGAAACCGACACCGTTTTAATTATTTCCGCAACCCAAGGAGGGTAATTGGTAAATAGTGATTAGTAACTAGTGATTAGTTAATAGTTTAAGGGACAGATTAAAGAGTTGAAAACAGCTAAGTAAGAATTAATTACTAGAATTAAAAATCTGCGAGCTATTTGCATCCAATCAAACTTTGACGAACAAATTCCAATTATTAAGCTGTAATAAAAATAAAATCCGCGTCAATCCGCGTTTTTACTTTTGTAAATCCGTTGAATCCGCGTGCGATCTGTGCCCAATAAATATAAAAATTGTATACGATGCAGTTCGCATCAGTCCGCATGCCATTTACGCCTAAACTAACTTTAAGACATACTAAAATGACAAACGAAGAAAAAATTTCAAGAACACCATTTCCCAATTCAAGAAAAGTATATATCGACGGTGACATCCACCCTATCAAAGTGGCGATGCGCGAAATCACACTAGCTGATACCAAAATGTCGAACGGTCGTATCGAAAAAAATCCACCGGTTACTATATACGATACATCAGGACCTTTCACTGATCCCAATATCGAAATCGATATTCGAAAAGGATTGCCTCGCATTCGTGAGCAATGGATTATAGACCGTAATGATGTGGAAGAACTAACAGAAATTAGCTCTGATTACGGAAAGCAAAGATTACACGATGAAAAATTAAATCACCTTCGTTTCGAGTATTTACACAAACCAATGCGTGCCAAAAAAGGAGCTAACGTTTCACAATTGTATTACGCTAAGCAAGGTATCATCACTCCAGAAATGGAATACATTGCGATTCGTGAAAATCAACGTATCGAGCAATTAGATACCCAAACTAAAGCGATGCAGTGTCAACATCCTGGACACAGCTGGGGAGCCAACACACCTAAAAGCAAAATCACACCCGAATTTGTTCGTAATGAAGTAGCCATTGGTCGCGCTATAATTCCAAACAACATCAACCACCCTGAAAGCGAACCTATGATTGTAGGGCGCAATTTCTTGGTAAAAATAAACGCCAATATTGGGAATAGTGCTGTAACCTCAACCATCGAAGAAGAAGTAGAAAAATCAGTTTGGGCTTGCCGTTGGGGAGCCGATACGATTATGGATTTATCGACCGGAAAAAACATTCACGAAACTAGAGAATGGATCATCCGTAACTCTCCCGTGCCTATTGGAACCGTGCCTATCTACCAAGCTTTAGAAAAAGTAAACGGAATTGCCGAGGATTTAACTTGGGAGGTTTTTAGAGATACATTAATCGAACAAGCAGAACAAGGTGTTTCTTATTTTACCATTCACGCAGGCGTACTATTGCGTTACATTCATTTAACTGCGGAGCGTGTTACGGGAATTGTATCTCGTGGAGGTTCGATAATGGCAAAATGGTGCTTGTTTCACCACAAAGAAAACTTTCTTTACACGCACTTCGAAGACATTTGCGAAATCATGAAGCAATACGATGTCGCTTTCTCTCTCGGTGATGGTTTGCGTCCAGGCTCAATTGCTGACGCTAACGATGCTGCACAATTCGCCGAATTAGAAACTTTAGGTGAGCTATCTAAAATTGCTTTCAAACACGATGTGCAAGTATTTATAGAAGGTCCAGGTCACGTTCCCATGCACATGATTAAGGAAAACATGGAGAAACAATTGGAACATTGCAACGAAGCGCCTTTTTACACTCTTGGCCCACTAACGACTGATATTGCTCCTGGTTACGATCACATTACATCAGCCATTGGTGCTGCTATGATTGGTTGGTACGGTTGTGCGATGCTGTGTTATGTAACGCCAAAAGAACACCTTGGTTTACCCAATAAAAAAGATGTGAAAGATGGTGTAATCACCTATAAAATTGCTGCCCACGCTGCTGATTTAGCCAAAGGACATCCAGGGTCTCAATACCGTGACAATGCTTTAAGTAAAGCTAGATTTGAATTCCGTTGGGAAGATCAGTTTAATTTATCGCTTGATCCTGATACCGCAAGAGAATTTCACGACGAAACTTTACCTGCTGAAGGTGCTAAGATCGCACACTTTTGCTCGATGTGCGGACCTAAATTCTGCTCTATGAAAATATCACAGGAAATCCGTGACGTTGCCGAAGCAGAAAAAGGAATGGCAGCAAAATCAGAAGAGTTTATTGAGCAAGGAAAAGAGATTTATATTTAAAGCCCCCTAGCCCCCGAAGGGGGAACTCTAATTTACTTAAAAAATGATCGTCATCACAAATCCAATTGCTATAGAAAATGAAATCAACACCATTCACGCTCTTTTTGAGTGTGGATTGGAGTTGCTTCATGTGCGTAAACCTAATTACTCAGTTGGAGAACTAAGGCTGTTTTTATCGAAAGTAAATCCTGAATTTCGATCGCGATTGGTTTTACATCAGCAGCATCAAGTAGCAAATGAATTTGGAATTCATCGCATTCATTTTACTGAAAGTGCCAGAGCAGCTTTGGATTTGGAATCAACAAATAATAACGATGGTTTTATCAAATCGACTTCGATTCATACAATGGCTGATTTTAACCAACTTGACGGTTGTTTTGAATACGCTTTTTTGAGTCCGATTTATCAAAGTATTTCCAAACCCGACTATAAATCTGATTTAGATGCAGTTAAAGCTATCGCACAGCGAACCAATTATAATTCAAAACTAGTCGCTTTGGGAGGAATCTCAATTGAGAATATAGCGAAAACCTACCAACTTGGATTTAATGATGTAGCCCTATTAGGAAGTATTTGGAACAGTAATCAACCCATTCAAAATTTTAAATTATGCCAGAAAATCGTCCATTTGTATTAAGTATTGCTGGTTTTGACCCTTCGGGAGGTGCCGGAATCTTAGCAGACTGTAAAACATTCGAACAACATCAAGTATATGGTCTTGCTATCAATACGGCAAACACGATCCAGACAGAAAACAATTTTCATGAAATTGAGTGGACTTCCTTAGAATTCACCATTCGTTCCGTGGAAAGACTTTTCGAAACTTATAAAATTAAGGCTGTTAAAATTGGGATTGTTCCTTCATTATTTTATCTGGGAACCATTGTCACATTGATTAGGCAAATTGCTCCAGCAACTAAAATTGTATGGGATACTGTGGTAAAATCCTCGACTACATTTGATTTTTTAGAGATCAAAAACTATGAATCTCTAAAACTCATTTTAAGCGAAATAGATTTAATCACTCCCAATTATAATGAGATTATAAAGCTATCTCAAGAAGAAATAGATCCTGAATCTATAGCCGAAATGCTATCAGAATATTGCACTGTTTTACTTAAAGGTGGTCACAATCCTAACGAACTTGGAGTAGATTATTTATATACTACGGATCGGTTTTATAGATTAGAACCACGTCTTACTGATGTAGATGAAAAGCACGGTTCGGGTTGTGTATTATCCTCTGCGATTACAGCTAATCTTGCCAAAGGTGAAACGGAATTAAATGCGTGCAAAAACGCCAAAATTTATATCGAAAATTACCTATTGTCTAACCACACAAAACTAGGATATCATAATGTTTAACAAATTACAATACATATCGCAAGGAAACTCGGTTGACGAGCAAACTAGAAATATTCATGAAGCACTAGACGGCGGTTGCAAATGGATTCAGCTTCGTTTTAAGAATCATTCCCCTGAAGAAACTTTTGCTTTGGCGGAAGCCGTAAAAATTTTATGCGAAGAGTACTTAGCTAATTTTATCATCAATGACAATGTGTATCTCGCTCAGCAAATCGCTGCAGACGGCGTACATCTTGGCCTAACCGATATGTCGATAACAGAAGCACGCAGCATTCTAGGAGACACAAAAATCATTGGAGCGACTGCAAATACTTTTGAAGATATTCAAAACCACATAAAAAACGGCTGTGATTATATAGGACTGGGTCCATTTCGATTCACAACTACAAAGGAAAAATTGAGTCCGATTTTAGGTCTTGACGGCTATCAAAACATCCTGACAGAGATGAAAAACAACGGACTTACTACGCCCGTGTATGCTATAGGCGGCATTACAACAGACGATCTTCCTGCATTAATGGAAACCGGAATTTATGGCATTGCCGTTTCAGGATTAATAACAAAATCAGAACATAAAAAAAAGACAATCAAACTACTTAAAAACGACCTTTATGGAACCATCATTGTTTAAAATAGGGGATAAAATATTGCAGTCTCGTTTGTTCTTAGGAACGGGAAAATTTGGTTCGAATGCCCAAATGGAAGAAGCCATTTTAGCTTCAGAAAGTGAGTTGGTCACCGTAGCTTTAAAACGCATTGATCTCGAAACAGAAACAAATGCTATTTTGAAACACCTACAGCATTCACACATTAATTTATTACCCAACACCTCTGGAGCAAGAAATGCTAAAGAAGCTGTTTTTGCTGCTCAACTTGCTAGAGAAGCGCTAGAAACCAATTGGCTAAAGTTAGAAATCCATCCCGATCCAAAATACTTAATGCCAGACGCTATCGAGACTTTGAGGGCCACAGAAGAATTAGCCAAGCTAGGTTTTATTGTATTGCCGTACATTCATGCTGATCCTGTTTTGTGCAAGCGATTAGAAGATGCTGGAACGGCTGCCGTGATGCCATTAGGTTCGCCTATAGGGAGCAATAAAGGACTTAAGACAATCGATTTTCTCGAAATTATTATCGAACAATCTAAAATTCCCGTGATTATAGACGCGGGAATTGGTGCACCATCGGATGCAGCAAAAGCAATGGAATTAGGTGCTGATGCTGTTTTAGTAAATACCGCTATTGCCGTTGCAGGAAATCCTAAACTAATGGCAGAGGCTTTTAAAGAGGCGGTAATTGCTGGTAGAAAAGCATATGAAGCGAGATTAGGACAACAGTATAAACATGCCATGGCATCAAGTCCGTTGACGTCGTTTCTAACCCAATAATCCTCCCCCAACCCCTCCGAAGGAGGGGAGACTTCATCAATTAAAATTATATTAACTGCTCGATAACCTCATACGCGTTGCGTTTAAGGTGATCAATTCAAGCATAAATGTTACAAGGTAAAAATGCTAGGTAAGTCTAGCTTAGCGAACCTTGCGAAAAAAAACATAGCGCACTTTGCGTTTAAGCTTATGACAACATTCAAATCTACTTTCGAACAATACAATTGGGATGAAATCCAATCCAAAATTTACACTAGTACTGCAAAGCAAGTGGAGCAAGCATTAGCCAAATCTAAGAGAGACTTGGATGATTTTTTGGTTTTGATCTCCCCAGCTGCGCAACCATACTTAGAGGAAATGGCGCAAGAATGCCATGAACTAACTAAAAAACGTTTTGGTAAAACCATCCAAATGTATGCTCCTTTGTATGTGAGTAACGAATGCCAAAACATTTGTACCTACTGTGGCTTTAGTCTTGACAATAAAATTAAGCGAAAGACCTTGCTTGATTCGGAGATTAGGCAAGAGGTAGCAGCATTGAAATCCTTAGGTTTTGACCATGTATTGTTAGTAGCTGGAGAGGCAAATTATACGGTGAATATCAACTACTTTCTAAACGCTGTTGATGTAATCAAGAATGACTTTTCGATTATTTCGATTGAGGTACAACCGCTTTCGCAAGAAGAATACGAACGCCTGCATGATGCCGGTGTGTACTCCGTGTTAGTGTATCAAGAGACTTATCATCAAGAGGTATATAAAAAGTATCATACTAAAGGGAAGAAATCCAACTTTGATTTTAGACTAGATACTCCAGACCGCATTGGGAAAGCGGGCATACACAAAATAGGATTGGGTGTGTTATTGGGTTTAGAAGATTGGCGAACCGATAGTTTTTTTAATGCCTTGCATCTAGATTACTTACAGAAAACCTATTGGCAGACGAAGTACTCCGTTTCGTTTCCAAGATTACGACCTGCAGAAGGTACCACTCCACCTAATTTCATCATGGACGACCGTGATTTGACTCAGCTGATTTGCGCTTATCGTTTGTGGAATGAAGACTTGGAGATTTCGATTTCGACTCGAGAGAATGAAAACTTTAGAAACAACATTATTCCTATTGGAACGACAAGCATGAGTGCGGGTTCAAAAACGAATCCTGGTGGTTATGTGGTCGATCCCCAATCGTTAGAGCAATTCGAAATTAGTGACGAGCGCTCTGTAGCAGAGATGGCTGATATTATTACTAAGAAAGGCTACGAGCCCGTCTGGAAAGATTGGGATAAAAGTTTTTCCCCCTAACCCCCGAAGGGGGAATTCCTTGATTGCGGTAGCTGTTTTTGATACCGTTTAAGTAAATCTAAAGACTGCACATTAGCTGACGTTCAATTTACTTTTTTCACTAGTTACTTTTGACTAATCACTCTTCACTAGTTACTAGTCACTTATTAATATTCGCTTATGATGAAATTAATTACCGCTTAAAAAAGGTTCTCGACTCCGCTCGAACTGACAACTGATTTGCTAATTACTATTAACTAATAGCTTTTCACTAGTTACTAGTTACTAATCACTTATTACTATTCACTTAATCTAAAATAAATTACCGCTTAAAAAAGGTTCTCGACTCCGCTCGAACTGACAGCCGATTTGCTAATTACTATTAACCAATAACTTTTCACTAGTTACTCTTCACTAGTTACTAATCACTAATTACTTAAAAAAATGAGCATTATACAAGATTTTTTACGTTACAACCGCCAAGTGATGTTGCCAGAAGTGGGTGACGCCGGCCAAGCAAAAATTAAAAAAGCCAAAGTTCTAGTAATTGGCGCGGGAGGCTTGGGTTGTCCTATATTACAATATTTGGCTACGGCTGGTGTTGGCACTATTGGCATCGTTGATTTTGATACTATCGAAATTCACAACCTGCACCGTCAGATATTATATACTGAAGATCAAGTGGGATTATCAAAAGCTGCAACTGCCAAAGCGACTTTGCAAAAATTAAATCCGTTAATCAATGTGACAGCTATGCCCAAAAAGCTTACAGCAGCTAATGCGGCTTCTATCTTGAATGACTTTGATATTATCGTCGATGGTTCTGATAATTTTGCTACCCGTTATTTAGTTAACGATACTTGTGTGAGTCTGGATAAAACTTTAATTTATGGAAGTATCTTAGGTTTTGAAGGACAAGTTGCTGTTTTTAACCATCGAAAAAGTAAAAACCTGAGAGACTTGTTTCCAGATTCGCCTGACCCAAAGGATGTGCCTAATTGTAATATGAATGGTGTGCTAGGTACTTTACCTGGGATGATTGGGACTATGATGGCGCATGAGACATTGAAGGTGATATTGGAATTGCCTTGTTTAAGGAATGAGTTGGTTTTGTTTAGTACGTTGAACTGGCAGTTTACTAAGTTGAAGTTTTAGTTTTTTTTGAGTTACTGAGTTACAAAGTGGCTGAGTTGCAAAGTCGATAGTCTTAAAGTTTGAAAGTTAGAACGGAAGCTCGATTGTGGGAAATTAAAACACGGATGAAAACGGATTTTAGCTTATTGAAAGTTGTATTTTGGAGTTTCTTGTGGAGTTGTGTTGCAGAGTTGGATTGCGAAATGGAACACGGATGACGCGGATTTGCTAAAGCAAAAATACGGATAAAAACGGATTTTAGCTCATTGAAAGTTGTATTATGGAGTTGTGTTGCAGAGTTGGATTGCGGAATGGAACACGGATAAAAACGGATTTTATGCTGTGTGCTGTTTACTTTGATTGTATGATTTTGCACGCAAATTTAAATAAATCTTTTGAGGTAAGTAGATAATTTCATATCTTAGAGATCAATAAAACAAGGGAAACATGGATTTATTTACAGGGCAAAACCTTTTAGAGTTCGCTGAACGGTTTAAAACAGATGAACACTGCAAAGAATATTTAGCAAATTATAAATGGGAACGAGGATTTATTTGTTTAAAATGTAAGCATACAAAGAGTCAAATCCGCAAAGATTTTTCCAGAACTTGTAATATCTGCAGCCATACAGAAACCGCGGCGGCAAACACTTTATTTCATAAGGTTAAGTTTGGTTTACGCAAAGCCTTTTTTATATGTTTTGAGATGTCAACCACCACTAAAAGTTTATCTGCCAGTTACATGGGAGTTCGCTATGGAGTTACAGAAAAAACAGCACGTTTATTTATGCACAAAATTAGAGAAGCGATGAAATCTAGTGAGAATCATCCAATGGACGGAACTGTTCATGTTGATGAATTCGTTATTGGAGGAAAGGAAAAAGGTAAAGTAGGCAGGAGTTATGATAGCAAGAAAAAAAAGGTTGTAACAGCAGTGGAACTAACAGATGAAGGAAAAATTAAAAGAATGTATGCCTTGAAAATTGATAATTATTCAGCCAAAGAATTAGAGACAATATTTGAAAAGCACATTAATAAAAATGCAAAAATAACCACAGATAAATGGAAAGGTTATCGTCCTTTATTTGGAGATTATAATATCACACAAATAGAAAGCAACAAAGGGATGAATTTTATGGCATTGCACACAATGATTCATCAAGTAAAATCATGGATTAGAACAACATATTCATCGGTAAGTGACTTTAATATAAACAGGTATCTTGATGAATTTTGTTATCGAATTAACCGTTCTCAAAGCAAAGACACAATATTCAACAATTTGATAGTAAGAATGGTCGAGTCAGAAAAAATATATCAATCTAAAATTATATGTTCGTAACTACTGACCTCAATAAATCTTAATGGATTTATTAACTGTACTTTTTTTGCTTTATGAGGTAGTGAACTTCTCATGCTTTGCTATTTTCTTTGTGAGAGGGAAGTGTTTTGCCCCAGATGGGAGGGGAAAGCCCAGAGGGAAAAAACTATTTTTTCTAGGAGTAAAAGAGCGAGCGCAGCAAGCTCCTTTTATGACTTTAGAAAAAAAGGTTTTGAGCGAGGACTTGTAGCGTACAGCTGGATTAGGCTCTAATTATTGTCTTTAAGAATCGAAATGAAGTCTTGACGTGGTATTTCGCGGCAGCCCAAGCTTTCTAGATGTTCGTTGTAGACTTGGCAGTCTAGGAGTTTGTAATTTTCTTGTTTTAAATGGCGGACTAAGGTGATAAATGCGACTTTGCTTGCGTTAGAGACTTTTGAAAACATGCTTTCGCCACAGAAAATATGACCTAAATCAATGCCGTATAATCCGCCTACTATCTGGCCATCTTGCCACACCTCAACAGACTTTGCAATTCCTAGTTCATGCAACTTGCAATAGGCTTCGATCATGTCATTAGTAATCCAGGTTCCGTTTTGACCGTCTCGCTTTATTTGTTGGCAATTAGCAATTACTTCTCTGAAATTTTGATTAAAAGTAACTGTAAATGTATCTCGGTTGAGGATGTTTCGCATGCTTTTTGTCACCACTAATTCGTCTAGAAATAAAACCATACGCGGATTGGGAGACCACCAAGTGATGGGTTCGCCATCTTCAAACCAAGGAAAAATGCCGCTTTTATACGCTAATAGTAATCTTTGTGGCGATAAATCACCACCCAGCGCAATAATTCCAGAAGAATGCGTTAATGATACGTCAGGAAAAAATAAATCTTGCGATAAATAATACATAAGTTTGGTACTGAAATTATAGTATAAAGGCTTATTTTTGATGAAATTACTTTTTCAACTTATTATAAAATGAAAAAAATAACTGTAACCCTCCTCTTTATCTTAATGATTCCGCAAATGTATGGACAAAATGTGGATAGTTTAGCGGTATCAAAAAAACTAAGTTATAAGCAATTTATAGTTCCTGCAGCATTTATTACTGCAGGTGCAATTTTATTAAATTCTGAACTTAACCAGGATATTCAAACAAAGACAAATAATGTTTTTGGTTCTGATTTTAAATCTAGAATAGATGATGTTTTTCCGTTTGTTCCTATTGGACAAATCTATTTAGGTAAATCTCTGGGGTTTCAACCAAAAACAAATTATAGGAATCAAACTGTAACTATTTTAGTAGCTAATGCGGCAACTATAATTGTTTATGAAATGACGAAACGTTTAGCGAAGAGAGACCGCCCTGATTTGTCAAATAATTTGAGTTTCCCCTCGGGACATTCGGCTGTGGCATTTACAAATGCTACTCTTTTATATTATGAATATAAAGATGCTAATTTTTGGTATGCGAGCAGCGGTTTTCTATTTGCAGGAGCCACCGCAGCATTTAGAATTGCTAATGACAAACACTTTGCATCTGATGTGCTTGTAGGTGCTGGAATAGGTTTAGCCTCTGGAATTGTCTTCTCGCATATTAGTCCGTTAAAATCATTTAGAGTTTCTAAAAAATCAAAAACTACTGCTTTTATTTACCCACAAATAGGCAATCATCTAGGGATAGGCGCTATCATAAGCCCAAATTTTTAGGTATAAAAAAAACCTTGATTTCTCAAGGCTTTTATATACTGTATTTTACGCTTTGATTAAAAAGGCAAATCGTCTGCTTCTTCTTCATTTAAGTTTGTCGCTGGTGCAAAAGCTTGAGCTGAAGGCATAGGTGCAGATGGCCCTTGTGGTTCACCAACAGGTACTTTTTCAATTCTCCATCCTTGAATACTATTGAAATATCTTGTTTCTCCTTGTGGATTAACCCATTCTCTACCTCTCAAGTTGATTGATACTTTTACTGGATCACCAATGCTATAATTGTTTAACAAATCACATTTATCTTGAGTAAACTCAATCATGATGTGTTGCGGATACTGCTCTTCGGTAGTAACAACTAGTTCTCTTTTTTTAAATGATGCACTAACTTGTTGCTCTGGATTAACAACTTTAATTTTCCCTGTAACTTCCATCTTCGTTATTTTAATTGTTATATAAGATTATTTTTTTGCTAAAAGCACTTTCCACGCCGAAACAACATCATTGTCATTTAAGTATTTTTTTGCCTCTAAATGCACTTTTTCTAGATCATCAGCACTTAAAACGGCCTTAACCGAAAAGTTATTTGAGACAAAGATACTAACTTCTTCTGGCGTAGGCAAGGCTTCTATGTTTCCTAATTTCCCTAAATCATTTCCGTCAAAAACAGTACTCACTATAACTTCCTTAGGGATAGCATCTACGCCTATTCCCAGAGTTGCTAAAGGTTTTGGCACTTCAAATAATCCTTGATTTGATCTCGAATACCAATTTCCTCCTAGTCTGGAAACTAAGTCAATTTTATATTGATCTATACTTCCGTTTTCGTCTAGAATTGCTTCATCAATGTGGATTTTAATCACTTCACACAAAATTAAATTCCCTGCTCCTCCCTCATCACCTAAAGCGATAATTTGAGTCACTTTACATTCAAACTGTACAGGAGATTCTTTTACTCTAAACGGTTTTACTAAATCAGAAGGAACTGCTGTTAGTCCCGATTTTATAAATTCATTCACGCCATCAGCATACTCAGTGCTTGCTAATGATGTTTGTTGAACAAGATCAAAATTCACTACGTTAATCACCACTTCCT
Organism: Flavobacterium sp. PL002; assembly: GCF_054165825.1. Lineage (NCBI taxonomy): Bacteria > Pseudomonadati > Bacteroidota > Flavobacteriia > Flavobacteriales > Flavobacteriaceae > Flavobacterium > Flavobacterium sp. PL002. The sequence goes on along the minus strand of NZ_CM135110.1, from coordinate 2,157,733 downwards.
TATTAGCCTCACAGTTGATTAGCGTATGTTTAATTGAATTATCACGTACCCGTCTGGCAGGTGAAAAAACAAGAATAGGCGGATTAGCACTAAATACATTAAAGAAACTAAAAGGCGACAAATTAGGATTACCATCTACATCAACGGTACTCGCAAACGCTATTGGTCTTGGTCCTACTGAACCTTGTAAATACCCTTGCAACTTTGCTGTTTCTATACTTTTAGGATCAATACTAATCATGTTATATTATTTTTTTTCTAGTTAAAAAAATGGTGTCATACAAAAGTAAACAAATGAAATTACTATAAAAACAGGATTGCTCTTTTAATCCTTTAAAATTATTTTCTTTTTGAAATCAATGCTTTCGCCAATAAACTAAAACAATGCAGCATATATTTTGTTATATTTATCGCTCAAACAATTAAATTATGCAGTTTTCTGAAAGAAGAAACACAAGCCGGTGGGTTATTATTGCTACTTCCTTTTTAATCATCACATTGATATTATGGAATACCTATACTTTTTTTCAAATTTTTAAAAATGAAGAACGTTTAAAAATGAATCTTTGGGCTCAAGCCCAAAAAACCCTTATAAATGCTGAAGTTGATGCCGATGTAGAGTTACCATTACAAATTTTTAGTAATAACACTTCTATACCCATTATGTTAATTAAAAACGATCGCATTATAAATACCATAAATATAGATAATGCCATTGTTAAAGATGAAAACGCATCAAGAAAATTTCTAGAAAAATTAAAGAATGAAAACCCTCCAATTGTAGTTGAATACATCCCTGGGAAATTTCAAAAATTATATTATGGGAATTCTGAATTACTAAATAAACTTAAATACTACCCTATTGCGCTAGTCTTAATATTAGTGCTTTTTATTGCTTTAATTTACTATTTTTATATCAGTACTAAAACTGCTACGCAAAACAAACTTTGGGCAGGAATGGCCAAGGAAACAGCACACCAAATAGGAACGCCATTATCTTCTTTAATAGGTTGGGTCGAAATATTGAAGAGCGATGATGTTGAAGAATATATTATTATCGAAATTGAAAAAGACATAGAGAGACTGCAAACCATTACAGACCGGTTTTCAAAAATAGGTTCAAAACCCATACTAGAAAAAACAGATATCATTGATGCTACATTAACGGCTTATAATTATCTTCAGCTGCGTTTTTCAAAGCAAATTGAGTTCAGTTTTTCTGCGCCAGAAACACCTATTTACACCTTATTAAATTCAAGTTTACACAGCTGGACCATAGAAAATCTAGTAAAAAACGCTATTGACGCAATGAAGGGAAAAGGAAAATTATCCTTAAAAATTGAACAAGATAAAGATGTCGTGAAAATTAATATAACAGATACCGGAAGTGGCATCCCTAAAAGTCAATACAAAACTATTTTTGAACCCGGATACACCACTAAAAAAAGAGGTTGGGGATTGGGACTGTCTCTTACTAAAAGAATTGTAGAAGAGTATCATACTGGAAAAATAAAAGTATTGCATTCAGATATAGGGAAAGGAACTACAATACAAGTGGCAATAAAAAAACACACGAATATTGGTAATCAATAATTCGTGTGTACTGTATTTTTATAGCTTAGCCTGAATGCTTTTTGCAACAGCTTCAAACTCTTCTTTAGATAAGCTTACTTTATTTTGAAAACGCATTTCATCCATTTCGTTTAACGGAATCAAGTGTACATGCGCATGAGGAACTTCTAGACCTACAACAGCCATACCTACACGTTTACAAGGCACTGCTTTTTCTAAAGCTATAGCTACTTTCCTAGAAAAATGCATTAACCCTAGGTAGTGCGTTTCCTCCATATCAAAAATCTTATCGACTTCAAATTTTGGTATGCATAACGTATGTCCTTTTGCATTAGGATTTACATCTAGAAAAGCCAAATAATTCTCGTCTTCTGTGATTTTATAACACGGAATTTCGCCATTTACTATTTTAGTGAATATAGAACTCATGATGTTTTATTTTATTTAGTAAAAAAAAATTAGCCACGTGAAATTTCTAAAATCTCAAATTTAAGAACGCCGTTTGGAACAGTAATTTCAGCTACTTCACCTACTGTTTTCCCTAGTAATCCTTTTCCAATTGGAGAAGTTACAGATATTTTTCCTGTTTTTAAGTCGGCTTCACTTTCTGCTACTAGCGTGTATTTCATTTCCATACCGTTCGTTTGGTTTTTAATCTTTACAATTGATAAAACCAACACTTTAGAAAGATCAAGATTTGTTTCATCTATCAATCTCGCATTTGAATGTACTTCTTCCAGCTTTGAAATTCTCATTTCTAGCATTCCTTGTGCCTCTTTTGCTGCATCGTACTCTGCATTCTCAGATAAATCTCCTTTATCTCTAGCCTCAGCAATATCTGCAGATGCTTTGGGACGCATGACACTTTTTAAATGATCTAACTCTTCTCTTAATTTTTTTAATCCGTCTGCTGTGTAATAAGATATTGCGCTCATAATTTTTAAATGTATTATTTTGATATTCTACAAAGCTCTGATTTTTATAGTCTGAAAACACTGCTACATCTTTCTCGCTTCAAGTCAAACTTGCTTTTCATCGCTTATATAAATAGAAAAAATCCCATCAGGACGGGATTTGTTTCCACAAAGATAGTATAATTTTTTTCTTGTATATAATTATATGTTAATCATATCTAAATCAAAGTTAAATAAATTAAATTTGTTTAACTAATACTTTTATAATATTCTTATTTAATGAAAAAATGTATCCTTTTACTCTTTATAATGACTGCTTTTATAGGTTGCAGCAACAGCGATTTTAACAATAAGAATCCTAATATTCCTAATTACTCTTTCACTGTAGATCTCAATTTAAATTTGCCAGCATATTCTAATTTAAAATTCCCAAGCAATGCTATTTATTATGCGGGTGTAGGTGCAAAAGGAATTTATGTTTTTAATACGGGTAGTGGCTACAATGCTTTTGATGCAGCTTGTCCTAATCAAGCCTTTACAAGTTGTACCGCGATGACTTTAAACGGAATCAATATTGTTTGTCCCTGCGACGAAAATGAATACAGTTTGTTTACCGGTCAAGGAAAATTAGAATACCCTTTAAAACAATACCGTGTAGAAGTTAACGGAAGTGTGCTTCGTGTTTATAATTAACAAAAAAAAGCCTGAAAGCAAATACTTTCAGGCTTTTTTATATTTGTTAAAATCCAAACTAAAACTTCAATGTCAATCCTAGTAAAAAATTAATTCTAGCTTGAGGATAATAACCCGCTCCTTCGATCGTAGTTACTGCCGGAGGATTAGAATAATCATCATCATAGGTATAAAAATATCCATTAGAAATGTATTTATAATCAAAAACGTTGTTCACTAATCCAGTAATTAGTATAGATTTAAAAACCGACTTTGGTTTAAACTCATAAGAAACATTAATATCGCTTACAAAGTAAGATTTCAATTTAGAATTATCTGAATCTATATTCCCCATGTATTGTTCCCCTACAAACTTAGAAAGTAAAGACACTTGGAAATTAGTAACTGGTAAAAATGTAATGATATTTCCAGCAATAAAATTAGGAGAATAAGCAATATTAGTATTTCCTAAATTAGTTAAAACGCCATCACGACTAAAAAAGAAATCTTTGTTTTTATTATTGCTAATGGTAATATTAGGCCTGATAATTAGGTTATCTAAAATTACTACAGTAGCATCAAGTTCTATTCCTATACGGTAACTATCACCACTGTTTTTACGTATTGGTGCTCCTACGTCGTCTAGCGCTCCAGTTAATATCAATTGGTCTTTGTAGTACATTAAATAGGCGTTTGCGTTAAGCTTTACCTTAGCCGAATTATGACGGAATCCCAATTCGATATCGTCTAATTTTTCAGGTTTCGGACTCCCATTTTCGTAATCTGTTCTATTAGGTTCGCGATTTGCTTTTGCGTAAGAAGCATAGAGTTGATTCTTAGTATTTATCTCAAAGCTCAATCCTGCTTTAGGATTAAAAAAATTGAAATTATCGTTTACTATTCCCGTTTCGTCACTATTAGCTTTATAATGTACATTACGCAACTGCAGATCCCCATATAAACTCAACTTTTCAGTTACTTGATAGTTTGCTTTCGCAAAAACATTCCCGTCTGTTTTAGTAGCGCCATCACTATAATAACGATCTCCTAATTCACTTTGAGATGCAAATCGTGCCCAAATTACCTTCCCAAAATGAGTCCCTTCGTATTTATTATAACCTCCACCAAGAATTACGTCTAGCTTATCCTTTTTATAATTAGCCGAAAAAGTCGTTCCGTAAAAATCATTATCCAACCATTTTTGACGTACTAAATCAGTTGAATTAATTGTCTCAGTTGCTATTACTAAAGGCGTTAATTTATAATCTCCAAAATCAGCATCCTCTTTGTAATTTTCATAATAACCGCTACCTTTTGTATAATGAAAAGCTAAATTTGTATTCCAATTGTACGACAGCTTTTCATTCCAATGTAATTGATAATGATCTTGTTGGTAATTATCAGTTTCATTATCATAAAAACGAGTTTTTCCAAACTCATCTGTATACATTCCAGCAGTATTAAAGGTTCGGTCATTTTTCAAAACATCCAAGTCCTCCAAACCATTCCAAGACTGGTACGTTTTCTCAGTCCCTCCAAAAGCCAATGCTTTAATCAAAGTCGTCTTACCCACATACGTCCCTTGCAAGAAATACGATTTTAAATCAGAGGAAGCTCTATCAATATACCCATCACTTTTTAATGCTGAAACTCGTCCTGCAAGTTCAAAATGATCGTTTAATAATCCCGTACTAAATTTTACAGTATGCTTTCTAGTGTTAAAACTTCCAAAAGAATTAGAAACTTCGCCATTGCTTTTTTTAGCGTAACTATCCGTAAGCATGTTTAGGCTTGCGCCAAAAGCACCTGAACCATTTGTTGAAGTTCCTACTCCACGTTGCAATTGCAAACTCTCTAAAGAAGAAGCAAAATCAGGCATATTTACCCAATACGTCCCATGACTCTCAGAGTCGTTGTACGGAATTCCGTTGATGGTTACATTGACGCGAGTTGCATCACTACCACGAACTCTTATTCCGGTATATCCTACACCATTTCCAGCATCAGAAGTAGTTACTACAGATGGCAAATAATTCATTAAAATAGGAATGTCTTGTCCCAAATTACGTGGAGCAATTTCTTTCTTACTCAAATTACTGAAACTCACAGGTGTTTTAGTAGTCACACGAACAGCCGAAACCAATACCTCATCCAGTTTATTAACTGCAGTAGTATCTTTAACTTGTGAAAAAGAGTGGAAAGAAATTAGAGCAAAAAGAATTGACGTAGAGATTGCCAATTTTTGTTTTTTTGCAACTTTGCAACTTTGCAACTTTGCTCCCAAAACTGTAGGATTGTGATCAATAATAGTTTTCATTCGTAAAAAATCACGAATAAAAGGGGGAATTATTCTTGTTGTTAAATTTGTAATTGATTGTTCGTATGACAAAAGAGCAAAACACTTTTAAGTCATTTTTTCCCTTGACAACATTACTCGTCCAGGTTCGTTGGGTATAATCTCAGCTTTCATTCTATTCCTAGATTTTGGCACCCCTTTGAGACATCGCAAATGTAATTCTAAAAATCTCAAAAATCAAAAAAGAAATTCTAAAATTATTTAACACATCATTCCACATCTGGACGCTTGCGTGTTGCTTTGAGTTTTGATGTGTTTTTTTTATTATTTAGTCTTTTTCTAATGACTGATTTAGGAATTCTTGTTGGTTTTCGTTTTTTAGGAACTTCTAAACCTTTTTTTATAATTTGAAAAAATCGCTTAGTAACAATTTCTTTGTTTTTAAGTTGGCTTCTATCTTCATCACAATTTAAAATTAAAACAGACTCATTCGTTAATCTAGTGGAAAGATTAATTTCGAGCAAAGTTTTCTCTTCATCTGTTAAAGATTTTGAATTTTGCAAATCAAAACTCAGCACCACCTTTGAAGATACTTTATTCACATTTTGACCTCCGGCTCCACTGCTTCTAACCGCTTTGTATTGAAGCTCTGTAATTAACGCTATATTTTCCATATTTTGCTACGCTGATGCGGATCTTTTAGTAAGTCATTTACAGTCTTCACCGGGTTAAATGTAATTAAAGGAACCTCAACAAATAATGTAATCCAGTTTGCCATTGCTCCATTCCATAAACCAGGTAATTCATAAGCTTTTATAGTATTTCCAGAGGTGTTTTTCTCTACAATAAAACCACTTTCCTTGTCGATATAGTTGTTTAAATTAAATTTTTCTCCTTTATAATTTCTAATGGCACAAACTAAATCCACTGGATTAAAATGGGAAGCATCCGCCATAATAGCGGCTTGATCTTCGTTATCCAGATCTACTTGTGAGGATTCTACAATTTGTAATGAAACCGCTTTTTTGTCATCTTGAACCCAGAATGGTCCTCCACCAGGTTCTCCCTCATTTTTAACCACACCACATACACGTATAGGTCGGTTTAATTTATTTTTTATGTAGTCAAACTTAGCCTTAAGGGTCCAGCTATGAAAATTCTCATCTATTTTAATACAAAGGTTCTCTTTCAAAAAATCAAGAACTTGTTCTATATTTTCTTCCTTCAAAGAATTAGCATCAATTTGTTCCAAATAAGAGAAAATTTGCTTTTGCGTTTCTAATAATATTCCGCCTAGCGCTTTTTTATAAAGTGCTATTACCTCATTATTATTTTGAATTACATTATCAATATTTTTAATAAAAATAACATCTGCCTCTAACTTGTTTAAGTTTTCAATTAATGCACCGTGTCCTCCTGGTCTAAAAACTAGTGCCCCATTCTCATCATGAAAAGGAGTATTTGAAAGCGTTACCGCAATGGTATCAGTACTTTTATTTTGAAAAGAATAATTAACTGTAACCGTAGTATTGGTTTCCTTTTTCACAAGATCTTTAACTGAAGTTATAATATCCTCAAACAATACCTGATGGTCTTGTGATACTGTAAAATGCAACAATGACTTATCATTCACACTTGCATAATACCCACACTCGTACAAATGTTCCTCAATAGGAGTCGCTATATTATCAGCATATTTGTGAAATGGCAGTATTCCTTTAGGCTTTTCTGCATAATTGAAATACTCATTGGCTAACAAGAATTTTATAAAATAGTAATTTTTATAATCTCGTTCTAAATCTTCAAAATTTTCTATTTCGCTAACTAGCTTTTCATATACTTCATTAAAAAACGGAAAACGATCAGTACCTACAATAAAAACAGCAAGTTCGTTATCTTTACGTCTGTTTATATAGGAATTTATAGTCTCTCTCTCTATATCAAATCTATTCAAAAAAACATTTAAAAATTTAAACATTCTCGAGGCGGCTCCAGATGCTGGAACAAATTTCTCAAGTAATAAATTTGATTTATTATCATCAAAATAAGTCGCTTTCTGGCGAAATTCATCTTTTGATAATTTTAAAATTCCGTTTGAAACAGCTGCTGGTTCCACTAATTTTGCTTTAGGAATACCATTTTGAAAAAAATTCAATTGCGCTACAATATTTTCAAATGGGATTCCGTGTTCATAGATTTGCACAAAATCTACTGATGACAAACCTAATTCTTTGGCTACAGCCAAATCATCAATAATTTTGATTGCTTTATTTAATCGGAGCGCTTTATCTCCTGATAGCGTTATAAAAGGTTTATGATTATCAATCAAAGACTTTTTAAATACTGAAAAAACAGATTCTCTTCCGCTTGGTCTGTCTCTCAAATCGTCTTTTTCCCAAGGCACATCAATATCCGTTAAAAAAAACAAATCATATTCATGCTCTTGTGCCGCCTTATCTAGTAAGGGATCACAATAATTATAATATACTTCTGAGAAAACTTTTGTAACCATTAAGTTCGTATCACAAAACAAAAATTTAGTAGCCTGAGCTAATTTTTCATTTTCTAGTTTTGCTTGTCCATAAGCTATTGGCAACATATCCTCAACAGTACAAATCTCTTGCTTTTTATTCCATTTTTCTTGCAAATAATCTCTTGCAAACTCAGGAACCCAAGCTGTTTTATAATGATCCGATAACTGTATCGCCAATGTTGTTTTACCGGTACTTTCAGGACCAAACATGGCAATTTTTAAGACGTCAGTTTTCTGTTGTTTAAGATTTTCTTCCATTCTAAATAGCCATATACGGCAATAATTGTGAATACTACATATTGAATACTAGTAAAGGTATATCCTTTTGCAAAATAAAGCGGTACGGAAAGTAAATCACCTAATATCCAAAAAATCCAGTTTTCGATTTTTCTTTTAGCCATTAGCCACATCCCTACAAAAAATATTGCTGTAAGAAGGGTATCTAAATAAGAATACCAGCTTGTGAACTTTTTAAAATAAAGATACACAAAAACTACAAATACCAAAGTCAAAACAAAAATAATCACTGCCTGCACTTTGTCTTTGCTTGTCATTACTGCTATTGGGTACTCCTCAATATCCCCATTTTTACGTGTCCAGTGGTACCATCCATAGATGCTCATGATAAAATAATAGACATTAATCATCGAGTCTCCTAAAAGGCTCCATTGCCACAGTAGGTATGCGTAAATAGAGGTACTAATCAAACCCGTAGGGAATACTAAAATATTATCTTTCTTAGCGTACCAAACACTGCATAGCCCAAAAAAAACAGCAATAAGCTCTAAATATACTTCATGAACTGGGTACGCACTATATTGTGCGAAAAAATAATCAAACATGCTATTCTAGGTTTTTATTTGTATCGAAAAAATGAATATCCTTTTCAAAAGCTGTTCCTATCACAACCAAGTCGGCTCCAGAATCATACGCTTTTTTTATTCCTTGCAAATCTACAATTCCACCACCAACAATTAAAGGAATTGTTAAATTTCGAGACACTAACTCAATAATATTTTCAGGAACAGCTTGTTGCGCACCACTCCCCGCTTCAAGGTAAATTAATTTATTCCCCATCATTTCACCTGCTAAGGCTGTAGCCAAAGCTAGTTCTGCATCAGCTCTATCTATAGGATTTGTTTTACTAACATACTCAACAGCAGTAGTGCTTCCGCCAGAAATTAAAAGATATCCTGTAGGAACAATTTCTAGTTTTGATTTGTATAAAATGGGTGCCGCTTTTACCTGATGCCCTATCAAATAATCTGGATTGCGACCTGAAAGAAGCGAAAGAAACAAAATCCCATCAGCTTCATTCGAAATTTGGGACGGATTTCCTGGAAAAAGAACAATAGGTAAATTTACTTTTTGTTTTAAACGAATAATCAATTCATTTATTCTGTTAGAAGTTACTAGGCTTCCACCAATGAAAACATGAGTTGCTGGTGAATTTATTATTTTATGTATTAAATTGTCTAAACTTTCCCAAACAATTTTATCTGGATCTAGTAGAATGGCTAATAATTTCTTTTTATTAGCTTTACAATTTAGTATTTCTTGGTATATCTTGTTGTTATTTTGCATCAGGCTGTAAAAGTAACCGCTTTTTTTAAAAGTCCAAGCAGTATTTTATTCCAAATAACTATGATTCTATAATTTCCAAACTATGATTGCAATTGATTTACTAGAAAAATATGGTGGGGTTTTGAAGGAATTTGGCAAATCTGAAATCATTTTTGAAGAAGGAACACTTCCTACCCATTACTACCAAATTGTTTCGGGAGAAGTCAAAATGAATAATTACAATGATGACGGGCGTGAGTTTATTCAAGGCTTATTTTACAAAGAACAATGCTTTGGAGAACCACCTCTTTTTATTCAGCAAAATTATCCTGCAAATGCTATTGTGGTAGAAAACGCTACTATTATTTGTGTAAAGAAAGAGCAGTTTTTTGAATTACTTAAAAAACAGCCGTTGATTAGCATTCAAATCATTGAAAATTTAGCACAACGCCTGTACTACAAATCAGTTATGGCTGCTGAAATTTCCTCCCATGAACCTGAGCATCGCGTATTACGATTACTAGATTACGCTATAACACATTTTAATTTAGAGCATGACAGCAACGGCTATCTCATTCATTTTACCCGACAACAAATAGGCGACTTAACGGGACTCCGCGTAGAGACTGTGATTAGAGCAATTAAAGCATTAGAGAAAAAGAAGGAATTACAAATCATCAATAGAAAGGTATATCGAAAAACTGCCACTTTATGATTTCAATCATAAAAGAGTAGCTTAGAGTAATTGTAAATTTGCTGTATTAAATCAAATTATTATGACACTTTACAACAAAACATTCGTAAATTTTGACCACGGTTTTTTTGGATATGCAACAATGGGAATCTTAGGACAAAGTTGTCTAGGAGGAGTAGCGGCAATGACGGTATTGTCTAATGGAACTTCATTACTACAAATGGCTCAACTAGCATTAATTGTATTAGTAAGCATGCTTGCTAACACTTTTATATTAGCACAAATGAACCACAAATTAATTTTTAACACCCTTATTATGAGCGCCATTACTAGTATGCTCTTCATAATATTAAACATTTTACAGAATGCTTAAAGACATTACTACCAGAGAAGACTTATCCCTATTAGTGCACACTTTTTACGGTAAAATAAGAGCCGACAAAGAAATTGCTTTTTATTTTAACGAAATGATTACTGATTGGGATGAGCATCTCGAGAAACTGACTGATTTTTGGGAAATGAATCTCTTTGGTGGTAAGATGTACAAAGGTGATCCTTTAAAAGCTCATGTAAAAGTTGATAGTCATTTTGGAGGTAAGATAGGACCTAATGAATTTGGAATTTGGTTGAATTACTGGTCACAAACGCTAGACGAACTTTTTGAAGGCGAAAACGTGGATATATTAAAACGTAGAGCCCGAAAAATGGGGACTTTTATTTATATGGGAATGTTTAATAGTAGAGCTAAAGAGTAGTTTGTAAAAGTGAAGTATGTTATTCCTAAGGAATTGATCAAATGGAGGTAAATTTCAATAATTACAAACTCCTTGTTCTAAAATCAACCTTCTGTATCTTTTTTTTATTCTTTTATTCTCTAAGTTCACTTTTTTCTTCAAAGGCGTAAACCAAACTAAAGCCTGCAAATTCTTCGTATTTAACAATGTATTTTTGAGACAATCCTTCAAAATGTAGGTCGGCAATGGTTTCTTGATTTTCTAGATCAAAGGGTTTAACAATGATATTGTCTTTAAAACTAATTCCTTTTTCGTTTCTAATTTTAAAGATAGCTTCTTTAGCTCCCCAAATCACGGTGAGTTTTTTGATATAGCTTTTTGATTCTTTTTTATTAAGGTATTTAAATTCTTTATCTACAAATTTATCTGCAATTCTTATGATTTTCTCGCGTTGCAATTCGATATCGATTCCTACCGTTTCATTACTTATAATAATGGCCGAGAAATTATGAGAATGCGTAATCGAAATATGGTTTTCGTCTTTTAGATGTGGCTTACCGTTTTCGTCATAATACAAATCAAGATCATTAAACCCTGCTTCTTGCAATAACTTACGCACACTCAAAAAACCACGTTGGTGCATTTCAGACTTCATTCCGCTTAGCCGAATTCTGTTTTTCATGTTAAGCACTACCTCACTAAAAAGCTGGTCGTAAGATTCGGTTATTTCCCAAATAAGGATTTGGGTGTTTGCATTATGTTGGATGATTTTGTATAAAGGCATCTGGTTGTATCTTGTTTTTTTTTAGCCCCGATGGAAACGGCATCCTTTTTATCTTGCTGTTGTTTCAGGCATCTGAAAATAACTGCAAGATAAAAAGATATAGTGAACAGCGGGATTAGCTCCTGAAAATGAAGCTAAACGATCTTTATAATTATTATTTTACTGATTTTTAAAAGATTACAATACTAAACAATTCATAAATATTGCTGAATCCTTTTAAAATAGTAAGTTAATGCGTAAATTTGCAAAAATTACAATTACAAATATACTATAAATGAGTACTACAACTATGCCTTTTGTGGCTTTCAAAGTAAAAGATATCTCTCTAGCTGCCTGGGGAAGAAAAGAAATTGAATTAGCAGAAGCTGAAATGCCAGGTTTAATGGCACTTCGCTCTGAATATAAAGACGAACAACCTTTAAAAGGTTCTCGTATTGCTGGATGTTTACACATGACGATCCAAACTGCAGTTTTAATCGAGACTTTAATTGCTCTTGGTGCTGAAGTAACTTGGTCATCTTGTAACATTTTCTCTACTCAAGATCAAGCTGCTGCTGCTATGGCTGCTGCTGGAATTCAAGTTTATGCTTGGAAAGGATTGAATGAAGAGGATTTTGACTGGTGTATCGAACAAACATTATTCTTTGGTGAAGATAGAAAACCATTGAACATGATTCTTGATGATGGTGGAGATTTAACCAACATGGTTATTGACCGTTACCCACACTTAGTTGCTGGAATCAAAGGATTGTCTGAAGAGACTACAACTGGAGTTCACAGATTGTACGAAAGAGTAAAAGCGGGAACTTTACCAATGCCTGCAATCAACGTTAATGACTCGGTTACTAAATCGAAATTTGACAATAAATACGGCTGTAAAGAATCTGCAGTTGATGCGGTTCGTCGTGCAACTGATATTATGCTTGCTGGTAAAAGAGTTGTTGTATGTGGATACGGTGACGTAGGAAAAGGTACTGCTGCTTCTTTTAGAGGTGCTGGATCTATTGTTACAGTTACTGAAATCGATCCTATTTGTGCTTTACAAGCTGCAATGGACGGTTTTGAAGTTAAAAAATTAAACACTGTTGTTGGAAATGCTGATATCATCATCACAACAACTGGAAATAAAGATATCGTTCTTGGTTCTCACTTTGAGCAAATGAAAGATAAAACGATCGTTTGTAACATCGGACATTTTGATAACGAAATTGCAGTTGCTTGGTTGAACACTAACCACGGAGCTTCTAAAGTAGAGATCAAACCACAAGTTGATAAATATACTATCAACGGTAAAGACATCATCCTTTTGGCTGAAGGTCGTTTGGTAAACCTTGGTTGTGCTACAGGTCACCCAAGTTTTGTAATGAGTAATTCATTTACAAACCAAACTTTAGCGCAAATCGAATTGTGGAAAAACAGTGCAAATTACGACAATGACGTTTATATGTTACCAAAACATTTAGATGAGAAAGTAGCTATGTTACACCTTGCTAAATTAGGAGTTGAATTAGAGACTTTACGTGATGATCAAGCAGCATACATTGGCGTTCCTGTTGATGGTCCATTCAAACCTGAATACTACAGATACTAAATTTTTAGTAATTAGTTACTAGTCAATAGTAATTAGCTAAAATTGATAATAAAAAAACCCCTTGCATTACCGATAACTATCGGGAGCAAGGGTTTTTTGTTTTTGGGCGTGCCCCTTCGTAACCCCGATAGCTATCGGGGTCGGGGTCGGGTTATTCGCTGTATCTTTTAATAGTCTCCATTATCATCGAGACTACATAAAAGGATGCCGCTACAACCCCTCACGCAAAAAGTTACAACACAACGCTCTCACTCCATTTGTTTTTATTACTTTTAATACAAATTAGTCCGCATTCTCAATTATGAAAACACGTTTACTCCTACTACTTCTCACACTAGCGCCATTTTTAGCTACAGCACAATTTTCAAGTGCACAAAGACAAATGAACATGACTAATAATATAGTTAGACAGCAAAACCAAATGTATTTACAAATACAAAGGCAGCAACGCGATTTAGTCATTCTTTCTTCTATGCGCGCTTCAACCGAAAACAAACTATTAAGTGAAGTAAGGAAAAAAGAAAAACTTACTAAAAAATTAAATAAAAAAGAAACTGACTTAAACTCAGAAAAAGCCAAACTAGCGAACCTAAAAAACAGCAACTCACAAGAAAAATACGTGGCTAAAGCAGAAGCAAAAGTTAGTAAAGCAACAGAAGATGTGAATAAAATACAAACAAAAATTGAAACAAGTAATTCTAACATAGATAATTTCAAGAAAACTATAGCCGAATCTGAGGAAAAAATTAAAATACAAAAAGCTGAAAGAGAAGAAAAGAAAAGACTAAGGAAAGAGAAAAAAGACGCTAAAAACTAAAAAAGAGCCTTCTTTTCACATTAGTTCAAACTAGTAGGAACACAATTAATAATTTAATAAAACAAACAAATGAAAAAAATTATTTTAAGTATGGCTGCCGTAGCGCTAATTTTCGCTACCTCATGTAAAAAAGAAACAACAACAGAAATTACGCCAACATCCACTACTGAAACAACAACAATATCTACTGATGTTACAATATTGCAAACAGCTTATGATGACGCTGTTTTAAAACTAGAGGAAGCAAAAAAAAGCGGAGATGCTGAGGCTGAAAAGATAGCACAAGAAGCAGTTGACAATGCAAAATCTTCTTGGGAAACTGCTAAAAGCAAAGCTACTGAAATGGGCACTGACATGAAGGAAGATCTTGATAAAACAGGAGCCAAAATAGAAGGCGCTGCTAACAAAGTTAATGAAGATGCAAAAGAATCTGTTACAGAAGCTAAAGCAGCAATAAACACAGCAAAAGACAATACTGTAGAAGCAGCCACAAAAGCTAAAGCAGATGCCGAAGTGGCTGCAGCAAAAGCAAAAGAAGATGCTAAAAAAGGGTATAACAATTCTCTTGAAAAAATGAAGGCCAAATAACTAGCCTTTAATTTATAATAAAACCTTGCTATGCGAACACACTTTTTTCAAATAGCAAGGTTTTTTTAGTTTATTACTTGTAAAAGTTACCACTTATAATAATTCAAGCTTTAGAAAGCTTTAATGCATAAAAAAACCCAATCTTTTCAGATTGGGTTTTTAAATAAATTGAGTAAATCAATTATGCTTCAACTTCAAATGGAAGGATTGAAACGTAAGATTTGTTATCTCTTTTCTTTTGGAAGTGTACAACTCCATCTACTCTTGCGTGTAGTGTGTGATCTTTACTGATGTAAACATTTGCACCTGGATTGTGTTTTGAACCTCTTTGTCTTACGATGATGTTCCCTGCAATAGCAGCTTGTCCACCAAAAATCTTAACACCTAAACGTTTTGATTCTGATTCTCTACCATTCTTCGAACTACCGACACCTTTCTTGTGAGCCATGACGTATTAGTTTTAATATTGTTATTATTCTTTAGTATCGTCCTTTTTAGCAACTTTTGCTTTTGGAGCTTTTTTTACTTTAGGAGCTTCTGCTTCTTCTGTAGTTGCTTCAGCTGCTGCTTTTTTAGGAGCTGCTTTTTTAGGAGCACCTGCTGCAGTAATACCTTCAATTACAATTTGAGTAAGATACTGTCTGTGACCGTTTCTCTTTTTGTATCCTTTTCTTCTTTTCTTCTTGAAAACGATAACTTTATCTCCTTTTAAGTGTTGTAACACTTTAGCTTCTACTGAAGCACCTTCTATAGCTGGGGCGCCTAAAGTGATTGTTCCATTGTCATCTAATAAAAGAACTTTGTCAAAAGAAATTTTTGAACCTTCTTCACTAGCTAAACGGTGAACATAAACCTTTAAGTCTTTGCTTACTTTAAATTGTTGCCCTGCTATCTCTACGATTGCATACATATCAAATTGATTTATTGATTTTTAAGGTTGCAAATATACGTTTTAATTTTTATTGTGCAATCCCTTTATCAAAAAAAATATTTCATTTACTTATTCGCCTATTTTCAATACTTTACAAAAATTAAAACAACATCCTTTTGCTAAAAAAAGAAACAAAACGAGATAGCTGATTAAAAAGCGGTATTTTTGAAGTGACAATTATTTCTCTTGTAATGCTTTTGCAAAATACAACATTTTATTAATCTTTATGAAAAAAACGATAATGGTATTAAGTACTGCCCTTATGCTTGGTGGAGTAGCAAATGCTCAAAAAATAGCTTTTGAAGAATACGATTTAGACAACGGATTGCACGTTATCTTACACCACGACCCATCTGCACCTGTTGTACTTACCTCTGTAATGTACCACGTAGGTTCAAAAGATGAAAACCCTAATAAAACTGGTTTTGCACATTTTTTTGAACATCTTTTATTTGAAGGAACAGCAAATATAAAACGTGGAGAATGGTTTAAAATAGTATCATCAAATGGGGGGACTAACAACGCTAACACCTCTGATGACCGAACTTATTACTACGAAATATTCCCTTCAAACAACTTAGAATTAGCCCTTTGGATGGAATCCGAAAGACTAATGCATCCCGTAATTAACCAGATTGGTGTTGATACTCAAAACGGAGTGATTAAAGAAGAAAAAGCTTCCCGTTACGACAACCGTCCTTACGGTAAAATAATAAATGAAGTTAAAAAAAACCTATTTATCAATCATCCTTATCGATGGTCTACGATAGGATCAATGGAACAATTAGACACAGCAACTTTAGAAGATTTTCAGGCTTTTAATAAAAAATTCTACTCCCCTAACAATGCAGTTCTTGTAATCGCTGGTGATTTTGATAAGAAAAACGCTAAGGAATGGATCCAAAAATACTTTGGAAGCATCCAAAAAGGAGAAAAAATAAAAAAAGAACTATTTATTGAAGAACCAATTACCAAAACCATAAGAGCGACCTACCAAGATCCAAACATCCAAATACCAATGGTAATTGCCTCCTATAGAACTCCGTCTATGAAAACGAGAGACGCTCGCGTTCTAAATTTGATTTCTTCTTATTTAAGTGATGGAAAAAGCTCTAAATTATACAAGAAAATTGTAGATGAGAAAAAAATAGCATTACAAATAGGTGCTGTGGGCTTTAGCCAAGAAGACTACGGAATGTACATTCTTTACGGCTTACCTATGGGAACACATACGGCTACTGAATTACTACAAGAAATAGACGAAGAGATTGTAAAAATACAAACCGATTTAATTTCGGAGCGTGATTATCAAAAATTACAAAATCAGTTTGAAAATCAGTACATCAACAACAATTCAAACGTAGAAGGTGTTGCCGAAAACTTAGCGAAATATTACTTATTATATGGCGATATCAACCTTATTAATAGCGAAATAGAAACCTATCAATCCATCACAAGAGAGGAGATTAGAGCTGTCGCTAAAAAATACCTGAACCCCAACCAGCGTTTAATCCTAGATTATATTCCCGCTACCGATAAGACTCAGAAATAAGCTTCCCTTATCATGAAAAAAACAACTATTCTATTCATCCTATTATCAGTAACAGGAATCATGCAAGCACAAGATCGCCCACAACCAAAAGCCGGAAAAGCTCCCGTTGTAAACATAAACAAACCACAATCTTTCACTTTAGACAACGGACTAAAAGTAATGATTGTAGAAAACCACAAACTTCCTAAAGTAACTTTTAATTTAACGATTGACAACCCACTCTTTGCAGAAGGAAACAAAAAAGGAGTTGACCTACTGTGCAGTAATTTAATAGGAAACGGCAACATTAGGATTAAAAAAGATGCTTTTAATGACGAAGTAGATTTCCTAGGCGCAAACATGGGATTTAGTTCTCATGGCGCTTATGCAAGCTCACTCTCTAAATATGCAGCACGTATTTTAGAACTAATGACTTACGGCGCACTGTATCCTAGTTTCACTCAAGAGGAATTCGATAAAGAAAAAGCAAAATTACTTGAAGGCATCAAATCCCAAGAAAAAAGTGTTTCCGCAATTGCAGACAGGGTTACTGATGCTTTAGCTTACGGAACAAGTCATCCTTCCGGAGAATATACTACTGAGCAAACAATTAACAACATTACTCTTGAAGATGTAAAAGCAAATTACAACAGTTACTTTGCTCCTGATCACGCCTATCTTGTTGTGATTGGTGATGTAAAATTCAAGGAAATAAAGCCTATTATTGAAAACTATTTTAGCACTTGGAAAAAGAAAAACACGAAATATACAAATTACATTGCTGCTAAAAATGTTCCTTTTACTCAAATTAATTTCATTGACGTTCCAAGCGCATCACAATCAGAAATTGCACTTGTGAATACGATTGATTTAAAAATGAGCGACAAAGATTTCTTTCCAGCTGTTATTGCAACCTATATTTTAGGTGGCGGTTTCAATAGTTACTTGAATATGAACTTAAGAGAAGAACACGGCTGGACTTACGGAGCAAATGCTTTGATTGGAGCAGGGAAATACACTTCTAAACTCAAGTCGGCTTCATCTGTGAGAACAGTAGCCACAGATAGCGCTGTAGTAGAATTTATAAAAGAAATCAAACGCATTAGAACCGAAAAAGTTTCTGAAGAACTATTACAAGAGGTAAAAGCAGGATACATTGGCCGCTTTGTTATGAAGGTCGAAAAACCAGAATCGGTTGCTCGTTACGCACTCAATATAGAAACCGAAGACTTGCCTAGAGATTTTTATGAAAACTACATCAAAATCATCAATGCAGTAACTGCAGATGACGTGATGAAAGCTGCAAACAAATATTTCTTAATAGACAATACGCGAATAATTGTTACTGGAAAAGGATCCGAAGTCATTTCTGGCTTAGAAAAACTAAATATCCCGATGTTTTACTTTGATAAATACAGTAACCCAATTGAGAAACCAAAATACGATTAGTTACAAATACTATTAAAGATTTAAAAGGGCAGTTAGAAAAATTTCTAACTGCCCTTTTTTTATTTTTTAGCAGATAAATATACCCCTATCAATATTATAAAAGCACCTCCAAATTGTACTGCGGTCAATACTTCATTATCTAATAACCCCCAGAAGAAAGCTACTACGGGAATTAAATAAGTTACTGACGTAGCAAAAACAGGAGAGGAAATTTGAATTAATTTAAAGAACAATATATTAGCGACACCGGTTCCTAACACACCTAAAACCATGATAAACAATACAGAATGCTGCACTTTGGCTACAGCCATAACATCATAAAACCCTGTAGTAAACAAAATAGCCAAAGCAGGAACTATCAAAATCAAGAAATTTCCAGTTGTAATACTCAACGGACTTAAATCAGACAAGTATCGCTTAATTAAATTCACATTTACAGCATAACAAATTGAAGCAATTACCACTAGAATAGCATAAAAATAATTTTGATCAGGGTGATTCATCGCACCATTAAATACTAAAAGCAAACTCCCAACTAAACCAATAAGAACACCCCAAACTTGTCGTTTTTGAAAACTAATCCCAAATAACAACGCACCTAATATTAACGTACTCAAAGGCGTTAAAGAATTAAGAATTGCGGTAACAGCACTATCTAATTCGGTTTCAGCAATAGCAAAAAGAAAAGCAGGAACAAAAGTACCAAACACAGATGTTAAGGCAATAAATTTCCATTTCTCTTTTGGGATTTTTGACAAACTTTTAAAACCAATTAATAATAAAAAAATAGCTGCAAAGATTATTCGTAAAGACCCCACTTGAATCGCAGTCAAACCAATTAATCCTTTCTTAATTAATATAAAGGAACTTCCCCATACTAAAGAAAGCACTAATAAATAACCCCATTTTAATTGTTTCGATTCCATGATTTTAATTTTGCCCCAAAATTGTAATAATTTTATGGATTAGCCGTAGTTTTTTGACTAATTTTGTGTGTAAATATCATTTTTCGATCAATACTTTAAATCAAAATATAATGAAAATCTCAAAATTAATTGCCGCAGTAGCTTTAGCTAGTCTCGTATTTGTAAGTTGCAAGAAAAACGCTGACGAAGTACCAACTGAAACTGCAAAAACGGAATCAACTACTCCAAAAGTTAAAAAAGAAATCGCTGCCGAAAACGTTCAAACAGCAAGTTTTTCTATCGAAGGAATGACCTGCGAAGTTGGCTGTGCTAAAACAATTCAACAAGAATTAACTGATCTAGAAGGTGTACAAACTGCCACAGTAGATTTTGACAAAAAACTAGCGACGGTAACTTTTGATAAAACAGTTCAAAATCCAGAAGCGCTTACTAAAGTAGTTCAAGCAACTGGAGACGGAAAAACCTACACCGTTTCAAACATGAAATCGTAATCAAAATAGTTTTTTCACAAAAAAAGCATTCACTGTCGTGAATGCTTTTTTTTATATAGTTCAGTCTCTAAAATTAAAGTAGAATCGATAAACATTATTGCATCTAGAATACGCTCGACCTAACAATACTAGACTATATTGTATTGTTTTTTGGTATTACTTCCATTTTAAGGTTTCCATCAACCTTTGCATATCGTTTTTTACATAACTAGCAGCTGGCATAATAGAATCATAATTAGGTTTTGCATAAAAATAAACTGAACCTGTAATGAAGTGTTTTATACTATCCGTGGCGTAAAACTGTGAATTAGTTGCTGCATTCCCATCCACTTGATAGAACATACCGTACACTTTTTTAGTAGCATCTAAAAACGGTTGCTCTAAGATATCATCTGCTTTAATAACATGTTCATAAGTTAGCTTTTGAGCATCCTTTAGCAAAACATTAATATTATTATTTACTGGCTTATAAGTCAAATAAATAGTCGCTTTCATTTTAGGATAGGTAATTGTAAAACCACAATCTTTCTCCCCTGTTATCACTGCATCAGCATTCATTTCGAAAGTAAACGGACAGTCATTTTCAAAATTTGCATATTTTGCTTCAGCATAATCCAATCGCAAATAACTTGATGGCTTCGGGAGTACATCATTTTTACAACTAGAAAAAAACAATACACTGAAAAACAGTATTACAACAGCCAATAAACTACCCTTATTCTCCTTTTTAAAATTAACCATCAATCGTTACTTTTATCTGTTTTATACGTTTTTTATCTACTGCTTCTATGGTAAACAAACAGTTTTCAAATGAAATTTTTTGTCCTTTACCTGGAAAGTTACCTGATATCTCTAGAATAAATCCTGCTAATGTCTCTGCCTCTCCTTTTTTAACGTCAAAAAGATCTTCATCTACATCAATAATTCTGTAGAAATCTTTTAAATTTATTTTCCCTTCAAAAATATAATTCTTATCATCTAACTGAGAAAAGTTGATATCCTCGTCATCAAACTCATCACTAATATCTCCTACGATCTCCTCTATAACATCTTCTAGAGATACTAATCCTGATGTCCCACCGTATTCATCAACAACTATTGCTAAATGACTTTTCATATTCTGAAAATCCTTCAGTAAATTGTCTAGTTTTTTATTTTCAGGAACAAAGAAAGGCTGCCTTATTAAAGTTGTCCATTCAAAATCATCTGTATTTATATGAGGCAATAAATCTTTAACAAACAAAACCCCTTCTATTTGATCTACATTATCTCTATAAACCGGAATCCTAGAATAACCTTTTTCAATAATTTTTGGATAAATCTCATCAAAACTTTCAGAGACTTCTAGCGCAAAAATATCAATCCTTGGACTCATAACTTGTTTCGTGTCAGTATTTCCAAAAGAAACAATCCCTTCTAAAATTTTTTGCTCTTCAGAGGAGGTGTCGTCAGATGAAGTGAGTTCTAATGCTTGAGAAAGTTGGTCTACAGAAAAATTGGTCTTCTGTTTACCGAGCTTATTATGCAGGAAAACCGTCAATTGGCGCATTGGAATACTTATTGGCGAAAGCAATTTATCCAAAACAACTATTGGATACAAAACAAACTTTGCAAATTTTACGTTGTTTCTACTCGCATACACCTTTGGTAAAACCTCACCAAAAAGCAACAATAAAAAAGTAACCACAATTACTTCAAGAATAAATTTTAAAACAGGAGATGTAACACTTTCAAATAAACCATCTCCAATAAAAGAGAAAAGAATTACTACACCTATATTAATAAAGTTGTTTGCAACTAGTAATGTTGCTAGTAGCCTTTTAGGTCTTTCGAGTAAATCAGCTAAAATTTTACCT
Organism: Flavobacterium sp. PL002; assembly: GCF_054165825.1. Taxonomy (NCBI): domain Bacteria; kingdom Pseudomonadati; phylum Bacteroidota; class Flavobacteriia; order Flavobacteriales; family Flavobacteriaceae; genus Flavobacterium; species Flavobacterium sp. PL002. The sequence goes on along the minus strand of NZ_CM135110.1, from coordinate 2,135,791 downwards.
TTGGAGTCATTCCCTTGAATAGCTTCGTCAATATCTTTTTGAGATAAAGAAAACAAAGCCACTTCGGCACCTGATACTAATGCTGAGCACAATAGCAAAACAAATATTCCGAAGAAACCAAACACGAGATTCATATCTATTGTATATGCGAAATTCAAACTGGGATCTGGGTCCAAATTAAAAAAGATTAGTTAAACATTAAAATGGTAAATCATTGATAGGCAAACCATTATTTTTTGGGTCAAAGTTAGTGTTTTTTGCGGATTCTGAACTGTCAATTTGCTTGTTGTTTTCAGCATCCTTTTTTGTAGATAAAAAAGTAAACTCGGTTACTTGAATTTCTGATGCATATTTTGTAGACCCATCTTCGGCTTGCCATTGTCGGGACTTAATACGCCCTTCTACATAGATCTTATCTCCTTTTGTCAAATATTTTTCACAAATTTCTGCCGCCTTATTGCGCACTACTAAATTATGCCACTCAGTAGAAGTGATCTTCTCGTTAGTAGTTTTATTAATGTAAACCTCATTAGTTGCAAGTTGGAATCTCCCAATGCAATTTCCTCCATCAAAATAATGCATTTTTATATCGTCACCTAAATGACCAATCAGCATTACTTTATTTAACGTTCCGTTCATAATATATAGGTATAAATATCAAAGATACATTATTTTAAAATCTTCTAATTACGCCTTTTCAATAAAATTATGAATAACAATAGGAAAGGGAAAACTCTTCAAGGTTTCTTGATTTATTCCGCCTTCAAGACTGCCATAAACAGCAACTTTCCAGAACTTAATATATAGGTGTTGGTGCGATAACTTATGAACAATACTTATTTCATTATCCTCCATAATACTAACTACCTTATTATTATCAAAAAAAGCATCCTGAATTTGCGGAGCTATAAAATCAAAATCAACTTCTTTCTCTGTCTCAATCAAAGGGAACTCATATAAATTGTGCCATATTCCTTTAGCAGTCCTCTTATTAATAATGGTATTTTCATTTTCATCTGTAGCAACTATATAATTAAAGTAGCGTTTAGTCACTTTTAACTTTTTCAACTTCACAGGCAATAAAGCAACTTTATTCTTTTTTAAAGCAAGACAGCTATCATTAAAGACGCATACAGTACAATCAGGATTTCTAGGCACACATTGCAATGCACCAAACTCCATTATAGCTTGATTAAAAGTAGCAGGATCATCTTTTGGCATTAATTCAAAAGCCAATGCAGCAAATTCTTTTTTGGCAGAAGCCAAAGCAATATCAGTTTCAATATCAAAATAACGAGACAGCACTCTAAAAACATTTCCATCAACAACAGGCACAATTTCATTATAGGAAAAAGAAGCAATTGCCGCAGCGGTATATTCGCCCACCCCTTTTAAATTTAATAAGTCATTATAATTGTCAGGAAAGACGCCATTTAAATCAAAAGCTATATATTGCGCTGTTTTATGTAAGTTACGAGCTCTAGAATAATAACCTAGTCCTTGCCAAAGTTTCAAGACTTGTTCTTCATCGGCTTTCGCCAAATCAAAAACGGTTGGAAAAGCAGTTGTAAAAGACACAAAATAAGGCGTTCCTTGCGCTACTCTTGTCTGTTGCAACATGATTTCTGAGAGCCAAATGAAGTAAGGATTAGTGGTATTTCGCCATGGTAAATCACGTTTATTTACTAAATACCACTTAACTAGCGAGTTATAAAAATTCATTGTTAAATATTTGTTTACAAAAGTAAAAGTTTATGTGATTAAAATTTAATGAATTAGCTTGAATATTTGTTTTTTAAATTCATATATTTGCACACTCAAAAAAATTATTACAATATAATAAATAAGGAAAGAAAATGACGAAAGCAGATATCGTAGCAAAAATTTCAGAAAAACTAGGTCTTGAAAAAGGAGATGTTCAAGCAACAGTTGAAACTTTTATGAATGAAGTTAAAAACTCACTTGAAACTGGAGACAATGTATATTTAAGAGGTTTTGGTAGTTTCATCGTGAAAACAAGAGCTGAGAAAACTGGAAGAAATATTTCTAAGAATACCACAATAAAAATTCCTGCACACAACATTCCTGCTTTCAAACCTGCAAAAGTTTTTGTAGAAGGAGTAAAAATAAATAACGAAGCAAAATAATATTAATCATAAAATCAACTCGATATGCCAAGTGGTAAAAAAAGAAAGAGACATAAGGTAGCAACTCACAAACGTAAAAAAAGAGCGAGAGCTAACCGTCACAAAAAGAAAAAGTAGTTTATAACTACTTTTTTCTTTTTAACCGTTCATTGAAATTGAAAAAAGATCAAAGAGAAAAAAGAATAGAGCATAGACGACAAAAAGTCTATGCTCTTTATTCAGTTCTCCAATAATCTTCTTTTCCCCGGGTTCAATACCTGTTAAAATTATTGTTTAATCCATCCTAACAATTCAGTTATAAGTGGTAAGTTATCTGCTATGAGCTTTTTAAAACTCAAACACTAAAACTTTAAACCTGAAACTAAAAGTTTGGATAAAAATTTACAAATGAATAAAGAATTAATCATTAGATCTAGTTCTGATTTCGTAGATTTTGCCTTATTAAAAGATGGAAAACTAATTGAATTACATAAAGAAGAAGAAAAAAGCAACTTTCAGGTTGGTGATATTTTTATTGCTAAAATCAGGAAACCAGTTGCCGGACTTAACGCTGCTTTTGTAAATGTTGGCTATGAAAAAGATGCCTTTTTACATTATCATGACTTAGGCCCTAATTTATCTTCTCAACTGAAATTCATAAAACTTGTAAGCGCAGGTAAATTAAAAGATTTCTCCCTAAAAAACTTTCAGTTTGAAAAAGAGATTGATAAAGATGGAATTATTATTGACGTAATAAATGCCAATCAATCTATTCTTGTACAAGTTGTAAAAGAACCAATATCTACTAAAGGACCAAGGATTAGCGCTGAGCTATCTCTTGCCGGACGTTTTATTGTTTTGGTTCCTTTTTCTGATCGTGTTTCTATTTCTCAAAAAATAGAAGACAAAAAAGAAAAAGACAGACTAAAAAAACTTGTGCAATCCATCAAACCAAAAGGATTTGGTGTTATTGTTCGTACAGTAGCCGAAGGCAAAAATACAACCGAATTAGAAAAAGATTTGCAGAACCTGCTAGGCAGATGGACTGCAATGTGTAAAAAATTACCGACCGCTCATCATCCGTCAAAAATTTTAGGAGAACTCAACAGAGCTTCCTCTATCTTAAGAGACGTTTTTAATGATACCTTTAGTGGTATTCAAATTGATGATGAAGAGTTGTACAACCAAACAAAGGATTATTTGCAAGAAATTGCACCATCCAAACAATCTATTGTTAAGTTTTATCAATCAAATGACACACCCATTTTTGAGAAATACAACATAGAGAGACAAATCAAGACCTCTTTTGGTAAAACAGTCTCCATGAGTAAAGGGGCCTACCTTATTATCGAACACACTGAAGCTTTACACGTTATAGACGTAAACAGCGGAAACCGTTCTAATAAAGCCTCTAACCAAGAAGACACAGCACTAGAAGTAAATATGATTGCTGCCGCAGAAATCGCTAGACAATTGCGTCTACGTGATATGGGCGGAATTATCGTAATTGATTTTATCGACATGTCTAATCCTGAAAATCGTAAAGTCCTGTTCGAATTCCTGAGGGAAGAAATGAGTGATGATAAAGCGAAACACAAGATCTTACCTCCTAGTAAATTTGGACTAGTTCAAATTACTAGACAAAGAGTAAGACCAGAAGTAAACATTAAAACTAGAGAAGAAGATCCTAACGATGTGAAAGGCGAAATTGAAGCGCCTATCTTAATCATTGATAGAATCAACTCTGATCTAGAAAGAATATTAAAAACTCACAAAGATGTTGTGCTTAACGTACACCCTTTTGTGGCCGCATACCTTACCAAAGGTTTTCCATCATTACGTTCAAAATGGTTTTTTGAACATAAAAAATGGGTGAAAATTATACCACGTGACGCTTACACGTATTTAGAATATCATTTCTTTGACAAAAAAGGAAATGTTATAAAAGACTAAACAAGAAACCGCTTTTCGCAAGATTGGCGGTTTTTTTGTGTCTTGTTCTCACTATAAAATTATAAATCAAGCTATTGCAAGAGCTTCATTAAATACAATTATCAGGAGCTATTTCCGGCTATTCGCTACAATCTTTAATCCCTAAAGGTCGGGATCAAAGGATTTTCACTACTATCCGGGCTAAAAAAAGAGTTATGAAATTATATCAAAACTCTATTATATCATTTCATACTCCTCATAAATACAGATATTATTATTAACAACTAGTGCAATAGCATTATTTAACTGTAAATAAATCGACCAAATCCCTATTATGAACATACGCCAATTAACTCAAGCTTTTGTAATTTAACATATTTTGTAAAACTTGATTATTTAGTTCACTCCATTCCTTATCATCACCAATTACGACACGAACTAATCCATTGTTAATATTACTAAATGATAAGTGTTTTTGAACTAATATCTCATCATTTGTATAAAAGAAAATTGCATAATCAACTGTATAAATTGCATATGCATTTTGCCCAAAATTATATGATGTAAATAGTCCTCTTGTATTATTTTTAGGTTTGATTAAGCAAGTATGGTATTGTGGGATTTCAGTAATATTATCCAATGAAGCTAAAAGCTCATCATGCCTTTTAAGTAGATTCTTATTCAGGAAAACTCTAAGTTCTTCCTCAACATAATCTTCTAATTGGAAGGTTTCAAATTCTAACAAACTAGAAATGGAGCACCTCCATACAAGTGAGAAAATAAAAATTTTGTACAACGTAGGATGTAGATCATTACAAACAATTATTTCTTGATTTTCAAAAAAGTCTATTGTGTATTTTCTTTTAGCGTTTTGTAAACTATTTAAATCAATAAGAACTCTGGAGAAATATGTCTCAACTATTTCAATCCTTTTTTCACAATCTTTGCAAAGAATATTACTCTCCTTTGGAGTATCTTGGAGTTTTTTTCGCTTACCTTCTTTTGTAATAAGAACTGTAAATCTAGGTTTTGCGCCTTCAAATAGACGTTTAGACATGAATTTCGGTATTATATGCGAATTTTCTTTGTCCGCATTTTTTACTTTACAAAGATTACAAATTTCATTCCCCATTTTTGCAAATTAAAAATTTATATCCTCTATTATATCGTTTCATATACCTCATTACTATAAAGTATCATTCCTAAGAACTACTTTTCTAATAGTTAAAATTAACAATTTTATAAATCTAAAAGCCTTCTTTTTCTTTGTAAAAAGAAGACAGTAATTAACGCACCACTTAACGACATTACAACTCCTACTAAATTAGGTGTTGCATAGTTCAATCCTGCCACTAATGGCAATCCTCCTAAAAAAGCACCTAGCGCATTCCCCACATTAAAAGCAGCTTGTATAGAAGCCGACGCAATCAACTCGGAGCCCACCGCTGTTCTAATCATTAAGATTTGTATCGCTGAACCAATCGAAAAAGAAATACAACCTGTTGTAAACACTAAAATTAAACTTGCATACTGATTTGAAGAAAAGAGATAAACCAGCACCAAATCAACCGAAAGCGACAGTAAAATAGCTATAATCGAAATCTCAGGAGAAAACCGATCTGTCAACTTCCCTCCTATTAAATTTCCTATTACCATTCCTAATCCGGCCAGAACCAAAATATAGGATACATTTTCAGCTGAGAATTTAGAGACATTTGTCAATAAAGGAGCGATGTAACTTATCCAGCAAAACAATCCTCCTGTACCCACAGCAGTAATCAAAATCACCAACCAAGCGTCTAGTTTTTTAAATACTTGCAATTGACTTTTTACTGTTACTTTTGCTCTGGCTTCTAAATTTGGCATCCAAAAATAAAGTGCCGCTATAGTTAATAGTCCTATAAAGGCAATAATAATAAACGTATACCGCCAAGCAAAGTGATGCCCTATGTAGGTTCCAAAAGGAACTCCAGCGAGATTTGCCACTGTTAAACCTGAAAACATAATGGATATAGCTTGTCCTTCTTTTCCTTTTTCTGCTAGTCTAGTTGCCACCACAGCACCTACTCCAAAAAAAGCACCGTGCGGCAATCCTGCAAGCAAACGGGAAAGAAATAGAAAATTATAAGAAGGCGCAATAATAGCCAGGGAATTAAAAACGGTTAACATCACTGCTAGAATCATCAAAATCTTTTTGGGAGGTGCATTTCGAGCCATCATAACAATCAGTGGAGCTCCAATTACAACACCTAATGCATAGGCTGATATTAAATACCCAGCCACCGGAATCGAAACTTTTAAATCTGATGCTATATCCGGTAAAAGCCCCATCACTACAAACTCCGTTGTTCCTATTGTCAAACCGCCCAACATGAGCGACAGTAAACTTTTCTTCATTTAAATATTTTAATCATTTGGATTTAAAACCTATTTAAAAAACTTAAGTTAGGTCTTTATTATATTTTGCAAATTTAGAAATAAACAAACCCAAAATCAGCACAAATTTTTCTTAAAATCAAAACAACTTTTATCAAAATTATTCCCGAACAATCTCTATTTTTCTTCTAATTTCGTTACCATCCTCATCCTCAACGGTGATATAATGAAAACCTGAAACCGGTTCTATAGGCATTTCATGAAAGGTTTTTGTAACACCCTTATATACATTATCAACATACCAAAACAGTCGTGCTTCCCTTTGCGAGTGTGCAACCTTTAAAATCACAGGTTGTACTTTGCTATTAAAATCTTTTGTCAAATATATTTTACTATTGGCTTTAGGATAAATAAAATCCATTGAAGCAATTTGGCTCCCACCACAATCAGCTCTAAAAGGCGGTAATGTTTGGTAGGCTATATGATGACTTTTGTAATACCACTCCATTACTGGTGGTAAAACAAACCAATTCTTTACCACTATGTTGTCAATATCCTCACAGCTACTATTCACCCTAAACTGACCGCTTTTGTCTACATGAATCGTTTTGTGATACGGACAAATTGTAGTAGTACTTCCTTTCAAGGAAACCAATTGATTGATTTTTGGGCAATTTTCTTGTGCCAGATGCCCACTCAGCGAACAAACTGCTACTTGTTTCAAATCTTTGTAAGGGGTTGCAAACCACTTTTTTCTTGGTAACAAATTAAACACATCAAATAAAATAGGCGCAGCACTAGTCACACCAGTCAAAGTTGGACGTCCTTCCCCTGTAGCATTCCCTACCCAAACACCCACAACATATTTAGAGTTGGTTCCTATGGCCCAAGCGTCTCGATTACCAAAACTGGTTCCGGTTTTCCAAGCAATTTTTAAAGCACTATCATAAAACTTCCAAGCTTCATCACCTTCCGGACGTCCCACTTGTTCCATCGCATTGTACGTAAGCCAAATAGATCCCGCTCCCAATATTGTTTTTTGATCACTTTGATCACCAAAATCTACTTTGTAGTTGTTATGAATATTTAATTCTGCAAATTCTTTGGTTCTGTATTTCCCGTTATTTCTATTAAAATAATCTACTGTCGAGGATAATCCCGCATACGTTCGGCATAGATCCCACAAATTACTTTCGGCTCCACCTAAAATTAATGACAAACCATAATGATCAGGCGGCTGGGAAATATCCCTCAATTTAAATTTTTGCAATTCTTCATAAAACTTACTTACCCCAAAATCTTGTAGCATCAAAACCGCAGGGATATTTAATGAACGAGACAAAGCTCGATGGGCAGGAACAGCACCATCAAAAGTAAGGTTGTAATTCTGGGGTGCATAACCTGATATTTGTGTAGGAATATCAGGTACTAAAGTATTGGGTAGCAATTCTCCATCATCAAGCATTGCAGCGTACAACAACGGTTTTAAAATACTTCCTGTGCTCCTTGGTGCATCTATAATATCTACATCTTTTTGATGGTTTCTATCCGTAGGTGCATTACCTACATAACTTATCACATTCCTATTAGAGATATCAATTACAATAATCGCTAAATTATTGACTTCATTTTGTTTGTATTGATTATAATAGTATTTAGCTATTTGGTTGACCCTATTTTGCAATTCTACCTCAACGGTAGTTTTTACGCGTTCCCCTTCTTGATCTTTAACAACTTTTTGCAAAAGGTGCGGTGCAATTTGCGGCAGATCGTATGGTTTTTGAGGCAATGGCTCAGCTATTGAAAGAGTATACATTTGGCTATCTATAACTCCTTCCTTTTGTAATTTCAATAAAAGACGGTCTCTTTTTGCTCGCAATCGCTGCTGATTTTTACCCGGATAAATTAAACTAGGTGCATTAGGCAAAACTGCTAGTGTAGCACTTTGCGCCCATGATAATTGATGCGATTGAACACCAAAGTAGCGCCAAGATGCCATCTCGAGCCCAACAACATTTCCTCCAAAAGGAGCATGAGCCGCATACAAACCAAGAATTGATTCTTTTGAATAACCTAATTCTAATCGGGTGGCTAGGATTACTTCAATTACTTTTTCAAAATAGGTTCGGCTTTTGCCTTTTCTAGACAAGCGAATAACTTGTTGCGTAAGTGTACTCCCACCGCGAACCACTTTCCCCGCAGCTCTATTTTGTTTCACTGCATTAAACATAGCAACGGGATTAAACCCTGGATGGTGATAAAAATGCTCGTCTTCAAAATAAACAATACATTTTTTGAATTTATCTGGAACGCTGTCTTGTTCTGGAAAACGCCATTGTCCGTCACGAGCAATTTTGGCGCCAAGCAAAATACCTTCTTTACTTTCAATAACCGTTGCATACGGTTCTTGAAACAAAGTGCTTGGTAAAGAAAAAAAATAAACCACCAACAGTATCAAAACTATTGATGATTTAATTTTATGCAGTTTTATCCAGTTAATGATGCGTTGCAAAAACGCTAATAGTTTATTCTTCAAGTAATCTCTTTAATATACTCAGCAGTTTATAAAAACCGCTGAGTTAATTTATAATTATTTCACAACCTCAACCCATTGCCCTTTTGTTCTGGCTAAAAATGTATTGTCATACATCGCTTCGCACTGTAATCCCGGTAAATAATAGGTTCCTAAATAAGAAGCATTCAACAATACTCTAAATGTTTTAGTTTCATTTGCTTTAAGTCCAAAGTAGAAATTCGTTCGATCATCACGTATGTCAATATAATCAGCAACATTGTTAGTAGCGTCCCCGTAATCTGTAAATCTTGTGTTTACAATTTCAAACCCAGAAGGTAGAATTTGAGACAAGGCAACATTTTCAACACGCTCATTTTTTAAATTTCTAATGTTTATTTCTGCTATAAACTCCGTTCCTTGATCAATTCTACTCACATCAATTACAACACCTTTTCTATTTTTAAAACGTATTGAAGCTGCTAAATTATTTTGTAAAACCTGTTCTTGGCCAATAGGCAAAATACCGCTATTTAAGACCCTAACATAAATCGTATTGTCTTTAGTATTTGTTAGAGTCACTGTATTATTTCCTGTCCTAACGTCTAAAGATCGGTTTGCAATAGATTTCATCGTTTTTATAGTCTGGACTTTTCCATCTTTCCTAAATTGTACTGCAATACCTTTACTACCATTATTTTGAGCAAACTTAGACATTGCAAGCAAACAGTAGGCTGTAGTTTGCGTACTCATCCACTGATCACTCGCCATTTTCTTAGCTAACTGAGTCGCTACTGCAAATGCTTTTGCTTTTAAACCCAATGAAATTAAAGTTTCTAAAGTCATGGCTTTATTTCTCTCGCTTGATCCGTAGTAATAATAACGACCATAGTTAGTATTCTCGTCATCAATAGTAGTTTTTAATAATAAAGACACACCCGCTGCTTTTTGGCCAGCCAAAGCGTAAGCCGAAGCCAATCGCAATTTACTTTCATTAGAAATAGCAGCGGTTTCTCTTAATCGATTCATCGAAGACAAATCAGGAGCACCCGCCAAAGCCAAAGTGTATAAACGGTAGGCTTGCGCCAAATCATTGCCATATTGTGGTAAAAATCGCCATTGTTTGGCTTCTCTCTGTTGGTACGAAATCCATTTAGATTTAAAGTTAATAGGCAATACATATCCTTTTTTCTCCGCCTCAACCAAGAAATGTCCCGCGTACGAAGTACCCCAATCATCTGCAACCGCATTCCCTTGCCAGTACGACAGTCCTCCATTTGCTAATTGAAAACCACCTAATCTAGTAATCCCTGCTGTTACATTTTTTTGAATTGCTTGTTGACGACCTGCATCAATATCAACCACATCATTTAAATACAATTGAGGAAAAACAGATGATGTAGTTTGCTCTACACAACCATGAGGATATCCTATTAAATATTGTAACCTTCGATTAAAATCGATAGTTGGCATTGACGAAACTTCTAGTTTGGCCTTATTACTTCCGGCAACACCAAAGGTTTCCCATGAAATTGTCTTTGAACTATTTAGTTCTAAAACTATATCTTTATAGGTATTTGTTATTGGATTTGGATTGGTCATGTCAATTTCAACATCATAAGAAGCTCTTTCACTTCCAGAAATTGCGGTAATTGTTACTTTACCAATACCGGTGCTTTGGCCTACTTCTAAATTGAAATACGTCATTTTTTCGTCCGGATTTGAAAAATTTAATGTCTGAACTTTGGTTCCAATAACTCTCAATCCATTATTTGTTTTTATTTCAACTCGTACGTTTTTTATGTTTTTTTCCATCGCAAAAACCGTAACTGGAATGGTCACTTTTTCAGAAGGCGAAATTTTTCTTGGCAATGAAGCCAATACCATTAACGGACTACGAACTGGAGTTGATTTTTCGACATTTCCGTACGCACTTGTACTTGCATCACCTGCAACCACCATAGTTCTTACTGACCCTATGTATTTTGGTAATTTTATTTGATGCGTTTTAGTTCCTCCCTTTGGTAATTGAAAAGGCCCAAGATAGATCACAACCGCTTTAAAACGATTGGCTTTTTTGGCTTTTCCGCCTCCTAAATCCTGATCTCCACCAATACTAAAAATTTGATTCACTTTACCACCATACGCACCAATAATATCATCGTAAACATCCCAAGTTTTCACACCTAAGGCTTCACGACTGTAAAAACTATCCCAAGCATTCGGTGTTTTAAATCGGGTTAAATCTAATAATCCCTCATCTACAACTGCAATCGAGTATGTCATTGCTTTCCCTGACTGCTCACTTACTTGAACGTTAAAGGATTGTTCTGGTTTAAGCACTGCGGGCATCGAAATTTTGGGCACTAAAATGGTGTTTTTATCGACTACCTCGATGGGTACAATTCCGTACATCCTGATAGGCGAATCATTTTTAGTCGTTGCATGTGGTTGCAATAAAGTAATATTAAAAAACACATTGGGAGCCATTGCTGACGTAATAGGCACTTCCACTTTAGTTTCTCCTTTTTCAGTTACTGCCCAAAGTGTTTGAACGACTTTTGTTCCATTTTCGATCGAAATTAAAGCCCTTCCACCTTCACTTGATGGAAAAGATATTTCGGCTTTTTCACCTACAGCATAATTTTTTTTATTGGTAGAAAAAACCAACATACTCGCTGTTGAAGCATCTGTATTTCTGGTTTTACCTGACCACATTGGCCAATCAATCAAAACGGTTTGAGCAGTGGCATGCCCACCATCTTCATCAGCAACACGCACTAAATATCGTCCCCACTCATCCTCATCTACTGCAAACTGAAAACTCCCTTTTCCATTAGAATCTGTATTTACGTACATGGTTTTATATGAAGTAGTTGCATTAGACGAATTGTAATTAGACAAATTATCTTCTGATGCATCCCACCACCATCGCCACTGTACCCTGAAAATCTTCACTTCAAGATCTCTTACTGATCTCGGTCTTCCGTTTTCATCTACAGTTACTACATCAAATCTATTGCTTTTTCCTGTTTCTAATGTACCGTATTTATTAGGCTCTGGAGATTTTAAACCTACATAAACTTTGTATGGAGAATACGTAGTTGAAATCACATCCGAACTAAAATCACCTCCCTCTTCATATACTTTAGTAATAAAAGAAGCTCTTAACATTCCTGGAGCTTGTTTGTTTAATTTGGGTTGGATAGTTACCGAAGCTCTTCCGTTTCCATCAATTTTCCCAGAGAAAATATTGATCTCTTCAGTATCAAATTTGCGAACTAAATCATCAAAACTATATTTTGGATAATTTTTAAAAGTAGTTGTTTGTTGCGAAAACTTAGCTTGCATTTCTACCTTCAAATTTCTAGCAATTGCACCGTGAAGCCAAGTTACCTCTAGATTGCTACTATTAGGATAAGAGGCCGAAAGAACCGCTCTTTTAAAACTATTTTTAATGCGCAAACGGTTGGGTTTAATCGTTTCAATTTTTACACTTTTATAGAACTTAGCACCACCCACACTTACCATGGCTTCCCAGTTTCCGGTGGGCGCATCAGCATCCGTTTTAACAATAAAAACGTAATGATTTAGATCATTCGATTTTTGTACTTTTTGGTATACTACTTTTCCATTGGGATCCGAAAGTCTTAATTTTATTGGATGAGATTCCGGTAATTTATTCGCCGCGTCATTTAATATGAAAGATAAATACAAATCGTCTCCTGGGCGCCAAACACCTCTTTCTCCATAGATATATCCTTTTAATCCTTTTTGCAAAGTTTCACCAGCAACATCAAAATTACTAACTGACAATGACGTACCATCATCTAACTTAATATAGGTAGCACTTTTCCCTTCAGTAATAATAGCAAAATAGGCGAATTTATTCAGCTTAAAATTAGCTATACCATCACTATCTGTATTTTCTGTAGCTAATTTTTGTTGTTGGTAGCTGTACAATTCAATCTTAGCACCACTAACTGGTTCTGTTGTTACAATATTATTTACAGCGAAAAAATATGATTTATCAGCCCCACGTTTAGCGATAACACCCAAGTCAGAAGCTAGAATATTAGTCCCAACCTTTGTACCATAATAATAAGAATCTGTACACGGGTCTTCTCTCTCCTCCCAATTGTAGTTTTCATAATAATAGTCATCGTCATAATAAGAACCACTATAATTCACATCATCTTCATCTACTTCCTCTTGATCCTCCTCTTGACTATCCTCTGGATCTAAATTGGTACATTTATACAAAGAGTATGCTTTTTTAAATGAAAATTCAACTCTGTAGATGGCTCCTGGTTCCGGCGCTATAATTTGAGAAAGATCTAAAGCATAGGTATTCCATTTACTGGTATTTACTAAGGAATTTTCTTTTAAATTAATGGTTGTTTTGGCTATCGGCTGACTGACTCTTTTTAGATTCTGACTCCCGTTAATTTGGTTATCCTGAAGAAATTGAAGAATATTATTTGAGTAAATTTTATAAACCTTTACATCAACCGCTCGCAAGTTTGCTGCTTCAAAATTCAGTTTTAGATTATTAGAACTTGGTAAAATTGTTCCGTTTTTAATGAATTTAACACCTGGTTTTACCTGATCAAAAGAGATCTTAGTAGTATATGTTTCTTTCATCTTTTGACCGTAGCTACTTTCAATTCCTTGAAAAACTTCTACTAACAATTCTCCTGTCAATAATTGCTGTACCACTACTTCTGGCTCCACATACTCTACCACTGGAGGAGCAACAACAGCTACAACAGCAGTATCTTTTACTACATTTTCAACACCAACACTATCTACGACTACATCAGTTACTTCTTCTTCAACAACCTCGGCAACTTCTTCAACTACTTTTTTAGAACTTACTGTTGTTTGATTATTAAAAAACACTCTGAGTAGGTTACCATCCGTACTGAATTTTAAGTTTCGTGCATTTTCAATTGATACTAAACCACTAAAATCTTGATCTTTGCGAAGCGGTTCTGAAAAATTGATTGTCATCGTTTGATTATTTCCTTCTGGAACATCAACTTTCATAATTTTAAAATCACCTTTTGCAGCTATTATGTATTCAACCGCGTCTTTCTCTTCGGCATCAATGGCACTTTCATCAAAATTGATCGTTATCTTACTTTCATCGCTTAAACGTTGGATTTTATCCACAACAAATCTAAACTCTGTTCCTGAACGAACGGCTTTGTCAAACTTAATTGGAAGACTGCTACCGTTTTGTTGAGCTGAAACGAGTTTTATAGCCGACTCTAAATCAGTGACATCGGCAGTTTTTAAAATACAATTTAAATACTGAGAATCCTTACTGTACGATTGAATATCATTAGTTACAACTATATAGTTTTGCTTGATTGTTTTTACTGTAAAATTAAACTCAGACAATTCTTTTTTTGTCTCTATCAGTTTTTCTAAATGTAAGGTAACCTGATATTCAGTATCTTGCTTTAATTTTTCCTTGGGAATAAAAGCAATTGTATTTGCTGAGAGCGCTACTACTTTTCCGTCTACGCTAGGCGAAATATCAAATAAATCATTATCTAAAACCTGATTCGCTTTCCATTCTTTTTTATTAAAAGCTAAAACAACACGAATGTCAGACTGAGCAGAGACAATACCTCCCGTAAAATTGCTAATAAATTCTTTGAATAAGGAAAAATCAGAATTAAAATCAGAAGCTGACTTTTTAGAACATCCTTGGAATAAAAAAAACATACAAAACACGAGAACAAATCCTTTAATTTTCATTTCTTAAAACTTTAAAGAGTTAAAAATTCACACTTATGATTGAAAAAAAAATCCTAATCAATTTAGTATAAATACAATTAAAGTAAATGTAGTATATTTTCTGAAATATTTAAGAAGAAAATTCGGTAAATTACTATTTTCTTCTCGTTGCAAAAAAGCGTTTCATTAAGTCAGCAGCCTCATCAGCGAGAATACCTCTTCTTACAATAGTTTTAGGATGTAGTTGCGTGCCCATTTTTTCGTATCCGCGATGCGCGTCTGAAGCACCAAAAACAATGGTAGTAATTTGACTCCAATACAAAGCACCCGCACACATCTGGCAAGGTTCCAGCGTAACATAAAGTGTGCAATCTTTTAGATATTTCCCTCCAAGATAATTTGCTGCAGCGGTTATAGATTGCATTTCAGCATGTGCAGTAACGTCATTAAGCATTTCAGTAAGATTATGGCTTCTGGCAATAACAGTATTATTCACCACAATAATTGCCCCTACAGGAATTTCACCTTTATCAAAGGCCATTTCAGCTTCCTGCAAAGCTTTTTTCATGAAGTATTCGTCTGTGAAAGGGTTTATCATAATAGTAGGTTGCGAATTTGCAAAAAATGGCACTTCGTAACTCTTTGCTTTTTTTGTGATTGTCTTTGAAACAACTTTTTTATCGATTGCAAAAATACAATTTCAAATCGTACATTTGCTTTATGTCAGATAATTTACTTTCAAGCATTAATTACCCCGCCGACTTACGACAACTAGACGAAGCGCAACTTCCTCAATTGGCGCAAGAATTACGCAATTTCATCATTGATATTGTTTCTGTAAAAGAAGGCCATCTTGGCGCTAGTTTAGGCGTTATAGAACTAACCATAGCTTTACACTATGTTTTCAATACTCCCGAGGATTTGTTGATTTGGGATGTAGGCCATCAGGCTTATGGACATAAAATATTGACTGGTAGAAGAGAAAATTTTGATACCAATAGACGGTTAGGCGGAATTTCTGGTTTTCCCAAAAGAAGCGAGAGTATTTACGACTCTTTTGGCGTAGGCCACTCCTCTACTTCAATTTCGGCTGCGCTGGGAATGGCTATTGCATCTAATTTAAAAGGGGATCTTGACAAACAACACATTGCAGTAATTGGTGATGCCTCCATAGCTTCTGGAATGGCGTTTGAAGGCTTGAATCACGCTGGTGTTACCGATGCCAATTTATTAGTTATTCTTAACGATAACGCCATCGGAATTGACCCGAGTGTTGGTGCTTTAAAAGATTATCTAACTGCTGTAAAAACCGGTAAAAACCCGAGGCAGAATAACATGATTAAATCCTTGAATTTTGATTATTCAGGACCTGTAGATGGGCATGATATTCATGCGGTGATTAAAGAATTAAAACGATTACAAAAAATAAAAGGACCTAAATTTCTTCACGTGATTACCACTAAAGGAAAAGGTTTAAAACAAGCAGAAGAAGATCAGGTAAAATACCATGCTCCTGGAAAATTTGATGCGAAATCTGGAGAAATAATTTTGAAGTCAGAAGAGCATCTCCCTCCAAAATACCAAGATGTTTTTGGCTTGACCGTATTAGATTTGGCTCAAAAGAATAAAAAAATCATCGGAATAACTCCTGCAATGCCGTCTGGAAGTTCCCTAAAGTTCATGATGGAAGCTTTACCAGAGCGTGCTTTTGATGTGGGAATCGCAGAGCAACATGCTGTTACATTAGCGGCTGGTATGGCCACGCAAGGCATGATTGTGTATTGTAACATTTACTCGACTTTTTTACAACGTGCCTACGATCAAGTGATACATGATGTTGCTTTACAAAACTTACCCGTTATATTTTGCTTAGATCGTGCTGGTTTAGTGGGTGAAGATGGTGCTACACACCACGGCGTTTATGATATTGCTTATTTACGTTGCGTTCCCAATTTAATTATCTACGCACCGTTAAATGAAATAGCCCTTCAAAATATTTTATACACCGCACAACTGGGTTTACAAAATCCTATTGCAATTCGCTACCCAAGAGGGCGCGGTCAATTTTCTAATTGGAAACAAAATAATTTTGGGAAATACGAAAAAATCGAAATTGAAAAATCTGCTTGCTTAAAAACAGGAACTGATATCGCCGTTTTATCAACAGGAACAATTGGAAATAACGTAATTCAAGCTTTAGCAAATAGTTCAAATTCTGAAAAAATTGCTCATTATGATTTTCCTTTTATTAAACCTTTAGACGAAATAGAACTACACAAAATATTTAGTGATTTTAAAGAAATAATCACGATAGAAGATGGGGCGGTTACTGGCGGTTTTGGAAGTGGAATATTAGAATTTGCATCGAGAAACAAATACCATACAAGTATAACTACAATGGGGATTCCAGATGAATTTATTGAACATGGAACGGTTTTTGAGTTGCAACAGTATTGCAAAATCGACGTTAAAAATTTGGAAATAATTTTTTCAAGAAAATCAAAATAATTATTTTGCGTCTTCTAACTAACTAACCTATGTCTAAAGTACTTTCTTCTCTCTGTTTATTATTTCTATTTTCGTCAACTGTATTTTCTCAAAAAATAATTACTACTAAGCAAGTGCCTAGAGTAACAGCACAGCGTGATACTCTTAGTCATTGGGTTAAGAAAAACCAAGTGGGATTTGACATTTCAGAAATTGCCTTTTTAAATTGGAGTGCTGGGGGAACAAGCTCAATTTCAGGTTTGTTAAAGTCAAAATTTACCCGTGTTTACACTCAAGAAAACTACAACTGGACAAATGAATTGGTAATGCGCTACGGTTTAAACAAACAAGACGGAATAGAAGTTCGAAAAACGGAAGATGTTTTTCAATACAACACTGCTTTTGGATATCGTAAAGACACCTTGTCTAACTGGTACCATACAGCCAAATTGAATTTCAATACGCAGTTTACCAACGGATATTCATACCCAAATACAAATACAGCCGTTTCTAAGCCATTTGCACCAGCCTATTTATTTGCAGGTGTTGGAGCTGAATATGCTAACAAAGAAAAAAGCAGAATGCTCTATATCTCTCCTTTTACTTCAAAAATGACTTTTGTATTAGACCAACGCCTGGCTGACTTAGGTACTTTTGGTGTTGTAAAAGCTACTTATGATACAGACGGAAACCTATTGACTCCTGGACAAAAATCCAAAATTGAACTTGGTTTTTTAGTCACAGCTTTATACAAACAAGAAATCGCAAAAAACATAACCCTTGAAAATAGGATAAGTTTATATTCTGACTATATCAACCATTTCGGAAATATTGACATCGACAACGATTTGTTAGTAGAATTAGTAGTTAACAACCATGTAAAAACAAACATTGGCGCACACATTATTTATGATGACGACATTAAAGCTAAAGAAGAAGTGGAAGGCGTTCAAGTTACTGTTGGCCCAAAACTACAACTTAAGCAAGTTCTGGGCGTAGGTATTGTTTATGCTTTTTAATAACTAAACCCCTTTTTTTCCATTAATAGTATTGAATAATTCCAATGCATTTCCATCTGTTAACAAAGAGATGTAATGACAAATATGTAATAATCTTTCGTAGAGATTTTCTTTTTCTATATGGTGTTTTTCAGGAAGCATTTTTAAGATTAATTCATCATAATTAGATGCTTTACCATTAAATTTATTATCATAAGCAGTAATAAATTTATCCAATAAAGTTTGAATAATCTGATAGCCTACAATCTCTTTTTCGATTACTTCACGACTTTGATAAATATTATTCACACTGATCTTGATAATATCATCCATTTGTGCTTTGTACTTACTTTTATCCGTTAAAGCAAAAGGAAATTTCCCGTTCAAAATTGCTTCTTCATTTTCAACAAACACTTTTACGGCATCGTTAATCAAACTACCAATGGCTAATGCGCGCAAATAACTGATGCGGTCTTCTTTAGTTTCTAATGTTTTGTATTTAGAAGTATCAATACTGTCTTTTACTAATTTAATCAAATATTCTAAAGCAAAATCCTCTGAGACTAATCCTAGATTTATTCCATCCTCAAAGTCGATAATGGTATAACAAATATCATCTGCAGCCTCGACTAAATAAGCCAGTGGATGTCTTTCATAACCAATATCATTTCCAGATTTATTGGGAATCATTCCCAGTTCTGCAGCTACATCTTCAAAAAACTTCTTGTCTGTTTGAAAGAAACCGTATTTTTTATCTGCAATATCTTTTGTTGGTTTTTTAGGCAAGCTTTCTTTTGGGTATTTCATAAAAGCGCCAAGTGTAGCATACGTAAGTCGAATCCCTCCTAAAACACCGGGGCGAGAACTACACAAAACTGCAAATCCGTTGGCATTTCCTTCAAAATCAATTAAATCTTGCCATTCTTTAGGTGCCAATTGGTCTTTGTATTGTTTTCCGTTTCCAATAGAAAAATATTCGCCAATGGCTTTCTCACCAGAATGTCCAAAAGGAGGATTCCCTATATCATGCGCCAAAGATGCTGCAGCAACAATAGCTCCAAAATCGTTCATGTGATAGCCGTGAACTTCTTTTAGATGCGGGTATTTCTCAATTATTTTCTTCCCCACCAATCGTCCTAAAGAACGACCCACTACCGAAACCTCTAAACTGTGCGTCAAACGAGTATGTACAAAGTCGGTTTTTGAAAGCGGAATCACCTGTGTTTTATCTTGCAAACTTCTAAAAGCTGCCGAAAAAACAATACGGTCATAATCTACTTCAAAACCTAAACGGGTATCATCTTGTTCAATACGTAATCGTTTGCTTGTGTCGCCTTGTCTTTTTAGTGATAAAAGTTGTTCCCAGTTCATACTGTGTGTTTCGAATTTGAATAATTTGGATTATTTTTCAAAGATAAAGAAATAGCCATAACATAAAATAGCTTTCGGCGGTTTTATCAAAGCCTATAAAAAAACAGCTGTTACTTATTCTGGTTTCTAATAGTCCCATTCAAAAAATTGATAATCAAAAACCGTATTTTATTGAAATAGCGTGTATTTTTACAGGCAATTACATTTTATAAAATGACTAAAAAAATCACCATACTAGGCGCAGGACTCAGCGGATTATTAACTGCTTATCGATTACAAAATAAAGGCTTCGAAATTGAAATAATCGAAGCAAGAGAGCGTATTGGCGGTAGGATTCACACTATAAATTCGGCTACTGCTCAAGTAGAAATGGGCGCTACTTGGTTTCAAGAAACTCATGTTCATTTTAGAGACCTATTAGCCGAATTAAACTTGGATTATTTTGAGCAATTCATGCAAGGCACATCGTATTTCGAACCTTTTTCTGCTGCTCCAGCGCAGGAAATCCAGATTCCGCAAAACAGTCCTAGTTACCGCGTAGTTGGTGGAACAAGCCAACTTATTGACACTATTCAATCTAAATTGACTGCTGTCCCTATACATTTGAACGAAGCAGTTACGAATATCGATTTTGAAAACGAAAAAATAAAAATCACCACTTCGAACAAAACTTTCGAGACTGATTATGTGATTTCGACGCTGCCACAAGCCTTGTTTACGCATGATATTAAAATTACTCCTGAGTTGCCACAAAAACTCACAGCTATTACCGAAAACACCCATACTTGGATGCAAGATTCTATTAAAGTCGCTTTTGTTTACGCCGAACCTTTTTGGCGCAACAAGAATTTTTCAGGCACATTATTTAGTAATGTGGGCCCGATAACGGAGTTTTACGATCAGTCTAATGCGGCCTTGAACAAATTTGCGCTTTGTGGTTTTATCAGTTCCGGAATGGAAATGTACACTCCCGAAGAGCGCTTGGCAAAACTAAAAACACAATTAGAGAAAATATTTGGTCAGGAATCGCTACACTTTACGTCTTATCACGAAACGGTTTGGGCAAAGGAAACAGCCACCAAAAGCCCGAAGCAACTAGGGTTTATATATCCGCATCAAAACAACGGACATCCTTTATTTAGGGAATCGTATTGTGATAATCGCTTGTTTTTTGCTGGCACAGAAACCGCCAAACAATATCCTGGTTATATGGAAGGCGCTGTAATTGCTGCCCAAAACACCGCCAATGCCATTTTAAAATTATAAAAAAAGTTATGCTCTACACAGGTCAACTCAATGAATTCATACGTTTAGCCGAAATTGACAATACCAATTGTGATTTACTCAAAGAAAAAATCACGGATGGCTTGACTGTTATTTGGGCTTTAGCCGAATTAAAAATTAAAGTAGACGGTAGCGAGCATACTTTCCCGACAAATTCGGTTTTATTCTTAACCGAGTATCATAAAGTGGAAGTCTTAAGTGTAAACAGTGCGCGATTAATTCGGTTCAACAGAGCGTTTTACTGCATTGCAGATCACGATAGCGAAGTAGGTTGCAAGGGGATTTTGTTTTTTGGAGCGTCACAATTTCCAAAAATCGCCATTCCCGATACCGAATTAGAAAAATTCGATATTCTTTGGAAAATGTTTGCCATCGAAATGGTTTCTAAAGACGATTTGCAAAACGATATGTTGCAAATGATGCTCAAACGCCTGCTCATATTATGCACTCGCGTGTACAAAGAGCAAACAGAGTTAACGACATTTGACAAAAAACAATTGGATATTGTTCGCGAATACAACTACTTAGTCGAAAGCAATTTTAAGACCAAACACCAAGTCGCTGATTACGCCGAAATGCTGAATAAAAGTCCGAAAACCTTATCGAATTTATTCAAAAAATACAACGAAAAATCGCCTTTACAGATCATCCAAGACCGCACCATCCTTGAAGCACGCCGATTATTGCGCTATTCTGACAAAAGCATCAAAGAGATCGCTTACGAAATAGGCTACGAAGACATTCAGTCCTTCAGCCGGTTTTTCAAGAAAGCAGAAGGCGTTTCCCCATCCGATTTTAAAAAGGCTTTATAAATTATTTTTTCAGGAGCTAATCCGGCTATCCGCTCTATCTTTTATGCTGAACCCCAGCATAAAAGGATGCCGCTACTATCCGGGCTAGGGTGTTTTGTTGTTTCCATTACATCAGCTTTTCATTCCCTAATTTGTCAGATCGAGCGGAGTCGAGATCTCATTATCGCTTTTATTTACGCACACAATTTGTCACGCTGAAAGCGTCTCAGCAAAGGAACTCGACAAACTATTGTCGTCATTACTTTGCGTGATTGTTTCGTTCCTCGCAATGACTCTTATTGTGATCTGTTATTAACATCCCCACGCTTGGCGTCAGTCACGAACTTCGGAATTGATTATTTTCCAGTAAGATAATATTTCCTGCGAAACGTAAACGTGAATACACCTCGAAATTCGCAATTGCGCCAAAGGTGTATTGGTGGCCGTTTTTTTATTCTATTGCTTTAATAAATTTTTTCATTTCGTCCATTTTACCAACTGTAATTCTTGTCCATTTTCCTTGTTCTTCATATATCTTTCCTCCTTCAATATTATTATTTTCTAATTGCTTGAAATAATCCTTTTTGTAGTTGGAGAGTGAAAAATAAATGAAATTTGTATTTGAAGAAATGCATTCACAATTTAATTTTTTGAGTTCGCTTATAGTATATTGTCTTACATTTTCATTTAGTGAATAGCAATTTGAAACAAATTTATCATCTTTCAAAGAAGCTATAGCAGCAAGTTTTGATAATACACTAACGCTATTATTTGTGTTGGATTGCAAATTTCCTAAATTGTCAATTATTGTTTTGTGCGCAATTGCATAACCAATACGTGCTCCAGCTAAACCATATATTTTGGAAAATGTTTTCGTAATAATAATATTTTTATTCTCATTTACGATACTGCTAATGGATTGCTGTTTAGTAAATTCCAAATATGCCTCATCAATTAGCACAAGTGTTTTTTGTGAAATCTTGGTTACAATTTCTAACAACGCTTCTCTTTCACAAATTGTTCCTGTTGGGTTATTTGGATTACAGATATATACAAGTTTTGTATCTTGGTTTACAGCTTCCAACATAGCTTGCAAATTGATTTTCTTGTCTGCTGTTAGTGGTACTGTATTTTTCGTTAAACCTAAATTATCTAATGTAACAGTCCAATAATCATAACTTGGATCTGCGATTACATAATTTCCTTTTTCTTTTGTTACGAATTTAGCAACCAAATCTAAAATTTCGGTTGAACCCGCTCCTAATAGTATGTTTTCGTCTTTTACACTATTTTTTTTTGCAAGATCAGAAATTAATTGTTCCGCAATATCCCAATTATATCTATTACTAATAGTCGCATTGTCTACAAATGATTTCCTTGCTAATGGAGATGGACCATATGGATTTTCATTTGAACGTAAAAAAATTAAGTTAGTATTATCAAAACTATTAATTAAATTTTCTGATACTAATGGAGACGCAAATGAATTGAAATTGGAAAGTCCGATTCCAGCAACTCCAATTCCGAGTTTTTTCAACCAAAGTCTTCTGTTTGTTTCCATGTTTTCTTTTTGTGAGTTAGTCTTTAAAAGAAATAGTTTGTTACAACCGCGGGATTTTTAAAATTGCCTCCAACAAACGACCACTCTCACCGTTTGTCACGCTGAAAGCGTCTCTGCAAAGTAGCTCTAAAAACTTAAAGCATCATTACTTTGCGTGATTGCTTCGTTCCTCGCAATGACTCTTATTGAAAACAAAACGCCATCACTTAGCCCCGATTGCAGTGGAAATCCTTTTTATTTTTTAATTAAAAATAAAAAGATTGCAACGGAAAGCGGGACGGGTCTTCTTGAAAGCACTTCCCTTTCTGCTCCTAAAACTAGTAAAAAATGCCTTTTTTACTCAATAAAACACCAAAAGGGAAGAATGAACAACTCTACGGGAAAAGCGACCTAACTTGAAGGCCTTCTTTCGTCGCACCTTTGTACCATCAAACTGAAACAATAGGAATTATGAGAACAATACAAACACTTATTACAGGATTTAAAAACGCTTTTAACCTGAACCAAACAAAAAAATCACCACAATTAATTGCAGTAACTCAAGCAGATTTTTGTCAGAATATGGCAATTACCGATTACTACTGTAACGAAAGTAACTTATTTATATAATTATTAATTCACAAAAAATAAAAAATCATGTCAAATTTCAACGTACCAACAAGAGAAGAAGTATCAGCAAATAATCAAGCAATTTTTGATAACCTAGAAAAAGGATTAGGATTTGTTCCTAATTTATATGCTTATTTCGCAAAAAGCGAAACGGCTTTAGGA
Source organism: Flavobacterium sp. PL002 (assembly GCF_054165825.1). NCBI lineage: Bacteria > Pseudomonadati > Bacteroidota > Flavobacteriia > Flavobacteriales > Flavobacteriaceae > Flavobacterium > Flavobacterium sp. PL002. The sequence continues at coordinate 2,111,834 of NZ_CM135110.1, read as the reverse complement.
GATTATTTAGCGCTACAAAATAGAAAAAGTAGCTTAAAAGCCAAAGAGAGAGAAGTAGTAAACTTGATCACTAGCCAAATAAATGGTTGTAATTATTGCCAATCAGCACATACTGTTTTAGGAAAAATGAATGGCTTTACGGATGAGCAAGTACTAGAATTACGTAGAGGATCTGCTGCTTTTGATAGTAAACTAGACGCATTAGTAAAATTTACAGCATCAGTGGTTGAAAACAGAGGAAAAGCAACTCCTGAATCTAAAACTGCTTTTTTTGAAGCTGGCTACACTGAAGTAAATATGATTGATGTAGTGGTAGTTGTAGGTGACAAAATCATTAGCAATTACATTCACAACCTAGCTGATTTTGCAATTGACTTTCCACTTGCTCCAGCACTATAATTTTTAATTCATTCATTAAAACCAATACCATTTTGTCCCATCGAGCGCAGTCGAGATGTACTCGTAGTTCTCGACTCCGCTCGAACTGACAATTGGGATTTTTTATAAATCGTATTGGTATACAACATAAAAACCATTAAGATGATACAACATTTAGATAAAACCAATTTTGAAGCTACTATTAATAATAACGATGTCGTACTAGTAGACTTTTTTGCTGACTGGTGTGGACCATGTAAAGCTTTGCATCCTGCCCTTGAAGAATTAGCAAATAACTTTGACGGTAAAGCAGTGATTTCGAAAATCAATGTAGACAAAAGCCCAGAGCTTGCAGCACAATTTAAAGTAAAAAGCATCCCTGCATTATTCTACTTTAAAAACGGAGAAATTGTAGGTAGTCAAAACGGAGTACAAAGTGCATCAGTGATGGGTAGCCATTTGAAAAACATTATAAAAGGATAAGATCATGGGAAAGAAAATAAACATCAAAAACCTTCCAACGGGTTACCAATCATTGATTACAAACGGTAGACATGCGATTGTGGGTGACGAGCCTGCAAATAGCAAAGGAACTGATCTAGGGTTCTCACCAGAGGATTTAATCTTATCCAGTATTGCGATGTGCAAAGTGGCAACGGTGCGATACATTGCTAGAAAAAACAACTGGACGATAGGCGAAGTAGATGGCGAGTTTGAACTTAATGTGAAACGTGGCGAAGGTGGTAAACTAACTTCTACCGTTACTGCAAAAATCAAAATTGAAGGCGACCTAACTGCTGAACAAAAAGCAGAATTATTAAAACAAGCCGATGCCTGCTATGTACACCGCATGATTGAAGGCGAGTGGAATATTGAAAGTGCCCAGGAGCTAATTACAGAAGCGGTTACAGCTTAACACACAACAGAATTACAACCTTACAAATAGAAATAATTAAAATCAAAAACATGAAAAATTTAAAATCAACATTAGTAGTAGCATTTATTGCTTTATTTTCAAACGGAGTGTTTGCACAAGTAGATGCTATTGACAAATCAGGTTTAGCTATAGGTGGATATGATGTAGTTTCATACCAAAAAGACCATAAAGCAATGAAAGGAACTGTTAATTTTGCAGAACAAAACGAAAAGGTTACTTACTACTTTACGTCAAAAAAAAATGCAAAAGCTTTTAAAGCAAACCCTAAAAAATACTTACCACAAGTAAACGGTTACTGCGCTTGGGGTGTCGCTGAAAAAGATTCAAAATTCTCTATCAATCCTGAAACTTTTAAAGTGGTTGACAATAAATTATACTTGTTTTTTAATGGCGACATAAACGGAGCTAAAGTAAACACATTAGATATTTGGAACAAAGATGAATCTAAATACCTTTCAGCAATTGACAGCAAGTGGGCTGCAATTAAATAATTACAATACAAATAGTTAATTACCACCACTACAAATTGTCCTAAAAGAGCTTGACGCTATAGCGTTGAGCTCTTTTTGTTTGCGCAAAATATTAAAAAAGATTTTTCTACTAATGCGCTTATTTTAGTACTTTTGAAGCGCATTAATAAAGTAGCACAATTAAAAATAATGAAAAAAATATTTAAAATAATCGCAGTCATTCTGCTGGTTATTATCCTTTTATTACTTGGTTTCTCCTATTTCGCTAGCAAGCCTATTCCTCAGGGAGAGCGTGGTTCAAAAGCCGAAGCGCTCACTAATAAAATTCAGCTTGAGATTAATCAAAAAGCATGGGAGACTACAGCGGCAATTTCGTTTACCTTTAGAGGAGAACATCATTACTTATGGGACAAAGCCAATAATAATGTACAAGTGAAATGGGATGGCAAAACGGTTATTTATAACAACCAAACCTTAAAAGGGATTGCTTATGATAATGACCAATTGCTAACAGGCGACGATAAAACAGCCGCTATAAAAAAAGCAAATGATTACTTTAACAACGATTCATTCTGGTTAGTAGCTCCGTTTAAATTACGTGATTTAGGCACTACTAGAAGCATTGTAAAAATAGGCAATCAAGAAGCACTATTAGTCACTTATGCCTCTGGAGGCAGCACACCGGGAGACTCTTACTTGTGGCTACTGGATGCAGATGATTTACCTAGAGCATGGCAAATGTGGGTAGGAATTATTCCTATAGGTGGTATAGAGGCAAGTTGGGAGGACTGGACGACCTTCCCTAGCGGACTTAGAATTGCAACCATGCATAGAGGATTGTTTGATTTAAAATTAGAAAATGTTAAAGTAGGACAATCTGTTCAGCAAATTAATGATGGCAACAACCCGTTTACGGCTTTGTAATATGCTGCGTTTATAAAATTTAAAAGCTGTTAGAAAAGTAATTTTCTAACAGCTTTTTTTTGCTTAAAAATTTAAAGCAGTACTGTGCTTGATCTCGCCCATTACAAATATGGTTTGCGTATTCCCTATGTTTTCAATTGTAGAGAGTTTATTCATTACAAAATCTTGGTAGCTCACCATGTCTTTGACTAATATTTTCAGCATGAAATCATAATCACCTGCAATATTGTATGATTCGATTATTTCAGGAAGCGCTACAATATCTCTAACAAAATTACTTCCTACATTGCGTGCGTGCTCTTTTAAACGCACATTGCAAAAAACGATCATTCCTAGATTCATTTTTTGCTTGTCTAATAAAGCAACGTACTTCATAATGTAGCCATCTTTCTCTAACCTCTTAATGCGTTCGTAAACCGGAGTAGCCGTTAAAAATAACTTGGCTGCCAAGTCTTTTATGTTGATATGAGCATCTTCTTGCAGGTGTTTTAATATCTGTAAATCGGTTGTGTCTAAATTTTCCATAGCGTTTTTTACTGTTGGTGTTCTCTTTTTAAGTCCTAAACAATAAAAAATACTGTTTAAAATACATTATTCAGTTCTTATTACTTAGTTATAATGCAAAATTAAGTAATAAACACTAAGCGCATACCTTTGTAAAGAAATAAATACTAAAAAACATGAAAACAAACAACTTAGGATTTCCAAGAATAGGTAGCAACAGAGAATTAAAAAAAGCAAGTGAATTATACTGGTCTGGTCAAATTACTGCCGATGCCCTTTTAACTGTTGGTAAAGAGATTAGGTTAGCTAACTGGAAACTACAATCTCAAGCAGGCATTGATTTAATTCCGTCAAATGATTTTTCTTTTTACGATCAGGTGCTGGATTTATCATTAACATTAGGAGTGATTCCGGAGCAGTATGCCGCTTTCGCGAAAGAGAATTCGGTTCTCGATTTGTATTTTGCTATGGCAAGAGGAGCACAAAAAAAAGGACAAGATGTTGTAGCCATGGAAATGACGAAGTGGTTTGATACCAATTACCATTATATCGTCCCTGAATTCACAAAAGATCAAGAGTTCAAATTGTTTTCTAATAAAATTATAGACGAATACAAAGAAGCAAAAGCAGCTGGTTTTGAAACTAAGCCGGTAATTATAGGACCCGTTTCTTACTTGCTGCTGGGAAAAGAAAAGCAAGAAGGTTTTCACAGCATTGACCTTATCGAAAAATTACTGCCGGTTTATTTCGAAATTTTACAAAAACTACAGGACGAAAAAGTAGCCTACGTACAGTTTGACGAACCCTTCCTAGCCTTAAATCTTACTGATGTTGAGCGAGCTGCTTTAGTGTATACCTACACAAAAATAAACGAGAAATTCCCTCAAATAAAAATCATTTTAGCCAACTACTTTGATTGCTTTGGAGAAAATTTGGCCACAGCCTTATCCCTACCCGTGCATACTTTCCATTTAGATTTGGTACGTTGTCCTTTGCAACTAGATGATATTTTAGAATCTAATCTATTAGCCGAAACAACCTCGCTTTCTCTAGGAGTTGTAGATGGAAGAAACATTTGGAAAAACGATTTCAAAAAATCAGTAACGCTAATTCAAAAGGCGGTAGATGCTCTTGGTGCTGATCGTGTTTTAATTGCGCCATCTTGTTCCCTGATTCATTCCCCTTGTGACTTGGATCTAGAAACTAACGAAGCAACTCTAACAGCCGAAGTGAAACAATGGTTGGCTTTTGCCAAACAAAAAATAAACGAAGTGGTGGTACTTAGCAATCTGGTATCGGGAGAAATCACTGATTATGACCAAGCCTTATTTGAAGAAAATACGCTTGCAAACGAGAATAAAAAGAAAGCCACCATCATTCATAACGCAGCCGTAAAAGAAAGAGTTGCTGCGATTACCACTGAAGATTCACAAAGAAACAATCCGTTCTCTGTGCGAAGACAACTTCAAATTGACGCCTTGCAACTTCCTTTATTTCCTACGACAACTATAGGTTCGTTTCCACAAACTCCTGAAGTACGTAGCTGGAGAGCCAAATTTAAAAAAGGAGAACTATCACAAAAAGCGTATGATGCTCTTATTCGAAAAGAAACAGAAGAAACGATTCGTTTTCAAGAAGAATCAGGAATTGATGTTCTTGTACATGGCGAGTTTGAGCGTAATGATATGGTAGAGTATTTTGGGGAGCAACTGGACGGATTTGCTTTTACAAAAAACGGTTGGGTTCAAAGTTATGGTAGCCGTTGTGTGAAGCCTCCCGTAATTTACGGTGATGTATCGAGACCACAACCCATGACTGTAAAATGGGCTGAATTCGCACAATCGCTTACGCCAAAATGGGTCAAAGGAATGCTTACTGGACCAGTAACCATCTTGCAGTGGTCGTTTGTACGTAATGACCAAGCAAGATCGGTAACCTGCACACAAATTGCATTGGCTATTCGTGATGAAGTAGTCGATCTAGAGAAAGCAGGAATTAAAATAATCCAAATCGACGAACCTGCCATTAGAGAAGGACTGCCTTTGCGAAAAGAAGAATGGGCGACGTATCTAGATTGGGCGATTAAGGCTTTTAGAATTTCGGCTAGTGGTGTGAGTGATGATACCCAAATTCACACGCACATGTGTTATAGTGAATTTAATGATATCATTGAAAATATTGCTGCTATGGACGCCGATGTAATCACGATTGAATGTTCGCGCTCACAAATGGAATTATTAGACGCTTTTGCTGATTTTAAATACCCTAACGAAATAGGTCCCGGAGTATATGATATACACTCTCCTCGTGTTCCATCACGTCAAGAAATGGTTGATTTATTAGAGAAAGCTGCAGCAGTAATTCCTGTAGATCAACTGTGGGTAAATCCTGATTGTGGTTTAAAAACACGTCACTGGGACGAAACCAAAAAGGCTTTAATCGAAATGGTGAACGCCGCCAAACAAATGAGAGTTGCCGTGAGTGCAACGACTGCTTAACTGATCCTGAAAGCCAACTACTTAAGTTAACTACAACCATTCGCTCCTGATTAAATTAGGAGCGAATACTTTTAAAAAGAGCTATAAACAACACTACTATTTATACTTTAGAATGAATAGTAAGCAGCTGTAAATTATTTTGCATGTTTTTTGAAATACTTAAATTTCAGTTTTAAATAGGTATGCATAACACCTAAGTCCAATGGTACTGGGAATTTTATAAAAAACCAGTAAATTTTTAACTTATTTCGTACAGATAAAAAAAACTATAAAAACACAACTGACAATCATTCTTGTTAATAACAGTTCTTTAATAGGAAAAATATCAATACATTTGATTGAAATTTTTTATTAGATGTATTTAAAAGACGACTCTAAACTTTCTTATAGCGAAAAGCACATTACTTATAAAATTAAGAATGGTGATACACTACAAAATGTAGCGCGAGAGCTTAATATTGAACCTCGACTACTACGGGCGTATCACAATATCCATTGTAATCTTCCTGATTTAATTGAAGCCGATTTTCCGTACCAATTAGACTATCTAATTCTGGCACCAGAAAAAGCAGCACTAACCGATGAAGAAAGAGAAAAAAAGCGGGCTAAAGTAGTTTTTAATGATCCCCCCTTATGTCTTTCGTTAAATTATGCGCGAGTAGACACTACCTACGGTGTGCTTTATACTATTGAGAACGGCGATAAAATACATACCATAAAACAAAAAATTAACGTAAAGTGGAAAGCAAAAAGTGACAATGATTTTTATTTTTTTGAAATTACACGAATTGGCAAAATCTATATTAACGACACCGAAGCTGATACCATGGCTGAGGATATTGCCGAAAAAGCTTCGGCTGCTTTATATCCCTTAATCGTTGTTGTTGATGCCACTGGAAAATGGGTGGATATCAACAATTTTGAACAGGTAAAAAAACGCTGGACTACAACCAAAAAAGAAATACAAAAATATTACAAAGGAGCATTTATTGAGAAATATTTTTCTATATACGATAAAACCTTAGAAAACAGTGACAACTTGTACCTATCGCTTTCTAAGGATTGGTTTCTATATGCGTTATTTAATGGTATCCATGTGCAATACCCTCCTACTTTAATAATTCAAAAAGAAACTGGTTTTCCGTTTATTACTAAAGACGAAAACATAAGCTATCAAGTGGATCAAACGTTAGATGACTATCTGGATGTCGATAATTTTATTATTGTTGCTATTAAAGGAAATCTTAATGATGAACGTTCAAAAACAGACTTTGATAACGCATTAAACATCAAGGTAAATGAATATACTGAAGAACGCCCCATGGGTACCTATCGGGCTAAATACTTTTTAAATCCTAACAATTATTTTCCTGAAAGTGTGTTTGTAAGCTGCGACTTAGCATTAGACGTCACTCAAAAATACACGATAAGCATTTCTAATCTTAACGATACAAAAGAGCAGGTCATTGCAACAAGACAAAAAATATTCATTGACGAGAGTAAACCCCAAAAAAAATGGTGGCAATTTTAAACAACCCAAATTATGAGCGAAAAACATTTTGTGGTACAAGGAGCCGTTTGCAAATGCCAATTTAGCGAAGATCCTTCAAAAACAGACAAGATTAAAGTTAAATCCCATTCTAAACATTATGGTAATGACAAAGACGGAGCTGAAAAACTAATAGCTACCACCAAAGAAATTGGGCAAACTTTAGAAAAAAACACTTTTGGAAAATGTAAAAAGCAACCCGTAGGAAACAGTTTTATGGTTTGCCAAGCACAAATAACTAAATGGAGTGGTTTTTATGATAAAGTAACCCTGAGCAATCAAGGGCAAATACTCCTTGAGGATAGCAAAGGCACCTGCCCTATGGGCGCACCAGATTGCATTGAAATAACCGATCACGGGCAAACCGCAGAACCTGGAGAACAAAATTTTAAAAATGCTGAGCCAATGGTACACAATCTTGTCAATCCTATGGTGGATGTGCGGGAAATGTATAAGAAAGAAGCAAAGCATGAGGGGATTAGTGATAATTAATTGATTAAAAATGGCAAAAGGTGTAAAAAAAATAAAATGGTCACAAGTAGGAAAGGTAGTTTCCAGCTTGTCAATTCCTGAAAAAAAATTAGTGATTCAACCTGATCAATTTGTTTATTTTGAGGTTGAGAAATGGTATGATGGCACAACCGCTAGTGATAAAAAGAAAGATATCACTTGGATGTTACAGCATCGAAGATCAAATAAGATTATTGAAATTGTTTTACTTAAAAGATTACCTGCAAGTAATCGATATGCTGTTAAGATTCCAAGAAATTTATGTGGCCCGTTTGAGTATTATCTAGAAGCAAGTTTATCAGGGGCAATAGATAGGATTAATCAAACTGGATTAATAGTAAGAGGTAGTTGCACATCTAAAATTATAGGTAGTAAGTGGTGCACGACTAATGACGGAAAAGATATTAGAAAAGAACATGTATTTAAATATGGAGAAACCATATATCTAAACTTAACAACCCAGGGCTTAAATGGACATTTAAATCTTAGTGTAGACATCTTCCGAAACATCGCAGGTACTAATGACCCGGTGGTATTTCGATATACAAGTGTTGACGTTATAGACGGCGAGATAAATGTAAAGATGGACAATACTTTTGCATGGTATTCTAAAATTACTAATATGAAAGAAACTGAAGAGTTTTTTGTAAAAGTTTTTGATCCGGCCAAAAAAACCTATATCCCAGATAATAATAAGGATACAATACATGCCCGTTTTTTACGAATTGAGAAAAAGATAACTTCAAAGGAAATAAAGCCTTCAACAAACTTGTCTCCTCTAAAAACCGGAGAAGCAGATAAAAATTATAAGAATTATCACAGTTGTAAATATAGGGCTTTAAATATTGATGATATTGATTATTTTAACATTTTTGAAGAAGGAACAACATTTCTAAAAAAGCCTAGCTCATTTTCGAAGAAAAAAATAAGTGAGGTGTTTTTTGATTTTGATAAAGACACTCTAAGGGATGATGCAAAACATTCGTTAGATAACATCTTTAACTTTCTAGTATCTAATTATAATATAAGCATGATACTAACAGGTCATGCAGACGATAGAGGAACTATAGAGTATAACCAGAATCTCTCAGAAAGACGAGCAATAGCAGTAAAAGAATACTTTTTTAATAAGGGTTTGCAGAAAAGTAAAATTACCACGAGAGGATTTGGAGAATTAAGGCCCAAAAAGCAAGGGAATACAGAATTAATCTATCAGCAAAACAGAAGAACACAAATACAATTCTCTTATTTAGAATACAATGCGGAAGCATTAATATATGAGACCATTGCATCAAGCGTCGAAAAAGGAAAAGAGATAAGTTTAATTATTAAAGATAGAAAAACAACTTCTTGTTTTAGAGAAAATGAAGACAAACATAAAAGCGAAGTAGTAATTATTCACAAAGAAAATACGGTAAGGAAAACAGGCGAAATTATTAAACAAAAAGTAGTATCCACGGTAGAAAGTGATTTTGTACCCAACTATTTTTATTATTTAATGCGTTACTTAAACCCTTTCTCTATACTTTATAATAAATATGATGTTTACGTAAATACATGTGCGTACTATGCTGATAAAACAAAACCAGCATTTACTATAAAGGTTTACCCAGATATTGTGTGGATAGGACATTTTCAGTATAATTATGCAACAAGAGGCGATTATTTTTTTCATAATAAAAAAAACTTAGAACTAAAAACAGGGATTTCTGACATTATAGATGAATTAACAAACAGTACTGTATTTAAAGTGCTTAAAGTTTTACCATCTACATGGATTTATGAATATGTTATATTAGAATACATAAAAACCCAAGCTAATGATTATACTTATGGTGCACATGTAATTTATGAAAGAGACCAGGAACAAAAAGGACTGGAATTATCTTTAACTGGATCAGAAGTAAACCTTATTACACAAACAAAATACACCAAATATGCAGCAGCAGCCGTAGTCCTCTATTTTGTACTATTAGGCATTGTTATTGATTTAGTTATGATATACCTTACTAGAGGGAAAAATTTACAAGGAAGAGTTGCCAAAATTGCTAAAAAAGTAAAAGCATTTAAAAAGATAATAGACGACTCAGGTGTTGAAATTGTGCCACCATCTATAGCTATAAATGCAGGAATGTATTACTGGAAACAAGCTGATGGCAGAATGGCTTTAATTTATGAGGCTAACCTTAATGCAAACCCAATAGTAGCTTTAAATTTTGAAAAAGAGTTTGACTTGTTAGAAATGCTAAAAAGCAAATTAGAACCTGTCAGAGGAGAAAAACCCAAAAATAAAAAACTAGAAGAAAACAAAAGTGTTGTTTTAGAAGCGTTAAAAGAAAGTGGTATACAAGTCCTAAAAGGATCATTTACAGTGAAAGGAGAATGGGCAATGGAAATTAAAGTTAAATATAACTTTTTGACCAAATCTTACGATATTAAGGATAATGCAGGAAATTTTATTGATAATAGTAAAGCTCAGGTTACTACTAAGGAACAAATAACTATAAATGTAATGATAAGTGGAAAATATGATAAGACTCTATTTAAGTTTTCTCCGCTTGAAACAAGTATAGAAGGTAAAATGCAAATAAAAATGAAGGGGGCAGCTGCTTTGAAAACAAAATTCGATTTCAATAAAGAGCAAGGATTATCTATGAAAAAAACTTTAATTTTTTCAGGTATAAAAGGAACCTTTACTGGAAATGTTTCAGTAAAAAACAAAACATTTGGAACCATATTTGACATTGGTACTGAAGAGAAAAAACCAATTGAGTTTACATTAATAGATCCTCACGAAATAGATTTAGGAACAATTCAGTTTTTCAATCAAAAAAATAGTTAAATAATGAAAAAAATATTAACACTAACAGCCTTATTTATTATCCTTCAAGGTTGCACTCAAAAAAACAAAACTATGATTACACAAAACCCTGCAATTACTGCAAATAATATTGTAGATGAATTAGCAAAACAAGTAAAACATTATCCTAAAGAACCAACCTTTTTAATTAATTACGAGAGATCTTGGTGTTTTATGGAAATTTTTGTGAATGATATGCTTGTATACAAGGAATTTGATGAATCCATGTCTTCTACTTCTTTCGAGATAAGTAATTATATTTTTAAAAGTGGAACACAAAAAATATCTTACAAACTATATCCAATAGGTAAATTAAAAAGTGAAACTGATATATATAATAGTTTAATTGATAATACATTGCTAAAAATTGAAATAGAAGAATTTGATGTTTCAAAATCTAGAAATCCTGAAGGCAAAATAGTTAAAGAGTTTACTTCTCCAATGTCAATTACAAAAGATGAATATGGAAATGAAACAGAAAAATTTATTGCAACCGGTAAAGACTATTATGAGGGGAGTTTAACTTTTGAAGCAAAAATACCTTATGAATTAGAAGGTTTTGAAAATGCTCAAGATTTACGAAAACTAGACGCAAAAATATTAGAAAGAAAATTGGTAAAACAATATGCAGCTTTAAGAGACATATATCAAAACAAAGAATATGATAATATAGCTAAAACTTCTTACAATAGTTTAAGAGATCAGTTTATTGCTGAATACCAAACAAAAGAAAATATTCAATCCATTTGGGAAGAACTTATAGGAGCTTTTAAAGAACCAAGTTTTGAAATGCAACCTATAGAAAATTATAAGCTAGTATTTTTTGCTGAAGGTAAATTAGTTGCTTTAATGCAAACAACTCAAGACAACAGGTTAAGAGGTAATACCGCATTGTGGGCAAAAGTAAATCACGATGGTGGTTTAAGACCTATGTTCTTGAATAGTTATTTTTACATACCTCAGGGAGAAACAGAATTTAAAGTGTACTAAAATGAAGTTTTTTATTCAAAAATTTTTTTTTCTTATTTTAGGAGTAAGTCTTACAGCTTGTTCTCAAGATAAAAAAACTATGATTACACAAAACCCTACAATAACAGCTGATAATATTTCTGAAGAAATAGCGAAACAAGTTAAAAATTATTCTTCTGAAAAAATTTACGCAATTAGTTTTACTAATAATAAATGTTATTTTGATTTATATCTTAATGATATAAAAGTACATAGGAATTTTAATGGACCAAGAGGTAATTCAGCCGCAGAAATTAATAATGTAGTTTTTAAAAACGGATCTCAAAAAATTTCTTATAAAATGTATCCAGCAGGAAAAACAGAGGAATATGATGAAATTTATAATACCTTAACAGATGACTCTTATCTTGAATTTGAATTAAACTCTTATGATTTAAAAAAAGAAGGTGAAGATGATGAAGTATATATGAAATATAAGACTCCGACTACTGAACTAAAAATATCTGAACAATACAGTGAACACAAATTTATTGCTACTGGAAAAACATATTATGAAGGTAGTTTTACAATAAATGTTGAAGTACCTTATAAATTAGATCAACCATTTGAAAATGCTCAAGATTTAAAAAAGCTAGATAAGAAAGAATTGGAAGCAAAATTAGTAAAGAAATACAGAGAAATTAAAGACATTTATCAAAATAAAGAATATGATAATATTGCAAAACTAGCCTTTGATAATCTAAAAAATACATTTATTTCATCTTATGAGTCTAAAGAAGAAATAAAAAATTCTTGGCAAAAACTAATAAAATTATATGGTGATTCTAAAATAGAAATGTTACCTATAGAAAATTACAAACTAGAATTTTTTGCTGATGGTAAATTAGTTGCATTGATGACCAATTCTAATGATAAAAAAAGGAGAGGTAGAAATGCTTTATGTGGTAAAATTGTTAAAGATAAAGGAGAATCAACATTTGAGATAAAGCATTATTTTTATATTCCTCAGGGTAAAACAGAATTTAATGTGTATTAAAAAAATTAAAACAAGGATATTTATGGTTGTTTTTCTGTGTTCAATTCTTCAATCCGATCGCTCAGATATGGAATAAATGACCTCGGTTGGATAGCGCAGAATTGCATTCTGTGCCCATAAAGTTGAGCAAACAAAACATATCAAAAGCTACATTATGTAAAAATATGTAGCTTTTTTTAGTGTTTTTAAAACAATAAATATGTCAACAAAATACAAAGCCACAACAAAATACGAAGCCTATTTCATAACAATAACAGCTGTGGGTTGGATAGACGTTTTTACAAGATTGAATCAAAAATATGTTATTACCATCGCATTGAAACATTGTCCTTAAAAGAAAGGTTTGGAGATTTATGTCTATTGTTTAATGTCTAGCCATTTGCATTTGTTGTGTAAAGGAACGGATGGTTTTGCTCTTTCTAACATTATGCGTCCCGATAGCTATCGGGATCAAGAAATTTACTTCCAAACAAATTATAAAGACCATACAAGAAGAGCCCGAAAGTCGAAATGAATGGACACTTGATTATTTTCAAAAATCTTGTGAACACCTCAAAAAAGAACAAAAACACAAAGTTTGCCAAGGGGGTTATCACGCAGAAATTGTTGAAAGCAATTGGTTTATCAATCAAAAAGTAGATTACATTCATAATAATCCTGTAAAAGACAAAAATGTAACTTTGCCTGAAGATTATTATTTTAGTTCGGCAAGAAATTATGCAGGATTAGAATATGAATTAGAAGTAATTTTGCTAGATTTATTTTAATCGCCAATTGTAATGGGCACGGAATGCAATTCCGCGCTATCGTTAGCGAGGACTTTAGTGCATATCCGAGCGATCGGAATACTTTGGTAAGAAGTGGTGAAGCATCATGTTCAAACAAATTTTTAATCATTTCAAAAAAACAGTAAAGGGCAAGATAATTTTGGGATATCATAATTTTAACGAAAACCCTATTTTAAGTAAACATTTAGATTAATGAAAAATAATATAGTTCTATTATTAACAATAGTGATAGTATCTTGTACATCAAACAGTAATAACGGAAAAAAACTAATTGGAGTTTGGCAATGCGATTTAAAAGATGAAGTAACAAACAAAAAAACAGGAAAAGTAACTTTAGAATTCACAGCTGACGGAAAATTTATCCAAAAAGTAGATGAAGAATCTTCTCATATGTTATATCAAAGACCATATCGGTTAGATGGAAATAAGCTTTATTTAATTAGGCTCGACTTTGTTAACGAAGATCAAACAGATTTTTATTTTGAAAACGATAAATTAATAATTGAACTTGATGGTGTTAAAAATGATTATGAAAAAATCAAATAAAAAAATAATAATATTTTTTATATTATCCTCTATGCTTATGAGTTGCAATAGCCAAACCTTTGATTTATCGATAATAGATTTTGATAAACCTGCAGATTCATATCCTTTGCAAAAGCTAGAAACGTACAGAAAAGATGAACAAAAAGGTCATTACGTAATAAAATATGAAAATGACGGACTGTCTTTTCATCTAAAAGATGATGGAGAAAGAGTTACAAATTATGTTTTTATGAATGTAACAACTACAAAGCAGTTAAATTTTAATGGGATAGCTATAGATCCAAATTTTGGTGCCGTATTTAGTATATATGAAAATAAATTTGCTTTTATGCATTTAGCTGTTGATTTTAAAAGTAGATTAAAATTATTTGATTTTCTTAAGAGTAAGTTAGGAATGCCGATGGAAATAGTAAAAGGATCGACTAATTTGGAGAATATTGATTTAGAAATGCAAAAGTTATTTCTTGAAAAATTACCAAGTGTTACAAAAATTGACAAGGAGAATGGTTATTTCATATTTCCAGAAAAATTAAGGTGGGTAAAAGGTGATACTTTTTATACTTTAGCACTTAACCCTTCTGGAAATTCAGTAGGCAGTGACCTATTAGTCATCACAAAAAAAGCGCTCAAAGACAAAATCATCAGGGGTTATCAACATCCGGAAAATGATCCTTTTGTAAATAAATATTTATTGAGGTAAGTAGATAATTTCATATCTTAGAGATCAATAAAACAAGGGAAACATGGATTTATTTACAGGGCAAAACCTTTTAGAGTTCGCTGAACGGTTTAAAACAGATGAACACTGCAAAGAATATTTAGCAAATTATAAATGGGAACGAGGATTTATTTGTTTAAAATGTAAGCATACAAAGAGTCAAATCCGCAAAGATTTTTCCAGAACTTGTAATATCTGCAGCCATACAGAAACCGCGGCGGCAAACACTTTATTTCATAAGGTTAAGTTTGGTTTACGCAAAGCCTTTTTTATATGTTTTGAGATGTCAACCACCACTAAAAGTTTATCTGCCAGTTACATGGGAGTTCGCTATGGAGTTACAGAAAAAACAGCACGTTTATTTATGCACAAAATTAGAGAAGCGATGAAATCTAGTGAGAATCATCCAATGGACGGAACTGTTCATGTTGATGAATTCGTTATTGGAGGAAAGGAAAAAGGTAAAGTAGGCAGGAGTTATGATAGCAAGAAAAAAAAGGTTGTAACAGCAGTGGAACTAACAGATGAAGGAAAAATTAAAAGAATGTATGCCTTGAAAATTGATAATTATTCAGCCAAAGAATTAGAGACAATATTTGAAAAGCACATTAATAAAAATGCAAAAATAACCACAGATAAATGGAAAGGTTATCGTCCTTTATTTGGAGATTATAATATCACACAAATAGAAAGCAACAAAGGGATGAATTTTATGGCATTGCACACAATGATTCATCAAGTAAAATCATGGATTAGAACAACATATTCATCGGTAAGTGACTTTAATATAAACAGGTATCTTGATGAATTTTGTTATCGAATTAACCGTTCTCAAAGCAAAGACACAATATTCAACAATTTGATAGTAAGAATGGTCGAGTCAGAAAAAATATATCAATCTAAAATTATATGTTCGTAACTACTGACCTCAAAATATTTAAAATAAAATGAAAAATTTTACCAACCCTTATTATCTTGTAGATTTCAACGCATCTATTTGTAATTTCGAAATTTATATTAATGATTTACCTGCTTATGTACATAGTGTTGGAGGAATAATCGCATCACATTACCCTATCAATCATTTTATACTAGAAAGCGGTGAGCAAAAAATCAAATTTAAAATATTTCCTTTAAAAGGAGAAACTACATTAAAAAATGATACTTTCTTGAAACTTAAAGTGCATGCGTATGATGCATACACAGACAATTATGAAAATTTGATTGAAGTTTTTAATTTTGAGACTCCCGATTTATCTAATCCTCAATTACCGCTTATAGAAGTAGAAGCAGAATTTACAGCACAAATTCCATATAAAATTATGGGGTGGAAGAATTCAGAAATTATAGATGGAATTGATGCAGTAAAAATTGACTTAATTTCTTTTTACAAAAGGATTTATGAAATAGCTAAATCTCAAAATGTATCAGATTTATATAGTGTGTTAAAAACAAGATTTAACGAAATTGATATTTCAATGTACACAGATAATGAGGATAATATAGAAGGTTTAAGTAATATGTTTTCAAGTATTAATGATGGAGGTTTTATACTAAAAGATTTTCCTGAATTAACTAAAATTGAAATGTACGGTGGAAACCGAATAGTAAATTTAATTAGGAATGACAACAATCCTATTCTTTATTATGTTAATAAAACAACAAATGAAGAATTTAGTCTGCCTCTTTTTGTACATAAAAAGAATGATTTTATTGTAATACGTTAGTGTTTTGTTTATTATGATAAATTATTCTGGTCTTTAAATAATGACGTAAAAGCCAATTTTATTAAAATACTTAGGATTACATAATAAAAAAAGAAGATAAAAAAACCTCAACAATTAAAACGCTTGTTTTTAATAATGGCAAAAAATTAACCAATATACTTAATACTAAAGAGCCAATTAGCAAGACAATACTTTTTGACTTTGAAGCTTATGCTATAACTGCAGATGCTAGAGAGACTCTTAATAATACGATACAGTTTTTGGGAGAACATCAGTACACGACAATAAGAATTGATGGTCATGCCTGTGTAATAGGAAAGGAAGAATATAATCAAAAATTGTCGCAGCAACGCTCTGATGCCGTTAAAAAAGTTTTTACAGATGGTGGTTTAGATCCTAATAGGATAATAGCTATTGGTCGTGGAGAAGTGAATCCAACCGACGACAAAAGTGGAGCGGATAATATTAAATACAAAGACGAAAAAAATAATAGAGAAAATCGCCGTGTAGATATTAGTTTTGATAGTTATGGGCATGATGCCCAAACTATTATTTATGAAACTATTGCACCATGCCACGATATTAGATGGGACGATAAGAATATCACTATTGATGTTACAGAATATCAAAATAAAGGCTGCTTTAGAGACAAAGGGGTTCATAACAAGAATATTCGAATCAATAGCACAGAGTATAAAAAACCAATTGACCGTGTTACAGATAGTTTAGATTTCCCCATAGCATCAAACATAAGTCAGTTCAATTTGTATCCATTAAAATACATTTGGCCAAAAGTTTTTGCCAATGAGTATGCAATCAATGTGCATTCTTGTCGTTATTTTTCTAATGAATTGAATAATACTATTCTTATAAAGGTTTATCCAGATATTAAGTGGGAATTAGCACTTGAGTTTTTGGTAGGTCTTTCTAACTATAGAGCTGTAAATATGCCAAAAGGTAATATATATAAAGCCCATCAAGAAAAAGCAAGAGAAGCTGGGTATAAAAAATGGTTGATGAATAAGCAAGGGAAGGTCCCCATTGAAGTTGGCGTGAGTTTATCTGCTGAATGGGCTGACGGACGGCATAAGAGAAGTTACACTCAATTATTTGAAAAAAAGATAGAAAGTATTGCTAAAGTGATTGCGAAATCAACTGACCTTCTTCAGAATGCTATTAATTTTGCACAAAGTGCGGCAAAGGAAACATCGTTACCTGTAGCTTTTGATATCCGATACCCAAAACTCAAAGTATTAGGTAAATGGTATTTAGAAAAACCCGAAAACAACAATAATATAGATATTGTTGGAGAAGTTAGCCTTGGTTTTGATCCTTTAATTGGGGCTGAAGTTATAATCGATATTATAGGTTCAGCTATTACAGCAGTAGCTTATGGAGCAACTGCAAATCCTGCCGTAGCAAAAATGGCTGAAAATTTTAGAGGTAAATTAGAAAAATTAGGAGGTAAATTAACATTTACTGCCACCTTCTACGGTGAACTTAGTGTTATGATTGATGCATTAAAGATAAGTGCTCTTAATGGTACTGGCGAACAAGGAAAAGTAACCATTGGAGGAAAAATGGGCATTACAATCGCTTTTGTAATGAAATTGGAAATTGGAAAAACCAAAAATAAAGATGTTGTGCCAATAGATATAAATTTTAAAGCTGAAGCGACCGCAGAAGGATATTTTGGGGGTGAACTTACAATTGATAGTGATGAAAAAGGCTGGTTTATGGAACCAGTATTAAAATTTTCCGGAATTATGTTCACCGCTCAAATTGAAGGAGAAATAGGTTGGTGGAAAAGTAGTTTTAAGATAGAAGAAAGGTTAATTCCAGATGAAACTAAGAAACTAGATAAAAAATATTTAAACTAAAATTATGAATAAATTAGATAAACCATTATATACTATTGATCCTCATATATATTGCTCGGCAACTATACTTGTAAATGATGTTGCTGTCATAGAGCGTTATGGAGATCAGACAATAGGTAGGTCAGGCTCTATAGGAGGTATTGATATTAACAATGTTTTGTTGCAAAGTGGCAAATATACCATAGTAGGAAAAATGTTTCCTAGAAAAAATAATAAAACATTAATTGAGACAGACACACTATTTATTGATTTTTATTGTGCAGAGGCAAATATGGATAAATGGAAAGCCTCCATGTATAAATTTCATCCTAAAATCGAGTCTCCTTGGGGTGGACTAAGTAAAAATATCAATTATCCTTATTTTGAAATTTCAACAGAAATTGAAGTAGAGTTGCCTTTCGTTTTGGACGGATGGCAAAACTCTGTAGATTTATCTAAATTGGATAAAACTGTTTTAAAAGAAAAAGTACTTGAATATTATAGACAAATTCACGCTATTTTAAAAGAGCATAATGCAAGTAAATTTCTTGAACTTTCCAAAGAGAAACAAAAGCTACAGGAACAAGCATTTTATTTTAGTGAAGAAAGAAAACAAAGTTTTCAAAAAAGCTTGATTTCTTTATTCAATCAAAATCTTGATTTAGAACCCTTGAATGAAAACGAATTAAAATTAGAATTCATGGGTTACGGAAAATTGGTAAGATTAATGAAAATAGATGGATCATATCCATTACAATTTAAAAGCCCTAACCCACAAGAACAAAGTAATGTTGAACTAGAAATTAAACTCCATGTTCGTTCAACAGAAAAAGGTTTTAGTATTATTTAAAATAGACATTATGAAAAAAATAATTGTTTTACTTTCGTTTATCTTACTCTGTAGTTGCAATAAAACATTAGATTTATCGACATTAGAATTAGGCAGTAATGCAAAAAAACATGAACTAGAGAGTAATAAAAATTTAGAAAGCGAGATTTTAAAAGGGCATTATGAATGGAAAAATATTAATGAAAAAAGGACACTTATAACTGTGGATAAAGGTGAAGAAGTCACCAATTATCATGAAATAAACAAAGTAAAAAATCAATTTAATTATTCAGGAATACCAACAGACTCAACGTGGGATGTAAAAATTGTAGTTTATAAAGGAGAAATTACAGAAATTAATGCTCGATTTGCACAAGAAAATGCATTTATATTTATCGAAAAAATATTAAAAAAACTGGGGCATCCATCAAAAATTAGCTTTGATACTACAATTTTAGACAGTCAGATTGAAAAAGATATATATTTAAAATTAAAAAAATATTTTCCAAAAGACACAAAACGCAGTAAACTCCCTGAATATGTCGATTATCAACTGAAATATCCTAGAGATATGCTTTGGGATAAAGACAAAGTTTTGTACATCGTAAACATCATCTTAGATAATAGAGGGAATGTTAGCGTTAACTATAGACCAATGACAAAGAAAGCTTGTAAAGATAGAGTCCTTTATCCAGCTCCTTTAAATGAAGAAAAAGATAGAATACCTTTCTATGAATATTTAAAGTAATATAATATTTGTCAGCTGGAAAATAAAAAAATAATAAACTCATATTACGAACTATATCCTAACTTAAATTGTGCAGGAATAGTTTTAGTGAACGATGTACCTGTCTTTAGTTTTTTAGGAAAGGATTCTAAAGATGGGATTCTTGACGGTTCTGTACCTATTAATCACATTGTTTTACAAAGCGGTAAATACAAAGCGATAAATATAAAGTTGCTTCCAAGATTTGGACAAAAAACTTTAACAGAAAATGACGGAATGAATATTAATTTTAATTTATCCGACATTGATAATTGGAAAGAAACTAAACACAGTTTTCTTCCGGAATTGAGTAGCCCTGAAGCATATTTTGATAAAGATAATAAAATCACTAGTCCCATTAAAGGATTGCCATATTTCGAAATTGCTACAGAAATTGAAATAGAACTACCATTTGTATTAGATGGATGGCAGAATTCTATTAATTTATCAGAAATAAAGCAATCAGAAATTAAACAAAGAGTAATGGAATTTTATATTCAAATTCATGCTATTTTAAAAGAGCATAATGCAG
Source organism: Flavobacterium sp. PL002 (assembly GCF_054165825.1). Taxonomy (NCBI): domain Bacteria; kingdom Pseudomonadati; phylum Bacteroidota; class Flavobacteriia; order Flavobacteriales; family Flavobacteriaceae; genus Flavobacterium; species Flavobacterium sp. PL002. The sequence continues at coordinate 2,091,434 of NZ_CM135110.1, read as the reverse complement.
CTAAGTTTCTAGAATTATCTAAAGAAAAAGAGGATTTACAAACAAAAGCTTTCTATTTTAATTCAATTACAAAACAAGAAATTAGAGATAGTATTATAAACTTATTTAAAAAAAATTTAGAAGTACTTCCTTTAAATGACGATGAGTTAAAATTATAATTTTACGGCTATGGTAAATTAGTTTCGTTAACAAGATTGGACGGAAGTGCTGCTCTTCAATTTAAAAGAAATACAAATGAAGGCGAAGAAATATTGAACTTGAAATTAAACTCCATTCGAGAACTTTAGAAAAGGGACTAAGCATCATATAGATTATTTATGAAAAGAAGAAAATTTATAATAAACACAGGTTTAGGGGCATTAAGTTTATACTTTGCTCCTACTCTCACAAGTTGCTCAAATAAGAACGCCTTAAACCTAAATACCATATTAGGAGAATCAAGTGCTTTATTATCTGCAGTAAAAATTATGAGCAAAGAAGGAAATGAAAATTTCGGCTATTATCAAATTGACAAAGATAATTTTATCCTTGAAAATTACAGCGGTAAAGAAGTATTTGTATTTTATAAAAACGCTAAAATTGTAGGCTACAGGATGCAAATAGAAGGGGATGATTTTTTTAAACAAAATATAGAGCAACTTTCAAAATCATTAGGGAAGTATAGAACAACATTCAAAAATGATTTTGGAGAAGAATTACAATGGAGTAACTCCAATAAAATCACTAAAATATCAGTTAGTAATTATAAGGATTTACCCAAACTAACCTTTTTTAGTGAATTTCTAGAAGAATATAAATCGATACTTTAAATTAGCAGGTAAAATTCATCAAATGATGCCTGAACTATTATTTATGGAACCATAGCTCCGAGCCATAACCAAGATATTGCAGCATTTCAAAACACCTCTTGTTTTAGAGATAAAGGGGGTTCATAACATATCAAATGATTTAAATCCCAAAAAGAAAGAAATAACTTGATATTATTTGATTAATAGTGTTAATTTTGGATTTACTTATGAGTTGCTTTACTTTAACTTTAGATTTATTATTTAAATGAGAGACCTGTTTTTAATACTAAGTCTAGTATGTTGTCTACATTCTTGTTCGCAAAAACAAGAACTTAGCAAAGAAGAAATGATCGCAGAATTTACAAAAAACACACCCAATCCATCCCTTTACAATACCCATCCTCAATACAGGCTAGAGCAATACAGCAGCAACTGCCGTTGGGAAATACTACTCAATGATATGCCTCTTTTATTAGGTGAAATGTCGCATACTAAAAATGGTAGTATAAGCAACAATTCCTTTTGGTTAAATTACAACATACTTCATTCCGGAAAGCAAATTATAACGATCAGAATATATCCTGTTGAAGGACAAAAAACATTGGGTGAGTTTGCTACTTTCAGGCTTATAGGGCTCGATTTTTATCCAGACAAAGCCAAAGACAAGACAAACTATCAAAGATTATTAAATTGGGAATTGCCAGATAAGGATATAAAAGATTTACCATTTCTAGTCATTAAAAAAGAGTTTGAGGCAGTAGTACCCTATAAAAATGTTGGGTGGGAAAAATCTAAAGATTTAACTGAAATTAAAGATTTAGAAAAAATGGTCATTGAAAAAATGAAAGATTTAGAAGAGATTAACAAAGATCAAAATGGCATAGCATATTTAAATCTGTCTAAAAATAGTCTTCAGGAAAAATATACATGTTCCTATTCAAATTCAAAAGAAATGGCAGAAGATTGTAATGACATTGTATCACATTTTAATGCTGACATGAATGACGTAGAATCAATAGAATGGGTACCCTATACCAATTATGAACTGGTGTTTTACGGAAATGGCAGAGTAGTGAGCTTGAGAAGAAGAGGGGATGTGTTCAATTTTTACGGACCTGCATTCAAAGGAAAATGGAAAGATGATAAATCTTATACTGAACAATGTTTGGATAATTTTTATCACATTCCCGAGGGTAGTGATGAACTGGAAATAATTAGATAGATGATTTACGATGATAATTATTGTCTTCTAGCAATTTTGTTGTTTAGTTTTATCGTGGCAATTCCGCAATTTAAGAGCCTGAGAGAAGAAAGTAATTTTCTGGCTAAACTAATTGCATTTTTATTTATGATTATTAGTCCTTTCATACTGTATCTTTTCACATTAGGAATGACATTTGGTATTTTTTCGATAGTGAAAAATTATTATAACGGAGATGTTTATAATGCAACTGTAGTTTCTTATCGCAGTTATACTAAACAAGAATCAGATTCCCGAATGAAAAGACGGTTTGATGTTACTTATAATGTTCCTGTATTTGAATTATTAGTTGATAATGAAAAAATTAGAGTAGAGTCATCAGCCCACGCTTCATCATCAGTTCCAATTATTGGGAGTGTTTCGAAAATTTCATACACAAAAGGAGGGTTAAGATCACAAGAACATAAATTTTCTGATTATTTTATTTTCTTTTTTGTATTTGTATTTTCCACATTTTTGTGCTTTACTTCATTAATGTATACTAGATATTCATTGGGATATCCATTAAAAAATAAAAAGGCAATATTTTTTATAATGCTAAAAACCCATTTTGTTTTACTGCAATTGTTTTTATTGTTTTGTTTGTATTTTATTTATATTAAGCTAATTACGGTTTCTATATGGACAGTGTTAAGCATTATTACATTTATTATAGGTAGTATTTATTTAGCAGTACGTAGGTGTAATAAATAGAATGATTAGAATTAAAAAATGAAAAAAATAACAATTATTACCGCGGTTTTAGTCTTTGTATTGACAGCGTGTCAATCACAATCAAAAATAGATTTATCTGATATTGCATTAGATAATGAGTTGAATGTAGAAAAATTAAATCTTGTACAACAAACGGATTTAGATCAAATTACAGGTTTACCATATTATTCAACTAATGAAGTTGAATAATATAAATATGATGATTTGAGTTTTATACTAGAGTATCCAAAAAAGAAAAAATATTTAAAAAGTTCAATTGGTTTTTTGATTTCTAATTCTATTTTAGAGGGAGTATTTCTTTCTACTTATAGCTTCAAAGAAAGTGAAGAGCTATTTAATATCCTAACTAAAAAATATGGAAAACCCAATGTTATTAATGTTGCAAATGCTGATTGGCCCTATTCTGGTTATTATTGGAAGGGAACTAAGGATGGTTTTGATATATTATTAGCACAAAGTATGGAGAAATTAAATATTGAGGGTGAAAATATCTCAGGATACACTACTGAAGTTTATTTTGTAAAACAAGATTTAAAAATTGGTAAAATGGAAACTAGAGAAACAGTTTTAGAAAATTTTATTAAGGCACATAAACAATAGTTAAAACCACTGTAGTTTAAGTATAGTGATATAATAGAGTGCGAAAGGTAATAATTACCTTGTATTAAGTTACTATTGATCAAAATTACCAATTAATTTAAAATGATTCTTTTTTAATACTGAGGAAAATAAAATGAAAAAAATAAATTTGGCATTAGTTTTTATTGCTTTAACAATGTTAAGTGCTTGCAACTCGCAAACAAAAAATAAATCAGACAACAATATTGTGTCACAAGAAAAAAATAGCAATGAATTGCCTTTTGATTTAGCAACTTTAACATTGACTGAAGATATCAGTACTATTTTATCATCAGTAAATCTTTCAAAAAAAGATACTATAAAAAATGATGAAGTAACGCTGCTCGGTAATGAAAAACTTGTATTTGATTCAGAAAAACTATTGGTTTTTGATAAAACTAAACTATCCAGTAATACTGATAAACAAAAAAATAATATACTATTTCATTACGGGAAAGTTGATCCAGAAATAGGAGCTATGAACAATGAAAAAGAAAATATTCTTGGAATGTATCAAATAAATCTTTATTCTGAAAATGGAATACAGAAGTTTCAACAAAACTTAAAATCAAAACTTGGAAAAGAATTTTTTGAGAAGGAAATAGCGGGAAACTTATCCGATATAAAAGATAATTCTTTGATTGAAACTTCAAATAAATTTAAAGAGACAATAATTATTTGGAAAAATCGTAATTTAATTTATTACTGCTACGTACATCAATTAAATGGGATAAATGATTCTCTGAACTTGTTTGTTTTTAATAAAAACAGTACCGAATGGATTGGTTTTATTGGCGGATTAGGATATCAAAATACTGAAAAATGTTTAGAAAAATAAAAAAATATTTATCTGAAAGTGCCGATACAACATACAAAAAACTCAGGATTCTTCTATTAAATATTAAAAAAGTCATATCTATCTTAAAATGAAAAAAATAATCTACATATTACTGATTGGAATTTTGCTACAAAGTTGCAGCTCCCAAGAAAAAGATTTAGCTAAAATAACTTTTACAGAGAAGTACGAGATTTTTTTTGGAGATATTCCTAACAAAGTAGATAAAGATTACTCTATGATAGATCCGCGATCATTTAATTCGTATAAATCTGAATCTGATAAAATACTGAATTTTGATGGAATAGATTTAAGTGGATATCGTGATAAAAAAGGAGAATTTGGAACAAATAATATTAGGTTTGAATTTTCTAAAGAGGACAACACACTCAATTATTATTATGTAACACTTTTTACAACCGATAAAGTGAGCAAATTGATAGAAACATTAAACAAGACGTTAGGAAAACCTGTTTATATTGATTATTTTGAAGATACAGATAGGCTACCAGATGCATTATTATGGGAAGATAAAACAAGTTTTTATTCTATAACTGGGGCAACCCAAAATCAAGTTGATTTTGAGGTTTTTAATAAAAAAAACAACATGATTAGGAATAAAATGATTTCAGGATCTTTTCAGTATTATGGTGACTACTTAGATTATTTAGATGAAGAAAATCTTATAAAAAATGATTTTTCATATAAAAACTATGTTGATGAGATGACTAAAGAAGGAAGTGATTATTATATAGACAACTATAGAAAACCATAAAATAATAATGAAAAAAATAATCTACATATTACTGCTTGGAATTTTGTTGCAAAGCTGTAATTCAGAAAAGATTGATTTAGCTTTAATTAAACTACCAATAAATAAAAGTATTTTAATCAAGGATGAAATAGAACTAAATAAGCATCCATTTATTTATGAGCCTAATCTTATTGCTTATGAATATACAGATTCTAAAATGTTAACTTATAATCATAATGATTTATCTAACTCAATAGACACCGATATTTCAGCAACCTATTGTGGAAAAAACTATCTTAATTTATTAGTTAATGAAAAGGCAAAAAAAATAGAAGGATATCAATTGCATACCTATACAACAGAAGAAAGTGAAAAATTATTTAATTCTCTTAAAAAAAAATTAGGTTTACCTAATTACGACGATAACGACAAAATTGATCGTCACATTGTTTGGGAAAATGAAGATGAAATCTATGTTTTTAATATTGGATATAATTCTATAATACAAAATAAAAAAACTGATGAAGCTAATTTAATTGTGTTAGTTAATCAATTAGAAATTTAATAATGTATGTAAATAGTACAACATTTTATGAATCTTATTTGAAAGAAAGAAAAAGACAAAATAAAAAATTATAACTATCTGATCTTTGCAAAAGAAGAAAACAATAATGGAAATGACTATTATTTAAAAGGAACTAAAGGATTAAGATAAACCAATGAAAATAATACCAATTTTAGTAGCATTAAGCACGATTTCATGCAATGGACAACAAGAAAAAAAAATCATAGAGTCTACAAAACATCAAATTGAAGCAAAAAAAAATAATTCTAAGAAACTCCTTGATCTCACAAATTTGAAATTTAAGACAAATATAAACGAAGTGCTAAGTCGAATTGGCTTGACATTAAATAATAATGCTTTAAATGAATATAATATTTCAGGAGATTATGAAGAATTTAAATTTACTCATTTTCAAATAGATCTATTTGAAAATAATATTGATTCCGAAAAAAATGAAACTTCCTTCTTTTATACCAAAAAAGATAAACTTGTTTGGTGTTATGAAATAAATATTTCAGATAATGATGATGCACTTAAAATAATTAAAAGTTTTGAAAATAAATATGGTGTAAAACCTGCATTTTCAAAAATCTCAGTATCCACAAAAGAACGTCCACTTTTTTTGGATGAAAATGGAGAATTTAAAAAAGATAAACTGGAGGAACGCATTTTAGTTTGGGAAGATTTAAAAGTAAAAGCTACTTTTTTCCTCATTTATAAGGTTAATTATGATAAGGAACCAGTAGAGGGTAGTTTACAAATAATCGCAATAGACAAAGACAATAAAAAATATAAAGATTGGGTTTCATATCGATTTTTGGATATGTATTATAAAAATTAGGACAAAATATTAAAATAATGAAAAACAAAATAACACTAAGCATCTTATTACTAAATATGATTTGCGTTTTTGCGCAGGAAAAGGAATTTATCGTAAAAGAGAATATAGAAGATGTCATTTCCAAAGTTTCAAGTTTTCAGAGTGCAATTACAAATGATGTAATGATTTCATCATCTAGTGAAAAAATCTTTGAAACAGAAATTACAGTTAAGGAGGAAGAATATAATTCTGATACAAGTGATAATTATCTCAAATCAAAATTGATTACGCCAGTATTAATTACATCAAATTGGAATCTTGTATTAGAAAAAATAAGTATTAATGAAACAAAAGTTTCAATTACTCTCGCTCAAGCTCTTTCGAAAAATAAAGTATTGAAAAAAGACCAGATTACATCAAATGGAAAAATAGAAAAGGATTTAAAAGAGTATATTAATGATGAAGCAAACAAAGTTGAAAAATCACCAACCGAAGACATTGTCAACGAGGAAGCAGAAGGGAAAGTGACTCAAATGGCAAATGCTATTCATATGTTTGAAAAAAGTAATTACGCTGTACAATATCCTAAAGATTGGACCATGCAATCTCCAGGGCCTTTTAATGAACCCTTTTGTTTATTTGGACCTAAAGAAGAAGAATATGTATATATCAATTTAATAAAAGAGGAAAATTCAAAACCTAAGTCAGGCGAACTACTTCAAGCCTATATGGAACGTAATTTGTATAACATTGTATCCAAAAGAGTTTTAATAACCAAAAAAGAACTAGTAAATGCTACTACTTACAAGATAGAATATGAAGAGGAAATTGATGAGGTTCTTAAATCAATTAGATATATCTACAAAGTAAAGGATGATATTTACCTGCTTACATACTGTTCAACGGCTACCTATTTTAATGCGTATTCTAAACAAGCAGAGGCAATCATGAAAACCTTGAAAATTGATGGTATCTTAAAGAATATAAAATAAATAGTGTATATGTCTAAAAAAACAGTGTGTTTTTTTATTAAGTCATTCCTCATATTGTTCGTAATACATTTATGTTACTTTTTATATGGTTACAATACGTTTGTGGGAATTAGTGAAATTAACGAGTACAGTGAATATTACAGATTTAAATTCTACGATGATGTTTCGATTTCGCACCTCATTATAAGTTTGTTATTTCTAGTATTATTTTTTTTTACTTTAATTAAAAATCATTTTAAAAAGCACCAATCAAGAAAGCATGTTTTCAAAATATGTCTTTTATTGTTATTTATATCTTTTTTTAATTTTTCTTATTTTATAAGCTATAATTATGGGCTTACTACAAAATTGAAAACAGAATTATCAGAAGATGACTTCAATAAAGACAAAGAAATATTAAATGTTCTAAATCCATTTTTATACGAAGATAGCGAGTATATCGAAGACGATGATTATGCTGATGATAGTAACACTGGATTGTTCAATGTAACAAACATTTTGTATCCAAAACCGTATCCCGTTATTAAAAAAAATGAAATTGTTTTAAATTATGATCAAAATTATATCTCCGAAACAACTTATTATAGTATTGATACACTTAAAGTTCTAACGGTAGATTTTAAAAACACAACAGGTAAAATAGCTTCAATCTTAAAGAAATTCAATTTTGATACAAGAGAACTTTATAATAGAATAATTGATAAGAAAATTATTGGAGATAGTATTGAAATTCTATATAGAGGTAGTACAGTACGTCCTGAATATGATGATCAAATTTGTATCTTTTTAAAGAATAAGTCTTTATTATTGCCAGTACACAATAAGCCAAACGAGGAACAGAGATTTGAAGCTGCAAAAAAACGCTATAATTTAATCTATAAATACCCAAAAGATTCTCTCATTTCAAATTTTAATAAGCTTGTAGTAGTACTTAAAAAATACAATATACATAATCAGGTAGATCCAGAAAATATCACTAAGGGTATTCTTTATTATAAAAAGAACAATCACGATCGAATTGAATTGTCAAATAACGATATAGACAGAGTAGCACTGATAGAAAAACTAAAAGTGCTTGAAAAATTGTCATATGAATTGAATTATCTTGATCAATCAATTATAAAGTTATTTTTCAGTATTGTTTTTTCTGTTAGCTTCATTCTTTCTATAAGTTGTTTGTTATTTAATGAAAGAAGAAAATTAAGTAACTAATATATTAACTAAGTTACATTTAAAAAAAAATTAATGGGATCTTGCTATAAAAACAAATTTGAAAATCAGAAGACACTTGTTTTGACCCCTGTAAAACAGGAGTAATATTTTAAATTTCGATTATTAGTTATGCGGTTAATTTTTTCATTAAATTTAGCTGCTTAAAAATACAATAAACCCTATAGAGCAACGTAAGCTATAACTTTACACAAATTGGGGTCAAAACATAGAAAATTTTCATATAAGTAAATCGAAAGTTTAAAAGTCGTAAAGTCAAAAGAATCAATTGCACGCATAATTACATAAAATCAAGTGATTAAGTTATTTTTTATAATTTTAAAAATACGACATTATACATAAGTTAGTACTTAAAACACAAAAATGAACAACAAAATACTAGTAAACAAAGTAGAAATTGAAAAAGACGTCATCCGTCAATTTATTATTCAAAATAGAAAAGTAGAAGCTGTAAAATACATTTGCGAAAAAGCGAATATAGGTTTGGCAAGTTCCAAAACTATTGTGGATCTTATTATAGATGGGAAGATTGATGCTTATGATGGGCAAGATTTAAATCCAGAAAAAGAAAATAGTACCCGAAAGAGTACAATAATAATAGAGCCTAAATCGCGTAATAAACTAAAAATTCGTTTGGCAATACTTGCTTTTGTAGTATTGGGTGCGTTTTTATTTCTTAAAAATGTGGTTGGCTTCGTGCATATTCCGTATCATTTGACTACCTTAAAACAAACCATTGGCTCTTTTTCTTTTAGTAATGACGATGATGAAGTTGTAGAAGACATAGTGCAAGATGTAGACAGCGATATGATAGTTGAAGTAGCTGAAACAAATCCTGTTCAAAGTCCTATTGATCTGAGAATATGGGAACACCAGATAAAAAAAGGCGATGAGGTGCCAGAAGGCGTACTAGAGGATAGAGAGAGTTATAAAAACCGAGATTTTTCGAAACTTATTAAGGCTTCTGACTTTCCTACCGATAAAGAAGCGCAACAGGCAATTGTGCAATTCTACAAGGCTGATGTAGTAAAATTACTGCAAGAATACCAGGCACATATAGAAATAGGTGTTGCTTATGATGCACCATTACGAGCTACTCAAGATGGCGATCCAGAAATAGCAAGAGTTACGGCAATGGTTTCGGCATTTAATGCAAAACGAGGAAATATGGGAAATATTCAAAGGCCATTGGATGTAATATATGATTTTGTAAAATACGAATCGGACCCATTTACTTGGTACCTTGCCGACTTTAGCCAAAGTATTCCCTACGATTTAAAATTAAATAAAGATCCATGGTAAAATATATATTTATTTTAGCAAGCATATGCTTACTTTCTTGTAAGAACAAGGAGCAAGAACCTATTAAAAAAACATTGTTTTTAACCACCAATGCCAACGATGTTTATGCATTTGACATTGACCAGAAAAAACTTAAATGGCATCATCCTGGTTTTAATTTAGAGGTAAATGACGAAGTAAATTATTTTACTTTAGATAACAACATAATGACCAAGATTTATCAAGATGGTATTATTAATAGGTTTGATAAAAATACTGGAAAAATACTGTGGCAAATACAAGACAAACCAGACGAATCCCAATCTTATTATGGTTATGATTTTGATGACGTGCGATTTTTACAGTTTTATCAGTATCCATTGGTTCACGAAGGCAATATTATTTTTGGTAATAGTCATGGTGAAATTAAGTCTATAAATATCGAAAGTAAAAAAACAAACTGGGTTTATATCCAACCTCAAATAATTTATTCTAGCCCAAAAATCATTAAAAACATATTGTATGTAAATGTCAATCATTCCTTAATCATGCTGGATTTAAAAACGGGTAAGAAAGTAGGCAATGTAAAATATGCAGATAATGAGCACGTGCTTAATGAAATTAAAGTAGAAGATGGTGTTATTTATACATTGAGCCAAAATAACTTACTATCGGCTAGAGCTATAAATTTCGAGGAAAAATTTCACTACAAAGCCGATGAAAATTTGCACCAAAGCAGCACCTTCAATATGGTATTTGACGAGGACAATGTTTATTTTGGTGGCAATATATTGTATGCCATTGATAAAAAAAATGGTGAATTAAGTTGGAAAACCACATTGAATGAAGATGAAAATGGAAGCGAGATTTTATCCGTTGCCATAGTCAATAATGGGGTAATTGTTTTAACAAAAAAGGAACTCTTAAAATTGGATGATGAAGGAGGAATTATTGCGAGAATAAAACCAAAAGCACAACCAATAGGACTATTATACCCATGCAATGGGTTACATTACTATTTGGCTATGGATGGTAATTTGTATCGGATTGATGAACAGTTAAAAAATGAAGAACTATTTTTTAAAGGAATAAATTTAGATCCAGAACACCGAGTGGACAACTCTTACATGATGGCTCAATAAAATATTTACGTATTAGTAATCAGAGCCTTTTAAATTTCATTTTTTTTACCCGATGCAAAACTTATGATATTTTTAAAATTAGATCCGAAGAAGGTCCTATTCATGAGAACTATCTAACAACTAATTTTGATAGTAAAAAATTAGCAAGCAACAATTTAAATACCAAAGAGCTTGAAACTCCAGTTACCACATATAGAGCTAGAATAGCTGCGCCTCGAACACTTAAACCAATAGTGTCAAGAACTGTAACGGTTAACAACACTACTGCCCTCCCAATGGTAAAATAACAAACATTAATATTACAGATTCAGAAAACCGTGCTATAACAGCTATTTTTAATAAGAAGGGGATTAAGGTTTGGATTGATTCAACAGGATTGAAAGGCAAAGAGGTTAACTTTAAATTATTAAAAAGAGACAATTACGCTGTGCAATATCCTAAAGATTGGACCATGCGATCTCCAGGGCCTTTTAATGAACCTTTTTGTTTATCGGGACCTTTAGAAGAAGAATATTCAAAACCTAATCCTGGCGAACAACTTCAAGATTATATGGAACGTAATTTGTATAACATTGTATCCAAAAGAGTTTTAATAACCAAAAAAGAACTAGTAAATGCTACCACTTACAAGATAGAATATGAAGAGGAAATTGATGAGGTTCTTAAATCAATTAGATATGTCTACAAAGTGAAAAATGATATTTACTTGCTTACCTACTGTTCAACGGCTACCTATTTTAATGCCTATCCAAAACAAGCAGAGGCAATCATGAAAACCTTAAAGATTGATGGTACCTTAAAGAATATAAAATAAACACTGGCGATCACATGCTGATAATTAAATAACTTGGGTTAGTCAGATAATTAACCTGAGTTATTTGAATTAACCATTTCAAGAATAAGTTAAATGCTTTACAACAACAGTCATTAATTAATAATATTGTCTTTATGGTACAGACTATTAAAGACGGTATTGTTATTTAATAATTCGTTGGAGTGGTTTTTTAGTGCTGTCCAATTTACTTTTATCAAATTGCTATTGATATTCCAGTAGTTCGATAATTTTACCAAAACCTGTTTTTGAAGTACATTCATAAGGATACTATCAGCAATAAAAAGCCTGTTGCATTCGATAAAAAAAGCCAGAACAAATAGCTCAATATTACTAGCTTGTTTAGAGTAGATGATTAAATCATTCATACAAGTAGAATATATTAAATGTATGCTTTTCTTGATTATTTGCTTTGTATATTGAATTACTTTCATAATTATGTTATTTGATATAACAAATATACTCTGCAGTAAGGTGTTGACTTTTACAGTATTTTTTAATAGTGTTATGAGATTGTTGGGAAGTATCCACTATATATGCGAGCAACGGCATAATATTATATATAAATATTAGCATAAGAAATTTGCTATAGGCAACTAACTTTTATGAACTTTGAATGTTGAAAACTTTGAAAAATTATTAACAGAATGTTGCATATTTACTACAATATTTATCTATCTTTGTAACTCGTTAAAACTAAAGAATAACCCAACCGAAGTTGGGCTTTTTAAAAGTTTTATAAAATATGCATAAAGAAGTACTTTATTAATTGAATCCCTGCCTCCAAGCTTAGTTTTCTAAATAAAGTTTCTTTCCACGAAGGTTTATGATTTTTAGCCATTTTTGTTTCGGTGTTAAAAGTTTATAAATCTTGTTTGCCCAGTAACCGAGGCGAGTTTTAATGTTAATGTTTTTCATAGAAGAATTTTTTTTTAAGGTTACAAATTAATAGAAGCCGCCGTCTCCAAACTAAACGACTTCTTAAGTTAAGAACTAATTTTTGGACTCTACGACCTTGATAGACAAACTATCTCAATTAATTTTACTATTTAGTAACTTGTTTGGCGACAACCAACAATACAATTAGTAAAATCATAAAAACAATAACCATAAATGCTTCTGTCATTGATTTGTTTTTTTTAGTTAAGAAAATTATTGAACACTCCCATGGCTAACACTACAAAAAGGCTGTGTAATCACCATTTTTACTTTAAATAAAGACACAACAAAGTATTGATATAAAACTCACTTACGAGTTTCATAATCATCTCTTACATGTTTATTTTTTTTATATTATTTATAAAAGGCCTCAATTAAGAGGCCTTTATCATTCTAAATATTAATTAAGCTCCACACATTTCACAATCCTCTGGACCTGCATTTTTAGCTAGTTCGATCATTGCTTTGTATTCGTCTGCTGTCATCTCTACTGCAGCTGCTACAGGCGCAGGAGCTGGTTTAGATTCTACAATAACAGGCTCTGCTTTTTTATCGTTGTTTAAGGTAAACTTGATCGCATCAACCGCAGCTTTTGTTCTCAAGTAGTACATTCCTGTTTTTAATCCTGATTGCCATGCATAGAAATGCATTGACGTTAGTTTAGAATAGTTTGCATTTTGCATGAACAAGTTCAACGATTGCGATTGATCTACAAAATACCCACGCTGACGTGACATATCAATAATGTCTTTCATAGACATTTCCCATACTGTTTTGTACAATTCTTTCAAGTCTTGCGGAATATCTAAATCTTGTACCGATCCGTTGTTACGCATCAATTCTTGTTTTAAAGTTTCGTTCCACAAACCACGGTCTACTAAATCATGTAGTAAATGCTTGTTTACCACGATGAACTCTCCAGACAATACACGACGGGTGTAAACATTAGAAGTATACGGCTCGAATGCTTCGTTGTTACCCAAAATTTGAGATGTTGATGCTGTTGGCATTGGCGCCACTAATAATGAGTTACGCACACCATGTTCCATTACCTCTTTACGCAAAGAAGCCCAGTCCCAACGGCCTGACAATTCCTCATCTTTCATTCCCCATAAATTGTACTGGAATTCTCCTTGAGAGATTGGTGAACCTTTGAATGTTGAGTAAGGCCCTTCTACTTTAGCCATTTCCATAGAAGCGGTAACAGCAGCAAAGTACAATGTTTCAAAAATTTCTTGATTCAGTTTCTTAGCTTCGTCAGATGTAAAAGGCAAACGCAACATAATGAAAGCATCTGCTAATCCTTGTACTCCAAGACCAATTGGTCTGTGGCGCATGTTAGAATTTTTAGCTTCTTCAACTGGATAGTAATTTCTATCGATAACTTTATTCAAGTTTTTCGTTACTCTTTTTGTTACATTATAGAATGCTTCGTGATCGAATTTACCGTTTTCAACAAACATAGGTAATGACAGCGAAGCCAAGTTACAAACCGCAACTTCATCAGGAGAAGTATACTCCATGATCTCTGTACATAAATTTGAAGAACGAATGGTTCCTAAATTCTTTTGGTTTGATTTACGGTTAGCTGCATCTTTATATAACATGTATGGTGTTCCAGTCTCGATTTGAGACTCTAGAATTTTCTCCCACAACTCATGTGCTTTAATTGTTTTTCTACCTTTACCCGCTTTTTCGTAATCAGTGTACATTTTTTCGAATTCCTCTCCATATACATCATACAATCCTGGACATTCGTTAGGGCACATTAAAGTCCAATTCCCGTCTTCTTGCACACGTTTCATGAATAAATCAGAAGTCCACATGGCAAAGAATAAATCTCTTGCACGCATTTCTTCTTTTCCTGTATTCTTTTTCAAGTCTAAGAAATCAAAGATATCCGCATGCCAAGTTTCGATATAAATAGCAAAACTACCTTTACGTTTTCCACCACCTTGATCTACGTAACGCGCTGTATCATTAAAAACACGCAACATAGGAACAATTCCGTTTGAAGTTCCATTTGTACCACGAATGTACGAACCTGTAGCACGAACATTGTGAATAGAAAGTCCTACTCCACCTGCTGATTGCGAAATTTTTGCCGTTTGTTTCAACGTATCGTAAATTCCATCAATACTATCATCCTGCATTGCCAAAAGAAAGCAAGAAGACATTTGAGGTTTTGGTGTACCAGAATTAAATAATGTAGGTGTTGCATGCGTAAAGAATTTTTTAGACATTAAGTCGTAAGTTTCTAAAACCGACTCCAAATCATCTAGGTGAATACCTACTGAAACACGCATTAACATATGTTGAGGTCTTTCAACAATTTTCCCGTTTATCTTAAGCAAGTAAGAACGTTCTAATGTTTTAAAACCGAAATAATCGTAGTTAAAATCTCTATTGTAAATAATATGTGAGTCTAAAAACTCAGCATTTTCTTGAATTACTTTGTAAACATCATCAGCAATTAATGGCGCATATTGCCCATTTCTTGGGTTTACATATTCAAACATTTCGGTCATTGTTTCCGAAAATGATTTGGTTGTATTGGAATGCAAATTCGAAATTGCAATTCTCGCTGCTAATTGTGCATAATCAGGATGCGCAATCGTCATCGAAGCAGCAGTCTCGGCTGCTAAATTATCTAATTCAGACGTAGAAACCCCATCATAAAGTCCTTCAATTACACGCATTGCCACTTTCACAGCATCTACTAAATCATTCAAACCATAACATAGTTTTTTAATTCTATCTGTGATTTTGTCAAACATTACAGGCTCTTTACGACCATCTCTTTTTACTACGTACATACTCTTTTGTTTTTTTTTAAAACAGAAAATCCCTTTCCTATTTTTTTGTTATTTGTATTATTTTTTAGAACAGTGCACCACATGGCGCTGCTCAACCCTGTTCTTATAACAACTCTAATTTCCTTACAAAAAAAGCATAAAAATAGCTGTTGCTAAAAGAAGCAAGCAAATTGACTAACGGTTATTTTTGAAAAATTTACTTTCAAAAACACCCATTAAATGTGGTATTTATTAATTTTCTAACTCAGTTACCGATTTAAAAATCAGCGTCAAATGAAATCTTTTGCGCGTCACCATCGGTATTCATTACACCAGATTTTTGGTATTCGGCTACTTTTTTCTCAAAGAAATTTGTTTTTCCTTGAAGCGAAATCATATCCATAAAGTCAAATGGATTTGTGGTATTGTATTCTCTTTCACAACCTAGTTCTACTAATAATCTATCAGCAACAAATTCTAGGTATTGTGTCATTAAAACCGCATTCATTCCTATTAAACTCACAGGAAGTGATTCAGTAATAAACTCTCTTTCGATGTTTAAAGCATCCACAATTATACTTCTAATTCTTTCTTTTGGTACTTTATTTATTAGGTGGTGGTTGTGTAAGTGTACTGCAAAGTCACAGTGAACACCTTCATCACGAGAAATTAACTCGTTAGAAAAAGTCAAACCTGGCATTAACCCTCTTTTTTTCAACCAATAGATCGAACAAAATGCACCTGAGAAGAAAATCCCTTCTACCGCTGCAAAAGCAATTAACCTTTCGGCAAAAGAATCAGATTCTATCCATTGTAAAGCCCAATCCGCTTTTTTCTTGATCGCAGGAAAAACTTCTAAAGCATTAAACAAATCATCTTTTTCAGCCTCATCCTTCACATAGGTATCTATTAATAAAGAGTACGTCTCACTATGAATATTTTCCATCATGATTTGGAAACCATAAAAGAATTTTGCCTCAGCATATTGCACTTCATTTACAAAGTTCTCTGCCAAGTTTTCATTTACGATCCCGTCAGAAGCTGCAAAAAAAGCTAGAATGTGTTTTATAAAATACCTTTCATCATCATTCAGTTTATTATTCCAATCATTCAAATCTTGCGATAAATCAATTTCTTCTGCAGTCCAAAAACTTGCCTCCATTGATTTATAAAACTCCCATATATCATGGTGCTTGATTGGAAAAATAACAAAACGGTTTTTATTCTCTTGTAAAATTGGTTCAATTTGCGACATTGCTGTGTTTATTTTTTTGAGATTTCAACAAATATTTTGATGATTGGGGGCTTTACAAAGGTTGTCATTTGTAAGCAAAAAAGAAAGCCAAACTTATCCACAATCGGCTTGAGTTTTTAACAAATAGAAAATTTATACGAAAATACTTTTAAATTACAATTGACTGATTTTCAGTTATTTAAAAATACCAAAAACGTGTTAAATACCGTAAAATATAGGATTTTAGAATTCTGACAAATATAAAATAAGTCGCTTTTTAAAAATAAAAATTTAAAAGGCGATACTATTTATAGTTTCAAATAAATAAATTCTAACAAAAATCGTTTTCTAATCTATTTGCTATAATTTAAGAGCGCTTCATATCCTGCGCTACTTTATCCAGTTCAGCATACCAGTCTGGGCCAAATTTCCTAATCAAAGCCTCCTTGACAAACTTATAGACCGGAACTTCTAATTCTTGACCTAAAGAACAAGCTGCATCACATATGTCCCATTTATCATAATTAACTGCAGCAAATTCAGTGAAGTCTTTTACTCTAATAGGATACAAATGGCAAGACACAGGCTTTTTCCAGTCAATAATTCCTTGATTGTACGCTTGCTCAATACCACATAATGCAGTCTTACCGTCAAAAATAACGTATGAACAATCTTTATTATCAATTAGCGGTGTTTCAAGATCGCCATCAGTTCCATTGACCCAAGTCCCTTGTGCCTCTATCGCAGCAATTCCTTCTTTTCTCAAAAAAGGTTTTACTTTAGGATAAATTTCCTCAAGGATTTTTGTTTCTTCAAGACTCAAAGGCGCTCCAGCATCTCCATCTACGCAACAAGCACCTTTACAGGCAGACAAATTGCAAACAAAATCTTTTTCTAATATATCTTCTGAGACGATGGTTTTTCCTAATTGAAACATGGTAGTGTACTTGTGATTATAAAGTGCAAAGATAGACAAACTAAGATAAAAGGAATTGTTAAAAAGGGCTTTTTAAATGAATTAAATCTTAAAAACAAACTCTTAGAATTTGTAAAAAGAGCGTGAAATCATAAAACTAAAACAGGAAATTCAAAAAATTTAAAGGCAAAAAGCGAATCCAATTGTTATTTTGTATTTGAACCTCATTTTATTCAATTTTTCACTAAAATGTTTACCTTAGCAAACTAAAAAAATCTTATGTTTATTGACCTTAGAGAAATAGTTACAGTAGGTATGGTGCTATTTGCAGTTATCGATATTATTGGTTCTATTCCAATTATTATTGACTTACGTACAAAATTTGGACACTTAGAATCTGGTAAAGCGTCTATTACGTCAGCATTGATAATGATTGTCTTTTTATTTGTAGGAGAAGAAATTCTAAATTTAATCGGAATTGACGTTCACTCATTTGCAGTAGCAGGTGCATTTGTATTGTTTTTTCTAGCGTTAGAAATGATTTTAGGAATACGGATCTACAAAGACGAAGAAGCAAGTTCTGCTTCGATTGTCCCATTAGCGTTTCCTTTGATTGCTGGAGCAGGAACAATGACTACCTTATTATCCTTAAAATCACAATTTCACACCATAAATATTATCATTGCTATTATCCTTAATATTATTGTTGTTTACATAGTTCTCAAATCTTCTTCTAAGATAGAACGTATGTTAGGCGAGAATGGATTAGGTGTGATTAGAAAGACTTTTGGCGTAGTCTTATTAGCGATTGCTGTTAAATTATTTGCAGCTAATGTTAAAGGTTTGTTTGTCTAACATTTTTTTTTATAAATTTACTCCCTAATGTCCAATGTGCTTATAGTTTGATATTTAAAAACAGTTGTATAACAATCGTTTAAAATTAAAAACCACCACATTGAAGTAGAATAAAAAATACCATATTATGAAAATTTTTACTAACATTTTAGTGTTCCTAGCATTGGCACTTATCGTATTCAACATTACTTTACTAGATTTTAAAAATCCTTTTCAAGGAGACAGTATTGTTGCATTTATTGGTATTGCAGCCTCATTTTGCGCAGTACTAATATTATTAATCTTCAGAATGTCTAAAGCAATTGAAGAAAAGACGAACGAGAAATTATAAGAAATCTTCTTATTAGCTATTTATTAAATGGCATTTTAATTTAAATGCCTAAATAAAAATGTTAATCCCCACATATAAAAATATAGTAACTAAAATAGCAGTATATTGGCTCCCAATATAAAACCAACACATGCTATCACTACTATTAAGCACAATACGATTAATTGTATTTGTGATTTTTATTTCTATTTTATCACTATCCTTTTACATTGCGAGTTTGTTTTGGAATGAAAAAACCACAAACCGAAATGCACTTATAATGCGTGACTTTATAATTAAAACCATCAATAAAATTTTAGGAATCCATGCTATTGTTTATGGAGATATTCCTACTACACAAGGATTAATTGTTGCTAATCACCGCTCTTATTTTGACCCCATACTTATTGTTAGTCATCTTAACGCTTTTCCTGTAGGAAAAAAAGAAGTTGCTTCCTGGCCTTTAATAGGGTATTTATGCAAAATATCAGGAGTGATATTTGTAGAAAGAGAATGTCAAGATAGTAGGCAAAAAACTTGTGACACTATTAAGAAAGTAATAAACGACGGTTACTCTGTGATTAATTTTCCTGAAGGAACTACAGACATCCTGCCTACTACTGTAAAATTTAATTATGGCTCTTTTAGAACTGCTACTCAAATTAATGCGGCAATTATTCCTGTTGCAATTGATTACAAAGTAAAGTCGGATGCTTTTGTGGGTAATGATAGTTTTATCCCCCATTTCATGAAATGCTTTGGAAAACCTACTACTGAGATAAAAATCACTTATTTCCCACCAATCCTATCTGATGATGCCGATTATTTATTAAAAACTTCGCAAGAAATAATTGATACTGAACTTATTCGGTTTAGAAAAGACTGGGATAACGAGAACAGTAATTAGCGTTTACTATTTTTAAGTAATGCTTTTATCATGGCGTCTTCTTTTAACACCACATCATAATAGTAATTTTCACCATAGAGCTGTCTTGCAAATTCTGCTGTAAGATAGCGCTTAACAATGTCTTTATTTTTTACCAATTTCAAGTCTAAACCATTCTTAATTAAGAACTTTTGAAAAACAGTAAAATACTTGTCAGTTTCATTCATCTTAACCACAAATTGATTAAAAGGAACTCCCGAAAATACCTTACGGTCATTATCTAATTGTTCAAAAACAAAGTTCCCTACAATTCCAGACTGCATTAAATAGACTGTATTTTCATTTCCGTGCTCTACTTCTAGACCCACAAATAAATCCGGAACGATACCACCACCGCCATACACTATTTTTCCTTTTGGAGTTTTAAATTTCAAGCTATCAGCAACTTTGATGCTGTCTTTCTCATACAATTCCCCATTTATGAATCGGGATTCTGACTCTTTAAAATAAGAAGCCTCATCACCTTTTGCATACGGTTTTTGTATCGAACGACCTGTAGGTGTATAATATCTAGCCACGGTTAAACGCACGGCTGAACCATCATTGAAATCCATTTCGCGTTGCACTAATCCTTTCCCAAAAGAACGGCGTCCTACAATCAACCCACGGTCATTATCTTGAATTGCACCCGCTAGAATTTCACTTGCCGAAGCACTATTTTCATTAATCAAGATACTCACGTTGCCTTGTTCAAAATCACCTTTGCTGGTAGCGTACGTTTTTTGAATTTTACCTTTTTTATTTTTTGTAAAAACGATTAATTGTTTGTCTTTAAGCAATTCATCTGCAATAGCAATTGCTTCATCCATATACCCACCACCGTTATCACGAAGATCAATCACTAATGTTTTAACACCTGATTTCTTAAGTCTAACTAATGCGGTTTTAAATTCTTGAAAAGTAGTCTCAGCAAAGCGGTTAATTTTGATATATCCCATTTCAGGATTAATCATGACGGCAGCATCCACACTTTTAAGTGGTATCACATCACGTTTAATCTTCACTTTCATTTGTTTGCGTTCTGACTTTCTATATATAGTAAGTTCAACTTCAGAACCTTCAGCACCTTTTAATGAAGAAAACAAACTATCACTAGGAAGCTTTCGACCAAAGAGCTTTGTTTTATCAGCATACAAAATGCGGTCACCTGCTTTTATTCCAGCTTTTGCCGAAGGGCCATTTTCAACAGGCTTTATTATAGCCAGTGAATCATTAAACATATAAAAATTAACTCCAATACCTATAAAATCACCTTTCATAGTCTCGGCTACCTGCACTTGTTCACTTGGTGGCACGTAAACGGAATGAGGATCTAACTGCCCCATAATATTATTTACGGTGAGGTTTACAATTGAGTCTGTATTAACATCATCTACATATTCATTATCTATAAAATCAATGAGTTTGTTCAGTTTATTTTTAGAATTGTTTTTTACTAAAAACTGATCTTCGGCTGCTGTATTTAAAAAACCGCCAATAACAATCCCCAGCGCTAAAGTAGCACTTAAAATTACAGGAAAATAAATAGTATTCGTTTTCATTTTATTCTTCTAATACAGGGATATGCTCTACTTCAACTCCCGCTTTTATTAAAAACTGAATTCCTGAATCATCGCGATATCCATTGTGGTATACCACTCTTTTTATGCCTGATTGATGTATTAATTTACTACATTCTTTACAAGGAGACAACGTAATATATAAGGTAGCTCCCTCGCAAGACTGCGTAGATCTCGCTACTTTTAATATCGCATTTGCTTCAGCATGTAAAACATCCCAGCGTGTTAATCCGGCATCGTCTTCGCAACAATTATCAAATCCTGATGGTGTACCATTGTACCCATCCGATATTATCATGCGGTCACGAACAATAATTGCCCCCACTTGTTTGCGTTTGCAATAAGACAACAAACCCCACTCCGTTGCAATCCTGAGATAAGCTTTATCGTATTTATTTAGTTTTTTTGTCTCTTCCATTGTTATCGTATCCAAATTTCATTTTCAATAATCATTGGTAATACTACACCAATAATAAATGCCGACATGACTAATGTCCAGTCTCTTTTAGAAAATCTAAAAACTGTTTGAACAATATACGACAAAATTAAAACAATAAAAACCACCACAATTTGCGCGGCTTCTATTCCCAGAGCAAATTCGCCTAGCGGTAATAATTTTGAAGTTGCTGAACCACCAAGAATCGATTTAAAATAGGTCGAAAAACCCAAACCATGAATGATTCCGAAAAACAAAGTTATAAAGAAAACCAAGTTTATGCTTTCGCTTTTATTGGATTTTCCTGCGGTAAACAAGTTAAATAATGCGGTAATTAATATCGTTATAGGAATTAGCAACTCTACTACACTTCCTTTTATTGCAATTATTCCAAATACAGAAAGCAACAAAGCCATGGTGTGTCCAAGGGTAAAAAGAGACACTAAAAGAACAATTCTTTTCCAGTCCTTAAAAGAAAATGGTATAGCCAGAGCTATTAAAAACAATACATGATCATAGGAATGAATATCTAAAACATGCTTTAATCCTATTTGAAAATAAATCCAAAACTGTGACATAGGTTATATAATATTTAATTGGTAAAGGGGTTGTAAACTTACGATTTATTTTGGTTAAGAGAGATTACATGAACCAAATCCTAGTATAAAATTTTAGTTAAATACAATCTTTCGTAAAGAAAAATTAAAAAGAAAATTAAAACTTTAAAAATTGATTTATATTTGCACGATATAAATAAAAATTTAACTATGTCATTTTCAGATTTATTTGATAGCGAATTCAAACAAAGAAATAAAGGTCACTTTTCATCCATCGTTAGACTAGCGCTAGCTGACGGAGTTTTTGCACCAGAAGAAAGAGCTTTTTTAGACAAACTAGCTATTAGACTTGAAATTTCTGCAGCAGAATACGAAGAGATTTTAGAGAATCCTACAAAATACCCAATCAACCCTCCTTATTTAAATTCTCAAAGAATTGAGCGTTTATATGATTTGGCTCGTATTGTAAATGTAGATCACCATTTAGGAGACAACCAAGAGGTTATGTTAAAAAAATTATGCTTAGGTATTGGTTTCACTCCTGAAAAGGTAGATACTATTGTTGCAAAAGCATTAGAATTAGCAGATGATAAAGCAGATTTAGATATTTTTGTTACTGAAATTGAAAAAGCTGAGAAAAACTAAATAAATAAAAAAGCTTCCGAAATTATTTATCGGAAGCTTTTTTTATATCTTTTTCAATTGTACTTTATTTTCTAGTACTTACTTAATTTAGCCTGAAGCATAAACTCTTCTGCTTTTTCAACCATATTATAGCTTCCGCAGAAAAAAGGCACTCTTTCATGCAACTCTTTTGGCTCTATTTCCATTATTCTTCCTGAACCATCAGAAGCTTTCCCTCCTGCTTGCTCCACAATAAAAGCCATTGGATTACACTCATACAACAATCTCAATTTCCCTTTAGGTGCTTTTGAACTCGTTGGGTAGATATAAATCCCGCCTTTAATCATGTTTCTATGAATATCCGAAACTAAACTTCCTATATAACGTGAAGTATACGGTCTATCACCTTCTTCTGACTGGCAATATTTGATGTAATTTTTAACTCCTTGTGGAAAATGAACATAATTCCCTTCGTTGATAGAATAAATATTTCCATCTTGAGAGAATTGCATATTAGGATGTGACAAGTAAAAAGTTCCAATCGCAGGATTTAAAGTAAATCCATTTACTCCATGACCAGTTGTATACACAATCATAGTCGAAGTACCATAAATCACATAACCCGCGGCAACTTGATTTACTCCAGGTTGTAAAAAATCATCTAAAGTAACTGGAGTACCTATAGGTGTAATTCTTCTATACACTGAAAAAATAGTCCCTACAGAAACATTTACATCAATATTTGAAGAGCCGTCAAGCGGATCCATCAAAACTACATATTTGTTATTATGACTGTGATCACTACCTTCTACGGTGATGAATTCATCATTTTCTTCAGATGCTATTCCGCATACAATCTCACGATTAATTAACGTTTGAATAAAAACCTCGTTAGCATAAACATCTAGTTTTTGCTGGTCTTCACCTTGAATATTCTGCTCTCCTGCAGCTCCTACTATATCAACTAATCCCGCTTTATTCACCTTGTAGTTTACTACTTTGGCTGCTAAACGGATTGAGTTAATGATTCGAGACAATTCGCCAGACGAATACTGAAAGGCATTTTGATTTTCGATAATAAATTCCCCTAAGGTCTTGTTGCGTTCTTCCATTAAGAAATCGTTGTAGTTAATATGAAGTCACAAATATCGGTTTTTTTGTGAAAATGAATTCAATAAACTTTACTTAGTTTGTCAGTATTGTATATTTGCTAATAAAAGAAGTAAATTACAACTGGAAAATGTAAATATTAGCGTCTAAATTTTAAAAAACAAAAACATGATTATTAGAAAAGGGGAAATAAACGATATGAAAGCTGTCTTAGGATTAATCCAAGAATTAGCTGATTTTGAAAAAGAGCCAGATGCAGTTCTAATTAATGAAACTGATTTAATTAGGGATGGCTTTGGTGACAACCCACTATTTTCTGTTTTTGTGGCCGAAATAGATACTGATACAAAAGACGGTAAACAAACAAAGGAAATTATAGGAATTGCGCTATACTATTACCGCTATTCTACCTGGAAAGGAAAAACACTTCATTTAGAAGATCTAGTAGTAAAAAGTGAAATGCGCGGTACTGGAGCAGGGTACGCATTGTACTCCGAAATCATTAAACAAGCCAAAAAAGATCAGGTTCGCCGTATTGACTGGAATGTTCTTGACTGGAATACTCCCGCTATTGATTTCTACGAAAAAACAGGCGCTAAGGTGCTTCAAGAATGGCACAGTGTTCAAATGGATGAGGCCGGAATCAATGATTTTGTTGCCAATAAACTAAGACAATAAAGAAATTAGAATCACAATTTTTGTTTAGATAATTATGAGAGTATTCAAATTTGGAGGAGCATCAGTAAAAGATGCCGAAGGAATAAAAAATGTCTATGACGTTTTACAAAAGGTAGGTTATGAAGATGTTTTGCTTGTAGTATCTGCAATGGGAAAAACTACAAATGCACTTGAAGTAGTTATCAAAGACTATTTTGAGAAATCATCTGCTTTAAAATCATCAGTACAAGAGGTAAAAAAATACCACAATCAAATTTTGCTGGATTTATTTGAAGATGAAAAGCAGGAGGTTTTTGCCGCTGTAAACAAACAGTTTGCCGACTTAGAGTATTTCCTAGAAAACAACAAATCTCCTAATTATAACTTTGTTTATGACCAAGTAGTGAGCTATGGAGAGTTGATTTCGACAACCATATTAGCCCATTTCATGAATTTTATGAAAATAAAAACAGAATGGATTGATGTTCGAAATTTCATTAAAACCAATGCAAATTATAGAGATGCAGAGGTTGATTGGGAAGCGACTCAAAAGAACATTTCGAAAAATATTAAACGAAAAAACTTAAACATTACACAAGGTTTCTTAGGATCTGACGAGAATAATTTCACCACTACATTAGGCCGTGAAGGGTCTGATTATACTGCAGCCATTTTTGCCTACTGTTTAAATGCCGAAAGTGTAACGATCTGGAAAGATGTTCCTGGAGTGATGAATGCTGATCCAAGGTATTTTGAAAATGCTAGTTTACTAAACCAAATTTCGTATCGTGAAGCCATTGAATTAGCTTTTTATGGTGCCACCGTAATTCACCCAAAAACATTGCAACCTTTACAAAAAAAGGAAATCCCTTTGTATGTAAAATCATTTATCAATCCGTTGTTGAAAGGTACAAGTGTTTCTAAAGGAACTGCACTTGAACCTTATTTACCTTGCTTTATTGTAAAAAGAAACCAACTGTTGATTTCACTTTCCTCTATTGATTTCTCCTTTATTATGGAAGAGAACATCAGTGAAATTTTCTCTTTGTTTCACCAATTCAAGCTTAAGGTAAATTTAATTCAAAACTCGGCGATTAGTTTCTCTGTTTGTGTCGAAGATAAATTTGACAATTTTAAAGAAATGAATGCTATTTTATCTAAAAAATTCAAAGTTGACTTTACTGAAAACGTTACCCTGTATACCATCAGGCATTTTAATGACCTAGCAGCTGAAACAGTTGAAACAGGGAAAAAAGTGATTCTGAAACAAGTGAGTAAAGAAACCATGCAAATTATAACGAGCGAGAACTAGCCAGTTCTTGTTATGTAACAGCCTTTTTATTTCTATTTATTTTCTAAAGTATATCGAGATGATCAAGCCTTTTTTACTAAAAGCTAGTCTCGATATCTTTTTTTCTTTTGCAGCTTACGCGAAAATTAGCTAAAGAATACACTACTTTTGGCTTATAGACGTTATTCTCTTTATGTTAAAAAAAGGACTACTTTTTATAGCACTGGTTTTTTTTTCTGGACTGTATGCTCAGAAGGATAATTCGTTATACACCACAAAAAAAATAGCACCAAGCAAGGATTCCATCGCTTTAGAAAAGGTAAGCATCAACTCTAATTACTTCAACATAATCGACAATCAAGGTAAAATAATTGACCGTAGTTATTACCAAGTTGATTTTATGAAAGGGATTTTACTTTTAAAAGAACCACTATTATTAACTACTGATTCTTTGACGGTAAATTACTTAAAATTCCCTGATTACCTTACTAAAGAATACAGTATTTACGAGGATGCTCAAGTAGTTAGTACAGACATTGGTACCGAAAAACTTTATAGAATTCAAGAAGAACAAACTGAAAAAAAAGTTCCGTTTGACGGATTAAATACTTCTGGAAGTATTACCAGAGGGCTTACTGTGGGTAACAATCAAAATACCGTTTTAAACTCCAATCTAGAATTACAAATTACAGGTAAATTATCTGAAAAAGTAAGTTTAACTGCTTCTTTACAAGACAGTAATATTCCGCTGCAAGATGGGGGATACTCTCAAAAATTAGATCAATTTGACAACATATTCATGGAACTAGCCAGTGATCGCTGGAAAATTAGAGGTGGTGATTTATTTCTAGAAAATCATGATACCCAATTTTTAAATTTTAATAAAAAAGTACAAGGACTATATGCTAGTTTTGACTTTGGCTCGGAGGCCAATAAAACAAGTGTATTCACATCGGCAGCATTAGTAAGAGGGCAATATGCCAAAAGTAGTTTTACTGCAAGTGAAGGTAATCAAGGTCCTTATAAATTAAAAGGACAAAACGGTGAATTGTACGTCTTGGTAATTTCAGGATCAGAACGTGTTTATGTCAATGGACTGTTGCTACAAAGAGGAGAGAACAAAGACTACACGATTGATTATAATGCGGGAGAAATTATTTTTACACCTTTATTCCCAATTACATCCGAAATGCGAATCATAATTGAATACCAATATTCGGACCGTAATTACAGCCGTTTTGTAACCTATAACGGCATCACACATAAAAACAAAAACTGGCAATTTGGTGGTTATTTATATTCAGAAAATGACCTTAAAAACCAACCTTTACAACAAAATCTTTCTACTGAGCAAGTGCAAATATTAGGAAACGCTGGTGATGATCTTAACTTAATGACAGCTCCTTCGGCGTATATTGACAGTTACTCTGACAATAAAACCTTGTACGTAAAAAAGCTTTTCAACGCAGTTACTATTTTCGAATATTCTAATGACTCAAAAGAAGAACTATATAATGTCAGGTTTACATCAGTAGGAATAAACAACGGAAACTATCAACTTACCAATGCTTCGAGTATCACTAAAATTTACGAATACATTGCTCCAATAAATGGCATACTGCAAGGAGAATATGAACCCATCACGCAATTAGTTGCACCCAATAAGTTGCAAGTAGCCACTTTTACAGGACGCTACAATCCATCTGAAAAAACTATCGTGGATTTAGAACTTGGTGTAAGCAACAACGATCAAAATTTATTTTCGAATATTGACGATAATAACAATAAAGGATTGAGTACAAAGGTAAATATTAAGCAACGGTTGTATTCTAAAAAAGGAAATTTAGACGCTTTTGCAAATTATCAATTTACACAGCAAGATTTTAAAACCGTTGAACGCCTTTACACCATAGAATTTGATAGAGATTGGAATTTAAACACTACTTTTTTAAGCAACCAAAGTTTGCTGACTACGGGTTTAAATTATAATGTAATAGCATCAGAAAATGAAAAAAGCAATGGTTTTGTTCAGTACCAATTCGAAAAATTAGACTTTGCTTCACTTTTTTCGGGAAACCGACATTTGTTTAACACCAATTATAAACTCCATAACTGGACCGTTCAAAACTACTCGAGTTACTTAAAAAGCGACGGCCAGTTGTACACTTCAAACTTTATTAGAAGCAGTTCAAAAATAAAGTATCACTTTTACAAAAACTGGGTTGGAGCTCGCCTTAAACTAGAAGACAATCAAGAAAAAGACAAAACCACTAAAGCGCTATCATTAATAAGCCAACGCTTTTCTGAATATGGGATTTTCTTAGGACGCGGTGATAGCACAAAAGTTTTTATAGAAGCAGCCTATTTACAAAGAACGAATGATAGCATTCAAAACGGTATTTTACAAAGGGTTAGCAACTCCCATACTTTTACCCTAAAATCAAAATTAATTCAAACTGAAAAGAGCGATTTATTGTTTTATGCTAATTATAGAACACTTAGTTTTATGGATGAAAGCAAGAAAAAAGAGCGTTCTTTAAATTCTAGAATTGTTTATAACGATCGGTTTTTCAACCAACTTATTCAAAGCACATCAGCTTACGAAACAAATTCCGGAACCTTACCGCAACAAGAATTCACTTATTTAGAAGTCGCTGACGGACAAGGAGTGTACACCTGGAATGACTATAATGGCAATGGTATTCAAGAATTACAAGAATTTGAAGTAGCCCCTTTTGTGGATCAAGCAAAATACATTCGGATTTATTTACCCAATCAAGTTTATATAAAAACCCATCAAACAAAATTTTCTCAAGCGCTAACTTTTAATCCCAACCAATGGCAAAATGATAGCGGTTTAAAAAAATTGATTTCACTTTTTTATAATCAAACTTCTTTTATAATTGATAGAAAAACCAAAAATACTGGAGGCGATTTCGAATTAAATCCTTTTAATAACTCACAGGAAAACGTCTTAGGACTGAGTGCTGGTTTTAGAAACAGTTTGTTTTACAATAGAGGAAAACAAAAACATTCAGTAACTTATTCTTACATAAACAATCAAGTAAAAAATTCACTTTCGATAGGATCGCAAGAGTCTAAAAACGGTTCGCACCAGTTACAATACACCCATTTATATGAAAAAAGCTGGTTATTTAATGCTTTTGCAAAAACAATAAAAACCACAGCAATTTCAGAAAACTTTAGCGAGAAAAACTATACCATTTCAGGTTATCAACTGGCACCGAAGATTAGTTATTTATTTTCGAAAAATACCAGTTGGGATATTTTTTATGAGTTGCAAAATAAAGAAAATCAAATTGGCGCTTTAGAGTCTTTACAACAAAACCGATTTGGAACTTCATTCTCCTACAGTGGCTCTAAAAAAGTTGTGATCAATGGAGAGGTTTCTTTTTATCAAAACAAATTCTCTGGAGATGAATTCTCGGCTGTAGGCTTTCAGATGTTGGAAGGGTTACAAAATGGTCAAAACTTAACATGGCGTTTGTTAGTACAAAAAAACCTAACCCAATTTTTAGATATTAATCTAAATTATCAAGGTAGGAAAAGTGAAACAAACCAAACCATTCACACTGGTAACATCCAGCTGAGGGCTTATTTTTAACTATGAAAATAGCCTTTTAACAAAACCTGATAAATTAATAGTTTAGTAATACAAGGAAAATACCGCAAAGCGAATGTATCCGTAACTTACAATATATAAATAGCTCTAAATATGATTGTAGACAATAAATGTAGAACGATATTAGTAGCTCCTTTAAATTGGGGCTTGGGACACGCAACAAGATGCATTCCTATTATTAAGGCATTGCAAGATCATAATTATATTCCGATAATAGCTTCTGATGGGGCTTCATTAGATTTACTAAAGAAAGAATTCCCTTATATAAAAGCACTAGAACTGCCTTCATATCATATTGAATATGCTAAAAAAGCTAAAAACTTTAAATGGAAACTACTTAAAAGTAGTCCTAAAATAATTGATGCCGTTTGGAAAGAGAAAAAGCTAGTTAAAAAATGGATCGAAAAATACGCTATTGACGGCATACTATCTGATAATAGATTAGGAGTTTTGAGTAATGAAATTCCGTCTGTTTTCATTACACATCAACTCAACGTAATGACTGGAAATAGCACTTGGTTAAGCAGCAAATTACACCAACGTATTATTAAAAAATATGTGGAATGTTGGGTTCCTGATTTTGAACAAAAACCTAATTTAGCTGGAGAACTCAGTCACTTAGAAAATCCTAATTTTAAAATAAAGTATTTGGGGCCCATAAGCCGAATGCATAAAAAAACGACCGCCATAAAATATGATTTGATGGTTATCCTATCAGGCCCTGAACCGCAAAGAGGGCTTTTAGAAGAAAAACTAAAAATAGAACTACAAGAGTATAAAGGCAAAGTGGTATTTATAAGTGGTATTGTTGAGAAAGAACAAAGTAAACAAGTAATGGATACGACTACCTATTATAATTACATGAGTAGTCGCCAACTGGAACAAACTTTTAATGAAAGTGAACTGGTTTTATGTAGATCTGGATACACTACAATAATGGACTTGGTAAAACTAGAAAAAAAAGCATTTTTCATTCCTACACCTGGACAGTATGAACAAATCTACCTTGCTGAAAAATTAGACAAAGAAAATCTAGTTCCTTATGCCAAACAAGAAGATTTTAAAATATCTGACTTGCAAAAGGTTGGTCGTTATCAAGGTTTAAAAAGTTTGAAATCTAAGTTAGATTGGCAGGAATTATTTAGCGTGTTTCAGACTTAATATTAATAAAAAACTCCCTTTAGTTCCTAAATGAACCAAAGGGAGTGCTCTAATTATATAAGAAATACTTACTTCTTATCAGTGAATTTTTCGTGCTTGATAGTTTTAGCATTAATCATAAAATAAACTGATTCTGCTACGTTTGTGCAGTGATCAGAGATTCTTTCTAGATGTTTTAATGCCAGTATCAGGTGAGTTCCTGATACAACTGTTTTTGAATTATTTTTCATTTCAGCAATAATATTATCTATTGCATCTTCACTTTTGCTTTTGATCGTATTGTTTAAAATAAATATTCTTTCGATTAATCCTTCATCCAAGTTTTCAAAACAAGCATTAGTTATTGCGATAACTTCTTCAACCTCTCTTGCTATAAGTTCAACATCAAATTTAATAATTAACTCATGTTTGTCTTTGATGCTCTTTGTTAACTTTACAATACTGATTGACAAATCACCTATTCTTTCAATTTCATTACTGATTTGCATTGCCGACATGATAAAACGAAGATCAGAAGCAACAGGTTGTTGTAGCGCAAAAACACTTTGACAGATATCGTCAATTTTTATATCTAATTTATCAATTTTACTTTCGGTCTTTTTCAATTCTTTTGTTTCAGAAGTAGGTTCTGAAAGCAAGGACTTTATCGCTTCACTCACTTGAGATTCGGCTAAAGTTCCAATTTTTATAATAATATTTTTAAGCTTTCCAAGCTCAGTTTCTAAGTGTGATGCCATTTTATTAACGATTTAAAGATTAAAGTTAAACGATTTTGAGTTCAAATCAAAATCATTCTTATCCAAACCTTCCTGTTATATAATCTTCTGTTTGCTTAATTGCTGGTTTTGTGAAGATTGTCTTTGTTTTATCATACTCAATCAACTTACCCATATAAAAGAAAGCTGTATTATCGCTTACACGTCCTGCTTGCTGCATATTGTGCGTTACAATCACGATTGTATATTTGTTTTTTAACTCATAAATTAATTCTTCTACTTTTGAAGTAGATATAGGATCTAAAGCTGATGTAGGTTCATCCATCAATAAAACAGAAGGCTGAATGGCTAATGCTCTAGCAATACAAAGACGCTGTTGTTGTCCTCCTGACAATTCAAAAGCCGATTTTTTAAGCTTGTCTTTAACCTCATCCCAAAGTGCAACTTGCTCAATAGAAGTGATTACGCGCTCTTCAATTTCTTTTTTATCTGTAATTCCATTTACTCTTAATCCGTAGGCTACATTTTCGAAAATAGTTTTAGGAAAAGGATTTGGTTTTTGAAAAACCATTCCAACATTTTTACGTAAATCATCTACATTAGTATGTTTATCATAGATATCCTGACCATCAATTAAAATACTCCCAGTCATGTGCGTATCATCAATCAGGTCATTCATTCTATTTAACAAACGCAAATAGGTGGACTTACCGCAACCAGATGGCCCAATTAAAGCCGTTACTGTGTTTTCTTTCATTGATATCGAAATATCGTGTAATGCTTGAAAGTCGCCGTAATTAAAATTTACGTTTTTTGATTCTATTTTATGCATGTTAATTCATTTTTACTTTTTTTCCGTAATATTTACGAAGTGCATTCGCTAATAAATTAGAAATTAATACAATTATAATTAATACCAGTGCTGTTCCATAAGCCATCGCTCTAGAAGCCTCAATATTTGTACCACTTGTTGAGATTACATAAAGGTGATAAGGCAAAGCCATTGCTTGATCAAATATTGATGTAGGCAATTTAGGTAAAAAATAAGCAGCTACTGTAAATAAAATTGGTGCCGTTTCACCAGAAACTCTTCCTATTGATAAAATTAGTCCTGTTATCACGTTAGGGAAAGCAATTGGAAATACAATTTTACTTGTTGTTTCCCATTTACTGGCTCCTAAACCATAACTGGCTTGTCTAAAAGTATTATCAACCGCTTTTAAAGACTCTTCAGTGGTTCTAATTACAATAGGTAAAACTAGTAAACCTAATGTTAATCCCCCTGCTAAAATTGAATCTCCAAAACCCATTTTATTAACAAAAAGTGACATTCCAAAAAGTCCAAAAACAATAGACGGAACACCAGCTAAGTTGTTTGTCATTTGTTTGATGATTTTTTTTACAATACCGTCTTTTACGTATTCATTCATGTATATTGCCGCTAATACTCCTACTGGAAAAGCAAATACCATACTTACTAAAACCAAACAAAGCGTTCCTACAATGGCTGGAAAAATCCCACCCTCGGTCATTCCGTTTTTAGGCATTTCTGATATAAATTCCCAACTAATAACCCCTATTCCTTTGATGACAATGAAGGCTAAAATCACGAATAGCAGTGCTACAATAGCGTAACTTGTAAAGGTAAAAACACCAAAAGCAATGTTCTGGCTCCTTCTTTTTTTCTTTGCTAATTTATTTTCTGCGCTCATATTAATGTTTTTTATGCGATTTTCTATTGGTAACCACTTCTACCAACATGTTGATTACAAACGTTATGATAAATAAGATACATCCCAATGCAAATAATGCTTCGTAATGCAAACCACCGTTTGGCGCTTCACCAAGTTCTGCTGCAATAGTTGCTGGAATTGTTCTTACCGGCTCTAACAAAGTTGTAGGTATCACTGCTGCATTACCGGTAACCATTAATACGGCCATTGTTTCTCCAATTGCTCTACCTATTCCTAATATCGCTCCAGCGGTAATACCAGAAGCTGAATAAGGCATAACGACTTTATAAATTGTTTGCCATTGACTTGCCCCTAATGCTAAACTGGCTTCTTTCATAGCGCGTGGCGTATTGCGCATGGCATCTTCAGAAATTGTGATGATTGTAGGTAAAGCCATAATCGCTAGCACAACACTTCCCGCTAACCCTGTTTCTCCTACCGGTAAATTAAAAGTGCTTTGTATAAGCGGTACAATAATCACCAATCCAAAGAAACCATAAACTACTGATGGAATTCCTGCTAGTAATTCAATTATAGGCTTCAAGATACTTCTTGTTCTTTTTTTAGCTATTTCACTTAAATAAATTGCAGCGGCTAATCCTATTGGCAAAGCCAATAAAATAGCACCAAAACTCACCCATAGCGTTCCGTATATCAATGGCTTCACTCCCATTTGCGCAATAGGCTGCGCTGTAGGAAACCATTCTTCGCCAGATAAAAATTCAGATACTTTTATTTTATCAATATCAAGTTCCCTTCCTTTAAAATCCTTGGCTTTGTATTTATCCGAAAAAAAGGCAATAATCCCAGGCGTTTTGGCGACAAGCTCATTGATTTTATCTGGAAAAAATTCAAAGTTTTTACCTAACTCTTCTTCTGTGTAATAATCTGTGATATCACCGGCTCTAAACAAAACGATCGGTACATCTTTGCCACCAAGTTCTTTCCAATTCGTGATTTTTTGATCATAAATATCCTTTATCTCCGAAGGTTTTAATTTTCTTACTGGATTATCAACTGAAACTGCCAATAAAAAACCGTCGTCAATAGGTTTTTTACTAAAAACACCTGCTCCTTCAATGAATAGAA
The DNA here is from genome assembly GCF_054165825.1 of Flavobacterium sp. PL002. Taxonomy (NCBI): domain Bacteria; kingdom Pseudomonadati; phylum Bacteroidota; class Flavobacteriia; order Flavobacteriales; family Flavobacteriaceae; genus Flavobacterium; species Flavobacterium sp. PL002. Next base: position 2,057,031 of record NZ_CM135110.1, on the reverse strand, counting down.
AAAAGACAATTAAAACAACTGTAATACTAGTAGCAGCACTACTTAGCATTAAAATAGTTTCAATAATTTTCTCTTTAATCTTTTTAAAATTTGTTTTCAAATCAGTTTATTTTATTTTCAACAAAATTACGTCAGGTATTCGCTTTCAATGTTCTTACATTGTTATCCTTATGTTAACTTAATGTTAAGCAAGATGATAAAATCACAGTAGAATCAAGCCCTCGCAAACAAAAAAAGGCTGCCTCGAAAGACAACCTTTTTATAACTATAACAATTAACTATTTTTATTATTTCAATGGTACGTAACCTACTTCTCCAACAATTTTTTGCCCTGCATCAGATAAAGCAAAATCAACAATTGTTTTTACTTTAGCTGCATTTGTTTTATCAAACATATAAAACAAAGGTCTTGAAATTGGGTATGTTTTATCTTTTGCACTTGCTACAGAAGGCTCGATAAAAGTTTTCCCTTGGTCATAAGAAACTGCCAGTTGTTTCACTTCTTTAGTTTCATAAGCCAATCCAATGTATCCAATAGCTCCTTTAGTTTGTCCTACTGCTTGAACGATTGCTCCAGTTGCAGGTAAACTCAATATATTTGAAGCATAGTTTTTCTTGTCTAAAACCTCATCCTTAAAAAACTCATACGTTCCAGAAGAAGATTCTCTTGAATACGCTACAATTTTAGCATCTTCTCCACCTACTTCTTTCCAGTTAGTAATTTGACCTGTAAAGATTTTTTCTAATTGCTCACGTGTTAATTTAGACACTTTATTAGCTGGATTAACAATTACTGTTAATGCATCATAAGCAATAATTACTTCTTCGATTTCTTTTTTCATTTCAGAGAATTTCAATTTCTCTTCTGTTTTCATATCTCTTGAAGCCATAGCAATATCAGTAGTTCCGTCAATCAAAGCGGTTAAACCTACACCAGAACCACCACCTACAACAGTTACACTTACATTAGCATCTGCTTTCATTAACTCTTCTGCTTCTTTTTGAGCTAATGGCAATACTGTATCACTTCCTTTAATAGTTACTGATACAGCCGCTGATGTGCTTTCAGTTCCTTTATCTTCAGTTTTAGCTTTACCACAACTTAACATACCAATTAATGGTAAGATTAAAAACAATTTAGTTTTGTTCATTTTATTTTTTTGTTATTTATTATTCTTATTTTTTACAAAAGTACTACGGCAATGTTAACTTTGCGTTAAGCTACCATTATACAATTTTTACTATTTAGCTTATTCGCATTAATTACTTAACATTAAAAAACGTTAATTAGATCCCTATTTCAACTTGAAAACGTGCATACCAATTATTATCAACGCTTCCTCCATAATTTTTTATATTATCGTAAGAGAACTCCCCTTGAAGTTTAATTTTATGTCCAAAAATATACTTAGATAATCCAATGGTGTATTCATCCACATTAGGACTAATGGTTTCAATATCTTTATCCACTTTTTGAGTTGAGAACCTACCTATAATTTGATAATTTGAAGGAAACAAATAACTCAATTGTGTGTCTACTCCGTGACCTACAAAAACGGCCTGACTTTTAGTAACATCTGTCGCACTTACTGTAATTGGGTTATCAGTCATTCTTGACATATAAGCTGCAGAAGCTGCCCATCCTTTGTATTTTAACATCGTATCAAAAAACAACGACTGTAAAGTTCTTGACTCATATAAACTACTTCCTAACTGTCCTTGAGATCGTAATGCATTATTGTTTTGGCTAAAAGCCCCAGAAATCATCCACTTTACTGATTTCTCTCTCATTAAATCGGCTTCAAAATTAGAACCGTTTTTAGTAAAAGATCCCAAAGGGAACAACTCAACCTTTCCTGTCAATGCAATTCCGTCATCTTTTGTCTTCACCCAGTTCCTACCTTCTCCTTTAGTAATTGCCCCTTTTAATGCGTAGGCAAAATGAGTAGCATTCCCTTTTGAATAATCTAAAAAGACTCCAAAATCACGGTCAATATTAAACTTTGAATTATTGATGGAGCGATCTGTAAGTTCTAATGAATTGGACGAAATTACACGTTGGTTATTTCCTGGTAATTTTGTTTGACCAAAACCAATTGTAAAACTTGGAGTCGCTTTATAAAAAAGTACTCCGTCTAGAATTACATTGCCACTATTCCCTACCACTACTGTACCTATATCTCTTGCCGAAAAACCCAATTCTACTTTATAACCAAACCTTGGATTATAAACAAAACCGTCTAGTTTTAAACGCATCCTTCTAATTTCGCCTTCTACAATTCCAGAATTACCTTCTTCTTTACCGTAACCTATTCTGCTTTGAACTCTAAACCCAATATTTACTTGAAATAAACTGTCTTTTTGGGTAAATCCAAGTTTTTTACTTGAATTAAGATATTGTGATAATTCTGTTTTTTTAGCAACCTCTTTTACTTCAATTTTATTTTCCTGAGCCGATGTTAATAGCGTAAACAGAAGTACTATACTTAATAAAAATTTCTTCATTTTAATTATTTGTTATTGTTGTGTTATTGCGGTGCAAAATTAATGTTAATAAAGACCTTAAGCATTAAGACAAGGTTAACATAACGATAAGCTAAGGTCAATAAAAGCAACTAAGTATTTAATAAATAGGCAGTTAATGAATAATAACTAAATAACAGAATGGTTACAATTCGAATTAAATGCCTAAATTATGGACATAAAAAAAACTTCAAACACTTTTTTAAAAGCATTTGAAGTTTATATTATATTATTTTGATCTAAAAATTAAACTGCGCTTGTAATCGCAATAAATTTCCTTTTTGCCTATTGTCTTTAAGTGCGCTATCTTCAAATGTCCTGTCAGCAATCACATAAGTAGCCGTTAACTCAAACGCTTTAAAAGGCTGCCACTCTAATCCCAACTCATAATCTCTCACTGTATAACTTCTAGCATCTTTCTCAAATTTCTTTCCGCCATCGTAATATTGAAATTTAGCAAATGGATATAGCAATTGATTTTTTGGCAAATCCCACTTGTAATTTAGTGTAATATATCCTCCTTCTAAATGCGATACATCAACTGAATTGGTCAGCTTATTGTAACGAGGTCCTTTACCAATATTATATTCTGTTTGAATACCAAATGGTTTTGGATACAATATAAAAGAGGCTGCTATTCTTTGATCTAAAGTGTTTTGCTTGTTATTTACTGTCACCCCTGATGAAATTTCGCTTCCAAAAGCCCACTTACCCGTATATGCTTGAATTCCTGGTTCAATAATTTGATTTCCTATTACAAATGGATAACTCACTCTCGTCACAACATGTAGATTTCTATTCCCCTCTGATTTATTTGAGGTTTGCCCATTGTAAGCTCCAAATGCAAAAACACCATAATCTCCTGATCCTTTATATCCATCTTTGACAAGCATAGCAAAACGCTCTCTTATTTCGCTTGGCGCCCAATAGAAAAATGCTCCTAAATCACGCTCATTTGCAACAGCACTGTTCAAGGCATCGTTACGGTCTAGAGTCAATCGATTTTGACTTGATTGCATGTTTTCAAATCCAAAAGGAACTTTACTCTGTCCTATCCTTACTCTATACTCCTTCTTTTTATCAAATGATAAGTCAAAATAAGCATCTCGTAATTGCAAAAAATTATTAACTCCACTAGACGGTGAACTGGCTAGATCTGGCTGAATGTAGAAATATACATTAGGGTGTATTTGTCCTGAAAATACAATACGTGCTCGTCTAATAAAGAACCCATTGTTTGATTTCACGTCGTCACCAGTCGCAGTCGTACCCCAGGATTTATCACATTGCTCGCAGGATACTTTGTCATTTGTAGATAACAAACCGTTGTACCTCACTTGCGCATAACCCCTAATACTAATTTTATCATACCATTGGACATCCTTTTTGGGTTTTGCTTTTTCTTCAGCTGCCTTTACTTTGTTGATAGAGTCCAAAACACGAACCACCTCTTTTGTGATAATGTCCTTACTCAGTTCTTGCGCCTGAAGCATTCCTGTACTAATTATACAAAGTGCAATTAAAAGTTTTTTCATGATGGAATAGATTCTTATTTTTTTTTTGGCAAAGATGCTATTGCATTGTAAAGTTAATGTTACCGAATTATTAAAAAATTAACTTAATTTTTACAATTTTTTAACCCTATAAAAACCAAAATATAACCTACAAAAAATCTAAAAATCCTTTAATTTACAGTGCTTTTAAAAGAGTAACTACACTTAAAAAAAAGAAACACTTCCAATCTACTATGAACTGTTTTTTACTTTTTATCTTTAATCCACTTAAAAGAATCATCTATAATGCGCTCTTTATGGTTTTGTATAAACTCCAAATAAGCACTTGCGACCGGAGAAAACTTCTTTCCTTTTAACCAAATCAAATTCCAATTTGACTTTATAGGTAATCCTTTTACCGGTACAATTTGCAAACTCCCATTATTGAGTTCGTTTTTCACCCCTATTAACGGCATAATAGAGCAACCCAATCCCGCCAAAACAGCTTGCTTTACCGCTTCATTTCCTGTGAGTTCTACTTTTTTAGGAACATTGAGATTATTGTTATCAATAAATTTCTCCATCACATAGCGCGTTCCTGAACCCTCCTCACGGTAAATAACAGCCAGTTCCTCTAAAACAGAAACTTCATATTTTTTTTTATCTAAAGTTTGACTTGCGTTTACCATCATATAAAGTTCATTAGGTAACAGTTCTACTTTTTCAATTTGTATTGAATCTGGCAAAACCGAAACCAACGAAAAGTCGACTTCATTGTGCTCTAAACTTTCTAGGACCTGCTTTTTATTGGTTACATCCAAAATCAAATCTACTCCCGGATTGTTTTTCAAAAAATCAGAAAGAAAATAAGGCATAACATATTTACCAGTAGAAACAATAGAAATTTTTAAGCGTCCGCTCAATTCCCCTTTGTAAGACAAGGTTTTGTAATTAATCGCTTCTACTTCATTAAGTACCTTCTCAGCAGCGACAGCGATCTCTTGTCCAAAATCAGTAACATACAGTTTCCTGCCAATTACCTCCGTCAATGGGAATTCAAATTGATCTTGAAAATTTTTTAACTGTATCGAAACAGCTGGTTGTGTAAGATGTAGTTCTACAGCGGCCTTAGTAATGCTCTTGTTTTGTGCCACCTTTAAAAAAACATATAACTGATGCAAAGTATAGTTCATAAAAATATTTTATGGATTTCATTACAAATATAAATAAAAACAAATGGATTAACCGTTTTACATTTGCAGCAAATTAAACAATCAAAGCAATGAAAACAGAAAAAGAATTACAGTTCCAATTAGTTGAAGGGGAATATGCGCCGCTTGAAGCTAAGAAAATCTTACTAGGATTAATAAACAGCAAAATCAACTTTCATCAATTGGAGCATTTTAGTAACGAAATTAGATTTAACGAAAAAAATTCGCACTCAAAACTTAGAGTTGAATTGCTTACCGATGCCGCAGACAATATTTCGGATTTAGTCGCTTATTCTACAGCAAATAACATGCAATTTAAAATAGAAGGTAAAATACAAATTACCTTAGTTCCTCTTGAAAAAACAGCATTAAAAGCATAAAACTAACGCAATAAACCCACTCTAAACGATTTTAAAATTTAAAAATGGCCTTAATTAGCTCTTCAATACCAGACGCCGCTTCACTTTTAAATCAAAACGAAATTGTAGCTATTCCTACTGAAACAGTTTACGGTCTGGCAGGCAATGCTTTTAGCGCAATCGCTCTCAAAAAAATTTTCGAATTGAAACAACGACCATTTTACAATCCGCTCATTGTACATATCAAATCGGTTGATGATTTAAAGTTGATTGCTGCCGAAATTCCTAAAAAAGCACAAGTACTAGCCGATACTTTTTGGCCTGGACCCTTGACTTTGGTTCTAAAAAAGCAAGCAAACATTCCGGATCTCGTAACTGCAGGAAAAGACACGGTTGCGATTCGAGTTCCCAATCACCCCGTCGCATTATCTCTTTTGAAACAATTGAACTTTCCGCTGGCGGCGCCAAGTGCAAATCCGTTTGGTTCCATAAGTCCAACCAAAGCATCTCATGTTGCCAACTATTTTAGTACATCATCATTGACGGTTTTAGAAGGAGGCGAATGCCGCAGCGGGATAGAATCGACAATAATAGGATTTGAAAATGAATCGGCTGTTTTATATCGACTAGGATCTGTGACAATTGAAGAAATTGAAGCTGTAATTGGCCCATTAAAAATCAACACGCATTCAGAAGAAGCACCAACTGCACCAGGAATGTTGTCTAGACATTATGCGCCAAAAACACAAACCATCTTAACTACAAATATCAGCGAAACGCTGTCTCTATTTAAAACAAAAAGAATTGGCTTATTGACTTTTCGAGATCGGCATGACGATCAAAACATCGTGACCCAAAAAGTATTATCTACCAATGGAAATTTGGCGGAAGCCGCAACCCACTTGTATGACGCATTACACCAACTAGATCAATTGCAACTAGATGTTATTATTGCCGAAAAATTTCCAAAACATGGTTTGGGACGCTCCATTAATGATCGACTAGAACGCGCAACAAAAAAATAAATCACATTAAAACATCAAGCTACAATGAACTTTGACTTACTCCTTGAAAACATTACTAATCCAGCGCTACTCTTTTTCTTACTTGGTATCATCGCTGTTCGTTTAAAAAGTGATTTAGAAATTCCAAAAAACTCTTCAAAATTCATCTCGCTTTACCTGCTTTTCTCCATCGGTTTTAAAGGAGGTCAGGAATTGGCGCATAGTTATTTCACGCTGGATATTATTTGGTCCGTTGCATTTGGAATCTTAATTGCAGTGATTATTCCGTTCTATAGTTTCTTTATTCTAAAAAGGTATTTTAGTATCGAAAACTCTGGCGCTATCGCTGCTGCGTATGGCTCTGTAAGTGCAGTAACATTTGTGACAGCCATTACTTTTTTAGAAATGCAAAACTACACTTTTAGTGGACATATGGTTGCCGTTATGGCACTTATGGAAGCGCCAGCAATAATTGTGGGTGTAATTTTAATTCGATTGTATAATAAAAACGAAATTCACAGTACCAAAATGAGTTCGCTGGTAAAACATTCTTTTACTAATGGTAGTGTGCTTTTAATTACAGGAAGTTTGATCATAGGTCTTTTGGCAAGCGATCAACAAGCCTTGGGAATCAAACCTTTTACAACAGATATGTTCAAAGGATTTCTAGCGATATTTTTACTTGACATGGGAATTGTAAGTGGTCGTAAATTGAATGACTTTTTTAAAAGTGGTTGGTTCAGTTTTTTCTTTGCCATTATTATTCCATTGATCAACGGAATCATAGTTGCTTATGTCACTCATTTAATAACAGACGATATTGGTAACCGATTTATATTTGCAGTTCTAGCTTCTAGCGCTTCTTATATTGCCGTTCCTGCCGCGATGAAGATTGCGGTACCAAAGGCAAATCCAGGTATTTTTTTACCTATGGCATTGGCAATAACCTTCCCTTTTAACATCACTTTTGGGATGCCTATTTATCTTTCTGTAGTATTGTGTAGCTAATAATAGAATTCATTTAAAAGAAAAAGGCTGTTTCTTGATCTAGAAACAGCCCTTTATATTTTATTTATTTACCACTTTTTCGATGGTAAAAGAAAACTCAGAACCAATACCAAATTCACTTTCGACATATATTTTTTCTTTGTGTGCTTCGATAATATGTTTCACAATAGCTAACCCCAATCCAGAACCACCTTCTGATCGTGAACCACTTTTATTAACACGATAAAAACGCTCAAAAAGTCTGGGGATATTCTGCTTTTCTATTCCTTCGCCATTATCACTTATTCTAACTAAAACTTTTTTCTTAGTTAGATTCACCACAGCAATCTCAGTAGTCCCTTCTTTTTTTCCGTATTTAATTGAGTTTACAATTAAGTTCTCTATTACTTGTTGTACTCTATCTTTATCAGCTCTAACAAAATTAGGCTGGATGTGATAATTCTCGAATGCTAATGTTATTTTCTTTTTCTCAGCTTTCATCTCCAGCAAGTCAAAAACATTTTGAATTAGCTCCACAATATCAAACTCGGAGTAATCCAAATTCAAATCGCCAACTTCAAGCTTGGTAATCATATCCAAATCTTCAACAATATAGATTAAACGTTCTACTCCTTTTTCGGCACGTTTTAAGTATTTTTTTCTAATGGCTTTGTCTTCCATTGCACCGTCTAACAATGTCGAAATATATCCTTGAACAGTAAATAAAGGTGTTTTTAATTCATGTGAAACATTTCCTAAAAATTCCCTCCTGTATTGTTCCCTTACTTGCAACATTTCTATTTCCAGTTTTTTATCAGTAGCAAACTTCTTTACTTCTCTAGTCAATGTTTCCATATCTGTAGTGATGGGTTGATTGATAAAAGTACTGGATTCTAAAAGCGAGACATCATCGTAGATTTTTTTTACGCGTCTATATATAAAATGCTCCACACGGTATTGTAAAACTAAAAATGAGAAAACATAAATTATAAATATAAAAACCATCCCAAATAAGAACAGCTTTTGAAGATCATTCTCAAAAATAATACTAGCGAGCAACACAGCAAATGCTGTTGCAAAAACGCTAATGAACAATGCGGATTTTACAGCGAATTTATAGGTTTTTTTAAAACTTATTTTCATTTATAGTAGGTAGATTATTTAATAAAAGAGCTTGATAAACAACTACTTGCCTACACTTCAAACTTATAACCTACTCCTTTTATTGTTTTAAAAAAATCCTCACCTATTTTTTCACGTAGTTTTCTAATATGTACGTCTATTGTTCTACCACCTACAACAACCTCGTTACCCCAAACTTTATCTAGAATTTCATCACGTTTAAAAACTTTTCCTGGTTTTGAAGCTAATAAATAGAACAATTCAAATTCTTTTCTAGGCAATGATATTTCTACACCGTCTTGAACAATTTTATATTCTTCTCTATTGATTTCGATTCCGCCTACGTTTAAGGTTTCGCTATTTTGCTCTTTTTCCTTTAATCGTCTTAACAATGCTTTTACTTTGCTAACTAACAATTTTGGTTTTATTGGTTTAGTGATATAATCATCTGCACCAGCATCAAAACCGGCAACTTGAGAGTAATCTTCGCTGCGAGCAGTTAAAAAAGTTATGATAACATTACTTAATTCAGGGATTTTTCTAATGTTCTCACAAGCTTCCATTCCATCCATTTCTGGCATCATTACATCCATAATGATTAAGTCAGGCACTTCTTTTTTGGCTTTAGCTATAGCTTCTTTACCATTTGCAGCAGTAAAAATTTGATATCCTTCTTGGGTTAAATTATACCCTACTATTTCTAAGATATCCGGCTCATCATCAACAAGTAAGATTTTTGTGTGTTTTTTTTTCATTGGTAACAAATAATATTTATCGCATTCAATTCTACCTTAAATGGTATTCGACGGAGTTAATTTCGAATGTAAATATAATACTATTTCGATTGTTAAAAAACCGTCTTCATGGTAATTTAATATGGTAACCTTTTGTTAATATTCAAGAAACAAAATGGTAACCTCCCAATAACGCAAACTTTACAAGTACCCCATTACTTTGCAAAAAATTAAACACAACTATGAAACTGAAATTATTCATTTTAACGCTTTTTATCAGTACCCTTACTTTCGCACAAAATAAAGGTACTATTGCTGGAGTACTAACTGATAAAGATTCAAACAACGAAACACTACCTTTTGCTAACGTATTATTAAAAGGCACACCAATAAATACAACCACAGATATCGATGGAAAATATAGCTTAAAAGCACCTGCAGGTAATTATGTAATACAATTTAGCTTTATAGGTTACGAAACAATTGAAGTTGCTGTAACTTTAAAAAGTGACGAGACAATTACAATGAGTAAAGCATTAGGTTCATCAAGCTATAAACTAGATGACGTGGTTATTAAAGCTGCTCCTACAAATAGACAAAAGGAAACTGCTTTATTGTTAGACCAAAAAAATGCAGTTGAAATTAAGCAAAGCATAGGAACTCAAGAATTAGCAAGAAAGGGTGTTAGTGATGTTGCTACAGCAGTTACAAAAACGACTGGAATCACTAAGCAAGAAGGTTCTGGAAATATTTTTGTTAGAGGTTTAGGTGATCGTTACAACTCAACTACAATGAATGGATTACCTATTCCCTCCAACGATCCAGAAAAGAAAAACTTAAACCTTGAAATATTCTCTACAGATATTGTAGAATACATTTCAATTGATAAAGTATACAACGGAAAAATCTATGGCGATTTTGCTGGTGGAAACGTAGATATTGTTTCTAAAGATTACAAAGGAGATGGTTTTCTAAAAATAGATGTAGGTACTAAAGTAAACACAAATGCTATTGCTGAAAGTGATTTTAAACTTCAAAGTGGAATTAATAACTTTGGTTTCACAAAAAAGGATATTCCAACCAATGCTTTAACGCAATATAACTACAGTTCACTTAAAATGAAAGACTACACTCCTATTGCAAGTTCTTTTGGCATCTCTGGAGGTAAATCATTTAATGTTGGCTCAGAAGGAAAATTAAGTTTTTTCGCAACTGCTTCATTCGGTAATGACTTCTCCTCTAAAAGTGACGGAACAGCAAAAGCAAGTGTAAACGGAAACGGAATTGCTAATAAAAATTTCGAGAAATATAGTGAGCTCAAATATGAAACTAATACTACCGGAATGGCTAATATTGGTTACAAAATAAACAACAATAACAAAGTAAGCTTTAACACGCTTTACATCAACACTTCTACACAATCAAAAGAAGAATATTACGGATACATTGTTGATATTGCAAATGATGGTAACGGATTAATACGTCGTTTTAATTACGAAAAAAACAGCTTATGGATCAATCAAATTTTAGGTGATCACAAAATAGGCGATCGCTCTAAATTAAACTGGGGTATCTCATACAACATCATTGATGGAAGCATGCCAGATAGAGTACAAAATATTTTTAGAAACGAAGCAACTGGATACCAATTATCAAGTATATCTGCTCCTGACAATCACAGGTATTTTCAAAAATTAAAAGAAGATGAGCTTGCAGCAAATGCATCTTATGACTATAAGTTTAATGAAGATGCTGCAGGAGATTTCAAAGGAAAATTCACTTTTGGATACAATGGAAGAATTAAATCTAGAGGTTTTCAAGCTACACAATTCAATCTTAAAGCGAATAATGGTTACACAAATACCATTGTAGACCCAAACAATTTAGATTTATTTTACAACCAAGATAATTTCAACAATGAATACTTCAATATTGCCACATTTCGTGGAAACTCACAAGTATTTAATGCTTTAGATCCTCAAACTTATAGTGGAGACCAAATTGTACATGGCGCTTTCTTTAACACAGAATATAAATTTGACAAATTAACTGCAATTTTAGGTTTAAGAGGAGAACAAATTTCGCAAAAAGTTAATTGGTACACTCAACTTGGTGGAATAGGAAATGATAAATTAGAAAAAACGGCTTTCTTACCTAGTGTAATCATGAAATATGAATTAAACGATAAACAAAACTTACGTTTAGGAGCAAGTAAAACCTACACCTTACCACAGTTTAAAGAAAGAGCATTATTTGTTTACGAAGAAGTACTGCAAGTTAAAGTAGGAAACCCGTTTTTATACGAATCTGATGATTATAACTTAGATATTAAATGGGAAATGTTCCCAAAAAGCGATGAGTTAATCTCGGTTACCGCTTTTGGAAAATACATTTTGAATCCTATGAATGAAGTTACAATTTCATCATCTTCTAATGATATTTCGTTTATCAACACAGGAGATTACGGTTATGTAGCTGGAGGAGAAATTGAGTACAGAAAACAATTGTTCAATATCGACTCTGAAAATGCTAAGAAATTATCCGCAGGTATCAACGCTTCTTATTTATACAGTAATCAAGAATTAAACACTGAAAAAGTAAACAGCGAAACAAATTACCAAGTTGATTTCACTAATAAAACAAGTAAATTTACTGGAGCGTCTGACTTGTTATTAAATGCCGACTTAACATTCTTTAATGAATGGAATAAAGCAAACAGCAACTTAACAACAACATTAGCTTACTCTTATTTTTCTGATAGAGTAAATGCAATTGGTACTAACGGAAAAGGAGACTTAGTTGACAAAGCTTTTGGATCACTAGACTTCATAGCCAAATCTAAACTTACTGAAAAACTAGGATTAGGATTAGTAGTAAAAAATATCTTAGACCCTTCAATCAACAGAGTTCAAGAAAATGCTACTGGTGATGTAAATGTACTTTCTTATAAAAAAGGAATGAACTTAAGCCTGAGTTTAAACTACCAGTTTTAAGAAATCAACCTTTCAACAAATACTTTAAAGAGCAACTCATCGTTGCTCTTTTTTTATACCTGTTTGCTGCTCTAAGTTTTAAATCACTTACGTAAACTCAGTAACATTCGCTTAATATTCAATTGCCTTTTTATTAAACTAACAATCACATTTACATAACATCCAAAAAAAGTTCTTAGCGCATCTTTGTACCAACAAAATAACTAAAATTATTATTAAAGAATCATGAAAAAAACAACTGTAAAATTATTCGGCTTTCTAGCATTAACTGCAGGTTTAATGACTAGCTGTTCATCTAATGACACACCAACACCTTCAGTTCCTTCTTCAACTTTTACTGCTGATGCAAGTAATTTTCAAGGAACAATTACTGATGGTGAAGTAACACTTGACGCATCAAAAACGTACAAATTAACAGGGAAAATTCAAGTAAATAATGGCGCAACTTTAACAATTCCAGCAGGAACAGTAATTGAAGGTATTGGAGGAACAGCTTCTTATATTGCAATTGCACAAGGCGGAAAAATAAACGTAAATGGTACAGCTGCTAAACCAGTTGTAATGACATCTGGTTTGACTACTAAAAAAGCAGGAGACTGGGGTGGATTAGTAATTTGCGGAAAAGCACCTATTAACCGTGTATCTGGTGGGACTGCTACTGCACAATCTGAAGTAGCTGATCTAAGCTACGGTGGAACAATCTCTAATGACAATTCAGGAGTTTTAAAATATTTAAGAATCGAGTATGCTGGAGCTGCTTTTAATAGTGAAAAAGAATTTAACGGACTTTCATTATTTGGTGTTGGTTCAGGAACTACTGTTGATTATGTAGAATTTTACCAAGGTGCAGATGACGGAGTGGAGTTCTTTGGTGGAACTGTGAACACGTCTAACCTAATCTCTATTGGTAACGAAGATGATCAATTTGATTGGACTGAAGGATGGTCTGGAACAAACACAAACTGGTACGGAAAATTAGATTTCGGAAAAGGAAATAGAGGTATTGAAGCTGATAACTTTGAATTAGGATACGCTAACACGCCTATCGCTAACCCTTCAATCACAAACTTGACATTAGTAGGACCTGGAAGTGCTCCAACAACAGGAACATGGTTAGAAAATGACGCAATGAAATTAAGAAGAGGAACTAAAGGGATTTTTACAAACGTAGCATTAAGCGGATGGGCTGTAGGTTTCAACATTGAAAATGACGAAACTATCGCTTTTATACCTACTGCTTTAAAAGCTGTAAACGTAAACTTCATTGCTGATGTAACAACACAAACTAAAGGAAAATTGAATGCGGTTGCACCTGCAACTAGCGGAGTTTCTTCAGATGTTTCTGCATTCGTTACTTCTACTGGTACTTCTACTGGTGCAGGAAATGGAGCAGGTATGCCAGCATGGGCTGCTAGCTGGTCTGTTGGATTCTAAAAAAAACATAATATTCATACAAAAATGTCTTTCTTAACTGAAAGACATTTTTTTTTGGTATAGTCTTTGTTTTTTGTATATTTACTTAACAAAAATCACATTGATGGCAAAAAATTACTTTTATAGTGTTCTTTTATTGGTTTTTTTATTCTCTCTTAGCAGCAATGCTCAAGATACTAAGCAATTACCTAAAGCACAACAATCGACTACAATCGAAGGATTGAATTTGTATCCTAATCCCGTGAGCAACGGTAAAGTATACATCTCGACAAAAAACGATGCCGAAAAACAAATCATTATTTTTGATTTGCTCGGAAAAAAAGTACTTCAAACAACACTTATTTCTAAAGAATTAAATATCTCATCATTAAGCCCTGGTGTTTACATCATTAAAATTGATGAACAAAACGCAACAGCGACTCGCAAGTTAATTGTAAGATGAAATTCACAGTTAAAACCAAAAATTTAAAGCTCCTCTTAACCGTGGGGCTTTTTTTATACCCTTTGCCCCCATATTGAAATTAAACGCTATAGACTAAAAGCCAAAATATTTGATTAAACATGCTTAAAACCTGCAATACTCAATAAAAAAAATCACAATGATCGAAATGGTTCTTCACACAAATCAAAACCATTTTAACCATATTAATTTGTTTCAATAAAGCTTTTAGAAGCTAAAGCGAGATGTACTAAAAGCAAAACATTTTAAACTCTATTTGAAACCAATAAAAAAGCATAAAATTAATATCTTTGTAAAAAAAAGTTTTGATTACTCCCACAGATATTTTCACCATTACAGGACAAAAACAATTTGAAAAAATTGCATTAAAAGTTTTTCGTTTTCAATACGAGAATAACTTAGTATATAAAGACTTTTGTGATCTTTTAAAAACAGATGTATCGAAAGTAAAGTCGCTGCAGCAAATACCTTTTTTACCCATACAATTTTTTAAAAGTCATGCTGTAGTTTCCAATACTAATCCTGCTGAAGCTACTTTCACTAGCAGCGGAACTACCGGAATGATTACCAGTAAGCATCTTGTTACTGATGTCGCTATTTATGAAGAGAGCTACCGCAAAGGATTTTCTGATTTTTATGGCAATATCGAAGATTATGTGGTTCTAGCGTTATTACCTTCCTATCTAGAGCGTGATGGTTCGTCTCTAATTTATATGGTTGAAGATTTAATCAAACTTTCTAATCGCGAGGAAAGTGGGTTTTATTTGCACAATCATGAGGACTTAATTAAAAACCTCATCACCTTAGATGAATCTGGACAAAACGTAATTTTAATAGGGGTTACCTATGCTTTACTCGATTTAATTGAAAGACACCAATTCAGACTAAAGCACACCATAATCATGGAAACTGGCGGAATGAAAGGTAAGCGTAAGGAAATGATTCGGGAAGAGCTACACGAGCAATTGTGCAATGGTTTTGGCGTTACAGCGATTCATTCAGAATATGGCATGACCGAATTACTATCTCAAGCTTATTCACTAGGGGATGGAATATTCGAATGCCCCTCTTGGACCCAAATCCTATTGAGAGATACTGAAGATGCCTTAAGCTATGTAGGTACCGGAAAAACTGGCGGAATCAACGTGATTGATTTGGCTAACATCAATTCTTGTTCCTTTATTGCCACCCAGGATTTAGGAAAGAAATACCTAAACAACTCTTTTGAGGTTTTGGGACGTTTTGATAACTCCGATATTCGTGGTTGTAATTTAATGGTACTTTAAAATTAAAAAAAACTCAATTAAACGTTTTTGTGTGTACTAATTACACACTATGGATAATTATTACTCATTTTTAAATAGAAAAATCAGAAGTATATTATTTTAAAATATTTCTTTTTATATTTTAAAAAAAAACGACTAACACAAACAAATAATTGTCTTACAAACATTTACCTTTTTAGAATTTTACAAACAGACCGAAGCTAACTTTAAATATGCAATGCATTAAAATATAAAAATCCCAACAACTCTTTTGAGTTATTGGGGTTTTTTAATAATTTGATTGTAAAACTATTATTCAAGTGGACTTTCTTCGATTAACAACAAAATCCAATTAACTATTGAATACTTGTTCTAAACTACTCTTACCACAAAGTAATTTTTCTTTCCGCTTTGTAACAATACAAATTGATTGTTGATTAAATCTTTTGACGAAAGTATAAAATCTTCTTTTATTTTCTCTTTGTTTATCGAAATCGAATTTGCAGTCAAAGCTCTTCTCGCTTCTCCATTCGATTTAAAAAATCCTGTCTTATCATTCAAAACAGTGATGATTTCGATTCCCGCTTCCATCTCATTTCTTGCAATTTCAGCTTGCGGAACACCATCAAAAACTTCTAAAAAGGTCGCTTCGTCCAATTCTTTTAAATCAGCGGCAGTTGCATTTCCAAAAAGAATATTTGATGCTTTGATAGCTTTCTCTAATTCTTCTTTTGAATGAACAAAGGTTGTTAACTCTTCGGTTAATCTGCGTTGTAACACCCTTAAATGCGGCGCTGTTTTATGCTCTTCAATCAAGTTATCGATTGTTTCTTTATCTAAGAAAGTAAAGATTTTAATATATTTTTCGGCATCGACATCTGTCGTGTTTAACCAGAATTGGTAAAATTTATAAACCGACGTTTTATCTGCAGTTAACCAAACATTTCCACCTTCGGATTTACCAAATTTAGATCCATCCGCTTTTGTAATCAATGGGCAAGTCATTGCATACGCTTTAGCCTCTTCGCCTACATTCATTCTTCGTACTAATTCTGTTCCCGTAGTGATATTTCCCCATTGGTCAGAACCTCCCATTTGCAACAAACAGTTGTATTCTTTATGTAAATGGTAAAAATCGTATCCTTGAATTAATTGGTATGTAAACTCTGTAAAAGACATTCCTTCACCCTCTCCCGCAAATCTTTTCTTTACAGAATCCTTAGCCATCATGTAATTTACCGTAATACGCTTCCCTACATCACGAGCAAAATTTATAAATGACAACCCTTTCATCCAGTCGTAGTTGTTTACTAAAACCGGCGCATTTGCAGCATTTGAATTAAAATCTAAAAAACGAGATAAAACACCTTTTATTCCTGCTACATTATGGTTAAGAGTGACTTCATCAAGAAGGTTTCTTTCATCTGATTTTCCTGAAGGATCTCCAATCATTCCTGTTGCACCACCTATTAAAGCAATGGGTCTATGCCCAAAGTTTTTTAAATGTACCAAAAGGATAATAGGAACTAAACTTCCAATATGCAAAGAATCAGATGTAGGATCAAATCCTATATAAGTAGTGGTCATTTCTTTTAAAAGTTGTTCTTCGGTTCCAGGCATGATGTCGTGAACCAATCCGCGCCACTGTAATTCGGAAATAATATTTTTCATTCTACTTAGTATAATTTTTATGCAAATATAAAGTTTAAAGTCGAATCACTTATTTGTTTGTGTGCATAATCTTAAAAAATCGCAATTCGTAAATCATAATTCGTAAATTTGCTATATGATACTAGTAACAGGAGGAACAGGTTTAGTGGGCGCACATTTATTACTGCAATTAATTGAATCTGGAAATTTAGGTTCCAATCAAATTCGCGCTATTTATAGAGACCAAAGCAGCATCCTAAAAACTAAAGCATTATTTACTCATTATCAAAAAAGCACACTATTTGACACCATAGAATGGGTTCAAGCAGATATCCTTGATGTTCCTTCGCTAGAAAAAGTCTTCATTGGGATTGAATATGTTTATCATTGTGCCGCCCTTATTTCGTTTGCCTCTAAAGACGAAAACAAACTACGCAAAATCAATATTGAAGGCACTGCTAATATCGTCAACTTTTGCCTCGCTAGAAATATCAAAAAACTATGTCACATTAGCTCTATTGCTGCACTAGGCGACTTAGCTCCTAATGAAACGGTAGTCACAGAAGAATCTGAGTGGAATCCTGAAAAGCCACATAGCGATTATGCCATCTCTAAATATGGTGCCGAAATGGAAATATGGCGCGGCCAGCAAGAAGGTTTAGCGGTAATTATTGTAAATCCAGGAGTGATTATAGGACCAGGTTTTACTGATCAAGGAAGTGGGGAGTTATTTAAAAAAGTGAGTAAAGGATTGTCTTTTTATACCTCAGGAACTACGGGTTTTGTAGCCGTAAATGATGTTGTAACTAGCTGCGTACAACTAATGGAAAGCGATATTAAAAACCAAAAATACATCCTTATTACTGAAAACAGTTCTTTTAAAAATATCCTTAATGCAATAGCTGATTCTTTAAAAGCAAAAAGACCTTCTATAGCAGTTAGTCCGCTCGCAATGGAGGTATTATGGAGAGCTGATTGGATCACCTCTTTTATTTTTAGAAAAAAAAGAAGCCTTACTAAAGCTACAGCAAGAGCTTCTTATTCTACTACCTTATATTCTAATGATAAAATCAAAGCGGCTTTAAAAACCAACTTTACTCCTATTACTCATTATATCCAAGAAAATAAATTCTTGTAAATCTGTATTGCTTTCGATAATTATTATTTGACTGCAGCAGCATTTTTATTTAAGAGAACTTTAGCTGCTTTAAATTTGCGTTTGCGTTTCAACTCAATCGCTCTATCTTCACTGTAAGGTTTTAATAAAGAATCATTTTTTAAAGCTGGTTTTTCTTTTAAAAGCAGTAAAGAATTTTTCTTACTTTTAGCTTTATTCTCTTTTTTAAGCATTGAATCAAGTACTGTTTTTTTATCATCTAAACGCTTGATAATTTTATCAAACATGTCTTTATATTCAACATAATTAGAAGCGTAATAAATATTGCTTTTAGCAAATTGAAGGCTATCAATCTTATATTTTTTAAAAATATATTCTGACGGGTTCAATTCTATACTATCTCTCACTGTATTGTTTTGGTACTTGATACCATCCAAAAGTGACAAATCATACATAATATTCATCATTTTTTCTTTTTCAATAAGACCTTTGGGTTTTTCGACCACTTCCTTCTTACAACTAAAAAATAAAAACAACACCGCAATCAATACTATACTTTTTTTCATTTTCTATTTTTAACGATCAAACAAAAGTCTTTTCCCTGCGCGAATATCTTTAACTTTAAAAGCGTTATAGACTAATTTTCCGTTTACAAAAGTATGGGTGATTCTAGACTTAAAAGTAAAGCCTTCAAAAGGAGACCATCCGCATTTAGCAAAGATATTCTCTTTTTTTACACTCCAAGGCAAACCTGCATTCACGATTACTAAGTCGGCAAAATAACCTTCTTTAATAAAACCTCGTTTTTCAATTTTGAAAATTTTAGCTGGATTGTGGCACATTTTCTCCACAATTTTCTCCACACTAATTTTCCCTTGATGGTGTGCTTCAAACATAGCTACAACAGCGTGTTGTACTAACGGCCCACCCGAAGGTGCTTTTAAATACGGTTGTTTTTTTTCTTCAAGAGTATGCGGCGCGTGATCAGTAGCAATAACATCAATACGATCGTCAAGCAATGCTTCCCAAAGTACTTTTCTATCATTTGCTGTTTTCACTGCAGGATTCCATTTTATCAAATTTCCTTTAGTAGCATAATCATCATTAGTAAACCATAAATGGTGAATACAAACCTCAGCAGTAATTTGCTTTTTTTCTAACGGAATTTTATTGGTAAACAAGTCCATTTCTTTTGCCGTAGAAAGATGAAAGATATGCAAACGTGCACCGGTTTTTTTAGCCAAAGCAACCGCTTTAGAAGAAGAAATATAACAAGCCTCCTCTGAACGAATTAAATGATGCGCTGTTACAGGAACATCATCACCATACTCAGCTATAAATTTCTCAGTATTACTTTTAATAGTTGCTTCATCTTCACAATGAACAGCAATTAACATAGAAGTACTAGAGAATATCTTCTCTAATGTAGCCTCATTATCTACAAGCATATTCCCTGTAGATGATCCTAGAAATATCTTTACTCCAGCAACATTCTTAGGATTAGTTTTTAAAACTTCGGCTAAGTTATCATTAGTTGCTCCCATCATAAAGGAGTAGTTTGCATACGATCTATCGGCTGCAAGTTGGTATTTTTCTTCTAGAATTTCTTGAGTAACGGCATTAGGAATCGTGTTAGGTTGCTCAATGAAAGAAGTGATCCCTCCTGCAACGGCAGCTCTAGATTCTGATTCGATATCTCCTTTATAAGTAAGTCCTGGCTCTCTAAAGTGCACTTGATCATCAATAGCGCCCGGCATTAAATAATTACCTTCGGCATCAATGATTAGACAATTAGATGATTTTGCACTAATACTTTCAGCAACTTCTACAATTAAGTCGTCCTCAATTAACACATCACCCTCAAAAATCACCCCTTCATTTACTATTTTGGCATTCTTAATTAAAACACTATTCATGGTTTCCTTTATTATAAAGTATTTAATAATTTTTTTATTCTTAGCGAAATAACTCCAAAAACGGCTTCAACAATAATTGAATTACTCATTTTAGAAACTCCTTTTGTTCTGTCTGTAAAAATTATTGGCACTTCAGTAATTTTAAAATTTTTAGAGAAAGTTCGGTATTTCATTTCAATTTGAAAAGCATAACCCACAAATTTTATTTTATTAATATCTATTCTCTCTAAAACCTCTCTTTTATAACATACAAAACCTGCAGTGGCATCGTGAATTTTCATTCCCGTAATCATGCGTACATATACTGATGCAAAATACGACATCAATACTCTGCTTAAAGGCCAGTTTACTACATTTACTCCTGTTACGTAACGAGAGCCTATTGCTAAATCAGCATTCCCAAAATGACAAGCATCATACAATTTTTCTAAATCATTTGGATTATGTGAGAAATCAGCATCCATTTCAAATATAAAATCATACTTATTTGCTAGCGACCATTTAAAACCATGTACGTAAGCAGTACCTAATCCGGATTTCTTTTTTCTAACTTCTAGAAATAAACGACCTGGAAACTCTTCTTGCAACAGCATCACTTTATCAGCTGTACGATCAGGAGAATTATCATCAACGATAAGCACGTGAAAAGGTTTGTGTTGCGAAAGCACTGATCTTATAATGCTCTCAATGTTTTCAATCTCGTTATAGGTAGGGATTATAACAATACAATCGTTCATAAATCTTGTAATTTCACGGCAAAAGTAACGTTTTTATGCCATTTCATTCATAATAAAATTATAATAAAAAGATTCATATAAAAAATTAGTAATTTTGCAGCGATATGATGGAACACTTACTTCAACCGAGAATTATTGAAAACAAAGATTGGGCAACCTTTTTATTTGTTTTGACATTTGCGCTTATTGCTTTTACCAAATCATTCCATGAAAATCGATTTGGAGATTTCATGAATTTACTATTTTCTGATAAATATTCTAAAGTATACCGCGATAGCAGCAATATAAAGAGCACTTTTACAATTTCTTTATTTATTGCTCAAGTGATTTCGTTTGCCTTTTTTATCCAATTGTCATTAAGCTTCTTTGGTTATGCATCAAAAACAGACTGGTTGCTTTACATTCAAATAACAACATTACTAGGATTCTTCATTCTTTCTAAATTTTTGATCGAAAAAATTATCGCAACAGCGTTTAATATTGAGGAATTTATGGAGCAATACAACCTGCAAAAAGTAACTTATAGAACCTACATTGGACTATTATTACTACCAATCAATGTAATCCTATTCTATTACAGTGATTTTTCAAGAAATATTTTACTGATAATCATAGCTATATTATTGTTATTAAACATATTAACCTATTTGATTACAATAAAAAATTATCAAAATCTAATAATAGGTAAGTTGTTTTATTTTATTTTATATCTTTGCACTTTGGAAATAGCCCCCTATTTTTTTATGTATTATTGGTTTACAAAAGGTAGCGCCTAGAAAAAATAAAATATGAAAGTGAAAACAATTTTGGTGTCACAACCCGAGCCTAAAGTAGAGAACTCTCCTTACTTTGAGCTTCAACAAAAGCATAAAGTGAAAATTGATTTCAGACCTTTTATTCACATAGAAGGAGTTAATGCTAAAGAGATTCGACTTCAAAAAATCGATCTTAATCATTATACTGCAATTATTTTAACTAGTAGAAATGCAGTAGATCATTTTTTTAGAGTAGCTGATGAAATGCGCTTTAAAGTTCCTGAAACTTTAAAATATTTCTGTCAATCAGAAGCAGTTGCTTTTTACCTACAAAAATACGTAGTTTATAGAAAACGTAAAATTTATGTAGGTCCTAAGGATTTTGCTGATTTATCTCCGCTAATTAAAAAATACAAAGACGAGAAGTTCTTACTTCCTGCTTCTGATCAATTAAATGCTGACGCGCCAATTGTATTAGATAGTTTAAAAGTTGACTGGACTGCAGCCGTTTTTTACAAAACAGTAATGAGTGATTTATCTGATCTTGCTGATGTTTATTATGATGTTTTGGCTTTCTTTAGCCCAACCGGAATAAAATCATTGTACAAGAACTTTCCGAATTTTGAGCAAAACGATACTCGTATTGCCGTTTTTGGAAGTACTACTCAAAAAGAAGCTTTAGATCACGGATTAAGAATTGATATTCTTGCTCCTACACCTGACACTCCTTCTATGACTATGGCACTTGAAAAATACATTGTTGAAGCAAACAAATCAAAATAACATTTGTTATTATATATATTAAAAGCCGCTAATCAGCGGCTTTTTTTTATTTATGATTTTTAAAATAAGCCAATACTTTTTATAAAAAATTTCAATTGTTAACTCAAACGCAGTTGACAACCACTATTGCATCTCAATCTAGCTCGAAGTAAAAAACCAGACTCAGCTATAATATATTGATTTACGGTGTTATTTTGTGATTTTTTACTTAATTTTGATTTATAATTTTAACTAAAAAACAATTTTTAGTTTCAAAAGCTAACTAATGAAAATCAATTCCCTTGTAGTAGAAATAGACGGTATCGACAAAGAAATTTTACGCGATCTAATGCAAGATGCTCGAAAACCCATTTTGCAAATTGCAAATAAAATTGGAATTTCAGGAGCTGCAATTCACCAACGCTTGCGCAAATTAGAACAATCTGGCGTAATCTCAGGATCTAAATTTACGGTGAATCATAAAATACTTGGTTACAACACGATGGCATTTGTAGGTGTATATCTTGACAAAGCATTACGAAACCCAGAAGCAGTAAAGGAACTAAAAAAAATTCCCGAAGTTTTAGAATGTCACTACACTACAGGAAACTGGTCTATATTAATAAAAATAATTTGTAGAGACAACGAGCATTTAATGCACATGTTGAATACTAAAATACAAGCCATCGAAGGCGTTTCAAGAACAGAAACTTTTATCTCCTTAGACCAGCAAATTAATAGACAAATTCAGCTTTAGATAACGCTAAAAAAATCGCAAATGCCAATTTATAAAAATTGAAATTTGTAATTTTTTATTTATCCCATTTATAAAACTACCCCATTAAAAGTTCAAAGTAATGAATTATTACTGCATCTCGACTGCACTCAATGTGACAAAATCAGACTGAAACTTATTGCACTGGTTTTGACACTATATTTAAAACGTTTTCGGCTTAGCGATGTGGCGTAAATCGAAGAACAACTGTTGAATTTAGTGCTAAACCCGCCATATTACCAAACCGATGTTATGGGCAGTTATTTTTTGATAATTATTTACAAATCAAGTTTATCAAAATCTTTTATATTAGACAGCCTTGTCAATTGTTTAATATTTATTCGCTCCCAAGTTTCTTTAAAATTATCTGTCGTATAGTTATCTCCGTCCACATCTTTATTTAGATTATCACTTGTGAGTTTCTTTTTTGTCAAAAAATTTATACTTACTTCATATTGCGGGACTGGACCTCTACTTGAATAGGAATCATAGCCAATAAGTTCCATATCTCCATTTTGATACCTAAATGTGTAGCTCCAACTACCGTATCTTCCGTGTCTATAACTTATATATAGTTTTCTATTTTTAATTTCAAAATCTAATTCTGGTGCAAAATACACACCACCATCTTCGTTTTCAGAAGAAAAACAATCATAATTTTTTGAAGCTAATTCGTATATTTTTCCTTTTTTCAGCAATACAATAACACCTCTACGGTTTCGATCTAATTCGCCACGATATTCGTCTTGTATAATTTTGCTTTTGTCTGTTCCCTTAATGATGAGTACAATATCTTCTAATCCATCACCATTTAAATCTCCTTTTATCACATCAAAGGCACCAGATGAAACCCCACCTTCATACTTGTACTTTACATATCCTTTTGGGATAAAGTCTAAATAAGCTTTCTTTTCCTTAATTTGTCCAAAAACTGAAATCGTCCAAATTGTCGTTAAAAATATTAAAAGTTTATTCACACGTGTCGTTTTTTATAATTACCCATAACAAATTCACAACTTAATCTCTTCTACTTCCCGCTCCCATATAAATAGAAACATAGTACAACAAAGTTCCTATCGACCCTATCGCAGCAACCACATAAGTTCTAGCAGCCCATTTTAAAGCATCTTTTGCCCCTGCTTGTTCTTGTTGCGTAAGCATGCGTTTGTTTTCTAACCAAGCCAAAGCGCGGTTACTCGCATCATATTCAACCGGTAATGTTACAATCGAAAATAGGGTTGTTGCTGCAAAAAGCACAATTCCACCTAGAAGCAAATAAGGAAAACTATTGATCAATAAAATCCCTCCTATTAAAACCCATTGCATATACTTAGAAGACACATTTACAAAAGGTACCAACTTAGAACGCATGGTCAACCATTGATATCCTACAGCATGTTGCACAGCATGACCACATTCATGAGCCGCTACTGCTGCTGCAGCTGCGTTACGTTGATTATAAACCGACTCACTTAAATTCACCGTTTTATTTACTGGGTTATAATGATCTGTCAATTGTCCTGGTGTCGAGATAACACGTACATCCGTAATACCATTATCGGCTAACATTTTCTCAGCGATTTCAGCACCAGACATTCCGTTTTGCAAATGCAGTTTAGAATACTGCTCAAATTTACTTTTGAGCCTAGAACTTACTAACCAGCTAAAAAGCATGATAGCACCTGCTAGAATTAAATAGCCTGATCCCATATCTTTATTTTAAGTGTTTTATTGTAATACTATCATAATAGCAAAATCTGAACCAAAATATTAAAATGCCACTATGACATTCTCTAAATATACGTAAAATAAAAAATCCAAACGCTAACAAAAGTAGCATTTGGATTTTTTATTATTAAGTACCAACTTGATAATTAACTACTTTTAGCCAACTAGGTTGATTATTTTTCCAGGAACGATGATCACTTTATTAGGTGTACGTCCTTCTAATTGTTTGATTGTTCGCTCGTCTTTCATTACGATTTCTTCAATTTGCTCCTTAGTTAAATCTAGAGGCAAAGTAATTGTAAAACGCATTTTTCCGTTGAAAGAAACAGGATATTCTTTTTCAGATTCGATTAAATGTTTTGGTTCGAATGCTGGAAAAGGAACTAAAGCTATCGAACCCTCGTTTCCTAATAATGACCACAATTCTTCAGCGATGTGCGGCGCATAAGGCGAAATCACAATAGCCAATGGCTCTAAAATAGCACGAGAATGACAGTTTTGAGTTGATAGTTCATTCACACAAATCATAAACTGAGAAACCGAAGTATTGAAAGAGAAATTCTCAATATCATCAGCTACTTTCTTAATGGTTTTATGCAATGTTTTCAAATTGTCTTTTGTAGGCGCTTCGTCAGTCACAATCATGTTGTGCTCATCAAAATACAAACGACATAGTTTTTTCAAGAAACCAAATACACCCGAAATACCTGCTGTATTCCAAGGTTTAGCTTGTTCTAATGGCCCTAAGAACATTTCGTACAAACGCAATGTATCCGCTCCGTACTCGTCACAAATAGCATCTGGTGTTACGACATTGTAATACGATTTAGACATTTTTTCAACTTCACGACCAGCAGTAAATTTTGTATTTCCAGCGAAGGAAATAAATTTTGCGTTTGCAAATTCTGAGGAATATTTTGAGTCTTTAATAAATTTATCAATAAACAATTCATTCGTGCTTTCGTTAATAAATTTCAAATCAATTCTAATTGGACTGAAACTGAAAGCTACTGAGAAAGGATCATAAGAATTAAAACTTATTTGAAATGTTTTATCAGAGTGTTGCTCATTTAATGCTGACAATAAACTTGATAAAATAATTATAATCTCTTTTAGATCAGCAATATCCGACTCAGTGAAAGATTCTTTAATTTTATCATGATCTGCTATACCAATTAGATTACTATCTAAAACCTCCGTTATTTGATAAACCCAATAGTTACCTAAAGTATCTATCTCACCATCAACCACCTTTTTTATATTTAAAGAATTTAACTTATCCTTTAGTTTATTATATTTTTTTAAAAAATCATATTCAATAATAGTTGCAGGAAGTTTTAATGTCATAAATTCTTCATCCGAAGTCCCTACAACTAAGTAAGAACTTACTTCTGCTCTTAAAACAAATGCACTTGTTCCCAAGATCATCCCTTGATTAATCAATTTCTTGAATGGCTCTTCTGTTGGCGCAAAGCCTTTATCCTTTAAGAATTTATTCCAAAAACGAGCGTACAACAAGTGACCTGTTGCGTGTTCGTTTCCACCAATATATAAATCCACACTTTCCCAATAAGCCAGTGCTTCTTTACTTGCAAATTCGTTTTCATTGTGCGCATCCATGTATCGCATCCAGTAAAATGAACTACCCGCCCAACCTGGCATGGTATTCAATTCTAAAGGAAAAATAGTCGCATTATCTACAAGATCAGTATTGACTACTTTATTTGCTGTAGTATCCCAAGCCCAAACTGTTGCATTCCCTAAAGGTGGCAAACCATCTTCTGTTGGTAAATACTTTTCTACTTCTGGCAACACAATTGGTAAATGCTGCGCATCGATCATATGTGGCAAGCCATTTACATAATACACTGGGAATGGTTCTCCCCAATATCTTTGACGAGAAAATACAGCATCACGCAAACGGTAATTGATTTTTCCGTAGCCTTGATTTAGTTTTTCTAAAGCTTCAATTGCTTTTTTAGTCCCTTCTTTATACCCTAATCCCGTTAAGAAATCAGAATCTACTAATTGAAAACCTTCTTTTGCTCCATAAGCAGCTTCAGAAATATCTTTATCGAAAATGTTTTTGATAGGCAACATCCCGTCTTGTCCTTTGAAGAAATTAGCAAAAGCATAATCACGTTCATCACCACAAGGAACCGCCATTACAGCACCTGTTCCATATCCTGCAAGAACATAATCCCCAATCCAAACCGGAATGGCTTCCTTAGTAAAAGGATGCTCTGCATACGCACCTGTAAAAACTCCAGAGATGGTTTTTACATCAGCCATACGCTCTCTCTCAGAACGTTTCGAAGATGCTAAAATATATTCATTTACTTTTTCTGCATATTCAGGAGTTGTGATTTCTTGAACCAAAGGATGTTCTGGAGCAAGCGTCATAAATGTCACCCCAAAAATTGTGTCAGGGCGCGTAGTAAAAACTGATATCCCCCTAGCCCCCGAAGGGGGAACTATCGCATTGCGCAATTCATGCGTAATTATAGCTAGAACACTATCAATATTATTTAAGACTTCCTTATTATTAAAACGAATAACTTTAAATCCTTTTTCATTAAGTATTTCAGTTCTATTAGCGTCTTCTTCTTGTTGAGAGTAGTGAATACCTCCATCAACTTCAATTATCAATTTACTAGAAAGACATACAAAATCAACTATAAAATCATCAATTAAATGTTGCTGTCTAAATTTATAATCTAATGCTTTAGACTTCAAATGCAACCACAACATTTTTTCTGCTTCAGTTGGGTTGTTTCTCATTTCTTTAGCTTTTTCAAGTAGTAAATGAGCATTATTACCGCCAGTCATATAACCAGGAGTCTGCGTTGACTCCAAGTTCTCTTCCCCTTCGGGGAAGGATAGGATGGGGAACGTAACCATCGCACCAATTGATTTTCCAATCCAGTTTCTTTGACTTTCTTTGATGCTTTCGCTCCAATCAATATCATTTAAACCTTGCAACAAACGTTCAGCATAAGCAGAAATACGCATGCTCCATTGTGTCATTTTTTTACGCACTACTGTAAAGCCACCGCGTTCTGAAACTCCATTTACAATTTCGTCATTTGCTAACACAGTTCCTAAACCTGGGCACCAGTTCACTTCAGTCTCTGCTAAATACGTCAATCTATATTGTAACAAAATTCTCTCCTTTTGCTCTTTTGCGTAAGCATTCCATTGGTCTGAAGAAAAGATTGCAATTTCGTCATCACAAACCGCATTGACATTTGCATTTCCCTCTTTTTCGAAAACAGTAGTTAAAGTCACAATATCCTCGGCTTTGTCGCTGTTTTTATTGTACCAAGAGTTAAACAATTGGATAAAAATCCATTGTGTGTGTTTGTAATAATCCGGGTTGGAAGTTCGTACTTCTCTACTCCAATCAAATGAAAACCCTATTTTATCTAATTGCTTGCGGTAACCAGCAATTTTATTTCCTTCTTTATCAAATCCTCCATCGATATTTACACGAGTAGTGTCTTCAGGACGTTGCCCTGTTTGAATAGCGTATTGCTCAGCTGGCAAACCAAAACTATCATAACCCATTGGGTGTAAAACATTAAAACCCTGATGTCTTTTATATCTCGAATATACATCTGAAGCGATGTACCCTAGCGGATGCCCTACGTGAAGTCCTGCTCCTGATGGATAAGGAAACATATCTAACACATAATGTTTGGGTTTATCTGAATTATTTGACGCAGCAAATGTTTGATTTTCTGCCCAATATTTTTGCCATTTGGCTTCTATTTCGTTCGGATTGTATTTCATTATAAAGGTTCAAAGTTGCAAAGCTGCAAAGTTTCTAAAGTTTTTTTCTTAACGTATTCAAGCGCCAAATTTACGTTTATTGTACGAAAGTTAAAACTTTGGGC
Organism: Flavobacterium sp. PL002; assembly: GCF_054165825.1. Lineage (NCBI taxonomy): Bacteria > Pseudomonadati > Bacteroidota > Flavobacteriia > Flavobacteriales > Flavobacteriaceae > Flavobacterium > Flavobacterium sp. PL002. The sequence goes on along the minus strand of NZ_CM135110.1, from coordinate 2,028,110 downwards.
GTTATTAACTTTAAATAAAGAAATTCTTTATTATTTTTACCCCATAATTAAAGTAAACTATGAGTTCTTCATTTGATAAATTTCAAAAACGCCGACTAATCTCTTCTTATTTTTCAGTAGTACTAAGTGTATTCTTAGTTTTATTTCTATTGGGAATACTAGGACTTTTTATTATCAATTCTAAAAAACTAGCTGACGATTTTAAAGAAAAAATTGCCATGACGGTATTTTTCAAAAATGAGGCTAACGATAGTATCCTGAAATCTTTTGGCACCGAATTAAAAACAGCTCCGTATGCAAGAAAAACTGTTTACGTAACTAAAGAGCAAGCTGCTAAACAACATACTGATATTATTGGCGAAGATTTCATGACCTTTTTAGGAGAAAATCCACTTCAAAATTCTTTTGACATTCACTTAAAAGCTGATTATGTAGAGAAAGATAGTATTTCTAAAATTGAAATGCGCTTGCGCGAAAACCCTATGATTTCAGACATTGTTTATGACAAACAACTAGTAAACCTTGTTAATGATAACATCAAAAAAGTAAGTATGTGGATTTTAGTAATAAGCGGTTTCTTGACTTTTATTGCTGTTTTATTAATCAATAGTTCTTTAAGGCTATCCATTCACTCTAATAGATTTATTATAAAAACCATGCAAATGGTAGGTGCTACAAAATCTTTTATTAGAAAACCATTTGTAATGCGCAGCATAAGACTAGGAATGCTAGGTGCTGTATTAGCGATTATCGCTCTTATAGGGGTATTATTTTATGTAGAAACTAAATTCCCTGATTTAGGAATATTAGACAACAAAGTATTTATTGCCATTATATTATCAGGCGTTTTTGGGGCAGGAATTTTGATTACTTGGTTGAGTACACACTTTGCTACCCAACGTTTCTTGAATTTAAGAACAGACGACCTTTATTAATTATTAGAGTACAGCATAGCAATTTTTGACATTAGATTTTAAAAACACAGAATAAATGGAAAATAAAGAAAAAACACAGCAATTTCTTTTTGAAAATATTAATTATAAAATTCTACTTATAGGAATTGGGGTGATTATTCTAGGCTTTATATTAATGTCTGGTGGAGGAAGCGATGATCCAAATGTTTTTAACGACGACATTTTCAACTTTAGAAGGATTCGCTTAGCACCTACAACCGTTTTAATTGGTTTTGGAATCACTATTTACGCTATATTAAAAAATCCAAAGAAATAGTTTGTAGCATTCAGCCATCTGAAACTAAAACCTACAATCTAAAATAAAACATAAATGAATACATTACAAGCTATTATTATAGCGATAATTGAAGGACTGACTGAATATTTGCCCATTTCTTCTACTGCCCATATGGGTTTTACAGCTTCTCTTTTAGGAATGGAAGAAAGTGAGTTTTTGAAAATGTTTCAAGTTTCCATACAGTTTGGAGCCATTTTATCCATAGTAGTATTGTATTGGAAAAAATTCTTTGATTTCACTAATTTGAATATTTATATAAAATTAGTTTGCGCTGTAATCCCAGCTTTAGTTTTAGGGTATCTTTTTGATGATAAAATTGAGGCCGTTTTAGGAAATCAAATTGCAATTTCTTCGGTTCTCGTTTTAGGGGGAATTGTGCTTTTATTTGTAGATAACTGGTTTAAAAACCCTGTAATTCTCGATGAAAAGGACATTACGGTGAAAAAAGCAGTAATTATTGGTTTTTGGCAATGTCTTGCTATGATGCCTGGAACTTCTCGCTCTGCAGCTTCAATCATAGGCGGTATGACGCAAGGATTGAGTAGAAGAGCATCAGCTGAATTTTCATTCTTTTTAGCCGTTCCTACAATGTTAGCTGTTACTGTATACTCGGTTTTTGTTAAGACTTGGGGAAAAGGCACCAGTACTGAAATGAAAGGTTACGAAATGATCTTACAAGATGACAACCATATTCAACTATTTATTCTTGGTAATGTTATCGCTTTTGTTGTTGCACTAATTGCTGTTAAAACATTCATCAACGTACTTACAAAATACGGATTCAAATTTTGGGGTTGGTACCGAATTATAATAGGAGTAGGATTATTGATTTACTTTTACACCTCAAAATAATGGAAAAACTAACTCCAGAAGACTACTTAAACGGACAAATATTATTAATTGACAAACCCTTGAAATGGAGTTCCTTTCAAGCGGTTAATAAGTTAAAATACGCACTAATCAATAAACTAGGTCTTCCTAAAAAGTTCAAAATTGGTCACGCGGGAACGCTAGACCCTTTAGCGACAGGTTTATTATTAGTTTGCACCGGAAAATTCACTAAAAGAATATCAGAGCTTCAAGGGCAAGCCAAAGAATATACAGGCACTTTTTTTATTGGAGCAACGACTCCTTCATACGACTTAGAAACAGAGGTGGATGAAACTTTTTCAACAGCGCATATAGATGACGCTTTAATTCATGAAACGGTAAAACAATTTCTTGGAGAAATAGACCAAAAACCACCCATTTATTCCGCTATAAAAAAAGATGGTGTGCGCTTATACGAGCATGCCCGTGCCGGAGAGACTGTAGCGATTGCTTTTAGAAAAACAACCATTCACGAATTTGAAATTACACGAATTGCATTGCCTGAAATTGACTTTAGAGTGGTTTGTAGTAAAGGAACATACATTAGATCGTTAGCGTATGATTTTGGTAAAGCCATGCAATCAGGTTCACACCTTACCGCTTTGAGGAGAACAAAAATTGGCGATTATAATGTTATTGATGCCCAAGATGTTATTTTGTTTGAAGAGAAGCTAGAAATAAACTAGCCTAAAAACAAAACACATGACAAATACATTATAGTATTTCTCATGTGTTTCTTTTTAAATTAGAGTGCTTAAACTCCAAATTTATCATTTGCAATTGGTCATGAATCTTGCTCATTAATAATGAATTGATCTATGTCCTCCAAATAGCAAATTAGATAAATAATCGTAAAATTTTTCAAATAGCTTTCTCATAATGATGTTTTTTAATTGTTAAACAATGTTATTGAACAGTAATAAAAAAAAGTAAATCAAATAGTAGATTTGGTTTGCTTTTACTAAAGTACAAATTTTTTACTAAAAAACTAACGAATAAGAACGTAATTAATTGATTTTAAGAAAATTATAACAAATAAACTTAATCAATGTCCTTATCAATATCAATCATCATATCAATTAACTCTAATTGCGTAGTCATGCCTTTATCGTGTAAATACCATAATTGTAGCGCTGTTTTAGCCTCTTCATCAACTACACCATGTTGCTTTTTATAATCAATAATCAAGTCTGATGCTCCTTTAGGTCTTGGTCCCCAATGCGCTAATGCACCGCTAGTTTCTTTGTGTATGACAATTAATTTCGGAATCGATTTTGATTTATTGGTTAAAAACAAATTCATTAATTCGTCATTCTCGTCACGTAAAACCACACGCATTTCGATTTTATCCCCTGAAGCTAGCACCATTTTATTAAATACTGGTAATAATTGCGCCGCATCACCGCACCAACCTTCAGAGATAACTAACCATATATAATCTCCTTTTAAGGCTTTTAATCTTGTGGTAATTTCTTCAGGAACCGCAATAGTTTTATCTAAACGTTTCATGCGAGTATCGTTTAAACTACTATAATGAGTTAGTTCTTCAGATTGAACAGCTCCAGTAGATTTTTTATCCGATAATAAATCAGAAACTATTTTTCTATATTCTAAATAAGAGTGGCTATTAAATAATGCTTTCGCTATTGAAATTTTCATAATTGATGCTTTTTGAAGTAAAGTTACCAAAATTTAATTAGTACAAAGAAGATAAATATCATATTTAAATAAGTAAAAAGTGTAATTTTATATCCTACAAAAAAAGAAAAATGAATTTACATACCAATTCGATTGGCCTGGTTCTTTCTGGAGGTGGATCAAAAGGATTAGCCCATGCAGGAGCTATTAAATTTTTAGAAGAAAAAAATATTCAACCCACTCGAATCGCCGGAACAAGTGCAGGTTCTATCGTGGGAGCATTATACGCATGGGGCAAGACTCCTCAAGAAATTTTAGATTTTTTCAAATCAATTTACTTATTCCATTGGCGCCACTTAACTTTTAAAAAAGCAGGTTTTATTGACTCCGAATCTTTTAAAATAGATTTTCATACCATTTTTAAAGACGCCACGATTGCAGACATGAAAATCCCAATCCAGATTACAGCCACAGATATGGTAAAAGGAAGATTGAAAATTTTTGAACCAGAAACAAAAATAATTGATGCTATTTTAGCTTCATCTGCTTTTCCTGGAATAATATCCCCCTACTTAATTAAAGGAGAACCTTATAGCGATGGAGGTATTTTAAATCATTTTCCTACTGATATACTACAAGGACAATGCGATACCATAATAGGTATTTATGTAAGTCCAATTCAAAAAATAGAAGCCAAAGATTTAAAATCAATCCGTTCAGTAACAACAAGAGCATTTGATATTCTTTCGGCCAATTCGAATATTCAAAAATTTAATATTTGCGATTGGGTTATAGAGCCCGAAGAGTTGAGTTTACATAGCACCTTTGAAATGAATAAATCAAAGATGGATATAATATTCAACATTGGTTATGAAGCAGCAAAAAGCTCCTATGAGAAACTAAATTTATAAAATTTAAGTCTCTCTATTTCAAAAAAAAAGAATATCACTATATTTGCACCAAACAACTCAACAAAGACATGAAATATAAAAGAATTCTTCTAAAATTAAGTGGCGAAGCATTAATGGGAGAGAGACAATACGGAATTGATCCTGTAAGATTAGCTGAATATGCCGAAGAAATCAAACAAATTCACGACAAAGGTGTAGAAATCGCTATTGTTATAGGTGGAGGAAATATTTTTAGAGGTGTTGCTGGTGCTAGTAACGGCATGGATAGAGTTCAAGGAGATTACATGGGAATGCTTGCTACCATTATTAATGGTATGGCTTTACAAGGAGCACTTGAGGACAAAGGGATGTTAACTAGATTACAAACGGCTTTAAAAATTGAAGCTATTGCTGAACCTTATATAAAAAGAAGAGCAGTTCGTCACCTTGAAAAAGGAAGAATTGTAATTTTTGGTGCAGGAACAGGAAACCCTTATTTCACAACAGATACCGCTGCGGTTTTACGTGGTGTAGAAATAAATGCTGATGTAATTCTTAAAGGAACAAGAGTAGATGGTGTTTATGACTCTGATCCTGAGAAAAATGCTGAAGCTTTAAAATTTGATACTATCTCATTTGAAGATGTACTTAAAAAAGGACTAAATGTAATGGATACTACTGCTTTTACATTAAGTCAGGAAAATAAACTTCCAATTGTAATTTTTGACATGAATAAAAAAGGAAACTTGGAAAAAATATGTGCAGGAGACAATATAGGAACTGTAGTAAATATTTAATCTCCATTATTAAGAAGGAGAAAACTAAAAAAAACAACAATGACTGAAGAAATTGAATTTATACTAGATAGTACAAAAGAATCTATGACTGGTTCTATTGCACACTTAGAAAAAGAATTTTTAAATATCCGCGCTGGAAAAGCATCTCCTGCAATGTTAGGAAGTGTTTTTGTAGATTACTACGGATCTTCAACTCCATTATCACAGGTAGCAAAAATCAGCGTACCTGATGCTAGAACAATTACTTTGCAACCGTTTGAAAAAAACATGTTACAAACTATTGAAAAAGCAATTATGATCGCAAACATTGGGTTCAACCCAATGAATAATGGTGATTTAATCATTATTAGCGTACCGCCTTTGACAGAAGATAGAAGACGCGACTTAGCAAAACAAGCCAAAGTAGAATCAGAAGATGCTAAAATAGGAATTAGAAACGCCCGTAAAGACGCGAATACTGAAATTAAAAAATTAGAGAAAGATGGTACTTCTGAAGACGTTTGTAAAAGCGCCGAAGAAGAAGTGCAAAATTTAACCAATAGTTTTATCAAAAAAACAGAAGAACTTCTTGTATTAAAAGAAGCTGAAATCATGAAAGTATAATTTTTTATACCAATCCTATTTAAATCCGTTCTGTTTCTATTAACAGAACGGATTTTTTATTGTTATTTTTGCGCTATCAAAAGGCTATCAGTCTTGAAATAAAAAATTCATATGAAGCAATTGTGTGTATTGTTCTTTTTTTTAACGCTTTCGCTACAAGCGCAATTTCATATAAGCGGTACTGTAAAAGAGGCTGTTACTAGCAAACCACTGTCTTACGCTACAATTACTTCAGCTGAAGGTTTCAACTCCGTTACTGATGTTGACGGAAGATTTAACATTAATTCTAAAGTACAACTTACAAGTTTAAAGGTATCCTATCTTGGGTATTCAAAAACCTCCATTAAAATAAATAGAAATGTAGAGCAATACGCTATTTTTTTACATCTAAAAAAAGACCGTTTGAACGAAGTTCTAGTGTTAAACATCAATCCTGCGTTAGCAATTATAAAGGCTGCCATTGCAAACAAAGACAAAAACAATCCACAAAAAAAATTAAACACTTTTGAGTTTAAATCTTATAATAAATTAATCGTTAGTGCCCCAGTCGATTCTATTTCTAGCAAAATTGATTCTATTTTTGTTGATAAAGGCAATGCACAAAAACTTGTAAAAATAGATTCATCTAATTACAAGATTAAGCAGATGGTGAGTAAACATCATTTATTTCAAACCGAAAAAGTATCGCAATATCAGTTTGCTAACCATACCTTAAAAGAAACTATTTTAGGTACAAAAATGGCTGGATTCAAGCACCCTGTTTATGAAGTTCTGACGTTTAACTTGCAATCTTTTTCTATTTATGATTCAAGTTATGAATTATTTGAAACTAAATATGATAGTCCTATTGCTGCTGATGCGTTAAGGAATTACAATTTCAAAATATTAGACACTGTAGCTATTTCAGGACGGAATTCGTACATGATTTACTTTAAAAACAAGAAAAAAAGTAGAGCAACAGGGTTAGAAGGTGTTTTATACATTGACGAGAATAGTTTTGCTATTGCTAAAGCTGTTATGCACATTAAAGGCGTTTTAGACATTAGCGGAACACATGAATTTGAATATATTCCAAGTGAAAATATTTGGTTCCCAATAAATAAGAGCTTTAAGATTATAAAAGGAAAAAACGATGATGATATTAAAATTCTAGGAGGAACCATTCAGTTTGATGGAGATGTCGAAGAGAATTTTAAAACCCGAAAAAGAACCGCTTCTGATTATACCTATTTATTTTCTGAGAGTAATAATTTTGATGTAAGCTACAACTGTCCTACTCAAACAAAAAAGAATTTCATTACGGTAGAGTTAAACGAAGACGCTGCACATAAACCCGAAAGTTTTTGGAATGAATATAGAAAAGACAGCCTAGATATTAGGAGCCAAAGAACTTATTTAGCATTAGACAGTATTTCTATAGAAAAGAATATTGCGAGCCGCTTGCGCTTTGGACGTAAAGTCATCAATGGGTATTTGCCGCTAGATTTCTTTGATCTGGATTTACGTAAAATTTTTAGTTACAACAACTACGAAGGGTTTCGTTTAGGTCTAGGAGGAGTTACCAATGAGCGTTTTTCAAAAGACTTTAGAATAAGTGGCTATGTTGCTTACGGGACTAAGGACACTAATTTTAAATACAATCTAGGTGCAGCCACACAATTAGACCGAAGATCCAGTTCCTGGTTAGGCATTGCTTATACAGATGATGTAAAGGAAATTGCAAGTACTTCCTATGCTATTGAGAAAAGGCCTTTCAAAATTTATGATCCCCGACCAATAAACATTAGTACTTTTTATAATTATGTGGGTTGGAAAACATTTTTAGAAACCAAATTAATTCCAAAGACCGAAAGCATTTTAGAGATTTCAAGATCTGATATTGAACCAAAATTTAATTATGCGTTCAATCTTAATGGCCTTTCGTACACACAATATGTGATGACAACTGCAATGCTTTCACTGCAATGGAGTCCGTTTAGTGAATACATGCAAACTCCTGATGGCCGAATAGAGTCTGAAAAAAGATACCCTAAATTCACTTTTCAACTTACAAAATCACTTCCTAAAATAGCTGACAATGATTTTGATTTTGGCAAAATAGAATTTAAAACAGAGTATGAAAAGAAATACTTAAACGGACAAAAGTCTTCCTTTTTATTCGAAGGTGGTTACGCTTTAGGCGATGTGCCACTAACACATTTATACAATACCTCCCCTAATAATATCACCAAAGAAAGTATTATTCAACGCATTACCTTCTCTTCAAAAAACAGTTTTGAAACCATGTATTTCAACGAATTTTTCTCAAGTGAATTTGTTTATTTTCAATTCAAACATAGTTTTAACCGAGTAAAAATCATTAAAAAAGTAAAACCTTCTTTAGTTTTAGTTTCTCGAATGGGTTGGGGAGATTTACAAAAGCCTGAACAACACACAGGCATTGATTACAAAACCCTAAATGAAGGCTATTTTGAGTCGGGTATTGAATTGAACCAAATTTTTAATGGCTTAGGCCTAACTGCATTTTACCGTTATGGCCCCAATCAATTACCCAAGTTTGAAGACAACATTGCCATTAAACTGAGTTTTGTTTTAAAATTAGGACTGTAAACATTAGTTTAAATGACCGCCCGATTTGAGTACTGAAATAAATTTGCTCACAGATTTTGAAGATTTCAATAGATTAATCCGTGTGATGATTATTCCTTGAAAATCTTTGAATCTGCATTCCTTTTATAATTAGAAACCTAGTAACTGATAATCATACTATTTTAAATAAGTAGAAATAAAACTCTTTTAAGGTTTAATAATTAAGACCGAAGGTACTCCTATCAACCAATCACTATCTGAATCTAGTAGCGATTTCCAACTTTCGAGACTTATTAACATTAAATCTTGTTTGTCTAAAAAGGATAATGGTACTTTTTTACCAGCAACTACCTCAATATTTTCAGCATGCTTTTGCTCTAATGAGTCTACAGCACTTTGCAAAACAAAATTATTTTGGACATGATTGTTAATGTCTAAAATTACAATCTTAGAGTTATTATTGTTAATTAATTTTTGAGCATAATCAATTAAAAAAGCATCTTCTGATTTAAAAATGGGAATAAAAACATGGTCAATATGCTGAAATTCTTTATCGATTAAAATACCCAAAGGCATTTTGGTTTTTGCAACAATTTGCCTTGTTCTTTCATCAAAAGGGGAATTTTCAAACAAACCTTCTTTACCTGTAAACTTATCAATTAAACGATCCGGATTGATAATTCTAGTCGTAAAACCTATTACTTTACCAAGTAGGGTTCCTTCAAAAATTGATTTTCCAAGTCCAACTAATAATAAATCATAGTCTCCTTGATTGGCCACATCAGTGATTTCGGTTTCGATATCATTAGTTACTTTAAAAATTGTATCAATTTCAAGATTTAACTGCTCTGATTCTTCAAAAATAGGCTCAAAAGTATCCTTCTCTTTTTCTTCTCTATTAAAAGAGTGCAGTTCATCACTTACCGTTAAATGCAAAGCGGTGATACTTGTATTTGCCTTTTGCTTTTTTGTTAAGCCATTTGCTAAACGCAAAAGTGATTTGCCTTTTTCATAATTCCCAAATGAAACTAGAATTCTATATTTATTTTGATCTACTTGCTCCTCCTCTTCCGAAACATTTTTATTTTTAAAAAGAAAATCAATTAAATCTAAAGCAGGTCCCGTCATAAAAGTAGTGACTAGAGCCATAATTACCATCATTGTAAACACTTCGGGCGTTAGAACTTTTAATTCTAAACCAATATTTAACACAATTAACTCCATCAATCCCCTTGTATTCATCAAGGCACCAATAGTCAAGCTGTCTTTCCAGTTTTGTCCAACAAATTTTGCTGCTAAAGCACTTCCTAAAAACTTTCCTACCACAGCAACAAGGATAATGGCTCCCGTTACTTTCCATAAATAACTATCGTTGATTAGCCCTACTTCGGTTTTTAAACCTGTAAAAACAAAGAACAACGGCAATAGCAAAATCACGGCTACATCTTCGACTTTTTCGATAAAAATCAAACGGAATTTAGAAACATCTGGCATGATAGCTCCCATCATAAACGCACCAAAAAGCGCATGAATTCCAATAACTTCAGTTGCGTAAGAGGATAAAATTAAGAATAGAAAGAAAATTGCCATCACTGGTTTTCCAATACTGTCTTTAGAACCATATAAATCCCCTATCCTTTTCAAGAAAGGTTTTACTATAAATATCATGGCAAGAACATAGACTACAGCAAGTGAAATCACGTAAAGTGAACCTATGAAATCTCCTGCTTTTACAATGGCAATTACTACTGCAAGCAAGCACCATGCGGTGATGTCATCTGCGGCAGCGCAAGTAATAACAATAGCCCCTAACCTTGTTTTATGAATACCTCTTTCTTGTACAATACGTGCCAAAACTGGAAACGCAGTAATACTCATGGCAATTCCCATAAAAAGGCTAAAAGACAAAAATTCTACACCTTCAGGAGCAAATTTATTATATACAAAATAAGACAAGCCTATTCCTAATGCAAAAGGAAACACAATACTTGCATGACTTATTACAATGGCTTCACTGGCTTTATTTTTTAAAACTTTTATATCAAGCTCCATTCCTATTACAAACATAAAAAGGATAAGCCCTATTTGGCTTAGGAATTTTAGATTCCCTAAAGATTCTACCGGGAATAATGCTGCTGAAAACTCCGGAAAATACATCCCGACTAAGGATGGTCCTAGAACGATTCCGGCAATAATTTCACCAATTACAGTAGGTTGCCCTATTTTTTTGAATATCCAACCAAATAATCGCGCTACTAAAATAATAGTAACAATTTGTGCCAAAAGAATTGCTAGAGGATCCTGAAAATTCTCTTTCATAGAATCCATAAAATCATTCCATGAATTATGTGTCGCCGAAGCAACGATGGAGCCATCAAGCTTTTCTAACTCTTTTCCTCTTTTAACGATCCAGTAAATCAATGCGCTAAACCCTCCGGTTACACCGAAATAAAACAAACTGTTTTTATATTTTTTCAAATCCATTTTACTGTAGTGTATTCGTTAAAAAAATCACACAAAGATGTAAAATTCTACAATATGTTTTACATCCCTCAAATTTATTTTTAAGTGTGATTTAAAATAAAAAAAACAGGCTATATAAAGCGCTTAAAACAACTAAAAAGAATTCAATAAATTCATTCTTTTGCAGTGGTTTTCACTACATTTGCATCCATTTTTAAAGATTTATGAGAAAGAGATTAAAAGTAGGTTTCTGGGAACTTATCGCCCGAATTGTACTTAAAAATAGACTAGCGATACTTGGTGTTATTATTTTAATAACTATTTTCTTAGGCCTGCAATGGAAAAACATTCAGTTTTCTTTTACAGAAGCTAACTTACTGCCAGACGACAACAATGTCAATAAAGAGTACAATGCTTTTTTAGACAAATTTGGAGAAGAAGGAAATTTGATTGTTGTTGGGGTAAAAGACAACACTTTTTTCACTCCAAAAGCTTTTGCTGCTTGGAATAAATTAATGGCTGATTTTAAATCGAATAAAGAAGTAGACTTAGTTGTATCAGTTAGTGACTTAAAGAAACTTCAAAAAAACGATTCTATTCAATCATTTGAGTTGGTTACGTTTGTTGATCAAAACAAAATCTCTAGTCCAGCCTATCTAAAATCAATCCAAAAAGATTTGTTTACAAACATGCCTTTTTATGAAGGATTGTTATTCAATAAAAAAAGCGGAAGCATTCGATCAGCTATTTATTTGGATAAAAAAATTGTCAACACAGCACATCGAAAAGATTACATTGTAAATACTTTTATTCCAAAGATTAATGCTTTCGAAAAAGAAACTGGAATAGATTTACGTGTTTCTGGAATGCCATACATACGTACCCTTAATGCGATGAGTATTTTAAGTGAGATCAGTTTGTTTATTGGTGCATCGTTATTACTTACTTCATTGATCTTTTTCTTCTTCTTCCGTTCCTATAGAGCAACATTAATCGCTATTGTAATTGTGGTAATTGGTGTGATGTGGACCTTTGGATTATTAGGATTATTTCATTATCAAATTACAGTACTTACTGCACTTGTTCCTACATTAGTAATTGTTATAGGTATCCCAAACTGTATTTTCTTAACTAATAAATACCAGCAAGAATATAGTGCTCATGGTAATAAAGCCAAAGCTTTACAACGCGTAATTACAAAAGTAGGAACCGCTACTTTAATGACAAACCTAACAACTGCAGCTGGGTTTGCTACGTTTATCATTACGAGTAGTCAATTATTAAAGGAGTTTGGTATTATCTCCTCTTTAAGTATTATTTCATTGTTCTTTTTATGTTTGATTGTAATTCCTATTTATTACAGCTATCAACCCGTACCTAAACAAAAACATTTAGAACACTTAAACCGCAATTACACCCGCGTGTTTATTAATTGGATCGAAAAAACGGTAAAATACAACAGACGTTATGTTTACATCGTTTCTATATTTTTATTTTTAGTAAGCATCATAGGCGCTTTCAAAATTAAAACATCAGGAAGTTTAATTGAAGACATGCCTAAAAACACGAGTTTCTTTAAGGATATTTTATTTTTCGAAAAAGAATTTGAAGGGATTATGCCTCTTGAAATTACGGTTGACACCAAAAGAAAAAAAGGAGTCATGGTAATGTCTACTTTAAGAAAAATGAACGAATTTCAAGAAACCATCGAAGAAATTCCAGAACTTTCAAAACCAATTTCGATATTAAATCTAGTTAAATATTCGAAGCAAGCCTATTACAATGGCAATCCTGAATTTTATAAATTACCTACATCACAAGAGAAAACTTTTATTTTAAGTTACGCTAAAAATGCGACTAAAAATAGTAAGAATAACTTAATGAAAAGCTATGTTGACAGCACTGGACAAGTAGCCAGAATCACCACTTTCATGAGAGATATTGGTACGGGAAACATGGCAAAGATTGAAGACAAACTCTGGGCGAAAGCTAATAAGGTTTTCCCAAAAGACCGCTACAATGTAGTGATGACTGGAAAAGCTTTAGTTTTTGAAAAAGGAACACAATACCTATTAGATAACTTAGTAAGTTCGTTATTATTTGCAGTATTATTGATTTCGTTATTAATGGTATTTATGTTCCGTTCTTTCAAAATGGTCGTAGTTTCTTTGATTCCTAATTTACTTCCGCTAGTGATTACTGCTGGATTAATGGGCTATTTCGGGATTCCGTTAAAACCTTCTACCATCTTAGTCTTTAGTATTGCATTTGGATTATCTGTAGATGACACTATTCACTTTCTTGCACAATACCGTCAAGAACTAGCTCATAATAATTGGAAGATTAAAAAGTCTGTTTTTGCTACAATAAAAGAATCTGGAATAAGTATGTTTTATACTTCAGTCGTATTATTTGCTGGTTTCTCTGTATTTATGCTGTCTGATTTTGGAGGGACTGTAGCCTTAGGAGGATTAATAGCTATAACGCTAGCTTTTGGTATGTTATCAAACTTGATGTTATTACCATGTTTAGTTTTAACGCTAAATAAATCATTAGCTAACAAGCAAGAATTTATCGAACCAAAAATCGATATTTTAAACAACCCAAATGAAGTTGATGATGAAAAGCTCATTTAATAAGTACATCTAAATAAATAGACTAATCCTGCCCTTTAAAGGCGGGATTTTTTTGGCTTAAACCTGAACTCTTTGGGATTAATTTTTTAAAAATGTACCTTTGTTGAAATACCTTTATAAATAGCCAAAACCTAAGTGAAAAAGGGATTTTAGGCATTTTTAATCTAAAAAGTGGAGTCTAGTCACCACTTTAAAAAACAGGGCGAAATCGAAAAGCCTCATGAGTAGAGCAATAAAATAAAAATAAATGGATCAACAAGTTCTCGTTGTAAATAATTATCTAGAAAAAATAACCAACTTTGGTTTAGAATACGCACCCAAATTATTAGGAGGATTACTTGTCCTTTTTATTGGATTATGGGTTACTAAATTAGTTACTAAAGCCGTTGGAAAGTCATTAACTAAATCTTCAATTGACCAATCTCTTGTTCCTTTTTTAAAGAGTTTGACCAATATCATTTTAAAAGCCTTACTCATCATCACTGTAATGGGAATGATAGGAATTGAAATGACCTCATTTGTTGCTATTATTGGTGCTGCAGGTCTAGCCGTAGGTTTAGCATTGTCAGGAACATTACAAAATTTTGCTGGTGGCGTGATTATTTTAATATTAAAACCTTTTAAAATTGGTGATTTTGTAGAAGCTCAAGGTTTCTTGGGAACAGTAAAAGAAATCAATATATTTTCGACATTATTAAATACCCCTGATAAAAAACTAGTGATCATTCCTAATGGACCACTTTCTACAGGAGCATTAATTAATTATTCAGCTGAACCTTTACGAAGAGTTGATTGGACTTTTGGAATTGCGTATGGTGATGATGTTGAAAATTTCAAAAAAGCTATAAACCAATTCATCTCTGAGGATGATCGAATTTTAAAAGACCCTGCAGGTTTTATAGGTTTATCAGAGCTAGCTGATAGTTCGGTAAATTTTGCAGTAAGAGTTTGGGTTGACAGTGCTAATTACTGGGGTGTGTTTTTTGATATGAATGAAAAAGTATATACTAAATTTCCCGATTATGACCTCAACATTCCTTTTCCACAAATGGATGTTCACGTTCAAAAACAGTAATTTATCAAATACAATCAATACTTATTAAAATAGTATTGTTGCTTTTACACATTTAAAAAAGGTTTCTCGTTTATTAAAACAAGAGGCCTTTTTAATTATAATTATTTTTCTGAACTTATTTTTCCCAAAGCAGCTTCTAGACTTTTAAAATCAGAAAGTACTTTGACAATAATTCCTTCCTTATTAATAATATAATGAGTGGGGAATGCATTGAGTTGTAGAGTCAAATTCATATAGGTTTTCATATCAGGAACAACAGCATATGAGAGTGGTTTTCTAACTAAAAATGGCGCTAACTGTTCGGCTGTATCTTCGGCTAAACTTACAAAAACAATGTCTGTTCTATCTTTGTAGTTAGCTACTAATTGATTGACTTCTGGAAATTCTTTGAGACAGGCTGCACAATGAATGTACCAACATTTTATAACAACAATCTTCCCTTTTAGAGTTTCATTAGTAATTAAATTACCCTCTAAATCTTTGAATGAAAACGCAGGAAATGGTTCGCCTTCTTTTTTATAGTTTTGAATTTCATTGAATGCCGTTTCAGCAATCGAAGCCTTTATACTCGTATCTGATGTTGGTTCAATTTTAAATAGCTGGTAATATAATGCTGCACTGTCGGATTCTAATTGAATGGGGATATAGTTTCCGCTGGTTAATTCTTGTAGAAAAGCTGCTTTAGTAATTGGGTTTGATTTTGCATCTAAGGCCACAAAATCAGTCGAAAGCATGATGTGCGATTTTTGATAGTTGTTCCAACCCAAATACGTTTTTTGAACTTCGGACGGATTCACAGTGGGTTTCCAAAATTTAGTTTGCCCGTTACCTGATGCGAAAATCAAAATTAAAACTAGGCTATATAACAATTTTTTCATGACTAATAAATATAATTCTTTTTAAGATCTGGGCTTATTAAGTCCGCGATCATAGAGCACAATACTTCCTGCAACAGAAACATTCAAGCTTTTCTCTGACTTAAATTTAACCAAATAATGGCATTTTTCGATCGCTTTTTTCGAAAGTCCGTTATCCTCAGCACCTAAAAGATAAACACAACGTCGTGGATGTTCGAAGGTTTCTAAATCTACCGCTGTATCATCAAGCTCTACCCCTACTAAGCGAGCACCTTTAGGCAAGTTTTTGTAGAAATCTTCAAAGGTATCATAATGAAAATACGGAATCGATTTTACCGCATTGTGCGTATCACTCGACTGCTTCGCATAGCGGTTCCCAATCGTAAAAATATAGCTAGCACCTAAGTTTTGAGCCGTGCGCCATAGCACGCCCAAATTTTCAGGAGTTTTTCCGTTTTGTATGCCTATCCCAAAATACTCGGTTATAAAATTATCATTCATACCGCAAAAATACAAACTGTTGGCTGGTTTGTCAAGTTTATTAATTTGAATTGTTTTGCTGAAAGCGTCTCTGCATCGTTGCGCTACTTTCGTGAGACGCTTTCAGCGTGACAAACTGTACTTGCAGGATTGTAGAGAATTAATTTACCCTTCTGTTAAACCCAATCTTGTCTCGCTGAAAGCGTCCCCGCTCCCCGAAGTGTTCGTTTCTAACGCTGCGCATACGTCTCCACCTTTGCGCCCAGTCGGATTAACCTTTACAACATCTTAATAACTATTGTATTTTGTAAATGACCAAGACTTCAAAACATCCACTATCGAATTATCCTTTTTTCCTATCTCAACTAAACCATTACCATATACATAATTGGTAGCACTAAAGTAAATATAATCCGAGGATTTCTTTACAACACCTCCTTGAACTAGAGACATTTGCGCAGCGAGCAGACTATTAATTAACTCTTTGCGGAGCTGGGCGCTATCGGATTATAATTTACCTTGCGCTAAATACCTACCAACATTTCCAGTCCTAATTTCAAGTTCACGCCACTCTATCCAATCTCTGTCATATATTATTTGAATTCTGTTTACCAAATTCCCTTCTTCATTTTGCCACCAGTCAAAATTGCTGAACAGTAATCCACCTTCAAATAAAGCAGCTTCTATTGGTGGATTTGAATCTTTATTAAAATCTATTCTTTCTAAAATATTTTCAGATTCTAAAACTGGCATTTTTAATATCGTGTGAATAGAACCATCTGCACTGTATATAACAGCATTTGCAGGCGGTTTATATTCTCCTTCCAACCCTTCGTAAATTGCGATTACATATTTCAAGTCTAAAGATGGATATGCTTTAATACTTACATTTTTGTCTGCCAAAATTATTTTTTGACCATCGTATTCCCAACTCACGCTTTGTTTAGAATAACAATTGACATAATCAATATATTCTTGCTTCGATACATTGTCAAACATGTTAACTCCAAAACCAATTTTAATTGGAATAATCATACCATCATCATTAAATTTAGTAAAATTTTTAATTTCTGAATTATTTTTTAATGTTTCTATAGGCAATAATCGTTTTGGATGTTGATTGCTTTTTACTTCTATTACAATGGCTTCATTAAATTGGACTTTAATTTTGTCTGTAGTAGACAATATTTTATTTTCCCATTGCTCTACATTTTTAAGTTTCTCATATACTTTATCAAAAACTATTGGATAATTTAAAAAATATTCTTTACCAGGAGTTTTTGCAACATCTATAATTTTACTAAATCGACCTTTATATAAATGGCAAATTGCATCATACATATTATTACCCGTAATTTTTGCTAAAATCATTCTCTTAAACATAAACCCACCATCTCTTCTAAATATTTCGTTATTTTCAGTAATAGGGTCTAATTGACTATTAATTAAATTATCCACATTTTTTAAATTCAAAAAAAAATCTAATTTTATTAAAATTTTATTAATTACATATTCAATCGCTTCTGGAATTTCGGCTAAACCTTTTTCAGAAATTTCAAATCGTAAACTTCCATCAAAATATTTTTTTTTCTGTATTTCTTCTGAGGCATTGCTGTGATTGACTGTTAAAGTAGTCATTAAATTTACATCACTATAATTAATTTGAATAAGCTCAGCCCATTCTTGCCAAAACGCTTCAATATATTCATATCTCCTTGAGATATTTATACCAAATTGTAAATGAGTTTCTAAAAACAAAACTCTATTTAATGAACAGTAATCCCAACCCCAATCATATTCTTTTTTATAAAAAACATCACCATCATTAATACTTCTAAGAAATGAATTTTTCTCAAGATGTTTACTCATTTCATAAGCAATATATGCGGTTAAATTTTCTCTGGTATATTTCATAATATTATTGAATTACTAAGTTCATTAAATTGTCAATAATTAATTTTTGAACTGATTTTATCTGGAAATTTCCCCCTCCAGCGCGAGCGTCCCGCTCGTGCCTACATTATAAATCAATTCACATCTATCTCTAATTTTGTTTGGTTATTATTTCCATAATTTTTAACACTGCTGATTTTCTAAGCTATTAGATTCTATTTTAGCTTCACAATATGCTCATAGAATTAAGAATAAATAAAAAACAATCTACAGCTTTAAAATAATTTTATCTCGTTTATCATTAATTTTCGCCTTTAATTTTCGAAATTATTTCCTCTGTTAGTAATGGATTTTCCCATATCCCATGTACATAAGTAATATCTTCGCCTAAACTATCTTCGCCTGCTCCACGAGGTTTGTTTACGGAGCTCCATCTAGTAAATTCAATCAAAATATATGATCTTCCTTCTTCTTCAATTAAAATAATTTCTCCAGGAGTAGTATATAGTGCGTTGATTTTTAATACACTTAAAAAATATCCTTTATGAATTGGATGTTCTTCAATTTCAAATCCAAATGTTTTTGATAAAAATAAAAAATCTACTTTATTAAAATATTCATTTGAATCTACAAAGGGATTGACTACCAATTTCTTTCTGTGAATAATTCTATAGGGAGAAGCTATACTACTTCCATCTGAATTTAACAATCTAATGGAAGGTCTAGTCAATTCTGTCCTTATTGAGGAGACACCCTCAGTGCTCTTTTAGGAACCATCGCCGAAAATCTCAGTTTGGATACAAAAAAATTTATCTATAAGTCTCATTGGCTTTTTCTATTTTTTATTTCTACAGCACTTTCAAAGATATTACTTACTAGTGTTATCTTTAAAAAAAATATTCTTAGAAACTCATAATTCCACTACTACCTAGCCCAGATAGTAGCGGCATCCTTTTACTTTTTTTCTTTAAAAAAGTAAAAGATAGAGCGGATAGCTGGAAATAGCTCCAAAAAAACAACATTGTCTGTCTTGATTGCTTGCTTACTACAATGACAATTAAAACAAATGAATTATATTTGCAGTTAGAACACAAGTGAATTTTAAAATCAACTATACACATATAATGAGACATACAAAAGTTAAAGACTTACTAAACAGTACCAAGACGCTTCATGAAGTAAATGCAAAAGGATGGGTGAGAACTTTTAGAAACAATCAATTTATTGCTTTGAACGATGGTTCGACGATTGATAATATACAATGTGTAGTCGATTTTGAGAATACTCCTGATGAAACTTTAAAGAGAATTACGACTGGTGCTGCGATATCTGTTACTGGAACTCTTGTAGAGAGCAAAGGTGCGGGACAAAAATTTGAAATTCAAGTTGCTCAATTAGAGATTCTTGGAGACTCGGATGCGGAGAAATTCCCGATACAACCTAAGAACAAGCCTAGTCTTGACTTCTTGCGTGAAAATGCACATTTACGTGTGCGTACGAATATGTTTGGAGCAATTATGCGTGTGCGTTCGGTGCTATCTTACGCGGTGCACAGTTATTTTCAGGAGAAAGGTTTTGTGTATGTAAACACACCTATTATCACGGGATCAGACGCTGAAGGTGCTGGTGAAATGTTTAAAGTTACGGCTTTGCCATTTGACGGTACTCCTAGAAAAGAAGACGGAAAAGTTGATTATAGAGAAGATTTTTTTGGTAAGGAAACGAACTTAACGGTTTCAGGACAACTAGAAGGAGAGACTTTTGCGATGGCATTGGGACAGATTTATACTTTTGGACCTACGTTTAGAGCGGAGAACTCCAATACTTCGCGTCACCTTGCTGAGTTCTGGATGATTGAGCCAGAGGTTGCTTTTAATGATTTGAATGATAATATGGATCTTGCCGAAGATTTTATTCAGTATGTGATTAAATATACACTTGACAAATGTCCTGAGGATTTAAAATTCTTAGAAGGAAGATTGCTTGACGAAGAAAAATCTAAACCACAAGCGGAAAGAAGCGAAATGGCTTTGCTTGACAAATTGAATTTTGTTTTGGAAAACAACTTCAAACGTGTTTCGTACACTGAAGCAATCGACATTTTGAGAGATTGCACGCCTAATAAAAAGAAAAAATTCAACTATATTATTAACGAATGGGGAGCTGACTTACAATCGGAACACGAGCGTTATTTAGTTGAGAAACACTTTAAATGTCCGGTGATCTTGTTTGATTACCCTGCAAATATCAAAGCGTTTTACATGCGTTTGAACGAAGACGGAAAAACAGTTCGTGCAATGGATATCCTTTTCCCTGGAATTGGAGAAATTGTAGGAGGTTCTCAAAGAGAGGAACGTTTTGATGTTTTGGTCGAAAAAATGAAAGCCTTAGGAATTGACGAAGAAGAATTGTGGTGGTATTTAGACACCCGTAGATTTGGATCGGCAGTACACTCTGGTTTCGGACTAGGATTTGAGAGATTGGTACTTTTTGTAACGGGTATGACAAACATCCGTGACGTAATTCCTTTTCCAAGAACACCAATGAATGCGGAGTTTTAGAAAAAAGTTTCAAAGCTGCAAAGTCGCTAAGATTTTAAGTTTTATAAAGTTGTTTCAAGTTTAAAGTTGTTTAAAACGTGAGCAACTTTAAACCTTAAACTTTCTAAACAAATTTTCTAGTTAATAAAATAAATAATTATAATTCGTCAACACACGTTACTTAGTAGCTTTGCAACTTAGTAACTCAGTAACTTTTTTTATGCTAAAGCAATTCTTAAATTTAAAATTATCACAGAAATTATCTCCACAGCAAATCCAGCTGATGAAGTTAATTCAATTGCCTACGCAAGCTTTTGAGCAACGTTTACTGGAAGAAATGAATGAAAACCCAGCTCTAGAAGCGGGTAAGGAGGAAGATGATTACGAGAATGACGATTTTGAAAACGACGAATTCGAAGATTATGATGAAGGCGATTCAGAAAGAATTGAAGCAGACGACATTAATATCGATGAGTATTTGAGTGATGATGACTCGCCTGATTATAAAACACAAGCGAATAATTACAGTGATGATGATGAAGAACGCGAATCGCCTCTTGCCTCTCCTATTAGTTTTCACCAAGATTTAATCAATCAGTTAAACACATTTATTCTAGATGATCAAGAACGTGAAATTGCCGAATTCTTAGTAGGAAGTATTGATGATATGGGTTACATACGTCGCAGTATTCCTGATATTGTTGATGATATGGCTTTTACACAAGCAATCTATACCGATGAGGAAATGGTCGAAAGAATGCTGCATGTAATTCATGAACTCGAACCATCAGGTGTAGGAGCTCGTGACTTGCAGGAATGTTTGTTACTGCAGTTAAAACACAAAACACCATCTGAATATATTGACTTGGCTACTGATATTATCGAAAACCAATTTGATGCCTTCACAAAAAAGCATTACGATAAATTATTACAGAAATATGGTGTCTCTAACGAGCAATTGAAGAAAGCGGTTCACGAAATAGAGCGCTTGAATCCAAAACCTGGTGGAGCCTTTACTGGAAACAATAAAGTTACCGAAAATGTAGTTCCTGATTTTGCTATTCGAATAGTTGAAGGCGAACTGGAATTAACCCTTAATGGAAGAAATGCACCAAGCCTTCATGTCTCTAAAGACTATCAAGAAATGATGCAGACCTATAAAGAATCTACAGATAAATCTGGAGCGCAAAAAGATGCCGTACAGTTTATCAAGCAAAAACTAGATTCGGCTAAGTGGTTTATTGATGCGATACGCCAGCGTCAAGAGACGTTGTTTGTTACCATGAATGCTATTATGCATTATCAAGAAGAGTATTTTCTAGAAGGAGACGAAACCAAATTAAAACCAATGATCTTAAAAGACATTGCAGATATGGTAGGATTAGATATTTCGACAATTTCTAGAGTTGCCAATAGTAAATATGTAGAAACACCTTATGGAACCAAATTAATCAAGGAATTTTTCTCAGAAGCAATGAAGAACGATCAAGGTGAAGATGTTTCTACACTCGAAATCAAGAAAATATTGCAAAATATAATCGAAGAAGAAGACAAGAAAAAACCCCATCCAGATGATCAGTTAGCTGAATTGTTAAAGGAAAAAGGGTATCCTATTGCTAGAAGAACCATTGCCAAATATAGAGAACAACTCGATATTCCGGTAGCTAGAATGAGGAAGAAGATTTAAGACCAACAAGAATAAATAGTTCAATCTAGTTATGTCAGATCGAGCGGAGTCGAGATTCGATAGTGGTTCTCGACTTCGCTCGAACTGACAATCGTTTTTTAAAATAGTAGTACAAAAATCAAAAAACCCTTTCTGAGTATCAGAAAGGGTTTTGAATTATATAGAATCTTTTTTCGTATTGCCTCCCTCTCCTTTGGAGAGGGCTGGGGAGAGGACTTCACGCATCGCATGGTAATATGCAGCTCTGCTTAACGGCTCATACTCTTCCGTTTCACCAAGCATTACTAATTTATCGTTATCGGTTTTTCTAAAACTGTAATTAGCAAGATTTCCTGTTCGTGTGCATACGGCGTGCACTTTAGTAACGTATTCGGCTGTAGCCATTAGTGCAGGCATGGGTCCAAAGGGGTTTCCTTTAAAATCCATATCTAATCCAGCTACAATAACACGAATACCTTGATTAGCAAGATCGTTACAAATTTTCACGATTTCGTCATCAAAAAACTGCGCTTCATCAATCCCAACCACATCACACCCTTGTGCTAGAATGGCAATATTAGCCGCGGCTGGAACTGGTGTAGAGCGAATTTCATTGGCATCATGAGAAACCACCATTTCGTCATGATAACGCGTATCTACTTCAGGTTTAAAAATCTCTACCTTCTGTTTAGCAAATTGCGCTCGTTTGAGACGACGTATTAATTCTTCGGTTTTACCCGAAAACATCGAACCGCAGATGACTTCGATCCAACCAAATTGCTCTTTATGATTTACTGTATTTTCGAGAAACATTTTGTATTTTTCTAACTTAAAAAATGAATAGTTTTTATTACTTTGTAATGTAATAATTCGGCTTAAGATTTTATACTTTTACACTGTCTCAAAAGTAGAAAATTTTTATCAATTCGAGGATTCACGAGCGGTTAATTAAAAAATTAAATCTGCCTGCTAATTCCTTCGTTATCATTAATAAGCATTTAAGCTACATTTTTAAACAAATAAAACACGCCATACATACAATAATTTAAAGGTTATGAAAAAAAGACTGGAAGCTGATTTAGTTAGCATTGCTCACAGAGTATTACAACTTAAAAATAAATCTGATATCAATCAATTGTATTTAGAAACTCAAAAATTATATGAAAAACTTTCTGTTTTGAAATATATTGATGAGCAATATGGTGATGTAAAACCTACTATTGGTCGCAATGAGATAGAGAAAGAAATGGAAAGCTTTTATAATAAACAAGAAAGCTTACCAATAGAAACGGTTGTCGAAATGACCGAAGAACCTCTACCAGTAGTAGAAGCAGCTAAAAATGAACTTATCGAGGAAACCATTGAAGATAACGAAGAAATCATTATCGCTGAGACTGTAAACGAAGTAACTCCTGAAGAAGAGCCTGTTGTAGCTGAAGAAGAAATCACAATAAATACAGATTTTGAAGCTGATATTAAAGAAGAACAAATAGTTCCTGATGTTGAGAAACAAGAGGTTACTAACGAAGCAATAGAAGAAGATATTCTTGGAGTTGCTCCAGTAGAGGAAACTACTGAAGAAGAAGTTGCTGAAAAAGAAATCAAAGCTACAAAAGAAGAAACACCAGAAACAGTTTTTTCATTTGAACCTGTAATTGATTTATCAGAAGAAGTAAAAACAGCAGCAAAAGAAGAAGCCGTTCAAATCTCATTTGAAGATTTACTAGGCGCAAACTATAGTGAACCACAGTTTATAAAAGTAGAAAATGTTGCTCCACTTGCTCCAGAACCTATTTTTGATGCTGTTGTTGAAAAAATAGAAGTAGAAAGTGTTACTCCTGAAGTTGTATCCACAATTGTTGAAGAAGTCACTCCTGAAATTGTTAAAACGAAACCTCCTGTTATTGAAAAACCTACAGAGGCCGCAGTACCAAAGAACTTATCGATTAATGATAAATTCTCAAAAGGAATCGATATCGACTTAAATGATCGAATTGCTTTTGTAAAACACTTATTTGGAAATAGCGAAGAAGATTACAACCGTGTTCTAAATCAACTAATTACCTTTGATAACTTTTATGAAACACGTAACTTTATCGAAGAAATGGTGAAACCAGATTACAACGACTGGAAAGGTAAAGACGATTATGCAGAGCGTTTTATTGATATTATCGAGAAAAAATTCTTGTAATACAGCATTGTTCCTTAGTCACCGCAGCCTATTAAATTACTTGTAAATACTATTATGTCAAAATTATATATTGTTCCTACGCCTATTGGTAATCTCGAAGACATGACTTTTAGAGCGATTAGAATCCTCAAAGAAGTCGATTTGATTCTTGCAGAAGACACCCGTACCAGCGGAAAACTGTTGAAACATTTTGAGATAGGCACGCACATGCACAGCCACCACATGCATAACGAACATAAAACGGTGGAGAATCTAATTGCTCGTTTGCAAGCCGGAGAAAACATCGCTTTGATCTCTGATGCGGGAACACCTGCCATCTCTGATCCTGGTTTTTTATTAACTCGCGCTTGTGTCGAAAATGGTATCACTGTAGAATGTCTACCCGGCGCTACAGCATTTGTACCTGCATTAGTAAATAGCGGTTTGCCTAATGACAAATTTGTATTTGAAGGTTTCTTACCTGAGAAAAAAGGACGCCAAACACGCTATTTAGAGTTAGCGGAAGAGTCTCGCACCATGATTTTATATGTTTCACCACATAAATTGGTAAAAACATTAGTCGAATTTGTGACTTACTTTGGCGAAGACCGACAAATATGTGTTTCAAGAGAGCTCTCTAAACTGCATGAAGAAAATGTAAGGGGAACTACTCGCGAAGTGTTAACTCATTTCGAAAAAACAGCTCCTCGTGGCGAAATCGTAGTGGTAGTTGCCGGAAAACCATTTGTAAAAGAAGCCAAGAAAAGTAAATTTTCTAAAGAAGATAATAAAGAATAAATACATCATGACATTAACTACATTCCTTTCTACCTTAAAAGAAAACCCAACAACACTAGCATTTACAGACACTATTGCTATAATTGAAGATAATTATATTTTTACTCCTACCGCTTTTAAAAACGGAAACCAACAAAATGCTGCTGGTGAAAATTCGGGTTCTTGCAAGATTTTTGCTTTCGCGAAAGCGCAACAACTTGCTCCAGAAGAAACTTTAAGTTGTTTTGGTACGTACTATACTGAAGACGTTTTGAAAAACCCGGAAGGAACAGACCACCAGAACATCCGTAACTTTATGGTAAGTGGTTGGAACGGAATCGCATTTGAAGACGATGCTTTACAATTGAAATAAGACATTTTACCGCACACTCGCAATTAATTTATTTTGGGAATTTGTGGTATGTTTTTTAAACAATAAATTATTAAAACAGCATAATCCCTAGTACTATGAGGTGGACCATAAAGCCAAAACCTTCTGAAGATAAAATTACCCATTTGGCGGAAGCCTTAAATGTAGAAGATTTTGTAGCTACCTTATTAGTGCAACGTGGCGTGGAGACTTTTCAAGAAGCCAAAGATTTTTTTAGACCCTCGCTAGATCACTTGCACGATCCTTTCTTGATGAAAGACATGGACAAAGCCGTGGAAAGAATCGAAAAAGCGATTGCTGATCAAGAACGTATTCTTGTTTTTGGTGATTATGATGTTGACGGAACCACGGCAGTTTCACTGGTGTCATCGTACTTAAAATCATATTACCCTAATATAGCCACGTACATTCCGGATCGTTATCTTGAAGGATATGGTGTATCATACAAAGGGATTGACTTTGCCGAAGACAATGGTTTCACATTAATAATTGCGCTAGATTGCGGAATTAAATCTATTGATCATGTCGCTTACGCAAAAGTAAAACAGATTGACTTTATCATTTGCGATCACCACAGACCGGGAGACCAATTACCCGAGGCTGTAGCAGTTTTAGACCCTAAACGTGCTGATTGTGATTACCCTTATGACGAACTTTGTGGTTGCGGTGTGGGGTTTAAATTGATTCAAGCACTAGGAAGTCGCAAAGGTGAAACGATCGCTGATTTAGTTCCCTATCTAGACTTAGTGGCTACCGCAATTGCAGCAGATATTGTCCCTATGACAGGAGAAAACCGCGTACTCGCTTACTTTGGTTTACAAGTTATTAATGCAGATCCAAGACCTGGAATTAAAGCACTAGTCCATCAAGTTAAAAAGAAAACCCTAGATATTACCGATGTTGTTTTTATTATTGCCCCGCGTATTAATGCGGCAGGAAGAATAAAGCACGGCAACCATGCTGTAGAATTGCTAACCGAATTTGATTTTGAGCAAGCCCAGCAATTTGCTTCAGAAATTGAGCAATACAACTCTGATCGAAAAGATCTAGACAAGCAAATTACTAAGGAAGCGCTCGAACAAATTATTGCGAACCAAGAAACAGAAAAATTCACATCAGTGGTATTTCAAGAAGATTGGCATAAAGGAGTGATCGGTATTGTAGCCTCTCGATTAATCGAAACCTACTACCGCCCTACCCTAGTTTTTACTAAAAGCGGTGACAAATATGCAGCTTCGGCGCGATCTGTAAAAGGATTTGATGTGTACAACGCACTTGAAGCTTGTTCGGAACATTTGGAGCAATTTGGTGGCCACATGTACGCTGCAGGAATGACTATTTTACCTGAAAATTATCCTGCTTTTAAGGCAGCATTCGAAAAGCAGGTAAAAGACACGATCCAACCCGAAATGCAAACGCAAGAAATTGACATTGACGCTGAAATTGATTTCAATGATATTACCCCTAAGTTTTTTAGAATCTTAAAACAGTTCGAACCCTTTGGACCGTTGAACATGACACCTACCTTTTTAACAAAAAACGTAATCGACACCGGTTATGGTAAAACGATGGGTAAAGACGACGAACACCTGCGCTTATTTGTAAAACAAAATAATTCAGAAGGACTCGCTGCCATAGGTTTTGGCTTGGGAAATAAAATAGCACTTACAAAAAACCAGCAACCATTTGAAATCGCATATTGCATTGATGAGAATGAGTGGAATGGCAAAATTACTACACAATTACGATTAAAAAGTTTACGAAATGAGTGCTGATCAAGTAAAAAAGAAAGACCCTTACGCAGCCTTGCGCTACAAGGAGTTTAATATATTTTTATTGTTGCGTTTTGCCATGGTCTTTGCCTGGTCTATGCAATTTATTGTGATCGAATGGGAAGTGTACAGCATCACTAAGGATCCTTTATCATTAGGAATCATCGGTTTAATGGAAGTTATCCCAGCTGTTTCTATGGCATTGTTTGCTGGACATATTGTTGATCAAAAAGAGAAAAAGAGTTTGCTGGTTAAATGTATCTTGGCTTTCTCGGTCATTAGCTTTGGTTTGTTTTTATTAACCTGGCCTGCAGTGATAGGTGGTTATGACACACAAAGTATTCTATATGCTATTTACTTTCTAGTCTTTTTAGGAGGATTGGTTCGTGCTTTTCTAGGACCTACTATCTTTTCCCTACTATCCTTATTAGTGCCTAAAAAAGTCTATCCTAACGCCGCTACTTGGAGTAGTTCCGTATGGCAAATTGCCTCTGTAGTAGGACCTGCAGTTGCTGGATTTTCTATCAACTGGATTGGAGTGCATTGGTCTATGTGTTTGGTTTTTGGGTGTTCGCTATTTGCTTTAATCACCTTATCTCAAATAGAAAAGAAACCTATTTTAAATCCTAAAATTGGCGAACCTGTAATGCAGAGTTTGTCTGAGGGGATTAAATTTGTCTTCAACAACAAAACTGTATTGGGAGCTATTACACTAGATATGGTCGCAGTCCTTTTTGGAGGAGCTGTTGCTTTACTACCTATTTTTGCACAAGATATTTTAAAAGTAGGTCCCGAAGGTTTTGGTTTCTTGAGAGCCGCCCCTGCTGTAGGTGCTTTTATTACCATGCTAATCACAGCGTATGTACCGTTAAGTAAAAATGCGGGTATAAAACTGCTATCAGCGATCTTTGCTTTTGGTGTTTGTATTATCGTATTTGGTTTGTCTACCTTATTTTGGGTATCGTTACTAGCCCTATTTTTTAGCGGTGTTTTTGACGGAATTTCAGTTGTTATTAGACAGACTATTTTACAACTAAAAACACCCGATCACATGCGCGGCCGCGTCTCTTCAGTGAACTCTATGTTTGTGGGGTCGTCAAACGAACTAGGTGCTTTTGAAAGCGGACTGACAGCCAAATTAATGGGAACGGTTACCGCAGTAGTATTTGGAGGAAGCATGACGTTATTTGTAGTCTTGACTACTGGAATTGTCTCTCCTACTTTTAGAAAGCTTGATCTTACAAAAGATTTAGAAGAGCACGAAAACGAACCGTAAAAGTCTTTATTCGAAATAAAAAAACGTCGGTAGTGCATTATAAAATTGCTTACCGACTTTTTTATGCTTTTTTTAGTCGGTTTTATTTAGAACAAATCTAAATAATTATTATATTTGTTTTAAACGAGACGATCATGAACGAAATGAAACAGATATATTACAACGATGCAGGAACTTCTTTTTTCTGGAGAAAAGAGAACGAAATATTAAGTGATAAAGTACAATTGATTTTTAGAGAAACAGGCTTTTATTTTAGCCGACAAGAATTGAAACTTTTTCGATGCTGCATTGACGAAAGCTACGCTATTAATAAATGTTGCGAGGAATGTGAGTTAAAAAATGATTGCCATAAATTTCTATTGAAAACCCCTTGTACTCAAATTGACTTGGCTGTATCTATGAAGGAATTAAAATCTATTAAAGATCTTGTAGAAGGTACCTTATTCAAAATAGATTTGGATGAATATTTGTTTGGTGAAGGGATGAACTAGTTTTCGTATTTTTTTATTTCGAAAGTATCGCCATCAAAAACGCCATAAGTAAAATAAGTAATCCAATCGCCTAGATTCACATATTCGGCATTTTCACCTACAGTGAGTTTCATAGGCAAATGGCGGTGTCCAAAAACAAGGTAATTGTAGTGTTTGGTTTCGAGTTTTTTCTTGGCGTAGATTATTAGCCATTCGTTTTCTTCCCCTAAATAAGTGACATCATCATCACCTGAAATTAGTTTATTTTTTACCGAAAGGTATTGTGCTAATCCCACACCTATATCAGGATGCAACCAGCGAAAAAGCCATTTAGAAAACGGATTTGTAAATACTTTTTTCATGCGTTTGTAGCCCATGTCTCCAGGACCTTTTCCGTCACCGTGGCCTACTAGAAAAGTTTTATCTCCAAAAGTGTATTCTTGATTATCATGATACACAGGGATATTTAATTCTTTTTCGAAATAACCGTCCATCCACAAATCGTGGTTTCCTACAAAGAAGTAAATTGGGATGCCGCTATCGCGAATTTCGGCTAGTTTGCCTAACACACGTACAAAACCTTTAGGTACCACAGTTTTGTATTCGAACCAAAAGTCAAATAAATCTCCTACTATAAAAATGGCTTCGGCGTCTCGTTTCACCTCATCAAGCCAAGCCACAAATTTCTTCTCTCTAGGAGCACTTAATTCAGGCGTAGGCGCTCCAAAATGTTGATCAGAAGCAAAGTATACTTTTTTATTATTAGGTAGTTTCATGAAACTAGAGTGTCAAGTGGGATTATAGATTATCGCTAGCGTACCATTCAGCAAATGACGATTCTGTTTCTTGCAATTTCAAGGCAAAAAGTTTGATTCCTTGTGGTAATCTGGCTTTAATTCTCTCTGCAAAATCAATGACCATGTTTTCACTTGTAGGTTGGTAATCAACTAAAATCACATGGTGTCCGCGTTTTTTAAGTTCTTCGGCTAGCTCTACGTGAGGTGTTGTTTCATTAAAAACAGTGGCGTGATCAAATTGATCTACAATTTCTTCTTTTACAATTTTCTTTAAATCCGAGAAATCGATTACCATTCCGAATTTTACATCGTTTCTATTTGTAATAGGTGTCCCAATAACGGTTACTGATAATTTGTAGCTGTGCCCGTGAACATTTTTACATTTTCCGTCGTATCCATAAAGGGCGTGACCGGTTTCGAAGTTAAATTGTTTTGTAATTCTGATATTGCTCATCTGGATATAATTTTGAGTGCAAATTTAGTGAAAAATTAAATATTTTTGTCTCTTTTTTTTGCAGAAGAGTACATCCAGTAAGCCAATATGAGCAAAACTACAAATGGAACAAAGGAACCTATAAGCACTCCTATTTGGTAACTACTATCAGGAGCATTTTTTAATTTTTCTACGACATCTACTTGTTGTATAAGGGTTGTAATTCTCATTTCAATATTATTTTTTAAATTGAGTTAAAGCATTTTTGGTAAATTCTGAAAGCACTAGCTCTCCAGAAATAGCAGCACGCTCTAACAAAAGCACATCCCAATGATCAGTATCTTCCCAGATAATCTTTTTCATTTGGCTTAAAGCCTCCGGATTGTAAGATGCAAGTTTAGTGGTAAAGTGAGCCAAATCAATATCTAATTCGGTTTGATCATCTAGTACTTTAGCAAACAATCCTTTTTCTAAAGCCCACTCTGGCGTTTTCCATTCATGTGCAGCAAGGGTCATTTGGGTCATGGCGGTCTTGCCTATCTTGCGGCTCACGGCAGGCTCAATCACAAAGGGACCGATCCCAATGGCAAGCTCAGAGAGTTTTATAGCCGCTTTTGTAGTGGCAAATGCATAGTCACAAGCGGCGGCAATCCCTACACCACCACCTACGGCTTTACCATGAATGCGACCCACAATAATCTTAGAACAGCTGCGCATGGCATTAATTAGATTTGCAAAACCGGAGAAAAAAGTAGTTCCTTCCTCTAAATTTGAAACTGCTAAGAGTTCGTCAAAAGAAGCTCCTGCACAAAAAGCACCTTCGCCTTCACTGCGTAAAATAATAACAGACACAGCATCATTTGTACTCAATTCATTCAAGGCATTTGTCACCGCATCTAGCAATTGACGGGGGAAAGAATTGCTGGCGGGATGCGCAAATTGTACTGTTGCAATTTGATCCTGAATGGTTGTAGTAAGCGAACCTGCTGTTGATGCTGCTGTCATTTTATTTTTTATTGTAAAGTTAGTATTTTAAAGAAGATGGCAAAGAATACCGCTTTAGAAAGTTGTTGACTATTTGTTTTTTGAATAGTAAATAACACTATATTTGCGAAACTATTGGGGGATTAGCTCATTTGGCTAGAGTGCTTGCCTGGCAGGCAAGAGGTGACCGGTTCGAATCCGGTATTCTCCACAAAAAACACTCATAATTAGTGTTTTATAAATTAAAGTACCCAGTTTTACACTTGAAATGTAAAGTTGGGTACTTTTTTTTTGTAAATAAACGTTTAAATAAAATAAGTTAAGATAAAGATTACTATTTTTAACTATCAAAATCATTCTTCAAATAAATGGCATTATATCAAAAATCAGTTCTTAATAAGCATCTTAAACAATTAGAGCCGTCAAAAATAAGTAAGGCATATAAAAAGTATTGAGGTCAGTAGTTACGAACATATAATTTTAGATTGATATATTTTTTCTGACTCGACCATTCTTACTATCAAATTGTTGAATATTGTGTCTTTGCTTTGAGAACGGTTAATTCGATAACAAAATTCATCAAGATACCTGTTTATATTAAAGTCACTTACCGATGAATATGTTGTTCTAATCCATGATTTTACTTGATGAATCATTGTGTGCAATGCCATAAAATTCATCCCTTTGTTGCTTTCTATTTGTGTGATATTATAATCTCCAAATAAAGGACGATAACCTTTCCATTTATCTGTGGTTATTTTTGCATTTTTATTAATGTGCTTTTCAAATATTGTCTCTAATTCTTTGGCTGAATAATTATCAATTTTCAAGGCATACATTCTTTTAATTTTTCCTTCATCTGTTAGTTCCACTGCTGTTACAACCTTTTTTTTCTTGCTATCATAACTCCTGCCTACTTTACCTTTTTCCTTTCCTCCAATAACGAATTCATCAACATGAACAGTTCCGTCCATTGGATGATTCTCACTAGATTTCATCGCTTCTCTAATTTTGTGCATAAATAAACGTGCTGTTTTTTCTGTAACTCCATAGCGAACTCCCATGTAACTGGCAGATAAACTTTTAGTGGTGGTTGACATCTCAAAACATATAAAAAAGGCTTTGCGTAAACCAAACTTAACCTTATGAAATAAAGTGTTTGCCGCCGCGGTTTCTGTATGGCTGCAGATATTACAAGTTCTGGAAAAATCTTTGCGGATTTGACTCTTTGTATGCTTACATTTTAAACAAATAAATCCTCGTTCCCATTTATAATTTGCTAAATATTCTTTGCAGTGTTCATCTGTTTTAAACCGTTCAGCGAACTCTAAAAGGTTTTGCCCTGTAAATAAATCCATGTTTCCCTTGTTTTATTGATCTCTAAGATATGAAATTATCTACTTACCTCAAAAAAAGTATATCAAGTACTTCTTAAACCCAATTATTCAAGACAACATACGCAATTCTAAAGAAGAGGAATACCAAGGTATTTTTCTAACAGAGTTATTTGTCAATGTTTTAGATTATACTTTGAAACCCAATGTCAATTTTGATTTAGTAGCCGAGTATAAAAATCAAACCAATTCACGTAAAGCAGATGGTGCCATTTTAAAAAATGATGTTGCTGTTGCGGTAATAGAATTGAAGGGAACGAAAACAAAGGATTTAGAAAGCATACGTCAACAAGCATTTGATTACAAAGCCAATCAAAAAGAATGTGTTTATGTAATTACGTCTAATTATGAAAAGCTGCGGTTTTATATCAATGATGCGACGGAGTTTGAAGAGTTTAATTTATTTGACTTAAGTGAACAACGTTTTGAAGTATTGTATTTGTGTTTGCAAAAGGACAGTATTTTAAATAATATTCCTTTGCAAATAAAAGAAGCTTCGATTATAGTTGAAGAACAAATAACCAAGCAGTTCTACAAAGATTATTCTGTTTTTAAGAGAGAATTGTTTAGGGATTTAGTAAAGCGCAATGCTAAGAAATTAAAAAGCACTGTAGATCTTTCTGCTTCTGAAATGGATGAGGAAGCGAAGGCAGAACAATTGCGTCTAGACAAAAACCTGAAACTTACTTTATTCAAGAAATCTCAAAAATTAATAGATCGTTTCTTGTTTATATTTTTTGCCGAAGACAGAGGTTTATTACCACCCAATAGCACGATACAGATCCTGAACAAATGGAAAGGGGATGTTGATTTTGGTGACGAAAGACCGCTTTACGATATGTTCAAGCAGTATTTTAAATTTCTTGACACCGGAAGACAAGGAACAACAAACAGAGCCGAAATTTATGCCTACAACGGTGGTTTGTTTAAGGAAGACACATTGTTGGACAAGTTAGAAATTGACAACGACTTATTATTTAAGCATACGCAAACATTAGCATCATACGATTTTGAAAGTCAAGTGGATGTTAATATACTGGGGCATATTTTTGAAAACTCACTTAACGAAATTGAGAGTGTAAATGCCGAAATTGAAGGCGGTGATTTTGACAAACAAACAAGTAAACGTAAAAAAGATGGTGTTTTTTACACTCCAAAATACATTACCAAATACATAGTAGAAAATACGATTGGTAAATTGTGTGACGAAAAGAAAAATGAACTAGGTTTTAAAGAAGAAGAATATTTTAAAGGCAGAAAAAACCGCCAGCAAAATACAATTGTAAAGTTAGTTGAAACTTTAGATATGTATCGAGAATGGTTACTACAATTGACCATTTGCGATCCCGCCTGTGGTAGTGGTGCGTTCTTGAACCAAGCGTTAGATTTTTTAATAAAAGAACACAATTATATTGACGAACTAAAAGCAAAAATTCTGGGAGGTGGTTTGGTTTTTAGCGATATTGAAAATACTATTCTAGAAAACAATATTTTTGGTGTAGACCTTAACGAGGAAAGTGTAGAAATTGCCAAGTTATCGCTGTGGTTACGTACGGCGCAACCACGACGTAAACTGAACAACTTAAACAGTAACATTAAATGTGGAAATAGCTTAATAGAAAGTAAAGCTGTTGCGGGTAACAAAGCCTTCAACTGGAAAGAACAATTTCCTAGCGTCTTTGAAAAAGGCGGTTTTGATGTGATAATTGGGAATCCACCTTATGTTAGGGTTCAAACTATTAAAGATAATATTGAAAAGGAAAGTCACGAACTTGAACGTAAATATAAATCTGCAACTAGAAGATATGACTTATTTGTCCTTTTTATGGAAAAATCTAAAGAATTAGTAAGTGATGAAGGGGTTGTTAGTTATATTTTACCACACAAGTTTTTAGTAGCTGATTTTGGAAACGGTATTAGAGATTTTCTAATTAAAAATAAATTTATAGAGGAAATTATTCATTTTGGCCATGAGATTGTTTTTCTTGATGCATCAGCATATACTTGTATTATTAAATTGTCAAATAACAATCAAGAATTAAAATTCAAAAAAATTAGTCCTTTAGAAATTTTTCAAGAAAGACCTTTTTTAAAATTTGATTATAAAAATCTAAATGCTGACAATTGGGATCTGAATGATTTAGATAGTTCTATGGTCTTAAAAAAAATATCATTATCTAAATTTAAATTAAATGACATTTTAGACGGAATATACCAAGGGATTAAAAACACTTCTGATAAAATTTTCATGATGAAAGGATATTTTAAAGATGATATGTTTTATGGATATTCAGACGAGTTGGAAACAAATGTAATTATTGAATCAAACATTATGTTACCTGTTGCAAAGGGTAGGGATATAAAACGAAATCAAGAATTAAATATTGATTATTTTGTTATTTACCCCCATTATTTTAACGGTAAAAAAACTGTTCCTTACGAAGAGATCGAGTTTATGGAGAATTTCCCTAGAGCTTATGATTATTTGAATAAATTTAAATTAGATTTAATAGAAAAGAAGATTAGATTTAAAACAAATCCAAAATACTGGTATAGTTTACATAGGGCTAGAGAAATTCAAATATTTAAGGATATTAAAATTGTAACTGCCACTATTCAAAATTATCCACATTTCACAATAGATGCTACACAATCTCTAACAGATGCTGGTGGTTATGCTTTAAAAATTAAAGACAATATCAAGTTGGAACAAAAGGAATTAATTGCAATATTAAATTCAAATTTAATGTGGTTTTTTATTAAAAATACTAGCTCTGTTTACCGTGGTGGATATTATGCTTTTAATACAACTTTTTTAAACCCTTTTCCAATTCCAGAAATAAAAAAAATAAAAGACTTAAACTTTGGAGATAAAACGTCTTTAGTATATAATTTAACTAAATCTTTAAACACAAGTAATAAGAAATTCACAAAATACCTGCAATCACAATTTGCCATAGAAAAGCTAACAAAAAAGTTAGAAAATTGGTACGAATTAGACTTTGGAGATTTTATCAAAGAAATCAATAAAGCTATTAAAGTGATCAATAAAGAACGTCTTAAAAGCGAACAACCGCTAATAAAAGAGTTAACCAAACTCGATGAAATGGATTGGATGGAAGTGTTTGAAACTAAAAAAGCAGAAGCTCAAACTCTTAAACAACAAATAGACGCTACAGATCGAGAGATCGATGCCATGGTGTATGAGTTGTATGGTTTAACAGCAGAGGAAATAGCCATTGTAGAAAATAGTTAAAGACAATTGTAAACAAACAAAACAAATGAAACAAAACGAGCAAAATATCATTATTTATACCAAACGAAAATATATTATAGACCAATTTTTATAATTGGTTTTTTAATGTTATATTTGGACTATATTATAACAGTGGTATTATGGCATATTCAAAAATTTTGATTATCAAGGAAACCGAAATAGAAATTAAAAGTCTACTTAAACAATCTATCCCATTCATTGGACAACGTTTAAGAGTTCTACTGATTTTAAAGCAAAACGAAAAAACAGGGATTTCCAAACGAGAGGTTGCCAAATTAGCTGTGGTCGATCCAAATAGCGTTCATAAATGGAGAACATTATATATTAACGAAGGAATTGAGGGTTTGATGAAACATCAAAAAACAGGCTTCAAACCTTCGGTTTTCTCTGTTACTGAACACAATATGTTGGAAACAAAACTCAATGATTCTCAAAATGGCCTTCAAGGTTATGTTGAGCTTCAAGATTGGATTGAAAAAGAAACAGGGAAAACTTTCAATTACAACACCTTACTTTATTACTGCATTAGAAATTTTAAATCAAGCGTAAAAGTAGCCCGAAAAAGTCACGTTAAAAAAGATGAAAACCAAGGAATCTCTTTTAAAAAGACTTCGGAAGAATCTGCCAAGAAATAGCACTGAATGCTGTGGGGAATTTTGAATCTATAAATCTATTTTTTCAAGACGAATCGCGTTATGGTTTATTTACACGCAATGGCAAATCAGTTACTGCTATTGGTGTGAAACCAATTTGCACTTTCCAACAAGTCTTCAAATCAACTTGGCTTTCTGGAGCATTTTCTCCCATAACAGGAGACCATTTTCAACTAATACTCCCGCATTGTAATGCTGATAATTTTCAAGTTTTTCTAAATAACTTCACAAAAGAAAAACCCAAGGAACTTAAAATAGTCGTGCTGGATAATGGAAGATTTCATAAGGCTAAAAAATTAATCATTCCTGAAAATATTGTTCTTGTTTTTTTACCACCATATAGTCCAGAACTTAATCCCGCTGAAAAAATGTGGGCAAAATATAAACGACAGTTCTCTAATAAATTTTACAAATCATTAGAGGATGTTGAAGATTTTATTACTGATGTGGTGAAAAATACAACTAAAAAAGAGGTAATGAGTATCTGCGGGTATAGCTATGTGTTTTTAGATAAAATTTGGACTATATAATATGTGTGTTTGGTATTACAACACACAAGATGGTAAATCAGCCGTAAGTTTATATTCTAAAGATGGTACTATTTGGATGAACCAAAACCAATTAGCAGAACTTTTTGACACCTCAATTCCTAATATTAGTATGCACATCAAAAACATACTGAAAGAAGGTGAGTTACATCAAAATTCAGTTATTAAGGATTACTTAACAACTGCTACAGATGGTAAGAATTATGACGTTATTTTTTATGCCCTAGACATAATCTTAGCAATTGGGTTTAGAGTTCGAAGTAAAAGAAGTAATCAACATAATGTCTCTATAATCTATTGAAATATGCTTTTGAAAATAGTTTAAGCTAGGTCTTTCTTCTTTTAACTGTTGATAAAAAAGTTTCAATATGTTAGATAAATCATATATTTTTACTAAAAAATAAACCTATAAGTTGATTTAATGAAAATAGTCCCTATATTTGTCCAAGAAAGTAAGCGAGAGGGGTTGTTTTCAATTCACTTAGATGGTGAGCTTGAAGATGAAGTAACCAAGTGTATGGAGCAATGGTTGTTAGATCCTCAGTATTTATATGATTTTTTCACTTTACATCAAGACGATTTAAATAGTGGTTATTATGGAAAAGCAATCAGCATACAACAAGCAATTAATTATACTAAAGAAGAAGCTGAAGCATTATTTTACCAACTTGAAAGTTTGGCAGCCTCTGGAACAAAAAAAGGAAGCGACACTCTTTCAAAAGCATTTCATCCTTTACACAATTTAGAATACACACATAAAGAACTGCAACTAGTCAAAGCGAAAACACCAATTAGGAAAAAATGGTTGCGCATGTACGCAATTAAAATTGGACCAAATACATTTCTTGTTACTGGCGGAGCAATAAAGTTAGTGGAAACAATGAAGGAAAGCACACACTTACTCAAAGAAAAACAAAAATTAGAAGACATTAAATATTATCTTATTGAAGAAGGAATTCTAGATCAGGATGATTTTGAAGTGTATGAAATTTAATATATGGAACTAAACGAAAGATTAGACAAATTTGAAAAATTAGTAAGCGACAAGCCTTCTAATTTCCTTTCAAAGTTGGCTCAATACAAAGCCAATAAAAAATGGATAGATCACTCATTCAATGTTGCGACAACTGTTCTAGAGGCATTGAAACACAAAGGAATGTCTCAAAAAGATCTAGCAAAAAAAATGAATGTTTCTGCACAACAAGTGAATAAGATCATCAAAGGAAAACAAAATCTAACCTTTGAGACCGTTGGAAAATTGGAAGATGCTTTGGGAATTTCGTTGATGGAGATTATAAGTTATAATCCAGTAAGCGAAATAAAAATAAATGCAACTCAAGTTAGATCAGTTGAAAAAACATTAACCAATGAGTTAATTAATAATGATGTAGCCGATTTTACTTTTTCAGATAATTTCAGACAAAAAAAGGGAGTCCAAATGAATGTAGTTTACAATAATTTTACTCAAGCAATCAAATACCCAAAAGTAGGATAATGGCAGATAATAACGTAAGCCTTACTTTTAACTTAGTTAAAATAAGAACAGATCAATTTGCTTTGTTTGAAGAAAACCATCTTGACAAGGGCAATGTAAACCTTAGTACAAATATGTCTTTTGGCTTGAATGTAGAAGAGGAAGCTTTTTCAGTAAGTTTAAAATTTACATTTGAAATGAAGAAAAAGCCATTTATGGCGACGCAAGTGACTTGCTTTTTTAATATTGAAAAGGCTACTTGGGAAAGTTTACAATCAAATGATAAAATTATTCTTCCAAAAGGTTTTGTCGCACACATGGCCATGTTAACAGTAGGTACGGCACGAGGCATATTGCATTCAAAAACTGAAGGAACCATCTTTAATAAATATATCTTGCCTACTCTAAACGTAGCGGAAATGGTTCCCGAAGATGTAGTTTTTGATTAATCAAATCATTGCTTTCTTTAACAGATGATCTTTGTTCTATAAATAATGTTTCTAGCCTAGAAACACTATGTAATATAAACTATGGTATTACTTTCAATACTCAATACCCAAAATCTTAAACTCCCTATCTTCTGTAGCTAATTTCAACACGGCTACAGCACCTACTTTTTTATTAATTAAGATTCTTGCTATGGGTGAGATAAACGAAATCTTGCCTTTGGCGATATTCGCTTCGTCTACTCCTACTATCTGGTACTTTTGAATCTTTTTATCGGAGCCTATTTGCATGTTTATGAGGGCACCAAATCGTATTTCGTCATGCGGTTGCTTGCTTAAGTCAACCACTTTTGCTGTGGCGATTCTTTGATTCAGCAATTGTATTTTGGCATTTATATAATTTACTGCAATGCGCCTTTCGTTTTCATCTGTGTTTGCTACTGTTTCTATTTCGTGTAACAACGTTTCTTTTTCCAGAAGTAATTCGTCCATTCCGTTTTGCGTTACGTAGTTCACCATTCCGTCAGGTAAATCAGCTCTAGGTGGAACCATTGGAATTTCTTCTTGGTCGTTTTCTTTTACAAATCCTCTGCTCATCTTTTCTATTTTTCTACTATTAGCATCGCTCCTTTCAATGTATTTATGGATAATTTAAAAACAAGAACAGCATTTGATAACTACTAGTTTTTCATTACTAATTTTATCTATCAACCTCAGCATAACTTAATGATTATCAAATTAAATTAGCGTATTGACCTATATTACTAAGTTATGTGACAGCTTACCAAAAATGAGAAAATGAGATGAAACCTATAAAATAAGTTTCATCATTTTTACTTTTGACTTAGTTTCAACATTGCATTTGCAACGTTTAAAGTTGATTTATCATATTGTTCATGTCCGTATCCAAATTTTTCATTTAGTTCATAAAATAATCTATAAATATCAAAAGGGTTTTGGGACTCTGAAATCCAACCTACAATAATTTCCAAAATCTCATTCATATTATTTTGAAAAGTCATTCTACCATCAGATAATCTTATTCCATTATTATCCGACTTTCTCTTACCGTTATTTAAAAAAATGTTTTTCTCATCATAAATTATATCCCTAATTTCTTTGAATTCTTTTCCTTTAGGCAAATACTCCATTAATAATTTACGAATTCCTTTATAATAAATATTATATTTTTCTTCAGGATTTTCAAATTCTTTACCTATTAAACCACGTAATTCATCTATTTCTTCTAAACCACCAGATTCAGAACTGAAAGTCAATTGTTTACCAACTTTTTCATTAGATTTTTGAAGTATTTCTAATCTTTCTAAATCAGCTTCAGATATTTTTAATTCTTCTTTTTTTCTAATTTCTTTGTTTTCATCTTCATTCATAACTATTAAAATTTAATTTCTAAAATGGATTTTATTTTTTCACTTGCATCCTTCAAATTATTATTATCCCAAGTAATTGGATTCAATTTTTTTAACGACTCAGAATAATCAGGATAGAATTCTCTGAAAGCACCATGATAACTTTTCTTACATATTTTATCTTGGTACCAAGTAAAGAATGAATAAACAATTGACTCATGTATTTCATTTTCTTTTGCGAATTTTGATACTAAATAAGGGTTATTAATATACTTTTTTATATAATGAAATTTTTCTTCACTTAGAAAAATATCCCTCGCAAAAGAATCTGCTTTCTCTTCTATTAAGAATAAATCATTGTCTCCTGTCAAATGAAAACTATTAGTCTCAATTAAATCATAATCAAACAAAACATGGTGTAATTCATGCATCAAAGTAAACCATAATGTTGCGTATTTTTTATTAAAATCAGTCAAAACAATACATGGTTTACCATTTATTATAAATGTTGCTCCTTTTACTTGCGTAGTTGAGAGATAATTTTGAAATATAACTGTAATTCCAAGATTATATAGCGCTCTGCATACAGTAAATAAACCATTCTGCAAATCTTGTGAATAAGGTTTTATTTTCACTATTAGATCCTTTAATCTTTCACGATTATATTCATTTGGATTGTCAATAATCTTAAAACTTTGATAAGCCGATTTTATCCAAAAATCTTTCATTTTATCTGAAAAATTTCTCTTAACTCGACTGTATAAAGGTTCGTCTAATTGTTCTTCATAATCTTTAATTGAAGAGAATCCGAAAAAAGATAAAACTTTTTCAACAAGTACTTCCGTATCATCACTATTAGAAAAAAAACCAAGTTTAGTTAATGCTTTAATATCAAAATTTTTAACTAAAAAAGTAGCTTTTCTTGCATTTTCGATAGAAGAAATATTTTCCTTACTTTGATTTTTTAAAACCAAATTTATAAAATCATTAATATCAATATTCAAAAACTCGGAAATTTTAACAATATTTATAAAATTTGGCTGTTTAGCTGTTCCCGAAATTATCTCCTCAAATACATCTTTATCAATGTTAAGTAATTTAAAAGCTTTCGTTTTACTAAGATTATACTCAACTAATTTTTTTTCAAAAACTTCTCTTATATCAATATAATTTTCCTCAGAAAAAATTGATTTTAATAATTTATTAATGTCATTTGACTCCATAAAAAAGGTATTTACCCTGCAAATATAGTGCAATTATGGTAATAAAAAACTTTTAAAGGGAAATTACCCTCAAAAAAAAGCCATCACATAACAGTGGTTTGCATAAATGGCGAGATATGTGGTAAATTCACGTTTATCTTTCGCAAGAAATTTTATCTTAGCCGAAAATAGTCGGTTACGAAGTTCGCTACTTCTGCAAGCCGCGACACGTTACAAAATATCCTTTTTTTGACTGCAACACTGGCGCAATCTTTAAGAAAACTTTAGCGGTTTATAGCCGTAAAACAAAAATAGTTGCAACAAAAAAACCCCGGAATATCCGGGGTTTTAAAAATGTATTTGAGTTCTTTTAGATTAAAAGAAACCCATTGGTTTTTTATCGTATGAGATCAACATGTTTTTTACAACACGGTAATGGTCTAGCGCCATTTTGTGATTCTCACGTCCAAAACCTGACTCTTTTACTCCACCAAATGGTGCGTGAGCTGGATAAGTGTGGTATTGATTCACCCATACTCTACCTGCTTGAATAGCACGTGGAACCTGGTATAACTCATGTGCATCACGAGACCAAACTCCTGCTCCTAATCCGTAAGGAGTATCGTTTGCGATTTCGATTGCTTCTTCAGTAGTACTGAATGTAGTTAATGATACCACTGGTCCAAAAATCTCTTCTTGGAAGATACGCATTTTGTTATTTCCTTTAAGAACTGTAGGTTGGATATAGTACCCCTCAGAAAGTTCTCCTTCATAGTTTCCTGCTCCACCACCAGCAATTACTTCAGCACCTTCTTCTTTACCAATATTGATATAGTTTAGGATTTTTTCGTATTGTGGTTTAGATACTTGAGAACCAATCATTGTTTCTGGGTCTAAAGGATTTCCAGTTTTGATTGCTTTTAGTCTCACTTTCATTTTTTCGATAAAAAGATCAACGATGTCTTCATGTACTAAAATTCTTGTTGGAGCTGTACAAATCTCTCCTTGATTTAAAGCAAACATTAACGCTCCTTCGATTGATTTACTAAAGAAATCATCATCATGAGCTGCTACAGATGGGAAGAAAATATTAGGTGATTTACCTCCTAATTCCATTGTTACTGGAATAATATTTTCGGCTGCATTGTGGTATACTTTCTGTCCTGTTGCTGTTGAACCTGTAAAAGATAATTTAGCGATTCTTTTTGAAGTTGCTAGCGCTTGACCTGCTTCTGCACCAAAACCTGTTACAATGTTTAAAACTCCTGGAGGCAATAAATCTCCAATTAATTCCATTAACATGATTACACTTGTAGGTGTTTGTTCTGCTGGTTTTACTACTGCAGTACATCCTGCAGCTAATGCCGGTGCTACTTTCCAAGCTAACATTAACATTGGGAAATTCCATGGAATGATTTCTCCCACTACTCCAATAGGCTCGTGTATAACGATACTTACGGTGTTTTTATCATGCTCAGCAATTGTTCCTTCGTCTGCACGAATTACTCCTGCAAAATAACGGAAGTGATCTACACAGTAAGGAATATCTGCTGCACGTGATTCACGAATAGGTTTTCCGTTGTCAATCGTTTCTAATGTTGCTAAGTACTCTGCGTTATCTTCCATCACTTGCGCAATTTTCAATAAGGCATTGCTACGCTCTGTTGCTGATGAAGTACTCCATGACGGAAAAGCTTCGTGTGCAGCATCTAGTGCTAAGTCTATATCTTCTTGTGTTGAACGTGCTGCTTGCGTAAATACTTTACCATCTACTGGTGAAATATTGTCAAAATATTGTCCTTTAACTGGATCAACAAATTTACCTCCAATAAAATTTCCGTATCTTTCTTTAAAGTCCGGTTTTGTTACATTTGCCATATCTGTTTGTATTTAATTTGTTATAATCGTTTTAAAAACGCTTTGTTTTAATTACAAGGCAAAGGTATCAATACACAAAACCAATTTGATTACCAATACGGTTCAAAAACTTATGAAAACAGTCCAAAAAGTCCAGCTCAGCTACTTTTTATTCGAATAAAAATAGTATTTAATTGTTTTTCAGTGTTTTAAAAATAATCGCGCTATTGCAAAATATCCACTGGACTTATTCCAAATTTATTTTTGAAGGCTATACTAAAGTTAGACAGGTTATTATAACCCGCATCTAAATAAATGTCTGAAGGTTTTAAGACTCCTTCTTGCAACAAATCTTTTGCTCTTTGAAGACGCTTGTCTTGCAACCACTTTCCAGGTGCTTCTTTGTATTCTAAAGTAAAATGACGCTTGAAGGTAGACAAACTCATATTGCATAAAAACGCAATCTCTTCCAGTTTTAGATTCGAATAAACATTACTCTCTATCACATTTTTAAACGGCGAAACTTCGTTAGAGATCAAAGAATGTAAGAAATCTTCAAATACCCCTTTGTACTTCGCTAGAAGGTACAGCATGATTTCCTCAAATTTTATCTCTAATAAATTAGCACTATACGCTGAATTATCCAGATGAAGAATAGAAAGCGAGTTCAAGAATGACCCTATGTAATCGTCATTTTCTATAACAAAATACGCTACTTCGTTTGAGTACGGCTGCGTATTTTTTGTATGCTTTTTTAAAAATTCAGTCAGTTTTTCTTCTGAAAAAAAGAAAAGTTTACAATAGTAAATTGCTTCTGTATCTAAAAGCTCTGTCCACAGCCAGTTTCCTTTTTTTAAAAGTAACGATTGCTGACTATTGACAGCGATGGAAGTATCCCCAAAATGGACCTGCTTCTTCCCTACTTGCAAAAAGCTGAACATGTTCATGCTCAAGTTTACTTTGCTTTTTACAACATCACTCGTCATTTTAAAATCATACACGAGTAAGCCTTCATTTACTTCTTTCTCTTTTATATAGATTTCAGGAATATTTTCTATTGGCATGAATTCTTATTTAATTAGGATCTTAAATTACTTTAGCAAATACGAAACTCCAATAGAGCCGTAAAAATAGCCCGA
The DNA here is from genome assembly GCF_054165825.1 of Flavobacterium sp. PL002. Classification (NCBI taxonomy): domain Bacteria; kingdom Pseudomonadati; phylum Bacteroidota; class Flavobacteriia; order Flavobacteriales; family Flavobacteriaceae; genus Flavobacterium; species Flavobacterium sp. PL002. The sequence continues at coordinate 1,983,432 of NZ_CM135110.1, read as the reverse complement.
ATTTGTAGGATGATGCAATTCGCGACCGCGATACATAAAAACATACGAAAGGTTGAGTTTGTTTTTTCTGTATTTAAAACCCGCTTCTCCATTGAAACGTAAAGGCACTAACTTAAATGTCACTGGACTATTGTCATTAAAAAGACTGCCTTGAATGGTGGCGTCATACAGTTGATAATTAATACTAGGTGCAATATAAAAGTAAAATTCACTTTCAGCACTACCTACAGCGCCACCGTATAAATTAGAATTATAAACGGGAGCCAACTTTTTAAAACCTATTCTACTGACAAAACCAGTAGTAACTCCAGTAAAAATTGTTCCTAAACTTGCTTCTGATCGAAAATGAAAATCAACAAAATCACTTTTCACACTTGAAAAAAGCTTTTTTGAAAACAAATAATGTGTTTGAATCACAAGTGCATTCTGAATTTGATATTCCCAACCAAACACTTCTTTATATCCCACTAAATCGTGAAAGGATTTTTGAGTTTCTTGCCCAAAAGCATTTTGACCTAAATAGCCTAAACGCAAATCCATTTTTAAAACCGACTCGTTTTTATAAAAAAAGGTTTTTCCAAACTCTCCAAAAAGATAACCTGCATACGGCCTATCCATTATTTCTTTCTCAGGCGTATTTATAAATCTTGGCGTATAAATATATTGCCCTAATCTAAATTCGGTTGTTTTTTTATGGATTTTAGAATTTTGGTTTTTAGATACATATTTATAAAAAAGCTCTAAGCCATTTGTATAATACATATCATACTTAGACGACGTGTACAAATCATTATCGGTTATAATTCCGAATTCAGCCCCACTATTTTGACTCCAAACTTGAGCAGTAAAGAGAAAAAATAAAATAATATAACTGTTTTTAAAACCCATCTAATAATTGATTTTACCTACTGTTCTCATGACACGCATTATCTTCTTTTTTCTATTATTAATATAACTTGAAGAACTTGTGGCTGTAAATCGCCTTGGACTTGGTAAAATTGCAGCTATTCCTGCAGCTTGTATTGGTGTTAAATTAGCCGCATCTTTTCGGTACCAATGTTGAGCCGCTGCTTGGGCACCATAAACACCATCCCCCATTTCTATACTATTCAAATAAACTTCCATGATGCGCTCTTTACCCCAAATGAGCTCAATTAAAACTGTAAAATAAGCTTCGAGCCCTTTACGTAAATAACTACGACCTTGCCATAGAAAAACGTTTTTTGCTGTTTGTTGTGAAATCGTACTCCCGCCTTTAATTTTTCGACCACGTGAGTTGCTTTTATAAGCTTTTTGCATGGCTCCAAAATCAAAACCATTGTGTGACAAAAACATTCCGTCCTCGCTCGCAATAACCGCTTTTTGTAAATTAATAGAAATATTTTCTAGAGGCTCCCAATCATGGCTGCATATTGCTTCCTTATCTGCTTTTTTATGTTCAATTGCCCGTATAGCCATCAATGGAGTAAAAGGAACAGGAACAAATTTATAAAGAACTACAAAAAACAATGACACTGCTATAAAGTAAAGCACTATTTTAAAAATAAACTTCATTACTTTACTCATAAAACTCCCCTCATTTTTCTTTGTAGTTTTTTTAATTGGTTTCTTTTTGATATTCTTTGTTGGTGTAGTTTTTATCCCCATTATATTAAATCTGCTAATTCTTTTCCTATTAAACTTCCTATTGCCACTCCCATTCCTCCTAATCGCACACCGCAATAAACATTTTCAGACAATTGTGAGACAATAGGATTTTTACTGTTTCCAATTCCCATAATACCGCTCCATCTGTGTGCAACTTTAAAATCTTGGTTTGGCAAAATTACTTCTTTTAATAACTGTTCCAATTTATTTTGAATAATTTCCGTTTGCGCAAATTCAGTTGTAGTTTCAGTATCAAAATCCAAGTTTCTACCGCCTCCCAATAGTATTTTATCGCCTATATTTCTAAAATAATAATAGCCACGATCTAAATGAAAAGTGCCTTTTATGTCTAAATTTGCTATTGGCTCCGTAATTAAAACTTGCGCTCTTGCTGGTTTGACAGCCCCGTTTGTAATTTGGCTCGAAAATCCATTTGTAGCAAACAACACTTTTTTTGAAATAAAACTAAAATCTCCTAAAACAACTTCTACACCATTTCCTTTTTCTAGAAATGAAGTAACCGCTTGTTGATTTAATATCAAAATATTTTCTGCGTAAGCGTTTTTCAACAATGCTTGCATCATATTTCCAGTATCAATTTGCGCTTCAAACGGATTAAAAATTAAATATTCATGAATCCCTTTAAAATCAAAACGATCAACTTCTTTTGCAAAAACAGCGGTCTTAAATAAGGGCTTTAAAATCTCATTTATAAAAGGCAACTTGCTCATACATTCCGTGTAAGAGCTTTCATCTTTGTTTAAAAAAAGCTCATAACCTCCATATGGTTTGAAATCTATCACAGCATCACCTAATCTTTTTCTTAACAACTGTAATCCTTGCCAGCGTTTTTCGATAAGAGAAACTACCTCTTGTTCAGTATGTGATTTTAGATCATCTATAATTTCTGACAGGCTTCCAAAACAAGCAAAACCAGCATTTTTAGTACTCGCTCCATGTGGTAACATCCCTTTCTCAAGAACTAGAATTTTACTATCTGGAAATCTTTCGCGCAAGCGCAATGCAGCATGTAAACCTACAATTCCGCTTCCTACAACTGTATAATCAACATTAGAAAACCAATTTTTCAACTCCCAATAGCTTAGTTGCATGCTTTAATTTTTTATAAAAATAATATTTTAAATGAATAAAATAACATTTAGAAATAGTTAACAAAATCTCCCACTCCATTTTAGAATAAAATTGTACTTTTAAAATCCAAAAATAATTTTATTTTCATGAAAAAAATTCTTCTTACAACACTAACAATGATGAGTTTAAGCGCCATTAGCCAAAACGTTATGTCGCCAGAATTACTCTGGAAATTAGGGAGGGTATCTCCTTTAGGCATTTCAAAAGACAGTAAAAATATCGTTTATAAGGTAACCACTCCTTCTATTGAAGAGAATAAATCTTCTTCAAAATACTATACCGTTCCCGTAAATGGTGGAAATGCAACCGAAGTAAAAGACTATGAAGGTCTGGTTGCCGACAAAAATATTTCGCCCGACTCCAAATACCTAGTTTATAATGAAGAGGTAAAAATCAACAACGTTAACGGAAAAGATTTTTATCCCGACTTAGAAAAATCAGAAGTACAAATTTATGATGGCTTAGATTACCGTCATTGGGATACTTGGAATGAAGGTAAATTCAACCACGTATTTTACAAAGAAAACAAAGATGGTGCAACTGGAGTGGATATCTTAAAAGGAGAAGCGTATGATAGTCCTCAAAAACCTTTTGGAGGTGACGAAGACTACATTTGGTCACCAGATAGTAAAAGTATTTTTTATGTATCAAAGAAAAAAGCAGGAACTCAATATGCCATTTCTACCAATACAAATATTTTTGAATACAATCTTGAAACAGGAAAAACAGTAAATAGAACTGAAGAAAACCTAGGTTATGATACTGCACCACAATTTTCTCCTACTGGAAATCTTAGTTATTTACAAATGAAACGTGACGGATATGAAGCGGATAAAAATGACATAATTGTTGATTTTAAAGGCGTAAAAATGAACCTCACTGCAAACTGGGACGGAACTGTAGATAGTTTTAAATGGAGTATTGATGGTAAAAAAATCTATTTTATTGCTGCAGTTGACGGAACAAAACAATTATTTGAAGTAAATTTTCCTGGATTGAAAAAAATGGCCATCATGGTAAATCAAGTCACTAACGGTGATTTTGATGTAAATGAAATTATTGGTTTCTCAGGTAACAATGTTTTAGTAACAAGAGGCGACATGAATCATGCTGCTGAGATTTTTTCATATGATCTAAAGAAAAATACTTGGAAACAAATCACGAATGTAAATACTGAAGTTTACAGCTCTTTGGCGTTAAGCAAAACCGAAAGAAGATATGTAACAACTACCGATGGTAAAAAAATGCTAGTTTGGGTGATTTTACCTCCTAATTTTGATGCCTCAAAAAAATACCCTACACTTTTATATTGTCAAGGTGGACCACAAAGTGCTTTGACTCAATTTTATTCTTTCCGTTGGAATTTTCAATTAATGGCTGCAAACGGCTATATTGTTGTAGCACCTAATCGTCGTGGTATGCCAGGTCACGGTGTAGAATGGAACGAGCAAATTAGTAAAGATTGGGGTGGCCAGGTGATGAACGATTACTTATCTGCGATTGATGATGTAAGCAAAGAAAGCTATGTTGACAAAAGCCGTTTAGGATGTGTAGGAGCTAGTTATGGTGGGTATTCTGCATTTTATTTAGCCGGAATTCACAACAACCGTTTCAAGACATTTATTGCTCATGATGGTGTTTTTAACACACAAAGTATGTTTGGGACTACTGAAGAAGTTTTCTTTAACAACTGGGATTTTGGTGGTGCTTATTGGGAAAAAGACAATGCGGTTGCTCAAAAAACTTATACTCTTTTTAACCCAATTTCATTAGTGGATAAATGGAATACTCCTATTTTAATTATCCAAGGTGGTAAAGATTTTAGAGTACCAATAGGGCAAGGACAAGAAGCATTTCAAGCAGCACAATTGCGCGGAATAAAAAGTAGGTTTTTGTATTTTCCAGAAGAAAACCACTGGGTTTTAAAACCACAAAATGCACAAGTATGGCAAAAAGAATTCTTTAAATGGCTAAAAGAAACATTGTAGTACACTATGAAATGTTAAAGTCAAACCGATAATGTAACAATATTGGCTTTTGTTAAACCAATAATAAAAATTTAAATAACAATACATGTATAAATTTCCAATAAAAAACTTGTTCATCGCATCAGCATTGGTGTTAAGTATGAGCACTGTTTCAGCACAAGACGGATTAGTAAATTCCTTAAAAGTAAACATCAGCGCAAAAAGTGCTGAAAGCTTCAATTTTACAGATGTTATCAATCTTGCAAACACTTCAGTAAAGAATCAAGGTTCATCAGGAACTTGCTGGAGCTACTCTACTAATTCTTATTTAGAGTCGGAAATGATTCGACAAGGAAAACAACCCGTTGAACTTTCACAAGTTTTTTCGGCACGTAATGCTTATGTTGAAAAAGGTAAAAATTATGTGCGCATGCATGGAGCCGTAACGTTAGGAGACGGAGGAGAATTACATGATGTAACAAACATGTTTAGAAAATACGGAGCGGTACCCCAATCAGTGTACAGCGGATTAAATTACGGTACTACAAAAAACAAATTTGCTGAAATGTCAAGTATCACCGAAGCATTATTAGCAGCGGTTGTAAAAAATCCAAATGGCGAACTTACTCCAAATTGGGAAAAAGCATACGCAGCAGTTATCGATTCTTACTTAGGAGAAGTTCCGAAAAACTTTGATTATAAAGGGAAAAATTATACCCCACAAACTTTTGCTAAAGAAGTAGTTGGTATTAATCCTGATGAATATGTTGAGTTTGCATCTTATTCAACAGAGCCTTACTATGCTAAAACAATGATGATGGTTCCTGACAACTGGTCATTTGATTTAGTCTACAACGTAAAAATGAATGACATGACTGCAATTATTGATAACGCATTAAAAAGCGGTTTTACTGTGGCGTGGGCATCTGATGTTAGTGAAAAAAGTTTTAGCTGGAAAAACGGTGTTGCTTATGTTCCTACTAAAAAGTTTGAAGACATGACAGCAGACGAAAAAGAAAACATGTTCAATGGTCCTAAACCAGAATTAGAAGTAACTGAAGAATTGCGTCAAAAGGCTTTTGACAACTACCAAACTACAGATGATCACGCGATGCACATTGTAGGACTTGCCAAAGACCAAACTGGAAAAGAATATTATATTGTTAAAAACTCTTGGGGAGCTACAAATGATTACAAAGGGTATTTATATGTGACTAAGAATTTTGTTAAATACAAAACAACTTCTTTTATGGTAAACAAAGCAGGAATTCCTTCTGACATTTCTAAAAAATTAGGCGTTTAAGTTAATTGAAACACTACTTCCTTAATCATTAAGTGATAAAGCAGTAGCAATCGAATAAGCCTTAAATACTTAAAAAATAATACATTTAAATCTACCCCGCACTAATTTAAAAAAATGGGAAATAAGAGCAGTAATATTCCTGTAAAAGTTTTCATTAGTTATCTTGTCCTAGCGGCATTAGTGATTAGTGTGGGATGGATTTTATATTCAGAAAATGTTGTTTATACCAATATTGAAAAAAAGATTGCCTTTGAAAAAAGCAAAGTTTTAAAGATTACGAAGCTCTTCACAAATGTTTATAAAACAGAAGGTTTAGCTCGAAAGACAATTCAAACAAATTCAGAAGAAGATTTTAAGAACTACATCGTTCAATCGGATTCATTGTTGATAAGAGTAGATTCTTTAAAAAAATTAGTTTCTACTGATTATCAGATTCAATTATTAGATAGTGTCAATATTTTACTCTCTGAAAAAAACAACAATATTAGGCAACTAAAAGCCATAAAGAGTAAAGAAAGTGATGAAGCCTCTGTCAATAACGCTATTGACGAACTTACAAAATTAGAGTTTTCATTGCGAAAACTAGAATTGAGAGATTTCACTAAAAACCCCAAACAATTAGGTAGTTATCAACGTAATGTTTTACAAAAATATGTGGATTATCTTAATCAGAATATTCCTGATGACAGTACCAATACACTAACAAAAAAAGCTACCGATTCCATTTTATCAGCTTCAAAAAGACTCCTTAGTAAGGTAAAGAAAGAAGCGGAGAAAAAGAAAGAATCAGTAAATATCCAAGAGAATAAATTGCTTAAAAATGAAATTTTAATTTCAGAACAGCTCCGTAAAGTACTCCGAATTATTGAACGAGAAATTATTGTTTATTCTGTTCAAAATAATACTGAAAAAGAGAAATCCCTTAAAAAAATTAATCAAATTGTAACTGCTGCAGCGGTAGTAGGCTTGTTATTGACGATTTTCTTTTCTATTTTGATTACCAGTGATTTTTCTAAAACACAATCTTATAAAAAGCAATTAGAAATTGCTAATTTCAAAACTAAAAATTTATTAAAAAGTAGAGAGCATTTAATCTCGACGGTTAGCCATGATTTAAAAACACCGCTAAGCACCATCATGGGTTATACCGAACTTTTGTCAACTTCTAGCTTAACAAAAAAACAAGATTATTATACTCAAAACATAAGAAATTCTTCTGAATATATTTCGCGATTAGTGCAAGATTTACTGGAGTTTTCACAAATTGAAGCTGGAAAAATTGCTATCGAAAAAATAAGTTTTTTACTTCCTCAAACCATTGATGAGATTGCAAAAAACATACAATCTGTTTTCACGGAGAAAGACATTGTACTAACAGTAACAGCCGATCACGCTTTAGAAAAACCAATTATTGGTGATCCTTTTCGATTAAAACAAGTCCTCATTAATTTGATAGGGAATGCTTATAAATTCACTGAAAATGGCCATATAAAAATTAATGCTGCTGTTAAACAAAATAATGCCCAGCTTGTTATAACCATTGAGGATTCCGGAATAGGTATTGAAGCTGATAGTCAAGAATTGGTTTTTGAAGAATTTGCTCAAGCCAACGAAAACATTGAAAAAGAATATGGCGGAACTGGTTTAGGCCTAGCTATTTCTAAAAGAATAATTGCCATACTAGGCGGTGAACTACGTTTAAAAGAAAGCTCAAACCAAGGAAGCACATTTGAGATAACTTTGCCTTTGTATTATGGATCTGAAATTCCTGAAATAGAAGAAGAAGTCATTAAAACTAGCATCAGTAGTACTGATAAAACTATAATTGTAGTTGATGATGACAAAGATTTATTAACGTTGAGTACGGAAGTCTTGAAACAAAACGGCTATACTGTTTTGGCTTACAACAATGCTCAAGAAGCATTAAAAACAGTTCAAAACACTCCATTTGATTTAATCATTAGCGATATTCAAATGCCTATTATGGATGGTTTTGCTTTCGCAAAAGCGATACAAGAAACTCAAATCTATAACAACCAACCCATCGTAGCCGTTACAGGTCGCAGCGATTTAGACCTAAGCGTCTATGAAGAAGCGGGGTTTACTACAGTTATTAAAAAACCATTTTCAACCAAGACGCTTTTAGCAACGATAGAAGCAATATTTAATAAACAAGAAATCCCCTTTCAAGACGAAAGTAAAATAGCAAAAAACGCTACTGAATTATTTACTATTGCCTCTTTAGAATCCTTTTTAGGAAATGATAATGAAGCCGTAAAAGGTATTTTATTCTCTTTTATGGAATCAACAGCAAGTAATATTATAATTCTAAAGGAAGCGATAAACACAAGTGATTTTGTAACCGTAAAAGCTACAGCACATAAAATGGCGCCTATGTTCAAACAAATAGAAGCTACAAAAATAGCCCTAGTATTAAACGATATAGAATCGAACGATTACGACAAAAAAACTTTAGAAAAGCTATTTAAAAATGTGAAAAAAGATATTGATTTATTGATCGCAGCAATCAAAAGTACTATTAATTAAGATCGTACAATTTCAATTTATTATATAATGTTTTACGCGTGATTTTGAGCAATTTTGCAGCTTCGGACTTATTGTTATTTGTTCTATCTAATGCATTTAGAATCGCTTCCTTTTCATTTACCGATAAAGAAAAATCTCCGTTAGTACTTGCTGTTTTTTGAAAAAATTCAACAGGCAAAACATTACTTTCTATAAAATCAGTTTGTGTCAATAATGTTGCCCTTTTAACACAATTTTGAAGTTCACGTAGGTTTCCGGGCCATGGATATTTTTGAAAAATGGCAACTACTTCTGTTGAAAAACCTAGTACATCTTTGTTTAATTGGTCGTTTGCTTTTTGAAGAAAAAATTCTGCAAACACCATCAAATCTTCCTCACGCTCTGAAAGTGCAGGCGAGTGAATAGAAAACTCATTGATTCTATGGTACAGATCTTCTCTAAAATCGCCGTTTTTAACCGCTTCTCTTAAATCTTCATTTGTAGCTGTTAGAATTCGGATATCCACTTTTATCTCCTTGTTACTTCCTACTGGTTTAATCTTGCGTTCTTGTAAAGCCCTTAATAACTGAATTTGGTTTTCGTAGGATAAATTACCTATCTCATCTAGAAAAACTGTCCCGCCATTTGCTGCTTCAAAATAACCTATCTTATCAGAAATCGCTCCAGTAAACGAACCTTTTAAATGTCCGAAAAACTCACTTGCAGCCAATTCTTTTGGAATTGCACCACAATCTACCGCGATGAAATTATTATCCTTACGAAGGCTTTGTTTGTGAATACTCTTAGCGATGATTTCTTTTCCGGTTCCGCTTTCGCCAATAATTAGCACAGACATATCAGTAGGACTTACTAATTTAATATATTCTGCTAATTTAACTGAAGCTTTAGATATCCCTTTAACATATTCCTCATCAGAGTTTGACTTGGGTTTAGGTATTTTCTTTTCTATTGTAGTAGCAACACTTGAAGATTTTAGTGCATTTGTAATAACAATTAGCACTTCATCTGGGTTAAATGGTTTTGAAATATAATCCGAAGCACCGTTTTTTATTGCTTTTACAGCAGTATTAACATCAGAATATCCCGTCATTAGAATTACAGGAACGTCAGGAAATGTGGCTTTTATTTCCGTCATAAGTCCTATCCCATCATCATCAGGCAAACGCAAATCAGTTAGAACCAAATCAAAACTTTCCTTTTTCACAGCACTTCTTGCTTCTGCAGCAGAAAATGAAGTAGTTACGGTATAATTATTTTTAGTTAGAAATTTTTCTAATAGTTTGCAGAATGAAATATCATCTTCAATTAATAAAATCTTTGGCATTATTTGGCTACATTTTAGGCTAAAATAACATTAATAAAATTGTCTTTTCATAAAATTTTGCAAAAAAAAAGAGAAGTTACATCAAGTAACTTCTCTTTTAAAAACCTAAACTAATCTTATACTACTATTTCAAGCAGTTACCATCGACATCTGTTCAAACAGTAGCCTTCTGGTCTTGCGATATAATTATTAATTTTCACTTTTAAAAGTTTCCCCAAACACTCAAAAGGCTAAATATTAATTATTCTTACAAGTAAGATTTCGTTTAACGGTATGCTTACTTTTTAAGGATAACACATTTTCAATCAATAGCTTACACTTCAAATTTACACTCATTATTTTCATCAATAAATGCTTTTACTGCATCTATAACTGCATCTTGAATAAATCCTTCTTGTAAAATTATTGGAGTATAAGAAACTACTGCTGGTGCGATTGTGGTATTTGAGAATGATGAAACTCCCTAAAAAGATTGCTGTTAATAAAATTAACTTTTCATATTATTTGTTTTTGTTTGTTTATAATTTATTGATTTTGCAGCTTATTGATTACTGCACCTGGATATATTAGTTTAAGCACACCAATTACTGTTACTGGTAATTCTTTAATTTTAGTATGTTCACCTCCTATATTGATTACTTTTTCAACTAAATTTCAACTAATGCCATAACAGCGAAAGTTCATAAACTTCCTAAAAGAACTGCCTTTTTCATAATCTATATGCTTTATTATTTGAAACTAAAATTCTATTTCACTATTATTTTCTTAACTGCTTGACTACCAGAATTTTTAATTTTTACAAAATAAATTCCAGAAGCCAAACTTGATATAGACACGGGGTTTAACTTTTTTGCCCGTTGAATATTTATTACAGAAGCTCCTAAACCATTATAAACTGTTATTTCACTTCCTTCAGGACAAGTTACATTAACCAAATCTGAACTCGGATTTGGAAAAACAGAAACATGTTCAAGTTCAATTGTATCCACATTAGAAATATTTTCAATATAAAAATCATCTACGTAAAAATTACCATATCCTACACCAAAATAGTCATCTTCCAAAACTGTAATAGTAAAATTCTGCTCCATTACTGGATTTAGAGTTGTAAATTCATTTGATAATGTCACCCATTGTCCTTTGGTTACATCCTTAAACTCCCAATTCAGTTCGCTTGGCAATGAGCTTATACTTGTTTTAAAACCTAATATAGAAGTTCCAGGATCTATAAAAACTTTAACATACATTTTATAGACGCCTTGATTTAACGAGATCTTAGCTTCATTCACCGATTCACCACATGTAATTTCAATAGGATTTTTTTGAGCAAAAACAGGCGTTAAGAAACATTTAAATAATAACAATAAAATTGTATACTGATTTCGAGATGAAACAAAAGTTTTTACTCTATATATTTTTTTTAAATACTTCATTTTACAATTCATTAGTTAATTCTACATCAATAAATCTAAATAGTCCACATGGTATATCAATATTTACACTTGACCCTGTCTTAAAAAATTGCTTTCCATCTAAAATGTCTTGAATTTTAACCGGATTTACTGTGTTGAATTTAACATGAGCAACACGAGCATTAGGATTTATATAACCATTATCAATCAACGTTAATCGCAAATGTTTAGGACTAGTTTGCGCCACTACCCAAGCTACATCACCTGTAACCGTAATTGGAATTTTGGCAGCACCTGCTTCAATTTCAGATTTAACAGTTTCATAATAAGTATCGGCATTATATTTTATCACTCCATCCGAGGAATAATAGTAACGTCCATCTGTATAGTATTCTTTTAAAATGTTTTTATATAAGGGATGTAGATTATTTTTCATCAATCCTCTTGGAGCGATTAAATCAGCTTTGGGACCATTTTGAGGAGGCGTAATCAAAACCATTCCATTCGGGTAATTGGGCAAAAAATTCAATCTTCTTTCCTTCATACCCGCAGCAAATTTTGAAAAATCCCAATCTGTTAATGGAGCACCTGGCCAGCTTCCGTTCATTCGGCTAAAAACAAATGGGTTAGCATCTTCGAATGATTGATCAAAATTAGTCAACCATTTATTTTCAGACCCCTCTTCATGAAAGTGTTCATCAGGTTTAAACATACTTAAATGCACAGGTGAAAAACTTACTATTTCTGAGCGTAATGGCACAAATAACGCTCCATTAGCTAATAATTTTGCAAATAGTTCGGGTTTAGTAAAATTATCATAATACTGCGCACCGCTTGCTGCTGCATAAACTAACTGGCGTAAAAAGTGATTGTCCAAGTTTTGATCTGAAAATTGCCTCATTCGATCATAACTTGCATTATCTGGCACGGCTCTTGAACCCCAACTATCAACAGCTCCACTTGCCCAAACCCCCATCCTAGAGGCCAGACTTAAATCCATACTTTTATCTGTAGTTTCTTCCATAGCAGGTACAAAAACATTAGCAAACTCACCTGAAAGTAATCGAGACCACATTGGTAAATAAGCACTACTTTGCCAAAAAATATTTTTGGAACGAATAAATAATTTCAAATTTTTGTTTTTACCATAAGTTGCCAATGGATAAATTAAATTATTCATTACAAATTGAAAGTCAGCGCTGCTATCTTCTAATTCTGGATAAATTAAGACCGTTTTACGTCCTGAAATTGAATTTGTCTCATCTATTACTTTTTGACTAGTTTGTTTACTATACATATAAGGATCATTACCGTGACCACCCCAATATGCTATTCCAGTTTCTGCAATGTTAGGATAAATAAAACTTAAAGCTTGCTCTTCTGTCCAATCATATGTTCTACGGCCATCTCTTTTATCTCTGTATTTTAAATTAGTTAGACTAGATCTACCCCAGTTATCTCCATCTTGAGCATGAAAAGTTGAGGGCTGAGGTACAAAAATAGGAGTATTGTACAGCGCTGTATTTAAACCGATTGTGTTTTCATACAATAAATTTATTTCAATTGGATTGCGTTCCCAACTGGGCTTAACAAAGCTTGCCATTTTTGAATTCAATGCTGATGTATTGTCTAAAATTTTTTGAATTTTACCTGGAGAGGTAATAGATGTATAATTCGCTTTCCAATCGGGTTTAGATGGGTCAATAATATGAATATCACTTCCTCCACTTTGACTACTTGCTAAAATAATATTACCTGTCAACGGGTCCTTCCACATATCATTAAATGAATATGAACACTCTAAAATCTCAGCATTATCAATTTTCTGACCTGGTGACAACAAAATAATATGATTCCCAAATAATACAAAATACTGATAGCCAGCTCCATTTGGAATAATTTCTGGTTGTGCTACACGATATCCAAAACCACCTACTTTATTACTAATACTTGAAATATCATAATAATGCTGTGGAGTTCCATCATTTAATGGGTCAAATTCTAAAAAACCAGAATCATTGATATGCGCACTATTTCCTAACAATATTTTTGAACTTCCATTAATTGAAACTACTTTCATCTCACCAACGGGCCTTCCTGAATTTATCTTAACCGAAGGTGTAATTACCGATGTTCCCAAAACGTCAAACAAATACATATTTCCAGTAACTTGCATACTATTATTAGTTCCTAAAACAGCTAACATATCAGTACCATCAGCTTTTTTTACTTTTCGTAAAAAATTAGAGATATGCACTCGAGTAGGCGCGGTAGTTTCACCAAAAGTAGTATTTACAGAATAAGAAGAAGAAGTCAAAGTTTGTTTCAATGTCCCATCAGCATTAAGGTAATAAATGTTTTTGTCATAACCACCACATACTATATACGGAATATCATTTTTACTTACAACACAAACTGCATACATAGGAGCATCATTTTGTTTAAATTGCCATTTGATTGTTCCATCATTGTTCAAACAATATAAAACTCCATTAGCATTCGCCGCAAAGATCTCATCGATGCCATCACCTGTAATATCTTCACACCATAAATCATGATTCATAAACCCTGATAATTTGTTTTCCCAAATTAGCTTTCCGTCATAACGTAACGCAACTATGGTTCCTTCATAACTTGAACCAACAATAAAGGATTTTCCATTTTTAACAGCAGTTCGTACTTTTGAAATAGTATAATTTACATCATTATCATTAACAGTATCGGGTTGAGATCCAAACTTTAAACTATAACTTCCTGTACTAGGATTTTTGGTATCAAAAGTCCAACTTGAAGTTTGTATCGTATTCCATCCTTTGTCACCCGCTTCAAAACCGTAATAAAGGTTATTTAATAAATTTGGACCTGTTTGTGCGTTACCGATGATTGATAGTAAACAAAAATACAAGCAGACTAATCTAAATCCGTTTGTACTATTTATTACTTTTAAAATATTAATTTTAGGTATTTTTATTTTCATTTTTTTTTTAAAATTTTTTAACATTATATGATTAATCATATATTTTTTATGTCATTGAAAAGTTTTAGATTTTTAAAATATATAAATTCAACATTTCATCTATTCGTATTGTTGGGTTTTATATTTATTTTTATTTGTAATTATATACTTATGTTTTTTAAATATTATTCACATCACTAACTTATCCTGTTTTAATCTTAAAACAAAAAACTTAAATAATTAAAAACACTAATTAAGTATATAACCTCAATCCTTCTATATTAGAAAATTATCAAGCCTTTGATTTATGTTCTTTTTTTCTAATATTTATTAACTACTTTCATCTACATAAACTTATTAAATAAAACAACTAGACCTTACTGTAACAGAGATTTACTGAGACTAATCACATCACACATCTCCTAAGTTAGTAATACTTTTGGCTATATTTTCAATTATTGAATTTGCATCAAATATTGATAACTAATTCAAATATTACTAACTTATTTACATGTGTTTTGCTTTTTATTGCTTTACGTATTTCTACAATTAATTATTGTATCCAATTTCCGTTTACATCAGCAAATAAAGAACTTTCTTTATCTCCGATCGTAACATCAAGTTTGTATTCCTTATTTTCGTTTACATAAGCTTTATTGATTACTGCATCAGAATACGCCGCTTTAAGGGCATCAGTAACTGCTGCTGGTAATTCTTCAATTTTAATTTCAGTATATTCATCTGCGATAGTAATTATTTTTTCAACTGAATTTTGTATTGGTACGATAGCAGCAAAAGTTGATAAACTCCCTAAAAGAACTGCTGCTGATAAAATTAACTTTTTCATAATATTTGTTTTTTATATGTTGTTTAATAGTGGTTTTTTATTATTGTGGAAGCCATTTTCCATTTGCGTCTGAAAACAATGAACCCTGTTGGTCACCTGTAATAATATCGATTCGATACTCGTTATTTTCATTCTTATATGCTTTGCTAATAACAGCATCTGGATAAGCAACTTTAAGTGCATCTGTAACTGCTACAGGTAATTCTTCTACTTTAATTTCAATATATTCATTTGCAATTGTGATTACTTTTTCAACTGAATTTTGAACTGGTGCGATAGCAGCGAAAGTTGATAAACTTCCTAAAAGAACTGCTGCTGATAATACTAACTTTTTCATAATATGTATGTTTTAATTATTGTATATTGACTTAATCTATTTTATTATTGTTTTTGAATCCATTTTCCGTTTTCGTCAGCAAAAACAGACCCTTGTTTATCACCTAATTTAATATCTAATTGATATTCTTTGTTTTCATTTACATAAGCTTTACTAATCACAGCATCTGGATAAGCTGTTTTTAATGCATCAGTAACTGCTGTTGGAACTTCTTCAATTTTGATCTCGGTAAACTCATCTGCAATAGTGATTACTTTTTCAACTGAATTTGGAACCGATGTGATAGCAGCAAAAGTTGATAAACTTCCTAAAAGAACTGCTGTTGATAATATTAATTTTTTCATGACATGTGTTTTAATGGTTATTGTATCGTTGTTTTACACTTCAGACAATGAAATTATTATGCCGCGAAATTCACAAAGAGAAAATTAACATCAATACTTTGACTATTAGATATTTAAAAGTTATCATGTGTTTTTATAACCAATAAAAAGTGTAACATTAAAAATTAAATCGGGTAGTTTTTACTCATTTAATACCCAAAAACCATATAATTTATTCCAAACTAATTTTATCCCATCGGGAGCAGCCGAAATGCAATCGTGCTTTTCGACTCCATTCGAACTAACAAATGGGCTATTATAAATAGATAGCTATATCAAAAAATAGCACATAAAAAAAGCCGTACATTGCTGTACGGCTTTTTAAAAAATATTGTAATCAATTATTCTTTTGGTAACATTTTAAAGGTATCCATGAAGGCAGTTGTATAATCGCCTTCAATATATTTAGGATCATCCATTAATTGTCTGTGAAACGGAATAGTTGTTTTAATTCCTTCTATAACAAATTCGTCTAGCGCTCTTCTCATTTTGCTAATTGCTTCTTCTCTAGTTTGAGCAGTAGTAATTAATTTAGCAATCATAGAATCATAATTAGGCGGGATAGTATATCCTGAATACACATGTGTATCTAAACGCACACCGTGACCACCAGGCATATGAAGTGTAGTAATTTTTCCTGGAGATGGGCGGAAGTCATTATATGGATCTTCTGCATTAATACGACATTCAATAGCGTGTAATTCTGGTAAATAGTTCTTACCTGAAATAGGCACTCCAGCAGCAACCAGTATTTGTTCACGAATTAAATCATAATCAATTACTTGTTCTGTGATTGGGTGCTCCACTTGAATACGCGTATTCATTTCCATGAAATAGAAATTACGGTGTTTATCAACTAAGAATTCAACTGTACCAGCACCTTCATATTTAATATACTCAGCTGCTTTTACTGCTGCTTCACCCATTTTCAAACGCAATTCGTCTGTCATGAATGGTGAAGGTGTTTCTTCGGTTAATTTTTGGTGACGTCTTTGAACAGAACAGTCTCTCTCAGAAAGATGACAAGCTCTACCGTAGGAATCTCCAATCACTTGAATTTCAATATGGCGCGGTTCTTCGATTAATTTTTCAAGATACATTCCGTCATTACCAAAAGCAGCAGCAGACTCTTGACGAGCACTCTCCCACGCTTTAAGTAAATCCTCTTCTTTCCAAACGGCACGCATTCCTTTTCCACCACCACCAGCAGTTGCTTTAAGCATTACTGGAAAACCGAACTCTTTAGAAAGTTGTAATGCTTGTTCATAAGATTCTAAAATCCCAACAGAACCAGGTACACAAGGCACACCAGCTTCAATCATAGTTGATTTAGCAGAAGCTTTATCACCCATTCTATCAATCATTTCTGGAGAGGCTCCAATAAATTTGATTCCGTGTTCTTGACAAATTTTAGAAAATTTTGAATTCTCAGATAAGAATCCATAACCTGGATGTATAGCATCTGCATTTGTAATTTCTGCAGCAGCAATAATATTTGACATCTTTAAATATGACAAGTTACTTGGAGGAGGTCCTATACAAACCGCTTCATCTGCAAACCTAACGTGTAAACTTTCTGCATCAGCAGTAGAGTAAACCGCTACGGTCTTAATGCCCATTTCTTTACAAGTTCTAATCACACGAAGTGCAATTTCTCCTCTATTGGCAATTAATATTTTTTTAAACATCTTGCTTTAAATTTAAATTATGAATTTTAAATTTTAAATTATTTCAAAAGGCATAATACACCAGATGAAACATATAATTTAAAATTAATTAAGATGGATCAACTAAAAATAATGGTTGGTCAAATTCAACAGGAGACATATCGTCAACAAGAATTTTTACAATTTTACCTGAAATTTCAGATTCTATTTCGTTGAATAATTTCATTGCTTCAATTACACATAAAACATCACCAACAGCTATTTTAGTACCCACTTCAACAAAGACAGCTTTGTCTGGAGATGGTTTTCTATAAAAAGTTCCAATGATAGGAGATTTAACAACAATATATTTTGAATCCTCAGCTGGAGCTACTGCAACTGGAGCTACTGGAGCAACAGGTTGTGGCGCTAAAGCTTGTTGCAACGTATTTTGAGCAGGTACTTGTTGTACGTATGTAGTTTCTGTAGTACTACCTTCTAAAGTTGTTCTAATGGTGATTTTTACATCATCCATTTCCAATTTAACTTCTGCAACTCCCGAATTTGCTACAAATTTGATTAGGTTCTGAATTTCTTTTAAATCCATAATTATTTGTTTTTAGTTTAAATTTATTTTTTGTCGTATGCCCATTTTAAGTAAATAGAACCCCAAGTGAATCCCCCACCAAAAGCGGCAAAAATTACCGTATCTCCTTTTTTGAATTTATTTTCAAAATCGCTAAGTACTAAAGGTAAAGTCGCTGATGTAGTATTACCATATCTTTCGATATTCATTAACACTTTAGAGTCTTCTAAGTTCATTCTACTTGCAGTGGCATCAATAATTCTTTTATTAGCTTGATGTGGCACTAACCAATCTACGTCTTCATTTGTCAAATTATTTCTTTTCAGAATTAAATCACAAGCGTCAGCCATATTAGTTACAGCATATTTAAATACTGTTTTACCATCTTGAATGATATTGTGTCTTTTTTCTTTGAATGTTTCGATAGAAGTTGGGTTCAAAGAACCACCTGCATCAATCTTTAAAAAATCACGACCTACACCGTCACTTCTTAAATATTCATCTTGTAAACCTAAACCTTCAAAATTAGGTTCAAACAAAACCGCTCCGGCACCATCACCAAAAATGATACAAGTAGAACGATCAGTATAATCTACAATAGACGACATTTTATCAGCACCTATAAGTAATACTTTTTTATATCTTCTGGATTGAATGTAAGCAGCTGCTGTAGACATCCCGTATAAAAAGCTGGAACATGCGGCTTGTAAATCATAAGAAAAAGCATTAGTAGCACCAATTGCAGTCGCTACATATGCTCCAGTAGAAGCTACAGGCATATCAGCCGTAGCTGTTGCCATTATTAATAAGTCAATTTCTAAAGGATCAATATTCGCTTTGGCAATTAAGTCCTGAGCGGCTTTAATTGCTAAAAATGAAGTTCCTTTATCAGTGTCCTTAAGAATTCTTCTTTCTTTAATTCCTGTACGAGAGGTAATCCACTCGTCATTTGTGTCGACCATAGTCTCTAAAGCTTTGTTTGTAAGAACAAAGTCAGGAACATAAGCGCCAACAGCGGTAATTGCGGCTGTAATTGAATTCATTGTATTTGAATATTTTTTATCAAATGTTGCCATTCAATAAAACGTTTAAAAGAGTTGAAAATTACAAAAAAAAATCTAAACGTTCCGTTTTAGACTTTTTATTTAACAAAATTACAATCAACAAAAAAACTCTCACGATGTGAGAGTTCAGATATCATTTATAAAAAAAATGCATTAAGCAACAGCTACAGACTTATCTATAACAACTTGCCCTCTGTAATACATTTTCCCTTCATGCCAGTAGGCTCTGTGGTATAAATGCGCCTCACCTGTAATAGGGCAAGTAGCGATTTGTGCTACAGTAGCTTTATAATGTGTTCTTCTCTTATCTCTTCTTGTTTTGGAGATTTTTCTCTTAGGATGTGCCATTTTACTATATTATTTATCCGTTAATAGTTGCTTTAATTTGTCCCATCTAGGGTCAATATTTTCTTCGTTTTCTTCTTCTTTTTCTTCTTGTTGCTGCTCTTTTACCTGCAATTCATTCAGTTTATCAAGTGCTTCAGTTTTTAAACTTCCGTCTTCAACTCCTGGATGAACTCGTCTTAGAGGTATTGATAACACAATCATCTCGTACATATACTGAGCGATATCTATTTCAAACTCACCAAATGGCAAAATAAGCAACTCTTCATTGTCATTATTAAATTCTTCACCAAAACGAACAATTAATTTCATCTCACCATTTATTGGCAAATCAAAATCTTCACTTGTAAGGTCACAGGGAACATTTACAGTTCCACTATGTTGAAAAACCAACTCTAACATGCTGCTATTTTTCTCTAAAACTACATTTACTTTGATATCAGAATTTTCAAATTCGTCATAATCAAAGATTTCAAAGAACGCATTACTTAATTGATATTCAAAATGATGTTTTCCTTGCTTTAATCCCACAAAAGGAATTAAATATTCTTTTGTATTCTTCATTTCAACATGATTTTGCCCCAAACTTCGGGAGTGCAAAGATATAAAATTATTATAAAACTAATAATGTTATTTACCTTTTTTTATTTAGGACTGTTTTTCTTTTACTTTTAGTGGCTTTTCACTTATTTCTGCATACTCCATTCTAGAACGATAAATATCCAAAGCCAAATAAACGGCTTCCTTAAACGAATTATAATCTGCCAGGCCTTTTCCAGCAATATCGTAGGCTGTGCCATGATCTGGCGAGGTTCTAACCTTACTCAAACCAGCCGTATAATTAACTCCATTTCCAAACGATAACGTTTTAAACGGAATCAATCCTTGGTCATGATAAGTTGCTACTACAGCGTCATATTTTTCATATTGACTACTACCAAAAAAACCATCAGCGGCAAATGGACCAAAAACAAGCGTTCCTTTATCAAAAATTTTCTTCAAAGTAGGCTTTAAAATAGCGTCATCTTCTTTACCAATAACTCCACCATCACCACAATGTGGATTAAGTCCTAAAACCGCAATTTTAGGTTTATTGATACTAAAATCTTGAATCAAAGATTTTCTTATTGTTTCTATTTTTCGAGTAATTAATTCCTCTGTTAAATGCGAAGCAACCTCACTCACTGGAATATGATCCGTCAATAAACCAACTCTTAAATTATCTTGAATCATAAACATCAAGGCATCCCCTTCTAATTCTTGATCCAAATAATCAGTATGTCCTGGGAATTTAAATTCCTCAGACTGAATATTATATTTATTAATTGGCGCAGTAACCAGCACATCAACCAAGCCTTCTTTTAAGGCTTTAGTAGCTGCAACAAATGACTTTATAGCATAAACGCCTACTTTTTCATCATTTACACCAAGATTTAAATCAACCCCTTCTTTCCAAACGTTCAAAACATTGATCTTTCCAGGAAGAATTTGGTCTAAACTATCTATTCCATGCAAAGGCGTAGCAGCGTCTAAATTCTTTTTTATAAAGGTCATGATTTTCACATTAGCAAAAATAACTGGCGTACACAACTCCAACATTCGATTATCTTCAAATGTTTTAAGCACAACTTCGCTTCCAATACCGTTTAAATCTCCTATTGAAATTCCAACAATTATATTTTCTGCTCTTTTCATAATGACGACTAATTATTTATTACTAATTTTGAACTACAAATTTAGTAAAATAAAACAAGAAATGTTTACAGGAATAATAGAAACCCTTGGTACAATCCAAGAAATTCAAAAAGACAAAGACAACATCCACATCACGATGGACGCAACAATAACAAATGAGTTAAAAATTGATCAAAGCGTTGCTCATAACGGCATATGTCTCACCGTAGTAGCCATAAAAGACAACTCTTACACCGTGACAGCAATTGACGAAACAATTCAGAAAACTAATTTAGGAAGCTGGAAAGTAGGCGATACCGTTAATCTTGAGAGAGCCATGAAATTAGGAGATAGACTAGACGGCCACATTGTTCAGGGACACGTTGATCAAACAGGAACATGCATAGCTACCCAGGAAACTAACGGAAGCTGGTCATACACCTTTGAATACGACCCCAACCTAAACAACCTCACCATAGAAAAAGGTTCAATTACCGTAAACGGAGTAAGCTTAACAGTGGTAAATTCTAAAAAAAATCAATTTAGCGTTGCCATAATCCCATACACACACGAACATACAAACTTCAATGCGTTTAAAGTGGGCACAAAAATCAATTTAGAGTTTGACGTAATAGGAAAATACGTATCCAAACTTCATCAAAACAACCTATAACTTTTATTAAAATAAAAAAACCTCAGCTTTACACGAGGGCACTGAAAAACCTCGCTTATTTCGATTTGTGTTATTTTTCAAAGATTAAAAAAACGCTTATAACAGGATTTCAAACATCCGTTATAAGCGTTTCAAATTTTACAACTGTTTTTATTTTAGATTTTAGGAGTCTATTTTTTGGCTTAAAATGAGTGTGTTTTAGACAATACGCAAGTAGAACGCATTTCCTACATTAGTTTTATGATTCTTTTTAAATTTACTGTAAAAACAGCCATTGCTCCTTGCATTTGCATATTGTTTATGCCATAAGATATCGCTCTGTCAAAACTATGTGCATTTTTTAACTCACTATTCTTCGCTTCTATTTTGTATCGGTGCTTTGCTTTTTCTTTGTAATAGTCTGTTTCTTGAAAGGATATTTGCTCTTGATGTAAATCTGATTTTATGGATACCGAATATGTTTTTGTTTTTGCTCCCTCTTTATAACAGCCTTCTTTTAAAGGACATGATTTACATTTTTCAACATCAAAATAGTAAGTGTCGACTTGATTTTTCCCGATATCTTTGGTTCCACCTCGTGCTTTTCGTATTGCCATATGACCCACAGGACATACAAACCTATCGGCATCTTTATTGTAATCAAATTTATCCTCGTCTTTTCTAAATCCTTGTGTTATGGATGGGTTTAGTCTGGCCACTACTTTAATATTTTGCTCACTTGTGATTTTAAGATTTTCTTTCCCCGAATAGGCACCATCACCAATAATAGTATCTACCTCAATTCCATTTTCTTGACTAATTTCTAAGAGTTTTGGCAATTCCGGTCCATCTCCTTTTTCTCCCGATGTTACTACGGCTGCTGTTATGATGCGCTCTTCGGTCATAGCTAAATGAGTCTTGTAGCCAAAGAAAGAACTCTCGGCAGATTTATGCCCAGTTTTGGCATCGGTATCTTTTGATAAAATTAAATTTTCTTGTGTATCTTCGATGGTTTCTTTTAGCAAGTTGAGTTTTTCTTTTACGGCCGGTATCAAACTCACCGAAGGATCTTCTTCTAGTCTTTTCTCTAACTCTTTGCTATAAGCCAACTCCTTTTCTAAATCATTCTCGTTGTTCTTCTCTGGCATACGTTCTTTCCATTGTTCATCAAATGAATAAACCACTTTACGAAGTTGTTTAGAATGTTCTCTCAGTACGTCTATAGCTAAAAATGGATTTGACCTTGATAAAGTATGTGTGGCATCAACTATTATAGATTTAGAACGAATAACACCTTTTTCAATGGCTAAGGCTACCGTTTTGTTAATCAATAAATTCAATAAATCGGTGTCTTTTAAGCGGAGTTTTCTAAATTTTGTCAATGAACTTGGGTTGATAACATCGGCTTCGGGTGTCATATCCAAAAAATATTTAAAGGACATGTCAAAACGAGAGCGATCAACAACATCAACATCCGAGACCGTATAAATCGTTTTCAAAAGTAGATATTTGAACATGCGAATAGGACTTTCTGCCATACGACCATTATTTACACAATAGGTATGTATAAGTTCATCGGTGATAAATGAAAAATCAATTAATTCATTGATTTTTCGAAGAAGATTATCTTTAGGAATGATTAAATCATATAACGAGGAATGCTCGCTGAACTGAATTTGTTGGGATCAAGTCTAAAAGTTGTGGGGAAATATTAAAAAAGGGATATTTGTGTTTTTAAAAATAAGATACAAATGCAAGATTCTTTTACCGAACTTCTCAAATTATTACTACCCGAAATTATTGTTGACTATTTTGAGTTAACCTCATACAAGAAAGCAGATGAAGTTTTGCATTTATACTTAAAAGAGATTAATTCCCCCCCTAAAGAATATCGTAATGAGAAACTAAGTTCCAAGGGATTCTTTGATGAAATAACAGTTCAAGATTTTCCCATTCGAGGACATCAGGTTTATCTTCATATCACACGCAGAAGATGGCTTAATGAAGACACTAGTAAAGTTGTATTTAGAGATTGGAATTTAGTAGCAGACGGAACTCGAGTAACACAAGAGTTTGCGTCTTTTTTAAAAGAGATCAATAGATTCCAAGGCTAATGACTGTAATGCCATAGCCTCTTTTTATGGAGTTAAAGGAAAAAATCTACAACATCAATACAAGGATTTTTTAAGTAATTTTAAAATTTGGGATCAAAAACCACATGCTAAACAATGGCTTCTATTTGCCCAAAATATTGGCAAACGTTTGTCTATAGACGAAACTTCACTATCCAATGGTGAACTCTATACTATTTTGACAAACAAAACTGCAAAAGGAAGAAAAGGAGCTATAGTAGCTATGATTGCTGGCACTAAAGCTGAAACAGTAATTTCAATCATTGAAAAAATCCCAATTAAGCGACGAAATTTAGTCACTGAAATCACTTTAGATATGGCAGGAAATATGGGTCTAATCGCCAAGAAATGCTTCCCAAATGCAACACGAGTTACTGATAGATTTCATGTACAAAAACTAGCTACAGAGGCTTTACAAGAAATAAGAATAAAATACCGTTGGCAAGCAATAGACCACGAAAACGAGGCTATAGAAAAAGCTAAGAAAAACAAGAAAAAATTCGAACCTACAATTTTATCAAATGGAGATACCATTAAGCAATTACTAGCCCGAAGTCGATACATCTTGTATAAAAACAAATCAAAATGGTCAGAAAAACAAACGGAAAGAGCCAAATTGCTATTCGAATTATACCCCGATATTGAAAAAGCGTACGGATTAGCTCAAGATTTACGAAATGTTTTTGAAAACACAACTGATAAAATATACGCACTAACCAGATTAGCTAAATGGCATGAAAAAGTAAATCAAGCAGAATTTAAATCCTTTAATACAATATCTAGAACGATACAGAATCATTATCAAACAATACTAAACTACTTTGATAACAGAAGTACAAATGCGTCTGCAGAATCTTTTAACGCAAAGATAAAAGCTTTTAGGTCTCAATTTAGAGGAGTAAGAAACATCGAGTTCTTCCTTTTTAGGCTAACAAATATATATGCCTAATTTTTACTTCCCCACAGGTTTTCGTTATGATCCATTTGTTGTTGCTGAACTAACATCTAAAAAGCCTTATAATTACAGTTAAATATAATCAAAAAGGAGCAGTAAATAAAATTTTACTGCTCCTTTTTTATGCTGATTTTTTGTAAATGACTTTTTCAGTGCCCTCGCTTTACACTGAGGTTTTTTTATATCTTGTCTTTTTATAAATCGTATAACTACCTAATAACACTCCCGCTATCAAAAGTAGAACAAGACCTCCATCTACAGGCAAGCCTGGAGGAGGAGGAAGAGTAGGAGTAGGAGTAGGAGGATCTGCAAACACTGAAGTAACAGTCATTACCAACACCATTGCTAGAAAAATCTTTTTTGGAATAATTTTCATATGGGTCAAAAATAACAAATCAATTGATTTAAAAAAAATATTTTGTATGCTATTTTATATATACAACAAAATTAAATTATAAATAACAGTTTCGCAAAAATAAAAAACCTCGTAAAGTATTAATTTACAAGGCTTCTTTTTAAACTTAAAATGTGGTCCCACCTGGGCTCGAACCAGGGACCACCTGATTATGAGTCAGGTGCTCTAACCAGCTGAGCTATAGGACCGGTTATGAGAGTGCAATATTACTACTATTTTTCCTTTACTCCAAATAATATTACGCTAGTTTTTACATAAATATTTAAATAAATTAAAAGACCCTGATTACTAGATTTATAAAAACTACTCTTATTCATTATTTTATCTCTTGACACAACTCAATCAAGACGCCATTAGTACTTTTAGGATGCAAGAAGGCTACTAATTTATTATCGGCTCCTTTTTTAGGGACTTCATTTAAAACAACAAAACCTTCGGCTTTTAATCTTTCAATCTCCGCTTCGATGTCTTCAACATCAAAAGCAATGTGATGAATTCCCTCCCCTTTTTTCTCCAGAAACTTCGCGATAGGACTGTCAGGATTTGTAGCCGCTAGAAGCTCAATTTTATTAGGGCCGTTTTTAAAAAATGAAGTCATTACTCCTTCACTCGCTACTTCCTCTGACTTGTAGGCAGGAGCACCAAATAATTTTTCGAATAAAGCATTGGATACCTCCATATCTTTCACAGCAATACCTATATGTTCAATTTTTCTCATAATTTTAATGGGGTTTTAAAAAACAAAGATACTACTATCGTTGGTAAACAAATTTATTAAAGCTCCCACATTCTGCAATAACCTCTTGATAGTAATCCGTATCTGAATACTCTTTTTGCAAAGTTTTAAAACCGTTTCTTGCTGATGAACTCACTCCTACATCATAGTAATCCCACAAACTCATATTTTGAGAATAAAACATTTGATCATAATACTCATTGCGTTCACATTTACTCAATAGGTAAACACATTTTGCTTTTTGCTCTTTAGTAGTAGCTGCTTTAAAAGCTTTTTGATAATATTTTTTTGGCAAAACACTACTAAGAATTTTCTCTTTAATAGCTTCTCTAAAATAACTAGGATCAGAACCATAACCTACAATTGGTCTTTCGTAAAAACTACGTGCATTTCCAAAATGAGAAATATTATAAAAGGCATTTCCTAACAACAAACTATTGTTATAAACATCAATATTATTGGCCACATTGTCTTCCATCTCTTTAATAATTTTCAAAAACTCCATTTGCGTAAATTTCCTTCTTTGGTAAGCAGCATGTTCGCAATCATGACAATCTTTAATGTTTCCATTAAACGGATTTCCTAAAAACACTTCATATTGCGTACTGTCTGATTTCTCCATAAATGCAATTGCCTCTGGAATATCATCTGCGAAAGCAGCTTTAACCGCTTGAAAGTTATTAATATCACTCAATTTCAATGTGTAAATACTAGCCGCTAATGTCTCAATTGCTGATTTTTTTGTTTTCGAAAGAAAGTCTTTCATAGCTTGCAAATTTTCATCATTGTCATAAAAATCATCCGTTGGTAAAAACAACTCCGACATCACATCATTTTTTTGACCTTTATATAGCGCTGCTAAATACGTTTTACTTCCGTTTAATGCATTATTGAATCGTAGATTTTCTATAGTATGACTAGGTAATTCTTTATATATCCAGTTTAAATCTTTCAGAATAGTCTTTTCGTTACTGGAGTTTATCTTGGTTATTTTATTCAAATTATTCACAAATCGCAATATTCTAAGCTGACCTTCCGCTAATGGCGTTTTAGGTAATTTTGATGCTACACCGTCATACGTTTTATCTGCTTTAGCATATTCTCCATTCAAACTTTGTAAATAACCCAATGCAATATTCCACAAATACGGTTTATTTGTTTCCTTAGAGCCAGCAATTTTTTGTACCAAGGAAAGTACCGACTTGTCCATTTGTGCTAGTTTAGCTTTGTTATTATCCGCCACAGACAAATCTTTATAATTATCACTAATCTTATTTTCTTGATTATTGATTAATCTCGTTAAGAGGTAGTTTAGGTGCTCACTTGACGGGTCTAATTCAAAAATAGCCGCAATAGCTTTGAATTCCTCTTTATAATAGCCGTGAATTGCCCATAAGGCTGCTTTTTCTTGATTGTTTTTGGCTAAAGCCAAAGACTCATTCCAATCCTTCTCTTCCTGTGGATGAAAACTATATGCTGTTACAACACGCATTTCTGGGCATTTATCGAATACTTTACTATACAAATAATTGGATTTAGCATATTCTTCTCTACCATAATATACCCCTGCACAATACCCTAAAGCGCGATAATACAAGGTGTTTTTAACCACAGACTCTGATGTTTTATCAAAAAAATCAATAGCCTTTTGTTTATCATCACTATAAAAATAGGCTTTCATTAATTGAAACCAATACCTGTTTTTCAAAAAATCATCTGAATTATTTTGGTATGCTTTTTCTATTCCAGCAATTGTTTCCCAGTCCGAAAAAACTTTTACCTCTACAACATCATAACTCCAATACCTATTTGAAACAGAAGTCGCCTCTACCTTTTTTGCTAGATATAGAAAACGCAAAAATGCTTTTACCTTTTTATCGTTTAAATTAAATACCGCACTCCACTTACTAGAACTCGCATTTTCTTTTTTTGATGAATAGTAATTTTCTAAATCATTTATGTCTTTTTCACTTTTATCTATTAAGAAGAATTTCACTGTTTCAGCATTCATACTTCCTTTTAAGAACGTCTCCCAGTCCGCTGTAATCAAAGTATTAAATCTCGAATCATGCTGGTCGTCAAAACGAATTCCATAAAAAACATCCCCAGATAAAAATAAAGGAGAATAGGAATTATCTACAAAAGCCTCGGGTGCAAAATTAGAATTACCACCATAATACCAGTCGCCATACCAACCATCTCCTCCGCAGGCATAAATTAAGCCATAAGTAAAAAGTAATCCTGTGCTAAAAACAAGTAACAACTTGCTTGAAAATAGTTTTTTCATAATTTATTAAATTAAGTTCGTCTAAATCGTAGAAGATAATTTCTTTGGGACTTGATGCTCCATTCTCTTTTAAATCTGATGCCATTTCTTTTAAATCATCCGCAGATATGGCTTCTATTTTTATAACATCTTCTTTTTTATAAAACACTCCTTTGCGGTAATGCGATTGATTTACCTTATAAATATTCTTTTCTATAAAGGTAAAATTAGCACTTGAATCTAAATCGCTAGCTAATAATTTACTACGCAAACCAATTACCTTGCCTTGACTAATATGGATACCCCACGAATAAATAGGCAAAGCATAACTTAATGGCAAGGGATATTTTTTCAAACTTTTAATATAACGTTTCGCAATTCCTTGATCGTATATCGAATTTAAAGATTTTACTGCAATGGTACCCATATTGTAATACATTAAAACCCCTGAATCAACATTTGGAATTTTTGTTTTCTCAAAATACTTGACTTGATGTAATCTAATTGTAGCCGATAATTTCTTAGCAGAGATACGTTTAAAGTCTTCGATAAATTTCAAATAATTGGTTTTACTACTTAAAGTCCAGTCGCAATCTATTTGGATTTCTTGGCACGAAAGTCCGTTTTTAGTATTGACTAAATTAATAAAGTCATTGGTTTTATTAGCCAAATCCTGGCTATTAAATTTTTCATCAAGCATCACTTTATTTTGAATATAAACAACCGGAACAATTGATTTAATATTGGGGAGCTTTGTAAAATGTATTGGACTTACGGGGTAAACTTGTTTTGTCTTAGGATGTAAATCAAGGTCAAAATACCGAATATAGATTTTTTCTACATTATTTTCTTTAATCGTTTCTAGTTCTAAAGGAGAGAGATTAAAATTTGTTTTCCAATAATAAAACGATACAATAGGAGTTTCTGTACGTTGGCAAGAAATAAAAACCACAAATAATACGATATATAAACAAAAATTCTTCAAGATTACAGGCCATTTAGCATCAAACAAATCTAAGATTTTACAAATACTAATAACAGCTTTGAGTTGCATTTATTTTTTTGAACACCAAGTCTAATCTATTACAAAATACAAACTATCCTAATATTGCTATAAAAATTTCGATTACAGAAAATATAATTGTTATTTTGTAGCAATAAATTCACATTCTTTATGTCTAAAAATATCGCATTTATAATCTATATCTTTTTAGTTTTATCACTAACTAATTGTGCCAAAAGAGGAACAATTACTGGTGGTTTAAAAGACACTCTTGCGCCAACATTAAAATCCAGTTTCCCTAAAAACTATAGCACTAATTTTAAAGGCAATGAAATCAAATTAGTTTTTGATGAATACATTAAATTAAAAAACTTAAACAAGCAGTTGATTATCTCACCTCCCATGAAACAGGAGCCAATAATTTTACCAACTACAGCGAGTAAATATTTGACCATACAAATCAAAGACACTTTACAACCCAACACCACCTATAGTTTTAATTTTGGTCAAAGTATTGCTGATAACAATGAAGGCAATCCCTACAATCAATTTAAATACATATTTTCGACGGGAACTTATATTGATTCACTTGCTATAGGCGGCAGGATCAAAGATGCTTACAATAAAGAAGCCGATTCATTTGTATCAATAATGCTTTATGATGTGGATGAAAAGTACAACGATTCGGTTGTTTACAATAAAACGCCTCGGTATATCACGAATACTTTAGACAGTTTAAAAACTTTTAGATTAGAAAATTTAAAAGCTGGAAAATACCTATTAGTTGCTATGAAAGATCAAAATAGCAATAATAAATTTAATCCTAAAGAAGACAAAATAGGTTTTAGAAAAGAATTTATTACGATCCCAAATGACACTGTTTACGAATTAGAGTTATTTAAAGAAACATTAGACTTAAAAACATCAAAACCAATTCAGGCTTCAGGTAATAGATTATTTTTAGGTTATGACGGAAAACAAAACCTTAAAGAAAAACAACCTAAAGTAGTTGTTAAAAACAATACCGAAGTTCTTGAGACAATCATTACTCAAATGCCCAAGAAAGACTCTCTACAAATATGGTTCAAACCTTTAAAAGCCGACTCACTAGCCGTTAGCGTTTCTAGAGATAGTTATTTAAAAGATTATGTTATAAAAATTAAAGACCAAAAGAAAGATTCTTTAAACATCACTGCTAATCAAAATGGTGTTTTAAATTTTAGAGATCGCTTTTCATTAGAAACCGCTACACCGTTAGTGAAATTTGATGATGCTAAAATAAAACTTACGGATAACGACAGCACCGAGGTTCCTTTTAAAAGAGAATATGATGTTTTTAATCAAAAGCTTTATTTTGACTTTAAAAAAGAACCCAATAAAAAATACAATTTCAGATTATTACCTGGAGCATTAACTGATTTTTATGACAAATCTAATGATACCTTAAGCTACAAATTAGCTACAAAAACCGAAGCCGAGTATGGTAATTTACGCATTCAACTTAAAAACGTAAAACGCTTTCCGGTAATTGTAGAGTTGACTGATTCAAAAGGTGATGTTTTAGCTTCAGAATACACTGATGAAAAAACTACTATTGATTTTAACTTATTAAATCCCGCAGTTTATACACTTCGTATTGTTTATGACGATAACAAAAATAAAATCTATGATTCCGGAAGCTTTATAAAGAAAACATATTCTGAAGAGGTTGTTTATTTTTCTAAAGAAATTGATGTTCGTGCTAACTGGGATGTAGATCAAACATTTGATGTTAGCCTACCCTACTCTCCTGAACCAAAGAAAAAAGAAAAAGGCAAAGGGGGAGATGATAAACAAAAATCTCAAGGTGGAAAACCTGAAAACAGACAATAATTAAAAATAGCACACCCTTTTTAGTTTCAATACTCTGTAGCTATAAAGGGTTCATGTAATTAATTATTTTATTTTGAATACATCTCTATCGTTCAAAAAATTTAACTTTTCACGAACTTTCATTAAATCTGATTGGTCAAGAGTCGTTATAAAAACTCCTTCTGATTCTTCCGGCGCCATCAAGTAATCGCCTAAACAATCCAACACTTGTGAATGTCCAATGTATTCATAACCATTGGCATCAATACCTACTCTATTTACACCTATTACGTAACTCATATTTTCTATAGCACGCGCTGCAAGTAAAGTATCCCAGGCTTTTATTCGGGTTTTTGGCCAGCTGGCAGCATAAATTAACAAGTCGTAATTCTCGACGTTACGAGAGTAAACTGGAAAACGCAAATCATAACACACAAACGGACAAATTTTCCAACCTAGGTAGTCTACAATCAATTTTTGAGTTCCTCTTGAATACACTTTTTCTTCACCAGCAAGAGTAAACAAATGTCTTTTATCGTAATGCTGAACTTCACCAGATGGAAAAACAAACAACATCCTATTATAAAAACTGGCGTTTTCTTCAATTACTACGCTTCCGGTTATGGCGCAGTTTTTGGCTTTTGCCAAAGCTTGCATCCACAATACCGTTTTGCCTTGCATTGATTCAGCTACTTTTGAAGGAAGCATTGTAAAACCTGTTGTAAACATTTCAGGAAGTACAATTAAATGTACTTCATCTATAATTGCGTTGATTTTTTCTTTGAAATAAACTCGGTTTACTTCTGGATTTTCCCAAATAATCGGTGATTGAATTATGGCTACTTTCATTTTATAAAATTACTAAAAAGGAGATATGGATGATCGTTTTTTTTTTAGAATTATGGTTATTTAGAATCCCTTTATGAATTAATTTATGTTGTCATTGGAACACGGATGATACGGATCGAGCAGATTTAAACGGATATACTATCTTGGAATGAGATAGTATCGTTTGTTTAGAAGACTTACTCATTTTGTATTGGTGGCGAAGTCCAACCTTGACTTGTATACAATTACTCCAAACCTACAATAGCTCTAAAAACACTATCGATAACTAACGCCATTTTTGGAATATTAATTGTCTCCAGAACATCTTTATCGGTGTGGTAGTTTGGGTTTCTGTAAAATGCGGTATTCGTAATCATAACGGCACTAAAGCCATATTTCCAATAATTTAAGTGATCCGAAAAGTCGACTCCTGTTAAAAATGACGGACTTTTGAATGATTTGGTCAAAATAGAATTACTATCAAACATGCTGTCTTTAAAGTCTGAAGGAAAGCCACCATTATTAAACTTTTGCACTAAGGTGATATAATCGCCTTTGTCGCCATAAATCCATTTTAACGCAGCAATAGGATAGGATTGAGAATTCTCTTTTTCAGAGAAATACCCAATCGTTTCTAAGCAAATCATTCCTTTTACGGGAATTTTATGGTCATATAATGATTTTGCATGTACAGCACTTCCCATATAATCCGTTCTAAAAAAAGGAGGTTCTTCAAGTGTGTACGCTACTAAGTCTACTCTATACTTCAACTTAGCGGCTTTTAATAATCGCGCTAACTCTAGTAATCCAGCCGTTCCACTAGCATTGTCATCAGCCCCTTGTTGTTCTTCGCAGACATCGTAATGCGCGCCAACAATAATCCGTTCTCCATTTTCGGGACCAAAAGAGGCAATTACATTTTTATATTCTTGATTTTCCACAATAAATTTTTGTTCGCTAACTCTATTTGTGTTTTTATGGAACTCCGCATAAATATAGCTCGCTACGCTATCTAATGTTGCGACGTTTTTATACGTTCTGCTTGTTGGTGTTTGTGTAATTACTTGAAGATCGTGACTTATTCTAGTAGTATCTGCTAGACGTTCTAACGGTTTGCCTTGAGATGAAATTGGGAAAAATACATACATTGAAAACAGCATTAAAAATGCTACGAGAACAAACAGATATTTTAAAACTTTTTTCATGAATTGTATGATTTGACAAGACCGACATTACTATTAGATCTAAAATACTAATTTAAAATTAAGAACATTATCCAAATCAATAAAACACCCAAATGTATTCTGAACGAATATTTGGTTTCTTTGTGCAAAAAAGATAAAAGAAGACCATTAAGAACCATCAGAATAAAACTAACGGGACCAATCAAAAAAACCGATATAACATCTAAATTAGGCGTACAAGGCCCTGACTTGTATTGTCCTGATAAATTTACATATAAGATTGGTACAATAGCCAAACCGTAAAAGCTCAATGACATAATTGCGTTTCGTTTTTCGTCTTCCATCCTTTGTTTTGAAATAAATAGTAGGGTTGAATTTTGATTACTTTAAAAATCTACTATCAAGGAACAATAATAATTTCTTTTCTATTTAACAATTCGATCAACGGTTATCACTCGAAAGGTATATGAATTGATGGTAATTCTAATGTTGTTAATTTCGTTTGAAACATAGAAATTCTTACCTGTTTTTTTAAAAAAATTGAGTTCGGTTTCGTTTAAAACAGTAGCCAACATTGATTCTATATGATCGTTTGAAAAATTAGTTTTCAATTTTTTGTTTATTCTTTGATAAACGAGATCGGTGTAACAAAGCTTGTCTAGAATTTCGGTTTTTATTGTATTCATTTTTCGTTTCTTGAACTTTCAAATATAACAAATAATGCGCTACAAATGATTTCATGTACTTTTATGTTAAAATGATTGGTGCTATAAATATTCTCGACTCCGCTCGAATTGACAGCAGAATAAAAATGTGAATTTCAAGAGTTTATTAGTTCTCGACTCCGATCGAATTGACATACGAAGTTTAAACTATTTTCTTCGGGTGAGGGATAGCAGTGGAAAGCCCACAGCCCGACGAAGGAGGTGCGAGGACTTGAAACGCATAGCCCGACCGGAGCTTTTGCGGAGGGCACCCCAAAAACAAAAAACGCATCCAAATTAATGAATGCGTTTTTTATAATATGGATTCCATGCGTGTTCTCGACTGCGCTCGAACTGACAAAGAATATCTGGGATATTATCCTTTCATGCTTGCTGACATGTACTCTCTGTTCATACGAGCGATGTTCTCTAAAGAAATTCCTTTAGGACATTCTACTTCACATGCTCCAGTGTTCGTACAGTTACCAAAACCTTCAGCATCCATCTGGTGTACCATGTTTAATACACGATCTGTTGCTTCAATTTTACCTTGAGGTAACAAAGCATATTGAGAAACTTTGGCCGCTACGAATAACATTGCCGATGAGTTTTTACAAGTTGCTACACAAGCTCCACAACCAATACAGGTTGCAGCATCAAATGCTTCATCAGCATCTTTCTTGTTGATAGGAATTGTATTTGCATCGATTGTATTTCCTGAAGTATTTACTGATATAAATCCTCCTGCATGTTGGATTCTATCAAAAGCACTACGGTTTACTACTAAATCTTTTACTACAGGGAACGCTGCTGCACGGAAAGGCTCGATTGTAATCGTGTCACCATCCTTGAACATACGCATGTGCAATTGACAAGTCGTTACACCTCTATCTGGTCCATGCGCTTCACCGTTGATGTACAAAGAACACATTCCGCAAATTCCTTCGCGACAATCGTGATCAAATGCAACTGGCTCACCACCTTTGCTCATTAAATCTTCATTGAAAACGTCAAGCATTTCAAGGAAAGACATGTCTGGCTCAATTCCGTCGATTTGATAATCAACCATTGCTCCTTTATCTTGGGCGTTTTTTTGACGCCATATTTTTAATGTAAGTTTCATTGTATTTTAGTTTGAAAGTCATAAAGTTGAAAGTTGGAAGCCTCTGGACACAGTGCCATTTGACTTGAAGACTTTTGCCTTTTGACTAATTGCTACTTGTAATTTCTTTGAACTAGTTTAACGGCATCAAATACCAACTCTTCTTTATGTAAAACAGCGTCACTTGGTTTTCCTTTGTATTCCCAAGCAGCAACATAAGCGAAGTTAACATCATCACGTTGTGCTTCTCCATCTGGAGTTTGATATTCTTCTCTGAAGTGACCACCACAAGATTCATTACGGTGCAAAGCATCTTTAGCGAACAACTCTCCTAGTTCAAGGAAATCAGCAACACGATTCGCTTTTTCTAATTCTTGGTTGAATCCTTTATCTGTTCCTGGTACTTTTACGTCTTTGTAAAACTCTTCACGTAAAGCAGCAATTTCAGTAATTGCTTCGTTCAATCCTTGCGCATTACGAGCCATACCTACTTTGTCCCACATAATTTTTCCTAATTTCCTGTGGAAATAGTCAACAGAATGTGTTCCATTGTTGTTCATGAATTTATCGATTTGACTTTTTACTCCGTTCTCTGCAGCTTCAAATTCTGGTGTATCAGTAGAGATAGGTCCCATTTTGATATCTGGAGATAAGTAATCACCAATTGTGTATGGCAATACAAAATAACCATCAGCTAAACCTTGCATTAATGCAGAAGCTCCTAATCTATTTGCTCCGTGATCAGAGAAGTTTGATTCTCCAATAGAGAAACATCCTGGAATTGTCGTCATCAAGTTATAATCAACCCATGTTCCACCCATTGTGTAGTGAACCGCTGGATAAATCATCATAGGAGAAGTATAAGGATCTTCATCTACAATTTTATAATACATTTGGAATAAATTCCCGTATTTGTTTTTTACAACCTCAGTACCTAATTTAGTAATTGCCTGTTTATCAGTAGCATCAATTCCTTTTAAAAAGGCTTGCTCTTTTCCGTAACGTTGTATTGCTGCAGCAAAATCAAGGTAAACTGCTTCACCTGTTTTGTTTACTCCAAAACCAGCATCACATCTTTCTTTAGCAGCACGAGAAGCTACATCTCTAGGAACTAAGTTACCAAATGCAGGGTATCTTCTTTCTAAGTAATAATCTCTTTCCGCTTCTGATAAATCAATTGCTTTTTTCTTTCCTTCACGAATTGCTACAGCATCTTCGATTTTTGCAGGAACCCAGATACGTCCATCATTACGTAAAGACTCCGACATCAACGTTAATTTTGATTGGTGATCTCCAGAAACTGGGATACATGTTGGGTGAATTTGTGTGTAACAAGGATTTGCGAAATACGCTCCTTTTTTATGGATTTTCCAAGCTGCAGTAGCGTTAGAACCCATTGCATTTGTTGACAAGAAAAAAACGTTTCCGTATCCACCAGAAGCAATAACTACTGCGTGAGCCGAATGTCTTTCAATTTCACCAGTAATCAAGTTACGAGCGATAATTCCTCTTGCTTTTCCGTTTACGATTACTATATCTAGCATCTCGTGACGGTTGTGCATTTTTATTTTTCCACGACCTATTTGACGGTTCATTGCAGAGTAAGCTCCCAATAATAATTGTTGCCCCGTTTGTCCTCTAGCATAAAACGTTCTAGAAACTAATGCTCCACCAAAAGAACGGTTGTCTAACAGTCCACCATATTCACGTGCCAATGGAACTCCTTGAGATACACACTGGTCGATAATATTATTCGAAACCTCTGCAAGACGGTGAACGTTTGCTTCACGAGCGCGGTAATCTCCTCCTTTTACAGTATCATAAAATAATCTAAAAACAGAATCTCCATCTCCTTGATAATTTTTTGCTGCATTGATTCCTCCTTGTGCTGCAATAGAGTGCGCACGACGAGGTGAATCTTGAAAACAAAAAGCTTTTACGTTATATCCTAATTCTGCTAATGTCGCAGCAGCTGAACCTCCAGCTAATCCTGTTCCAACAACGATAATATCTAAATTACGTTTGTTAGCAGGGTTCACTAAATTAATATGATCTTTATAATCTGTCCATTTATCCGAAATTGGACCACTTGGAATTTTTGAGTCTAATGCCATTATAATTTAATATTAATGATTGAAATGATGAAATAATGCAATAAAAATAAATCCGAAAGGAATGATGAAAGCGAACGCTAGTCCGAAATTTTTCAACCCTTTTGAATATTTATTATTAAAACCAACTGATTGGAAAGAAGAACTAAATCCGTGTTTCAAGTGTAAAGACAACAATACAAATGAAATACAATACAATGCTGTACGAACTGGACTTTCAAACTTCTCTGCTAATTCATGAAAATATCTTGTTTCATCCAATGGATTACCAGCTACATATTTATAAACCATTTCCGGAAACCAGAAGTCATAAAAGTGTAATGCTAAAAAAGCCAAAATAACTGATCCAGTAATAATCATGTTACGAGATGCCCAAGAAGAATTTGCAGCACCATTATTTTTCGCATAAGCAATAGGTCTAGCGCTTCTATTTTTAAAATCTAAAGCAAAACCCATAATAAAGTGAAAGATCACCCCTACGATTAAAATTGGCTGAATTACAAATTGAACCAAAGGATTATTTCCCATAAAATGAGAAATTGAATTGAACGTGTCCGGACTAAACACCGACGTCATATTAATGAAAAAGTGCTGTGCTAGAAACAACATCAGAAAAAGTCCTGAAAGCGCCATAGCAACTTTTTTAGCTATTGACGACTTCAATAATGCAGATTTTGCCATAAGATTTGAATAATTTGTTTTAAAAAATATTACAAAAATAAAGCAAATAGAGTTGAACTACAACCTTTTCGCTGTTATTTATAATGATTTTAAAGTGTTTTAGCCAAAAAAATAACAATCTCTTAAATACCAACATTTAAAACGCTAAACTACTTAAAGTTAGTTAAACAAAACCTTAAGAAAACATAAAACACCCAACTTTAAATCACTAAATAATTGTCTTAATATTATACCTCTAATTAACAATCTATTAATTTTTATTGTCATTTTCTAAAAATTCGGCAAAAACAAATATTCACATTCGCTTTGAAGTTTTTTATCATTACCGAGTGCCCTCACTTTTTCAAAACTGTTTCTTGTAATAAAAGTGAGAAATAACACTAACTTATTTGAGCACTATCAAAAGTGACCCCTTTAAACTTTGGCGAAAGCCAGACATAAAGACTCAAAATAGGCGATTATGTAACAAAAAAAACCTCGGTTGTAAATTATCACAACCGAGGTTTTAAACTTAAAGCAGTAAATTAATTAACTAAATTTCGCCATGTATTGTTGCACAATTAAATCTGTATTTTCGTTACGCTTTTTTTTCTCTAAATGAATTGGCGGTGATGCGCGTTCAAGACAATCTTTAACTGCACAGGTTTCACAAGTAACCCCAACTAATACTTTTTTAATGGTTCCGTTACCAATAAATTTAAATTTCTTTTTCATTGCAGCACTCATCAAAATACCTACAGAAATACTTCTTAAATAATTTTTTCTAAACGGATCTTGAGTCGCTGATGAAAACACTAAATACTCATTATTACTATTATCATAACGGGACATTTGAGCACTAAAATAATGCTCCTTTTTCTCCGCAATTGCAGCTTCAATTGTTCGTATACAAACCCACCTGCGACAATAGTGCTCATTCATTTCATTAGCGTGCGGCTCTTGTTGATTGGTAATATGAAGCTCTTTTTTTATCTGGTACGTATCCGTTCCTATCTTGTGTGATAAACGCAAGAAAAATAAATTTTTTAACTGAAAATCCTTTGGAAGAATGTTGGTTAATCGTTGGTAAAATGATTCTGGCGACACATTAAATTGATTCATCAACGCTATCATCTCGTCTGCAGTTGGGTGGCTTTTTGAAAGAAAAACATTCAACTCGCCAATCAATTTTTTCCTCGGAATCAACAAAGCTCCAGCAAAATAAGAGGCATAGAAATTATTTAAAACCTGATCAAAATTATCAAATTTTATCCAACTAAATGTAAACAAACGATCCTTTATCTTCAAATAATTATAAGCGATTTCTTTAGCCAAAATAAACGCTTTTTGCTGCTGATCAATCTCTAATGACAACAACAATGTTTTACTTTGAGGTACAAATATGGAACGTAAATCCCCTAACTCTTCCTGCTCTGAGAAAATGAGTTCTTGAATAGTGTACCCATATTCTTCTTTCAAAACTGCCGTTAATTCGTCTAACGAAATTTTCTCATTCATATTAATATGGAACGCTTTGGAGAAATCCAAAACCTTTTGCTCTAAATCATCAAAGTAATTATTTTGCGCTTCTTGATACGATCGCAATGCCGCCAAGAAAAAGCTCTCTCTACTTAAATTATAATGCTGCGCAATTTCAATAATCGTACTTATAAACGCATTTACTTTTGCCGGCGCATTGGCAATAATATCAATTAAATCATTTTCTTGAATCCCGAAAATATCAAGCGGAATCTCTTTTAAAATTCCCGATTTCAAAATTTCACCAATAGGTGCAAGATTATTATCTAATTTTAAAGACACCATATGATCGTATGAAACCTCTAACTTTTCAGCCAAAAGAATAATCTTATCGGTCTTAGGATATTTCTTTCCCTTTTCTATTTCGTTCAAATACGACTTTGATAATTCTGTGATTTTGGCTAAGCCAAATAAAGACAACGCCTTATTAGTACGCGCTTGCTTGAGCTTAAGCCCAAAAATTAACTTGATATAATCCTTTTCCATATTCATACTTCAAAGATACGCT
The DNA here is from genome assembly GCF_054165825.1 of Flavobacterium sp. PL002. Classification (NCBI taxonomy): domain Bacteria; kingdom Pseudomonadati; phylum Bacteroidota; class Flavobacteriia; order Flavobacteriales; family Flavobacteriaceae; genus Flavobacterium; species Flavobacterium sp. PL002. The sequence goes on along the minus strand of NZ_CM135110.1, from coordinate 1,943,596 downwards.
AAAAATTAAACTGACTAATAAAAAGTTTTTTATAATTTTAGCGTACGTTCGCTTGTTAAATTAAAAACTTTTCGTAACATTGTCGTGCAAAACACCTTAACCATGATACAAACAACAACTACAATCGAAAAAACACTGCAAATTAAAACAGATTGCAATCAAACATTCCCAGAAATACTTACCGAAGACGCAATAGCGTTTCTTACCTCCTTGCACGATCGTTTTAATAAAAAAAGAATTGCATTACTTGAAGAACGTAAAAAACAGCAACTATTATTTGATGCTGGTAGTTTACCTACTTTCCCTCCAGAAACTAAAAACATTCGTGACAATGAGTGGTTAGCCGCTCCCACACCTGATGACTTGCTTGATCGTAGAGTAGAAATCACAGGGCCCGTTGATAGAAAAATGGTGATAAACGCCTTGAATAGTGGCGCTAGAACTTTTATGGCTGATTTTGAAGACAGCACTGCGCCTACCTGGATCAATGTAATGCAAGGCCAACAAAACTTAATGGATGCAGTTAACAAAACCATTATTCTTGAGGATAAAGCAAAAAACAAAAGATACCAACTCAATGATAAGACTGCTGTTTTACTGGTTCGTCCAAGAGGTTTGCATTTACAAGAAAAACATATTTTAGTTGAAGATCAAGAAACTTCAGGATCACTAGTTGATTTTGGATTGTATGCTTTTCATAATTTTAAAGAATTACTTAAAAACGGATCTGCGCCTTATTTTTATATTCCAAAATTAGAACATTACCTAGAAGCACGCTGGTGGAATGAAGTAATTGACTATACCGAGGATTATCTTGGTATGCAAAGAGGCACGATAAAAGTGACCGTTTTAGTCGAAACGATAACGGCTAGTTTTCAATTAGACGAAATTATTTTTGAACTTAAAGAACATATCGTAGGATTGAACTGTGGTCGCTGGGATTATATTTTTTCATATATCAAAAAATTCAGAAATAATCCCGCTTTTATAGTTCCAAATAGAGACCAAGTAAGCATGACATCCCCTTTTATGAATGCGTATTCGCAATTGGTTATTCAGCGTTGCCACAAAAGAAATATTCACGCAATAGGCGGAATGGCAGCGCAAATTCCGATAAAAAACAATCTTGAAGCTAACACAGTTGCCTTTAATAAAGTAATTGCTGACAAGGAACGAGAAGTCCGTAATGGCCATGATGGAACTTGGGTTGCACATCCTGACTTGATTCCGCTTGCCATGAAAGTTTTCGATAGAGAAATGCCTACCAAGAATCAGATTCATATTAAAAGAGCCGATCTAAACATTTCCGAAAGCGACTTGCTTGAAGTACCCAAAGGAACCATTACTGAAGAAGGCGTTCGTAAAAATATTAACGTTTCTATTTTATATATTGCCTCATGGCTTCATGGACAAGGAGCTGCTGCAATTCATCATTTAATGGAAGATGCCGCTACAGCAGAAATTTCGAGATCGCAATTATGGCAGTGGTTGCAAAACGGAGTTACATTGGACAATAATAAAAAATTAACTAATAGTTACTACAACCGTTTGGCAATGGAAGAATATGAAAAAATAAAAAAATTAGTTGGAGAAGACAACCATCAAGATGGCGAATACAAATTAGCCGAACAATTGCTAGATGTACTGGTTGTAAATCCAAAATTTATTGAATTCTTAACCATACCAGGGTACAAATACCTTTAAATTCTAAAGAGAATAATCGAATAAAAAACTCAAAAACCACCATTAAAACAATACAACCTTTACTAATTCAATTGCGCACTGGCTTGAAAGATTCTTTTAAGCCAATGCGCTTTTTGTTGTTTTTTATATAAAATTATGCAATTCATCATTAGAAACAATTTAATCTTAGTATTTTTGAGTAAACAAAAGTAAAAACTACATTACTATGAAATACCATCAAATTGAGCGTAACTTATTTATAAAAAATCGCGCCAAATTCATGGCTGAAATGAAGCCTAAAAGCGTTGCCATTTTCAACTCTAATGATATTTATCCTATAAGTGCTGATAGCAGCATGCCGTTTGAACAACACCGCGATATTTTTTATCTATCAGGCGTTGATCAAGAAGAAAGTATCCTTTTACTTTTTCCTGATGCTCCTTATGAAGAGCAAAGAGAGATTTTGTTTTTAAAAGAAACGAACGATCACATTGCTGTTTGGGAAGGCGAAAAACTAACTAAAGAACGTGCTCTGGCAGTAACTGGAATAAAAAATGTGCATTGGTTACAGGATTTTGATAAAATTCTGAACGAGATGATGACCTATGCTGACACCATGTACATTAATACCAACGAACATTATCGTGCAGCTGTGGAAACAGAAACTCGTGAGGCTCGTTTTGTAAAAAAATGGAAAGAAAAATATCCAGCACACGCTGTCGCAAAAAGCAACCCTATCTTACAACGCATTCGCTCGATTAAAGAAAGTGAAGAGATTGACTTGATTCAGCAAGCTTGTAACATTACCGAAAAAGGGTTTAGAAGAATTCTTTCTTTCGTGAAACCTAATGTAATGGAATACGAAATCGAAGCTGAATTTATTCATGAATTCATTCGTAACCGTTCTAAAGGTTTCGCTTACACTCCTATTATTGGTTCAGGAAACAGCGCTAATGTGTTGCATTATATTGAAAACAACCAACAATGCAAAGCGGGTGATTTAATTTTAATGGATGTAGGTGCTGAATATGCTAATTATTCTAGTGATATGACGCGTACTATTCCAGTATCTGGTAAATTCTCTGACCGACAAAAAGCAGTTTACAACGCGGTTTTGAAAGTTAAAAATGAAGCAACAAAAATGCTTGTTCCAGGAACTTTATGGAAACAATACCATATTGAAGTAGGTAAACTTATGACATCCGAGTTGTTAGGTCTTGGATTAATCGATAAAGCCGATGTGCAAAACGAAAATCCAGAATGGCCAGCGTACAAAAAATACTTCATGCACGGTACATCACACCACATGGGTCTAGACACACACGATTACGGATTACTAATAGAGCCAATGCAAGCCAATATGGTTTTTACCGTTGAGCCTGGAATTTACATTCCTGCGGAAGGTTTTGGAATCCGTCTTGAAGACGATGTTGTGATCCAAGAAACTGGAGAACCTTTTAACTTAATGCGCAATATTCCTATTGAAGTGGACGAGATTGAAAGCCTGATGCAGTCTTAATATAAAATTGTATCATTATGAGTAAGATAACATTTCCCAACAGAGCCATTTTCATGTGTAATGGCAGCAAATGCGGCAAACACAAGGAAGTTAAAAAATACATCAAGCAAATTAACAAAGAAAATGACACTACAGAAAAGATTGAAATCTTTAAAATGGAATGTTCTGATCGTTGCAAAAGTGCTCCAATAGTCTATTATCAGCCAGAAAATGTTTGGTTAGAAAAAGCTGATGTTGAAATGTGTAAAAAACTAATTGAGAAATAATGTTACAAAAAAAATGCCCTTACTAAACAGTAAGGGCATTTTTATTATCGTCTTGAATTTATTTATTCAACCGAACCTATTTTTGCAATTTGAACATCAAGTTCAAACTTTCCAGTGGCACTGTCTTCGTCAATTAATTCAAAAAGCTCTAGCGCTCTTCTTGCATGTTTTTCTTCCTCACGTTGCTCAACAACATACCACATCATAAACTCTTCTGTAGCATAATCATTCTCCAATCTACATTTTGCAATTACCTTATTGATTGCATTTGTAACTGCAATTTCATTGTCAAGAGCAATTTCAAATACTGATTTAAATGAAGCAAATTCTTGTTGCACTTCAGCAACAGTAGGTGTAATCGCAATACCACCAGCTTCAGTGATGTATTTAAAAATTTTAAGAAAATGCGCTCTTTCTTCCTCAGATTGTTTGTACATATAATCCGCTGTGTTCGCAAATCCATTTCTATCCAACCAGGAAGCCATGGCCAAATATTTATTAGAAGCGTCACTTTCTATCTTAGACTGTAAATTTAATATCGTTTCTATACCTTCTTGCAAAGACGAGTTTGTTCTCAATAAATCTTTCATAATTTCCTTCTTTAAAAGTAAAATTACAAAAAAATTATCCAAGAAGAGAACCTACAATTCTCTTTGTATTTATTCTAAATTAATAGATTAGGCTACTTCTACGCTTAAAACCGAATTAAGCATCGAATACAAATTAAGGGTAAATTTGGTTCCATTCAATAATTCTCTAAGCTGAACTATTTCGCAAATGGTCAGGTTTCGAGAAAAATTTCTTTTAGTAGTCTCAATCAATTGCGCATCTGATTGATCAGACAGGTCATAAAGCATCTCCAAAATTAAGACACTATTCACCTTTCTCTGAAAAATTAAAAAATCACGCACCTTGTAGCTAGAAGTAGTCCCTACAAAGTGAATTACAATACTATTTGTTAGGTCGCACTGATAGCTATAACCGTTTGCCGTTTCAAATAATACGTTATTCTTCAATTGATTAAACTCTGACATTACATTAAAATTTTATAATGCAACAAATTTAAAAAAATAAAACCAAAACATCAATTATAATTAAGACTAATTTTAAATAAGAAAGCTTTTTAACTATTTATGATTTCCGGGTATTCTTTTTTGGAGCATAACGACTCATTTTTAAAATAACAACTCGTCCTGCTGTACGTTATATCTCTTGTACCGCTAGCGCTTTACAAGAGGATGCCACTCCCATCAGGGCTATAAACAACTAGTGTTTTTCATAAGTTTATTGTTAAATCAAATATTAAAGCCCAAAATTAATGTAACATTTAGCCTTAAACATCAACTAATTAGTTCAATCAAAAAACAAAAAATCATGCAAGCACACGAAATAGATTACGAAATTTTTGGCGAAGAAATGCAATACGTCGAAATCGAATTAGATCCACAAGAAATTGTAATTGCTGAGGCAGGAAGTTTCATGATGATGGATAACAACATCCAGATGGAAACCATCTTTGGAGATGGATCAAAACAACAATCTGGAATTTTTGACAAACTACTAAGTGCAGGAAAAAGAGTTTTAACCGGCGAAAGTATGTTCATGACTGCCTTTATCAATCAGCATCACAGTAAAGGAAAAGTTTCATTTGCTTCTCCTTATCCTGGAAAAATCCTTCCTATTGACTTAACCCAATTCCAAGGAAAATTCATCTGTCAAAAAAGCTCTTTTTTATGCGCCGCAAAAGGCGTTGCTGTTGGAATCGAATTTTCTAAAAAATTAGGCCGTGGTCTTTTTGGTGGTGAAGGATTCATCATGCAAAAGATAGAAGGCGACGGAATGGCGTTTGTACATTCTGGAGGAACCATGGCCAAAAAAGAACTAAAAGCAGGTGAAATACTAAAAGTAGACACTGGTTGCATCATCGGTTTTACCAAAGATGTTGATTATGATATCGAGTTCATTGGCGGAATCAAGAACTCCATTTTTGGAGGCGAAGGATTGTTCTACGCCACGCTTCGTGGTCCTGGAACCGTTTATGTACAATCGTTACCATTCAGCCGCCTTGCCGATAGAATCATCGCATCAGCACCAAAAGCTGGTGGAGAGAGTCGTGGAGAAGGCAGTTTACTAGGCGGATTAGGTAATTTACTAGATGGTGATAATCGATTTTAACCACTAAAATTATTCATCCCATTGGTCATCCGAGGAACGAGGAATCTCATTATCAAAGTCATTAATGTGGTTTACAGTTCCTCAAAATGACAAAAACTTATTTAATTTTTAATAATTCCCCAATTATATCGTGTTTGAATTTACTAAACGGTCTTTTATGATAATCTTCTTCTTTGATTTCTATGCTAAAAATCATTCTATAAGCTTCTTCTTTAGACATAGAAAGATCTGTGAATGTTTTGTTTAATAAAATATCTAAATAATTGTTTGAATATTTATAACGAAGATCTATTAAGTCTTTCAACTCTCTTTCAGAATGCGCATCGTAAATTTGTTTTGTTTTGTTGAATTTTAATGTTTCCTTCGTTTTGATATTTACAACATTTATTTTCATTTTAAAATCATTTAATGAATGATAATCATAGCTAAATGTAAATTCATTTTTGTCAAAATAAGGATGATTCATTTTATCTAAAGCTTCTAGCCAATTATAATTTTTAGAAGCTCCTTTTATATGATTACAAGAATGGCAACTTGGAATTAAATTATAAAATGATAATGCCAAAATTGGAAATTCTGCTTTTGGAAACCAATGATCTAATTCTGCTCTTGCATTATTACCCCCAAAGTATAAAGTATAATTTCTATTACAATACACACAGGTATCAATATTTAATAGATTTAAAAATTCTTTGTTTGGAAAACTACCATAACCTGTTTGAATGAAAAAGCTCTTAATTAATTCAATTTGGTGTTTTGAAAATTGTTTCTTTTTATATTCTTCATGAATTTCAATTAAACGATTTGGTTTTCCAATTATCAATTCTAATTTATTCTTAGATAAGAAAGAAATGAAGTCTTTACATATATTCTCAATTTTATTGTTTCTTATGATATAACCGTTGGAAATTAGATTTTCAAAAGTTTCTAAAACTTTTTCGTGATGAAACTTAACGGCTTCATCTGTTGGATTTATTTTAATCATTCTATACCAAATTTAGATTTTAAAAAATCAATTTCTTTTCTGGCTAATTCTTTTTGAAAATCTTTACCTCCCTTTAATTCATCAATCATTTCTGCTAATTTCATTTTTAAAATGGGTTCGTCAATTAGTTCAATAATTTGTTTGTGATGATTGTATTCATTCGCATTAAAGGGTTCGCCAGGCTTGTTGTCTTTTTTATAGTTTTCTAAATTTATCCATTCTATAGTATTTTCAATTTTAGCTTTTGCAAAATCCCCCATTAAACCGTTATCGACAAAAAAACTATCTGCTAATAAATCGGTAATATTTGCTCCAAAAGATTTTTTGGGTTTACTTTCATCATTAAGAATAACCATTTTACCATTCTCTTTTTTTAAATAAACAATATTGCTATTTGGAATGTCTGATAATGTTAAAGGATCGTGAGTTGTGAATATGATTTGTATTCTCATTCCAATAAAAATCTTTGGCAAAATTTTTACTAAAGTGTTGACAAACATTTTTTTCCACTTAGGATGAAGTCCTAAATCAGCCTCATCTAAAAATAAAATCTTGGGTAAATTAACATTTGTATTTACTTCTTTGTTTTCATGCAATAGTGAAATAAGATTAAAAACCATTTCTTCGCCTGAGCTAATTATTTTATCAGGATGAAATTTTAAAAATTGATAATTGTCAATTTTAAAATCATTTAACTTTGAAATGATATTGTCGTGTAAAAACAAAAATTCACTAGCTGAAATAAAATTTAAATTAAACTCATTGCTTCGGTTTAATTTAATCTCACCATTGTCAAAAAAGGTTTCAATTTTTAAAATAAAATCACAAAAAGATTGGAACGGAAAAGTAAATTCAGAGTTTTTATCATTAATATCAACAAAGTAAAAATTATCAATCAGTAATTTTAATAAATCCTTTGAGCTAGTTAGTAAGGTTAGATCATCGAAAACTTTGTTGTTTTTTATTTTTGGATAAATTCTATTTGTTTCTTCTTGATTAAAAATGGTGTTAGAAATAAATGTCATAAAATATTTCATCAAAAATTTCACAATTTCATTTTTTGTGTTTTTCTCAGTAAAAGTATTAGTTGAATTTAAATCTTCTAAATAAATATTAATAGAATTAAAAATCTTATACGTCTCAATTACTTGTTCTTTTAGTGTTTTACCGCCTGGTGAGTTAAGATTTTTTATTGATTTAAGATAATTGTAATCTGCCTCGATTCTTTTAATCTCTATTTTAATAGTATCAAAAACAGGTAATGTAAATTCATCCAGAATAGTTGTAATTTCTTTGTTAGAAAGTATTTTCATCCATCTCTTTAATTGAGAATTTTTATAAAAGGAAAAATTAGCTTTAGATGATAACTTAGGATTTAAATCGTTTAATATTTGATTCTTTAATGATAAATCAATAGAGTTATGTTTTTCCTGATGAATTCTACTGTCACTTAAATAATTTGAAAAATAGATAGGGAAACCATAAAACGGAGATTTTTCATTTTTAGCATCAAAGTTTTTAGAAACAACTTTAAAATCATTTTCTAAATTAAAAAATGAATAATATTTAATTCTATCAGTTTCTTCAATAACGAAAAAAACACATCTTTCATCGCCAGTTCTTACCGGAATTAATTGATTAAATAATTTTGTTAATAAACTGGTTTTACCAGTTCCATTTTCTCCAACAATAGCCGAAACTAATGCGATATCTTCGCCGAAAAAGTGTTCAATATAATTTATATTAGGCTTACAACTTAATGCAACTGATTTATCATCATAAGATTCTATGTAATAATTATTCTTACCGCCTAAATTGATTATTTGAGGTTTATCAAATAAAAATTCATGATTGTGAATATAAATTGCAGCTATCTTGGAAGAATGTCTACTGATATCAAATATGTCTTTTTTTAAAAAATTATCAATGTAAGATTGGCTATTTATTGTATGGTTATTATAACCAAAAAGAATTAATTTTTTTAGATTTTCTAAAGGTCTAAAATCTTTAATTGGATTATTTCTTAAATCTAATTCTTTTAAATTTTCAAACTCTTTTATGAAAGAAATATTAGTTATTTTGTTTTCAAATAGATTCAACGAAATAATTTCTCCGTTATCATTTACTTTGAAAGTATTTTTATTTTCAGAATCAAAAAAATCATTAACTGTCGACAAGCTAATTTCAATACCTAATTCTTCCTCTAACTTTAAAATACTTCTTGGCTTCATATAAAAATCCTTTTCTCAAATATACTGACTTTTAGTACAAATAAGAATTACAAACGTTATGTAAAAAGATTTTTTATCAACAAGTTGGAAAGCGTAAATAGAAGAAATAGAGAAAATCCTTAGGTACTATCTTTAAAACCTAATTTGTTTTAATTTATTTTCAATATATTTGGATTAGCAGAGAGGAAACGTACTGCGATTTTTCGTTGAATGTTTACCTTGTTTAGCCTCAACTTGTTTGGGGCTAATTTTTTAATCCGTTTTTGCGTTTGTGCCTTTTTCAAAGGCAAGCAGAGAAGAAAGCTCCTGCTCCTTTTCTTGAATATTTATTTGATAATCAGAATCGTATCGCTCATTTTTCTTCCACAAATGATAGACCATCACTAATAATTTTTTTTGTACCGCTACATAACTTTTCATTTTTATAGCATGTTTTTCAAATGTCCTATTATATAAATCTAAAAACGGTTTTTCTTTACACGTTATAACCACTAAAGACGGCATATGAAGTGCTCTTCTTATTCTTGAATTACCTTTTTTTGATATTTTAGTCTTTCCTACTCTTGTTCCAGATTGGGCTTCTACAACATCATAACCAGCATAAGATACCAATTGCTTATAATTTTCGAATAGTTCAAAACCATTAGTTTCTGCTATTAAAGTTGCAATTGTTAAATAACCTAAGCCTTTCATTGCTAGAATATTTAAGCATTTTCTATAAACCACATCATCTGATTTTAAATGTAATTTCATCTTTTTACTTAACTCTTTCAACTGAGAATCAAAAAGGGCTAAAGTGGTTTTAAGTTGTTCAATTGTCATTTCACAAGGATACATACCGTGCTTTAATGCATGAATTTGGTTACTTATAACTGTTTTTAACTCTTGTATATTTTGATGTTGCCTAGTGTAATTGCGTAATTCATAATAATACCGACCTAGCGGTTGCCAAAGTCCTAAGCATTGTTCAGCTCCCATTTGTGCTAACCCTCTAGCGTCAATACTATCATTTTTTGATTTTAAACCTAAGCATTCTAAATATTTCTTTGCCTTATTGGGTAAAACAATAGATAGTTGGTATCCTTTTTCAAATAAATATAAGGCACAATTTTCATGATAGACACCTGTGGCTTCCATGCAAACAACCAAAGGTAACTCCGTAGCTTTATGCCATTTTGTTATCCAGGAGTCTAAATTTTTAAAACCACAGACAGTGTTGTTAAATGTAATTTTAGACATAAACTGAACTTGCTGATTTTGGTCGATCACACAAATAGATCCGTCTATTTTTTTACTAGAAACATCTAATCCTACAGAATACTTTAAAGTCATAACATTGGCTGTTTAAGACAAACAAAAAACTACATGGGTCTTGGCTCATTAGTTATACTGCATCTAAATTAAAAACCTAGTGCTTAAGTACTATTGCGACTTGAAATGTAATTAAAATGAAGTTGATTAACCTAACTTACAATATCGTACTAAACGTATCTGGCCCCGATAGAATTTTGCAACTTCATTTTGTTTATCAATTATTACTATTTTAAAGATAAGTATTTTATCATTTTGTAACTATAACAAAGATATGAGCCCCGATTGTAGCGGCATCCTTTTATCCCGATACTTATCGGGATAAAAGATACAGCGGAAAGCGGGACAAATCATGAAAAATACGGAGGGCCTGTGCTCCTAAAAAAATAAATAGTCCTACTTTTGTACTCTAAAATTTAGATTTGAAAACTACGCAATTTAAAAATACTAGTATTGCCTACACTGATACCGGCAAAGGAACGGCAATTGTGCTACTACATGGTTTTCTTGAAAATCAAGTAATGTGGGAACATTATATCGCTCCTTTTTCAAAAAAAAATCGAGTGATTACTATTGATTTATTAGGGCATGGTGCAACCGAATGTTTGGGATATGTGCACAGTATGGAGGACAATGCAGATGCTGTTCATGCGGTTTTATCTGAATTACGCATTCGGAAAGCTATTTTTGTTGGACATTCTATGGGCGGTTATGTAGCGCTAGCTTTCGCGGAGTTGTATCCTGATTTTATAAAAGGTCTTGTTTTATTAAATTCTACCGCAAACGCAGATAGTGAAGAACGCAAAATCAATCGAGATCGCGCGATCAAAGCAGTTAAGCAAAGCTATGTTGGTTTTGTAAGCTTGGCTATTGGTAATTTATTCAGTGAAAACAACCGAGAAAGATTGCGTATCGAAATTGAAAATGTAAAAACTGCAGCTTTAAAAACACCACTACAAGCCATTGTTGCTTCTTTGGAAGGAATGAAAATAAGAGTGGACCGCGAAGTTTTACTTCACCAGACAACGTATCCAAAAATGCTTATTCTTGGCGAAAAAGATCCTGTTTTAAATTATCAAGAAACAAAAAAACAAATTATAAATACAAATGTTGAATTGGTTACTTTCCCTGACGGACACATGTCACATATCGAAAATCAAGAGGCACTAACTACCGTTTTATTAGACTTTTTTAAGAAAATTTAAAGAGCGCCTTCTCTCAAATAGCCCATTTCAATCAATTCCTTTTTAGTGGTCAAATGGTGCGCTTTGCCTTCTTTCATTAGTATTAACTTAGTTGCAATCGCAATTACGTTTTCATAGTTATGATCAGTAATTATAATTCCTTTTTGTTTTGCATGCTGTTGCAATAATAGATTGACTTTCTCAACAGCTATTGGAGAAAGTCCATTGTAAGGCTCGTCTAAAAGCACAAATTTAGAAGCGTTACATAAAACCAACTTGATTTCGAGATACCGCAATTCTCCTCCTGATAAGTGACTGATTTTTTTTGTTCGTATAGCTTGGATTGCTTCATCTTCATAAAACGCTTCGATTTTATTATTGCCTAATGACAACGAAATAGCTTTAGCAACCGATAAGTGATTTGGGATAAAATTATCCTGAGACAAATAACTTATTTCTTGAAACAATTCACTGGTTTTACTTTTTACGACATTATCAATTCGTACAAATTTGAAGTCAGCAGCTTCAATTCCGAAAATAATTTTCAACAAAGTCGATTTCCCAGAACCATTGCGACCCAACAAACCTATTATATCATTTGTTTCACACTTTAGATACACATCTGAAAGAATCGATTTATTATCAAAACTTTTCTGTACACTATCGATTTCTAGTATGTGTTTTTTCAAAATAGTTTGCTGATGAAATTAAAGAGAAGGCTTATAAAAACAAGTGCCACAAAATTGAAACACCAAGCATACAACCACAACTCAATTTTAGAAATGCTGTTATTGTAGTAAAATAAATATTCGTTTTTAGCCTTAATTTCTTTGGTTAATAAACTTATACCAAAACCCACCGTTAAGAACGTGTACTTAAAAGCAAAAAAACCTAAAAAAAGAACAGGTAACACGCAAAAAGCTAAATTAATAACTAAGGTGCTTTTAAAGAATTCGAATATGTTAAGCGCTTTTTTGATGTTGATTATTTTATGTAAAGAAAATAAATTCTCACAATTAAAATACTAAAACCATGTTAATTAAAACCTTGCACAGCTGTCAAACTACTTTTACGCAATTAGCAGTTAAAAACTAAACTACTTTTTCCTCAAACGGAATGTTTTTATCTAAAATCTCTTGTAGCAACAAAACAATTTGCTCTAGGTAATTACTCATTATCGTTTCGTTTACAATGAATTCGCTTTCTTTTTCTTCTTTAAAAATAAAAGGTAAAAATCCAGATTTTAAATTTTTGAATGAAATGATTCCCGCTTCAATGGGTTTTCCTTTTGCTTCGTTCTCATACATAAAAGCATACGCTAGAACCTGAATAATTTTATCGTTTTTAATATCCTCCGTCAGTCCTTTCCAAGTTTTAAGTATTACACTCGCTTTTTCTACCTTTCCTGTTTTGTAATCTACAATTCTAATATTGCCGTTGCGCTCTTCAATTCGATCCACATTACCTTTAATCAGCACTGGAAATGGTAAATTAGGATGCGTTAACGTTCTTTGAAAAGTTTGTTCTAAAGCAATAATCTTGATTGCATCGCCACTTTTTATACTTTCTAATTCTACTTTTAAGAAATTAAAAACATTACGTTTAGCCACCTCAAAAGCAAGTAGATTTCTTCCTTTTTTAATTTCTCCTTCTTTATAAACCACCTTAAACTGCTTAAGTACCTCAGCATCTATTAATTTAAAGCAGTTTTCAATATCAGCCTCTGAAATAAATTTCCCAATAAAAGGTTCGTACAATACTTTTAAAGTTTCGTGAATAATGGTTCCCAAGGTATTCAAAGCAATATTTTCTTCGACTTCTTCGACTTCGCGAATGCGCAGTATCTTTTGAAAATAAAACTGTATTGGATTCCGAATATAACTTGTCAATGCCGAAGGCGAAAAACCAGCTGCGGCAATCTCTTTCAAACGCACCATCACACTATCTGATTTTTGAATAATCATCGGTTTATAAGCCGTTTCGGGTAATACGGCATTATAAATCTCATGGGATAAAGTGTGATTGGGTTGTTTTTCTACTTCAAGTTGCGTGATAAACCTGCTTTTCTCTCCAGCATCTAGTCCGTCACTCTCAGTATTATATAACAAATAAATATTTTTGGCACGCTGCAATAAATGGTAAAAGTGATAAGTATAAATCGCATCTTTTTCTTTAAAAGTGGGCAAACCTAACTCGCGTTTCACGTCATAAGGAATAAAAGAATTCTGGGATTTACCTGCTGGAAACTTCCCCTCATTCATCGAGGTTACGATAACCGTATCAAAATCAAGAACACGACTTTCTAAAACACCCATTATTTGCAAACCATTAAGTGGTTCTCCTTCAAAAGAAACTTCGGCCAGGTCAATCACTTGTTTGTATATGGCGTGTAGTGTGTCAATTTTATCAATATGCGTGTGTTGCGAATAATAATTAATCAGCTTATTGATGACTTTAAAAATAGCAAAAACAAATGCTTTAGTTATTTTCTCTTCCTCATTATCATTACTCAAATTATTCTTGATCGTCAATAATAAAACAGAAAGCATTTGTAAAACTGTCATGGAGCCATTGTCCCATTTGGTAAATAACAACGAGAATAATTCTGTTGGTTCTGGATTCAGCTCCATTACCTTTTGATGCGTAATAAAAGTATAATTATTTTGATTGATTGTATTGACCAATCCAGTAGTTTTGGCGTAGGGTTCTACTAATGGATGCGTCAAAATATCCAATACATCTTTATAATACAACACATAACTTTTTGCATTTCGAGACAAAGCGTTAGTATGCATTTTGAATAGTTTGGCAATCAATATTTGTGCAGGATTGTTCTTGCTCGAATAACCCATCGTAATATTTAAAGCGCCTACGGTTGATGGCAATGAATACAATAGCGGTACCAACACATTCTCCTCACCTAGAACAACCGCCACTTTATCCAATGAAGCTGTTGGGTTTTCGTTGATGATTTTTTCTATGATAGTTCCCGCAATTTTGGCTTGCCCAATGGTTTTGGGTGTACCAATAACTTGAATGTTTTTTGTTTCAGCAAAATCATTTACAATCCATTCAAAAGGGTTGGATTTATAATGTTTCCAGTTCGCTTTAAATCGTCTTAAAAAAAGCCCTGCGTCATGATACGGATCATTTAAAAAGGTTTGATCTGCATCCCAGTATATTTTGGCTTGGTTCGAAGCAATAAGATGTTGAATTATTTTTTCTTCGGAAGCATTTAAGGCATTAAAGCCTGCAAATACATATTTTTTATCTGTAATTGTTTTGGAAAAAGGAATGAGATTGTCAACTGCCTGACGGTAAATTAGTCCTTGGTATCCAATCCCCTTTTTAAGAAGGTGCGCATAAAGTGCTTGATAGTAATTAGGTAGTAATTTCCAGAAATCAATGTAGTTTTCGAGTAGTTGTGTTTTATTCTCCACTTCTATTCCCCATTTTTTGATATCTTCAATGTCTTTTAGGTAAGACAAAACATGAGTGGGATCTAATAAATAGCGATCAATCTCATTAAAATCTTGCAAAAGCATTTTGGCCCAATTGGCAAATAACTCAAACGATTGTTGACTGGATTTTTCAGTGACTGACAAATATACTTCATAAAACTCGAATAACAATTCAATAGGATCAACGGTGCGTATAGCTGCAATATCTTGAATAAAATCCTCAATACTAATAATTTCAGGAGAAAGTATATTAGCACTCACTTGTTTTTTTAAGGCTTCGATTAAGAATATCTTAGCTCTCTTATTGGGTAAGACTACAATAGTATCCGATAATTTACCAGAGTAATCTTGAATTAAAACTTGTGCAATTTTATCTAAAAAAGAAGAATTTATCATTTTATAAAAATAAAAAAAACGCCCCGATAAATCGAGGCGTTTTCTATAAATATTTTGAAGAAATTATTCTTTGATCAAAGAAACTTCTACTCTTCTATTTTCAGCTTTTCCTTTAGCTGTTTTATTAGAAGCGATTGGTTTAGTTTCACCATAACCAGTTGATTTCAATCTGTCTGTGTTAATTCCTTTTTCTACTAAGTAGTTTCTTACTGCAGCAGCTCTATTTTCAGATAAAGTTTGGTTTAATTCATTACTTCCATCACTATCAGTGTGTCCTTCAATCATAAAGTTTGAATTTGGATACTCTTTTAAAATATCAGTGATTGATTGTAATACTGCAAAAGTTTGTTCTTTAAAAGAAGCTTTACCTGAATCAAACAAGATCGTTTTACCGTACTCATTTAATTGTTTGATCACTTCAGCAGTAACTTCTGGACAACCAGAATTAGCAACAGTTCCTTTAATAGTAGGACATTTATCATCTTTGTCTAAAACTCCATCTCCATCAGTATCTGGCCATGGACATCCACCATTTTCTTTAGGACCTGCAACGTTAGGACATTTATCATTTTTATCAGCTACACCATCTCCATCTGTATCAGGACATCCGTTTAATGCTTTAGGACCAGCAACTTCTGGACAAGCATCATCTTTATCAGCAATTCCGTCTCCATCAGTATCAGGACAACCATTGAATTCTTTAGGACCAGCAACTTCTGGACAAGAATCATCTTTATCAGCAATTCCATCTCCGTCAGTATCAGGACATCCATTAAATTCTTTTAAACCTGCAACGTCTGGACAAGCATCATCCTTATCGTAGATTCCGTCTCCATCAGTATCTTTTCCTCCAAATTTGAAGATAATACCAGCAGTGTGTTGGAAATGAGATGGAGCATCTGGAGTTCCAGAAACATCGTCTCTATCACCAAAAGATTTTTTGTAAGAAGTCTCAAGAGCTAAACCTACATTTTCAGTAAACCAAAAAGTTAATCCAGCACCTGGGTTAAGTGTTCCGTAGCTACTATCACCGAAGAAAGTATAACCACCACCAACATGTAGTGAAGGATCAATAACTTTAGAGTTAATTAAAGTCATAAAACTGTATTTAACGCTTGCGTCAATACCGTAGTACATTAAATCACCTGGGTTAGAAGTCACATATCCACGAGAATCATGACCTACAGCTGTAGGATCAAATTTAACATATTTATCAATTTTATTAACAGATCCTTGTAATCCAAAAGAGAAATTATCTCCAAGGTACTTAGATACGCTAATATAAGACACTGAAGGTAAAACGTTCCAGTTATCTTTTGTAGCAAATGGTTGAGAGAAATGACGATCTAACCATCCATTACCACCACCCGCACTAGTCTTAGTGTCTACAGCGTTAGCTCCAAAAGAGATAGCCCATGGGTTGTTACTGTCTTGTGCTTGAGAACTTAATCCCATAACCATCATAGCAGCAACTAAAATTTTGTTAAGATGTTTCATACTTATTATTTTTAATTACAATTTTAGTTAATTAACAACAAAAGTAACGCCTTAATTATTAATTACAAAATCTTATGTTAAAAAAAAATAATTTATTAGCGTTAAAATGGAAATCCTATAACTTTGAACTATAATTTTACAACATTTAGCGCTTTACCTACTTCAATAAATGCTGAAATGGCTTTATCTAAATGCTCCTTTGTGTGAGCAGCTGATAATTGAACTCTAATTCTAGCCTTATCTTTAGGTACCACTGGAAAGAAAAACCCAATTACATAGATTCCTTTTTTCAATAACTCATCTGCCATAGTTTGTGATAACTTAGCATCGTACAACATAACAGGAACAATAGCCGAATCTCCATCAACAATATCAAAACCAGCTTTTTTCATACCAGCCTTGAAATAGTTTGTATTCCACTCTAATTGATCTCTTAATGTCGTATCTTTCTCTAATAACTCAAACACCTTTATTGACGCACCCACAATTGCTGGCGCTAATGAATTGGAGAATAAATACGGTCTTGAACGTTGACGCAACAATTCGATTATTTCTTTTTTGGCTGTAGTATACCCTCCCATGGCACCACCTAAAGCTTTTCCTAAGGTTCCAGTAATTATATCTACTCTCCCCATTACTCCTTTTGCTTCAAGCGTTCCTTTTCCTGTTGCTCCAATAAAACCAGCTGCGTGACATTCATCAACCATCACCATAGCGTCATATTTATCTGCTAGATCACAAATTTCATCAAGAGGTGCTACTACACCATCCATAGAGAAAACACCATCAGTTACAATAATCTTGAAACGACTTCCTGCTTCATTTGCTTTGATCAATTGTTGCTCTAAGTCTTCCATATTACTATTTTCATAACGATAACGCGACGCTTTACACAAACGCACCCCGTCAATAATAGAGGCATGGTTCAAACTATCTGAAATTATTGCGTCTCCTTCACCTAATAATGGTTCGAATACGCCACCGTTTGCATCAAAAGCTGCTGCATAAAGGATAGTATCTTCTGTTCCGTAGAATTCAGAAATTTTTCTTTCTAATGTTTTATGAATATCCTGCGTCCCGCAAATAAATCGCACAGAAGACATACCGAAACCGTGCGTATCCATAGCATCTTTAGCAGCCTGAATTACCTCTGGATGTGATGACAACCCTAAGTAGTTGTTAGCACAAAAATTCAAAACTGTTTCTCCTGTAGAAATTGTAATTTCAGCATCTTGAGGTGAAGTGATGATTCTTTCTTTCTTGAATATCCCGTTGTCTTCTATTGTTTGCAATTCGTTTTGCAAATGTTCTTTTATTTTTCCGTACATAATTTATGGTGTATTTTATTTAAAGTTTTATTTGTTTAACGTTATTATCATAATAATAACTGCAGTATAATTTCTATTCGACCTTAGAGTAGACCAACAATAACTTGAACCCACTTTTACGAATAATTCATTTATACGTTACAAATTTACTACATCGATTCCTTTTCCGATGTAAATCAGTGCTTTTTTTACGACTTTGTAACCCATTAGTTCAATTGCATGTTGATAATTCTCTAATTGCTTTTGATATTTAGCATTATGAGCTCCCGTTTTATAATCTAAAAGATACACTTCCTTAGCTTGGTTTATGACCATTCGATCTGGCTTGATGGTGTTCCCTTCTTTTTGAATGATCGTTTGTTCATTTAAAACTGTATTTCCAGATGCAAAACATACTGCTAATTCCGGATGGTTTACAATATCTACAATCGTTTGATGAACCAGTTCTTTTTGCCCAAAATTGATTAGACCGTTTTCGATTGCTTTATCAACAGCTAATGTTACATCTTCTTTGGTTTTTACCAAAGATAGAATCTCGTGAACCAGATTCCCATACTCAATAGACTCCTGCTGGTGGGTTCCCCACATCAATGCTTCGCGCTGGGCGATTTTTATGTTTTTTGGATTTAAAGTTTCCGCAACAACTTCAATCTTTTTTGAAGTATCGACATGCTTTGATGCTGCGGATAATTTTACCGGACTACCAAATGCATACTCAGATTTCTCTGGATCAAAACCATCTTTACTGTCCAAGTAATTGATAAAGAAAGTCGACATATTATTTGGCTTTACCACACCCTTGCTTGTTAAATTCATATTCGAAATAACATACAATTGTTCCTCTGCACGTGTCAACGCCACATATAAAACATTGATATTATCCAATAGTTCCTCTTGCTTCTTTAAATCAAATACTGCTTTGGCTTTTTCGCCAAAACCCTCAACAGCGCTACTATTATCAATAAGCACTTTTGGCAAATCAAAATCGGCTTCCTCAGTATCTAACCACAATTTATCTTTTGGTTTTCTACTGTAATCTTCCTCGGCAAACGGCATAATAACCACCGGGAATTCCAAACCTTTTGACTTATGAATGGTCATAATACGCACGGCATTATTCCCCTCTGGTGACGGAATACTGAATTTCTCTGCATTTTTATCCCAGAAGTTCAAGAAATCGGCAATTCCAGCTTGGTTGCGAACGTCGCGTTCAAGAACGATGTCGAGGAAATATTGCACATACGCTCCGCCGCCTTTGGCGAGCTCTGGCGATAAAAATTTTGAAATAACTACCTCCACCGCTTCATACAATGATTTCTTTCGAATATTTTGAAACGAAAGCCTAATATCAAAACTAGTAAGCCAGTTCTCAAACTCTAATTCGTTTATATGCTCCATTCCCTGAGCAATGAAGTCGTGAACTTCTAATTTGTCCTGAACGTGCTCTGCGATATAATGCAAAAAATAAGCTTTCGCCTCTAGGTCGGCATTATTTTTTAGGTATTTTAATAAGTGAATAATTAGGCGTACCTCGGTTGCATTCTGGATCATCAATGTTTCTGATGATAAAAGCGGGATATTTTGCTCGGTTAAATAATTGGCAATCGCAACACCTTGACTGCGTTTGCGGGTTAAAACAACAATGTCTTTGTATTCAAAACCTTCTCGAAGGACTTTCTGAATCGTATTTAAAGTCGCCAAAACAAATAACGCTGTTTTATCCAGCGCTTCGTCATCGTCATCAGTAGCTTCTACTTCTGGAATAAAAGATATATTTACATAGCCACCGGTTTTACTATTCGTTTTTTGGTGGCTGTGATTTTCATATAAATCTTTGTAATCGGGATGCTCAAACTCGCCCGAAAGCATTTTGAAAAACTCGTTATTAAAATCGATCACTTGCGAATACGAACGGTAGTTTTTATCTAAATGCTCGAGTCTTTTATCTGGATTATTGAACGGATTATTGTCTTTACTCAACGCAATAAACTGCTCTGCTTTTCCTCCACGCCAACGATAAATTGATTGTTTAGGATCTCCTACAATCATCAACGTGCCTTTTTCGCCAAAGTCATCCTGACCCGAAAGCGCATTATCAATCAACGGAATTAAATTCTGCCACTGCATCTCTGAAGTATCTTGAAATTCGTCAATAAAAAAATGGCGGTAACGCTCCCCTAATCGCTCATATATAAAAGGAGCGGGCTGATTTTGAATTTCGCGATGAATTAGTGAATTGAATTCGGTTATCGAAAGCACATTTTGTTCTTCCTGAATTTTAGCCAATTCATTACTCACCGTATTCAATAAAGAAAGTGGCGTAATGTTTTTAAGAAAGGCTTTATAAAAATCTCTTTTCTCGAAATTTTTATAAATTGTAGCTAGGATTTGGATTAATTCTGGGATTAGATTCTCAATTAGCGCGCGGTCTTTTGCCGTTTTGTTAATGGCAATGTCCTCAAACTCGTGAAAGGTTTTATTTTTTGGATTGAATTTTTCGTCTCGAATGCTAATCAAGTGATTGGGAAACGTACCTCTAGAAAACGATTTTAAATCGATGCCGTTATTTTCAATTAGCGTCAAAGCAGCTTGCGCAAATTCGGCGTTGTCTTTTTCTAAGACTTTACAACTTGCTATTAATTTCTTCTTAATTTCGACAAAATCAGCAATGGATTTATCCTGAAAATGCGTAATTTCAGATCGGTGGTTTTCGTTTAAAACCAGCCGTCCTGTATCTAGAATTTCACGCGAAATATCCCAAGATTTATCATCATCGGTTTTTTCCATTGTGAAATCAATCAGTAATTTGGTGAGTGTTTCATCTTCCCCTGCTTGTGCGATAATGGCATCAACAGCCTCGATTAATAAATTTTCGGTATCTAATGTGACTTCAAAAGTCATAGGTAAATTCAAGTCATGCGCAAAAGCACGAATTACTTTATGCGTAAATTTATCAATAGTCGAAATATCAAAAGCCGCATAATTGTGAATGATGTGCTTGATGATTTGCTGCGACTTCACTTTTATTTCTATTATCGAAAGTCCCGTATCTATGGATAAATCCTGCATTAACTCAGCTGCCTTTTGAGAAGGTTCGTCCTTAGCAAATTCAGACAAACTCCCTACGATGCGGCTTTTCATTTCGTGTACCGCTTTATTGGTAAACGTAATAGCAAGAATATTTCTATACGCATCATTTTTATGAGCGGTTAGAATAATTTTTAAATATTCTTTGACCAGCGCGTAGGTTTTTCCAGAACCCGCTGAGGCATCGTATATGGAGAAAGAAGGTCTCCCCACCCCTCCCGACTTTTTAGGACTACCCAAAGGGGAGGGAGTCGGGACCGGATTTATATTGTCTTCTGAATTGCTGATATTTTCCATGGTGGTTTTATGTCTGAATAGCTTTTTTTGTGCAAAAATGCTTCTCTAATTTTTACAATTTTTCTTTAATTGCACTTCCGGTTATCGATGGCTGTGGATCCTAGCCCTGATGGAAACGGCATCCTTTGCTGCCGGGTTTCGGCAGGAAAGATAGAGTGTACAGCAGGAAAAAGCTCCTAAAAAACAGCTTAAAGAATAGGTTGCTTTTAAAAATTGTTTGTTTAATGTTTAAAAGTAGTATTTTTGCACTATGGAAACAAATAGACAGAAAAAAATAGGTGGGGTGATCCAAAAAGATTTGGTTGATATCCTGCAAGGTGAAGTGAGAAAAAATGGCGTATCTAATTTAATTATTTCGGTATCTAAAGTTAGTGTGACTACAGATTTGTCTGTGGCGACGGTGTATTTAAGTGTATTTCCTCAAGACAAAGCTGCTGAAATTTTGGAAGCTGTGAAGTCGAATGCTAAAACAATTAAGCATGATTTATCACAAAGAGTGCGTTTGCAATTAAGAAAAGTACCTAATTTGGTTTTCTTTATTGATGACTCTTTAGATTATATTGAAAAAATAAATACTGCTTTGTCTAATAGAGATAATCCTATTGAAAACAGAGACCTATTAGAAAAACGCAAGTTGATATAATTTGAATTTCCCTCTTTACATAGCCAAACGTTACATAAGAAGTAACAGTAAAAACAGTGCCATAAACATTATTAATCGCATTGCGAGCATGGGAATCATTGTTGGCGCGATGGCTTTGTTTGTGGTTTTGTCGGTTTTTAGTGGCTTGAAAGTTTTTAGTCTTTCGTTTACTAATGATATCGATCCCGACATTAAAATAAGCAGCACGCTGGGGAAATCATTCTTTATTTCGCCAGATCAAGAGGCCGAAATCAAGAAAATTGATGGTTTAGCTTCTTATTCAAAAATTATAGAAGAACGCGTTTTGTTTGTTTTTAATGACAAGCAAGTAGTCACCTATTTAAAAGGTGTTGACACCAACTTTAACACCGTCAATGACATAAAAAAAACACTCTACAATGGGCAGTGGCTTGAAAAAGACACCTACCAGGTAGTTGTAGGTTATGGTATTGCACAAAAATTTTCGATGGGATTATTGGACTTTAATAATCAGCTCGAAGTAATGGTTCCAAAACCTGGAAAAGGAACTATTGAAAATGCCGAACAAGCTTTTAATAAAAGCGTGGTTTATCCTGTGGGGATTTATGCGATAAGTGAAGATTTGGATTCGAAATACGTTTTTGCCGACTTAGGTTTGGCGCAAGAATTATTAGCATATAAAGCCAATCAGATTTCGGGAATTGAGATAAAAGAGAAGGCTGGCGCCAATGAAAATGCGATTATCGCCAAACTGAATGCCATTTTTAAAAACAAAATCACCATTAAAAATAGAGCACAACTCAATGAGTCGCTTTACAAAATGTTGAATACAGAGAATATCGCTGTGTATTTAATTTTTACTTTAGTGATTGTAGTGGCGCTTTTTAACTTGATTGGCGCTTTGATCATGATGATTCTAGACAAAAAAGGGAATCTAAAAACACTGTTTAATCTAGGAACTGAAATCAAAGATTTACGTAAGATATTTTTACTTCAAGGCACCTTATTAAGTGTTTTTGGTGGACTTATAGGTTTGTTTCTCGGAATAATCATTGTGTTATTGCAACAACATTATGAACTGATTATGATTACTCCTACTCTGGCTTATCCTGTGGTTTTTTCTATTGAAAATGTATTGATCGTTATGGGTACCATTGTTACTCTCGGATTTATCGCTTCGTTGATTGCAAGTAGCCGCGTGAGTAAAAAATTATTAGAGTAATAAACATACTCCCAGACCAAATTCTAATTCATTTTTAAGCATTAATAAAATAGTACAATTGTCTGTTCGAGCGGAGTCGAGAACCAGAACTACTTTTGCATCTCGACTCCGCTCGATGTGACAAACATATAGGATGGACTACTTTATGCTATTTTGACTATTAATTATGAAAAGTAGCTTAAACAGAAATTCCACTAACTTACACAAATTGAATCGTGAAATCAGTGGAATTTCTGTCAAACCTTGCTTACAAACTACTTAAACTGCTTCATAACCAGCGTAGGCTTGTTCAATTTCGTTTAAAATAGAAAACAGTTCCAAAGGATTATCTTCAGTAACTAATTTTTGTTTATAAGGTTTGAAGGAATGAATCCCTTTGAAATAATTGGTATAATGCGGACGAGTTTCTACAATTCCTAATCGTTCTCCTTTCCATTCCATTGCCCATGTTAAGTGGTTGCGTACGGCTTCTACCCTATCTGCGACAGTAGGTTTGGCCAAATGCTCGCCTGTTTTGAAATAATGTTTTATTTCGTTAAAAATCCAAGGATAACCAATTGCTGCACGACCAATCATGATTCCGTCGATACCGTATTCGTTTTTATATTGTAATGCTTTCTCGGGGCTGTCGATATCTCCATTGCCAAAAATAGGCATGGTGATTCGAGGGTTGTTTTTGACACGTGCAATGTGCGACCAGTCCGAATGACCTTTGTACATTTGGGCGCGTGTTCTCGCGTGTATGCTCAAAGCAGCAACACCTATGTCTTGTAAGCGCTCTGCAACCTCATCTATATTAATCGAATTATCATCCCAACCCAAACGGGTTTTTACAGTAACTGGTAAATGCGTACTATCGATAACGGCTTTTGTTAAGCGTACCATCAAATCTACATCTTTCAATACTCCTGCTCCTGCTCCTTTGCAAACTACTTTTTTGACTGGACAGCCATAATTGATATCGATAATATCGGGATTTACAGTTGAAACAATTTTGGACGAAAGTGCCATTGCCTCTTCGTCTCCACCAAAAATCTGGATTCCGACAGGGCGTTCATAATCGAAAATATCCAATTTCATTCGGCTTTTGATGGCGTCACGAATTAGTCCTTCAGATGAAATAAATTCAGAGTACATCATATCAGCACCATGCATTTTACACAATCTACGGTAAGGTGGATCGCTCACATCTTCCATAGGTGCGAGAAGTAAAGGGAAATCTGGTAATTCTATGTTGCCAATCTTGATCATCTTCTGAATTTTGGTGCAAAATTACAACATTTAACTCAAAAGATGCTATCGGTAGTAGATTGAAAATAATTTTGCTGTTTAAAAGGTACTTTTTCTGGTGTCAAAAAAGTGAATTGGTTTCCTACTCATCGGATTATAAATCAATGGATTCAAAATTTCTTTAGTAGTAAATTCAATTTTTGGACTCACGCGTAGTTTGGCTCTAAAGTGATCTTTTAGCTGCTGCAAAAAAGCATCCGATTGTTCCTTAACTGCAATTTTAATCACAATTTCGTCAGTACCTAAGTCATTAGTTGAAATTTCGATAATATAACTTTCGATTAATGGAAAATCATTCAAAACATCGTTCATCGCTGGCGGATACAAAGTTGTTCCTTTGTACTTGATCATTTGTTGCTTTCTACCAATAACTGGCCCAACACGCAACGTATTTCTACCACATTTGCAGGGTTCATGGTGTAGTTTTACAATATCACCCGTTTTAAATCGGATTAATGGCATAGCCTCGATTCCTAAAGTAGTAAAAGTCAACTCACCCGATTCGCCATCACCAACTGATTTATTATTTTCGTCTAAAACCTCAACAATAATCAATTCAGGATGATGGTGTCCTCCATTAGCATGTTCGCACTCTGTAAAAGCGGTACTCATTTCGGTTGACGCATAGGTTGAATACAACTTAATATCCCATTTATCTGTAATTTTTGTTGATAAAGTATTCATCGAAAAATCCTGATTGCGAAGTGATTCTCCAATACAAACTGCACCCTTTATACCTGAATTATTGTAATCAATATTGTTTTTTTCGGCATATTCTATTAGCTTTAATAAAAACGAGGGAACCGTAATTAGGTAAGTAGGCTTGTATTTTAAAATAGAATCCCATTGTAATTCTGGAATACCAGCCCCCACTCTAATCACACCTGCTTTTAACTTTCTAAGTCCCAAAAAATAAGCTAATCCAGCCATGAAACGCCTGTCCATGGTAGTCATTAATTGCACAATATCGCCTTCTTTTATTCCCGCACATGCAAAAGAAATGGCTTCATTATAAGCTAATCTGTCTAAATCTTTGTCGGTTAACCCAAAAGTAACAGGATCACCTAATGTACCTGATGTTGTAGCGTAATCTATGATTTGATTTGCGGGAACGCATAAAAAATCATCGTTATGTTTTTGCAAACTTTCTTTAGAAATCACAGGTAACGTCTGCAAATCTTCTAATGTCTTAATGGTTGAAATATCAATATTATTTTTTTCAAAAAGTGCCTTGTAAAAAGTGGAATTTTCACTCACATAGTTTAGCAATTCACTTAATTTTTGTTCCTGAAAAGCTTTGATCTCTGCCAATGGAGCAGTTTCGATTTTTGGAATCATTTTGATTTTTTTATTGATTTTTTTAAATATTGAGTCACTTTCTCTTTTTCAGGAAGTGTTGTAATTTCTTTGGTAAGAGCCATTTCAAATTGTTCTTTGGCTAATTGGTATTCTTTCTTTCGATAAAAATTCAATCCTACTTTATAATATACCCCCCAATAATCCGGGTTTAAAGCTTGATAGTTGTTGGAGAATTCTATTGAAAAATCTTTCTTATCTTCTAATAAACTATCCGCCTTTCTATCTTCTTTCCTGAAAAGTTCGTAGTTCTTATACTCTTTGGTTTCCAAGAATGGATCTTTTGGAAAATTCAAATCCTCTTGTTCCAATGAAACAATTGAATCATTCTTACCACTGTTTTTAAATATTTTATTCAAATCGTAGCATACAAATTCCCCAAGCTGATACGGATTGGAAGACA
Source organism: Flavobacterium sp. PL002 (assembly GCF_054165825.1). NCBI lineage: Bacteria > Pseudomonadati > Bacteroidota > Flavobacteriia > Flavobacteriales > Flavobacteriaceae > Flavobacterium > Flavobacterium sp. PL002. The sequence continues at coordinate 1,917,283 of NZ_CM135110.1, read as the reverse complement.
CCCAAACCAAAAGCTGTTGTGGTTTAAAAACAATGCCGTGATGCGCCAACAATTGATTTAGCGCCTTTTCATTTCCATATCCCAGAGGTAGATTATCCAATCCGTCTTTATTACGAAGAATGGCAACTGCTTTTTCGGGAGTTATTTTGTCGTTTTGATCTAATAACTGGACCATTCTATCGTACCTATACTTAGAATGACTTTCCTTAATCTGGTTTTGATTTCCTGAATTATTCTTCAAAGCATCACTCTGAAAATGATTGGTACAAACTAACTCATTACTATTACCGACATCATAAACTCCAAAATTATCAGGTGAAACCTCTATCAAGACTGCTTTATTATCAAAAGCGCTCCCAATCATAATGGATTCAGATACAAAAACCTTTCTTTTCTTAGCAATCGCAATGGCTTCCTCTATGTTTTTAGCATATTGCAAAATCTCTCTGGTCAATATCGAAATGGGAGTTTTGGCAATCAATGGAATTTTAGATTTTCCAGCATTTATAGTGACCGTTAGTCCCTCATTATTCATTCCGGAAACCGCACCAATCATGCCTGGCCAAGTCACCATCATAAAAGGAATCCCTTTGTCTGGTTTCATAAAAGCAATGACTTTATTCTTAGCAAAATCATCTCCAGCGTAGAAATCAAAATTCCGGCCTAAAATTAAATTACCATTTGCTGATTTATCTCCCCAAGCGGCAAAAGAGGAACAACCCACTAAAGCCAAATCTTGCAAAGCGTGACCAATATCATGTGCACCGTGCAAGTACAAACTCCTTAAATACGGTGGTGCTATCGCATCAAAATCTGGAGAACTGTATTTTGAAATTCCATAGATCTCCGTTTGGTATTCTTCTGGAACATTCAAATATAATTTTCTATTGTACCACTTCAAAAAGTTTCTAAGTACTTTCTGTTTGAATTTTGATGGTAGTAAATCTTTAATTTTAGAAAAGAAAACAGTCTCTTGTTTTTTCAATAAACTATCCGATAATGCCCCAATCATTAATCCTCTTTGTAATGGATCACCTTCGACATAAAGCTCCCAAAGGTTTTGTTTGTTTTTTATAAAAAAATTATTTCCTGATGCAAAAACCGTGTCAGCATATTTTGTAACGACTGGAACGGTATTGTTGTAGCTACTAACTTCTGGCTGATGGTGCATCGATTTGTAAGTTCCACAAGATAGAAACAACAAACAGAAACTAATGGTTATTAAAAGTCCGTACGGTTTATACATAATGCTTTTTTAAAGTGTAGCTTCATTTATTTTGTTAACCAAATATTCTTTTCCAATAATTTCAGAACAGCTTACCACTGCCCCAATAGTAACTCCTAGAACTCCGTGCATATTGATGCTTTGTCCTGTTAGGTACAAATTATCCAACTTAGTTTTTGAGGCTATAAAGGTCTTCATCGGATTATTAGAATCTTTTTCATACCCATACATGTTTCCATTATGTCCACCAATGTAATCCCTGTATGATAGTGGTGATGATGTATGAACTGATTTTATACAATCTCTAATTCCTGGGAATTTTAATTCTATTTCTTGTAGAAATCGCTCAGCCTTACGGTTTTTAAACTCTTCGTAACTTTCTCCACGATCTTCTTTTTCGGCTGTGGTATTTACTGTTTCTACCCATGGTTTTAAATCATCAAACTTCATGTAGGTAATAAAAGTCATTCCATCTGCCCATTGATCCATTTTTTTGGAAGCATTCATGGAAGCCATAAATGCTTTTGGCCATGTTTCCTCAGTATAATCATGTGCTGTCCATACTTCATTACTATCCTTAAAATGGTAGTAATTATGGTTCAAATACTTAAACGATTCTGGTTTAAAAACGATGTATAGACTAAAGGCCGAAATCACACCTTCTAAACTTTGAATACGGTTAAAATATGCCTTTCTAAAATTATCTATACCTGCCATTTTTAAAGTAGCTTTTGGGTCAACATTAGATATAAAATGAGTACCAAAAACCTCAGTTCCATCTTTCATTTTAACCGATGTCACCTTGTTGTCTTCTACTTCAAACTTGATTGCTTCTTTATACTTATAAACTTCACCTCCGTTAATTTTGAGTTGCTTAATCAACTGTTTAGTGATTTGGCTCCCTCCATTGATACAACGCCAAGAGCTTTGAATATAGGAGTTAACGGATAATGCGTGTACGTAAAAAGGTGATTTTTCAGCAATACCGGCATACAAAAAATTTGTACCCGCAAGTACCGCTCTTAGTTTTGAATTATCAGTAGCGTCGTCGATTTCTTTTTTGGCATTTAAAGAAAGTATATTGCCATCGTATTCTCCCTCACACTTTAGATTATAAAGTGGAAAAGTATCACAGGTTTCTATGACTTTTTTACAGTAGTTTTCAATATTCTCAATTTCATCTGGAAAATATTTCCCTAATTGATTGGTGAAATTGTCATACCCTTGTGCATGCGGATATTCAACTTTATCATCTTCAAACGAAATGATGTCAAAACCATCTTCATCCATTTTCTTTAGATTCAAATCGTCCATAATCCCCAAGTATTTAAAATACCTGTACAGATTTTGCCCTTCACTCAAACCTCCAATATAATGGATTCCGGTGTCAAAAATAGTCTTGTCGCGCACAAAGGTTTGTAGATTTCCTCCAAACTGATTGTTCTTTTCAAGTACACAAACGCTATAGCCTTCTTTTGCCAAAATAATAGCCGAGACCAAACCTCCTAGTCCACTACCAATTATGACAACATCGTATTCTTTTTTCAATGTATTTTATCTCTTTAAAACTATCACTTTCTCTGTTTCATCTGTAACCGTAAATCCTAAATTCAGTAAGGTCTCTTTGAGAGGGTAATTGTTTATTAAAATTATCTTTTGAGTCAATTTGACTAATTTTTCAAGTTGTACCGTACTATTTCCCTCAGAAATTAAAACAGTATCATAGTATCTTCCTTCAAGTTCATCGATAGTATCCAAATAATTTATAATTCGTTTTTGAACTATATAATTCGTTTTTGCAACGTTTCTTTTGTCATGATCTGCAATAAAGGTTTCCAATTTTCTTAATGGTTCTTGCAACACCAATAATACATCTAACTGCCCGTAATCATTTGCTACGTGCAAAACTTTCGCTTTCGAACCAAGGTAAGAATTAATTTGAAAATAGCTTTCTAAATTCTGACTAAAATCTTCCTTTACAGCTTGAATAATCTTTAACTCCTTGTAATCAAAACTGTCAATTATTCGTTTTTTAAAGTAATTTGGGCCTTCTAATTCGTGACGCAAATCGGTATATTGAGATTTAAAATAAGTACTTATTTTTTTAGTTCTTTCGGCATAATCGTTACCAAAAGTTTTATCATCAGCCTTTATTCTATCTAAAATTTTAACGGTTGTTGGACCACCATTTAGTATAAAGTCTCCTTTGGGAGCAATTTCTGAATATCCATGAATAACCACTGGAACAATATCTAATTTGAATTCCTCAGCCAAATAAAAAGCGCCTTTATGAAACCTTTTTATTAAATTATCCGTAGATCGCGTCCCTTCTGGAAAGACCATTAATGAAAACCCTTGATCGACTTTCTCTCTCAAATGTTCGATACCATTATCGATACCGCTTGAAACAGGATAAAAACCTGCTAGCCTCACCCCTTTTCCAAAAAACGGTGAATTATATACCCAATCACTAACTAAAAAAATAATCTTTGGACTTAACATTCCTACGGCTAAAATATCTAAAAAGGACATGTGGTTTGCTATTATCACTGCTGGTTTATCAAAATTTTCGTTAGAAATATTGCTGATTTTTCTTCGAACAGCAGGATAAGAAAATAATACTGACTGCATGAATTTTGACATTACATAATGAAATGATCTTAGTTTTGACTTTCGACTAAAAGGCAAAATCTTCATCAAAACAACACCTATAATTGACAATACAAACCCACCTAAACCATAGTATATAAATGACAATATGGAATGTAACAATCTTTTTATTTCGTAAGGACTTTGCCCTTTTTTAACTCTATCTGTAACAATGAAATTAAAAACTAAAGGCTGTAATGTAAACGTAATTACCAATGCAGAGAAAATCCCAATGATTGAAATTATCGAAATCGATTTTAAGGCAGGGTGCTTCGCAAAAACTAAAACGCCTATACCCAAAATAGTAGTAGCCACCGATAAAATAATTGAGGCTTTATAAGTAGGCAATACTTTTATGCCATACGTATGTTCTTTTTGCAATGCCGAAGTCATGAAAATACTATAATCAACACCAATCCCAAAAATCAAAGTACATACAATTATATTGATTATATTGAACTGTAGTCCAAACATCCCCATCATTCCTGTAGTAATTAACCAACTAGCAAGTATTGGAATAATGCTAACTAAGACCAACTCAATTCTTTTAAAGGAAAGAAATAATATAATAAAAATAGCGATAAAAGAGTAATTCACGAGACTTTCAAAGTTTTTCTTTAAATTACCTAGGAATGTTTCATTTGTTTGTTGCCTATCAATTACAATCAGGTTAGGTTGCTTTTTAATTTTGGCTACAAAAGCATCTCTCTTTTCTACTGGTACTTTTACTAGTGTAGAAATAGTATGAAAACCGTCTTTTTCGCCTATAAATTCATCCAGAAATAACGATTTGACACTTTCATAATCCGCAATCGAAACTACTTGAAAATCTTTATTTAGCATTTCGTAAAATCCATCAAATGAATTTTCTCTAAAACCAATTGTATTTCCATTCGCAATTATGCGTTCTTTTAACACTGTTTTTTTAGAATTATCCCAGAAAACATTCCAATCATTAATCTTTTTCTGTTGTTCTTCTTTAGAAAAAACTACACCACCAATAGAACTAAAATTCAGTATTCCAGAAGTATTTTTTTCTTTTAACAAAGAATCGAATAACACTTTATTATTCGCCAAAACTTTTTCTTGACTATCTCCATAAGTAGCTAGGTAAATTGATTTCGAAGAAATGTCAGCGATATTTTCTAATTTCTCTTCGGCATGCTTTAAGTCTTGTGACATGTAATTAAGTGCCGAAAGATCATTATTGAAAGTCACATTCGAATACGTGAAAAGACAAGCAATAAGAAAGATAAAAACAGAACCTAGTAAGAATTTATTTTTATGATACGAATACCTTCCTAATTTATCAATGAAATTTTCTTTTTGGGTTCCAACCTCTTTTTTAGCCTTATACAATAACGGAATCAGAACCAATGAAAATACTGAAGTCGAAATAACACTTAAAGCAGCAAAAAGACCTAAATCTTTTAACGCTTCAGACTTAACAAAAAACAAACATAAAAAGGAAACTGCTGTTGTGATCCCACACAATAGCAATGGTTTAGTAATGTCTTTGTATAATAATTTTACATTTTTATTATTTCGAAGATGCGTTAATACGTAAATAGAATAATCCGTGGTTTCCCCTAGTAAAATAGAGCTGATTCCAAGTGAAATTGCAGATATTGTTCCTCTTGTAAAATACAGTACTCCTAAAGCAAAAAAAGCACCAAATAGGGAAGGTATAAAAATAATTATGGGCGTCCATAAACTTCTATAAAAGAAGACAAGAATTAGAATCAAGGTTACGGCAGCAAAAATAGAAGTATTCTTGACATCTGCTTTTATTTGAGTTGCATTAGCTACAGCCACAGGAGTTGCGCCAAAATAACTCATGCGTACCTTACCTTTAAATTTCTCGTTCAAATTGTCTTTTATGTTGCTTAACTGATTGATAAAAACGGTATTCTTATCTGTTTCATTGGCTGCCAATTTTGGCGTTACAAATAGAAGTAAGTTTTTCTTGTCTTTAGTAATTATAAAACCATTGTGCAACTCAAAATCATCTCCTACACTAAGTTGTTGTAATTTTTTTAAAGCTATAAACGAAACTCCAAGCGGATCTTTAAGTATAAAATCTCTCGTTACAATTCCAGTAGGAGAAATCAACGACTTATAATCATTAGCTAAAATGGCCGCTACACTATCGTTTTGTATTTTATTTGCAATGGTCTTATAGTCATTTTTATCTAAAAAAAGCGGCAAATTATCATAGACAAAATCAAAAGTAGCCTGAATGTTTTCTTCGTCAATTTTTCCTTGTATTTTACCAATATAAGGTTTTGATTTTTCGTTTAAACTATCTAGAAATATATTGGCATATTCAGACAAATCATCTGGCGAACCCTCTTTTTCAACGGAAATTATAATTGAAATTTTATCCGAAAAATTAAGTTGATTTAAAACTTTTGCAGTAATATTCGAATCGTCATTTGTTGGAATCAACCTAGTGATATCCTCACTGAAAGCAACTTTGGATGCAAAAAAAATAAAAAATAAAAACACCGAAATAATTAATGAGAAAGAAAAAAATTTCCTTCTTAAAACAAATTGATGTAATTCAAAAAAAAACTGCTGCATTATTTATTCTTTATTTTTAAAAGTACTGATAAAGGTCAATACTAAATAACCTATTAGTCCGAAAACGATTGCTGAAATTGTTGCTAAAATAAAGCTTCCGACGATATATTGTGAAATATTATTTTTTATTTTTTCAAAAGTAATAGAATAATCTAAAAATAAAGGGTCAGCATTGTTTATAAAAAGACCTCCAAGCTGTAACGACCCATAAATAATCAGTGGAATAAAAGGAGGAAAACTAATATTCGAAAACGCAAATGAAATAACTTTGTTTAAACGCAAAACCACGGCCAAAAACAATACTAAAACCGTTTGAAACCCCCAAAATGGAGCAATCCCTATAAAAACTCCAAGAGCTATTGAGCTAGCTTTCTTTAGATTAGAGTCATCATTTTCTAGAATATCATCAATGAAAAATTTACTTAACCCTTTTTTTTTTACTCCTCTAAAAAAATCACGAGGTTTAATATACGCCAATGCTATTATAACTAACACCGTATTCAAAATACTAATTCTGGTGAAATCCTGAAAGGGTCTAAAGTGAGACACACGTTCTTTTGGGTCATATAAAACCTGAATAGGTATGTTTTTAACAACAACACCATTCCATGCAGATCGAACGATGATTTCGATTTCTAACTCAAATTTATTGGTGAAATATTTTTTTGGGATTTTCTGTAAAGGGTATAATCTAAAACCAGACTGAGTATCCTCTAGTTTTATTCCAGTTTCAAATTGAAACCAAAAATTTGAGAAATTATTCCCAAAACTACTCTTCTTTGGAACACCTTCTTGCAGCATGTTTCTACTCCCAATCAATAACGCATCCCCTTCTTTTTCTATGACTGAAAGGAATTTGGGAATATCCGAAGCAAAGTGCTGCCCATCCGAATCTATTGTAATAGCATGGACATAGTGAAGTTCAACAGCTTTCTTAAAACCGTTACGCAGTGCAATTCCTTTACCAGAATTGGCCTCATGATGGATTTGTATTAAATGAGTGTACTCTTGTAATATTTGTTTGGTTTTATCTGTCGAACCATCATTTACAATTATCACATGTGATGTATGCTCTAAAACAGCATCAATTACACGCTTAAGTGTTTTGTCATTATTGTAGGTTGGAATAATAACGCAAAAATTCAATGGATACGTAGTATCACTCACAGATGCAATAGTTGCCATTCTAATTTTTATTATTTATTAACTGATTGTTGGTCTGAATCAGAAAAACTTTTAGATTGTAGAATGAAGTTTTTAATATATTCTTTCGATTCCCCTGTTAACGTCTTAAAGTTAGATATAATAAAAGCCTTATCTTCTTTAATGTTCTTTCTATAACTAATAAATGAAGGGAGGTTTTCTTGAACGCTTAAGCGAATGAATCTGATTTCTACATTATTTGGACTCGTTTTAACCGCAGCCTCAATATATTTTGCTCCTGCTAAAAGATTGGATTTTTTATCTTTTATTTTAGAAGAAAACTTGCCTTTTAAAGCCAGTGTACCACCTTTATAAGCAACTAACACACTATTACTATCACCAATTTCAACATCAGACAGTTTCAGCAATAAATCTGCTGATTCTGTTTTAGAATTTGAAGCCGTTGCATACATTTTTCTAACTTCTGAAATAGACGGGCTACCCAAAAAGAACAAACAAAATAGTGGAATTATAAATTTCATACTATATTTTTTTATAGACACTAACTAATTTCAAAGCCACTGTTTCACCAAAATAGGTCGTGTTTTTTACTTTAATTTTGTCATCATCCATCGTTATAACATCCAGTACCAAATGCAACTCTTGCGATACCTCTGGATTAATAAGAGCCATAAATTTCACATTAGAAAGGCTTTCCATAATCAAGCTACTTTCAGTAATTTGCTCTGTTAATTCTTTAATTATTTGCATCATACACACTCCTGGCATGATAGGATTTCCTGGAAAATGTCCTTTGAAAACCTCATGTTTTTCATTAATCAAAATAACAATAGAATACTGTTGCGCATCCTTTTTTTCTAACGAAGTTATTTTATAAAAATCTTTTAATAGCATCTTTTTTTTTATTTTAAATCAAAAGTATAAGCAGCGCCTACTTGAAAAACCACATTTGTGTAACTATCATCCCAATCACTTACTGGTATAATTCCTTTTTTAACTCTTCCTTCAATTCCAAAATTCTTTGTGATATCAAACCCAATTCCAGCAAAAAAACCTAAATCTATCGAGCTAAATGAGTTGTCTCTATAGTTAGAATCTCCAATATATTTTTTAGCATCGTTTATTTTAACATCAAATGTAGTTCCTAATTGAAAATTCACTTTGTTAAAAACAAACTTATTGGCTACAGCCAAAGATAAATAGGAAACATCAAGAGTTTCATTTTTTTTCAATCCATCAAAACCATCTATATATTCGCGTTTCGCACCTTGTCTGGTATAGGTTAGTTCCGGTTGCAATGTATATACTTTTGTTGCTCTTAAAGCTCCAAATATCCCAACATAAAAATCTTGCTTAGCTGAAAATTTTTCGTTTGAATTATCTGTTTGAGTGAAGTGCGAGAAATTAACTCCTCCTTTTACTCCTGGTCTAAAAATAGCTTGTGCTTGAACCTGTAGCAATACGAAAAAAGCAAAAAAAGCAAATAAAATTCTATTTTTCATGGTTTTGGTTTATTGGTTATTAAAATAATTCAATTCAATTCTTAATTTTATGTTTTGGTGTTGAATAACAATCTTTTCGGCAAAAATATTGTTTTCAGAAGTACAATAGACAATTATTTTTTCTTTTCTTTTAGAAGCATGAACAATTTTTAAAAGTCCGCCACCGGTTTTTGACAAATAGAGGTAATTATAACTCCTCCCCATTTTTGACTCATAAATTATATTGTGATCGTCTTCAAACTGTTTTTCGACAACGTAAGTCTTTTTTAATAGTATTCTAAAATCTTTTTTTAATGTATTTATAAGGATCTTACGATCTAATTCTTCAACAATGGAATTCACTTTAAAATCAGAATCTGAAATTTCGAAATCCATTAATTTATTTCCAAACTCGGTTGTAAAAACAACTCTGTGTGTAGTCTCATTTAACTTTTTTACAATAAATATTCCGCTCAATTCATTTCCATATACAGCTATGTTCGCTTTATAGACATAATCTATGGCTGCGTTTGAAAAATAAGGCGCATTATAAATTTTAGTATCCACCGCTTTTTCATTCATTTGTCTTACTGGATTAGATCCGCAAGAATTTAAAAGAACTAGAAGCGTAAAACTAATTAATAAAAAAAGAGTCGTCGATTTTTGCATTTATTGTTTTATTTTTCATCACAATACGAGTATAATCTTCAGCTGATTCCAATAGTTTCACTTGAACAACTGTGGCGTCGTCTCTACTAAACGTTAATTCGATTTGCTTTATGTATTTTAACAATGTCTTATCTTTAGGAATAAACTTGGTCACATTATTTTCTCTAGTTTTAAAATAAGAGATCACAAATTCCTTGTCATCAAACATATCTCCACTTACACTACCTATAATAAGCTTATTGATTTTTCCAAAAACCTTACTATTACCAATATCTACACTGCTTTTTTTTCCCTCGTCATTGATTAAAATTTTTCCGTTTTTAAAAACAATAGTATAATTGTATGGTTTTTTATATTGCCAAGATAATAATCCTGGATCTTTGAAAAACATTTTCCCAGAGGTTTCAATGTCTTTAGCCAAAAAATCCATGTGCTTGTATTGCACAAAATCGGTACTCAGTGTTTTTATTTTTTTAGAAACTCCATTAACCGATAGTTTGAAGGCAGCTATTTCGCTTCCGTTCATTTTTTGTTCCTGTGCAAAAGCAGTAACATTAAAGAAAAGGACCGTTAATAGTATCAAATAAGTTTTAATTTTCATAAGCTTTTAAATTCAACAGTTGATCAATTGCAACCACTTTGTAATTGTTTTTCTTCAAGAATAACAACAACTGTTCCAAAACACTAACGGACTCAAATGTCGTGTCGTGCATTAGTATTATTGCTCCCGGTTTTACTCTTTTTATAATTCGATTAAAAATAATTTTCTCGTTTTTTATAATTCCATCCAAAGAACGCACATTCCAACCGATTAATTTATGTTTCGTTACCTCAAGTGCTCTACGTATCGATGGAGTAGTCACTCCGTAAGGTGGTCTAAAAAACAAAGGTTTCTTGCCCAATACTTTTGCTATTATCGAATCCGTTTTATTTAACTCATCAATAACTTGGCTTTTTCTAAAAAAATCAAACAAAGAGCTGTGTCCATAAGAATGATTGGCAACAATATGATTTTCGGAAATAACTTGTTCAAAAATTTCAGGGTATTTTTCTATATTTTTTCCAATACAAAAAAAAGCCGCTTTTACATTGTGCTTTTTTAAAACTTCAAGAATTAATAAAGTGTTTGGATTAGGACCATCATCAAATGTAATTGCAATTTTTTTCTCTGTTTCCAATGGGTTACTGCAATAACTTTTGACATGATAATTAGACGAAATAAATGAGGATCCCCACAAAACTACCGCTAACCAAAGAGCAGCTACAAGTATAAAATACGAAATTTCAATTACTATAAAAAAACTTATAATTTTTAGTAAAAGTAAAATCGATATAAAGACAATAGCTGTTAGTTGGTGTTTTAACATCTTGAAATTAACGTAAAACTATGATCAATTCCTCTGTATTGATTGTACAATAAAATGTTTTTGTACGCTGACTTCTCCATTTTATTTACCGAAATAATACTAGGAATGTTTTGATTTTTGATAATCTTCGCCCCCACAAATAATCCAAAGGCAGATGCTGTATTGTATTCGCCACTTAGCTGTTTATAATATACTTGTGGTGTATTTACAAATGTGTTTTCAGATAGATTTTTATAAAATGTATCATATTCAACATCTCCGTTATACCCTAAAATTATTGCGTCAACATCCCCTATTTCTAATGCATTCGATTTCAAAAAAGCTATTATTTTATCCTCTACTTCATCAATGTCTAATTTATTAAACAGTTCAACATCTAGGACTTCAGCATAGGTTTGCGCTCTTTTTTTATCTTCTAACACAAAAAAGGTAGCTCCTTCACCATACACAACTCCTTTAGAAGTTGAATTCAGCACTGGATAAGGACCTTCGTTTTCTTTTTTTATAAAACCTGCTAATTTGAATAATGAAGTAGTATAGTCTGAAATTTCATCAATCCCTCCTAACAAAACTGCAACTGCTTCTTCCTCATCAATTTTCATTTTTGCGTCTAATAAAGCCGACTCAAATGAAACTGATCCATTTACATAAGTAACATTGTAAGCTTTGCATTGTAAGCCTAAAGCCACTTGTCCTCCAACAGTATTGTGGGTAGATTGGATGAAAGAGGTAGGTGTTAAAAATTCTTCTTTGTTATTTAAAATTGCGGTTAAAAACTTCTCAGAATCTTCGATACATCCCATACCGGTTCCGGTAATGATGGCATCAATATTTTCTACTTGTGCTTCTCTTAAGGCTAGTGCAGAGGCTACCATGCTGTTTTTAACTCCTTTCGCCATCCTTCTAATAGCGACTGGAGGAATAAAATCTTTGTAAACTGGTTTTTTTAAAGGTAATACAATACTGTTCTCCTCTAATACAGCTTCTTCTAAAAAAACAGTATCAAACGTTTTTTGAGCCGAGATACAACCTATTCCATTTATATATGTTTTTTTCATTCGTTTTTAGAAAATATAAGGGTTGAGCAATTTCCTCCAAATCCAAAGGAATTAGACAATACATGATTCACATTTTTATATTTCAATGTAGTTTGCGGAATCAAATTGAATTCACTCATAGGAGTTTTAAAATTCAAATTGGCAAAAACTACATTATTCTGAATTGCTAATACACTATAAACCGCTTCAATTGCCGCGGCGGCTGCCAAAGTATGCCCTGTAAATGGTTTTGTTGAACTAAAATCAGGCACCTTATCCTCACCAAACAACCTTACGATTGCTCTGCCTTCAGACAAATCATTATTGGGAGTTGCAGTTCCATGTACATTGATATAATCAATATCTTGGGGTTTTAAACCTGCTACTTGAAACGCTTTTTCCATTGCTAATAGTGCACCATCACCGTTCTCTGAAGAGGCGGTTTGATGAAAGGCATCATTTGCATTGCCGTAACCAGAAACTCTTGCTAATACTTTTTTATTTTGCTTTTTCACCACTTCATCTGACTCAAGAACCAAAAAAGCTGCTGCTTCACCTAGATTCAGCCCTTTTCGATCATTATCAAATGGCATATTATAACCATCTGACAAAATCATTAAAGTTTTGAATCCATTAATAGTAAATTTAGCCAAAGCATCAGTCCCGCCTACAATTACACGATCTAGTTTTCCTGATTTTATCATTCGAGCACCAAGCATAATTGCATTAGCTGCAGATGAACAAGCCGTACTTATGGTAGTTACTGTTCCTTTCAAACCTAGTTCGTCTGCGATTTTTTGAGATACATCACCACCATCATGACATTTGATGTATTTTACAAGTTCTTCATTGTCAAAATAATCATAATAATGTCTTTCGGTCATGTCCATTCCGCCAACGCTTGTTGCCGAAATTAAACCTGTTTTGTATTCATTAATTAAAGTAATTCCAGCATCTTGAACCGCTTGTTTGGCCGCAATGGCACCCAACATAGCTGTTCTCGAAAAATTATTATCAGCAGACAACTGAAGCTGTTCTACTAATTGCTGATTCGTTTTTTTTATTTCTCCAACTTTAATCACTGCAGCATGCACCGTCGAAATATTTTCGATAGTTGTAATGGCTACTTTGTTATTCAATAACGAAACAAAGTTATCCTCAACCGAATTCCCGATTGAAGAAACAATACCCATTCCTGTTATGGCAACTCCTTTATTCATTGATTTTTAATTACTAAAATTTTAAAAATCGAAATTCACCGTTTTTAAAACTTTAATTCAGCAAAAAATTACTTTGTTCTATTAACTGTAATATAAGCTCCCATTGTTTCAATAGATTGAAAAATGTTTTTTCCTTCTTTTGGATCAACTAATTTAATACCATAATCTTTGTCCAACATTACGATAAGCTCTAATGCATCAATAGAATCCAATCCTAATCCGTCTCCAAATAAAGGATCGTTATCATTAATGTCCTCTAGGTTAATATCTTCTAAATTTAAAACTTCAATGATTTTACTTTTTAATTCTTGTTTTAATGCTTCCATGTAATTTAATTATATAGTTTTTTTATTGTTTGTTCATTATGTTCGTAATCTCCTTCTGTTCCTACTAAATATAGGAACGCTTTGTACTCTTCGTTAAAACATTCGACCCAGCCACAAAGTACGTTTTTTGCTTTTTTTGTATCCAATAGAATTTTTGCATAATTCATCATGAATTCACTATTAAAGTCAGCAAATATAAAGAAAGAATTTTCGCTTTTTAATTGATGTCTGATACTAATTTCACCTAAACAAATATTAGGCAACGTATAAACAAAAACTGCTGGACTTGGATAATAACTATCCTTGTCTGAAATTGAATTCTGATATTTTGTATCCGTATCTAAACTCGAGGATTTATTAGCAAAAACTAAAGCAGTATCGTTCTCCTCTTCACTATTTTCTTGGTTTTTCAACAACAATTCAGCCCCCAAAAAAGCAAGTTTACTCAAGCTATCCATTTTGAAAAACTTTGAATAATCAATCTCTAAGTTTTGGTAAGCACTTTTTGAAAATTCTGAAAAAGAGCTTTTCTCTTTTTGAAAAATAACTTCACCGTTCAAAGTGATTTGGTTATTTTCAATAGTACAAAAAGACTGTATATAAGTATTATTTTCTGTCATTAGTTCACTTTTTCGAATAAAACTGCCGTATTACAACCTCCAAAACCCGAAGCTGTTTTTAAGAAATAACGACTATTTTTAGTTTCATTTTCTGTAATAACATTAATTGCTTGACTCACTCCTAATGCATCAAATCCTAATGTGGCAAATAATTTATTTTCTAAAACAGATTGGATTCCGATCACTGTTTCCAATAATCCAGAAGCACCCAAGGTATGTCCATAATAGCCCTTTAAACTATTTACAGGAGTGTTTTCTAAACCTAACCTATTCAACGCAATGGCTTCCATTTCATCATTAAACGGCGTTGCGGTACCATGAGCCGAAATATAATCTATTTGTTCGGTTTTTATATTCGCTTCTAATAAAGCACTTTCTATACTTCTAAAAAGCCCTTCGCCTGTTCTAGAAGGTCCAGATATGTGGTTTGCATCATTGATAGAACCGTCACCAATAATTTTTACTTTTGCATTTTTACTGTCTGATGTAACTAAAACTGCTGCTGTAGCTTCGCCAAGTGTTACTCCCGTTCTATTATTAGAATACGGTTTACAGGGTAAATCACTCATGGCTTGAAATGAATTGAATCCTGATAAAATAAATTCGGATATTTCATCACCTGCAACTACAAATATAGCATCATATAGCTCACTCTGAATCAATCTTTTCGCAATAGAAACTGCTAAAATTCCTGAAACACAAGCATTTGAAACCACTATAGGCTCTGTTACAAATCCAAAATTATTTGCAATATTTTTAGCTAGCTGATGTAAATAGGCGTTTTTTATTCCTGCTTCTTTTGCATCTTTTAAAGCAGTAACATTCCCTTTTGTCGTAGACAGTATAAAAGCATGCTTTTTATTCAAATCTATTTTTGCGTTTTTAACAATGGGATCCAATGCTAAAATCATCATTTTTTCTAATCTCGAAAAATGCGTCTCTTTTGAAATTTCGGCGAAAGCCAAACTTAATTTATCCTCATTAATTTTTGAAGCATAAAAAGGTGCTTTCATCATTTCAGAATCTTGCTGCAACTGAATACCAGAAATCCCTTCACTAATATTTTTTATATTAGTAGCCACATCAAACCCAATAGGTGTGATGCAATTCGTTTCGGTAATGTATACTTCTTTCAACATTTTTTTATTTTAATAGTCCTACTTTTCGCTTCCATTCTTCATAAAATGGCGGATTAGTCAACATTAATTCTCCTTTACTGTCCAGAAAAACCTGAACCGTTTCTCCTACGCATGAAATTTTATTTTCGGCATCAAAAATAGTGTATCTGTAAATCATTTTTGCTGCTGGAGTGTCTACAATAGTTGTTTCTATTCGGCCTACATCACCATAACGCAGCGACAATTTGTGCTCACAAGTTGATTTTACTATAGGTGTAGTGTACCCACTATCAAACACATCGAGATATGAAATCCCATGTTTGCGACCAAATGCCTCACGCCCATCTTCAAAATAAGTGATATAATAGCCATGCCAAACAATTCCGAGTGGATCGGTTTCGTTAAAACGGACTCTAATATCGTGACTTACCGTTAAAGCTGTGGCTTCGTTATACGGATCTTTTCTTTTTATCATACAATAATGCTATGGTTATAGTTATTATGAAAAACAAAAATAATAAACTTATTTCTGGTAAAATATCGATGAAATCTGCGTTGCGCAACAATACATCATAAAAAGCATTCAATCCCCAATTCATAGGGGAGGATTTTGCTACTATTTGCATCACTTTTGGCATGGCAAAAACAGGAACCCAAACCCCACCAATTGCTGCTAAAATAATAGTTGCTGTAGCACCAAAGGGAGCCGATTGTTCTTGGGTTTTGGCTACAGTTCCTAATAAAATTCCGAAACCAATAGCCGCAAATCCAGAAAATAAAGCTACGATGGTCATCATAAACAAATTCCCTTCAATATTAAGTGAAGGTAATCCAATATGAGGAAACAAGAATACAGCAACGGCTAACATCATGTAAAATTGAATCATACAAATAATCAGATACGTTATTGTTTTTCCTGCCAAAACAATACCATTAGAAACTGGATTGGTTCGCAAACGGATAAAAGTACCTTGTGTTTTTTCTTTAACGATATTTATGGATAACGGAATTACGATGAAAAATATAGCAAAAAGTGTCCAAGCCGGAACGTTGTGTTGTACTGAATTTGGAACAATCTCTTTGTCATTGACTCTTGGAACAATTTCTTTGAAGGTAATAAAACTCTTCTGTTCAAAACTAGCGCTACCCTCTCCTAACTGCTCCTGAAAAGCAGTGTATATAGAATGGGTCTCAATTTGAGAAATCATTTTATCGATCGAGCTCATGACCGCGTTCTTGAAACTAAGCTGCGTAGCGGGATCAAAATATAGTTTTACTTCTTTTTCATTTACAATAGCTTTTGGTTTTGCAACTGCTGTACTATCTGCAAAGCCTAAACTGCTTACTATGTTTTCAACATTTTGATCAATCTTCGCTTGTAAATCTAAACTTAAACGAGACGGAATAATAATGGCCAACTGATAATCTCCTTTAAAAACAGCTTCTTTGGCTACTGCTTCGGTTAATGGTTTAGAATCAATTTGCGTAACAACAGTAAAAACATCACTTTTTTGTAAATTCTCAAATACGGTATGCGATACATTTCCTTTATCATTATCGACTAATAGGATAGGAATTTTTGTATTGCTAAATTTTTTGAGGGTACTGTCTTGAATTAATGTTACCATAACAATTAAAACAAGTGGCATCAAGAAGAGTATCACTACTCCACCTAAATCTCGTTTTAAAAGCAAAAACTCTTTGCAAACCGATTGGTATAATTTATATATCATCTCTCAATTCATTTCCGGTTAATGCAATAAAAACATCCTCTAGGTTTTTGGCATTTGCAGTAGCATGTATCAAATCAGTAGGTGTGCCTTGAGCATAAATTTTTCCTTGATCTAAAATTGCAATGTCTGTACACAAATCTTGTGCTTCGGCTAAGTGATGCGAAGTATAAATTATAGTGGTACCGTTTTGATTTAATTTTTTTAAATAGTCAATAATGGCATTTTTTGATTGAACATCAACCCCTACTGTTGGCTCATCTAAGAACAATACTTTTGGACTGTGTAAAATACCTGCAATAAGATTTATTCGGCGTTTCATTCCTCCCGAAAAGGTTTCAATTCGTTTATCAGCAAACTTCAATAATCCTAGAAAATCAAGACTTTCTATTACTTTCTCTTTTAAGTCATCCCCTTTTAAACCATACATACTCCCAAAATAAATCAAATTTTCTCGAGCGGTCAAAGTAGGATAAAGTGCGTATTCTTGTGGAACAACTCCTATAATTTTTTTAATTTCATTTGCGTTTTCAGCATAGGTCATTTTAGCAATTGTAAAACTTCCTGAAGTAGGTTTTACTAAACCGCAAAGCATAGAAATAAGAGTGGTTTTACCAGCGCCATTTGGCCCTAGTAACCCAAAAATTTGGCCTTCCTTTATAGAAAGCGTAAAATCGTTCAAAGAATACATTTCTGCATTTTTGTACTTTTTTGAAAGTTGTGATATTTGTATAATTTCTTGCAAAATAATTCTTTAGCTTATTGCTTTTTTTAATTTCTTAAAAAAGGCTTCTTCTTGATCGGCAATATACAACAGTTGGTCAGCAATGGTGTTGTAAACATCCGCCTTTGTACTTCTGTTTTTATAGACTCTTGATGCTTCTACAGCAAAATCGCGCCATAAATCACCTATTACGGTCATTTCTTTCGAAAGGATTTTCAATTCGTTATTTTCTAAAATCCCTGAAGCTTCTTCTAAAAAAGCAGCGTAGATGAATCTAAAACCACCTCCGCCTGTTCCTATTTCTTCTTGCATTCGCACCATTTGTGCTAAATAATGATTGGCTTTTTTAGTACCATTCTTTATAGGCCATTTTCTTATTTGCTTTGCAACAAAACGAATACCCTTCACACCAACAATAGGCACTGGAGCAAGCATATCTCGACAGGTCGTTTTAATCCCTTTGATAATAGCACTTTTAAAATCGACATTCTTAGGAATTTCAATAGGATAATACATTTGTCCTTTAGGAGCAAAAGCGCCCTTGGCAAAACGTACTTTATTTAATTCTTGATGTGTTAAAGTAGTGACATGTTCCATTACTGGGTCACTAATTAGATAATCAGTGTCTGTTTTACCATACACAACTAAATTGTGTGCATTAAAATGAAATCTATATTCGTCAGGAAAATAAGTTAGATTATAAACTCCAACTTGTAATCCTGAAGGTATATTGTTTTTTAGTTTTTCATCCAATGCTTTAGTAGCACTGGCTTCGTTTGAAAATTTTTGTCTTTTAATTTTTATACCTAAACGTTTTGCTAGTCTATTAAATATTAAGCCCGGCAAAGGCCTATAGCTTATAGCAGGTGCGTAATTTACTTTTATAAAAGGTAGATAGACAAAAAACAAACCAGAACCAATTCCGAAAACCATTGGTTCACTAATATTTAATCCGTTATGTTTTAATAAATTAGAAGCCACTCCGTTTTCACAATGAGCAGATTGATGGTGTGTAAAGTTAGTTTCCATTACTGAGTTTTAAAATTTTTTAATTCATTTACAGTTACATTAAAAGTAGCTGCATATTTTTGCAAAATTTTATCGTTTAATTTATTAAAATTACTGGGTTTAAAATGTCTTTTTACACGCCATTGCCACATTCCTACATAACTAGCTAAAATGGCAATGTCCATTCTATTTACCTCCATTAAATAGTAAATAGGACTAGCTTCATTTTTATCTACTAGCTCTTTTGCAATAGCAATACGCTCACTTATTTCTTCAATAGAATTAGAAAGCGCAATTGTTTTAGGTTCCCAACCCGTACTCAAAGCAGTCGTGTAATTGCCTTTTTCATCTGTTGCATAAACCAATTCTTTCATGTTAATATTTGAAAGATTGCCTTTATCTTGTGGTACTTCGTCTTTTTTCATGCACTTAATGCTTTGGATTTTTATCTTGAATAAAAAGATTAATTTCTCCTTCTAAAAGTAATTCTCCATTGTTAAAAGTCTGGCAACTCATGGTACATAAGCTATATGCCTCTGTAATAAATTTTGAAACCAAAACCGCTTTTGTATTGATTGTGCTTCCTGCTTGTGGAAGCGCGTATATTTTTAATGTTTTTATAGCACTAATAAATCCTACCACATCAACATCATCTTTAGCTTGATTATTTTCGTCTATAAAAAAATCTTTAGCAATAATTGAAGAACAAGTTTGCGCCATGTTTTCAATTAAACCCGATTCTATAAAAAGATTATTACTGATAAAAATATTATCTTCTTTAATTTCAAAAATAGTCTCTACTTTTTCATGATCCATTTCGATAATTAAATCAACCATTAACATTGGAGCACGGTGAGGTAAAAACCTTTTTATATCTACTAAATTAACTTTTTTCTCTGTCAAAATATTTAGAATTACTTTGCTAAAACTGTTTTCATTTGTCCTTTTGCGATCTCAACACCATTCAATTCTGTAACGACATCAACTAACGTTATTCCTCCAAATTCTTGAAGAATAGTAACTGTAGTTTTAATTTCATCATTTAATTTTGGGAGTTGTTTTATCACAACATCTTTAATAGACCCAATATAACCTGTTGGGGCTGGTTCTTGTTTCAAAAAAAACTGGTAACCTGTATGCAAAGCTACCGATTGCGCCATGTGTTCTATCAAACCTGATTCTACAAAGTATCCGTTATTAAAAAAAACAGCGTTTTCTTGAATTTTAAAACCAGAAACTATCGATGTTTCTGTGAAAGAAAACATTTTATCAACCATTACAAATGGAAATTTTTGTGGAAGTAAATTCTCTACAAAATCTTTGTCGAATAGTGCTTTATTTGTATCCATATCTTTTTTTTAACAAACAGTTAAATAGGCATAAGCATAAGAAAAACGACCGCTCTCAGGAACAGATAAAAGTACTTTATCTCCTTTTTTTAATTTCCCTGAATTCATCAGTTCTTCAACAGCTAAATAAATTGACGCTGAACCTACATTTCCAACACGTGCTAAATTCATAAACCATTTATCCATAGGAATATCCATCCCTCTTTCTGCTAAGGATTTATGCAATCCCTCTACAAAATAATGAGAAGAAACATGTGGTAAAAAATAGTCAATTTGATCTGCTAAAATATTATTTTTTGCTAAAGCTTCTGCCATACTTTGTGCACCTTTCTCTAATATATGTGCATCTAATAATTTCACATCTTGCTTAATAGAAAATATCGATTGCTTCAACCATTCATCAGGATTATAATCACTCCATGCTTTAATTGAACCATCTTCTTGCTTTTCACCACCTGCATACATACACGTTTCTAATTCGTGTGCGTAGGAGTAAGCTTCCATCCATTCAATCTTTAAAGAAATGTCTCCTCTAGGTTTGTCTTCTAATAAAAAAGCTCCTGCTCCATCAGATAACATCCAACGTAGAAAATCTTTCTTAAATGCAATTATAGGTTGCTCTTCTAAGTTTTTCAAATTCACCGCTTCTTGTTCAAATTTCTCTGCCATCATCCAGGTAGAAACTCTTTCGGACCCTGTACAAACTGCGTTTTTAGTACTTCCAGATTTTATCGAAAGAAAACCAAACTTTAACGAATTCATTCCTGCACAACAAACACCAGTTGATGAATTAAGCTCAACACTTTTGTTTCTTAATAATCCGTGAACCATTGCTGCATGAGAAGGTAAAAATATGTCTGGAGTAGAAGTACCACAAGAAATTACTTCAACATCATTTGCTGTAAAGTTTTCGTCAAATAATTCTTGAATAGCATTCTTAGTTAGCTCGGCATTAGTATGTGTACTTTTTCCTTCGCTATCCACAGCGTAATATCTACTTGAGATTTTATTGTTACGCAAGATAATGCGTCTTGCTTTTGAGGTAGCTTGATTAATAAGTCCTAAAAAGCCTTCCATCTCATCATTGAGAACCGCTTTATTAGGTAAATATTTTCCCGCCTTTGTAATATATACTTCAAACATGATGATCTTATTTTATTTAATCCCTTGGTAATACTGGATTTCTTTTTTTATTTTTTTTATTTTAAATGGGTAGCTAAGAACATGTAATATATACACTATTGGAGAGATTAACCAAATTGCTAGCAACAAATAAACTTTAAATAATTTTAACCAAAATTTTCTTGATTCTCTTTCTTTCTTAAAGATAAAATTAGACCATTTATCAAAAATTTTATTAGCAGTTTTATCCACAGTCACTAAATAAGAACTAATCCTCACCGCATCATTAGCAACTAACTTATCTTGTAAAAATTCCAACTTATCTTCTTGTAAACTTGAAAGTAGTATATCTCCAAATTTTGATGACTCCTCAATGTCTTTTTCAGAAACACCTGGTAAAGGTAAAAAGCCTAAATATTTCTTTTTTACTCCCGAAAACATCCATTCTACAATTGTAATCACACTAATTAGATTTCCTACTCTATCTACTAGAGCAATATTCCCTTTTAATTGTGCATTATTATTTTTTAATAAAACTTTAATTTTTTCTTGAGCCATAATCCACATATTCCTAGAGCCACTGATGGTTACTACTGGAGTATCTTTCAAAATTATTTTAGCATGTTCACTTTTTAAAAATGAATTTATAGGAATAGATGGTGACAAATACCACACTTGATAATGTAACAAAATTAAATCAAATTTTTGCTTCAAAATTTCAGATGGAACTGGTTTTAATTGAGCTGGCATTTGCAAAAAAGATTCTGGAAAAACATCAAAAAAGGCCTCATTATTCCAAGGAAAAGGAAAGGGTTTTTCTAATTCAATTTCGTAAAATGTAACGTTTATATCCTCCGTGTTCAAAAGCGGTTTGGCAATATTTTTTGCTATAGATTTCAATTGTCCCGATTGAGAATAATATATAATGAGGACGTTTTTCATTTTTGGGGTTGCTTTATAAAATGCGAATTTAACATAAAATTACAATTTATACTAATTGATTTTCACTTCCTTAAAAGTTCTCTTTTTATCTGATCTTTTTACATGAACCCAATCTGGCCATGTAGCCTGATCTTCAGCATCATAAATACGTAATTTTTGGTTTGCATCTTCAATAATCAAATCTTCGGATGTACAACCTAAAATTTTGGCTGCAGCCGCTAGTCCTGAATGCGTTGCTCCTCCCACTCCATGAGAAAGTGTACTAGCACCGCAAAGAAATAGATTGTCTATCTCTGATTTATTTTTATATGAAAAAGGTCCTACTTGATTCAATGTTTTTTCAGTACCATAAACATTTCCTTTTGTAGAATTAATATAAAATTCATTGGTTTTTGGCGTACCTAATTCTGCCTGAACAATATTTTGTTTTGCTCCAGGAATAATTTTCTCTATATTGTTCATGAGCTTCTTGACCACTTTTTCTTTAAAAGCCGTATATTCAGCATTATGATAATCATCTAAACCGTTAAAATCTTTTAAATTATCATAATTAACATAGGTTACCACTTCAAAATTATGATATCTCCCATTGAAACTTACTGGATCCTTAATGGTAGTACAGCTAATAAATACTGCAGGAAACAGCTCTCCCTCAGTAATATCATTGTTCATTAAATCCTCAAAATTAGCATCATCATTCTCGTCTTTCATCATCCAGATATTACCCGAATCAATTCCGAATTGAGTGACATCCATATCTAATGTTAAAAATAAAATCAATGAGGTAACAGAGTATTTTGTTTTTTGAAGTTTCTTGATCAAGCCTTTGCTTAAATGATTCTCTCCAATTAATTTTAAATATGTAATTGAAGGATCAGCATTAGAAACGATATTTTTAGCATAGATCGTTTTCCCGCCTTCCAGCTGAATTCCAATTGCTTTATTATTTTCTACAATGATTTTCTCCACATTTTGCTTTACGCGAACCTCTCCTCCAAATTTTTTAACGCCATTGGTCATTGCTTTCACAATACCACCACCGCCACCCATTGGATAAAAACCACCGTCAAAATAATGGTTCATAACAGAACAATGTACAGGAAAACAAGCTCTTTTTGGCGAAAGCCCATGATCACCACACTGCACATTTAAGACTGCCTTTAATAAAGGGTCTTTTATATGCCAACCTATAACTCTTTTTAATGGAAACAAGGAGAACTTACCAAAATGCTTGGTCCTAAAAGGAACCGTAATATTTTGCCAAAAGCCTTTTAATTTTGGTATTAATTGAAGTTCTCTATTCACTCTTTGAACAAGAGTTAGGTATTCTATAATATTTTTTTCTTCTTTTGGAAAACGGTCAACAAGCACCTTAGTTAGGTTATCAATTCCGGCAGGAAAACTAAAAGTTTCTTCTCCTATAATACCGTGCTCATATCCTTTTTTATTCATCCTAAAAAAGACCATGTCATTAGCAATTCCTAAACCTCGATACAATTCATTAGTCGATTGGTTTTCATCAATCAATCCTACATAATGAACTCCTGGACTAAAACGTTGTCCATTTAAAGTAAAACTATGACTCCAACCTCCAGGTACATAATGTTGTTCTAAAACCAACACCTTTTGACCTGCACGCGCTAAACAAATAGCCGTAGCTAAACCAGCTACACCAGATCCAATAATTATAGTATCAAATTCTTCCATCTTTACTTTGACGTTTTTTTTTGTAAATACAAAATCAATGGAATTATCTATTGAATTATTGTATTGTTTTTATTTTTGATTGTGAGTTTGTTTCCAAAAATCGAAATAATTAAACCATTGCAAAGGATATTTTTTCACCATAGACTCTACACTTTCGGTATACGCTTTTAGTAGTCCTTTTTCATCGCGGTGTTTTACTATTGCTTCTCGCGTATAAAGATGATAGTGCAAATTAGGCTCTTTCATTACATATACAAAAACGACAGGGACTTTTAATCTGGACGCAATAAGAAATGGCCCAGCAGGAAAATTAGCATTTTCTCCTAATAGTTCTTCTGACATAGATTTTACTCCTTCAAAATACCTATCACCAGTAAAACAAACTAATTCATTACGGGCTAAAGCTGCATTTATCTCAAAAACATGAGACATGTCTTCTCCTATTATAATGAATTTTATCTTAGGTTTTTGAGCAATACTTTCAAGGTAATTTTTAATTTCGGAATGCTCTAAGTCTGTGGTAACGAGGTTGATTTGAAGATCAACATCAATTTCTCCAAAAAAGTGTTCAGCAATTTCAAAATTACCAATATGTGCACTTATAAGAACACCCCCTTTTTTTTCTTTTAGCAGTTTTATTATTTTTTCGCCTCCATCATGCTCGTAGGTAAACTTATCTTTCATGCCAGCTGAAATGGCTATCTTGTCAATAATGGTTTGACCAAAAGTATAATAACTTTTGAAAACCATTTTTTTAGATTTAAAATAGGAATAACCCAGTCTTTTATGGAAATAATAAAAAATGGAAGCATTACTTTTTTTAAGAAAAAGAAAGTAATAGGACGCCACAAAATAAAGAATAAAATAGGCCGACTTGATTCCCACTTTCTTGATTAAGAAAACGAAAATTTTATATCCTATAACCGTTCCCTTAGATTTGCCATCCCATTGACTCATTATATATTATGCTTTAACATTTAACTTGTTCTCAATTAAGTCATAAAAACTTTGAAAAGAAGCGATTCCTACAAAGTCAATTTCGACTAATTTTACTCCAAAATTTGATTCGATTGAAACAACTAAATCAACATAATCTAAACTGTCTAATCCTAAAGTATCTTTCAAATTAGCTTCAGGTTCAATTGCATCTGCATCAACTTCGAATTCATCAACTAAAAATCCGTTTATCTTTTCGATTATCTCTTCTTTATTCATCTTCTTTTTTATACTTTTTTACTACTAATGCTGAATTCGTACCTCCAAAACCGAAGGAATTCGACAAAAATATATCAATTTTTTCGTTTATTGTCGATTTAACTAAATTTAATTTTGCAGCATCCTCATCTGGGTTTTCTAGATTAATATTTGGAGCGATAAAATCATTCTGCATCATTAAAATAGAATATATTACCTCGCTAGCTCCAGCCATCCAACATTCATGCCCAGTCATTGATTTTGTGGAACTTACATAAGGATTGCTTTTTCCAAAAACTTCAAAAATAGCTTTAGCCTCATTCGTATCTCCTACTGGAGTTGAAGTAGCATGTGCATTTATATAATCAATATCTGAAGGTTTTATACCCGCTTCATCTAAGGCTCTTTGCATTGCAATTGTTGGCCCTTCAACATTTGGCGTAGAAATATGTCCTCCATTAGACGAAAAACCATAACCCGTAACCTCAGCAATAATTGTAGCTCCTCTTTTAATAGCAGATTCATACGATTCTAATATTAGCGTTGCACCACCACCACTAGGAATTAATCCATCACGATTA
Organism: Flavobacterium sp. PL002; assembly: GCF_054165825.1. Lineage (NCBI taxonomy): Bacteria > Pseudomonadati > Bacteroidota > Flavobacteriia > Flavobacteriales > Flavobacteriaceae > Flavobacterium > Flavobacterium sp. PL002. The sequence continues at coordinate 1,891,467 of NZ_CM135110.1, read as the reverse complement.
ACATCAAAAGGCCTTGACGCTTTTGTAGGCTCATTCTCTCTAGGAGAAAAAACACCTAAACCGTCAAAACTGCTCATGGCGTATTTGTTGATTTCTTGAGCACCTCCACAAATAATCATTTCTTGAAAACCACTTTTAATAAGAAAATAAGCAAGTCCAATAGAATGAGATCCACTAGCACAAGCGGCACTAATGGTAAGGTTGATTCCTCGTAATTTAAAAATCGTAGAAAGATTCATCGTTACCGTTGAATTCATAGATTTAAAAATAGCACCTGAACCAATTAACGCGGTATCTTTTTTTTCACGAATAATATCTGTAGCTTCAATAATTGCTTTAGAAACACTGTCATTACCATACATGATACCCACTTCATTTGTATCAAAAAAAGCATCGTCAATATTCGCATTTTTCAATGCTTCAATTGTTGCCATGTAAGCATACTCTGTTTCTTCACCAAGACTTATTCTTTGTCTTCTAGAAAGTAAATTTTTCAAGTCTGGTTTAGGAACCATTCCTGTTAGAGCGGATCTAAAGCCAAACTCCTTTCTTTCAGGATCAATTGTAATACCTGACTTTCCATTATATAAAGAATCTTTAACTTCATCTAACGATGTACCTATACAAGAATAAATTCCCATACCTGTTATTACCACTCTTTTATTCATCTTCTTTAAAGTAATTGTTTATGAATAGATACCACCGTTTATATTAATAATCTCTCCTGTAATATAACTTGATTTTTTAGAAACTAAGAAGCTTACTAAATCAGCTACTTCTTCTGCTTCTCCAAAACGGTTCACTGGGATTAATTTCACTAATTCTTTTTCATCTAGTTGACTCGTCATATCAGTTCTAATAAAACCTGGAGCCACAGCATTTACAGTAATGTTTCTTTTTGCAACTTCTTGAGCTAATGCTTTTGTAGCGGCAACAACTGCTCCTTTTGCAGCAGAATAATTTGTTTGGCCTGCTGTACCTTTTACTCCTGATAAAGAAACGATATTTACAATACGTCCGTATTTATTACGCAACATTTTTTGTATAAAAAAATTAGTCACATTAAAAAACCCGTTCAAACTTGTATTTACTACGTTAGACCAATCCTCAGGACTCATCCACATAAACAAGCCGTCTTTTGTAATTCCAGCATTATTAACAATTGCCTCAACAATTGCTTCTGGATTTGCTTCCTGCCACTGTGTTAAAGCCGTTTTTACCTCTTCAAAATCAGCAACATTAAAAGAGATAATTTCTCCAGTACCGCCGTTTTGAACCACTTCATCAAGTGTTTTTTCGGCAGCTTCTTTATTTGATTGATAATTGATTAGGATGTGATAGTTAGAATCCATTGCTAATTTTTTACAAATAGCACTTCCTATCCCTCTTGATCCTCCAGTTACTAATACACATTTCATACTTAAACTTTTATATTTTCAGTTCTAAAATTTATTGACTCGCAGCTACTTAATACAGTACAGTCTTAAAAAAAAGAATTCTTTAATTAATTATTAAAAGGCTCTGCATTTTCAAACCATTGACCTCCTAAAACGGAACCATCTAGTTTTAAAAAACCCCATTTATCTTCATTTTTAACCCTTGCTAAACCATTTATGAATCCTTTTTCATCATCTTTAAACAAAGAAAAAATACCGCCTGCAGAAATACCATATTGTGTTGGTATTACTAACTTTCCTTTTTCATTGATAAATCCCCAATTATCTTCTTTTACTGGAGCTAATCCATCTGCGCCAAAGACTTCGGCATCATTATAAACAGATTCAATTACAAGACTTCCCTTCATATTGATGTATCCCCATTTTTTACCTATTAGAACAGGAGCTAAGTTTTTAGAAAATGCTTTCGCTTTATCAAATTTAGGTTCAATAATCCAGTTTCCTTTTAGATCAATAAAACCTATTTTATCATTTTTCCTAGCATAGGTAACATCTTGAACCAAAAAATCCCAAATTTTATCTACACCATCAATTACGGTAAATTTATTATTTGTAACTAATCCAAAAACGCTACCATTTTTAACCCAAGTAGTATTTTTATAATAGTTACCTACTTCATCATAAATTATTTCAACAACAACTTTTCCTGCATTATCAATAATTCCCCAACGGTCATTATTTCTTACCCTAGCATATCCGTTTTCAAATGATTTGATAACATCGTATTTTGCTGGTAGAACAATCTCCATTTTATTATTGATTAAACCTACTTTTTTTCCTTGTTTAATAAAAGCCACACCATTTTCAAAATCATAAACCTTGTCTGATGCTGGCGCCACTAAAGCCTCTCCTTTTTTATTAATGTAAAACCATTTTTTATCTTTTAAAACGACACATACACCGCTCGAAAAATATTTTACATTATCATAATCTGCAGGAATAGCCCACTCTCCTTTTTTATTAATGAAACCCCATTTTTTATTATTTTCAGCAGCAGCTAAACCTTCTGAAAAATTCTTAGCAGTTTTAAATTTTGGCTGAATTGCAAATGCACCGTCTTTAGAAATATAACTAAAAACACCATCCTTTCTAACCAATGCTAGCTCTTGAGCATACGAAAATTGCATCACTAACAATAACAACACTATAACTTTTTTCATAACACTATAATTTTAATTAAAACTAACTTTGAAACACTAATTATTAATAAGATAATCTTTTACTTTTTGCACAAAAGGATACATCACTTGATCCTCTTTAAACTTAGGAATGATTTTGCGAACATCATCGTAAATTTTTCTAGTTACAGATGAAATTTTATCATTTTGCTCTAAATAATCTATTGCTTGAACAATGGTAATCAATTCGATTGCTAAAACTTCAAAAGCATTCTCGATAACTTTTGCAGTTATTACAGCTGCATTTGTCCCCATACTTACAATGTCTTGATTGTCATTGTTATTAGGAATACTATGAACATACATTGGGTTAGATAACATTTGACTTTCGGCAGTAGTAGAAGTTGCCGTAAACTGCACTCCTTGCATTCCAAAATTAAATCCTAAAGTTCCTAAATTTACAAAAGGAGGAAGGATTTCGTTAATTTTAGAATTCAATAAATAATTCAACTGTCTTTCAGCTAGCATTGTTAATTTAGTAATTACAATTTTAAGCTTATCCATTTCTAATGAAATGTAATCACCATGAAAATTACCTCCATGATAAACATGCTTGTTTTTTACATCAATAATAGGATTATCATTTGCTGAATTAAATTCATCTTCAAGAATTGAAGCTACATTATCAATTGTTTCTAAGATTGGCCCTAATATTTGAGGAACACAACGTAATGAATAGTACTCTTGTACTTTTTCTTTAAAAATATCTTCGGTGTTTTCACCAGAGTATAAATGATCTTCCCTTTTTCTAATAAGTGAACTATCAGCAAGGTTTTGTCTCATTCTAGACGCCACTTCTTGCTGTCCTTTATGACGTTTAGTATTGTTTAATTCCGCCGAAAAATGATCATCGTATGTCTGAACTATTTCATTAATAGCGCAGGAAAACTTTAATGACCAGTCTAATAATTTATTAGCATGGTGCACATTTACAACACCTATTCCTGTCATTACAGAAGTCCCGTTCATTAACGCCAAACCTTCTCTAATTTCAACTTGAATAGGAACTAATTTTTCTATCTCAAAAACTTCTTTAGTAGCTCTTCTTTCTCCTTTATAGAACACTTCTCCTTCGCCAATTAATACCAACGCTAAATGAGCTAATTGCACTAAATCTCCACTTGCTCCAACACCTCCGTGCTCAAAAATAAGTGGTGTAATGTCTTTGTTAATTAACTCAACCATTAATTTAACTAAAGAAGGATGAACACCTGAATTACCTAAAGAAAGCGTATTTAACCTTGCTAAAATAGCCGATTTTACAAAAACAGGGCTTAATGGTTTCCCTGTACCAGAAGCATGACTTCTAATCAAGTTATATTGCAACTGGATACGATCTTCATCTTTAATACGGTATTGAGCCATGGGTCCAAAACCTGTATTTACCCCGTAAATAATTTTATTTCCTGAAAATTCTTTCAAAAAGTCAAAACTTTCGTTTACTCTTTTTAAAACTAGTTCGCTTATAGCAATCTTATCGTTATTAAAGATTACAGCTTCAAACTCTTTTAAACTTAAATATTCATTTATTGTATTCATTCAACTTCTTTGTTACTTTTTTAACTAAATAAATTAAAAATTAATTTTTAATTAGAATTTAATGTGGTTAATTTGACCGCAGCAAATGTAGTATAATATAGTTAAGAAAAAAAAACTTAAAAATATTTTACTCTGTAATTTACCTACAAGCATAACCTGCGAAAATAACTACAATATTATTACCAATTTATAAATATAAAACTACAAATGAAGGATTTTGGATCTGACAAAAAAAATGTTGTTCAAGCAAATCTAGACGCACAAAAAATTGCTTTTGCACCAATTATGTTTCAAGCAGCAAAGTCTCTTAGAAATTTAGGAATATTAGAATATCTATTTGACAACAACAAAGCGAATATTGAGACAATTGCAAATGCATTAAAATTATCTATTTATGGTGTAAAAGTACTTTTAGAAGCAGGTTTAAGCTTAGAGATGGTTTATTTAAAAGACAACGAATTCATCTTGACAAAAACAGGATATTTTATATTGAGAGACAAAATGACCAATATAAACATGGATTTCACTCAAGATGTAAATTACTTAGCCATTAACCACCTTGAAGAGTCTATCGTAAACGGAAAACCAGAAGGCTTAAAAGAATTAGGAGATTGGGATACTGTTTACATAGGATTATCTGAGCTTCCAGAAAAAATTAAAAAAAGCTGGTTTGACTTTGATCACTTTTATTCAGATTATACATTTCCAGAAATTATGCCTATTTTATTTGGTAATAATCCAAAGAAATTTTTAGATGTAGGTGGAAATACAGGTAAATTCTCCATGCAATGTGCTCAATATAACACTAATGTAGAAATTACTATTTTAGATTTACCTGGTCAAGCCAATGTAGCACGTAAAAATATTACTGAAGCAGGATTCGAAAAAAGAATTAAAGCAATTGACACTAACTTACTAGACAATTCAATTCCTTTTCCAAAAGGGAATGACATTATATGGATGAGTCAATTTATTGATTGTTTTTCTCTTGAAGAAATCTACGGTCTTTTTAGAAGAGCTTATGACGCAATGACTGATGATGCTAGTTTTTATATTTTAGAAACTTTCTGGGATTTACAAAAATTTCAAGCTTCTACTTATAGTTTGCATGCTACCTCTTTATATTTTACAGCTGTAGCAAATGGAAACAGTCAGATGTTTCACTCTCAAGACATCTTAAATGTAATTGAAAAAGCAGGATTTGTGGTAGATGAGATTCATGAAATCATAGGTATGAGCCATACTTTGATTAAGTGTAAGAAAAAATAATTCCTCAATTATATTAATTAAAATTACTACAATATAAATCATTTTAAGTTTAAATAAATTTTTTAAGTTTGTTTAAAATTAAGCAAAACTAAATATAAATGCTACAAGAGTTCGTAGATGTTTTAATAATAGGAGCTGGACCATCAGGATGTGTCTCGGCTTCTTATCTTCATAAAAATGGAGTAAAAATAAAAGTTGTTGAAAAAACAGTATTCCCTCGAATAGTTGTTGGCGAAAGTCTTATTCCAAGGGTAATGGATCATTTTGAAGAAGCTGGGTTACTAGAGGATCTTGACAAAATGGGTTTTGAGAAGAAAACTGGAGCACGATTCATAAGAGGTGAAGAAGTGTGTGTGTTTGACTTTAGTAAAAAATTTACCAAAGGTTGGGATTGGACTTGGCAAGTGCCTAGAGCTGATTTTGACAATACTATGGCTCAGGCAATAATAAAAAAAGGAATTGATTTAGAGTTTGAATCCGAAGTTGTTTCTGTATCCTTTATTGGTAAAAAATCCATTACTGTTGTAAAAGACAAAACGGGGACTTTAAAAGAAATTCATGCTAATTTCATTATAGATTCTAGTGGATATGGACGTGTATTACCTCGTTTATTAGACTTAGACACTCCGTCAAAATTAGATCCTCACTCATCGATATTTACACATGTAAAAGATGTAAACAGACCTGAAGGCGAAGAGGGAACTTTAATTTCATTTGATATTTTAGAAACTCAAGTTTGGTTATGGGTAATTCCTTTTTCGAATGGAAATACAAGTCTTGGAGTAGTTGGACCTACTGATTTCATCAATTCTCTTTCGGAAAACAAAGACAATGCTGAAGCTTTAAAAAACGCTATTGCTTTATCTGACCATTATGTGAAACGATTTAGTGGCGTTGATTTCCTATTCAATCCTATAAAGTTAGAGAACTATTCTCGCTCTGTAAAGAAAATGTATGGAGATGGATTTGCTTTAACTGGAAATAGCTCTGAGTTTTTAGATCCTGTTTTCTCATCTGGAGTTGCATTTGCAACCGAGTCAGGAATACTAGCTGCAAAACTTTATATAAAAGAATCGCAAGGTATTGCTGTAGATTGGGAAGAAGAATATGCTGGGTATATGAAAAGGGGAATTGGTGTTTTTACCACTTATGTAAAAGAATGGTACACTGGAAACTTACAAACATTATTTTTTCATACAGCTGAAAATCACGATGTAAAAAGTAAAATATGCGCAGTATTAGCGGGTTATGTTTGGGATGAGACCAATCCTTTTGTAAAAAAACATGATAATGTTATTAAAAACATGGCTTATGTAATTAATAACAATAAAAAAGCATAAAAAAAGAGGCTGACTTAACGGTCAGCCTCTTTTTTATTTAAAAGCGCCTCTTATTTAAAAGCTTTTTTTAACAATAAACCAGCTAGTGATTTTCCTGTTTTAGCATATCCTTCGCTTATACGATCTTCGTTACTGAATGATCCACCAAAAATATCTCCTGGAGCTTCATCACTACTAATTTCTAATACAACATTGCTTTTATTTGCTGTTTCAACAAATCTAAGTATTGTAGAAACTTTAGCACCTTTCTTTACCATGACAACATTATAACCTGGATAAATCCATTTTGCATCAACAATTAATGTGTATTTAGCTTGGTTTAAATCCTTCTTGAAAACAATTTCTTTACCTTTTTTAGAAAGAACTATATTAACTAATTCTAGAAACTTAGGCTCAAATGATAATTCTCTACTAGAATACCATTTTGTTTTCCAAGCATCACCTACTCCGTTATTTTTTCCATTTAGATCCGCAACTCTTTCTGACACGTATTGATCATTTGTTAAATTATCCTTCATCAATTTTAAGTTTTCATAAGTAAACTCAACATTGAATTCTTTTTGATCTTTTAAAGCAGCATAATCTCCTTTAACAACTTTCATTTTTTGAGCTGTAATTACCGTTGAAACGAGTAGTAATAGTAATAGTGATTTTTTCATTTAGATATGTTTTTTATTGTTTTGTGTAAAAAAACTTACAGTCCAAAAGTATATAATTTATGTTTAAAAAAAGAGGTATTATTGATTATATCTTATAACTACTTTGACACTGATTATCTTTGAATTATATTTGCAGATTAATATGCGCTATTTGCTAAAGTGCGTGAGGGATAGAAGAGGAAAGCCCACAGTAAAGTGCAGCGGTAGCGGAACTTCACGAGGACTTGTAACGAATAGCCCGACCCTTGTGGTCACGCCCTGAAATAAATTCAAGGCAAGCCAAAAAAAAATGATACTTAAACAAAATGAAAAAAATACGTAATTTTTGCATTATTGCACATATTGATCACGGTAAAAGCACACTTGCTGACCGTTTACTTGGTGCTACACAAACCGTAACGGCACGTCAAGAAAAAGCGCAATTGCTAGATAACATGGACCTTGAAAGGGAACGTGGAATCACGATTAAGAGTCATGCGATCCAGATGGAATATACTTATAAAGGAGAGGAATATATCCTGAACTTGATTGATACTCCGGGACACGTGGATTTTTCGTATGAGGTTTCGAGATCAATTGCAGCCTGCGAAGGAGCGTTATTGATTGTAGATGCTGCTCAAAGTATTCAAGCACAAACAATTTCAAATTTATATCTTGCTTTAGAAAATGACCTGGAAATTATTCCGGTTTTAAATAAAGTAGATTTACCATCAGCTAATCCTGAAGAAGTTAGTGATGATATAATTGATTTACTAGGATGTAAACTAGAGGATATTATTCATGCTTCAGGAAAAACAGGTTTTGGTGTCGAAAATATTTTGGCTGCCATTATCGAAAAAATTCCACCACCATCAGGAAATAAAGACGAACCATTACAGGCTTTAATTTTCGATTCTCACTACAACCCTTTTAGAGGTATTGAAGTGATCTTTAGAGTGGTAAATGGAGAGATCAAGAAAGGGCAAAAAATCAAATTCATGGCTACTGGTAATGAATATTTTGCTGACGAGATTGGTACCTTAAAATTAAACCAAGTTCCTAAACAAGTGATTTCAGCTGGAGATGTTGGGTATTTAATATCTGGGATCAAAGAAGCGAAAGAAGTAAAAGTTGGAGATACACTGACTGATGCTAAAACGCCTACAACTAATATAATTACTGGTTTTGAGGATGTAAAACCAATGGTTTTTGCAGGAATCTATCCAGTAGACACTGAGGATTATGAAGAGTTAAGAAACTCGATGGAAAAACTACAGTTGAACGATGCGTCACTGGTGTTTTTACCAGAAAGTTCGGCTGCTTTAGGATTTGGTTTCCGATGTGGATTCTTAGGAATGTTACACATGGAAATTATCCAAGAGCGCTTAGAACGCGAATTCAACATGACCGTAATTACTACGGTTCCTAACGTTTCTTATCACGCATTTACTAAGAAGGATCCTGACACAGTTCTTGTGGTAAACAACCCATCTGACTTACCAGAGCCTTCACGTTTAGACCACGTGGAAGAGCCGTTTATCAAAGCGACTATCATTACAAAAGCAGATTACGTAGGTAACGTAATGAGTTTGTGTATTGAAAAACGTGGTTTGATTACCAACCAAACGTACTTGACAACTGAAAGAGTAGAATTGACTTTTGACATGCCTCTTGCAGAAATTGTATTTGACTTTTACGATCGTTTGAAAACAGTTTCTAAAGGATATGCCTCTTTTGATTATACGCCAATTGGAATGCGTACTTCAAACTTGGTAAAAGTTGATATCTTATTGAATGCAACCATCGTAGATGCTTTATCTTCTTTGATGCACGTTGATAATGCGTATTCTATAGGTAAAAAAATGTGTGAGAAGTTGAAGGAATTAATTCCGCGTCAACAGTTTGATATTCCAGTACAGGCAGCGATTGGTGTGAAAGTGATTTCGCGTGAAACAATCAAAGCCTTACGTAAAGATGTTACCGCCAAATGTTACGGTGGAGATATTTCTAGAAAACGTAAGTTACTAGAAAAACAAAAGAAAGGTAAAAAGCGTATGAGACTTGTAGGTAACGTAGAGATTCCTCAAGAAGCGTTTATGGCTGTTCTAAAACTGAACGACTAATCCCCCTAACCCCCGAAGGGGGAACTACAATATTGAAAACCCTGACAATGTGAATTTTGTCAGGGTTTTTTTGTTTATTTTTTTGAAAGCTCAATAAGATGACTGCAGTGGATTTTTACAGTTCATTCAAAAAGGAAAAAATTATTTGACAAACATAGAAAGTTGGTTTCCTTTTAATTTTAAAGAAATGTTCTTTGCTTTTAGTACATGCAAAATCGTTCTATCTTTTACATTATTCAAAGCATGACAAATTTACTACTTATACTATCGCAGAGTAAGTAACACTTCCCTCTTTGGCGGCTAGGGGGATAACCATTCAAACAATCGGTTTGCATCTTCTATTTTAAATAACTGCGTTCCCTCATTCATTGTTGCTGCTGATCCGCAGGCTACTCCCCAACGCAATACTTCCTGCAAGCTTTTATTTTGCGAAAGCGCCCACACCATTCCGCCTACCATACTATCTCCTGCACCCACAGTACTTTTTTTAGCTACATGAGGAGCTGGAACATAATCACACGAATCTTTTGTTACTAGCGCAGCACCTTGTGGACCAAGAGAAACAACTATAATTTCTGCGCTTCCTTGCGCAATAATCTTTTTGGCTGCTTGGTTTACCTCTTCCATTTCTAGGCGGTCTACACCTACTAATTTAGCTAGTTCTCCTACGTTTGGTTTTATTAAATAAACGCTCGTTTCCAAGACCTTTTGCAAAGATTCCCCTGAGGTATCTACAATCACTTTTATATTTGAATTCTTAGCGTGCTCGGCAATTTCTTTGTAAAAATCTGTCGATAGCCCATCATTCAAACTACCACTTAGTACTAAAAAATCTGTAGACAAGGCTGCTATTTTTTCGAGTATCGTTACCTTTTCACTTTCGCTTAAGGCAGCACCCGGAAAACCAAAACGATATTGGGAATTCGTATTATCATCTACCGCTACAAAACTCTCACGTGTCCAGTTTTGCACAGGGATTGGGTCGATGTTTATGGCTTCTTTAATAAGCAATTCTTTCATCATTTCGCCCGTAGGTCCTCCTGCTGTAAACAATGCAAGAGACTCCCCGTTTAAACGCGCAATCGCTTTAGAAACATTTATTCCTCCGCCACCTGCATCATAACGTGGGGCATCGCATCTTATCTTTTGTTCTGGCACTAAGCCGCGCAAATGCGTGCTTTTATCTAAAGCCGGATTTACTGTTACAGTTGTAATTTTATAATGTTTCATGTTATAAATTTAATGTTACGCCACCTATTTTCAAAATTAATAAAAGGCTTTTAAAAATAAAAAAGGCGAAGAGAATATCCCTTCGCCTTTTAAAATTAAAACAAATTAAAGTTTTCTACGATTATCATCAGAATTGGTGTCAATCAATTTATTAAAGGGATCCACTCCAACCTCTGTAGGTTTTTCATCAACAATAATAGAAAGTTTGTTGTCAATTTTATTGATTCTATATTTTTTGAGGTGCAGCTGTTTTTCCACCTTTTTATCTTTAACCTCCTCTTGTTTAAAGATTCCTATTTCGATAAAATCATTTAGAGGCAATGAACTAAGACCTATCTCGTCACCTTTTTTCTTGTACGATATAGTCTTACCATTAGCATCTTTATAGATTCGAGTTCCTTGATCATTTGAACGGTATTTAGCCACATTAAACTGAATATCTACTTGGTACTTCCCATTTTTCAATTTTTTACTCGTAACATTAGTAATATTGTTATCATACAAAGTGATAGTTTCAAACATATCCTTGATCGTATATTGTAAAGAATCTGGAGTAGCTGCTTTTAACATAGTCACTAGCTCGATACTATTGGTATAGGGAGCGTCCTGAAAACCAACTTTCTTTATGTAATCCTTTAAAACATTGTTTAAGTTTTTCTCTCCAATAAAGTCGCTTAGCGCATAAAAAACTAGCGAACCTTTGTTATAATGTATGTATTGCTGGTTTTCATTATACATAAGTGGTTGCTCTTTTTTGCGTTCTCTTGTTCTTCCTTGTAAGTACTTATCAAGGGCGACCTTAAGGAATTTACGCATTTGAGATTTACCGTATTGATGCTCTAAAACTTTAAGCGAACTATATTCTGATAAGCTTTCAGATAACATTGTGGCTCCCTGTACATTTGCCCCTATTACTTGATGTGCCCACCATTGATGAGCAACTTCATGTGATGTTATCGCAAAAGGATAATCTACCGCTTCTTGATCTTCGTCATCTACAGATGCTATGAAACCTATCGCTTCTGAAAACGGAATCGTGTTTGCAAAAGATTGCGCAAATTCTCCACCAGTTTTAGGATATTCGATTATTCGAACCTGTTTGTGCTGATACGGACTAAAATTTGCGGTATAATATGCCAATGATTTTTTAACTCCAGCAATCATTCGATCTAAATTATATTCATGCCCTTCCTGATAGTAGATTTCGATAGCAACATCGTTCCACTTGTCTTTTTTGACCTTATACTTAGCTGAATTATACGCGTAGAAGTTCAGCATTTTTTGATCCATTTTATAATGAAAATAGTTTCTCCCGTCTTTTTTCCATTGCTTTTGCAAGTACCCTGGAGCAATAGCGGTTTGATCTCCCGCTGTACTAACTGTTGTTTCAAATCTTACCCAATCAGCGTCATTACTAATGTACGTATTCATTCTTGCAATAGAATCAGTAGGACTGGCCATACGATCCTTTGGCTTTAAGCCATAGGTTTTTCTAACTTCATCATCTGTCAATTCACCTTGATCATTATAGCCTATTAACGGAAAAATACCGTTGTTAATGAAAGTTCCATTAGCAATCACAGGAGAATTCGATCTAAAAACAGTGTTTGCTTCATTTTTAATTTCGAAATTCATTACAATAGAATCCCCTACAGCGAGTGGCTGATCTAATTTATAAATATTGAAATTAAACACAGTATCCTTTGACACTAATTTAGTTGCAACCGCAAACTTGATTTTAGTTTTATACTCATTATAGTCGATAAATATAGAGTCGATAGCTTGCTTGCTTTTATTCTTTAAAATGTAGGTTCCGCTTGCAACAAAATCTCTTTTATCAGGATATAAAGCCACATCAACATTGATTGCGGTAATACGCGGTTGTGCATAATTTTGATATTTCTTGTATTTCTTTTCCCAAGTCGCTTGTGATTTCTCATTATCTAAGTTAGAGTCATACTGGTGTAAAACATTATTTTGATAATAAAAAGTCGCACCCAATGCTAAAAACCCAATTAAAGACAAACGGATTAAAAGTGCTTTTGCCCCATGAAAACGTTCTTTAGCATCTTTTAATCTTGCCGAAGCTTTTTGCCCCATTCCTCTCGTCCAGAATAATAATGTAAAGCCGAACAAAGCCAACCCTAACATAAACCAATACCCTTTATATAGGAAATAAAGCGGCAGGCTACTTCCATATCCATTCATATCAGAATATTGAAACCCACCATCACTATTGAATCTAAAAACACCCTGCTCTACACCAAGAGTTGGTAAATAAGCCAATCCTATTGTTAAAATTAGCAATACAAAAAATCCTAGTAAGTAGTTTTTAAAAAGTGTTTGTATAAAAAATGCTAAGAAAGCCCAGATTATAAAATTGACCAATTTTATAACATATAATTCATAAAGATAATGGCCTATTTCGAAATTATAATAACCATGATATGTTTGAATTGCTACACCAGCTATTAGAATTACTGCTAGTAAAACGATTTGCATTTTTACTACTGCTATAAACTTAGAGACTAAAAATACCCAGTTAGGTGTAGGCGTTACATCTACTAAATGATTCATTCTAGTGGTAGCACCATGATGCGTAAGTATACCAGCAAATAAAAATGTTAGTAAATTAATAAACAAACCAAAAGTGCTTCCTGGTATCTCAAGCATTTGCCAAGTGGTAGGATAGGTACTTGTTCCAAAAATAACTCCAGATGTCAGTGACGTTAACAATATAAAAACGAGCCCTACAATTACAATACTAATGAAAACCCAATTTTTAACGATAAGAATAAAGTCGATGTTCGAAAGATTCCAAGCTGTTTTTAGATTATTTTTTGTCGAATAATTAAAAGTAGTATTAGGAAGTTTTATCCTAGTGATACCTCCAAAATTATTTTTAGTAACGCGTTCTTCCTTTCTACTTTTTCCAAAAGTTAATGCCGTTTGTGTAAATGAGAAATAGCGATATAATAAAATAAATATGATGATTGAAACTCCTAACCACAACAACCTATTGTATATAATCACACTATCAAAAGGCAGTAAATTTGCATTTTTCTCTGAAGCGGTCCAGTATTGCGTATAATAGGAAAGAGCCTCACTACCAGAAGGATTTAGAATTCCAGCTAAATAACGATTGTCTGTATCATTTGTAAAACTCCCTATAATAGCGTCTAAAAACAACAATACAATCACTGCAATAAATCCTACAGATATATTTCTAGTAATGGTAACGATCGCAAAAACGATAACCCCGTAAAAAAATAGATTCGGAATTACAAAGATGCAGTAGATTTGTAAGTAGGCTACGATACTGTATGGTCCTAACAAACTTTGATTAGTACCTGGTAAAAAACTTGCGAGATACGTGGCAACGCCAATACCCGCTACAATTAAGATTACTATAAAAAATGAACTCAAGAACTTCCCTAGTAAATAATCCATTTTAGTAAAAGGATAGGAAAAGAGAATAGTGTGCATATTATATTTAAAATCCCTGTAGATAGAAGCTCCAATAATGGTAGGCACTAAGAAATAGGTAAAGGTAGATAGCCCGTTTATTAAACCATTTAATGCTATGGGCGAGTTGACAAGAGTATTAGATGAGGTCGTTACTGTAAAACCGTCAAAAATACCTAGTGCAGCAGCAGCCATCAATAATGAGAAAATAAAAAATAACGCTGTATAAATGTAAAACGACGGATTTTTAAGCCACCTTTTTACTTCAAAAGTAAATATAGTTCCTAACATAATACAGTATCTTTTTTAAGTGCTACAAAATATACATCTTCTAATTGCGGAGCAGCCGTAACAAATTGTTCGTCAGGTTGCCCAATACTTTGCACTCTAATATTTAAGGTATTATCTTGATTGTAATTAGACGAGATAACATTAAATTTTTTCTCATTTTCCTCTAAGCTATCTCTATCAATAACCTTAGTCCATATTGTGCCCTCAAGTGCCGCAATAACTGCTGTAGGTGTCCCCTTAGTTAGAATTTTCCCTCCATTTAAAATGGCAACCTCATTACAAAGCTCTTTCACATCATCAACAATGTGCGTCGAAAAGATCACAGTATGATTTGTCCCTATCTCGCGTAACACATTCAAAAAACGATGTCTTTCTGCTGGATCTAAACCAGAAGTAGGTTCGTCAACTATAATTAATTTTGGGTTGTTCAACAGCAATTGGGCGATTCCAAAACGTTGTTTCATTCCTCCAGAATAGCCGTTTACAAATTTCATTCGAACTTCATACAAATTAGTCACCTCTAGGACTTGTTTGATTATCTCTTGTCTTTCTTTTTTACTCGAAATCCCTTTTAACTGAGCAAAATAATCTAGTAAGCTTTCAGCAGACATGTTAGGATAGACTCCGAATTCTTGCGGCAAATAGCCCAAAACTTTTCTTAGCGACATTTGATCTTCTAAGACATTACTACCATCAAATTCAATCGTACCCGAATCTGGTTTTTGTAACGTAGCAATTGTTCGCATCAATGATGACTTACCAGCACCGTTAGGCCCAAGTAAACCAAACATTCCAGTTCCAATTTCTAAATTCAAATTATCAAGTGCTTTTACACCGTTTATATAGGTCTTACTAAGGTTAGTTATTTTCAGGTTCATTGTGAAAAATTTAAATGGTTTATACATTAGTAGGCAAACAACTGCAATTGTTACAATAATATTAACAAGTAGTCGAAAATATTCTTACAAAAAACCAAATAGATGCTCCCTGAAAAATCACTATCTAATTATCTTTGTACCTTTGCTTTTTAAATTAAAAATAATGATTGAAGATAAAAACCCACAACGCACTAGTATTGCACAATTAGGAGAATTTGGACTGATAGATCACCTTACTAAAAACTTTGAGGTAAATCAAAGTTCTACGTTAAAAGGTATAGGAGATGATGCAGCTGTTTTGGATTTTAAAGAAAAAAAAGTAGTCGTTTCTACTGATTTATTGATAGAAGGAGTACACTTTGATTTGGCTTACATGCCTTTAAAACATTTAGGATATAAAGCTGTAGTAGTTAACATCTCTGATATTTGTGCAATGAATGCAAAGGCAACGCAAATAACAGTGTCTGTTGCGGTGTCAAACCGTTTTCCACTAGAGGCTTTAGATGAATTATTTGAAGGAATTGCTCACGCTGCCGCAGAATATAAAGTAGATGTGATAGGAGGAGATACTACCTCATCTCAAAAAGGATTAATTATAAGTATCACTGCAATAGGTGAAGCAGACGAAGACGAAATCGTTTATAGAAATGGAGCAAAAAGTTCTGATTTATTAGTAGTTACAGGAGATATAGGTGCCGCTTATATGGGATTACAAGTTCTAGAAAGAGAGAAACAAGTGTTTCAAGTGAATCCAAATTCGCAGCCCGACTTAGATTTGTATACCTACTTAATTGAACGCCAATTAAAACCTGAAGCTCGTAAAGATGTACGTACTTTATTGCATGCCTTAGAAATAAAGCCAACATCCATGATTGACATCTCTGACGGTCTTTCATCTGAAATCATGCACTTGTGCAAGCAATCAAAGGTAGGCTGTAATCTTTATGAAGATAAATTACCCTTAGACCCACAATTAATAAGCGTGTGTGAAGAATTTGATATCGACAGCACAACAGTTGCAATAAATGGTGGAGAAGATTATGAGTTGCTATTTACAATTGCAATGGAAGATTTCGAAAAAATAAAAGCAAATCCTAATTTTTCTATTATTGGACACATGGTTCAAGAAAGTGAAGGAATACACTTAGTTACTCGAGCTAATACTCGCATCCCTCTTAAAGCTAGAGGGTGGAACGCATTAAGCGAATAACAAAAAAAGAGGCATCATTTAAAAATGATGCCCTTTTTTATAACTAAGAATCTACTTAAAAAAGCAATCCTTTACTTCTTGCTTCACGAACTAATTCTATATCAGTACCTTCTGGTAAACCTAATATTTTTTTTAGGTTTAACTTTCGAACAGCAATAGCATTAGACGAAATAGGAATATACTGCATCATGTCTTTTGATTTTGTTCCTTTTGATAAATGAAATAAAATTTGTTTATCAAATATATCAATCTCAATTCTATGTTCTTGGGATTCTAACATTTTAAGAACCGAATTACTATAATAACGTTCGTTATTGATTACTTTATCAAAAGCAAAAAGCAACTCATTAAACGTTAGGTCATTTTTAATTACTAATCCATGTGGATTTATACCATCAATGATTGTTTGTATCTTGAGGAACTCTGTAAACATTGTAAGTAAAATAATCTTGCAATTAGGCATCTTTTCTAAAATTAGCCTTGCTAAATCCTCACCTGAATACAAACCTTTTTCTTCATAAGTTGGCATGCTTATATCTAAAAATGCAATATCAAAATCTGGTGTACTCGCATTTGTTATAATGTGATAAGCCGACTCGCAGTCTTTAGCTTCATCAATTATAAACTCATAATTATCAGGATGATATCTTGTAATTGCATTTTTATATCCTTGAATTATAAAAGGATGGTCATCAACAATTAAGATATTATTCTTAATGCTATTTGTTACAACAGAGTTACTTGTCATTATTGCTGGTATTTATTTTTTGTTCTAATGGAACTGTAATTGTTATCGTTGTCCCACTATTTTTTTTAGACTCAATATCAAAAGTTCCGTTACAATCTTTCGTTCTAGAGATAATATTTTGCAAACCTATGCCTTTTCTTTTTAATTTGGTGTCAAAACCGATACCATCATCACTAATTATTAATAGAAGCGTTTTATCTTGCTTTTTTAATTCTATTATAATCGTATCTGCATAAGCATACTTATTAATATTTTGTAATGATTCTTGAATGATCCGATATAAATTGATTTTTATTGAATTGACAATTAGCTCCCATTTAATATCTGAGTCAATATTAGAGATCAGTTTACTTTTAAAAGTTTTGCGTTGTTCTTCAAATAAATCTTCAACAATTGCTACGAAGTTATTAATTAATCCTGATTTTTCTTTACTCAAATCATGTGAAATTTCCCGAATATCTTGTTCAACATTTTTAAGCTCAACTATGTAGTTGTCTCTTTGGTCCATTGCCAATTCATCTTTAAACCTATTCAAGCCATCTAAATTCATCCTGATTCCAAACATTTTCCCTAAGACGCCGTCATGTAATTCCTGCGCTAGACGTTTTCTTTCCTTTACCCTATTTACTTCAATGGTACTTTGTTGCGAAATCATTAGGTTATAAATCTCCTCGTTTGTTTTTTGTTGTTGTTGAATGTATACTAACTCTTTATTTTTTGCTTTTTGAGCTTTAATAATATACAAAAAAATACCCAATAAAATTACAAAACTAAAAATATAAACTAAATTTCTGTTTTGAGTTTCTAAATCTGAGTTCTTATCTTTTATTTGATCAGTTTCATATTCAATACGAGTGAACTTATCACCTATTTTTCTTTCTGCCTTTTGAAGTTGTTCATTGATTTTAATATATTCTTTTGAATAAAGTGACGCATTTTGCGGTCTTACAACAGCCAATTGCTTAAGAGCAACTAAAATATCACGAGAAACCTTTGTTTTTCTTGCCAAGACAAGTGCTTCTTGTGAATATTTTATCGCTTTTACGGTATCTTTTATAGAAGCATAATATTCTGACAAGTGTATTTTACTAATAAAAACACCAGATGTAAACTTTAAACTCTCTTTCAGATCAAGTGCTTTAAAAAATAAATCTGGAAGGTTTTCAGTTTCATTTGTCTTAAATTTAGCGTAAGCAAAATTATCAAGCAAAACAGCGTATAAAGCTGGCTTAAATTTAATTAAATTTTGTTGTTCTAGTCCACTTTTAAAATACTTCTGAGACAAAGAGTACTTCTGAGAATTTAAATATACAAAACCTATATTATTTAAAGCGCTAGCTTTAGATTGAAACTCTATTGGAATAGATTTATCATCACTCATTATTAATGCTTTATTTGCATAAATCATCGCATTATCATACTCTCCAAGTTCATTGTAAATAAGTCCTAAAAGATTATACGAATCATAAAGTAAGTTATTTACTTTATTTTCATCTTTAATTTTTCTTAAAACATTAAATACGGTATTTTGAGAACCTAAAAAATCTCCTATCCTATATTGAAGGTTAGCTTTACTAATTAGTATTTTACCTAAAACAATATTGTTTTTCGGTTTAGTAAACAATTTTTCCGCTTTGTAATAAAACATAAAAGCACTATCTGAAATTGCTTGAGAATCATAATAATCTCCTAAATAAGTATATGCTTTTATCTGTTGTAAAGTGTCTTTAACTTCTTGGGCTTGATCAAGTACTAAATACACAGTTTTATTGAACTCATTCCATTTGTTGATGTTATAATATCTATTTGCAACTTTAAACAAATTAACTCTGTTCAAAGAATCTTCTTTTTGACTTATTACAATATTAAAAGCTTTTTTAGTAAAGTCGAATCTTTTATCTTTATCTAAATTAAAATCATTTGCTAATACAAAATATAAATCAAGACTATCCCCTGATGGTGAAATAGTGGTTTGCTTTGTGCTTTTTTTGGAACAACCAAAAAAAAACAAAATAAAAAAATACGCTGTAATTAAAAATAAAGTGTTTTTCAATTTTAAATCATGAGTTTTATCAAAAATAGTCAAATAAAATAAGACATAAAAAAAGCTATCAAATAATTGATAGCTTTTTTTATGTCTTATTTACATTACATCTAATCTAATTTAACATTTCCTGCCGAAGTAGATCCTCCACCAATAATATCTAGTTTTACATTTCCTGCTGAAGTAGATCCTCCACCAATAATATCTAGTTTTACATTTCCTGCTGAAGTAGACCCTCCACCAATAATATCTAGTTTTACATTTCCTGCTGAAGTAGATCCTCCACCAATAATATTTTCACCTCCATTACCTGGAGTTGTAAATGAACTCATTGTTACTACTAAAGAGAATAAACCGATTGTTGAGATTAATTTTTTCATGATTTGGGATTTTTATGTTGTTGTTAAATTTTACTTTCTTAAAACTGCTTTATCAGCGATTTCCTGATGTAAAATTATAACGACATCCCTCCTTTTCAACGCAAAATTAAGCGTATATGGTAAGCTGTAGTAGTCTGATAGTAAACAGCTACCAAATTATGGTAACTGCATACATTTTAGATTTCAAGGTAATTGTTGCTTGAAATTTTACTAATTATAAGATCAATATTTGATTTGTATGTTTTAGAAAAAGGAAGTTTTGTAGCTGCATTTTTTATATGACAGATAGCATTTCCTGTATGAATTCTAGATATATAACTGCTGTTTACAATATAACTATTGTGAATCCTCACAAATGGGTAATACAATGCCGACTCAAAATGCTTCAATGTTTTGAATGCCGTTATCATTTCTCCTGTGTTTAAATGTATATCCGTTGAGTTATTATCAGCTTTGAGGTAGGTAATATCCTTTGTATCGATATACCTGTAGTCTCCATAAGATTTGATACACAAGATAAGCGCTTGTTGTGTAGGAGTAATTTTATCTTGTAACAAAATGGCCTGTGGAGTTAATTGATCATTTAAAGACATCCCTAACTCTTGTTCTCTACTTTTATTTAATTTTAAAATTAATTTAACCAAATCACTTTTTACTAAAGGCTTCAATAAATAATCTGTGACTTGATATTTGATGGCTTCAAAAGCTAGTTTTTTCTTTCTAGTAGTAACAATTATTTCTGGAACTTTTTTTAAATACCTATGAAGTTCATTAATCAATAATAATGATAATTTGCTTTTAATGTTTTTTGGATCAATTTCGAGAAAAACAAAATCTGGTTTGTGTTCTAAAATTAAATTTAAACCCATTTTATAATTATTTGCTGATGCTACAAAAACAAACTCTGAAAACCCATCAGCTACTGCCTGAGTCTCCAAAACATTTTGTTGATCATCGTCGATAATTATATATGAGTAGCTCATTTATATTTTTATAATTGTCTTTTCAATTTAAAAACAACTTTCTAGGTAAAGTTACTCCTTGAGGTTGTAATCAAAATTAAATTTACTTTTTTACTTTTTACAGTTTCTAAAATATCAATTTAACTCGTTAAAACACAAATATACACGATTAAAAGCGCTTTTCTTTTAAAATTGAGAGGAAGCTTTTTGCCTATTGGGCATAAAAAAAGGCTTTCCTCTACAGGAAAGCCTTTTTTTAATATGTTAATCTATAGTAATTACATTCTTTTTAACCAGTTTTTCATAGCTACTTCATTTTCGATAATAGCATTTAATTCTGATATTTTAACGCGATCTTGTTTCATAGTATCTCTATGACGAATCGTCACTGTTTGATCTTCGATAGTTTGATGATCTACTGTAATACAAAACGGTGTTCCTAATGCATCTTGTCTTCTATAACGTCGACCTACTGCATCTTTTTCATCATAAGTAACACTGAAATCCCACTTTAAATCTTCAATGATTTTATGTGCAATTTCCGGCAAACCGTCTTTTTTAACTAATGGTAAAACAGCCGCTTTTGTTGGTGCTAAAACTGAAGGCAATTTTAATACTGTTCTTGTTGAACCATCCTCTAAAGTTTCTTCTTTTAAAGAAGTTGCAAAAACAGCTAAAAACATTCTGTCAAGACCTACTGAAGTTTCTACAACATAAGGAACGTAGTTTTTATTTAATTCAGCGTCAAAATATTGTAATTTTCTTCCAGAGAATTTTTCGTGTGCTTTTAAATCAAAGTCGGTACGAGAATGAATTCCTTCTAGTTCTTTAAATCCAAATGGGAAATTAAATTCAATATCTGCAGCTGCATTAGCATAATGAGCTAATTTCTCATGGTCATGGTAACGGTAATTTTCCTTACCTAGCCCTAATGATAAATGCCATTTTAATCTTGTTTCTTTCCAGAATTCGTAGTGGATCATCTCATCGCCTGGACGTACAAAAAATTGCATTTCCATTTGTTCAAATTCACGCATACGAAAGATAAACTGTCTTGCAACAATTTCATTTCTAAATGCTTTACCTGTTTGTGCAATACCAAAAGGAACTTTCATTCTTCCTGATTTTTGTACATTCAAGAAATTTACAAAAATACCTTGCGCCGTTTCTGGACGTAAGTATAAATCCATAGCAGTATCTGCAGATGCTCCTAATTTTGTACCAAACATCAAATTAAATTGACGAACTTCAGTCCAATTACGAGAACCTGTTTCTGGACAAGCAATTTCTAACTCTTCGATTAATGCTTTTACATCTTCAAGATCTTCGTTTCCTAAAGAACGTCCTAAACGCTCTAAAATTTCTCTTTCTCTTGCTTTATACTCTACAACCCTAGTATTTGTTGAAACAAATTCAGCTTCATCAAAAGCATCTCCAAAACGAACTCTTGCTTTTTCGACTTCTTTAATTGCTTTGATATTTAGCTTTTCAGCATAATCTTCAATTAAAACATCGGCTCTATATCTTCTTTTTGAATCTTTATTATCAATTAATGGGTCATTAAATGCGTCTACGTGGCCTGATGCTTTCCAAGTTGTAGGGTGCATTAATATCGATGCATCAAGTCCTACAATATTTTCATTCATCTGAACCATTGATTTCCACCAATATTCACGTATGTTCTTTTTTAACTCTACTCCGTTTTGTGCATAATCATAAACTGCACTCAAACCATCGTAAATTTCGCTTGACGGAAAAATAAAACCGTACTCTTTTGCATGCGAAATTACATTCTTAAATATATCTTCTTGTTTTGCCATACTGCAAAAATATAAAAAGAGAACTTAAAAAAAAGGAATTTATGTAAGATTGAAGCATTGATTTTCATATTTTTATAAATAAAATGGTAAATCAGCTATTCAAAAGCGTAATTAATCTCTTCTTCCCTGAAACATGTGGTGGCTGTAATGTTATTTTAGCATCTAATGAAAAAATAATTTGCACTTTATGCCGCCATAATATTCCGTTGACAAACCATCATTTGAATCCTCAAAACGAAGCTTTTAATAAATTTTATGGTAGAGTTGATGTAATACACGCTTCGGCATTTGTTTATTTTCATAAAAAAGGAATCGTTCAAGAGATGATTCATAATTTAAAATATAGAGGTCATGAAGATATTGGGGAATTACTCGGAAATTGGTACGCTGAAGATTTAGCGACAATCCCAAAACTAAAATCTGTAGATTGCATTATTCCGGTCCCACTTCACAAAAGGAAATTTAATGAACGTGGTTACAACCAAGTCACTACTTTTGGTTTCGCTTTAGCAAAAAGATTAAATTTAACATACACAAGCACGATATTAATCCGGAAAGTTTACGCCAAAACACAATCAAAGAAAAACTTATTAGGAAGATCCGAAGGGATTGGGTCTACATTTGACGTCATATTCACCGAAAAAGATCACAACAAACACTTTTTATTAATTGACGATGTAATAACTACCGGCGCAACTCTAGAAGCCTGCTCTAAAGCATTATTGAAAATTCCTGGAGCAAAAATCAGTATCGTTTGTATGGCTATGGCCGAGTCATAAAAGATAATGCAAATCTTTTAAATGCTCATAAAATTAAAACGAGACTTTTGTGAAAATTATAAAATAATTAAAATTTACAAGCATAAAATGACCTTATTATTACAACAAACGATTAATTTAATGAAATTATAACAATCTAGAATTTCCGTTTCCAAAGTTAAATGTTTAAATTTGAATAAAATTTTATAAATATTTAAACAAACATATTATGGCATTTGAATTACCTCAGTTACCTTATGCGTATGACGCATTAGAACCAAATATTGATGCACGTACAATGGAAATTCATTATACAAAACATCACAACGCTTATACTACCAACCTAAATGCTGCCATTGCTGGTACAGATATGGAAGGAAAGACAATTGAAAATATCTTAATTAACCTTGATTTAAAAAATGCAGCTGTTCGTAACAACGGTGGTGGTTTTTACAATCATAACCTTTTTTGGACTGTAATGTCTCCTGATGGTGGTGGTCTACCTACTGGTGATTTACTTGCAGCAATTGAAAGTGATTTTGGGAGTTTTGATGAATTCAAAGCAAAATTCAGCAAAGCAGGAGCAACACAATTTGGTTCAGGATGGGCTTGGTTATGTGTTCATAAAGGTGGAAAACTTGATGTATGTGGAACACCAAATCAAGACAACCCTTTAATGCCAGGTATTGGTTGTGGAGGAACTCCAATTTTAGGAATGGATGTTTGGGAACATGCTTACTACTTGCATTACCAAAACAGAAGACCAGACTATATTGAAGCTTTCTTCAATGTAATTAACTGGACTGAAGTTTCAAGAAGATTTGCATCTGAGAAATAGTATTTTTTAAAATAAAAAATAACATAGAAAATAGACAGATAACTAAAAAGTTGTTTGTCTATTTTTTTTTACACTATATCTACTTTTTATTATTGCACAAAAACTTTACCCCAATAAAAAAGACGAACGAACTAATTAGCTCACTCGTCTTAAATTTATTTTCTTTTTCGTTGAATTTATTACAATAAAAAAGGTGGAATTTCTTCCACCCTTTTTGCCCCAAATCTACCATAAACTTAACCTACTAATTTTATGGTTCAGTAAATTTACAGTAGAAGGTTAATGTCACCAAACATTTAAGATGAATAACCCATAAAACCGACAAACGCCCTATTCGTGGCATTTTTTAGCTTTTTTTAGTATGCTCTAGCATCTTTACCTTCATAAAAATTCATAAAAGCACGATTAACAACACGGTTTCCTCCTGGAGTAGGATAGTCACCCGTGAAATACCAATCTCCTAAATTTTTAGGACAAGCTATATGTAAATCTTCAACTGTTTGAAAAATAATTTTAACCTCGGCTTTAATTTCAGGAGAGCTTAACATTTCAGCAATTTTATCTGATACTTCTTGCGGCTCAAACGGCGCATAAATATCCGTAACATAATTTACTACCTCTGTATCTATAAAATTCTCTTGTGCTTTACACTTAGCATACACTTCATCAACAATATGGTAAAGATTTCTCTCTTTCAATAATTCTAATGCCGCTCTAAAGGCAACTAAGCCTTCTAATTTAGCCATATCGATTCCGTAGCAATCAGGAAATCTAATTTGTGGTGCTGAGGAAACCACAACAATTCTTTTTGGATTTAAACGGTCCATCATTTTAATGATACTCATTTTTAGAGTCGTTCCTCTAACAATACTGTCATCAATGATTACTAAATTATCTGTAGGCTTAATTACGCCGTAAGTAACATCATAAACATGGGCAACTAAATCATCACGACTACTATCTTCAGTAATAAAGGTTCTTAGTTTTGCATCTTTAATTGCTACTTTTTCAGTACGTATTTTAACTGAAAGCAATTCTTGTAAACTTTCGGCAGTTAGCGTATCTCTATTTTTTAGAATAAAATTATTCTTTCTTTGATTTAGAAAATCTTGTGCCGCTTCAACTAAACCGTAAAAAGAAGTTTCGGCAGTATTTGGAATGTATGAAAAAACAGTATTGTCAGTATCTTGATCGATTGCTTTTAAAACTGCTGGCAAAATCAATCTTCCCAGGTTTTTTCTTTCTTGATAAATTTCTGCATCGCTTCCTCTAGAAAAGTAAATTCGTTCAAACGAACATGCTTTTTTAACTGTAGGAGTTAGAATCTCTTGCATAGATACCGTACCATTCTTTTTTATAATTAATGCGTTTCCTGGCTCAATTTCTTGAACTTTATCAAAATCAACATTAAAAACAGTTTGAATAACCGGTCTTTCTGAAGCTACAACAACCACTTCATCATCTTGATAAAAATAAGCAGGACGTATTCCAGCTGGATCTCTAAAAACAAAAGCATCACCATGACCTAATAAACCAGCCATAGCATATCCACCATCTAAATTTTTTGAGGCTCTAGCCAAAATTTTAGCCACATCAAGTTTCTCTGCAATTACAGGAGAAGCCTCTCTTTTAGAAAGTCCGTTGTTTTTACATTCTTGATATAAGTCAGTGACTTCGTCATCAAGAAAATGACCAATCTTTTCCATCACAGTAACAGTATCAGCCATTTCTTTGGGGTGCTGTCCTAATTCGATCAAACTATTAAAAAGCTCTTTAACATTTGTCATATTAAAGTTTCCTGCAAGAATCAAATTACGGTGCATCCAATTATTTTGACGTAAAAATGGATGAACACTCTCAATACTATTTTTCCCAAAGGTTCCATAACGTACGTGACCTAAAAACAATTCTCCTACATAAGGAATTTTTGCTTTTTGCATCGCAACATCATCAGCGTACTCAGGATGTAATTTCATTTCCTCATTAACCCTATCGTTAATTTGAGCAAAAACATCTTGAATAGGTTGTGCATGATTCGATCGCACGCGGCTAATATAACGTTCACCAGGCTCTACATCTAATTTAATACTTGCAAAACCAGCACCATCTTGTCCGCGGTTATGTTGCTTTTCCATAAGGAGATACATTTTTTGTATTCCGTAAAAAGCTGAACCGTATTTCTCTTTGTAAAATTCAAGCGGTTTAAGTAGTCTAACCAAGGCTATACCACACTCGTGTTTTAAAGCGTCGCTCATTGTGTTATTTTTAGTTGTGTTGTTGTTGTTGTTGTTCTTAAAATATAACTATCTGTAATAATCTTATTGTAATTCAATCAATAATGATACCGACAAATAAGCAATCAAAAAAGCCCCGTCTCCGAGGCTTTAAGGCATTATAATTCTATATCAAATTGTGTCAATGACTTAAATTGCTTTAAGCGCGATACCACTTCTTCTTTTTCTAAAGCGACCATTCTTTCTGTTCCAAATTTCTCTACACAAAAGGAAGCTAAATTTGAGCCGTAGATAATGGCGTTTTTCATATTGTCAAATGATATGTTTTCGCTTTGCGTAATAAATCCTGCAAAACCACCTGCAAAAGTATCCCCTGCTCCTGTTGGATCAAAGACCTCTTCTAATGGTAACGCTGGTGCAAAGAAAACATCTTGATCATGGAACAATAACGCACCATGTTCTCCTTTTTTAATCACAACATATTTAGGACCCATCGTTTGAATTTTGGCTGCAGCCTTAACAAGAGAATATTCTCCTGAAAGTTGTCTTGCCTCTTCATCATTAATAGTAATAACATCTACACGTTTTATTACATCAAGTAATTCTGGTAAAGCGCAGTCCATCCAAAAGTTCATTGTATCTAAAACAACTAATTTTGGTCGTGTTGCCATTTGGTCTAAAACACTACTTTGCACTAACGGATGTAAGTTTCCTAACATCACCACATCAGCATTTTTATAGTTTTCAGGAACCTTAGGTTGAAAATCAGCTAAAACATTTAACTGTGTATCAAGTGTGTCTCTAGAGTTCAAGTCATTATGGTAGCGCCCACTCCAAAAGAATGTTTTACCACCTTTAACAACTTCAAGACCAGAAATATCAATATTTCTATCTGTCAATAAATCTAAATATTCTTGTGGAAAATCGTCACCAACTACTGATACGATCGCAGATTGTAAGTTAAAAAAAGAAGCCGACAAACCGATGTATGTCCCTGCTCCACCTAAAATTTTATCTGTTTTCCCAAAAGGAGTCTCAATTGCGTCAAAAGCAACAGTTCCAACAATCAATAATTTGTTCATTTATATGAGTTTCGAATTAAGGCGCAAAGATAGTTTATAACTTTCATAGTTGCAAAGATTCAAACTCGCAAAGTTATCACAATAATTCTCCTTCAAGATTTTCATAAAAAGCATCTATAGAAAGTTGTTTTTGCGTTGAAGCCATAACGGCAAGTTCATCACAACGTTCATTTTGCGGATGGCTATTATGTCCTTTTACCCATTTAAAGTCTACTTGGTGTTTTCTATAAATAACTAACAACCTTTTCCATAGATCAGCATTTTTTCGGTCAACGAATTTCTTTTTCTCCCAACCAAAAACCCATTTCTTAACCACTGAATCAATAACATATTTAGAATCACTAACCACCAATACTTTTGTATTAGGATTTTTTAGTTTTTCTAAACCTACCACTACAGCCAGTAATTCCATACGATTATTAGTAGTTAACCTAAAACCTTCATAAAATTCTTTTCTATATGTCTTGCCCATCATTACGGTTTCCATCACCACGCCGTAGCCACCTCTTCCAGGATTCCCCTTAGCTGCTCCATCTGTATATATATGTACTTCGTAATCCATTTTTAATATTAAATTTGATAACTATCTATCTAGGTAGTCTCTTTTATTGCTTTAAGAGATTTTCAATAACTTCAGGAAAATATTTTTGTTCTAAAACATGAATTTTTCCCGCAACAGTTGTTGCTGTATCCTGTTCATTAAGCGAAACACTTGTTTGAAATAGGATTCCGCCTTCATCATAATGTTCATTGACAAAATGAATGGTAATTCCAGTTTCAAGCTCTCTATTTTCAACCACTGCTTGATGAACATTCATTCCATACATTCCCTTTCCGCCATATTTAGGTAGCAAAGCAGGGTGGATATTTATAACCTTATTAGGATAAGCAGCAATAATATCATCAGGGAATTTAAGCAAAAATCCCGCTAAAACAATTAAATCTGGTTGGAGCTTACTTATATATTGTAATACTTTACCTTCAATTAATTCGCTTTTATTAAAAACATATGAAGATACTCCTAGATTTTTTGCCTTTTCAATTACCGTTGCATTTGGATTGTTTGTAAAAACACTAATCACTGTTGCAATTTCTTTATTTTCGAAATACTTTATAATATTTTCAGCATTAGAGCCCGATCCAGAAGCAAAAATCAGAATTTTTTTCATGATTAAGGAATTTAAAGTTACGCAAAAAAAGGAATAAAAATCCAAAATAAATAACATTGAGAAGCCTTTGTTCAAATCTTTTTTTTAATTTAGTTGATACATTTATCAACTTATTCGTTGTTTTAAAATAAAGTTTTTTATTTTTGCCAACAAATTAAATTCTAAAATTAAAGATTATGTCAGACATTGCATCAAGAGTAAAAGCGATTATCGTAGACAAATTAGGTGTTGACGAAAACGAAGTTGTAACAGAAGCAAGCTTCACTAATGATTTAGGAGCTGACTCATTAGACACTGTTGAGCTTATTATGGAATTCGAAAAAGAATTTGACATTCAAATTCCAGACGATCAAGCAGAAAACATCGCTACTGTAGGTCAAGCAATCTCTTATATCGAGGAAGCTAAAAAATAATAAATGAAACACCCGTATGCCAAATGGTATATGGGTGTTATTATTATTTTTCTAAAAGAAAATTGAGATTGATATTCAATCAAAAGAATATTTATAAGATAATGCCCACGGCTCTTTTGTAACAATACAGTAAAGAAAGCGTGGGTATTATTTGTTTAAAGATAAAAACACATAGTTATGGTATTAAGACGAGTTGTAGTGACAGGTTTAGGTGCTCTTACTCCTATAGGAAATAACATTCAAGAGTATTGGAACAGCCTAATTAATGGAGTGAGTGGAGCGGCACCAATAACTTATTTTGACGCTTCAAAATTTAAAACTCAGTTTGCCTGCGAATTAAAAAACTTTAATGCCGAGGATTTCTTAGATAGAAAAGAAGCTAGAAAGATGGACCGTTATGCACAATACGCAATGGTCTCGTCAGAAGAAGCTGTAAACGATGCTGGTTTTAATTTTGAAAAATTAGATAAAGATAGAGCTGGAGTAATTTGGGGATCAGGAATTGGTGGTTTAGAAACTTTTCAAATAGAAATGTTGAATTTTGCTGCTGGTGACGGTACTCCAAAGTTCAATCCGTTTTTTATCCCAAAAATGATCTCAGACATTGCTTGTGGTCATATTTCAATAAAATATGGTTTTAGAGGGCCTAACTTTGCAACAGTTTCTGCTTGTGCATCATCTACTAACGCTATCATAGACGCGTTCAACTATATCCGTTTAGGACATGCTGACGTTATGGTAACGGGAGGGTCTGAAGCTGCAGTAACTATTGCAGGAATGGGTGGCTTTAATGCTATGCATGCTTTATCAACTAGAAATGATGACCCAAAAACAGCTTCAAGACCTATGGATAAAGACCGTGATGGTTTTGTTCTAGGAGAAGGTGCTGGTGCATTAATTCTTGAAGAGTACGAACATGCTGTAGCGCGTGGTGCTAAAATATACTGTGAAATTGGCGGTGGAGGAATGTCTGCAGATGCACATCACATCACTGCTCCTCATCCAGAAGGTTTAGGTGCTAAAAATGTAATGTTAAACTGTTTGAGAGATGCTGGTTTAAAACCAACAGATGTTGATGGATTAAACATGCACGGTACTTCAACTCCTTTAGGTGATCTAGCCGAATCAAAAGCAATCGAACACGTATTTGGAGAACATGCTTATAGCATGAACTTGAATTCAACAAAATCAATGACTGGCCATTTATTAGGTGCTGCCGGAGCAATAGAAACAATCTCTTCGATACTTTCTATGAAATACGGAATTGTACCTCCTACAATCAATCATTTTACTGATGATGAAAACATTGACCCTAAGTTGAACTTTACATTTAATGTAGCTCAAAAAAGAGAAATGAATATTGTTATGAGTAACACCTTTGGATTTGGTGGACACAACGCTTGCGTATTAGTTAAAAAATTAGACTTATAATAAACCATTATGAGTATATTTAAAAAAATATTTTCTAAATCCCGTTCTCTAGAAGACGGGATTTTTTTTGATGCTATCGAAAAAATATTAGGTTTTGCCCCACATAACTTAGAAAACTATAAGAAAGCCTTTACGCATCGGTCATCAAATCGCTTGAACTCTGAGGGAAACCCAATTAATTACGAACGCCTTGAGTTTTTAGGCGATGCAATGTTAAGCTCCGTAATTGCCGCTTATTTATTTACTGAAGCACCTCATGGAGATGAAGGTTACTTGACTAAAATGCGTTCAAAAATTGTAAGTCGTGAGCATTTAAACGAATTAGGGAAAGACTTAAAATTAATTCAATTTATCGAAAGCAAAGTACCCGTTCAACATTTTGGCGAAAATATTCATGGTAATATTTTTGAATCCTTAATTGGTGCAATTTATCAAGACAAGGGATATCCATACTGCGAGAAATTCATCCAAAAAAGAGTTATCGTACCGTACGTAGACATTTCGAGATTAGAAGGCAAGGTAATTAGCTATAAAAGTTTAGTTATCGAATGGTGCCAAAAAGAAAAAAAAATATTCCATTATGATATTTTTGAAGACAATGCCATTGATGGCCAACGCCTTTTTGGTGTTAAACTAAGTATCGATGATAAAGTGATTGCAAAAGCCCGAGCAACATCAAAAAAGAAGGCTGAAGAAAAAGCATCACAACGCGCTTATTTTGCATTTCAAGAAAAAATGGACAAGAAATAATATCATATTCATCAAAACTACAACGTTTTCGTTCATAAATTAACGAAATCATTACATTTTTCTACTCTTTAACTTCAATAGAAATAGTATATTTACAACATTATTTTTAATGTAAATGGCTATTCATAAACTGGATCTTGGCGAATTTGATGAAGTAGATTATTTTTTAATCGCTATACATACTTCATTAGAGGATTATCGACTGGCTTATTTTATCAATCAAAAACTTCCTATAAACTTAGCAAAAAGCAAAGAGGAGGTTCAGATAAATATAAAAGAAGGGGAAACTAATTTCACCCGATTTTATCATTTTGATTCTGAGAACGCCATATCTTGGAATTTAATTCAAAATAAAAACGAAGTTCTTCAGCAAAAAGCAGCTAATTCAGACGATTTGTTTTCGAATGTTGCAATGGAGATTTCTACAAAAGTTTTCTTACTTCCAGAATTTAAAAAAGCAGATTATTTTTTAAAAATAGAAAACACAGATGACACTATAAATGTGTCCGAAATTAAGACTCTATTAAATTCCATAGATAATGTATCAACAGTGTATGCAGTAGATACTAATCAAATAAAATCAAAAAACAATTTAATTTTTTAAGACAAATGATTCCAAACAAAAAAACCAAAATTGTAGCCACACTTGGACCTGCATGTAGCACAAGAGAGATTATAAAAGATATGATTGACGCAGGAGTAAATGTATTTAGAATTAACTTTTCTCATGCAGATTACGAAGGTGTTAAAGAAAAAATCAACATCATTAGATCTTTAAATGATGAATTTGGCTATACTACAGCAATCCTAGGAGACTTACAAGGTCCTAAACTGCGTGTAGGAATAATGAACGAGGGAGTTATCGTAAATGACGGTAATTTAATCACATTTACTACAGCTGAAGAAGTGATTGGTACAGCCGAAAAAGTTTTCATGAAATATAAAAACTTTCCTAATGATGTAAATCCAGGAGAAAGAATTTTATTAGATGACGGAAAACTTATTTTCGAAATTGTTTCTACTGACAAAAAAACAGAAGTAGTTGCAAGAGTAATTCAAGGTGGTGAATTAAAATCTAAAAAAGGGGTTAACCTACCGAATACTAAAATATCTCTTCCTGCTTTGACAGAAAAAGATATTGCTGATGCCATTTTCGCAATTGGCCAAAAAGTAGACTGGATTGCACTTTCTTTTGTAAAAACACCACAAGATTTAAAAGACTTACAAGATTTAATCAACGAGCACTCTGACGTAAAAATCCCAATCATTGCCAAAATCGAAATGCCCGAAGCATTAGAAAACATGGATAAGATTGTTGCTTATTGTGACGGACTTATGGTTGCACGTGGAGATTTAGGAGTTGAACTTCCTGCTCACGAAGTACCTTTAGTTCAAAAAGACTTGATCCGTAAGGCTAAAATGGCGCGTATTCCAGTAATTGTCGCTACACAAATGATGGAAACAATGATCACTAGTTTGACTCCTACAAGAGCTGAAGTTAATGACGTTGCCAACTCAGTAATGGATGGCGCAGATGCTGTAATGCTTTCTGGAGAAACTGCCGCAGGAAACTATCCTGTTCAAGTAATCCAAAAAATGACACAAATCATTCAAGCAGTAGAAGATTCTCCACTTATTCAAGTGCCACAAAACACACCACAAATTAAAACAAATCGTTTCATCACAAAAACAATTTGTCGTCACGCAGCAATTATGGCCGATGCTATTAAAGCAAAAGCAATTTGTACTTTGACAAATAGTGGGTATACAGCTTTCCAAATTTCGGCTTGGAGACCTTCTGCACATATTTTAGTATTTACATCAAATAAAAGAATTGTAACTCAACTAAGTTTATTATGGGGAGTTAAATCATACTACTATGACAAAACGGTAAGCACTGATGACACCGTAACTGATGTTAATGAAATTGCAAAAGAAAAAGGATATGTATCTAAAGGAGATTTCTTAATCAATTTAGCTGCAATGCCTATCAAAGAAAAAGGAATGGTAAACACCATGAGAGTTTCTGAAATAGAATAACAAATTTTGTTTCTATAAAAATACTAACCGTCTTGTTAAAAATTAAACAAGACGGTTTTTTTGTACTTATTTTTAAATTATCTTTGATAAAATAAAACTATTATTAAAATGAATTTCAAGTCAAAAAATCCTTTTTTGAACAACAAATCTTTCTCAGCTACTACAGCTACTAGAAGAGATGATATGCATCAAGCTAAAATTATTGATTATAACCAAGAAATGACTTTGTCAGGAACAATCAATAAAACTTTTTTATTATTCTTATTACTTATAGCATCAGCAATGGTGGTATGGTGGATGGCTTTTAACGGAATGAACGCTATGGTTCCCGCTATCGCTGGAGCAGTTATTGGATTAATTTTAGTTATAGCCGCTGCTTTCAAACCACAATATTCGGGTTACTTAGCACCTGGATATGCCTTATTCGAAGGACTTTTTATTGGAGGGATTTCGGCTATATTTGAAATTAAATTCCCTGGAATTGTAACTCAAGCTGTAGGAGCAACATTTGTAACCTTTGCTGTTTGTTTAGGATTATATAAATTCAAAATCGTAAAAGTAACAGAACAATTTAAATCGGTTGTGGTTGCTGCTACACTTGCCATAGCCACCTATTACCTTATTACGTGGTTATTTTCAATGTTTACAGGATACCAACCAGTACACTACGGAAACTCATGGATGAGTATTGGTATTAGTGTTTTTGTAATTGTAATTGCCGCTTTGAACTTATTCTTAGATTTTGATCGAATAGAAAAAGGAGTACAACAAAAAATGCCTAAATACATGGAATGGTTTGGCGCTATGGGACTAATGGTAACACTAGTCTGGCTGTACATCGAGTTTTTAAGATTGTTCTCTAAACTTGCTAGTAAAGATTAAATCACATTATAAATTATAAAAAAAGGCTTTTCATAACGAAAAGCTTATTTTATGCTGCTTGCTCAAAAGCTATAAAGTGCGATAGATTCCCTTTTTTATTAAATACAGGAAAACCTTTAATCAAACAGTAGTAAACATCTCCGTTTTTCTTATAATTCACAACCTTTTTCTCAAAAGGAACACCATTTTTAATAGCCTTTTTTATTTCATTTGAAGTTTCCTGACAAGTCGCAGCACCTTGAAACATTCTAGGGCTCTTACCAACAACTTCTTCGGATTTATATCCGTTCATTTTAGCGATATTCTGGGATGCAAAAACAATGGTTAGACTTGCGTCAGTAACTACAATTACTTCCTCAGAAAGGGCGTTTTTTATGTCCCAATGAACATTTACCCATTTAGATGCTAGCGCCAATTCTTTAATTTTTTTAGTATCCACATTCCTGCTTTTCAATTGCATGAATGCATCACTATAAAAATCCCATGAAAACACTGGATTAGAATTTATTTTAAGGGCTTCATTAAACTTAGCAACCCCATTATCATAGTCTTGAAAATTAATCATGATCGTCTATTTTTATTCAAATATAAATTTAATCTAAAACAAAAAGACTAGAAATTTTGCATTTAACTATTGTTGAACGTATTTTTTTTAGCCTAAAAGGAAAATTTTAATTGCACAAAAACGGCTTTTTTAACTTCTGTATTTAAATTACTCATGGAGATCCCTAATAATCTAACTGAATCTTTCATACGTTCTTGGTACAACAACTCCTTAACCGACTCTAGAATCAATCCTTTGTCAGAAATATAATAGGGTAACGTTTTACTCCTGGTTTGCTGAGTAAAGTCGCTATATTTTATTTTAAGTGTAATTGTTTTACCCGAGACATTGCTCCTCTTTAATCGCCTCTCTAAAGTAGTCGCGATTTTATCTAACTGCTCTAGCATAAAAATCTCTGAAGACAAATTGGTGTCAAAAGTATTTTCGGCAGCAACAGACTTAGAAATTCTATTCGGTTTGACTTCACTATTGTGAATTCCGCGCACCACATTGTAATAAAACACTCCCGATTTTCCAAAATGTTTTTCTAAAAAATCAACTGATTTACTTTTTAATTCTAATCCCGTAAAAATACCCAATTGGTACATTTTTTCGGTAGTTACTTTTCCTACTCCATAAAATTTACGAATAGGTAAATTTTCTAAAAAAGCAATTACTTCGTCTGGATTGACCGTTTTTTGTCCGTTAGGTTTGTTATAGTCGCTGGCAATTTTAGCAACAAATTTATTAATCGAAATCCCTGCAGATGCAGTTAAACCAACTTCATTAAAAATTCGCAATCTAATCTCCTCTGCTAATAAACTTGCACTGGTTGCACCCTTTTTATTGTGGGTCACATCAAGATAGGCTTCATCAAGGGACAAAGGCTCTACGAGATCTGTATAATCTTTAAATATTTTATGAATTTGCTTAGAAATCTCTTTATAGCGTTCAAATCTAGGAGAGACAAAAATAAGGTTAGGACAATTTTTTTTAGCCATAACACCACTTATAGCACTGCGAACTCCAAACTTTCTAGCTTCGTAGCTTGCGGCTGCAACTACCCCTCGATTTTCTGAACCTCCAACTGCAATAGGTTTTCCCTTTAACGAAGGGTTGTCCATTTGTTCCACCGAGGCATAAAATGCGTCCATGTCAATATGAATAATTTTTCTATTAGGGTTGCTGCTAATCATTTTACAAATTTATAGCCATTTTATATAAAATGAAACGCCATTGCTGTTAAATAAATTTAATACATTTGGATACGCTTTTTAGCCCTGATGGAAGCGGCATCCTTTTTATCTTGCACTTATTTCATGTTTTTGAAATAAGTGCAAGATAAAAAGATACAGCGGACAGCTGGAATAGCTCCTTAAAAAAAACAGATAAAATGATTGAAATAGAACGCAAATTTTTGGTTACATCAAACGCCTTCAAAGAAGAGGCTTTTTCTAAAAACCGTATAAAACAAGGCTACTTAAGCGCTGTTCCTGAAAGAACCGTTAGGGTTAGAATAAAAGGAAACAAAGCTTTCTTGACCATTAAAGGCGCATCAAGCGAAAGTGGAATGTCACGATTTGAATGGGAAAAAGAAGTCCTAATTAATGAAGCAGAAAGCCTTTTATTACTTTGTGAAAAAGGCATTATTGATAAAACCCGTTATGAAGTAAAGGTAGGCGAACACACTTATGAAGTTGACGAATTCTATGGTGAAAACGAAGGCTTAATAATGGCTGAGATTGAGCTAAAATCAGAAACAGAAATTTTTGAAAAGCCATTATGGTTAGGTCAAGAAGTTACTCGGGACAGCCGTTATTACAATGCTTATTTAAGTAAAAACTCTTTTATAAATTGGTAATATTACTTTGAAAAAACTTCAATTGTTACAGTCATCACACCAATTCCTTTATTTTTAGCAATCTCCATAAAGGCTTTTTTAGAAAGGTCAATTTCTCTAGACTTTACAAAAGGACCACGATCATTAACTTCAACAATAACCGATTTTCCATTAACCTGATTGGTAACTTTTAACATGGTTCCAAAAGGAAATTTTTTATGTGCTGCTGTATATTTATGCATATTAAATAGTGCACCACTCGCTGTTTTTCTACCATGAAATTTATCTGCGTAATAGGATGCATGTGCATTGGTTTTATAGGGGCTTAACTTACCGTATTTTTCAGCGATGGTATCTTTTGCCGCTTCTGGTTGTACAGCTACTACATTTTTACTTTTTTTAAGTGTATCTTTTTGAATAGTCGTTTTTTGTAACGTAGTCTTTACCCTTTCTGCTATAGCGCTTTGGCTGGCAGTAAAACCAATTATAGCAATTAAAAAAAATGGTGTAATAAATTTTTTCATATTATTTTTATTTCAATCTGTATTTTACAAAAACCATACCTAGATAAAAAAAGTCCTGCAAAGAGGACTTTTTTTTTAGTTTTTAAACCACAAATTCCAAGGTATTCTACTCAAGATAAGAAGTAAACCTAAGGTGTAAAAAATGGCAAATGTTTTAAATTTTGATTCGCTTGTCAACAATTTTTTATGTTTAGACCAACCGATAGTTATTAAAGCAATTGCAATAATATTAATTAAAGGATGCTCAAGCGAAGTTAAACGTATCGCTTTATCTGACATATTTCCTAAAGAAGTAAAACCTAGAGGCGACACAAAGTATAGAATTAAACCAACTAGCAATTGTGTGTGCGTTCCTATAAGACCAAATAACGCAATTTTTCTATCAGTTGCTGTAAATTCCTTTTTAGAGAAATGCCCTATAAGTGAATTAGCTACTGCAATTACTAATAATAAAAGAGCTAAATAAGCCCAACCTGAGTGAAATTTTTGAATAAAATCGTACATAAATAAACTATTTTTTAAAAACAAATATAAGTAAAAAAGGGATAAAAAAAACCCTCATTTCGAATGAAATGAGGGTTTTTAACATTATTTATTTCAGTAAAGAATTATTCAAAAGAATATCTTACACCTACTTGCATTTGCCATCTTGAAGATTGCAAACCTAAATCATCAACTTGATTGATTCTGTCAGCATTAGCTGGATCAAAACTAAATGTTGGTGTAGTTTTATCTGCTAGGAAACCTTCTTGTTTAAGTAATTGAACTTGGTCATAAGAAGTGTAATATCTTCTACCCCAGTTTTTATTAAGTAAATTGGTGAAGTTAAATACATCTGCAGTTAATTCAATTTTATGACTCTTTTTGTTCACGTTTATAGCGAATTCATGTGCTAATTTTAAATCTACTACATGACTCCATTTTAAACGATCACCGTTTCTTTCAGTATAATTACCTTTACGACTACTTAAGTATTTATCACCATCAATAAAAGCACTTAACGCTTCCCATTGTTGATCTGCAGTGTAAGTAGAATTAGAAACTAGGTTAATCTCTGATCTAGATGCAGGAACATAAATCAATGCTGAAGAACTGTAAGTATCTTGTAATAAAGCTCCAAAATCATTGTAAACATAACTAAACGGTGTTCCTTGAGCTCCTTCATAGAAAAGACCTAATGTTGTTTTCATAGTCTTAGACCATTTAAACTTTACAGAAGCATTACCTAAAAATCTATGCCCTTGATCAAAATCAGATCTTGAAACTCCAGAAAGTGCATTAACACCATTTACAGTCTCTACATTACTCCATTGAGAACTATTTTGTGAAGATGTTGCATCCATTAAAACAGTAGATTTACCATAAGAATAAGTAGCAGAAATATTTGCATCAACTAAATCAGATGCGAAATTTTTAGTAAGTGTAATAGATGAATTCCATGCTTTACCTTCACTTGTGTTTTTACCTAAATAAACACCTGTATAAGTTTTATCAATAAGGTTTCTTCCGTTATATCTTGATCTTGTATCTGCTCCAGTTAAGTTTGAAGAAGGATTATAGATATTTAAATTCTCATAAGTAACAGCAGAAATATTATCATTGTAAATAATTTCTCCTGATACTACAAATCCTGCAGGTAATTTTCTATCTACAGCAAAACTTGCTTTAAATACTTGTGGTAATTTAAAGTTTTTAGCAAACAAATCAATATTTCCACCAAGTTGACCACTTCCTGGTAAAGGTCCTAATGGAGTTCCATTGTTGTCAAGTTGACTTTCAACATTTGTATTAGGGTTAAAATTAGGTGTTCCTGTACTAATATCGATAGCTCCTTGAGAAACTCCGTTATTATTATAAGCTCCACCTGGCCATACTAAAGGTAATCTTGAAGTAAATATTCCAAAACCTCCTCTAAACTGAGTAACTCTATCTCCATTCAAATCGTAATTAAACCCAACACGAGGTGAATAATGTGCTGTAGTAGCAATTCTATCACCTACAGTAGCTCCTTGAAGATCTTTACCTGCTGCAGTTAACAAAGGTATTGTTCTAGTATTAAAATCGTTATTTACAGTTCCTTTATCCCATACAGGCACATCAACTCTTACACCGTAAGAAAATTTGAAGTTATCTGTAAGCTTAAAGTTATCTTGAATATATAAACCAAATTGGCTAACATTAAATTCTGCTGCTCCCTGAGAATCATCTCCTGAACCACCAAACAAAGAATAACCTAAACGGTACCTATTTGGTTTAGCATCAGTTAAAAAGTCTTCTAATGAATTATATCTATAGTATCCGTAGTTTCTTCCAACAAATACATTTTTAGCATAAGAAAATTCATTATGCGTACCAATTAAAATATTATGTTTCCCTGTATTGATTTCAAAGTTATCAGAAACAGTAAGAATTCTTTGTTTTAAATAATTTGCTGTTGAAAAAGCCTCTGAACCAAAATAAATTGCACCAGAACCATCTCTAATTTCTACTGAAGGAAATGGATCTCCAAGAGGATCTCTATCATCAGTAACATCAGTATAACCTACAACTAAGTTATTTGAAAATTTATTACTAAAACGTGAATTTAATTCAAGTGCTGTAGAATTTGTTGTAGAAACAAAGTTTTGAGAACCATTCAAGAAATTAATTCCTCTTGAAGAGGATCTACTTGGAGAAAAATTAGTTGCTTTAACATAACTATTTTTCACAGATAACTTATGATTATCGTTAATATTCCAGTCAATTTTAGCAATCAATTTATCACTAACTAAAGTACTAACATTATTAGTAAATGAACCTGGATTATAACTATAATTATCTCCTAAATACTTTACAAGCTCAGGAATTCTTGCCCCACTTGTTCCTAAATAATCGTTAACATCAAAAGGACTTGGAGTTTGATTATCCTGTCTCTCGTAATTAATGAAGTAAAATAATTTATTTTCAGTTATAGCTCCACCTGCTCTTACACCGTAAGTTTGCGCAGTAAAATCAGCTAATTTTTCACGAGTTGCTGTACTTCCTGACTCTAAAGGAGTCTTTCCTGCCAATGATTGATCTCTATAGAAAAAATAAGCAGATCCTTCAAAATTGTTTGATCCTGAACGTGTGATCGCACTAATTGCTCCACCAGCAAAACCAGACAACTTAACATCAAAGGGAGAAACACTCACTTGAAATTGCTCAATTGCATCAATTGATATTGGACTAACACCTGTTTGTCCACCATTAGTTCCGTTAGATGATAAACCAAAAACATCATTACTAACCGCTCCATCAATATAGATCGCATTGAACCTATTATTTTGACCACCAATAGAAAGTTGATCATCTCCACGCAATTGCGCTTGAGGAGTTAATCTTGCAAAATCAGCAATATTTCTTGATAAAGATGGTAATGATTTTATTTTATCAGAGTTGATAATCGTTTCAGCACCATTTCTATTAGAATTAAATGTGTTATCTTTTGTAGACTTAACAACAACCTCTTCTAATTCGTTAGATTCACTTTTTAAAGATATTTTGAAATTTTTTGAATCCCCTAATTGAAGGTAAACTCCATTTTGTTCAAAAGTTCCAAATCCAATATAAGTTACTATAATCTTATACGGACCACCAACTCTCATGTTAGAAATTCTAAAATCACCTGTGAAATCAGTTGAAGCAGAATAACGTGTACCTGAATCCATGTGTGTAGCTAAAATTGAAGCTCCAGGTAATGGTTCTCCTTGGCTGTCGTAAACAACTCCATTAATAGAAGAGGTTGTGTTACCTTGAGCATAAGTACTACTTGCACCGATAAATGCCGCTAGTACCAAAAATAACTTTAAAATTTTTTTCATTTTTGTTTAGTTTATTATTTTTGGCAAAATTATAACTTATTTTCCGTAAAAAGTTAAGACAACGTTAAGAAAAATTATTTTTTTTCACATAGTGGTATTTTGATTAAATTCAGCAAAGAAGCTATTCTTATAAAAATACCTTATAAACTCTGATACACAAGGCCTAAAACATGCTAATTCAGCAAACAATTCCCTGATAAAACTACAAGTATAAAAGCTAAAAAAAACCTGACTTTTTATTAAAAATCAGGTTTTTTGTATAAAATTAAACAGAATTTTATTTTTTATCTAAATAATAGTTCAATAAAAAGGAAGTTGAACTATCATGATTGGCTATTTTTCCAGTTTCAATTTCGCTTAATATAGAGCTAGCCAACTGTTTACCTAATTCTACTCCCCATTGATCAAAACTAAAGATATTCCAGATTATTCCTTGAACAAAAATCTTATGTTCATATAAAGCAATTAACGATCCTAATGTTTTAGGGGTTAGCTGCTCAATCAATAACGTATTAGTAGGCTTATTGCCTTCAAATACTTTAAAAGGTAATAAAAATGCTGCTTTTGATGCTTTTAACCCTTGTTTATCAAATTCAGCTTGGACTTTTTCTTTAGACTTTCCTTGCATCAATGCTTCGGTTTGCGCAAAAAAGTTTGACATTAATTTATTATGATGGTCCTGGTCTCCATATAAAGGTTTTACATAACCTATAAAATCAGAAGGAATTAATTTAGTTCCTTGATGAATCAATTGAAAAAAGGCATGTTGCGCATTTGTACCTGGCTCGCCCCAAATAATCGTACCGGTATCATAATTTACTACTTTACCGTCTCTCCCTACACTCTTTCCGTTACTCTCCATTGTGCCTTGCTGTAAATAAGGCGCCAATTTTTGTAAATACTGTGTGTACGGAATCAAAGCCTCACTTTCGGCTCCAAAGAAGTTATTATACCAAACACTTAATAAAGCTAAGACGACTGGGATATTTTTATCAAAATCAGCTGTTTTGAAGTGATCGTCCATTTCATTTGCCCCATTTAACAACTCCTCAAAATTGTCAAAACCTACTGCAAGACTAATTGTTAAACCCACAGCACTCCACAACGAGAAACGTCCGCCTACCCAATCCCACATTGGAAAAACATTGTCAGGATTGATTCCGAATTGTGTTACTTTTTCAATATTAGTTGAAACTGCAACAAAATGTTGGGCAATATCTTTTTGTATAGCACTATTTAAAAACCATTTTTTTATAGTTTCAGAATTTGTTAGCGTTTCTTGAGTTGTAAATGTTTTAGAAACAATAACAAAAAGTGTAGTCTCGGGATTTAATTTCTTTATAATTTCATTTACATGATCCCCATCAATATTTGAAACAAAATGCACGTTTAAGTGGTTCTTATAATACTGTAAAGCCTCAACTGCCATAGCAGGGCCTAAATCAGAACCTCCAATACCAATATTAACAACATCAGTGAAAGCCTTGCTTGTATAACCCTTTCTATCACCCGATATAACTTCATGGCAAAATTCTTTTATTTTATCTTTTACAGCATAAACTTCTGGAATAACATTCTCTCCATTTACATTTACTACCGCATTTTCTTTTGCTCGTAAAGCAGTATGTAGTACTGCTCTATTTTCGGTTTGATTTATAATCTCTCCATCAAAATAATCCGTGATAGCATTTTTCAATCCCATTTCGTTTGCCAAATCTAAAAGTAACGAAATAGTCTCTTGATTTATTCTGTTCTTAGAGTAATCAAGTAAAAAATCATTCCATTTTATATTGAATTTTGTTGTTCTCGCAGCGTCCTCTTTAAACATTTCTTGCATAGAAACATTTTGCATAACTTCAAAATGCTGCTGAAGTTTGCTCCAAGACGGAGTTGTTGTTGGGTTAATTGTTTGTAAAGCCATTTTTTTTAGTTCAAGTGTTTAATGGTTGTAAAAATACTGAAATATGTTTTAACTAATAAACCCTTTCAAACAAATACGAAAATCAACATTTTTGGCAGCGTTACTTTCGATAAAAAATAAAGCTCCAAATTATCAAATTGACAACTTGGAGCCTCGTATTAAATTTTATATCTATAAAACAAGTTTAATCTAAAAATTTTATTTACAAATTAGCAATACTGTCTAATTCTAATTTTAGCGGTGTTATTTTCTTTAAAAAACGGGCTTTATTAGTTCCTTCCATAGGTTCTCCACTTGGCAAATTTAACTTTAAAGCATCAACTTGAACTCCATTTTTCCAGAAACGGTAACAAACATGAGGACCCGTTGCTAAGCCAGTACTCCCTACTCTTCCTATTACATCTCCTTGATTAACATGTTGACCTCGTCTAACTAATATTTTTGACATGTGTAAATATTGCGTAGAATAAGTTCCGTTGTGTTTGACTTTGACAAAATTACCATTACCCGCAGTATAACCTGCTTGTTCCACTACTCCTGAAGCAGTAGTTGTTATAGGCGTCCCTGTTGGAGCAGCATAATCTGTTCCTTTATGTGCTTTCCAGCGGTGTTGTACGGGGTGAAATCTATTCATTGTAAAACGGGAAGTAATTCTACTAAATTTAATAGGCGTTTTTAGAAAAAAGTTTTTTAACGTTTTCCCTTCTTCATCATAATATTCAACTTTGCCAGTAGATTCATTTTGAGCAAAAGGAAAAGCATAAACAAACTTCCCCTTGTATTCAAAGAACGAAGCTTCTAGTTCGTCAACTCCATCATAAATAGAATCGTTAATAAACCTTTCAGTAAAAGTAATTCCGTAGCGATCGCCTTTTTTTAATTTAAAGAAATCAATTGACCACGAATAAATCTTAGTTATTCTATTAGCTAAAGCAGCTTCTACTCCTGCATTTCCTAAAGTTTCAGACAAAGAGCCTTTTAAAACACCTCCTATTGTACGTCTTCTAATAGTAATAGGTCTCGTTTTTTTATGTGCTACAATAACTGAATCACGTAAATCAAAAATATAATAACTTAAAGCATCTGGTTGGTACACAAAAACCTCTAATTTGTTTTTCTTATCCTTAGATCGCAACATAGTATAAGCCTTATTAGGCCTAATAATGCGAACATCAAAAGTATCTTTTACACTTTCAACAATTTCATACACTTTCCTGTCACCAATGTTTTGCTTGTTTATAATTGTACCAAAAGTATCCCCTTTTCTTACCGTGTCTTGTACTACATTATAATCAGAAAAATTAAAGCCAAAATCAGAATTCTCTGCAACTGCTTTCACCTTTTTAATTGGCAATTTATTTTCAGATTTATCTTCGGATTTATTACAAGATAGTATTGTTGTCAATACCATGATAATTATTAATACTTGCTTCAAACTATGTGTGTTTTTTCTAATTCAACTTATTTTTCAAGACCCCAATTTGCCAACTCTTCCTCACTCCACAATTCTGGAAAAAAGATTCTTCGTTGGTATTTTGGATGCATATACTTTTTCCAATCACTACCACCAGTAGCTTCTCCATCTCCTTTTCCGCTGTGATCAATATACTTTATAGCTACATTAAGATGCTGCATTACCCAAGTAATATTCACTGTATGGTCAAAATGACGCATTGCTTTTACAAGGTCAGGATTTTTTTGGTCTAATTCAGGAAGTTGTTTGAATTTTTGCCAAATATT
The DNA here is from genome assembly GCF_054165825.1 of Flavobacterium sp. PL002. Lineage (NCBI taxonomy): Bacteria > Pseudomonadati > Bacteroidota > Flavobacteriia > Flavobacteriales > Flavobacteriaceae > Flavobacterium > Flavobacterium sp. PL002. The sequence continues at coordinate 1,846,887 of NZ_CM135110.1, read as the reverse complement.
TATAGAATTGTATTGTTCCATGTGTTTTAAAAACACGTCTTTGTACTTGCGCTCAAATTCCTCTAATAAAAATGATTTTTTACCAGTTGTATAGTCTTTTCCTGCCGCCTGCCAATATAAGTGCTCAAAAGCATTTTCGTAAGGTGTATTTCTATCAATTTTACCTCTGAAGCGATTATCAATTAGATTAATCAAATCAGTTGATGTGAATTCTATTAAACGGTATTGTGCACTTTGAAATCCACTTGCAGGAGTTAACGTCGTTCTAAATTTCATATATTGCTCCACTTCCATACCTTCTTCCATAATACTAAAAGACGTGGTGAGCATGTCAAAATAGCGACTTACACGCATAATCCTTTCGGTAAAAAAACCAGTATTTATATTGTCACTATGACATATTTGCTGCATTTCCCATAGAATCATCTTGAAAATCAATTCATTTACTTGATGGTACATGATGAAAACCATTTCATCAGGAAGCGTAGTTCTTTGTGTTTGTAAGCTCAGTAACGCATCAGTTTGAATGTAGTCCCAGTAATTAATTGGTTTTGCCCACAACAAACCTTCAAGATGCGTATCGGTTTTTTGATTTATAGCATCGTATTTAAGCTCTATTTCTTTTAAAATAGCTTCTCTATTTTCATTAATGCTCATTATTTTTTTATTTTAAACGTATTGTTTAATCCTTTATAACCATCTAAGTCTGCTTTTAGCGAGCCAATTGCTAGGTCTGCTTTTATTCTAATAGGCAGTCTATTATCATCATCTGAAATCCACACTGTCAAACTTTCTTGCTCTTTAAATACACGGCCTGATTGCACAAGGGGTTTAAAAATCATTGAAGAGACAACGCCAAATTTAGTCGTAATATTTTCACGACCTACAAACTTTAACTTAAATTTTGTTGTTTCATCATCAAAGAACATATCTATAGCAATAGACTCCCCTGTATTGATCTTTTCGATCCCTGGGTAGTTTCTTAAATAATAAAATGCCGATAAAATATCTTGTGTGTTTCTAGGAATTACAAACGTTTTCTCGTTATTTTTTTTATAATCTTTTACGAGAATTCTATTTGATGATTGATTAAAAAAGCCTTCTTGATTTTTTTTGTAGCCACCTTCGTCAATTTTTCTAACAAATCGATACGGACTTCCGGTTTCTTTGTCAATATAGCTTTCATATAAATCATCTACCTTAAAGAAAAAACGAGACATACCAGTTGTGTACCCTTTACCCACAACATGAAATACTTTTTTGTTATTTATTGTAGCATCTTTGACCTCAAGTGTAGCGTAGCCTGCATTAACTAATCCGTAGTGGATACGAAATTTAAACCATTCTCCTACATCGTAGGCGTCTTGGTTGCGGTTATCAAAACTTACTGTTAGTACCAATAAGAAGAATAGGATTATTTTTTTCATAATTTACTTTTTCTATTTATTGTAGTAAGTTGCAAATTTTGTTCCAAATATATTAAAACAAAAAAACTCAGTCAAATAATGACTGAGTTTTTATGCTATTAACTAACCAAAAAACTATAAATTATGAAATTTATATCAAATCGGAAGGAAACCACCCCTTCCATTTTGCGAGTGCAAAGGTAGTTAACAAAACTAGATATGAAAACTAAAAAAAAAGTTTAACAAATCATTGATAAAATCCGAACTGTTTGAATAGTTATTTTTTCACATAATGCAAAAAAAAGACGTTTTTACAAAGTTCCTCGTAATTCTTGTTCTCTCTCGATTGATTCAAAAAGTGCTTTAAAATTTCCCGCTCCAAAACCTTTGGCTCCCATTCTTTGAATAATTTCAAAAAACAAGGTGGGTCTATCTTGTACTGGTTTAGTAAAAATTTGCAATAAATACCCTTCTTCATCGGCATCTACCATGATGGCTAACTTTTCTATTTCACCTAAATCTTCTTTCATCATTTTCATGTGCTCTCCCAAACGTTCTGGAATTGCTTGATAATAAGTATGTGGTGGCGCTGATAAAAACTCAACTCCTCTTGCTTTTAATTCACTTACTGTTTTAATAATATCATCAGTAGCTATTGCTATATGTTGTATTCCTGGGCCTCCATAGAAATCTAAGTACTCTTCGATTTGTGATTTTTTCTTTCCTTCGGCTGGTTCATTGATTGGGAATTTAATTCTACCATTTCCGTTTGACATTACTTTACTCATCAAAGCAGAATATTCTGTATTGATTTGTTTGTCATCAAAAGAAAGGAAGTTTACAAATCCCATCACCTCTTCATAGAACTTCACCCATGTGTTCATTTCGTTCCAACCTACATTTCCTACCATGTGGTCAATGTACTTTAAACCTGTTGGTGTTGGGTTATAATCTGATTTCCATTCTTTATAGCCTGGCAAGAAAACACCATTGTAGTTTTTACGCTCAACGAATATATGAACTGTTTCTCCATAAGTGTAAATTCCAGAACGCACTACTTCTCCATGCTCATCTTTTTCTACAGTTGGCTCCATAAATGAACGTGCGCCACGTTTCATAGTTTCTTCGTAAGCGCTAGTTGCATCTTCAACCCAAAGAGCAGCTACTTTTACTCCGTCACCGTGTTTTCTTAAATGCTCATGAATAGGTGAGTCTTGTGTTAAAGGCGTCGTTAATACAATACGTATTTTGTCTTGTTTTAAAACATAAGACGTTCTATCTCTTACTCCTGTTTCTAGTCCGGCATACGCCAATGATTGGTAACCGAAAGCTGTTTTATAATAATGAGCGGATTGTTTTGCGTTTCCTACGTAGAATTCTACATAATCAGTTCCTAATAACGGAAGGAAATCTTGTGCTCCTTCAAATATTTTTTCTAATCCGTATTCTACTGATTTTACTTCTTTTGCCATTTTGTTTATTTTTATGTGAAATCTAATTTTATATCGCGGATGCCACAGATTAAACTGATTTTCACTGATTTTTTTACTTTAAAATTTGTTTATTATTTGCACTTAAGCCCTAGCCCTGATAGCAGTGGAAATCCTTTTTTGAGGTTTTTTAACCGAAAAAAAAGATTTCCTCACTTTGTTTATATTTTCATTGGAGTTCAGTGAACATCGTTTGCAACGAATAGCAGGAAATAGCTCCCTATAGTACTTGATATACTTAGTACGATTGCGTCGCTCTACACAATAACTATTCGACCCATGATTTATAGTACTGGCCATCGTCGAGTCCCATTGCTTCCTCAGTAACCATCAACGGACGGAAGGTATCGACCATTACAGCCAACTCTTCTGTACCTTTATGGCCTATACTACGTTCCATTGCTCCTGGCGCTGGGCCGTGCGGAATCCCTTTTGGGTGCAAGGTGATGTGTCCTTGCTCGATATTGTTGCGGCTCATAAAATCGCCATCAACATAATACAATACTTCATCACTGTCGATATTACTGTGATTGTAAGGTGCCGGAACTGATTTTGGGTGGTAATCATACAACCTTGGCACGAAGGAACAAACAACAAATGTAGCGGTTTCAAATGTTTGATGCACCGGTGGCGGTTGGTGTACACGCCCAGTTATTGGTTCGAAATTGTGAATACTAAATCCGTATGGAAAATTGTATCCGTCCCAACCTATTACGTCAAAAGGATGCGTGGCATAAACCACTTCGTGCATCATGCCTTCTTTTTTGATTTTGATTAAAAAGTCGCCTTTTTCGTCGTGTGTTTCTAGCTCGCTTGGCAAGATAAAATCACGTTCGCAAAAAGGAGAATGTTCTAAATGTTGTCCAGATTCGTTTTTATAACGCTTTGGTGTGTAAAAAGGAGCAAACGACTCGACGTAGAATAACCTGTTTTCTTCAGTTTCAAATTGAATTTGGTATATGATTCCGCGAGGAATAATCAGATAATCTCCATACTCAAAAGGGATATTCCCTAACATAGTGCGTAATTTTCCTTTTCCCTTATGGATGAAAATCATTTCATCGGCATCGGCATTTTTATAGAAATATTCTGTAAGTGATTTTCGGGGCGCAGCAAGTCCTATTGTACAGTCTTTATTGACTAACATGGGTTTGCGACTTTCTAAGAAATCATCGGCTGGTTTCAATTCAAAACCTTTAAGTAGCAATGATTTTATGTTTTTACCAATGGCAATTTTTGGTTCTACTGAATACGATTTAAGTATTTCTTTAACCTGTGTTGGTCTATGAACATGGTACGATAAAGAGGCGTGACCATGAAACCCTTCGGTACCAAATAACTGTTCGTAGTAAAAACCTCCATCTGGTTTTACAAATTGCGTGTGTCTTTTTTGAGGAAAAGTCCCTAATTTATGATATAATGGCATGTTTTTTTGTTTAAAGTGTAACTAAATAAAGCTAGAAGGCTTTGAAATTTGCTATTCTAAATCAAAAAAGAGTACCCTATTCAGGATTTCTCTTGATAAGGAATTGAAGATACGTTAACAAACCTGCCCATTTTGTTTTCATTATAACAAATATCGGAATTATTATTGAAATAAATTAAATTTAAAACATAAATCCTACACTAAACCAAGTGTATCCTTTTGAATTTTCGGGAGACCAAGAGTGCTTAATTTCTATGGGGCCAATAACCGTTTCTAATCCATAACCTACAGCATAACCCGAATATTTAGGTATCGAAATCCAGTCTACAGAGTCGAATATTCTATTTCCTAAATTAGCAAAATTAGCCGTAAAATTAACATGGTTGTTTTTAAATATTTCATAATCAACCGTACCTGTAGTTTTTATATAGCTATCTCCAGCAATACTTAAAAAATCGTAACCGTAAAAATGTCTAAAATTATTAAATGTTTTATATCCATAACCACCTAAAATAAAATTAAAAAACGGTACGCTTTGGTCTCCAAAAGAAAAACCAGCTTCTGTTTGAAACTTTATAGTGGCTTTTTTAAATAAAGTTGCTGCTAATCCAAATTCTGCTTTTGCAATACTAAAAGGCTCAAAAGATTTTGTATAATCTGATGATAATAAAAATGACTTTATATCTCCTGAGAAAAACCATCCTCTAGTAGGAAAGTCTTTATCATCAAAAGAATCATATTTCATGTATCCAAAAACGCTTGCATAACTACTTTTATCAATTACAGGCGCAGTTGCAGTTACCGTTTCTGAATTTATTTTAAGGTATTTATACTCTAACCCTCCACCTATTAAAAATTTTTGAACAAATAAAGATTGAAAATAAAATTGACTGGTAACGTCTAAAAAATCAACATTAATATTATTTACGCTTACATCTGCAAGGTCTAAACCACCTAACTGGCTTACTACATTACGGTTAAATTGATTTAAAGTTGACTTGAACCCAAAACTTAAATTATAGCCATTCTCAATATAATAATCAAAATTGTACCTGAAGTTATCTCCTAAAACAACATCTAAAGAAGCAATATCATTTTTAAAAAATGTCTTTTTACGAGTTAGATTAATTAAAATACCACTTTTAAACAAGCCGTCATAATGCAAACCAAATTTCAGAAAAGATTTTGTTTGATTCTCTTTTAATTGCAAACTCAAATTATCATCACCATTGTTAGCATCTAAAGAGTAATTGATAACACTAAAGTTTTGTGTAGCATTGATATTGTTTATCCCACGCTCTAACTGTTCATAACTAATTTTAGTGTTGGGTTTAAAACGTAATTTTCCAAGTACATAATCTCTTGTAAAATCATCTAAATGATTGATATTTATATCCTTTATTTCTAAACTATCTTTATTGATAATCATTTTTGGTTTCACATAAGCTGTTTGTCCTTCAGCTAGTTGTTGAATTTTATCATACACTGCAAACGTAGCATTTTCTCCCTTTTTGATAATTTCATTTCCTTTATCAAAAGAGATAACGCCGTAGTCCTTAATATCTGGCTTAATATAAATATCTGTTTGAGCTACATTCTCTTTCATTTTTTCAATGGAATGCAGGTTGGTTATTTGAACTAGAATACGTGTTGCATCTTTTAAAGATTTTCTAGTTAACAAATCATCTTGAACATCAACACCTATAATAATATCAGCACCTAATTTTCTAACTTCATCAATAGGATAATTATTAGTAACACCTCCATCAACTAGCAATTTACCGTCGACCTCTACAGGTGAAAATAACGACGGAAACGCCGCACTAGCAATTATAGCTTGCGGCAAGTTACCGCTATCCAATATGACTTGTTTTCCAGTTTCTATATCAGTACCAATACATAAAAAAGGAATTGGTAATTTATTGAAATCCCTAACATGCCTTACATTACGAGTTAATTTACTAATTAAGTTAAAATTGTACATTCCTTTAGAAAGGGCCTCTGGAATGCCCACTCTAAACTTAGTAAATGGCAGTACTAAGGCATATAATTCATCATTTCTTTTTTCGTAGAAATTCTTTGAAGACCTGGGTACAAAATCATTTATTAACTCATCAAAATTAGTTTTTTGAAAAATAGAATCAATCTGTGAAGCAGTATAACCTGAAGCATACAACCCCCCTATGACTGCTCCCATACTGGTTCCTCCTATATAATCAATCTTAATTCCTGCATCTTCTAATACTTTTAAAACACCTATATGCGCAAATCCTTTGGCTCCTCCTCCGCTAAGCACTAACCCTATTTTAGGTCGGTTTTGCTCTTGCGAAAATACACTCAAACAAAAGAAAAGCGTGAATATTAAAAGTTTATACTGCTTCATAAATAATTATTATTTTTAGGGATTTATTCCTTTAACAATTCGCTTCCAAACGATTATTAGGTTATGGTTTTGTAAAAGTCGACAATTTTTTTTGCTTTAGACACACCTATTACCGCAGTAATATCTTTTTCTGTGGCTAATTTTAATCTTTTTACACTTTTAAAATGCTGAATCAGTGTCAACATAGTCTTCTCGCCTATTCCGGGAATTGATTCTATTGAAGAATTTAATGCCGCTTTACTCCGTTTATCGCGATGATGTGTAATCCCAAAACGATGTGCCTCATTTCGCAATTGCTGAATCACTTTTAAAGTTTCTGATTTTTTATCTAAATATAAAGGTACTGAGTCCCCAGGATAAAATAACTCCTCTAGTCTTTTTGCAATTCCGATTATAGCAATTTTTCCTCGCAACTCTAAATCATCTAAACTCTTTAACGCTGCTGATAATTGCCCTTTACCTCCATCAATAATAATTAAGTTAGGTAACGGTTCATTTTCATCAAGTAACCTTTTGTACCTCCTATAAACTACCTCTGTCATAGAGGCAAAATCATCTGGTCCTTCGACTGTTTTTATATTAAAATGACGGTAATCTTTTTTACTGGGCTTTCCATCTTTAAAAACCACACAAGCAGCAACAGGATTTGTACCCTGAATATTAGAATTGTCAAAACACTCAATATGCCTTGGTTCAACAGGCAATCGCAAGTCTTTTTGCATTTGCGCCATAATCCTGTTAGTATGCCTATCAGGGTCAACGATTTGTAATTGCTTTAATTGCTCAATGCGGTAAAATTTTGCATTGCGAATCGATAAGTCTAAAATTTGTTTTTTATCCCCAAGTTGTGGTACTGTCACTTTTATTTGTTCGCCCAAATCTACTTTAAAAGGCACAATAATTTCTTTAGACAATAACTGAAAACGCTCCCTTAACTCTATTATGGCTAGTTCTAATAATTCTTCATCAGTTTCTTCCAGTTTTTTCTTAATTTCCATCGTGTGCGAGCGAATAATAGCACCATGCGAAATTTGTAAAAAATTTACAAAACCTGCCGCTTCGTCTGATACGATTGAGAAAACGTCTATGTTAGTAATTTTTGGGTTCACAATCGTAGAACGCGATTGATAATTCTCAAGTACTTCTATTTTTTCTTTTATTTTTTGTGCTTCTTCAAAGTGCATGTCTTGAGCAAGCTCAATCATTACCCGTTTAAAATCCTTCATGCTTTCCTTGAAATTCCCTTTTAGTATTTCCCGAATAGCATCTACTTGTTTTTGATAATTTTCTAAACTTTCATACCCTTCACAAGGTCCTTTACAATTGCCAATATGATATTCTAAACAAACTTTAAATTTACCACTATCAATATTCGATTGGCTTAAATCATAATTACATGTTCGTAAAGGGTACAATTCTTTTATCAATTCTAAAATAGTGTTAACTGTTTTAAAACTAGTATATGGGCCAAAATATTCAGAGCCATCCTTAATCATCCTTCTAGTGGCAAAAATGCGAGAGAAAGGTTCTTTCTTGATACAAATCCAAGGGTAACTTTTATCATCACGTAGTAAAACATTGTAACGCGGTTGCAATGTTTTTATCAGGTTATTTTCTAATAAAAGCGCATCAGTTTCTGTAGGAACTACAATATGCTTTATGGTTACTATTTTCTTAACCAATACGTTTGTTTTGGCCGTATCGTGGATTTTATTAAAATACGAAGCAACTCGTTTTTTTAGATTTTTTGCTTTACCCACATATAAAATTTTCCCTTCTTTATCATAATATTGATAAACGCCAGGACTATCTGGTAGAGTTTGTATCTGGAGCTGGAGAGTTGGTTTATCCATTGTGTTTTTATTTCAAAAAAGATGCCGTTTACTGCAACTTTCCTATTTGAGGGTGTTAATTTTACAAACCTCTGCTTATTTATTTTCAAATTTACGAATTCAAAATAATTATTTCTATTTTTAGCTTTTAATTCAATATGAAAAACGCAAAAACCATTACCATCCTAGGAGAAACTATTTTGCCAGGACAAAGCAAAACCATTAACATGGAAATCGCAAAACTCCATAACGCGACAAAACTTAAGATTCCAATAATTGTACAGCGTTCTAAAATTGACGGCCCTACAGTTCTTTTTTCTGCTGGAATTCATGGTGACGAAATAAATGGTGTCGAAATTGTTCGTCAGCTAGTTTCTAAAAAAATCAATAAACCAAAACGAGGTACAACCATTTGTATTCCGGTAATAAATATGTTTGGTTTTGTAAATATGTCGCGTCAATTTCCAGATGGTAGGGATTTAAATCGGGTTTTTCCCGGAAGTAAAAAAGGGTCACTCGCCAGTCGTTTTGCCTTTCACCTTCTTACTGAAATTATGCCTGTTGTTGATTATGCAGTCGATTTTCATGCGGGTGGCGCGAGTAGATTTAATGCCCCTCAAATAAGACTTGCCCCTAATAATGAAGATCTTAAAGATTTGGCCGATGCTTTTAATGCCCCTTTTACTTTATATTCAAAAAACATTGGTGGAACTTTTAGAAATGCTAGTCAAAAACTAAATGTAAAAATGCTGCTTTTTGAAGGCGGAAAATCACTTGATATTAATTACCCTGTTGCTGATGCCGGTGTTGAAGGTGCCAAAAGAATCCTGCAACATCTTGATATGTTAGACTCAAAACACTTTATTGAAGATCAAAACAAGAAAACAATATATATAGAAAAATCAGCATGGATTCGTGCTAAATGCTCTGGATTACTACATGACAATGGTTATGTAGGTGCATTTGTCACCAAAGGAACCGTTCTAGCCACTATTACTGATCCTTTTGGGAAATTTGAGCGTAAAATAAAAGCCCCAAATGACGGGTATATTATCAATGCAAACCAAGCACCTATTGTTTATCAAGGTGATGCTGTTTATCATATTTCAAAGACGCTTATAAATGCCAAACACTAAAACAGAACTCCGAAAGAAATACAAAAATCTTCGACAAAATCTTTCCGAAATTGAAATTGAAGAGAATAGTTTGGCTATCGCCAATAAGTTACTGACGCTTCCTATTTGGGATAAAATTTATTTTCATGTTTTCCTTCCTATAGTAGAACATAAAGAAGTGGATACTGAGTTGATTCTACACTTACTTTCCGGAAAAGACAAAGAAATTATTGTTTCAAAAGCCGACTTTGAGACCCGAATAATGACTCATTTTTTACTTACAGATAATACCCGAATTAAGAAGAATGCCTATAACATTCCAGAACCCGTAGACGGAATCGAAGTGCCTTCAAAAAAAATAGACGTGGTTTTTATTCCGCTTTTAGCATTTGATAAAAAAGGAAATAGAGTAGGATATGGCAAAGGGTTTTATGATAAATTTTTAGCCGAATGCAAACCTGAAGTAATTAAAATAGGATTATCCTTCTTTGAAGCCGAAACAATAATTTCGGATATTTTTGAAGGCGATGTACAACTCGATTATTGCATCACTCCAGAAACCACTTATCGATTTTAAAGTGGCCATCACTTTTATTTAATATAAAATCACTAATATTGCCCCGCTTTTTGGTTGTATTTATTTCAAGTAGATACATTAAAAGGGAATCAGGTGTAAATCCTGAACAGTTCCCGCTGCTGTAAGTTCTTCCTGTTAAACAGGACATGCTTTTTAAAATTACCACTGTCAGATTTTTTGATGGGAAGGTTTAAAAAGTGGAATGAGTCAGAAGACCTGCCAAGAAGCACAACAACAAAGCTTTCGGGAGTTATAGCTTTGGGGTAGATTTTCTATTCCTATATTTTATTCCTTATTGTTTTGTAATTAAGTTAATCACAATTATTAATTTTAATACAATTCAAATGCAAAACAAACTAACTAATTACATTTTTCTGCTTTTTTGTGGCTTCACGCTACTCACATCATGTACTAACACTGATGATCCTACAATTACACCCATTCAATTTGCCGAAGTAGAGTATCAAGGTGTTTATGAACTAATAATAGGAGACACTTTAAAAATCACTCCTGAAATTCTAAACTTACCTGAGGGTGCAAGTTTTGAATGGTCAAAAAATGACGAATCAATCGCGACAACTCAAAGTTTAAATTATGTACCTCAAATAGCTGAAAATTTCACACTTAAATTTAAAGTAACAGCAAGCAATACTATTGAGCGCAGCTATCAAATTAAATTGATAGATCCTTATGCTTTATATTTTCGTCCAAAAACGGAAACAAGTACTGAATTCATTACTAAAATAATGGAATACAAACCGGCGCCAGGACAGTTTATAAATGCTGGTTTTGGAACTCCAGAATATGCCGAAAAAATAATTGGAAACAAGACAAACACGCTTTCATTAGGTGCGTGGGGAGGTTATGTAATTTTTAGTTTTGATCATACAATTGAAAACCGTGTAGATCAAAAAGATTTTGTGGTTTATGGAAATGCATTTAAAGGACTCTCAGAACCTGGAATTGTACAAGTTTCCTTTGACGAAAATGGAAATGGCCTTGCCGATGATACTTGGTACGAACTAGCAGGAAGTAATTATTTTAAAGAGCGAACAATTCTTAATTATGAAACTACCTATGTAAATCCAGAGGAATATGCTAATGTTTTATGGACAGACAACAAAGGAAGTGCAGATAATGTTACTGTAAACACTTACCACAAACAAAACTACTTTCCGTTATTTATTGCTGAGAAAAAAGAAGTTACATTTAAAGGAACGCGCGTTTTCCCTATTGTAAATCCAGGCAGCTACGTTACGATTGATGCCTTAGAATGGGGATATGTTGATAATTATGACGCTGAATACAGCATTTATGGAGGAAATGCCATGGAGATTGACTGGGCTGTAAACAATCAATCTAAATCAGTTAAATTAAAAGGTATCGATTTTGTAAAAGTTTACACTGGTGCACAATACAATGCAGGTTGGCTAGGTGAGTTATCTACAGAAGTAAAAGGCGCTTCAGATCTTTCTATGGTAAAATAAAAAGGTACTATTTTTAAATATATACAAAAGGCAGTGATTAATAGTCACTGCCTTTTGTATATAATAGTTGTTGAAAAACGGAAACGCTAGCCCTGATGGAAACGGCATCCTGTTGTGGCAGTGTTTGCCACAAGAGATACAGTGTACAGCAGGAAATTGCTCCTATAAACAACCGCAATATCTTATTTATTGAATGCTTTTTTATTGAAAAATATTAATATTCCTACTCCAACACATATTGCCATATCAGCAACGTTGAAAATTGCGTTGAAAAAAGTAAAATCTCTTCCTCCCCAAAACGGCAACCAGCTAGGCAAATTTCCGTGCCAAAAAGGGAAATAAAACATGTCAACTACTTTACCATGAAAATACTTTCCGTAAGGTTGATCTGTAAATAGGGTTGCTAATTGCTGGTGACTGTCGTCAAAAATAACACCGTAAAAAACAGAATCAATAATATTCCCAAATGCTCCCGCAAGTATCAAAGCGATAGCAACAACGAGATAATTAGAACTGTGTTTTCTTTCAATAGAATCCCACAACCAATAACCTATACCGCCTACGGCAGCTAATCTAAATAATGTTAGAAAAAGTTTACCGTATGTTCCTGGGATTTCGGTTCCCCAAGCCATTCCTTCGTTTTCTATAAACAGGATTTTAAACCAGTTAAAAACTTGAACTTCTTCACCTAATATAAAATTAGTTTTTACAAATATTTTAGAGACTTGATCAATGATTAATATGATGAAGATAAGTAGATACGCTTTTCGTAATGACATTGTGAGAATTTTAATTGGCGCAAAAATAGGTAAATTCTAAAAAAATAAATCCCAAATACCAATAATTTTATAACTATTTGTTGGTATTTGGGATTATTTTAATGCTGCAATTTTAAATTTCTTATCGTTGCAGGTTTTTAGCTTCTATACTCATCGTTGCATGAGGAACAATTTTTAATCTTTCTTTACTGATTAGCTTACCAGTTACTTTGCATAAACCGTATGTTTTATTTTCTACACGGAATAATGCATTTTTCAAGTCTCTTATAAACTTCTCTTGACGTATTGCTAATTGTGAATTGGCTTCTTTAGACATGCTTTCGCTTCCTTCTTCAAATGCTTTGAATGTAGGAGAGGTATCATCAGTCCCATTATTCAAGTCATTCATGTAAGCACTTTTTATCAAATCTAAATCTACTTGAGCCTTGTCAATTTTCTTTAGAATTATATCCTTGAACTCTGCTAAGTCGGCATCAGAGTATCGTGTTGCTTCGTCTACCATGGGTTTGTTATTTAGTTATTGTTATCTTGGTTATTATGTCATCAAATTCTATTTCAATTCCTTCAGGTAACGCTGCTGTAAAAATTAATTCCTCAGTCAGTGTCTCTGATTTTATATAGTCTGCATTTACTTGAACTGCTTCTTCTAGCGTCGCGTTATTTTGTAAGTAGACTTTTATTTTATCTGTTACTTCAAATCCGGAATCCTTTCTAAGATTCTGAATTCTATTCACTAATTCTCTTGCTATCCCTTCTTTTTTCAATTCAGGCGAGATTACAATATCAAGTGCAACGGTGATTCCGTTTGAATTTGCAACCAACCAGCCCTCTATATCTTGGGATGTAATCTCTACATCTTCCAAAGTTAAAGTTATACTATTTCCTGCAATTACAGTTTCAATAGCACCCTTTGCCTCTATTTCGTTAATTTGATCTGCAGAAAAACCCTGTATCTGCTTAGCTATCAAGCCCATATCTTTACCAAAACGAGGGCCTAAAGCTTTAAAATTAGGTTTGATTTGCTTTACTAAAACCCCTGACGCATCGTCTAAAAGTAAGATTTCTTTAACATTAACCTCTGCTTTTATTAGGTCAGAAACCGCCTCTATTTCAGCTCTTTGGTTCTCGTCAAGAACTGGTATCATTACCTTTTGTAATGGCTGACGCACTTTAATCATTTCCTTTTTACGTAGTGATAACACTAGTGAAGAAATGGTTTGCGCTTTTTGCATTTTACTCTCTAACGATTTATTAACAAAGTTTTCAACGTATTTTGGAAACTCTGCCAAATGTACACTATCGAACTTTTCAGACTGTGTTGCTTGCGTTAAGTCTCTGTAAAGTTTGTCCATGAAGAACGGTGCAATGGGTGCACTTAACTTACTTACGGTTAACAAACAGGTATACAAAGTTTGGTATGCAGCAATTTTATCTTGTGCATATTCCCCTTTCCAAAAACGACGACGACACAAACGAACGTACCAATTGCTTAAGTTTTCTTGAACGAAATCAGAGATAGCACGTGCTGCTTTTGTAGGCTCGTAATCTGCATAAAAACCATCAACATCTTTCACTAACGTATTCAACGCTGAGATGATCCATTGATCAATTTCTGGTCTTTCGTTTACCGGAATCTCCGCTTCTTCATATTTGAATCCATCAATGTTTGCATACAAACTAAAGAAAGAATACGTATTGTATAATGTTCCAAAGAATTTACGACGCACCTCAGCAATTCCCTCTAAGTCAAACTTTAAGTTGTCCCAAGGATTTGCATTAGAGATCATGTACCATCTTGTGGCATCAGGACCGTATTCATTTAATGTTTCAAATGGATCTGCAGCATTCCCTAAACGTTTAGACATTTTTTGTCCGTTTTTGTCTAGTACTAAACCATTAGAAACCACATTTTTATAAGCAACTTTATCAAAAACTAAAGTAGAAATCGCGTGTAAGGTATAAAACCATCCACGTGTTTGATCTACTCCTTCTGCAATAAAATCAGCTGGGAAGTCTTTGTTTTGATCTATTTTATCTTTGTTTTCAAAAGGGTAATGCCATTGTGCATAAGGCATTGAACCAGAATCAAACCATACATCAATTAAATCAGCTTCACGCGTCATTGGTTTTCCAGATGGAGAAAGTAAAGTGATTTCATCTACTACATTTTTATGTAAATCGATTAAATCATAATTGCTTTCGTCCATATTTCCAATTTCGAAACCTTTAAAAGGATTTTCTTTTTGAACACCAGCAGCGATCGATTTTTCTATTTCATTGTATAATTCTTCAACAGAACCTATTAGAATTTCTTCTTGTTTGTCTTCTGTTCTCCAAATTGGTAATGGAATCCCCCAGAACCTAGAGCGAGATAAATTCCAGTCATTAGCATTTTTAATCCAGTTCCCAAAACGGCCTTCTCCAGTCGATTTTGGCTTCCAGTTAATCGTTTCGTTCAATTCGAACATTCTGTCTCTAACTTCTGTGATTTTAATAAACCATGAATCTAGTGGGTAGTATAAAATAGGCTTGTCTGTTCTCCAACAATGTGGGTAACTGTGAACATATTTCTCCACTTTGAATGCTTTGTTTTCTTCTTTTAACTGAATAGCAATCTCCACGTCTAAGGAACGTTCTGGAGCCTCACCATCGTCATAATATTCGTTCTTAACATACTTACCTGAATAATCACCTAATCCTTCGATGAATTTTCCTTGTAAGTTTACTAATGGTACCGGAGTACCATCTGCATCCAAAACTAACATTGGTGGTACTTCTGGAGTAGCTTCTTTGGCTACTTTTGCATCATCAGCACCAAATGTTGGTGACGTATGTACAATTCCCGTTCCATCTTCGGTAGTTACAAAATCACCCGAAATTACTCTAAAAGCATTTTCAGCGTTTTGATACGGCAATACCAACGGCATTAATTGCTCGTATTTGATTCCAACCAAATCTGCCCCTTTTGCTTCAGCAATAACTTGGAATGGGATTTTCTTGTCTCCTCCTTTATAATTCTCAAAGTCAGCAGCTTCTTCGCTAGCAAAGAATCCTTTTCCGAATTGTTTTCCAACTAAGTTTTTAGCCAAAACTACATTTGTAGGCAAGAACGTATATTGATTGAATGTTTTTACAACAACGTAATCGATTTTTGGTCCAACAGTTAAAGCCGTATTTGATGGCAATGTCCATGGAGTAGTGGTCCAAGCAAGGAAATAAAAGTCCCCACTGCTGCCCTCTCCGAAAGAAAGCGAGTCTAGCCCGAAAGCTTTGGCAAAAGTATTTCCCACAACGTCTCCCTCTCCTTTGGAGAGGGTTGGGGTGAGGACTTTAAATTGCGCCACAACAGTCGTATCCGTAACATCACGGTAACTTCCTGGTTGATTTACTTCGTGAGAAGACAATCCTGTTCCTGCTTTTGGAGAGTATGGCTGAATAGTGTAGCCTTTGTACATCAAGTCTTTGTTATAGATTTGTTTCAAAATCCACCAAACCGTTTCCATATATTTGGGTTTATAAGTCACATATGGATCTTCCATATCTACCCAATATCCCATTTTTTCGGTAAGATCATTCCATACGTCAGTATAACGCATTACTGTTTTCTTACAAGCTTCGTTATACTCTTCGATGGAAATAGACTTTCCTATATCTTCTTTTGTAATACCTAATTCCTTCTCGGTACCTAATTCTACAGGTAAACCATGGGTATCCCAACCTGCTTTACGCTTAACTTGGTACCCTTTTTGAGTTTTATATCTGCAAAAAATATCTTTGATCGCACGCGCCATTACGTGGTGAATACCTGGCAAACCATTTGCTGAAGGTGGCCCTTCAAAAAATACGAATGGTTCATTACCCTCACGGGTCGTTACACTTTTTTTAAATATGTTTTCTTTCTTCCAGAAATCAAGTACTTCTGATGCTACTGTTGGCAAGTCAAGTCCTTTGTATTCAGTAAATTTTGTGCTCATTTTATCCTTTTCTTTAATCGAAGTGCGAAAGTAGTCATTTATAGTAAAAAGGCAAAAGACAAAAGGCAAAATTTGCTTACAGAGCTGATATTGTTTTGAAGAATCTAATTGAGCATATCGCTCCTCTGCAACAATGGATTATCGTAGCCGTTATGATAAATAAACGGCTACTATGGAGCGCTTTAATAAAAACCCTTTTTGTTTTTATTAAAAAAATTTCTTTTATGCTTAAACAAACAAGGAATGAGTTACACTTATTTATTGATTTACAATTCTAAAACATCAATCTAATGAGTTATTAGAAACAAATGCTAAAAATTGGTTTTTATATTGGTCCGAAACTGTAATGCGTTGCTTATTGATTAGAATTTGACTGCGCTCAATAGTATCGATGTTATTTAATGAAACGATAAAAGAACGATGCACACGCATAAATTGATCGGATGACAGTTCTTCCTCAAGGGTTTTCAAACTCATTAAAGTGAGAATGGGTTTAGTTTCGGCTTTAAGCCAAATTTTAACGTAATCTTTTAAACTTTCAAAATATAAAACGTCTTTTAAGTTTATTTTTATCTGCTTGTATTCTGATTTCACGAAAAGAAAATCTTGTGTTTCTGGTGCTTTTTTCTCTTGGTTTTTAACCAATTCAAACCATTCTTTGGCCTTGGTAGCAGCCATTAAAAACTCCGAATAATCGAATGGTTTTAGCAAATAATCTAGGGCTTCGGCTTTGAAACCTTCAATGGCATATTGATCAAAAGCAGTGGTAAAAATTATTCTTGTTGACTTAGGAAGTACTTTGGCTAGTTGCAAACCCGTTAAATCAGGCATTTGGATATCTAAAAAAATCAAATCGACTTTTTCTTCATCTAAATACGACAGCGCTTGAATACCGCTATGACACTTTTTAACCAAATGTAAAAAGGGTGTTTTCAAAACATAGCTTTCCACTAAGTTTAACGCCATTGGTTCGTCATCTACAATCAAACATGATATTTTCTCCGCCATTTTAATTTAATTTTTTATGCTATTGTTCCAAATTTAAAGTTTTCCAAACAAACCAATTTATACTTCGATTTTCAAACAAACTGAAAAAATACCTTCTTCAATCTTTTCAATAAAAGAAAACTGATCTGGATACAGTAAAGAAAGTCGTTTTTCTACATTATCAAGTCCGATACCCGAACCACTTTTATCACTATCTGTTTTAGGAAAATTTTGATTTTTTGAGTAAAATGTCAATTGCTTGTCTTCAATTTTCATTTCGAAAACTACAGCAGAAGCTTTATCCCCAGAAACTCCATGTTTGAAGGCATTTTCGATTAAAGAAATAAACAGTAACGGTGCAATTTGTATGTCGGTTTTCAAATCTGGAAAAGAGTAGTGTACCGTAGTATTGTCATTCAATCGCAACTTCATCAACTCAATATAATTGGTCATGAAAGTAATTTCGTTCTTCAAACTTACCTTTTCATTATTAGTTTCATACAATAAATAACGCATTAATTTCCCTAGACTATGAATAGTTTGCTTGGCCATATCAGGAGAAATATCGACCAGTGAGTAAATATTATTGAGCGAATTAAAGAAAAAATGTGGTTGCAACTGGTACTTTAAATGCTGCAATTCAGACTGTAATTTTATGTTGGCTGCTTCCACGCGCTCCGCTTCTGTTTTGACCCATCTTTGAATGGTTTTTAATGCTAGGGAAAAAATAATAGGTACCGAAAAAGAGATAATATCTATGTACAAAAAGAAGTTTCTAGGGGGCTTACCACTATCCAGCACTTTACTAGCAATAAAATCCGAAAAAAAATAATAGCGAAATAACTTATTCAATCCCACAAAAAACAGAATTAACCCAATACTGATAATAATATAAACCCAAAGCTTTTTATGAAAAAGAAAGCGGTCAACCAAAACAAAATAATTGAGATAGAAAAGCAGCGCATAAAATGCCAGCGGTATCCATGAATGCAAGGCTAAATTACGAAGTTCCTGACTTTGCCCTGAAGACAACAGATACGGGAGACTAAACAATAGTAGCCAAACCATTACATGAAAAAAAACGATGCCAGATTTACTCTTTATAAAATTCATTTATTCTATTTTTATTCGTAACGAAGTGCTGTTATAGGATCTAAACTTGATGCTTTTTTAGCAGGATACCATCCAAAGAATATTCCGGTTATGGCACAAACTACAAACGAAATTACAATCGAAGAACTCGTCACAGAAGTAGGCCAGTGTAACACCTTCTCTATAAATAAAGTCGTTCCTAGACCCAAAGACACACCAATTATACCACCAGTAATACTGATTAACATGGCCTCAATAAGAAATTGCATCAAAATATCAGAGCCTTGACCACCTACTGCCATACGCAAACCTATTTCTCTTGTACGCTCTTTTACCGAAACATACATGATGTTCATAATCCCAATGCCACCCACTAATAATGAAATACTCGCAATTGCTACTAACAAAACCGTTAACATCTCACTGGTAGAACTAAATGTTTTGATCATTTCTTCCATTGAAATAACATAAAAATCGTCTACTTGATTTGTCGTTAAACCATGATTTTTTCTCAATAAAGTATTAATTTCAAGTACTGCATTTGGCGCATCTTCCTCACTTATAGACGAAACCACGATGGATTGCAAATGCGTGATCGCCAAAATTCTTTTTTGTACTGTTGTATAAGGCGTAAGGATAACATCATCTTGGTCTTGACCACCAGTACTTTCCCCTTTACTTTCTAGAACTCCAATAATTTTAAGCGGAATACTATTAAAACGGATCATTTTACCAATAGGACTTACACCTTCTTTAAATAAATTTTCAGCAACTGTTTGCCCAATAACTGCCACTTTTGCTGCTGAACTAACTTCTTTTTCCGTAAAGTTACTTCCTTCGGCTACATCCCATATTTTAATTTTCAAATAGTCTGGCGCCACTCCATAAACTGAAGTTGGCCAGTTATTCGCTCCATAAATGGATTGACCTCCACTATTTACCAATGGCGAAAAAGAGGTAAGCAAGGTGGTTTCCTTCTTAATGGCTTCATAGTCGTTTAAAGTCAAGGTTTCCATGGCGCTACTTCCTTGACTTACGCCACCACGCACATCACTACCAGGTTTTATAGTAATCATATTAGAACCCATACTCGAAATTTGAGTTTTAATACTTTCTTTCGATCCTTCCCCAATGGCCAGCATGGCAATTACAGAGGCTACCCCAATGATAATTCCTAGCATGGTAAGAAAGGTGCGCATCTTGTTAAGCACAATTGCTTTCCAGGATATTTTTAATAAATTTTGCGTTCTCATATTAGACTTCTTCTATTGGCAAAGCTAAAAGTGCTTCGGCTGCCGATTGAACATTGTTGTTAATGTAATCTTGGATGATATGCCCGTCTTTCAACACGATAGTTCTGCCTGTAAATGTGGCAATATCTGGCTCGTGGGTTACAAACAGAATGGTTTTTCCTTGCTTGTTCAACTCTTGAAACAAAGCCATGATTTCGTATGAAGTTCTCGTATCTAGATTTCCTGTAGCTTCATCAGCAAGAATCACTACCGGCTCATTTACAAGAGATCTTGCAATCGCCACTCTTTGTTGTTGCCCACCTGAAAGCTGCGAAGGCGTATGATCAAGTCTTGCTGATAGATTGACTTGTTCCAATGCTTTTAAAGCTTTATCATGAATTTCCTGTGGCGATAGTTTTTTAGTACTATAAAGCAAAGGCAACTCCACATTTTCTATTGCGGTAGTTCTAGCTAATAAATTATAAGATTGAAAAATAAAACCAATTTTCTCGTTTCTAATTCGAGCCAACTCGTTTTTAGTCAATTCTTTTATCGAAACACCATCTATTTGATACAAACCAGAATTTGGTTGGTCTAAACATCCCAAAACATTCAGGAGCGTACTTTTTCCAGACCCACTCGTTCCCATAATGGTTACAAATTCCCCTTCTTGAATACTGAACGAAATTCCTTTTAAAGCATGAACCGTCTCTTCACCCATGGTAAAAGAGCGTTTCAAATCTTCTATTTTAATGATTGTTTTTGACATAATTCTTATTTTTTTCCACGTTTAGTCATGAACGGACTCTCATTGTCTCCACGTTCCGATTTTACTTCGGTTTTTGTCAACGCTTTTAAATTATAAACCACTTCTTCACCCGCTGACAGTCCGCTAAGAATTTCAACATTTATACCATCACTAGTTCCTGTTTTTATAGTTTTGGATGCAATTCCTTTGCTTGTCATTACCCATATAGTAGCTGTTCCTGACTCAGCTCCTGATTTAGCAACCACATCAACCGGTGAAAATCCATTCGCTTTTTGATAGTTGTTCACAACTTGCATGTCTGGTTCAAAATTCACTCCTTTTGCTTCAAGCGTTAACACATCTTTTAATTCTAATGTATAAATGGTAATTGTAGCCGTTAATCCTGGTTTTAATTTCAAATCTGGATTTTCTGCCTTTATAACCACTGTATAAGTCACAACATTTGAAGTTGTTGTCGGGTTTAATCTTACTTGGGTAATCTCCCCAGCAAACTCTTCTCCTTGATACGCATCTACTGTAAAAGAAACTCGTTGTCCTTGTTTTACCTGACCTATATCGGCTTCATCCACGTTAGCTTCTACTTGCATTTCGCTCAAATCTTCCGCAATTGTAAATAATGTTGGCGTACTTAAAGATGATGCTACTGTTTGCCCTTCTTCTACCGCTCTTGATAAAACCACGCCGTCTATTGGCGAATAAATATTGGCATAACTCAAGTTGGTTTTGGCTTTTGCCAAATCTGATGCTCTTTGTGAAACAATGCTTTTTGCGTTATTTAACTGATATAAGGCTTGATCAAAATCAGATTTACTGATTACACTACTGTCATACAATGTTTTTTGACGACTGTAAACAGTTTGCATATAGCGCTGCTCATTTGTGGCACCATCGTAGGCAGCTTGTGCCAGAACAACTGCCGAATTTAATGTGGTTTTATCTAGCTCAGCTAACAATTGTCCCTGCTTTACCACGCTATTGTAATCCACATAAATTTTTTGAACTACTCCAGAAACCTGTGTACCCACACTCACTTCAGTAATAGGTTGCAAAGTTCCAGTTGCTGTAACAGTTGTAATTACATTAGCTGTTTTAGCCTTGATAGTTTCTGCTTTTATAGCTGCGATTTCTGATCCCGAAAAAAAGGTAAACCCGAAATACGCAATTGCCAAAACTGCGATTGCAATAGATGCTTTTATAATGATATTTTTCTTCATGATTTTATAGTTTAATTTCGTTCCCTTGATAAAATTGTAATAATTGAAAGTATAGTATGTTCAAGTACTTAGCCTGAATGTAATTTTGCTGCGCATTGGTAAACATGTTCTGACTCACAATTAAATCTGTTGTGCTCAAATCGTTTAACTCATATCTTTTTTGAGCCAATTTATACGATTCGCTCGCAGCATCAGTTGCCATTTTTGAGGCCTCTAATTGTTCTACAGAAGCAGTCGCATTTTGCCAAGACGTTTCGATTTTTGCGTAAAGTTCTTTTCGAACGGTTTGTGACTCGATATCGGCTTTTTCAATATTAATCTTTGCCAATTCAACTTGTCCTTTGGTTTGATTTCGATTAAAAATAGGAATCGATAAAGACAAGCCTACTCTTTGATTAAAATTCAAATTCATTTGATCTGTAAAGTTGGCGTCTTGAATACTAGTATAGCCAGACCCCAAACTTCCTGACAATGAAAGCGTAGGTAAATAAGCTCCTTTAGCAATATCCAATCCTTTTTCTGAAACTGCTTTACTTAAAGTAGCTGCTTTAATTTCTGGTAAATTATTAATAGCTTGATTATAAACCACCAATTTATTGGGAATTGTAGTCAGCAGGCTATTTTGAGTTTCAAAATCAGCGATATCAAAACTATCCTCAGGCGTTAATTCTAATAATTGCTTCAAAACAATCAATTGCTGTGCGTAGTTGTTTTTTGCACTTACTAAGATGTATTTATTGGTTGCTGCTTGTGAGACTGCATCCGTATAATCTTTCATGGCGATACTACCGGCATCCAATCGCGCTTTAGATCGTACTACTTCTTTCTCTGACGAAGTCAAATTATTTTGAGCAATACCTATTCCCTCTTTACTGTATAAAGCTTGCAAGTAAGACTCCGTAATGCTTAATGCTACATTGTTTTTGGCTTCCTCGACATACAAGGAGTTTTGTTGTACTAATAACTCATTTTGCTTGATTTGATTGTTCAACTGATTTCCTTGAAATAAGGTTACAGATGACGTCAAAATAAGACTCGTAGAATTTATTTGCTGCGATACATAACTACTCGTAATAGGATCTACAGTGTTCCCACTAGAGAAATTTTGCGAAACGCTCCCCATTAAATTAGGCAAACGCATAGACTTTGATTTCTCATAATTCACTTGTGCCGATTCTAGTGTTAGAGCGACTGATTTTACGGTAATGCTTTTTTCTTTAGCATAAGCGATACATTCTTCTAATGTCCACAACTTTTCTGCTTTCACTTCTTGTGAATAAGAAAAGAGGGAGCAAAATAGAAACCCGATGACTATATATATTTTCATTTGATAGAATTTTTACCAAATTTCATTAGAATAGCTCTCCTCACAAACCAGAATAGATGGAGAAGGTTTTTTTAGGGTTAGAAAGGGATATTTTATAGATGAGAAAATGGACTTAAACTAAAAATGCCTCTAGATAGCGCGTTGCTACTAGAGGCATTTAATTCTATATTTCTTGAGATATACTACCTAAAACCACCGGCATACACTTCTTTAATAAAAATTCTATTCGAAAAAACAGGATTAACTTCTATTTTAGATCGGTCCTCTTGATAAAAAGTATCTCCGTAGTAATCTTCAAATTCATATAAAATTTTATGTGGAATTTGACCATAGTTTAAATTAGAAATCCCTTTGTAATCTTGGTATACCTTACGTTCGTAAGAATTTCTTTGTCCTTCTTCAAATTCTGTTTTCTCTGAAGACACAATGTTGAATTTCTCTTTATCGATAAAGTAATGGTATTCGGTCTTTGGGATTACTCTGTTTTTAGCATTGACAGTTTTCTCAGTGTAACTTAAGTGGTAACAAAGCCTTCCGTCAGAAGTCTCATCAGGTAACAACTCTAACTTGTTCCAAAGATCAAATCTAAAAGATGTCAATAAATTTATTGGATCTAGATTATTACTAATTTCCCAATAATCAGAATTAGTTAACTTCACCCATTTTTCTCCTACACTCCTATCTTGATAGCTCCAAGCTTCTGGTCCATTTATTATTTCGTAATAATTGTCAGGCATTTTTTTTCGAAGTAAATAATTTGTGGGTGTTGCCCATTTCTCTTCTGATTGAGGCACATTACTTTCTTCAAAATTTAATTTAGATAGTAAATGGATTTTCTGAATGTTTTTAATTGCTTCGCTACCTCCTAAACCAGAAATAATCTTGTCCAATAACTCTGGATTATTTTGAAAAGCAATAGAATCAAGAATGTTATTTCTTCGATCAGTAATCAATCTTAAATATTTTGTTCTATTTATTTTTTCTTGTTCCCAATCAACCTCTTGTTGTTCTATTTTTTCAAAAAAAGCAATCCTGGCGTCTTCTTTATCTTCCTGAATTTTAAATCCTAATTTTTTCAATTCAACAAAACGATTGGTATGCGTTCTAACAGTATTGGCAACAAAATTAGCTTTATTTACTCGGTCAATAATATCAGTTCCTCTAGAGGTTTGTTGGCCGTTTTTAATTAATAAATCAGCATAATAAATTGCCTTTTCTTTATTTTCTAAAAGTAAATAAGCATACGCTAAATTATTAGTTATAATGAATCTAATATCGGAGTTTTGTTCTGACTCTGGATACTTTTGCACTAAACTTTCAAGGTATACCAAGTGAGGCGTTAGCAATTTAGAATCAAATCCTTTTTCTACCGTTATCTTTTCAAGCTGACTCGTTATTTCATTTTCAAAACTGAGCATTTTACCGTATTCAGAATGTTCTTTTGACGTTAAGAACTCAAACTTCTCCTTAGTCTCTGTTGTGCCGTAGCTCAATTTATAATTTAACAGATTTTGTATGCGATACATAGACGCTTCTAGAACTTTCTCTATACCAAAATTTTCATTGACATCATTTTCTCTAATTCTGCGATCAGTGTCTTCAATAGTTTTAGCAAGCTGTCCTTTTTGATACGTTCCGCTTATTCGGTCAATTTCAGAATTGTCAAAATCTTGTGAAAAGACTATCTTATCAATGCATTTTACCTGAACATTAATCTTAACTTGATATTTAGAATATACACTGTATTTCCATTGTTTATTCTCTTTGTCATAGGTACTATCCGCTTGCGTACGGCTGTACTGGGGCAAAGGGATAGTTACGTATATTTTTAGTTTTCCTTCGGGTTGTTTTATGTATCCGTCGATATTAAAAAATATCTTTTTAAATTTTATCTCTTCGGCTCTTAACTCACTATCCACCTGATAAATGGTAGTTTGCGTCAAAACATTATCTAAGCAAGGATATTCAGCATAGGTAATTGCTGGAACATAAAATTTCTTTTTCTTGAAATTTACTTTTTCTTGGGCTTGTACTAGTGAAAGTCCAAAAAAGAATAAGAATAGTAAAGTTTTCTTCATAGTAAAAAAAAAGCCATCAAAAAATGAATTTTGATGGCTATATTGGTTTTGGTTAATTATTTCTTATTGAAAATTTGAATAGAATTATCCAACACATAAAAAATGTTTTGTGTCGCAGGATCTATTTCATAGATAGGCTTGTTGTTTTTAAAGATAATTTTATCTACCTCAACACCATCTGCTTTTCTAACTTTAATTAAAACTTTTTCACCAGTTTCTTCTTTAGCAAAAATATAAGAGTAATCTCTGTTTTGTTTCATCGCATTGAAACGAGAGTTAAACTTAGTTGCTAGAACACCTAAAGCAGCCGAAGCAGCAGCTTGATTATTAGACTTTCTTAAAAGTTTCTTGTCAGCATCTTTATGTGCAGTACCTACTATATTTCCTTGATCATCTCTAAATACTAAATCTACTTCTTGACCCGCAAAACCATTTACTGCTGATGCACCTCCCATAGCATAACTACCTACAAGTGACGCTCCTTTTAGCAATCTTCTACCTGTTTCACCCGGTTGTTTGTAAACATTATGGTATTTTACAGTTCCGTCTAATGCGATTCCCATAACCTCAACTGGACCAGATATTGCAACTCCCCAAGGATAGTTTTCGATACTGTTTAAATCTTTCTCATTTTTTACATTTACTTTAGCAAATGGCTCTGGTTTATCATCAATGCTTGGATCAAATTTATAAAGTTCCTCATCGTTGTATACTAAGTAAGCGTTTGTAGCCTCATCATACGTAGGTAAAACAGGTCTTTTATCATTAAACTTAATATTACGTTTCCATAATTTAACTCCAGTTTTATAATCTACCATATTCCCGTAAGTCCCCGTAAGGTACATTACTTTTTCTCCTACTCTTCCTAGGTAATAAATAGGATCTTCTTTATCATCAGCAATTTCAATGAATTTTTTCCAAAGTTTTTGACCATCTTTGTCAATTAACATCATTTCATTTTCAGCTACATATAAAAAGTCTTGCTCAATAGGAATAACTCTTTTCAAGCCATCTCCTCTAGCATCCTTTTTCCATATTTTCTCTCCCGTTTTTAGGTCAAAAAAGTTGAAACCTCCGTAATGAGCAATCAATAATTTTGTTCCCCAGTCTTCTAGGTATACCACTCTTTTAGTTTTGATAGACTCTTTCCAGATACTTTTACCGGTTTCAGTGCTCAGTACATTTAAATATTGTTTATTAGAAAAAACTCCTTTACTATTTACAACAACAATATTTTTATCATTTTGAGTAAGGAAAAACTTTGAATATTCTTCATCAGCTTTCCAGTTTAATTTTCCAGATTCTTTTTCGAAAGAATACAATTTTCCGTACAATAAGTAATAGATAATTGATCCGTTTACACGAGCAATATTTGTATTAGCTGATTCTTTTAAAGAAAAACTAAATAGTGATTTTGCTTCATCAACAACTGTATTCCATTTTAGATCTCCAGTTTTCATGTCAATCAAAGCAATAGCCATATTACCACCGCTTTTTAGCGTAAGTAAATACTCATCTGTTTCAGGAAGAAAATCAGATTGTGTTACCCAAAATGATTCTTTAGAAGAATTGTAAGCAACTTTTCCTGTATCAGTATTTATAATCAAAAACTTTGAATTGATGTAAGCTTCAACATAAGGACTTCCAGCCACACTTGTTAAATCACTCTTTTCTTTAAATAATTTTCCAAAATCTGGATCTGTTAAAATATCTGCTGCGCTCGTTTTTCCAAAATCCTCACTCGTTAAAGTCCAGATTATTTTTTTGGACTCAGGATCAACACCTTTAATAGTTCCGCCTTCTTTAAAAACAATAACACCTGTTATTTCGTTTTGAACTAAATCTTGTACATTAGATTCTGTAGTAATTATCTCATCATAGGTTCTCTGGGCAAAACCCGAGAAACTAACTAATAATACTAACAGAATTGAAAGTGTAATTTTCTTCATAAATAAATTTTTAAAATAATATGTAATTTAGGGCATGCTTAGTATTGCAAATGTTTTAATCCTTTCAAAAAATATTTATTTCCTCACAAATACCAAAGGCCAAAGATAACTAAAATTAAAATTTTTTTAAGTTAATTTTAAGAAAAAACTTCTTTCAATACCTCTAATGATTTTGGTCTTTTGAAACCATCAAGGTGGTAACTGTAATAATCTATTAAAATTTTGAGTACAATTTGCCTTTCGATTACGTGAAATATTTTATCATGATTATCAAAACGCAAGCCTATTAATTTCTTAAATAAACTTGTTTCATGAGCCGTTAAAGAACTTATGGCATGTAATGGCGTAAAAACACCTTCGGTCATTTCAAAAAAAGGCATGTCAATATCATCTACATCTGGATAAAAGCCCAAGTATTTGGTGATTTCGAGTAATAAAATTAAATGAAAATTAGCAATTTCATCGTGATGATCTAACCACGATAATGCTGCTTCTAAAAAAGAGAAAAGTGCTTCGTTTTTTTCTTCTTCGTGTATCGAATGGTACAAAACTTCAGAAATAAACATCACCATCGTACTTTTATAAATATCCGAATGAATACTTTTAAAAGGTGTACTGATTTTTATTTCCTTAAAATTTTCTAAAGTGCCTTTATTTTTATGAACTGCCTCAATTTCTAAGATAGAAAGCGGTTGGAAATAGGCTATTTTTTGATTTGATTTCCTTCCGGAGAAAGCATCGCGAACAAAATAAGACTTCAGGCCATGCGACTGCGTAAAGCATTTCACGATCAGGCTTTTTTCTTGGTATTTTAAAGAGGAAATAACAATGGCCTTAGTTTTTACTTGCACAATTAATAATTTATAAGATTCTCTAATTTAAAAATGACTTTTTTTTTAATTACCTGATTATCATCACTTTTTTAACTTTAGTCTCAACTCCGTCTTCAGCAGCTATAAAAATCATATAAACCCCTGAAGCGACTTTGTATTTTCCAAAAGCTGTTGTATCCCATTCAATCGTGCCACCCTCAGCAGTTGTTTCATAAACCAAATTACCTGTAACATCTGTAATTTTAACATTTGCCTTATCTATTAGACCCGCAATTTTTACAGTACCCGTATATCCAGGTCGAACGGGATTAGGATAAACATACGCATTACTCAAGTCATCATTTGCTTTTGTTGCTAATCCTTTAAAGGAAATTAATCCTTTATCAGTAGCAATAAATACTTCTCCAGATACACCATTAATCGCAATATCATTAATCGCATTACTAGGCAACGGCGAGTTATCTATCGTAAAATGATATTTTGTTTCTTGTCCGTTAGCAGATACCATGAATATCCCAGAGTCTGCAGTTCCTATCCATTTATTATTAGCACCATCAACAGCAATATCAGTAATATATTGCTCGTATAACAATTCTTGAGGTAAATTATCATCAACAATAATTATAGCACTAGTAGTTAATTGATTATCTGTTTGAAAACGACCAATATTTGATAAAACTCGCAACCCTTTTGTGGTTCCTATCCAAAGTTGGTTTTTAGTATCTATCGCAACTGCTCTTACATCTGCAACAGGTAAATTACCCGCATCTGGACCAAAAGTAATTTTCTTAAAGACAGTCCCTTTTTCGTTAAACCCTATGACTCCATTTTTATTAGTTGCCATCCACTTTGTATTATTTTTATCGATTGCTATGGTTCCAAAACTATTATCCTCACTAACATCTAGGATTGCATCCATACCATAACTTTGCCATTGCCCGCTTTTACTGAAAGCTTTTATTCCGTTTTTTATTCGGCTATTGGTTACCCATAAAGTTCCTGATTTATCAAATGCAGCACCATTTATACGAACATCAATATAATCAGGTCCTACAAATGTTAATGTTTCTAAACCACTATTTTTTTGATTGTACAAAACAGTGGGTGCATCATTTTCAATTTTCAACAAACCCGAGTAAAAGGAGCTCAGGTAAACTTCATTTTCATTATTTGGATTAATAGTAACCCTACTAATCGATTTTGCTCCAAGCACTTCGCTAAACGGAATATTCAACCAACCCGAAGTACTGTATTTACTAATACCAAAATCATCCAAAGGATACGGATTATAATCCACCGAATAATCTCCATAAACAGCCCAGAAAAAATCTGATCCGCTTTGTATTGCAAAAACATTATTTCGTAGTGGCCCCATAGGTGTCAAATTCTCGTATCCAGCACCTGCTGTTACATTTGTTTTTAACAATCCATTTTCTTTTGTTCCTATATAAATAACCTCTCCAATGGTTGCTGCTGATGTAAAAACAGGAGTAATATCAGGTACCGTATTGTTTTGTATTTGACGAATTAAAACCAATTGTTTGTTATAAATATGTATAGTAGTGGCTGTGGTTATTACCAAATAATCAGCGGCAGCATATAAATCAAGCACCGATTGATTGAGCGGAACAAATCCCAAAAATGTATTTGAAGCCGGATTGTATTTGTACAGATACCCCGAAGTATTTATTGCAATTAATTCTGTACCAAAAGAACTAATATCTGACCAATTATCAACCGCAATTTGTGACCATTGCTTATAATCATTAAGGTTTTCATTAATTAATGTAGCTCTTTTTATACCCATGCTGGTAGCCGCATAAATAAAAGCACCATTAATTGTAGTTTGCTTAACTTGTATTTGAGCTCCGTTATCTCCTATAAAGTAGGTGTCACCAAAGAGCATTGTTTTTAAATTAAATTGAACAATTCCAAAATCACAGGAAACATAGATGATTCCGTCATATTCCATGAAATTATTAATTCTTTTTAGGTTAGCGGGTAGTTGTTTATTAATTATATCTACCACTTTTAGAATACTATTGTCAGCTTCATTAATTACAATCAACAAACCGTTCTCATAACCTACAATTCTTTTATTTAAAATTGTGCTATAATATACCGCGCTAATTGTTTGGCCTGAAAGACCGTCTAGAGTAGTTGTAGTTTTGATCTGGTTACTTAGGGTGTTGACATTAAACAATGCGTTCTCTGAAGCGGCATAAACAGTAGTTGCAGAAGCAGTAACATCTTTAATTTCGTTATACGAAAAATAGCCTTGCCATGACAAATTGTTTTGAGAAAACGCTGGGTGCATGCTTAGAATAAATAGAAAGCCAAGAATTCTTTTTATCATTTTATCAGTACTAATTAGATTCACAAAGATAACATAAAGAACGGAAACGGATTTTTTCTATTTCGATAAAAAAAATGCCTTCTAACCAAAATAAGGTTGAAGGCATTTTTATATAATTAAAAAAAGAAGATTAAACCACTCCTTGCGCTAACATAGCATCAGCTACTTTAACGAATCCAGCAATATTAGCTCCTTTTACGTAGTCAACATATCCTGAAGCATCCTTACCATATTGTACACATGAAGCATGAATAGCAAGCATAATTCCTTTTAATTTTTCATCAACTTCTACAGATGACCAGCTTAATCTCAAAGAGTTTTGAGACATTTCAAGACCTGATGTTGCTACTCCACCAGCATTAGATGCTTTTCCTGGAGCAAACAATAATTTAGCTTTTTGAAAAACTAAAACAGCTTCTGGCGTTGTAGGCATGTTAGCTCCTTCAGCTACACAAATACAACCATTAGCAACAAGTGCTTTAGCTTCAGCTTCGTTTAACTCATTTTGAGTTGCACAAGGCAATGCGATATCACATTTTACTTCCCAAGGACGTGCACCATCAACATATTTTGCATTTGGATATTTTGCAACATACTCACTGATTCTTCCTCTTAATTCATTTTTAAGCTCCATTACAAAAGCTAATTTCTCAGCATCAATTCCGTCAGCATCGTAGATATATCCAGCAGAGTCAGACATAGTAACTACTTTACCGCCTAATTGAGTTGCTTTTTCTGTAGCGTATTGCGCAACATTTCCTGATCCAGAAACAACAACTGTTTTACCAGCAAAGCTATTTCCTTTAGTTTCAAGCATACTTTGAGCAAAATAAACAGCTCCGTATCCTGTAGCTTCAGGTCTGATTAATGAACCTCCAAAAGAAATTCCTTTTCCAGTTAAAACACCAGTAAATTCGTTTCTTAATCTTTTATATTGACCAAACATATATCCAACTTCTCTTCCTCCTACTCCAATATCCCCTGCAGGAACGTCAGTGTTAGCACCAATATGTTTAGATAATTCAGTCATGAAGCTTTGACAAAAACGCATTACTTCATTATCTGATTTTCCTTTTGGATCAAAATCAGCTCCACCTTTACCACCACCCATTGGTAATGTAGTTAAGCTATTTTTAAATGTTTGTTCGAAAGCTAAAAATTTCAAGATACTTAAGTTCACCGATGGGTGAAAACGTAAACCTCCTTTATATGGTCCAATAGCCGAATTCATTTGAATACGGTATCCTCTATTTACTTGAGTTTGTCCTTTGTCATCAATCCAAGCTACTCTAAACATGATAATACGATCTGACTCGACCATACGCTCTAAAAGCATTTTGTTTTGGTATTTCTTATTTTCTTCGATAAATGGAATTACTGTTTCAGCAACTTCTAAAACTGCCTGTAAAAATTCCGGCTCGTTGGGGTTCTTTTTTGTAACCGCTTCAATAAAAGTAGATATACTTTGTGACATGATTATTAGATTATTAACGTTTAAGAAAACGTTTTCGTTAGTGTGCACAAAGATACGTTATATAAAAATAATTTTATTTTATTATTTTGTTAATTCTAGACGAATTATTTTTTTTTCAACCTTTCTTTAAAAACGCAGCTTAGCTAAGTACTCTTTGTTAATAATCGTTGAGTTTTTCTTAAGCATTTCAGCTTTTAATTACTTATTTTTTATTTTTATTTCTAATCTTAATTGATGTTTTTTATATATTTGTCCCATCTTGTAAACTTCCAAATATGTTCAAACAGATTCCTTTTATCCTATTTTTTTTATTTGGTCTCTCAAATAGCTCAAATGCACAACAGGGTATTGCCCATGAGATTGGTGTTATTGCTGGTCCAGTTGAGTTGCGATCTGATTATGGGCAAAGGAATAATATTGGAAATAATTTCAGTAATTCTGGTTTTGGAATCGGGATTGTACACTTTTTAAACTTCTCTTACAATCAAAGAACATTTAGTGAAGATACTTACTTTAAAGAACATTTTAAAGTAAGGTCGGAAATATCTTATAGTAAATCTAATTTAGAACATCAAGGAATATATGTAGAGAAAGAACCCAATTCTCTTGCCGCACAACAATTAAAAGGAATGTATGGCACTACCCAACTTATAAACTTCGGAATGCAATTAGAATACAATTTTATAGACATTCATGATTTTGAAAAAGTAACTGGTAGTTTTGGCCCTTTCATTAGTTTTGGAGGACAAATAAGTGGTTATAAAACCGAAGTTAATTCTACTCTTGGAACATTAGGAACAGTAGCGGCAACATTCCCTAAATATTTAACTCCATCTGCAGGACGAATATATGGTTTTTCTAGTGAAAAAGGAACGGCACTATCTTTAGTCTCAAGTCTAGGAACACGATACAAACTAACTCCTATGGCTGATTTAATGATAGACATGCGATTTCAATATTTTAATACAGACTGGATTGACGGTCTTAATCCAAATAGAAAAATATACACCGAAAACAAAACAAATGACTGGTTGCTATGGCTTAACGTAGGCTACATCTACTACCTAGACAACTAAATATTTTAATCTAAAAAGTCCCAATTAAATTGGGACTTTTTTATGGATAATAATTATGCTAATGCTAGTTTTAAATCCTCAAGTAAATCCTCAATATCTTCAACCCCTACACTTAAACGAACCAAGTGATCAGTGATTCCAACTTCTTTACGCTTGTCTTCAGGAATAGAGGCATGCGTCATTAAAGCGGGATGATTTGCTAATGATTCTACTCCTCCTAAAGATTCAGCCAGAGTAAATAATTTCAATTTTTCAAGAAATGTAATGGAATCTTGTTTTATTCCTGATACAAAATCAAAAGAAACCATACCTCCAAAACCATTCATTTGCTTTTTAGCAATTTCATGAAAAGGGTGTGTTACTAATCCCGGATAATAGACTGTTTTTACCTTTGGATGGTTGTTTAAAAAACTGGCTACTTTTTCCCCGTTTTCACAATGTCTTTGCATTCGCAGATGTAATGTTTTTATCCCTCTTAAAACCAAGAAGCTATCCATAGGCCCTAAAGTTGCCCCCGTAGCAAATTGCTGAAAGTGCAACTGTTTTCCTAGCTCCGCCGTTTTAGCTATTAAAGCTCCAGCCACCACATCCGAATGTCCCGCGAGGTATTTTGTTGCCGAATGCATTACTACATCAGCACCTAAATCTATTGGGTTTTGTAAATAAGGTGTGGCAAAAGTATTATCTACCGCGAGCATAATATTGTTTGCGGTAGTGATTTTTGCAATTGCAGCAATATCAGCTAATTTCATTAAGGGATTAGTAGGCGTTTCTACCCAAATCATTTTAGTGTTTTCATTAATTACCGCGTTAACATTATCAAGATTATTCATATCCACATAATGAAACTTAATTCCTGAGTCCTTATATATTTGCGTAAACATTCTATAGCTTCCGCCATACAAATCATCCATAGTGATGATTTCATCACCCGCTTTAAAAGAGCGCATTAAACAGTCTGTGGCGGCTAATCCTGAAGAAAAAGCCAATCCTTTCGCACCGTTTTCTATACTTGCTAAAGCTTCTTCCAAAGCAGACCGTGTGGGATTTGCAGACCTACTATAGCCATAATCGCCTACAGGTTTACCTGGGCTTGTTTGTGCAAATGTAGACGTTTGAAAAACTGGCGGCATCACCGCTCCGGTTGAAGGATCGTTATGCTGTCCGCCGTGAATTGTTTTAGTATTGAATTTCATGCTGGAATGATTTTATTTTTTAATTTGCTATAAATTCCTGATTTTTAAGTCTATTTTTCGATAATACTTGCTTAAAATCAGCTATATTGCTTTAAAAGAGTGAGATTAATAGCTTTACAAATTTACCTTTTAATTTACTCTTAATGAACCAGAACCCTATACCTTTGTATATAATTAACACCTTTTACCAAATGAGACGTACTGTATATTTATTGAGTTTATTTTTACTACTAGCAGGATGCCAAAAGAAACTCACCTTTGAGAACCAAACCTACAATAAGAAATCTAGCTTATTGTGTGAAGATAGCTGCCCCGAGATTAATATGAGCATCCCTATTGCTAAAGGTGATGCCGTTGTTAGCGATAGCATTAATAAAAAAGTTTTTTCTGTACTAAAAGAGATTATCTATTTTGGCGAAAAACCTTATACTTCAAAGGATTATGATAGCCTAGTTAGTGATTTTATAGGTTCCTACGAAAAATTAAAAACCGAATTCCCAAAAGATGAATTTGGCTGGGAGGCAAAAATTGAAGGAAGTATAAAATACCAAACAGATAGTGTTTTGAATATTGAAATAAACCATTATGCGTATACTGGTGGCGCCCATGGTTATCAAGGATTACGCTCTTTATTATTTGACCCAAAAACGGGTAAAGCAATTACGAACAACCAATTATTTAAAGACTCAAATACTTTTAAGGCTTTCGCCGAAAAGAAATTTAGAAGTAAATATAAAATTCCCGAAAACCATAGTATTAATGCAACTAAGTTTATGTTTGAAGGAGATCAATTTCAGTTACCAATAAACATTTTTTATACTGATAAAGGATTGCTATTATATTACAACCGTTATGAAATTGCCGCTTATGCCGATGGTCCAAAAGAATTATTAATTCCTTACGAAGAATTAAAAAATTTCCTAATAATCCATTAACCTAGCCCTGATAGCAGTGAAAACCCTCATGAAATAAAACCTCCATTTTTTTAGTCTAGAAGAGCGACCAGCGGAAGCTCCTTCTAGGCTTTAAAAAATGGAGGTTTTATGAATGTGGTTGTAACGAATAGCAGGATTAGCTCCTGAAAACGGCTTAAATAAACTTGCGAATAGTCATGATAATCCCAAGGTGAATTCCTTCATGAAAATCATTGAAAGCCATAGCATCTTGCACATTTTTTAAGACAAAACCGGTTGATGTTGGGTACTCGACAAAATTGGCAAAACTGTTATGTGCAATATCAATTTCAGTTTGATCTATTGTACTTAACAACAATCCTTGAACTAAATCGACTTCTTCTTGGGTTGCATTATGCTCTGGTTTACTGCCTTTTTTATACTTTTCTACCATTTCATCTGAAACTAGCATTGGCAAGCCCGAAAGTTTGTAAACCAATAGTTGCTGGGTTACTACCACGTGGGCGATATTCCAAATCAAATTATTGCTGTAACCCGCCGGAATTTCGTTGAGTTGTTGTAGCGTATATTTGGCTAAAATTTGCTTGAGGATGTTTCTATTTGTTCTTGTAATAGCAAGTGTTGTATTCATTTTATGTTTTTTTTGCTAAAAATAATCATTTTCAGTTTCAAATTATTTTCTTTGCACAAAGATTTAAAAACTATGTCGAATAAAATATATTATATCGCCTCTTGTGATACCTGCCGAAAAATTATAAAAACATTGCCTAAAGACAACAATCTTGTTTTTAGAGACATCAAACAAACACCTCTTACTGAAGAAGAATTGGACAAAATGTACCAATCATCAGGAAGCTACGAAGCCTTGTTTAGTAAAAAAGCACAGCTCTATAAATCCATGAATCTAAAGGATCAATCGTTGACTGAGGACGATTATAAGAAATACATCTTGGAACATTATACGTTTTTAAACCGTCCTGTTTTTGTTATTGACAGCAACGTATATGTGGGTGGGACGCAACAAAACATGCTTCAGGTAATGAAAGCATTAAATAATGTCTAAAAGGACAATTGCACTTTTTGGCGCTACGCTTGTTTCAATAATTTACGGACTTACATTTACCATTGCTAAAGATGTCATGCCTGCTTACGTTGATGCTTACGGCTTTATTTTATTGCGCGTAGGTGGCTCCACATTGCTGTTCTGGATGGCGTGGTTGTTTATGCCAAAAGAAAAAATAGATCCTAGTGATTTTCCGCGTATTGTTGCGGCAGCATTTTTTGGCGTAGCGTTCAACATGCTTACCTTTTTTAAAGGATTGAGTCTTACTTCGCCCATATCAGCAGCTGTGATAATGGTGACAACACCTATGATTGTGTTGATTTTGTCAGCGATAATCATGAAAGAGCGCATGCGTAAAAGAATGGTGACTGGAATAGTATTAGGACTTATAGGAACTGGCTCACTCATATTATATGGCAAAGCAATTGGCAGCAGCTCAAATGCCACCTTAGGTAACTTACTGGTGCTTGTTAACGCTATATCCTATGGTTTTTATTTAATCATTGTAAAAAAATTAATGGATAAATACAATGCTTTTACTTTTGTAAAATGGATCTATTTATTTGGCTTATTAATGGTTTTACCTTTTGGCTGGAGCCAAATTGAAGCTTTAAATTGGACTGCGCTTCCGCTAGATATTAGTTGGAAAATAGGTTTTGTCGTTGTAATATCGACTTTCCTAACCTATTTACTCAACCTACTTACAATGAAAGAATTAAAACCTACCACGGTAGCTGTTTTTATTTATTTGCAACCTTTTTTCGCTACTGTTTTTGCGATCAGCTTAGGCAAAGATGAATTGTCTTTTACTAAAATAGCCTCGGCTTTATTAATATTTATTGGTGTTTATATGGTTACACAAAAACCAGCTCTTAAACCCACTTCATAAAATCAATATTTGCTTAAAAACCCTCGTTTTGTGGGTTTAGCACCTTTTCATTATCTTTGACCTCTTTATACAACTATATGATACAATCAATGACCGGTTTTGGTAAAGCGTCTTTACACTTACCCAATAAAAAAATTACTGTTGAAGTAAAATCGCTAAACAGTAAAGGTTTAGACTTAAACGTAAGAATGCCCTCTTTATACCGCGAAATGGAATTGGGTTTAAGAACGCAATTAGCCTCTAGACTAGAAAGAGGAAAAGTAGATTTTTCTATTTTTATCGAAAGCACCGCTGAACAAACTACCACAAAGGTTAATGCACCAATAGTAAAAGCATACATGGGCCAGCTTAAAGAAATTTATGCCGCTGCTGATGAAACTGAATTAATGAAAATGGCCATTAGAATGCCTGATGCATTAAAAATTGAGCGCGATGAAATTGACGAAAATGACTGGATCGAAATCCAAACGGTTATTGAAGAAGCGGTTCAAAATATCTTGACTTTTAGAAAAGACGAAGGAGCCTCACTTGAAAAAGAATTTCAGTTGCGCATAGGTAACATTCGCCAGTACATGACCGAAGCTCTAGCACTGGATCCTGAACGCGTACAAGCAATAAAAGACCGTTTACAAACTGCAATTGATGAATTAAAAGTAAATGTAGATGCAAACCGTTTTGAGCAAGAATTGATTTACTACCTAGAAAAATTAGATATTACCGAAGAAAAAGTACGTTTGACCAATCACCTGGACTATTTCTTGGAGACCATCAACGGAACAGAAGCTAATGGTAGAAAACTAGGTTTTATTACCCAAGAAATGGGTCGTGAGATAAACACAATGGGATCCAAATCAAACCATGCTCAGATGCAAAAATTAGTCGTTCAAATGAAAGACGAATTGGAGAAAATTAAGGAACAGGTTTTGAATGTACTTTAAAATGTGGAAAAAAATATTTTTTTTGTTATTAA
Organism: Flavobacterium sp. PL002; assembly: GCF_054165825.1. Taxonomy (NCBI): domain Bacteria; kingdom Pseudomonadati; phylum Bacteroidota; class Flavobacteriia; order Flavobacteriales; family Flavobacteriaceae; genus Flavobacterium; species Flavobacterium sp. PL002. The sequence goes on along the minus strand of NZ_CM135110.1, from coordinate 1,808,999 downwards.
TTACCTTCAATGCTTTTTCTCAAGAGTATAAAATCAACTTGGAACAATTTAGAACCAAAAGTAAAATTTTTCACGGTTCCATTGATGGCAAATATGATATTACCATTTATTTAAAACTTTCCTCTTTTTCTAATGATCATCAAGGAGTGTACTCTGTAAAAGGTTGGTATTATTACAACCAATATAAAAAAAACATACCAATTGTTGGTATTTATGATTTCTCTGACGGACTAACTCTTTACTCTTTAAAAAATAAAACTCTAGAAGATCAAATAGTGACTTTTAATGTCTCAGGAGAAAACGTTTGGACTAAAATTGATTATATAAAATCGATTACCGATTTTGAAGAAAAGCTCACTATTTATAATGAGGCAGCTGATACAAAATGGTTCAGTAAAACCAAAGAATTAAAACTTAAAGTTTTCGATTTTCAGGATAATCCTATTGTAAAAGATTTTGCTTTCTTGAAATTAGATAACAAAACAACTATCGATTTAGCTGGTTTTTCTATAGCTTATGATCATTTAGAAATTGTCAATAGTACTAAAACCAAACTGGAGACAAAAGTGCTTTTAAAATACAAAATTGGTGGCAATCCAAATATCCAAGGAATGTGTGGAGCAGCAACAGATTCTGGCTATATTATTTTAAGTTTTGATGCTCAGAATAATTTAAATTACAAAGACGAATTAATTTTAAACGATTGTCGTGGCTCCATCTATTCGGAGAAATTAGCGTCTGCCGAAAAAAGTAAATTAAGGTTTAAAACCACTAGTTCTAGTGGAGATAAAAATATTGTAAAACAAATCATAGTTGACACCAAGTCAATTTCTTTTATTAAAGAAAAATAAAATGAAAAAAGGGAAATTAATTGTTTTTTCGGCACCATCAGGATCTGGAAAAACTACCATTGTTAGACATTTATTAGAACAAGAACATTTAAATTTAGAGTTTTCAATCTCGGCTGCAACACGCGAAGCTCGTGGCGAAGAGGTGAATGGTACAGATTACCATTTTATGTCGCTTGATGATTTTAAAACCCATATTAAAAATGAAGATTTTGTTGAGTGGGAAGAAGTATATCGCGATAACTTTTACGGAACTTTAAAAACAGAAATTGAACGCATTTGGGCTACAGGCAAAAATGTAATTTTTGATATTGATGTAGCGGGCGGATTAAGAATAAAATCTAAGTTCCCTGAAGAAACACTTGCTGTTTTTGTAAAACCACCAAGTATAGATGAACTTAAAATCAGACTTAAAAAGCGCTCTACGGAAAGTGACGACAAAATCAACATGCGTATTGCAAAAGCTTCTGTAGAACTAGCAACAGCACCACAATTTGATGTAGTTATTAAGAATTACGATTTGGAGGTCGCTTTAGAAGAGGCTGTTGAATTAGTGAAGGATTTTGTAAGTAAATAAAAAAATAATTAGTAAAGAGTGACTAGTAAGTAGCCTAAAAATGGGAGAAATAAAATCGTATAAAGATTTACTGATTTGGCAAAAGGGAATTAAAATTGTCTTTTTAGTTTATGAGCTAGTAAAGTTTTTTCCAAAAGAAGAACTATATGCCCTAAGCAGTCAATTAAAAAGAGCTTCAGTATCTATTCCGTCTAATATTGCTGAGGGTTATGGAAGAAATACAGAGAAATCATTTAGTCCTTTTTTAAACATTTCCAGAGGCTCATTATTCGAAATTGAAACTCAGTTACTTATTGCTAATGAACTTGGTTTTATTACAAATCAACCTCTGTACAAAGAAGTCTTGGGACAAATTGAAGAAGAATCAAAGATGATTAATTCTTTTATTAAAACGCTCAAAAACCAATTACTTTTTACTAATCACTAGTTACTAGAACAATGAAAATAGGACTATATTTCGGGACTTTTAACCCCATTCATGTTGGCCATTTAATCATTGCCAATCACATGGCAGAACATTCTGATTTGGATCAAGTTTGGATGGTAGTTACACCACACAATCCGCATAAAAAGAAAAGTACTTTACTGGACGATTTTCACAGATTGCACATGGTTCATCTAGCTACCGAAGATTATGCTAAAATCAAACCTTCGGACATTGAGTTTAAATTAGCACAACCTAATTATACTGTAAATACATTAGTTCACCTAGAAGAAAAATATCCCAATCATGACTTTTCGTTGATTATGGGGGAAGATAATTTGAAATCATTGCATAAATGGAAGAACTATGAGGTGATTTTGCAAAATCATGACATCTATGTTTACCCAAGAATATCATCTGAAGCAGAAAATTTAGAACTTAAAGATCATCCTAGAATTCACATAATCGATGCCCCTATCGTTGAAATATCTTCTACTTTTATTCGAAACAATATAAAGGAAGGTAAAAATATCCAACCGCTTTTACCTAATAAAGTTTGGGAATACATCGATCACAATAATTTTTACAGGAAGTAAAAGCCTCTAAATCGAACATAAAAAAGCCTAAATGAAATAATTATTATTTAGGCTTTTGCATTAGTACTTATTTCTAATTAACTCTTTTTGACTTGATTTCTTATCTCTGCCAAACTTAAGTCGACTATCAATTTTCCGTCTCTAAAAACTTCTTTCAGTTCGCCTTTTTGCTCTTCTTCCCAACTAACGTTGTCTGTTAATTGGTATTCTCCATTTACTAATTCTATTTTCATCAAACCTTTGGCTGATTTTTTAGTACCATCATCTGTAATGGGGTCTTTAAAAATAGCTCTACCTTCTCCATTCACTTCACCATAGGTAGCTTTCATTGCAAACCCAAAAGTATCTCGAGTATTGTATTGGTAGGTAAAAGATCCTATCCCTAGTACGACATTTGTAGACGCAAAACCTTTGGCTTTCAAACGTTCGCAAATAGCGATAGATCTTGCTACTGTAATACTATCTCCATAGATCGCTCCAATCTGTGGAACTAATTCTTTGAATCCTTTGGCATTGGTACTTCCTCCAAAAACATCCCAAAGCAATTCGATCACTCCTTTCTTTTCTTGTTCGGTTTTTCCGTTTGGATTACCACAGATAATGTCCACGGGATCACCACTATCTGGGCGAATTACTACTTTTCCTTCTCTAGCTACAATTTCGTCTTTTAAACGAGGCAAATAATCTGTAAGCACTTTCCATAGATCCCAAGTATCTGAAACGATAGACACAATTCCTTTTGGGTATACCTCACAAATTAATCTTTGGAAGGTCTCGTATTCTCCTTCGGTTGTTCCCATACACATCACAGAGTGTTCTGTAGCCGCAACAGATCCTGCGATTAACTCTACATCTGAATTTGCATTGTAATAGTCCTCAAAAAACTCAATAGCAGGAATCGTATCTGAGCCTGTAAAACTCAATAAATGTCCAGCAGCAGATGTTACTGCAGCTTCGATTCCGCCCATTCCTCGCATAGAGAAATCGTGACCTTGCCAATCTACAAACTCAGGTGTTGATGATGTTTCGGCAGCATATTTGTCTAATACTTGACGATATTCTTTAGCAATTGTAGCCGAATTACAAGGCAACCAAATCACTGCAGAAAGTAAGGTTTCGAAATAATTTGTTAGCCAGAAAAACTCAGGAATGGTATTGTACATCGTGAACATAGGCACACGAATAGGTACACTGACCCCTTCTGGCAGTGCCTTGAATACCATCGGGATATACCCTAAATCATGTAAATCTTCGATATGTTTGGTGCCTACTTGATTTTCGCCTAAATAATTATTGATGCGACGTGCATATTTTTTAACAACCTCCTCTTTTGGTTGTTTAAAAAAATAGGTTTCAAAATCATGAATAATATATTTTTTCAAGAAATATTGCAAGCCAAAAAACACGACTTTGTCAATACCATCAATTCTTGATTTTCTAGGTGTCCAGTTGGAATATACTAACGTTGTTCCGTCTGGATATTGTCTTTTGTGGTCTACTTTGTAACCATCAGTTAATAATAGTGGGTTCATAGTGTTATGATTATTTTGCTCTAATGGAGCATTTTAAATTGATTATCTGTTTTCTTTTAGAATCTAAATTTATTATTTAGCGCTACATCAAGCTTAATTAAGAAATTTTTCCCGTAAGTATCATTTTCAAGTTCTTCGTATAAAAAATTAGGTAAAGTTTGTTCACTTCCTTTTTTCTGACTCAAAATAGCCATACAAAGAGCCGCAACAGTATCAGTATCTCCTCCATAATCAATACTCTTTTTCAAACAATCACTCATTGAACTTGCTTCTGAAACAATTTTTATTACAGCTTGCGTTGTAGGATAACCATGCATATCAATAGGTGAAGTAATACGATAATTTTCTTTTTCCTTTAAAGTGTCATTGATAAAGTCCGTTAAAGTCGATTGATTTTCTAAATTATATTTAAAAAAGTGTACTGCTAATGCTACTCTTTTGGCACAGCTAATTCCCTCTTTTGTGTTATGTGAAGTTATTGCTTGAATTTCACAAAAACTTAATAATTGTTCTATATTTTTGAGATGTCCGATAGCATAAGCTCTCATTGCCGAACCGTTACCATTACTACCATTATTTATTATTTTAATAAAATCAGATCCATTTTTACTAGCATCCAATGAGTTGTAAACTCGGTCAGAGTAACCTCTTCTCTTATCTCTATGAAAAACTTCAACAAATTTATTAGCTACTTTTATCTCATTCCAATTTTCTTCCTCTAATAATAACTCTGAAATTGCAATTGCCATTTGAGTGTCATCTGTATATCTTTTATATATTTCGGTATAAAGACCGTGCTTATGATATTGGGTTAGATTGTTGTTTTTAAGTATAAATTCCATCTTTCTAAATTCAAAACCCGCTCCATATGCGTCTCCTATAGCTGCTTCTAAAATCATAATCTTTATTTTTTTATATCTAAAACCAATTGATTCAATTCATCGTAAACCTGCTTTAAGCCTGCTCTATCATCCAAATAGGCGTTGGCATATATTTTTCTACTTGATGACTTATGAAAAGTTGGATTTTCGTTTATACTATCAAAAGGAATATTATTTTTCTTTAAATAATTCGATACAAAATCTATGTCATCCTGCCCAGTCCAACAAATCAAATAGCAATTTATGGATTGCAGTTTTTTTAGCAATTCAATCACATCATTGTACAATCGTCCTTTTTTATGAAAATCATAAACGGTATCATCGAAGTCAAATGCAACTACAATAGATTGATGAGTCTTATATTCTTCAAACAAACGTGTTGATGAATTATCGGTGTTTAAATAGAAATCCATTTTAATTAATTTTAGTTTTTAAGTCCTTAATTAAATCTTCTAAATTTTCAAAAGTTGGAATTGCTTTTCGTTTACAAACAATGTCTATATTTCCTTTTCTCCAAAATCCTTCTTCGCAACAAACCAAAATTTTTTTTGAATCTGCAAATAATCCAAGTTCTAACATTGAAATTGGCGATTTAGAGTTTTTATCAAAAAACATAACTATAAAATCCGAAGCTTCAAGTGCGTCTAACTCCCAATTTACTTGCGAACTAAATTGTTCGTTTTCTATAGTTTGTGCCCAACTAGAATCCCAATTTTTTCGTCTTGGGTTTAAGATCGCTAGCTCTTTATCATGATATAACAATTGAAGGTCATCAATTATTTTTTGTTGCCAATCCATCGAATTCCCCATGTCAATTGTTCCCGCTAGAAATATTTTCAGTCCTTTTGCTTCAATTTTGCTTGTAGGGTAAATGACTTTCATATCAATTGATCTAATCCAATTACTTCTACACTTTCTCCCTCAAAATCTTTAAAGGAATTGGTAGTAAATATTTTTTCGAAACAATCCAAAACTTCAAAACCTTTGTTGAAGATCCCGTGGCTTACCGCCAAATATAATTTTCCGGCATTTTTGCTTTTTAGTTCCGCAGCCAAGCCAACAAATGTTCCTCCACCATCGCAAATATCATCAACAATAAGGCAATCAACTCCTTGTAAATCGTCATTATACACTTTGAAACCAGACAAACGACCTGTTTTTACATCGCGGCTTTTGCTACATTCTACCACTTCTACTCCTCCTAAGAATTCAGATACTTTGTAGATTTTCTTCAAAGCACCACCATCAGGAGAGATTAATTTAACTTCGTTGCCAATGTTTTTTATAACTGTTTTAATAAAAGTGTGATTAGGAATCACCTCACAATTATTGACCAAAGCTGGCGTTACCTCTGAGTGTGCATCAAACACAAATACTTTGTCGAGCTGCATGGCATTAATTATATCAGCATATACTTTTACTGATAATGGTTCTCCTTTAATCATCACACGATCTTGTCGCGCCGCTGGAAAATACGGAATAAAAAGTTCGATTTGCTTTACATACATTCTTCGCAACGCATCAACAGCAATACATAGCAATCCCAAATCGTTAAAAGAATTCAAACGGTGCGTAATAATTACTTTCTGGTTAACATCAAAATTTGGATCGATTTTGATATGAGGTTCTCCTCCAGAAAAAGTAAAACTTTGAAAAACCATTTCTTTCTCATTAGTAAATGGTTTGAATTTTGGGTCTAGATTAAGTATCATAATTTTTTATTTTGCGTTAATTATACACAAATGTAAATATAAATTTTGAATACGCAATTTTATTTGTGTAAAAATTACGCAAACTTTATTTCAAAGTAAAAACCCTTCTTTGCTAAAGCAGTGTATTTGTTCTTATTGAACTTAAATAATTTGGCTGGACGTCCTGTTTTTACAGGAGAAAAATGAGGAGTTTCTTCGATAATTTCGAAACTCATTATTTTTTTTCTAAAGTTTCTTCGATCAATTTCTTTCTCTAAAATAGTGCAGTATAAATTTTCGAGTTCAGAGAATAAGAACTCATTGGGTAACAAATCAAAACCGATAGGTTCGTATGTAAGTTTGGCTTTTAGCCTCGCAATTGCTTTTGCCAAAATAAGAGTATGATCAAAAGCTAGCTTGGGAATCGCATCAATCTTGAACCATTGTGCATTGTCTGCATCCGAATTAGCTTTGACTTTTAGTTTTGAGGGATCGACCAAGGCAAAATAAGCAACTGAAATTACACGGTTTCTAGGATCACGAAATACATCATCGCCAAAAGTATAGAGCTGCTCAAAATAATTCACAGTTATATTCGTCTCCTCTTTCAGTTCTCTTTTTACAGCGTCTTGCAAAGATTCGTCGTCATGAACTAAACCACCTGGTAAAGCCCAATAGGATTCTTGAGTTCCAAATTTTTGTTGAATTAACAATACATACAGCTGATTGTTTTGGTAACCAAATACAATAGCATCTACCGCCACCTTAATCTTTTGATGTTCACTCATTTTTTAATGCGTATGATTTAAACAAATATAAAAATTGTTTTATATTTCTTAGGAATTACCCAATAAAGTTTAGGATGATTAAGCTAAACTATGCTTTAACTCTGCTTCAATTACTTGGAAAGCAGTATTAAATTGATCGTTTTTTCCTGATAGTAAAAACACATCAGTACAAGGCATCTTGTTGCTATTCCATACTAACTGTAATTTTTTGTCTGCTATAAAAGACTTTACATTACAATCCCAACTTACTGCTATACCATTGTTTTTTTCCATTGCCGACAACATCTCAAACTCTGATGGGATAATATAATTCGGGATTATTGTAGGTCGTTTTTTATCAAAAACATGCAACCAAAACACTTTTACATGCGGAATTCGAGCATCATGACTGTACCACTTTTGTTCGTTTAACCAATATTCGACTGCTACGAAATCTTCTTTTTTAATTTTTGCCTTTACTTCAGAAGCATCAATTGCGGCAGAACCTACGATGACTTGTTTTATTTGACCTACTTTAGATAGTACCGTATCAAAAGTGTCGTATTGCTGTGTGGTTATGGCAAAATCAACTTTTTTAGTATCCACTAGTTCAAAGAGGTCTTGATCTTCATGAAAACTAAAGTCAATGTAATCAAACTTTCCAATCAATGAATTACCAAGGCTGTTAAAGAAATGTTTTGATATACCAACAGTGATTAACCTATTCGCATTAAACGCTTTGGCTCTAAAGCCATTTTCTACATTTTCTAATCGATCAAGTGCTTCTATAATCAAGTTATTGAGTAACTTAGCGTACTCAGTAGGATCTACTCCTTTTGATTTTCGATTAAATAATTTATAGCCTACGTGCGCCTCCAACATGGCTATTTGTTGACTTACTGCGGGTTGACTTATAAACAGCTCTTTGGCGGCTAGCGAAAAATTACCATTTTTATACACCGATTTAAATGTTCTGTACCATTCTAGATTAACCATGATATAAATATATTTATCACAAACATAATTTAAATTATTTTTACTGATAGCATAATAGTCGTAAATTTGTACAAACAAAATAACAAAATGAAAAAAGTCGCATTATTTGCAATACTAGTATTAACAGTAGGTTGTTTTACAGCAACTGCACAAAAAACAAAAAAAACTAAGATGAAAAAAGTATTATTCGTTCTAACTAGCCATTCAGATTTAGGGAACACAGGAGAAAAAACAGGATTTTGGGTTGAAGAATTTGCAGCACCCTATTATGAGTTAGCAGATAAAGGCGTTGTAATTGATATTGCAACTCCACTAGGAGGACAACCTCCAATTGATCCAAAAAGTGCTGATGCATCATTTGCAACAGAAGACACAAAACGTTTTGATAAAGACACAGCATTACAAGCTAAATTGAGTAAAACTCACAAATTAACGGATGTAAAAGAGTCAGATTATGATGCCGTATTTTATCCAGGAGGTCACGGACCATTATGGGATTTAGCATCAAGTGAAGATTCTAGTAAATTAATTACTTCGTTTTATACTAATAATAAACCAGTAGCTTTTGTATGTCACTCACCAGCAGTGTTGAAAAATGTAAAAGTAAACGGAGAATTTTTAGTGAAAGGTAAAAAAGTAACTGGATTTTCAAATACGGAAGAAGCTGCAGTTGGATTAACTGATGTTGTTCCGTTTTTATTAGAAGATGCTTTACAAGCTAATGGTGCCACTTATTCTAAAGGAGCAGACTGGAATCCATACGCAGTAGAAGATGGTTTATTGATTACTGGACAAAATCCAGCTTCATCTAAATTAGTAGCAGAAAAATTGTTAGCGCAATTGAATGCTAAAAAATAATTAACACTTTTTAAAGGCTCTTAATTACAACGATTCTATAATAGAAATTGAAGGTAATGGGAGCCTTTTAAAATTATAAAAAATAGAACATTATGTTAAACTTCGAATTATATAATCCTACCAATTTAGTTTTTGGAAAAGGACAAATAGAAAAATTAGGAGAACTTGTACCAAAAGGAGCTAAAATATTATTAGCTTACGGTGGTGGAAGTATCTTTAAAAACGGAATACACGAGCAAGTAATCAACAATCTTAAAGGACACGAAATAGTAGAATTTTCAGGAATTGAGGCAAATCCACATTTTGAAACTTTGATGAAAGCTGTTGCTATTGTTAAAGAACAAAAAATAGATTTTATTCTTGCAGTAGGTGGTGGATCTGTAATTGATGGTGTAAAATTCATTTCAGGTGCAGTAAACTATAAAGGGGATCCAATTGAGATTTTGCAAAAGCGTATCTTAATTAAAGAAAATGCTATTCCGTTTGGAACAGTATTAACTTTGCCTGCAACTGGAAGCGAAATGAACTCCGGAGCAGTAGTAACCATCGAATCAACTAAAGAGAAATTAGCTTTTGGTGGTTCGGCCTTGTTTCCAAAATTCTCAATAACAGATCCTACAGTAATTCAATCTTTACCTAAGAGACAATTACAAAACGGTGTTGTTGATGCTTACACGCACGTTATGGAACAATACCTAACGTATCCTCATGAAGGACATTTACAAGATAGAATTGCCGAAGGAATTTTACACACCTTGATTGAAGTAGGTCCTAAAGTAGTTGAAGATCCTGCCAACTATGAATTGGCATCAAACTTTATGTGGTCTTGTACTATGGCACTTAATGGATTAATCCAAAAAGGAGTTCCAAGTGACTGGGCAACACACATGATAGGCCATGAATTAACAGCAATGTACGGAATTGATCACGCAAGAACTCTTGCTGTAATTGCTCCAAGTTTATATACTGTAATGTTCGAAACTAAAAAAGCAAAACTAGCACAATACGGAAAACGTATCTTCAATCTAGAAGGAACGGAAGACGAAATTGCAAAAGAAGCCATCAATAAAACAGTAGCATTTTTCCACAAAATGGGAATGGACACTAAACTTTCTGACTATACAAAAGAATATAGCGATACAGCTGATTTTATTGTAAAACGTTTTGACGAAAGAGGTTGGAAAGGTCTTGGAGAAAAACAAAACATTACTTTAGACAAAGTGAAAGCTATTGTCGAAATGAGTTACTAGTATAAAATACCACGATAATACGGTGAGATTAAAAGGCGTTCTTAATTTATTGAGGACGCCTTTTTAATAACACCTACTAACTAACTCAATTCTCATATTTACTAAAAAATAGATTAATATTACACAATAACGTTAAAAAAGTAAAATTATTTTATATAATTATTAAAAAATACGATTTATTTTTAATTCCAAGAATAGAACTTTAGAATCATCACAGATTTTCAGGTTTTTTTTATTCTAAAATTCACCCATTTTTTAAGTACTTTTGACTAAATTTAATAAAAAAATGGCCAAAAATTTAAAATTTGCAGTTATTGGCGGAGGTAGCTGGGCAACTGCAATCACAAAAATGTTATGTGTAAATCTACCAGAGGTTTACTGGTACATGCGTAATGAAACTGCAATTGAACACATAAAAAAATATAAGCACAATCCTAATTATTTAAGTGCTGTTGAATTTGATACAAACAAACTAAAACTTACTAGCGATATTAATGAAGCAATTACTAATGCTGACTACATCATATTTGCTATTCCATCAGCGTTTGTAGGTGCCGAATTAGAAAAAATGAACGTCTCTCTAAAAGACAAAGTAATTTTCTCTGCCATAAAAGGAATTGTTCCTGAAACGAGTATGATTGTGGGAGAACATTTTCATTTTACATACGACATCCCTTATTACAACATAGGTGTTGTTACTGGCCCTTGTCATGCCGAAGAGGTGGCACTGGAACGCTTATCGTATTTAACGATTGCTTGTGGTGATGCTGAGAAAGCTAAAATCGTAGCTGATAATCTTGCAGGAGACTTCATCAAAACTAAAATCACTGATGATATTATTGGTACTGAATATGCCGCTATGCTTAAAAATATTTACGCAATAGCCGCTGGTATTGCACATGGTTTAGGTTACGGTGATAACTTTCAAGCGGTACTAATGAGTAACGCAATTAGAGAGATGAAAAAATTCATCAAAAAAGTCCATAAAATGAAACGAAATATTAATGATTCGGCTTATTTAGGAGACTTACTCGTTACTGGATATTCTATGTTTTCTAGAAATAGAACTTTTGGTAACATGATTGGTAAAGGATATACCGTAAAAAGTGCCATGATGGAAATGAGCATGGTTTCTGAAGGATATTACGCTACTAAAAGTGCTTATAAACTAAATCAAGGTTATGGAGCTAAAACGCCTATTATTGATGCTGTATATGAAATACTATATGAACATAAAGATGCTAAAGCCGTTTTTAGTAAACTAACTGATAAATTAGATTAAGCTTATCTCTATTTCTTTTAAAAACACTTTAAAACATGGCGAATTACAACACTAATTTACGTTTTTCAGCTTTAATAAAAAGCTTGTTTGTACTTTGTTTTTTAGTTTTCTTTAAAGCATCCGCACAAGAAATAACTGGAGAACAGTTATTAGACAAAGCTATCAATTATCACGACCCTGATCATCATTACAATGATTTTAAGAGCACGCTTTCTATAGCCATGAAAATGCCAGATGATACTGAACGTCTAAGCAAAGTAAGTATTGATTTACCAAAACAATATTTCAAACTTAACGTCACAAAAAATGACAAAGAAGTAACATACATTATTGATAAAGAAGTTGTGAATTTTAGCCTAGATGGCAAAAGTGACTTTACTGAAGAAGATGTAAAAACTTTTAACTTAACAGAAACTAGAGCCCGATTCATGCAAAACTATTACACTTATTTATATGGTTTACCAATGAAACTAAAAGACGCTGGGACAATTATAAACCCCGTAGTTGAACGAAAGGACTTCATGGGCCAAGAGTATTTAGTATTAGCGGTAAAGTATGAGGAGGGTGTAGGAAAAGACGCTTGGTACTTTTATTTTGATACAAAGACCTATGCTCTAAAAGTATATCAGTTTTACCATGATCAAAAAAAGAATGATGGAGAATATATTTTATTAAGTGGCGAAGAGGAATTATCCGGAATTAAAATCCCAAAAGCAAGAGCTTGGTATTTAAATCAAGACGACAAATACCTAGCCACTGATACATTATCAAAAAGCTAACATAGCTCTTAACAACAAAAAAGCAGCAACCTTATTTAAGATTGCTGCTTATTTTGTGCTTGTATTTTTACTGTTATCTTACAATGAGACCATCTACAAATAGAATAGGCACTTCTTCAAGTTCTTGCTCATTCATAGCATTTGCATTAAAAATAAACTTCTTATCATACATCTTATTCCCTACGAAATAAGACACTGAAAATTCATTATTGAGTACCAATACACTTTTCTCAATCATTTCGATTTTAACCACTGAAACAGCTGGAACTTCAACAAAAGCGTGGCGCAATAGCGATGTTTTTTTCATTTCGCCGTCAATTGTCCCAAAAGCTTTAGACACAACCATAACGCTTTCGATAAGGAAATCACTATCATTAACTAAATAAGCATACCAAACCTTTTCCATAAAATCGTCGCTCCATTCTTGAACGGCCGCTAGGAAAACATTTTCTACTTCAGGGATTATAATATCTTTTTTCATAAATTAGTCTTAAGTCTAAGTTTTAAAATCTCAAAGTCAATCATTACTAAAATAGCTGTTTCAACTTTTAACATTTCAACCTTGGACTAAATTGAAGCTTTAAATTGCTCTAAGAAACGTACGTCATTTTCATAAAACATACGAATATCACCTATTTGATAAAGCAACATTGCAATACGCTCCACTCCCATCCCAAAGGCAAAACCATTGAATTCTTCTGGATTGATACCACAGTTTTTTAAGACATTAGGATCTACCATTCCACATCCACCAATCTCTAACCAACCAGTTCCTTTAGTAATCCTATAATCCGTTTCTGTCTTTAAACCCCAGTAAATATCAATCTCAGCACTAGGCTCAGTAAAGGGGAAATAAGAAGGTCTTAAACGAATTTTAGACTTCCCAAACATCTCTTTTGTAAAATATAAAAGTGTTTGTTTTAAATCAGCAAACGATACATCTTTATCAATATACAGTCCTTCAACCTGGTGAAAAATACAATGTGAACGTGACGAAATTGCTTCGTTACGAAAAACACGTCCTGGAGAAATAGTACGAATAGGTGGCTTGTTCTCTTCCATGTAACGCACTTGAACAGATGATGTGTGTGTACGTAACAAAATATCAGGATTTGTTTGAATAAAAAACGTGTCCTGCATGTCTCTTGCTGGATGGTACTCCGGCAAATTTAATGCGGTGAAATTATGCCAATCATCTTCGATTTCCGGACCTTCAGAAACATTGAAACCAATGTTTGAAAAGATGTCTATGATTTGGTTTTTTACAATAGAAATAGGATGACGAGACCCAATGATTACTGGCTCAGCAGAGCGAGTTAAATCACCATAAATACCTTTAGTTTCTTCTTTACTCTCTAATGCTTCTTGAATAGCTTTCACTTTTTCTTCGGCAGATGATTTAAGTAAATTGATTACTTGACCAAATTCTTTTTTTTGATCGTTTGGTACGTTTTTAAACTCAGCAAAAAAATCTTTAAGAAGTCCTTTACTTCCTAAAAATTTAATTCTAAATGTTTCTAATTCTGCTTTGTCTTGTGTTGAAAAAGCTTGTGCTTCGCCAATATATTCTTTTATCTTATCTATCATTTTCATCCAGTAATTGAGAGGGCAAATTTACAAAATTTGTTTCAGGTTTAAAGTGTAAAGTGAAAAGTTTACGCGCTAAAATTGCGACACATTATTGGATCACTTCTCTTTCTATAAAATAATTCACGATTGCTTCCTTCATTAACACCGATTGTTCACCGGCTCTTAATGGCGGCAATTCCTCTTTTACTTTGTAATGAGGCCAACCATCTTCATCAAAAAATTCAAATTCATAGAAACCATAAGGCTCTAATAACCTGCAAATAGCAATATGCATCAGGTTTAATTTTTCATCTTTTTTATATTCTTGGTGTACTTTTCCTAGTTCTTGAACTCCTATTAAATAAATAATAGCATCTAAGTCTAAATCTTCTCCTTGCGAAAATTGATTAGAAAGTATATCGACAAGCTGTTCCCAGCGCTCTTTAAGTTGTATATCTCTTGACATTATAATATTGATTGTAACCGCTCCCTTTTTAAGTATCCTAATTCAAAAAAAACAGCTATTTAATTTTTGCAAAGATAACGACTTGAAAATTGACAATGGATGTTTGATTTATTTTATATTTGTTGTTCATCTTACTAATGTACAACTATGGGTTTTTTAGATATTGTTTTGGGCGCTTTACTGATTTTTGCTTTATATAAAGGGCTTAAAAACGGACTTTTTATAGAACTGGCCTCGTTATTGTCTTTGATTGTTGGAATTTATTTAGCTATAAAATTTTCATACATGATCAAGGAAATGTTAGTAAAGCATGTTTCATGGTCACCTAAATACATTGAGATCATTGCTTTTGGACTAACTTTCATAGCCGTAGTGGTATGCATTCACCTTTTAGCAAAGCTATTCACAGGGATCATGGATTTCGCCTTCTTGGGTTGGATAAATAAACTTGCAGGTGCTGTATTTAGTGTTTTAAAAACGGTATTGCTTTTAAGCGTATTATTTAATTTATTCGAAAAAGTAAATATTAATAACATGCTCATCAAAGCCGAAACTTTAGATAATTCTATGTTTTATAACCCTATCCAAAAAACGTCGCGCTTTGTTTATCCTTCTTTAGAAAAATGGTACGTTGATTTTAAAGACAAACACACAACCGAAGCAGAAAACGAATCAGTTCCCAAAAACAATGAAGTAAAACAAGAAGAGTAAGGCTTAAAGTTATTTCACTTCTCTAATTGCGCTTTTTTCTATCCAACCTACGGTTCCATCTGTGAGTTCAACTCTTTTCCAGTTGTTCACTGTTTCTTCTACATATAACTTAGCTCCTTCATGTAAGACAACAACGGTTTTACTAGCATTTTGAGGTTCTTTTTTAACATCAACCATTTCAGCAAAAACTATTGCCGGTCGATCATTTTTAAACTGATCCATCTCAAAAATAGCAGCCAAAACACTAATAATAAGCAAAATAATAACAATAAACATAGTAAAGAAAAACAGTCTTTTTATGGTGCTTTGTTGTGAAAAATAATACCCAATAAAACCCAATAAAAACAATACTGCTAACCCCACCGAAATATAACCCCAAGTATTGTAGTTATAAGTTGCGGTAAAATCCCTAAGTAACTTAGCAAATCCTACTTTAGGAATTACTTTGATTTCATCAACGGTTCTTTTTTGCGCAAAGCGTAAATTATTTAAAGTTTGTGTATCGTTTGGTTTTAAAACCAATGCTTTCTCATAATTATAAATCGCAGGAGCTACTTTATTTAGTTTATAATAGCAGTTTCCTAAATTATAATACAACTCAGCCGATTGTAATTTAGTACCTAAAATAGCATTATAAGCAGTAACTGCCTCTTCATATTTACCTTGTTTATACAATTCGTTTGCACTTTCAAAGCTATTTTGAGCAAAGAAAACTTGGGTAAAAAATAAGAATAGATATAAAATATTTTTCATTGTCTTTATTTATAAACTGCTTACGCAAAAAATACATCTTGCTTATCAATCTTGTAATTCACTGTGCTTATAGCTCTTTCTCTAATTCAGAAATTATCGCTACTGCCTTGTCATAATCTTTTTGAATGGTTGCACTTGATGCCGGAGCATATCGTGCGATTTCACAATTTTCAGTAAGCGCAATAAAATCATTAACTGTTTCGGAATTTGCATTTTTAGCTAACAATATAGCCTTGATATTGTCTTTACTCATCTCTGATGTCTCAATATGCAACTTGGCTTTCAAGAAATTATGCATTGCTTTTTCAAGAGCAACATAAAATGGTTCTTTATTGTTGATTTGTTTTTTAGCTTGAGACAAATACTTCTTAGCTAATTTATTGTTTCTGCGTATTCTATTGCCAACAACATCACCATCAAGAGTGTCTTTCTTGTTTTTTGCTAATACAATTATTGGTATTAATAAAAAGGATAATAAGAGTAGTAGTAAGTACAATTTAGAACCAAAGAAATCGTCACTGTTAGTTGGTTTTAATTCGGTTTTTAATTTAATGTATTTAAACTGTTCAATACTGACATCATTTTTGCCTGCGTTAGCACTTAAGCTATCTGCTGCACGTGTATCAGTTGGACCGTTTAAAACATTAATCATAATCTCAGGAGATACAACTGTTTTATATGTTCCTGATCCCAAATCAAAATAAGAGAAACGAATAGGTTTTACAGGATAATTTCCTTTGTATTGCGGTACAATAGTATAACTGTCAGACATTTTTCCTGACATTCCAGCTAGTGATGTATTGACATTCTCGTCATGTACTGGATCGTACATTTCAAGTGCATTAGGAACAACTGGTTTAGGTAGACTGAATAATTTCATATTCCCTTTTCCAGTAACGCTTACTAATAAATCAAGGCTTTCACCATTTTTCAAACTAGTTTTAGACGGCGTTACTTTAAAATCAAACGTACCCACTGCACCAGTAAAATCATCTGGTTTTCCTTTTTCAGGCAGCGCACGCACATTTATTGTTTTAGCACCAGCCGAAACTTTTTTATTCCCATCTGCAAGCAACATCCTTCCAAAAACATCTCGTCTATTAGTAGGCAATTGTACATCTACATCAAGAGACAAAGGTTCAATGGCTAATTTTCCCGATTTTTGAGGATATAACACTACTTTTTTAAGTACAACATAACGGTAATTTTGCCCTTTAAAAATGGCATCAACCGCTGCTAATTGTTTTATTTCAATATTCTGACTCCAAAAATCATTGTATTTTGGTTTATTTAATTCTCTAAAATTAGAGATTCCAATGTTAGCAAAATACAATTTATAAACCACCGTAATAGGTTCATTTACATACGGATTGGTTTTAGATATCTCTGCAATTAAATACAAATTATCGTCTGCTGAAACACTAGTATCATTAGGATCTTTAGGTTGTTCTACAGCATTTGTTACCGTAATTTTAACCGAATTGGTTTTGTAAACCTGACCGTTATACTCAATCGTTGCTGGTTTAATTGTCAAATTCCCTTTTTGAGTAGGGAGTAAATAATAAGAGTAAATTTTCTCGAAGGAACTTCTACCATTAACCCACGACTGACTTACTTGTTGACTAGGACCCGCAATAACTCTAAACCCCTCAAAAGAAGGTTCATTAAAGTTATCTCCATCAATATTCATAGAGAAATCAATACGAAGTCTTTCATTAAGACCTAATGTTGTTTTACTCACTTTTGCCTCAAATTGTACTTGGGCTAAAAGTCCTTGAAAGCTTAATAGTATTAAAAATAAAAACTTCTTCATTATTAATGTTTATTCATTTATTCGCGAATCTGATTCTGAGTAGGTCTTTGTTTCTTTCGATAAAAACAAATCCACAAATAGCCAATTAAATCTTACCAATCTTTCTCTGTCTTTGTTGCTTTGCCTTTTACTTTACTAGCATTCACTTTATCCTGAACTTTCTTTTCTTCATTATTAACTGCGTTCAACAAGTTTTTTAAACGTTGCTGTGACATTCCTCCTGGTTCAGGTTTTGGCTCTCCTTTATCATCATTCTTACCATCTTTTTTATCCTTATCGCCTTGGTCGTCCTTTTTATCTTTGTCTTTATCGCCGTCTTTTTTATCCTTATCTTTCTTGTCGTCCTTTTTATCGTTTTTCTTATCCTTGTCTTTGTCTTTCTTGTCTTTATCTTTCTTGTCGTCCTTTTTATCGTCTTTAGGAGGATTTTCTTTTAGCATTTTTTTAGCCAAAGCATAATTATACCTTGTTTCATCATCTGTAGGGTCGTTTCTTAAAGCATTTTTATATGCTTCTACAGCCTCAGTATAATTTTTTTCCTTCATGAAAACATTCCCAATATTATGAAATGCTTTGTGTTTTTGAGTTGCTGTTTTTGCTGTAGTTAAAGCATTTGCATAAGCAAACTTAGCTTCTGAAGCTTGATTTTGTCTGTAGATTGCATTTCCTAAATTATAGGCAGATGCCGTTTTATTGGTAAACTTTGAATTAGAAATTCTATAATTAGCTTCGGCATCTACAAAGTTTTTAGCGGTATACTCTTCATTTGCTTCCGGTAAAACATAGTTTTTTTCTTGTGCATATAAAGCATTACATCCCCAAAAAAGGAACAATGCAAAAACGGTTGTATATTTTATATTATTTTTCATTTTCATTTATTCTGTTCATCAAAAAAAAGAATTCAATTACCATCTTAATGGGCTACTTGTCATTAAATAGGTTCATCTTTTTAACCCATGCCGTTTTTCTTTCTAAGAAAAACAGATCTGCAAATAGTAGTACAAAAGCAAACCCTAAAAACCACTGAAATTGCGATTGAAAGTCAGCCATTTGTGTTGCTTCAAACTCGGTTTTCTGAATTGTATTTAATGTGTTTTTTATATATTCTAATACGTCTTTAGTGTTTTTACCATCTATATAACCGCCCTTTGTTGCTTTGGCAATAGCCTCAAGACTTGCGCGATTCAATTTAGTAACGACCACCTCATCGTTATTATCTCGCTGGTATCCTTGTATTTTACCATTCACTTTTAAAGGAATTGTACCTCCTTTTTCGGTACCTAGACCTATTGTAATAATGCGCATTCCTTGTTTGTTCGCTTCTTCTGCGGCAGCTTGAGCTCCTTCTGAGTGGTCTTCCCCATCAGAAATCAAAATAAGCAACTTGCTCGTTTTGCTTTTATCATCAAAATAAGTTGCTGATAACTTAATTGCTTCATCCAGCGAAGTTCCTTGTGAAGAAACCATATCAGGACTCATGCTTTGTAAAAACATCTTAGCAACACTATAATCACTAGTAATAGGTAAAACTGGAAAAGCACTACCGGCGTAAGCTACAATACCAATACGATCGTTACCTAATTGATTGATAATTTGCGAAACAATTTGCTTACTTTTCTCTAACCTACTTGGCGCAATATCTTCGGCAAGCATACTTTTAGAAACGTCCATTGCAAAAACAATATCAATTCCTTCGCGTTTTACCGTTTCCATTTTTGTGCCAATTTTTGGGTTTACCAAACCAAAAATTAATCCAATTAATGCCAATACAATAACAACTAACTTCAAGACTGGCTTGAATACAGAACTTTCAGGACTTAATTTTTTTATTAAATCTAAATCACCAAACTCACGTTGCTTTTTTCTTTTCCAATACATGTTGAAAAAGAATAACACTACCACAATTGGCAGTATAAAAAGTAAGTATAAATATTTTGTTTCGTCTAATTCCATATTTTCTTTAAATTCCAAAAGTCAGTTTTAGTTTTTACAACTACCTTCCCTTTGTGAGCTTCATTTTTAAAACATTATATAAAACTTTTGTACACTGTATTTCTTAAACCTATTTCGATTAATAATAACAAACCTGCCAAAATCACGAAGGGCCTGAATTTTTCATCATAGTCATAAAATTTCAATTCCTCAATTTCAGTTGTTTCTAATTTATTGATTTCGCCATATATTTCAGCTAACTTACTATTGCTTGTGGCTCTAAAATATTTTCCATCGGTTTTCTTGGCGATACTTTTTAGCAAACGCTCATCGATTTCCACTTTCATTCTTTGGAATAAAAAATCACCATTAGGACCTATAGCATAAGGAAACTCTGCCATACCATTTGTTCCTATTCCTATTGTGTACACTTTAATTTTATATTGCCTAGCAATGTCTGCCGCCGTTTCTGGCTCAATAAAACCTGCATTATTCACACCATCAGTCAAAAGGATAATTACTTTACTCTTCGCTTTACTGTCTTTTAATCGGTTTACTGCTGTAGCCAATCCCATTCCTATACCCGTTCCATCTTGAAGAACATTATCGTATTTTATGCTTTTAATTGTTTCAAGTACTACCGCTTTATCACTCGTTACTGGCGTTTTAGTATACGCCTCCGAGGCATAAACCACTAAACCAATACGGTCATTAGGACGTTCCTCAACAAAATCTGCCGCTACTCTTTTTAAAGCTTCCATTCTATTAGGCTTTAAATCTTTGGCTAACATACTCCCTGAAACATCGACTGCCATAACAATATCAATTCCTTTTGTAGTTTTTGTTTTATTACTCACATCAACAGTTCTAGGTCTTGCTAATGCCACTATTAAAGAGCTTAACGCCAATAAACGAAAAGCGCTCAAATACGGACGCAATTTTACCCAGAAAGAACCAGTTGCTTTGAATCCTTGAATTGAACTTATTTTTAAAGTCGCTGTTTGTTCATTTCTAGTATAAATTAGCCAAAAAACAGCTAACGGAATTAGAAGAAACAACCAGAAAAATTCAGGATTTAAAAAAGTTATTTTACCCATTATTTAGTTACTTTTTTTAATTCGACAGCGCTCAATACTCGATCCGAAATTTGATTTGCATAAGCATCACCTTCTTCATGAAAAATCATAATTTGTTGTAATCCGCCATCTTGACCAAACAATAATAATTCATAATACAATTTCTCGCTACTATTTGTTGCTTCGTTTATTCTTGAAAATGTTCCGTATCCTTTTAGACCACTTACCCCTTCTGGAGTTTCAAAATCTTCTTGTTTTACAACCATATTTAGAGCTCCTTGTGACTCAAGAGCTTGCAAAGTAACTTCCATCGACTTTTTTAAGTCTACTGATGTCGAGTCTTGCTTGTATTTGTAAGTAGAAACCATTATATAGAAATTATCTAAAACACTCCCATAAGCAAATGAGTTCATTTCTTTAATTAACGCCAATCCGTTTTTAGGCAACGACTTCTTTAAATCAACTCTTTTAAGCACTTTTGGCGTTTCAATAATCACACCAGGGTTTCCGTATTCACTTTTAACCCACTCGCCTTCTAATAATTCTTTTGTTGGATTACCTAAAATATTGTCTTTTACATAATCAAAACCTCTGGTTGCAATAAAATAAATAGCTGTAGCAAATACTATAAACAATACCGAAGCAATAGCAATACCAAGGCGTCTATTCCTTTTTTTCTTTAGTTGAATTTCGATTTGCTTTTGCTTTTGTGCTTGATTCAATATAGCGTCTTCTTCAATTTCAATAACAACTGGAATTGCATTATCAAGTGTTAATATAACACGCTGTATTTTATTTTTATCTTCAGTAATTTCAAAATCTAAAGGTTTTGATTTTGCGAATTTTACTAAATCTGCTTGTTTTAAAACACGCTCTAGATTCTCTATTGTTTCTGGAGTAAGCGTCATTTTCTTCTTAACAGATGCTGCTCTAAGTCCGTGAATCAATTCGGCTGTTGTGCTTTCCATAGCAGGAATTTCAATTGCCTCTTCAATATAATTTCTAGCAATATCCGTTAATTCACTGTAGTATGATTTTACTTCTCCTTTTTGCCAAAGTTCTTTTTGCTCTAAATTATTTAACAGGCTAGTCGCTTTTTCAATAGGCGTTTTAAACACCTCTTCCTCAATTTTTTTCTTTTGTTGTTTTTTAACAAACCAATATACTAAGGCACCAACTCCTATAAGCAGCGCAATGACTAATAAGTATTTCCACCAATTTCCCAACGGAGCTTCAGCTGCAGTAATTTCCTTAATGTCATACATTTTTTGCTTCAACGTATCCACTTGCACATTTGCAACCTCAACTTTAAGAGAATCTGTATAATACGGTTTGTTGTTAATTAAAATTTTGATGCTAGGAATAGCATACCTACCTGAATCAAATTGAGTAAGTCCGTATTTCTTGATTAACTCATAACGATCATTATTTCTAACCGTATCAATAGGATATGATTTAATAACTTCAAGCGCACCAATGTTTTTTAATTTTGGAAAAACAACTTTGGATAACGTATCCACATCGGTTTTAACTGTAAGCTTAAATTCAGCTCCAATTTTATTTCTAGTGGTATCTATCGCAGTCACTACGCGTTTTTGTTGGGCAAAAACAGTAGATGAAAGCAAAATTAAAAGTAGGTATATATATCTTTTCATGTTATTTGAAACATTTGTTTTTCAATTCCTCACACATGAGGATTTGGGGGAAAGGCCTTTATCTTGATTTAAAATAACCTAATAACTTCGTTACATAACTTTCGTCGACTCTTGTATTTACAACTCCAGAACCTGATTTACTAAAGGTTTCTTTAAAATATACTAGTTTGTCGTTGTAATGTTTTTCATAGTTGAACCTAACCGTTTTTGAACCGGTATCGATAACTGCTACTTCGCCTGTTTCAGCATCTAGCATAGGAACCATACCAATATTTGGCATATTTTGTTCTCTAATATCATACACGCGTATTCCGGTAATGTCGTGTTTTTTTGCAGCTATCTTCAACGTTTGCTCGTACCCTTCACACATAAAATCAGAAATCATAAATACAATAGCTTTCTTTTTTTGAGTGCTTGATAAAAACTTTAAGGCTTGCGCCAAATCTGTTTTACGGCTTTTTGGTTCAAATTCGATTAATTCTCTAATGATTCGCAAAACATGAGAGCGGCCTTTTTTTGGTGGAATGTACAATTCAATTTGGTCAGAGAATAATATCAATCCTATTTTATCGTTATTCTGCGTAGCCGAGAAAGCCATTGTTGCTGCAATCTCAGTTACAATATCTTTTTTAAATTGGTTTTTAGAACCAAAACTTTCAGAACCAGAAATATCCACCATTAACATCATAGTTAACTCGCGCTCTTCTTCAAAAACTTTTACGTGAGCCTCATTGTATCGTGCGGTAACATTCCAATCAATATTTCGAATATCATCTCCATATTGATATTGGCGCACTTCGCTAAAGGTCATACCGCGTCCTTTAAAAGAGGTGTGGTATTCACCCGAGAAGATGTGATCACTCAATCTTCGGGTTTTTATTTCTATTTTGCGTACTTTTTTTAAAAGATCTTTTGTATCCATTTATTTAATTTGTTTAAAGTTTAAAAAAGTTTAAGGTTTCACATTTTGCAACAGCAACTTGAAACCTTAAACCTTAAACAAATTTTAAGGCACCTCTACTTCGTTTACAATTTTATTAATAATATCTACTGAAGTGATATTCTCTGCTTCGGCTTCATAAGTAATTCCTATTCTGTGACGCAATACATCGTGAACAACAGCACGTACATCCTCAGGAATAACATACCCACGACGCTTGATAAATGCATAACATTTTGCAGCCGTAGCTAGATTGATACTTCCACGAGGTGAAGATCCAAAACTAATTAATGGTTTTAACTCTGCTAATTTGTATTTCTCTGGGTAACGTGTTGCAAAAATAATATCCAGTATGTATTTTTCTATTTTTTCATCCATGTAAACTTCACGAACCGCTTCTTGCGCACGTAAAATTTGCTCTACAGAAACTACTTGATTTACTTTCTCATAACTTCCTTTTAAGTTTTGACGAATTACTAAACGCTCTTCATCCATTTTTGGATAATCAATAACTGTTTTTAGCATAAAACGATCGACTTGCGCTTCAGGTAACTGGTACGTTCCTTCTTGCTCAATTGGATTTTGAGTAGCTAATACTAAGAAAGGTCTTTCTAGCTTAAAAGTAGTATCCCCAATGGTTACTTGCTTTTCTTGCATGGCCTCTAATAATGCTGATTGCACTTTAGCTGGCGCACGGTTAATTTCATCAGCAAGAACAAAATTAGCAAAAATGGGTCCTTTTTTAATAGAGAACTCATTTGCCTTAATATTGTAAATCATAGTACCTACAACATCTGCAGGTAATAAATCCGGTGTGAACTGGATACGGCTAAAAGATCCATGAATTGCTTGAGAAAGCGTATTAATCGCTAACGTTTTGGCTAATCCTGGAACTCCTTCTAATAAAATATGCCCTTGACCTAATAATCCAATAAGCAAACGTTCTACCATGTGCTTTTGTCCTACAATCACTTTGTTCATTTCCATGGAAAGTAAATCTATAAATGCACTTTCTCTTTCTATTTTTTCATTGATTGCTCTAATGTCTAAAGTCGATGTATTCTCTTCCATATTATTATTTTTAATGCCTTAATTTTAATGCCTCACATTTGGTAGTGCAAATTGAATTTTTTTTTAGAGGAAAGATGTTAAAGAATGGTTAAAACTTCTAACAATAACCTAATTTTAAGCTTCAATTATGATACTATTTTTATATTTTTAAGAACTTTGAAAAATATAGTTTGGAAATGTAAAAAATCCAACCCAAATAAAAAATAAAAAACATGACTAAATCAACATTATCTCCCATTATTGCTGGGACAATGAATTGGGGTGTGTGGGATAAAAACCTCAACCAAAAGGAGATGGAAAACATGATCCATATTTGTTTTGAAAACAAAATAACCACTTTTGATCACGCCGATATTTATGGGTCTTATACCACTGAGGCCGACTTTGGAAAAGCGTTTCATTCGAGCAAAATATCGAGAGAAAAAATCCAACTTATCTCAAAATGTGGCATCCAAATGATTGCCGAAAACAGGAATAACAAGGTCAAACATTACGACTATTCTAAAGCACACATAATCAAATCTGTAGAGCAGTCTTTAAGCAATTTAAAAACAGATTATTTGGATGTTTTTTTACTGCATAGGCCAAGTCCGTTAATGCAAGCTGAAGAAATAGCTGAAGCCATAGAACAATTAAAATCTGAGGGAAAAATAAAGGAATTTGGACTTTCTAATTTCACTACTTCTCAAACAGATTTAATTCGACAAAAAACGACTGTAAGTTACAATCAAGTGCAGTTTTCTGCCACTAATTATGAGCCTATGGTTGACGGAAGTCTTGATTATATGCAAATAAACAACATACGTCCCATGTCGTGGAATCCATTAGGATCAGTATTTAGAGAAGATATTCCGCAAACACGTCGTTTAAAAAAATTATTAGCAACACTAGTTTCAAAATACCATTTAGGCTCAGACACGCTTTTATTATCTTGGGTTTTACAACATCCCGCAAAAGTGATCCCTATTGCTGGAACTGTAAATGTAGCGCGCATACAATCTTTACACAAAGCAGTAGCCTTAAAATTAGATAAAGAAGACTGGTTTGCTATTTGGAGCGAAAGCATGGGAAATGAAGTTCCTTAACAAATTGTCTTTCGATTCAAAAAAATATCTTTTTCGAAATATAAAATAAATAAAATGACAAAAACAGCTTTTATAACTGGAGCAACTAGCGGAATAGGAAAAGCTACTGCTAAAATTCTAGCCCAAAACAACTATAAAATTATCCTTTGCGGACGAAGAAAAGAGCGCTTAGAGGCGTTGCATAAAGAATTATCTGCAATTACCGAAGTACACAGCTTGCAGTTTGACGTACGTGATAAAAAAGCCGTTTATGAAGCTATAGATTCATTACCCGAAGCTTTTTCTACCATTGATATCTTGATTAATAATGCTGGAAATGCGCATGGTTTAGATCCTATTCAAGATGGAGACACTGATGATTGGGATGCCATGATCGATATTAATGTAAAAGGTTTGTTATATGTATCAAAAGCGATCATTCCGCATATGAAAGAACGCAAATCAGGCCATATTATTAACATTGGTTCTACTGCTGCCAAAGAAGTATATCCAAACGGAAATGTGTATTGCGCTACAAAACATGCAGTTGATGCATTAAGCCAAGGTATGCGCATGGATTTGAACCCGTTTTCTATTAGAGTGGGTGCAATTCATCCAGGAATGGTCGAAACAGAATTTAGTGAAGTGCGTTTTAAAGGGGACACTGAGAAAGCCGAAAAAGTCTACAAAGGTTTCTCTCCGTTACAACCTGAAGATATCGCTGATATTATTCACTTTGTAGTTTCAAGACCCTATCATGTTAATATTGCTGACTTGGTGGTTATGAGCACTGCCCAAGCCTCTTCAACAATTATAAAAAGGGAATAGTTTATATTAATAAAGGGATAGCTAAGAGGTGTAAAATATACTGCTTTTGCAAAATAAAAGCCAACACGAATTACACCGATTCCCAAATATTTACCGCTGAGAATTATTTTATGATGAGGTAAAAATTATAAATTTTATGGCTTTTAATATCCTGTTTTGACTATTTTTATAATTAAAAATAGTAATAAATATCTCTAAATGATTAACAAACGCCTTTTAATCAAGAATTTACTTGCTCACAATGATGAGAACAGTTTTTATGATAAAAAGCGTCAATTGAACTTACATACTCGGGAAGGTAAGGCCAAATTCTTAAAACATATTTGTGCCTTATCTAATTCGAATCCTGCTAATAACTCGTATATAGTTGTAGGTGTTGAGGATCAAGACAACGAAATTGTGGGAGATGATTTTTTTGATGATAGCCGTATTCAAAATCTCGTGAATGCCTATCTTGAAAACCCACCAAAGATTCAGTACGAAAATGTTCCTTTTCCTAATTTACCAAAACATAAAGTGGTGGGATTGGTAACTATAAAACCCAAAAAGAACACTTCATTTTTCAAAAAAGGAATTCATACTATTCCCGTAAATAGTGTCTTTATTCGAATTGGGAGCAATACAACACCAACTACTGAAAAAGTAGAGAGGAATAATCAAAATACAACCACTGTAACAGATATTGAGAATAATGCGCGAAATAATATCAAATATACACTTGACAGTGTTTTTGATTTTATCAATTTCCGGCATAAAGACATGGCACCAAAATACCATGTTTTTAAAGAATTGTTTATTATTTGCTGGGCCGGAATTCCTAAGAGAGTGCATCACAAAACGTATCTATCCAGAGTTGATATTGAGTTAATCAATGAACAAGTAAAATTATTCTATTCGGCTCAAGATGTGGTCACCATAGGCTTTGACGAAAACTCGTTTACTATTACAGAATATGTACCTCTCGGGTTAAATGATAAAACAAGTTACTACCCTTTAGAGAAACAAACAATTTATTTTTATGAGAATGGGTATTATAAAATAGAGAGTGAAATGTTATTTGAACCGCCTAAATTCAATAAAAAAATGCTTTTTCATATTTACAATGCGAATATAGCATTACTGAAAAAGTTAGAAAAAGGAATGGAATTGACGGAAAGAGAGTATCGAGATTTAGAAAACCTACCCTCAACATTTATGATTTGTTACCTCAACGGATTTGAAGAAGCTAAAGATAAATTAATTAATGCCAAACAGCTTTTAAAACCGCACACAGCCGTGTATTCCCTATTTAAAGAGGCACTACGTGTTTTGAGAAAAATGAAATATAATACTAAAAATGAAGATTGAAAAAAGAAACAATATCATTTAAAAAACTACATATCATTCTGATAATCAAAAGAGATAAGGCGATGAGTGTATTCATTTTCTTAAAATTTATATATTTCTGTAAAAATAATTAAAATTAATGTAATAAACAATCACTAAAAATAGTGATATTTCAGAGTGAAAAAAAACTGCTTTATTCTCAATAGATTTATATGTAAGCCATTGCTTAAACTCAGTAACAATCGAGAAAATTTACATTATTGAAGTAAAATGATAAACCTCATTTTATATTAAATGCGTTTTAAATAAAAAAATTACTAAAAAATCAGCCCGTCCCAACTCTTTTTCTTAATTTTATAGATTAGAAAAAAAACAATCTTACTGTTTTTATAATCCCGATTGACCACACACAAAATGAGAACATTAGTTATAGGTGATATACACGGAGGCTTACGTGCACTTCACCAAATTATGGAAAGAGCCAAAGTTACAAAAGACGATACTTTAATTTTTTTGGGAGATTATGTAGATGGCTGGAGCCAATCTCCACAAGTCCTTGATTATTTGATTCAGTTAAAAACGACTAATAATTGCGTTTTTATTCGCGGCAACCACGACGAATTATTACTGCATTGGTTGAAAGACAACAAAGATAACCTTATGTGGTACAAGCATGGTGGTGAAGCTACAGTAACTGCCTATGAAAAAGTAGACACTATTACAAAACAATTGCATGTAGCTTTTTTATTGTCATTAGAGGATTACTATTTAGATGAAAAAAACCGCCTTTTTGTTCATGCCGGATTTACCAATATGAATGGTGTGAAATATGAATTTTATCCTAAATCATTTTATTGGGATAGAACTTTATGGGAAACTGCGCTCGCTTTAGACACCAGCATCAAACCTAATGATTTATTATATCCAAAACGTTTTACTTTATACGACGAAGTCTACATTGGCCATACTCCCGTCACCCGCATTGGTAAAACAGAACCCGTGCAAAAAGCTTGTATATGGAATATTGATACCGGAGCTGCTTTTAAGGGACCGCTTACAATTTTAGATATTGACACAAAGGAATTTTGGCAAAGTGAACCTTTAAACAATTTGTATTTTGACGAAAAAGGGAGAAATTAAAATTTAAAAGATTATTTTTGCCCTTATTCTTACTAAAAAGAAACAATTATGAAAAAGCTAATCACGTTACTATTGTTATGTAGCGCAGGATTTATTAACGCACAAGCGTTTGACGGAAAAGGAGATATCAAAGGTCAAGTTGGTTTCAATATTCAAAATGGCGGAACAGGTGTTTTTTTATCTTATGATTATGGTATTGGAGAAAACATGTCATTAGGACTTACTACAAATTATTTATTATCTGTTGATGATGCTAAATATGTAGATCCAATTAGTGGAACCGCTTACTCTTCTACTCCATCATTTGGAAATCGTATAGATGTTAAAGCACGTTTTAATGCTAACCTAGGAAGTGTATTGCAATTAGATCCTAAAATGGATGTTTACCCTGGTTTAGACTTAGGTTTGAAAAATTTTGGAGCACATTTAGGTTTCCGTTATTTCTTTACTGATGGTTTTGGGTTATTTGGAGAAGCTGGAGTTCCAATTGCTAAATATGACGTAAACAGTACAGATATTGGACGCAACTTAAACAATCAATTTACTGTTAATATTGGTGCTTCTTTCAATCTTTAAAAGAAGTCGTTTTTATAAATAAAAAAAGGCAATTTGAAAATTCAAATTGCCTTTTTTGTTATCTTATATTTTGATTACAAATCAAACTTTATTCCTTGCGCTAATGGTAATGAGGTTCCGTAATTGATTGTATTGGTTTGACGACGCATGTATACCTTCCAAGCATCAGAACCTGATTCTCTACCTCCACCGGTTTCTTTTTCTCCTCCAAAAGCACCACCAATTTCAGCACCTGAAGTTCCGATGTTTACATTTGCAATTCCGCAATCAGATCCAGCTACAGATAAGAAATGCTCTGCTTCTCTCAAGTTGTTTGTCATAATCGCAGATGACAATCCTTGCGCTACTCCGTTTTGAACATCAAGTGCATTTTCTACTGTTCCAGAATATTTTAATAAATACAATACTGGAGCAAACGTTTCATGTTGTACGATTTCAAATGAATTATCAGCTTCTGCAATTGCAGGTTTCACATAACACCCACTTTCATAGCCTTCTCCAGAAAGAACACCACCTTCAACAAGAATTTTACCACCTTGCTCTACTACTTTAGTTAACGCTCTATTGTACATTTCTACAGCATGCGTATCGATCAGCGGCCCTACGTGATTGTTTTCGTCTAATGGATTCCCAATGCTCAATTGCTTGTAAGCAGCCACAACAGCATCTTTTACCGTATCATAAATACTTTCATGAATAATTAAGCGACGCGTAGAAGTACATCTTTGACCAGCAGTTCCTACCGCACCAAAAACAGCACCAATAACCGTCATTTTAATATCAGCATCTGGTGTAACGATGATTGCATTGTTCCCTCCTAACTCCAATAATGATCTTCCCAAACGACCTGCTACTGTTTGCGCAACGATTTTCCCCATTCGAGTAGAACCCGTTGCTGAAATTAAAGGTACGCGTTTGTCATTAGTCATCATCTCTCCTACCTTGTAATCTCCGTTTATTAAACAAGAAATTCCTTCTGGAAGGTTATTTTCTTTTATTACCTCAGCAATTATGTTTTGACAAGCAATTCCACATAGTGGTGTTTTCTCTGATGGTTTCCAAACGCAAACATCACCAGCAATCCATGCTAATGCAGTGTTCCAAGCCCAAACTGCTACTGGAAAATTAAACGCTGAGATAATTCCAACAACTCCAAGAGGGTGGTACTGCTCATACATTCTATGTTGCGGACGCTCAGAGTGCATTGTTAAACCGTGTAATTGACGAGAAAGACCTACTGCAAAATCACAGATATCAATCATTTCCTGTACTTCACCATAACCTTCTTGTAATGACTTACCCATTTCATAAGAAACTAGTTTACCTAATGCTTCTTTCTTTTCACGCAATTTCTCTCCAAACTGACGTACAATTTCTCCACGTTGTGGCGCTGGCATTAATCTGAAAGTTTTGAAAGCCACAGTTGCTGACTCCATTACTTTTTCATAATCTGCAGCGGTAGAGGTTTTAACTTTCGCTATCAATTGACCATCTACAGGCGAAAAACTTTCTAAGATTGCTCCATTTGAAAAATTATTTAATCCTGTTGAAGTTCCTTCATTTATTTCCTTTATACCCAATTGAGTTAAAGCTTCTTTCATTCCAAATTGATTTGCTATTGTTATCATTGTAACTTTTTTGGTTTAAATTGTTATATTTTTATGTAAAGATATTGTTTAAAGGTGTACTAAACAAAAAACTACTTTAAAATTATGAACCCTAAATGAGAAATTATATTAGAGCTAAAACAGCTGATATTTATAGCAAATGAGCTCTATATTGGTTTTCAACCTTGCTCTGATGCCCTAGAAATAGCATGTCATTTATAACTTTCTTTAAACGGTAAAATAATAATAGATGATGAGTATAGACAATTGAAGCAATTATTTCTTATCTATGAATCGGGGATCAGCTTCCATAACGGCACCACAATTATCGCACGTTCTTAATTCTTCAGAATTGTAAAAATGCTCAAAATGAGGCAAGAAATCCTTTTCTATATCGTGCAGTTCAAATTTAACTTCATAGAGTTTGTGATTGCAATTGTCGCAATGCCATAGCAAGCCATCAGTAAATCCTTTACCTACGCGTTTGCGCTCAATTACCAAACCTATGGAACCCTCTGAACGTACTGGAGAATGCGGAATATTTGCTGGATGCAAGTACATATCACCAGCATTTAGTTCCATTACTTTGCGCTCACCATCTTCTTGAATAATGACTTTTATAGAACCTTCTAGTTGATAAAACAACTCTTCGGTTTCGTTGTAGTGATAGTCTTTACGAGCGTTTGGACCTGCGACAATCATAACGATATAATCTCCAGAGTCATGGTATAAATTTTTATTTCCTACTGGCGGTTTTAATAAGTGCCTATTTTCATCAATCCATTTTGTAAGATTGAAGGGTTTTGCTATTGCCATATTTTCAGTATTGAGTTATTGATTGCTAAGATAGCAAAAACTAGGCGCTACAAGCGTTAAGAAATCCTCAAAGTCTTTACGTTTTACATTTAATGTATTTCTTTAATGAGATAAATATAAACTGGAAAGTGGTCGCTAAACCCTACATCACTAATAGAATTTCTTTTAGGATAGCCTTTGTAATTACCAGAATTTTGAATAAGGAATGGTTTATTATAAATTCCTGCTTTCCAGAATTGGTATGTTGTGAAATCATTGCTTATAAAAGGTTGTGAAACCATAATTTGATCAAATATATCCCAGGAATCTCGATACGCAATTGTTCCTAAACCTTTTTGTGCCATACTTTCAAAAGGGTTATAAATTCCTTTTTCACCAACAGCTTCCTTTTTACCTTTAGCTCCTAAGGCAATTTTGACACTCTTATTGATCGGACTATCATTTAAATCTCCCAATGTAATTACTTTAGCTAGCGGATTTATATTTTGTAAAGAATCAATTATTTTTCGGTTCAAATCGCCTGCCGCTTCCCTAAATTTGCTTGATTTTTTTTCGCCTCCTGATCGCGAAGGCCAATGATTAACAATGATATTAATCTCTTCTCCTTCTAAAAATCCCGTAATTAAAAGTTGATCCCGCGTAAATACACGATTCGTTTGTGTACTATCATATTCTTTTTTATTTTTAATTTTGCTTGAGTCTAGTTCATAAACATACAAAGGAATGTTAGTATAATTTGTAGGACGAAAATATTTTTTTTGGTACAAAAGCGCCACATCTATTCCGCGTTTATCAGGGGAATCAAAATGAATAATACCATAGTCAATATCAATTAAATAAGGTTGCTTAACCAAGTCTTCAAGTACACCACGATTTTCAACTTCACAACAGCCTAAAAATGTGGGTGCGTTTTTGTTATCAGAAGAACCTATTTCGAGAATTACTCTACTCAAGTTCTTTAATTTTTGATGGTATTGAGCAGAAGTCCAATGACGACTGCCTTTGGGTGTCCACTCATCATCATTAGTATCAGGATCATTTATTGTATCAAAAAGATTCTCTAGATTATAAAAAGCTACGGTGTGAATAGAATAATTTTTTTGTTGACCAAGTGTTTTGGCAGAAAAAAAGATAAGTAAAATCAGTAATAAAACACGTAAAATTCTCATATACAACATTTAAAAGTGTTACAATTTACGAAGACGAATCCAATTTTTCTCATTTATTTTCTAACACTAACTCTTTACAATTAATTCTTATTTGTTTTGTAATCCCTATCTTTGTTTGAATGTTTACTTAAAAGCGACATTATTAAATCATTTTCAAGAAAAACAAAAAAATGCATAGCAAAAAAATTTGGTCGTTAAATAATAATTTTGAATTCTTTAAATTCCTATTTTTATTTTTTATTTTACAATCTTTCACCAGCCAAGCTCAAAATTACATGATAACACCACCTACTTTACAAAAAGGAGATACTATAGCACTACTTGCAACTGCCAGAAAAAGCCTTGATAATAATTTACAACCTGCTATTGATTTAGCACATAGTTGGGGTCTAGAAGTAGTTATAGGGACAACAATAGGTTTAGACAACAACCAACTAGCTGGGACAGATGAACAAAGAGCAGCTGATTTCCAAAACCAATTAGACAATCCTACTATTAAGGCAATATGGTGTGTTAAGGGTGGTTATGGTACAGTAAGAATGGTTGATTTATTAGATTTCACTAAGTTCAAACAGCATCCTAAATGGGTGGTTGGCTTTAGTGATATTACTGTATTGCACAATCATTTAAACACAATGGGCTACAAATCTATTCATGCCGTGATGCCTATCACAGTACCTAGAGCAACTCCGGATGCGATTGAAAGTTTACGATTGTCTTTATTTGGACAAAAATTAAGCTACAGCATTCCGTCAGACAAAATGAATAGAATGGGTACAGCTACAGGAGAAATCGTAGGCGGTAATTTATCTATTTTATATAGCCTATTAGGTTCACCATCAGCAATTGACTGTAAAGACAAGATTTTGTTTATGGAGGATTTAGACGAATATCTCTACCATATTGATCGAATGATGATGAATCTAAAACGAAATGGTTGTTTAGAAAGCGTTAAAGGAATTATTGTAGGTTCTATGACTAAAATGAAAGACAATGATATCCCTTGGGGGAAAGATGCTGTCGCTATTATTGAAGACGTTACTAAAAAATATAATATTCCGGTAATTTATAACTTTCCTGCTGGACATATTAGAGACAATCGAGCACTTATATTAGGAAGCACCGTAACGATGGAAGTTACTGACAAAACTAGCACCGTGAATTTTGAGTAATTAAATAACACAATTACAATGGCAGCACACAATGATCTAGGGAAATTAGGAGAAGAAATGGCTGTCGCTTTTTTACAAAAAGAAGGCTATGAAATTCTAGATACAAATTGGACTTTTCAAAAAGCTGAAATTGACATTATTGCCAAAAAAGAAAATATACTTGCCATAGTAGAAGTCAAAACGCGTTCTTCAATCGCATTTGGACTTCCGCAGGATTTTGTAAGTCCAAAAAAAATACAACTTCTAGTAAAAGCCGTCGATGCTTATGTCAACAAAAAAAATCTTGATATCGAAGTTCGCTTTGACATTATAGCCATAAATAACGAGTCTAAAAAAACCCAGACAGCACAAAAAGAAGACAAATCTTTTGTAATTGAGCACCTTATCGATGCTTTTTATCACTTTTAGCGTTTTTTATTAATGTTATATTTGTAACAAAATGTTTTTTATTTATATTTGCAGCAGTTTTTAACACAACTTGAACTAAGTTAACTACAGCAACTAAATTTAAAACACCTTATCGATTATGAAAACTGTTTCTTCAATTGTAGAAAATTACATTAAAACAAAGCCCTTTTTACTAAACGCTTTATCATTAGGAATTATTAATTTGACTTCGCTTTCTAGGAATATCATGTCTGAATTAGAAAGTGAATTTGGTAAAGAGGTCAAACAAGGTGCAATTGTAATGTCGTTAAAACGATTAACCGAAGAACTTGATTTTCGACTAAATCATAAAATCAATAAGGTTATCAAAAACATTGGTGAAATCACGGTTCGTTCTGCATTGACAGACTATACATTTGCAGTATCAGAAACTGTTTTAAATAAACAAGCCGACTTAATTTCAGATATTAATGCACTTCCTGATGTTTTTTATACGTCATCAAGAGGAGTGAACGAAATCAATATTGTAATTAGTAATAGTGTTGAAGAATTAGTAGACAAACATTTTGTAAGCGAAAAATTAATTCAAAGACTTGAGAATCTTGCTTCGATTACCGTAAAACTACCAAAAGAAAATATTGCTGTTCCAGGAATTTACTATTTTATTTTTCAGCGTTTAGCTTGGGAAGGAATTATCATTAATGAGGTGATTTCGACTTCAAATGAATTCACAATTTTAGTTAGTGAACAACAAGTAGATGTGGCTTTTAAAGTAATTAAAGATTTGAAGAATTAAATATTCCCCATCTACTTATTTTAAACAAATTAGAGCCTTTACGTAAAAAGATTGTGTTTTTAAAAATCTCTTCTCTTTATATTATATCAAAAACCAGTACACTATAATCCAAAATATTTTTATTCATTGAGTGCAATCTTGAGGCAAGAACAATTCTCTCCTCCGCTCGAACTAACAAAAGTACTTTTTCATAAATAATAAGGGTATTATATTATTTGAATTTTGGATATTTTTCTGGAATTCAATATCATAAAAAAGCATCCAAACTTATTACTGTTTGGATGCTTTTTTTGTTATCTTAGTTTCGCTAATCTATTCCTTATTAATTCCCCCTAACATCTCCATTAACTCTAACGCTTTTCTAGTTGATTTTGCATTATCGAAAGTGATAAGTAATCGCAAACCATTTGGAGTTTGTTTTTCTTTCATTTTACAAATATCAGTATGTTTTTGTACAAACTCTATCACTGCTCTAAAACGTTTTGATTGGTAATAAGCTGATTGTTGATCAGATACAAAATAGCAAATCATCTTGCCTTGTTTCATCACTAATTTTTCAATCCCAATACGGCTAGCAATCCATTTTATTCGAATGCTGTTCATTAAAGCAATCGCTCGTGGAGGCATAGGTCCAAATCTATCAATCAATTTCACTTGGAACGCTTTTAAATCTTCCTCATTTTTAATGGATCCTAACTCATTATACAAGTTCAATCGCTCACTAATATTATTAATGTATTCGTCAGAGAACAATAATTCAAAGTCAGTATCAATTTGAAGGTCTTTTACATATTCCTTGGTCTCAATATCATTCTCTGTAGGATATAAATCCTTGAATTCATTTTCTTTTAATTCTTCAATGGCTTCATTTAGAATTTTTTGATAGGTATCAAAACCAATTTCATTGATAAAACCAGACTGCTCTCCACCTAATAAATCTCCTGCACCACGAATCTCTAAATCCTTCATGGCAATATTGAAACCGCTTCCTAGTTCGCTAAATTGTTCTAACGCTTGAATACGTTTTCTAGCATCATCTGTCATTGCAGAGTACGGTGGACAAATGAAATAACAAAATGCCTTTTTATTGCTACGTCCTACTCGACCTCTCATTTGATGCAAATCAGATAATCCAAAATTATTGGCGTTATTGATAAAAATGGTGTTCGCATTAGGAACATCTAATCCACTTTCGATAATTGTTGTCGCTACCAGAACATCAAATTCTCCGTTCATGAAAGCCAACATCAATTCCTCCAATTTTTTTCCTTCCATTTGGCCGTGACCAATTCCCACTCTTGCATTAGGAACTAAGCGCTGAATCATTCCAGCTACTTCCTTGATATTTTCTATTCTGTTATTGATAAAGAAAACTTGTCCGTTACGCTGAATTTCATACGAAATAGCATCCCGAATCATCTCTTCACTAAAACCTACCACATTGGTCTCAATTGGATAACGGTTGGGTGGCGGAGTTGTAATTACTGACAAATCGCGCGCTGCCATTAAGGAAAACTGCAGCGTTCTAGGAATAGGTGTTGCTGTTAAAGTCAACGTATCCACATTAGCAGCTATTGTTTTTAATTTGTCTTTTACGTTTACACCAAATTTTTGTTCCTCATCAACAATCAGCAAACCTAAATCTTTAAAAACGACATTTTTGTTTACCAATTGATGCGTCCCAATAACGATATCTAATTTTCCTTCGGCTAATAATTTAAGTGTTTCAGCTTTTTGTTTGGCAGTTCTAAAACGGTTTAAATATCCAATAGAAACTGGCATGTCTTTTAAACGTTCTGTAAAAGTTCTATAATGTTGGTATGCTAAAATTGTTGTTGGCACTAAAATGGCCACTTGTTTACTGTTATCTACCGCTTTAAAAGCAGCACGAATAGCCACCTCAGTTTTTCCAAAACCTACATCTCCACAAACCAATCGATCCATTGGACGATCACTTTCCATATCCGCTTTTACCTCAGCAGTTGACTTGGTTTGGTCCGGGGTATCTTCATATATAAACGAACTCTCTAATTCATTTTGTAAATAACTATCTGGCGCAAATTGAAATCCTTTATCGAGTCTTCTTTTGGCGTAAAGCTGAATTAAATTGAATGCCACATTCTTAACTCTAGCTTTGGTTTTTTGTTTTAAAGTTTTCCAAGCAGCTGAGCCTAATTTATAAATCTTGGGTGGTGTGCCGTCTTTACCAGTGTATTTAGAAATTTTATGTAGCGAGTGAATGCTCACATACACAATATCATTATCAGCATAAACAAGTTTAATAGTTTCTTGCGTTTTACCTTCAACATCTATTTTCTGTAAACCTCCAAAACGACCAATTCCGTGGTCAATATGCGTCACATAATCCCCCACAGACAAAGTTGTCAATTCCTTTAAAGTGATATTCTGTTTCTTAGAATATCCATTTTTAATATTGAATTTATGGTAACGCTCAAAAATTTGGTGATCCGTATAACAAGTAATCTGATTTTCTGAATCAATAAATCCTTGATACAAAGGCATTACAACGGTATGATATTGTTTTCGGATATTTTCAGAATTAGCTTCGTCTAAAGTTTCAAAAATATCATGAAATCTTTTGGCCTGAGCTTCATTCGAACAGAACAAATAATTATTAAAACCGTTAAAGTGATTTTCATTCAAATTATTCAATAACAAGTCAAACTGTTTATTGAAAGACGGTTGCGGCTGAATATGATATTCGAATTTTTTTGTAGTTCTAAAAATCGCTTTCGAGCCAAATTCAACCATCGAAAAATCTACGGCTCGCTTTATAAAAGCAGGCTGGTTAAGAAAAAGCTGTTCTGGGGATGCGTGTTTGATCTCTTTAGATAATTTTTCAAAAGCTTCTTCGGCTTTAGCAAAATGTTTGTCTAATTGTCCTAATAAATCCTCAGTGTTTTGGATAAAAAGAACTGTTTTCTCAGAGATATAATCCAAGAAACTTTCTCTATTTTCTTGAAAAATTTTATTTTCTACATTAGGAATAATCGTGATTTTTTTCTGAATTTGGATCGACAACTGTGTCGCTACATCAAAACTTCGAATACTATCTACTTCGTTACCAAAAAACTCTATTCGGTACGGATTATCATTCGAAAATGAAAACACATCTACAATTCCTCCACGAACAGAAAACTCTCCAGGTTCAGTGATAAAATCGACTCTTTTAAATTCATATTCGAATAACACTTCATTGATAAAATCAATCGAAATCTTATCGCCTGTAGCAACCTTAAGTGTATTTTTCTCTAAATCTTTGCGGGTAACTACTTTTTCAAAAAGTGCTTCAGGATAAGTAACAATTACTGCAGGTTTTTTACGAGAATTAATGCGATTAAGCACCTCAGCACGCAATAAAACATTGGCATTATCCGTATCTTCAATTTGGTACGGACGGCGGTAAGAACCGGGATAAAACAATACATCTTTATCGCCTATCATTTGCTCTAAATCGTTCAAATAATAAGCGGCCTCCTCCTTATTGTTTAAAACAATTAGAAAAGGATTTTCGGCTTTAGTAAATAAAGCGTGTATTACAAATGAAGTTGCGGACCCTAACAAACCGCTAAGGTGCATTTTTACGCCAGTATTTTCATTTAACTGCGCTGCAATTTGCAACGTTTTTGGCGATTTATCGTAGGTATTATATAAAACTTTTTTACTCAACTCTAGGTAAATTTGGATCTATTGGATCATTAGGAATTGCGCGTGACACATCCATCATTTTCTTTAATTCTGATTCGCCTTCTTCAACTGGAATTTTGCTTTTTACCACAATTTTATCCATTTGTCTCTGCAAAGAAGCCAACTCATTGTTTATTTCAGGGATTACTTTGACTACTTTATCATCAGCAATATTATCTAAATGAATGTATAAATCCAATAACCTGATTTTTGTAATCAAAGTTGCAATGCGACTCTTAATTTGTGGCTGGTTGAATTGCTCGGGTATATTGACATTTAGGGCAATTGCTTTTTTAGATAGTGCCGCAGCTTTTTGTTGAAAAGCGCCAATAGTTTTCTTAGGCTTTAGACTTAGTTCATTTAATAAACTACGTAATTCTGTCCAATCTCCTACACTTTCCTCAGCAGTTTCATTGATAGGTGTATCGTAAAAAACCCATCCTTTATTGATATTTGAGAACAGCAGTTCTTTCTTTTTTAATTCTTTTTCATTCTCAGCAAGCCTTTTTTGGCTATCATCTTTGCAGGAAGCAAATAAAACGAGTAGTAAAAAAGTATATATTATTTTAAATTTCATAGGGATCACATTGAACTACAAAGTTACAAAGTAATTTATAAATACAGATTTGAAATTGCGAATTACCATTCATTTGTATTTGGTACATTTTTATTAGCATAAATGCCAAAATAATAATTATTAAACTCTCCTTTTAAGGCTTTGAATTAACTATTAACAAACCGTCAATCACTCTTATGAATTATTTACGAAAACGTTACCTTTGCTTTTTAAATTCTATTTATTATGAGTACAAAAATATTAATTATTGGGGCATGCGGACAAATAGGAACCGAATTAACTCGCTCGCTCAGGGAAATACACGGAACCGAAAATGTGATTGCATCTGACATTCGTAAATTAAATATTGACGTGGTTAATTCAGGTCCATTTGAAGTAATAAATGCTTTAGATTTTAATCAAATCGAACATTTAGTAGAAGTTCATCAAATTACTGATGTCTACTTAATGGCGGCGCTACTTTCGGCAACTGCTGAAAAGAATCCTGCTTTTGCATGGGATCTAAATATGAATTCGTTATTCCACGTTTTAAATTTGGCGAAAGCCGGAAAAATAAAAAAAATATTCTGGCCGTCTAGTATTGCTGTTTTTGGCCCTACTACACCTAAAGAAAATACCCAACAATATACCATCATGGAACCGTCTACCGTTTACGGAATTAGCAAACAAGCAGGAGAAAGATGGTGCGAATACTACCATAATATCTTTGGCGTGGATGTAAGAAGCATCCGTTATCCTGGCTTAATTAGCTGGTCGTCTCCTCCTGGTGGTGGAACTACAGATTATGCGGTAGATATTTATCACAAGGCTTTGGCCGATAAAACGTATGAGTGTTTCTTATCATCAGAGACTAAAATGCCTATGATGTACATGGATGATGCTATTGCTGCAACGATAAAAATTATGGAAGCACCAATTGAAGAAATCAAAATTCACTCGTCATACAATCTGGCTGCAATGAGTTTTACACCGACAGAAATCGCTGCAGAAATTAAAAAACACATACCTGACTTTACAATTACTTATGAGCCAGACTTTCGTCAAAAAATTGCTGACAGCTGGCCTGCAAGCATCGATGACAGTAACGCTCGAGCAGACTGGGGATGGAAACATCAATTTGATCTCGAATCGATGACTAAAGATATGCTAGAGAATTTGAGTAAAAGTATTTAAAATACAAAATGCCGCAAAATTTAGGTTTTGCGGCATTTATTTTTAGGGATTCCTAAAAAATTGTTTTTTAATTAACTATGACAAAACATAGTACTATTTTTCTCTCTTAAAAAGTAGAATATATCCAATCAACTTCATGCTTTAGCAGCGTATTTTTATTAGTTTTTTCTAATACATAAATTTTAAAGTATGCACTAAAATCAGTTACCGGATACAGTATTGGATTTTTTAACTTCATTTTCCTTTCCTCTATTTGCTTTTTTTCCTTATAAAACTGATATGCTTTTTCTTGTAAGTCCTTTGATTTACTTATTGTGAATTTTGTTTGATCAGTAATACAGGAATCTAATTTATCGATTCTAGAATCAAAAATAAATGTTTCTCCTCCCATATAAAAATAAGTTTTATTATAAACTTCCTTTTTAACATCTCCCGTAGAACTATCAAAAAGTACATATTTCACGGGTTTCTTATACTTACTTCCGCCTTTATAAAAGTTGAAAAAATCGCTATTTCTAGATTGCCCAAATATGGAAAATGAAATACATACTATTAAAATAAAAAATATTCTTTTCATGATTATTTGCAGTTTGATGGTCCATTATAAAAACTATCATTAGTTAACCCGATAGCGCGGATATGTCACACAAACGATAGCGCGGAATTACATTCCGTGTCCACACAGTTCATCAAAAATCTAAAACAAATCCAGTACTACAACGTCGAAGTCATTGTCTAAAGCTGCATAATTTCTAGCAGAACGATATTAATCCTTTAGTTATAAAATAAGCATGATCTGTTATTTTTGCTTTATATTTAGTGGACATTTTTTATTTAAAAATACAACAAAAGATACAAATAAAACAGTCTTATAGCTTTGTTTTATTTGTAGGGATTCCTTTTTTAAAAAATGCGACTTTTAACCACATTACCTTACTACTTTTTTATTTTAATTTTCGTTTAGGAGATCTAAAAGTAGATCCACGAACGATAAGGTTTGTTTTTATTTCAATTGTTTTGTAGTTGATAACGGTATCGCTATTTATTTCATCTATTAAATATTTGATAGCTACTTCTCCAATCCTATTTCCAGGTTGATCGATCGTTGTCAGCTTAGGACTTATTATTGTGGAATAAACCGAATTACTAAATCCCACAACTGCAATGTCCTCTGGGATTTTTATTTTGTTTTTCTTTAATACTTGCATCGCACCTATTCCCGCTTCATCAGTGATAGCAAATATTCCGTCGGGCTTGTGCTGTAACCCTACTAACACTTTCGCAAGTTTTTTACCTTCTTCGATAGTGACAC
Organism: Flavobacterium sp. PL002; assembly: GCF_054165825.1. Lineage (NCBI taxonomy): Bacteria > Pseudomonadati > Bacteroidota > Flavobacteriia > Flavobacteriales > Flavobacteriaceae > Flavobacterium > Flavobacterium sp. PL002. Next base: position 1,766,881 of record NZ_CM135110.1, on the reverse strand, counting down.
TGTCGCAACTCATAATTAAACTTTCATCTAGTTCTATTTGATGCTTTTTTAAAGCCTTCAGATATCCTGCAAATCGCTTTTCGGACAGAATAGAACTTTCGGTTTCCTTAATAATGGCAATTCTTTTTTTACCAATATTAATTAAATGGTCCACCGCTTTAAAGGCGGCTTCTTCGTCATCAATAACAATTTGCGTACAAGGTACTTTTGCCGATACTCTATCAAATAATATTAACGGAATATGCTGCATCATCTGCAAAATATCATCAACATCAGTATTTTTTTTTACTAAGGACAATAGAACTCCGTCAACGCCAAATTGCACCATCGTTTCTAGCAGTTCCGCTTGTTTTTGTTCATTATTAAAGGATTCACATATAATAACCTTGTACCCATTTAAGTCAGCATTATAAATAATTCCTTTTAAGAGTGTTGCCGTGAATTGATGTTCGATGTTAGGAATAATAACACCAATTATATTTGATTTATGGGATCGAAAACCTTTCGCAAACAAGTTGGGAGCATACTTAACTTTGATTGCGTGCGCTTTTACCTTCTCTTTTGTCTCATTGCTGATATCAACATGATCATTTAGTGCACGAGAAACCGTTGAAATGGATAATCCTAATTCAAAAGCCATTTTTTTTAGAGTAACAATATTTTTTTTGCGCATTTTTTACGGATATAATAGTAAAAGTACTAATTTTAATTTAATCGCAAACGTTTCCGCAAACGTTTGCATTAGTTTTTAATGAATTTTCAGTATCTAAAACATTGAATGTGATATAACTTAGCCTAAATATCAAACCAAAATTAATTTAATTCTAACCAAAATGAAGAAATATCTAAAAATATTCTTGTTGATAATAGGAACAGTTTCCTACTCTCAAACAACCGTTAAAGGAACGGTAAAGGATGAAAAAAACAATCCTATCCCTATGGCCAATGTATTGGTCGTGGGCGCTTTAGAAGGAACAACGACAGATATGGAAGGAAATTATTCATTCCCTTCTAAATTAACAGGTGAGCAAAAAATAAAAATAGCCTACATTGGGTATTTTGGTCAAACTAAAACGGTTAATTTTAATGGAGATGTGACAGTAGATTTTATTTTAAAAGAAAGCATCGAAACATTAGACGAAGTAGTTTTAACAGGAACTTCAGTTAAACGTTCACAAAAAGAAACACCAGTCTCAGTTACTTCTTTTAGTGCTAAAGATTTAACAAAATTAAATACGAGTAGTCAAGCAAACATCTTAAGAAGTGTACCTGGTATTACTACAGAAAACGGAGGTGGTGAGGTAGGTTCTAATGTATTTGTTAGAGGTTTACCTTCTGGAGGACAATTTCAGTTTAACCCAATCCAAATTGATGGAATGCCTGTATTATCAACTTTTGGACTGAATTCATCTGCTCATGATGTTTATTTTAGAACAGATATTGGAATGAAAAGTCTAGAATTTATTCGAGGTGGTTCATCAGTACTTTATGGTGCAGGCTCTGTAGCAGGTATTATTAACTATACAAGCGAAACAGGTTCAGTAACACCAAAGAACATTTTAAAAACAGAAGTTGGAACTAACTCTAGATATAAAGCAGATTTCTTAACAAGTGGTCAATTAGGAGGAAAAGATTCTAACTTATTCTATGCGTTAACAGGATTTTATCGTTATGATGAAGGACCTATTAAAACTGGCTTACCAACAGAAGGGTATCAAATTCGTGGAAATGTAAAAAAAGTAACTGAAAAAAGTACAATTACGTTCTCTGGACAAGTAATAGATGATAAAGTACAGTTCTTTTTGCCTTACCCGTTACAAGGAGGAAGTAGAGAAAGACCTATTGGTAATGATGGTAATGAAATCTTGACTTTACAAACTGCTGCAGCTTCAAATATCTCTTACGCAACTCCTGATGGCATTTTCAAAACTAATATAAAAGATGGTGTTGCCACAAAAGGAGGGTATTTTATGACCAATTTTGTTCATGACTTTTCAGATAATTTCTCTATTGATGCTAAAATTAGAAAATCTAATTATAAACACCAATTTAACTTATTTCTTGATGGTAGCGGATTAACTGGACCTAAAGTAGTTGAAACGCAGCAAGAATATTTAAATGCTAGAGGATTAACGACTGGTGATTTTACAACTTTAAACGGAGCGTCATTGCCAGCAGATGCCCTTTTATTCGAAAACAGAATATTAGACAGAGTACGTCCATTAGATGAATTAGTTTCTGAAATTAAATTGATCAATAAAATGGGAGTACATACTTTAACTGCAGGAGCATTTATGTCAAGAGCATCTGCAGGAGATATGAATATAACGACAGGTTATTTAAGTGAGTATAGTAATCGCCCAGGTTTAGTTAACCTTTCTGGTTATACTGTAGATGGCGTAACTAATAGAGGAGCTGGATATTCTAACAAGAATGTTACAAGTAATAAATTGGCTTTCTTCTTAACAGATCAAATCAAATTAGACAAATGGAATTTTGATATTGGTATCAGACATGAAACTGCTTCGGGTACCATTGCAAATGAAAAAACAGCTGATTTTGCAATGAGCACTTTCGCAGGCAACTCTAAAATTGCTACTATAAAATGGGGAACTGGAGCTTATGAAACTGCAAATGTTTCTACAGATGCCTATGCAATTTCATTGGCAGCTTTATACAAAATAAATACTAGCACAAGCGTGTATGGTAACTTTTCTAAAGGGTATTTCTTCCCAGAACTGCGTTCAGTAAAAATAAATGCTGCTGGAGGTCATTCTACTTATTCTCCAGAGAATATCATTCAAGGTGAAGCAGGAGTCAAATATGGTAAAGGAAATTTTTCTGGAACTGCAGCGCTTTTCTCTCTTAATCTATCAGACAGAAGAAATATTGCATTTTTAAATGATGGCGCTGGAGGATTTATTGAAAAAGTGGACTTGCAAGATACAAGATCATATGGTATTGAAACTACTTGGAATTGGAAATTTATAGACGGTTTTGCATTCAACGGAACGTTTACATACCAAAAGCATGAATTGACTAAGTCTGAAAACAACCCAACTTTTGTAGGGAACAAATTAGCTAGACAACCTAATGTAATGACAAAACTAGGATTGTCTTATGACAAATCAAACTTTGATGCAAATTTTGACTTCAACTATGCTGGAGATAAATTTACAAATGACGCAAATACGGTTAAACTTGATGGTTTCGGAATTGTTGATTTAAGTGTTGGTTATACGTTCAGCATTGGCAAGGATAATGAAACACTTAGAATAGGAGCTCAATCGTTCAACTTATTTAATTCTGCTGGAATTACTGAAGGCTCTCCAAGATTAGGTGATAACCAAACAGACGAGCAATTCTTTGTAGGAAGACCTATTATTCCTAGAACAGCATTAGTAAACTTTACATTTAATTTTTAAATAAAAACCTTAAGAGATCTTGATAAAAATAATCAAGATCTCTTTTTCAAAATATATAATAGCATGGATAAGGATTTAATTAAAGAGGCCAAAAACATTTTAAATGACAACTTTCAAGAAAAAGGATATTCTATACCTTGTAAGGGTTTGTATCCTTTCCAATGGAAATGGGACTCTGGATTTATAGCAATTGGTTTTGCACATTACGATATGGATAAGGCCAAAACGGAAATGAAAACACTTTTGGATTCACAATGGGGGAATGGATTTATTCCGCATATTGTTTTTCATGTTGAAACAGATAGTTATTTTCCAGGACGTGATTTTCATTTATCAAAATTACATCCAGAATCAAATGATGCATATCCTTCGACAGGAATGACACAGCCTCCAGTTATAGGCTTTACATTAGAAAAAATGTACGAAATTGCAAAAGATAAAAGTGATGTCTTGAATTTTATTAGCCAAAACATTGATAAGGTATATGACAATCATAATTATTTTTATACTAAAAGAGACCCTCAAAATGAAGGTTTAGTGTATATCTATCACAACTGGGAATCAGGAACAGATAACTCTCCTATATGGGATGATATTTGGTTAACAATGAATCCGCCAGAATATACTTTTGAAAGAAGAGATACGACACACGTTGATGCTTCACAAAGACCTTCTAACCGTGAATATGATCATTATTTACACATTATCGAAATAGCAAAAGAGCATAATTACGATGATGCAAAAATTGCCGAATTATCTCCGTTTTTGGTTCAAGACCCTTTGTTTAATTCGATGTTGATTAAATCTAATGATTCATTGATTAACCTGTACCAATTAATAGGTGGGAACGACGATAAAATTGCACAACTTAAAAAATGGCAAGAAAAAAGTATTCGTGCTTTTAATGAGAAACTATACGATGCTGAATTAGGTGCTTATATTCATTATGATTTAAGAAACGAAAAGCCAATCCGTTTTGTGAGTTCGTCATCATTTTCGCCTTTGTTTGCGGGAATCCCGAGCAAGGAACAAGCGGCGACAATAATTAATACAATGATGACTAAATTTGGTGGTGACGATATGTACTTATGTGCTTCATTCGACCCAACAAGTGAGCGTTTCAATCCAAAAAAATATTGGAGAGGACCCGTTTGGATTAACTTAAACTGGATTTTATATAATGGCTTAAAGGATTACGGCTATGACGAAATTGCCGCTAGAATAAAAGCGGATAGTCTCGAAATACTAACAAAAGTAGGTTTCTATGAATATTTTGATGCTAGAAAATCAGAATATACAGAAGGAGCAAAAGGATACGGAGGCGGTAATTTCTCTTGGAGTGCTGCCTTGTTTTTGGATATGTTGGATAATTAATTACTAAATTAATCATTATGAACTGGTTAGACTACACTGTTATTATTGTTTACTTAATTGCTTTTTTGGGATTAGGATTTTTGTTTAAAGAGAACAAAGATGCCAAGGATTATTTCCTTGGAGGAAAAAGCATGGGATGGTTTCCATTAAGCTTATCTGCGATGGCAACTCAGCTTTCTGCTATCAGTTTCATATCAGCACCTGCTTTTGTTGGTTTAGCGCAAGGCGGCGGAATGAAATGGTTGACCTTTGAGTTGGCTGTGCCATTGGCCATGATTGGTATCATATTGATCATACTTCCACCGCTGTACCGTGCTAATATTGTGAGTATTTATGAATTTGTCGAAAGACGATTCTCAACCTCTACTCGTATTATCCTAAGTGTCGTTTTTCAAATAAGTAGGTCTTTATCAACAGGTGTAGGAGTGTATACCATTGCTATTATTTTGCAATCAGTATTGAATATTAGTTTTCACTACACCATTATTTTAATTACTATTATTACAATCGTCTATTCTTATATGGGTGGTATGAAAGCAGTCGTTTGGGGTGATGCCATTCAAATGGTAATCCTTTTTGGCGGATTGCTTATTTGTATTTATTTTGGGTGGGATTTATTAAAAGCAAACCCAAATTTCACAGGTTTTGATAGTGAAAGATTGCAAGTTATTGACATTCCTAATCTAGGATTTGATGGAGGAACTTATGGGCTTTTGCCAATGGTTCTAGGAGGTTTGTTTTTATACATGTCTTATTATGGAACAGACCAAACTCAGGCACAACGATTAATATCTGCAAAGGATGAAAATTCGTCAAAGAAAATATTACTGACTAATGGATTATTGCGTTTTCCAGTGGTGTTGACTTATTGTATCATGGGATTAATCATTGGGGCATTAGTACATTTGACACCTGATTTCATGAATGAAATTGCTGCTGTCACAAAGCAACATTACCCAGACGAATTCATAAAAAACGGAATCAAACCTGATTTAATGTTGCCCGTGTTTATCATGAAATATTTACCACATGGGTTAATAGGAATTTTGATTGTTGGAATTTTATCGGCTGCGATGTCCTCAGTGAGCGCTACGATACATTCTCTAGGAGCAGTAACGGTAGAAGATCTTTTTAACAGAGGTAAAGTAAAATTAAGTCAAGTTAAATACATGAAATTCTCCAAGATTGCAATCGTATTTTGGGGTTTTGTGTGTATCGCATCTGCCTATCTTTTTGGGAATAATGGAGGTACAGTGATCGAATTGATTAATATGATTTCGTCACAATTTTACGGACCTATTTTGGCTACTTTTATTATTGCTATTTTAGTAAAAAGAGTGAATTATATTGGAATGAATGTGGGAATCGTTGGAGGTGTTTTGATCAACGTTACAATCAAATATTTTTTTGATGATATTTTCTGGATTTGGTTTAACCTTACTGGTTTTGTCATCACTTTCTTTTTGGCTTTGATAACAAGTGCCATCTATAAAACAGAAAAAAACGCGGATACAAATATTGTATTTACTGTACGTAAAGAAGACATATTCACTAAAGATATTTTAATATTAGTTGCATTCTTCATTGCAATTCTTGCTTTATCATTTGCACTACCTGATATTTTGTCATCGATAAAATAGATTGAGATTAAAGTAATTCAATCAATATAAAGCATTAAGTTGGTTAATGTGGCGGCATGAGGAGGAAACGAATTGTGCTGCTTTTTTTAATCTCAGTTGCTGCTACATACACGAATTAAAAAATTACAAAATGAGAGTTTTAATCGCACCAGATAAATTCAAAGGTTCTTTGTCTGCCATGGAAGTTTGTAACGTCATTGAAGACGGGATTAAAAAAGCGAATCCGTTAATCGAAACCTTAAAACATCCGCTGGCTGACGGTGGTGAGGGAACCTTGGATATATTGCAGAATTATTTCAAACTAGAAACCATTTCCGTATTGGTAATGAATCCTTTGTTTAAGAAAATTCAAGCTACTTATAAAGTATCTGCAAACACTGCTTATATTGAAATGGCAAATGCTTCCGGACTACAGCTATTAGAAGAAAATGAAAAAAACTGCTACTACACTTCTACTTATGGCACAGGACAACTCATCCTTGATGCCATTCAAAAAGGATATAAAAACATCGTATTATTCATTGGCGGAAGCGCAACAAATGACGCAGGAATAGGGATGGCAGCCGCTTTGGGTTATCAGCTTTATAATTCAAAAAAAGAACTCATAAATCCAATTGGCAAGGAGCTATTGCATATTGATACTATTGCGGACAGTCATTTATTATTTGATCCAAAAGAAATCAACTGCACCGTAGTATGTGATGTCAAAAACCCATTGTTCGGTAAAAATGGTGCTGCTTATGTTTACGGGAGTCAAAAAGGCGCATCAGAAGAAGAGATTCAATTATTAGATAGGGGACTTCAACATTTTAGCGATCAAGTTCTAAAACACCTTAACAAAAAAGTAGAAACTATTGAAGGTGCAGGAGCTGCTGGTGGTTTAGGCGCAGGAGCAGTTTGTTTTTTGGATGCCAAAATAAAATCCGGAATTGATTTTGTAATGGAACAAACCGGTTTTGATGCGCTATTAAAAGACACTATTGACTTAATAATTACTGGCGAAGGTTCTGTTGACAAACAAACAATTGAAGGCAAAGTAATCAAAGGAATTAGCGAACGAGCAATTAAAAATAAAATTCCCTTTTCAATTATATCAGGAATTGTAAAAGATGAAAAACTTATCCAAGAAAATCTACATCCTAGCAGTATTCATTCTATTATGGAAACGGGAGTGACCACGGAGGATGCCATGCAAAATGCCGCGACACACTTAACTGCATTAGGATATCGACTAATAAAAGAGCATACTAAAATTTAAAATACAACTAAAATGAATTTCAACTTAGACGGTACTATGGATAAAAACGCAATCTTTGAAAAGGTTGCTGCCATTATAAAATCAGAAAATTTCACGATTGTTCAACAAGACATGACAAGGCCTTGGGGAGGATTTTTTGTAATAGAAGAAGATCAAGCGAGTGCTTTTGCAAAATTATTTTTTCCGAATCTTGAAATGTCAAAAATACAAATCACCAATAAACTGAGTCCAAAAATATTACTAGTAGCGCCAAATAAAAGATTGTCTTGGCAATATCATTTTAGAAGATCTGAAATTTGGAAAATCATTGGAGGAAAAGTAGGAGTAAAAACAAGCTTGACTGATGAAGAAGGTGAAATCCAAGAGCTTAGTTCAGGTGCATTTATACAAATGGATAAAGGAGAAAGACATCGATTAATTGGACTAGATTCTTGGGGAGTAGTTGCTGAAATATGGCAACATACAGACTTGAATCAGCCATCAGACGAAGAGGACATTGTACGTCTTCAAGATGATTTCGGGAGGTAATTCAGGTGTTGGTTAGTCGAGTAATTACATCTTTACTCGCTATATGATCAATATAGCGAGTTTTTACTTTTTTTTGTTTTTTGAAGTTTGATTTTAGAATTGATTTCGCAATAGTACAAACCAGTTTTAAGATAAAAATAGCGCAAGATTATATTCTATCCATTTTAAAATCAATTTCACTTGATAATTATCTTATACAGATATTTTGTATTTTTGGGTTTTTCCAATAAATTAAAGAAAACCAATAATTCAGGTTGTAGATGTACTAAAGATGATAAATATTCCCCAAGTTTCCAATCTGCGTTTTTTCAACGAATCGTCACTTTCTATTGAAAAACTAACTTCTGAAATTGAAATAAAAATAAACCAAAAAATTAATTCAGAAACCTACGAACTCTTTTGTAGAAATAAATTTCGCAAGCCTTTATTTGATCTTTATGCCTTATTTAATCCATTCAATGAGGCCAATAAAGCTTTTTATCCATTTATACCATACCTAAAAAAACATTTAAAAAAAGGGGATATTATACTGGATGTTTGGAGTAGAACCGGTTGGTCAACTTCTCTGCTGGCTGGATTATTTCCAGAACAAAGAATCATCAGTGTATGGGAAGGTGACACCGATGTTCTTGGATATAATGGCTTTTCGTATTGGTTTTCAACTGATAACCAACCATCAAACATTGAAATTTACTTTTGTAATCTTAAAGAAAACCTACCTTTTGAAAATGAGTCGATTGCTTTTGTTTTCGGGTTTGATGTCCTGCATAGACAACTGCAATCCAATTTAATAAATGAAATTGTTCGGGTTTCAAAACAAGACGGACTAATTCTATTTCCTCATGTGCATTTAGCCAATAATGAACCGTTTCCTTATTTTAATAGATGTGGTGATTTAATACATGGTAACGATTACAATACCTTATTTGCCAACTTAAAACCATACCATAAAAAAGGCTATGTTTTCTCAGAACCTGACTTGTACAGAAAAAGTTATAACCCTGATTATACCGTAAAAGCCAACCCAAATACTAGCGATTATAACGGATTAGTAGCAATTACCCAATGTGATCTAGACCTTGAGAGAGAACTTTCGTACTTTAACTACTTTGATTATTTTGAGCTAGACAAAGGCAGTTTAATACTCAATCCTCTTTTAGAAATTGATGTTACTAACACCATTAAATTTAGAACCTCCTCTATTGAAACGGAGTTAATCACTTTACTGGAAAATCACCCCGTTTACTATACTGAAATAAAAAAAACCATTGGATATAAATTGTCAAATGAAGAGCTGATTCTCTTATATTGGGCTCGAAAAAATCGTTCTTGTGCCTATATTCAAAGTCAATTACAATTAGACTCTGAAGCCTTTAAGACACTAGTGATAAAACTCCAAAAACTTGATGTTTTACAACTACTTCCGTTAGATGCTAAACCGCTTCGATTACAACATTATTTTGCACACCAAGAATTTACTGATGCTGTAGTACAAATTAATTTACAATCTTTATGGAAAAGAGCGGTTGTTACTTTTCCTGAAAACACCTATGCTTTAGATCGAAATGACAACACTTTTTATACTTTTCAAGAATTTGATGAAATCGTAAAATGCATCACTTCTACCCTTATGCAAAAAGGTTTTGAAAAAGGAGATAAAATTATTTTACATTCAGATATTCATTTTGAAGCGATGGGATTGTTTTGGGCGTGTATGAATTTAGGAATTGTTTTTATTCCAATAAATGCATCGCTTCCTAAAACAATATTTAACGATTTAATCGAAAAATACAATCCTAAAATTATTTTTTTAAACGAAAAAGAAGAATTAAATGAAAAATGGGAAACTAAAACCATTTACTTTGATTCTGAGAACGAATACGATTTAGTTCAAAATTTATATTTTTCAGAATGGTTACTTGAAACTCAAGAAACGATAAGCTTACCTACAATTGTAGAAACTGATTTAGCAGTAATTTTACATACGTCGGGATCTAGTGGCGCTCCAAAAGGTGTTAGGTTATCACAAGGGCAACTGTTTCAAAGTGCAACAAATATGGTCAAAACGTATTTATGGAACGACAAAGATACCTACCTTTCTATAGGGAATTTAGACTCGATGAGCGGCTTAAGAAATGCCTGTATCGTCACCGCTGAATCTGGCGCCAGCTGTATTATTCCTTCTTTCGACGAAAAAAACAATCCTAATTCTCTGCTAGCTTGTGTTTATGAAACAGAAACTACTTTCCTTATTGCTAGTCCTAGTTTACTAAATCAATTTTTAAGTAACAAAGAAATAAAAAACAGATTAGCTAAAGTAAAGGCCGTTTTAAGCACCGGAAGTAATTTGTCGACTCACTTGAAAGAAGAATTTTTTGAAAAAACCAAAAAAAGAATTTTCAATTATTATGGATTGACCGAAACTACTGGTTTTTGTCTAGGAGAATCGTTAAATAGCTCCAATTTTAACGGAAACCATATTGGAAGCGCTGTAGATTGTATCGCTCAAATTGTTGATGAAAAAGATCAAACTCTAAAAATAGATGAGATAGGCGAACTACGGATTTATAGTTATTCTATTTCTGAAGGATATTATGATCCTGCTAGAGCGTTTAACGGAATTCAAAAATGGTTTTATACCGGAGATTTGGCTAAGATGAATGCTTCGGGAGATATAGAATTATTGGGACGAAAGAAAGATTTTATAAAAAATGCACGAAGTGAAATCGTTTATTTTAAAGAAATTGAAGATGCAATGTTAACAATTTCATTCCTCAACGACATAGGTATTGTTTCGTTTTTTGAAAATGAATCGGAAAAGATAGCTTTGTTTGTGGAACTAGACAATTCAAATTCAACTATCAAAAATCCAATTGAAGACATAAAAAAAGAACTAACTATAAAAATTGGTGCGAGTAAAGTTCCTTCCATTATAAAAATTATTAAAAAAATCCCTCGCAATAGCAGTGGGAAATTAATCAAAACCAAACTAAATAAATACCTATGAATATCATTCAACTATTAGATCGTGCAAAATTAAATCTCAAAAAAGATTTTGCCGTTTTGCCTAAAGGAGATACAATGACTTATGGCGATTTAGTTAATTGTGTTGATAAACTAAGTATTGTTTTTGACAGTCTCGGTTTAAAACCAAATGATAAAATAATCTTGTCAACGGAAGATATACGCAGTCTTGTTGAAATTACAATTGCAGCGTATCGATTTGGATTGACCGTTATTTTATTAGATTACACTTCTAAATCTACTCGAGTTGATTCTATTTTAAGTTCTTGTAGTCCGAACGCGTATTTTATTGACCCCAAGTTAAAAATAAGTTGGGGAATTGAACACTCCAATTGTATTGAAATAAAAAGAGGAACCGAAGGAAAGAAAAAGTTTCTAAACAAAATTTTTGCTAAAAAACCAACCCAAGAACCCGCTGATGATTTAAATACAAACAGTTACCCGAATTGTATTAACTCTTTAGAAACTATAATTCCAAAATACGCAGCAACAATTGACCCATCGAGTATTGCTTACATTATTTATACATCTGGTTCCACTTCAGATCCAAAAGGGGTTGCCATTTCACACCATAATTTATTCAGTCATTTAGAAACTTTGAAAACGGTTTATGAAATGAATGATACTTCTGCTATTCTGAATTTACTGAATTTGTATCATGCAGACGGCATTAACCAAGGCCCCATGTTAGCACTCTATAGTGGAGGAACATGGTTTTGCCCCTTCAAACTAGATACATCGCAGCTTGACTTGATCTATTATGCCATTTACAAATATAAAATAACGCATCTTTTTGTGGTGCCAACTTTGCTTTCTTTTTTCGAAAAATATCACGAAGATTTTGAAGATAGTTTTCAAACTCCTGATTTTAAATTTATAATTTCAGTCGCAGCTCAATTAGAAGAAAGATTGTGGAACTCTGTTTCGAACCTATTTAAGGTACAAATCATAAATATTTATGGGCTAACGGAAACGGTAAATGGTAGTCTTTTTTGTGGTCCTGGATTAGATTCATATAAGATCGGTACTATTGGGAAACCTGTTGATTGCATCATTAAAATCATCAACGAAGAAGGTAATGAAGTTGGAACAAATGAAAAAGGAGAATTATTGATCCGTGGAAGTCACATTATGGTTGGATATTTTAATAACTCTCAAGCGACAAATGAAGTTATAATCAATGACTGGCTACATACAGGAGATCTTGCACAACAAGATGAAGATGGATTTGTAAAAATTGTAGGCCGAAAAAAGAGCATGATCAACTCAGGAGGATTTAGAATTCAGCCAGAAGAAATTGAGGAAATTATTCTAAAAACAAATGAAGTTGATGAGTGTAAAGTAATCGGCATATACGATACTTTATTGACTGAAAAAATAGTTGCATGTATCAAGCTAAAGGAAAATAGTTCCTTAAATGAACTAAATATTTACAAATTTATTAGAGAAAATCTTGAACAAGAAAAAGTACCGCATGACATTTACTTTTTGGAGGAATTACCAAAAGGAATCAGTGGCAAAATTCAAGTTGATCAATTAAAAAACACCCTTTCAGAAAAATATAAAAAACCATCAGAAATAGGAGAAGCAACCATACAAACTATCATTAATACAGCAGCGGCAATTTTTAAAATTGAAAGTAAAGAGATCAGCGAATTCAGTTCCTCTAGTACTTTGTCAGGATGGGATTCTTTAAATAATTTAATTTTTATAACAGAATTAGAAGACCTTTTTAACATTCAGTTCTCCACCTCAGAGATTATGGCAATGACTAGCATTCGTTCGATAAATGCAATGATTGCAAAAAAAATAAAATAATGAATGAAATTAGTCCGCCTTTAAAGATTTGGGGATACGCATTCAGTATTACCGCACTTATAATTTTGGTGTTTATGATTTTTCCTAATAATACAGATAATCAAAAGCATAAATACACCCAAAACAAATTAAGAAAAGCAATAATTAAAAATAATGAAACTAGTTCTACAAACACTTCAATTGTATTATTAGGATCATCACTAACGCGCTGTGCACTTGAAAACATCCCTCAAATTGAGAGCGAATTATCAAAAAAAAAATCTCGTAAATCTACTGTTTTAAGAGTCTCAATTGATGGATTGAATAATGAAACTATTGATCAAATACGGTTTTTTGATTTCATAACTAAATATCCACCAAATTATTTGTTTATTGAAATCAACCACTTAAATATTGACGATAAGAGCTCTAATGAAATGTTCGACATTTTAGAATCATCGCTAGAAAACATGATTTCTTTTATAAAAAAAACGTTAGGATTTAGTATTAATTATGAAATTATGATTAGTAAGACTTCTCTTGAAAGCCCGTTTTACAAAGACCATTTCGACACTGTTATTTATTCACAATTACTATTAAAAAAACGTTTTGTTAGAACGTTTTTGCAAAACAAAACAGCTAATAAAGCCTACGCGGAATTGATAAAAAGTAACACTAAAATAATTTTTCTTGATATGCCACGTGCGTCAAAACTTGAATCAGTTTGGCTTGATAAAAATCAAAAAAAAAAACTAGATGCGCTAATGGATACTTACAAACAGAAATACGGAATTGAATGCTGGAAATATCCGAGTACAATGAACGATTCTGATTTTATTGATGGTGGTCATTTAAATTATAAAGGAGCAAAAAAATATGAGCAATGGTTTGTAACCAAATTTAATCTATTAAAATGAAAGTACTATTAGATTTGTTTTCCTTTGCAATTCCGATGATTATCTTGTCTTGGATACTCCCAAAAAAATATGTTTTACTATCGCAAATAGTAATAACGGGGCTTTTTATATTGTATAAATCACCTCTTTCTTTTTGTGTTCTAACATTTGTATCTTTTGGTAATTTTTATGTCTTGCACCAATCAAATTTCAGAGAATCAATAAAAATAGCAATCAGTCTTGTCTTTTTGATCTTTCTGATTTTTACCACAAAAATTCTGTTTTCAGTAGACAAAGATTGGATCGTACCGTTGGGAATGTCGTATTACTCCTTTAGAAACATCCATTATACTTTAGAATATTATAAAGGCAAAATAAAAAATGAAAAACTTTTATTTTATCTGGCCTATAACTTTTTCCTTCCTGTTTTTATTATCGGACCCATCAATAGATATCCTGACTTTGTAAAAGATTGGCAAAGAAGACGGTTTGACAACTATTATTTTTCAACTGGATTGCAACGGATATTGTACGGAACATCAAAAATTGTAATTTTAGGAAACTACCTATTTACTTTGAAAGCTGTAAATTTTATCGAAAACATCGATAAAAATCATGAATGGCTAAAAACTTATTTAGAGACTTTACGTTTTGTTTTTAATGCTTATTTTCAATTTGCTGGGTATTCCGATATCGCAATTGGACTTTCATTATTAATGGGTTATCGAATAGTAGAAAATTTTAACTATCCTTTTCTAGCAACCAATATGCGAGATTTTTGGGCAAAATACCACATTTCATTGTCCTCTTTTTGTAAGGATTATATCTACACTCCTATTTCGTCTTATTATAGAAAACCTTTGTTTGGAATAATAGCTACAATGATTATAATTGGACTTTGGCATGAAATTTCTCTACGATATTTACTGTGGGGACTACTACAAGCATTGGGGATATACATTTCATCCTTTTTTCAAAATAAAACAAAATCGATTATAATGTCAACTCTTGGAAGCCTTTTTGTCATTAATTTCTTTGCTTTAAGTTGTATAATCATTAGTCATGATACGCTATCAAGTGCTTTAGAGACGTACAAAACCTTATTTTTAATCCACTAGCTATGTATAAATTTTTAAATCAACATTTTCACAAAAACCTAGCAAATATTATTATTGTTATATGGTACGCTTTTTTAATATTATATAATTTACGACTCATTTTCGCTAATTTAGAAGAAGGTAAATTCAGATATATTGGCTGGTAAAGTTTTAGTTTTTCCAGTGTTCTGCAGTGACCAAGTCTGCCACCAAACGTCCTGATTTCATGGCTGCATTTATCGAACCATTCAATAAATGATCTCCACAACAGTATAAATTATCGTTGATTTTCATATCGTCAATTGTCAAATCATCTTTGAGAACAGTTAGATTAGGCAAGGCATAATTTACTTTATAAGTTTTGAGATGTGACCAATCTTCCACTTGGTTTCCGAACCACGGTTGCAATTCGCTTTTAATTTTTTGTACCAACTCTTGATCAGTATAGTCCAGAATACCATTGCAAGAAACCGAAATCAAGACTTTTCCAGCGGGAGCATACGCTTTACTTACATTGGTCATAACGGTTAAATTAGCAACTATTTTTTCCTTTTCTGAAGCATTCAAAATAACAACTGCTTTGTCCGAAGGTGCCTTGTTTGCCTGAAAATAGACATTGGTAACCGAATGGTGTTTGGTTTCTACACTGCTTTTAAATTTTGAAATCAACTCAGTAGCTTCGGTAGCAATAATAATAATGTCTGATTGTATTTCAGCACCTGAGCTTGTGTAAATAGTATTCCCTTTTATATCAATCACTTTCGTATTAAATACAAAACAACCTTCGGGCAATTGACTAGCTAATTGTTTTGGAATTTCTTCCATACCTAATTCAGGAACTGCGGCATCACCTTCGGAAAACATTTTCATCACAAAATCAAACATCCTATTTGAGGTTGACAAATTATTTTCGAGAAAAATACCTGAGAAAAAAGGTTTGAAAAATCGATTAATCATCTTGGTGCTAAAACCATAGTCTTTCAATTGTGCTAAACTTGACTTTTGCTCCTGCAAAAAGATTCCTTCGATTGATTTCCCAATTAATTTATTCTTTAAAATAAAAGTATTGAACTTGTCTTTGAGCGAACCTACGGGAGCAAAAGCAGTTGCTAACAAAGCAGCCGGTCTTCTAAATGGATCGGCAATTTCAAATTGTCCCCCGTCATACAATACGGTTGCTCCTGGTAAAAAAGTCTTAAGTTGCAAAGCATCATAATCAAGCAGTTTTTTTGCTTCTGGATAAGCAGTCAGCAACACTTGAAAACCACGATCTAATCTAAAACCAGCAATTACATCCGTCTTGATTCTTCCACCAATTCTGTCGCTGGCTTCTATAATTTTAACAACATAACCTTTACGATGTAAATGTAATGCTGCAGAAAGTCCTGAAATTCCTGCGCCAATAATAGTTATAGTTGGTTTCATAATGTTTTTCTAAAATCGTTTGTTACAAATTTAGTGTTTCCTCTTGTAGATTGCAATGCCTTGATTTTGTATCATAAAAAAAGGTCGCAAACATATTGTTTACGACCTTATTACTTTTAAACTAGAATCCCGTTTTTCTTGAACATTTTATCCAATTGTTTCCGGTCTGATTCTGATTTTACTGCTAATAAATCACGTGTTTTTCCGTTTTTCAGTGCGATAAAATATTTTTTCCTACCTGAAAAAACCCGTTCATTCAATCCTTTAATTTGATCGATAGGTATTTTCTCTGAACCTGATCTCTTAACAATAAATTGATATAGGAAAATAATTGAGACAATTCCTAAAACCAACCACAAAATGGTAACAAAACCAAAATTTTCAGTATTTAGATCGTACAAATTTAGAACCGAATTAGTTAACGTAACAATCATCAATAATTTCATTAGAAAAAGATGACTTTTTAACCCATCTTTAATCTCAATCGTTTTATCAACTTCATTATAATTAATATTCATAAACCCGAATTAAATATTGTGTAATTCCTTATTGTTTGTAAACATTGTTCTCTTGCTTCACATCAGCCATTAATCCGCTTGGGTCGATGGTGATTTTCTTGATTGTCCCTTTTGCCTTAGCAATTGTAAAATCATAGTTAGAGGCAGCCCAAGTCCAGTCATTTAATACGGTTCTTTTTACGGATTGATTAGGATTTGCTTTTTCATAATTCATCATGCGTAAGGGCACATAAAAACTTTCAGAAGTTCCGTCAATGTACTCTACTAATAAATCAATAGGCATTGGCATTCTACCTATTCTTTCTAGACTTACTGTGGTTTGATCTCCATTTTCGGTAACTGCTTTGATGGCATAATCAATCGTGTTTGTAGTTTCAGTCCAATCCATTAAATACCAATCTAAATTTGCTCCCGAAACGCGTTCTGCACTTCTCTTGATATCATTAGGCGTAGGGTGTTTAAATTTAAAATCGTGGTAGTATCTTTTGATGGTTTCCGCTAATTTATCATCGCCAATAACATAACGCAATTGCGATAGAAAGATGCTTCCTTTTACGTAAGATGAAATACTGTACGGCCTGTTTTCATCATAACGATCACCATGCGTACTTTGTGGTTGCTCCTTACCCGAATTAACTAAATAATAGTATGCTCTATAATTTCCTTCAAAAGGATTCACTACTTTTTTATCAGATAATTCGTTTGTCGCTAAATCTCCAATGTAAGTTGTAAAACCTTCATCCATCCAAGGATGTTTTGATTCGTTTGAAGCTAAAACATGTTGGAACCACGCGTGTCCCAGCTCGTGTGTTGCTGTGCCGTAAATTCCTTCAAGTGTTCCGTTACCTAACATCAAAGTGCACATAGCATATTCCATTCCGCCATCACCACCTTGAATAAAAGAGTATTGTTTGTATGGATAATTTCCAATGTTTTTATTATAAAAATCCATTACTTTCACCATCATTGGCTCTAGTTTTTTCCAATTTTCGGCTGTTTTAGGATTGTTTTTGTACAAAAAGTGTAATGCCACATCATTAGGCCCTTGTACAACATCATGAATATAGTCTTTATCAGCAGCCCAAGTAAAATCATGAACCATTGGGGCTACAAAATGCCAACTTATTGTTTTTCCTTTTTTTGGCGATTTTACGACAACGCCAGCATCTTCATATCCGTGCCCTATTTCATTTTGATTTTGTAAATACCCTGATCCGCCCAAAGTGTAGGCTGCATCAATATTGATGGTTACATCAAAATCTCCCCAAACACCATGAAATTCTCTTGCGATGTAAGGATCAGTATGCCATCCTTCAAAATCAAATTCGGCTAACTTTGGATACCATTGTGCCATTGATAATGCAACACCTTCAGAATTATTTCGTCCAGAACGACGAATTTGTACTGGAATTTGTCCCTCAAAATCTAAAGTAAAAGTTGATTTTGTGTTGGGTAACATTGGGCTAGCCAAAGTAACTTCAAGAATAGTTCCTACAGTTTTTGCAACAGCATCAGTACCATCTTGTTTGAAATTAGTGATTTTTAAATACCCTATTTCATCAGGCTTCAAATTTTCAATACGACTCACTTTTACATCTTGACCGTCTACCTTAGTTTTAGTCACCATTCTTCCGTCAGGATCTTTGATGCTGTGTAATCTAGCATCCATCTCGCTGCCCGGTTGAAAAGCATTGTTGAACAAATGATAATACACTTTGGTTAACGTATCCGAAGAATTATTAGTGTAAATTAATTCTTGCTTCCCTTTGTATTGGTTATTTTTCACATCCATTGTTACCTCCATTTTATAATCAACATGCTGCTGCCAATATGTTGAACTTTGGGCTGATACTGCTCCAATACTAAAAGTAAGGATGGAAATTAAAAGAAACTTTTTCATCTTTATATAAAATAAAAAATGGAAGGACAGTTGCTGTCCTTCCATTTGATTAATACTCTTGATTATTATTTTTTAGACATCTTGTCTGCCATTAAAATAGCGTTGTAAGCATTTACAATTTTACCTGATTGTGATAATGTTGTAAATGAACGGCTGTCTTTTGGGTTTCCACCCACGACAACATCAGTAGCAATTGCAACACCCGAGTCCATTAAAATATGTTTAACTTGTGAAGCTGTAAGCTTAGGATAATACGAACGAATAATCGCTGCAACTCCAGCCACGTTAGGCGAAGCCATTGATGTACCTTGTAAATACTTGTAGGTGTTGTTAGGTGTTGTTGCATATATTTTTACTCCAGGAGCAAATACATCTACATTTGTTTTTCCAAAGTTTGAGAAACGAGCTACTACTTTATCACCATACTCAAAGTTTAATGCTCCAATAGTAATCATGTTATCAGCAAATTCTGTTTTCTTGTCATCAGAATCGTTAGGGAAATTATCATAACTATCAATATCTTTCCCGTCATTACCAGCGGCATGAACAATCAATACATCTTTTTTCTCAGCGTATTTAATTGCGTCGTATACCCATTGTTTGTGAGGAGAGAAACTTTTTCCAAAACTTCCATTAATTACTTTAGCTCCGTTATCTACAGCGTAACGAATACCTAATGCAATGTCTTTATCGTATTCATCACCATCAGGAACGGCACGAACAGTTAAAATTTGAACATTATTTGCGATTCCGTCACCTCCAAGGTTGTTACCTCTAACTTGTGCAACAATACCTGCAACGTGAGTACCATGAAGAATTTCTTCTTTATCTGGACCCATTACATTATTGTTACCATATTTTACATCCGTCATATCATCTGGATTGTCCCCTAAAACTTTTCTATAATCTTGTTTTAAATTATCTCCACTAAGTAACGCTGTCATTCCAGTAAGTTCTCCTTCAACTGCTTTTTTTAAATCAGCAACAGGAAGTCCAAATGAAAAAGCTCTTAACATAGTCACTTTGCTTTCCATTACAGCAGCATCTTTAGATTCTATTGCTTTTAACTCTTCAGCAGTATAAACAGGCTTTCCTAATTCTTTAACTATTATTTCATCAGCCTTAGTTATTGATGCAAGCATTTCATCATACCTTGCTTTACCCACTTTAGCTTCAGCAATTTTATCATCATTCAGTTTTTTTGCAGCTTGATAAGTTACTTCATCAACAAGGTCTTTATTTTTAATAATTCGCTCGTATTCTAAGTTTTCTTTTGTGATGTCTCCAAGGAAATTCCAACCATGAATATCATCAACGTAACCGTTTTTGTCATCATCGATTCCGTTTCCAGCGATTTCTTTAGTATTAGTCCATAACACATCTTTTAAATCTTCATGCTCAATATCGACTCCACTGTCAACGATTCCTACAATTACAGGAACTCCTTTTTTATCTTTTAATAATTCTGCGTAAGCTCTATCTACACTCATTCCTGGAATAGTGTCGTTTATAATGTCTAAATGACTCCAGCGTTGTAAATCCGCTTCTTTAATTGCAGCTACTTTTTTTACATTTAGAGGCGCAGTTATAGGTATTAAAGAGGTAAAACTTGAAACTTGTTTTTGAGCTCCGCATCCTGCCAAAACCAAAACGGCAAAGGCAGAAATACAAATAGGTTTAATAGTATTCATGTGTAAAATTTAATGAGTTTAATATATTGGTCTAAAATAATGGATTTTGTTACAAAAAACGGAAGGATTAACACTAAGTTAAGATTTGTTCGCAAGTGTACACATCCTTTAATCGCACACCTTTTTCGGTATGCTGCACGGTTATGATTTCGTTATGAGCATCATGTTCTAAAAATAAATAGTAATTATTAGTCGCCGCCGCATCTAAAAATTTTGTCTTTTCAGGCATTGTTAACAGTGGTCTTGTATCGTATCCCATTACATAAGGAATGGGAATATGTCCGGCTGTAGCCAATAAATCAGCACAAAAAACGATTGTTTTGTCCTTGTATTGAATATGTGGAATCATTTGTTTTTCGGTGTGACCATCGACAAAAAAGATTCCAAAGTCCAACTCTGACTTATCAAGAAAATCACCATTAGGTCTTTTTATAAAATTCAGTTGTCCGCTCTCTTGCATGGGTAAAATATTCTCTGATAAAAAAGAAGCTTTCTCTCTAGGATTAGGTTTTGTCGCCCATTCCCAGTGACTTTCATTCGACCAAAATTTAGCATTTTTAAAAGCTACTTCGTATCCTGTTTTATCTTTATTCCATTGTGCACTTCCACCGCAGTGATCAAAATGCAGGTGTGTCATGAAAACATCGGTCACATCATCCCGACTAAAGCCATGTTTTGCTAATGATTTATCCATAGAATGCGAACCCCAAAGCGAATAATATCCAAAGAATTTTTCAGATTGCTTGTCTCCCATTCCGGTGTCAATCAAAATTAGTCTGTTTCCATCTTCGATTAGTAAGCAACGAGCAGCAATATCAATTAAGTTATTAGCATCAGCAGGATTTGTTCTATTCCAAATCGTTTTTGGCACCACGCCAAACATTGCTCCTCCGTCTAATTTAAAATTTCCGGTTTCTATAGGATATAATTTCATTGTTTGTTTTTTTTAGAGACATTAATAATCAAATATAACCGATTCTTATGGAATGACGTTTATTTTAACTTTTATACTCCACAAAAAAAGCCACAACAACTAGCGTGTTAAACTAGATATTGTGACTTTATTGTCGTGATAAAAACATTTACTGCTTCATATCATGAAATAACTTTTTCAGTTTTACATTTTCTTGAATATCATGTTTCTCACCAGAATTGAGTGCATTAATATACTTGATGCGCTCCTCAGTTATGGGATGAGAACTTAAAAATTGTGGTATTGACATCGTTCCTTTAGACTGTAACCTTTTAAAAAGATTGGACATGCCCTTAGGATCCACTTTATTCTTTGTCACAATTTGGAGTCCTTTTAAATCTGCTTCTTCTTCAAATTTTCTAGAAAATGAAAGCGACTGTAGGCTATTGACATTGTCACCAATAATTGCCATCACTCCATTTGCATCACCTAAAATAGCCGAAATAAAGATATATCCTGATAAGTTGCGACACAACATTTTCATCGAATGCCTTCCAGTAACATGCGCTGACTCATGACCTAACAATGCAACAAGTTCGTCGTAATTTTGCATCTTGTCCACAATACCTGAATAAACCACAATAGTTCCATTAGGCAAGGCAAATGCGTTAACGACATCTTCATTAACATAAACAAAATTCAGTGGTTTTGTATTGTTAAGCTGCAGCTCTTTTGCGAAAGCATTAAGGGATTTTGTCTTAGCCGAATCTACCTCCGAAAAAAGCAAACTCTGCTCTACAAAACTACTACCTAATTTGTCATCATAACTCTCAGGAATTATAGCTACTGACTTCTCTCCAAACCACGGAATAACATATACATAAGTTAGACCAATTAATGCAAAAATTAAAAGCGCTAAAACCATGTGCATTTTAATACCCAAATTGATTAAATGCTCGTACCAGTTCTCGTGACCATTTTCTTTTCTAAAAAGCTTAATATGATTGATAAAAGCAGCATCCGCAATTTTTATAATTTCTATAGCATCATCACCTTGATGCTGCATTTGCAAACCAGTATCAAGAGTTTCAAAAACCACCTCTTTAATAAACCATTCGTTTTTATAAACTGTAGCAGTTTCAAATGTAAAACTGTGTTTGTGTTTGTTCAAAAAAATGGTGATGTTTTGAGGGACAGATGATTTTCCATCGTATAAAATTGCTTCGGCTTGATGATTCATAACTTATACTATAAAATCAATATCTAAGAAATCACTAATATCATCACCTGTAGCATCTTTAAAATTAGCTTCAGTTTGTTGCAAAGTATCTAAGTCAATATTTCCCTCTAACTTGATATGATCAAAGATAAATTTGATTGTACGTGTAACTACCCATGCATACCCAAATCCTAGAGTAAAAATGATTATTAATAAATTAATGACAACCAATCCTACAAAATCACCACCTGTTGCAGTAGACGTAAAGGTAATTTTCTTATCGTCCTTATAAAGAGATAGATTGTCGATATAATAATTAAAAATATCTTTTTGCCACCAAAACATATAAATTCCAAGTGTGATTACGCTTAAAAAATAACCTTTAAAATTAAGGAAAAAATAATCTCTTCCATCTCCATCATAATTTAACTCAGCATCTCCAAAACGAACATTACTCAATACGTAGTTACGAAGATTTATTTTTAGCCAAGAACCATAGATTCCAAATGTGATTATAGTGAAGAAAATCCATTTAAAGAAAAGCAACGTAAATTCTTTTCTGTCGCCTCTATATCCAAAACGGATCCCTCTCCAGGAAGTTCTAGACATCCTATAACGATAAGAGCCATGAATAGCTACAGGCAAAATAGCGATAATTCCTAAATAGAAAAATACTCCCCCTAGTATTGGCATTTGTAGATAAAATAAAACTCCCATAATTAAAGCCAAACAGAAAAATAATCCAATTGCCTTAATAAATCCTTTGAACATTTCTTTTCCAGTTCCGTGAAAAGCAAAAGAATCTTCGTTTAGCGTAGTCTGTCCAAAAATAAATTGCAGTGTTTTGGCTTTCGCCCAAGGGTAGTAAATACCAAGAGTAACAATCGTTAAAAGCCAGTTGATAATTACAATTCCGAAAAAGTCGCCTCCTTTTCCTTTAAAATCTAAATTGTAAGTCATTTTTTTAGGTAAAAAATCTTCCATAAATGGTTAAAGTTAATGTTAGTTAAAAATTTGTAAGTTAAAAATCGTTAAATATATGTTATTTAATCGAAACGGTTATAATAAGTATTTTCTATTTTACTATTAGTTATAAAAATGTTATCAATTATGGAAAAAGGTTTTTATATAGTATCTTTGTGGTTAATTTAGACAAAATCAATATAACAATGATAAAGGTTTCTGATACTGCCAAAAAGAAAATCGTCGATTTGATGACAGAGGACGGTTTTGACGCTGCTACAGACTATGTAAGAGTAGGTGTAAAAAGTGGAGGATGTTCTGGTTTGTCTTATGATTTAAAATTTGACAAAACTAAAAACGAAGAAGATAAGATTTTCATAGACAACGACATAACAATCGCTGTTGAGAAAAAATCTTTCCTTTATTTAGCTGGAACAATTTTAGAATTTTCTGGCGGAATTAACGGAAAAGGATTTGTTTTTAACAATCCAAACGCAACTAGAACTTGCGGATGTGGAGAGAGTTTCTCTTTATAACCAGATAATCAAATGCACTCATGTCGCAAGATTTGAGTGCTTTTTATAAGATTACAATTATACAAGATTATTATAATAAAGGTTAGTCTTTCATTTTATGAGTTGCTAGACCTTTAAATCTATAAATAAGAATGAGCAAATACACTGAAGACGATTTAAAAATCGAACTCGAAAACAAAGAATACGAATACGGATTTTACACTGAGTTAGAATCGGAAACGTTTCCTATTGGTTTAAATGAAGATATAGTTCGTGCTATTTCACACAAAAAAGGCGAGCCACAATGGATGACTGATTGGCGTATTGAAGCATTTCGTGCATGGGAAACTATGATTGAACCAGAATGGGCAAATGTTCACTATGAAAAGCCTGATTTTCAAGCGATATCTTACTATTCAGCACCAAAAGCAGTGGATCCTAATAAAACATTAGACGATGTAGATCCTGAGCTTTTAGAAATGTATAAAAAGTTAGGAATCTCTGTTGACGAGCAAAAAATGATGAATAATGTAGCCATGGATATCGTAGTTGACTCGGTTTCGGTAGCTACAACATTCAAGAAAACATTAGGAGAAAAAGGAATCATATTCATGAGTATTTCTGAAGCTATTAAAGAGCATCCAGAATTAGTTCGTAAATACCTAGGAACTGTTGTCCCTCAAAAAGACAACTTTTATGCAGCATTAAACTCAGCTGTTTTCTCTGATGGCTCTTTCTGTTATATCCCTAAAGGCGTACGTTGCCCAATGGAATTATCTACTTATTTCCGTATCAATCAAGCAGGAACAGGACAGTTTGAAAGAACGTTACTTGTTGCAGATGCAGGAAGTTATGTAAGTTACCTTGAAGGATGTACTGCACCAAGCCGTGATGAAAACCAATTGCACGCTGCAGTTGTGGAATTAATCGCACTTGAAGATGCCGAAATTAAATATTCGACAGTACAAAACTGGTACCCAGGTAACAAAGAAGGAAAAGGTGGCGTTTTTAACTTTGTGACTAAAAGAGGAATTTGTGAAAACAACGCAAAAATCTCTTGGACACAAGTAGAAACAGGATCTGCAGTGACGTGGAAATATCCTTCGGTTATCTTAAAAGGAGACAACTCAGTAGGTGAATTTTATTCGATCGCGGTAACTAATAATTTCCAACAAGCAGATACTGGAACAAAAATGATCCATTTAGGTAAAAATACTAAATCGACTATTATTTCAAAAGGAATCTCGGCAGGTAGATCACAAAATAGTTATAGAGGTCTGGTACGTATCTCACCTAATGCAGAAAATGCTCGTAACTTCTCACAATGTGATTCGTTGTTAATGGGTAATAACTGTGGTGCACATACTTTTCCTTACATCGAAAGCAAAAACCCTTCAGCTAAGATTGAACACGAAGCTACAACTAGTAAAATTGGTGAAGACCAAGTTTTCTATTGCAACCAACGTGGAATTCCAACTGAAAAAGCAATTGCTCTTATCGTAAACGGTTTTAGTAAAGAAGTTTTAAATAAATTACCAATGGAGTTTGCTGTTGAAGCACAGAAATTATTGGAAATATCTTTAGAGGGTTCTGTAGGTTAGAAAATTTGCAAATGAGTTAATTTGAAAATTTGAAGATGGAGAATAAGGAAAACATTATCGTTACCCTGACATTTAAGTTTGCATTAGGAATTATAAGCTATTGTGATACTTTACAGGAAAACAGAAAATTTGTAATTGCAAATCAATTACTAAAATCCGGAACTTCCATTGGTGCAAATATTCGAGAGGCTCAAAATGCAGAAAGTAAAGCCGATTTTATACACAAATTTAAAATTTCGGCTAAAGAAATAGAAGAGACAATCTACTGGTTAGAATTATGTAAATATTCAAAAGACTATCCAAATGTAGATCAATTACTAGACCAAGTGAATGCAATTTCACGAGTAGTAAATAAAATAATAATTACATCTAAACAAAAATAAACTTGGATTTTCCAAATTTCCAAATTATCTAATTTCCAAATTAATTATGTTATCAATTAAAAATTTACACGCTTCAATAGGCGACAAAGAAATATTAAAAGGAATTAATCTTGAAATAAAAGCGGGAGAAGTTCACGCGATTATGGGACCTAACGGTGCAGGAAAAAGTACTTTATCAGCAATTGTAGCTGGAAACGACACTTACGATGTGACAGAAGGAGAAATTTTCTTGGATGGTGAAGACCTTTCAGAGTTAGCTCCTGAAGAAAGAGCACATAAAGGCGTTTTCCTTTCTTTTCAATATCCTGTTGAAATCCCTGGAGTATCAGTTACTAACTTCATGAGAACAGCAATCAACGAAACTCGTAAGGCGAAAGGACAAGACGAAATGCCTGCAAACGAAATGTTGAAATTGATTCGTGAAAAATCTGAATTATTAGAAATCGACCGCAAGTTTTTGTCTCGTTCTCTTAACGAAGGATTCTCTGGTGGAGAGAAAAAACGTAACGAAATTTTCCAAATGGCAATGCTAGAGCCAAAAATTGCAATCCTTGATGAAACAGATTCAGGACTAGATATTGATGCTTTACGTATTGTTGCAAACGGTGTAAACAAATTGAAAAGCGATAAAAATGCAGTGTTAGTGATCACGCATTACCAACGTTTACTTGATTATATCATTCCAGATTTTGTACACGTATTATACGATGGTAAAATTGTAAAATCAGGTGGGCCAGAATTAGCACACGAGCTAGAAGAAAAAGGATACGACTGGATAAAAGCAGAGAACTAAAAAAGTTTCAAGTTTCAGGTTTTCTTTGTTTCAAGTTAAAAATTGAAACGACAAATAACTGAGACAAATTAATGAAATGTATGGCTACTATAAATCGATTTGAAGATTTAGAAATTTGGAAAGAAGCAAGGAGACTTGCAAAGGAGATACATATCATCTCCACTGAAACTGAATTAAAAAATGATTATCGATTTAAAGATCAAATTAAGGCTTCTTCGGGCTCAGTAATGGACAATATTGCAGAAGGTTTTGAAAGAGACGGAAATATTGAATTTAGACAATTTTTATCGATTGCTAAAGGTTCGGCAGGCGAAACAAGATCTCAATTATTTAGAGCTTTTGACTTTGCTTACATAGAGGAATCAAAATTTGAATTGCTAAAAAAAGATTATGAAAACTTAAGCGGTAAAATAAAAAACTTTATCACTTATCTTAATAAAAAAGATTTTAAAGGGAATAAGTTCCAATAGGCAAAACCTGAAACTTTAAACTTTAAACCTGAAACAAAATTATAATGGAATTGAAAGAAAAATTAATCTCGTCTTTTATGGCTTTTGAAGAGCGCATCGATGTTCACTCTGAACTTCATGATGTTCGTACAGCAGCCTTAAAAAACTTTGAAAATAAAGGTTTCCCAACCAAAAAAGAAGAAGCGTGGAAATACACATCGTTAAATGCCATTTTAAAAAATGACTTTACCGTATTTCCTAAAACAGAAAGTAACATCCAATACTCGGATGTTAAGAAGTATTTTTTACATGAAGTTGATACGTACAAAGTTGTATTTATTGATGGTGTATTTAGTTCCCACCTTTCTGAAACTACGCACGAAGCTATTGATGTTTGTTTGATGGCATCTGCCCTTACAAAGCCAAAATACAAATCGGTTATCGATACTTACTTCAATAAAATTGCAAACAAAGACGAGAGTTTAACCTCTTTAAATACTGCTTTTGCAAACGAAGGTGCTTATATCAATATCCCAAAAAGTAAAGTTGCAGACAAGCCTATCGAAATCATGTATTTCTCTACAGGAAACGAAGCTGCTTTAATGGTACAACCACGTAATTTGATTATTGTACATGAAAATGCGCAAGTACAAATTATTGAGCGTCACCAAAGTTTAAGCGAAAATCCAGTATTGACAAACTCAGTAACTGAAATCTTTGCCGAAAAACACGCAATCGTAGATTTTTACAAAATTCAAAACGATAACGATACTGCTAATTTAGTTGACAATACGTATGTGTCGCAACAACAAGACAGCAGTGTAGCGGTAAATACATTTAGTTTTGGTGGAAACCTAACTAGAAACAATTTGAACTTCTACCACTTTGGAGAGCATATTGTAAGCTACTTGAACGGAATCACAATTATTGGCGAAAAGCAACACGTAGACCATTACACACTAGTGCAACATGCTACGCCTAACTGCGAAAGTCACCAAGATTACAAAGGGATTTTCTCTGATAAATCAACGGGTGTTTTTAACGGAAAAATATATGTTGAGAGAGAAGCGCAAAAAACAAATGCCTTCCAAAAAAGCAACAACATTCTATTAAGCGACAAAGCAACGATTAATGCCAAACCGCAATTAGAAATTTTTGCTGATGACGTAAAATGTTCGCACGGTTGTACAATTGGTCAACTTGACGAAACAGCAATGTTCTACATGCAACAACGCGGAATCCCTCAAAAAGAAGCTAAAGCATTGTTGATGTATGCCTTTACAAACAAAGTAATCGAAAGCATTAAAATACCAGAATTGAAACAACGCATCACGAAACTTATTGCAAGTAAATTAGGTGTGAAAATTGGATTTGATTTGTAATAATCAAAGACCTAAAATAATTAACCCTTTCCGAGTTTTAACTTAGAAAGGGTTAATTTTTTTTGGAGCTATTTCCAGCTATCCGTTACAATCTTTTGGCAAGGCTAAAAAACGCCTTCCCAAAAGGATTTTCACTGCTATCTGGGCTAAAAAATATTATTCATTCACACACATTAGCTCAATATACTTTTTAGTAAATTTTAAAAAATCATCATACTCCTTTAAAAATACTTTCAAATCAATCGAACTAAATTCTGGAGAATTTTTTGAATCATTGTACTTCATTAAATATGCAAAAGCAACTGGATATGCAGAACCACGATAAGAATTAAGCTGAGCATTAATGAAGGAATGTTTATATCCATTAGAAATTTCATTCAATGTCAGTAAAATACTTTTAAACTTATCAAATTCCCCATCAAAACATTTTTCCTTATTAAGAAACTCGCCAATTGAACTCACTTTAATCTTCAGCGGATATCTAGTATTTTCTTTAAAATAACTCAATATGAAAATCAAAGATATTAATTCATCCGACGTCTTTCTTAACCAATAAAAAAGCTGTTCAATTTTCATTATTTCTTTATAACCTATATCAAGACTTAAATCGACAGTTCCGCTTAACACTAATTCCTTTTTCGAATTATAAAAATCATCATAAATATTTATAATTTCACTATTGCAATTTTCGATTCTAACAACAATTTGCATCCAAATTAGATTTAAATTACCAAAATTAGTGTTAGTTGGTAAACAAATAAACAGCAATACATTAAAATTTGCTTTATACTTCTTCAAAGCCTCCATCAATGGATAATTTTCGTTTATCATAATTTACTTCTTAAAACTCCCCAAAATCCCTTTCAGCATACCGTTGACGTCAAACTTAGCATCTTCGGTTAGACCCATTCGTACAATTACTAAATCCTGAGACGGAATGATAAATACCTTCTGTCCTTGAAAACCATTGGCAGAGTATAAATCCTTAGGTGCATCAGGATATCTTCCTCCAGCATTTAGCCAAAAGTGTGCTCCATAATCACCTTTGGATCCATTGGTAGGTGTCGCTACATATTTGGCCCAGCTTTTATCGAATAATTGGTCGCCATTCCAGTTTCCTTCGTGTAAATACAGTAAACCAAATTTCCCCCAGTCGCGCGTGGTTGCCCAAGCATAAGACGAGCCAATGAAATTTCCTGCCATATCAGTTTCAACGACCATAGAGTTCATACCAATTTTATCAATCAGCGCCGAGTACCAAAAATCTAAATATTCTTGATGCGTCTTAAATTGATTTCTCAAAATATAAGACAATAAATTAGTCGTTCCTGAGGAATAGTTCCAATGGGTATTAGGTTTGTAGGCAACTTTCTTTTCTAACTGAATGCGACCCATATTACGTGATAGAAACAACATTTTTGTCGCATCGCTAATAGCTGTATAATCTTCCTCCCATGCTAAGCCAGAATTCATGTGTAGCAAATCACTGGTTGTGATAATCTTACGATCGTCATTTTTCCATTCTGGGATAGGAGCAGGTGTATTGATAGTATATTTTCCTTGATACTGTAGAATCCCAAATACAGTCGCGGTAATACTTTTGGTCATTGACCAACCTAGAATTTTACTTTCTTTATTAAAACCTGTATCGTATTTCTCAGCGATAATTTTGTCTTTATAAATAACTAGTAAGGATCGTGTGCGCTTAGCGACAGTTCCTTCGGTGTCAAAAGCATTGGCCACAGCCGAATTTAATTTGGCATAATCCACATTTGAAAAAACCGTGTCTTTTTGCTCCTTATCTCCATAAGGAAAGGTCAAATTATTTCTAGATTTATTTCGCTTAGGTATTTCATAAGGGGTACTACTATCAAAATCCTCATCAATCAAAGTAGCTCCTAAACCTTCACGGTAAATCGCTTTACGTTCTTTCAATCCATAAACAGATGCCGTAGCAAACTTACCAGCTTCATTTATTTTGTTTTTAGCTAAATCAATCAGCTTTATATCGTTGTCTCCCTTTTCGATCATTTCCTGTGAACGACCATCAATAAAATGTCCAGACGCTATACTTTTGGCTGAAAAGCCCGAGATTAAATCCAGTTTAGGATAGGTCGTGAAGCCGATATAAAAAACACCTATAAGTAAGGCAATACCAACAAGCTTTAAGAATTTTTTCATAAGGAGTTATTTTAATGCAATTTATTAAAAACATTTAAGGTACATAAATAAAGTTCCATTTAACTTTATAACTGTTTTGATACTAAACCATAGTTAAGAATCTATTAAAAACTTGGATATCGTAATTTCATAGTGGTTTATATTTAGTACTTTTGTATGTAGAATTTTTCTAAATAATTATGCTAGACATTCAAAAAATAAGAGCCGATTTCCCTATTCTTTCTGAAAAAGTTAATGGAAAAACATTAGTATATTTCGATAACGGAGCAACCTCTCAAAAGCCACAAGTGGTTATTGATGCTATATCAAAATATTATCAAGAAATAAATGCTAACATCCATCGCGGAGTACATACTTTGAGTCAGTTAGCTACTGATGCTTATGAAATCTCGCGTGGTAAAGTGCAAAATCATATCAATGCCCAATTTTCGCACGAAGTACTTTTTACTTCAGGAACCACTTTTGGCATTAATTTAATCGCAAATGGATTTGCTTCTATCTTAAAAACTGGTGACGAAGTTTTAGTATCAGCATTAGAACATCACAGTAACATAGTGCCTTGGCAAATGTTATGTGAGAAAACTGGAGCGGTCTTAAAAGTGATTCCGATGAATGAGAAAGGCGAATTGATAATGGCAGAATATGACAAATTATTGTCAGATAAAACTAAAATCGTCACTGTTAATCACATTTCGAATGCTTTAGGAACGGTTAATCCTATAAAATATATGATTGACAAAGCACATGAAGTGGGTGCTGCTATTTTAATTGATGGCGCACAAGCGGTACCTCATATTAAACCTGATGTGCAAGCACTAGATTGTGATTTCTATGTTTTTTCAGGACATAAAATGTGTGGTCCTACGGGAACAGGTATTTTATACGGAAAAGAAGCTTGGTTAAACAAATTACCTCCTTATCAAGGTGGTGGCGAAATGATTAAAGAAGTCACTTTCGAAAAAACTACTTATGCTGAACTACCTCATAAATTTGAAGCGGGAACGCCTAATATTGCTGGCGGTATTGTATTAGGAACGGCAATAGATTACATGAACAGTGTAGGTTTTGAAAATATTCAAGAACAAGAACTTAAATTATTAGAATACGGTACTAAGCGTTTGCTAGAAATTGAAGGTTTACGAATTATAGGAACCGCAGCCGAAAAAACATCAGTGATTTCGTTTAATATTGAAGGAATTCATCCATATGACATTGGTACGATAATTGACAAATTAGGAATAGCGGTTAGAACAGGTCACCACTGTGCGCAACCAATTATGAATTATTTTAATATTCCAGGAACAATCCGTGCTTCCTTTTCTTTTTATAACACAACAGAGGAAATTGACGCTATGGTTGCAGCCTTGAAAAAAGCGCAAATGATGCTATCTTAAAACTATCAATATGAAACTATTTTCTTTACTATTCTTGACATTATTCCTTGGAAAAGGTTGCGATAACAATAAAAATCAAGATATCAATACTGCTATAATCGAGTATGTCGCTAATACAAGAGGATATTATCAAAAAGTAGCTATTGAGAAACAAATGGTTTCTGTTTCTAAAGAGCGTAGTGGAAATGATAAAATAGTTCCAACAAAAATAACTGATGCAGATTGGAAAGAACTAATCGCCATCTTTAAAGAAGTGAATTTGGATGAAATTAAAGATTTAAAATCACCAACAGAAAAGCGTTTTTATGATGGTGCGGCTATAGCCAAATTGACAATAACCTATAAAGGAACTACTTATGAAGCCCCTAGCTTTGATCATGGTTTTCCTCCTTATGAAATAAAGACGTTAGTAAATAAAATAAACTCATTTGTAAAACAAGACAATGAAGATTAAAGACATACAAGAAGAAATAGTAGATGAATTTTCCATATTTGATGATTGGATGCAACGTTATGAATACATCATTGACCTTGGAAAAAACCTGCCATTAATAAAAGAAGAGTTCAAATCAGAAGAAAATTTAATCAAAGGGTGTCAGTCTAAAGTGTGGCTACAAGGTGAGCAAAACGACGGCATGGTTGTTTTTACAGCTGATAGCGATGCAATATTAACTAAAGGAATCATCGCGATTTTGATTCGGGTATTTTCAAATCAAAAAGCTGAAGACATCATTGCAGCCGATATGAATTTTATTGATGAAATAGGACTTAAGGAACATTTATCTCCAACTCGCGCAAATGGATTAGTTTCCATGATAAAAAACATTAAAATGTATGCTTTAGCATTTAATGCTAAAAAATAACAAATAGTTTAAGTGAACCTTTATGGCTCAACAACAGAAATAATAAATAAAAGAATAAAAATGGAACAAGAGATAGATACAAATGAATTAGGAGAAGCAATCGTAAAAAAATTAAAAACAATTTACGACCCTGAAATTCCAGTTGATATATATGAATTAGGATTGATCTATGACGTGATGGTAAATACTGATTACGAAGTAAAAATATTAATGACACTTACTTCTCCTAACTGCCCAGTTGCTGAGAGTTTGCCAAAAGAAGTTGAAGACAAAGTAAGATCTATTGAACACGTAAAAGATGCTGAAGTAGAAATTACATTTGACCCACCATGGAGTAAAGATTTAATGAGTGAAGAAGCAAAACTAGAACTAGGAATGTTGTAAAAGAGTTTCAAGTTTAAGGTTTCAAATTGATTGTGACAAAATCAAACTAGCAACCTTAAACCTTAAACAAAAACAGATGGAAGAAATCATAAATAAAGTAGCGAGTAGTGTTCTTGAGGTTTTTGATCTTGAGGATTATTATCCAAAAGGTATACGAACACAAATTGATATTTCGCAATGGTTATTAGAGGGGTTCTTATTGAAAGAAAAAGATTTTAGAGAACACCTTAAAAATCATGATTGGGCACAATACAAAGACCATTATGTAGCAATTAATTGCAGTACAGATGCTATTGTTCCAGCTTGGGCTTCGATACTCGTAACGATTCAAGTAGCACCCTTTGCAAAAAAAATTGTAAACGGTATCCTTGAAGATTTAGACGCTGCCTTATACGAGGAAATTCTTGCCAAGATGGATTATACTGTTTACCAAGACAAACCTGTTATTATTAAAGGTTGTTCTAAAAAACCCGTTCCTATGCGTGCTTATGTTTTAGCCGCACAAAACTTGCAACCATTTGCAAGAAGCATTATGTATGGCGAAGCATGTTCAGCAGTGCCTTTATATAAAACGGCTAAAAAATAAAATAGTTACAATTTATAACGCAAATTTGGCGAAGAGAGAGCAATACTTTTTTCGCCAAATTTGCGTTATTTAGTTTATTAACAACGTGAATAAAATATTTTAATGCATCTAGTCGAGAATATTCGCAGTTCATCTAAAAAAATAATCGCCAGTTTCTAACTCTAAAAAATAAACTTTTTATAGCTATTTTTAATGGTATCAAAAGTGTAAAACTAAATCAATAAAAACCGTTATTTAACAAGATACACTACTAATTATCAGCATTATACAAAAAAGCAAAAGAGGTATAAAAATAACATATTTTTTCTATAAATTTAACAAATTAAAGCAATAGAAATAAGATACAAAAAAAAACACAAACAACTTAAATTCAGAAGATTATACTATTACGTATTCTCATTATTTTAATTACCTTTGTCTTTTTAAAACAATATTTATGAAAAAATTACTACTTACATTCCTATTTATTTTTGCATTAACAACTGTAAATGCGCAGGAAGTTGTAAAAGATTCTACAAAACTTTGGACTAAAAAAGGAAACATCTCCTTATTATTCAATCAATCATCATACAATAAACAATGGCTTGGTGGTGGTACATCTAATGTGGCTGGGAATTTCGGAATAAACTATGATTTTAACTATAAAAAAGATGATGTTGTTTGGGATAATAAATTCATTCTTGCTTATGGTTTAAGTAAAATAAAAGGAGATGATCAAACAGCAAAAACTGATGACCGAATTGAATTGAACTCACTTTGGGGTAAAAAAGCGTCAGGAAACTGGTACTACTCCGCTTACTTCAATTTCAAGAGCCAGATGGATACTGGTTTAGACAAAGACAATGTGCGTATTTCACACTTTTTCTCACCTGCTTACTTCCAAGTAGGTCCAGGTATGTTATGGAAAAAAAGTGATAATTTAAGTGTTAACTTTGCTCCAGCTGCTGCAAAAGCAATTTTTGTTCACAGCCATTTTACTGAATTTGGACCTTCATTTGGAGTTTTACAAGGTGATAATTCTCGATTTGAATTTGGAGCAAGCATATCAGCTTATTATAAGTTTGTTGTTATGAGTAATGTTTCTGTGGAAAACAGATTAAACTTATATTCTAATTATTTAGACAATCCTCAAAATGTTGATGTTGATTACCAAATGAATGTTGTGATGAAAATCAACAAATACCTTTCGGCAAATGTTGCTCTACAGGCTATTTATGATGATAACTCCATAAAAGGTGTTCAAGTAAAAGAACTTTTTGGAATTGGTGTAAACTACGGTTTCTAAGTCAAACCATATTAAATCAAAAATCCCTTTTGAATACTTTTCCAAAGGGATTTTTTTATTTGGCTCAGTACTAATCCTTGATAGAATTTACTACTGTATTTTTACTACTGTCCTACCTTTTAATTTACCTTCGAGTATTAATTTTATTTTTTTATTTAATTCATTCAATGTAACTTCATTACAAGTTGCTGCGAAAGCATCCGTTTTCCATTCCTTTGCTAATTTATTCCACACCTGCTCTCTATATGACATTGGGTAATTTTGAGAATCGATACCTACAAGTGCAATACCTCTTAGAATAAAAGTAAAAACAGTAAGGTCTCGTTTTGGAGAAGCGACGTTTCCGCAGCAGGTAATCACGGCTCACATAAATTTACTGGAGATTAAGCAAAAAGCTTTTCCATTCTAAAGAGAAAGAATTTTACATCTACTACGCCTCTTTGATTAGCTCTAAATAGTTTTATCTTAGAATTAAATGATTCTGTATTTGCATTTGTATGTCTTTTAATAAAGAAGTTCAAAATGGTTTCTAAATGATATTTCAAGCTGTTTGCAGCGGTATTGAAATCGTTTAACTTTAATAGTTTAGTTTCCTCTATCCAGTTTATAATTTGGTCTTTTGCTATTTCTTTTAAGGTTTGTTCATAAATGTTTCTAAACTCTAGGGTATTTTTGTAAGCTTGATGCAATAAAGGGTAATTTTTAAATAACAGTTCTGCTCTTATTTTTTGGTTTGTTGTCCAATGGTTTTCCTTTTTAGCAATAATGTAACGACTTCTAGCTAATAACTGCTTAGGAGTATCATCGTTCTCAAGAGTAATTGGAATATATTTTGTCCCCAGTTCTTTGGCCTGTTTAATTGCTTGATTCTCTTTTTCTATTGCGTCCCATCTCAATTTAATTCTTTGATGTTGTAAAGCTTCCATTACCAATTTTACAACGTGGAATCGGTCGGTAACTAAATTACTTTCAGGAAAACTCATTCTTGCGGCCAATTGCATATTATTAGCCATATCAAGGGTTATTTCCTTTACCAATTTTCCTTTACCAATTTTCTTTTATCTAATGGAATTTTATTCAAAACGTCAATGATATCCTGACTTTTAGTCCCTTTTATAACTGCTACTAATGTGTTTTTCTTTCCTCTTCCTTTTTTATTGGTTACAAAGGTATAAAGCTCTCCTTTTGATAAACTCAATTCATCAATACTAAGATTTTCTCCAATGTTTTCAGGATATAGGAGAATTCAAGAACCTAACGCAACAAATGATAAATTTTATCTTTGTTGAATTATGGAAAAAAAGTACAAAAGATTATCCTTCGAAGAACGTATTATAATTGAGACTTTACTCAAGGAAAATAAGTCCAAAAGCTACATTGCAAAACAAGTAAACCGAAATAGATCCACCATTACCAAAGAAGTGAAACTTTGGATATTAAAGCCAACCGACATCTACAAGGCTGATTTAGCACATTGGTATGCTTTAGAAAACAATAAAATCAAAAGAACTCAAGATAAAATAAACTCACATCCCAGACTTAAAATGTTCATTTATAGAAGTTTATTAAAGGGGACGAGCCCTGAATTAATGGCTGGACAAATCAAGGTATTATACCCAAATGACCCTATTATGTCCATTTCTTACGAATCTATTTATAAGCATATTTATAGATTTAGACAATCTACGTTGGGTAAAAAACTAATCAAACTTCTACCCTATCATCATCACAAAAGACGGGACAAAAGGAAATATGGTATAAAAAAAACTCGAATCAAAGACCAAGTCAGTATTGATGATAGACCTAAATATATCGAGGAACGCCTTGAAGCTGGACATTTAGAAGGAGATTTAATGATTGGTGTAGCACACAAAAGTGCTATTGGAACCATTGTAGATAGAAAAACTAGATTTTTAATTATTGTAAAAATCAACAACAGAAAATCCAAAACAGTAACTCACGAATTTGCAAAGCTCTTAAATAAACAACCTCAATACCTCAGAAAAACAATGACTTACGATAACGGAATAGAAATGGCTAATCATAAATGGCTCTCAGAAAAAACTGGAATGGATATTTATTTTGCACATCCATACTCCTCATGGGAAAGAGGAACAAATGAAAATACTAATGGACTAATTAGAAGGTTTTTACCCAAAGGAACCGACTTTAACACAATAACTATTGAAGAACTAAAACGAATAGAAAACAACCTAAATAACAGACCTAGAAAGGTTTTAGGTTTCAAGACACCTAATGAAATGAGAAGCGAGGAAATCAACAAAATGAATCAAGCAACGGCTTAAGTTTGGAAATAACTTTTGGCTCCTTAAAAAGCCAAAAAAGTTATTCTAAAATTAAGCACATTATCTAAGAAAAATACTAAATTTGATTAATTAAAAAAAACTAACACTGTTGCGCTAGACCCTTGAATCCGCCATATCAAATAATCTTCGGCCTGATTAAATTGTTCCCAATCTTTAAAACCACTGATTTTTTTCTTGTAATGACGTTGTAATAAATTAGCTTTAATACCATAGTAACTAGCAATATTACTTATCGTATCTTCTCGGGTCTCGGTCTCGACCTGTATCTTTTAAAAAATCTGAAAGCTCAACTGTTAATTTTGAGCCTTCAGCTATAAAAGAATAATCACTTTTGATTTCTATGCTTCTATCTATTTTATTACGCCATCTTCGTCTTCGAATAACTAAATAAACTGCTTTTCCTCTTATTGGAAAGTCTTGTATTAAAGCTCGTTCATAAAACCCTTTAGATTCAAATTCATTAGGATTGTAGTCTTTGGGAAGAATGTTCTTCTCATCCAAATAAATAAAGAAACAATCTTTCTTTGTTTGAAAATTCCCCAACTCTTTGAAATCAACAATATCAAAATGAAATAATAGTCCTTCGGGTAGAAAGGAAGAAAATATCGAAAAATCCATTTGCTTTTTTTTGCTAATTTAAAATTTATCCCCAACTTTTTTATCTGAGCCGTACAAATGCTTCAGCGGAATCCTTCAATGCTAAAATAAAAGCTTTTAGGACTCTCCCGATAGCTATCGGGATAGAGGAGTGAGAAACATAGAATTTTTCCTGTTTAGGTTAACGAAAATCTATGCCTAATTTTTACTACTCCACAGGTTTTAGTTATGATCCAAGGCACGATACCCAGTTAATCAATAGAGCTTTCAGGAGTGCTCCCACATAAATACATAACTAATTTAAAACAAAAAACCCCTATCCTTATCGGATAGGGGTTTTTAAAGAAAGGCGACGACATACTCTCCCACATAACTGCAGTACCATCTGCGCAGGCGGGCTTAACTACTCTGTTCGGGATGGGAAGAGGTGAGCCCCGCCGCAATAACCACCTTAAGGTCTTGCTTAGGGACTAGCCATTAGCCATAAGGCATTAGCTAGCATCTAATTTAGTAAGTAGTTTTAGACTTTGCCTAATCACTAATTAACTAATAATATCTTAACATACTGAGATAAAGAAAAAAGTATTAATCTTGACTTTCACTGAGCGAAGTCGAAGGGAGAAAGTTTCCCCAGTGCACTTTCGTGCACTGGAAAGGGTGTACATAAGCTTACGGATTATTAGTACTACTCGACTATGACATTACTGCCTTTACATCTATAGCCTATCAACGTGGTCATCTCCCACGATCCTTAAAAGAAATCTCATCTTGTGGTGGGTTTCGCGCTTATATGCTTTCAGCGCTTATCCCTTCCAAACGTAGCTACTCTGCGATGCCACTGGCGTGACAACAGATACACTAGAGGTTTGTCCAATTCGGTCCTCTCGTACTAGAATCAGATCCACTCAAATTTCTTGCGCCCACAGTAGATAGAGACCGAACTGTCTCACGACGTTCTGAACCCAGCTCGCGTGCCACTTTAATGGGCGAACAGCCCAACCCTTGGGACCTTCTCCAGCCCCAGGATGTGACGAGCCGACATCGAGGTGCCAAACCCCCCCGTCGATATGAGCTCTTGGGGGAGATCAGCCTGTTATCCCCGGCGTACCTTTTATCCTTTGAGCGATGGCCCTTCCATGCGGAACCACCGGATCACTATGCTCTACTTTCGTACCTGATCGACCTGTATGTCTCTCAGTCAAGCTCCCTTATGCCATTGCACTCTACGCACGGTTACCAAGCGTACTGAGGGAACCTTTAGAAGCCTCCGTTACTCTTTTGGAGGCGACCACCCCAGTCAAACTACCCACCAAGCAATGTCCCCCGCATTCGCGGGGTTAGGCTTCAGACAAACAAAGGGTTGTATTTCAACAATGACTCCACAACGCCTAGCGACGCCACTTCACAGTCTCCAACCTATCCTACACATCATTTGTCCAAAGTCAATACTAAGCTATAGTAAAGGTGCACAGGGTCTTTTCGTCCCACTGCGGGTAAGCGGCATCTTCACCGCTACTACAATTTCACCGAGCTCATGGCTGAGACAGTGTCCAGATCGTTACACCATTCGTGCAGGTCGGAACTTACCCGACAAGGAATTTCGCTACCTTAGGACCGTTATAGTTACGGCCGCCGTTTACTGGGGCTTCATTTCAATGCTTCTCCGAAGATAACATCTCCACTTAACCTTCCAGCACCGGGCAGGTGTCAGGCCCTATACTTCATCTTACGATTTTGCAGAGCCCTGTGTTTTTGATAAACAGTCGCCTGGACCTCTTCACTGCGGCCAGCATTGCTGCTGGCGACCCTTCTCCCGAAGTTACGGGTCTATTTTGCCTAATTCCTTAGCCATGAATCTCTCGAGCACCTTAGAATTCTCATCTCGACTACCTGTGTCGGTTTGCGGTACGGGTACTATTAACCTGAAGTTTAGAGGTTTTTCTTGGAAGCCCTTAGGTGCACTATCTCTTCGTCCGAAGACTCCGAGTACTATCGTATTTCCCCAAGCCGCGTGGATTTGCCTGCGCAGCTTATAGGTAGGTACTTCAACGAACTATTCCGTCAGTTCGCGGCACTTTCATCACTCCGTCACCCCATCACAGTTAACAGTAGTACGGGAATATTAACCCGTTGTCCATCGACTGTCCCTTTCGGGTTCGCCTTAGGTCCCGACTAACCCACAGCTGATTAGCATAGCTGTGGAAACCTTAGTCTTTCGGTGTGCGGGTTTCTCGCCCGCATTATCGTTACTTATGCCTACATTTTCTTTTCTCACCGGTCCAGCATACCTTACGATACACCTTCTACCCTGTGAGAATGCTCCCCTACCACTTACAATAAATTGTAAATCCATAGCTTCGGTAATATACTTATGCCCGATTATTATCCATGCTCGTCCGCTCGACTAGTGAGCTGTTACGCACTCTTTAAATGAATGGCTGCTTCCAAGCCAACATCCTAGCTGTCTATGCAGACAAACCTCGTTCTTTCAACTTAGTATATATTTGGGGACCTTAGCTGATGGTCTGGGTTCTTTCCCTCTCGGACTTGGACCTTAGCACCCAAGCCCTCACTGTTACGAAACATTATATAGCATTCGGAGTTTGTCAGGAATTGGTAGGCGGTGAAGCCCCCGCATCCAATCAGTAGCTCTACCTCTATATAACTTTAAACATAACGCTGCACCTAAATGCATTTCGGGGAGTACGAGCTATTTCCGAGTTTGATTGGCCTTTCACCCCTACCCACAGATCATCCCAAGACTTTTCAACGTCAACGGGTTCGGTCCTCCACTTTGGGTTAACAAAGCTTCAACCTGTCCATGGGTAGATCACACGGTTTCGCGTCTAACACTACTGACTAAAGCGCCCTATTCAGACTCGCTTTCGCTACGGATCCGTGGCTTAACCACTTATCCTTGCCAGCAACGTTAACTCGTAGGCTCATTATGCAAAAGGCACGCCGTCACCCCACTAAAGGGCTCCGACCGCTTGTAAGCGTATGGTTTCAGGATCTATTTCACTCCGTTATTCACGGTTCTTTTCACCTTTCCCTCACGGTACTGGTTCACTATCGGTCTCTCAGGAGTATTTAGCCTTAGCGGATGGTCCCGCCAAATTCAGACAGGATTTCTCGTGTCCCGCCCTACTCAGGATACCACTATTGTTATCTTCTATTACTTATACAGGGCTATCACCTTCTTTGGCTTTACTTTCCAG
Organism: Flavobacterium sp. PL002; assembly: GCF_054165825.1. Lineage (NCBI taxonomy): Bacteria > Pseudomonadati > Bacteroidota > Flavobacteriia > Flavobacteriales > Flavobacteriaceae > Flavobacterium > Flavobacterium sp. PL002. The sequence goes on along the minus strand of NZ_CM135110.1, from coordinate 1,725,255 downwards.
TAAATTCTAATTCTATCCGCAACAAATAACGTGGTCCTACAACCCCAACATTGCCGTAACAACATTGGTTTGGGCTAATCCGCGTTCGCTCGCCACTACTTACGGAATCACTTTTGTTTTCTTCTCCTCCGCCTACTTAGATGTTTCAGTTCAGCGGGTTTGCCCACCCGAAGGTGTACTAGATCTTCAATCTAGTGGGTTGCCCCATTCAGGAATTTACGGATCAATCAATGTGTGCTTGTCCCCGTAACTTTTCGCAGCTTATCACGCCTTTCATCGCCTCTGAGAGCCAAGGCATCCCCCATACGCCCTTATTTTGCTTATTGTACTTTTTTTTAGCCAATAGCCAGAAGTTAATAGCCAATAGTTCGAAAACTATTGCCTTTTGGCTAATGTCTAATTACTAAAAAGTATGCTTTCTACTTTTAATATTTTTCTTATCTCAATATGTCAATGAACTTTAATCCCCCTCCAACTCCCCCGAAGGGGGAGAGCCGATTGCTCTGGGTTCCTCCCCTTTGGGGAGGTTAGGAGGGGATTTGTGGAGAATAACGGAGTCGAACCGTTGACCTCCTGCGTGCAAGGCAGGCGCTCTAGCCAGCTGAGCTAATCCCCCAATTTCATGAGTGACTAGTGAACAGTAATTAGTGACTAGCACTAATTTTTGTTGCTTTTCAACTCTAGAATTTCCTTTAAGTTTAAATAGTTGTCTCGGACAGACTCGAACTGTCGACCCCTACATTATCAGTGTAGTACTCTAACCAGCTGAGCTACGAGACACTCTTATTCTTAAATTATTTTTTATTCAATTTCTTTAAATTAACAGCAAGAGTAATAAAGCTTCTAAATCAGACCCCAATGTCTCTTTTCGTCTCTTTCCCTACCGTGCTTTTCTTAATCCTTAATTCTTAAGTATAAATACTTATTCATTAAAAATAATACTTAGCTAACACTAAGGCTCTAGAAAGGAGGTGTTCCAGCCGCACCTTCCGGTACGGCTACCTTGTTACGACTTAGCCCTAGTTACCAGTTTTACCCTAGGCAGCTCCTTGCGGTCACCGACTTCAGGCACCCCCAGCTTCCATGGCTTGACGGGCGGTGTGTACAAGGCCCGGGAACGTATTCACCGGATCATGGCTGATATCCGATTACTAGCGATTCCAGCTTCACGGAGTCGAGTTGCAGACTCCGATCCGAACTGAGAACGGTTTTGTAGATTCGCTCCTGGTTGCCCAGTGGCTGCTCTCTGTACCGTCCATTGTAGCACGTGTGTAGCCCAAGGCGTAAGGGCCGTGATGATTTGACGTCATCCCCACCTTCCTCACAGTTTACACTGGCAGTCTTGTTAGAGTTCCCGACATGACTCGCTGGCAACTAACAACAGGGGTTGCGCTCGTTATAGGACTTAACCTGACACCTCACGGCACGAGCTGACGACAACCATGCAGCACCTTGTAAATTGTCTTGCGAAAAGTCTGTTTCCAAACCGGTCAATCTACATTTAAGCCTTGGTAAGGTTCCTCGCGTATCATCGAATTAAACCACATGCTCCACCGCTTGTGCGGGCCCCCGTCAATTCCTTTGAGTTTCAAACTTGCGTTCGTACTCCCCAGGTGGGATACTTATCACTTTCGCTTAGCCACTGAGATTGCTCCCAACAGCTAGTATCCATCGTTTACGGCGTGGACTACCAGGGTATCTAATCCTGTTCGCTACCCACGCTTTCGTCCATCAGCGTCAATATATTAGTAGTAACCTGCCTTCGCAATTGGTATTCCATGTAATCTCTAAGCATTTCACCGCTACACTACATATTCTAGTTACTTCCTAATAATTCAAGTCAGACAGTATCAATGGCCGTTCCACCGTTGAGCGATGGGCTTTCACCACTGACTTATCTGACCGCCTACGGACCCTTTAAACCCAATGATTCCGGATAACGCTTGGATCCTCCGTATTACCGCGGCTGCTGGCACGGAGTTAGCCGATCCTTATTCTTACAGTACCGTCAAGCTGGTTCACGAACCAGTGTTTCTTCCTGTATAAAAGCAGTTTACAATCCATAGGACCGTCATCCTGCACGCGGCATGGCTGGATCAGGCTTGCGCCCATTGTCCAATATTCCTCACTGCTGCCTCCCGTAGGAGTCTGGTCCGTGTCTCAGTACCAGTGTGGGGGATCTCCCTCTCAGGACCCCTACCCATCGTAGTCTTGGTAAGCCGTTACCTTACCAACTAACTAATGGGACGCATGCTCATCTTTCACCGATAAATCTTTAATAGTGGTCTCATGCGAGACTACTATACTATGAGGTATTAATCCAAATTTCTCTGGGCTATCCCTCTGTGAAAGGTAGATTACATACGCGTTACGCACCCGTGCGCCGGTCTCATTATCCGAAGATAACTACCCCTCGACTTGCATGTGTTAAGCCTGCCGCTAGCGTTCATCCTGAGCCAGGATCAAACTCTTCATCGTATATTATTTGCTTATTACTAAGCTATTTATTTTTGACTGAAGATCTATTGGTTATACTCTAATCTATCTATTCTATTACTCTTATTCTTTTGTTCTAACATCTCTATTAAAACGGCTGTCAATTCAATATGTCTAGGAACGTGTTCTTATCTTTTTTTCAACCTCGTTATTCACTTTTCGTGTTTCCCGAAGCGGGTGCAAAAGTAATAAACTCTTTTATTTCTCACAAGCTTTTTTTAAAATAATCTGAAAATAAATTTTCAACTCTTTTCGTTTTGCTTGCCATAATGTAAAGAACTTATTCGCTGTTGCGGGTGCAAAAGTAACTCCTTTATACCGTTAAACAATACTTTTGATTGCCTTTTTTAATGTTTTTATAACTTTAATTTTAAACTACTGAAAACCTTGTCTTTGAAAAAGAGCTACTGATGCGGTTTTGTATAAAAGTAGGAATTACCTCTGTTGTAGATTGGGTTTAATGAATAATATAGATATTTCACAATCTTAACTCATGACTTTATTAGGTTTGTTAGCTAAAGATACTTTTCAAACCCTCCTTCTCCTATATATAAGGAAAGTTATTGCTGTTTTTTTTAAACACATAAACCATGTAAGCTTCTATTAACCCTATCTTGAACGAAGTTAAAAACATCCATATAACTCTCTAGTGATTTACTGACCATAAAAGTACCTATAATCTAGATCGCCATCTATTGAACTACATCTCATAAAGACAAAAACGATTTTAAAAAACTAAATCCTTAAATCTACTTAATTATTATACCAAAAATTATATTATACATATATCTGAATCGCTCAGCTCAAAAAAAAAGCTTAAGAAAAAATCAAGTAACCTACATACAAACTAAATATCATAAACTGAAATACAACTATAATATACAAACAGGGTTTTAGCGGAGTAGTAAATAATTAGAGAGCGATAGCTTAATTAGCTAAACTTTTTTTTCAGAAGTTCCTCTTCGAGTTGAATATATTTTGACACAATTAGGAAAAGACATTCACCCCGTTTTAAAAGGGATGTACAAAGGTGAAGTGCTTTTTGAGGAGCTTATTGAAAATCCAGCGCGTTAATTATTTATGCTTTTATAATCCTTTGGTTAAAACAAATTGTAATTGATTATACCATTCTCGCATGAGGGATGGCAGTGGAAATCCTTTTATGCAGCGCAGCGGAATAAAAGATTGCAACGTACAGCCCGACCCAGCTGTAACGCAGTGGAAGTTGGGGCATGCCCAAAAAAAATCCCTCTTGAAATTCAAAAGGGATTAGATTGTATTTTGTGTGGTTCTCGACTCCTCTAGAACTGACAATATCCTTTTTCAATAATTACTTATCGCTATTCTTCTTCATTGTCATCATCTACTTCTTTTTCGATGGCGTCTTTGTAATCAGGATATAAAAACTTGTTGTACGGAAAGCGCGTGATGTGAATGTGTCTTACGGCTTCGTAAACACGTTCTCTGAACTCTTCAAAATTCTCCTTATTTGTCGCCGAGATGAACAATGCATTCTCTTCACCTACACGACCCATCCAAGTTGATTTCCACTCTTGAAGGGTGTAATGCCTAGGTGTTTTTTCAGTCATTAAATCATCGTCATCAATAGTCAAATGTTTGTAAGCATCAATTTTATTGAAAACCATAATTACTGGCTTATCATTGGCTTTGATATCTAATAAGGTTTGATTTACCGATGCAATATGATCTTCGAATTCTGGGTGCGAAATATCAACTACGTGCAATAACAAATCTGCTTCGCGCACCTCATCTAGCGTACTTTTGAAAGAATCAACTAGCATCGTAGGCAGTTTACGAATAAATCCTACGGTGTCTGACAATAAGAAAGGCAGGTTTTTAATCACTACTTTTCGAACTGTGGTATCTAGTGTTGCAAACAATTTGTTCTCTACAAACACATCGCTTTTTCCCACGGCATTCATCAAAGTTGATTTACCAACATTGGTATAACCAACCAAAGCAACACGTACCATAGAACCACGATTACCGCGTTGTGTACCCATTTGCTTGTCGATTGCCTTGATTTTATCTTTCAATAAAGCAATTCTATCACGTACAATACGTCTATCGGTTTCAATCTCTGTTTCTCCAGGTCCACGCATTCCAATTCCTCCTTTTTGACGCTCAAGGTGTGTCCAAAGTCCGGATAATCTAGGTAACATATAAATACATTGTGCTAGCTCGACCTGCGTTCTAGCATAGGAAGTCTCGGCACGTTGCGCAAAAATGTCTAGAATAAGGTGTGTTCTATCTAGAATTTTGCATTCAACTATTATTTTTGAGATATTCTTTTGTTGCGAAGGGGTAAGTTCATCATCAAAAATCAATGTTGAAATTCCGTTTTCCTTTACATACGCATGAATTTCTTCTATTTTTCCAGTACCCATAAAAGTTTTAGGGTTAGGGCGTTCCATTTTTTGTGAAAAACGCTTCACCACTTCTCCACCAGCTGTAAATGTTAAAAACTCTAGTTCGTCAAGATACTCTTTAAGCTTCTCTTCACTTTGATTTTGAGTTACAATACCAACAATGGCTGTTTTTTCGAAATTTAATACTTCTTTTTCTAACATATCTTTGTATAAGTTACAAATTTAATCATTTGTATGCTACAATGAGTAACTACTAGTGCTTTTTAAACTATTATAAAGAAATATTAAGGTTTTTTTTAACAAAAACGATGTATATAAAGTAGCGTTACTCGTATAAATAAGTGGTTTTAGTTTTTACAATTCCGTTTTCTTCAATAAGCGCTTGTGAAATAGGATAATTGTTAGCGTTATATTTAAATGTTGCGGATTTACCTACATAGTTTGTTGATGTTGCTTTGGAATTCAATTCGTTATGGTCAGATATTGATTGCAATTCAAATTCCTCTTCATAAAAAGAAATCAACGGAACGATTACTTTATAGTTCTCACCAAAGGTATTTTTAGCCATTAAAGACTTAACCGAATTTTTATCATCATAACTATAGTAAATAATTGTTTTGTCACCTACAAGTCCTTTGTCTCTCGATAAATTCTCTTTGTAATAACCATATTCTTTTTTACTGATAATTTGCTGGTTATAATCTCTAGAAGTTCGCCTAACAACGATACCGTTTTCAACAATATATTCATTGTCTTCAACAAAATTTTGATGGGTATTACTCTTTTTAGTATCGGCTTTAATTCTTGCTCCTTCGTACTTAAAAGTTACTGTCTTAGTAACATTCTCGCCGTTTTCATCGTATTTTTTACTAAATTTTGTTAGTCGATTTGTGTTATCATAAGTGTAATTAGTAACTTCTTTCCAATTACTTCCTTCGCGTTCTTTTACGGTCATGTCAAGTAAGCCGTTTGTATTATAAAAAAAGCCCTGAATAACATCTGAGGTTTTAATTGAAAGAATTTTTCCGTCTTTGAATACAATTGTTTTGTTTACAATTTCGCCATCTTTTAAATTTCTAAAATTTGTTTTAACAATATTAATTTGTTTTAAAACAATTGGGTTTTCTTGTGCTTGAGTTTGCACAAAGCTAAGCTGGGCCGCTATTAGCAAGGCCATAATGTAAGTTTTCATGTAGTATTTATAAATATTTGGGACCGCAAAATACAAAAACCAAATAAGAACTCTACTCCTTTAACTATTAAATATAAGTTATCGAAGCGTTAGCTCTAAAAGTAAATAGGGACTATCGCATTAAACGAAGCCCCTTTTAATTAATTAACTGAAATCAGTTTAACATCAAATATAAGTACCGACCCTCCTGGAATGGGACCAGAATCATTACTTCCATATCCTAAGTGTGACGGTATTAAAAGAATACCACTTCCACCTTCTTTAAAATAAGGAATCCCTTCTGTCCAGCCTTTTATCACTTGATTTAAACCAAAACTTATTCCTTCTGGTTTACTTTCATCAAAAACAGATCCGTCAATAAACGCCCCTTTATAAGCAACAGTAACATTAGATGTTGCTGTAGGTTGCGCAGCTGTTCCTGGCTCATTGATTACATAATACAAACCAGTACCTGTTTTTTGAGCATTCAAATTGTTTTTAGCAATATAATCTGTAATTTCTTGTTCGTTTTTAGCTACATAATCTACCTCTTTATCTTTTTCACAAGAGATAAAAAGTGTTAGAATAACTGCAAATAAAGCATATTTCATGGTATTTCAATTTTAGAATCTCACAAATATACTAAAACTGATATTCATATTTCTAAAATATTATTTGCTAAAAATTTGAACATCATCCAGTTTAAAACTCCCATCAAGGGCTACATTTTTACCTGAGCCACTATATTTAAAAGCTATATTTATCTTCCCCTTATAATTAGACAGGTCTATTTTCCCAGAACCTATAAATTGATTTGAGGCAGTGGTTTGTTTAGCTATTTTAGCATCAACCAAAACCCAATTTGCCTTATCAACCCGCAGTCCATCAAAATTTGTAGCAATATAAACTTTTAAGCTATTAAGCGCTGAGTCTACATCAAGATCTTCTTGCGCTGTTCTAAAAGTCAACACCTCATTCTCCTGCAAATCCATATCAATTTTTGGAGAAATTAACCATGCAACATTAGAGTCTACTTTAGTTCCACTGATAACAAATTCAGCATAGCCATTGTCGTAAAGTACATTAGATCTCCAAGAAAGTTTACCCTCCTCAATAATATTTACCCATCCAGGTAAACTTAAATTCGCTTTATCTGTAACTGATTGGAAATTTTCAATAAAAAAAGGAACTACTCTTTCTCCTTCCATTTTAATATCATCCTCTGAGCGCACCATTAATTGATAATCATCCCCGTACCTAGTCATAACCCCTCTAACTTTGCCACTTCCCGCTGGAACTACATTTGCTGCAAAACGGGCATAACTACTCGTTCTCAAAATAATTTGATTACCCTCATCATCAAGTAAACTCCAATTAGTTGCACCACCTATATCATTTGACTCTTCATAGTACTTACGTCCAATAGCGTCTTCTTTAAATTGTACGGTAGAAAATTCAACTAAAGTGTTTAATGTTTTATCCTCTTGAGCTTGAGCAATGGTCATTGGTGTAACTAGTTGATCATCTGTTAAACTTGTACAAGAGGCAAGCAGCACTTTTTTATAATCATTTTGCGACAAGCGTCCCACGCCACCTATATTATAACTACTCACATAAATACTTCCTATTCTAAGTCCACCATATTTGATATCCGTATACTGGTCTTTAAGTTTAATAAATACCTTACTTCCTAAACGATAATCTACATAGATGTTACTCACATCTACGGGCACACTAAAACCAATAGCCTTAGTTGTGGCTGTTGCCAAAGTTTGAAAAGAGACCGCTTTAAAAAAATTACCATACTCATCTGTAGAAACTACATACGCTTCAATTACATCATCAAACTTATATTGATTAACAATATTATTTGCCGCTTCATGAACCTCTGCAACCGTCCTATTAGGTGTTAATTTGATCTGGTCACAATCTAAATTTGGGATGGTTACCTCATCATTAATGCATCCCGAAAAAGCAATACCCAAAACTATTAGGCTAAAATAATTACTTACATGTAACTTCATAACAAGTGTTTTTTAATTATAAACTAAATGACAGATTAATAAAAAATGTTCTTCCATATCCGTAATAATATTTGTTACCAAAAGAAGGCGTACCACTAGCAACGTCTTGATTGAGTTGTCTAAAGTTTCCATTTCTAGCTTGTTCGTACCCTCCCGTTTTATAAGTAGTATTTAATACATTATTAATACTAACAAACAGTCCTACATATTTTCTTTTTATCCGCCAAGACTTCCCTCCAATAATATTTAACAATAATAAATCCGGAAAACGTTCTTGTTTAAGCAATTCAGTTGCTCTCTCACTTGTGGCTTCGGGAAAGGGAAAACCACTTGCAGGATTTATATTAAAGCTATTGGTCCTTGTAATGGCTGAAAAATCAATGTAAGTATCAGCGAGATAATTTAAGTTTGTGGCAACCCACCAATATTTTGGGTCTCTATATTCTAAACCTAGACTATACGCTTGTTGTGGCATTCCTGCTTGTTTATAATTTTTTAATAATGCCTCGCCAAAGTCAAATGAAGGTTTCGTATTCTCTACATTTGCTAGTGCATCATTAGTCACTGTTAAATTAGGATTGTTATCATAAATATTATTACTGTATGCTGCAGCAAAAGTCAACTTAATAGTTGCCGTAAGTTGTTTTTCTACACTCAGTTCCAATCCACTATTTTTAGTATTGATATGCGTCAAGCTTTGACTAACAAAAGCATTTGTATTTGTATATCCTGCTCCATTGTCAAAAATTCCTTCGGCATAAAAAAAAGAAGTATTTGTTGCATCTTTTATAGTAACGTAATATGCTGTCATTCGTGCTTTGAACTTTGGTGCTCTAAATACATAATTCAAATCTAAACTGTTTACAATTTCATTGTCTAACCCCTCCACTATAGCATTATTTAAGCGTGAATTTGAAAAAGTATTTCGCAAACCAGGAGCTTTAGTAAGGTGTGCTGCATTGAAATTTAACAGCTGCTTACCCGAAATTTTGTATGTCATCCCTCCCTTAAAACCAAAATTCTCAAAATTTATCTTTTGGCTTTTGCCAAAAGAAATGCTTTCATATATTCCATTTTTATATAAACCCTGTCTTTGATAATTGGTACTTGAGAAGGTTTGTGCTAAATAAAAATCGATTTTGTCATAAGAGAATTTAAACTGCGTAAAAGCATCTAATGTTGTTGCGTTAAAATTATAATTGTATCCGTATTCATCCCCTACTTTTACTTGTCTGTTGGGATTATTCAAATCAGCTTGTGCTTGATTGCCTTTATAAAAACCGTCAATATCTTCAAAATAGGTTCCGCCTAATAAATCTAATACTTTTTGATAGTTATGTGATTTTAAATTTTTAAAAGTCGCTCCCGCTTGTATGGATAGATTGTCATTTACCTGACTATTAAAAATTGAATTAGCCACAAATAAATTATCATCAGTACGGTCTTCATACAAAATATAATGGCTTTGAGAAGGCGCATAACCCGTAACCTGTCCATTAGCATCTAAAACAGCTGTTTGATTTGCACGGTATAACGCTGCCCAATCAATTTGAGGGTTGGCAAGAAAGGCTTCCTTACTTTCCTCTGCATTTTCGTAATCTGGAGTAAAGCTACCTGAGTATTCGCCATTATCACTAGCATACAGTGCACTAAAGTAACTAGGAAGTTTTCTGAAATAACTAGGGTCTGGACTATTGACCGTTTGATAATCAATATTGCTGTTACCAATTTTTCCAAATTGATACATAACACTTGTGTCAAGAGTGGTATGGTCATTTATTGTGAAATAATGATTTAACATTAAAATAGGCTCCTCAATAGTTTTTACTCTTGAATTTCTTTTTTCACCATTTTGGTATCCCCAATAAGAGTTGTATTTCTCATTTGTTAAACTAGTAATTTCTGCTGTGTTAGGTGAGCTCTTACCTCTAGAATTGGGTGTATACATTCCTGTAAAATTAATTGAATGCTGGTCATTTATTTTTTTTTCAACACTTATTAGTAGTGAGTTAGCATCATAAGTCGTTCCTTCAAAATAGCCTTCATTAGCATATCTTTTTCCTGCAGATATTACATACGCCCATCCAGAACTTGTTAATCCAGAGGCATGAGTTACCATAGCGCGTAAATTGTAATTCGTATTTGTTCCTGACAAAGTAAAGCGAGTACCAGCTCTATAATTCGATGCTCTGGTGTCTATTTGTTGCGTTCCTAAAATACCTCCAAAACTATAATTAGAAGGAGCTGTTCCTATGGTAAATTCTTGATTACGGGTAGCATCATTTAACCCTCCCCAATTGCTCCATTGTGGTCTACCATCGTAAAGTTTGTTCATTGGAATGCCATTAATCATAAATGTGGCTTGTTCAGTATTCAGTCCGCGCATTTTAAAACGCGCTTGTCCCCAATTGAAAGCAGCCGCTTGTTGAAAAGCATCTTTAGAAGACTGTAACAAACCTGAAATGCTTTCTGAACCACTATTGTCTTCACTTAAATCATTTTCAAACAACCTGATAACAGCTGCTTGTAAATGTGTTATATCATCATCTTCTAGAAGAACATTTCCTAAATTTACTATTTGATTTTCACCAATACTGATAGAAAACAATGCGTCTTTATATCCTTGACTGTGAAAAAGAAATAGTTGTTCCCCTAGTGGAACTCCAGTAAAGTTAAAAGAGCCCAAATCAGTTGTTAACTGCATTTGATTTGTATTTTGAATTGTAACCACTACATATTGTAATGGTTGCTGGGTTTTTGCATCTAAAACTTTTCCTGTAACTCCGTTTGGGTTTTGCGCCCATAAAAATCCCATTTGGAAAATAAAATACAACTTGAAAATAATGTCTTTCATAAAAGGATTGTAATGTAAAAATTACGCGTTATATTTCTAAAAAAACTATATTGCTTTAGAAGGTTACACTTGCAAATAAATTAATAATATGACCTATAAATGTGTTATTAAAAACAGAAGCGCGTTTTAATAACATTATAATTTCAGCCTATTGGGATCTTTAAAAACGTAAGCGCGTTTATGGAAGTGGTATTTATAAACGGCCTAAAAACCAACTAAATATTTGATTTCCAGTGTGTAAATATAATTAAATTTTCTTATCAAGTGCTATTTAGTTAAAATATTTAGAATAAGAAAAGTAAAATAATTTTAGGAAGTGATTTCATCATAATTTTCTTTTACAAAAGCAGAGGTTGTGGTGTATAAAAATATAGTGCACCAATGACATTATATTAAAAAAGGTAATTATGGATTTAAAACGACATCAATAATCCCGATGGAAACAGGTATCCTTTATTGCCAGGGTTTGGCAATAAAGATACTGTGTACAGCGGGACTGATTTTATTATGAAAATGAGATGTTGTATTCCTAACTAAATTATCGAATGGCTTTTATACGCGATACCATAAGTGCTATTAGGATTCCGAAAATACCAATGAAGGCAAACGAAAACCGAAGACCAAATAACTCTGCAATGTACCCAATTACGGGCGGTCCCATCAAGAATCCTAGGAAACTCACACTTGAAACTATAGTCAAAGCCTCTCCAGGAGGAACGGTGGTGTTTTTACCTGCGAGACTATATAAGGTAGGGACAATTGTTGAAACACCAAGACCTACTAGCATAAAACCGAGCATTGAAGGCACTAAATACGGAAAAATAACGGCGGTAAAAAGCCCTGTAGAAATCATGATACCGCTGGTTTGAATGACTTTTTTTCTTCCAAAACGCTGAATCAATTCATCTCCTAAAAAACGACCGCTGGCCATCATAACCATAAAGGAAGTATATCCTAAAATGATTAAAGAACCTGGTGCTTTTACGACATCCTTAAAGTAGAGTCCGCTCCAGTCAAACATGATTCCTTCACTGGCCATGCAACCAAAACCAATCACCCCAAGCCAAATTAAGGCGCTATCAGGTTTTGTAAATAATTTATTGCTTTCGACTGTTTTAGGTCTTTCTTTTGCTTTGATTAAAAATTTATAATTGAAAGCAATTAGCGTCATTACAACAAGTCCCACAATTAGAAAATGGTGGTATGGCGAAAAATTGAACGCGAGCATTCCTAAACCGATTAATGCTCCGGTGAATCCCGCAAAACTCCACATACCGTGAAAGGAAGCCATGATTGTTTTTTTGTATAATTTTTCGGTGTAAACGCCTTGTGTGTTGATGGCGATGTTATTCATGTTTCCAAATAATCCAAATAGAAATAACCCAAAACCCAGTTGCCATGCGTTTGTAGCGAGTCCAATATTAGTAAGGCTAAAAGCATACATTAAAAGTGAAAATACTCCTATGCGGTGGCTCCCAAAACGAGTTACTAATTTTCCTGAAAAAGGCATCATCATTAACTGACCAACGGGAAGCGCAAAAAGAATGGTTCCTAAGTCAGCATCACTTAAATGCAATGCCATTTTAATGTCGGGAATTCTACTGGCCCAAGTGGCAAAACACAAACCCATCCCAAAATAAAATGCCGAAACTGCCCAGCGAATTCTCCTTAAGTAAGAGGTTTTAGCTTTCTTGTATGATTTTTTAAGCTTTCCTTCGGTTTTGAAGCGGTATATAAAATTTAAATCTATCAAATCGTTTTTCTTTTTTTATAATTCAATTGGCAAAAATACAAAAAAGGATTGCGTTATGTTTTGGTAATAGCAGTGTTACAATTAATTACATCGTTATTGTTTATAAATTTATTGAGGTAAGTAGATAATTTCATATCTTAGAGATCAATAAAACAAGGGAAACATGGATTTATTTACAGGGCAAAACCTTTTAGAATTCGCTGAACGGTTTAAAACAGATGAACACTGCAAAGAATATTTAGCAAATTATAAATGGGAACGAGGATTTATTTGTTTAAAATGTAAGCATACAAAGAGTCAAATCCGCAAAGATTTTTCCAGAACTTGTAATATCTGCAGCCATACAGAAACCGCGGCTGCAAACACTTTATTTCATAAGGTTAAGTTTGGTTTACGCAAAGCCTTTTTTATATGTTTTGAGATGTCAACCACCACTAAAAGTTTATCTGCCAGTTACATGGGAGTTCGCTATGGAGTTACAGAAAAAACAGCACGTTTATTTATGCACAAAATTAGAGAAGCGATGAAATCTAGTGAGAATCATCCAATGGACGGAACTGTTCATGTTGATGAATTCGTTATTGGAGGAAAGGAAAAAGGTAAAGTAGGCAGGAGTTATGATAGCAAGAAAAAAAAGGTTGTAACAGCAGTGGAACTAACAGATGAAGGAAAAATTAAAAGAATGTATGCCTTGAAAATTGATAATTATTCAGCCAAAGAATTAGAGACAATATTTGAAAAGCACATTAATAAAAATGCAAAAATAACCACAGATAAATGGAAAGGTTATCGTCCTTTATTTGGAGATTATAATATCACACAAATAGAAAGCAACAAAGGGATGAATTTTATGGCATTGCACACAATGATTCATCAAGTAAAATCATGGATTAGAACAACATATTCATCGGTAAGTGACTTTAATATAAACAGGTATCTTGATGAATTTTGTTATCGAATTAACCGTTCTCAAAGCAAAGACACAATATTCAACAATTTGATAGTAAGAATGGTCGAGTCAGAAAAAATATATCAATCTAAAATTATATGTTCGTAACTACTGACCTCAATAAATTTAATTTTAAAAAGTAGGCTTTTGACTTTAGATTCTTAAAATTTGGTATTTGTTTTGTCAAATTGAGCGGAGTCGAGATTATTTTATTAGCATTGGGTTTAAAAAAAGGTTTCGACTCCGCTCAACCTGACAGTGAAATAAACTAATTTTATAGCGTGATAATTTGTTGTTGTGCACTGCTCTTGATTGCTGCTTCAATAATTTGCATGACTGGGGTTCCTTCTTGAGCAGTTACTGGCTCTGGAGCGTCATTCCTAATCGCATTGTAAACCCCATCAAAAAAGTCGTAATAGTTTCCTTGTAGTGTTGGAACTTTTTCACGAATTACTTTTCCATCCACCTCAGTGTGTAAAACTCCTTGATTAGTTTGTGATTCAGTTCCCCAATAATCTAAGTTGGGTTTTTCACCTAATTTTAAATCGTCTTCTTGCACATCGCCTCGCGGTTTTAAGAAAGAGCCTTTTTTTCCGTGAAGAACGTAGGCTGGATTTGCTTCGCGAACAAAAAAACCTGCCTTTAAGCGGACTCTAAATTCTTTATAATACAGCAAAATATCTATGTAATCATCAACTTGTGTATGCTCTCGAGTCAGTCTTATATCCGCAAAAACACTTTTGGGGTAACCAAATAAATAAAGTGCTTGATCGATTAAATGTGGCCCTAAATCTTTCAAGATTCCAGCACCTTCATTTACCGTTTCTTTGTGTTGCTTTAAACTTAAATTAGGATTGTAACGGTCAAAATGGAATTCAGCTTCTACCAATTCTCCAAGTATGCCGTCATTTACTATTTTCTGAACTGTCTTAAAGTCACTATCCCATCTTCTGTTTTGGAAGACAGCGAGTTTTAGTTTTTTTTCTTTGGTTAAAGCCGATAATTCTTCGGCCTCTGCTACGGTTGTAGTAAATGCTTTCTCGACTATAATGTGTTTTCCTGCTTGCAATGCTTTTTTGGCATATTGATAATGTGTTGCTACGGGTGTATTTACGACTATGAGTTCTATAGTATCATTTTCTAGAATTGATTCTATGGTTGGAAAACTTGTTACTTCTGGATGATCATTTTGGATTAATTTTTTACTGCGCTCCCAAGAGCCTACCAGTTCAAATCCTTCGTGAAGTTTGAGGAATGGCGCATGGAATACTTTTCCAGACATTCCGTACGATAGTAAGGCTGTTTTTATTTTTTTCATGTTTTGTATTCGATTGTAATTGACATTAAACATAAAATGGTTTCGAGTCCGCTCAACTTGACAACATCATTTTAACCAACTCTTAATTTAAAAAGCAAAGTACTCTCTACGTTTGTCATATCAAGCGGAGTCGAGATACTCTAGTAATTTCCTAATCAAAAATGGTTTCGACTCCGCTCAACCTGACAACATCATTTGAGCCAACTCTTAATTTAAAAGCAAAGCACTCTACGTTTGTCAAATCGAGCGGAGTCGAGATACCTTATTAATATCCTAATCAAAAATGGTTTCGATTCCGCTCAACTTGACTACATCATTTGAGCCAACTCTTAATTTAAAAAGCAAAGTACTCTACGTTTGTCAAATCGAGCGGAGTCGAGATACTCTATTAATGTCCTACTTAAAAATGGTTTCGAGTCCGCTCAACTTGACTACATCATTTGAGCCAACTCTTAATTTAAAAGCAAAGCACTCTACGTTTGTCAAATCGAGCGGAGTCGAGATACCTTATTAATATCCTAATCAAAAATGGTTTCGATTCCGCTCAACTTGACTACACAATTTTAGCCAACTCTAAATTTAAAAAAGCAAAGCACTTTATGTTTGTCAAATCGAGCGGAATCGAGATACTCTATTAATGTCCTACTTAAAAATGGTTTCGAGTCCGCTCAACCTGACCGTAAAACGCGTTATTTCTTAGCTCTTTCATATTGTTTAGGCCATGTGATTTCGGCATCTAAATCGTGAGCGAAAGTCAATGCTAGATTAGGATCTCTTAATGATTCTCTGGCAAATAACACCAAATCTGCTTTTCCTGAGGATACGATTTCTTCGGCTTGGTGGGCTTCGGTGATTAGACCTACTGCTCCTGTTAGGATTCCAGTTTCTTTTTTAATTTGTTCCGCAAAAGGTACTTGGTAGTTGGGCGCTACAGGAATTTTTTGGTATGAAACCAAAGCTCCTGAAGAAACATCCATTAGATCCACACCTTTTTCTTTTAAGATTCTAGAAAGTTTTACAGACTCTTCGGCATTCCAGCCTCCTTCGACCCAGTCAGTTGCTGATATTCTCACAAACAATGGTAGATTTTCTGGCCATTCTGATTGTACTGCAGCAACAACCTCAAGCGTAAGACGGATTCGGTTTTCAAAATTCCCTCCATATTCATCTGTTCTCACATTTGATAAAGGCGACAAAAACTGGTGCAATAAATACCCGTGTGCGGCGTGCACTTCCATTACTTTATACCCCGCTTCAACTGCTCTTTTGGTGGCAAGTTTAAAGTCGGTTACTACTTTTTCAATCCCTTTTTTGTCTAAAGCAACGGGAGCTGGCTCGTTATCGTGGTACCCAATTGTAGATGGCGCAACGGTTTCCCATCCACCTTGAGTGGCGTCTAACTTTTTATTGCCTTCCCAGGGTGTAGACACACTCGCTTTACGACCTGCGTGTGCTAATTGAATTCCAGGAACCGAATTTTGACTTTCGATAAATGCGTTAATTTCGCTAAATTTTTCTATATGTGCGTCGCTCCATATTCCTAAATCACCGGGAGAGATTCGGCCTTCGGGAGCAACGGCTGTTGCTTCTTGTATAATTAATGCGGCACCTCCTATGGCGCGACTTCCTAAGTGAACCAAGTGCCAGTTAGTTGCAAAACCATCTGTAGCCGAATATTGGCACATTGGCGCAATAGCAATTCGGTTTTTGAAAGTAATGTCTTTTATTTTGATGGGTGTGAATAATTGTGATGCCATAATAATGTGTGTTTTTATAAAGTTTTAATCGTGCAATTTTGTAGTGTTATAAAAAATTGGAATCAAGATTCTCTTTCAAAACAAGAAAATTTAAATTACTGTTTTTAAAACCGCTCAAAAAGTAAAGTTAGTAGACCTAGCCGAAACTTGAAACTGGTTTTCTATTAATTAACAAACATTTAAAGTCTTATGGAACAATTATTGCAAAATAAACAAATAGAAAACCTTACTTTTGTGAGTTATAAAAAGAATTAAAATTTAAAAATGGATCTATTTATCAAGCTTTCTCAATTTTTATTGAGCTTATCATTACTTATTATACTTCACGAATTAGGACATTTTATTCCTGCTAAGTTATTTAAAACCAGAGTCGAAAAATTCTATTTATTTTTTGACGTTAAATATTCCCTTATAAAAAAGAAAATTGGTGAAACGGAATATGGTATCGGGTGGTTGCCTCTGGGTGGTTATGTAAAAATCTCAGGAATGATTGATGAGAGCATGGACAAGGAGCAAATGGCTTTGCCTCCACAACCATGGGAATTTAGATCTAAGCCAGCTTACCAACGTTTAATTATTATGTTAGGTGGTGTAACGGTTAACTTTGTATTGGCGTTCATTATATATATTGGGATGGCATTTGCTTATGGTGATACTTATGTAGCTAGTGCTGATTTTAAAGACGGTATGCTTATTGAAAATCCTGCAATGATTAAAGCGGGTTTCAAAACAGGAGACAAAATTCTTGCTGCTGATGGAAAACCAATCTTGAAATTTGACAATGATATTACCATGAAAATTATCATGGCTAAAAAAGTACTGATTGAAAGAAACGGAATCAAACAAGAAATTAACATGCCAATTGATTTAGTAGATCAGTTGTCTAAATATGAAAAAAGTTCTTTGATTGCTACTCGCACTCCTTTTGTAATAGGTGCTATTGATGATAAATCTCCTAATACAAATTTAAAACCAAAAGATTTAATTACCTCTTTGAATGGGCAAAATACAAGATATTTTGATCAAGCTAAAGTAATTTTAGAAAGTAATAAAGGAAAAACAATTCCTGCAACAGTATTACGTAATCAAAAAATTGAAAATATTACATTACAAGTTTCGAAAGAAGGAACTGTAGGGGTAAATCGTGGTGGCCTTAGCATAGAATCACTAGAGAAACTAGGATATTATAAAGTAAGTACCACTGAATATAGTTTCTTAGAAGCAATACCATTTGGGATCACAAGAGGTAAGGACCAATTAATAGGTTACGGAAAACAATTAAAAATGATTTTTAGCCCAAGTACAGGTGCCTATAAACAAGTAGGTGGTTTCAAGGCTATTTTTGATATTTTTCCTGAAACTTGGAGCTGGGAAACTTTTTGGAGAATTACGGCAATTTTATCAATTATGCTTGGAGTAATGAACTTATTACCTATCCCTGCACTTGATGGAGGACATGTAATGTTTTTATTATATGAAATAATTTCAGGTAAAAAACCATCAGATAAATTCCTAGAGAATGCACAAATGGTTGGTTTTGTTTTACTTATAACATTGTTATTATTTGCTAACGGAAACGACATTTACAAAGCCATTGTAGGCCGATAAAAAAAAATAAAAAAATAGTATTTTTTACTTGCAGATATCAAATTTAGACCTATCTTTGCACCGCTTTACAACTGAAAAACATTTCAAAATAAAGCATCAAAAAAGATTAAAACGTTCTTTATAAAATATACAGTTTCCTTCTTAGCTCAGTTGGTTAGAGCATCTGACTGTTAATCAGAGGGTCCTTGGTTCGAGCCCAAGAGAGGGAGCTTTTTAAAAGCCTGACAGCAATGTCAGGCTTTTTTGTTTTTAATTGATAAATAATAATATATAAAATATGATCCTTTCTTGCCCCAATAGCTGGCGGGGCAAGAGAGGGAGCTTTTTAAAAATCTGACAGCAATGTCAAGCTTTTTTTGCATTAAATTCAAAAAAAATTATTGTTAGTTAAATTTTTTATTGCTGCAATATCTATTTCATAACCATTACTTTAAGTCTAAAAAAGCTATTAAACACTGCTTTTACCGCGCAAATCTTAGCATACTCATCATAGCAGCGCTTGCAAATATCAAATTTAATAGTATCTTTGCACCTCTCAATTACTGATAACAAAATCAGTTAGAGATTTAGATTGAAATCTAATTTCATCTACAATAACACATACAGTTTCCTTCTTAGCTCAGTTGGTTAGAGCATCTGACTGTTAATCAGAGGGTCCTTGGTTCGAGCCCAAGAGAGGGAGCTTTTTAAAAAGACTTTACAGAAATGTAAAGTCTTTTTTGTTTTTATTTACTTCATTTCAAGTTTTAGATTTACTCCGATCTATTTTTATTTGAGGAGCTAATTCCTGCCTTTCATTCCATTCTTATTGATAGCCCTTACTTTTCTACGGCATGCGAGGAGCTTCTTGCAGACGCTATTGTAGACCTAGAAAAACAGCGGGCTATTGCAGTCAGGGCTATCCAAATCATTTAATCCATAAAATCACGAACCGTTTGTACTCAAAATTAGCAGTTTTTTTGTGTTTTAAATTGTTGAAAACTAAAAATATGTGCGGTCAATTGTAGGCGGGTCAATTGTAGGCACAGAACTAATTTTATAAGCTATGGATATTAAAGAAAAATTCGGCCTTAAAGTCAAACAATTGCGCGAAGAAAAAGGTTTCTCCATCGAGCAATTAGCTAATATTTCGAATGTTGACAGAAACTACATTTCTGAAATTGAAAAAGGAAAAAGAAATGTTTCAATTGAAATAATTGAAAAAATAATTACTGCATTAGATACAGATTTAGCTAATTTTTTTAACGACAAAGGATTTAAGAAATGAAGATGAAAGAGAAAATATCAATTGAAGAATTTGATAACAAAAAATTTAAAATTCGTTTTGTAGAAGACGATAATGATAAAAAAGCTGTTTTAACTCATTATTTACATAATTACAGAAATGGCGTAAAAAAACATTTCGAAGAAGAAGCTACTCAATATTTAAAAGAAATAATTGAATATAAAAGCGAAGAAAGTAGTAATGATTATCTAGAAGAATTTGCTTTACAGCAACTACTTTTCGAAGTAGAAAATGTTCCTTTCCCTACACCAGCAAACTATTCCTTTAAATTTATTGACCTATTTGCTGGAATTGGAGGATTTAGAATGGCTATGCAAAACTTAGGTGGAAAATGTATATTCACTTCTGAATGGGATGAAAACGCAAAAAAAACATATAGAGCTAACTACGGTGAGGTTCCTTTTGGAGACATCACAAAGGAATCGACTAAAAATTATATTCCAGAAGGTTTTGATCTATTATGCGGTGGTTTTCCTTGTCAAGCATTTTCTATTGCAGGTAAACGAGGTGGATTTGAAGACACAAGAGGAACTTTATTTTTTGATGTAGCTGAAATTATAAAAAAACACAAACCTAAAGCAATTTTCCTTGAAAATGTAAAAGGATTGCGGAGTCATGATAAAGGAAAAACATTAGAAACTATTTTAAATGTTTTACGAAATGATTTAGGATATTATGTGCCTGAACCACAAGTTGTAAATGCGAAAGACTTTGGAGTTCCACAAAATCGAGAAAGAATTTATATCGTTGGGTTTCGAAAAGACCTTGAAATTACACAATTCACTTATCCAAAACCATTAGAAGTAAATCCAACCTTCGAGGATGTAAAGGAAGAGAATGTACCACCAACAAAATATTATCTTTCAACTCAATATATGCAAACTTTAGTTAATCATAAAGAAAGGCATGCAAATAAGGGAAATGGTTTTGGATATGCCATTATACCTGACGATGGAATAGCAAATGCAATAGTAGTGGGAGGAATGGGACGTGAACGAAATTTAGTTATAGACCATCGGATTGTTGATTACACACCAACCACTCACATAAAAGGAACAGTTAATAGAGAAGGTATTCGCAAGATGACTCCAAGAGAATGGGCTAGATTGCAAGGGTTTCCAGATAATTTTGTTATCCCTGTTGCTGATGCTTCAGCATATAAACAATTTGGTAATTCAGTAGCAGTGCCCGCTATCCAAGCAACAGCAGAACAAATTCTTAAAGCCGTTAAAAATGCTAAATAATATACTAGGTTTTAAAGAGGAAGTAATTGAGTCTTGTAAAAATGTTGATATTAATATTAATGAATTCATTAATATCATCGGTCAGACTCAACAAACTAGAAACTTACTGTTTGACAATCAAGCCTACTGGAAAAAGTATTTACATGCAACACTAATTTCGGCCTATCAAATATTGACAGAATACGACTTACAAAGATGGAATGAGTATTTCAATAATATTTCAGAAATTGAGATAATTTTTAATATTTCTGCAAATAATGAAAGTGACATACTTGAATTATTTGTACTTCATTCCATTAACAAAGTTTTCAATTTTAAACATAACTCACTTTCAATTAAAGCTTTCAGGTCTAATAACAATAGTAATCCTACTCGTCTACTTTGTGATAATAATAAAGCTGACACACTTACTGAACTTGAAAATGAAACTATAATTTCAAACTTAAAAATTGGTATGAAGCTTCGTGGTCTTCCAAAAAAAGAAATTTGGGGAGATAATGACGTAATTGTAACTCTACGTTTAAATGAAAACCTACAACAATTTTGCATAATCAGTTGTAAAACAAGTTTAAGAGAAAGAGTTTACCAATCAATATTTTGGTCAATGCATTCTAGACTTGAAGGAATTGGCAAACATGTTTTTGTTACGCCTGATAAAGGACAAAATGGCAATAGTGAAATTGGAAATAGAAAAGATGACAATTCTGCTAAAAAATCACGTGATGTACTAGAGTCCACAATGGATAGAGTATACGTATTGCGTAATAACGCAGAAGTAGGTAGATCACAAGTTATTAAAGATTTTATGGATTTGGAAAAAGATTTATTGAATTGGGCAAATGATATCGCAGGTATATAACTCGCTAAATTAAAACTATGATTACAGGAAATAAAGGTGAATGGAGTGAGATATATACATTATTTAAACTTCTAGGAGATAAAATACTTCAACCTGGAAATGAAAATATCACTAAAATCACAAACGTCTTTTATCCAATAATTAAAATATTACGTTCTGGAAATAATGGTAGTTATGAATATTCAGTTCATGACAATATCATTTTGATTTCAGGAAATGAGGAAGTCTTAAAAATACCCGTTCAAGAATTTAAAGACAAATCTTTATCTCTTTTAAATTTTATAAAACAGAATAAAAAAACAACTTTTTCGATTCCTGAAATCGAACATTTTATGCTTTCTATAAACTGTATCTCTTTAAAAGCGAATTCTGATACTAAAACTGATATTACAATTGTTGTTCACGATCAAAGAACAAATCAACAGCCTACATTAGGATTTAGTATTAAATCACAGTTAGGAAATCCATCAACACTTCTTAATGCGGGAAAAACAACAAATTTTATTTATAAAATAAACAATTTAAATATTGACCAATTGGGCATTAAGTCAATTAATGAAATTGATACAAAAAGTAAAATAAAAGATCGAATTGAAACTATTATTTCCAAAGGAGGGAGTTTTCAATTCACTGGAACTGAACAAAAAACTTTTTCAAACAATTTAATTTTAATTGACAGCTTACTTCCTGAAATATTAGGAGAAATAGTCTTCGATTTCTACACCAGTAATTCTTCTAAAGTTATAGACTTAGTTTCAAAGGTTGAAATGAAAAATCCTTTGAATTTTGACATTTCAAATAAACATCAATTTTACACCTACAAGACAAAACGACTCCTTACAGATATTGCTTTAGGAATGATGCCTTCAAAAGTATGGTCAGGGGAATATGATGCTACAGGAGGATATTTAGTTGTCAAAAATGATGGTGAAATACTATGTTATCATATTTATAATAAAAATGAATTTGAAAACTACTTATTAAACAATACAAAATTAGAAACAGCTAGTTCTACTAGACATGGGTTTGGAAGTGTGTATGAGGAAAATGGCTGTTTATATTTTAACCTAAATTTACAAATTAGATTTATTAAATAAATACTCCCTCATTACTTACCTAGCTTGACCAAAATAATTACGATAAAGCGATGAAGAATTATCTTCAAATTTCAAAATAAATAATAGAATTGTAACAGTAGATTCACCAGTTTAAATTCAATATTCTAAACTCAAAAAGTTAATCTCTTCTAACTTTAACTGCAAATTGCACAAATTTCCGCAAATTAATCTATGGGAATTTATGCAATTCATATTTTGAATCTTAAATAATGTATTCAAGTGAAAAATTAACTTCAGAAGAAGGTTGGCAGCATACTTCTATTGCTTTAAAACCAAATTCATTTGATTCATCATATAAGGACATCATAATAAATGAAGAAAATAGCACTCCTATGAGAGTGGTTGGAGAATTTATCTGCATCATAGAAGAATGAAGAGACATTTGAAAAAAAGACAATCAAAACATATAGTATTGATTGTCTTTTTCTTTATGAATGACAATTTATTTAAAAACAACTCTACATCCTATTCCCATCAAGCACCACCCATTTTTTATCGCTGTTCAACTTAAAGGTACCAATATGTTCTCTATTCCATTCTAGCGGACTAATTAACGAAAGAAAGTTAACGCCTGAAGCATCACGGTACAAATGATAGATTTCGCCTATTACGGGCTCAAATGAGAACTTAGCGCTATACACTAATTCGTTCCATTCGTATTCTTCCATTAACTTTTGGTATTGTAGTTTGAGTTCGTTGAATTTATTTCCCAGCTCCTTATTTACATTTTCGATTCCTCTACTCTTCCAGGATACTACGTCGTCAATGCGTATTGCTGGCGCGCCTACATTTGTAGCATAGGGTAAAACATTAGCATGGTACCCTTCATTAGTACTGTAAACAACATTATCTGGCTTTTTATCTTGCATGGGATTCTATCTTAAATAATTGAAATGAATTTTTGTTTAACTAAATTAAAACAAAGTTAAACAAAAAAAATAAATCAAACTAATAATTTGATAAAGCGGCACTAAAAAAACACAGCAAAAGCGATTAAAGCAATCTTATAAAACGACATTAATTGGTATTAATCAGGAATTGTATTTGTGATTGGTATGGTAAAACTAAAAGAACTTCCGTGGTCTGGTTTACTACTCACCGTGATTCTACCACCTAGTTTTTCAACAAAATCTTTACAAAGGACCAAACCTAATCCGGTTCCTTCTTCATGACTGGTTCCTAGTTTTGACTTTTTATAATCAACTATAAAAAGATTATGTAAGTCGGCAGTAGCGATTCCTATTCCGTTATCATTTACTGTAATTTTTACAAATTTCCCCACTACCTCTGCTTGAATCATAATACCTCCTTTAACGAACGAAAATTTAATGGCATTAGAAATTAAATTCCTAATGATTGTTGCTACCTTGTTTTTATCAGTAACAACATTCAAATCACTGCCAACTTGATTCTCTATTGAAATCTCTTTTTGTAATGCCTGGATTTCTAATAATTTTAATTCCTCATTGATTAATTTATAGAGTGAAAGCTTTTTGTTTTTTAGTGGTTTTTCCTGATCAATTGCCCAGACCAATACATCATTTAGAATTTCGGATGCTTTAGTAGCAGATTCTTTTATAACATTCAAAAAAATAACGTGCTCTTCCTCATCATATTCATCATCATTTTGAAGCATCATATCAGTAAAGGCTTCAATAGAACTCAACGGGTTTTTTAAATCATGTGCAATAATCTTAAAGAGTTTATTTTTAGTATTATTTAGGTCGCACAAATAATCATTTTGTACTTGAACATCATCCTTTAAAGTATTAATTTGGTCCGACTTTGTTTTAAGTAAAGCGTATATTTTATTCTTTTCTTTTTGTTGGTAAAACAAGAATATAATTAAGGAAATTAGTACTAGCGTAATAAATATTAAAAGGTAGGTTATGTTCCTCCTAGTTTGCAATTTTGAGTAAACGCTTTCGTTTTTTAGCTTTAGCTTATTTATTTCAAACTGTGAGTTCTCTAGTTCGTTTAAACTCTGAAATAACTGAATTTTTTTTTGATCTATATTCCTAAAAGAGCGCTCATTGATTACGATATACTCATTTTTTAATTGCAAGGCTTTAGCATGCTTACCCGTTTTTTCATAAATATTTGAGAGCGCGAGCACATTTAGTGCCTGAATCTCCATGTCTCCATGAATTTTAGCATAGTTGATGCTTTTATTAGAAAATGTAATTGCTTCATTATAAAACCCTTGTTTGAATTTGGCTTCAGCTATATTGAGGTAGATTAATGCATGCAGGATTTTTACATCCATTTTTTCAGAAATAGCTAAGGATTTTTCGAAAAATAAAAGGGCTCTATTGTAGTCTTTTAAATGAATGTAGCAATCGCCTAGGTTATTGTAATTAATTGCTAGATTGTATTCATCTTGTTTGTATTTTAAACTAGCAATCGATTTATTGTAGAGTTCGATTCCTTTTTCAATTTCATTATTGTCTGCGGTTACATTTGCTATATTAATGTATGAAGAGGAGATCCCTTTATAATTTTTATATTTTAAAAATATCGCCAGGGCTTTATTCAAATAGCCCAAGGCAACTTTATCATTTTTGTTACCATAGATCGTTCCAATACCGTTGTAACAAAAGGCTACCCCAATATCGTTATTGTCCTTTTTATATGAATTTAATGCTCTTAAAAAGTATTTAAAAGCAATGTCTTCTGAGTAAACATAATAATACGATTCGGCTAGGTAATAATTTAGTTTGCTTAAGTTCTTACTGTCTTTAGAATTCTCATAAAAAATAAGCGCTTTATTAAAGGTTTTTATTGCTTCAAAATATTCATAATTCTTCCAATAATAGATTCCTTTTACTAAAAAAACTTTTGCAATTTGTTCCTGAGATGCTAAGATAGTAGCTTTTTCAATTGCTTTTTTAAAAAACAATTGCGCGAATTTATCTTTAGAAAAAGAATATTGAACCGCTTTAGTCAAATAGGCATCTATCGTTAAGGTATCCTTTATAAATTCTTCATCAATAGTAACTTCGCTGTAGGTTTTAGCTTTTATATACTGACCAATCGCAAAGTGGGGTATCACGAGAAGCAGAATAATCCATAATGTTCTTTTCATTCACTTTTTTTACTACGTAGGAAATAGCATTCCAACAATAAAATAATTATAATGCGAATATAACCTTAAATATTAAATAGTTATCCTAATTAATATATTAAAAAAAACAATATTTAATAGTTTTACAACATAAAACCTTCACTTTAACGATAAAAAAAGTATTTGGACTATAAAATGGAGCATATTAGTGCTGCCACTTATAAAGTAAAAAACAGCTTTAGGTAACGTTTACCAATACTTTTATATAACGTCATGACGCTATAACCAGTGGCAAAGTTCGTGACCGATATTTTTCGGCTACTGCTAAAGTTATTGCGGAACGTGATTTTATAACAGATTTTGTCATTAGTTATAACGGATGTTGGGAGATGGTTTTTTTTTAAATTAATTTTTCTTTAACAACTTTGTACTATAACTAAATTCACAATCACCATTTCCATTATAACCCATTGCTCCCCATTTACCATCATTATAATATTCCATTTTGTAAACCAAAAGAATTGAATTTTTTGAGTAAATAAGAATTTGATTTGTTATTTTAAATTTATCAAATGGTATATTGAACATTATGTTATCATATCCTTCATTTTTGATTATCCTATTTTCTATCGTATCATTTTTATCGACAAGAATTATTCGTAATTCGGCATTATGTTTTTCATAAAAGTCGTCAATTCTGATCAAAGGATTATCAGTAACAAATTTCATATTTTTACAATTTTCATCATCTTCAGTACTCCGTTCTCTACTTGTAATCATTCCATAATAAAACCAACCAAAAATCAGCAAAATAATAGCAAATATTCCGAAGATAAATGTTAAACATCCTTTAATTTTCATTTGTTGCTTGATTAGGTTATTGAATTCTCTTTCGATTTATCAAAATCTCTGCCTATTACTTAATAGCCAATAAGAGTAAATTTATAATCTGTTATTGCATTAGGACGGCGTAAGTTGTGACAAAAACAGCTTGTACTATATTGTAGTAATTTTATGTATTAAATACGACTAATTCCATTTGCTACAGCAAAAAAAAAGCCTCGTTTTAAAGCTATAAAACGAGGCTTTTACATATTATAAAAGATTACTTAGGAGACAACCATCCTTTAGGATCTGTATATGTAGTATTTTGAAGTAATAGAAATTTAATTACTGTTTTACTCGTGTCTCCATTCGTTCTAACACGTCCTATTGTTTGCTTTATGCTCACTTTATCACCTTTACTTACGGATACGGAGCTCAAATTTTGATAAATTGTAAAGTAATCTCCATGTTGTATCATCACCGCTTTGTTCACCGGTGAAAGAACCATAACACTAGCTACCTCACCTCCAAAAACTGCAAGTGCACTTGCGCCATCATTTGTTGTGATTTCGACACCACTATTGTGAATTACAAGCGTATTGTAAATAGGATGTGCTTGATCTCCATAACCTAATGATATAAAACCTTTTTCAACAGGCCAAGGCAAGTGACCACGGTTAGCTCTAAAATTATCAGCAATGAGTTTGGACTCTGGCGTTAATTCAATTCTAGATGATGATACGGGTTCTTTGGCTACTGTAGCAGCAACTTCTTTAGGTGTTGCATTTGATTTCTCGGCAAGTGCTTTTGCTTTTGCTTTCTCTAATGCTGCTTTTCTATTGGCTTCAGCAATGGCTTCTCTAATTAAGCGATCAATTTGCTTGTCTATTGTTTTAGATTCTCTTTGCTTTTTTCGAATATCAGAAACGATTCTGTTTTTATCTTTCTTGATTTCGTTAACCAATTTTTCTTGTTCTACCTTTTCTTTTTCTAATACAACACGCTCTTTTACATTCTCAGCTAGTAGTTTTTGTTTAACTACTTTCTGGCCGTTTAGCTTTTTATTGGTAACCACTAAATCCGTAGATTTTGAATTTATTTCTTCACCTTGCGCCTTTCTAAAATTAGTGTATTGTTTTAAATATTGTGCTCTTTTATAGGCTTGTAAAAAAGTTTCTGACGATAAAATAAACATAGCACGACTTTGCTCTGACCTGCTTTTATAAGATTTCACAATCATCTTTGCATAATCCTGTTTTAAAACAACAAGTTCTTTATTTAGTTTGTTTATTTTCAATTGATTCAAATACATGTCGTTAGCTAACAATTTAGTTTGCTTTTCGGTAGTACTGATTAAGTTTTCTTTAAGTCGGATTTTATTTTTTTGAATCATAAAAACATTCATCGCCGACTTTTCCTTCGACTTAACCGACTTTAATAACGCTTCGTTATCACGAATCTCTTTTTGAATTTGTGCCTTTCTTTGTTCCAACTTTTCTTGTTGGGTAGATTGACTCCACAAAACCGAAGTCATGCATATACAAATTAGGCTAAGGAAAAATTTTGGCATCTTAAAAAAATATTTTGGCAAATTTACTTAATTATAACTCTATTATAACCATTTGGAACGCTATATGGAAAAGAAAGTTCTTCATTAAAGGAAATAGTATTGTAATCCAGACTAATTTCAGCCTTTCCTTCCTTTTGATAACTGTTAATCACCACATTTGTAGGCATTGCATATTCGTTAAAAATCTTATTATCAGCATAAGCAATTTGAATCATTCTAGATTCTTTTGTTTGCGTGATCTCTTGTTTTTTTACTTTGAAATCAGTTGCGTCAATATAAAAAGTTTTCTTCGTATTACCTTTTTCGGCATCATCTAAACGGTATAATTGTTCCACAAGTGATTCAATGTATTTCCCTTTAGACAAATCGTCTAATGCTTCGCCAGTTAGCATGTTTTGTACTTTGCCATAATCAAGATCTGTTCCTAACCATTTACTTAATGAACTAAAATCACCTTCAAAATAAGTGCCTTTAATTTTCTCGTAATAACTAACAGATGTAGGTGTTATAGAAGCTTTGGCCATAGTGATTCCTAAAAAACGAATGCTAACTAAAATTTGCTCGTCTTTTTTAATTCTGATTTCAGCAGTTACATTTTGCGTTTGTTTTTCATCAGCATAGCGCACGCTCGATTTAATGTATAAAGTAGTATAGTCTATTTTATTACTATAATGTTTGTCAATTATTGTTTTTGCTTTTAGGAATGTTGCCGGTTCAGTGGCATCAGTAACAACTGACTTTGCCTTACATGCAACCATTAAAACGAGGACTATTAAAGCGGCTATTTTTTTCATAATTTAATTATTTTTTAATAATTGGTTGGCTTTAGAAAAATAAAATTCTTTCTTTTTCATATCGCCCAATCCGTTGTAAGCTTCGCCTAACTGAATATTAAAATTTATTTCTAAAGGCACATCTTCTACTAAGTAATCTTGTCCTGATTCTAGAACGTCCTTAGCTTTTTTAAATTGTGTAAGCTGGTTGTACGCCAATCCTTCAAAGTAATAAAACTGTGGTTGAGCAGGAAAAACGGATATCATTTCATCAGCAAGCTTAGCCACTACATCAAATTTTTTAACCTCAGTATATGCTTGAAGCAAAAGTAAATTTGTTTCGAGATCTACTGTTTTACTTTTTTTAATGGCTTTTTCATAAAGTACAATCGCTTTATCCCATTGTTTTTTATTGTGGTAAAATTTTCCAATTTCCAGAGCCACATTAACATCTGGATCTGTATCAAAATAATTAATTGCTTTGTCTAAATCAGCACTGTACTGCGGATTTTTATTTACATAAAGTAAGAACTCATTTAAAATACGGTGCTTAATTTTAGAATCTATTTGCGTACTCGCCAAAACAATATTCATGGATTGAACCGCTTTTTGACCTTCATTATTTTCTAAATAGTTCTTGAATAAGCTAACATGCGCCCACTCTGAACTTGGAATCTCACTTTCAAGTTTATTAACTGTTTGGGTAACTTTTTCCAGATTATTATTCTTAGAATAAAGGTAGATTAACGAAATATAGTTTCCCTCTTCTTTTGGGTTCTTTGCAATTAGCGCTTCTAGATTACTAATCTCAGCACCTTGATATTTGGGCTGCGATAAAATTTGAATTTTATACAAATCCCTTCTATCCGTAGCTCCTGTAGTTTCATTAAGTTCGTTGATTAAATCTAACGCTTTATCAAACTGGGCGGTATTCATGTAAAGTGACGTAAGGTCTTCTTTAAATTTTGGATCAAAAGTGATTAGTTTGTTAATCGTAAAAATGGCATTAGAATAATTTTTAGTTGCATAATCAACATCATACATTCCTACCCAAAACCATTTGTTTGTTGCGTCAATTTTAGTAGCTTGTTCAAACGAGCTATAGGCATTTTTATATTCTTTAAGCGCTAAATAATTTTTTCCTAATTCAAAAAAAACAGTTGCATTCTGGGGTTCTATTTTTAAACATTGCTCTAGGGAAACGATTGCTTTATCATAATTTTCGATTCCTTTTTGTTTTAATGATTCATAAAAATAATCTTGAAATTTATCTACATCTTGTTTGATATCTTCTGGTTGTATTTGTGCCAATAGCAAATTAGAATTGCTTAGCAAAACAAGAAACAGCAATAAGAGTGTTCTATTTTTCATATTTATTTTATAAAACACCTACACTACAATGCGTGCCAATTTACGCATTGTAGTGTAGGTATTGTTTATTCTAAAACCGAATAATCTCCAATACTAATACTCGTGAAATCACCATCATAGCTAACATGGTTTCCTATCATGGCATTGTCTAGTTTAGCATTACTAATATGCGAATGTGTTTGCACTAAACTATTCACAATCGTACTGTTAGTCACGTGACATCCTTTACCAAGTGATACATTAGGCCCTACGGTAGCATTAGTTAATATAACATCATCACCAATATAACAAGGTGGAATAATTGTTGCGTTATCTAATCGTACGTTTGTAGCAACTAAATTTACTTGATCTTTATCTAAAAATCCTAACATTCTAGAATTAGTTTCTACCGTTACGTTTTTATTTCCGCAATCCATCCATTCGTCTACGCTACCTGTTTTAAAAACTTTACCGTTGCTCATCATGGCTTTGATACCATCATTGATTTGGTATTCGCCTCCGTTTTGAATATTATTATCCAATACGTTTTGTAATTCTTTTTTTAAATCAGCCACTTCTTTAAAATAGTAAATCCCAATAACCGCTAAATCACTAACAAACTCCGCTGGTTTTTCAACTAATTCTGTTATTTCATTATTGGCATTCATTTTAACCACACCGTAAGCTTCTGGCTCATCAACTTGTTTTACCCAGATAACAGCATCAGCAGTAGGGTCAAGATCAAAATCAGCTCTAATTAAAGTATCTGCGTACGCAATTACTGCCGGCCCAGACAAAGATTCTTTAGCACACATAATCGCGTGACCAGTTCCTAATGGTAAGTCTTGGCGGTAGATTGATGCTTTGGCACCTAATCCTTCAGCAAGATTTTCTAAACTTTTTACTACATCGTCACCAAAAAATGCTTCATCACCAAGGATAAAAGCAATTTCTTCAATAGGTTCTTTTAATATTTTGGCAATATCTTGAACTAAACGGTGTACTATAGGTTGACCTGCAACCGGAATTAAAGGTTTAGGAACTGTTAATGTATGTGGACGTAAACGCGAACCACGTCCAGCCATAGGAACTATTATTTTCATATTTATCCCCCTAGCCCCCAAAGGAGGAACTCCTATTAGGGGTCAATAGGCTTTATGTTAATATTTATTTTATATACGTTTTACTTCCCCCTTCGGGGGTTAGGGGATTACTTTACTCCTGTGCTACCAAAACCGCCTTCTCCTCTTGAAGTTTCTGATAATTCTTGTACTTCAATCCACTCAGCGCGGTCGTGTTTTGCAATAATTAGCTGTGCGATTCTCTCGCCGTTGTTGATTACAAAATCTTGATTGGATAAATTTACTAAAATCACGCCAATTTCTCCTCGGTAATCAGCATCAATCGTGCCAGGACTGTTCAAAACTGTAATTCCGTTTTTGAATGCTAAACCGCTTCGTGGTCTTACTTGTGCTTCGTAGCCAATAGGTAGTTCGATAAAAAGTCCCGTTTTTACAGCAGTTCTTTCTAATGGTTTTAATGTGATTGACTCTAATAAATTAGCTCTTAAATCCATTCCTGCCGATGCTATGGTTTCATAGTTTGGTAAGGCATGTTGCGATTTATTGATGATGTTTATTTTCATTATATTTTTTTTATTAAAGGGACGGTTTTCTGTGTGCCCGTTTTGTATTTTTATTTTAGCCCTGATGGAAGCGGCATCCTTTTCTTGACTTTTTAGGAAAGAAAAGATATAGCGTACAGCAGGAAATAGCTCCTAAAAACTACAGCGCTATTAGGAAGGTTTTTTATTAATTATTTTTAGTAATGTTGCTTTTTCGTTGTGATAAATAAAATAAAGGAAGCTTATTAACAACCCAATTCCAACATAATAATTCTCTCTGTATCCATAAAAGGATATTGCTGAAAACAAAATTGAAACAAATAGATAACCTCCAATCTTTTTTAAATCATAGGGTATTGGATAGTATTTATTACCTAAATAATAGGAGATTACCATCATACTCCCATAAGCTGCAATGGTTGCAATTGCTGAACCGTAGTAGCTCATACTGGGGATTAAGAGGTAATTAAGCACTAAGGTGATTAGCGCACCTACTATAGAAATGTAGGCGCCTATATGTGTTTTGTCAATTAATTTATACCAAACAGAAAGGTTTGTGTAAATGCCTAAGAAGAAATTAGCTAAGATTATTAAAGGTACCACTTTCATAGCCACCCAATACGAAGAATCTTGAATCATTAGTAGTTTGAACAAATCAGCAAAAACAATTACCGATAACAATATAAACGAACCAAAGATGACAAAATATTTTGTTACCATGGCATACGTTTGTGGTGCGTTTTTATCAGAAGCATGACTAAAGAAAAAGGGTTCAATACCTAAAGTATAGGCCGTTCTATACAAAACCATAAACAACCCTAGTTTATAACAGGCCGAATATACCCCTACTTCAGAGTCAGCTATGTTAGCGGGTAATAATTTAGCTAATAATATTTTATCAAATTGTTCGTTGATTGCAAATGCAATTCCAGCCACTAAAATAGGTAATCCATAGCGCATCATTTGTTTCCAAAGCACAAAATCGAATTTCCATTTAAGTAAAAAATAATTGGGTGACAATACTAAAAAAGTCAACAGACTTGCAATAATATTAGCTAGAAAAATATATCCTATTTGGAAATTTTCAATATATATCGAACTTAAAAATCCATCAGGGTTATTGTGAACAATCTTGGGTAAATAGAGTAAAAATAACACACTCAGTATTAAATTTACAAAAACATTCCCAATTTTGATTGCCGCATAAACCATTGGTTTTTGGGTCGCTCTTAATTTTGAAAACGGAATGATTACTAAGGCATCTAATGCCAATATCCAAATTGTGTAACCAATATATTGAGCATCTATTCCTGACCAATCAGCCAGCGCTGAACGGTACAGTAATGCAACGCACAAAAATGTTATAGTAGTCCAAAAGATAGAAACCATGGTAGTTTCTATGACAACATCTTTATTTTTTTCTTTATTATAAAATCTAAAAAAAGCAGTTTCCATCCCGTATGCTAAGATCACATTGAAGAATATCATGTAAGCGAAGATTATGGAAACTTTTCCATATTCTGCTTTTGGTAATAAATTAGTATACAGCGGCACAAGCAAAAAACTGAACATTCTGGGTAAAACTGTTGCCAGCCCATAGATAGCAGTTTGCTTAAAAAGATTTTTATATAATCCCAATGGTTGTCTTATTTATTTTTAGAGAACAAAAATAACTAAATCTTTGGTTTAAACACGGAACGATCGTTAATCATTCTTTTTCATTTATGTTAATGATTCTATAAAAAAAGGTTTTCCTTTTAATTTAAGAGACCAACATGGATTGATTTGGTTTAAAATTGGACTTAGATTTACTTTAGGTAGGCGTAATTACATCCTCTTTGAAAATACTCTTCTAAAGTTCTATTGTTTTAATCAGATAAAAAGCTAACGCTAAAAAAGCATCATTATGATTTTTAGTAACTCTTTTGATTTAGCTTAATCCCTCTTCATTTATCATTTTTATAAAATGAAATTACTTGTAAAAAAAACTTACCTGATTTTGAGTTTCATTGGGTTCAGGAATATCTTCTTCTGTAAGAGTCTTTAATGTTTTTTTGGATATTTTTTTTATTTTTATAATTCGGTTAGCTTGATTTTGAATGCATTTTTCAAATAAATTCCTTACCACTCTAGCATTACCAAAACTTTCTTCTTTATTTTCATAGAGCAAAACGAATGTATCTGTCAGTTTTTCTTTCGCATCAATTGAAATTATAAAATCAGACTTTTTAGCTATTGATTCAAAAATTTGCATCAATTCAGCTGGTGTAAAATGATTAAACTCAAAAAAACGATTGAATCTCGAGCGCAATCCAGGATTAGATTCAACAAACGTTTTCATAGGTTCAGTATACCCCGCAACAATCAGAGCCAAGTCGTCCCGATTGTCTTCCATACGTTTGATTAAGGTGTTTACCGCTTCTGAACCAAAATCATTGCCTAAAGAATTTTGCGTCAAGGCATATGCTTCATCAATAAACAAGACTCCTCCTAAGCTGTCCATAACAACTTTATCAACTTTCAGAGCTGTTTGGCCTACATAACCGGCAATCAAACCTTCTCTGTCTGTCTCTACCAATTGTCCCTTTGATAAAAAACCTAGATGATTGAAAATTCTACTTAACAACCTAGCAACAGATGTTTTTCCAGTTCCTGGTGGGCCAAGAAAAACAGTATGCAAAGTTATTTCTGTATTTTTTAGACCTTGTGCTGTTCTTTTCTTTTGAATTTCTAATAGATTAATCAACTCTGCAATGTCTTTTTTTACATTATCAAGTCCTATTAATTCGTTTAATTCTTGAAGGACTTTTTCGAGGGTGTCTGCATCATTTGCATTTGTTGTTTGCGAAAGTCCCAAAGACTGTATTTTTTCTGAATCTGGTTTCAAATTAAATGAAAGTAATAGAAATTTTTGAAAAAACAACTGAAATCTTTCACAAAGAACATGCTTAGATTCCTCTAAAATTTGAAGAATAAAGGTACCTCTTTTTAATTTTTCCGAAAGTATTTTATTATTGTTTTTGATTTTATTTAAATGAACGCTAAATACCTCAGAAGCCACTAACTCATTCAACTTATCAATTTTAGTTTTATCAGCAAAATGACCATTTCTTATTCCATCATAATAATATGCAAGTGTAAACTGTGACCTTCTAGTTTCTATGTCTGAGAATTTATCATATAACGTTATTAAATCAGAAACCAAAAAATGTTCGGTTTTAAATAATAGATTATTAGAGTTATCAGCTTTGACTAGCGCATTTATTTTTTGAATAAAATTGGCATCGGTATTTAATTCTTTGCAAAAACTTAAAATAGTTCTGATTTCTTGCTCCAGTTCCTGCAAGTAATTTGTTGTTGGAATCATTTTAATAGTTTGATCTGTTCATTAGTAAAAAAAAGCTTTTTTAAAATAAAAAGTGTTTGGGTCTATATTATGAGTTCATCATTTGCAAAGTAATCTCTTTATATAATTTATCATGTTCAGGACATTTTTCTTTCCAACAAATTCCCATTTCTCGTAAATCGTGTTTCGCAACTATGCTCCCATAAGTTTGCTTTATCCCATCAACTGTTGGATATCCTATCACATAAATTGACTGTGCTAATTCTATCGCTAATTCGATATCGTGAGTAGAAAAAATAACTGTATTATGATCATGCGTTGAGCTTAATAAATCAAATGATCGCTTAACCTCTTCAATATTACCAATATCTAAGCCTGAAAACGGTTCGTCTAAAACCACTAATTTATCAGATGAAAATAGCTGTTCTATGATTGCAGTTCGTTGACGTTGTCCACCTGAAAGTTCGTTTGGATATTTATTCTCACAGTTTTCTAGACCCCATTCAATGATGTACTTATTAATTTTTGTTGCTTTTTCTTCTTCAGATAAAGCCGTTTTTCTTAACGCAAATTTTAATGTTTGAAATACAGTCTTATGTCGGAACAACGTATATTTTTGATTTACAAACCCAATACTCCCTTCCTTAACTGGCTTGGCAGCATTTATTTCATCACTTTTAAAATCTTTTATTAAAATTGTACCACTATCTGGTTGAACCAAACCTGTTAATGCTTTAAAAAAAGTTGATTTACCTCTTCCGGAACGTCCTACAAAAGCAATAATTTGCCCGGTATTAGCATGGTTAGGTCTAACAACATTTTTCTCTGTTAAACTTACATCTTTAATAATGGTAACTCCATCATACGCTACACTAATATTCTCTACGTATAAAAGTGTTTCTCTAAATTCAAATTCCATATTGTTATATTTTTGAATATCTAAATATTGATTTTCTTAAAAAATTAATGAACCAATCTAGTCCTAAACCTATTAATAGGATAATAATTTGTAGCGCAATAATGCGTCCGTGATTCATAAACTTATCGGAGTTTTTGATCAAAAAACCCAAACCCCCAGACGCTACAACAATTGACTCTACGGTTACAAGCATCATCCATGTAATGGCTAAATTTTGACGAATTACATCAATTACATAATCAATTCTCCCTAGTACTATTACTTGCCAGAGTACTTCAAAACGACTGCATTTTAAAGTTTTTGCATGATCAAATTCCTCCTCTGGAATATCTTTTATTACTGATATCAATGATGTGGTTAAAAAAGTAGTTAAAAAAATCACTAGTATCCAAATTTGCATGTTTCTGGCATCATGCACAAACAGTGTAATGTAAAATGACAATCCTGTAAATGGTAAAAATCTAAATTTAGTGACAAACTCAGCTACGGGTTTTAACATTGGTATTGGCCATGAATAAGCAAATAAAAGTGCTATTATAGTCGCTAAAAAAATAGATAAAAAACACAATTTTAAAGAATTAAAAATATGTACAACTAAGCCTTCATTATACAATTCTGAAAAACCTGTAATAACCTGTTCTGGTGTTGGAAATAAATGTTTTTGACCAGCGGCTCCTAAAAACCAAATTGCAATCAATACTACAACCCAGGAAACTAATATTACAGTTCTTTCTGTTTTGTTAGTACTCTCAAACGGAATAAAATATTTTTTCATGTTCAAAAAAGATCTTTAAAAAGATAAAAAGGCTACTAAAAATTAGTAGCCTTTTTTATATTGATTTATTATTTCAAGAATGTAACTACTACACGTCTATTTTGTGCTTTCCCAGATGCCGTAGCATTATTTGAAACTGGTTCACTTTGTCCTTTTCCATCAATCAGTTGGAAACGACTTAAAGGAATTCCTTTTTGAGTTAAATAGTCAACTACAGCTTGTGCTCTATTTTTAGACAATACTTTATTAGAATCTGCATTTCCAACATTATCAGTATGCCCAATAATAGTAAGTTTAGAGTTCTCTGCTTGAATTAAAAGATTGTAAATTTTTTCTAAATCTTTAGAAGAGTTACTTTGTACTTCAGCGCTACCAGAATTGAAATTTATTTTCCATTCTCCTGACGCCATAACCTCTGTCGCTTTTGCTGAATAGTCTGCTTTATCGGCTGCAGAAGATTCAATATCGTTAATATTTTTAAGATAAAATAAATTTACAGCTTCGTCATAAGGAATAACTTTTCCAACATTTTCATTAAACCCAAATGGATTCAGCTCAGTTAAATAAGTCCCAACTTGATTGTAAACCGCTTTATACCTATTTACACCATCAGATAAACCAAAGTATTGCATTGCATCTGCATAATTGAATACTTTTGAACCTCCCATATTGTATGTTAAACCGTTTTTTGTTCCTTGTTGCCCTTTGAACATGTTGTACCAATATTCTGGAGTTTCAATTTTATATGTTTCAGCAACAGCTTCAGAAGCTCTTACCTTCCAATCTTCATAATTCTTCATTTGATTAGAAGCCATTAAAGCAGATTTGAAAACATTGGAAAAAACCTCTGGGTTTTTAGCGGCCCATTCTTTTACTCCAATGATAACCGTTGGCATTTGATTATTAAATTCTTTAGTTGAAACGATATCGATAAATCCAGTCAATTTGTCAAAAACCACTTTATCCCCTGGAGTCCAAGTAGCACAACCGTCGATTTTTCTATTAACTGATTTTCCAGTCAATTTACCATTTGTAACCTCCTTTAAAGAAACTGTAAATCCAGCAGTTTGTGATTTAATAAGCTCTTCGGCTGATTTCATATAATCATCATTTTCAGATGGATAAATATTAACAGCGTCAGCATCATAAGTTGTAGGATCCGGATTTACTTTTAAACCATTTGCAAAGCAATAATTTACTGTTGTAACCCAGTCACCATCTCCAAGAACAGCCGAAATAACAGCACCTCTCATGGATTTTGGATTAGACTTCCATTCTGGTGGTCCAATTAATTTATCTTCACCATAACTCATTCCTATAGCTCCAAAAACTTGTAAATGGTATTTGTCTTTTCCGTATTTTTCGTCTAATGATTTTTGAACAGAACTAATGTAAAATGGTGCACCATCTCCCATGATCATAACAGCTGCTGCACTCTTTTCAGAAGTAGGAAAAGCAGAGCCTGTATCAAATTCTTCAATAAATTTCATTTGCATATTACGTAGTTCTGACAACCAGTCTTGACGAATGATTTCAAGATGTACTCCGTTTTTCTCCATTAGAGATCCTTTGGTCGTTTTTGGCCCACCATTGGCAACTATAATCCCTGATTCAGCATTCCAAGCATAACCTGCAATTCTTAAAACGGGCTTATCTGACACTTCTGAAGAAACTTCTTTAGAAGGCAACTCTATTTTTGCAGCGTTCACCACATTATTTACATCTCCCGCATTTAATTCAATTCCGTTTAATTGTTTTGAAACTGCCGTTTTTAAACCAGGAGAAATAAAATAGACTCCAGTTAAAATTGCTCCAATTCCACAAATTACAATTAATAATTCTGAAAAAGTAGTTAGCTTTGTTGTTCTTAAAATTTTTCCCATTTGTATATAAAAGTTTATTTATTTTTATTTGTATTAAAATATATCACCAAAACCACCACTGTCTAACTTATCTTCTTTAGTCATTTTATAATTTGGACTCGAATATTTTGTAGAATCTGGTATTATATTATCACCCGTCTTAATTTTGTCAGCAAGTGAATCTAGTCTTGAATATAATTCATCATTATCAACAGAATATTTAGATGTTAAAGCATCAATATCTATCAAATTTTCTGAAGTTTTTGCAATATCTAAAGCTATTGTTGATGTTACCACTTCAAGAGCATATTCAAGCTCCCAATCTTTAGTAAACATCATAGCGCTTTTTGCACTTTCAGTTGCTTCTTTTGCATTTTTAGCAAATTCAAATTCTTTTTTAAGCATTATAACTGTTGCATCAAAATCAGCAATTTTAATATCAATAGCAGTTCCTGCTAATGTTAGCTTCCTATCCATTTTACCTAAAACATTAGCTCTAACACCATATTTCTTGATAAAACTTTTACTTTGTTCGTATTGGTTTGAAATTCGCTGTGAGTTACTTAACTTTCTTGCAAGCTCACTTTGTAATGCAACATACTCATCAGTATCTTTAGCCACAGCGCCATTAATACGAACAATTTCGTCCATAGCCGATTTTAATTTTTCGGATTGACGTTGCAAACTTAAAACCTCTTCTTGAAATGACTGTGCTTCTTTTTCAGATTTTGTGGCTTCAAGTTCCATTTCATACTTTAAGCCTTTTAACTTTGCTTTAGTATTTTTAAAGACCTGACGGTTTTTAACCATTTTTTGTTTTTGCTCATCTAGTTCATTAAATGGATTACTTTGAATTAATGCTTTATGAAGATTTTTAGTAGCAAAACGAAGTGCTTTCATAATTACAGGAAACATCATTACTAAAAAAATTAAAAAAACACCCGTTGCAGATAGTGCAATTGCTTGTCCAAGCATTGTAAACAAAGGTGGAATTATATAGGTCCAGGTTAAATAACCACCTAAACCCAAAAGTCCCATAGCTAGAATCCAGAAAATAGATTTTTCACCTTTTTTTAAAGTGTTCGTACTTAATGCAATTTCTCCTTTCGATTCATCGAAATGCTTAAGAATTGGAAGTTCTAAAAGTGTAGATTTCTCTTGTGCAAATTTATCCATTAATTTTATAAGTATTGATTAATTCCTGTTATAACAATATTAATTGAATCTAAAATTTTCTTTTTAGCCAAATTGTTAGCTTCAATTTTCAATTGAATTTCGCTAAACTGTTCTTTGTTTTTATAATCAATTTTTTCAAGTTCAGCTTTATTTTTTATTAATTCATTTTGAAGTTCTGCTATTTTAGATTCTAAATCACTTATTGTTTTAGTTAAGTTTCCTTTTTCAGCAATAATAGCATTACCTAAATCATTTTTTCTAGAAGTACCAGTGGCATCATATTTAGAATAAACTTTTTCGATTTCATCAGTATAATACTTGCTTTTTTCTAAAAGAAATGATTTCGAAAGTTCTGGATTAATGGTTTTACCCATTGTAAAAGCCATTTGATAGCTTTGAGGATTTGTAGCCCCAACAGAAATTACAGATTTATACATTTCAAAAAAATCAAACCCAGACTGGTTCAGTGACTCAAATCCCTTCTCATAAACATCAAAAATTTCTTTTAAAAATGGGTTTGTAGTTGCGCTTTCAGTTGGTTGAAAAGAATTTGGACTTTCTGGAAATTTATTTATCTCTGTATTTGTTGAGTTTGTTGGATTTATGGTCTCCTCCTTTGAAGTTTTTTCTGATTCTTCATTTACAAAAAGACCTTTCCAATTAAAATGCTCTTTTGCCATTTGCTTGGTTTTATTTTTAGCTTAAAATATAATTTTACACGAATATAGGATTTAAAAGTTATTCTTTGTTAAATAATACGGTTTAAAATTAACAAGAATACGTTTAGAATCAATAATGTTATTATTCTTTAATCATTTTTACAAAATGAAACCCTTTAGGAATATATCCTTGATTAAAATAAAACCGTTGCGCTGTAAAGTTATTAGTGTAAGCATCAAGAACAATCATCGTACAAGCTTCATCCTTAGCTTTTATAGCTAAATAATCAGTCATCATTTTTCCTAAACCCTTAGAGCGATGTTCAGGATGAACAATAAAATTATCGATTTCAATGTACTTACCTGACCATAACTTAGTTCCTGTCCAAAACCCAGTAACGGCAATACAAATATCGTTTTCATATACTGCAAGCTGTTTGTAGTTGTGCGGAACCATTTCTTGAAGATAGGATTCGTATTTTTCAATAGCGAAAGTTGGATACAGAAATCGCATTAGTTCAATATTATCAACCATTTCGGCTACGGTGGTAAGTTCTTTTAGTAACAAGGAGTGCTGAATTAAATTATTTAAGAACTATAAAATTAATCAAAAAAAAAGAGTCTCGCATTGCGAGACTCTAAATATCTTATAAAAAAATTTTTATTATCCTTTCAAAGCTTCTGCTCCACCAACAATCTCTAAGATCTCGTTTGTAATGGCAGCTTGACGTGCTTTGTTGTAAGTTAATTTCAATTGATTTCTCAATTCTGTTGCATTATCAGTTGCTTTGTGCATTGCAGTCATACGTGCTCCATGCTCTGAGGCAAATGAATCACGAATACCTTTGTACAATTGCATCTTCAATGATTTAGGAATCAAAGTTAATACAATTTCTTCTTTTGAAGGTTCGAAAAGATAATCTCCAGTAGAAGCAACAACATCAGATTGTATTGGTGCTAACGGTAAAAACTGCTCTATTTGAATAATTTGTGTTGCTGCATTTTTAAATTGATTGTAGATCAACTCAATTTTATCATATTCACCAGTAACAAATTTCTCTGTTAATGTATCAGCAATAGCGGCTACATTATCAAAAGTTAAACTGTCATATACAGCACTTTCGTTAGCAATTACAGTATTCGTTTTAGTCAAAACATCGTTTCCTTTTTTACCTATAGCAAAAATATCAACTTGCTTTCCAGCGTAGAATTCCATGCGGCTTTTAGCACCTTTGATTGCATTAGTATTAAAAGCTCCAGCTAATCCTCTATTAGAAGTAACTACTACTAGTAACACTTTATTAATCTCGCGTTGTGTAGTAAAGTCACCCCCTACTTCACCTTCAAGTGTAGCAGAAAGATTCTGTAGCAATTCCGTTAACTTTTCGGCATAAGGGCGCATTGCAGTAATCGCATCTTGTGCTTTTTTCAGCTTTGCAGCAGAAACCATTTTCATCGCAGATGTGATTTGCATCGTAGATGAAACGGAAGTTATTCTATTACGGATTTCCTTTAAATTTGCCATTGTCTTTTTAAGTATTAAATAGTAAGTATTAAGTAATAAGTAAAGGCAAAACCTTAATACTTACTACCTAATACTTAATACTTTTTTAGTTATATTTTGCTGAAACTTCTTTAGCTACAGTTTGAATTACATCTGT
Source organism: Flavobacterium sp. PL002 (assembly GCF_054165825.1). Classification (NCBI taxonomy): domain Bacteria; kingdom Pseudomonadati; phylum Bacteroidota; class Flavobacteriia; order Flavobacteriales; family Flavobacteriaceae; genus Flavobacterium; species Flavobacterium sp. PL002. The sequence goes on along the minus strand of NZ_CM135110.1, from coordinate 1,682,825 downwards.
AATTTCATCTGTTAACTTACCTGCTTTTAAAGCATCTAATGTTGGTCTATGTTTAGCGTTTAAGAATTCTAAGAAATCTTTCTCAAATTCTTTTACTTTATTCACAGGAACAGTTTTCAATAAGTTTTTAGAACCAGCGTAGATAATTGCAACTTGGTCTTCAACAGTATAAGGATCATTTAAACCTTGTTTCAAGATCTCAACGTTTCTTCTACCTTTTTCAATTACATTTAAAGTAACTGCATCTAAGTCAGAACCAAATTTAGCAAACGCTTCCAATTCACGGAATTGTGCTTGATCTAGTTTCAAAGTACCTGCTACTTTTTTCATTGATTTAATTTGAGCATTACCTCCAACACGTGATACCGAGATACCTACGTTAATTGCTGGACGAACCCCAGAGTTAAACAAATCTCCATCAAGGAAAATTTGACCATCTGTAATCGAAATTACATTTGTTGGGATATATGCAGAAACGTCACCAGCTTGAGTTTCGATAATAGGTAAAGCAGTCAATGAACCACCACCTTTAACGATACCTTTTAATGAATCTGGTAAATCGTTCATGTTTTTTGCAATTCCATCATCAGCAATTACTTTACAAGCACGCTCTAATAAACGACTGTGTAAGTAAAATACATCTCCAGGATATGCCTCACGTCCCGGTGGTCTTCTTAATAAAAGAGAAACCTCACGGTAAGCAACAGCTTGTTTAGATAAATCATCATAAACAATTAAAGCTGGACGACCTGAATCTCTAAAGTACTCTCCAATTGCAGCACCTGCGAAAGGAGCATACACTTGCATAGGAGCTGGATCAGAAGCATTTGCAGCAACAATAACTGTATAAGCCATTGCACCTTTTTCTTCTAACATTTTAGCGATTCCTGCTACAGTTGACGCTTTTTGCCCAATTGCAACATATATACAAAATACAGGTTTTCCTGCATCGTAAAATTCTTTTTGATTTAAGATAGTATCGATACAAACAGTTGATTTACCTGTTTGACGGTCACCAATAACTAGCTCACGTTGTCCTCTACCTACTGGAATCATAGCATCAACTGCTTTTATTCCTGTTTGTAACGGCTCAGTAACTGGCTGACGGAAGATAACTCCAGGAGCTTTTCTTTCTAATGGCATCTCGTATAATTCTCCACCAATTGGTCCTTTTCCATCAATAGGAAAACCAAGTGTGTTTACTACACGTCCTACCATTTGTTCTCCTACTTTAAGAGAAGCGATACGTTGTGTTCTTTTAGCAATAGAGCCTTCTTTGATTCCTGTTGATGGTCCTAAAAGTACCACACCAACATTGTCTTCTTCAAGATTCAATACAATAGCCTCAAGACCATTGTCAAATTCTACTAACTCTCCGTATTGCACATTCGAAAGCCCGTAAATACGAGCAATACCATCTCCAACTTGAAGTACCGTTCCTACTTCCTCTAGTGTAGCACCAGATTCAAAACCTTCTACTTGCTTTCTTAATATTGCTGAAATTTCAGCAGGTTTGATTTCCGCCATCTTAATTTATAATTTAGACACTTAATGTGTAATAAAAACTAGTTACTTAATTCTCTTTTTAAAACTTGTAATCTGTTAGCAACAGAAGCATTGTACTGCTTGTCACCTATTGTTATAATAAATCCTCCAATAATTGCTGGATCTACGATATTTTCAATTGTAATCTTCTTATCTGATAAGGTTGCAATCTTAGCTAAAACTTTTGCCTCTAAAGCTGCATCCATAGGAATAGCAGTAGTAACCTTAGCTACTTCAACACCATTCAAAATATCAAATAAAACATTATACTCTAATGCAATTGCTTCTAGAATTTCAAATCTTTTGTTTTCAAACAACAAATGAAATAAACTTTTAGTTACACCATTAGTGCTTGCAAAAACTTCTAATAAAGCATTTTCTTTCTGATCAACTTTTAAAGTTGGATTTTGAATAAAAGTACTTAATTCTAAGTTTCCTTTAATAGTTGAAGCGATCGTTTTCATGTCGTTACTAACAGCTTCAGCCACACCTTTTGATTGTGCTATCTCTAAAATTGCTTTTGCATAACGAATTGCTGCTCTAGTTCCTGACATAATTTTAGTTTAATTTTACGTCACCTAACATGTACTCAACTAATTTAGTTTGAGCTTCTTTGTTAGATAATTCGTTTTTCAATAATTTTTCAGCGATATCCAATGATAAAGTAGAAACTTGAGATTTTAATTCCGCCATAGCTGCATTTTTCTCAGCTGCAATAGCCGTTTTAGCTTGCTCGATCATTCTTTCTCCTTGAATTTGTGCTTCAGCTTTAGAATCAGCGATCATTTTCTCTCTCATTTCACGAGCTTCTTTTAACAAAGCGTCACGTTCTACTCTTGCTTCTTGCAAAATACGTTCGTTACTTGCTGTTAAATTCTGCATTTCTAGACGAGCTGATTCAGCAGATGCTAATGCATTGTTGATCGATTCTTCACGACTTTGTACAGCTCCTAAAATTGGTTTCCAAGCAAATTTTCTTAAAAGAATAAAGAAAACAACAAAGATAATTGTTGTCCAAAATATTAAACTCTCTGGTGAAGTTAATTGCATAAACTTATATATTTAAAAATTGTTTTTTTGTTTTTGTAAAAAACTTCCTGTAGCCAACCGCTACAGGAAATTTTAGATTGTAATTACTTTGCGATTAACGCAACAACAACTGCGAAAAGTGCAACACCTTCAATAAGTGCAGCAGCGATAATCATAGCAGTTTGGATTTTTCCAGCAGCTTCTGGTTGACGAGCGATAGCATCCATTGCAGATCCACCAATTTTTCCAATTCCAAGTCCTGCTCCGATTACTGCTAATCCAGCTCCAATTCCAGCTAATACCATAATAGTAAATTTATATAGTTAATAATTATTAAAACTCATTTTAGTGATGATCATGCTCTGCTACGGCTTGACCAATGAATAATGCTGATAACAACGTAAACACGTATGCTTGTAAAGCTGCTACTAACATTTCTAATACACTCATGAATAAAACGAAGGCTCCAGAAACTGGAGAAATCCATGCCGTTTCAAAAATGAAGATTAAAGAAACCAAACTCAAAATGATAATGTGACCTGCAGTTATGTTAGCAAATAAACGAATCATTAATGCAAATGGTTTTGTAAGCATTCCGATAACCTCAACAGGAATCATAATTGGTGCTAACCAAAATGGAACCCCTGGTGTATTGAATATATGTCCCCAGTAATCTTTGTTTCCACTTAATGTTGTAATGATGAAAGTGATCAACGCCATTACAAATGTGAAATATATATTTCCAGTTAAGTTCGAGCTAAAAGGGAAAAACGGAATCAATCCAATAAGGTTATTAATCCAAATAAAGAAAAAGATTGTCAACAAGTACGGCATGTACTTTGCGTATTTCTTTTCTCCAATGTTTGGTCTAGCAATGTCATCTCTAACAAATGTTACAAGCGGCTCTAAGAAACCTGCAATTCCTTTAGGCGCTAATTTATTTTTCTTGTAAGAACGTGCAACCGCAAGAAACAACAAGAACATAATAATAGCCGACATGAACATTGAAAAAACATTCTTAGTAATTGAAAAATCTAATGGTCTTGCATCAAATGCAAAAGCTCCTAGATCTCTATCCTCTTTAGATAATTTCTCGTATTTATCAGCATAAAAAACAACTTCGTTATAACGAACTAGTTTTTGACCATTTACGTCAATTACATGCGCTCCCTCATTATCATGATGAAATGCCTCTGAAGAGAAAACCTCTAAACCGTTGTTTGTCCATAAAATTACAGGCAAGTAAAACGAAATAGGATGACCATCCCAATCAGCAATATGAAATTCGTGAGAATCTCTAATGTGCTCATTGATTAAATCTGTAGCATTGAATTCTTTCTTTTCGTGAGTTGCCTCGACATGATGTTCAGCAACTGCTTCATTAGCAACATGAACGGTATCAATCAAAGGATTTGCGTTACTGATGTAAGGAACACAAGCCATAAAAGCAACTAACAAGAACTGAAGTGGTTTATTTGAAATAATCATTATTAAATTGTTGTCTAATTTTAGGTTTTAAAATTTTTTGCAAATGTACATAATTTATTCAGAATTGAAAATATATCAATTAGTTTTTAAAAAATATGTCTGTAATGCCACTATAATTTTCAATAAATATACTATTTAATGCTTGTTTATTAAACGAATCGCAAAAAATGTCTCAAAAAACAAATATAAAAAATACGGAATAAAGAACATTCCAACGTCTCCAATCTTGCTAATTCTATCTGATTGCAGGAGCGGAATCAAGAAAACAACTGCTGCCAGCATTTTCAATAAACTAAATCCCATAAAAGCAAAACCAGTATAATCTGGAAATGATTTGTGTACAAATAACAGAAAAAGATAGGAAAGTAACGTTATGACAATGTGAAAAATATAAATGCTCCAAAGCGAATAAAAGAAACTTATATCGCCAAAAAGAGTAGAAACAACTAAGTATTGTGTTAAATACAGCAGTATTGAAAATGGAATTAAATATTTTGAAAAGTTTAAAAACGCTTGCATTAGTCTTCTTTGTTTAAGTTTTTAACCTGCCTAATTACATTATATAATGCTATAAAAACAGATAAAAGAGATAGTACTATGGTAAATACTGATGATTGAGTATATTTTTTATCGAGCCAAATCCCGAGATAAGTAAAGGCAAAGATAATCACTCCCATTTGAAAAGGAATGTTCATCATTACGATCCATTTATTATTTGTTTTTTTGTTTGGCTTCTTTTCCATCATTTATTAATAAATTACTAGAATTATCTTTCATTATGCATGTAGCACTAAAGTCGGCTCCAGGTTCAACTGATAATTTTCCTACAGTTACTTCTCCTTCAATGCTTGCTTTGGCTTTTACATTCAGTAATTCATTTACTTGAATGGTTCCATTTAGTTTACCTTCAATATCAGCATTATTACAAATAACATCTCCCGTTATTGTTCCTGTAGGACCTAGAACTAATTTTCCTGTAGATTTAAAATTGCCTATAAGCTCGCCATCAAACCTAAAATCAGTTTGAGTATCTATGTCTCCTTTTATAACTGTTCCCTCTACAATTCTATTGGTTTTACCTAGCAGTTCTGTGTATGGTGTTGTTTTTTTATTAAACATAATTTATTGTTTTTGGAATTCTAAAAAGTCTTTGAGATTTTTATTGATTTGGATTACTTTGTAATTTTCGTTTGTGATTAAAACAGCTTCGGTAGTAATTTTATACTCTTTATCATCTCTTAAAAACTTAACAATTTTACTTGCTTCAGTTTCTGTAATAGCACCATGAATGGTAATGAAATTTTCTAATCCTGTATAGACATCAAAGGAATATTTTCGGCTATAACGGTCCTCCGCAATGATCCATTTTTTAATTTTCTCTTCTAATATTTTAGTAGCCTCCTCATCTCTAGTGCCTACTTTATATAGAATTTTCCAATTGTAGGAATCCTTTGTTGTAAAAGCAATTTTCTCTAGAACAGGAATTTGAGTGTTAATCATCTCTAGCGCACCTTTACCTTCATCAGTATTTGGGTAATTTGTAGCTACATATTGTAAGCTCGTTTTATACGCTGCCACTCCTTGCAGTTTACCTACAGTTTGTGCTTTTAGCAATTCAAATTTTGAAACAATTTCCTCTCCAGAATATTGCGTAATTAGTTTCTCTAAACTTTCAAGAACAGTCACATATTGTTCCTCTTCATATAGTTTATACAACTTATTGTAAACATTGTCAGGAGTTCCCTCAAATGTTAATTCGTCTTGGTTAACATTGTTTATAATTTGTGCGTAACGAGAATCAGGATATTCAGCCGTGATTTCTTTTTGCATGGCTAATGCCTTAGCTTTATTTGTAATTTGATAAATTTTGTACAAATTATACTTTGTTGGAAGTATTAATTTTTCCTCAGGATTATTTAGTAGTAGCTTTTCTAATTTAGTAGAAGCCAAGTCGTATTCCTTAAATTTCTCCTTATAAATCAGCCCTAATTGGTAATAAGCTGTATTGCGTTCCTTACCAATACTGTCAATAACTTTTTGTTCAGTAGGGATTTGCTTAAGATAAAAATCAGGTTTGTATTCTTCCTTTACCACTTCTTCAACAACTACGGCTTCCTCAGTTTTAGTAGTGTCTATAGCACTATCTTCAGGTACAGTACTCGTGTTTTTTGTATTTAATAACCTCCAGTTTCCATTAGCAGCTCGGTTTCCCCATGTTTTTTTGAAAATTACTTTACCATAAGCTACTGTTGTAGGATTGTAAAAATAAAAAACACTTGTTGACGTACTTGCAGTATTATCTGACGGTAACGCTGGTGGCCCAATGGTGTTAGGTCCAAAACCTGGCGTAGAAACAGCAGGATTAACCGCCGCTACGGCACTATTTCTATCAATATTGGCTTGTTTTTCCTTTTCTTTTTCTTCTAAAATTCTTTTAGCTTCATCAGCTTTTTTTAATTTATCAATATGATTTTGAAAATAAACAATTCTGTCTGCTGGATTTAAAGAAACTAAATTTAGAATACTGTCATTTTTAACGGCAATATCCTCATACATAATTACTTCATCTAGGTCTTTACGAATTTTACTAATTTTAACAAACTCGCGCGTTTTAGGGTTTAGCTTAACCAAAGTACTATCATAATACTTTGCTGCCATAGGATATTTAGTATTTTTAAAATACATATTTCCTAAGTTCCTGTAATCTGACGCCATTAAATAATCATCTGTAGTGGCTTTGCTTAAAGAGATGTTGTAATATTTTTTAGCTTGTTCTTGCTTGTTTTGTTTATCATAAAAGACACCTAATTGATAATTTAACACATCAAGATACGGACGATTCTCACGGTCAGCTAATAATTTTTTGTAATGTTTTAAAAATAAAATGGTATCGCCTTTTTTATAATCAAATAATTGTGTTTTGCGAACATGAGATTGAGCAACATATTTCCTTTCGGATTTTCTGTTCATTTTTATCACTGCATTGTAGCTGTATCCTGCACTATCTGTTTTTCCTAATTCTTCATAAAGCTGTCCTAAAATAAAATGGTATCGCGCTTTATCTTCATTCTTAGTACTAAATTGTATGGCTAATTTTAATTTAGCCACTGCGCTATCTTTTTCTTCAAGGTTTAAAAAAGCTTCGGACATAAGTGCATTTGCATCAGAGAAAACTTGTTTTTTTAATTGCTTATCGCCAAGTAAACGCGTGATGTTATTAATTACCAAAGCATCATTCCCTAAGCGCATATTGGTTTTTTCTCTCCAAATTTTTGCTTCGTAAATTTTACTACTGTTACTGTATTTGTATAAAATGAAATTAAAAGCATCTAGCGCCGGAATAAAACGTTGATCAAAGTAACGTGCTTTTCCTAAAAGTAAATACGCTTCATCTATTTGTGTATTTCTCTCTTTACCGTCAATATTCATTGAATGCTTTTGAATCGCCTTTGTTGCTTTTGCTTCAGCAATTTCAAGATTTGGATTCTTAGCCTTTTCAACACCAGATACTTCCTCAGTAACTTGCATTTTTTCGATAGGCAAACGCATCCAGAAATTATCTTTTGTATTTGCTTTAATATCTTGAATTGCCTTATCTAGGCCAATTTGTCCGTTGTATAAAATATTATACTCGGTGCTTAAGGCGTGAGAATTTCTGGCTAGAAATGTATTCCTTTTAGTAGAACAAGCTACCAAAAAAAACAAAATTCCAAATGTGATTATAACTTTGCGTATGGGCGTTTTCAATGGTAAACGTTTTTATCATTAAACTTTTTAAAAAGCTTTTTAGTATAGTAACTGGTAAAAATACGTTTCTTTTTGAGAAAGTGAAAATTATATGTAGTTATTTGACTACTGCCGCATGAGGGATGTAATGGAAATCCTTTTTTATTTTATTTTTATAAAATAAAAAAGATTGGGAATGAAATCCCGACCACGCATTTTTTTTGCGTGGTCATGCCCAAATAAATTGTATTTTAAACTGCAAAAAAGGATTCTAATTCTTGCAATGTTTCTGGAGATGTTTGTATGTCTTTGACCACTTCGCCCTTGTTTAACGCTACAATTCTAGAACAAACCTCAACGGTGTGTTGTAAATCGTGGCTAGAAACTAAGATGGTGACCTCAGGATCTTCGGCTAGTTCTTTGATAATTTTTTTTAATCTACTTACTGTTGTAGGATCTAGGTTTGCAAAAGGTTCGTCTAGAATCACTACTTCAGGATTCCCAATTAAAGTGGCAATGATTCCCACTTTCTTTTGGTTTCCCTTAGACAAATCACGCAAGTACTTTTTGTTTTTAAGAATCTCACCGTTAAAAAACTCTTCGTATTTAGCTAATAAAGCATCTATGTCGGCTTTGTTTTGCCCACGTAAATCGCCTATGAAATAAAAATATTCCTCAGGAGTTAAATAGCCTATCAAGAAACTCTCATCGATAAAAGCTGCAGTGAAGGATTTCCAAGCTTCATTAGTATTTACTTGAATGCCTTTATTAGTAATTTGGCCTGTTGTAGGCTGAATTAAATCTAATAATAAACTAAAGAAGGTTGTTTTTCCTGCACCGTTATTCCCTACCAATCCTAGGCTTTGCCCTTTTGGGATTTCGAGATTTTCTATATTTAAAACGGTGGTGCTATTGTATTTTTTTGAAAGATTTTGTGCGTGTATCATGGTTAGAAATTAATCGGTTGTTGATAAGTTTTTTTAAGTCGGTTTTAGCTAGTTTGTTTGTAGGCCGCAATAGTTGCGTATTTCTCTTTCTTGTAAATTTTTTCGATCAAGACAAATACTTTACTTTTTAATAATAAACCTAATACGCCTAAGACTGCAATGATGATAAGGCCTGTGTTTGCAGAAGCATATTTCATTGCTAACCAATAAATAAAAACAGGCAGTCCTAATTGCGGAATAGATATAATCATGGTCTTAACGTTAAAGGCTTTTTTATCTCCAAAAGCTCCTTTTGATGAGCTTAAATCTATAGGGGCTTTGTTAAACGCACCACCTAACAACACTAACTGCGAGTTGATACCAATATTATAAATGGCTCCTACAACAATAATTAAATAGGTCTCCCAACCAAAATACAAATAAAAGGACGCCAAAATTGTGCTGACAATTGTAGCAATAACCATAAGCGACCACTTTGATTTTAAGTAATCTTTATAGGACACATTTTGTGTCATTAGTAATTGATAATACGAGCTGTCCCAACCAGGTACATATTGCCCGAATGCAATTAAAAACCCTCCTGAAACAAAGACGCCTGCAAAGATTTTCATGGCAGAACCATACATCTCTGTATTCGTGAAAAATAACAATCCGTAGAATAAAAATAAAACACTTAATCCTACAGTTGTTTTTGAGCGCTTGTTTCTCTTTATTAGTTTAATGTCGTTTTTAAGAAATGTCCCTGTATTCCCAAATTGATTTAACCATGTAAGTTGCTCTGTTCTTGCTACAGCGGTTTTAGACGAAAGTCCAGCATCTAAATAAAGGTTGCTCATCAAGAATTTAAACGAAATATAGTAAATTGCTACAAGTGCAACTATAGGAATTGCAAATGCCCAACTTGTATTAAAAAAAGCATTGAATACTGGTGCTAAATAATCAGTGATATTGAAATAATTATAATACTGTAGTCCAGCAAATATTGCTACTACTGCTATAAACACACCCAGTAAGTTGTCCTTATTACTCAGCAAAATATTGATAAAGTTGTTGATGTATATTAATGAAAAGATAGCCATAAACCACATCAATACAGAGATCACGTCATAACCTTCTATTAATAAAACAATTGTGAAAGGTATGAATAGAAAAAAATGAATAACATTGAAAAACGAAATCATGGTTTTACCCAATGAAAAATGAACTATGGTAGGTTTATTAATTTTTAATAGTAATAAGGGTTTGATATTAAGCACTGGGATTTTTTGCATTAATAGCTTAATTATTAAATCAAAAGCAAAATAAAAAATCAGGAATTTATTGATGGTAAGAAGCGGGTCTAAATTTGACTTTTTCATAATGTAGAAAGAACCTACTCCTAGGGCTAAGAAAATCAGGATAAAATAAAGCGCTACGAAGCCCATTAATATCTTGAGCCCAAGACTAGTTGCAAAGGATGCTGATCTTGAAAAAGCTTTCCACTCTAGGTAAATAAACTTGTTAATCATTGGTTTGGTTTTTTGGTTTATAAAATTAGTACGTAAAAAGTGTAAAACGTTACACAGAAAGTATTTTATATTCGGGATAAGTAGCTATTAAGTACTCTTCTGTTTTTGATGGGATGATCTTAAAAAATGATAAATACAAAAAATGAGCTTAGCACTAAAATGAAGCTCAAGCCTAATTATCCATGAAGGATTGTTCAATACTATCTATTTGTTGGTTGTTCGGTTTCAAGTGTGAAAAAATTAAAATTCTAAACTCGGCTTTGGGTTCACTAAACTCTGCATGTTTTTAATAAAATCTTCTAACTCAGCTAGTCGGTTTACAGTTTCTTTCGTGCCTGCCTCGGTGAGTTTGTAATACTTGCGCATTCGATTATCAACCTTAGCGATTTCAACGTCTAGAATACCCTCTGCTTCTAGTTTGTGTAAAGCGGGATATAAGGCTCCTTCGGTAATATTAAGTTCTCCAGCTGTAATCGCTTTTACTTTTTGGGTGATTTCATAACCGTACATCCTGCCATTTTCTTCTAGCAATTTCATGATAATGGTATTCAAACTTCCCTTATATAATTGTGAGTTTTTCATAATCGTAATTCTTTAAATCAAAACAAATATACATAAGTTTCTTATGCATAACAATCCTATGTATATAAAATTTCAATATTTTGATTTAAAGAAACCTAATCTCTTTAGTATATTTGTAAAAAAATTATCTCATGTCATCATTTTTAAAACTAACTATAAAAGAAGTAAAACGCGAAACTGCCACTTCAGTTTCTATACTTTTTAATGTTCCTCAGGAATTAAAACCTAATTATAGCTTTATAGCTGGGCAATATGTAAATATCAAACTAACATTAGACGGTCAAGAAATTCGCCGTGCCTACTCTATATGCTCTTCACCAGAAAGTGGTGAATTGCGTATTGCTGTAAAAGCCGTCAAGAATGGTGCGTTTTCTCAATTTGCAAATACGAAGCTAAAAGCCGGTGATATCTTAGAAGTGGGAACTCCGGAAGGAAACTTTATCTTTGAGCCACAAGCTGACCGCCAAAAAAATTATGCCGCATTTGTATCAGGAAGCGGAATAACTCCAGTGTTATCTATTATAAAGTCGGTTTTAATAAGTGAACCAAAAAGTACTTTTGTATTAGTATACGGAAATAAATCTATTGAAGAAACTATTTTTCACCAACAGTTACATGACTTGCATTTGCAGTATGTAGGACGCTTCTTTGTATATTATGTATACAGTCAAGCTAAAGTGGACGAATCACTTTTTGGACGTATAGAAAAATCAACTGTAAACTTTGTTTTGAATAACAAACACAAAGAATTATCATTTGACAAATTCTATTTATGTGGTCCAGAGGCTATGATCGAAACGGTTTCTGCTGTATTAAAAGAAAATAATGTAAAAGAATCGGCTATTAAGTTTGAACTTTTTACTTCTTCTACACAAGAAAATACTATATCAGAATCACTTGAAGGACATTCAAAAATTACTGTTATAGTTGATGATGAAGAAACTTCATTTGAAATGTCTCAAAAACAAACGATTCTTGATGCGGCTTTAAAACAAGGTATTGATGCGCCTTATTCTTGCCAAGGCGGAATATGCAGTAGCTGTATTGCTCGTGTTACTGAAGGAACTGCTGAAATGACTAAAAACTCGATTTTAACCGATAAAGAAATTGCTAGTGGATTAATTTTGACTTGTCAAGCACACCCTACTTCTGCTTCGTTAAAAGTAGATTATGATGATGTTTAAAATAAATTAAACGCAATTATACGTTTATATAAAAACCATTAAAAAATTAAAATAATGTAGGTCAAACCCGCATCAATCTTAATTTTTTAATGGTTTATTTTTTTAGATATTCGATATTTTAAACGCTATAACATCGTAAAATGCAATATGGATATATAGCTCCTTGAATAACTACTTTTATAGAAATGAATTCCAAAAAAACAAATCGCTCTGCCTTTTATTTTCCTCTTTGTCATCACCATAAGAGTACCAATCTTTAGTTTTTTCTTTTATCAGTGATTTTAAGCTCACTAAATCATAAGTTTTCTTTGCAGCTATAGGCTTTATCTCTGATGCATTATTAAAACTTGCATCTACTTTCGTAGCTATGAATGATGTATATAATCTTGGAATAGTAACACCTAAAATCATACCTGGTAATCCATTTATTGAACAAGGACCGCCAGAAATAGTAATGTCATCAGTATAAAAAGCAAATACATAGACATCTCCCATTATTTTACCTACAGCTTTTCGACAATTATAACCCGCGATTTCTCTATTTTCATTTGTGATTTTCCATTCGATATCTGAGATGCTATCTGCTATAACAAAGTTGGTTCCTGCAATTTGTTTTTGCATGCTCATCTTTCCAGCTTCAAAATCAAAATACCACACACTTTCTTCATCCGCATCTTTTTTATATTTAGGAATCTTTGTTTTAGGACTCCATCTATCAAATTTATAGATACTTTTATTATTTTCGAATGAATAAGTAAAATAAGAAATTTTAAGATCTGATAAGTTTTCTTTCATCATCTCATCCCAATTGTCATTACTCATTGTTTTTTTTAAATTAGTACTAACCTCATATTCAATTACAGCTTTATCTACAAACTGTTGAGACCAAGCTGTAGCGGTCATAAACATTAGAATGGTTAAAAAGTAAAATATTGATTTCATCTGTTTTATTTATTAGTTGCCAGTATTGTTTGACTTGTTTGGGTTATATGACTTTGAAACTATCTATATCCTTAATTTGATTTAAAATTATTTATTTTTAAAATTCCATAAAAAACCAATCATAGCGTATCTTTTCAACCTATCATTTTCTTCCTGAATAATGGTATTTCCGTATACTGATCTGCTGATGCCTATATTTTGATTTAATATATCTCTTACCATAATATATGCTGTGAACTCATCGTTTTTAAAAGTGCGCTCTAATCTTGCATTCCACAAATGGTTAGTCAAATTATCTTTGAAGTCTGTTGTTTTTTGTCTAGCTAAAAAATTATACTCTGAAGATAACTTCCATTTTGGACTTAAATAAACTCCCGTTGTCAATTCAAAATCATTAATATTATATGATTTCACTTCGTCATTTTGCGAAGTCACATTTCTTGTGTTCGAAAAGCTATTTCTTAAACTAAAATCGTATTTCTTTTCTTTTGATTTGTTTAAATAGATTGACAAACCTGAATTTAAAGTTTTAGTATCGCTGATTACATCATTAATACTAATCACCGATTTATTGTAGTTGAAATTCGGACTCAGATTTACACTCATATCAAACTTCTTTATTTTAAAACCGTATCCGAAATAAAAATTTCCTGAAAAATTTCCATTTGTATTGATAGGTTTGGTAATCGTCTTGGCGTTTTCTGGATCAATAACTTGACTGTACGAAATTAAATTAGAAGTAGTCTTTAGATTAATATTTTGATAAAAATAACTCTCAGTCAGCATATTGTAGTTGTTCTGAAAGATATTTATACTATTTGAAAAAGATTGTTTTAAATCTGGATTACCTACAATTTGATTGAAAAAATCTTGATTATTTCTCAAAGGTTGTAATTGATCAATAGTAGGTTGTTTTGTAGCTCCTTGATAATTAATTCGAAAGTTGCTATTACTCTTGTATTTATAAGAAAAACTAGCTGAAGGAAAGAAATTAGTATAACTCCTTTTATACTGGTTGTCTAAAGTTTCATCTAATAAATCAAACGAAGTTATTCCAAAACCACTACCAACACTATAATTTATTTTCTTGGAATTATAACTTAATTTTATTGCAGGTTTGTTTGTTATAATCTTTTGGCTAAATTGGTTTGATAAGGCACTTACAACCACATTATACTTATCGTCTACATCAGAATAATCATAGGTATTATAATCATTATCACCTGTATTAAGACTTACTTGATATGCTAATTGTAGTGCTAATGATTTAGATATAGGTTCAGAGTAAGTCATGTTTAAACTAAGATTTTGAGTTGATTTTTCACCTATTTTATTTTGATCAACATCTTCTCGTGATGAAAAAACACCATCTGTATAACTGTCATTGAAAGATTTTAAAAAGTTATTGGTGTTCGTGTTCAATGTACTCCAACTACTACTTAAGGTAAAAGTACGACGTGGTTTAGCAAACTTATGTTTGTACAAAATACTTGCAAACAAGGATGTTTTATCAGAATCAGTTGTAAATGTTTTTTCTTGTTTATTTTTTAATACATCTTCTGCTCCCGTAATGGTAGCATTAGTATATTCGTCACTTTCTGTTTGATAAAAATTAGTCTTAGCTGTAATTTTTAATGAATTAATCGAATCTAACTTCACATCATAAATTGCATTAAGCTTAAAATTACTTCTATTTACATTACTAGTTTGTGAACTGATTTCGTTTAATTGAGTATCTCCCACTTGCGTTTGAGAAATTTTACTTTTATTATTGGTGTAAATTTGTTGATTGTATTTTGGAGATAAGTTTAAAGTTTGTTTATCATTCCATTTATTACTGTATTGCAATCCTGCATTAGTGTTTTTTATAAATCCATTTTGAGTATTCACTGTTGGTTCGTCATCTGTATCATCAGTCCATTCATAATTCACATTTCCATCATCATCCATGCTCATACTAATGTTGTCATTGCCTCCAAAATTATTACCATCATCCCAACTAAGGCCATCTTGACCAGTATTACCATTTAATAAATATCCAGATAATTTTCTTTTACCCTTAAAACTACTGACCATTATATTACCATTGTAGCGAGAATCAGCATCGGTAAATGGCTGGTTAGCGAGATCAACTTTTCCAAAATAACCTTTTTTACTATCTTCTTTTAATTTTAGATTAATCGTTTTTTTGGTATCTCCATCATCAATACCGGTAAACTCCGCTTGATCACTTTTTTTATCAAATACTTGAACCTCTCTTACAGCATCAGCCCTTAAGTTTTTTACTGCCATCCCGGGATCATCCCCAAAAAATTCTTCACCATCAACAAGAACTCTTTGTACCGTTTCTCCCATAGCCTTTATGGTACCATTTTTATCAACTTGTATTCCTGGTAATTTTTTTAGCAGTTCTTCTACGTTTGCGTTTGCATCAACTTTAAAATCACTTGCCCTATAACTAGTAGTATCCCCTTTAATCCTAATTGATCCTGTTTTTATAATCACCTCTCGTAAAAGTTCTATTTTACTTAATAACGAAATGTTTTTAATGTTTTTTTTATCCCCATTAATGAGAATGGTATCTAAATAATCTGCATATTGATTGTGAAAAGTCATCAAGATAAAACTTCCATCTTTCAAATTTTCGAAATTAAAATTCCCTTGTTTATCAGATCGAGTAAATTTATAAAGGATAGAATCTACAGGAGTTAGTAATGCTACAACAGAGTTGTATACAGGTTTATTTTCACTAGCATCAGTTAAAACCCCAGATATAGCGCCTTTTTGAGAAAAAGCAGTAAAAGAAAAAAAGAATAAAAAGGTAATTAAGATTGTAATTCTTTGCATAGAATTTTCTATTTTAAATGTTATAGCATACATAAAATAACATAGAAAATTAGTCAGAAATACATTTTACTTTATTTCATATCTCTTTATTATTATAGGTAATACACCAAAAATAAAAATAGATTTTTTAACAATATTAAGTTTACACCAAGTGTTAAAAATTTATTAAATTTACATACTTAAAAATAAACTTATTTACAATCTTTTAAAACTTTTAAAACTTTTAAAATAGCTTCAGGAGTAATCGTTCGCATTACCTCATCATAGCCTTCAACGACTTTATTACCATAGACAGAAGTAGGCAGTAAAGGATACTTTTCTCTATCAGGAACTAAGCTATTTTCTAGCGGCTGATTAAATGGAACAAAACCGGCATAAGGATGCGTTGCACCCCAGAGCGAAACTACTTTCACTCCTAGCATAGCGGCAATATGCGCATTGCCAGAGTCCATAGAGAGCATCACATCAAGGTTACTAATCAACTCTAATTCTTCGGTGAATTTTATTTTTCCAGCCATATTCACCACATTTTTATGCTGTTGCAAAAGGGAATCTAATATTTCTGACTCTTTCTTTCCACCACCAAAAAGTAGTATTTTATAACTGCTATCTTCTGCTAATTCATTGATTACTTTTTGGATTAAATCCAAAGGATAAACCTTAGAACCGTACTGTGCAAATGGTGCAATCCCTATAAGAACCACACTCTTACCTCCTATTACATTTAATATATTCTCAGTAAGTACGGCTTTTTCAGGAAAGGTAGGATGTGATAAATCAACCGGAAAACCCAAACGTTCAAAAACTTTACAATGCCTTTGAAACATTGTTGGTAATGATTTAAAAATTTTATTTTCGGCTCTGGTAAGTGCTTTTTTTTCGGCTCTGCCTTTATCAACAGCAGCTATTTTTTTTCCGCTTAAAGCGAAAAGATTACGCAATACTTTTGATCGCAAGACATTGTGCAAGTCGGCAAAAGCATCTACTTTTAATGCTCGCAACTCTTGAAACATTCGAAACAAACCTAAAACTCCTTTGTGCTTGTCTTTTTCATCGAAAGCAAAAAAGGAAACCGAAGGAATCGTATCAAAAAAAGGTTTGAAAAACGGTCGAGAAACTACTGTAATTTTAATATGAGGATACTGTTTTACAAAGGCACGTAAAACAGGAACCGTCATGGCGACATCTCCCATAGCGGATAGTCTCATGACGGCTATATGTTTAATTTTATCTGACAATGTTACTGCACTTTAAATATAAAATCTAAGTTGATTTTTATTACTTTTTTCCTTGGTACAAAACAGGGTTTAATTCATCGTCATTGTACATTTTCATTTGTTTGTAAACTTTCATGAATTTGTCTCCATTTTCAATATCAGCCAATAAATCATCAATTGCAGTAGACAAATCTGTTCTTTGTTCTAAAAGGATATTCAATTTAACTTGACATTTATCTCTGTGATCTTGAGAAGCTTCTTCACGAGTTGCTTCTTCATTCATGTGATAAATTTTTAATGCCAAAATTGATAGCCTATCAAATGCCCAAGCTGGACTCTCTGAGTTGATTTTTGCTTCATTTTTTACCACAACATTACTGTATTTTTGTAAAAAATAACCATCTATATATTCTACCATATCCGTACGTTCCTGATTAGAAGCATCAATTCTTCTTTTTAAAGTCAAGGCGGCAACAGGGTCGATATTGGGATCACGAATAATATCTTCAAAGTGCCATTGCACAGTATCAATCCAGTTTTTTAAGTATAATAAATGTTCAAATTTATCTTTTGGAAAAGGATTATTTATAGGTTGATCAACATTATCAAATTGATGATAATCTTTGATACTTTCTTCAAATACGGAATACGCTAATTTTGAAAACATAATTTTTATATTTTTATAGTTACAAAGATACTTTTTATACTTTTATAAAAAAATTACAAAACATAAATCTATTTTGGTTTTAGGGCAGTTATTGAACATATTGACATCAAACCAAAGTTATTAATAAAAACATCATGCAAATTCACAATTTATCAGAAAAAAACAGTGTGCTTAATCATTTTCTATCGCAAATTAGAGATGTCAATACACATAAAGATAGCATGCGTTTTAGACGAAATATTGAACGCATAGGCGAAATAATGGCCTATGAATTAAGTAAGGAATTGCAATATAAAGCCATTGATGTACAAACGCCACTGGGCATAAAACATACTACGGAAATAAAAGACCAACTAATACTTTGCTCTATTTTAAGAGCGGGTTTACAATTGCATTTAGGCTTCTTAAATTATTTTGATAATGCTGAAAACGGATTTGTTTCTGCCTACAGACACCACCCTAATAATGACGACACATTTAATATATTAGTAGAGTATCAAGCTATTGCTGATCTTAACAACAAAGACTTACTGCTTATTGATCCTATGTTAGCCACTGGACAATCTATTGTAGCAGTATATAATAAATTAATGGAAAGAGGAACTCCTAAGAATATTCATATTGCAGTAGTAATTGCCGCGCCTGAGGGAATTGAATTTCTAGAAAAGAATTTACCTGATAACTGCCATTTATGGGTCGCATCAATTGATGACAAGTTAAACGAGCACTCTTATATTGTACCAGGACTAGGTGATGCTGGTGATTTAGCTTACGGTTCTAAATTATAATTGTGAAAAGAAAGTAAAAAAACTACACATAATAAGCACTACTAGCACCATTTCTTGCTTTAGCTTCACTTGAGGTAATTCGATGTGGCTTGTGGCTAACATCGCTAGTGGTGCAATTGTAAATACCAGTAAATCATTACTTTTATTTGCTGAAATAACATAAACTATTATCCCTATAAATAAGGAAGCAATAATTTTTTTATAGGTCGCGTGCAATACTAAAGGGCGATTCGACAAACTAGCAAAATTCGACACAACAAAGAATAACACCACGGTAGCATAAATTGACAAAGCTGCGTTTTGATAAACAGAGGTAAAATAGCTAATATCAAAGCTTATTTGAGTATTTTTATTTAAATACCCTACATAGTCAATATTAAAAATTAAGCTGACAAGTAGAAATAAAATCCCTGCTGAAAAGAATGCTATAAACGGTAAAATCCAATTTCTATAATCTCTTGAAACATGAAAAATAATAGAGATAAAAACCAGTACTATATAAAGTATACTCCAAAAATGAAACATTGAAGCCACAAATATCCATAATGAGGCATCAAATATCTTTTCTTTTGAGGCGTTTAGAGACTGCAACGAAATCAATCTTCTAAGTGCCAATAGGATAAAAAAGTTCGAAAATATTAAATTAGGATTATCTAAAAGCGACGGAAAGAAAATTAAAAAGAGGAAGTAAAAAAAAACGACGTAACCACTCTCTTTGCTGATTCCGTTCTTGTTAGAGATAAAATTCGTTATAAAAACAGAACCTAGCAAAACGACTAAAATTCCAATTTTTTCAGATACAGCCAACAAGGATTTAGTCCATGCCAAATCTTGAATTTGATAGATAAAAAAGAAACTCAGTATTAAAAATACTACTAAAGAGAAATTTAATGGTGTAGATTTTTTAAAAATGCTTGTAATCATAAGGATATTTTATACTTTTGTGACTGTAAATATAATACTTGTTTAAAAAGGAAACGCTCAAGTTCATAAAGATTCTGATAAAGAGTTTTTAGTTTTTGAGAAAAAATATAAAAAACAACATAATTCTTAACGATATGAAAGCATTTTTTGAAGGAATTCAATACTTATTTGTAAACATTTTATTTGCTCCACTTGACTTTTTACGTTCTTTAGAACTAAAAACTTGGTTTGGTGCTAATACAATTAACTGGATTTTCATGGCTATTTGCGCAGCTGCAATGGTTTACTGGATCAAACAATTAAGAATCTTTGACCAAGCAGGTACAGAAGAGCAAGATACTACAGCACATTCTTTCTTAAAATAAAAACTCCCCTAACCCTAATTATTTAGGATTAAGGAAGCTTATTTATTTATAGAAGATCGTTACCAATATCTTTTCTAAAATTCATCTTATCAAAATGTAGCTTATCTATATTTTGATAAGATTTTTTTATGGCCTCTTGAAAGTCATTTCCATATGAAGTAATAGCCAGTACTCTACCGCCATTAGTAAGTACTTCATTGTTTTCAAGTTTTGTTCCCGCATGAAAAACAATTGAATCAGTAACATTTTCTAATCCGGTGATTACTTTTCCTTTTTCATAATCTTCAGGATAACCTCCTGAAACAAGCATCACTGTTGTTGCACTTCTCTCATCAATTTCAAGTGTAATTTCGTCTAATTTTTCATTGGCTACAGCCAAAAACAATTCAACTAAATCAGTTTTCAATCTAGGTACCACAACTTCTGTCTCTGGATCTCCCATACGCACGTTGTATTCAATAACAATAGGTTCATTGTTTACATTAATTAATCCAATAAAGACAAAACCTTTGTATTCAATACCATCCTTTTGGAATCCTTCAATTGTTGGTTTTACAATGCGTGATTCTATTTTTTCCATTAGAACAGCATCAACATAAGGGACTGGAGAAACGGCTCCCATTCCACCTGTATTCAACCCTGTATCTCCTTCGCCTATGCGTTTGTAATCTTTTGCGGTAGGTAAAATTTTATAGGTTTTACCGTCAGTAAGTACAAAACAACTTAACTCGATTCCGTCAAGAAATTCCTCGATTACGACTTTAGTACTTGCAGCACCAAATTTTTGACCTACAAGCATGTTGCGTAATTCTTCTTTTGCTTCGGCCAAATCATGAATAATCAAAACTCCTTTTCCTGCAGCTAATCCGTCTGCTTTTAAAACATAAGGCGCTTTTAGTGTTGCCAAAAAATCACAACCTTGCTCCACCGTTTCAGCAGTAAAACTGTCATAAGCAGCAGTAGGAATATTGTGTTTTACTAAGAATTCCTTAGCAAACTCTTTACTTCCTTCTAATTGTGCACCTGTTTTTGAGGGTCCAATTACTGGAATATGGCTTAATTTATCGTCATTTTTAAAGAAATCAAAAATTCCTTTTACTAAAGGATCTTCTGGCCCTACAACAACCATGGTAATATTTTCTTGAAGAACTAATGTTTTTATGGCATCAAAATCTGTTGGGCTAATATTAACATTTGTAGCTATAGCAGCGGTTCCAGCATTTCCTGGTGCTACAAAAAGTTGATCACAAAGTGGACTTTGAATCATTTTCCATGCAAATGCATGTTCTCTTCCGCCTGAACCCAGTAGTAAAATTGTCATGTGTTGTGTTGTTTAGTTGTTTGGCAAAAATAATTGCTTTTGGACGTAAATAATAATTAATTTTTAAAAAGTTATTGTTTGTGTATCATTACTGCGTTCTAAATATTATTTTTGAAGAAATAAATCCCTACAATGTTCCCTATTTTTGACTTAACGCTTCAAATAAATCGTTTCCCAATACGAAGCGCAAAGGCGGCATTAAAAAAAATAAATAACTACACTCCTGCAGAAAAAGAAATTTTTATAGAGCAACAAAAAGTAGCTATTGTAGATTTTCATATAAAAAACAACTCTTTTTATCGTTCACTGGTTCCTGTGTATCCTATAAACTGGGAAGCGCTTCCTGTTTTAAACAAAAAAAACTTGCAAGTTCCTTTAGCTCATCGCTTTTCTGACGGGTATACAATTGCCAATTCTTATAGTAATAAAACTTCGGGATCTAGCGGAACTCCGTTTGTTTTTGCAAAAGATAAGTATTGTCATGCACTCACCTGGGCATCAAATTTCATGCGATTTGGTTGGCATAACGTCGACCTCAACTCCGCCTATCAAGCTCGTTTTTATGGTATTCCTATGGAATTTTTACCCAATAAAAAAGAGCGTTTTAAAGATTTTATATGCAACCGATACCGTTTTCCGATTTTTGATTTATCAGATGTAGTTTTAGAAAAAATACTCAATAATTTTAAACATAAAAAATTTGACTACATCAACGGCTATACTAGTGCTATTGTTTTATTTGCTAAATTTTTACGGGATAAAAACCTATACTTAAACAAAATATGCCCTACTTTAAAAGTTTGTGTCGTGACCTCCGAAATGCTTTTTAAAGATGACAAACTACTTTTAGAAACACAATTTGGTATTCCTGTAATCAATGAATACGGAGCATCTGAAATAGATTTAATTGCTTTTGAAAATGCACAAGGTGAATGGCTTGTAAACGCCGAAACTATTTTTGTGGAAATTCTAGACCATGACAATCAAGTTTTACCTTATGGCGAAGAAGGACGTATTGTAATCACCTCCCTTTTCAATAAAGCCAATCCGTTTATTCGTTACGACATAGGTGACATTGGAATATTAGATAAAAAAAGTACTCTTGCAAAACCTATTCTTAAAAAATTAATTGGGCGTACTAACGATATGGTAATTTTACCAAGCGGTAAAAAATCGCCTGGATTGACTTTTTATTATGTAACCAAAAGCATTATTGAAGACAATGGAAATGTAAAAGAATTTGTCATCACACAATCTAAAATTGCTCTTTTTGAAGTAGAATATGTAAGTGAAACCGAATTAGATGTAGTTGCCATTCAAAAAATACAAAAAGCCATTGATCGTTATCTAGAGCCCAACTTAAAATTTATTTTTTATCGAAAAGAAACCCTACAAAGAACTAATCGCGGTAAGTTGAAACAATTTACTTCATTGCTTTAATTTGCTTACTATAAAATGGTTTGACGCACAATTGTGTGAATAAAAACAACGTCATACATACAGCTGCTTTAAGAAAATTAAAACCATGAAATTGTCTATAAACAGCAAAATTGTATTTTATCAAATCCAATTTAGATGTAGAAATTGAGTTATTTCTAATGCGGTAATATGCTAAACTTTCTGGAACAGCTTGTGCTATTTTTATCTTTTTTAGTACGGTTAACCACAACATCCAATCTTGACGTTTTCGAATAGAAGAAATAGGGATTTTGCCAAAGAAATCAGTGTCATATATTGCTGTAAGATTCCCTATATAGTTGCAAAAGAACAATTGTCTGTACGTAAGTTTTCTTGGTGCCTCTACCCTTTTATGCAGTGATTTTCCTTGTTCGTCTATACATTCATAAAAAGAAAAAGTGAAAACCAATTTGTGCGCTTCCATAAAGGCTAGCTGCTGTTCTAGTTTTGTGGGTTTCCATAAATCATCAGCATCTAGAAAACTAATGAATTTCCCTTTGGCTACAGCCAAAGCCTTATTTCTAGCCACTCCAGTACCTGAGTTTTTACTTAATTGAATAATTTTGATTCTGTTGTCAACATCTGCATATTTTTGTGCAATAGCAACGGTCGTGTCTATAGAAGCATCGTCAACAAGAATTACCTCCCAATATATGTAACTTTGGTTTAAAACCGACTCAAGACTGTCTGAAATAAATTTCTCAGAATTGTATGTTGGGATTACTATGGAGACCAATGCTTTGTTCATATCAAAAAGCTTTTTCTTCGCCTTTGCAAATGTTGACAACTGTTTGAAAAATGATCTTTAAATCAAGTAGGAATGACCAGTTTTCGATATAAAAAACATCTAATTTTATTCGGTTAATCATGTCTATATCTTTTTCGATACTTCCTCGAAAGCCGCTCACCTGAGCTAAACCAGTAATTCCAGGTTTTACATAATGCCTGTTCATGTATTTCTTAATTTTATTACCGTAAATCTTATTCTGTGACCATAAATGTGGTCTCGGTCCCACAACAGACATGTCACCTATTAAAACATTTAAAAATTGCGGTGTCTCATCTAAACTGGTTTTACGCATAATTCGCCCTAATTTAGTCACTCTAGGATCATTTTTAATCGTTTCAATCTCTGAGTCGTTATTTGTTTTCATTGAACGAAACTTATAGCAATTGAACTCATTTTCATTGATACCAGGTCTACCTTGCTTAAAAAAAACAGGCCCTTTAGATTCTAATTTGATTAAAATAGCTAATAATGGCACCAGCCAAGATAACAGTCCAATTATAACAATCAACGAAAAAACAATATCAAAAATACGTTTTAATAATTTTATTATTGGTTCATCTAAGCGCGTTTGTTTTAAAGACAAAACTGGAAAAAAATCGTAATAATCTATTTTTAAATTTTTTGAAAAAATCTCTTTTGAATCTGGAATAAACTTAATGTTTTTATGATTTTCGTCAGCAAATTCAATTAGTCCTTTTAACTGTTCATTAGAAAGTTCTTTTAAAGAACAGTAGATTTCGTTTACTTCATTTTCGATTACAAATTTTTTGATATCAGTAACTTTTCCAATGATAGCGTCAGCATCTTTTTTATCTGAAAAATATCCTGAAAAACGGTATCCAAATTCAATTTTATTTTCAAAGAGTGCTTTTAATCTTAATGCTTCTTCAGTGTATCCAATAATGATAACATTTCGATAATTACTACCAGTATGTATGCGGTATTTTTTTAGATAATAAAACAGCAAAAACTTGAATAATGTGACAAAAGAGGTAGTTAATACAAAGAAAAGTATCGTAATATTACCTTTAAAAATTGCTGAATTTGAAATAGGAAAAAAAGCGATTACTACTAAAAAAAAGAGTAATGACTGCTTGGTAATTTTGGATACTATTGCAATGGGTTTTGTAAAACGATAAACATCATAAAACTTTGTCAGCAAAGCAATAATAAGCCATCCAGTAAGTTGGTATAATAAAAAATAGCCTTTATTTAAATTACTATCATCAAATAATAAGATAACAAAAAATGCAATAACAATTAAATCTGTTACAGCACTGATTGGTCTTAAATATTTTGAATATCTAGTAATTGGGGGTTTTATCATATATGATTATCAATTCTACTAAAGCCTACTATTTTATTTAATATAATCAGTAAAGTCTTTATGTTCTTCTTTAGACAGCTCTTCTTTAGATAAGGATTTAAAATAATCGTAGGTGATTTTCATTCCTTCTGCTCGATTTACAGTTACATCCCAGCCTAATATTTCTTTGGCTTTAGTAATATCTGGCTGACGCTGCAATGGGTCATTTTCTGGTAGCGAGTGGTATACAATTTTTTGATTGGTTCCTGTTAGTTTGATAATCTCTTCGGCAAAATCTTTAATAGTGATTTCATCAGGATTTCCTATGTTTACAGGATATACATAATCAGAATGTAATAATCTAAAAATCCCTTCTACCTGATCATCTACATAACAAAACGAACGTGTTTGTAAACCGTTACCAAAAATTGTTAAGTCTTCACCACGCAGCGCTTGACCAATAAACGCGGGAATTACACGACCATCATTCAGTCGCATTCTAGGTCCATAGGTATTAAAAATACGTACAATTCTAGTTTCTACACCGTGAAAAGTATGGTAAGCCATGGTGATGGATTCCTGAAAACGTTTAGCTTCATCATAAACTCCTCTTGGTCCTATAGTATTTACGTTTCCATAATATTCCTCTGTTTGAGGGTGTACTAATGGATCTCCATATATTTCAGATGTAGAAGCAATTAATATCCTCGCACTTTTAACTCGAGCCAATCCTAGAAGATTGTGTGTTCCTAATGATCCTACTTTTAAAGTTTGAATAGGGATTTTTAAATAATCAATAGGACTTGCTGGTGAAGCGAAGTGTAAAATATAGTCTAACTTTCCTGGTATATGAACAAACTTTGTAATATCATGGTGATAAAATTCAAAATGTTCTAATTTGAACAAATGCTCAATATTTTTTAAATCACCTGTAATAAGATTATCCATTGCTATAACAGCATAGCCTTCTTTAATAAAACGATCACACAAATGTGATCCTAAAAATCCCGCAGCTCCAGTGATCAGTATTCTTTTCATAACTAAATTTTACTGCTGCAAGGTATAAAAAACATATAACAATAGTATAATAAAACTCTAATCGTATAATGTGAAAAAAGAAAATTGTATTAAAAAATCAGTCTGTTTTAAAATAAGGCTTTAATTATTTCTATTTTAGTTATGTTTGTATTACTAAAATTATTTCTTTTGAAAATTGTTCACATTGTTGAAGCACTCGCTGGCGGTGTTCATACTTATCTACATGATTTATCCCATTTTTTTGGTCAAGAGCAGATAAATAAGAACATTCAAACTACTATTATTTACAGTAGTAACCGCGAACAAGTTGATACGGATCGAATAAAAAAAGAGTTTTCAAAAAACGTTCTACTTATCGAGCTGAACATGCAACGGGAGATTGCGCCGCTGCAAGATTTAAAAGCAATCTTTAAATTAAGACAAATTCTACTTGAGATACAGCCTGATGTAATTCACCTTCACTCTTCAAAAGCAGGGATTTTAGGTAGATTAGCTAACTTTTTATCTTTTAGAAAAACAAAAATATTCTACTCACCTCATGGATATTATTTCCTTAGAAATGATATCTCTAAATTAAAACAACAACTTTTTAAAGCAATCGAAAAAAATTTTCAAACTATTTTTGGTGGAACTACCATTGCGTGCGGGGATACTGAATATGCAATTGCCAAAACATTAGGGAAAAGCGCATTGATACGAAATGGAATTAACGTCACACAAATTGCTACAATACAGAAAACAGAAAAAAATAATCAACTAACAATTGGCATTGTGGGTAGAGTTACCACCCAACGAAATCCAATCCAGTTTAATAAGATTGCTGAATTATTTCACAATTATACTTTTATTTGGATAGGTGGCGGCGAACTAGAGCTAGAGCTAACGGCTCCCAATATCAAAATTACAGGTTGGTTTATTGACCGAGAACTCGCTTTGAAAGCCATGGCTAACCTTGATGTGTATTTACAAACCTCACTTTGGGAAGGTTTACCCATTGCTGTTCTAGAAGCCATGGCGCTACAAAAACCGGTTGTAGCTACTAATATTATTGGTAATAAAGATGTAGTCATACCTGGTAAAACGGGGTTTTTATTTGATGACATATCAGAGCTTAAAAACTATTTTGAAATATTAGAAGCAGAGAAAACAAGGCATAAAATAGGGGAAAATGGATTGGAACGCTGTCAAGATTTATTTGATAGTACTAAAAATTTCAGTCAACTATTAGCGCTTTATCGTAAATAATTTTCATCTGCAACCAATAACTACCAAAAATTGCATACCAAAAACCGCTGAATGCAATTCCGTCAAAACGAATTAAAAAATCATCAGTGCAGTTTGAAGTTAAAAACAAACAAAAGAACGAGATGATTATGGCATTTTTTAAATCAAAACCTAAATAGGCAATTCCGAAAATAAAGAGGAACACAACAATAGGGCCTAGAAATCCAAATTTTAATAAAAAATCTAAAAACTGATTGTGTACTGGAAATTCAAATTTTGCTAGAAATTGCTGATTTGTTTGTTTATAATATTTAAACAATTCTGGTTTCCCATCAGATGAACCGGTTCCAAAAGGCAGGTTTTTCAAGGACAATTCCCAAGTAGATTTCCAGATGGATAACCGCGTAACAGCCGCATTAAAAACATGAATTTGGGGATCTTTAATTTCATCTAATTTTCCTATTTTATCCATATGTGCAAAAGTCACTGTGGAATATTTCTCCTTCATGTAAGGGTTTTTTTGGATATAGAAAAAAAGTATAGTACCTATTAATATTAAGGCTGTGGCCAAAGCCTTTACGACACTTTTCAACGGATATTTTTTAATAATTTCGAAGAAAAAAACAATGCCAATACCGATGAAAACATTCAATAAAGCCACACGTGTATTAACCAATAACACCATGAAAATAGCTATAATAAGAATCAATATTCTAAAAAATTTTACAATACTACTTTTAAAATTTTGAAACGAATGCACCACCAAGTACAAATTAATAATCGTCACAAAAGCAAGGTGCATATTGAGCGCAGGTGCATGAGTCCCTACACTATTTGCAAAGCGATATCCCAATTCCCACAAATCAATTCCTTTATTGTATTTAGTAATCAAATCCGGGTATACAGTCACAAACCTTATTAAGAAAACGACCATTATTGCCGTAGTTGCTGTTGCATACCATTGCAATAATTTTACAAAATGTACTCGTTTATAATTACCTAAAATACAAATAGGCAATAGTAATAAAGAAGTGCTTTTCTCTAATGATTTGATTCCATTGGCATACGAATCATTATTCCAAAAAAACAGAATTTCTAACAGTAACGGACTAGCAATTAATAAAATCAATATCCAAGATTGCTTTTTAAATTCCATTTTTTTATAAAACAATACGTTAAATAACGCAAAAAAACCCATTAAAATGGTGCATTGCTTTCTAAAAATCACTGTACTAGCAATCAAAAAAAGGAAAGTGAAAAATATTTTATCGAAGTTCTTTTCGGAAATTTTCATAATATAAGGCATAATAAATCAATGGGAATACGCCAATTTTATGACGAATTGCTGTTCCTAAATCGGGTTCAAAAACACCTTGAACAATAAAATAAGCAAATAGAATTAGTAAAACTGCTATTTCATATTGGTACTTTTTTCGCTCTTTAATACAATTTGAAAACCGAACTAACAAGATATAAAACAATAGCAATTGCCAAGTGATAAAAGCAACAATTTGTGGCGATAAAAAATGTTTTAATCCATTTATAGGTACATTGACACTAAAAAAACCATAAATAATCCCAATTGCTTCCCCATACCACGTATCTGGTTTAAGAGGCGAAACAATCATTGAATTAGCATCTTGAGAAAATAGTCGGCCATTATTCACGAGTTCTCTACTATTTTCTGATAAAAAAGCTCCTTTTACTAGTCCATAACTTAATGATAAAAAAATGGCGATTACGATTCCATAGAATAAAGTTGTAATCGTTTTATTTTTAAAATTAACAAAACTCACACCGTACATCCCAACAGCAATTATGGGAATCAATGCAAAATAAGGTCTGTAAAAAGCTCCAAAAATAAACAACAGCACAACTGATAGCAAGATCGATTTTTTGAAGGAGATTGCCTGATTTTGATAAATAAAAACAATTATAGCAAGATAAATAAACGTTATGAACTCCTTAGACGGCATTGACATGAAAATAGCCATCATAAAAAAACCTAGATATACTAAAAGGTTCTTGATATTCACTTTTTCAAAATTAGTAGGAATCCCAATTTTGTATAAAATATAGACCAAAATAGGGTATTGAATTAAGGCTATTACAGGAAAAGGTAAATAGCGCAATCCTGATATCTTATAAAATAAAATGGTAAGTGGGTAACTTCCAAAATATCCTATTTCATTGCCTTTATCAAAAGTGATTATAGCAGAATCATAAAAAAATCGTTTGGGTAAAATGTAAAACGCAACAACTGCTACTAATAAGTTAGCAGTAAATAACAGTAAAAAAGTAGCGGTACTCTTCTTAATTTTCATGATAAAAAGATAAAGAAAATAACTTCATGAATGATTAACTAATTGTTTTATATTTTTTTTTCAATTCATTTAATATTCTGAAAACATATAGAAAATTGGGTAATACTTTAAAAGGGATAAAACGGTAAAATTGCATCACCTTATCCAATTTAATATTTCGACCCTTAGTAAGCAAATATTTCCAAGAAAGCAGCTCGTTCCAGATCGCTTTCCTATTATTTGATGACAATATATAGAAGTCTTTTAATAAAATCACATAATTAGCTGCCCAAAAATTAATTAAAGCATTGTCTAGACTACTCCCATCTGCTTTTGTTTTACGCAATCCCTGTTTGATCATTTCATACACATCCATAATGTGCTGCTCAGAAATGTTTTGTGTGATCGAACCAGATCTTGCTTGTCTGTAGGTGTAAAAGGATGTTGGATAAACCACAAAAGTCTTTAAATGCATCATTAATCTACTACACCATTCCATGTCTTCAGACTTTCGTCCAAGAGGAAAAAACAAATCGTTTTCAATTAAGATAGATCGCTTTACAACCTTATCGCAAGCACAGGCAGCAAATAAATCGTAATATACCAAAGCCAAAGCCTCTTTTTTAAAATCTCCGTATGTAACGTTTAAGTATTGTTGATTGAACTTGTATTTTATATTGTTTTTCGAAAAAAAACGACTCTCTTCATGAATAATTATATCTGGCTTGGATTTTTTTATCAATAGATCCAAATCTTCTAGCACCTGTTCACCTACCCAATAATCATCACTGTCCGTAAAAAGGACGTAATCTCCTTTGGCAATTAATAGTCCCACATTCCTAGCGTCAGATAAGCCGCCATTTGCTTTATTTATGATACTGATTCTCGAATCTTTGGTTTCATACTCAAAGCAAATTTTTAAAGAGGAATCGGTAGACCCATCATTAACCAATATAATTTCAAAACTACTATAGCTTTGACATAAAATACTATCCAGACATTGTTCCAGGTAATCCTCTACATTATAAACCGGAATTATAATACTAAACAGTATGTTCTCATTTGATTTACTCACCATTACCGTTTTATTAATTCAAAAAAACTATTACTTTATCTTTATAATAAATTACTACTGCGGCTATAACATTCCATAAAAAAGAACTCGAAACAAATGCTATGGCAGCTCCAGTCATTCCATAATCTGGTATTAAAATTCTATTGAGCACAAAATTTACTGCAACTGCTAGCAATAATATCAATTGAAAAATATGTTGTCTTCCTGTCATGTTTAAATACACAGATGCCGATCCAAAAGCGGAACAAATTCCTTGACCAATAATCAAAATTAGTAATGCCTCTCTCGCTACAACATAATCTTTGCCAAAAAACCCCAAAATATACTCTGAGAAAACACAAATTAATAAGACTAAAGGCAATGTAAATGCAAAAATCAAACGAGAACTATTACGGACTATTTTATTCAATTCCTGCTTATTATTTATCGAAAAAAACTCCGAAATTTGAGCCGAAATAGTGATGTTTACGGTTACAATCACCATGGAAAGCATTGTCATTAATTTTATGGCTAGCGAATAAAAAGCCACTGTTTCATCATTCCTATATTTTTTTAAAAACATAATATCAAAACTCATCAATAAAAACAACGCCATCCCACTTATAGCAATAGGATATGACTTTGTCACTATTTCTTTATATGAAATGGAGTATGTTTTAGTCTTGTTGTTAATTCGATTAAAATAATATAAAAGTAGCACGGTTGTAAGTATTGAAAGTAGCACGAAACCAATCAAAAACACATCTACGAGATAACCTTCATTATTAGAATAATATAGAAATAATGCCCCTATAATTAAAGGAATGTACTTAATCGAATTTCTAAATAGCTCTGCAATGTATATATGGTCTAGCGCTCTAAAAACTTCAATATTTAATGTCATTATCCCATAAAAGAACAAAATACCTGATGCTTTTAAAAAAAGTGCATACACACTTTGATCTAAAAAAAAGCTATTTACAATCTGCTCGTTTATGCTTAAAACGATCAAAAAAACAAGGATCGACATGACGAATAATATTCCGACCATTTTCCTGTAAATTGCTTTTAAGTCATTTAGCTTACTTTCTGCTTTTATACGTCCTCTAAAATAAAGGATCGATTGATCACAACCCAATAAACAAATACTACCAATTACTAATAGAAATGAACGAACAAAGTCATATTGCCCAACTATTTTTGGACTAAAATTCTTAGTCAGAAATAAAGTAAACCCAAAAAGAATAAGTACACCAAACACTCTCAATATCAGGGTGATTAAGCTTTGTGCTACAAATGGGTTCTGTGCTATTTTTTGAAGATAGTGTTTACTTATTTTCAACATATTTGATTTTACTATCTGTGTTTCTTTATCAACCTTAGTAATCTTAAAATCGTTATAACATTTACTTCAACACATTAAATTACCGAAACTTCTTTTGCTTTAAGCGATTCCTTACGATAAAAAGAAATGAAAAAGCGCATAAAGATAAATAGGAAAATAAAGAATATAGGAAGCAGTAATTTCAATTTACCATTAATAGATTTATTGTTTATTTTATTCAAAATCAATGACTTATCATTGATGATTTTATCAGAATCAAGCAGTGCTAGATTTAAATATCCCAAAACATTAACTAAAGAATCTTTAGTTCTAATCATATTATTTAATTGGGTGTTTTCATTGTAATAAACCAATTTATCGTTCTTAGAAGTTTTATTATCTACTGTTGTAAACTGATTTATAACAGCATCAATTTGTACAATAACCTCTTCTTTAACTTTTATCTTTTGAGCCGTGTTACGCTTGTAAATTTTTTGATAAGAACTATAATAATTACTTGTATTTAAATAATTTAAAATAGGTTGAATATCTTGTTGATCAACTTTAGTTTTAGTGTCGATGATAAGGGTATGGTAAGCATAATTCTTGCTAGTAGCGGTTTCTTCAACTACAGTTTTTAAATCTCCATTTTGAGCCATCAATTGCAACAATTCAATATTTTGTGTATTAGAATTGATGAATTTGTATATATCAACAATAGGTTCAATTTTTATGCCCATTATAACGGAAGGATTTTTAATACCTATTCCCTTTAAAAAAGCAACATCATTCTCTTCAATTTTAGACTCGATTAGACCAATCTTACTGTACAAATAATCAGTACTTTCAAAATTAGGCTCTACAATTAGTTGTTGCTTATAACTTTTATAATTAGTATCTAAATACAAGCCCACCCCAAAACCAAGAATAACTAAAACAATTAATAGCACCACGTTTTTTAACAAAAACTGAATACTTTTGAACACTAATGTGTTTAGCCACTGAAAAAAACTGCCTATTTTTGTAAAAACCTGAAACAAATCAATCTCCTGATTTTCTTGATTTTGGGGTACGTTTGTACTCATTTATGGCTTATTTTACGTTAAAAATTTGTTCCAAAATTTTAATGGTAATCAAATACGTTGGTTTTACACCAGTTGTACCTAGTCCACCTGAAGCTAGCGTGCTTCCAGTTTCTAAAGGATTATCTGATGCGTAATAAGCATATCTTACTTTAATATCGTGGGGTACACTTTTTCTGATTTTTGACGCTGACTGAATCGCTTTTTGATAATAAGACCCTTCCATCTCTAAACCAATCACTCCCCAAGTAGACTCATGAAAGAATTTTAATAAATCCCTGTTTTGTAAGGAGGTTCCTAAAACGGTAACCATTGCTCCTGCAAAAACAGCAATGTCATTTCCTTCAAACATATCAGCAGTTAATTCATTTTCAAAAAAGTAGTTATCTGCTGTTCCTTCATTAATATGGGCATTAGGGATCATGATATCTCCTTTTCCTCCTTCTAGAATTCCAGCTTTACCCATTATAGAAACCGACTCAACATTCAATAAAATATCTTTTTTGAATGGTTTAAGCAATTCGTCAATTGTCTCATAAGCTTGCTCTCCAAAAGCGTAATCCATTACAATAAGTACAGGTTCTTTATCACCAAACTTTGCATTTGGAAATGAAGATTTAGCCCAATCAACTTTGGATGTATCAAAAATTTGAACATCAATATTTGTTCCTGAAGTATCCGGTAATGAGATCATTCCGTGTTTAAGTGCTACCTCTTCAACTTTGTTACGTACCTCATGGGCGCCAGATTTACTTAACTCTTCATAGATAAAGAAATCTGATTTGTCTTTGAACTGTGTTTTCAATACCGTAGTAGCAAAAATGGAATTCATAACCGAGTGCATGTTGGCACTAATCACATGAATTGGTCGGTCTAAAAGTCCTTTTTCCTTTAAAACTTCTTTGATGTTTGTTGCCCAAATTTCTCCATGAATATGGTGTCCTAAACGTTCTCTTAAAATAGGACTAAAAGTAATTGTACGCTTTTTATTGCTAACAATTTCTTCAATAGCTAATTTTCCTAACCAAAATATTATTTGTAAAAATCGATCTGGAGCCGCCTCTGAACCAAAAGCATCATAGATATTTAATACATCTTCAAAAGTTCTTCCTAGTATATTAGCCGCATGCGAGATGGCTTTTTCTTTATCGATTAACGACAATTTTTTAGTTTGTGAAACCGCATGTTCTAGTTTCATCCAATCGCGAGAAACCTCTCCTGCATCGTCAAGCAATACTCTATTTCTAATCTTGTGAGATTCGATGAATATAAAAGTCAAGTGTGTCAAAATGTCGTAAATATCTGATCGACCTCGCGTGATTTCAACGTTCATTTGCTCTTCGTCAATTCGGTAACAATTACGTCTTCTTTTAGGGGGAACAATTGCTTTAAAGTGTGATCTTGAATACCCTTCATCAGATGTTAAATTGATAAAACGGCATTCTTCAATTCCCATTGGCAAACGCTCAATAACGTATAAAAGTCCGTTTAATTCTACTTTTTCTTCTGCTATATTTCCATAAATTTCAGGACGTAATGCTAATAAAGCTTCACGTAAAGTATCTCCAGAAATTCCCATTGGTTTGTAAAAACCTCTATTGAATAAATGGCGCATGGTGATATACATTTTTTCAATAGCAGCCGATGATTCTTGTGCTCTTGATCTTGATATGTTTTTAGTCTCTTTCATTTCTTATAATTTTCTAACCTTCAAAGGTAATTTTTTATTTTGTATTTAATAAATCAACAATATTTCTATCATTGGATAATCGCGGAATCTTATTTTGACCGCCTAGTTTTCCTATTGATTTCATGTAGTCTTGAAAACCGTTCTTGACTACTTTAGTCACGACTACTTTATGCAATATATTGCCCACGATCAAATCATCGTAGTACATGTTTTGCTTGCGCATAGCGTTGTCTATCGCTTCCGCAAAAGCTACTTCGTCTTGTGATTCCTCTTCAAACTCAATAAACCATTCATGATAGGGCAAGCCATTACTAGGTGTGATTTGAGGAGCAACGGTAAACTCATTAACTCTTGCATTAGTTCCTTCCATAGCTTCTTGCAAAGCACATTCTACTTCTTTACCAATTACGTGTTCTCCAAAAGCAGAGATGTAATGCTTTATTCTTCCAGAAACGATCACACGATAGGGTCTTAATGAGGTAAACTGAACCGTATCACCTAAATTATATCCCCAAAGCCCCGCATTTGTAGAAATAATCATAACATAGTTCACGTTAAGTGCTACTTCTCCTACTGTATAGCGTTTAGGTTTTTCATTATAAAACTCCTCGCTTTTTACAAATTCATAAAAAATTCCCGCATTTAAAAGCAGCAACATCCCCTTTTCATTTTGCGAATCTTGGTAAGCAAAAAACCCTTCCGAAGCTGGAAATAATTCGATACTGTCTACTTTTCTACCTATTAAGTTTTCAAATTTTGCTCGGTAAGGTTCGTAGTTTACTCCTCCGTAAATAAACAAATTGAAGTTTTTAAAGATATCCCCAACTGGCTTTCCACCTTTTTGTTGCAAACGCTCAAAATACATTTGAACCCAAGACGGAATTCCAGATATTACCGTCATATCCTCATTGTAGGTCTCGGCAACAATGGCGTCTACTTTTTTCTCCCAATCCTCAATACAATTGGTTTCATATGATGGCATGCGGTTTTTTTGTAAATATTTAGGAACAAAATGCGCTACAATTCCAGATAAGCGTCCAAATTGTATTCCGTGTTTTTCTTCTAAAATAGGGCTTCCTTGTAAAAAAATCATTTTACCGTCTACAAAATCAGCTTTACCCGTTTCATGTATATAATGCAAAATAGCATTTCGAGCTGCTTGAATATGATAAGGCATCGATTCCTTAGTCAACGGAATATATTTTGCCCCAGAGGTAGTTCCTGATGTTTTAGCAAAGTAAAGTGGTTTTCCTTTCCAGAGAATATTTTCCTCACCTTTTACTACTTTTTCAACATACGGCTTTAAGTCTTCATAATCTCTTATTGGAACCTGATTAGCAAAATCAGCAAAAGTTTTTATGGCATCAAAATGATGATCTTTACCAAATTCTGTTTCTTTTGCTTGCTTAATTAATGCTTTAAAAACAGTTTCTTGACTTGCAACAGGGTGCATTGACCAAGCTTGAGTCTCGTTATATATTTTTTTAGCAAATAGTTTTGCAGCAATTGATTTTATTGACATTTTGGTTTGGGTCTTTTAAATATAGAGGCAACTGCTCTTATTTTGATTTTTTTGAAGGGATCTTTTTATCTTCTTTGTCTACTTCTTTACGCAACTCTATTTCTACTTCTGAAGCTGACAGCTTTACTGGAGCAACAGGCTCTTTGTCAGCAACTAAAATAGAATCTTTATTGAATTTTGCATAGTCTAACTCCCCATTAAGTACTTTTTGAATTGATTTTATATATGCTTCATTTTTCTTTAAAGCAATCGCCAAAGAGTCTGATTTTAAAGCGAGCTCTGTAGCGTCTTTTTTTAGTTTAGTTGAAGAATAACCGGGTATAAATTCTCGTAGTGGCGTAAAGGCAATAATAAGTGTTGTAATCGAAACCAATACTATAGCGCCTAATGAGGCAACTACAAAAACATTCATCAAATTAAGTTTTAAAGAAAATTTTTCCTCAAAAGTATCCTCATTCAGTATCACCAAACGGTTTTTATTGAATAATTTATTGTGAAGTTTCTTTCTTTTTAATCTTTTACCTGCCATTTTTTTTCTTTATGTTACAAATATAATAATTAAACTCAATCAAAGGACTTCCTAGGCTTACTTCGCATACAAAGCATAGGAATAATCTATTTTTAATATATATTTAACTTTACCTATAATAAATAAATGACTTAATATGAGCGCACGTAAAATTATTCTATTTACCTTTGTCGCTACATTTATTAAAAATTTGCTTCGGCAATAAATTATTCAATCATGGGAAGATTTGGTGTTACAGAAATCCTAGTTATTTTAGCAGTTGTTTTATTACTTTTTGGAGGTAAAAAAATTCCAGAATTAATGAAAGGATTAGGAAGCGGAATTAAAGAATTCAAGAATGCCGCTAAAGATGATCAGACTGCTGATAAAAAAGAAGAGACTAAAGAGTAATTCTTACTATTGCATTTAAACAGCTAAGTCCGTTTAAATAAGGTAATCCCAAATCCCAATTATTGGTATTTGGGATTTTTTTATGGTTATTACAAAAAAAACTTACTTTTGTGACACCTAAATCAACTATAAAAATGAAAAAACTCATCTTAAGTGTCCTTTTTGCAACGGGTTTGTGTGGTAATGCGCAAACAAAACCTTTTCCTGCTAATGTAATTTACACTAACGGAACCATGGCTATTACTAAAAATAGTCAAGACGCATCAGATAATTATGATATCTGGAAAACTAACTTTGTAGAAGGCTGTTCAAACGGTCGTTATCGTGTAAAATTTGATGACGGTTCTAAGACCGTTTCTGAAGGAATTGGATACGGAATGCTATTAGCTGCATATAAAGGCGATCAAACATTATTTGATGGACTTTGGTTGTATTATAAAGACAATAGAAATGGCAACGGGGTAATGAATTGGAAAATTAATGGTTGCTCTGGTACAGATGGTCAAAATGGCGCTACTGATGCCGAACTAGATGCTGCCTTTGCACTTATCATTGCTGACTATCAATGGGGAAGTCTAGGCTCTCAAAATTATAAAAGTGATGCTAAAGTATTAATAACTGCAATTAAAACGCATGAGATCGAAGCTAGTACTTTTGTTTTAAAACCTGGCGATGCATTTGGCGGAAGCGCAATCACAAATCCTTCTTATTTTGCTCCTGCTTATTATAGGGCTTTTGGAAATTTTACTGCCGATATAAATTTTTGGAATTCAGTTGCCACAAAAGCATACACCATTATCAATAAAAACTTAACAACAAATAATGCTAAAGGCGGTTTAGTTTCTGATTGGTGCACAGATACTGGAGCTTATTCAACGCAAGCGACCGGTTATTTTAATGGAGGAAAATCATATACTTATGATGCCGCTAGAACACCTTGGCGTATTGCTCTTGATTATTTATGGTATGGTACTGCTGATGCAAAAGCGTATGCTAAAAAATCTTCTGATTTTGTAAGAATCACACTTAATGGAACTGCAAATATTAAAGACGGTTACAATCAAGACGGAAGTTTGAAAGGGCAGTATCATAATGCAACTTTTGTAGGTGCTTTTGCAACGGCAGCTATGGCAGGTGAAAATCAAACCCATTTAGATGCTTCTTACACAGATTTGAAAAATTTAAATGAACCTAACAGTTACTTTAATCAAACACTTAAAACTTTGTATTTGTTTACTCTAACTGGTAACTTTTATTTACCTCCTTCAACAACTTTGGCAACAACTGACTTTGACTTAGAAAAATCGAGGGTAACGGTATACCAAAATCCAAGTACAAACACATTTATGGTATCGGCACCCGAAAATGCCCAGTTAACAATTATATCCACTCAAGGCGCTATAATCTCTCAACTGAAAACAAAAACTGAAACCACTGAAATTAATCTTAGCAATAAAGCAGCAGGAATCTATTTTATAAAAATAACCTCTGAAGGTAAAACAGTTACAAAAAAAATAATATTGAACTAATAGTTTTTCAAAACTAAAAAAACCCAAATTACTAGTGTAATTTGGGTTTTTTTATGATTTATTAATTCACTTTATTTACACTTTATCTTGTCAAAAATTGTGATCAGTTGGTCTAATGCAGTTTCAAGTTTAAATGTTTTATTTTCAATCGCTTCATTTATGTTGGAACAATTAACAAAAACGACTTTTGACATTTTCTTTATAGTGGAATCTGAAGCATACTTTTTAATAACATTTCCCATAGAATTAAACGGCTCACATAAATTTTCTGGGGATTAAGCAAACAGCTTTTCCATTCTAAAGAGAAAGAATTTCACATCTACTACGCCTCTTTGATTAGCTCTGAATAGTTTTATCTTAGAATTAAACGATTCTGCATTTGCATTTGTATGTCTTTTAATAAAGAAGTTCAAAATGGTTTCTAAATGATATTTCAAGCTGTTTGCAGCGGTATTAAAATCATTTAACTTTAATCGTTTAGTTTGCTCTATCCAGTTTATAATTTGGTCTTTTGCTATTTCTTTTGAGGTTTGTTCATAAATGTTTCTAAACTCTAGGGTGTGTTTGTAAGCTTGATGCAATAAAGGGTAATTTTTAAATAACAGTGCTGCTCTTATTTTTTGGTTTGTTGTCCACTGGTTTTCCTTTTTAGCAATAATGTAACGACTTCTAGCTAATAACTGCTTAGGAGTATCATCGTTCTCAAGAGTAATTGGAATATATTTTGTCCCCAGTTCTTTGGCCTGTTTAATTGCTTGATTCTCTTTTTCTATTGCGTCCCATCTCAATTTAATTCTTTGATGCTGCAAAGCTTCCATTACCAATTTTACAACATGGAATCGGTCGGTAACTAAATTACTTTCAGGAAAACTCATTCTTGCGGCCAATTGCATATTATTAGCCATATCAAGGGTTATTTCCTTTACCGATTTTCTCTTATCTAATGGAATTTTATTCAAAACATCAATGATATCCTGACTTTTAGTCCCTTTTATAACTGCTACTAATGTGTTTTTCTTTCCTCTTCCTTTTTTATTGGTTACAAAGGTATAAAGCTCACCTTTTGACAAACTCAATTGATCAATACTAAGATTTTCTCCAATGTTTTCAGGATATATCAAATAATCTTCGGCCTGATTAAATTGTTCCCAATCTTTAAAACCACTGATTTTTTTCTTGTAATGACGTTGTAATAAATTAGCTTTAATACCATAGTAACTAGCAATATTACTAATCGTATCTTCTCGGGTCTCGACCTGTATCTTTTAAAAAATCTGAAAGCTCACCTGTTAATTTTGAACTTTCAGCTATAAAAGAATAATCACTTTTGATTTCTATACTTCTATCTATTTTATTACGCCATCTTCGTCTTCGAATAACTAAATAAACTGCTTTTCCTCTTATTGGAAAGTCTTGTATTAAAGCTCGTTCATAAAACCCTTTAGATTCAAATTTATTAGGATTGTAGTCTTTGGGAAGAATGTTCTTCTCATCCAAATAAATAAAGAAACAATCTTTCTTTGTTTGAAAATTTCCCAACTCTTTGAAATCAACAATATCAAAATGAAATAATAGTCCTTCGGGTAGAAAGGAAGAAAATATCGAAAAATCCATTTGCTTTTTTTTTGCTAATTTAAAATTTATCCCCAACTTTTTTATCTGAGCCAATTAAACCCGAAAACTAAATTTTCATCCCCTATATTTCCAAAATAATAGGAAATATTACTTGATCTATAATGGTTAGTTTGCATACTTCCTTTATCAAAGATTTGACCTATTTTAACGCCTTCATCATAAATAATGGTAAACCAAAGTTTGTATATATTTCAAATTTTCCGCAAAAGATAATTTAGCACTAATTAAAAGATCTAGTTATCTCACGATATAATTGTTTTTTTGTTTTCTTACCTATTCACATATTTCTAAATTGTTTGTAACAGAATCCATTTTTATAATATATACAATTGATTTACTCACAAAATAAAAAAGTCAATTAAACCTTTTAAAATTCCTTAAGTCTTATCTAGAATTAATCTTAATTACCTATTTTAGCCCCTGAAAAAAATAAATACAAACAAGCAATCTTATATTCAAATGACAAAGAAGAAGAAATCAAGCAATTTAATGCGCATCATCCACCGTTATTTAGGTTTTTTCCTCGCGGGAATAATGGCAGTGTATGCCTTAAGCGGAATTATTTTAATTTTTAGAGATACTGATTTTCTAAAACAAGACAAGAATATTGTCAAAACCATAGCTCCCAATTTGAATGAGGAAGATTTAGGAAAAGAATTGCATCTTAAAAAATTAAAAGCAGAACGTGAAGAAGGAGATATCGTTTTTTTCAAAGAAGGAACCTACAATAAAAAAACAGGAGTTGCCGATTACAAAACCACAAGCCAACCCTTCATAATCGAAAAGATGAACCATTTGCACAAAGCAAAAACTGGTGATCCTTTGTTCTTTTTAAACATCTTCTTTGGAGTATCCCTATTCTTTTTTGTGATTTCAACCTTCTGGATGTTTACACCAAAAACTACCATTTTCAAAAAAGGTATGTACTTTACCGCAGCCGGAATTGTACTGACTTTAATCATGTTGTTTTTGTAAAACAATACTTTTATAACTTTAAATGAAAAAACCATCTTTAGTAAAGATGGTTTTTTTATACTTATAGTAACTCAATTCTTAAATCACCATCGTCAACTGAATTCTCTTTCGATCCTCGTCCACTTCAGTTACTTTTACGGTTACATGTTGGTGTAGCTTCACTACCTCATTTACATCGCTTACAAAGCCTACTTTTAGTTGAGAGATGTGTACTAAACCACTTTCTTTGACACCGATGTCAACAAAACAACCAAAATTAGTGATATTGTTCACAATTCCAGGTAAAATCATTCCTGATTTTACGTCTTTTATGGTTTTTACATTCGGGTCAAATTCGAAAACTTTAGCGGCTTTTCTTGGGTCTAATCCTGGTTTTTCTAATTCTTTAATAATGTCTTTTAGCGTCAACAAACCAATTTCTGGAGTAATGTAATTTTCGGGTTTAATTAAAGCTGTCTTCTCCTTATTAGCAATCAAATCATTAACTGTAAGTTTCAAATCTTTGGCCATTTTTTCAACAATCGAATAGGCTTCAGGATGCACTGCCGAGTTGTCCAACGGATTTTTAGCATTCGAAATTCGGATAAATGCTACTCCTTGTTGGTAGGCTTTTTCGCCTAAGCGAGGCACTTTCTTCAATTGTTTTCTGTTTTCGAAAGGTCCGTTTTCAGAACGATAAGTGACAATATTTTCAGCTAGCTTCTCTCCTATTCCACTCACGTAACTTAGCAAATGTTTACTTGCCGTATTAATGTTGATTCCAACCGAATTCACGCAACGAATTACCGTGCTATCTAATTCATCTTTTAATTTATTTTGGTCCACATCATGTTGGTACTGCCCTACTCCAATAGCTTTTGGGTCAATTTTTACCAGCTCTGCCAATGGGTCTGAAAGTCTTCTCCCAATTGAAACCGAACCTCGAACAGTAACATCATAATCTGGAAATTCTTCACGAGCAATTTTAGATGCAGAATATACCGATGCGCCCGCCTCTGAAACGATAAATACTTGTACTGGTTTATCAAAAGCAATTTTCTTGATGAAGAATTCGGTTTCACGAGATGCGGTTCCGTTTCCTATCGAGATGGCATCAATTTTATAAGCGTTCACCATCGATTTTATCTTTTTCATCGCCATGGCTGTTTCATTCTGTGGCGCATGCGGATAAATATTTTCGTTGTATAATAAATCTCCTTTTTCGTCCAAACAGACTACTTTACAACCGCTTCTAAATCCTGGGTCAATAGCCAAAATACGTTTTTCTCCCAATGGTGGCGCCAAAAGTAACTGCCCTAAATTATTAGCAAAAACCTGAATCGAATTAGCATCGGCCTTAGCTTTGGCTTCTTGCAGCGCTTCATTAGAAATCGCTGGATTCAGTAATCGTTTATAACTGTCTTCAATGGCTAATTGCACATGTGGCGTACTCGCGCTTTGTCCTTTCAAAATCACTTCATCAATAATATTATATGCATCATCAATGTCTACTTCGACTTTAAACTTAATAAAACCTTCATTTTCTGCACGTAACATCGCCATTAATCGGTGCGAAGGCGCTTTGGTCAACGGCTCTGACCACTCAAAATATTGATTGAATTTTTGGGCTGCTTCGTCATCTTTTTTGCTTTTGACAACCTTGGTAGTAATGGTTGCTTTACGCTCGTATAAGCGACGCAATTGCTTTCGAACATAAATATTTTCGTTAATCCATTCGGCTACAATATCACGTGCTCCTTGCAAAGCAGCATCTTCATTGATCACATTTGCATTTAGATATTTAGTCGAAAGAAAATCAACGTCATCATTGTTTTGAGCCATGATAATTTTTGCCAAAGGTTCTAATCCGTTTTCACGAGCAACATCAGCTTTTGTTTTTTTCTTCTTTTTATAAGGTAAATAGAAATCTTCTAGTTCTTGTAAATCAAAACTTTTATCAATTTTAGCAAACAAAGTTTCGTTCATCGCGCCTTGCTCCATGATGGATTTTAAGATGGCTTCTTTACGTTTCACGACTACTTCGTACTCTTTTTGAAGCTTGGCTATGTTTTCAATTTGCACTTCGTCTAGGTTTCCTGTAGTGTCTTTTCGGTACCTGGAAATAAACGGAATCGTACAATCTTCTTGTAGTAATTGAACTGTTTTTTGAATATTGATTGCCGCTGTAGCAATCGATTTGGATATGTATTGTATGTTAGTCATTTTAGTTTTTTTCGAACAGCTAAAATAATATCTTTGAAACTTAAATTAAGTTAAATGACATTTTTATTCTACCTATTTTTAATTATTAATGCAATTGCTTTTATACTAATTGGCTATGATAAAAGTCTTGCCAAAAACAAAAAAAGACGCATTCCAGAGAAAACACTTTTAGGTTTTGTATTGATTGGTGGTACAATTGGTTCTGGAGTAGCAATGCAAATTTTTAGACATAAAACAGCAAAGAGAAGTTATCTTTTAAAGTTTTTGGGAATAGTCATTTTGCAAATTGCAACAGGTTGCTATTGGTTTTATTTTAAAAAGTAAATGGCATGATTTTAATAAAATCATGCCATTTTTTTATTTACTTATATTCTAATTCGTTTACTATTATTTTTTTGGTTTTAAAACTAAAACCGCTTTAGAAAAATCGTAGCCTGCATTAATTACATTACGGTATTCTTGGTATTGATCTTTAGGATAATCTATTGCATTATACGATTCTAAAATTGTAACTATCAATTGATTTCCTTGAATAGATACGGTAGATTTAAAAGAACAAATCTTACTTTCATCACCTTTCATTTTTCGGTCAATTACTAGATCTTTATAACTTTCTACAACATAGCCAGCTGGTATATTAAATACTATTTTATGCTTGTATGTTTTAGTATAGTCAATTGCTATATCATGTGTTCTTATAGTTTCTTGATATAAATTAGATTGTTTACCTATAACTTTTCCAAGATTAATTAAAACTAGTTTTCCTGCTTTGTCTACTAAACCTTCATTTGCTGTAGCATTTGTAGTTACAATAAATGGCGTGTTGTCTTGATTGTACTTAAATTCTTCATTAGATAGTGTGTAATTGTCTAATTTTAAACCGCTGTCTTCACCAAAAATTCTATTTTGGAAATACTCTTTCAAGTCTTTTTCTTCTTTGTTTTCTTTAAAATAACGAATTCGGTTTCGATCTAATTGTCCTTCATAACCTGAATTTGAATAGGTTTTTTCAATAGTTGCTTCACTTAGATCCTTAGATAAAGTTACGGTATTTTTAGTTTCATTTACTGTATAATTAGCTGGAGCTGTTGGAAAATAGAATTGATTAGAAACTACTTTTTCTTTTGGGTCGTAAGCAACACCATGGCTTCCTTGAATTTCATACATTGGGTAACCATAAGATAAATATTTTTCATAAGGAGAAATGAATTTCTTAGTTTCAGGAATATAATACATGAACTCGTGAGTTAAAGGCATTACGTAAAATTCATTATCAACATCACCCATATAACGAGACATAC
This sequence comes from Flavobacterium sp. PL002, assembly GCF_054165825.1. Taxonomy (NCBI): domain Bacteria; kingdom Pseudomonadati; phylum Bacteroidota; class Flavobacteriia; order Flavobacteriales; family Flavobacteriaceae; genus Flavobacterium; species Flavobacterium sp. PL002. Next base: position 1,638,393 of record NZ_CM135110.1, on the reverse strand, counting down.
CTACAACTACTTGATAGGGGATTTTTAGTTCTTTGAAAGCAAAAGCATATAAATCAAAAATATCTGATGCTTTCAATTTTTGCTTTCCGTCATTAAGATCTGTCACTTTATTCGCTTTCTCTCCACTCCATACAAAATCAAAATTTTCTTTGATATAGTTATCAATTTTAATCATTTTTTCATCGGTAGGAATATCTTTAATATCTAAATTTTCTATAAACTCTCTAGCTTGATTTTTTTTAAAATATTGAAACTTAGGTTTTGTGTAATAGGCAAGAAAATGCTTTCTCCAGTTATAATTATCATAAGCAGGAGTATAAACAAGATAAATTAGTTTTACTAGATTTTTAATATTTGTTGCATATTTTTCCTCTTTGTATGGGGCAATATTAGTGGCAGTATAAGTGTATATTCTACCTGAAGACGTATAGGTAAAATTTGGTGATTGAAATGTATTTATAATTGCCCCCTCAGCACTATGAGAAAATTGAGCTTCTAAAACGGGAATATCTTTCTGAAAAATTTCTACACCACTAGGATTAGGATTTTCCTTTAGAATAAAATAATACTCCAAAATATCTCCTGCCTCTACTCCTTCAAAAACAATTGATTTTATTTTATCTGATTCGGTTTCAACAATACGTTCTTTTGGTAATACTTGAATTTCACCGTTAGGTTTGATAATACGAGCGTGAAAATCACGTAACGTACGAACTAAACCGTTATCCTCAGCTTTAATTTTGTTATATTTGTTTATCTCTTCGGCTTTATTAATTTTTATAGCAAAATGATTCATTACGAAACTGGCAAATGCATAATTACCTACTCTGGTATGTATCCAGCGCTTGTCTAGCAACACTACTGCTGCTTCATTTTTATACTCTTCAGGAATGGTTTTAAAAACGGGTTTTTCATCCCAAGTATAACTTTTAATTTCTTGACTATTAGCTACAATAGAAATAAGTAGCACCAAAACTGCAATTGCTTTTTTTATCATTTGATGAGTAATATTGATTGGTTATATTGTTTATTTAATTCTTTTATGAAGGTGTTCCATTGATCAAAATCTTTATTTTCTAAAATTATTTTTTTAGTTTGTATTTTTTGACTCACCTTTAAAATTCCTTTTTCTAGTTTGTATTGAAAATCAAAACTGGCAAGATCATTACTCATTTTTTTATTTTCAGGTAGTAATTCTACTTTATAGCCTGCTGGTAATTTAATTTGGTATTGAATATCATACGTTTGAGCGTAATCACTTTCTATAGAAAATTTTCTTTTTTGAGTATCAATATTTGCATCTTTAAAAGGTAAAATAATAATGGGTTTAAATAATAATTTATCATTTAACGTTATCAATCCTTTCTCTAGTTTTAATTGATGTACCGCTTTAGAAGGTAATTCAGAATAGTCATTTTTTATGGTTTCTTTAGGTTCTAATGCAATACGTTTATTATTTGCAGTTATAGCATATTTCCATAATTCAGTAGTTTTTTGATTATAAGCACTAATACTATTTAATAAATCACTTTTAAATAAACCTGAAGTAAGTGTAGTTGCCTCACCAACCAGGTTAGTATCTATGAATTCTAATTGCAAAGCAATTTCGATTTTATTTTTATTAGGATCTACAACACTAATAGTTTCAATTTTAAAATCCTTGTTTCCTTTACCAATTAATGCTTCTTTACCTTGGATCATTGATGAAGGGTATCCAAAAGGGCAAAACTTATCTGTGGCGTCCAGAAAATAACTCTTACCTCCTATTTGTGTATTGACTATCATGTGGTTATCAACCTGTGGTGTAGGCACATCATTATAAGTATATGGTTTTGATCTTGTACCCAACCAAGTTAAGCTTGATTCTAAACCTGCATAATGAAGCATTTGATTCAATAAATTAGCCATATCTTTACAATCCCCATATCGTTTTTCAAAAACTGCAGCAGCATCTCGAGGGACAAAACCATTCATTCCGTTTTCAAACGCTACATAATGAAGGTTGTACTGTACCCAATTATAAATAGTTTTTGCTTTATCATAATCATTTTTATCATCTTTGATTAAAGCTAATGTTTTTTCTTTTAGAGCCTTTTCATCCACTTTATTAATGTCTTTTAATAACATGGTATACCAATTATATAAATTTCCGGGTGTACCTAACAATGGAGTTGTAACACCATTATCATTATAAGATTTTATATAATAAATAATATGAGGCATAAAATTACTACTACTTGGCATGTCCTCTTCAGGCTCAAATTCAGGTAAATCTTTAGCTTCCCAGGTGTATACATCTAAATCACCTTCTTTAGTTTTTGTAAAAACAATTTTATCTTGAAAATTTCCAAATAACTTAAATCCTATTTCAATTTTAGAATCACATTTAATTATAAAACTCGATGCTTCGGTTTTTAGATAGTTTTGAAAACGAAAAGAAGATAAAAATCGTGGTTCTTTATATTTGTTTTTATACGAATACTCAATAACCGAATTATCTTCTACATCAGGTAATACAAAATTTTTAAATTTATAATCACTTTTAAAAATATCATCTTGTTTAACATCGTAAGTGCCTATAAAAGCTGAAGATAATTTCTTTTTTTTGTTTTTGCTAACTATAAAAGTGGATCCCTTGATGTCTGATATTTCATTGAAACTATCAAACGGAATCTGGATATTGTATTCTTCAGTATTTTTACTTTTAGCAATCAAGCGGCTTTCATTTACCGATGATTCTATGTCGAAATTTTTATTATAACTTATTACAATCGTTTCGTTACTAGTAATAATTTTAGATTTTTCCTGAGCGTATATCAACGTCGAAAATAATAAAGTAACCGCTAAAAGTCTCATCAATATTTTTTTGCCAAAAATATAAATTTAGTTTTATAAAATGACGCATTAATATTAACAAAATTTAAGGCTTTTATTACAAAGATATTTTTGATATTTTTTAGCTAGAATAGCAATTGTAAACAGCAGCAACTAAACGATTTTATATAGAAGATACTTTTAAAAGTTGTAGCTTTTAAAATCCAAAAAATTAGATTTTTTTATAAAAAAAACGCGAAAAAACTTATAATAAAAGTCTATTCGCGCCTAAATTTAAAATCAAAATCACTTATTTACAAGCAATCTTATCTACTCTATTTTGATGTCTTCCTCCTTCGAATTTTGTTTCTAAAAAAGTGGTAACAATTTCAACCGCTTGTTCAATTGACGTAAAACGCGCTGGAATACTTACAATATTAGCATCGTTATGTAAACGTGTTAAATAAGCAATTTCTTTTGTCCAACATAAACCAGCTCTTACTCCTGCGTGTTTGTTTACTGTCATAGCAATTCCGTTACCGCTTCCGCAAATAACAATCCCAAAATCTGCTTTACCTTCAGTCACATCTGTGGCTACGGGATGTCCAAAATCTGGGTAATCAACACTATCTGTTGTATCTGTACCGTAATTAGTAACTTGGTACCCTTTGGCGTTAAGCATTTCAACGATTGCTTTTTTATAATTTGGACCTGCGTGATCGTTTCCTATTGAAATTTTCATTGTATATGTATTAAGTTGTGTGAGGCAAATTTACCAAAACAATTTTGTATTTATAAATTTGAATTTATTTATTTGGTAAAAAATAACTTTACTATTCAAACAAAGCGCAATAAATTTTGTAACTAACACATTAACATTTGTTTAACTAGTTATCAACAATATTAATAAGTATATAATTAACTAATAATCAGTAGTTAATTATTTTTAAAAGGCTTAAATTTTTCCATTGTTAATAGCGTACGCTAATTGCTTGATATTCAGTTAACGTTATGTTAATACAAATTGTTGATAAGTTGAGAAAGAAAATAAGAACTATTTTTTGGAAGTTTCTAAAAAAACGCTAATCCAAAACCCACTTTTAAAAACCTAATTAAGTTTATTGAATTTTTATAAAAGTTATTAATACTTAAAGTAGGTTTATCAACATAAAATTTAAAAATACTTATTTACAATTTTAAAGAGTTTTAGTTTATCAACCGTTGTTAATTAAATTGGGATAACAGTTGTAAATAAGCGTTTTAAATCTAAATACAATTGTTAATAACTCCATATAAAAGAGTAAAACTACAATTCAAACCTTTTTCTAATAATTTTATAGCCACTATTAACAAGCTATAATACCCATTAATAAATAATTTAAATTTAATTTTTCTTTTTGTTTAATTATATATGTGTTGACAACTTTCAAAAAAATTAAACAATTCTAAGATTGTTATCGTATTTCATTTCATGAAGAATTGTTTTTACGGTTGTAAAATCATTAGGATGAATTTTAAGTTTGATTCCTCCTAAGGCTGTTGAATACATTGGAGCAAACGAAGACATGATTTCGTTTTCAAAAAAATACTGCAATTCTTCTTGATCTAATCTGTGTTTCAAAATTTCAATTTCATGGATGTAGTCAAAGACTGCAATAGTGATAAATCTTTCCATAGTATTTTTTCTTTTTATAAAGATACAATTATCCTATTGAAAGTTATATTTTGTTTAAAACTCACTGTTATTTTATCATAACTGTTAACTATTTTGTAATTTTCGACCTTTAAGAAAAGATTTATGAGTAAAAGATTAAGAAAGCCGGTAAAGAAAGAGAAAGATTTCTCAGATAAAATTATAAAAATACTATCGCAAAGTGCTAATAAAGCATTCAATTATAAACAAATAGGAGCAAAGCTTGAGCTTGATGATACACAAAGTAGAAATCAAATTATAAAAGATTTAAAAATTCTTGCCTCTCAAGACAAGATTATAGAGAGTGAACCAGGTAAATATTTAATAAAAGCTGCAAGCCAAGATTACTACGAAGGTAAAATTGACATGACAGGACGCAAGACCGCCTATTTTGTATGTGCTGAATTAGAGGAAGATGTGTTTATACCTACCAATAATTTAAACCATGCACTAGACAAGGATATTGTAAAAGTATATGTTTATAACCGCCGTAAAGGAAAACGTCCTGAAGGTGAGGTTATTGAAGTAGTTGAAAGAAATAAAACCGACTTTGTAGGGGTGATTGATATTCAAAAGAACTTTTCTTTTGTATCTACAGCCAACCCAAAAATGTACACCGATATTTTTATTCCAAAGGATAACATTGGAGATGCTGAGCAAGGAGATGTTGTTTTAGTACATATTGAAGATTGGCCTAAAAAAGCCGATAGTCCTTTTGGTAGAGTAATCAAAGTACTTGGGAAACCAGGAGAACATGATACAGAGATTCATGCTATTTTAGCCGAATATGGTTTACCATCTGAATTCCCAATTGAAGTAGAGACTTATGCACAAAAAATAGATACCTCAATTACTGAAAGTGAGATCGCTAATCGTAGAGACATGCGTGATACCCTAACTTTTACTATTGACCCAAAAGATGCAAAAGATTTTGATGATGCCTTGTCATTCAAAAAACTAGAGAATGGAAACTACGAAATAGGAATTCACATTGCCGATGTTTCTTATTATCTTGAAGAAGGAACTATTCTAGACGATGAGGCGTATCAACGTGCAACATCTGTATATCTTGTAGATAGAGTAGTACCCATGTTACCAGAAGTACTTTCTAACTTTGCGTGTTCATTACGCCCACAGGAAGAAAAATATACCTTCTCAGCGGTATTCGAAATTTCCGAAAAAGCAGAGGTTGTGAACCAATGGTTTGGTCGAACAGTAATTTTCTCTGACCAACGTTTTGCTTATGAAGAAGCACAATACATCATAGAGACAAAAGACGATACTATTCCGGAAGAAACTTCGATAACGGGTAGTTCTTATCAAGTTTCGCCTGAAATTGTCGCAGCGACGCTTAAATTAGATGAGCTAGCTAAAATTTTAAGACGTAAAAGAATGAATGATGGTGCCATCTCATTTGATAAAGTAGAAGTAAAATTCAACTTAAATCAAGACGGTGAACCTGAAGGTGTTTATTTTAAAGTTTCCAAAGATGCTAATCATTTGATTGAAGAATTCATGCTTTTAGCTAATAAAAAAGTAGCTGAATTTATTGGTAAACAAAAGAAGACCTTTATTTATAGAATTCATGATGAACCTAATGAAGACAAACTTTTTGCTATGCAAGCTGTTATATCAAAATTTGGATATAAAATTGATTTCAAACAAGGGGATGTTTCCAAAGCTTTAAATCAGTTAATGGCTGATGTAAACGGAAAAAAAGAACAAAATTTAATTGATACATTGGCTATTCGCTCCATGAGTAAAGCCAAATATTCAACGGATAATATTGGTCATTATGGATTAGCATTTGACTATTATTCTCATTTTACTTCACCTATTCGTCGTTATCCTGATGTTATGGTACACCGTTTGCTACAGTTTTATTTAGACGGTGGTAAATCAGTTGATGAGGAATTGTATGAAACCAAATGTTTGCATTGTTCAACCATGGAAGGATTAGCAACAAATGCCGAAAGAGATTCGATCAAATACATGCAAGTTAAATACATGCAAGATCATCAAGATCAAGAGTTTTTGGGTGTTATTTCTGGTGTTACCGAGTGGGGAATCTATGTTGAAATCATAGAGAATAAATGCGAAGGTATGGTTCGAATTAGAGATATTAAAGACGACTATTATACTTTTGATGAAAAACAATACGCATTAGTTGGAGCTACTTCTAATCAATTATTACAATTAGGAGACGAAATTTACGTCAAAGTTAAAAACGCTGATTTAGTTAAAAAACAATTAGATTTTAATTTTTTAAGACGTAGTGGAGAATCCGTAAATTAAAAAATTATGAAAAAAGTGTTCATTCTTGCAATCGCGTTTGTCATGCAAACTGCGGTTGCTCAGGTTACTAAAAATTTAGGAGATTTTAATACCGTAAAAGTGTATGATAAACTAAATGTAAAATTAATTGCTGGATCAGAAAACAAAGTAATTATCTCTGGTTCTAGAGAACAAGAAGTGGAAGCTGTAAATAATAATGGCGAATTAAAACTAAGAATGCCTTTTCCAAAACTTTTGTCAGGAAATGATATTAAGATTCAATTGTATTATAAAAAAATTGATGGAGTAGATGCTAATGAAGGAGCTTATGTTTCTAGTGACGATACTTTTGATGCTACTATCATGGATTTGAATGCTAGAGAAGGAGCAGAGATACATTTAATTTTAGATGTTGATAAAGTAAATATTAAGTCGGTTACTGGCGGAATAATTACTTTACAAGGAAAAGCAACTAATCAAGAAGTTACTATTATGACAGGTGGTGTTTTAGAATCCAAAGATTTAATGACAAATCAAACTACTATAAGCGTTTCTGCTGGAGGATCTGCCGAAGTTAATGCTAGTGTTTTAGTTGATGCAAAAGTCAAAGCAGGAGGGTCTGTATATATTTACGGTAAGCCTAAGCAAATTAATAAAAAGACGGTACTTGGCGGAACAATTGAAGAAAAAAATTAAATTGCATTCTTTTTAGTTATCTAAATTTCAATTATTAATGATTAACGATATTTTATTAGGTATTCCTTGGGGAATTTTTTTAAGTTTCATGATTGGACCTGTATTTTTTATATTACTAGAAACTAGTATTTTAAAAGGATTTAGAGCAGCTTTAGTTTTTGATTTAGGCGTAGTTCTAGGTGATGTATTTTTTATTGCAGTGGCTTATTTAGGAAGTTATAGATTAATCCAAAGTTTACAAGACAAACCGGCATTATTTATTTTTGGAGGTATTTTAATGTTAGCCTATGGTGTGATTTCTTTCTTAAGTTTACGAAAAGAAAAGAAAATAAATACTAACGAAATCGACAAAGAAATAATAAAGAAAAACTACATGAGTCTTTTTATAAAAGGCTTTTTATTGAATGTTATTAACATAGGTGTTTTAGGTTTCTGGATGGCTGTTATTATATCAGTAGGTCCTAAACTAGAAATGGAAAACTCGCGAATGATTACTTTTTTTAGTGCTGTAATTATTACTTATTTGTTGATTGATTGCATTAAAATACTTTTAGCTAAGCAATTAAAAACTAAGATGACACCAACTAATATACTAAAAACTAAAAAAGGAATTAGTATTGTACTTATGGTTTTCGGATTGGTTTTAATCACTCAGGGATGGTTTCCAAAAGAAAAAGAAATGGTTAAAAAAGCTTTCCAAAAAATAGAAAAACAAGAATAGTATTTAATATACAATAAATTTAAACCGTTCATTTTGAGCGGTTTTTTTTATGTTTAAAAATTAAATTTTTTATTTTACATTAAGAAATTAGCAGTAATTAAGATTTATAAACCAATTTTTATCATTTGATTTTGTGAATCTTTGCGTTTACTTTGAGAAAGTATGTAACAGTTTTCTTTAAATTTTTTAATTAGTGTTAATTAATTTTTAAGTCAAAAATGTTTATTTTTTATGATTATGTGAGTGTTCTTTGTGGTGGTCAGTTTAACTGTATTCTATAAATTAAACATAAAAAAGACTTCAAATTTATTTTAAAGCATAGAAGAATATTTAGTTACAGTAAATTATTCGAACCGCAGTTTATCTTTATCTAATTTTTTATAAAAATTAAACATAAAAAACTTAAAAATTGCTTTGGAGGTTTTATAAGTATCTTATTTTCAGTAAATTATTCGAACGGCAGTTTATCTTTATCTAATTTTTTATAAAAATTTAGCATAAAAAAAACCTCCAAATTGCTTTGGAGGTTTTATAGGCATCTTTATTTGCAATAAATTATTCGAACCGCAGTTTAACTTTATCTAATTTTTTATAAAAATTAAACATAAAAAAAACCTCCAAATTGCTTTGGAGGTTTTATAGGCATCTTTATTTTCAGTAAATTATTCGAACCGCAGTTTAACTTTATCTAATTTTTTATAAAAATTAAGCATAAAAAAACCTTCAAATTGCTTTGGAGGTTTTATAGGTATCTTTATTTTCAGTAAATTATTTGAACCGCAGTTTATCTTTATCTAATTTTTTATAAAAATTAAACATAAAAAAAACCTCCAAATTGCTTTGAAGGTTTTAGAGGCATCGTGCGGATTCGAACCGCAGTAGGAGCTTTTGCAGAGCCCAGCCTAGCCACTCGGCCACGACGCCATTAATGAATGGATGGCAAAAGTACTTAAAATCTTTAGTTTTAAAAAGGTTATCTCATACTTTTTTTTTAAAAATGTGGTATCATACACAGTATGAATGCTTTATTTTTAGTTTTATGATGTCAATTAACTTCTATATTCTTCTAATTCAATAGTTACTGCCTCAACATCACCACCAATTGGGGGGTTTAATTTAGAAACACCTAACAATATTCTAGATATTTCTGGGATATCATTAAATACTCTGGTAATAATTCTATGTCCTACATGCTCTAGTAAATGTGATCTTATAGCCATTTCTTCTTCAACAATGCGATTTAATAACACATAATCAACCGTATCTTGTAAATCATCTGAGATACATGATTTTCTTAAATCTGTTTTTATTTCTAAATCTACAGAGTAATCTGATCCTATTTTTCCTTCTTCAATTAAACAACCGTGGTAAGAGTAGGTGCGTATGTTTTTAAGTTTTATAGTTCCCATTTAAGTGTAATTATAATTTTAATGTTCATTTATTTGATAAAAGTACGAAGAATTTTAAGTTTTATGTACTAATTACTGAATAACCAAATCTCTGATTCATGAATTAACCAACATTTTTGATAACTTTGCTTTTTTAATACAACAAGATGTCAACAGAAGAAAAATCACTCCATTTTATAGAACAAATAGTTGAAGAGAACTTATCAAACGGTTTTCCTCAAGATAATTTACGTTTTCGTTTTCCACCAGAGCCTAATGGGTACTTACACATTGGCCATGCCAAGTCAATTTGCTTGCAGTTTGGTTTAGGATTGCGTTACAATGCACCAGTAAACTTACGTTTTGATGATACTAACCCAGCCAAAGAAGAGCAGGAGTATGTTGATGCTATCAAAGAAGATTTGCAATGGTTAGGCTTTCAATGGGCCGAAGAGCGTTATGCTTCTGATTACTTTCAACAATTGTATGATTGGGCTGTTTTAATGATTAAAAATGGTAAAGCTTATATTGACAGTCAATCGTCAGAAGATATGGCTACTCAAAAAGGAACTCCTACGCAACCTGGTGTTGATGGGCCTTATAGAAACCGCTCTATAGACGAGAATTTAGCTTTATTCGAAGGAATGAAAAATGGTGATTTTCCTGAGGGAAGTCATGTTTTACGTGCTAAAATTGATATGAAATCTACCAATATGTTAATGCGTGATCCTTTGATGTATCGTATTTTACACCGTCATCATCATAGAACGGGTAACGATTGGAAAATCTATCCTATGTATGATTTTGCTCATGGAGAAAGTGATTACATCGAGCAAGTTTCACATTCTATTTGTACGCTTGAATTTGTAATGCACAAAGAGTTATACAACTGGTTTCTAGATCAAATTTATGATGACAATAAGGTAAGACCACATCAATATGAATTTGCACGTTTGAACTTGAATTATACCGTTATGAGTAAGCGTAAGCTGTTGCAACTGGTTCAAGAAAACATTGTAAATGGTTGGGATGATCCTAGAATGCCTACTATTTCTGGATTAAGAAGAAGAGGGTATACAGCTAATTCTATTCGTAAATTTTGCGAAATCATAGGGGTTGCTAAACGTGAAAATGTTATTGATTATTCTCTTTTAGAATTTTGCTTACGCGAAGATCTAAACAAGACGGCTCCACGAGTTATGGCAGTTTTAGATCCAGTAAAAGTGGTAATTACTAATTATCCAGAAGGAAAAGAAGAATCATTAGAAGCTGAAAATAATCAAGAAGATGAAGCTGCTGGTTATAGACAAGTTCCTTTTTCAAGAGAATTATACATAGAAAGAGAAGACTTTTTAGAAGAAGCTCCAGCTAAATTTTTTAGATTGAGTCTTGGTAATGAAGTGCGTCTTAAAAATGCCTACATTATTAAAGGAGAATCAGTTGTAAAAGATGCTGATGGAAATATTACTGAAATTCATGTTTCTTATGATGAAGATAGTCGTAGCGGAAGTGGGAGTGAAGCAAGCCAACGTAAAGTAGCGGGTACACTTCATTGGGTTTCAATTGCACATGCTGTAAAGGCCGAAGTTCGATTGTACGACCGTTTATTTATTGATGAAGCACCAGACAGTCATAAGGAGAAAAATTTTCTTGACTTTATGAACAAAAACTCTTTGCAAACTGTAGTAGGGTATATGGAACCAAGCCTTGCTGCTGCTAATCCTGAGGATAAATTCCAATTTCAACGCTTGGGTTATTTTAATGTTGATAAAGCATCCACAAGTACTAATTTAGTGTTTAATAAAACGGTAGGATTAAAAGATGCTTGGGAAGAAAAAGGAAAAAAAGAAGCTAATTTATTGATGGCTACACAAAAAGAGATCAATAAATATGTAAAAGAAAAGGATGAAAATGCTGCTCAAAATATCCTTTTAAGCATCATTACAAACATTAAAAGTATTGATAATTACAGTTTAATTAATCAAACTATTGTAAAAAATGTAAAGAATGACAATAATGCTTTGTTATTTGCACAATTGATTTTACAAAATTCTGATAAAATTACCGCTAATGATATTGATGCCGACTCATTAACTAAGTTATTTAATATGTCTTTAAAAAGTCAGTTAGCTGCTGTTAGAATTTTAGGTCTTGAAAATTTAAAATCTGAAAATATTAATTTGAAAGATTTCAAAACTCAAATTCTTGAAATGATAGAAAAAGAGAAAAATGAAAAAGTTTTAGCTTTATTAGATACCATTACATTATAATTTACAATAATAGATTTAATCAATTTAAAGCACCTTTATTAGGGTGCTTTTTTTATTATTGTTAAAATCTATAGATATATATTATTACATTGATTTTTTATATTAAAAACAAGCTTCATAGCGAATGATTAAGCTATTTTAAAATTTAAGCTACTAATTAGTATATCTAGTAGTGTTTTCGTTTAATAATGAGCTTTATTTTGATTTTTAGATGAATTTAATTCTTTGTTAGCCTGAAAATGTTAAAATTATTCGTATCTTTAATGTATTATTAATTAAATAAAAAATATTATGTCAAAGAATACAGGTAACACGATTTTAGCGATTTTAACTGGTGCAGCAATTGGAGCTGGTGTAGGAATATTATTTGCTCCGGATAAAGGTTCAAAAACTAGAGTTAAAATTAAAGACGGTTACAAAGACGCACAAAAAGATTTACAAAAAAAATACGATAGTTTATCTGAAGAAGTAAAAACAAAATTTTCATCTGCAAAAGTTGATTTTGAAGGAAGTTATGAAGATCTAGTGTCAAGCATGAGTCATAAAACAGAAGATGTAATTACTTTTCTTGAAAGTAAACTTGCTGAACTGAAAGATAAAAACGCAAAGCTTCAAAAATAATTTAGAAGTTTTAAAATTTGATAATAAACAATTAATGTATGGCTTTTGAAGAATTAAAAGAAAATACGGAACATATTCAAGAACAAGTACAATCTTATATTGATACTAATCTTGCTTACCACAAATTAAGAATATTTAGAGTAGCCATGAAATCAACAACGGCAATTTTAAAGTTTATACTTATTGCCCTGTGTTTTGGTATGGTACTATTATTTTGTTCAATTGCATTAGCGCTTGGTTTGGGAAATATGTTAGATAGTAATGCGTATGGTTTCTTATTGGTAGGGGCTATATATTTAGTTGTTACTCTAATTTTATACTTACTGAAAGATAAAATTATCGAAGGTCCGATATTAACAAAATTCTCTAAAATATTTTTTAACTAATACATTATGGAGATAAAAAAATATACTTCTTACGATCAAATTGATAGTGAATTAGAAATTCTTAAGTTAGAAAAGGAAATTAGCCATCAAAGGTTAGTTTTAACTTTTCAAAAAACGAAAGAAGCATTAAAGCCTAAACATATTGTGAACAGTTTCATAGGATCGTTTAAAAGTGGCTTTACAGGCTCTTATTCACAAATTATAAACATTGTTATTCCATTTGTAGTTAAATGGTACATAAACAAAAAAAGAGGCCGTTAAAGCCTCTTTTTTCTATTTAAATGATAATTTAATCTTCATCATCATTTTCTTGTCCATCTTCATTCAATTCAATTACAGGAGTTTCCTCTTTATAATCTGATTTTGATTTAGACTTTTTTCGATTTCCTTTTTTCATCATTTCACCTACTTGGTTTGATGCACTAAATGAAGCAACCATATTATTCAACATTTCGCTTCCTGCTTGTGGTGAATTTGGTAATAATATCAAGTTAGAGTTTGAATCAGCACCTATAGCTTGTAATGTATCATAATGTTGTGTTACAACAATTAGGGCAGAGGCTTCTTGTGAGTTGATACCCACACGGTTCAATACATCTACACTTTCTACTAATCCTCTAGCAATTTCTCTTCTTTGATCAGCAATACCTTGACCTTGTAATCTTTTGCTTTCAGCTTCCGCTTTTGCTTTAGCTACAATTCTAATTCTAGATGCTTCAGCTTCAAATTCAGCAACTGTTTTTTCTCTATCAGCAGCATTAATTCTATTCATCGCGTTTTTAACTTGAATATCTGGATCAATATCTGTTACTAATGTATTGATAATAGTATAACCGTAAGTAGTCATTGCTTCATTCAATTCTCTTTTTACCGCAATGGCAATATCATCTTTCCTTTCAAATACATCATCTAGTTTTAATTTAGGAACTTCGGCACGTACTACATCAAAAACGTAAGAAGTAATTTGATCATGTGGATATTCTAATTTGTAAAAGGCATCGTAAACCGTTTCTTTAACAACCATAAATTGTACGGATACTTTAAGTTTTACAAAAACATTATCTTTAGTTTTTGTTTCGATAATAACATCTAACTGTTGGATTTTTAGATTTACACGTCCTGCAATTCTATCAATCAACGGAATTTTAAGATGCAATCCAGATTGTCTAATACTTAAGTATTTTCCAAATCGTTCTATAATTACAGCTGTTTGCTGTCTAACAGTAAAGAAGGAGGAGAATAGAATAAAGAGTCCAAATACAAGAATAATTACTAATGCAGTGTTCATAGTTTTGATATTTAGTTTAAAATTTACTGTTAAATTACGAAATTTCTTTAGTATTCAAATCATTTATTTAGGCTTTCGCTAAAGCGTAACTATTTCTTTATTTAAGTTTAGCTTATTATCTTGTATTAAAAACGAAATTTTAAATTTCTAGTTTTTAGATTTTCTATAAAAAAAGGCCCCTTTGTAAAGGAGCCTGATTTAATTATAATTTTGCAATTGCTTTTTTAATTCTGCTAATCGTTTCTGGTTTGCCTATGACTTCAATAATGTCAAATAGGTGAGGACCTTTTAAAGCTCCTACAAGACTAAGTCTAAAAGGCTGCATTACTTTTCCCATACCAATTTCATTTGTGGTCATCCATTCCTTTACAACAGTTTCAATATTTATTGATGTAAAATCTTCAATTGTTTCAACTATTTCTATTAGTTGCTTCATTAAAGCTGGTGTTTCTTCTTTCCAGTTTTTGCTTGCTTTAGCATCGTATTCTGTTGGTGCTTGAAAAAAGAAATCACTCATTTCCCAAAACTCTGATACAAAATGTGCTCTTTCTTTTATTAATGAAACTATCTTAACAAGATCAAATTTAGTTGCATCAATATTTTTATCTGATAGAATAGGGGAGTAGGCTTTCGCCAAATCTTCGTCTTCTTGAGTAATCAAATATTGGTGGTTGAACCATTTGTTTTTTTCTGGATCAAATTTAGCTCCTGCTTTATGGACTCTATTTAAGTCAAAAGCGGCTACTAATTCTTCTAAAGAATATATTTCTTTTTCGGTTCCATCATTCCAACCTAGTAAAGCTAAGAAGTTAACAACTGCTCCTGGGAAAAATCCTTTTTCTCTGTACCCGCTAGAAACTCCTTCAGTAGTATTCCATTCTAAAGGAAATACTGGAAACCCTAATTTATCTCCGTCACGTTTAGATAGTTTTCCGTTTCCTACAGGTTTTAAAATTAAAGGTAAGTGAGCAAATTCTGGTGCTTCCCAACCAAAGGCTCTGTATAATAAAACATGCAATGGCATTGATGGCAACCATTCTTCACCACGAATAACATGTGACGTTTCCATTAGATGATCATCAACTATATTAGCTAAATGATAGGTTGGCATTCCATCACTCTTAAATAAAACTTTATCATCAAGTAAGCTTGTTTCAAACTTGACATCGCCACGAATTATATCTTTTAAATGTAGTGTTTCATCAACAGGTGTTTTAAATCGAACTACATAAGCATCACCTTTTGCAATTCTAGCAGCAGTTTCATCTGCTGTTAAAACTAAGGAAGTATCAAGTTTCTCTCTATTTGTATGATTGTAAATAAAAGTTTTACCTTGTTCTTCATCTGCTTTTCTTTGAGCGTCTAAAGCTTCTGGAGTATCAAATGCATAATATGCCCAATCAGAATTTATTAACTGATCAGCATATTCTTTGTACATGTGTTTCCTTTCGCTTTGACGATAAGGACCAAACTTTTCATTTTTTCCAATAGTTTCATCAGGGGCTATTCCTAACCATTCTAATGCTTCCATGATGTAAGCTTCAGCTCCAGGTACAAAACGATTTTGATCTGTATCTTCAATTCTTAAATAGAATGTTCCGCCATTTTTTTTGGCAAATAAATAATTAAATAGGGCAGTACGTACACCGCCAATATGTAATGGTCCCGTTGGGCTTGGTGCAAAACGCACACGAACTTGCTTTGACATTTTTGTAATTTTTCATGCAAAGATACGATTTCAAATACGCATTTAGTTAATCAGATTATGAGATAATTACAACAATAATTAGATTGCTTCTTTTTAACCATTTTAGTATCATATAAATTGTTACTTTTATTGGTTATATAAAAAGAATTATAAGTTTTGGAGAGATCAAATTTTATTTATCAAAAGCTAGAAGCATTCATTAGAAAATTTTATTGGAACGAACTGATACGAGGAATCATTTTCTTTATTGGTTTAGGATTATTGTATTTTCTATTTACGCTATTTGTAGAATATTTTCTTTGGCTACAGCCAATGGCAAGGACCTTATTATTTTGGACTTTTATAATTGTCGAAGCATTCTTATTGTTGCGTTTTATACTATTCCCAGTTTTTAAATTATTTAAACTGCAAAAAGGATTGTCTTATAACGACGCTTCTAAAATTATTGGAAATCATTTTAATGATGTACAGGATACTTTGACAAACTTTTTACAGCTTTCAGCAGGTAGCGTTTCCCATGAAAAATCTGAATTGTTAGTTGCATCGATAAATCAAAAAGCAAATGCATTGCAACCAATTCCTTTTGGTAATGCAATTAATCTCAACACTAATAAAAAATATTTACCGCTAGCTATTATTCCAATTTTGCTATTTGCAGTTTTCTTTTTAACAGGAAATAAAGCAATCATCTCTCAAAGTTTAAATAGGGTAGTGCATTTTAATACCGCTTTTTCTCCGCCAGCACCTTTTTCTTTTGTGGTTTTAAATAACAATTTACAAACGGAACAGAATAAAGATTTTATTATCCGTGTAAAAACAATAGGTAATGTTGTTCCTGAAAATGTGATGATTTTTATTAATAACGAAAGTTACTTTCTTGAAAACACTATAGCTGGAGAATATCAATTTAAAATTACCAATCCGTCGAGTTCTGTCTCTTTTCATTTAGAAGCAAATAAAGTATATTCTAAAGATTACGAATTGAAAGTAGTTCAGGTTCCCGCAATAGCTGATTTTGAAATGTTATTGAATTTCCCATCTTATTTACATCGAAAATCTGAGATTATTAAGGGTACAGGTAATGCAGTTATTCCTGAAGGAACTCGTGTAACTTGGAAAATTAAGACACAAGCAACTCAAAATGTGGTTTGGTCTAGTGATCATAATGATTCAAAGTTCAATAAATCAGAAAATAGTTTTTTATTGAACAAAAATGTATTTCAAAACACAGATTATCAAATTATTACGTCTAATTATAAGGTAAAAAATTATGAAAAGCTCAATTATCAGCTAACAGTGATCAAGGATCAGTTTCCTTCTATACAAGTAAGCACCGCGCCTGATAGTTTAAAGGTAGATAAATCGTTTGTGCTAGGTCAAATTGCTGATGATTATGGAATATCAAAATTGCAAATTGTTTATTATCCAAAGTCAAAACCTACTAGTGTTAAACGTGGAACAATTAATACTAGTTCAGGAAGTGTAGCACAATTTGTATTTTCTTTCCCAAGTAATCTTTCAATTGAGCAAGGAGTAGTTTATGATTACTACTTTGAGGTTTTTGATAATGACGTATTACATAGTTTTAAAAGTACTAAGTCAACGGTTTTTTCAAGTCGTATTTTGACGGATACTGAAAAGCAAGATGAAATTTTGCAAGAACAAAATGATAATATTAAGGGTTTAGAAAACTCTTTGAATAAACAAAACAAGCAAATAGCTGAATTAGATAAACTTCAAAAATCAGGTAAAGAAAAAGATAAATTTGAGTTTAAAGAACAACAGGAAGTTAAGGATTTTATTAAACGTCAAAAACAACAAGATGATTTAATGAAACAATTCTCTGATAAGATGAAAGAGAATTTAGATCAATTTAAATCGGACAAGAATGATGTATTGAAAGAGTCTTTGCAAAAAAGATTAGATAATGCCAATAAAGATTTAGAAGAAAACAATAGACTTTTAGAGGAGTTAAAAGATCTTAATGATAAGATAAAGAATGATGAATTACTTACTAAATTAGACAAGTTCAAACAGAATAGTAAAAACCAAGTCAAAAATTTAAAGCAGTTAGTAGAGCTTACTAAAAAGTATTACGTAGAAAAGAAAGCAGAACAAATTGCAGATAAATTGAACAAGCTAGGAGACAAACAAGATAAATTAGCAGAGTCTGCTGATAAGAATGCTGTTGAAAAACAAGTGGAAATAAATAAAGAATATGATAAAATTCAAGAAGAATTAAAAGATTTAAAAAAGGATAATGAGGAATTAAAAGCACCTGCTGATTTGCCTAATGATGTTGAAAAAGAAAAAAGCATTGATGATGATTTAAAGAATGCAGTTGAGGAATTACAAAAAGACAATAAAAGTAAAGCTAAGCCAAAGCAAAAGAATGCTGCTAAAAGCATGAAGTCCATGTCTTCAAAAATGTCTCAAAGTCTAGCCGAAGGTTCAAAAGAGCAAATGGAAGAGGATGTAAAAATGCTCCGTCAAGTGCTAGATAATTTACTAGCCTTTTCTATGTCACAAGAGGAGTTAATGAATCAGTTTAAAAATATTAAATCTGGTTCAGCTGCAGTTAGTAAAAACATTAAATGGCAACAAGATTTGAAACAACAGTTCAAACATATTGATGATAGTTTGTTTGCCATGTCACTACGCAATCCTCAAATAGCAGAACAGGTCACTAAGGAAATAGGTAATATGCAATATAACATTGACAAGTCTCTAGACAGTTTTACCGAAACACAATTTAGTAAAGGGCTTTCACACCAACAATACACTATTGCCGCAGCCAATAAATTAGGTGATTTTCTAAGTAATGTGCTAAGTAATCTACAATCCTCATTATCTAATCCAGGATCAGGGAAACCAAAACCTGGAGAAGGATCAGGTATGCAATTACCGGATATAATTAAAAGACAAGAAAGTTTAGGTGATAAAATAAAAAAAGGAATGGAGTCTGGTAAAGACCCCGGAGATAAAAACCCTGGTAATAGTAAAGACGGTAGTGGGGGAGAAGATGGTGAAGGAAATGCTAAAGCAATACTTGAAATTTATAAGCAACAACAACAACTAAGAGAGTCCTTAGAAAATGAATTAAAAAAACAAGGATTATCCAGAGAAGGTTTAAACGCTTTAGAGCAAATGAAACAGTTAGAAAAGCAATTATTAAATAAAGGTTTTAAAAACGAAACATTACAAAAAGCCGTTAATATCAAGCAAGAATTATTAAAATTAGAGACTGCAATTAAAGAACAAGGTGAAGATAATAAAAGACAATCTGAGAGTAACAAGAAACAGTTTACTAATGATTCTAAACCATTGCCTAAGGCTTTGTTAGATTATTTAAATAGCATAGAGATTTTAAACAGACAATCATTACCTTTGCGCTCCAATTTTAACCAAAAGGTTCAAGAATATTTTAATAAAAAATGATCAATTTTAATTACGAAAACGAGTTTAATTTAGATAACGAAACTGCTATTGCAAATTGGTTGTCTCAGGTTATTATCTCAGAAAATAAAAAAGAAGGGGAGATAAATTATATCTTTTGCGATGATGAGTATTTACATAAAATCAATTTAGAATACTTAGACCATGATACACTAACTGATGTTATTAGTTTTGATTACACAATGGGTAATGAAATTAGCGGTGATTGTTTTGTATCTGTAGAACGTGTTGCTGATAATGCTATTGATTTCAAAGTAACTTTTGAAGAAGAGTTAAAACGTGTTTTAGTTCACGGAATGTTACATTATTGTGGCTACAAAGACAAAGGAGAAGAAGACGAACGTTTAATGCGTTCTAAAGAAGATGAGAAGTTAGCTATGTTCCACGTGAAACATTAAACAACTTTTGATTAAACTTATGTTTCACGTGAAACATTTAAACTGTTTTTTTAAGATGATCAATATTGTTCCACGTGAAACAATTATTCAGTTTAAGTTTTCATTCATTGAATGTTTCACGTGGAACATTTTAATTTTTTAGAATCAATCTAAAAGTTCCACGTGGAACAAGTAAATAGTAAATTTGTGAACCAAATTTACGAATAGAATTTAATACTATTCCCAGCGAAGCTGGGTTAATTTATATATAAAATGTTTCAAGAAGAATACGATGTTATTGTAGTTGGTGCTGGACACGCAGGTTCTGAAGCTGCTGCTTCAGCCGCAAATTTAGGTTCGAGAACACTATTGGTTACAATGAGTTTGCAGAATATTGCGCAAATGTCTTGTAACCCTGCTATGGGCGGAATTGCAAAAGGACAAATTGTTCGTGAGATTGATGCGCTTGGTGGGTACTCAGGAATTGTTTCAGACCGTACGGCAATTCAATTTAAGATGTTGAATAAATCAAAAGGTCCTGCAATGTGGTCTCCAAGAGTTCAAAGTGATCGCATGCGTTTTGCTGAAGAATGGAGGTTGATGTTAGAAGGTACTCCTAATTTGGATTTTTATCAAGAGATGGTTCAAGGACTAATTATTGAAGATGGAAAAGTAAAAGGAGTGCGTACTTCTCTAGGGATTGAGATCAAAGGAAAATCTGTTGTATTGACAAACGGTACTTTTTTAAATGGTGTTATTCATGTTGGGGACAAACAATTTGGTGGAGGTAGAGCTGGTGAAAGTGCTGCTTATGGAATTACCGAAGATTTGATCAACGCCGGATTTGAATCTGGTAGAATGAAAACAGGTACACCTCCTCGTGTTGATGGACGTTCTTTGGATTTTACAAAAATGAGTGAAGAAAAAGGAGATGCAAAGCCAGATAAGTTTTCTTATTCTGATATAACTAGTCCGTTGGTTCATCAAAGGTCTTGTCACATGACGTACACTTCTCTTGATGTTCATGATATTTTGAGAGAAGGTTTTGATCGTTCTCCAATGTTCAACGGTCGTATTAAAAGTCTTGGGCCAAGATATTGTCCGTCTATAGAAGATAAGATAAATCGTTTTGCTGATAAAGAAAGACACCAGCTATTTATTGAACCTGAAGGTTGGAAAACTTGTGAGGTTTATGTAAATGGTTTTTCAACTTCACTTCCAGCCGATATTCAATTCAAAGCAATGCGTGCTGTTGCTGGTTTTGAAAAAGTGCAATTCTTACGTCCAGGCTATGCAATCGAATATGATTACTTTCCGCCTACACAACTAAAACATACTTTAGAAACAAAGCTTGTTGAGGGATTGTATTTTGCTGGTCAAATTAATGGAACTACTGGTTATGAAGAAGCCGCTTCTCAGGGATTGATGGCGGGAATTAATGCACATTTAAAAGTACATGAAAAAGCTCCTTTAATTTTAAAACGAGACGAAGCGTATATTGGTGTTTTAATTGATGACTTAATTACTAAAGGAACAGAAGAGCCTTATAGAATGTTTACTTCTCGTGCTGAATATAGAACGTTGTTGCGTCAAGATAATGCCGACTTTAGATTAACACCTATGGGTTATGAAATTGGTTTGGCTTCTGAAGCTCGATTGCGCCGTATGGAACACAAATTAAAAGAGTCTGAAAAAATGGTTTCTTTTTTTAGAGAATCGAGTGTTACTATGGCTGAAGCAAATCCAATTTTAGAATCAAAAGGTACAGCCTTGATTTCGCAAGGTGATAAGATGTTTAAAATTTTCTCTCGTCCTCAAATTGAATTAGAAGATGTAATGAAATTCGAGAAAGTTAAAACCTATATCGAAGAGAATGATGTCGATCAAGAAATTCTTGAACAAGCAGAAATTCAAGTTAAATATTCTGGTTATATTGAAAAGGAAAGAAACAATGCAGATAAATTGAAACGTTTAGAAGATGTGAAAATTCCAGATGATTTTGATTACCATAAAATTAAATCAATGTCAATTGAGGCAAAACAAAAACTTACAAAGATTCGTCCTGTAACTATATCACAAGCGTCAAGAATAAGTGGGGTATCTCCAAGTGATATTTCGGTTTTATTGATTTATATGGGTAGGTAAATATTGATTTAGTTTTTCTGGTTTTGGTAAACAGTTATACCGCGTTCTAAAAGTTGAAATCAATTCTTAAACAATTTTAATAGGAGTAATGAAATTATCGTAATACAGAATTAATAACTGATTCAGTATTCTGAATAAAATACTGAATTAAAAAATTCGAATAGTTAAAATTGTTCCACGTGAAACTATTGCCGAAAGCTTTGCTATAACTGGATAGTTTGGGAAATAAAATAATACAACCCTGAAAATGCAATAGTATTTTTGGGGTTTGGTATAAAAAGTATAAATAAATTATATAATTCAATTAATGGATATTGCCAATAAAAAACACTTCCTTACTGTAAAGGATCATTCTGTTTCTAAAGAAATTTTCGAATTGTACTACGATGAAGAATTGGATATGTTAATCACATCTCCACAACCAAGTTTAGCGACTCTAGGGAAATATTATGAAAGTCCAGATTATATTTCGCATACAGATTCTAAACGTTCTTTATTTGAAAAAGCGTATCACTTTGTGAAAAATATTGCTTTAAAAAATAAACTGAATCTGATTAATTCATTGCAGCCTCAAAAAGGCAGCATTTTAGACATTGGTGCAGGGACTGGCGATTTTTTATCTGTGGCAAAACAAAATGGCTGGAAAACGGTAGGAGTGGAGCCAAGTGAAAAAGCAAAACAAATTGCCAGCAGTAAAGGTGTTTCATTTGTAGAGAAAACATCTGAGTTAGGAAATCATTCTTTTGATGTAATTAGTATGTGGCATGTTTTAGAACATGTTCCTAATTTAGATGAACAAATAAAAGAACTAAAAAGATTGTTGAAACCTGATGGATCTTTAATTATTGCAGTTCCCAATTTTAAATCTTTCGATGCACAACATTACAAAACATTTTGGGCAGCATATGATGTGCCTATTCACTTTTGGCATTTTTCTAAAAATGCAATAAAAATGCTTTTTGAAAAAGAGGGAATGGAATTAGAAAAAGTACTTCCTATGAAATTTGATTCTTTTTATGTGAGTTTACTTTCTGAAAAATACCAATCAGGAAAAATGAATTACATAAAAGCATTTTTTATTGGATTGCAGTCCAATTTAAAAGCAAAACGAAATTTAGAGTATTCATCACACATTTATGTGCTTAAAAATAGGTAAAAATGATTTTAAGGTGGTTTTAAAGCTTGATTTTAGTTTTAAACATGTCTTAAGTGTCCTTTTTTTCTAAAATCGCGCTAAGAAGAGCTGTTGATGTCGGTTTTAATAAGCTGAAATTATATAAATTTTAATAACAATAGTAAAATCTAATAGTATAAAAAATAGGGAAATTCTAAAGTTTTTTAGGATACGAGCTATTTTTTTATATTTTTGTCTAAACACTTTAAATTACAAAATAAACCAAAATGAAAAAAGTATTATTAATTATCGCAATCTCTATTTCAGTTGTTGCTTGTAACAAAACTGCAGATGTTAAAGAAGTAAAAACTGCTTATGTAGATACTTCGGTATTAATGAAAGAATACACAGAAGCAAAAGATCTTGAAGCAAAATATAAAGGACAGTCGGAAGAAAAAGGAAGACAACTAGAAGCAGAAATTAATCGCTTTAAACAAGACGCTGCTAATTTTCAAAAACAAGCACAAGCTAACGGTCAAGAGTGGGCTCAAAAACAAGGAGCTGAATTGCAAAAAAGAGAACAACAATTGAGCTATGCACAACAAGCTTTATCTCAACAATTGCAGCAAGAGAGTGGAGCAGAAATGGATACTTTAGTTTCTGGAGTAAAAAAATTCATCAAAGCTTACGGTAAAGAAAAAGGATACGCTTACATCTACGGTACAGGAGATGCAGCTTCAGTTTTATATGCTGAAGACAAATACGATATCACTAAAGAAATCGTAAAAGCATTAAACGATAAATATAAATCTACAGCTACTGCTAAAACAGAAGAAAAAGTAGAAGAGAAAGAAGAAGCAAAAAAATAATTTTTGTTTTTTTATAATGTAAACAACCTTCATTCTATTGCTAGAATGGAGGTTTTTTTTTGGTTAAATAAAGCCTTAGTAACTGTGTGAGTTTAAAAAAACTTACTTTTACTTCTATTTTTAATAGGGAAAGCACTTTTTACGTGTTTCAACCTAATTTCAGTTTTAATTTACACGCCTAATGCAAACAATATCCGAAGCCGCTGCTTATACTTTACAGTTTATCAATCAAACCCAACGATCCGTTTTTTTAACTGGTAAGGCAGGGACTGGTAAAACAACACTATTGCGTGAAATTATTGCAACAACACATAAAAACACAGTTGTTGTGGCTCCTACAGGTATTGCAGCGTTAAATGCGGGCGGTGTAACAATACATTCCATGTTTCAATTGCCTTTTGGTGGTTTCATTCCTGCTTTCAATGTGGACTCACAGTTTACAGATACCGTCAAATTTGAATCTAAAGATACGTTGCGCAGGCATTTTAAAATGAGCGGATTAAAAAAATCAGTAATACGCAACATGGAGCTACTTGTAATTGATGAAGTGAGTATGTTGCGCGCTGATTTATTGGACGCGATGGATTACATGATGCAAACTGTCCGTAAAAAAGCAACACCGTTTGGAGGTGTACAAGTTTTATATATAGGAGATTTACTACAGTTACCACCGGTAATTCGGGATGAAGAATGGCGTACACTGCGTAATTATTACAAAGGTAAATTCTTTTTCCACTCTCATGCTGTACAATTGAGTCCGCCATTGTATATTGAATTATCGCAAATTTATCGTCAAACAGACACCGAATTCATTTCGGTTTTAAATAATTTAAGAAACAACCAAATCACTGCTGCTGATGTTGCGGCTTTGAATAAATATGTAAAACCCAACTTTGACCTTAAGGAAAACAAAGGATATATTACTTTAACAACCCATAATGCTAAGGCTGATGCTATGAACGCTCAAGCGCTAGAAGATCTAAAAGGGGAGTTAATTACTTATAAACCAGATATTGTAGGTGATTTTCCAGAAAAAATTTACCCAATTGAGGAACGCTTGCAGCTTAAAATAGGTGCACAGGTAATGTTCGTTAAGAATGATTTGTCTTTCGAAAAAAATTACTTTAACGGAAAAATGGGAATTATCAAGTCCCTAGGCATGCAGGAAATCACTGTTTATTTTCCTGAAGAAGACAAAACTATTGAGGTTGATCGATACGAATGGCAAAACATTCGTTATAAAATTGATCCTACCACAAAGGAAATAGAGGAGGAGGTTTTAGGAACTTTTGTGCACTATCCTATAAAATTAGCTTGGGCAATTACTGTACATAAAAGTCAAGGGTTAACTTTTGACAAAGCAGCGATTGATGTTTCGCAGGTTTTTATGCCTGGACAAGCATATGTTGCATTATCACGTTTGCGTTCGTTAGAAGGCCTTATTTTGCTATCTCCGTTGCGAATGAACGGAATTTCTAATGATCAAGATGTCATGGATTATGCTTTGAATAAAGCAACGGATGAGTTATTGAAAAATTCTTTGCATTTTGAAACTAAGAATTTTATCCATAACTATTTGATTAATAGTTTTGATTGGGCTGATTTGGCTCAAGAATGGCGCAACCATAAGTACAGTTACGGCGATATGTCTGAAAATTCAACTAAATCGAAACATGCTAATTGGGCTACAAAGCAAATGGAAGCTATAGATGCCCTTTTGGACCCATCCAAAAAATTCATTCTGCAACTCAACAAAATGTTCCATAATGAAACGGTTGATTTGATACATGTTTCTGAGAGAATTCAAGCTGCATTTGACTATTTCTTAAAACCTATGGACGAGTTGGTTTTTGAAATTCTCTGGAAAATTGAAGAGGTAAAACGCGTTAAAAAAGGGAAAGCATTTTATGATGAATTAATGGTTTTAGAAGAGTTACAATCCAAAGCTATTTTGAGGTTGATGAAAGCAAAATTACTGATAGAAACTGTTGTGGCTGGCGAAACCATTTCTAAAGAGAAACTAACCTCTGATGAAATTAAGAAATACATTAGTAGAAAAACCGAGGCGATTCAAAGTCAGTTTAAGGATACTCATGTGACTTTGATCGAAGATGACGCTGATTCTACACGTTATACCTCTAAAAAATCAACTAAAAAAGCACCAAAAAAATCTACAGTTGAGGAAACATACGAACTTTGGCTAGCCAAAAATTCCATACAAGACATTGCTACTATAAGGAAATTAACTGCCGCAACCATCGAGAGTCACTTGGTTAAACTCATCCAAGCCAAAAAAGTTAAAGTTCAAGACATTCTCCCACAAGATAAAATCCAAGAATTAACTGAAGCTTTCAAACATTATAAAGAAGAATCCTTGAACGGAATGAAAGAACAACTTGGAGATAAATACAGTTGGGACGAATTACGCATGTTTAAAGCAAGTTTGAATTAAATTTAAAAATAATCATTATGAAAAAGCTAGTATTGACATTAATGATTCTGTTTTTCATCTTTTCCTGCAAAGAAAAAACAGAAAATACTCCTTCAGTTACTTTAGAAAATAAAGTAAAAAGTACTTCTGATAAAGTAGATTTAGAAACTACGGTAAAGAATCAAAAAACGGACTCACCAAAATTGGATAGTATTAGTTCGATTATTGATCATTATATCTGTTACAAAGATGATAAAGTGGCCTCAAGAATGATATGGATAAGCTTTACAGATAAAGAGGATGCAATCCAAATTAAATACAAAGGTCAAAAAGCGCCTATAGATTTGATTTTTATTAAAGAAGAATTCATTAAAGGTGGTTCGTATCCCACAATTATAAAATACTATTCTGAAAAAATAGGTTCAGAGATAAACGGAGAATATAAACTAACTCACTCAGGAAATTGGGATTATGTGGAATATACCAGAGGCAAAGATGATAAAAAGTTTAACTTTACAATTGACTTTGAATCTAATCCTTATGGCAAAAAAGCTTGTTTCTAGTGTTGTTTTTACTGCATAGTTAAAGTGTTAGAAATCAATAATTTTCATTAGTGCACATAGTCTTCATAGATATAAATCACTACGTTTATATAAGGCATTGCTAAAACTAAAACCAATCATTTATGAACTATTCAGTAAATGCAAGCATTTCCGCAATTAAAGATGCAGAGATACATATCAAGGATTCAGAGATTATTTTTGGTATTTCTCCTGATACCGAGGCTAGTTTACCTAATCCAGCCGAACTCTTTCTTGGGTCCTTGTCGGCTTGTATTCTTAAAAATGTAGCGCGATTTTCAGTAATGATGAAATTCGAGTACACAAAAGCAGAACTTACAATAAATGCCGTCCGTCTTGATAAACCACCACGAATGGACGAAATTCAATATGAATTGCTCATCTATAGTCAAGACGAAAGCTTAAATATTGATTTGTTGCAAAAGAACATAGAAAAGTTTGGAACCATATTCAATACAGTAAAAGCGTGCTGCTCAGTCACGGGTACTGTTAAAAAAATAGTTGATTAGAAAAAGGATCAAACTTGTATAAATATAGTTTTTAACTAACTATTTGCTACTAAAAAGGTAAAACTAAAAAGGTTTGGAATTCCAGAAACAGTGCCGAAATCATTTCAATACTGTATTTTTGCCTGATGAAAAATAATATCCGCACTTCTCAATTTGAATTTGTCGCACTTATGGCGTCTTTGATGTCGGTGGTAGCATTAGCAATTGATGCTTTATTACCAGCGCTGGAGATTATTGGGGTAACGATTGGTACCACAAATGTGGTTGATAATCAACTGCTCATCACAATGATTTTTTTGGGTCTTGGATTTGGCCCATTAGTTTTTGGTCCGCTATCCGATAGTTTAGGTAGAAAACCAGTTGTTTATATGGGTTTTGCCTTGTTCATTGTTGCTAGTTTCATTTGTGTAAACGCCACCAATTTAGAAATGATGGTGGTGGGTAGAATACTGCAAGGAATAGGCTTATCTGCTCCTAGAACGATTAGCATTGCCATTATTCGCGATATGTACAGTGGCGATTATATGGCGCGTATTATGTCATTTGTAACCGTTGTCTTTATATTGGTTCCTGTAATTGCTCCGGCTTTAGGTAAATTTGTGCTGGATTATTACAACTGGCATGGAATTTTTTATATCCAAGTAGTGATTAGCCTTTTGGTTTCGTTCTGGTTTTGGAAACGACAACCGGAGACTTTATCCCTAGAGAATAAAAAAGTTTTTTCCGCAACTGGTTTTATAGGCGAATTTAAGGAGCTTTTCAAATTCAAAAAAACCGTTGGTTTCACCATTATTTCAGGATTTGTTACCGGATCTTTTATGGTGTACCTCAGTAGTTCCCAACAAATATTCCAGAATCAATACCATCTTGAGGAAGAGTTTCCATACATTTTCGCCGGACTGGCAATTGCAATTGGTGCAGCTGTTTTTTCTAATGGTGTTCTAGTCATAAAGTACGGAATGGAGAAATTAATTACTGTTGCATTAGTTTCTTTCTTTGTGGTTTCTGCAACTTACGTTGCCTTATTTTATAACACACCAAATCCAGATGTTCGTATTTTGATACTATTTTTTGCCTTGCAATTTTTTAGTATTGGTTTTCTTTTCGGAAATATTCGTGCCATGGCTATGGAGCCAGTAGGCCATATTGCTGGAACTGCCGCAGCGGTTACAGGTTGTATTTCTACTATTATGGCGGTGCCAATAAGCATCTTCATTGGTCGCTTTATTGATGATACTGCTTTGCCACTTTTTATTGGGTTTTCAATATGCGCAGCCTTAGCAATCAGTTTGCTTATTTATCTAAAAAGTGATGAAAAACGAGTTATTAAAGCCCTTTCTGAATAGCGTGCTAGTGACAAATTAGCTTATTTAGTAATAACATATACTTAAATTTTCAGAAGTACTATTTTTTAAAAACAACAAATAAAAAAACCGAGAGAACTTAAATAAATTAAGTTCTTTCGGTTTTTTTGAGTTGAATTAATAATGGTATTCTATTATAAATCTAAAATGCGTACTATATATTTTTATTAACTTATTTTATTCAACGCTTTCTGAATCGAAGTAGCACCTTTTATAATTTCGAAAGTTGCATTAGGAGCAGTTTTATCTTCTAAGCTTTGCACTAATGTTTGTGCAACATCAGCTCTACTGATTTCGCCATGTTTATTTAACTTTTGCTGGAGCTCAATCATTTCTAATTGTGAGTCATTCGTTAACGTTCCTGGACGTACAATACTATAGTTTAGTCCGCTATTTTTTAAATATTCATCAGCATTGTGTTTTGCCTTTAGATATTCTACTAATTGCGTCGCTTCCTCAGGTTTGTCTGCTCCCATAGAACTCAACATTACAAATTTTTTCACATTTGCTTTCTTTGAATCATCAATCATCTTCTTCGCACCTTCCTGATCAACACATATTACGTCTTTACCACCTGATCCAGCGGCAAATATTACTCTATCAATAGTACTGCTAAATGCAGCGTCAACGTTATTTGTTAAATCTCCTAAAACAGTCTCAATATTTTGATTCTTAAAAAAGGTTTGTTGCTCTTCTTTTCTAACCATTGCAATTGGGTTAAAATTTTCAGATTTATGTAAAAGGGCTACTATTTGTTTTCCGGTGGTGCCGTTTGCACCTGCTACTAATATATTTTCCATATCCTAAATTACAACAAATGTTGCGATCAAGCTTGTTGCAATTCATCGTTTAACGCTATTTTAATACATTTTAACAGTCATTAAGAAACGATTTAGTGAATTATATTGTCTATTGTGTTTTATACTAAAATAACGCTTCTTACGCTCAGTTTTAGTTTGCGCTAAGTATATTGTATGTTTGCTTCAATTATTAAACTATGTGTTCTTTGCAATTATATAGTGACTAGAAAAGTGATTATGGTTAGTGAAACAATATTAAAATACGATTTTAAAGAAGGTTTGCCTCATGAATTTGAAGTTCTTGATATGAGCCAACTGTACGGTGAATTCAAAACAGAGCTCACCATACCACATCGTGCAGAGTTTTATCAAGTGCTCTGGTTTCAAGAAGGAGCAGTGCTACATTATGTAGATTTTAAACCTATTGCAATTTTACCTGACACCTTTGTTTTTATAGCCAAAAATAGTGTACAGCATTTTGATACTACCTACACCGCTGTAGGGAAAGTGATTCTTTTTACAGATCGTTTTTTTTGTAAAGAGGCGTCAGATATTCAGTTTTTAAAAAGTAGTATACTATTTAATGACTTGTTTGAAACGGCTCATATCTCGTTGACTGATAACACTATACTTTTTAAAAATAGTTTAGCTGTTTTAGAAAATGAATGTAGGCACAATAATGATGAGTACCAAGCTTCTATTTTACGTAATTATTTAAGAAGTTTGCTCATGCTCTTAGAGCGTGAACGTCGCAAAAGTGATTTTATAGAAGTTAAAAAAGGAGCCGACTTAGATTTGGTTATGCAATTTAAGGAATTGTTAGAGATGCAATTTAACCATAATAAGTTAGTGGTGAATTATGCAAACCAAATGCACATCACAAAAAAAAGACTAAATACAGCTACTTCAAAAATCTTGGGATCGACCCCAAAGAAAATTATTGACGATCGTATTATGCTTGAAGCTAAGCGTCTATTGGCACATTCTAGCGAGTCTGTAAAAGAAATTAGCTATAGTCTAGGCTTTGACGAACCTACTAACTTCGTGAAATATTTTCGCAAGCACCATTTAAGTACTCCAATTGAATTTAGAGAAAGTTTCTTGCACTAATTTTATTTTGGCACAAATTTACCATTGAAAGTGCTTTTTGTATCCTTTTATTTTTTGATTACCGTCGCACCTTTGCATCATCAATTTATAACAATAAAAAAATGAACAAAGTAATAGTAAGCGCAGCATTAATTCTTGGCTTAGGTCTAACGACTTCATACAGCCAAACAGCTAAAAAATCAAAAATCAAAAAAGAAAACAGCATGGAAATTTCAAATAAACAAAAAGTAGTTGCTTTATTGAAAAGCATTGAAACAGGAGCTCACGAACCTGCTTCTTACATAAATCCTGATAAATACATTCAACACAATCTAGGGGTAGCAGATGGCGTAGCTGGTTTTGGCGCACTTTTACAAATGGTACCTGCTAATTCAGCTAAAGTAAATACAGTTCGTGCCTTTGAAGATGGTGATTTTATTTTCACACAAACAGATTATAATTTCTTTGGACCAAAAATAGGTTTTGATATTTTTAGATTCGAAAACGGAAAAATCGTCGAACATTGGGATAACCTACAAGAAACTCCAGCGGCCGCAAACCCAAGCGGACATTCAATGATTGATGGTGCAACAGAACTTAAAGATCTTGATAAAACAGAACAAAATAAAGTATTAGTAAAGAATTTCGTTTCTGATATTTTAGTTAATGGTAAAATGGAAAAGTTAGCAGGGTACTTTAATGGTGATGATTATATCCAACACAATCCTAACATTCCTGACCAATTATCAGGTTTAGGTGGTGCGTTAGGAGCATTAGCACAACAAGGTATTTTTATGAAATACGATACAATTCATAAAGTTTTAGGTCAAGGTAATTTTGTACTAGTTGTTAGTGAAGGTCACTTTGGCGCAGACCATAATGCTTTCTATGATTTGTTTAGAGTAGAGAATGGCAAAATTGCTGAACACTGGGATGTTGTAGAGAAGATTGCATCTCAAGACACTTGGAAAAATACAAACGGAAAGTTTTAATTTTCATCAGCTTGCTTAACTTGCAGGTTATATAATTTGTAAACTAAACTTGCAGAAAGCGGCTTGAGATGTACTCAAGCCGCTTTTTTATATTATAATGTTAAAGATTGTTAATTGTTTTTTTATTTCAAAGCATCTGCTTAGTTTTGTACAGTATTAAAATAGTAATGGCAAGAAGTAAACAATATAACGAACAAGAAGTATTAGAAAAAGCAATGTCTTTGTTCTGGCGCAATGGGTATGAAAAAACCTCTGTTCGTATGTTAGAGAAGGAAATGGGAATTAATCAATTTTCGATTTATGCTAGTTTTGGTAGCAAGCAAGGGCTTTTTTTAGAAAGTTTAAAATGCTATAAAAGCAAAGTAAGCTGCATGTTTGATAAGTTTAAAAACGGCACAAACGGAATCGAAGACATCAAAGATTTTTTCTATGATTCGGTTCAAGTTCCAATCGAGATAGGGGATTACAAAGGATGTTTCCTGACCAATACTTATAACGAATTTTCAGAAGCAGAAGACCAAATCATTAATACACAAATGGTAGAATTTATGGGTGGCATCAAGCAGTTATTCATAGAAAAAATTCGAACTGATAAAAGTAAAGACGAACAAACGGTATTAAAGCAAGCGAATTATTTGCTACTAGCAAAGCACGGACTTGCCGCAGCATCAAGAGTCAACGATAAACAAGAAATAGAAGATTATATTGAATTAACGTTCAAAAACCTCTAGCTTTTTTTTGTGCTATTACTAAGCAAATGCTTAGAAATATAATATTAAAATAACAACAATTTAAAAATCACAATTATGACAACTTTAAAAATTCACTCTATCGAGTCTGCTCCAGAAGAAAGCAAAGCATTATTACAAGATTCTCAAAAAGCATACGGAATGATTCCAGGATTACACGGTGTATTAGCTGCATCTCCAAGCGCTTTAAAAGGATACCAAGTTTTACATGAATTATTTGTAGCTTCGTCTTTTAACAACGATGAGTTAACAGTAGTTTGGCAAGCAATCAACGTAGAGCACGCCTGTCATTACTGCGTTCCAGCACACACAGGAATCGCTCACATGATGAAAGTAGACAACGATATTATCGAGTCTTTACGTAACGAAACTCCATTAGCTGATGCTAAATTAGAAGCTTTACGTACCTTTACATTAAGCATGGTTCGCAACCGTGGAAACGTTTCTGAAGATGAATTAAATGCATTTTATGCTGCAGGATACGGGGAACAACAAGTACTAGATATCATCTTAGGTTTATCTCAAAAAGTGATTAGTAACTATACAAATCACATTGCAAATACGCCTGTTGACGCTGGATTCCAAAAATTTGCTTGGTCAAAAAAATAATCCGTCACTAGATAGATTTCCATAAAACCTTATTTTAATTATTTGGGCAGCTATTCCGCCTTCCGTTCCCGCTTTTTTTACTGCGCTACGCTACATAAAAAAGAGCTCCACTCAAGTCGGGCTGCGGGAATACGTAACAGGAGAAAGTTCTAGTAATTAAAATAAGGTTTTTTTTATAACTTTAAATAAAAAATACCATGATAAAAGTAAGCGTAATGTACCCTAGCGGTGCTGACACAACATTTGACTTAGATTACTATAAAAATTCTCACCTTCCAATGATTAGTGAATCTCTAGGAGATGCTTTAAAAGGAATGGAATTAACAGTAGGTTTAGCAGGAAGAGCTCCCGGAGAGCCAGCTCCTTTTGCAGTGATCGTAGATTTAAAATTTGATACTATGGAATCTTTTCAGGCATCATTTTTCCCGCACGCTGAGAAATTTGCTGCAGATATTCCTAATTATACTAATGTAAAAGGGGACTTACAAATTAGTGAAATCGTGAATTTGTAAGCAGCACTACAGCTTTCTATTTCACAAGTTAAAAGCAACAGTATGAAAGTAGAAACAATTAGTATTGAAGACCTAGTAAACCACAGTATTCAAAAAATATTTAGAACAAATACCAGCACGCCTGGTTATGTACTCTTTGATTTTGGTTCACAAATCAAAAGCGCTCAATTTAGAGCCGTGATGATAGGTTTAAAACAAGGTTTGGCAACATTTATTAAAGAACGATATAACAAGCAGCTCGATTATCAATGGCTGGGAAGGTTCGATCAACAGGTAAATACGCCCTATCATTTAGACAATGCTTCTGAACAATCGATACTGATGCTAGGTTATGAACCAAGCCAAATTAAAAGCGAAATGTTCTTGGCTGATTATGATAGTTACTATCGTAGTAAAAAAAAGGGAGTAGAAGAGGAGGGAACGCTATACGAACCCATAATTCAAGAGTCAGACGATGAGATTTTACTTTTTAGTATAAAGCTGGATCCATTCGATAATAACAATTATAGATTGCTTGTAATCAATAATAGTAATTCAAGAAGCAATCGAGAAATGCTAGGACTGTACCACAAAGCAAGGATTATCAAACCTGATTTAACTAAGAGTAGAGTAGTCAATTCTATGATGCTTAACCTGATCCCAAGGAATGAAAAATTAAAGAACGTAATTGATGAAGAGAATTTTATTGATACCACATTAGTAAGTAAATAAGCAACATCAATGCATATAACAAAGGCGATTTAGAAAGTTCTAAATCGCCTTTGTCGTTTTAGTGGTTTTTTAAGTCATTTTAGAGAAGATTTTGATAATAACTATAACTAATGTAACTTTCAATAATTTATTACAATAAAGCGCTTAAACAAGCTTATTAAACGCAACTGACGCAAGTATGAAAACACTGTTAAATTAAAAACCTCCAAGAGCAAATTAATGCCATTGGAGGTTTTTATATAGTATTCGATTTAAATTAAAGCGCTTCAATTAAAACCCAAGCTTCTGGATTTTTACTTTCATGAATTTCACGTTTTGCTTTTTCAGCTTCTGCTAGTGTAGCATAACTTCCATAAACTACGGGATATAAACCGTGTTTGTTTATAGTTAACAAACGTGCTTTAAAACCTTCGTTAGCTAATTTTTTAGATATTTTAATGGCATTTTTTTCATCTCTAAAAGCACCCGCAACTACATGATATGGTAATTTACCTTCTGATAAAGAAAGTGTTACAGCTGGCATTGGGCTTTTAATAAAAAAAGTAGCTTCTTGAATCTTGGTTTCAACTTGTTTTTGAACAGTAGATTCTACTAAAACAGTCTCAGTTGCAATTTGGTTTTGATAAAGCGGATAGCCTATGCTTCCTGTCAAGCCTAAACCTAATACAAAAATAGCTGCGTATTTTAAATAAGAACGACTTGAAGTTGCTTCTTCCTCTTCAGTTTCCAGAGTGATTGGTGCTCTTTCAATAATTGCTTCTATTTTTTGTTCAAATAATTCTCTTTTAACTACCGGAGAAACAAAAGAGGCTAAACCAAACGAACTTGATAAGTAATTAGTTTGTTCAGATGGTTTAAATACCAAATTACTGTCGGCATTAAGACGTAAAGTTCCTATGTTGTTTAAAACTAAAACTTCATTACTTTCTAATGCTTTTTTCCATTTTACTACTTGGTATTCAATAGCATTTACAGCGTAGTTGTACGATTTGTTTTCGCTAGACGCAATGTGGTTAGCTAATAATCCATCGTTATTTTTTAAATTGGTATT
Source organism: Flavobacterium sp. PL002 (assembly GCF_054165825.1). Taxonomy (NCBI): domain Bacteria; kingdom Pseudomonadati; phylum Bacteroidota; class Flavobacteriia; order Flavobacteriales; family Flavobacteriaceae; genus Flavobacterium; species Flavobacterium sp. PL002. The sequence goes on along the minus strand of NZ_CM135110.1, from coordinate 1,603,175 downwards.
GAAAGAAATCATTTTTTTTGGTGGAAAAAATGAATTTGCGCTTTCAACCCACTGTGCTGACTGTGTTTCTGTAAGGAATGCACCAAAACCAGGAACGGTAACACATTGATAACGATATAAAAGCTGAGATATATAAGAGTCGATGTTCATAGTTACAAAGTTAGGCAATGAAAATAGTTATCAAAATTTTATTCACAATTTTTATTAACAATTCCCATAAATTATGTATATATTTCAGCACCAATAATTTAACATGACTGAACAAGATTTATTTTATTTACTAGCATTACAAAGAGTAGAGGGTGTAGGAGACATAATAGCCAAAAAATTGTTGACGCATTGTGGTAATGCCGAGGCTGTTTTTAAAACTAAAACCTCCCAACTTGCTGCCATTGATGGCGTAGGCGCTGCATTACTTAAAAACTTAAAAGACCAAACGGTTTTTGATAAAGCCACTAAAGAATTAGAATTCATAGCTGCTGATAATATAAAAGTTTCTTTTTTTCTAGATGAGGATTATCCAGATCGCTTGAAACATTGTATTGATGGACCAGTTTTACTGTTCTCTTCCGGAAACATCAATTTAAAAAACCGAAAAATAATTAGTATTGTCGGTACACGGCAAATCACGTCTTACGGAACTGACTTCTGCCGAAAGCTTATTGAGGACTTATCACCGCTTGACCCCATAATTGTAAGCGGATTTGCCTATGGTGTAGATATTGTGGCCCATCAATTAGCGATGGAATATAAATTGCAAACAATAGGTGTAGTGGCACATGGTTTGAACCAAATTTATCCTAAAACACATAAAAAATATGTGGCTAGAGTAGAGGAGAACGGCGGTTTTATGACCGAGTTTTGGAGCACGTCGAATCCAGATAAAGAAAATTTTGTGCGTAGAAACCGCATCGTTGCTGGAATGAGTGAAGCAACTATTGTCATAGAATCGGCTGACCGTGGCGGATCACTCATTACAGCAAACATGGCAAATGATTACAACCGCGATGTATTTGCGGTGCCTGGTCGTACCTCTGATAAGTACAGTCAAGGCTGCAATAACTTAATCAAAACTCAAAAAGCAAATTTACTCACCAGCGCTGCGGATGTTGTGTATATCTTAAATTGGGATATTGAGAAAAAAGTAAAACCGGTCCAAAAACAATTGTTTGTCACACTAGATGATGATGAACAAAAAATATATGATTACCTATTGAAAACGGGAAAAGAATTAATGGATATTATTGCATTGCACTGTGATTTTCCTATTTACAGGATTTCAGGAATACTACTCAATATGGAATTGAAAGGCGTTGTAAGGCCGCTGCCAGGGAAATTGTTTGAAGCGATATAAAAAATCCCCTTTCTGTATAAAAATAGAAAGGGGATTATTATAATTTTAAATACTATTTAAAGCGCCTCAAAACCTAGTTTCACTCTTACTTTTGCAAGAACACCATCAGCAACTACAGCTGCTTTTTTAGCGCCTACTTTTAACAAAGCATCTACTTCTGAAAGGTTGTTAATATAATAATTGTATTTCTCTCTTTCGGTTTTAAAGGTTTCGCAAATTAATTCAAATAAAGCTTGTTTAGCGTGACCATATCCGTAGTTTCCGCCTTCATAATTCGCACGCATCGCTGCTAACTGCTCTTCACTTGCCATCAATGAATAAATGGCAAAAGCATTGCAAGTATCTGGGTTTTTTGGGTCTTCTAGTGGCGTACTATCTGTTTCTATAGACATCACTTGCTTGCGCAATGCTTTATCATCAAGAAATATATTAATCAAATTATTGGCTGACTTACTCATTTTTCCACCATTTGTTCCCGGAATCAACATGCCGTCTTCTTGAATCTTAGCTTCAGGAATAACAAACGTTTCACCCATTTGGTGATTGAAACGAGACGCAACATCACGGGTAATTTCTAAATGCTGTAATTGGTCTTTTCCCACCGGAACTACCTCTGCATCATACAATAAAATGTCTGCTGCCATTAACATAGGGTAAGAAAACAATCCTGCGTTTACATCCTCTAAACGGTCTGCTTTGTCTTTAAAGGAATGTGCTAATGTCAAGCGTTGAAATGGAAAAAAGCAACTCAAATACCAAGATAATTCGGCTGTTTGTGGCACATCTGATTGGCGGTAAAAAACCACTTTATTAACATCTAATCCACAAGCAAGCCAAGCTGCGGCAGTGCTATAGGTATTTGTTCTTAAAGTTTCTCCGTTTTTTATTTGAGTAATCGAATGTAAATCAGCTATAAATAGAAATGATTCATTTTTAGGATCATTTGATAATTTAATCGCTGGAATAATTGCTCCCAATAAGTTTCCTAGATGAGGTGTTCCTGTACTTTGAACACCAGTAAGTATTTTTGCCATTATGATTTTTTTCTTATGTGCAAAGTTCGCCAAATTTTTTTCTATTTTAGAGGTAAATTTTGAAAACTTACGCAAACATTAGCTGAAATTGAATGCAAGGAATTTGCTTAGGGCTATTATGACTCTGCACAACTAGCAGCCTCAATTTGTAAATCGTTGTACAAACTATTTTAAATTAATTTTATGGCTTTCCGTTTTGGACAGTAAAAAAAGAGTACACAGATTTTAGAGATTTCAGTAGATCATTTATAAATATTCTGCGAAAATTTGTGAAATGTGATCGCCTTTCTAATTAGAAATCTTGTAGCTGATAGTCGTTTTATTTTAATCTAAAATAAAGCAAGCGAATTGCCTCTCATTGTGTCGTAACGCAGAAATTTGCTACAAATCAAAAATTTATACGCAATATAACTTTTGATTTCCTATTTTTGGACACATGAAAGGCATAAAAATTATTCTTTGGACACTTTGGCGCATTTGGTTTTATGTATTAATGGCCATTCCTATTTTGATCATGTTTCCGTTACTCGTAGCTTCTATCAGCACAGATAAAGGATATCCTTATTTTTTTAAAATGGCCCGTATTTGGTCAAAATTCATTCTATTCGGAATGGGGTTTTACTATAAAATAGAAAGAGAAGAAAAGCTTGAACCTAATAAAAGTTATATGATTGTGGCAAACCATACTTCAATGACTGATATTATGTTGATGCTGGCAGTTATAAAAAATCCGTTTGTTTTTGTTGGAAAACAAGAATTGTCAAAGATTCCATTATTTGGTTTTTTCTATAAACGCAGCTGTATTTTAGTGGATAGAGGTTCTTCAAAAAGTCGATTAGAAGTTTTCAAGCAGGCGCAAAAGCGCATTGACAACGGTTTAAGTGTTTGTATTTTTCCTGAAGGTGGCGTTCCTGATGATGAATCGGTCGAGTTAGACAGTTTTAAAGACGGCGCTTTTAGACTTGCAATTGAGCACCAAATCCCAATTGTTCCCATTACGTTTGCCGATAATAAAAAACGTTTTTCGTTTACCTTCCTTAGCGGTAGCCCAGGAATTATGCGTGTTCATGTTAGTAAAGTGGTACACACATTAGGCAAAACGAGTTTGGATAGGAAAGACCTTCGCGAAGGAATTAGAGAAACTATTTTAAATCAATTAAATCGTTTTAGAAACGGTAACTAACTCCAGAATACAAACCAATAAATAACGGTTTGAAATCATTATCATTTTTAGAAAAAGTATTGAGTTGGTATTTAACCATTGGCTCAAAATTAAACTGAAAAGATTTTAAAAATTGATACTTAAAACCGATTCCAAAATTAGAACTAACATGCACTTTGTTTAAGTTATTGGCCTCTCCTAATGAAATATTAGCCTGAGCAGACTCTAATGCAATACTATTTTCATTGAGAAACAAAGTACTGAATCCGCCAATAATGCTTACGCCAATTTTTTTATTCAAGAGTGCATATGATACTTCTAATGGAAATTCATAATACCCCATTTTTTGATTGATGCTACCTAGATTTGTCTGCTGGATTTCTTTTTCAGTTGGAGAGAAGGAGTTGTATTGCGTTGCACTTTTCAGTTCAACCGCAGCAGTAGGACTATAAGTAATATTCGCCATGTTATTAGAGGCGAATCCAGCTGAATAATAGACGTCATTAGTGTTATAACCTAAAACAACTTTATTTATCCCTGTACGAAGCGCTATTTTGCGATTTAAAGCATATTTAATCCCAATCCCATAACTCATTGTCTTGTCAGCAGTTTTTGCGTTTTCTGATAAGTTATTGTCAATAGGCGATCCGCCAGCACTTGATTGCAAGTAAATAGGCGCAATATTAGGTGCTATTTCCCATTTCTTAGATACAACTTGAGCTATTTGTGTATCTTTAGTTGTTTTGCTTTTTAAAATCGCTTCTAATTCATTGGGAGTTGTAGCGTTATTTTCTTCCGTTTTTTTTGTTTCGGTTGTTGCTAAATTTTCATCGATTTTGTTGTTGGCTACTGATGCTTGAATAATAACGTTTGCATTATCTTTTATGTTATTCGAATGTGTGGGATTTTCGGCTAATGAGGTAGTATTTACGGTCTCTTTTTTTAACTCATTTTTAGTAGCGATTCCTTCGTTTGTCACTGAATCAGTATTTGAAGTGGAGTGATTTATAACTGCTTTTTTTACCAAAATTTTGTCTTTCGATTCAGATCGACTAACAACTGCTTGATCTAGCACGGAATCATTAGTTTGTTCAGAGTGTTTTAAAGTGGGTTGTTTTCTCGAAATATTTTGTTTCGATTCAGTTTTACTTACAATAGCTTGATTTACCGATGTATTATTTTTTGGGATATGAAACGGAGAATTCGCTTTAGTATTTTTTGATTTTTTGTTTTCCTTAGCGGATACAACAACTGTGTTTTCTTTTTCATCATCGTTACTGTTTTTAGGATTAGTTACTACAACTTGCTGTGTTTGTTTGATGGGAAGCAAGGGGGACTTTTCTTTATTTTCATTAGTAAGCGCATTCGATTTATTAATAGTATCAATGGTAGTTACCACTGTAGTGCTATTAATATCAGTTGGGGAAGTAGTGTAATTGTGAAATAGCAAAAAGCCTAATAGTAAGGCTGCTGCATTTCCTGCATAGCGAAACCAGAACGGTATAACCATTCGTTTTTTCTTATCTTTCTTTAGCTCGGCTTCAATGTTTAACCAAATTTGGGGATCTGGTATCGATTCAAAATCTTTCAATTGTTCTTGAAACAAGCGGTCTATGTTTTTTTTCTCTTTCATTTTGCCGATGATTCTAGCTTATTTTCTATTCGGTTTTCCACTTTTTCTTTTAGTAATAGTCGGGCTCTATGTAAATTTGATTTGGTTGTTCCTGTCGAAATTTTGAGCATTTCGCTAATTTCCTTGTGTGAATAGCCGTCTAAAACATACAAGTTGAACACTATGCGGTATTGGTCAGGAAGCTCTTGTATGATTTGCATCAAATAATCTAACGGTACCCCTTCTTCGTCAATTTCGACTTCAATTTCTGGAATGTTCTCGTTTAATACTTCCATAAAACGAACGCCTTTAAACTTTTGCAGTGCCGAGTTGATTAGAATTCTTTTGGCCCATCCTTCAAACGAACCTTTACCACTGTACTGTTCTATTTTTCGAAAAATAATTAAAAAACCATCTTGTAAATTATCTTGTGCATCAGCATAGTTGCTAGAATATTTTAAACAAACACCAAAGAACTTTCTTGAGAACAAATTATACAATTGTTCTTGTGCTTTGGGATTGTTTTTTTTACATTCAGCTATGAGTTGCTCTAATATCACAGGTTTTAATTTTTTTCAACAACTTGAATTTCAACATCTTCAAAGGTATCTTTTCCTTCAATATCTTTCCCTTTAAAGAACTTAAAAATATACGATCCCGTATTAGTTACTTTAAAATCAAATTTGGTTTCTGATAATTCAGGTAATTCCTGTGTGCAGGCTTGATTATTTTTAGTAGCAGTTTGTATGGCTATTGTTCTAGTATTTAAGTCTTTACTGTAATAAATGCCTTGAAATAGATCACAAGCCGTTGGTCTTTGATATTTTAAGGTAATGCTGTAGGTTTGTCCTAATGTAAAAGTTTCAGGGAGTACATAACTTGTTATTGGAAGGACTTGGTATGTGTAATAATCGTTGTTATCATTATCAAGTGTACAGGCTGATAAGGAAACGATTAAAGCTAAAAATAATATAATTTTTTTCATGGTACAAAGTTTATAATTGCTAAGATATCCTGTAGGTCTTTTTATAAAGAGTCGATAAAACAAAAAAGGTTGCGTTAAAAAAGCAACTTTTTTTAAAGCTATAAATTGAAATTGAGAAACATAAAAAATAAAGCGACCGAAAATTGTCCGGCCGCTATTAATTTTTTAAGATGCAGTAGTTACAACGATTGTTTTAGTGATATATTCCGTTGCATTTTTTTGAAATTTCAACATATAAGTTCCAGCTGCAGTAGCCTTAAATTGATATGTTGTTGTTTTTGTAGCCGCATCAGTTGTGCAATTGCTTCCTTCGTATTTAGTTTGAACTACTACAGTTGTAGTTTTTTCTGCAGTTGTTTCAATAAATTTATTAAAAACACCACAGTTGTTTTCAACGTTGTAAGTAAGATTGAAAGTTAGTTCTTGATTTACAGTTGCAGTTTCGGCTCCCTCAACCACTGTTACAAATGCTGTTTTGGTTACCAGTGATGGTTCATCATCTTTACTACAGGAAGTAAATCCAGCAGAAACAAATAATACTAATGCAACTACTTTTAATTTTAAATTTTTCATTTTTTTAAATTTTATTGGTTAATACTCTTTATAGATACCAAATTATTTAAAAGGTTGCTTCACAAAAATAATTATAAAAAAAAATTCCCGAATTTTCATCCGGGAATTTTTAAATTATTCGATTATAGAAGATTAAGCATCAGCTAATTCTTTTATTCTTTCTTTGATTTTAACCTCAAGTTCATCCGCTAATTCTGGATTGTCTTTAATTAAAGATTTTACCGCATCACGTCCTTGTCCTAATTTTGTTTCACCGTAACTAAACCATGAACCTGCTTTTTTAATAATTTCAAATTCTACTGCAAGGTCTAATATTTCACCAGTTTTAGAGATTCCTTCTCCGTACATGATATCAAATTCAGCTATTTTAAATGGTGGTGCCACTTTGTTTTTTACTACTTTCACCTTAGTTCTGTTTCCTAATACGTTGTCTCCATCTTTAATTTGAGTAGAACGACGAATGTCTAAACGTACTGAAGCGTAGAACTTTAACGCGTTACCACCCGTTGTAGTTTCAGGGTTTCCAAACATAACTCCAATTTTCTCTCTCAATTGATTGATGAAGAAAACAGTACAGTTGGTTTTGCTAATTGTTCCAGTTAACTTTCTTAATGCTTGTGACATTAATCGTGCATGAAGACCCATTTTAGAATCTCCCATTTCTCCTTCAATTTCACTTTTAGGAGTCAAAGCAGCAACCGAGTCAATAACCACAATATCAATTGCGCCAGAGCGAATTAAGTTTTCAGCAATTTCTAATGCTTGTTCTCCATTATCTGGTTGTGAGATAATTAAGTTTTCAATATCTACACCTAATTTTTCAGCATAGTTTCTATCAAATGCATGCTCTGCATCAATAAAAGCAGCTATTCCACCTGCTTTTTGAGCTTCGGCAATAGCGTGTAATGTTAAGGTTGTTTTTCCAGAAGATTCTGGACCATATATTTCAATGATTCTTCCTTTTGGATAGCCATTAACTCCTAATGCTAAATCGATTCCTAGAGATCCAGATGAAATAGTTTCTACTTCAACAATGGCTTTATCTCCCATTTTCATTACGGTTCCTTTTCCGTAAGTTTTGTCTAGTTTGTCAAGCGTTAACTGTAAGGCTTTTAATTTGGCTTCTTTCTCTGTATTCATCTTCTCTTTTACCTTTTCTTTCATTTGTATTTTTTTATTGCTCTAAGAAATTAGCAGAAACATCTTGATTTCGTCAAATTTCATTTACATTTAAGATTAATGTTTCGTAAAATTAGTTCTTTTTTTTTAATTAAATTTTTCTCCTTTCAGAATAATTAAAGATAAAAAGTCTTGTTCTATACGATTTAAATAAATAATGCTCTCAACTCTGAGGCGTCTTCGGGTTTAATTTTTCCGGCTAGTAGCAAACTCAATTGTTTGCGTCTTAATGCGGCATCAAAACGTTCTTTTTCTAAAGGAGTTTCGGGTATAATCTGGGGTACTTCAACAGGTCTTCCTGTGTCATCAACGGCTACAAAGGTATAAATTGCTTCATTTGCTTTGGTTTTATTACCTGATTCTCTGTCTTCTACCCAAATATCAATATAAATTTCCATCGAACTTTTGAACGAACGCGATACTTTGGCTTCGACCGTAACCACACTCCCTAAAGGAATTGCTCTATTAAAAGCCACGTGATTTACTGATGCTGTTACTACAATTCTTCTCGAATGTCTGCGTGCTGCTATGCTTGCTGCGCGATCCATACGGGCTAACAATTCGCCACCAAAAAGATTGTTTAACGGATTTGTTTCACTTGGTAAAACTAAATCGGTTAAGATTGTTATAGATTCTGAAGGATGTTTTGGTGTCATGTTTTTATAAATGTAAATAAGGTGTTTTTATTTTTAGTTTAACCAAAAAACAGCCATTACAGCTGGAATAAAATAGATTACAATGGTTCTTGCTCCATCATAGTCTTTTGCTAATCGTTGTCCAAAAAGTAACATGATCAATGTAATACAAGAAAATATAGCTCCATAGAATCCAAATAGTCTTTCGTTATTTACGATTAACTGAATGCAACCTACAATACAAAGTATACCTGAGATCATTTCTAAAATTAATACATTCAATAGCGCCAGGGGAACATGATTTTTTAGTTTAGTTTGAGCGAAATGCTCTTTTAACCATTCTAGGTTGTCTTTCCAATAAAATATTTTATCGTATCCTGATTGGATGAAGGATACGGCTAGAAAAACTAAAATTAACATGGAGGCTACATTATTCATATCGTTATTTTTTATGGATGAGGCGTGTGAGTTTTATCGATAAATCAGTTAAAATAATTTTAGCATTTCCATTACGCTCAATATGATACATGGCATCAGAGATTTCAGTGAAAATTTCTTGTATGTTGTTTCCATTAACAAAAGGAGCAAAGTTCTCTAATTTGAATTTTTCGACTTTGGGTTCAAAATATACTAAACTTTTTGTTTCATAATTAATGAGTAGTGCTTGGCGAAACATTTCGATACAAAATTCCAAAAATTTCTTTTGAGCTTCTCTACCAAGTGCAGCTATTTTTTCGCTCCATAGAATTAAGTCCTGTATTGCTGCAGCATTTCCTTTAGCTTTAAAAGCGGCACGAACCCAAGTTACAAACCATTGTTCAAATGGATGTGCGTCGCTATCATCATGCAATAAATGCAAAGCAATATTGTAATTTCCTTGTGCTTGATGCGCAATTTTTGCAGCAATTTTAGGTTCTACTTGTTCACGTGCTACAAGCGCTTCGGCAATTATAGGTTCGGTTAAACCATTAAAGTGTAGTATTTGGCAACGCGAGCGAATAGTTTGAATAATATCTTCTTCATTTTCAGAAATCAGAATGAATATTGTTTTTTCTGGTGGTTCTTCTAGTAATTTTAATAATTTATTGGAGGCAGCGATATTTAATTTATCAGCCATCCAAACCAGCATGAATTTATAGCCACCTTCATACGCTTTAAGCGAAAGTGATTTTAATATTTCTTGCGCATCATCAACCCTAATTTCACCTTGTTTATTTTGTACTCCTAGAATGGCATACCAGTCAAATAAACCTCCATAAGGATTTTGAGAGACAAATTGCCTCCATTCTGTAATGAAATCAATACTTTTTGGACTTCTTTTTACAGAGTCAGTAGTCACTGTTGGGTAAGCAAAGTGTAGGTCGGGATGTGATAATTTTTGGAATTTTATATTACAGGACTCATTTGTACCATTGTTTTCACCATTTTGATTGCTACATAATATGTATTGTGCGTAGGCAATTGCCATGGCTAAAGTTCCGCTACCTTCCGGTCCAACAAATAATTGTGCATGCGGAATCCTTCCTAAGTCGGCACTTTTTGTCAGATGGTTCTTAATGTGTTCTTGTCCTAGTATTTCAGAAAATTGCATAGAGCAAAGATAATAGAAAATGGATTAGACGAAAATTTTCATAAGGAAAGTTTAAATTTTATACTTATTGTTTTTGCCTGATACAATAAAAATGGTTTTTTGTAGTTAAATTACTTATTGTTGTATTTGAAGTAATAGTTTAAATAATTTATTTTTAGTTTATTTTCAACAATTTAATTTATTTTTAGTTGGGTATGTAAATAGTGGCATGGATATTGTTTATAACATATTGGCTCTAGTTCTATTGAAGGGTTCAGTAAGCATTAGTCGCTATTAGTTATTGGCAAACAAAGATTTACAAAACCAGTAATTAAGTAATTTTGAATTATTAAATTTAAAAATCAACAAAAAAGTAATTAAATAGTAGGAGTGCAAGAAAAACTTATTAACATTCATTGTTGATGATTTTAAAAGTTTTTTTTAACAAAAAATTATAATTTATTGTATTATAGTTGTTTGTTGAATTAATTTGTATAAATTTGTTTAATTATAACAAAAAACAAAACAATTTTTATGAAAGGGAAAATTATTTTTTTAGGACTATGTATGTTTTTTACTAGTCAAGTTATTTTATCGCAAAATAAAAATGCACCTCAAAGTATTATTAGTACAACCGCAGTTATACGTGGTTATCATACTCAAGATGAATTGAGAGGGATGCAAAAAGGGGAATTATTAGAATTATATATTGAAAGAATAAAAGTATTGACAAAAACATTACCTTTTATAGCGTTAGCAACAAAACCGGGTCTAACAATGATTGATCTAGGAATTCCGTTTGATGGCGATAAGAAAAAATTACAAGATGGACAAGCTGAGGCAGCAGAGGCTTATTTAACATCTACAGTTGAGTATCAAAGAAGAATTATTCCTTATGCTGATACTGAAAATCTTGTTGCAGGAATTTTATTTTACGAAAGCACAATTAAGTCTTTGCACTTATTTAATGAATATAAATAAAATTTCAATAAAATTATTTATTGTAACTATTTAGGTTAAACGTTTAATACAGTTCATTTATATTAACTATATTAATTATCTCGAAAGGATATTCGCAATTAATCTATTAAAATCTAAACTTCTCATGAAAAAAACATTACATCTTATTTGGATTACTTTTTTTGTTGTTTGTAGCGCAAATGCTCAACAAGAAAAAGGTATTATGGGGTATACAAACTGGTTGTACGGCTGGACTGAATTCAAACCTAATAAAGTAGAGTTTGGAGAAGCGAACCAAATACTTGCTGGAGTTATTTCAGAAAACACTAAGTTGTTAAAAAGAAACGTTTACTTACTTCAAGGAAATGTTTATGTAACTAACAATGCAGTTTTAACAATCGAACCAGGAACAGTTATTATTGGTGATTTTGATACAAAAGGAACTTTAATCTTTACTAAAGGAAGTCAAATTATGGCGGATGGTTTAGAAACAGACCCTATTGTATTTAGTTCTAATAGAGGAGTAAAAAAATCTGGAGATTGGGGAGGAATTGTTTTTCTTGGTGACGCACCAATTAATAAATTCGGAAACATGTCCTCGTTATTATATGACTTTAATCCAGGAATGACTATTTATGGTGGTAACAATGTTGCGAGTAATTCAGGTGTTATGCGTTTTGTAAGAGTTGAGTTTGCTGGTAAAAGAGTAAAAGGTTCACAACCATTAAATGCAATAACTTTTGCAGGAGTAGGTAATAAAACTATTTTAGAGAATGTGATGGTTAGCTATTCTGGAGGTGACTCATTTACTTTCATTGGTGGAGAAGTTAATGCTTCAAAACTAGTTTCATTTCATACTATAAATGATGACTTTAAATTTACACAAGGAGTTCAAAGTAAAATTTTCAATTCACTAGCGGTACGTTCTTCTTACTTATCAGGAAATAAAGACGGTTCTCGTTGTATGGAAATTGCTTCTTATGATAAAAAAGAAGAAACTGATTTTTCTAAAAAACACACTTCAGTTGTTGCTTACAATATTACAATGTTAAATGATAGTGAAAATATTAATGCTGATATACAATCAGGATTAGTTAAAGAAGCGGTTTATGTAGGTAATGATGCAAGTATCGAAATGAAAAGAACAGTTATTTCAGGTTTTAATCCTGCTATTGTATTAAATAACGGAATTGAAATTAACGAAGTAAATTTAAAGAAAATTAAATTTGAAGAAATGTATTTCAACTTATGTAAGGGAAATATTTTTACAGAATACAATTCAGATAATACTGACTTAGAGAGTTGGTACGGAAACGGTAGTTTTTCAAACTACTATTCTCAAGGAGATAACAAAGAGACGTTTATTGATATTTTTAACCCTAAACGTCCTGATTATAGATTAAACATTGGTAAAATAACTGCTTCAAGTAAATATTAATTACGAAAAGACACCTGTTTGATTTTCAATATTTTAAGCAAGGAATTGATGATCTGGTTCATCAATTCCTTGTGTTTGTTTTAGAATTATTTTTAAAGTAGGAACAATAGCCGCCTCTAATGATAAAAAAGTTTCTTTATATTTTGATTTTGGTTTTACCATTAACAAATACCGTATTTGCACAAATGATAATTGGTAAGCCTACGCTGGGTTATACTCAAGCTTGTGCTAATCCTACATTTAACACATTTGATATTCAAATTAATTTTTCGGTATCTCCAGCTCTAGATCCTACAAATCAATTTATAATTGAGTTGTCTTCTCCTGATGGCGATTTTTCTAGTCCTACTATTATACACACAACTGCTGCGGGAGAGATAAAAAATACTGGTGATAAAACTACGGTAAGTTTTCCAGAAACTATCTCAGGAGAAAAATATCAAATTAGAATTAGAAGTACTGCACCAGCAGCTAGTAATAGTCCTCAAAAGTCTAATGTTTTTGCTGCTTATTACAAACCACACGATACACAATACACTATTAATAATGCAATCCCTAACGCTACTTATTGTGCTGGGAGTAGCTATGTTTTAAGTGTTGATCCTAATGGTAATGGAGTTACAAATTCTCCTTTACAGTATAGTACATTAACTTATAATTGGTTCAAAGATAATGGTGTTTTAGTAGCTCCAACTCGTTTGGTTAGCGGAAGTGGAGGTAGCTACACTGTAAATTCTCCTGGTAAGTACTATGTTGAAACTAATTATGGAACTTGTACTTCGGATTCGTATTCTAATAGAGTTGAAGTTTTTGAATCTGCAACGAGTGCCACAGCATCAATAACTTCAAGTCAAGGGAATCCATTTTGCCCTTCTGAAGGAGCCACTACTTTAACTGCTATTACAGGTAACAGTTACCAATGGTTTAAGGATGATGTAAAAATTGATGGCGCAACAACTAAAAGTTATCAAGCTACTGTTGCTGGTAAATATGATGTGAAAGTAGATTTTGGTGGTTGCCAAGCTACTGCTACCATTGAGTTACAAGGAGCATCAATAAATAGTACTATAGATGTTCCAGACAGTAACGTAATAGAAGAAGGTGATGTTTTAATAGTTACAGCTACTACTGATGCGCCTTCACCAACTTACCAATGGTATCTTAATAACAATCCAATTGCTGGTGAAACTTCTAATGTTTACGAGCTCACTACTTCCGGAAGTTATAAGATTATAATTTCTCAAGCGGGTACATGTAATATTAATGAAGAAATTCCGTTTGTTGTTAGACTTACTAGTGAGTCTGTAAATATTCCAAATTTAATTAGTCCAAATGGAGATTTAATTAATGATACTTGGGACCTACCACAGGAATATTTGAGTGGTTCAGATACAAACGTAATTGTTATAAGTGCTTCTGGTGACATAGTATTACAAACGGATAATTATTTAAATGATTGGCCTTCAACAGATATAGATTTTAAAAATATAAACCCAGTTTACTATTATATTATAACAACAAAGGATAATAAAATGATAAAAGGATCAATAACGGTAATAAAATAGCATGAAGAAAATTTTACTCTTTGTAAGTTTATTTTATGGATTTTCACCCAAACTCTATTCTCAGGATACAAATTCTGGTAATGGAGTTGTCTCGTTTGCTATACCTGTTAGAAATTCATTAAAATATAATTTATACACTATCAATCCTGCATTTAGTTTTGTTAGACAAAATGCTACTTATGCCTCTTTTTATAATAAAAGACAATGGGTTGCTTTTCAAGATGCTCCACAAACGTATTTAGTGAGTTATTCTGGAAGATTTAGTGAAAATGAAGGTTTAGCAATAGGTCTTTTTCAACAAAATTATGGTTTATTAACAACCTTTGGTGTAATAGGGAATTTTGCTCACAATATAGTGCTTCAAGAAGATAGTAATTTAACTTTAGGTATTAACGTAGCGGGTTATAAAAGTGGTTTAAATAACGGAAAAGTTATTGTGAACACTCCAGACCCTGCGTTAGATAATATTCCTTCAAATACCCTTTTGTCAGTTAGTCCAGGAATCAATTATGGAAATGCTTTTATTGATTTTGGTGTAGCAATGAATAATCTTGCATTATACAATTTTGCTACTTCTGAGATTATTAAAGAGGATTTAGAAAAAAGTTTGCAAGTTCATTTAATGTATACAGGTTTCTTAGATACCTACGGTTTTTTTGATAATAGTAAATTTTCTGCTTTAGTTCGTTCTGAATTTAAGAAAGAGAAAACTGTTATTTCAGGTGTAGGAATGCTTACTATTCCGCAAGGTGCTTGGATTCAAGCCGGCTATAATACCGTATATGGTATGTCAGCTGGCCTTGGTGTAAACATCACACCTACTATTTCAATTGAATATAATTACGAGAGAGGAACAGGAAACTTTGCTAATTTTGGAGCTTCACATGAGTTTTTAATTGCTTATAGATTCAAGTCTAAAACGTATTACTATGGTGATGATGAAGAAGAAGGTGCTTTACTTGCACCAACATCAAAAGCCAAAACAATACAAGGTAGTGATAGAGCACCTTATATAGATGCAGAAACTAGGGCTGCAAACGCTCAAGCTAAAATCGCCGCTAATGCACAAGCAAAAGCAGATGCTGAAGCTGTCGCAAAAGAAAAACTAGCTGCAGATGCACGAGCGAAAGCAGATGCTGAGGCTGCAGCCAAAGCAAAATTAGCTGCAGATGCAAAAGCAAAAGCCGATGCAGATGCAAGAGCTAATGTTGATGCGCAACCAAATGATAAAGCCAAATTAGCTGCTGATGCAAAAGCAAAAGCAGATGCCGAAGCTGCTAAAGCAAAATTAGCTGCAGATGCTAGAGCAAAAGCGGATGCCGCAGCTGCCAACGCAAGAATGGCTGCAGATTTACAAGCCAATAAAGATGCTAAAGCCAAATTAGCTGCAGATGCAAAAGCAAAAGCAGATGCCGAAGCTGCTAAAGCCAAATTAGCTGCAGATGCTAGAGCAAAAGCGGATGCCGCAGCTGCGAAAGCTAAATTAGCGGCAGATGCACGAGCGAAAGCCGATGCCGCAGCTGCTAACGCAAGAATGGCTGCAGATTTACAAGCCAATAAAGACGCCGAAGCTAAATTAGCTGCTGATGCAAAAGCAAAAGCGGATGCCGAAGCTGCTAAAGCCAAATTAGCTGCAGATGCTAGAGCAAAAGTTGAAGCCGAAGCTGCGAAAGCTAAATTAGCTGCCGATGCACAAGCGAAAGCCGATGCCGCTGCTGCCAACGCAAGAATGGCTGCAGATTTACAAGCCAATAAAGACGCTGAAGCGAAATTAGCTGCTGATGCAAAAGCAAAAGCAGATGCCGAAGCCGCTAAAGCCAAATTAGCTGCAGATGCTAGAGCAAAAGTGGATGCCGAAGCTGCGAAAGCTAAATTAGCTGCCGATGCACAAGCAAAAGCGGATGCCGCAGCTGCCAACGCAAGAATGGCTGCAGATTTACAAGCCAATAAAGACGCCGAAGCGAAATTAGCTGCTGACGCACAAGCAAAAGCAGATGCCGAAGCTGCTAAAGCCAAAGTAGCTGCAGATGCACAATCAAAAGTTGAAGCTGAAATAGCGAAAGCAAAATTAGCTGCCGATGCACAAGCAAAAGCGGATGCCGCAGCTGCCAACGCAAGGATGGCTGCAGATTTACAAGCCAATAAAGATGCCGAAGCGAAATTAGCTGCTGACGCAAAAGCAAAAGCAGATGCCGAAGCTGCTAAAGCCAAAGTAGCTGCAGATGCACAATCAAAAGTTGAAGCCGAAGCTGCGAAAGCTAAATTAGCTGCCGATGCACAAGCAAAAGCGGATGCCGCAGCTGCCAACGCAAGAATGGCTGCAGATTTACAAGCCAATAAAGATGCCGAAGCGAAATTAGCTGCTGACGCACAATCAAAAGTTGAAGCCGAAGCTGCGAAAGCTAAATTAGCTGCCGATGCACAAGCAAAAGCGGATGCCGCAGCTGCCAACGCAAGAATGGCTGCAGATTTACAAGCCAATAAAGATGCCGAAGCGAAATTAGCTGCTGACGCACAAGCAAAAGCAGATGCCGAAGCTGCTAAAGCCAAAGTAGCTGCAGATGCACAATCAAAAGTTGAAGCCGAAGCTGCTAAAGCAAAATTAGCTGCCGATGCACAAGCAAAAGCGGATGCCGCAGCTGCCAACGCAAGAATGGCTGCTGATTTACAAGCCAATAAAGATGCCGAAGCGAAATTAGCTGCTGACGCACAAGCAAAAGCAGATGCTGAAGCTGCTAAAGTAAAATTAGCGGCTGACACACAAGCAAAAGCGGATGCTGAAGCAAAATTAGCTGCAGATGCAAAAGAGAAAGCTGATGCTAAAGCAATATATGATAAATTAGCAGCTAATGCTGAAGCAAAAGCCGATGCAGATGCTGAAACAATAAGAATAAAACTAGCTGCAGATGCACAAGCTAAGGCAGATGCTGAAGCTGCTAAAGCAAAAACAGCTGCCGATGCACAAGCGAAAGTGGATGCAGAAGCTGCAAGGATAAAATTAGCTGCTGAAGCACAAGCGAAAGCAGATGCTGAAACTGCAAGGATAAAATTAGCTGCAGATGCACAAGCGAAAGCAGATGCCGAAGCTGTAAAAGCCAAACTAGCTGCAGATGCACAAGCGAAAGCGGATGCCGAAGCTGCGAAAGCAAAACTAGCTGCAGATGCACAAGCGAAAGCAGATGCCGAAGCTGCTAAAGCAAAACTAGCTGCAGAGGCACAAGCGAAAGCAGATGCTGAAGCTGCTAAAGCAAAACTAGCTGCCGATGCACAAGCGAAAGCAGATGCTGAAACTGCAAGGATAAAATTAGCTGCAGAGGCACAAGCGAAAGCAGATGCTGAAGCTGCTAAAGCAAAACTAGCAGCCGATGCACAAGCGAAAGCAGATGCCGAAGCTGCGAAAGCAAAACTAGCTGCAGATGCACAAGCGAAAGCAGATGCTGAAGCTGCAAGGATAAAATTAGCTGCCGATGCACAAGCGAAAGCGGATGCAGAAGCTGCAAGGATAAAATTAGCTGCTGAAGCACAAGCGAAAGCAGATGCTGAAACTGCAAGGATAAAATTAGCTGCAGAGGCACAAGCTAAAGCAGATGCTGAGGCTGCTAAAGCAAAACTAGCTGCAGATGCACAAGCGAAAGCAGATGCCGAAGCTGCAAAAGCCAAACTAGCTGCAGATGCACAAGCGAAAGCGGATGCCGAATCTGCGAGAGTCAAACTAGCTGCGGATGCGCAAGCGAAAGCAGATGCCGAAGCTGCAAAAGCCAAACTAGCTGCCGATGCACAAGCTAAAGCAGATGCTGAAGCTCAAGCTAAATTAGTTGCTGCTGCAAAAGCGAAAGCAGATGCAGATGCAGCTGCCAAAGCAAAAATTGCTGCTGCAGCACAAGCTAAAGTTGATGCTGAAGAGAGTGAGAGAAATGCACTTGAAACTGCACGTAAAGCGAAGTTAGCAATTGAGGCATCAAAAGATGATAATGCTAGAACAATGGATAACATTGTACAAAATTTTGATACAGAATCTAAAAAACAAGATAATTTAATAGACGAATTAAACGCTTCTGTTGCAAGTAAACAAAAAGACTTGGATGATATTCGTGAGGAAAATGACTTAAGTGAAAAAGGAATCTTTAAAGAACCTAAACCATTTAAAAGTATCTCAAGCGAAAATGCAAAATTAGCAGCTTTAACAGCGCAACTAGAGGATCTTAACAAAAGTCAAAAAACAGCATTGGATAATTTGACTAGGTTATATAACGATAGAATTAAAAAGAATCCAAATAAAAATGATGCACTTACACTTTCTTACTTAACGCGAATTAATGAATTGAAAGCGGGTCAAGCAAGATTAGATCAAATGAATACATCATTGCTAGCAACTTTAGAGAAAATTAAAGTTGAAACTGAGATTGAAAAGAAACGTCGTATCAAGCGTGCTAATTTTGAGAATGATGAAGGTAGATATAGCAAAGATGTTGCAACACTTAATCGTATTAAGCAAACAACTAAGTTGACTACTACGCCATTAAAAGTTAGTGACTTTGATTTTGGACAAGAGCAATCAAATATTCAAATTGTTAAGAATGTTAAGAATGAAAAAAGTGGTTACTACTTAACTATTGCGGTTCATAATGATATTGCAAAACGTGATGAGTTTTTGACTAAAACAGTAGCTTCTGGACGTACAGATGTTAATTTCTTTTATAATGTAAATACAAGTAAGTATTATATTTATTATCAGAAATACGATAGCTTAGAACAAGCAACACAGGCATTAAAAGCAAAAGGAAATGCAGCTTATAACGATAAAATGTCTATTGTAAAAATAGAAAACGAATAAAGAATTTTTATATAAATTAGTACCCGCATGGATGGCAACTCTTTTTAAGAGTACGTGCGAAAGAATATAATCTAAAGGGAGAGTGTGTTTCTTTTTTGGCTGCCCCACAAAAAAGAAACATACAATTCAGACTTAAATACCATGAAAAAAACTACTTTTTTGAAGTCAATCTTGTTTGTAATTGTATTTTTACAATCTACAATTGCCATTTCTCAAAATTTAAAACCATTTACTACTCGTTTTGATACACGTATCAAGGGAGATATGTTACTTATTGGTAATAATATTTTGAGTAGAGATAATTACACTAGTGGACAAAAGCCCAATAATAGTTATAACGCAGGTGGATACAACTCTAATTTCGATATGAATTATATTGATATTGATAGTGATGGGGCTACATTTAGTTCTAGTAGTGCAAAATTGACGATACCTAAACCTGCTTGTTATAAAATTAAATATGCTGGATTGTATTGGGGTGCAATTTTGCAATCAGGTAGTCGTACAGATATAAATAAGGTTAAATTAAAACTGCCTGGGGCTACAGCCTATAATGATATTACTGGGGTAGTTATACATGATGCTAATTCGGCTCCTATTGGAACAGATAATAATAAAGCATATGCTTGTTATGCAGATATTACTGCTTTAATAACTCCGTTGACAGATGCACAAGGAACTTATACTGTAGCAAACGTACTTTCAAGTCAAGGTAAAAATGGTGGAACTGGTTTATCAGCAGGTTGGTCAATTTATGTAGTTTATGAAGACCCAACTTTACCTGCTAAATACATTACATCTTTTGATGGTTTTAGTGGTATTGGAGGACCAACAACTTTAGATATTCCTGTTTCGGGTTTTAAAACAATCCCTACTGGTCCAGTTAGAGTTAAATTTGCTTTTGCTGCTTTAGAAGGAGACCAACCTATTGCAGGAGATTATTTGCAAATTAATGGAACTACAGTAAGTGCTGTAAATAATGCCAAAACAACCATTAGAGCTACAAATAACTTTTTTAATAGTAGCGTTACTTATATTGATCCTGCTACAGGTATTACTGAAAATTTTACTGATAGGACTCCTTCCAGTTCAAATACATTGGGGTATGATGCAGGAATATTAAATATTGATAATGCAAGTAATAGCATAATAGGTAATAGTGCTACTAATGCTAGTATTAGGTTGGGAAGTACACAAGATGTTTATTTTTACTATTTCAATGCTTTTGCAGTAGACATTATTGAACCCAAAATTGTTTTGACTAAAATTGTAACTAATGATAAAGGAATTCCAATTCCTGGTGCAGATGTTAATTTAGGACAATACTTAAATTATATCGTTGGTTTTCAAAATACAGGTAATGATGATGCAAAAGGTTTAACAATTAGAGATGTATTGCCTATTAATACCATTTTTAATGTTGCTGATTTAGTTTTACCAGCAGGTGTTACTCTTAAAAGTTATAATGCTGCAACGCGCGAAATTATTTTGAATGTAGCTAATTATTTAGTCAAAGCTGGTAGTGCTAACAAACCTGAAATTAAAATTCCTGTTCAAGTTGTTCCTGACTGTCGTTCATTAAGTGAAGCTTGTTCAAACAGTATTGATAATTCAGCATATGCAACTTATAAAGGAAGTCTAAATCCAGATTTTTTAATTTCTGATGATCCAAGTGTTAATACAAATACAGGTTGCTTATTGACACCAAAGGCTACAAATTTCTTAGTTGGAATTGATGGTTGTAAATTTACTGAAAATGTTACTTTATGTAAGGAAAATGTTGACTTGAAAGCTGCAGGTGGATATTCAAGTTATAAATGGTCTACTGATGCAGCTGGTACTGTTGTTATTGGAAATAATCAAATTCAAAATGTTAGTCAACCAGGTACTTATTATGTCTATAACTATGCAGTTGCACCTTGTCGTTCTATTAAGCAAGAATTTGTTGTAACTCGTTTTGGTAGTACAACAACTAATCCTGTAATACCATTTGCAGATCAAGTTGTTATTTGTCCAGATAATAATAAAAAATTACCAAATATTTATTTATGTGGAGCTACAGATAAACGTGAAATTAAAACAGGTATCACTGATGGTTCTTCAATAGTTTGGGAAAAAAGTAGTTGTACATTATTACCTGCAACAGTTTGTGCTGATGAAACTGATGTTTGTACTTGGTCACAAGTGGGAACAGGAGCCAATTATACACCAACAACTGGAGGCCAATACCGTCTTACATTAAATTATGTTGGTGGTTGTTTCAGTCGTTTTTATTTTAATGTATATCAAAATAATTTAAACCCAACTGAGATACATACTGATATTTATTGTGGTACAGCTGGTAATATTACTATTGGAGATGTACCTACTGGATATGAGTACAGTTTATCAGAAACTAGTGGTTATCAAGATAGTAATATTTTCCCTATAAGCACTGCTGGAGTTTACACTGTTTATATTCGTCAAAAAGGAGTATTATCTAATCCATGTATTTTCAAAGTTGAAAATATTCGTATCAGTAATCGAGAACTTTTGGTTACATCAACTGTTACTAAACCTTTGTGTAAAGGAGATAAGGGAACAGTGAATATTGCTGCAAATAATGTAAGAGGTCAATATAGTTATAGTATTAGTAAAGGAACAACTGTTATTAACTCTGTTGGACCTATTAGTAATGCAGATTATACTTTCCCAAATTTATCAGCAGGTTCTTATACAATTAAAGTAACCACTACTGATGGTTGTAGTTTTACAGGTCCTGTTACAATTACAGAACCAAACGCACTTACTTCAACAATTGCATTAACAAAACCTTTGACAGCTTGTTCAGATGGTGAAGTTACTGTTTATCCAGTAGGAGGAACAGCGCCTTATTTTTACTTTGTTAACGGTTCAACAACTTTTCAGTCTGTACCTCAAATTCCAATTACTACAGCAGGTACTTATAATGTAAAAGTTGTTGATAATAACGGTTGCTCTATTCCAGTTGCAATTTCTGTTACAGCAAATCCTAAACCAGTATATTCAATTACTAACACGAATATTAAATGCTACGGTGATAAATCTGCTGAGATTAAATTTAATGTTACTAAAGCTAATGGATACACAATTAGATACAGTATTAATAACGGAGCCACTTTTGCTACTAATGGAACTTTCTCAAATTTAGCTGCAGGAACTTATACACCAGTTATTGAATATTCTTTAGGTGGACAAGTTTGTACTGAGACAGGAACAGCAATTATAATAACTGAACCTGCAACGGCTTTAACCGCTTCTGGTGGTGTGGCTGAATTGGCTGGTTGTGGTACAGATGGTAAATCAGGAAAATTAAGGTTTACCAATGCACAAGGTGGTACTGGTACATATGAATATAGTTTTGACGGAGGTGCTACTTTTCAAAGCCTTCCTGAAAAATACGTTGCGCCAGGTACTTATACTTTAGTAATTAAAGATAACGGAGGATGTACATTTACGATCCCGGCAGTAATTTTAGATCCAAAACCGGCTGATCCTATTATTGATGAAAATGTTAACACAACTTATAATTGTGATGGTAGCGCAACAGCAACTGTAAAAGTTACTACGCCTACATCTACAACAGGTACTACGTATACTT
The DNA here is from genome assembly GCF_054165825.1 of Flavobacterium sp. PL002. Taxonomy (NCBI): domain Bacteria; kingdom Pseudomonadati; phylum Bacteroidota; class Flavobacteriia; order Flavobacteriales; family Flavobacteriaceae; genus Flavobacterium; species Flavobacterium sp. PL002. The sequence goes on along the minus strand of NZ_CM135110.1, from coordinate 1,580,655 downwards.
ATGAATATTATTTAAAAACAGGAAGTGGTGCACCAGTTGCTAATACTCCAATTGATAATAATATATTTACAAATGTTCCTTCTGGTACACATACTGTAATTGTAAAATACAATGTGCAAACGGTTTCAAGTTATAGTAATTTACTTCAAGAAGATTTTGGTAAAGGAGGTTTTACAACTACTCCTGGAATTAATCCTGCCTATTGTTTTGAAGATGAGTCTACAACTCACTTAGCACCAGGATATAAGTGTAATAAAGATAAATGGATAAATGATGGGGAGTATGCAGTAGCAAGTGCTATTCAAACCGTTTTTAGTACTTGGTTAGTAGCTAAAGACCATACGACACCTACAGATCCTCTAGGAAGATTTTTATGTGTAAATGTTGGTGGAACAGCGGGTATAGGTGGTATATTATACAGTAAACCTATAACTGATGTTTTAGAAAACCAACCAGTAATCATATCTTTGTGGGCAGAAAATTTAATTAAAACGCGTTATCCATCGCTTCATGATCCTAAATTAACCATTCAATTAATAAATAATCTTAATGGAGTAGGTGGTAAAGAAGTCATTGTAGCAACTACGGACACAACAAATCCTTGGGTACTTCCAAAATCTGAAAAATGGGAATACAAACAATTAGAGTTAAACCCTGGAACTTATAAAAACTTAAGTTTTGTAATTCGTTCTTATAGTGATGAATTTAACGGTAATGACGTATTAATTGATGATATTTGGGTAAGACAAATTCCTAAATCATGTGGTAATGAAAGATCATTTCCTATTATAATTGATAGTAGTAAAGCTTTTAATTCAACTCAACCTACTGTTCAAAACGCACTTTGTAATGGAGGTGATGGATCAATACAAATTAATGCTCAAAATTTTGATCCTATTAATGGTTTTTATTATTCAACTGATAACGGAGTAACATTTATTAAAGCTACTAGTTCACCTGTTAAAGTTACTTTACCAGCAGGAGATTATAAAGTAATTGTTAAAAATGACGTTGCAGGAACATGTCAATTTCCTTTTAATGCAAAAGTTACAGCACCAACAGCAGTAACGGTTACAGCAACGGTTACTACTCAACCTACTTGTACTAATGGTGCAACAATTACAGCTGTAGCCTCAAATGGAACTCCAGGATATGAATATGAATTAAGAAAACCTGACGGAACTGTTATTGTTGCTTTCAAAACATCTGGTGTTTTTAATAATGTAGCTTCAGGAAGCTATGTTGTTGTAGCAAGAGATATAAATAAATGTCCTTCATCAGCATCAACTACTGTTTTAGTTGACGCTCCTACACCGCCAGTCGCTACTTTAGATTCTGGATCTGACTTATGTTATGACTCAGTAAACAAAGCAACATTAGTGGTTAGTGTAACCGGAGGAACAGGAACATTAAGCTATAGTTTAGATGGTGCTCCAGGACAAAACACAAATACTTTTACAAATGTTAATCCAGGAACACATAACATTGTAGTTACAGATAGTAATAACTGTACTGCTACAATCGCTGGAATTATAATTGCTAAAGAATTAAACGTAACTCCTACTGTGAGCAAAACATTAGATTGTTCTGCTACGACGCCTAATGCAACTATTGATGTTGTAATTACCGAAGGAACTGCACCGTATACCTACATTGTTAAAAAAGACAGCGGTAGTTTTGGTGCTTCTGTAAATGTTACAGCTAATGCTTTCAGCTATTCAGCTAGTGCAGCAGGTGTGTATACTTTTTCAATTAAGGATGCTACTGGTTGTGAAAAAATAATTTCAGCTACTATAAGCAGTATTGTTAACCCAACTGTTGATGCTACTCCTACACAAGTTACTTGTTTTGGACTTGCAAACGGTGAGGTTCAGCTTGTAGGTAAAGGTGGCTCAGGTGGCTATACTTACAGTTTTAATGGTAGTGTTTTTTCTGCTATAGCTATTTATAAAAACTTAAGTGCAGGTACTGCTTACCCTTTTGAAGTAAAAGACAGCAAAGGTTGCGTTGGTTCAGGTACTATTACTTTAACACAACCTACACAATTAGTGGCTACTGCTACTGCTACAACTTTTACTTGTAGTGCAACCAATGTAAAACAAACCGCAACAGTTACCATTGCTGTGCCTACAACAGGAACAACTCCTTATACGTATAGTTTTGATAACGGTATGACTTATGTTTCAGGAAATACTAAACCATATACTGATAACGGTGCCGATCAAGTAATTCGATATGCCGTAAAAGATAAAAACGGATGTCCAGCTTCTGGTACTCTTACACTTAAAGCATTAAATACACCAACTGACTTAACTTTTACAGCAGCGGCAGTAACTTGTGACGCTACAACGACTACTGTTACAGCAACGGCTACTAATGGTGTGGGTGCACTAACTTATGAAATTACGGCTCCAACAGCTGCTATAGCAACAAATACAACAGGTGTTTTTGCTGGGCTTACGCCAAATACCTACAACTTTAAAGTAACCGATGCTAACGGATGTTTCTATACTGAATCATACGAGATTAAAGCAGTTACTCCAATTGCTGTTATAGGTAATAAAGTAAGTGATGTAAAATGTAACGGAGATGCAAATGGTGAAATCAACTTCACAGTTTCAGGAAATGCAACTGTAGGAGCATATACTTATACCATTACACCAGCAACAGGAGTTGCTGTAAAAACAAATAATACGATTAATGTAAAAGGATTAATTGCAGGTTCTTATAAAATTGATGTAAAAGATGACGCTACAGGATGTATCGCTACAACTACTGTAGTTATTGCACAACCAGTGGCATTAACACTTACAGCTGTTGGAACTAATGTAAACTGTAATAACTTCTTGTCTCAAATTACAGCTACTGCTGGAGGCGGAACAGCTAATTATGAGTATGCAGCGGTCAAAACAACCACTACAGCACCTACTACTTACGGTACAAATCCTGTAATTGTTGATACTAACTCTGGAGCTGACCTAGTTTGGGATGTTTATACTAAAGATGCAAATGGTTGTACAACATTTAGAACGATTACAATTGTTCTTGATGCGACACCTACTGTAACTGCTGTGGTAAGCAACCAGTGTACAGCAACTGGAACTAACTTTACAATTACTGCAACTGCAGGAACTACAGGAGTTACTCCATTTACATACAGTATTGATGGAACTAACTTTAAAACAGGAAACACATTCAATGTGGCTCCAGGAACTTATACAGTAACAATTAAGGATAAAAACGGATGTACAAATACAGCTGCTCCGCTTACTGTTTACCCTAAATTAACAGCCTCGGCTTCAACAAAACAATTAGATTGTTCTACTACTCCTGATGCTGTAATTACAGTAACTATAGGAGGTGGTAAAGCTAATTATAGCTATACAGTGCAAAAAGCTGCTGGTGCTATCGGTACTCCAATTACAGGAGTTACAGGGCCAACATTTACCTACTCTGTGACTGCAGCTAATGCAGATACCTATACATTTGTAATTACTGATGCCAATGGATGCCAGTCAACTGTATCTGCTAAGGTTGAAGCCATTACAAAACCAACCTTGGCAATAGCCTCTCAAACTGATGTAACATGTAACGGACTTGCAACTGGATCTGTTACTCTTATTGGGTCAGGTGGTTCAGGAACTGGATATACGTATAGTAATGACGGAACAACTTATGGTGTTAATGCTACTTTTACAGGTTTAGCAGCTGGATCTTATACTTTTTATGTAAAAGACAGTAAAGAATGTACAGAATCGTTTGTGGTAACAATTGTAGAGCCTAATAGTTTAGCAGTAACCGCAAATGTTACTGGATTTACTTGTAGTACTACAAATGTTAAACAAATAGCAACTGTTACTCTAACTGCTAATGCAGGAACAGGAACATCTCCTTATAGATACAGCTTCGATAATGGTGTTACTTATGTTGCTGCAAATACTAAAACGTATACAGATACTGGTGCTGATCAAACTGTTAATTATGCCATTAAAGATAAAAATGGTTGTACCGTTACGGGATCACTTGTACTAAAAGCGCTTAATCCGCCAACAGATTTAACTTTTGCAGCAGCGGCAGTAACATGTACAGCTACTACAACAACAGTTACTGCTACGGCAACAGTTGCTTCAGGGACTTTAATAACTCCTTTAACATATCAAATCACTTCTCCAACTGCTAGCGCAACGAATACAGACGGTATTTTTGCTGGGCTTGCGCCAAATACGTACAACTTTAAAGTAACGGATGCTAACGGATGTTTCTACACTGAATCATTTGAAGTTAAACCAGTAACACCAATTTCACTTTCAGGAAATAAATTAACGGATGTAAAATGTTTTGGGGATAGTACAGGAAGTGCTAACTATACAGTAGGTGGTTTTGCTACTTCTTATAGTTATACAATCAATGCAGGAACTGCAATTACAGGGCAAACTGCAACAACAATTAATTTGACAGCTTTAGCTGCTGGAACTTATGCAGTTGTGGTTACTGACGAAGTTACAGGATGTACTGCAACAGCAACGGTTACTATTAACCAACCTGCAAGTGGCTTAACAGCAAGTATTATTTCAAATAGTAATGCAAATTGTAATGTTGCTACTTCTAAGGTTACAGTAAGTGCATCAGGAGGAACACCAACGTTTACCTATGCATTTGTACAAAATAATGTTGCACCAGTTGCAGCAAATTATAGTACTAATACAATAGCTAATTTAGATCCAGCAACAAACACAGAATGGGACGTTTGGGCTAAAGACGCTAATGGTTGTACTTTTAAAGTAGATGTTACTATCGCATCTGATCCTGTACCTACAGTTTCAGCTTCTGCTACAAGTCAATGTTTGGGTTCAGGAACCTATACTATTACTGCATTAAATACAACGACTCCAGTAGCGGGTATTGTAACCCCTATTACATACAGTATCAACAATGGTACGTACCAATCTGGGAATACTTTTACAGTTACAGCAGCAGGTGATTATATCATTAAAATGAAAGATGGAAACGGTTGTATTGCTACAAGTAATACGATTACCGTAAACCCAATCCTTACACTTAGTGCTAAATTAGATAAGAATATTACGTGTACTTTACCTGCTGATGCTCAAATTACTTTGACAGCAAATGGAGGTAACGGTACCTATACGTACACAGCAACTCCTAATACAGGAACTTTTGTAGCTAATGTATTTACTACAAGTACTCCAGGTAGTTACACATTTACAGTTACTGATACTAGTGCTAGTGCCTGTACTGCCACTACAACTACAGCAATTGTTATTGTAGCAGCTGTAAATCCTTTGATAACAGGAACTACACTAACACAAACTATTAAATGTAATGGTGATACAACTGGAGCGTTTAGTGTTCAAATTGACGCTACACAAGGACAAGCACCTTTTAGATACAGTATTGATGGTGGTATTACTTCGCAAACATCAAATACTTTTACAGGTTTAGCAGCAGGAACGTATACAGTGACTTTAATAGATGGCAAAGGTTGTCTTGATACTAGAAATATTACTATAGCTGAGCCTACCAAAATCGTTATTGATTATGATGTGGAAGACATTAAATGTATTCCAGGTTCAGGAACTATTTCTCAAGGTTCTATAACAATTAATGGTGTTACAGGAGGTACTGCTAACTATAATTATTATGTAACGGGTATCAATGGATATTATAAAGAGGAATTAAATACTCCAGGCTCATCTGTTATTTTTGATATTGTAGATTTTGGATTATATCAAATTAGAGTTACTGATGCAAATGGTTGTCAAGTAACTATCGATGATGTTAAAATTGCATCAGCACCAGATGATTTAGATATTAATATTATAAGTACTGCTGATTGCGTATCAGGAGGAACTGCAAATGTTAGCATAGGGACAACTTTATCAAGTGTTGGACCATTCCATTTTAATATTTACAGTGGTCCAGGTCAAGTGTTTACTTCGGATGGATCAGATGGATGGCAAGCAGAAAGTGCTGTTGGTTCTAAAGCAACTACTTTCACAGGCTTATTACCTGGTGTAACCTATACTTTTATAGTATATGATTCAGCTACTCAATGTTATTATTTTGAAACAGCTGCCAAGCCAATACCAACAAACTCATTACTAACTTTAACTAATGTTGTTGAAAACAATGTTAAGTGTTTTAGTGATACTTACGGAAGCGTTGACTTTGATGTTACTAATGCTTATACATCAGCTGTAACTGTTACTTATCAAGTTTATGAAGCTTTTACTAATAATTTAATAACCGGAGCAGGAATAACTGTTCCAGTGACTATTGCTCCAGGAGCAACTATAAATGTTACTAATTTAGGTTCAACTGTACTTACTGTTGGAACGTATTATGTATTAGTAAAAGAGGTAACTGGTCCTAACGCAGGATGTAGTGCTGTTTCTGCTGATTTTAATATTAAAAAATCTCCATCACAGTTATTGCTTACTGCTACAGTAATTAAAAAATCAAATTGTAATGATTTAGGAGTGATTTTGGCGGAAGCCAAAGACGGAACAGGGCCGTATACCTATCAAGTAGTTGCTTCGGGAACTCCTACTGTAGCTACTGATTGGGTTACTACTGCTGTTTTCGATAGAGCAGGATCTTTAGCAGGAATTGATTATGATGTGTATGCTCAAGATGCTTACGGTTGTATTGTAAATGTTCCAGTAACCGTTTTAGCAGATGCTGAACCTACAATTACTGTTCCAACGCCAATATGTTATGATGGTACAGCGTTTACAATTTCTATTGCAGGTACTGTTGATCCAGCTATTGTTGGTGATGCTACTTACAGTGTAAACGGTAGTGCTTTTCAAACTGGTACAGATTTTACATTTAATGCAGCAGGAACGTATAACTTAGTGATTAAAGATGGTAACGGATGTACTGCTAACGTGGATTATATTGTATATCCTCAGTTAGACTTAAAAGCGACTATCACCAAAGAACTAGATTGTACAGGAACTCCTGATGCAATAATTACTTTAACTACAACTGGAGGAAATACAACTCCTTCGGCTAATTATACATATCAAGTTTCTCGTAATGGTGGTCCTACAGGACCAGCTGTTAATCCTTATACAGCTACACTTGCAGGAGATTATTTCTTCACGGTTACAGATGCTAATAATGCAACTGCATGTACTACAACGGTAAGTATAACTGTTGAAGCGATTCCAACACCTACCATTACGCCTGTTGTCACAGATGTAAGTTGTAATGGTGGTAATGATGGTACTATAACTGTTGATGTTACTGGAGGGGTTGGTCCATATACGTATGTATTGACCAGTAATCCAGCAAACACAACAGGAGATCTTTCAGGTATTTATACTGGTTTAGTCGCTGGAACTACTTATGAAGTAACAGTTACTGATGCTAAATCATGTAATTTTTCGTCAGGTCTTATAACTGTTGACCAACCTTCAGCATTAGATGCATCAGCAGTTGTTACAACAGCATTACAATGTGGTCCAGCAAACGCTGCAACAGAAGCAGTAGTAACTGTAACAGTTGTTGCAGGTACAGGAACTTCTCCTTATGAGTATAGCTTTGATGGTGGTACAAACTATTCATCTGATGCTACTTTTAGAACATTTACAGCAGGTCCAGTTAATGCAATAGTTAAAGATGCTAAAGGATGTCTATTTACGGTTCCTACGGTAACTGTTGACGCTTTAGACCCACCAGTTATTACAGCTATTACTGGAACGCCTATTTATTGTGCACCTGTAGCAAATACAGCAAGTACAGTAACAATTAGCCATTCAAATGGTATTGGTACTATAAGTTATGCTATTCTTGAGCCAGCAACTGCAACTTCAAATACAACGGGTGCTACATCAGGTGTATTTACGGGTCTAGCAGTTGGTACGTATTTATTTGAAGTAAAAGATGGTAATAATTGTACTGCTCAACAGTATTACACTGTTGATCCAGTAGTTAATATCACGGTTTCAGGTCAAATAATTGATGACGTAAAATGTGTAGGAGAGTCTAATGGTTCTGTTGAATTTACAGTAGACAATTATGTGGGTACCTATAGTTATTCTATTAATTCAGGTCCTCCGGTAGTAGCTCAAACTGCTGCAACTATCACTTTAACAGGATTGCCAGCGGGGCCTCAAAATATTATTGTTACTGATGATACATCACTATGTACAGCAAATTTCTTAGTTACTGTTACTGAGCCTGCTTTAGCTTTAAGTTTAGTAGCAACATTAGACAAAAATGCAAATTGTAATTACGGAGCAAAAGTTAGTGCTATCGCTTCTGATGGAACTCCTGGTTATACTTATGCTTTTGCTTTAGCTTCAGATCCAGCACCTGCAGCAGGTGATTATACAACTACTAATACCGCAGTTTTAGATGCTACTTTAGGTCTAAACTGGATTGCATACACTAAAGACGCTAATAATTGTACGGCACAAGATCTACTTACTTTAGTAATTGATCCTTTACCTACAATTGATTTATTAGCTAATATTTATTGTTATGATGGTAATCCTATTACTGTTACCATTACTGGTGCAGGAGTGGGTCCATTAAGATATAGTATTGGTAATGGTTATCAATCATCACCTGATTTTGTGCTAACGGCACCAAAAACATATGACTTTTACGTGCAAGATGCTAATGGATGTATCGTTACTGAAAAGTATACTCTAAACCAAGAATTGTTATTGCAAGCAACATTAACACAAGATTTGACATGTGATAATAATGCTTCAATTACATTCCTAGCTACACAAGGTTCATTAGCTTATACTACTTATGAAGTAGATATTGATGGTGCTGGATATACTACATTTACAGGTACGCCATATATAGCGAGCACACCAGGAACTTATAAATTTAGAGTTACTGATAGTGCAGGATGTCAAACAATTTCTCAAGAAATTATTGTTACGCCAAAAACAACACCAACTTTTACATACACACAAACAAATGTAAAATGTGTTGGAGGAAATGATGGTGTGATCACAATTACAGCTGCAGATGGTATTACACCTTACAGCTATTCTATTAATGGTGCTACGGCTCAAGCTTCTAATGTTTTCAAAAACCTTACTGCAGGAACGTATACTATTGAAGTAAAAGATGCCAAAGGTTGTTTCCCAGTGACTCAAGATGTAATTATTACTGAGCCTACGGCATTGGCAGCAACAATTGGGGTTACTACGCCATTGTCATGTGGAGCTGCAAATGCTACCCAACCAGCAATAGTGACGGTAACTGTTGATCCTACTACTGGAACAGCACCTTATAAATATAGTTTTGATAACGGATTTAATTATACAGATGTTAACACATTTGAAACCTTTAAAGCAGGTACGGTTAGTGCCTTAGTTAAAGATGCTAATGGTTGTATTATTGCAGCTGCTGTAACAACTACCGTTGATGCTCTTGATCCTCCAGTGATTACTACTATAACAGGAACTGATATCTGGTGTAACCCAGTTGCAAATCAAACAAGTACGGTAACTGTAAATACTTCAAACGGAGTAGGTACATTGTCTTATGCTATTCTTGAACCAGCAACAGCAACAGCTAATATAACTGGAGCTTCATCAGGAATATTCACAGGTTTAGCTGCAGGAACGTATTTATTTCAAGTTACTGACGCTAATGGTTGTACTGCACAACAGTATTACACTGTTGATGATTTAGTTTCTATCACAGTTACTGGTCAAGTTATTAAAGACGTGGCTTGTGTGGGTGATGCTAATGGTGTAATCGAATTTAAAGCAGCTAATTTTAAAGGTGGATTTACTCCGGTATTAACGCCTAGTCCCGCTACAATGACAATGACTACAACTGGAGATACTGTTACAATAACAGGATTAATAGCTGATAGTTATACCTTAAGAGTAACTGATAATATTACTAATTGTTTTGCTGATGCTACAGTGGTTGTCAACCAACCTACAGCATTAATATTAGTTCCAGTAAGTAACGTAAATGCAACTTGTAATACAGATGCATTAGTAACAGTTGCTGCATCAGGTGGAACACCAGTATATGTATATGCTTTTGTACCTGACGGAGTAACTCCTACTGCTACTGATTACAGTGCAGTTGCTAATAAAGTACTTGATAAAACAATTACAAATTGGGATGTTTATGTAAAAGACAATAACAATTGCGAAACTAAACTGGATGTGGCTATTGCTACAGCTCCACTTCCTACAGGAATTACAATTTCTGGCTTAAGCCAATGTCCTACTGCAGCGGGTGATTATACCTTTACAGTTGATGTTGCATCAGGTGTTGCACCTTATGAATACAGTATTGGTTCAGGTTTCCAAACTAGTCCTACTTTTACAGTAACAAAATCAGGTGATTATGACGTTACTGTTAAGGATGCAAATGAATGTGAAGTTACTATACCAGCTCTAGTTAGTATTCTTGCGCCTTTAGATTTACAAGTTGTAATATCTGCATTGCCAAGTTGTGATTTTAATGATGGTATTGTTGTTGCTACTGTAACAGGTGGTTCAGGAACTGGTAATTATAGATTTACAATTGATGGTGGTGTTGTTCAAAATGCTGATAGTTTTTCTTTCAAAGGTTTAATTAAAGGGTTGCACACAGTTTCTGTAAGAGACGTGTCTACAAATTGTATTGCAGAAATAACTGTTAATCTTGAAGAAGCAACAATTATCACAGATTTAGTGGTTACAGGAACAAACATATCTTGTAACGGTGGTAATAACGGAACCATTACAGCAACTATTGGTGCAACTAGTGTGGGTGTAAATGACAATCCTGTTTACACTTATGAATACTTTGGTACAACTATAGGTGGTACTGCAGTAAGTGGAAGTGCAACTACAAATAATGTTTTCGAAAATCTTGAAGCGGGTGACTATACCGTTACTGTGAGATCTGGAAGAGGTTGTAAGGTTAGTGAGGATATTAAATTAATTCAACCAGCCGCAATTGTAGTACCTACTCCAGTTGTAACACAATTTGGTTGTACTGCAGGAACTAACGGAGCAAATTTTGCAACAATAACGGTTAGTGGAGTTACTGGTGGTTCAAGCAACTATGTTGTTTATGAATTTAGTAAAGGAACTACAATCGTACAAACTAGTGCTTCTAATGTATATACCGAAGCAGATTATGCTGGTGGTTCATACACAGTAAAAGTTTATGACGATAACAACTGTATTGGTAGTACTGTTACTGCTGTAGATATTGATGCTTACAACGGTTTAGATAAAGTTAATATTACTGTTGATACAGCTATAACATGTACAAATCCAGAGACAATCACTGCACAAGCTGTAGATGTTGCTGGAAACCCAGTTGCAGGTATTGAATACACACTAGCTGATGCAGCTGGAGTATTCATTGCTTCTAACAATACAGGGATATTCAATAGTTTAAATGTTGGTAGTTATATTATTACTGCTTTCAATTCAACTACGGGTTGTAGTATTCAAGCAGTGCATTACATCAATGAACCGAATACGTTTGAATTACAAACGGTAAAAACGAGTGATGTTATCTGTTTCGGATCTAATGAAGGAGCAGTAACTATTACACTTATTGATACGCAAGTACTTCCAACTGATGATGCTGGAGCATTTAAATATACCGTTACAGGTCCTACACCAAGTTCAGGAACTTCTCCTACGGCAGGACCATTAGACTTAACTGGTCTAACGGCTGGTGAGTACACATTCTCTGCTACTTTAGTTAATACTCCTTATTGTTCAGTGTCAACTGTATTTACAATTGACCAGCCAGTTACTGCATTAACTTTAGTTGAAACGCATACAGAGATTACTTGTATTACAGGTAATAACGATGGTTCAATATCAGTTAGCGCTTCAGGTGGATGGGCAGGAGAGTACCAATATGAAGTACTTAAAGATGGTACACCATTCAGTCCATATACTAATGTTACTGATTACACTGATTTAACTGCTGGAGTATACACAGTAAATGTAAAAGACAGCAAAGGATGTGTAGCTACAAAAACTGTTACACTGGTTGTACCAACTCCTATTACGGTTACTGCGACACCAAGTACAACATTGTTGACTTGTTATGGTGATACAAATGCTTCAATAACAGCAACTGCAACAGGTGGTCAAGGAAGTAATTATTTATACACTTTAAATATTATTTCAGAAACTCCAGTAGTTGTTTCAGGACCACAAGCTGATCCTATTTTTACAAATTTAGGAGCAGGTACGTATAACATTACAGTAACAGATGGGTACAATTGTTCAGGTACTTCTAGTGATATTATTATTACAGCACCAACTGAAGTTATACCACAATTAGTAATAGGTTCAACACCTACTTGTTTGACTGATGGAACACTTACATTAAGTGCTACAGGAGGTACAGCGCCTTATACCTATAGTGCTAATGGAATTACTTATAATGCAACACCTTTCATGAATAATACTACTTTTAGTGTTGCTGTAGGTAGTTATGAGTATTATGTAAGAGACTTTAATAACTGTGTTGCAATCATTTCAAATACAGTTGAGGTTACTGCAGTAGAACCATTAAAACTTGTACTAGATATCGATAATGCTGAAATTTTCTGTAAAGGAGATCAATCTGGAGTTATTTCAGCAGTTGCTAGTGGTGGTTTAGGTAATTATGTTTATACTTTACTTAATGGTGCAGGTGTTGCAATTACTCCAGCTCCTACACAATTAACTCCTGGGCGTTTTACACAACTTGCCGCTGGTTTATACCAAGTTAAAGTTGACAGTGATGATTGTACTTATACATCAGAAACTGTAGAAGTTAAAGAGCCTACAGAGATATTAGAATACACAGCTACTGTTACTGATGTAACTTGTAATGGTGAGAACGATGGTAAAGTTGTAATTGTTGGTACTGGTGGTACTGGAGAGATTAAATATTCAATATCTCCACAATCAGATCAATTCTTTGAAGCAGGTGTTTTTGATAAATTAGCACCAGGAATGTATCAAGTTATAATACAAGACGTTTTAGGTTGTTATAAAATTTATGATTTCGAAATCAAGCAACCTACCATTTTATATGCTACTTATGACCCTTTATTAATTATGCCAGAAGTTTGTTCAGGTGATAGAGATGGAGCATTTACTATTGAAATATTTGGTGGTTCACCAGACTACAAAGTAAGCCTTGATGATATTAATGGAACGTACACACAAGGAGCAGTAGGTCAAACAACATTTGATTTTACAAACCTTATAGGTGGTACACATAATGTTTACATTAAAGATGCTAGTGGATGTACTTCAGAATTAGAAGTTTACATGCCTGACGCAGTTGTTTTAAATCCAGAAGCTGAGGTAGTTTATGATTGTGTTAATAACGCACAAGCCAATAGAGTAGAGGTAACGTATGATGCTAGTAATGATCCAGCGGATTTAGATTTTGAACTAGACGGATTAGGAATCTGGCAAGCAAGCAATATATTCGAAAATTTAGCACCAGGTGCACATAGTATAAGTGTAAGACATACTAATGGATGTATTCAAGCAATTACTTTTGATATTATTCAAGTTGATCCACTAGGACTAGCTATTGATGATGGTGATTTAAACCAAATCAAAGCTACTGCAAATGGTGGTGGAGGTGACTATGAGTACAGTTTTAATGGTGAAGCATTCACTAAAGAAAGTACGTACGCATTCTACAAAACAGGAATTTATCCTGTGACTGTTAGAGATAAAAATGGTTGTACGGTTACCGTAAGTAGAGAGTTCACTTTCATTGATGTTTGTATTCCTAATTACTTTACGCCTAACGGTGATGGTACATTAGATACATGGGGTCCTGGTTGTTCTAATAATTATCCTGATTTAACGTTTGACATATTCGATAGATACGGACGTGCAATTGCTAAATATAGAATTGGTGATAAATGGGATGGTAAATACAAAGGTGAAGAATTGCCTTCTGGAGATTACTGGTATGTAATTAAACTGAATAATAATAAAGACAACCGCGAGTTCGTAGGGCACTTTACTTTATATAGATAACAAGAACCAATTAATTGAAGTTGTCTACTAAATATACAATCATGAAAAAAATACTAATATCTTTTTTACTTCTGGCTGTAACCACATCAGGTTACAGTCAAGAGTTAAACTTGCCGGTTTTTACGCAGTACCTTGCTGATAATCCTTTTATAATCTCGCCTGCTTATGCTGGTATTGGAGATAATCTTAGAATTAGAGTCAATGGATTGACGCAATGGGTAGGTATAAAAGATGCTCCAGACAATCAATCTCTTTATGCTGATTTTAGAGTTTTAGATCGTTCTGGTGTAGGAATCTCATTGTACAATGATAAAAATGGTTATACACGTCAAACAGGTGCTAAGGTTTCCTTTTCGCATCACTTAATTTTAGATTATTATTCTAAGCAATATTTATCATTTGGACTTTCGTACAACTACAACAATTTCAAAATTGATATTAACGAGTTTAGACCGGATTATGAGAACCCTGTTTTAGACCCTAGTGTAACGGATAATCGTTTCACTACAAATAGTAACTTTGATGTAAGTGCATTGTATCGTAACAAAGGTTTTTACGCTGCTTTTAATGCAAGTAACATCTTAGATAAGAACACGACTAAATTCTCTGGTGTAGAGCCTAATTTACTTCGTAATTACCAATTGTATTCTGGTATGGTTTTCAAAGGAGCCACTAATCGTGAAGAGTTTGAACCATCGGTTTTTTATCAATATTTTGCAAGTGATAAACGTTCTAGTACGGATATCAACTTTAAATATAGAAAATACAATCGTTACGAAGATTACTACTGGGTAGGAGCTTCGTACCGTTTCTTAAATGACCAACCTATGAAACCCCTTAACCTTGGGCCAATGGTAGGTTTTATGAAATCTAAGTTCTATTTTGCTTATTCGTACCAAGTAACCTTAAACGGACTTGCATCTTATAATTCAGGAACACACATGATTACATTAGGATTTGATTTCTTACAAGGAATTAGTAACTGTCCTTGTACTGAAGGGCCAGTTCACGACTAATCTTAATTTTATTTTTAATAGTAAAAGATGCGGTATTGTAGTTACCGCATTTTTTTTGTGCCCAACTTTTTTATTGTAAACTAGTACATTGCTATTTTTAAAACAGTGCAATCATCTCAGTTTGTCAGGTTGAGCGGAGTCGAAACCCATTGTTTAATTTACATATTTCTACATTATCACTTCACTAAAAAGCCAATCGCTATTTCTTGTCAAGTTGAGCGGAGTCGAAACCTATTTTATACTTCCTAAATAATTTTGCCTCCCTTTATTAAAAGTTATTTTGCTTTGGCGTCTCATTATTTTACTATTATAATTATTTGTAAAAATTATAACGTTTTCGTAAATTTTTAGCAGTGTTTTTTGAATAATCCCAATTTATAACTACTTCAAAAAAGCTATATTTGTTGTTCAGTCAATAAAAAACTAAAAAAACTATACTACTATGAAAACGTTAAAAGATTTTAATTTTAAAGATAAAAAAGCAATTGTTCGTGTGGACTTTAATGTTCCTTTGGACGAAAACTTTAAGGTTACTGATGCAACACGTATCGAAGCTGCAAAACCAACTATTGATGCTATTCTTGCACAAGGCGGAAGTGTGATTTTAATGTCGCACTTAGGAAGACCAAAAGGGGTTGAAGAAAAGTACTCTATGAAACATATTTTGGCTACAGCCTCAAAAATTCTTGGAGTAAATGTGGAGTTTGTTTCTGATTGTGTTGGTGAGCAAGCAACTCGTGCTGCAGCTAACTTAAAGCCAGGTTCGGTTTTATTACTTGAAAATTTACGTTTTCACTCTGAAGAAGAAGCTGGAGATGTTGCTTTTGCAAAAGCGTTAGCTTCTCTTGGAGATATTTATGTAAACGATGCTTTTGGAACGGCACATAGAGCGCATGCTTCTACAACAATTATAGCACAGTTTTTTCCATCAGAAAAATGTTTTGGTAATCTTATGGCTAAAGAGATAGAAAGTTTAAATAAAGTGCTTAAAAATAGCGAAAAACCCGTAACAGCAGTTTTAGGTGGATCTAAAGTTTCGTCTAAAATTACTGTTATTGAAAACATTCTTGACAAAGTAGATCACATGATTATTGGTGGCGGAATGACATTTACTTTTGTGAAAGCACTAGGAGGTAAAATAGGAGATTCTATTTGTGAAGATGATAAAATGGAATTGGCTTTAGAGATTTTAAAATTAGCGAAAGAAAAAGGAGTTCAAATTCACATTCCAGTTGATGTAATTGCTGCTGATGATTTCTCTAATACAGCCAATACAAAAGTGGTTGATGTAAACCAAATTCCTGATGGATGGCAAGGACTGGATGCAGGTCCAAAATCATTAGCTATTTTTGAAAAAGTGATCATGGAGTCTAAAACCATTCTTTGGAACGGACCACTAGGCGTTTTTGAAATGGAAAGCTTTGCAAAAGGAACTATTGCTTTAGGAAATTATATTGCAGCCGCTACTGAAAAAGGTGCTTTTTCACTTGTAGGTGGGGGAGATTCTGTGGCTGCTGTAAAACAGTTTGGACTAGAAGATAAAATGAGCTACGTTTCTACTGGAGGTGGTGCTATGTTAGAGATGTTAGAAGGTAAAACCCTTCCTGGTATCGCTGCTATTTTAGACTAAGTAATTCATTCATAAGTAGATTTTTAATATTTTTTTAATTTCAACGGCTGGTTTTATAAAAAAAATGGTATAATTGCCTTATATAAGCCTACTGTTGAAATTAAAACTATATTTTTGAAAAATACCACTATTGCCCTATTGTTAAGTGTTTCTCTATCTTCATTTGCGCAACAATTTGCTCAAAATAAAGATGTTAATACACAAGAAATTCCGCTTTCTTATCTTGATTCCTTAAAAACTACTTTCGTAAAAGACAACATGGCACTTTGTGTCGATAGCCTCTGGATGAATGAGTTAACGAATCTGGATTTATACAACGAGATTACCACTGATATTGAAAATGTCGATCTAGACAAAAAAGTGGATTACGACTTACCTACAAGTCTGTTAAAATCGAGATTGAAAGCCATGAATGCTAAATCTCCTTTCAGGATTGAATACAACGAGAGTTTAGAGAACGTCATCAAATCCTATTTAAAATACCGTAAAAAATCTTTCGGTCGATTGATGGGTTTGTCCCAATATTACTTCCCCATTTTTGAAGAGGCTTTCGCCAAAGAAAATGTTCCACTAGAAATAAAATACCTTGCCATTGTTGAATCGGCTTTAAATCCAAAAGCAGTTTCTAGAATGGGTGCTACCGGACTTTGGCAGTTCATGTATCAAACTGGAAAACAATATGATTTAAATATTGATTCTTACGTTGATGAACGTAGTGATCCATTAAAAGCAACTGCAGCTGCTGCACAATACATGTCCAGAATGTATAAAATTTTTGGAGATTGGGAACTAGTTTTAGCTTCTTACAACTCTGGTCCTGGAAATGTTTCTAAAGCAATTAGAAGGTCTGGCGGAAAGCAAAATTATTGGAATATTAGAAAAAAATTACCCAAAGAAACACAAGGATATGTGCCTGCTTTTTTAGCTACTATGTACTTGTATGAATACCATAAAGAACACGGAATCGTTCCTGATGAAGCCGTAATGCAACATTTTGCTACAGATACCGTGATGGTAAGAAAGCAACTGTCCTTTAAACAAATATCTGATTTATTAGATGTTCCTGTTTCACAACTTCAAGTACTGAATCCTTCTTATAAGTTAAATGTGATTCCGCATTACAATGATAAAAACCACTATTTAAGATTACCAAATGCTAAAATCGCTGTTTTTGTTTCTAATGAAGAAAAAATTTATGCTTACGCAGATTATCTCCATGATTTAAAAGAGCATCCTTATAAACGTTCTAGATTAAGTTCTAGTAAATCATCTAATAGTGATGGTTTTAGAGTAGTTGCTAAAAATACTACTTATTATAAAATTCGTCGAGGTGACAACTTGGGTGCCATTGCAAATAAATATCGTGTTTCTGTTTCGAACTTAAAAAAATGGAACAATTTAAGAGGAAATAATATTACCTCAGGAAAGTCCTTAAAAATAATAACTACCCGAGTAATTGTACAAAAAAGAAAAGTAGTTTCTGGAAAAAAAGATAGTGATAAAGAGGACGAGAAAGCAGTTATGGATCTCTATATTGTTGAAAAAGGAGATGTACTAGGGACAATTGCTGAAAAATTTGATACATCAATCAGCGACTTAAAAAAATGGAATAATCTAAAAAACAATACCATTGCCCAAGGAAGTAGATTAATCGTTGCACAAAAACAAACCGCAGTTATTGATACAATCCAAACTAAAGCAACTTTAAAAGAAAATACCGCTGCAAACCAACTTACTTATTCGGTAAAAAGAGGAGATTCTTTGTATAGTATTGCAAGAAAATATCCAGGAGTTTCGATTACAGATTTAAAAAAATGGAATAATATTAAGGGCGAATCTATTAAACCAGGTATGAAATTAAAAATAAGAAGTTAAGATTATAACAATAAAAAAAGGGGTTTCATTCTAGAATGAGACCCCTTTTTTTATGAATAAAATATATTTGCTCTGAAGCAGACCATTTTTTTAAGAACCGAATTCGTAATTACGAATCCTGAGGTAATTAAATAACTAATTTTTTACTAAAGTTAGTTGTAATTCCGTAGGTTATATTATTTTTTACAGCTATGTTGCTAAACTTGAAAAATTGGAACGATATTAGTGGTAGCTATATCGAGCCCAGTATAATGTTAAAAATTAACAGTTAATACATATAACTAGTTTAAATTAGGGTTGCTATTTGTAATTTTATAATAATGAGTAAAGTTCGTTTTTTGTTTTTTTTAATACCTCTTTTTTTGTTTTCTTGTAAGCAGGAAGATAGCATTGCACTTAAAAACACCTCAGGTAAAATCAATACCATTTCGATTATTATCGATGATCAATTATGGAATGGTGAGGTAGGAGATAGTATTCGTAATAAATTTGCTGCTCCCGTAATAGGTTTACCCCAGGAGGAACCGTTATTCACTATCAATCAATATCCAGTGAAGTTGATGGAAGGCTTTATGACGGACAGTCGAAACATTATTTTGATAAAGAAAGATACTGAAAATCATTTCCAAATTAAAGAAAATAGATACGCTAAGCCACAAAATGTCTTTTGCATTTCTGGAAAATCTACAACAGCAATTTTAGAATTAATAGAAAATAAAACGTCACAAATTATTCAAACCATTCGCGATTCGGAGATTAAAGAAAGTCAAACATTAAACCGTAAGACGCTTCTTGATACCAAAAAGCTAACCGAAAAGTTCCAAATTAGTATGGCGGTACCTTCGGATTATCAATATGTAGTTCAAGAGCCGAAATTTATTTGGTTAAAAAAAGAAATTATTAGCGGCAACACCAGTATCTTGATTTATGAGGTGCCATTAAAATCGCTACAAAATGCTAATAATTTAGTGGGTAATATTATTAAAAAGCGCGATTCTATAGGTAGTTTGTATATTCATGGTAAAGAACCCAATACAGATATGATTACTGAGGAAGCTTATTCGCCCTATTTTTTCCAAATTAAACTTGATGGTAAGCTTACATATGAAATGAAAGGAACTTGGGTACTGAAAAACGATTTTATGTCAGGACCATTTATCAATTACAGCATTATGGATCCTGATAATAACCGAGCTTTGATTATTGAAGGCTTTTGTTATTCTCCGTCCAAAGAAAAAAGAGATTTAATGCACGAATTAGAAGCAATCATCAAATCAGTTGCAGTTATTAAAAGATAATTATTAATTTGGGCGTCATAATTATTGCGATACACTAATCTAAAAAAAACATCCATGGCACTACAGTGGAAAATAAAGCCTTTTGAGGCACTTTCAGTAAACGAGTTGTATGATTTGCTTAAACTACGAAGTGAGATCTTTGTAGTCGAGCAAAACTGCGTCTATCTTGATCTGGATGGTAAAGACAAGGTTGCTTTGCATTTGTTTGCTGAGTTTGAAGGCAAGATTGTTGCGCATGCAAGGCTATTTAAACCTGGAATTAGTTTTGATAATGCTTCAATTGGTCGCGTAGTTGTCGATGCAAACTACCGTGATCGTAAATGGGGTCATGATTTAATGCGCGAAGCAATTGCTGGTGTAGCGCATCATTATGGAGAAAGAAAAATCACGATTGGTGCACAATTGTATTTAAAAAAATTCTATGAGAGTCATGGTTTTGTGCAATCAAGCGAGATGTATCTTGAAGATGACATTCCGCATATCGAAATGATTAAAGAATAATTTTTATTAAAAAATGCTATTGATAACAGCCCTTTCGATCTATCATAATTCTCAATATTTTAATAAGGAGAGCTGGCGATCTATATTTTAGTAATTAAAAACTCTACTCTACGATCTAATTCGCTTCCTTTATTAAGTGTGAATTTATTTCCGCAACCAATGTAAGTCATTCGTAAGCTATTAATTTTTTTAGCTATCAAGTATTTAAAAACAACTTTAGCTCTGTTTACAGATAACTTTCTTTCGTTTGTGGCTTTATCAACAGCATCGGTAAAATCTTTTGGGGTGCAGCACACGTGGCCTCTAATTTCAAACTCTATTTGCTTATTTTTATTTAGGATGGAAGCAATTCGGTCCAATTCTTTTTTGGCTCTAAGACTGAGTTGGCTACTGCCCATTGAAAAAAGTATGGTTTCTAAATAAATACGATCGCCTACTTTATGGTTTTCTTTTATATAATTGTAAATACCCTTACCAAAACTATTTTTTTTGACTAGTAACAAATCAACACGCCTGTTTTTAGTACGTGCCTCAGCCACTTTTGAGTAATCATCTTTAACTAATAAAACCCTTCCTTTGCCTTCTATAACAACAATTTTGCTTTTGTCAAAACCATTCGTGGATAGTAATTGCTGCACAGTATGAACTCGATCCTCAGATAATTTATAGTTGTAATCATTATCACCGCGATCGTCGCAATACCCATAAATTTGTACCGCCTCTATTGTTGTGGTATCAATTTTAACTAAGAAATCGATGATTTGTTGCTGCTGTTTGCTGTCAAGATCATACCGTTCAAATTCAAAATAGACGCTTTCTGTTTTTTTATCCTGAGCACTTGTAAAGCCCACGAACAAAAAGCATACTATTTTGAAAAACCGTTTCATTATTGTTTCAAAATTTTCTTGTAGCCTTCACTATTGTTTAAGATGGTCACTGCTCTTTTAATTTCGGCACTATTTGTTAGGTAATATTGGTAAAGTCCTTCTTGATATTGATACCGTTTTATAAGTTCATCAGTAATCATTTTACTAATTTGATCTTGATTTTTGTCCAATAGCGTTTCTTGACTTTTTTGAAGTGCTGTTAATAATTGGTTGTATTCGTTTTGGATCGTGGCCTCTATTTTTTCTTTTTTGGCTACAGCCAAAGTTTTTCTCAGCGCAACTTCTGTTTCAGTGTCAAAAGAATATTTGTCGGTTTTTAAAAATTGTTTAAAATCTTGATAGTCGGTAGCTGTTATGGTTGGTATCTTACTGCCTAAATCTGGGTTCTTGTAATAATATTTAGTAGCATAATTAAATACTCCGTCATTTTGTTGTAACGCATTAGTGATCGTATTACTCGTTAATTCATCTATAATGACGTCAGGTAAAATCCCTCCTCCATCGTAAACGGTTCTGCCTTTTCGAGTTTTAAAGGCGTTGTAATTTTTTTCTTCAGTTCTAATTGCAGCACCATTTTTATCTTTATGTGCGTAATCTAGTGCTTGAATACATCTTCCTGATGGGGTGTAATATCTAGAAATAGTAACTTTTAATTGGGTATCATAGGTTAGGTTTATCGGTTTTTGTACTAGCCCTTTTCCGTAACTTCTACTCCCCATTATTACAGCGCGGTCTAAATCTTGTAATGCTCCAGAAACAATCTCTGATGCCGAAGCGCTTTTTCCGTTTACAATAATTACTAACGGTATTTGAGTATCTACAGGGTCAAAAGTAGTTTTATAGACATTGTTGTGTTTTTCAATCTTAGATTTTGTGGTCACAATAATTTCGTCTTTGGCAACAAATAAGTTGCAAATATTTATGGCTTCATTTAACAAACCACCAGGATTACCTCGAAGATCTAAAACGATTCTTTCAGCGCCCTGTTTTTTTAGTGTTTCAAGAGCAATTCTAGTTTCATTAGATGCTTTTTTATTAAAATGTTCTAAAACAATATATCCAGTTTTGTCATCAATTTTACCAAAAAAGGGAACCGACTTGATTTCAACTTCATCCAAAACAATCTCGGTACTGTTTGTTTTTCCTTGACGAATGTATTTTACGGCTATTTTAGCATTTTTAGCCCCTTTTAATAATTCTGAAGCATCCTCTTTAAAGTCGGCAAGAACGACATCGCCTATTTGGATTATAACATCGCCTGGTTTAAAACCAGCTTTGTCAGCAGGAAAGTCTTTGTAGACTTCGCGAAGCATAATTTTACCATCTTTACGGCTAATCATAGCACCAATCCCGGTGTATTCTCCCGTATTGTTGATTTTGAATTTCAATACATCTTGCTCGTTAAAGTAAACTGTATACGGATCTAAACTACTTAACATAGCGCCTATAGCCTTGTCCATCAATTCTCCAGGATTGGTCTCATCTACATAATTTGTATTGAGTTCCTTGAATAAAGTCGTGAAAATTTCGATTTGTTTAGCAACTTCAAAAAAGTCGTTTTTAAAGCTTACGCCAACAAATAAAAAGCCCGAAGCGACAACAGGAAGGATGAATTTTTTTTTAAAGAAAGAATGCATTGTTTATGATTTTTTTGTCTTAATTTTTTTTCGAATAAAATACAGTACCACAATAGTAATAATTAAATAGGGCCAAACGGATAGCAACCAAATAAACAATCCTGAAAGAGAGTTGAATCCAGAAGTTATGGCGGTCCAAATCTTAGTGCCATAGGAAACGGTTGCACCACTTTCTTGGGCTACAGTTTTATAGAACTCGATTGTAATGGTGCTAAATGCAACACGATTTTGCAAATAATTTAAGGAAGCTTGTTTGGCTTCTATTTCTTCTCGAATGAGGGATAGTTGCGTTTCAATTTCTAGCATTTCAGTTACTTTTGTTGCTTTTTTAAGCAATTCAAGATAACGATTTTCCAGTGTTTTTTTAGCGTTTAATCGCGCATTGATATCAATATACTCAGCTGTTACGTCTTCGGAAGTGATTTCTTTAGTGTCAAAAAAGCGTACCCCTTTAGTGATGTTGGTCATGAATACATCAAATTTTTGAGAAGGAATTCTAATAATTAACTTTCTGAAAACACTTTCATAATCATTGCCTTCAATATCACTTTGAATTGTACCGCCGTTTGCAGTAATATTTTTTATAATTTGATTGTAAGTAGCCTGTAAGTCTTTTGTTTCAAAACGAAGGTTGCCTTCTTTAATGATTTTTGGTTCAATTGCTTCAGTAGGTTTACTTGGACTTGCTAGATCATTTTGAGTAAATTTTGATTTCTCTGATTTTGGCGGGAGCATTATTGCTTGTACTTTAGAATCGAAATTGTTTTCGGCTTTTTCACAACTAAATAAAGACAGCGATAAGAGAACAAAAAAGAATATTTGCTTCATGAAATGTATTTTTATAGGTTAAAAATACAAAAAATAGCTTCGCTAGTCGGCTTTTTTTATTTGAAGTAGGAATTTTTCAAAAAGCTGAATCGTTTTTGTGTTGATTTCATCATACGTCAACCGGTCTTTTGTTTGGTAAAAAAACATAAAAGCATACGGTTGATCAAGGTTGTCTATAAGCAAGTGTTTGTTAAGACGGTAAGTTTCTCTAAGGATGCGTTTAAAGCGGTTTCTATCAACAGCTTTTTTGAAGTTTTTTTTAGAAACAGAAACACCCATTTTTATTTTTTGATCTTCGGCTAAAGGGGTTGCACAATAAACTAAACGTAAAGGATATTTAGAAACTGACTTGCCCTCTGAGAAGAGCAAACCTATGGTTATTTTACTTTTTAATTTTTCGTCTTTTGGGTAGCTAAAGTTCATTGGTATAAAGAAAGGATACTAATTTTTAGATGGCAAAGGTACAATTAAACGTCAAACCTATTATTGTTTCATAATTAAATAGCAGTAAAAATATATTTATTACTTTTGTGGTTAATTTTTCAAGCATGCAAAAACTGATTTCCTATCCTATATCGGTAATTTATTACCTACTTTTTAGTCTGACATTAATTATTTTTCATCCTATTCAATGGGTTTGTTTTAATGTTTTTGGCTACCAAGCCCATAAAAAAAGTGTAGATTATTTGAATTTTTTTCTAATAAAGTGCACCAATCTTGTGGGGACACGGTACAAGTTTGATGGTATTGAACGCATTCCTAAGAATGTGCCTATCATTTTTGTATGCAACCATCAAAGTATGTATGACATCATTGCGATGATTTGGTTTTTAAGACGTTTTCATTGTAAATTTGTAAGTAAAAAAGAGTTGGGCTCTGGAATACCTAGTGTTTCTTACAATTTGACTCACGGTGGTTCGGTTTTAATTGATCGAAAAGAACCCAAACAAGCGCTACCGGCAATAAAAGGTTTGTCTGAATATATTGAAAAGTACAATCGTTCAGCAGTAATTTTCCCAGAAGGAACACGTAGTAAAACGGGTCATCCTAAACCTTTTGCTCAAAGCGGACTAAAAATATTATGCAAATATGCGCCTAATGCTTATGTCGTTCCAATAAGCATAAACAATTCTTGGAAAATGGTTAAATTTGGTTTTTTCCCCGTTGGTTTAGGAAATCGCCTTACCTTTGCAATACACAACCCATTAAAGGTAAGTGAATTTGACTTTGAAGAGTTAATAGAAAAGGCTGAAAGTGCCGTAGTGAAAGGAATAAAAATTTAAAATATAATAAAATGTCTATAAAAAACATTCGATTAGAAGTAATGCAGTTTTTAGAAAAAAACGTGGACAGCTTTGTTGATCAATACTTAATACCTGTTGAGAAAATCTGGCAGCCATCTGATTTTTTACCTAATTCTGAAGGAGATAATTTCTTTGAAGAAGTGAAAGAACTTCGCGAAATAGCTAAGGATTTACCATACGATTTTTGGGTAACTCTAGTAGGTGATACCATTACTGAAGAAGCTTTACCTACATATGAATCATGGTTAATGGACGTAGAAGGAATCGATCAAGGAAAAGGAAATGGTTGGTCTAAATGGATCAGGCAGTGGACTGGAGAGGAAAATCGCCATGGTGATATGCTTAACAAGTACCTGTATTTGTCTGGTAGAGTAAACATGCGTGAGATAGAAATGACAACGCAGCACTTAATCAATGACGGTTTTGATATTGGAACAGGTTCTGATCCGTATAAAAACTTTGTTTACACTAGTTTTCAAGAATTAGCAACTTATGTTTCTCACAATAGAGTAGCGCAAATGGCTAAGAAATACGGTGATAATAAACTGTCAAAAATGTGTAAGATGATTGCTGGAGATGAAATGCGTCACCACCATGCTTACAGTGAATTTGTGACTAGAATTTTTCAAGTAGACCCAAGCGAAATGATGCTTGCTTTTCAATACATGATGAAGCAAAAAATTGTTATGCCGGCTCATTTTTTGAGAGAATCTGGACAAAAAATAAGTACAGCCTTTGAACAGTTTTCTGATTCAGCGCAACGTATTGGCGTTTATACCGCACACGATTATGTTGATATCATGCAAAAATTGATTAATAAATGGGAAATAGATAAAATTACTGGTTTAACAGATGAAGCCGAAAAAGCACGTGACTATCTAATGAAATTGCCTGGAAGAATGGCAAGAATCTCTGATAGAATTGTAATTCCTCAAGAGTCACATATCTTTAAGTGGGTAGAGCCAGCAAGATTGTAATTTTATAAATAAATAAAGAATACTAAATGTTGATTGGTAAGGTGTTAAATCCTTATAAATCAACATTTTTTTTAAAAATATAAATAGCATGAACAACCATGATATCGTTAGCAAGACAATCACTTTTGTTAAAGAAAAACTTCAAAATGCCGAAGGCGGTCACGACTGGTTTCATATACAAAGAGTGTATAAAAATAGCTTGCTAATTGCTAAAGAGGAAGTGTGTAACTTGACAGTTGTACAATTGGGCGCTTTATTGCATGATATAGCAGATAGTAAATTTCATAATGGTGATGAGACCGTTGGGCCTAAAACAGCACGTGCCTTTTTAGAATCAGAGGATGTGGATGAAGTAATTATTAATCACGTCATTAAAATCATAGAAAACATCTCTTTTAAAGGAGGTAATTTTGAAAAGGACTTCTCTTCTATTGAGTTAGCTATTGTTCAAGATGCAGACCGTTTAGACGCGATAGGTGCTATTGGAATTGCTAGAACATTCAATTATGGCGGATTTAAAAATAGAACATTGTATGATCCTAATATTGCTCCAAATACGCAAATGACAAAGGAGGAATATAAGAACAATGATTCGCCTACATTAAATCATTTTTATGAGAAACTGTTGTTGCTAAAAGATAAAATGAATACGACTTCAGGAAAAGCAATTGCAGCTGAAAGACACCGTTATATGGAAGGTTTTCTTTCGCAGTTTTATGCTGAATGGGATGGGGAGAAGTAATAGTAAAGACCAGTACGAGGTAGTCTGCTGATTTTATCAGTTAGAATGAATTCGAAATGCAATAGTGATTCTCGACTCCACTTGAACTGACAAATTAGACTTTTTTATAAATAGTATTAGTTTGGATTTTTACGTGTTTAAAACTAAAAAAAGGCTAATAATGAAATTTAGTTTACTACTGTTTTTAATGTTTACTATTTTAATTTCATTTAGTTCACAAAAAAAAATTCAAAACTTTAATGTAACAAGTTATAAAAAAGTAAATAGCGATTACCAATATGGTGGGGAGAAATTAAAATTCAAAGAGAATGTTTATACTCCAATTTTAACTGTGGTATATAGTAATGAAAAACTGGTTTCCTTATTGCTGTTTAAGTCCGAAGGTGGTATAAATTATAGCGCTAAATATTTAGATGCAGACACTGTTTTTAAAAAACTACTAAACATTCCAGATATAAGAACCGTTGCAATTTATAAACAAATCATTGAAGATAATAAGGTAAAGTATCCCATTTCTGGGATTAATAAAGATGCTGTTTTTTCAATTAGAAACGATAGTTTGTTCATTTATAATAAATTATGATTTTTAGTCGAAAAGTACTATGGTTTGTCTCGACTAAAAATCTAAATAAAAATATAATCAGTATATAGTTTTAATTGTAAATGTTTAAGTTTGCAATTCTAATGAAAAAAGGAATAAAACATATCATCCTATTATGTCTAATGTTGTTCTTTAGCTACGGACAAGTATTTGCGAATACTCTTGCGATAGCTTCTCGAACGACTTCATTAGTTAACGCTTCAAATGCTGAAACCTCTTGCAAATTAGAGTTGGGTATTCATTCTCATATATCAATTCCGTTAAAAGAATTTTATAGAAAAAAAGCAATTGTTGTTGACAATGAAGAAGAGAGTTTTGAAAATACTTTTTATAAAAAAAGTGTAAACAAAACTAGTTTTATTACTTCTTGCTTTAATCAAGAAAGTACAAAATATTCCCTTTATTATTTCAATAAAACTTTGTCTTTAAACAAAGTTTTCTCTCATTACTTACCGTCATACAATTCTTCATTGTATGTTTTATTTGAGGTTTTTCGTATTTGATTTAAATTTTTTTTAAGCACATTTTAGGTGCTTGTTTACCGGCTATTTTCTGCTCATTTTTTTATAATGATTTAGAAAGTACGGTCTACTATGTAGTTTTTTTGGACTACAATTTAAAA
This sequence comes from Flavobacterium sp. PL002, assembly GCF_054165825.1. Taxonomy (NCBI): domain Bacteria; kingdom Pseudomonadati; phylum Bacteroidota; class Flavobacteriia; order Flavobacteriales; family Flavobacteriaceae; genus Flavobacterium; species Flavobacterium sp. PL002. The sequence goes on along the minus strand of NZ_CM135110.1, from coordinate 1,552,713 downwards.
AATCATCATACCATACGTTTAAAAACTTAAAATTATCATGAAAAAAAACGCAATTTTCATTGGTCTTATGGCCGCGTTGTGCACTATTGGTTGTAACTCACATAAGGAAGAAAAAAAGGAAGAGCGCACTTTTAAAGTTACGCAACCTATTGCAATGGATACGACTATCGTTAAAGAATATGTTTGCCAAATTCACTCCATACGCCACATTGAATTACGAGCAATGGAAAAAGGATACCTTCAAAACATTACGGTAGATGAAGGTCAAAAAGTCAACAAAGGACAGCACATGTTTGGAATTATGCCTACTATTTATGAAGCAGAATTACAAAAAGCAAAAGCAGAGGGGAACGCTGCTCAAATTGAATATAAAAACACTAAGCTTTTAGCTGACAGCAACGTAGTTTCGCCTAATGAGTTAGCACTTTCTAAAGCCAGATTCAATAAAGCAAATGCCGAAATAAGTCTTGCGGCTACTCATCTTGGATTTACAGATATTAGAGCTCCTTTTAGTGGGGTAATTGACCATTTACATGTAAGAGAAGGAAGCATGCTAGACGAAGGAGAGTTATTAACAACACTTTCTGACAATAGTAAAATGTGGGTATACTTCAATGTTCCTGAAGCTGAATATCTCAATTATATAGTTACTGTTGATAAAACAAAAAAACAAAAAGTGAATTTGCTGATGGCAAATAACTTAAAATTTAATCAACCTGGAATCGTTGAGACAATAGAAGGGGAATTCAATAATGAAACTGGAAACATCGCTTTTAGAGCCACTTTTAATAATCCAGATAGTATTTTAAGACATGGTGAAACAGGAACCATTTTAATGACTATTCCTTTAAAAAATGTGTTGATTATTCCTCAAAAAACAACTTTTGAAGTGCTGAATAAACGCTACGTTTTTGTTATAGACAAAAATAATATTGTTCAACAAAGAGAAATTACTATTGGTCAGACTCTAGAGAACTTATTTGTAATTACAAAAGGGTTGGATGTTAATGATAAAATTTTGCTTGACGGAATCCGCTTGGTAAAAGACAAGGATAAAATTAAATACAATCTTGAAAATCCTCAAAAAGTATTGGCTAGTCTTGATGTTTACGCTGAGTAAGAATCCTAAAAAAATAATAAAATGTTTAAAAAATTTATAGAAAGACCGGTACTAGCGATCGTTATTTCAGTCATTATAGTATTTACGGGATTGCTTGCCATTAAACAACTGCCTATATCGCAGTTTCCGCAAATAGCACCCACAACAGTAAATATATTTATAGCTTATCCGGGTTCAAGTTCGGATGTATTAGTGAAATCAACTTTAATTCCGTTAGAAACGGCCATAAACGGAGTCCAAGGAATGCGTTACATCGCTTCAGATGCTACTAGTGCAGGAGAAGGAACTTTACGTATTGTTTTTGAGCCAGGAACAGACCCTAATGATGCCGTAGTAAGGGTCAAAACAAGAGTCGATCAAGTAATGCCTTTATTGCCTGACTTGGTACAACGGGAAGGTGTTGTAATTACACCCGTGCAACCAAGTATGTTGATGTATGTGAATTTGTACGGTAAGGATAAAGGAATGGATGAAAAGTTCCTTTACAATTATGCTTACACTAAGATGATTCCTGAAATTCAACGTGTAAAAGGTATTGCCAGTGCGCAAATTCTGGGGAGTCGTAAATATGCGATGCGTATTTGGTTAAAACCAGATAGAATGCGTGCGTATAAAATCTCTGCTGAAGAAGTAATGGAGGCCATGCAGGAACAAAGTATACTTGCGAGACCGGGAAGAATAGGACAAAGTTCTGGGAAAAAATCACAAGCTTTAGAATATGTTTTAACTTATAGAGATAGGTATAGCGAACCAGAAGAATATAGAAATGTAATAATCAAATCCAATTCAGAAGGGGAGATGATTAAACTAGGTGACATCGCCGATGTGGAGCTTGGAAGTGAATTTTATGATATCTACTCTAATCTTGACGGTAAACCTTCCGCTTCGATAGTTTTAAAACAAACTTTTGGAAGTAATGGTAGCGACGTAATTAAGGATGTAAAAGAAAAATTAAACGAGTTAGAGAAAGGGCTTCCGCCGGGAGTAGAGTATAAAATTAGTTATGATGTCTCTAATTTCTTGAATGCCTCTATCGATCAAGTAATAGATACTTTGCGAGATGCCTTTGTATTAGTAGCTATAGTTGTTTTCCTATTCTTAGGTGATTGGCGCTCTACATTGATTCCTATTATTGCGGTTCCTGTTTCCTTGATTGGGGCATTTTTTATCATGCAAATGTTTGGGTTGTCAATCAACTTAATTACACTGTTTGCCTTAGTATTAGCCATTGGTATTGTTGTTGATAATGCCATTGTCGTCGTCGAGGCAGTCCATTTAAAAATGGAGGAAGATGAAAATATCACACCCTTCAAGGCTTCTCAAGAAGTATTAGGAGAAATAGGTGGTGCCATCATTGCAATTACAATGGTAATGGTTTCTGTTTTTATTCCCATATCGTTTATGTCTGGTCCAGTAGGGGTGTTCTATAGACAGTTTTCTATCACAATGGCTGGTTCTATTATTATTTCGGCAATTGTAGCCTTGACTCTTACTCCTGTATTGTGTGCAATGTTGTTGAAAAATCATCATGGTCATCCTAGAAAGAAAACACCTATTAACCGATTTATCGACTGGTTCAATGGTGGTTTCGAAAAAATTACGGGACGTTACGTTAGTTTACTAAAGTACATTGTCAATAGAAGGGTCATCACATTCGGGATATTAATTGTGTTTTGTTTTGGAACATTTGTAACTAATAAAATATTGCCTGCAGGATTTATTCCTAGCGAGGATCAAGGGATGATTTATGCAATTATTCAAACGCCTCCTGGAGCAACGCTAGAGCGCACAAATGAAGTTGCTACACGATTGCAAGCTATTTGTGAAAAGATTGATGGTGTGGCTTCTGTTTCCTCTCTAGCGGGTTATGAGATCATGACTGAAGGACGTGGATCTAATGCGGGTACTTGTTTGATTAACTTAAAACCATGGGATGAAAGAAGTCATTCGGTTCATGAAATCATGGAAGAATTAGAAGAGAAAACAAAGAACCTGGGTGCCGTTGTTGAATATTTTGAACCACCTGCAGTTCCTGGTTTTGGATCATCTGGGGGGTTTTCTTTGCGTTTATTAGATAAAACAAACGGAACTGATTACCAAGAATTTCAAAGAGTAAACAATAACTTTTTAGCTGAGCTTGGTAAGAGAAAAGAATTGTCTGGAGTTTTTACTTTTTACTCTGCAAATTACCCACAATATAAATTAGATATCGATAACAAAGCAGCAATGCAAAAAGGAGTTTCTATTGGTAAAGCAATGGAAAATTTAAACATCTTGATTGGTAGTACCTACGAACAAGGGTATATTAAATACGGACGTTTCTTTAAAGTGTATACACAAGCTGCTCCTGAGTATCGCAAGCTCCCATCAGATTTAGAGCAATTGTATGTTAAAAACGAAGCCGGTGAAATGGTGCCCTATTCGTCATTTATGAAGATGGAAAAAACGTTGGGGCCTAATGAGATTACAAGATACAACTTGTACAATTCGGCTGCCATACGTGGATTACCCGCTAAAGGATATACGAGTGCTGATGCTATTAATGCCATTAAAGAAGTAGCGCATGTTAAACTACCTAGAGGGTACGATATTGCCTGGGAAGGACTGTCTTATGATGAAGCCAATCGTGGTAATGATGCCTTGTACGTTTTTGGTATTGTTTTAATATTCGTGTACTTGGTACTAGCAGCTCAGTATGAAAGTTTCTTATTGCCATTTGCGGTACTGCTTTCATTGCCTGTAGGAGTCTTTGGTTCTTTTGCATTACTACAATTAATGGGACTGTCTAATGATGTTTATGCACAAATTGGAGTTATTATGCTTGTGGGTCTGCTTGGTAAAAATGCCGTGTTGATTGTTGAGGTTGCTGTGCAAAAACGTAGGCAAGGAATGAGCATTCTAGATGCTGCTATTGAAGGGGCTAGATTACGATTTAGACCTATCTTAATGACGTCTTTTGCTTTTATCGCAGGATTGATTCCGTTAGTAATGGCTTCTGGTGCAGGAGCAATTGGTAATAGAACTATTGGTGGTTCGGCTATGGGAGGTATGTTTATGGGAACACTCTTTGGTGTGATTATTATTCCAGGATTATACTATGTGTTTGCTAAAATGGCCGATGGTCGTGGATTAATTAAAAACGAAAATTTCGAACCAGCTTCAGAGGAATTTATGCACAACAGTGAAAACGAAAGTAAGATTAGTCTTAAGTTGAAAGCATTGAATAAACAAATGAAAAAATTAATGAAAAGAGAAGATAATGAATAGATCAATTTTCAAATTTATAAAAACAAGGTCAGTTTTAATACTGGCCTTACCCTTCATGGTATTGCAAAGTTGTGTGCCTAAAAGAGAAATACGTAATAAAAAAACGGGATTACCGGAGTATTTTAATGATGTAGTTTCTAATGACAGCATTAACTCAGCTAATATGAAATGGAAAGAGTTTTTCAATGATACTAATTTGAATGCTTTGATAGATACTGCCTTAGTCAACAATCAAGAGCTGAATATTATGTTGCAGCAAGTGGATATGGCAAAGAACGAAATTCAGGCTAGAAAAGGAGAATATTTACCATCTGTAGGTATTGCCGCAGCTGCTGAGGTTGAAAAAGTAGGGAGGTACACTAGTCAAGGTGCTAGCGATGCAAATACCAAGGTTAAAGGGGATCAAGAATTTCCCGAAGCTTTACCTAATTACAGCATTGGCGCATTTGCAACTTGGGAAGTTGACGTTTGGAAAAAATTGAGAAATTCAAAAAAAGCAGCGGCTATGGAATATCTTTCTTCAGTTGAAGGAAAGAATTTTATGGTTACCAATTTGATTGCTGAAATAGCTGATTCCTATTATGAACTGCAAGAATTAGATAACAAATTACTAATCATAAAACAAAATTTAGAACTACAAAACAATGGTTTAAAAACAATCCGACTTCAAAAAATAGCTGCAAAAGCAACAGAACTTGGAGTGCAAAGATTGGAAGCTGAGGTTTATAAAAATACAGGTGAATTATATGCCGTTAAGCAAGAAGTTGTAGAAGTTGAGAATAAACTGAACTTTTTAATTGGTAGAACACCACAGCACATTATTAGGGAATCAATGCATTTTATTGACAAGCAAATAGATACTTTGTATGTTGGTGTTCCTTCGCAATTATTAATAAACAGACCAGATATAAGAAAAGCCGAGTATGAATTAAGTGCCGCTAAATTAGATACTAAAGTAGCAAAAGCTAATTTTTATCCTTCTTTAACATTGCGAGCTGGTGTGGGTGTAGAGGCCTTTAAATTAAAATACATTACTACAACACCAGAATCGTTGTTGTATACTATTGCTGGAGATGTTGTAGCGCCTTTAATTAACAGGAATGCAATAAAAGCTGCTTACTATAATGCTAATGATATGCAGCTTCAAGCTATTTTTGATTACGAAAAAACAGTTTTGAATGCCCATGTTGAGGTGCTGAACGGAATGTCTAAAATTGAAAACTTAAAACAAATTTACGGACAAAAAGAAAAGCAAGTTACTGCGTTAACTAACTCCATAAAAATCACCAACACACTTTTTAAAGCTGCAAGAGCAGATTATATGGAGGTTTTGTTGACTCAAAGAGATGCCTTAGAAGCAAAACTAGATTTGGTTGAAGCTAAAAAGCAACAATTGATGGCGAGAGTAAATATGTATAAGTCATTAGGAGGAGGATGGAATTAGTAGCCAGCCTATAAAGTTTGATAGTCTTTATAATTCCTTTTTAAGGAGTAAAGCCACTCCATAAGAGTGGCTTTACTTTTATATGATATAAAGAAACGGCATGTTAAATAATCCCTTTTTCTTTCATTTCGATAATTACATCCGAAGCACTTTTAAAAGTAGGTGCTTGCTCAATAATACTACCCACTCTTTTTTTGTTTAATTTAAATGTGATATCATTTTCTGTGGTAAACAATAATGCGGTTAAAAAGGGGTTGTTCATGTAAGGGAACAAAATAGCATAGGCCTCATCAAGACTATGAAAACTCTCAATTTCCTCTGTCTTGTATTTCGCTGATAGTGAAAGGGTAAATCCGCCTTCTTCCAGCAAAACGGGTCTTATGTAGATGTTTTTCAATTCGGTGTCACCTATGGTCTTCGCCAAAGTTAATTTGGCATAAGTTCCGTTTTGAATACTTTGTTTTACGCTTTCCCAAAAAAGGGCAAATACTGGCTCGTATGACATGAATGTAGTTTAAAGGTTTATTTTCTTTAGATAGAAAGATGCAAAATTAAGTTTTGTTCGTTAAAAGCAATGTTTATTATTAGAAAATTTTCAAATAACAAGAAATCCGTAGCTTGAAGACGAATCATCTATCAGGCTACGGATTTTTATATTTACTAAAATTGTAGTTTTTTAAAAGCTTATTCTCCTGGGAAAACTGCTTTTCTTTTTTCTAAAAATGCAGTAGTTCCTTCTTTAAAATCGTCAGTTCCAAAACATTTTCCAAAAGATTTTATCTCGGTATCAAAACCATTTTCTCCTTCTTTGTAATTGGCATTTACTGCATTAATCGCCATGCTGATGGCTACTGGAGAGTTTTTCATGATTTTTTGAGCCATAGCAGTACAAAAATCAATAAGCTCTACTTGAGGGACCACATGATTGACTAAACCAGTTCTGTGCGCTTCTTGAGCATTTACCATTCCAGCAGTCATGATCATTTCCATAGCGCGTCCTTTACCCACTAATTGTGGCAAACGTTGTGTACCTCCATATCCAGGAATTACCCCTAGAGAAACTTCTGGAAGTCCCATTTTAGCATTGTCTGATGCTACTCTAATATGACAAGCCATGGCAAGTTCTAATCCGCCTCCAAGTGCAAATCCGTTTACGGCTGCAATTACGGGAATCTTTAATTTCTCGACAAAATTAAATAAGGAATCTTGTCCGTGTGCGGCTAGTTGTACTCCTTCTTCAACGGAGAAGTTAGAGAACTCAGCGATATCAGCTCCGGCAACAAATGCTTTTTCGCCACTACCAGTAAGGATTACTACTCTTGTTTGTTTGTCTTTTGCAACAGTTTCAAACGCCAAGTGCAATTCTTCAATAGTTGCTTTGTTTAAAGCATTCAATTTTGTTGGACGATTAATCGTTATTGTTGTAATGCTATTATCAGTAGCGATAAGAATGTTTTCGTAAGTCATGATATTTATTTATGAGTTAATTATAGGAAGAGAAACGGTAAATTTTGTTCCTTTTCCAAATTCAGTTTCAAAGGTAATTGTTCCTTTATAATTTTCGATAATGTTTTTTATGATCCCTAATCCAAGGCCCATTCCGCTGCTTTTTGTAGTAAACTTAGGTTCGAATATACGACTTATATCTTGAGGTTTTACCCCCACGCCGTTGTCTTCTACAGAAATTAGCACATTATTATCTTGTTTTTTTACCGTTACAGCAACTTTTTTATTTCGACCTTCAGGAATAGATTGAATGGCATTTTTAACCAAATTTGTAATAATTCGGATCAGTTGTGTTCGGTCTATTTTCGAAATAATTTCGGGAGATTCTTTTTCGAAAACAATGTGTTCTTCATTGAAAATATCCAGCGTCAGTTCAACAACTTCTACCACATTTAGTGTTTCGTTTTGCTGTGCTGGCATCGATGCAAAGTTAGAAAAAGCTGAAGCCACCGCATTCATCGTGTCAATTTGCTGAATCAAGGTCTCCGAGTAATCCTTCATCTTTTGAATGATATTGGGGTCTTCGGGACTAAATCTTCGTTGGAAACTTTGAACCGTCAAACGCATTGGCGTAAGCGGATTCTTGATTTCATGTGCTACTTGTTTCGCCATTTCGCGCCAAGCTTCTTCTCTTTCACTTTGGGCTAGCTTTACGGCACTTATTTCCAGCTCGTCTACCATTCGATTATAAGCAGCAATCAATAAGTTAATTTCTTTACTGCTGGCTTCGAGGACGATTTTCTTGTTTTTTTGATTAAAACTGGTCTCGTTTAAACGGTCGGATATTGTTTTTAAAGACTTCGTGATATAAGATGATAAAAAGTATGCTATAGCAAAAGCGACTATTAACATAAATGAATATACTTGTCCCAAACGAATAAGAAAGTTGTTTAGCTCTTTGTCATAGAAACCATCGTCTTCCAGGTAAGGCAGGTTTAAAACACCTAAAGGTTTGAACTTATCATCTTTGATTTGGGTGTAAGAGGAGCGGTTTTTTACTCCGTTTACGGTTTTAATATCTACGTAACGTTTTTCTATAGAAGAGCGTACGAGTTTTAAAATGTATTTAGGTATAGGTGGGGCCGCTTTATCAACAGAAAAATTTTCTTTTGATGATTTTAAAAGCACTCCGTCAAGATTATAAATATTGATTTCAATATTGTGAATGTGTGCTAGCTCGTGAATTTTATCCTTGAAAATTAAATCTAAATTATCAGTGGTTAAGGGGTAGGTAGTAGTAGAAAGCACATAATTAATATGTTCTTTTACCGCATTCTCCTTGCGTTCTAAACGTTCTTGATGGTATTCTTTTGCTTCGGTTTTAAATTGAATGATCGAGATAGAAGCCAGTAATACTGAGGCTAGAATTATCAGTACGATCATCGAAAGAAATATTCGGATGCGCAGCGATAGCATTGATAATTTAAAACCTTTTAGCATTTTATATAGTTGTCTGTATTCTGTTATGAGTTTTTAGTTGCGCCATTCAGTTTTGATTATAAGTTTGGAACTACTGATTATTGTTCTTTTCTCGTATTCTTTTATAGAATTTAAAGCCCAACATAATGATGACCGAGAACGAGATGATGCCTATTACTCCATAAATCCAGTTGAAGGCATCTTTTAACACGACTAAAAAAACTACCGAAAATAAAATTATTGTAGCTCCTTCATTCCACAATCTCATGAAGTTAGTAGTATAATTTACTTTGTTTTCCTGCAATTGCTTAAAAATTTGGTGGCATTTAGCATGATATAAATACAATGCAAATACGAAGCCAAGTTTTACTTGCATCCAAGGTGTTTGCAGCCATGCACTCCCTCTTGCTGTAAAAAATATCATCCAAAAGGCAAAGATGCTCGCCAATATTGCCGACGGCCAAGTAATAATATACCATAATCGATACGTCATGATTTTATACTGTTTTTGAAGTATCTCTTTTTCAGGCGATGGTTTACTGGCAGCTTCGATTTGGTAAACAAAAAGTCTAACGATGTAGAATAATCCTGCAAACCAGGTGATTACAAATATTAGATGTAATGATTTGAGGTAGTCATAATATTGATCCATCAGGGTGTTTTGTTAGTTTGGTGTTCATTTCTTTTTTTAAGAAATAAGCAGTGATCATTGTTGATAAAACATCGGCAATTGGGAAAGAAACCCAAACGCCAAAAATACCGAAAAAATTTGGTAGAATAAGTACTAGCGGAATTAAGAAAAAACCTTGTTTGCTTAAAGTCAAGAATAATGCTTTTTTTGCTTTCCCAGCTGCTTGAAAATAAGCAGCGCCTATTAACTGGATAGCAATAATGGGAGAAGCCGCAAAAACCCATCTCAGGGCATTGGGAGTTTCAGCAATAACTTGTGGGTCTGTGGTAAAAACAGCGACAATAGGTTTTGCAAAAAATAGAATAAAGACAAATATAAAAGCAGCTAAAAGAGCCGCATACTTAATCGATATTTGGATGCTTTCCTTTACTCTTTCAAAATTGTTTGATCCATAGTTGTAACCAGCAATAGGGATAAATCCTTGGGTGATTCCAAGAACTGGAAATAAAGCAAACATTAACATGCGACTTATGATTCCGTAGACTGCTAAGGAATGTTCTCCTCCATAAGTATACAGTGTATGATTTAGAATAATAGAAAGAATACTTATTACGCCTTGTCTCGAAAAAGTAACAAAACTCAATGTCGTAATCTCTTTTATTATGGGGAAATGAAATTTAAAATGCCTTGATTTTAACTTTAGTTCGCTTTTGTATCTAAAAAACCAAAAAACAAAAACAAAACACATAAAATAGGATATAGAAGTTGCTAATGCAGCTCCAAACATCCCTAAATTCATTATTTTTATAAACACAACATCTAATATAATGTTGACAAATGCCGGAATAATCATGGCATACATGGCAAATTTTGCTTTCCCTTCGGCACGTATAATGTTGTTTCCCATCATGCAAAGCGCTAAAAAAGGGACGGATAATATGATGGGAAAAAAGAATTCGGTTGCTGGCTTAACAATGGCACCTTTAGCGCCAAAAAGCAATAACATGTCTTCACTAAAAAACATGCCTAGTAGTACAAACACAGATGCCATTAAAAAGGTCATCATAATTTGATTGGCAAAAGTGAACAAGGCTTTCTCTTTGTCATTTGCTCCTAGCGCACGTGAAAGCACAGAGCCACCACCCACTCCTATTGCCATTCCTAATGAGGAGATGAAAAAGGTGATGGGCAGGACAACGGTTACTGCCGCAATGGCTAAAGAACCAATCCATTGACCAACAAATATGGTGTCAATTAAAATATTAACCGACATAAATAAAATTCCCACCGATGCTGGAACTGCTTGTTTTATCAAGAGTTTTTTAATGTCTTGGGTTCCTAGTTCCTCTGCACTAACCGCCATTTAGTAAGCTAACTTTTGAGATATCGCCCAGCTATTAATCCAGTTACTTGCTGTTGTACACCACTCATCGCCGTCATTCAAACATGGAATTGCTTTAAATTCTTCACCGCCGTGAGCTTTGAATTCATGGTTGGCTTCCATTGCAATCTCTTCAAGTGTTTCTAAACAGTCAGATACAAATGCAGGAGTGACTACAGCTAGTTTTTTGATTCCTTTTTCAGGCATTTTATTTACTTCAACATCAGTGTATGGTGTTAACCATTTATCACCCGCTAAACGTGATTGAAATGTTTGGCTGTATTTTTCTTCTGGAATTCCTAATAATTTCACCACTTGCTTTGTAGTTTCATAACATTGATGACGGTAGCAAAACTCATGTGCTGGTGATGGAGTGTTACAACAAGAACCATCAATTTTACAGTGCGATTTTGTTACATCTGTTTTACGAATGTGTCGCTCTGGGATTCCGTGATAAGAAAATAACAAATGATCATAATCAAAACCTTCTAAATGTCCTTTTATAGAATCGGCTAAGTTTTTAAGATAATCGGGTTTGTTGTAAAAAGCAGGAACCGAAGTAAATTTCATTTCTGGAAAATGCTTTTTACGCAATTCCTCAGCTAAAACTAATATAGTTGTCGTTGATGCCATAGCATGCTGTGGATACAACGGGAAAAGTAGTACTTCAGTAACTCCTTTGTCTCTTAGTTCTTGTAATCCTGCTAGTATAGACGGGTTTCCATAACGCATAGCTAGGGAAACGGGTATCTCAACTTGTTTTTTTACTTTTTCATGCATTCTTTTTGAAATCACTACTAATGGTGAACCTTCATCCCACCATATTTTTGCGTAAGCGGCAGCTGATTTTTTAGGTCTTGTTTGCAATATAATTCCGCGAACAAGCAATGCTCTTAATAGAAAAGGAACGTCAATAACGTATTTATCCATTAAAAATTCGTCTAAATACGGTTTAACATCTTTGGGAGTTGGACTTTCAGGAGAACCAAGATTTACTAATAATACACCTTTCATATAGATTTTAATTTTTTCTTTATTGTTTTTCTGAATCCCAAAATTTCGGATTGGAAATCTTTTGTAAAAGTAACGAATCTTACTTTTTTATAAATTGGGATTAACTATTTTTTATTTATTGTTTAATATATAAAATCAATGCTGCTTAAGTTGCTGGATTTATTGACATTAAATATTTTTTGGGAGTTGTTGCAAATTTCTTTTTGAAAGCGGCTATAAAATGACTTCCTGTGCTATAGCCTATTTTTAAACCTACTTCGTTGACATTATAGGAGCCGCTGTCGAGTAGTTTTCGAGCAAAATCCATTTTGTAATCAAATAGAAACCCATAAACGGTGTCGCCATATATTTGTTTAAAACCCATTTTAAGTTTCTTTAAAGTCAAACCCACTTGATCTGCTAATTCTTGCAATCCAGGTGGTTCAGCCATATTAGCTAAAATGATTTCTTTGGCTTTTCGAATTTTAATCACATTGTCTTCATCGGTTAGAAACGGACATTGCTCTGCATTTGGGTCTTCGGTACGGTTAAAGTATAGACTTAATAATTCATAGCCTTTCCCGCGATAGTAAAGGTTTTTTATCGAAGGATGTAAATTGTAATGAAACAACTGACTTAAAACAATTGCCATTGAGGGGCTAATATTTCCTTCGTTGTAATATTTTTTATCTTTATTATCACCGCTTAAAAAAGTAATGTAGTCCGCTTCCGCAGAAAACAAAGCGTGGAATTTTTGGATCGAAACAATTACGGAGATCACCCACGAGTTAGGTGCTAACTCTAAATTTAGAGGCAACTCTTTTTGTGGATTGTATAAAAGCAGTGATTTTTCTTCTTTTAAATCTAAGGCATAATTTCCTTGATTGAAATTAAATTTTGCACTTCCTTTTAATCCAAAATGAAATTGAATCAACCCGCTACTCACTTCACGTTGTGCATTGAAAACTTCAGTACTGTCATTCTGAAACCGAATTAAGGTAAAGTCGTCTTCAATCTTTATAATTTCTTGTGAACTCATAGCGATATATTTATGTTGAAAAGATGATAATTATCAGCTCTTTTTATTTAGAATCATTCTAAGTAAATGAATGCTAATAACTTGATTTCAGTACAAAAATAGCGTTTTTTAGTAATTATTAGCCCTTTAGGAATAAAAAAACATGTAGCGTTATAAAAAGTACTTCTAGCGTTACTTTTATAAATAGTATAGTGATAATTTTGCTGAACTTTCTTGAAAAGTATTTATATGGAAAATAACAACCAATCAAAGCATCACTATTTTTATTCTGTTGGACTAAGCTATAAAAAAGCGGATGCCGAGATGAGAGGTAAATTCAGCTTAGATACTTTAGCAAAGACACGTTTGCTAGAACAAGCACAAACGGAGGGGATTGAGAGTTTAATTGTTACCTCTACTTGTAATAGGACAGAGATATACGGATTTGCAGAACACCCTTTTCAATTGATAAAATTGATTTGTGAAAACAGTAACGGAAGCGTTGAAGAGTTTCAAAAAGTAGGTTTTGTTTATAAAAACCAAGAAGCAATAAGTCATATGTTTAGAGTTGGGACTGGTTTGGACAGTCAGATTCTAGGCGATTTTGAAATTATATCTCAAATAAGATCTAGTTTTACGCAATCAAAAGCAATGGGATTAGCTAATACTTTCATGGAAAGATTAGTGAATGCCGTAATTCAGGCTAGTAAAAAAATCAAAAACGATACAGAAATTAGTTCAGGAGCGACTTCGGTTTCTTTTGCAGCGGTTCAATATATTATTAAGAACGTTGAGGATATTGGTAATAAGAACATCTTGTTATTTGGTACGGGTAAAATAGGTAGAAATACTTGTGAGAACTTGGTAAAACATACTAAGAACGAGCACATCACTCTTATTAATAGAACTAAAGACAAGGCTGAACGACTAGCTGGAAAGTTAAATCTTATTGTAAAAGACTACTCAGAGTTGCATTTAGAATTGCAAAAAGCAGACGTTGTGGTTGTTGCTACGGGGGCTCAAAACCCTACAGTAGACAAGGCGATACTAAATCTTAAAAAACCGTTGTTGATTTTAGATTTATCAATTCCGAAAAATGTACATGCAGATGTTGAGGATTTAAAGGATGTGACTTTAATTCACATGGATTACCTCTCGCAATTAACGGACGAAACTTTAGAAAACAGAAAAAATCATATTCCTGCAGCGGAAGCTATTATCGAAGAAATCAAAGAAGAATTTAATGTATGGACAAAAGGACGCAAATTTGCTCCTACAATTCATGCCTTAAAAGAAAAATTGAATGCTATCAAAAAATCTGAGTTGAATTTCCAAAGTAAAAAAATAGCTGATTTTAACGAAGAACAAGCAGAAATTATTTCTGCACGAATTATTCAAAAAATCACCACACAGTTTGCTAACCATTTAAAAGACGATGATACAATGGTGGATGAAAGCATTGAATGGATCGAAAAAGTTTTCAAAATAGGATTGGCAGCGAAGTAAGGTTGACACAATCTTTATTTTGAAGTTATTTGAAGAGAGTACAACTTAATGAATCTTAATTTCTTAATGGTTTTAAATCAAAACTTATTTTGAAATCAAAAAATAAAAATGGCAGAAAAGACAATAAGAATAGGAACTCGCGATAGCGAACTCGCACTTTGGCAAGCACATACTGTAGAGAAAAAGTTAAATGATTTAGGTTATAAAACCGAAATTGTTGCTGTAAAATCAACTGGAGATGTCATTCTTGATAAGCCACTGTACGAATTAGGAATTACGGGTATATTTACTAAAACCTTAGATGTCGCCATGATTAATGGTGCGGTAGATATTGCAGTGCATTCTATGAAAGATGTTCCTACTGCTTTGCCACAAGGAATTGTGCAGGCAGCGGTTCTTGAAAGAGCCAATACCTTAGATATTTTAGTGCATAAAGGAAACCTTGATTTTCTTACTGCCTCTGGGACTATTGCCACTGGAAGTTTGCGTCGTCAAGCACAATGGTTAAACAAATATCCTAGCCACAATGTAGTTGACCTTCGCGGAAATGTAAATTTACGTATGAAAAAGCTCAACGAAGGCGACTGGAACGGAGCTGTATTTGCAGCAGCAGGATTAGAAAGAATCAATTTGAAACCAGACAATTACATCAACTTAGATTGGATGATTCCTGCACCAGCACAAGGCGCTATGCTTGTGGTGGCGATGCAAAATGATGCCTTTACACTTGATGCTCTTTCGCATTTAAATGACATTGAAACAGAAATCGTAACCTATATAGAACGCCAATTCCTTAAAACTCTCGAAGGCGGTTGTACGGCGCCAATTGGTGCTTTGGCACGTTATAATGAAGAAGAAGACACCATCCATTTTCAAGGAGTTTTGTTTTCGCTTGACGGAAAAGAAAAAATTGAAGTTGATAAAATTGTTCCTATCGAAGAATGGAAGAAACTAGGATTCTATTCGGCTCAAGAAGTGCTGAATAATGGAGGAACAAAACTGATGACGGAAATCAAAAATAATTTGAAGAAATAATGAGCCAAATAAGCATCTTATCCACTAAAACATTATCAGACGAACAGAGACAAGTACTTCTAGACGCAGATTTTGATCTATTAGAACAAGATTTTATCGAAATTAAAAATAACCTTTTTGATCTAAATAAAATCAATACCAATTTAATTTTTAGTAGTCAAAATGCTGTTATTAGTTTGATGGAGCAAAACGGCTGGGAAGCATTAAAAACCAAACCAGTTTTTTGTGTGGGTATCAAAACCAAAGAATTATTAGAAGCAAATGGGTTTACTGTAGACGTTTATCTTGACTATGCATCAGAATTAGCGGAGATTATCACCTTAATCTACAACCAACAAAGTTATACTTTTTTTAGCGGAAACTTGCGTAAAGAGACGTTACCACAAGCTTTGAAAGATGCCGGAATCACGTATAACGAAATCGAAGTGTACCAAACTACATTAGCGCCTTTTAAAATTTCGGATCAAGAAAATTTTGACGGAATACTGTTCTTCAGTCCATCTGCTGTAGAAAGTTATTTATCGAATAATAAAATCAAAAAAGAATTTTGCTTTTGTATTGGTAGCACAACAGCTGCTGCCCTAGAAGAGAAAAAAATAAAAAATATCATAATTCCTGAAGTGCCTACTATTGAAGAAGTAATTCTCGAAGTAATTCAGCATTACACTCCAATGCCTGAAGAAGGTAATTAAAAGAAACAAAACAAGATAAACCATCAGCTAAAAGCCAAAAGCGACTAGCCAATAGCAATAAAATGATAAAAAACGACTTATTTTTAAGAGCATTAAAAGGAGAAACAGTGCAACGTCCACCAGTTTGGATGATGCGTCAAGCCGGTAGGTATTTACCAGAATTTATCGCTTTGCGTGATAAATATGATTTTTTCACCCGTTGTCAAACTCCAGAATTGGCTGCCGAAATTACGGTACAACCTATTCGTAGAATCGCTCCAGATGCTGCGATTTTATTCTCAGATATCTTGGTGATTCCACAAGCAATGGGGATTGATGTAGAGATGAAACCAAATTTTGGTCCGTATTTGCCACATCCAATTCGTACGATTCAAGATGTTGAGAACGTAATTGTTCCTGATGTTCATGAAACGTTAGGATATGTTTTTGATGCTATCAAATTGACTAAAGAAATGTTGAATGATGAGGTGCCATTAATTGGTTTCGCAGGTTCGCCTTGGACAATTATGTGCTACGCAGTAGAAGGACAAGGATCGAAAAGCTTTGATAAAGCTAAAGGATTCTGTTTTCAATACCCAGAAGCAGCGCATGTTTTACTACAAAAAATTACAGATACCACTATTTTATACCTAAAAGAAAAAGTAAAAGCGGGAGTAAATGCCGTTCAAATTTTTGACTCTTGGGGCGGAATGTTGTCTCCAGTTGACTATCAAGAATTTTCATGGAAATACATCAACCAAATCGTTGAAGCACTTGCTGATGACGCTCCGGTTATTGTTTTCGGAAAAGGATGTTGGTTTGCTCTTGGCGAAATGGGAAAAAGCCGTGCTTCTGCATTAGGAGTAGACTGGACTTGCTCGCCTAGAAATGCTAGATACCTTTCTGGTGGAAACATTACTTTACAAGGTAATTTTGATCCATCAAGATTGTTATCGCCAATTCCGGTAATCAAGAAAATGGTTCACGAAATGATTGACGAATTCGGAAAAGACAAATACATCGTGAACTTAGGCCATGGTATTTTACCAAATATTCCTGTAGATCACGCTAAGGCCTTTATTGACGCAGTGAAGGAATACAATCAATAATAGCCAATGCTAAATAAAGGATTAAGAGACGAGAAGAAAGTAAAGATTGACACTATGTTGAGCACTTTACTTTCTTTGGTTTTTGTACCCAAATTTTGGAATATTGAAGACACGAGTTTAATTGATAATCAGTTGACAGAAATACAATTAAGTTCTGCTATTCTACAAGAAATCTCAGAAAAAGATTTAATCACACTACTTAGTGGATATGGTTTTGATTGGGAAGACAAAGAGCGCTTTGCTGATTTTTTAGTAGACTATTCTAAAGGTAATTCGGTCGATTTTATAGCAAAAGCGATTGCTGTTTATGTTCATATCCAGGCAGAAAGTAAAGCCTTTTCATTTGGGATTTTTAATAAGTTAGCTTTAATTAAAAATTAAAGAGAATGGAGTTAAAGCAAAAGACATTAAACGATATAGAGTCTTTTTTTGATAAAAATTCGTTATCTATTGAAAACATTTCTTTCTTTATGATAAAAGTTAGATTGTTATTAGAAATGGAAGATCAAAAAAATAGATATAAAATTTTAAATCATTATTGTAATTGGTTTCTTCATAAAAGTTTAGATAGAGGTTTATCACCAGTAATCATTAATGAAATCAGTTCTTTGTTTTCAAAGCGACTTAAGAAAAATGATTTTGTTGTAGGAATTAATGAAATATTATCCATTAAAAAATTAGTAGTAGAATTAAAAGAGGTTCTTTATCTAAATATTGGTTTCAAATATCAATATACTTTTGAAAATGATCAATTTTGGATAATTTTTTTAAAAATATTCCTAATCGAATTAAAACAAAAGCCTCTATTATTAATGAAAAAAAGTGTAGTTGAACATCAGGTGATTGAAGAAATTGATTTTAGTTTCTCAGTTTTTGGAATTCAGTTAACTGATTATAAAGATAAAATTTTCGTCGAGATTTTGTCAAAAGAATTTGAAGCTAAGAATAAACATTTTTACATTGAATTTGCAATTTTTAAACATGAAAAATAAATTCTACACATACATACAAAACTTACAAGATCAAATCGTAGCTGGACTAGAAGCTGTTGATGGTCAAGCCAAATTCAAAGAAGATCTTTGGGATCGTTCAGAGGGTGGAGGAGGTCGCACACGTGTAATCGAGAACGGAAAAGTTTTTGAAAAAGGCGGTGTTAATATTTCTGCTGTTCATGGAAAATTACCAGAAGCGATGCAAAAAATGTTTGGTGTAGGCGAAGCAGATTTCTTTGCTTGCGGACTAAGCTTGGTTTTGCACCCAAGAAACCCAATGGTCCCTACGGTACACGCGAATTGGCGTTATTTCGAAATGTACGATGATAAAGGTGATGTAATTCAGCAATGGTTTGGTGGTGGACAAGATTTAACGCCTTACTATTTATTCGAAGAAGATGCAAAACATTTTCATGAAACGTGTAAGACGGCTTGTGATAAACACAATCCAGATTTTTATCCAAAATATAAAAAACAGTGTGACGCCTATTTCTGGAATGCGCACCGTCATGAAGCGCGAGGTCTAGGAGGTTTGTTCTTTGATTATTGTAAAGCTACTGATGATATGAAGATGGAAGATTGGTTCAACTTTGTGTCTGAAGTTGGGAATAGTTTCTTGCAAGCTTATGTTCCAATTGTTGAAAAAAGAAAAGATTTAGAGTATTCTCCAGCTCAAAAAACATGGCAAGAAATTCGTCGTGGTCGTTATGTGGAGTTCAATTTGGTTCACGATAAAGGAACATTATTTGGTTTAAAAACCAATGGAAGAATTGAATCAATTTTGATGAGTTTGCCACCGCACGTGCAATGGGTGTACGACCATCATCCAGAAGAAGGCAGTGAGGAAGAAAAACTAATCAAAGTGTTAGAATATCCTAAAGAATGGGTTTAAATTAGCGTGTAACTATTTATTATACCTAAACATTATTAAGATGGATAGAAAAGAGAAATATTCAGCACAGTTAGAGAGAATGAAATCTGGTAAAGGATTTATTGCCGCATTAGATCAAAGCGGCGGTAGTACGCCAAAAGCACTTGCTCAATATGGCGTTGAAGAAAGTAGTTTTGCCAATGATGAGGAAATGTATTTGCTCGTTCATGAAATGAGAACCCGTATTATTAAAAGTCCAAAGTTTAATAGTTCATTCATAATTGGTGCAATATTGTTTGAAAACACAATGGACCGTAAAATTGACGGGGAATGGACCGCAGATTATCTTTGGAATAAAAAAGGGATTGTACCATTTTTAAAAGTTGATAAAGGCCTATCCGAACTAAAGGATGGTGTTCAAATAATGAAACCCATCACAAATCTAGACGCTTTACTAAGTCGTGCTGTGGAAAGAAATATTTTTGGTACCAAGATGCGCTCTTTAATTAAGGAGGCAAACAGTGAAGGAATTCGCAATGTTGTAAAGCAGCAATTTGTAATCGCTCATCAAATTTTTGAACAGGTTTTGGTACCTATTATTGAACCAGAAATTGATATTAAGAGTACTGATAAAGCAAAGTCTGAAGAAATATTAAAAGCCGAATTAAAACTGCATCTTGACGCGCTAGATGAGTCCGTAAAAGTAATTCTGAAATTGACTCTTCCCGAGACTGATAACTTTTATGCCGACTTACAATCTCATCCAAATGTTGTTCGTGTGGTGGCATTATCAGGAGGCTATTCGAAAGATGAAGCAAATAGAAAATTAGCTGCTAATAACGGTTTGATCGCAAGTTTTTCCAGAGCATTAGTTGAGGGTGTAACTTTTAATCAATCTGATGATGATTTCAATCTGATGATCGATAAAAGTATCAATGAAATTTATAAAGCATCAATTACATAATACAAGCTCTGACTAGTTTTTAGGACTGGTAGAATTTAAAGACGAAACTATAAGTAGAATTTGTGTTTCCATTAAAAAGAGACAGAAAATGAAGAACAAATGAATCTAATTGTTCATTAGTTCGCGAGACGACTTTAAGTCCATCAAATTGTTCAAAGTTTTAGTGAACGCAGCGTAGTGGTTTTAATTTTATAATTTCATAAAATGGATCTGATAACGCAACCTTTTTTTGTAATTAGCATCTTAATATAAATACATAACTTAATATATTATCTAAAATTAAGAATCATGAAAAAAGCAATATTTTTTATCTTGGTGGTTGGCTTGTTCTCTTGTACTAATAATGACGAATCGAAAATCGATGATTATGTCGAATCGAATTATTATGAAGTAAATAAAAATGAGACTTTCGATGTTCCATTAATTTTTAACGCGTCAACTGGTTACTCCTGGAAATGGGTAGACAACCAAACCGATAAGTCGGTAGAGTTGATAACTAACAGCTATGCCCCGACAAAAAGTGGTGCCGAAGTCATTGGGGGTGGTGGATATGAAATTTGGAAATTTAAAGCAGTAAAAGCCGGTACTTATATATTGAAGTTCGAATATTGCCCATCTTTGGATTTAAATTCGTCTGTTGAAACCAGAAATATTACTATAAAAATTAATTAAAAAATATATGTTCCCATTACAAAGAGGTAGAAGATTAAGAAGAAGTGAATCTATTCGTTCATTAGTTCGTGAGACGACATTAAGTCCGTCAGATTTTATGTTTCCCATGTTTATTGCAGAGGGAGAAAACGTACAAGTAGAAATTGCTTCTATGCCAGGAATCTTTCGTCGTTCGATAGATTTAACGGTAAAAGAGGTTATAGAATTATATGATTTGTTCTCAGGAATAAAGTACAACTATAGAGACTACGAGTTCTAGAACAGGAATACGGTTGAATTACTAAATACCAAGTCTAGAATTGAAGTTTTTATTGGATACCGATTCAAAACAGTCAAATCTGTAAAAGAGGTTTTTGAATCAGTTGAAAATGTTTTTTGATACGGTTTAAGCTATTTATAAATAAAAATGAGCCTGATACACTGTATCAGGCTCATTTTGTTTAAACGAGTTTTATATTTGGATTACTTTACATAATCAATCAAATCCAAAGATTGTAGAATAATGTTTTGATTAGAAAAATTAGATTGTAAGTTAATGTTCATTTTCATTTTATTTCCACTTATTTTATTGGATAATTTCAGCTCAATGTTTTTAAATTGATTAGATACACGTAATGCTTTAGCGGTGTTTTGTCCTAATTCTTCCGTTTGCATATAGGCTTTGATGAATTTTCCAATATTGATGTTTCCAATAAAATTATTTTTAGATAAATCTTTTGAAACTTTATTTGAAAAGTCAGAACGTGCTCCGTTTGTTAAATAGTCCATTCCGTTAGAGAACACTAATACATCTCCGTCTCTAATAATAGATATTTCACCAGTTTGTTCTGTTTTCTTTAATTTGTATACTCCATTGTCTAGCGTCAGTACCTTTTGCTTTACTCCTAGGTCTAATAATTTAGCACTCATTTTAGGGTGAGTTGAGGTCACGATAAAAGAAAAAATAGGTCTTGTTTTAGAAATTGTTTTTTCAACTTCAATTTCTTCATAATCGTCGTCATAATCAACTGATTTGTATGTGTAGTCATATTTCTCTATTCCGTGAAAAAACAGGGTAAAATCACCGTCTAATAGCGTTGCAGTAGCTTCTTCATCAACAATTGTTGTCATAAGATCTAATGCAATGTCTAATCCGTATTTTTTAATAGGTAAATTAGAGAATGATTGTTCAATTAGAGAAGGGTAGTTTTTTAAAATTTCTTCAGTACTCAAGTGGTAAGACAAATAAGCCAAGGGTTCTGTTTTTGGAAAAAACTGAAAAATATTTTTATTTGGTTTTCTTGAAATCACTTTTTTCATAATGTCTGCAAGTGGTTTTGAGTATTCTATGGTCTCTTCTACTCTTGCTTTGTCGTTTTCAAAAAACATATCCAGATACATTCCTTTTATACTATGCATTGCTGGAGTGGGCACGTTGTTAGTGGCTAATTTTGCAATAGCATAGTAAAACGAACTTATCTTTTCTGAAAACGTTTCGTAATTAATCCATGCTGACACATCTGCCTTAGTATTCACTTTAGATGAATAAGGTGTTTCAAAACCATTTTCAAATATTTTTGCAATTGCAATTGCATGTTTTTCATGAGTTAATTTTCTTTCTTCGGCAAGTATAATTTCATTTTCGGCTCTTATTTTTTCGTAATAAGCATCGTCATATTCCTCATCGTCTTCGTAATAAACTTCCTCTGTTTCGGTTGTGTCAACTGCCACTACCGCAGTGCTTTCAATTTCATTGTTTTCATAGACAACATCTTCGGCTTCACTAACAACTACGGTGTCATTATCGGCAACGTCTTCTGCATACTCTTCTTCAACTACACCTTCTTCATCATAATCCGCATAAGCAAGGTTTCTATTAGCAGCTGTATTATAAGTAACGTATAGTATTAAAACGTTTTGATCCCAAGCAATGGTAAAATCCTCTTTTGCTGGAGAAAAAAGAGAGTAATTGCTGTTTTTTATAATATGCTCACTGTTTGTACTATCACTTTTTTTAATAATTTGTTGTACCATTTGAGTGATGCTATTTTCATCTAAAATGGGCAATGTAATTTGGGTATAAGATAGGCTATCTTTATAATTCCCGTGAATTGTAGCATTTCTAGATTTGTCTAAAGAAGCAACAAAATTTATTAATTTTATTTTAGAGTCTTCTTTATTAAAACTTTTAAATAACTTATGGTTGAAGAGGCTATCGATATTGACTTTTTTTGAAAATTCAGCAGTATTTAGCTGAACAAAGTAATCATATTTTTCGTCGTTTACTTGACTAAATGTTAGGAGCGGCAACAAAAATAAGAAGGCATAAATTTTTTTCATAATAAATTTTAAAGGGTAAAGCTGATGGAATTATTCATAAGGTTATTGTCATTTAAAACACGCCATACATCGTATCTTAAAAAAACCGTTTTTTTAGATTTAGAAAGTTTACTATTTGGGTTTTGTACCGTTTTAATTACTTTATCAAAGGTATAAATGGCGGTAATAGTGGCCTTTTCTAAATCTTCTTTTTCTTTTAGTTTTTTTGGAATAGGATAAGAGGCAATCCGCTCAAACCTTCCGTTAGATTCTTTAAAATGATCAACCTTGTTTTCCTTATTGATACTATTCAAAACGGCGTTTAAAGTTTCTATAGAGTTGTAACTGAAGTTTAATTTAAAAACATAATTATTAAAATCATAGGAAGTATAAATTTTAGACGCTCCCTTAATCTTTGAAGCATCGGCTCTAAATTGGGCTAGCTTTTGCTTCATTTCATTTTCACTAGGAATTTTGTCACCATCGACTTCACCCAGCATAATTGCTGCCCGAGTCTTTATCCAAGAGTCCGAAAAGTCAATAACTAAACTATAGTCACCAGTTTGATTGCTCTTGTGGTTTAATTTTTCGGTAATCTTGAAACAGCTAGAAAATAAAACACAAAATAAAATTAATACTATTTTCCTCATTTTTCAAAAATAGAACATATTTTAAAAACTAGTTCCAAATAACTGCTTTTTTTGTTTTTTTCTCAAAAGCAGTAGATAAATGATACATTCTGGCACGAATTAAAATCTTTCTACCTACGTAATGCCGAGTGTAAACAAGTGTAGATTTACAAACATTCTTCTCCCAATTTGCTAAGAAAATTTGACAACGCTCTTTTTTGTCGCCAAAAATCTGAGGAACGGAATAGTAGTTTTGAATATTGAATTTTTGTTTGGACCAACTTTTTTTAATAATTAAATAACGAGGATTTTTTATAGGTTCGATAATTTCTTGTAGGGCATTTATATATATGGCACTTTCTATTGCGGTTGTACCTTGAATAGAGCAAACCACTTCTCCTTTAAGTTGAATATAAGTTAGTAGTCTGATTTTTATTTTATCAGTATGGATTATGTTTAATTCAAGCATGCTGTCTAAAAGGGCGTGACTAATTTTTTCAAGATCCTTGTGTAAAAGACCAAATTGAATATAGTTTTTTATAGCTATGTATGATTTATATCCAAATGTTAATCCCAATGCGCCAAGTAAAGAATACATAAACGCAAGAAACCCTTTGGATAGAATCTCGTGAAAATTTTCTATTAAATATTTGGGTAAAAAGAAGGTAATGGCTACTGATAATTCTAGTAAATTATACCGAACAACATCTTTAAAAGCAGACTTTTTTGCTATTTCATAAGGGACTTCTCCAGAATAATACTCTTTTATTTCTCTAGAAATTCCAGTTCCTTTATGTGTTGCTAGTGTCCACTTTGTTTTTAATTCATGTCTATTTTTAGCTTGTTCTAATGTTTTAATATTCAGTTGCGCTGTATCTACGTCCTTAAAGTTTGTGGGTAGATTTAATCGGTCAATTCCGCTTTCAATTTCATTTTCTTCATTGTTTGAAACACCTATAAAAGCATCAAACCTTCTTTTAAGAGTTGCAATATCTTTACCGCCATTATTAACAGTAGGGTCAAGACATGCAAGGTGCCAGATGTTTCCTGTTTTGTGTGTATTTTTTTTTTCTGATCGAATGGCTCTACCGCGCATTTGATTAGATGAAACAAACGAACCTATAAAGGAGGCTAAGACGAGCGTGTTTATTGAGGGCGCGTCCCAACCTTCGCCCAACAATGATTTTGTACCCACCAAGATTTTGATGTTGCCGTTTTCAAACAATTTTGTAATAGTATTTACTAAATGATTCGTAACAGTTTTTGGTGTGATTTCTATAAACTCAGGATCTGATTCTAATGGTGATATGGTGAAATTGTCAATATCTTCAAATTTTTCAAAGGCAGCAATTGTTGTGGCGTGAATTATTACCAAGCTTCCTGTTAAAACTGCGATGTTCTTTTTAGGAAATTCACTTGTTCGCAAATAGTGAAAAATAGGTATAACACCCAGTCTATTTATAGATTGTATTGCTTCTGTTTTAGTGTTTTTAAATTCTTTTTTTATATAATCGGTTAAAATTACAGCCCGTAAATCGTGTTTTAAATTACAGTATTCATTTGTTACTATCGATACAATACTTTGTAGTTTGCTAGGACTATTGGCTAACGACTTGTATAAAAAATCACCTCCAACTAAATCTACTTTCTTATTTTCAAAAATATTTAAGCGTTTTAATTTTTGCTCTAAGCTATTCAAGTACTTTTCGTTTAGTATTAACGCCATTCTATCGGTTATTAATAGATTTTGAAACAATAATTGCGCCCAATCAGTTGAAAACGAGGGAAAATCAATTTCATCGTTTTTTTCAAATCCTAGAATGTTTAATTTTTCTAGTGGTACATTTTGATTTATAGCATTTAGAAAAATCAATAGTGCCGAAAAATATTCAGGGTTATCATATATTTCAGGTAAATGCCTTTGTGTTTTTGTTATAAATCGATGTGAGTTTATAAATGAAATAAAATCAGTATCTGTTTTAATAGCATCTATAAAATTAGAAATCTTCATTCGATAATCAAAAATGAAGTTAATTTCTAAATCTTTGGGTTTCGAAAAATATACAAAGTCTTGATGTGGGCAAAGATCTCCTTCTATAATTAATTCGGGGACGGCAATTTCATCGTCAATTTCACCACATAGTTTAAAATATTTAGATACTTCAATAGGTTCGCTATCATAAGGAGGCGTGGCTGTTAGCGCAACTACGGTAAGGTTTTGTTCGATTTTTAAACTATACAAGCACTTCCACCATGCATTTTTTAAATGGTGAGCTTCATCTAAGATAATGACTTCAATTTTTTCCTTTTCAAAAAAAGAGTAATAATCTGCTTCAAATTCAAATCTTTTATAAAAAGCATGAAGTGATTGGTAGGTAGAAAAAGTAACCGCCTTTGGTTTGCTTAAGTCAAAAGAATAGTCCTGATATGTTTCGTCTTTTAAAAAGAAATTTTGCAACCTATCTTCCCATTGATTCCTTACCGTCAAAGTAGGTGCGAGAACTAAGGTTTTTTTACCTAATTGACGCATTATTTCTAAGCCTAATATTGTTTTTCCTGAACCGGGAGGCGCAACAACATGCAAATGATTGTCGATAATATGACTGTGGATGTTATTTATAAACTTTTGTTGGTATGTTCTCCAAGGGAATATAAATTTAAGATTTTTAAATGGCATAGAAAGAATTAGTATTTTTATCTTTGTATCAAATATAGATAAATTATGTTCCCATTACAAAGAGGTCGAAGATTAAGAACCAATGAGTCCATTAGAAGTCTCGTTAGAGAGACTACTTTAAGTCCATCCGATTTTATGTTTCCCATGTTTATTGCAGAGGGAGAAAACGTACAAGTAGCAATCCCTTCTATGCCAGGAATCTTTCGTCGTTCAATAGATTTAACGGTAAAAGAGGTAAAAGAATTATTTGATTTGGGTATTCGTGCAGTGAATATTTATGTAAAAGTTAGCGAGGATTTAAAAGACAATACAGGTAAAGAAGCGTGGAACGAGAACGGATTAATGCAAGAAGCTATTCGTGCAATCAAAGTAGCTTGTCCAGAGATGGTTGTAATGCCTGACGTTGCTTTAGACCCCTATTCTATTTATGGTCATGACGGAATAATAACTGATGGTGATGTTGCTAACGACCCTACAAATGATGCGTTGGTAAAAATGGCAATTTCACACGCTCAAGCAGGAGCTGATTTTGTTGCACCTTCAGACATGATGGATGGCCGTGTACTGCGCTTGCGCCAAGGTCTTGATGCAGCAGGTTTCCATAATGTGGGCATCATGAGTTACTCCGCTAAGTACGCTTCGGCTTTTTATGGTCCTTTTCGTGATGCTCTAGATAGTGCGCCGAGAGAATCAGATGTTGTGGTGCCAAAAGATAAAAAAACTTACCAAATGGATTATGCAAACCGCATTGAAGCTATCAAAGAAGCACTTTGGGATGTTGAAGAAGGGGCTGATATGGTGATGGTGAAACCAGGAATTGCTTATTTAGATATTGTTCGTGAAGTAAAAAACGCAGTCAATGTTCCTGTAACGGTGTATCATGTTTCGGGTGAATATGCAATGATTAAAGCTGCTGCCGAAAGAGGCTGGCTAGATCACGACAAAATCATGATGGAGCAATTAATGTGTATTAAAAGAGCAGGGGCTAGTTTGATCTCGACTTATTTTGCTAAGGAAGCAGCGGTATTATTAAACAAATAAATGATTGAAAAAAAGCGTATTTTTACGCTAAAAAATAATATTTAAATTATATGAAAAAAGGATTACTAGTAGCTATGATGTTTGCCTGTTTGACAACATTTGCACAAAAAATTAAAATTAAAAAGAACAAAATCAGTATTGATGATGTTGAGGTTGCAATTTTAGATAAACAGAAGTTAGTTTATAAAATTGTTTCTTTAGATAATAGGCCTATTTTTTCAATTGAGAGAAAGGTAAGTTCATTAATTGATGGGTCAACGGTTTATTGGAGTGTATTAACTGATTTGTCTACTAATAAAACAAATGAAGTTTTAGACTATGGTAAAGATCAAGGCCTGAGTTTTCAAAATGCTATTGTGGCGAGTGTTTGTAATGAAAAATACAAATTTATTAGCGCCGCAGGTATAGATGAAAAAGGTGTTTTAGAATTTATTAATGGAACACCAACAGATATTGATAAAGTTTTGGGAGATGCTAATTTAAAGGCAAAAAACGAACTTAAGGCTGAAAATGATGTGATGGTAAAAGCTAAAGTATCCGTTAAAAACAGCGATATTTTTCAACTTCAAGATGTTGCTGGTAAAGAGGTGAATGTTGTTATTGGCTCCATTAATAAAAAAAGTATTGTATTTATTGCAGGCTTTGCGCCAAGCTTAGTTTATGAAGTGAATTCATTATACAGCGAATTAGATAATAATAGTAGAAAGCAAAATAGATCAAGACTTGTTGGTAGCTGGTATGACGTAAAATTAGGATCTGAAAACCCTACTACTAATAAACGTGTTAAAAATGAAATAATCACTTGGGATAACAAATATTTCGGATTAAGAGGAGCTGTATCTGGTATGGAAAAAATAAGTTCTGCAGGTTTAGAAAAAGGAGATCTTGAAATTTATGGCGGTGCAGAAACATTACCTAATAGAATTGTAGCTAAATTGCTGTTTCATGGCTACACTTTTGAGGCAATGAAATAGTATTATTCTTAATACTTTATAATGCTAATTTATTAAGGAAGTAGAGCTGTTATTAAACAAATAAAGCTGATAATTATCATTTTATAAAAATAGCAATTGTGTTAACTTTGAGTTTAAATACTTCAAATTATGAAAAAATTAATCTTTATTGGAATCGTTTTTCTAGCTTTCGCTTGTAAAAAACAAGAAACAGAATCATTTGGTAAACAAGAGCCAGCGGCAAATACAGAAGCTTCCTCAGAAGGTATGCAGGTAGAAGTACAAACCCCAGAAAAATTAGGAGAAACTATTTTTAACGGAAAAGGGACTTGTGCAACATGTCATAAAGTAGATTCTAAATTAATTGGGCCTAGTGTTCAAGAGATTGCGTCTGTTTATAAAGCCAAGGGAGGTAATATCATAGCTTTCTTAAAAGACGATGCAAAACCTTTAGTTGATCCAACTCAGTATGAGGTAATGAAAGCAAATTTTGCAATTACTAAAGCAATGTCTGCAGAAGAATTACAAGGATTAGAGGCATATATATATTCTAATTTAAAATAATTTATAAAGAGATTTTAAGGCTTTGCTACTATTCCCCATACTTTGGGTAAAAGGGCTAGAAAACTAAGATTTACACTAGCTCTTTTAATCGGCCTACAGGATATTCCTTGTAGGCCTTTTTTTGTTTTACAGTATTACTAATAAATATTATTTATCTTTATATAATGGAAACAGCCTACATAAAAACTCCGCTTGGTACTGCCATGCTTACTGGTGATAAAAATGGAATTACAGCTATTACTGTTTCTGATGAAGGGGCCGTTTCTACAGTGATTCCAATAGATTTGCAAGAAGCTGTTCAGCAAATCAATGAATATTTCGAAAATAAAAGAACCAATTTTACTTTTAAATTAAATCCTAAAGGTACTGATTTCCAAAAAAAAGTTTGGAACAACTTACTGACTATTCTCCACGGAAAAACGAGAACTTATCTAGAACAAGCCAAAACACTTGGTGATGTGAAGGCCATACGGGCTGTAGCTTCTGCAAATGGTAAAAACCCACTTTGGATTGTTGTTCCGTGTCATAGAGTCATTGGTTCTGATGGGTCGCTTACTGGCTATGCAGGAGGACTGTGGCGTAAAAAATGGCTTTTGGAACATGAAAACCCTACAAAACAACAAAGTTTGTTTTAAGCACAACATGGTCATCATTAAATGTAGATTGCTCTTTTTTACTTATATTTGGTAAACTCAACTTAGCAATATACGCTGTCTTTTATAAATTGGAGAGGTGAGTGTTCAAAATGAAATTTATGATAGAAAAAATCAATCTCAATAATATTCTATTCTTGGATATAGAAACCGTTCCAGAAACCGCTGACTTTAATAGTTTAGATTCAGAGATGAAAGCACTTTGGGAAAACAAAACGCAATACCAGCGCAAAGACGAATATACGCCAGAAGATTTTTATGACCGCGCCGGAATTTGGGCTGAGTTTGGTAAAATTATTTGTATTTCAGTTGGTTATTTTGCGAATAAAGGTGATGTTCGTAATTTTAGAGTAACGTCTTTTTTCGGTGATGAGGTTACAGTTTTGAAAGATTTTAATAATTTATTAAACAATCATTTTAACCAACCACAACATGTTTTATGTGGCCATAATGCAAAGGAATTTGATATTCCGTTTTTAGCAAGGCGCATGATTATAAACAAAATTGCAATTCCAAATAAACTCAATCTGTTTGGGAAAAAGCCTTGGGAGATTCCGCATTTAGATACATTAGAATTATGGAAGTTTGGTGATTATAAGCATTTTACTTCTTTAAAATTGATGTGTAAAGTGCTTGGCATACCTTCTCCAAAGGGAGATATTGATGGTAGCCAAGTTGGACATGTGTTTTATGTAGAAAAAGACATTGATCGTATTGTAACCTATTGTGAAAAAGATACCATTGCTGTAGCACAAATATTTCTTCGCTTACGTCAAGAGGATTTATTAATAGAGGATGAAATTATTCACGTTTAAAGTCGTAAGAGTTATTTAATTTACCCTTGAAATCCTTACTTTTACCCACATGAACAAGCAACTACTATCCATAGAAAATTTAGAAATTTCTTTTAAAAAAGAAGGCGTTTACTCTGCTGTGATTAATACAATTAGTTACGATTTAAGAGAAAATGAAATCCTAGGCATTGTAGGTGAATCAGGATCTGGTAAGTCAGTTTCTTCATTAGCAATCATGGGATTGTTGCCAGTAAATATTTCGAAAATAACTAATGGTCAAATTCTTTTTGATGGTAAAAATGTTGCCCATTTATCTGATCAAGAATTACAAAAATTGAGAGGAAATGATATAGCGATGATTTTTCAAGAACCAATGAGTTCTTTGAATCCATCATTAAAATGTGGTTTTCAAGTTCAAGAAATTCTTTTACAGCATGCGTCATTATCTAAGTCAGCTTCTAAGGTAGAAACACTGTCGCTTTTTGAAAAAGTAAAGTTACCAAATCCGGAACTTATTTTTGATAAATATCCTCATGAAATATCAGGTGGACAAAAGCAAAGAGTGATGATTGCTATGGCAATTGCCTGTAAACCAATGTTGCTTATTGCAGATGAACCTACTACAGCACTTGATGTTACAGTTCAAAAAGAAATCATACAATTATTAAAAGACATACAGCAAGAAACAGGAATGAGTATTATATTCATTTCTCATGATTTGTCTTTAGTATCTGAAATTGCCCACCGTGTTTTAGTGATGTACAAAGGTCAAATTGTAGAACAAGGTGAAGTAAAAAAGATATTCAAAAATCCCGAACATAATTATACAAAAGCTTTAATTGCTTCAAGACCATCGCTAGAGGTGCGTTTAAAAAGACTGCCTACAATTCAAGATTTTTTGAATAATCAAATCAATACGGAGATTGTATCTCCTGAAGATCGTGCTCAATTTCATGATAAATTATATAAACAAGCCCCTATTTTAGAAGTTATTAATGTTGAAAAAGAATATTTATCCACAGTAGGTATTTTTGGCAAGAAAATAGGTTTTAAAGCGGTTGACGATGTTAGTTTTAAATTGTATGAAGGTGAAACACTAGGTTTAGTGGGAGAAAGCGGCTGTGGGAAATCGACTTTAGGAAATGCAATTTTACAATTAGATAAAGCTACTGCAGGTCAAATTCTATACCGAGGTCAGGATATTACAAAGCTAAGTGGAACTGCAATTAAAACTTTGAGAAAAGAAATTCAGATTATTTTTCAAGACCCATATTCGTCACTAAACCCACGAATTCCTATTGGTAAAGCCATTATGGAACCTATGAAAGTACATGGTTTGCATAAAAATGATAAAGAGAGGAAAGAAAAGACTATTGAAATTCTTGAAAGAGTAGGTTTAGGAGCTGAATATTTTAATAGATATCCACATGAGTTTTCTGGTGGGCAAAGACAACGAATAGGAATTGCGAGAACAATAGCTTTACAGCCTAAATTAATCGTTTGTGACGAATCAGTTTCTGCTTTAGATATTTCAGTCCAGGCGCAAGTTTTGAACCTTTTAAATGAGTTAAAAGAGAATTTTGGATTTACGTATGTATTTATCTCCCATGATTTGGCTGTAGTGAAATACATGAGTGACCAAGTACTTGTTATGAACAAAGGGAAAATTGAGGAAATGGCTGATGCTGACGAATTGTATGCAAACCCTCAAAAAGAATACACTAAGAAGTTAATTGAAGCGATACCAAAAGGGGATTAAACAAGGCATGTGCTTTGATTGTCTTAATGAAATCTAGAAGTATTGATGAGTAATTAATCTAAAACCAATGTATTATAATCAAAAAAAGCCTCACAATAATGTGAGGCTTTTCTATTATAAATTTAAAATTTTAGTTTTTGTAAATCTTTTTTGTTGTGGTTTTTTGTCCGTCATTTACTTCAATGATATATACACCAGCATCCAATTGGCTGACATTAATTTCATTTTTAGAAAGTGTACCTGAACCTACCATTTGTCCTAAAAGATTGAGTATTCTATAGTCTCCTTTTCTTTGATCTGTCATTTGTACATTTAGGTAACTATTGACAGGGTTAGGATACATCGAAAGGTCAGAAATGGAAGGTTCATCCCCTAATTCAGTGCTATTATTCAAACTAGTGAAACTAGTGATTGCGTTTCCGCCAATATTTACAGTATAATCTTCTACTTCACCATAAGAAAAAGTTTCACATGCTGTTGGGGTTGCATTATATTTCATAGCTACTCTCATACGTGTTGTTCCAGCTAAAGCAGAAGTAGGAACTGTAAATGTACTTGATAAATTTGCGCTGCTAGAAGAGGATCCTGTTACTGCTTCTTCTGAAGTTTCAAAACTTCCATTTTGATTGTAATCAATCCAGACTTTCCAATATTCAGTATAGGATGATCCACTAAATCCAGCACTAAATATAATAGTATTAGATCCATATGGTAAGTTACCTACTTGAGAAGTAAAGTTTCCGTATCCTGCATTTGCTCCAGTAGTATTTGCAATACCACCTATGCTAACATAATCAATATATTCATCAGTAGCTGAATTTCCTTTGCTTGTGCAATAGGTCAATGATGTAGCTTTAGGCGTTACAGTAACTGCGTTACTCGCTGCAGAGACATTGCCAGCAAGATCTTTAGCTTTTACAGTATAAATGTAAGCCGTACCAGTTGTTAATCCTGTTACTGAATAAGTAGTTGTAGTAACAGTTGCTTTTAATGTTGATCCTTGATAAACATCGTATCCTGTTACAGCTACATTGTCAGTTGCTGCATTCCATGATAATGTTGTTGTTGTAGCAGTTGTTCCTGATGCCGCTAAACTTGTTGGCGCTGTTGGTGCAGTAGTATCACTAGATCCGTTAGTTATATTTACGGTATAGTCTTCAACTTCTCCATATGAAAACGCCTCACATGCAGTAGGAATTGCATTGTATTTCATTGAAACCCTCATGCGAGTTTCTCCGCTTTTTGCAGTGTTAGGAACTGTAAATGTTCCAGTAACTGGAGTCGTTTTAGATGCTGTTTTACTCCATACCAATTCTCCAGAATCTGAAAAATCTCCATTTTGATTGTAATCAATCCATACAGCATATCCTTCATCGTAGCTTGTCCCAGGCCATGCTGGAGTAATTGTAATCGTATTTGAACTACTTTTTGCTAATGTTGTTGAAGTAGCTGTGTAATCACTGTATCCGGTTCCGCCCGTTGATGTTTTATTAATTGTACCCAAAGCTACTTTACTAATGTATTCATCTGATACACTATTCCCTTTTGAAGCACAATATGCGGTTTCTCCATACGCAGCACCAACTCCAATTGCATAAAATGCATTTGTTGTAGCGATTACTTCTGCAGATCCTGCACCATATAATTCAACCGCAGATTGTATTCCATATGTTCTTGCATTTGCAAAACTTGAATTGGCAGAAAGGTAAACACTTTCTATTCGATAAGCTATTTTTGCTGCTTTGTCTATATTTATACCAGTAACCGCGTAAGTGTTTCCAATATCGTTTGTTCCAGATTTTCCAACAGCTAAGATGTAAAACCAATGATTCAAAACACCACTATTTGTATGTACACCACAATAATCATTAGCTTTTGCAGGAGTACAATTCACGTTTATCCAGTTTGTTCCTCCATAAGTATCTGGTTGCCCTTCTGATTTTGGATTACTCATAGAACGTAAAGCTGCATGACCGGATCTTCTTTCAATATCTTCTCCTATTAGCCATGTATTTTTAGTTGGTGCTGCATAATATTCAATACATGCTCCCCATATATCTGAGAATGCTTCATTCATTGCGCCCGATTCTTTTTGATAGGCTAAATTTGCAGTTTTTTCGCAAATTGCATGGCCTATTTCATGTGCGGCTACATCAATTGATGTCAATACATCAAAATAAGTACCACTACCATCTCCATAAGTCATTACACTACCGTTCCAGTAAGCATTGTCATAAGCATTATCGTAATGTACATAGCTCTTTATCGCTGCTCCTGCATTGTCAAAACTGTTTCGCCCATGTACAGTTGACCAATAATCATATGTTTTTTCTGCGCCCCAGTGTGCGTCTAGAGCACCATTGTCTTTATTTGTATTATCAAATTCAGCACTAGTCCAGTTATTATCGTTATCAGTAAAGTTTACTGCACTATTATAATTGGTGCTTTTATTCATATTGAAGGTTTGTATACCTTTACCACGAGTTGCATCAGATAAAATATAGCTAGACCCGCTTAATTGAGTTTGGATGCTTTGTGTTCCACTATAACGTGTAGCAGCATTTGCAGCAACAAAACTTGTTTTTTTGTCAGTAATTGTACTTAAAGCATTTTTATTGTGGCTGTATTTTTCTATGTGTTTTATTCTAGCATTGTAAAATAACGCTTCGCCTGTATTTGCGTCAATGTATAGATCACCTCTACTAATTGGGCTGGTTGCATAAATGTCAAATTTATATGCTAGTGTTATTTTTTGTCCCTCTTTTTTCGTTTTCTTTTGATCCATTTCTGGAAGAAGGACTAGTTCACCCTCAGGTTTAGTGTATCCAATTTCTGCAGCACTTTCAGGATTTTCCCAAAGATATTTTGAAGCTCCTATTTGATTTAATGCTTTTTGAAATGCAGTTTCTTTTGATATAGCTGGAATAATATTTGCATTTTGAGTATCATAATACTCACCACTCATTGAGGTTATTTTACCACTTTTTGAATGTAAAGTATAAGTTGCAAATTCAACTTTTATACCTTGATGGCTTAATTGGTATTTTTCATGCAAGAAGCCAGATTTATCTGTTTCTGCTTTGATTCGAGAAAATTTTGAATCATTTGTTATCCCTAACTGTTCTTGTAATGTTTTTTGTGAGTCACTGGTTTTATAGGTTGATTTTTCAGTGAACACAATTAGAGAAGGTTTGCCATTTTCATTGGTGATTTTCTCTTTTACATTTTTGTTTGTTTCCTGACCTTGTGCTTCAAAAGCCAAAAAGGAAACCGTTATGGCAAGAGCCATTTTTCCTAGTAATTTTGTTTTCATTTTTTGTAGGTTATATTAATATTAAAATTTGGGCAATCAAATTTAACAAAATATTTACAAAAAAATCACATTTAAAGTGATTAAATTAACATAAAGATAATTTTAATTGTTTTTTTTCTAGTAAGAATGAGGGTTAAGCGATGTTTTTAATTAATTGATGAAATTAAGATTTTTCTTAAGTAAGTAATAATTGCTAGTAATTTGTATTTCAGTTAGTTAATAATAAAAAGGGTGCTAATGTAAATTATACTCCAAATAATTATAATTCAACCTAATTTTAGTCATAGTTAACTTAGTTGAGGTTCAATAGTAGTTCTACATACTACTCGAACTGATAATTAAATTTTTTTATAAAAAGTTTTAGTATTTATGATTTCGTAGAGAAATGCTATTTCTTTTAGAAATGAGGTTTTGATTTTATAGTAAAATAATTGTGAATATTCATACATTTTTAAATGTCTATTTTTTACTCAATTTAAAATATAGTAGCTTTTTAATTATTAGATAAACAAACAGGCTGTTCATTTGAACAGCCTATTTGTTGTTTTAAGTAAGCGAAGTAACTTTTACACTGCTTATGTCAATTAGTATTTTAAGAAATATTTTCTATTATAATTGAATTAAGCCATCATACTTCCACAGATACCCAATCCTATTAGTAAATACAGAGCAGATAAAATATAAAATACTTTTGCTGCCTTAGCGTTATTTTTTTGTAGCCCAAACCCAATTAATGTTAAAACCACAGGAGGCCCCACCATAATTAATGCTATTATGACTACTATACCATTTAAGTTCCCTACCTCTAACTGTATCATATTTGTTGCTTTCTAAGTTCTTCTAATCGTTCTTTTTTATCGTCTCTATAAAATAAATTCATGGTTTCAAAAGGAATGATTTTGTTGTCTTTATCAACAATGTGAACACATGATTTTTTTATTGCTCTTACATCAAAATTATAAGCGTCTATAAATTGCATAATTATAATGCGAAACAGATTGTCGTATCCTAGATTTGGAGCTTCAATATTAGGCAAACAGCACAAGATTGATTTTAAGTTTTCTTCGGCTACAGTTACGGAATTACCTGTACTGAACAATTCTATCATTTTACCGTGTAGCACATCATCTTGTTCATAGATAATAGTGTTTTTGCTATTATCTAATAAGTCATTTGGATTGATGTACCGAGTTAATGGAAAAACTTCTTCTCCTAATTTTAATGCGTATCCCATAACTAAAGCATCAGGATTACATGGTACAGGCAACAAATCATCAGGGTTAAAAATGGATGTTTGTTCTAGAATTTTTCGTCTTACTTCCGTCAAAGTCATTCTGTCGGTCTCTGGATTGAAATTTTCTAATCGTCCTGCAATTTGTGTAGGCTGAAAAGTGACGCCGCGAATGCATTTTTGCTTTAAAGCGAATTCGATTATTTTTCCAATTTCAGAGTCATTTAATCCTTTTTGTAAAGTAACAACTAAGGTAGTAGAAAGATTAAGTTCATTCAGATTTTCAATGGCTTGTTTTCGAATGTCATTTAATTCAGCTCCTCTTAATTCTTTTAAAACACTATTTTCGAAAGAATCAAATTGTAAGTAAATTTCAAAATCAGGGGCATAAGTACTTAACTGTTTTGCAAATTCTTTGTCTTTGGCAATTTTAATCCCATTAGTGTTTAGCATTAAATGCTTAATTGGAAGTGATTTTGCATAATCTAAAATCTCAAAAAACTGTGGATGAATGGTGGGTTCTCCGCCACTTATTTGTACAACATCAGGTTCTTTTTCGTTTCGAACGATGGTGTCAAGCATGGCTTTTACTTCGTCCAACGTTCTGTGTCTTCCATAAGTAGGTGAGGAGCCGGCGTAACAAGTAGGGCAGCTTAAATTACATCTATCCGTGATTTCAACAACAGTTAAACAAGAATGCTGCTCATGATCGGGACATAAACCACAATCGTAAGGACAGCCATAATCCGTTTTTGTATTAAATTTGTATGGCGTCTCAGAGGGTTTATTATAATTTCGGATGTTCTTATAATAAGGAATATCATCTGCAATTAATACTTTAGAATTTCCGTGTTCTGGACATCTTTTAAGCATGTAAACATTGTCGTCTTGAAAAACAATTTTTGCATCAATACGTTTTAAGCATTCCGGACATAAGCTTAAAGTGAAATCGTAATAAGTATAATCTCTAACTGGCATTTTTGAATAAATTTAAAATTGTTTTGTAATAATAAATGTAGCAAATTATACTTAAGATTTGTATAGAACTTAAACCAAATGTAAAAAAAGTATTAGGTTTTAGGAATTCAATGAAAAAACGGAATCCAAAATAAGAAATCATGAAATATTGAAAGAGTAATCCGTTTTGTAATTTTTTTCTTTTTAGAACGGTTAGAAAGTAGAATAGAACGGCGAGAAATACCAATTCATACAAGGCCAAAGGATGCCTTTGTAGACCATCTCCTAAATTCATTCCCAGAAAAAAAGTGGTTTCTTTTCCGTACGTAAACTCATTTGTGCCTGATAAAAAGCAGCCTATTCGACCAATGAAAATACCCAAAATTATTGGGAAAACAAATAAGTCTCCTGAAGACTCTTTCTCTCCAATAATTTTTTTAGCTAGTTCCACTCCAAGTAGGCCTCCAAACAATCCGCCCATAATTGTCTTATAGTTCAATAAATCAATAAAAGACGGTAATGAGGTTGGTAAAATGGGGTTCTCTAAAAAGCCAAAAATTCTTGACCCCAAGAAAGCGCCTATAGTTGCGCCAAGAATAATGGAGAGTCTGTTGGTTGTTTGTATTGAATCAGTGGTTTTTTTTCTTCTAAAAAGATAATACCGATAGCCAATAAAAAAGGCTAGGTATTCAAAAACAAGATGAATATTTATTTTGTAACCTAAAACAATGGGATCAAAAGGAATATTCATCTTATAAGTTTATACAAAAAGGTTGTTTTTAATCTATTTGCATCTCTGGAATATCTCCTTCAATAATTAAATCAGCTTCAGTAGCTGCAATAATATGATCTACTGATACGCCAGGAGCTCTTTCTAGTAATTTAAAACCTTTTGGAGTTACTTCTAATACGGCAAGTTCAGTCACTACTTTTTTTACACAACCTACACCAGTTAATGGTAAGCTGCATTTTTTTAGGATTTTTGATTCGCCTTTTTTGTTAACATGCATCATGGCAACAATAATGTTTTCGGCAGAGGCTACGAGATCCATTGCGCCACCCATTCCTTTTACCATTTTCCCTGGAATTTTCCAGTTAGCGATGTCGCCATTTTCGGCTACTTCCATAGCGCCAAGAATCGTTAAATCTACTTTTTGTGAACGAATCATTCCAAAACTCAAAGCAGAATCAAAGAAGGATGCGCCTGCTAAGGTGGTTATGGTTTGTTTTCCAGCGTTAATGATGTCTGCGTCTTCCTCTCCTTCAAATGGGAATGGACCCATGCCCAGAACACCGTTCTCGCTTTGAAATTCAACAGCGATATCATTACGTACATAATTAGCAACTAAGGTAGGGATTCCGATTCCTAAGTTTACGTAATATCCGTCTTTAACTTCTTTAGCTATTCGTTTTGCGATTTCTTCTTTTCCTAACATATCACTTTTATTTAAACCATTAAGAATTAAGGTTAACTGCATTTTTTACTGAGCAATAATCCTGAATTTTGTGGATTGATGTTGATTATTTTTGTCTAACCGTTCTTTGCTCTATTCTTTTCTCAAATTTCTCTCCTTGAAAAATGCGTTGTACCATGATACCAGGAATATGAATTTCATTTGGGTTTAATGAGCCTGCGGGTAAAAGTTCTTCTACTTCGGCTACTGTGATTTTTGCGCCACCAGCCATGCAAGCGTTAAAGTTACGAGCGGTTCCTTTAAAGATTAAGTTTCCTGCTTCGTCTCCTTTCCATGCTTTTACGATGGCAAAATCAGCTTTATAGGCTAATTCCATGATGTGCATTTTTCCGTTAAATTCACGAACTTCTTTTCCTTCGGCTACTTCGGTTCCGTATCCTGCAGGTGTGAAAAAGGCAGGAATACCAGCTTGTGCAGCACGACATTTTTCGGCAAGAGTTCCTTGAGGTGTTAATTCGACATCTAATTCACCAGACAGCATTTGACGTTCAAATTCGGCATTTTCACCTACGTAAGAAGAGATCATTTTTTTGATTTGGCGCTTTTGCAAAAGCAATCCTAATCCAAAATCATCTACTCCTGCATTGTTAGAAATACAGGTAAGCTCTTTAGTTTCTTTGATTACAAGTTCGGCAATGGCATTTTCTGGTATACCGCACAGTCCAAAACCACCTAACATAATGGTCATTCCGTCTTGTACTCCTTCAAGTGCTTCTTGTACACTGTTTACTTTTTTATTAATCATATATTGTGGTTATAATAGTGTAATTAATAGCTTATTGTTTAGCCCAGATCAAAGCGACATCCTTTATGGCTGGGGTTCAGCCAGAAAGATATAGCGGAGAGCTGGAAATAGCTTCTAAAAATTTTAGAATTCAAACTCATCAGTGTTTTGAATAGCTGTTGTGTCTTTAACTTTTGGAGCGGTATAACAATCTACTTTTATGGAAAGGTTTGCAGGTCTTTCGAACTCAGTTTTAGATACTTTTAAGTCTTTATCTGCATAGCACAGTTTCATGAAGTAACCCCAAACAGGTAATGCAGCAGTTGCTCCTTGTCCGTAGGTGATGCTTTTAAAACGAGCCGAACGGTCTTCGCAACCTACCCAAACACCAGTTACAAGATTAGGAACCATTCCCATGAACCAACCATCTGATTGGTTTTGAGTGGTACCTGTTTTACCTGCAATAGGGTTTTTAAACATGTATGGATATCCTGTAATTCTATTGTACCCATTTCCTCCACCTTGAGTTCTTAATCTACTTCCTGAACCACCCTCAGTTACTCCTTCAAGTAATTTTATGATTGCAAAGGCAATATCTTTATTCAATACATCATGAGATTCTGGAATAGGTTCGTAGATAACTACGCCACTTTTATCTTCTATGCGTGATAAAAATTGGGGTTTATTATAGACTCCTTGATTTGCGAAGGTGCTGTAGGCAGCGACCATATCTTCAACAGTGATGTCTACTGCTCCAAGAGCGATAGATGGTTGCAATGGAATATTGGATTTTATACCCAATTTATGTGTAAGCTCCACTACGGCTTCAGGTCCTACTTTATCCATTAATTTTGCCGAAACAGTATTAATAGAGTTGGCTAATGCTTTTTTCAGAGTAATCATACCTAGGTACCTATTATTTGAGTTACGTGGTGTCCAAGATGCAGTAACGTGATGACGGCCTACTGGAATAGTAAATGGTGCATCAATAATAGAATCGCATGGAGACATGTTTAATTGCTCAATGGCAGTAGCATAAACAAATGGTTTGAAGGTAGATCCTACTTGTCTAGCTCCTTGACCTACGTGATCGTATTGGAAATATTTGTAATTAATACCTCCAACCCAAGCTTTGATACTTCCAGTTTGTGGTTCCATTGCCATTAAACCAGTTTGTAAAAAGTGCTTGTAATAACGAATAGAATCAATAGGAGTCATAATAGTATCTTTCTCTCCCTTCCAAGTAAAAACAGTCATTTTAGTTTTTACATTGAATGATTTTATAATTTCTTCGTCAGTTTTTTCTAATGATTTAAGCACAGACCATCTGTTAGAAGACTTCATTGCTTGTGTTAAAATGCGTTGCGTTTCCTTATCAGATATGTTTACAAAAGGAGCGTTCTTGTTCTTCTTAGCTTGGATAAAAAACTCTTCTTGTAAGTTAGCCATATGCGCTGCTACTGCTTCCTCCGCATGTAATTGCATTCGAGAATCAATAGTAGTGTATATTTTTAAACCGTCTTTGTAGATATCATAATCAGAGCCATCTGGTTTTTTATTCTCCTGTGCCCATTTTTTCATGTATTCACGAAGGTACTCTCTAAAATAAGTTGCGGTTCCTTCTCGATGACTTTCTAATTTAAAATGCAAAGTGATTGGTAAAGCCTGAAATTTTTCTTTTTCCTCTTTAGAAATCATGTGACTTTTTTGCATCTGTGCTAAGACTACATTTCTTCTGTTTTTAACTCCTTGAATATTTCTAATAGGATTATACAAAGTAGAATTCTTGAACATTCCAACTAATATGGCAGACTCATCGATGCTTAATTGTTTAGGAGTTTTAGAAAAATACGTTTGCGCTGCAGAGCTTACTCCAACAGAGAAATTACCAAAATCGTAAACATTACAATACATGGCGAGTATTTCGTTTTTAGTATATTGTCTTTCTAGTCTAATGGCGATAACCCATTCTTTAATTTTTTGAACAATTCTGAACGGAAGGAATTTAGACCCTTCTCCATGAAACAATTGTTTGGCTAATTGCTGTGTTAGCGTACTCGCACCTCCATTAGTTCCAAAATTA
Source organism: Flavobacterium sp. PL002 (assembly GCF_054165825.1). Classification (NCBI taxonomy): domain Bacteria; kingdom Pseudomonadati; phylum Bacteroidota; class Flavobacteriia; order Flavobacteriales; family Flavobacteriaceae; genus Flavobacterium; species Flavobacterium sp. PL002. The sequence goes on along the minus strand of NZ_CM135110.1, from coordinate 1,510,963 downwards.
GAAAGTGCTCGCAAAGTTCCTCTACCATCGATACCAGAGTGCTCATAGAAACGCTCATCTTCTGTAGCTACTAGTGCATCTACAAAGTTTTTAGGTAAGTCAGAATATCTTAATTGAGAGCGGTTTTGTTGGAAGTATTTTCCAATAACAACACCATCAGCAGAGATGATCTCTGTAGCTAGGTTCGAATCTGGATTTTCTAAATCTTCAAAGGAAGGCATTGCGCCAAAGATTCCCCATGAGGCAAATAGGAAAAACAAAATTACGGCTCCAAGGCCATAAAGGAAAATTTTCCAAAAATTCCTTGTGTAACGTTTGTAATCGTTAGTATTATTTTTACCTTGATTGTTTTTTTTAGCAGCCATATACTATTATTCTATTTTTTCTATTCGTAAACCTACTTCTGTGATTCCATCTAATTCCGTAACTCCAGGGACTTTTCCTGTTTCTCTAACGGCTTGTTTTATATTGACTTTATACGTACTTCTAAAACGCACGTTATCTTTATAGAATAATTTACTTTCCTTAATGTCAGTAAATCCATTTCCTAATAGTGTACCATCAGGTTCAGCCATTTCGTACTCTAGAGTGTCAATTTTTGTATATCCGTTTGGTAATTCCAGTGAAACAATCAAAAACAAGTTATTGTATTTGTAATTGTCATTGTCCCTAATATTGATAAACATATTGTACCTCTTAGTAGAGTCAAGTTGTGGTAAATCAAAAGATACAATATTGTCTTTATGCCAAGCACTTCCAACAGATTTGTATTCGTCAAAAACTCTTTTTTTATCACATGAAAAAAGAACTACAGTTATCAAAAGAACTAAAAGGCTATTTTTTAGTCTCATTTTTTTTAATAATTATTGGTTTTCTTATTGCAGCAGGTTCTGTTGCAGCGGGTTTTTTCTCGTTTGCAGTTACTGGTTTTTTATGAACAGGCTTTTTGTTATTAGCAATAATTTTATTATCGCCTGCTTTTTTAGGCTGTGCTACAATCACATTTTCACCTACCTTTTTAGGTTTTTTATTTGGTCTCTTACTTTTCTTAGGTTGGTCAAAACGAGTTAAACTCTCTTGTCCCATCGCATTATTAAAGTCTTTTTCAGTTTCCTGGACGATTTCGATTGCATAATCTTCAAGAGCAGATACTTTGATCTTTAATTTATTTTCGGCTATAATTTCTTTTACCTTATCAATTTTAAGGATGTGCCAGTTTGCAAAATTATTCGTGTAAGCAAACCACATTAATCCTTTAAAAATATCTTGTTTTTGACAAATAGCTTCTCCTTTTTCAGTCACTAATTTTGTTTCAAAATCAGGAAAACCTTTTAAAGCATCCATGTAAGTGTCTAATTCGTAGTTTAAACAACACTTTAATTTACCGCATTGACCGGCTAATTTTTGTGGGTTTAAAGACAATTGTTGGTAACGTGCTGCAGAGGTATTTACACTTCTAAAATCGGTTAACCATGTAGAACAACATAGTTCGCGTCCACAAGATCCAATTCCTCCTAAACGAGCTGCTTCTTGACGGAAACCTACTTGTTTCATTTCGACTCTAGTACTGAATTCTTTAGCAAAATCTTTAATCAACATTCTAAAGTCTACTCGATCATTTGCAGTATAATAAAAAGTAGCTTTGGATGCATCCCCTTGAAATTCAATATCAGATATTTTCATTTCTAGTTTGTGCTGAATGGCTAATTCACGCGCTCTTACTTTCATAGGTTCTTCACGCTCGCGAGCTGCTGACCAAATGTCAATGTCTTTTTGAGATGCTTTTCTATATATTTTCGGAATTTCATTACCATTGTAATTTGCTCCTTTTTTCTTCATTTGGATTTTAACTAACTCTCCAGTTAGTGTAACAATTCCAATATCGTGACCTGGGGAAGCAACTGTAGCAACAATGTCACCCATAGATAAAGTTAGTTTCTCAGTATTGCGGTAAAATTCTTTTCGTCCATTTTTAAAACGAACTTCAACACAGTCAAAAGGAGCTTCACCGTTAGGTAAACTCATATTAGAAAGCCAATCGAAAACAGTTAATTTATTGCAGCTATCGGTGCCGCAAGTTCCATTATTTTTACAACCCTTAGGTGAGCCACCATCAGAAGTTGAACAACTTGTACATGCCATAATTTTATATATAGTGTTGCGACGAGCACAACTTAAGTTCTTAAAACGTTTAATGGGTAAAGATAGTATTTTTTGATTAAATGTTTCAACCTCTATTTTCGAATAGTTTTATTCCGTTTATAGATTTTTGTGTTATTTTATAAAATCAAGATATTTAACGTTTTACTTAAATTGTTTATTTCGTATTGTTTTAACGCTTTGACTATTTTAAATCTACTATGGTATCTATTAGTGTATTTTTAATTAAAAAAAAAGAATTTTTTTATTAAATAAATTCTTAGGTTTGCCGTTGAAAACAAAAATCCTAGTATAATCTTATAACAAGTAAACACTTATTAAACAAGTGTTGCTGTGTAGGATTATATTGGGATTTTTTTTTTGAAATTTCATTAAAAAGGTGTAGTCCAGAAAACACATTAAAAAACGGGGAATAACTCTAAATCCTCAAGAGTAAGAAACAAATAAATTTTATGAAACTTAAAAGTTCATTTTTACTAATTTTAGCTGTAGCAAGTTTTAACGGCTTTTCACAAGGGAATAAAGATCTAAAAGATATTAAATATCGCCGAAGCTCTTTACATACTATTTTAATAGAATCAGATAATTTTCCTAAAAAGGAAGAAGTGATTAAAGCCTATTACAGTGCTCCATTTCCTGAGAAATATGATAATCATAACATTGGTGTTAAGTCCTTTGATGGTAAAAAGTATGGTGCAAAAGAAGGTGCTTCTGAGGAAGAGACGATTGCAATGATTGATCAATACTTAAAATCAAATAAAATTGCCAATAAAATGGTGGCTAAATGGTTTAATAGAAAAGCTAATGGAACTTTTGATATTCAGTTAATTACTGAAAGAGGACTTATTAATGCGTCTTTTACAGACATGAAAACAGCAGCAGCATCTGCAGAAGGAAACGCATTATTAGTAACCGCAGGTTTAGAGTTGTTAAATAATACGTTTGTAGTTGTTTCAAAAATGAAATTTATAGAAAACGAGCCTGTAGCCAGAGTTGCCAGAGATGCAGCTATCTTAACAGCCAATAAATTAAGTGTAGCTATGTTGCGTACTAAAGCAATTGCAGTTGCAGACAAAGCGTACGATAAAGGAAAAGAAGGGTATTCTGTTTGGACAACTTCTTTCTTGTACAAATTAAAATGGGATGATGCTACAAGCAATACTTTTTATCAAGATTATTGGTTAGACAATGCTGCTGACCCAACTGCTGCTGCAAAGAAAGCAAAATTTGATTCAAGTGATTTATTTCAATTAGAATTTGTTGGTTCTGAAAGCGCTACAAGTTTAGTTACTTTTTCTCTTTCTCAAAAAAGAACAGAAAATGAGATCATAGATTTATCTGTTGTTAGAAATATCGATAATGTGTACGCCAAACTTCAAAAGAAATATGATGTGTTTAAAACAAAAGTTCCATTGTACTCTGTAAGTCCTTTAAAAGCCAAAATTGGTATGAAAGAAGGTTTAGAAGGTGGTGAGAAATTTGAAGTTTTAGAAGCAAACATGGATCCTAAAACAGGAATTATCGAATACAAAAAGAAAGGTACAATAAAAGTAGATAAGGATAATATCTGGGACAACCGTTTCAATGCAGGTTTCTTAGAAGAGGATAATGAAGGTGGTAGTAAAAAAGCTCTTGATGGAACATTACTTGAAGGAGGAGGGAAGTTTTACTCAGGAATGTTAATTAGACAAATCAATTAATTTTAATCAATAGCTTATAATTAAGAATCATACGGAACCTTTATTTTAGAATAGTCTAAATAAGTTTCGTGTGATTTTTAAATTATTTTAATTTTAAATCTATACAAATGAAAAATATTAAATTTATTGCAGCACTATTTTTATTGTTGTCTTTTGTCAATATAAGTTTAGCTCAGTCTCGCAAAGCAGACAAAGATACAAAAGCATGGAGATACGAGATAGAAGCTGTTCAAACAGGTGTTCAAGGAACGTATTTAATTAAAGTTTGGTCGTATTCTAAAAAGCCCGAAGTGGCAATGGAACAAGCAAAAAAGAACGCTATTCACGGAATAATTTTTAAAGGTTTTACTGGAATATCAGGTGTTCCTGGACAAAGCCCTTTGGCTAATAGCCTAAACTTAGAGGACGAAAAAGAAGATTTTTTCAAACCTTTCTTTAATGACGGAGGAGATTATATGAAATATGTTTCTCTCTCAAATGATGGATCTGTTGCGGCAGAGGACAGAATGAAAATTGGTAAAGAATACAAAATTGGAGTAATTGTAGCGGTAAATATTACCGACTTAAGAAAAGATTTAGAGAAAGCCAATATCATAAAATCACTTTCTAGTGGATTTTAATTCTTCACTGAAATAAATAGTTTTTTTCTAAAGAGAGGCAAAGCATAATTTATAATAACAATAATAGTATAACAATGAAAAGAATAATTTTATTCGCAATAGTTTTTTTTAATGCAGCATTGACTGTAAATGCACAAGCTAAGAAACCTACAATTATGGTAGTTCCTAGTGATGTTTGGTGTAATCAAAGAGGGTATATGCTTGACTTTGATAATCAAGGAACTTATGTTCAAGTGCCAGATTACAAAAGAGCAGTGCAAGAGGATGCCGCATTGCTAATAGTAATTAGTAAAATAAATGAGTTAATGGCTTCTAGAGGTTTTCCATTAAAAAATTTAGAATCTGTTTTAAAATCATTAGAAAGTGAATCTGCAGAAGATGCGATGCTAACAGGTAAAAAAACGGGTGCATCAGTTGTAGAAAGTCCTATTGACAAATTGAAAAAAGTGGCTAAAGCTGATATTATCATGCAAGTAACTTGGAATGTTAATACCATAGGACCTAAACATTCTATTACTTTTAACCTTCAAGGTTTAGATTCATATACTGATAAACAAGTTGCGGGAGCATCTGGAACTGGTCAAGAATTAATCGGTTCTACTTTACCAGTTATGTTAGAAACAGCGGTATTGTCGCAAATTGACAATTTTAATGTACAATTAATGAGTCACTTTGATGATTTATTTGCTAACGGTAGAGAGATTACTTTAAGGGTTAAGAAATTTGACTCTTTCGCTGGTGATTTTGAAACTGAATATGCAGGGGAAGAACTAGGTACTCAAATTGAATCATGGGTTCAAAAAAATACTGTAAAAGGACGTTTTAGCACTACAGATGCAACAGAAAACATGATGTTGTTCGAACAGGTCAGAATTCCGCTTTTTGACGCAACTGGAAAAGCAATTGATGCAAGAGCTTGGGCTAAAGGACTTCAAAAATATTTAAAAGAAACTTATAAAATTGAAGCTAAGTTGATGACTAAAGGTCTTGGTCAAGCTTCTATTGTTGTAGGAGAAAAATAAAAAAAAATCATAACTATGAAAAAGATAATTCCAATTTTACTACTCTTTGTAGTCTCATTAGTCAAAGCGCAAAGCAATTCCGTTGATGCAGCTTCGCAAATAGAATTAAGTACGTATGTTTCAGACGGCGTAGAAGGTTTAACTGATATTGCAAGAAATAATTTAGAAAATAAATTGTCACAAATTGTCACTGCTAATGGCATGGGAGTTAGTTCTGCTTATTCTAGGTTTATTATAACCGCAAATATTGAGGTTTTGTCTAAAGATATTACCGCAACAGCTCCACCAATGCAGGCTTATACGCTTGGGGTTAACTTTTACATTGGTGACGGTATGGAAGGAATCAAATTCTCTTCCTATTCTGTTACAGTAAAAGGAGTAGGGACAAATGAAACTAAAGCTTATATTGCCGCATTAAAAAATATTAAAACTAATGACCCTGAATATCAGGTTTTTATCAATAAAGCGAAGCTAAAAATTATCGACTTTTATAATAAAAAATGTGATGCGATTATTACAGAGGCTAAAAGTGCAGCAGGACAAGGTCAATATGATGCCGCTTTGTACAAGTTAGCAACTATTCCAACTGCTTGTAAGGAGTGTTATGCAAAAGCAGTTCCTATTACAAAAGTAATTTACAAACAACAAATTGATAGAGAATGTAAAGTTAATTTGGCTAATGCCAAAAGTAGTTGGGCTAGTAATCAAGATCAATATGGCGCAACAAGTGCTAGCGAATATTTAGCTTTGATAGATCCTAATGCTAGTTGCTACAAAGAAGCGCAAGCTTTTTCGAACCAAATTGCTGCTAAAATTCTTGCCGATGAAAAAAGAGAATGGAATTTTAGAATGAAAGTGTATCAAGATGACGTCACTGCAGAAAGAGCTGCAATGCAAGCTGCAAGAGACATTTCTTTAGCTTATGCAAAAGCCGAAGTTATTAACTATACGATCGTAGGTTGGTGGTAAGAAATGCAACTTTAATTAAATAAAAACAGCTGTAAGAGTCACTTTTACAGCTGTTTTTTTATTTTTAAAATCCTAATAATTTTGTAATCTCAAATACTGAAAAATCAGCAATCATTTTAGTCTAAAATCTTATACAGTTTATCTGATAATCGTATCCTAAAAGGTAATTTAAAGGTACAAACATCACCCGCAACGGCTTTGTCTGCTTTTACATCGTTAACCTGCATTTCTGTAATTACAATTTGTTGTTCACCGGTAGTCATTCCTTTAATTAAAATAGTATCACCCACATTGATTTCATTTTCTTCAATAGAAAATTGTCCAATACTTGGTTTTGGATAAAAATGCGTTCCGCTGCCTATGTACTGTTTCTTAATTTTTGGCTCTTTTTTAGCTAATGCTTTTGACTTTGTTAAATCGACCAAATTAGGAACTGAGGCTAAAGGATCTACATTAGCTTCATTGTTTTTGAAAGTTAACACATCTGATTTTCCTTTTTTGAAAATCTTATTACCGTTTTTTACGCCACGACGAATCGCTTTTTGCTCCTCTTCTGGTAAGTGAATCACGTCTACACAGTCTTGTGAACAACATCCTTGCATGGCCTGCGCGCAGTCTTCACACTGAATAAACAATAAATGGCAACCTTCGTTGATGCAATTGGTGTGTACATCACAAGGCTTTCCGCATTGGTGGCATTTAGATACGATATCGTCTGTAATTCTTTCGCCTAAGCGGTGATCAAACACAAAGTTCTTACCAATAAATTTACTCTCTAAATTCTCCTCCTTGATTTGTTTGGCGTAGTTAATAATTCCACCTTCCAGTTGGTATACATTTTTAAAACCTTGGTGTTTAAAATAAGCCGAAGCCTTCTCACAACGAATTCCTCCGGTGCAATACATCACTAAGTTTTTATCTTCTTTAAAATCTTTTAACTGTTCGTTGATGATAGGTAATGATTCGCGAAATGTATCTACATCAGGTGTAATCGCTCCTTTGAAATAGCCAATTTCACTTTCGTAATGATTCCTGAAATCAACCACAATCGTATTTGGATCGTCTAAAATAGTGTTGAATTCCTTCGCTTTCAAATGCACCCCAATGTTGGTCACATCAAAAGTTTCATCATTCAAACCATCAGCAACAATTTTGTCACGAACCTTAATCGTTAATTTTAAGAACGAGTGGTCATCATGCTCTACGGCAATATTCAATCGCATTCCTTGCATGAAATCATACTGCTCGATTGTATCCTTGAAAGCATAGAAGTTATCTGCCGGAAGTGATAACTGAGCGTTAATTCCCTCTTTGGCTACATAAATTCGACCAAGAACCACTAGCGGGTCCCAAGCACGGAATAAATCGTTACGAAATTGTGTTGGATCTTGAATTTGCGCATAAGCATAGAAAGACAAAGTAAGTCTCTGTTTTCCGGCATCATCAATCATGATGGCTCTTTCTTCTGCGCTTAAAGTGTTATACAGTTGCATGCTATAAACGGTTTAAGTGTGAAAAATTATTTTTGCAAAAGTACGGAAAAGTGACTAAGTGGCAAAGTTTCTTGGTCTCTTAGTTTCAAAGCTGCAAAGCTTCAGAGTTTCAAAGCTTCAAAGTTTCAGATTTTTAAATCTTTAGAGTTCCAGAGTAAAGTGATTTCATAATTATTTTTAATTTGCGAATTTGCGGTATTTTTTCAGGAGCTATTTCCAGCTATTCGCTATATCTCTTGTGTCTGCTATCGCTACCACAAGAGGATGCCGCTGCTATCTGGGCTACTTGTGACGATTACTGTTAACAAGAAATTTTTTTTAGTTTTAATTATGGACCACGGTTTCAGTCAGGATTTTTGAAGCTTCTTTTAGTTTAGCTTGTTCGTATAAAGCAGGTAAATCTTTCAAAGGCGTTTTGCTGAATACTACTACTACTACTACTTAATTTAATTTCAAGTTACAGCAATAGCTAATGATTTTTAATTTGCGAATTTGCGGTATTTTTTCAGGAGCTATTTCCAGCTATTCGCTATATCTCTTGTGTCCGCTATCGCTAACACAAGAGGATGCCGCTGCTATCTGGGCTACTCGTGACGACTACTGCTAACAAGAAATTTTTTTAGTTTTAATTATGAACCACGTTTTCGGTTAGTATTTTTGAAGCTTCTTTTAATTTTGCTTGTTCGTATAAAGCGGGTAAGTTTTTCAAAGGCGTTTTTACCGGCGCTTCATAATTGATGTAATCCTGAAAAGTAACACCATCAACTACTCTTGTATTGAAAGCTGCTCTAAAACGCACGCCACCTTCATTGACTTGGTAATTGTATGCAAAATAATCCATTAAGTGTGTTTCTTTATTGATCCAATAGTGGTATTGGTCATCAAAATCTTTTCCGCCACCATCTTGACCAAAAGTTACTTCGATTACATCGTACTTTTTGCCTTTAATAGTTGTTTCTTCTACATACTTTTTATGTACAGAAGCATCTTGAAGTTTGTGCGGAAGCGTAGCAAAATAAATAACAGAATTCAATGATTCCCCATATTTACCGGCATCTTCAGCAGTAAGATTTTGTTTTTGAGAGTTAATGTAACGAGTAAAATCACTATTGATCATTACATCTTTTATAAGTGAATCTCCTTTTTGTACCTCAGATGAATATTCGTAATTGTTGCCGTCATTTTTAAAGCGGTATTTTTTATCTCTAAAAGTAAATGAATAATCGGCTTTAGCGTATAAATCACCACCATGAGCTTTTATAGCAGTATTGATAATAGAATCTGCCTTAGTCAACGGTTTAGCTGTTTCAGTAGTTTCTTTTTTAACAATTTCGTCCTGATTTTCTTTTTTAGAATTACAAGAAATTGTAACGGCGGCTAAAACGCAAAGAGTAAGTATCGATTTTTTCATTTTATAAAAATATTGATTTTTGTAGGGAACTAAAAACAGATGCTGATTTTTGTGTAAAGTTTAACTTGATAAGGCTCTCAAGTGGTTTAATGAAAACAAATAGAATCATTGATGCTATTAATAATAGTAAAATCAAAGGATGTTAATTGTATGTTCTGCAACCACAAACGTTAGCGCAGGTATTTACCTGTGCCCATAATAGAGCATCAATACAACTTCATAAGTTTACAAATTTTCTATTTATAACTCAAAAAGTTAGCGCAGGTATTTACCTGTGCCCATAATAAAGCATCAATACAACTTCATAAGTTTACAAATTTTCTATTTATAACTCAAAACGTTAGCGCAGGTATTTACCTGTGCCCATAATAAAGCATCAATACAACATCATAGCTTTACCAATTTTATATTTATAACTCAAAACGTTAGCGCAGGTATTTACCTGTGCCTGCAAAATATAGCCTTACATTACGGCAAAAATTAGCTTTCGTTTAAAAAAGCATTAATTATTCAGTCGTCACCACACATTGTCATTGAAATATATCTAATAAAACAATATCTAGATCATTTTCTAAACTAGCATAGTTTCTTGCAGAACTAAAATAATAGTCTTCTGGTACAGTAACTATTTTATCAACTAGAGGGTTATTGTGAATGTAATTTAGTTTTTGTAGAATAAATTTGTTGCTGTAAATATGTTCTGCGTGATAACCATTTTGCCATACTTTGTATTTTTGGTCTTTCTTTAAGTGCTCACTAGCTTTTTTAAAATAATCCAGCATCCATTCTCTTCTGCTTTCAGGCTCCTCTTGAATGATTTCTATAATTTTTTTAGAAGTAAATCTTTTAAAATCTCGCATCACGTCTGATAAGATAAATCCATTAGTTGCTTTACATAATATATGAACATGGTTAGACATAATGCAGTATCCATATATTTCTAAACCTTTATTTACTTGACAGTACTGCAAGGATTTAATAATATTAATTTTTTGAGACCTCCGTGTAAAGACGTCAATCCAACCAATCGTTGTTATGGTTACAAAGTAAGCTTCATCAGTAGTTGTGGCTTTATATTTTGTTGACATATTTAATTGGATATTTTATAATGAAATAGTGGTTTCTTTCTGTTAAGCGTTTTCCTTGGTGGGCACAGCTAAATACCTGCGCTAACGTTTGTATTTATATAACGCTATCGGATATCTTTCTGTTAAGCATTTTTCTTTGTAGGCACAGGTAAATACCTGCGCTAACGTTTGTACATGTATTATGCTATCGGATTGGCAATTGAACAAAATCAAAGTTAGAGTTTGTCTTAAATTATTTTAATATATAAGATTTGCTTTTAAAAAAATTCAATAGTATAACTTTATCAAAACTTGTTTCATATTGATTTAAAATTTTTCCGTCGAAATGTGAGTAATCAGAATGCCCGTAAGAACCTTGTACTACCAAAAGAAGGCATTGTTGTTCGTTTGTATTTTCAATATAAGTCTTTAATTTTTTTTCTTTCTTCTGAATTGTTTCAATTATTAAATCCGAAATTGTTCCCACAACATAGCCACTTGTTAAGTGAAATAAATTTTCATTACTTTTATGAAACGAACAGAAATTAATTAATCTATTTTGCTGGATTCTTTCCTTATTTATAAAAGCTAAATAAATAAGGTCACTTAATTTTTCTGCATCTTGTTCCATTTCCTTTCGAGTCATCTTTCCAGGATGCGCAAGTTGAAAAAGAAAATCAAAATCATCATTATAATCGGAATAGAATTGTGAAAGTTTATTTAATAATTCTTTTTTCTTTTTTTCATTAATTTCTTCAATCTCGTGTTTTAAACTAATGTTAACATGGCATTTGTTATTGCCGTATTTTTCTGTAAATTTTTTCTGTATAATAGAAATAAACCACTCATTTTTTTGATACTTCCGTTTTTCCAATTCATTTATTACCTCTGTGTGTTCTAAGCCATATTTTATATTGTCCCACTCAATTAAAAAATCGGGCTCCTCTAAAAAATCTAAAACTTTCATTTTAGATTGTGAGATAACAATAAACTTTACCAAATCTATTAATTCTTTTTGCTTCTGCTTTCCAACTTTAGTTTCGGTATTAATTGTTTCTAATATAGGAGTTAAAATCTTTAGCATTTCAGATTTTTCAACTTTAAAATAGTCGCTTGATTTTTCAACAAAAGTTTTAAATTCTTTCATGAATCTTTTAATAAGAGTTTATTTAGCCCATCTTTAATAAATAAAGCATATGATTTAATTATTATCATCTTTCTGGATTGAAGCCGAAAATCAAAAAAATAATTTTGTAGTTGTTTAACTTTCTATAGAGTTTAAAGTTAAAACATATTATTATATTAAATGTTAATAAAATCAAATATACTTAATTTTCTTATAAACAGTATCCTTAGCCCAGATAGCAGTGAAGATCCTTTTTAAGAGCGCTTTTAGCGACTAGCTGGAAATAGCTCCAAAAAAAAACCGCAAACTCACAGAAATAATCTGGGAATTTGCGGTAAATAAATTTTGTGCTCTTTACGTAAAAGTTAGAGTACTTTATTTTCAAACAAAAGTCTTAGCAATACTCGTTGTAAGCATCTTGTAGGTTTTCAGCGATCATTTCAGCTGGACGACCTTCAATGTGGTGACGCTCTAACATGTGAACCAATTCTCCGTTTTTGAACAACGCCATTGATGGTGAAGATGGAGGGAAAGGGAACATTTGCTCTCTTGCTGCATCTACTGCATCTTTATCAACTCCTGCAAAAACAGTGATTAAGTGGTCTGGTTTTTTAGCACCGTCTAAGCTCATTTTTGCTCCTGGACGTGCGTTTCTTGCTGCACAACCGCATACTGAGTTCACAACTACTAGTGTTGTTCCTTCTGCTTTTATTGCGTTTGCTACTTCTTCAGCAGTATGTAAATCTTGAAACCCTGCAGTTGTTAATTCAGCTTGCATTGGGAGTACCATGTCTTGTGGATACATATCGTTATATTTTAAATATTAGTTTTGAATTTGCAAAGTTACGAAGTTTACAATGAACTCTATAACATCAACTATAAAGTTTTGTTATTGTTTGATAGCCGCCTAGTTTTATTAGAAAAGATAGCGCACAGATCTAACTAATGACCAGATAAAAGGCATTTTAGGACATTTTAAGATCACTTTAATATCTTCGTATAATGATGTTTCTTCGTCTAAAAATTTGAAAATCAGCGCTGGACTTCCTTTTTTGAACATCGAAGAAAATATTCCTGCTCCTTTTTCATTTTTTCGATCCAAGATGTCGAGCAAGAGTAAATCATAGAACCAAAATTTGCTACGTTTATGATACTTTCTAAAATCAGTTTCTTGTTTCAAAAAAGCGATTAATTGGGTCGATTTTTTATCCGAATTTTTAAAGGTGTAGCCTGTGCTTGCTTTGGTCCATCCTCCGGCAGTTCCTATATTCAAAACGCGTTGGCTGTTTTTTTTCCAGAAAGGGTAGCAGGTCATTGGGATGCTGCCTTGTTCTTTTTCGATTATATCGTAGTCAGTGATACCGAGTTTCGAAATGTAGTTTTTAATTTCGCTTTCGTATTCGCTTTTCGCCAATAAATCATGCGAAAACAAAGTGTACTCCAATAAAGCTTCGGTAGTTGCTGTTGGTAACACATACATAAAACGGGTGTTGCCTTTTTGAGCTACCGAGAAATCCATAAAAGTAGCTTGTTCTGGATTGAAAGCAGCTTCTTTACTTTTTATAAACCAACCGATAAAATGCTGTTGCAACACCGGATATTGGGTTTGCGTTTCCACTTCGGCTTTTCTATAGATACTATTAAAAACGGCGCTTGCGGTAAAATTTTCAGTAGCGGTGGCAACAAATACGTGCGTTTCGAGTTCGTTAATATCAGTCACCGTTTCGTTTAGAAAGTGAATATTTTTTTGTTTCGAAATCAAATCAAACACTTGATTGTAAAAATCGATTCCTTTTACTTGATTGTAATGGTAAGGTTGTAGGTCTAAATCTCTCTTAAAATGCGCATTAGCAAACAAAGCCGAGTCCCACTTTTTAGACACGGATTGATCCCAAGTCGACGTTCCTTGTTGCCAAAAACACCAGGTACGATCATTGGTTTTTTTAGTGTCTTGGTCAATTAGCAAAATAGATTTGTCCTTAAAATCACCCGATTGGATCATTTTATACACCGTCATCAATGCTGCTAAACCCGAGCCTGTAAAAATGTAATCGTAGTTTTTCATAAAGTGTATTCGAAATTTATTCCAAAAATAGTGATATTATTTTTTAGGCTGTAGCCAAAATTATTATAAGCCATTTTTTACAGTATTTATTTAATGTATTGAGTTTGTAAAACGTATGGTATTGGTTTTTGATTTTACACCAGATTTTATGATTTATTTAAAATGCAATTTCGTTTGAATTAATCGGTGGTTATTTTTTAATTCTTGCTAGCTCTTTTGAAAATCTGTGAAATCTGTGAAAATCTGCGTGAAAAAATAGTGCACGCAGATTTGGCAGATTTTTGCAGCTAGTATTTCAGATTTTAATCTAAATAAAAGTCAGCTTCACTTTGTCTAAAGACCGTTTGCCTTTTGAAGTATCGAAAGCATGGCCTTTGCTCGAATAACCGAATCCTGCTGAAAAATAATCGAAGTATCAGTTCCTAAAATGGTTACCGTAGGATAGACCACTTGACCGTTTATAGTTGCTAATGCTGTTGCCAACTCATGAATGCCAGTATTGGTGCCCGTTGGTTTGAAATTAAAGGTGTGATTATTAAAAATTATTTGCTCTTTGGTTTCGGCATCAAAGGACACGAAATAGAAATTGTCGTTCAACTCTGCAACCACTTCTTTGTTTTTAAAGGTACTGTTTTCCATCATTTTGCAGTAGTTGCACCACGAAGTATGAATGAAAACTACGATGGGTTTAGGGTTGGCTTTTGATAATTGTTCGGCTTCTTGAAAGGTGTACGTTTTTAATTGCGCAAAACCAGATGGCATTGCGCAAAATAAAACGAGTAGTAAGAGTAGTGTGTTTTTCATGCGAGTTTTGTAATTACTTCAAAGTATAGCGTACTCCAAAGAAAGAGCGCACACCTTGATTGGGTCCATACACATATGAAGGATCAAATGTCAGGGCATAAGGGTTATCTGGAGTTGCTTGCACATTGCCGCTGCTATCAAACTGTACATTTTTATCAAATGGATCATTTGCTCTGGCAATAATGAAAGGGTTTCCTTTGTTTGGGGTCCAATTCAGCAAGTTTTTTACACCCGCATAGATTTCCACATTCTTTAATTTATTAAATGTAAATTGAATGTTTTGAATGCTCCATGTAGGCGAGTATTCTTGTCTTGGGTCTAAGTCTCCCAATAATGGCAAACGCATCGGTCCATAGACATTTCCTGTGTAGTCAACATCAAGAAATAATTTATTGATTCGGTACGAGATCGCCCAAGTAGCCGAGAATTTCTCAGTCAATATCTGTTGTGTGGTAATACCATTTTCAGTTTTGGATACATCCATATACGTTGCCCCAAGAATCATTTTCAAGCCATTGTTGAACACAAAATCAAGATTGGCGCTGACTCCTTTTGTTACGGCATGGCCATCAAGATTTTTATAGATGATTTGGTTGGGATTGGTATCGTAATCGGGTATAATCGAATTGCTAAATCGCGTGTACCAAGCCGTTGTTTCTAACCCAATGAAGTTACCATTGTTGGTATAAAACTTTTTCAGGTAATTTATGTTGGCATTAATAGAACGTTCTGGTTTTAAATCTTCGAGAACAATAACGTCTCTTGATCCTGTTAGTGCGGCATGCTCTTCGGTAAAAAGGTTGACGATTCTAAAACCTGTCCCAGTATTGAAACGCAGAATGTTATTATCATTGATTTTCCATTTATAAGCAAATCTAGGAGTAAATATACTTCCATGATTGTCGTTGTAATCATATCTAGCGCCTAAAAGAATTTTGTGTTTGTCGTTGAATGCGATTTCGTCTTGAACAAACAAACTCGGAATCCAGTTTACATCTTCTGTTACTGTTGCGGTGGTGTTGTCATTATAATACTGGTAACGTAGCGCGGTTCCAAAAAGCAAATCGTGTTTGTTTATTTTTTTATCCCAAGTCAATTGTCCAAAACCAATGCGCTGTTTTGCTAAATAGGGCGTGTTTCCATAAACCGAGTTTTGATCGTGGTCTGTATAAGAGAACGAAAAAAGCATCTTTTCTACCGTAGGCAATTCGTAGGCACCCAATAACTCCCAACGTTTGGTATAAATACTTTCTCCGTAGACTTCATCGCCTCCGCGAAAGCCTTTATTCCATTGCAGTTCGCCACCCCAACGGTCTTCATAGAAAAAACGTCCGGCAAGTGAGAGCTGCTTGTTGCTCTTTCGATTAAAATTCCATTTTTGAAAAACGGAGATGCGGTCTTGCAAAGTAACATCGGTAAAATTATCGTTGTTGTTGTCAACGGGATTACTATAATTAAAATAGTTCACCCCCGTTAAAACAGAAGCTGTTTTACCCACATTTCCTTTAAAACCTAGGTCTACGTTGAGTTCGCCATAATCTGTGATAAAAGAATCTGCTGAAAATACAGGAGCGTTTGTTGGATTTTTAGTGATAATATTAATCAATCCACCCACGGCTTCGCTACCATAAAGCGAAGAGGCTGGGCCTTTGACGATTTCAATGCGTTCTAAAAGCGAATTCGGAATTCCAGATAAGCCATAAACCGTAGACAAACCGCTCACAATAGGCATACCGTCAATGAGCACTAAAGTGTAAGGTCCTTCAAGCCCGTTAATGTGAATGTCTCCCGTGTTGCAAACATTACAGTTCAATTGCGGACGCACACCGTTTACATTTTGCAAGGCTTCAAAGATATTTGATGTTGGATTTTTCTTGAAAAACGTAGGCTTGTACACTTCAACAGGAACCGGACTTTCTAAACGGCTAACCGGTTTCATTGTTCCTGTAATGACCACTTCGTCTAGGGAATTGTCTTCTCTTAATTTGATGTCAAGAACGGTTTCGATGCTGTCTATAAGAGTAATTTGTCGCTTTTCTGTTCGAAAGCCAGTATAGGAAACGGCGATTTCGTAATCACCTTCGGCCAAATCTTTTATAAAATAATTTCCATTGGCATCTGAAACTATAGATTTTGATGCTTTATTGATCAAAATATTCGCTTGTGGCAATGGCATTCCATCTGCGGTAACTGTTCCTTTTAGACCCGATTGAGCAAAGGAAAAGCTTGTCAAGATTAGTAATAAGGCGACTTTTAAGGTTTTCAAAATATATTTTTTAGGTTATGGTAAATATTAAATTTAGACAAATCTAAAAATTATATTTGATTTAGCAAAAAAACATAATTACATTTGTCTTAAATAGTTATCAAATGGGTAAGTCATTAGAAGAGGTAAACGAGTCCGTTTCCACTCAGAATAAGAAATCAGTTTTTCGTAAAATATTAGCATTTTTTGGTCCTGCATATTTAATAAGTGTAGGATATATGGACCCAGGAAACTGGGCAACAGATCTAGCAGGAGGAAGCCAGTTTGGGTATTCTTTACTTTGGGTTTTATTAATGAGTAACATCATGGCCTTGCTATTGCAAAGTTTAAGTGCCCGTTTAGGAATCGTTACCCAACGCGATTTAGCACAAGCGTCACGCGAGACGTATTCTCCGTTTATCAATTATATCTTGTATTTTCTGGCAGAAATTGCCATTGCTGCCTGTGATCTTGCTGAGGTTTTAGGAATGGCGATTGGTATTAATTTACTATTTGATATTCCGTTGATCGAAGGAGTGATGATTACGGTTTTAGATACCTTTCTATTGCTATTTTTAATCAATAAAGGAATTCGAAAAATGGAAGCTTTTATCATTGCTTTAGTCTTGGTAATTGGGGTTTCTTTTGTGTTCGAAATGTTCTTTGCTCAACCTGAGTTAGATAAAGTGATGCTGGGATTAATTCCAACAATGCCTAACGAAACCGCTTTGTACATTGCCATTGGTATCATTGGTGCTACAGTAATGCCGCACAATTTATACTTGCACTCTTCATTGGTGCAAACTCGAAAATTTGATCGATCAAAGGAAGGAATCAAACAAGCCTTGAAATATAATTTCATCGATTCTACTATTGCCCTGAATCTTGCCTTTTTTGTTAACGCCGCCATTTTAATTTTGGCTGCAGCCACATTTTACAAAGTCGGGATGCATAACGTAGCTGAAATTCAAGATGCGCACAAATTTTTACAACCACTTTTAGGGACAAAATGGGCACCTATTTTATTTGCAGTTGCCTTGATCGCCGCAGGACAAAGTTCGACAGTAACAGGAACTCTTGCTGGACAAATTATCATGGAAGGTTATTTGAATTTAAGAATCCAACCTTGGGTGCGTCGTATTGTAACGCGTTTAATTGCGATTGTACCGGCGGTAGTGGTGATCACTATTTTTGGAGAAGGTGTAACCGGAAAATTATTGATTTTTAGTCAGGTGATCTTGAGTTTGCAATTGGGATTTGCCATTATACCGTTGATTCACTTTGTGAGTGATAAGTCAAAAATGCGCGGATTTCATATTGGTAAATGGACACAAATTGCTTCTTGGATTGTCGCTTCGATCATCGTTATCTTGAACGGGAAATTAGTTCTTGACGAAATCACAGGATGGCTTGAAACAGCCGAAAATCCTATTATTCTATGGCTTACCGTAGTTCCGCTAGCTTTTGCTTTCTTGATTTTGCTGCTATATATCGTGATCAAGCCTTTTATATCTAAGTCAAAAGCCGACTTTCATAATCACTCCCCGCATAATTTAAAGCTGCGTTTTTCTAAATCTAAAGATTATGATAAGAAGAATATAGCCGTTACAGTTGATTTCTCTGCTGCTGATGAGGCTGCTTTAAATAGTGCATTTGAACTAGGAGGGAAACAGGCAAAATACACGTTAATACATATTGTAGAAACTGTAGGAGCTTTAATGTATGGAGAGCACATTGATGATCACGAGACTTTAGTTGACGAGAAATTACTTGAGGAGTACAAAGAAATGTTATTCGAAAAAGGATTTAATGTCAGTATTCAGCTTGGTTTTGGTAAACCTAATAAAGTAATTCCAACAATTATAAATGAAGGGGAATTTGACATTTTAGTAATGGGAACACATGGTCATACTGGTTTTAAGGATTTGATTTTTGGAACTACTGTAGATAAATTGAGACATAAAATTACCATTCCGCTATTAATTGTAAGAGAATAATAATTAGGAGCTATTTCCTGCTTTCCGCTATATCTTGCTCTTTTTAAGAAAAAAGAGCAAGGATGCCGCTGCAATCAGGGCTAAAAACACAAAGACACCATGACACTTTCCGAAGAAAATTATCTAAAAGCTATATACCATCTCACCGTAATTTCTAACACTGATGTGAGTACTAATGCGATTGCCGAAATGATGGAGACCAAAGCCTCATCAGTAACCGACATGCTTAAAAAGCTAGCCGAAAAGGATCTGGTAAATTATATAAAATACCAAGGCGTTTCCTTAACAGATCAAGGGAAACTTGCTGCTAAAATGATCGTTAGAAAACACCGTTTATGGGAGGTTTTCTTAGTGGAGAAATTAGATTTCTCTTGGGATGAGGTACACGATGTAGCCGAGCAATTAGAACACATCAAATCAGAGAAATTGATCAATAAGCTGGATGATTTTTTAGGCAACCCCACCGAAGATCCGCATGGAGATCCTATACCAAATGCACAAGGTGAAATTTTTAAAATTGAAAAACAGTTGCTTTCTGAGTTGACTGTTGGTCAAAAGGGAATGTGCGTAGGAGTCAAAGATACTTCTTCAGAGTTTTTAAAATACTTAGACAAGCAAGAGATTGCGTTGGGCTCAAAAATAGAAATTATAGGTAAAGAGAGTTTTGATTTGTCTTTAAAAATAAAAGTCGAAGGTCGCAACTTGACTATTTCCAACAAAATAGCAAGCAATTTGTTTGTTAAATTAAATTAGGATTTATGGACTACTTTTCGTACCTTATACTAAGTTAAATAACAATATTAAAATTATGAAATACAAAATTACTTTACTCGCTTTATTATCAATTAGTTTAGGTTATTCTCAATCAATAATGCCAAAAGCGGTGACTCAAGAGATGAGTGCTGGATCGCAACCCGGAATTACAGTTTATATAGCTAATGTTTCTGAGGATAACGTTGATGATGCAATTGAAGAAGTTACGAAGCCTTATAAAGGGAAAGAGACCAAAATTAGAAAGTCGGATGAGTTTTATTTAGACAATGCTACAATAGAACAAATTAGCCCAAATACAATAGATATACACCAAGTTGTAGTAAAAGATGGTAATGGTTATAATTATACTGCTTTCTTCAATTTAGGAGGTTTGTTTCTTGATAATGCCTATAGTCCTGAAAAGTTTCAATATGCAACTAATATTGTCAAAAGTATTGCTGTAAAAGCAACTGAATTGCATATGGACGAAGTATTAGAATCAGAAAACAAAGTCTTAGAAGGTTTAGAAAATGATAAAGTGAAATTAGCTAAGGGTTCTGAAAAACTAGAAAAGAACATTAAGAAAGCAAAAGACTTAATTAAAGACAGTGAAGATGAAATCAAAGAAAACGCTAAAGTGATGGCAAGTAAAACTGCCGAGATAGAAACGCAACGTCAAAAATTAATTAAGTTACAAGACATTAAAAAGATGCTTAACTAATAGCTTCTATTTTAATCGTAAAAAAAAACGCAAAGTAGTATTGAGCTGCTTTGCGTTTTTTGTTTGTTATAAATTTATTGAATAGACTAAGCTAAACTACTTCCCTATAAGTCCAATCTAATATTATTACTTCGGTCGTAGCCGAGACGCAACAGCGATTCTAAACTCCATTCCAACGAACAATTAGACTCTTTTATAAAAAGCATTGGTATAATTAGTGGCAACCACAATCATCAGTACCGCAGCTTTTATCAGATTTCTTCTTTTTAAAAAAATACTTTTTTGTTAAAAACCCTAGGGCTAAACCAAGGATTATAAAGGCTATAATTTCTTGTAACATACTCTTTTTATTTTAAAATTTGGTAGGCAATAAGCGCTACGATATAAGCAAAGCCGCTCATGAAAATTAGTTGCCCTACAGGCCATTTCCAAGAGTTGGTTTCTTTTTTTGTTATAGCCAGTGTACTGGCGCATTGTAATGCAAAAGCATAAAATAATAATAAGGATATTCCTGAGGCAAAATTAAATACTTTCTCTCCAGTTACAGGATTGATTTCAGCAGCCATTTTATTTTTTATAGTGTCGTCGTTATCACTACCACCTACACTGTAGATTGTGGCTAGTGTTCCTACAAATACTTCTCTAGCAGCAAAAGAACTAATAATGGCAATTCCTATTTTCCAATCGTATCCTAAGGGTGAAATAACAGGCTCAATGGATTTACCCATGATTCCTATATAGGAGTTTTCTAATTTATAAGAAGCGATTTTGTTTTCTAATTCTACTGGAGTCAAAGCAACGTTTTCTACTTTTGATTGGATAATTTCTTCGGCATTATTAAATTTCTTTCCAGGTCCGTAAGATGCAAGAAACCATAGCACAATAGAGATAGCTAGAATAATCTTACCAGCACCGTAAACAAAGGCTTTTGTTTTTTCGATTACATTAATGGCTACGTTTTTAAACATAGGCAGTTTGTAATTGGGCATTTCCACCACAAAAAATGTTTTGCCTTTTATTTTCATCACTTTATTCAACGCATAAGCTGATAATATAGCCATACCAAAACCTAATAAATATAACAACATTAAGGTTAGACCTTGCAAGTTAAAAATGCCTAAAACGTGCGTGTCTGGAATTACAAGTGCAATAATAATGGCATAAACTGGTAATCTAGCTGAACAGGTTGTAAATGGTGTTACCAGAATAGTGATTAAGCGTTCTTTCCAGTTTTCGATATTTCGAGTTGCCATAATAGCGGGAATGGCGCAAGCGGTTCCTGAGATTAATGGTACCACGCTTTTTCCTGATAATCCAAAATTACGCATGATTTTATCCATCAAGAAAACAACTCTACTCATATACCCACTTTCTTCTAATATGGATATAAAAAGAAATAAGAAAGCAATTTGAGGAATGAAAATTAAGATTCCACCAATACCAGGAATAATTCCTTGAGATATTAAATTGGTCAACACCCCAGGAGGCAACGATACACTTGCTAAAGCACTTAAAGAGGCAAAAGTAGAGTCAATAAACTCCATTGGAACTTTAGACCATTCAAATATAGATTGAAAAATAACAAACAAAATCGCAAAGAAAATTGCGTAACCCCAAATTTTATGTGTTAGCACTCGATCTAGTTTGGATCTAAAATCTTTTGCAACAGAAGCATCAACATTTAATCCTACTTTTAAGGTGTCGTTAATAAACTGATACCTTTTGATGGTTTCTTTTTGCTGTAAGCGTTTCAAGTCTGAATGTGACTTGGTAAACGAACTGTTAATTTCTTTTCGCTCTAGGTTCAAGAAGTTAACATCTTGAGTGATCACAAGCCATAATTTGTACAAAAGTTGTCCTGGGAATGCTTTGCGCAAGCTATCAAAATATTCTGGATCAATTATAGATGCATTCAAGCAGGGTTCGCTTGAAATGGTTTTGTAAGTAATTATTAATTTTTTTAATTCGTCTATTCCAAAGCCTTTTCGAGAACTAACTAAAGCAATTTTGGTCTTTAAATGTTCTTCTAAATACGGAATATCAAGAGTAATTCCTTTGTGTTCCATTCTGTCAGCCATATTAATGACTAAAATAGTAGGGATTTCAAGGTCTTTTATTTGGGTAAAAAGTAATAAATTACGTTTTAGATTTTCAACATCGGTAACTACAAGAGCAACATCAGGATATAATTTATCATTTTTATTTAAAAGTAATTCTATTACTACGTTTTCATCAATAGAACTCGCATTCAAACTATAGGTTCCGGGTAAGTCTAGGATGTTTGCTTTAACATTATTAGGTAATTTACAAAACCCAATTTTTTTCTCCACAGTAATTCCAGGATAGTTTCCCACTTGTTGGTTTAATCCAGTCAATTGATTAAAAACTGACGTTTTACCTACATTAGGATTCCCAATTAAAGCAACATTTATATTTTGATTAATCATTTTAAAGTTGGATTTTGATTAATTCAACTTCTATTTCGGCTGCCGTTTCTACACGAATGGCTAAATGAGAGCCATTAATATCCAAATACAATGGATCACCAAAGGGTGCTATTTGTAACAACTCCACAGTATTGCCGGGCAAACAACCCATTTCAAGTAGCTTCAACGGAATAATATCAATATCAAAATCTTTGATAATGGCTTTCTCTCCTTTTTTTAGTGAATTTATCGTGGTACGCAAGTCTTATTTAGATTGAATTAAGATTGCAAAAATACGGATTATAAAAGAAAAACGAATGATATTTATCATTTTTATGGCTGTTTCAGGGAAATTGGCTGAAGATTAACAATGCTCTTGGTTTTAGCTGCAATAGTAGTAGCAAGATTAGTGATTCGTTACAAAAATGTGGGTACGCAGTCATTAATTTTTGGGATAGTTAGTGTAGCACTTTTCAGCTATAGCTACTGAAAAAAGCAGTAATATTTATGGTTGCAAAACTCACAAAATAGGCTCCTGTTTTTTCTCCAAATTTATACTTTGTATTCATTTAATTAATATTGTGTTTTCCCCCGCTCTACGAAGTATTCATTGCTACCGCTGCGCAAATGTCTCCGACTTTGCGCCCAGTCCGATTAGTCTTTACAACATCTTAATAACTATGGTATTTTGTAAATGACTAATTTACAAAAACATCTACTTTCGGATTATCCTTTTTTTCGATCTTAACTAACCCTGATCGAGCAAATTTACAATCCATACCTACAAAGTATATCAGTAATTTAAAATAAATTTAAGGGACTAATACATACATTGCTAGCTGTCAACTTTATTTTCTCAAAGTAAATGTATAATCATACAGTACATGCTTCGTACTGCCTTGTTGCAACACACCATTGAGATAATCATAAGTTGTTTTCTCGTTATTGCTGGAATCGATAAAGAGGTAATTGTTTTGATCTATAGTTGTAATAGGACTAAAAACGGCTTCGAGCACGTCAAAATAAGGTTCGTTTACAACTGGTTTTTCAAAATACAACAAACAAGTCACATATTTGATAGGTTTATGGATAGTAGATTTTGTTCCTTTTCGGGTAATAGTGTATACGCCATTATTCTCAGTAATGGTGCTGTTGTCGTAGGGTTTGTTGTTTTTTTGTGAAATGTAAGTGCTAGATTGTAAAACGTTGTTCTTAAATACTCCAACAAGTGAAGTTGTTATAGTCGTTTTTCCTAATAGGGAAATTACAGATTTGCTATTGAGTTTGTAGGTTGTTTTGTCTCCTTCTATTAATTTTGAAACAGTAAGTTCACCAACTGTATTCCCATTAACCGAAATATCATATACGTGTTCCTGGTTTTGCGCATAGGTAAGCAAACTAAATAACGAAAGTAATAGCGTGTAAAAATACTTCATGAAATAGTGACTTTTAAACATGAACTAGTAGATAGTAAGGTAATGTTAACGAGGATCTTCATTTCGTTCCTTCAATGAATTTCACCATATCTTGCTATAATCAATAATTGTATTTTGTAAAGTGTTTTACTCTTTCGATAAAAAAGCAATATCTTCAATTAACTTTTTAATATCTTCTTTTTTGGTTCCGTCATAAAAACCGCGAACTCTTCTTTTTGCATCTACAAGAACAAAGTTTTCGGTGTGCACCATATCGTATAATTCACTTGGTTTCCCTAGTTTTACGGCTAGGTAGGATTTTCTAGCCATGGTATAAATTTCCTTTTTATCGCCTGTAACTAGATTCCACTTTTTATCATCTACACCGTATTTTTCAGCATACGCTTTTAAAACAGGAACGCTATCCACCTCAGGAAATACGGTGTGAGAAAGTAACATTACCTTGGGGTTATTGATAATAGCTTTTTGAACTTCAAATAAATTTGCGGTCATTTTTGGACAGATAGAACCACAGGTGGTAAAGAAAAAATCGGCTACATATATTTTACCCTCATAATCTTTTTGAGTAATGGTTTTTCCGTTTTGATTGGTAAACGAAAAATCAGCAATGGTATGGTACTTGCTAATGTACTGCAGGGTGCTGTCTACTAATTCAGGGTTCACATCAGCTGGATTGAATATAGGTAAACTTTTACTAGGCTTTAATGCGTTGTAAAACAAATACAAAGTAATGGTTGAGAAGACTATGAAAACACCAAAGAAGATTCGGTATTTTTTAAAAATAGATTTCATAAAAAAATAATTTAAGCAAAAATACAAAAAACAAACCTTTTTTTACTTGCTTTTAACATGGAGAATTTCGTTTGTAAATTTAACATTTTGAGGTAAGTAGATAATTTCATATCTTAGAGATCAATAAAACAAGGGAAACATGGATTTATTTACAGGGCAAAACCTTTTAGAGTTCGCTGAACGGTTTAAAACAGATGAACACTGCAAAGAATATTTAGCAAATTATAAATGGGAACGAGGATTTATTTGTTTAAAATGTAAGCATACAAAGAGTCAAATCCGCAAAGATTTTTCCAGAACTTGTAATATCTGCAGCCATACAGAAACCGCGGCGGCAAACACTTTATTTCATAAGGTTAAGTTTGGTTTACGCAAAGCCTTTTTTATATGTTTTGAGATGTCAACCACCACTAAAAGTTTATCTGCCAGTTACATGGGAGTTCGCTATGGAGTTACAGAAAAAACAGCACGTTTATTTATGCACAAAATTAGAGAAGCGATGAAATCTAGTGAGAATCATCCAATGGACGGAACTGTTCATGTTGATGAATTCGTTATTGGAGGAAAGGAAAAAGGTAAAGTAGGCAGGAGTTATGATAGCAAGAAAAAAAAGGTTGTAACAGCAGTGGAACTAACAGATGAAGGAAAAATTAAAAGAATGTATGCCTTGAAAATTGATAATTATTCAGCCAAAGAATTAGAGACAATATTTGAAAAGCACATTAATAAAAATGCAAAAATAACCACAGATAAATGGAAAGGTTATCGTCCTTTATTTGGAGATTATAATATCACACAAATAGAAAGCAACAAAGGGATGAATTTTATGGCATTGCACACAATGATTCATCAAGTAAAATCATGGATTAGAACAACATATTCATCGGTAAGTGACTTTAATATAAACAGGTATCTTGATGAATTTTGTTATCGAATTAACCGTTCTCAAAGCAAAGACACAATATTCAACAATTTGATAGTAAGAATGGTCGAGTCAGAAAAAATATATCAATCTAAAATTATATGTTCGTAACTACTGACCTCAATTAACATTTATTAAAAGTTTTATCAATAGCTTTGTGATACTAATCAAACAAACATAATAGATGAAAAATTACTTCAATAAGCCTTTGCTTTTTGTGATTCCCGCAATTATTGGGTTTTCGGAAATGCAAGCGCAAACTAAAGAAGCGATTAAGGAACCTGGGATTAACACCACGTTCTTTGATACTAAAGTTAAGCCTGCCGATAATTTCTTTAGATACGTTAACGGAACTTGGCTTGATAAAACTGAAATTCCAAGTGATAGAACTTCATGGGGGAGTTTTAACGAATTGCTTAAAAAGACTGATGCAGACGCATTAGCAATTTTAAAAGAAGCGTCTAAAAACCCACAATACAAGTCAAATACTGATCAAGGAAAAGCGATCAATTTGTACAGCACTATTTTAGATACTGTAGCGAGAAACAAACAAGGGATTACACCTTTGAAACCGTATTTAGCTAAAATTGATAAAGTAAAAAACATTCAAGATTTACAGAAATTGTTAATCGAAATGGAACCTATTGGTGGAATAGGATTTTTTGGTGTTGGTGTTGGAGCCGATGATAAAGATAGTTCTAAAAACTCTTTAAATCTTGGCGTAAGCGGATTAGGTTTGCCTGACAAAGATTACTACACATCTGAAGAAAAAGACACTAAAGAAAAAAGAGAGAAATACGAATTGCATATTGCAAGAATGTTACAGTTTACAGGAGAAACTCCTGCTGAAGCTAAAGCAAATGCAACTAAGGTTTTAGCTTTAGAAAAAGAATTGTCTAGTCCACGTCTTGATAGAGTAGAGCGTAGAGATGGTAGATTGCAATACAACCCAATGACTATTGCTGATTTGCAAAAGATAACACCAGCTATAAACTGGAAAAATTATTTTGACGGAATTGGTTTTACAAAATTAGATAGTGTAATTGTTTCTGAACCTAAATACATGAAAGCGTTACAAACTATTCTTGCTGAGAATAATGTTTCGGCTTGGAAAGAATACATGAAATGGGATTTGATTAACAATGCTAATTACCTTTTGACTACTGAGATCGAAGAGGCCAACTTTGATTTCTACGGAAAAACAATGACGGGGGCAATCAAACAAAGACCTCGTGAAGATAGAGCGCTCCAAACCGTAAACGCAACTATTGGAGAAGCTCTAGGAAAGTTGTATGTGGAGAAAATGTTTTCTGCTGAAGCAAAAGCAAAAGCAGAAAAAATGATTAAAAATATTATTAGTGCGTACCAAACTCGTATCTCTAATTTGCCTTGGATGTCTGCAGAAACTAAAACCAAAGCGATTGAAAAGTTGAATAAAATTACCATTAAAATTGGATATCCTGATCAATGGAAAGATTATTCTAAATTAAATATTAAGAGCATTGCCGAGGGAGGTAGCTATATAGAGAATGTTAAAAATCTAAGAAAATGGAATTTTCAAAAAGATATTGATAAGCTAGATAAACCAGTTGATAAGACGGAATGGCATATGTCACCACAAACGGTAAATGCCTATTACAACCCATCTTATAACGAAATTGTTTTTCCAGCAGCAATATTACAACCGCCTTTTTACAATTACCAAGCCGATGCGGCAGTAAATTATGGCGGAATAGGGGCGGTAATTGGTCATGAAATTTCGCATGGTTTTGACGATTCGGGAGCGCGTTACAATGCTGATGGTAATCTTGTAGACTGGTGGACAGCAGAAGATTTGACACGTTTTACAGCCTTAGGAACTGCTCTTGCTGATCAATACAGTGCTTTAGAACCTTTACCTGGCGTACACGTTGACGGGAAATTTACTTTAGGGGAGAACATTGGAGATTTAGGTGGTGTAAATGCCGCTTATGATGGTTTGCAATTGTATCTAAAAGAAAATAAAAACCCAGGACTTATTGACGGATTCACTCCTGAACAACGTTTCTTTATCTCATGGGCAACAGTTTGGCGTACTAAAATGCGTGATGAAGCAATAAAAAATCAAGTAAAAACAGACCCACATTCTCCTGGAATGTATAGAGCGTATGTTCCTGTACAAAATGTAGATGCTTTTTACCAAGCATTCGATATTAAAAAAGGTGACGGTATGTTTATCGAGCCAGAAAAAAGAGTTAAAATCTGGTAATATTTTTATCAAATTAAATCCCAAGTCTAACAGCTTGGGATTTTTTTATATGTTAATTTTTTGTAACATAATGAGGCAACTGGAGACTAATTAATTTCGGATTTATCACCACTGATAATGCGATAAGAGTAGTTAGTTTGCTTTTCTACTCGAATACTAATTTAAACGAAACAAAAATGAATAACAATTTCAAAAAACCACTTCTTTTTGTAATTCCAGCACTTTTTGCTATTACAACAAGTCAAGCACAAACTAAAACTCCTGAAAAAGAGCCAGGGATTAATGTTAATTACATGGATAAGGCGGTGAAGCCGAGTACTGATTTTTTTAGATATGTAAACGGAACTTGGTTAGACAATACCGAAATTCCTTCGGATAGAACTCGTTGGGGAAGCTTTGATGCGTTAAGACAAAGAACAGATGAGGATGCTTTGGCTATTTTAAAAGAAGCAGTTAACAATCCTAAATACAAATCAGATACTGATCAAGGAAAAGCAATTAATCTTTACAAAACAATCTTAGATACTGTAGGGCGTAATAAATTAGGAATTGCTCCATTGAAGCCGTACTTAAAAAAAATTGATGCGGTTAAAAGTACTAAGGATTTAGAAGCGTTATTAATCGAAATGGAACCGTTGGGCGGAATCGGTTTTTTTGGTGCTAACGTAGGTTCTGACGCTAAAAACAGTGATAGAAACGTATTGAGCGTTGGGCCTGGTGGAGTAGGTTTGCCAGATAGAGATTATTATGTTTCTGATGATGCCGACTCAAAAGAAAAAAGAGAGAAATATGTGCTTCATGTTACTAAGATGTTGGGTTTTCTTGGCGAAAAGCCAGCGGAAGCAAAAGTGAACGCAGAAAAAATTCTTGCTTTAGAAACCGAGATGTCAAAACCAAGATTTGACCGTGTAGAAAGAAGAGATAGACGAAAGTCGTACAACCCAATGACGGTAGCTGATTTGCAAAAATTAACACCATCTATTAATTGGAATAATTACTTCACCAAAATAGGCTTTAAAAATGTGGATTCATTGATTGTTTCGCAACCTAAATACATGGTCGCTTTAGAAACAATTTTGAAAGAAAACAAAGTAAGCGACTGGAAAGAATACATGCGCTGGGCCTTATTAAATAGAGCATCAAGTCAATTGTCTACTGATATTGAAAATGCTAATTTTGATTTTTATGGTAAAACCTTAACCGGTGCCGTAAAACAAAGACCAAGCGACGAAAGAGCGTTGCAAGTAATCAATGGTAGAATAGGGGAGGCTTTAGGGAAATTGTATGTAGAGAAAAAGTTTCCGGCTGAAGCCAAAGCCAAAGCAGAGAAAATGATCAAGAATATCTTTGTAGCTTTTGAAAACCGAATCAACAATCTTGCTTGGATGTCACCAGAAACTAAAGTAAGTGCCGTTGCAAAATTACATAAATCAGTTATAAAAATAGGGTATCCTGATAAATGGAAAGACTATTCGGCTTTAGTAATTAAAGGCCCTGAAGAAGGTGGGACTTATTTTGAGAATACTAAAAATATGGCCAAATGGATTTATGAGAAAGACTTAGTTGACTTATATCAACCAGTTGATAAAACCAGATGGGGAATGTCTCCACAAACAGTAAATGCATATTATAATCCATCTTATAACGAGATTGTTTTTCCAGCAGCAATATTACAACCACCATTTTATAATTACCAAGCTGATGAAGCCGTAAATTATGGTGGAATAGGAGCTGTTATTGGTCACGAAATCTCTCATGGTTTTGATGATTCAGGTTCGCGATACAATGCCGAAGGTAATTTAGTAGACTGGTGGACTGCCGAAGATTCTAAACAATTTGCCGCGCTTACAGGTGCTTTAGCGGCACAATACAGTGCTTTAGAGCCCTTACCTGGAACTTTTGTTGACGGTAAATTTACGTTAGGAGAGAACATTGGCGATTTAGGTGGAGTAAATGCTGCCTATGACGGATTACAATTGTATTTAAAAGAAAACGGAAACCCAGGTTTAATTGATGGGTATACTCCGGAACAACGTTTCTTTATTTCTTGGTCAACAATCTGGCGTACTAAAATGCGTGATGAAGCGATAAAAAACCAAGTGAAAACAGATCCACATTCTCCTGGAATGTACCGTGCTTATGTGCCATTGCAAAACATTGATACTTTCTATCAAGCATTTGATATCAAAGCAAATGACGGAATGTACATTGCTCCAGAAAAAAGAGTGAAAATCTGGTAGAAAATAATGATCAGAATAAATTTAATCCCGAGTTTACACTCGGGATTTTTTTACTTACAAGGTAATTTTTCTATCAATTTCTGTTACTTTAAAAGAGTCATTTTTGTTTCTTACGTAGTTGTCTTTATGTGTTGGCGTGTATAAAACCTTTACAGGACTGCCTTTCCAAATGATGTCTAGTTAAAGAGTCTTAAAACACAAATATTTTAAAATTTAAGTAAAAATCAATATTCTGTTTTAAATAAAGATGGGTATAGTGATTATACAAGTTTGTACATGTCGGTTGTATGACTTTAAGTCTTAGGATATGTAAACATAGAGAGATCAAATTGCTTTTAAATAAATGCGAATAAAGCTTCTTATTCATTTTCTATTGAAGTCATGTCCTTTAGATACAATTCCAAATAGTATTTTATAATGTTTGCATTAATTAGTATTCTCAAACCCTTGAAGTGATTTTTTTAGAATAGGTTATTTGAACGTCTTTATTATTATACGTAGAAATTTTCTTTCAAAGAGAATTAATTAGTATATTTGGCAAAATTATCAAAAAACAATATGAATTTCAAAAAATTGTAGTAAACCTAAGTTAATCTTTTATGAATTTTGAAGATTTCCCAAAAAAAACACTTCATATA
The DNA here is from genome assembly GCF_054165825.1 of Flavobacterium sp. PL002. NCBI lineage: Bacteria > Pseudomonadati > Bacteroidota > Flavobacteriia > Flavobacteriales > Flavobacteriaceae > Flavobacterium > Flavobacterium sp. PL002. The sequence goes on along the minus strand of NZ_CM135110.1, from coordinate 1,480,108 downwards.
TTTTGTGTTGCAATAATTCTAAATTGTAAAATAAGTTTAAAAATCTAGCATGAAAAATTATATTTACATTCTATTAATTTTGTTAATGTTTTCAAAATTATATTCGCAAGACGCTACATCAGTAGAAAAAAATCAAATTAAAATCAATTTGTTATTACCTGGTTTTGCTTACGAGCGTGGTTTTAATAAAAAACACACCTTGTATTCTGAACTTAGCTTTGGAATTGGGTATAGAAATAGTGACTTTCATGGTTCAGCTTGGTCATTATACCCAAACATTACAGGACAATTTCGCCATTATTATAATTTAGAGAGAAGAGTCATTAAAGGAAAAGTAATTAAACACAATTCGGGTGGTTTTATTGCTTTGCATGCTAATTACAATTTTAAGCCACTTTCTAATGATAACTCTTATTCTTCAAATGAAACTTCATTCACTATTGCGCCTGTTTGGGGATTCCAACGGACTTACAGTAGTAATTTTAATTTAGGTCTTAATATAGGTCCTGGATATACAATAAATAGTTATTCTGAAGATAGTGGTTTTACTCCTGTTCTTAAATTTTCATTAGGATGGGTAATTGGTAAATAAGATATGAAAAAAACAGTTGTATTTCTCTTGATATTATTTTCAATCAACCTACAAGCGCAGCAAATTCGTGGTTTTGTAGGACTTGGCTCATATAGAGATACTGATTTTAATAACTCCGTTTTCGGAAGTGCTAATATTGGTGTAGAGTTTAAAGTAGTTCGTGTTTTTAGACCAGAAATAGAGATAGGTGTTATGTACGGTACTCTAGAAACCTTAACTAATTATACGCCAACAGGGCTTGTAGAGAGTATTTTTGAAAGAAAAACTTCTGCCATAAACTATAGTTTTTCTCCGAAAATTTATTTTGCTGACCCTGAGGATTCTGATAGTAGTTTATTTATTCGACCTAGATATACTTATTCCCGAGTGTTTGGAAGTACCGAACTTGCAAAAAGAAACCCAAGCGAATTGTCTAAACCAATAGTTGAAAAAAAATCAGCTAAAACATGGGATCAATCAATTGATATAGGAATTGGTATTTCTTTTAATTTTTCTGAAAAATATTATCATTCTGTAGATTTGATCTTGTACTACAACAATATAAATTTAGGAGACGCATTGAATACAATAGAGAGCAAAAGAAATATTAATACAAATGGTACGTTGGGATTAGGATTATTAGTGTATTTTGGAGGGAAAATAAATAATTAAGTTAAAAAGCCCCGAACTTTAATAAAATTCGGGGCTTTTTTTATAGCTTTCGCGAAAGCGGGATTTAGATGATCTCAGTTCGAGAGGATTCAATAAGACAATTGCATCTCGACTCCGCTAAATGTGGTAAAATTAGCTGATATATAGTGTGTTAGTTGTCGTCTTGGTGCTTGGTGAATGGGGCTTTATAGTAAAATATTTTCTGCCGAAAACAGAGATATGAATAAAAATCCTAATTCCACTAAAATCCAATCTCGTCAAACCACTTTTGCATATATGGCTTTTTTATTATTTATTCTATTTGTTTAACGGTTTCCAAGTTCCTTTTTTAAAATACATATTATTAAATTTTTCGGAATAAAACACCAAATAAAAATCCCAAGTATTTCTGTAAATTGTTGGATTACTTTTCATTATATGAATTGTTGGTTTTTCCATATTAATTATTAACCTTTCGGAATTCCAAGGCCTAACTGTTGAGATTGTTCCAATATATGTTTTTACTACTTTGTCTTTTTCAGTTTCATAAAAGTATAATTTATCATCCTGCTTAATTTCAAATCTAAAATGGTCATATTGCCAATTTGATTGTTTTCCTGGGAAAAAGCTTTTATCGATAATATACTCTCCATAATAATCACTTTTCTGCAATTCTTTTTTGGAAGTAATAGTTTTAGCTGATTTAGAAAAAATAATAAGAGCAATAATTGCCAGCCACATAAATCCAACTATTTTGCCAACTATTTTCTTTTTTGAAAATGCCCAAACTAACAAAAGAATTAATGTTATAGGTAAAATAATAAAAATTAAAAATAAATTAAAACCAAATCCCATCTTATTTAATATTTAAAAATTATTCAAATAGCTCGTTTTTGTTCGATTCTTAGTTAGTTGATAAACAGTTATGTTATACTTTATTGGCTAGAGCTAACTTGCGTGTTCTTCTTATGGAACGGTTAACAATAAATAAACCAAATAGGGTGATTGTGCCTCCTATGGCTATGGCAGCATTTAGGGATTCGCCAAAGAGTAAAGCGCCTAACAATATGGCAACTATAGGGTTGATGTACGCGTAAATACTACTGATTTCTGGCGGTAATTTTTGCAACATGTAGACATAAGCAATAAAAGAAGTTATTGACCCTACAACGACTAAATACGCAATCGCATACCAGGAAGTAGCAGGAATAGAACGCATGCTAACGGCCATCCCTGTGGTTTCGGTTATTGTTAATAGTAACGTACTCGATATAAACATTTGCAATCCTAAACTAAAATAAGGGTTAAATGTAGCGGCCTTTTTCTTAGTGTACAAACTACCAAACGCCCAAGTTATCGTTGCAATAATTGACAGCATAATCCCGAATCTAAAATCAGCTTGTAAAAAATCAGATAAATGATCATAAAAGATAACACAAACACCGCTAAAACTAACCACTAAACCTATAATCGCTAATCGGGCTAATTTTTCACCTCTAAAAAAAGTAATGATAACAATCCATAATGGGAAAATGGCGTTTAAGATCGCTCCCAGTCCGCTACTAATGTATTTTACTCCCCAAGTACTTAAACCGTTGCTAAGCGCAAAATTTAAGATACTCAAGATTAATATTGTTTTCCATTGTTTGCCTTTTGGCCAAGGTGCTTTTTTAAGTATGAAATAGAGGATGTATAATCCGCCACCTATAAATTGTCGTATTGCTGCAAGTTGTAGCGGAGGCATGTGTCTAACGCCTTCTTTGGACGCGATCCAAGTGGTTCCCCAACAGAAACAAACCACAGACAACGCGAGTATTGGTAGTCCGATAGTTGTGATACTCTTCGTGACTCTAGTTTTAATTTTTGTTACCACTTTAAAGTGTTGTATTGGTAAAAGTATAATTTAACATTTTTACTAATTTATCACTATCAATTGTTTTACCAGCTGATGCTTCTTCGGTATTAAATGTTGGCGGAATCAAGTTTTTTTCTATCGCTTTTTGTGTGTAATATTCTTTACGAGTTGGGTGGTAAGGCGCTACGGCATTAAAATTTTCTCCCCAAGTATTCGTAGCAATAATTTTCAATATGATCCCAATGCAGTCTTTTTGATCAATAAGGTTTATTGGGGCATCTGGATTTGCTACATTTTCTTTTCCTGCTAAAAATCGTGCAGGATTACGATCTTCACCAATCAAGCCGCCAAATCGCAGAACGGTTGTTTTAAAATGGTTGTTTTTATGTAACAATTCTTCAATTTCTAATAGCTGTTTGCCACTTTCTGTAACAGGTTCTGGTTTTGTGTTTTCATTTACAGTAGTATTTACATCACCATAAATGGCTGTAGAACTCACAAATAGTAAGTTTTTAACAGATGAGGTTGCGATAAAAGGCAATGAATTTTCAATTTTTTTTACAAATGAATTTGCATTCGCATCCGCGTAGTCTTTATTTTTTCCTCGTAATTTAGGTGGAATAGCAATAATTAATGTGTCACTTCCTGCTAAGAAATCAGGAAGATTATCAGGAGTACCATTGATTTCTAACGCGAACACATAGGGTTTAATTCGTGCTTTTTCTAATAATGCTACTTTATCTATAGAAGTAGTTGAACCTTTTACGGTAAATTCTTTTTCAATTAAAGCTTTCGCCAAAGGCAAGCCCAACCATCCACAACCTAAAATGCTAATTTGTTTCATAGTACACTCAATATAAGTTGCAAAAATAGTGTAAATCAATAGTATTTATACTAATAACTGAACAATATAGTCTAGCCTAGTTTTTGTAACGTTAAGCTCTGTCTATATGTTATTAGTGGTTTTAGTATAGGCTTGTACTGTTTTATAAATAGCATTAGTAGATGTTAAAATTCGAAAATATTTTTTTTAAAATAAAACCTCAAATTCACTCCTTATAAAAGTGAATTTGAGGTTAATTTCATTTTTAAAATACGGTCATCAATTGATAGGCTTATTGTACTGAGCTATCAATTACTTTTAAAACAGCTGTTTGGAGAATATTTTTGGTTATTGGTGCAGCATTTTCAGTATTTTGTACATTAATTTTGTTTGGTTTAATTTTTTCTGAAAGCACTACTGCGTCAGTCAATACAAAAGGTGTTGGCATCATCCAGCTGGCTCTTTTTGCCATTTGAAATAAAGGATTTTGCATTAAATCAAATGAGGACTCCATTAATTCCATGTCTAACACTGTTGTTTTAGGAATCGAAAATTCCATTATTAAAGGTTCGTTGTCAACAACATAGTAGCTTAGTAATCTTCGTCCTTTTCGGTTAAATTCAGTTCCTTTTTGCTCTAATTGGATTGCTCCATTAGCTTTGAAATTTTGGAATTTCATTTTTTCATCTGCAAAAATATCATAACGGTTTACTTTTCGAGTAGGAGCAATTTTTATTTTTAAATAACGGTTGCCGCCTACAGCGGAGTCTTTAAGAAAGGTGATGTATGGTTTCGAAATATTTTTAAGAGGGGCATGGGCAACATAGGAAAAACCAGAATTGTATTTACTGTATAAGAGGTTTTTATTGATTGTTGTTGCTTCTTTTGGGTTTTTACCAAGATAGTTTTTTGTCCAGAAATCTAAGTTCTTATCGTAGGTTGCCCAATGTGCTTTTTTAGTATCCGCATTATAAAGGTATACCAAGCTGTTTGATTTGGCTTTCCCTGCTTCATATCCAGAGTAATAATGTGCTTTCGCAAAAAATACAAAGCTGACCAATAAGAAAAGCAATGACCAAATCCCTTTTTTGCTAAAAGCGCCAAAAATAGGAAGAAGTAATGCAAAAGTTAAAACCGTTAATACAGCACTACCGTAAAGTATTTTTAAACCCAAACCAATGGGTAGCATTTGTATTAGTGGTGCAATCAATAGTAAGGCTGGAATTGCTAATAATAGATTCAACAGATAACCTGATTTTTGAGTAATTATAAAATAAGCAAAACTTAATAACCCACAAAAAACTGGAATGATTAAAAATCCAGCTCCTTTTAAATAAATTGCTAAGGTTGCATTAATTATTATCCATAAAAATAATGGCGCGACGTAATGATTCATTGTAAGTTTCTCAATAGAAAAACGCTGATAAAAGGCAAAACTTATTCCTATACTCAATGCTACAAAGGCTGCAATGTATTCATGACCATTATAGGTAAAACCGTCAAGTAAGTCGTTGTATTGTGGATAGAATAATAAAAGTAATTGCCAGCCAATAAATACAGTAAAAAACGTAGTAATTATAGCTCCTAAAAGCGGTAAAAAACCTTTAATAATTTCTGGGAAACACAATAGCTTTTTAGCAACACCTAAAAAAACAAAAAACACAAATAATAGTAGTGAAATAATTACCATTGGTGTAACCCAGCTAAAAGGATAATTAATTAAGGTGTAAGGTATGCTAAAGTAGATGTTGTCTTGTGTGGTGGGTGTGGTGTCTAAATTAGCATTTGAAAAATAATTTAATAATGGCATTAGATAAGCACCTTGATGAGCAAGGCTGCTTTTGTCAAGATTTTGGATATTATCTTGTGCGGTATGATAATTATAGTGACCATCTATGAAAGCAAAATTATAGCCTTCGATATTTCCTTTTTCTCTAAAAACGGTTAGATCAGTATCGTTAGGTAGCATTTTGTAAATGCTATACATAAGAGAGTTTGTTACCGGGAAAGTTATTCCTGCAGCGGTGAATTCTTTAACGAGATCTGCATTGCCGTTATTTGTTTCCATTAGCATGTAACTAGGACCTGATGATCCTCTTGCCTCAAAGTTTAAAACGATACCTACCTCTTTTGCCCATTGATGTTTAGTTACAAATAAAGCCGCACCATTAAGCCCTAATTCTTCGGCATCAGTAAAGAGTATAATGATGTCATTTTTATGCGGTTTTTTGTTGTGTTGAAAAGCACGAATACCTTCAAGTATTGTAGCTACTCCTGAACCAGCATCGCTAGCGCCTTTAGAGAAGGAGTGTGGAGCGCTATCATAATGAGATAATAACAGTAATGCTTTGCTATTAGATGTTCCTTTTATTCTGGCAAGAATATTTTTAGATTTTACTAAATTTCCCCAATCGGTAAGTGTGTATCCTTCTTGAATACTCGTTTCTATTCCTAATTCATTTAATCTTGCTTGAAGATAGCGTGCAACTTCTTCATGATTTTGTGAACCTACATAATGGGGTTCTTTTGCAATTGCTTCTACTTGTGTAAAAGCCTTATCGGTAGAGAACTCTGATAACGTGCTGATGTCGTTAGTAGTCCATTTCGGCATCATTGTAAAATAGGTTATTCCTAAGATTAACAGAATAAATAAAATGCTTATTAGCGAGGTGAAACTTTTTTTCATGGGTTATGATTGGGGGGTTGTGGTATTTAAATGTCTTTTTTCACAAGCATTATGTAGTCATTATCTAGTAACATGTAGCCTTGATCGTACAGAAAGTAGTAGGTGTTTCCTGTTTTGGTGTTTAAGATGTTAGTAAAAAAAACAAAATCAAAACCCTTGCTAAGTAATTTAGCTCGGGTTGTTTTTGATTTTCCTTCGATATTGATTTCAGATAGTATGCGGTAGTTTTTGCGTAATTTATTGTTAATATTACGCATGAAATTATTACTGTCTTTGTTTATTTTGTTGTTATAGGCATTGCGACAGCCATCACTACAAAACTTTTTGTCTTCCCGACCCACAATTTTTTCACCGCATTCTAAGCAATTTTTCATCATTTTAATTTTTTCAAACTATACAGATCGTGTCGTCGGTCTTTCATAGTGTTTACACTTCCATGTTCGTGTAGTTCTTTTAGTAAGTTCATATCTACATCAACAATTAATGTCATTTCGGTATTTGGTGTTGCTTCTGCTTTAACACCGTTACTTGGAAAAGCAAAATCTGATGGTGTAAAAACCGCAGCTTGTGCATATTGGATATCCATATTATTTACTTTAGGTAAGTTACCTACACAGCCTGCAATGGCAACATAGCACTCGTTTTCAATTGCTCTTGCTTGTGCGCAATGTTTTACACGAGTATATCCATTTTGAGTATCTGTTAAGAAAGGGACAAATAAAATATTCATTCCTTGGTCAGCCATTAATCGAGAAAGCTCTGGGAACTCAACATCATAGCAAATTACGATACCTACTTTACCGCAGTCTGTATCAAATGTTTGAATGACATCACCGCCAGTAATTCCCCAATGGAAAACTTCGTTTGGGGTAATGTGTATTTTACGGTACATTTCGTTTGTACCATCACGCTTACAAAGAAAACCAACGTTGTAAACATGTTCGTTTTCAATAAAAGGCATGCTTCCAGTGATGATATTGATATTGTAGGAAATAGCAAATTCTTGAAATTTTAACCTTACAGCCTCAGTATGTTTAGCTAGTTCTCTAATCGCCTCTGCTTCGGATAAGTGATTAAAATCAGCCATTAAGGGAGCTGTGAAAAATTCAGGGAACAAGGCAAAATCACTTCCATAGCCTGAAACGGCATCAATAAAAAATTCAGCTTGTTCAAAAAGTGATTCTAAATTAGGTAACGAACGCATTTGCCATTGGATTAATCCAAGTCTAACGACACTTTTAGTAGTGTTGATTAATTTAGGGCTGTCATCATAGTAAATATTATTCCATTCTAATAGCACCGCATATTCTAATGATTCAGTATCTCCTTCTAAATAATTCTTAAGCACACGTAGTTCGTGAAAATCATTGCTTAATTGAAAAGACAGAACGGGATCATAAACCTCTTTTTTCTTTACTTTTTCAATGTATACTTTAGGTGTGATTTCATTTTTATATTTTCCATAATTCGGAATTCGACCTGCAAAAATGATGGATTTTAAATTTAATTGTTCACACAACTCTTTTCTAACATCATATAAACGTCTACCTAATCGAAGACCACGATACTGTGGGTTAATGAATACGTCTATTCCGTATAGAACTTCCCCAAGAGGGTTGTGAGTAGAAAAAGTAAAGTTACCAGTTACGGCTTTATAAGTTCTAGTTTTAAAAGCATATTCTTCTGTAACTAATAGGGATAGAGCAGAACCAACAACAATACCGTCTACAACAATTACTAATTGTCCTTCAGGGAACTTTTGTAATAAAAGTTCTATTTGATCTTCTTTCCAAAACGATTCGGCCATTTCTGGATACGACTGAATCATTGATTTTTTTAATTCTTTGTAATCGTCAATTTGTAGATTACGTAATTCTATTGATTTAATATTTGTTGGCATAAATGTCTTATAATTTTAGCTAATTTACGAAAAAAAATAGCCATTTACAAACGTTTACAATTATTTACAACCGAAAGTAATTGATTGCTAACCGAATAAATTTCTCAATGTGACGAATCTTTGCAGTGTTGGAATCAATTAATAATTTTTTCAATATAAAAACACAAAAAATCTGAAATGAGTTCAGATCAACACATTTAAATTTATACGCCATGAATGCATTAAGAAACAAAGTTCAACTAATTGGACATTTAGGAAGCGATCCTGAAATCAAGAATTTTGATGGAGGAAAAAAATTAGCCAATTTTACTTTGGCAACAAATGAAAGTTATAAAAATGAAAAAGGAGAAAAAGTAGAGGAGACCCAGTGGCATAGAGTGATCGCTTGGGGTAAAACGGCTGAGCTGATCGAGAAATATGTTACAAAAGGTAAAGAGATAGCGGTTGAAGGTAAATTAACCCACAGGAGCTATGATGATAAGAATGGGGAGAAACGTTATGTGACAGAAGTTGTTGTAAGTGAGCTGCTTTTGCTAGGAAAGTAATATTTGTTTAGAATTTGTTTCATAAAAAAAGCCCTAAAAGGAATTTCCTTTTAGGGCTTTTATGTATTCTAAGAAAGAATTATTTTACTTTGAAAGTAACTCTTCGTACTAATTTTCTAGCTAATTCTGAATCTTTATCTACAGAACTATCTTCACCAGCTGCAACAACTTTTAATCTTGATGCATCAACATTCGCTTTTAGTAAAATTCCTTTTACTGTTTCAGCTCTTGTGTTAGATAGCTTGTCGTTGTAAGCAGTTCTTCCAATTTCGTCAGCATGACCAAAGATCTCAACTGAAGATGTAGGGTTGTTTCTTAAATAAGTTAATATGAAGTCAATTCCTTCAGTAGAAACATTTGTTGGAGTCGTTTTGTTAAAATCAAAATAAGTAGCAACATATCCACCGTTGATTAATTTACTAATTAATTCGTTGTTGTTTAAAACTGGGTTGTTGTCTGTTTTGCTACCGTAAGTTTTTAATAAATAACTTTCTAATTCGTCAGGTACATTGTTATTGTTTAAATCAATAGCTCTTCCTTTAGAATCTACCATTACACCAGAAACAGTGTTTGGCTCTAAATCTAAATAATCAGCAATACCATCTTGATCAGAATCAATCAACATAGTTTCTAATGTGTCAACTCTATTTGTTAAAGCTAAAACGTCTTTATCAATTAAAGTAACCCAGTCAGCATGTTTTGCTTGTTTACCTAAGTATACAGTTACACCAACAGTACCGTTAAAAAGAACACCTTTAAAACCTCTTGCGTTGTAAGCTCCTGCAGCGTCAAAAGTTGCGTCTTGAGCAGCGTTGATAATAGTAGTAAAATCACCAGTTAAAGCAATTCTGTTAGAGATTTTAATTTGTCCAGTTACACCAGCCATAAAATTACCCATTCTGTCTTTTAATGCAGAATTTTGATCTTCTAATTGCGCTAATCCAAAACCAGCATGTCCTAATAAACCAATTGTATTAGTCCAAGTTTCAAAGTTCATGATTCTACCTAAGTTAGCTACTGCTTGTAAATCAGCTCTGTAGTATTTAGTGTCGAAATCAGCTGAGTTGCTTTTTCCTTCAAAACTGTTATAACCAACATCAGCTTTTAAACCAAATTTGTTGTTAAACATGTATCTTACCCCTAAATCTACTACATAAGGACTTGGAGTTGATGTAAAATAACCTGGAGTTAAAGCGTTTTGTGGTTTGTTAACACCACCTGCTACTTCAACAGACCATTTGTTATATTCTTCGTTTACTGTTTTTTTCTCAGGAGTTGTCTGAGCACTAATCGTTGAAAATGCCGAAGCAAAAACAAACGTAAGTATTAAATTTTTCATTTTTTTCTGGTTTTAAATTTCAGCAAAAATACGACATAATGTTTAATCAGAAATTGCTATATTGTAATTGTGTAATATTTAGGTATAATTCCACAAACAGCCCGTGTTTACTGTCAAATCAGTAGTTATTTGTGTTTTTTTTTAGGAAAAAAAACATTTTAACCTTGCAAATTATTAAAAAAAACTGAGTTTATGAAATAATAACAAGATTTTTTTTAATATAATTATGTTAAATATGCCTGTTTAGGTCAATTTAACTAGGACATGATTGATTTTTGGGTAGGTTGAAAAGTTGGTATGCTCAATTTTGTGATTTATTTTTTCATGTGCCCAAGTAGTATGAAAAGGAACGTGAACAGCATGGCCACCAATTTCTAAGACAGGTAATATATCCGATTTTAATGAGTTTCCTATCATAAAAAATTCTTCGGGTTTTATATCGAGTCTTTTAATAAGGTCTAAATAATCAATTTCTTGTTTGTCCGACATTACTTCTATATGATGAAAGTATTTCCCCAACCCTGATTTATGTAATTTTCTTCGTTGATCCAGTAGGTCTCCTTTTGTAGCAACTACTAATTTGTACTTGCCATATAAAGCATCGAGAGTTTCCTCTACACCTTCTAATAACTCTATTGGCTTTTCGGCTAATTCTTTTCCGTATTGTATGATCTTTTCAATATATTCTACAGGAATGGTGTTGTTTGAAATAGCCATTGCGGCTTCTATCATTGACAAGATATATCCCTTGATTCCATACCCATAAGTTGGTAAATTATTAATTTGTGTTTTAAATAACTCTTGTGATATGCTTTGTTTAGAGTGATAATCACTCATTAAGGTGCAGAACTTTTCTTCAGCTTCAGCAAAATAAGTTTCGTTGACAAATAGTGTGTCGTCAGCATCAAAGGCTATTACTTTAAAATTAGTCATGTTGTTTATTTAGTTAGAAGAAGGTGTACTTCCTTTTGTATTAGTAAAAGTGTTTTTTATCGAAAGTGTTTTGGTGTAAAAAGTGATTCGGATTCCTATTAATAATATAATCCCTCCAATAATCATATTCACAGTTATCTTTTCGTCTAGAAATAACCAAGCTAATATTGAGGTCAATACTGCTTGCCCTAGTAAACTAAGCGAAACTCTTGTAGGTCGCATGTGCTGGGTAGCATAACTTATCGATAGCCATGCCATTAATTGACAAACTACTGCTTGAAGAAATAGTACAAACCAACCCATATCTGAAAAACCTGAAAAGGGTTCGTTCATTAGTAAACAAGCAATAGCTAAATAGACTGAGGAAGCCAGCAGGCTAATGGTCATAAAAGAAAGTACATCAATGTGAGTAAGCGCTTTTTTACTTACTAATAAATAGATGGAGTAAAATATTCCTGATAATACGGCTAAAATAAACGCATTGTCAAAATCTAGTTCTAAGAAAAATTTGAATCCTACTAGCATTGCCATCCCAAATAAAGCTACTGTAGTTCCAATCCAGAAATTAGTTGCAGGCTTTATTTTTAAAAAAACGTAAGATATTATTCCCACCCATAAAGGCGATAAATTAGTAAGTAACGATGCTTGTGTAGCACTTGATTCTTGAATAGCAATATTCCAAACCGCAACATCCGAAGCGAATAGCACACCACAAATAATGGCTAAAAAAATATATTTTTTTTGAGGGAGCTTAAACTTTTTAGTAATTAGCATATAAGGAAGTAATAACGAAAAAGCAATTGCCATCCTGTAAAACGCCGAGATCAATCCTGGAGTCAGTTTTAGTTTAACCAATATTGGAAAGATAGAAATACAAAGTATTCCGAAGGCGAGTGCTAATCTAGGTTTTGCATTGGTCATTTCTAGTCATTATTAAAAACACGAATTTCACTAATAGTACACAAATAAATTGGTATAATTAGTGAAATCTGCGTCTGTCTATTTTTTTATTTTTTCTTAATTGATAGTCTCACCATTAGCAACACCATCAAAACCTGTACTGAGCGAAGTCGAAGTATCTGGATGAACAAAAACTAGTTTTCCATCGGTATTTGTTGTCATCAAAATCATTCCTTGACTTTCTACACCGCGAAGATTTCTTGGAGCTAGGTTGACTAAAACAGTTACTTTTTTTCCAATGATATCTTCCGGCTTAAAACTCTCTGCAATTCCCGAAACAATGGTGCGAACGTCAATACCTGTGTCTACTTTTAATATCAAAAGCTTGTTTGCTTTTGGCATTTTTTCTGCTTCAAGAATTGTTCCTACTCGAATATCCATCTTGGCGAAATCATCAAATTGAATCGCTTCTTTTTGCGGTTCAGCTTTCTTATTCTCAGCAATATTAGCTGTTTTTGTTGCTTCTAACTTGTCAATTTGTTTCTGAATTTCTTCATCTTCAATTTTGGCAAACAATAACTCCGCTTCTCCTATTTGGTGACCTGCTGGTAATAAATCCGAAGTTTCTGAAATCGTGTTCCAAGTAATCTCGACTCCGCTCGATTTGACATTAAGAATGCGTTTTAATTTAGTTGCTGTGAATGGCAAGAACGGCTCACAAAGCGAACTCAAAGCTGCGGCAATTTGTAATGCTACATACATTTGTGTTTTTACACGCGCTTCGTCCGTTTTTATCATTTTCCAAGGCTCTTCATCAGCCAAGTATTTGTTTCCAAGTCGGGCTACATTCATCAATTCTCCTAAAGCTTCTCTAAAACGGTAACGCTCAATCGAACTCGAAATCACCGCGGGATACGCTTTTAATTCCGCCAAAGTTTGCAAATCTACTTCTGTAAACTCGGTCATTCCTCCTTCGGGGGTTAGGGGGATTGGAGCAGGAACAATTCCGCTGTAATATTTGTTAGTTAAAACTACCACACGGTTAATGAAATTCCCGTAAATAGCTACTAATTCATTATTATTTCTGGCTTGAAAATCTTTCCAAGTAAAATCGTTATCCTTTGTTTCAGGTGCGTTTGATGTCAATGCATAGCGCAAAACATCTTGTTGGCCTGGAAATTCTTCTAAATATTCGTGCAACCAAACTGCCCAGTTTTTAGACGTTGATAATTTGTTTCCTTCTAAGTTCAGGAACTCATTTGCAGGAACATTGTCTGGCAAAATATAACTTCCTTCGGCTTTTAGCATCGCGGGGAAAATCACACAGTGAAAAACAATATTGTCTTTCCCTATAAAGTGAACCAACTTAGTATCTTGATCTTTCCAGTACGGCTCCCATTCTTTTCCTTCGCGCAAAGCCCATTCTTTAGATGCTGAGATGTACCCAATAGGCGCATCAAACCATACATATAATTTTTTTCCTTCGGCACCAGGAACTGGAACATCAATTCCCCAATCCAAGTCACGTGTTACTGCACGAGGCTCTAGTCCGCCATCAATCCATGATTTTACTTGTCCGTAAACATTAGGTTTCCAGTCGCTTTTATGTCCTACTAAAATCCATTCTTTCAAGAAATCTTCGTAACGATCCAAAGGTAAAAACCAGTGTTTCGTTGATTTCATAATTGGCGTTTCTCCCGTAATTGTCGATTTTGGGTTAATTAAATCGGTAGCATTCAAGGTTGATCCACATTTTTCGCATTGATCACCATATGCTTCTTCGTTGCCACATTTAGGGCAAGTTCCAGTTACAAAACGGTCAGCCAAAAACTGATCTGCTTTTGCATCATATAATTGTTCGGTTACTTGCTCGATAAAATCACCTTGTTCATATAATTTTTTAAAAAAACCTTGAGCGGTATCATGATGAATTTTAGCCGAAGTTCTCGAGTAATTATCAAATGAAATCCCAAAATCAACAAACGATTTACGAATAATACCATCATACTTGTCAATTACTTCTTGCGGAGTAATCCCTTCTTTTTTGGCTTTCATCGAAATAGCAACACCATGTTCGTCGCTTCCGCAAACAAACAAAACGTCTCTACCTTGCAATCTCAGGTAACGGGAATAAATATCAGAAGGCACGTAAACCCCTGCTAAATGACCAATATGAATAGGTCCATTAGTGTAAGGCAATGCCGCTGTAATCGTATATCTTTTTGGATTCTGTATCATGTGTTGATAGTGTTGTTTTTTATTTGTCCCATGTAATTCACTAGCGCTCATTTCATGATTCTATTTAATTGAGTGCAAAAATAAGGAATTATTTTTTGTGTTCCTGAGCGCATTCGAAGGATTAGGAGCTATTTCCCGCTATTCGTTTCAATCTTTTACTTTTTAAAGAAAAAAGTAAAAGGATTTCCACTGCTATCGGGGCTATGGGATTTGGAATTTAGAAAATATTTAGGTCGAATATACAAGTCATTGCGAGGCACGAAGCAATCACACTTAGTACTTCTATGTAAGCTTACTTCTAGCCATATTAATTTGGTCGGTAGTGCCTGAAGTTTAGTAAATTGATTTACGAATCAAAATCTTTAATCTTTATGTCATTAGTTCAATTATTCAATTGCAAGTAATCAATCAATGGTATTTTGTTGCTAATTAGTAATGTGCGAAATATTGGTAACCAACTACCATTATAAACGGAATGGTATTATTTATACAATGCATCAATATTGAATATTTTATCCCGTACTTATTGGCAATATAGCCTAGGTAAAAACCACCTAATACTCGAGGTAAAACTTTTAATACAGTATGTGTATCTAGAATAGGATAATTACTTAAATGCAAAAGTCCAAAAACAATAGAAGTTAAACATAAAAAGAATAAAAAATACTTTGATATAAAACAATTGAAAGTTCGCCTAAATTCTAAATTGAAATATAATAGTAGGCTCAAAATGATTAGTCCTACTAATAGCGGTATTAATATCCAAGGTTTTGAAATAAAAGTAAATAGAATAGCAGTTAAACATAATGTCCATAGTGTGATATTTAATTTATTATGTACAACAAATACACCTCTCATTGAAAATTCTTCAATTATCGGTATTATTACTATAAAAATCAGTAGTTTTTCAGGTGTTCTTAAAAGTTTTAAATCATCTGCATCAAATATTGGCTTATTAAATAGAAGATACGTTGAAATTAAGAAAATAATGGTTATTACAAACAGACTCAAAAAGAGGTATACAAAGTCGAAGGTCCAATCCTTCTTTATAAATTTATTACTAAGCTTTTGTATGGTCATAGGTTTTGGTGTTCTAATATTTTAAGTCTTATTAGGATGATGATGTTACTCTTTTAAAAAAATAACTGTTGTGGAGTTTAGAACTACACACATGTTTTAGTGTTGGTAAACCTACTAAAAAAATTGATGATAGATAAGATTTCCCTACATTTAAATGATTTGTATTTGTAAGTAAATGGTGTTAAATCAAAGTTGTTTTGCTCTGAATGTACTATATTTACTTTTTTTATTTTAAAATAATGTCATATATGAAAGTTGCATCACTATTAATCTTTTTTTTAAGTTTTATTAATGTTTATTCTCAGACTAATAGGACTATTTCTCGAGATTGGATTTCTTTCAATCAAGCGATAGATATTCAAACAAAAAAAAACAAAAAATTTAAAATAGTTGCTTCTGTAAAAGTTGCCTCTGATGAGCCAAAAGCTTGGGCTGGTGTATGGGCTCGCGAGAACACCAAAAATGGTGAGAATGGTTTTTTTGATAATATGAATGATAGACAAATTAAGTTAAATCAATGGCAATCGTATACTGTTGAAGGCACTATAACTAAAAATTCTAAAACATTAACCTTTGGTGGTATTTGCAGTTACAATGGTAAATTCTACTTTGATAAATTTGAATTATTTATTGAGAATGATAAAGGGGTTTTAGAGGCTGTTGCAATTCTTAATCCGAGTTTTGAATTGGTTGTAAATGAAAATGAAATTCCAAAATGGAATTTAGGTACCGCAAATAACCAAAAAATTAAAGTTAAAGAATTTGTTATTACATCTAGTGATGTTAAGAGCGATGGTAATTATGGATTATTAATTGAAGGAAATGGGATAAAAATTAATGAAACTGGAAAAATTGGAAATATTGAAGGAGCTTCACCTCAAATTGGTGCGATGATTTCAATGCTGGAAGATTTAAAAAATCGTGTTGAACTTACTGTTAAAAATATGGATAGATACGAAATTGATTATCTGCATGATGATAAAGCTAATAGAATTGGAGCCTTGATAATGCATCTAGCTGCTGCAGAAGCATACTATCAAGTTTATACTTTTGAAAACAGAGAGTTTAACGAAGAAGAAAAGAAAAAATGGGAGGTAGCTTTAGATCTAGATAAAGGTGGTCAGAATGAGTTTAAAGGTCATGATATACAGTATTATTTAGATATATTTGATGAAGTTAGAGCAAAAACGATAACCGAATTAAAAAAAAGAGACGATGCATGGTTTGCTGAAGAGCACAAGCAAGATGAAGTGACAAATCAATATTGTTGGTTTCATGTTATGGAACATCAGTCAGGTCATCTCGGTCAAATTCTATTTCTTAAAAAACGAATCCCACCTGAATTGGATTTAAATTTTGATCAAAAACTAAAAAATTAGAAAAGTATTTTATCAATTGAATCCAATATATAAAACTTAATACGACGTTTGCTTACTTATTTTTTGAGCAGATGTTGTATTAACTGTAGCATTAGCCTCTATTTTAAACAACAAAGTCTAAGGAATAATCCTTAGACTTTGTTGTTTAAATCTTGCTTGCACGGGCGGAGGGATTCGAACCCCCATCAACGGTTTTGGAGACCGCTATTCTACCCTTGAACTACGCCCGTAGTAATGGCAGAACGAACTGCTTTCAAGGGGTAAATATAGTGTTATTTGGGACAAAAACTAATAGCAATGACTCGCGATAGCTGATAAATTTTCAGTATTTCTGTAAAGGTTTGACCATCAGATAATATTTTTTAATTTCAAATAAATAATCTTTTCTTATCAGTTATAAATACGGGCAAGATTTGATTGTAAAAATTTTTGAAGTAGCTATTAAATCATACTATCTTATACTTTTAGTACAGTTAATAGTATCATTAATGTTTTGATTTACTACGGAAGTATATTTCGAATAATCTTCCCATAAAAACAACTCTATCTATTTCTAAATTTGGTTTGATGTCGCTTTTTATTTTTTAATGAGTGTGTTGTTTTATCTTTGCCAAAAAATAAGAATTATTGCTACACAATTCAGTTCAAATTTTGATACCAACACGTTATGGCAAAAGGACCCGAAAAAAATACTAAAAACAAAGCTTTGCATACTAAACTGCTTAATCGTAAGAAGGCCAAACTGCAGGAAGAAAAGAAAGAAAAAGCGTTACGCATAAAAGCGCTTGTTACTAAAATGAATCAACAAAAGAATAGTGAGCAATAGGTTTCTTTAATTTAGTAGCGCAACATGCTTAAGCTGCTTCCTTGACCGTGATGAAGTGGTGCTAAAAAAATTGCGTTAATCTGTATAAAATCTGTAGTAAATAAGCGAAATTTGTCATCAATTCACTAAACAACATTTAAATGGAATTCGGAAAAATAATTATTTCAGAAACGGCCGCTACTAGCGAAAACCCACAAGACATTATCAACTCTAATATATCAGTAATCAACCTAATGCGTGAGGAGAAAATCGACGACGATTTAATTCATGAAGATGCATTAATGAGTTATTATTTGGATTATTATACCTCACAATACACCGAAGGAAATTTTGCTCAGTTTGTGTACAATTCAAAATGGAACACAGAATTAAATGAATTGATAGAAGAAGGTTTACAATTGTTGGGCGCTGAGAAGCATTTGGAGTTGTTCCAGCAACAATGCAAGAAGGTGAAATTAATGAGCTCTGTAAAAAGAGAGAAATTTTTTAAAGGAAAACTAGAAGGAGTAAATCCGGTAAGAGACGTGATGAACAGCGATACTTTTTTCGAAATTGAAGAAAATTTAGTACAACTAAATGCGGCCTTTCTACTATCTCATCCAGATACTGTAGTACTTTCTGTAGATGCTATGTTTGCCACTTTAGAAGAGTTTGTAGGGCACGAGATAAAAAGAGCGTAGTTTAAATTAATCATTGTTCAAATAAAATAAAAAGGTGTAGCATAATTATAAAGCTACACCTTTTAGTGTTTTATGAAATAATCAATTTTGTATTGTGTTTACTATTGTTGTACTCAACTTGTAAGATATAAATTCCTGTTGCTAAAGCATTGTCTAGAGTAACAGTTAAGAATGTTCCGTCAACGCTAAATTCGTTTTTGTAAACCAGTGATCCTAGCATGGAGTAAAGCTTTAGATTAATAAACCCTTTTAACGATTCTCCAAAACGAATATTAACTACGTGATCAATAGTTGGGTTAGGGTAAATCGTCATGAAGTTACCGCCTTCTATAGGGTTAGTATCTAATGGGTTGGTATTAAAAATAGGAATTTTTGCAAAACTGTTTCCTAGCACTTCTGTTGCTTGCGCTTCACTCATACATAACCAATCTTGCATAATCGAGGAATATATTTGACGAAAGTCAAACTGCATTTCAACTTGATCGTTTACTGCCGCATTCATAGGTAAGTCGGGTGATTTTCCTATCATTCCAGCTACTGGTTCGTCTGTTCCTTTTACTGCTGACGGACTCGTATTTAGTGCTGCTCCAAAGAAAAACACCGGTGCCGCTGCACCATGATCAGTTCCTAAACTAGCATTACTTTTTATTCGTCTACCAAATTCACTAAAAGTCATTCCAGTTACTAAATCTTCCTTACCCATTAACTCTAAGTCTTTCTGGAAAGCACCAACTGCCTGTGATAAGATGCTCAAATTTTCTCGGTGAGAACCTTTCGTTTTGTCTGAAGCTTCTACTTGCGCACTGTGTAAATCAGAAGTATTGGGGTGATTTACAATATATATAGGTGTTTGTAACCCACCATTGATAAGTTTTGCGACAATATTTAATTGGTCTGCTAATTTATTTGAGGTTGGATAAGTTGCCGTTTGTGCTTGAGGGGTGTTGTAGGCTTTTTGGATTGCTGCGCGGTAAACATTACTTTGATCTTTCATTAATCTTAAAAAGGTCAACTCTGTACCATAATCTGAATTAGGAGCAGGGTCTGTAATTTGGTTAATTACATTTAAAAGCGATGTAGGATCAGGAGCATTATACCCCATATTGATGTTGGGACCTTGCAATGAAAACGGCAAAGTTGAACCTATTTGAATTGACAATGGATCTGGCATATCGCTATTAGGATATCCCACAGGAAATTCAGGGTATACTTTGTCTAAGGCCCTTCCTAACCAACCGCTATTTAAATTTTTATCACTATCTGATGCTGTAAACCAAATGTCAGTAGCTCTAAAATGGCTGTAACTAGGATTTGGGTAAGATGCGCCTTGAACGATCATCAATTTACCTTCATTGTATAAGTTTTTCATCTCTGGCATACCAGGATGCAAACCAGTAGTTGTATTGTTAGACAACGGTAAAACCGAAGATTGATTCATTAAAATATTAGATCGGGCATTTTTTAAATTCTCCCATTTATCAAGAGGAAAAACAGTATTTAGTCCGTCATTTCCACCATTCATTTGTATAATTACTAAAATTTTCCCACAGTTAACCGCTGCTGTTGCTAGGGTTTCAAGCGAGTTGCTTTCTAACATTGAGGACGCCATTACTGGAATACCGTTTAACGCTAAAGGGATGGTAGCTATAGCACTTGTCTTTATAAAACTTCTTCTTTTCATCTCTTTATTATTTACATTAATTCGTATTCAGCTAGCTGGGTAATAGTAACTAGTAATGATTTTATCCTTGTTTGGACTGTTTTTTTGTTTGTAGTATTTGATGTGTCGCTTAAATAGGAGTTCCAAGCACTTGTCCAGTAATAATTAGTTACTTGGTTAGATAGTAAAGACTCTATTTTAATTAAATCTTTTTGCTCAGTACTCAAGTCAATTGGAAGTAAGTAAGTAATACATTCAGCTACTAATAAATCAGGATCAGCACATATAGCAGGATCAAATTGTTGTACAAAAGCAATTAAATCTACTTCCATACGCGTAGTTAATCCATTGTAAGTAAGGTTATATCCATTAAAAAGGCGGTTTAAGAAATCAAATCTTTTTTGAGTCGTACTGGAGTTGATCCAGTATTCATGGAAAGAAGGGTTTTGATAATAAGCGACCCAGCCAGAAACATTAGGTACTTTACCTATACTTTGTTCTAAACCAGTACAAATTGTATTATTAAAATAATGCCACACTCTGTATTGTGCTTCAAGATTCGTAGCATCGGCAACATTATAAGGTAGGTTGAATGTTCGTAAACTTCCAATAACTAAATCAAAAGGCGACTTGATAAAAACACCTCTATTTGCCATGTCGTAAAAGTGTTGACTTTTAAATAGTTGGTCTAAAACAGGTAGGATGTCCCAATTACTAGCGGCAAAAGTTTTAGCTAATGGAACAATAATTGTTGATTCTATAGTGTCATCAATGTCATAGTAAACAAAATAACGGTAAAGACGACGACAAATATATTCAGACACTACTTGTGATTTAGAAAAGATCATATCAATGAACTCGTCTAATTCCGTAGCCCCTGAATTCTTGATGATAGTGTTATTAAAGAAAGCAGAGAATTGTTTGTCGCTTTCTTCATGATTTGTTACATCAAAATTAGTCACTGGTATTGCGCCATCTAAATCTTCTACACGCCATCCGCTAAGCACTTTTGCAGCTTGAACAACATCAACTTCTGTGTATTTACTCAAAGGACCTTTACCTAATGTAAACAACTCCATGATTTCTCTTGCAAAATTCTCGTCAGGAGATTTTTTTGTGTTGGCGTGATTATTTAAGTAATACATCATGGCAGGATGTGTTGCCATGGTGCGAATAAGTGTTTTGAAATTTCCAGTAGGATTGTCTCTAAACATCTTTATGTAGGTATGCGATATTCGAGCAGAATTAGTTCCTGAATTTGGAAAAGGAGCAGCGCGTACTGTTTCAAAATCAACAGGTATAAAATGGTACCAGAACCAGGTCATTTTTTCCTTAATTGTACGGTCTTGATTACAAGCTTGTCCAAGGTTCCATTGCTCTAGTGAGTCTATTCTTCTTGAATTAGTGTTGAATTTTCCTCTTTCTAATGGGTCATTAGTCCAATCGGCACCATAAGCTAGTCCGTTTTCATCAGGTGAGTAATTGTTATAAGCATTTACGGGAGGAGTAGGAGCAGTGGTATCTACAGCTAAAATTCCGTTCACAGCATCAGTCATACTCATAGTAAGTAAACTGTCTAAATCAGCTTTTTTAAATCCGTAACCAGTTCTCTTGAGTAAGTGAATTGCTTCTTGTTTTCCCCAAGTGCCTGAATAAACGTTCAAGCCACTAGTTACTGGTGCAACTCTATCGGTAAGTCTATTGTTAAAATTAGTTGCGCTTTGGTATTTTCTACCATTAAATACTTTTCTGGAATACTTTTCAAATAAAGGGTCTCCTTTGGGTAAATTTGATTTGAAACTCTTTAATACTAGATTAAAAAGTTTTCTACGATTCAACGTTTTTGACATAGTAGTTTACTCGATTAATGTGAATTGATTTGCTTTTGTGTTTGGTATAACGTGTAAATACCTATTTTAATATTTATAATGCGAATATTTTTTATTAAACTTAATTTCATTGGGATAAAATCATTTTTAAGGATAAAAAATGCTTAAGTTGTATTGAATCTGTTTTTATTTTGATCTAAATCACTCTATTTAAGTTATGTTATGATTTTAACTATTTTATCTTGTTTTATTTACATTAAAAAGATTAAAGTTTGGGTATTTATTTTTATTTCTAAAAATTAATAATATATTTGGGAAACCAAATTGGTAAACCAATAATGTTGTTTCGTGTAACAATGTAATAATTACAACAAAATAATGATGATTTCTAAGAAAATAGATTGGTTAAAAATACTTTCTCTAGGATTACTTTTAATAATATTCCAAAGCGGAATGGCTCAGGGGCATCCTAGTTTAGTATTAACTAAAAAAGGAGTTCAAGAAATTAAATCAAATTTAGGTAAAGTGCCTCTTTTTGACGCATCAGTAGCTGAGGTTAAAAAAGAAGTAGATGCCGAAATAGTATTGGGAATTCTAGTGCCAGTGCCCAAAGATTTCTCTGGGGGTTACACACACGAGCGTCATAAAAAGAATTTTTTAATGATGCAAAAAGCGGGTGTTTTGTATCAAATTCTTGGAGATAAAAAATACGCAGTCTATGTCAAAGAGATGTTGATGGCTTACGCTAAATTATATCCTACGTTACCTTTACATCCTCAGGAACGTTCTTATGCTCGCGGTAAATTATTCTGGCAGGCACTTAATGATTCTAATTGGTTGGTATATACTAGTCAAGCATATGATTGTGTTTATGATTTTATAGGTGCTAAAGATAGAGCTATTCTAGAAAAAGATTTATTCAAACCTTTTGCTGATTTTATTTCGGTAGGTTCCCCTCAATTTTTCAACCGTGTACACAATCACAGTACTTGGGGAAATGTTGCTGTAGGGATGATTGCATTAGTAATGAATGATGCTGAATTGTTAGAAAGAGCTTTGCATGGTTTGAAAGAGGATGGTTTAAAAGCAGGAATGAAAGATAATGATGGCGGATTAATTAAAAAAGAAGGTCAAAAAACAGGTTTCCTAGCAAATGTTGATGAGCCTTTTTCTCCTGACGGATATTATAATGAAGGGCCGTATTACCAACGCTATGCGATGTATCCTTTTATGATTTTTGCAGAAGCATTACAAAACACTAAGCCCGACTTGAAGATTTTTGAATATAAAAACGGAATCCTAAATAAATCAGTTTATGCCTTGTTGAATTTAACCAATTCTAATGGAGAGTTTTTTCCTTTAAATGATGGTCAAAAAGGAATGTCTTACTATTCAAGAGAATTAGTTTCGGCAGTAGATATTGCGTATTTGTATGGTGGTAGAGACCCTTCGTTGTTGTCTATTGCTGAAAAACAGGGGCGTGTACAATTAGATAATTCAGGTATGGCTGTGGCTTTGGCAATTAAAAATAATTTGGCTAAACCATTTGTGAAAAAATCAATCGATTTATCTGACGGTTCTGATGGTCAACAAGGTGGAGTGGCTATTATTCGAGATAAAATTAACGATGATGAGCTGACTTTAGTAATGAAATATGCTGCTCAAGGTTCTAGTCATGGGCATTTTGATAAATTGTCTTTTTCTTATTACAATAACAGTGATGAGGTGTTGCAAGATTACGGTTTGTCTAGATTTGTAAATATCGAACAAAAAGGCGGTGGTAATTATCTAAAAGAAAATGGTACCTGGGCAAAACAAACTATTGCACACAATACAATTATCCAAAATGAAGTTTCACATTTTGAGGGTGATTTTGAAAAAGGTAATTTGTTTTCGTCTAAAAAATATTTATATGATGTGAATAATCCAAAATTACAAACGATAAGCGCTATTGAAGACAATGCCTATCCAGGAACTAAAATGCACCGTACAATGGTTATGTTAACCACTGAAGGATATGAAAAACCATTATTGTTAGATATTTTTCAAGTAAAGTCAGATATCGAAAATCAATATGATTTGCCTTTTTATTATTTAGGACAAATGATTTCGGCAAATTTTAAATACGAAACACCAAAAGTATTGGAGCCTCTAGGAAAATCATTTGGATACCAACATTTGTGGAAAGAGGGAATAGGTAAAGCTACAGCAGAAAACACTAAGTTCTCTTGGTTGCATAACGGTAGTTTTTATACGTTAACATCAGCAACAAAGGTTGATGATGATTTGTTATTGGTTCGTTTAGGTGCTAATGATCCTGATTTTAACCTTCGTAGAGATCCTGGTTTTATTATTCGTAAAACCAAAGCTAAAAAAGCAACTTTTGTAAATGTTATAGAAACCCATGGTAGTTATAGTCCAGTGACTGAAAATGCATTGAATGCTACAAGTGCCATAGCAAACCTTGAATTAGCTTATGAAGATGACAATTATGTAGCCGTAACTATTGAAAATAAGAACGGTACAGTTTGCTTGTTTATTTTAGCAATAACAAATAATGCAATAGAAGAGCAACATACATTAGAAATAAAAGGTAAAACCTATTCATGGGTTGGAGCACAGTACAGTACAATAATTAAATAAATAGAACGATATGCAAAGTTTTGGAGCAAGTAAAGAATTTTTAATAGGAGATGAGATCGCGTGGGAAGTAGTAGGTGAAGGTGTGAAACGTAAAATCATGGGTTATGATGATACGATCATGCTGGTAAATGTAGATTTTAAAAAAGGAAGTATTGGTCCTTTACATGAGCATTACCATGCGCAAGTTACTTATGTTGTAAGTGGTGAATTTGAAGTAACTATAGGCGATGATAAAAAAGTATTAAAAGGGGGTGACTGTTTTTACATTCCGCCTCACGTAATGCATGGTGCATTATGTTTGGCTGATGGCGTTTTGATTGATGTTTTTAGTCCAATACGTGAAGATTTCATGAAAAATTAATTAGTTCCCAACTAAATAAGTTAATTAATCCGCTAAGTATTTTAGATACTATTTAGCGGATTTCTTGTTGTTTGTCCAAATTTTTAAAATAAAAAAAGGGTTGCCCAAATCTATTTTTTGGTATTAATTAAAATTAACAATATTTTATTTTTTTTAATAGAAATTAGTGTCTATATTTGGTTCTCCAATCTGGTTAACCAGATTAAAAAAATACTAAGTCATTATTGATATTCTTTAAAAAATGAATTTAAAATTTTCTAAAACTGTGTTTTTTGCTTGCTTGTCAACAGTTATAATTGCTTATGGTCAGGAGATAAAAGGGAGTGGAAACGTAGCCAATATTGATTTGTCACATTGGGCAGTAACTACTCCAGCCGAAAATCCTGCAAAACCAGGTAAAACGCTAGATTTAGAGTATCCAGAAATTTTAAATTTTGCTTCTAATATTACTACAAATAAGTACATGTATGAGGATGTAAAAGATAAATCGCTTGTGTTTTATGCTTTTCCTTCAGGAACTTCTACAGCCAACAGTCATTTTTCAAGATGTGAGTTGAGGGAGACAATCAATATTGGTGATAAAAACACTAATTGGACTTTTGCTCAAGGCGGAAGAATGAAAGCTACGTATGCTATTGATAAAGTATCCAGAGAAGAAGACGGAAAATACAGTCGCGTTATTGTTGCTCAAATTCATGGAAGATTATCAGAAGAGCAACGCAAATTAATTGGTCAAAAAGACAATAATGCAGCTCCTATTTTAAAAATATATTGGGACAAAGGAAAGATTAGAGTAAAGACAAAAGTGCTTAAAAATCCTGACGCTACTTTAGAGGAACTATTGCCAGCAGATGCCTGGATAGATGATAAAGGAAGAAACTTTAAAGAAAAAGTAAATTTTGATAAGTTCACTATAGAAATTAAGGTTGCTGACGGTAAGTTAGAAGTTACTTTAAATGATTCCGAAACATTTGTTTATGACAATCCAAGTATAAAAAAGTGGGGTGTTTTCGAAAATTATTTTAAAGCTGGAAATTATTTTCAATCAAAAAATCCAAATTCGTTCGCAGCGGTAAAAATTTATGCTCTTGAAGCTTCACATTAAGGTTTTGTCTGTTTTTAAATTATCAATTGCTTTTGTATCAATTTGCCCACCAGTCTGGTAGTCCAGAGTTTAATTTAAAACGTATGAATTTAGAAGTAATATCAAGAAAAGATAATAAAGAAGCCATAAATATTGTCATCGCTAAAATTAGGGATTATATCAATTTTAAAAACTTAGAGCCACTAGATAAAATTCCGTCAGAACGAATGTTGTCTGAAAAGTTCGAGATTAGTAGAACAACGGTTCGGGAAGCTATCCAGAAATTAGAATTTTACGGAATTTTAAAATCAATTCCTCAAAGTGGAACATTTGTAGCGAACATAGGAAAAATAGCGATCAACGGTATAATTGATGATATTTTAAGATTAGGTACATCTGATTTCAAGTCATTAGTTGAAACAAGAATTTTACTGGAATTAAAAACGGTGCGTTTAGCAGCTACAAGAAGAACAGTAGATGATTTGATCAAGATAAAAAATGCTTTGGATGCATTTTCAGAAAAAGTATATAACGGTGAAGATGCTGTTCAAGAAGATTTAATCTTTCATTTGGCTATAGCCAAAGCCAGCGGAAACAGTACAATCAACGATTTAATGTTAATCATTACACCAGAGATTTTAACCAATTTTGAAAAATTTCACGTTTGCAACAAAATTGAAAATGAAGGCGTAAATATAATTAATGAGCATACAGAGGTTTATGATGCTATAGTAGCTCAAAATCCAGCGTTAGCCAAACAAAAAATGAAAGAACATTTTAAAGCATTATATGAATATTGCTATAAAGTGTAAGTAAAAGAGGTATTCTATAAAGATGATAATCTGTTTCGAAAATTGATTTTTTTAATCAGAAAATAAAAATAGTAAAATGAAAGTAAAAGGATTACGATGGTTCATTATTGGGCTGATTTTTTTAGCAACTGTTATCAATTATATTGATAGAAGTGCTTTGGCTATTATGTGGGGAAGTAGCGACCAACCTAATTCAATTTCAGGAACATTAGGATTAACCAAGAGTGATTATGGTTTGATCTTAAATATTTTTATGGTGTTTTACGCATTAGGTCAATTGTTTTCTGGTAAATTATTTGATCGTGTAGGTACTAGAATTGGATATGTAATTAGTATTGGTGTATGGGGATTGTCTTCTTTTTTACACTCAACGGTTCGCGGTTTAGTTGGATTAACATTTTTTAGAAGTACACTTGGTTTATCTGAGGCGGGTAACTGGCCAGGAGGAGTTAAGAGTAATGCAGAATGGTTTCCTATAAAAGAACGTGCTTTTGCACAAGGTTTGTTTAACGCTGGTGCTTCAATAGGATCTGTAATTGCACCACCATTTATTGCTACATTATACGTTGCTTACGGATGGAGAACTACTTTTATGGTAGTTGGTTCTTTTGGGATATTATGGATTATTCCTTGGTTACTTATTAATAAATCAGGACCTAAAACACACCCTTGGATTTCAAAAGAAGAACAAAAATATATTTTAGAAGGGCAAAGTAAAGCTGATCAAGAAGCAACTGCTGAGACTAAAGGATTGAGTTTAAAAGAAATTTTAGCTCATAGAGAATCATGGGCAATTATCTTAGGTCGCTTCTTTTTAGAGCCTATTTGGTGGTTATTTGTGGGTTGGATGCCACTTTACTTAGCAGATGTTTATGGATTTAATGTTAAGGAAGTTGGGATGTTTGCATGGGTTCCTTATGTAGGTGCAGCACTTGGTAGTATTGCTGGAGGTTACGTTTCAGGTTTGATAATATCCAAAACGAATTCGATTGACAAGGGTAGGAAAATCACGATACTTATTGGTGGAATCATTATGTTTTTGGGTTTAGTAGCTACCATACTATTTGGTGATTCACCAGAACGTTTTGTTGCTATCGTATTCTTTGTACTGTTTGGATTCCAGTTTGCAATTGGTAATGTTCAAACGTTGCCAAGTGATTTATTCAGTGGTAAATCAGTAGGATCATTAGCGGGACTAGCTGGAATGGTGGGAGTATTTTCAGTAATACTTATGAATTTTTTAGTTCCAATAATACAAGAAAAATTCTCCTATACTCCAATATTCGTTGCTATAGCAGTAGCCGTGCCTCTAGGATTAGGAGCGATATATTATTTTGCAAGAGAAATAAAATCAGTAGAAAAATAAAAACAATTATTAAATAAATTAAGATGAGTACAGTAACAGGAAAAGTTGCCGTTATTACGGGTGCAACTGGAGGAATAGGTTTTGCAGTAGCTAAAAGATTAGGTAAAGATGGATATACAGTAATATTGAACGGTATCGAAGACGAAAAAGGAGCAGAAAAAGTGGCAGAACTTACTGCTGACGGAATCAAAGCGGAATACTACGGGTTTGACGTTACGAGTGACGAAGAAGTAACTGCAAACATCAAAAAAATTGGTGATAAATATGGTAGAATTGATGTTCTAGTAAATAATGCAGGTGGTTTAGGTGGAAGATCTCGATTTGAAGACATGACAACTGAATTCTACAGATCAGTTATGGCTTTGAACCTTGATTCAGTATTTTTTGCTTCAAGAGCAGCGATTCCTTATCTTAAAAAAGGAGAAAATGCTACTATAATTAACTATACATCAAATGCTGCTTGGAACGCAGGTGGACCTGGAGCAGGAATCTACGGTACATCTAAGGCAGGTGTTAATGCAATTACTAGGGCTTTGGCTAAAGATTTAGCTGAATACGGGATTAGAGTGAATGCGGTTTCTCCGGGAACAATTGATACTCCTTTTCATGCTCAAATTAAAGCGACTAAACCTGAAGTTTTTGCTTCATGGAAAGATAGTATTCTATTAGGAAGATTAGGTGAGCCAGAAGAAGTTGCTTCGGTTGTTTCTTTCTTAGCAAGTAATGACGCTTCATTCATGACTGCTGAAACAATCCAAATTGGTGGTGGTCAAGCTTTAGGTATATAATTAAATTAGTATAGTAATCGAATTGATTATTTGTTTTATGATTGCTTGATATAAGCTGTTTTTAGAAACAATAAAGTTCGTGAATAAGTTACTGCTGGAATTACATACTATCGAGAACGAAATGCTTCTGATGGTGCAAATTAGTGGTTTATTGAGTTTCTGATGAAGTTCGTTCTTGAATAGAGTTGCAGTAGTGTATAGGAATTTTTAACTTGTAGTAAATTTTCCAATAATTGATTAGAGTTTTTTGTGCTTAGAGCCTTCTTTCGTAATGATTGAAGGCTCTTTTTTTTTAGTGTTAATTTGGCTGTAGCCAAAAAACAAGCTATTTTAACTGTAGTTATGCGTTGAGAGTTAGTATAGTTCAGTGTCGTTTTTTTGACATTGGGTATATTATTGATGCAGTATTGGTTCTCGACTTCGCTTGAATTGACAATTGTATTGTTTATAAGTAGTACTGGTATCATTACGTTGATTTTTATGACTATTCATCACTAGGTCTCTAATTATAAAAAACGCGAAGATTGCACAGATTTTTAAGGCATAACCACAACTGATCTACTGAAGTTTTCAAAATCTGTATGCCTTTTTTTTAGTATTCAAAGCAGTCGTCATATTGATTTTTATTATTTAAAGTAGTTATTAGCGTTTTGTCTTTCGATAATAATGCTTGTTGTTAAATTAGTTAACTAAGATGGAATTTGCTTTAATTGGCGTTTATTATTAAGCTGATAGTATGAAAATTAGGGTACTTATTTTAATTATAATGTACGGAACTTTTTAGATAAAAAAAACCCAACAAACCTTGTCGAGGAAAACGAGGCTTATTGGGGATTTAGAAACTAATTCTAAAAATTATTTTTTTATAGCTTAATAACCAGGATTCTGAGTTATTGGATTTTTAGTATTTGTCACAATTTCAACATTTGGAATAGGAGACAAATCGAATTTTGGATTATCAACTTTTGCTTGTAATTCAGATGTAGTTGATGGACTATCAAACTGGCTGTAATAAGGTTGCATAAGTAAGAAATGATTTTTCATTACGTCTTTTGCGTTTACAGAAGGCATTGTTGTTGTGAAACGTAATAAGTCAAACCACCTTTGATTTTCCATTGCAAATTCCCATCTTCTTTCATCGGCTACAGCTTTTTCAAATGCTGATCCAGCTGCAGGATTTATTGCAGTTAAACCCGCTCTTGTATGTACTTGATTCAAGTAGCTTAATGCTGTTGTAGTAGGTGTTCCTACAGCCTCGCAATACATTAACAATACGTCACTGTATCTTAAAACTGGCCAATCTAATTCAGAGTCATTTTGTACAGAAACAGTAATATTGTGTTTACCTGACCAAAATAATTGACTAGTTGCGGGCGTAGCTGTTTTGGTTTTGATATTAAAAGCCCTTCTTTTATCTGCAGCAGCATAAGAGTTGTATAATTCAGGAGTTGGATTGTTGTATCCTCCTCTTGTTCCTGTTGGGTAAACCAAACCAGATATTTTTTGATCGGTAGTACTTGAGAATAAATTAGACAATGAACTACCGTAACCTAAAGCTCCCGATTTAAAACGAATTGCAAAAACTATTTCAGAATTTAATTCATTTGTAGAAGAGAATACATCATTGTAAGGAGTTGTCCCAGCGGTAACAAGTGCGTGTCCACTTGCTGAGATAACATCTGTAAGTAAAGGTAATGCTAGGTCTTTTTGATTTAACGTAAGGTACACTTTAGCTAATAATGCTTCGGCAGCCCATTTAGTTACTGATCCGCCAGTTGCACTTGTAGTAGTAAATTTGGCTGTAGTACAATTTTCAGTAGCGTTTTTTAAGTCGGCTATAATGAATTTGTAAATTTCAGCAACACTTGATCTAGGAATTGACAATGCTTCATCTGGTGTAACGATTTTATCAATTAAAAATACACCACCGTATGTTCTAACTAGATTAAAATAATGGTAGGCTCTCATAAATGACGCTTCACCAGCAATTCTGTTTCTTTCAGAAGTTGATAAAGGTAAAGGGGTAACAGGCGTGCTGTATTCAATAGTTCCTGATGCAGGATTATAAGTAGTTCCTAAAGCTTTAGTTAAACCATTTATACTTCTAATACTGGTATAAGTTGTTGCCCAATATTGTTCTATAAACAAATCAAAAGAGGGTGCTTCAAACGCATCATTACTAATAATTTGTAAGTTTTGAGGGTTTGTTGTTCCATAGTTATTAAGATAAGTGTTGTCAGAACGTACTTCGGTTAACATCCATTCATAAGCAATAGGTGCTCTTAAGGTACTATAGCAACCGTTTAGTCCAACCGTAAAATCATTTGCAGATACATAAAAATCTTCCTGATTTGGTTTGTCTTGATTTTCAATATCTAGGTTGTCAGAACAACTTACTAACGAAATCATAGAAAATAAAATAAATAATTTATTTATTTTGATATAATTTTTCATATTTATATTTTTTTAAAGTTTTAAAGACTGCCTCAAAAGGTATGTTGAAAGAGGCAGTTTTATATCAATTATTTTATATTAAAACCCAACTTCTACTCCAAAAAGGATAGTTCTTTGTATAGGAAATCCACCTCTTTGATACCCATCAATTAACGGACTAGTTTGTGATGTTCTAGCTTCAATATTAATTCCTCTATATTGATTGTTTGTTACGAATAACAAGTTTTGACCAGTTAAAGAAAGCCTTAATGTGGATAGTTTTAAGTTTTTAGCATTAAAATTATAGCCTAAAGAAACCTCTCTTAAAGTGAAATAAGTAGCGTCTTCAACTGCGTTGTCTGTAAATAATGGATTTACTCCGTTTGTTAAATAAGGTGTGTTTCCATCACCAGGGTTGCTAGGACTTACCCATCTATTCCCCATGTAATTGGTTACTCTTTCTTTAATTTCATTATAATTAATGTCTCCATTTATTAGTTCACCTCCCATAACACCTTGTAAAGTGAAGTTTAAATCTAAATTTTTATAACTGAAATTATTTGTTATTCCCCAAGTATAGTCTGGATAAGGATTTCCTAATATAACACGGTCATTACTGTCAATAACCTTATCACCATTTGTATCTACTATTTTCAAACCACCTTCTACAAGATCGCCTGTTAAAGTAGAGGATAAACCATTAGCTTTAGCTGCATTAATATCAGCTGTACTGTTCCATACTCCGTCAGTTTTATAACCAAAATAACTAATCAATGGTTGTCCTACGATAGCGTAATTATTTAATCCATTTCTACCATCAATAGTAGGTGAGATTAGAGATGTTTTATCTCCTAATTCGGTTATTTTATTTTTTACATGTGAGATGTTAAAATCAGTACTCCAAGTAAAATCTTTAGTTTTTACATTCACTGTAGAAAGTTCAATTTCGAAACCACTATTTTTCAAACTACCCGCATTTGTAATTATTGTGCTTGATCCAGTTGTTAATAAAGCAGAGTTTTCAAGTAATAATTTTTCAGTGTTTGATTGAAAAACATCAATGTTTAAGTTCATTCTACTTCTAAACATAGATAAATCAAATCCTAAATTTGTTTGAAAAGTTCTTTCCCATGTAATGTCCTTATTACTATAAACACTAGCTAAATTTGCAAGACCTGTGCTAACAGTACCATTACCAGTACCACTTACATAATTTGAACTGTTTAAAGTTTCTTGGTATAAATAGGGAGTAATCGCATTGTTTCCTGTTGCACCATAACTCGCTCTAAATGCTAATCTATTAATTGAAGATACATCAGCAAGGAAGTTTTCTTTAGAGACAACCCATCCTAAAGATACGGCTGGGAAACCTCCCCATTTGTTCCCTACATCAAATAATGAACTTCCATCAGTACGGTAACTTGCGCTTAATAAATATTTATTCTTATAAGCATAATTCAACCTTCCTAAAAACGAAGTTAAACCAACGGTGGTATTAGACTGAACCGGTTGTAAAATAACGGTCGCATAATTCAAGTTTCTAATTGTTTCACTTGAAAAAGTGGTACCAGCAGTTACTAATGATTTAGTATTAGTTGACTCATAAGTAAAACCTCCCAAAGCAGTAAAGTCATGGTCACCAATAGATTTATTATAGTTTAAAGTATTCTCTGTTAAGAAATCAAAATAACTCGAGTTGGTATAAGTTGCATAATTTGGATTTCCAAATCTAGCCGCATTCGTTTCACCTGTTTGTTTTCTAGCTGAATTTCTAACATACACACTTTGAGTTGTTTTGAAATCCAAACCTTTAGCAAGCTCAAAGTTTACGCCAGCACTACCTTGAAAACGAAATTCATTGGTGTTATCATCTTGTTGCGTTAAATTACGCATCGGATTGGTATTTGAAGTGTTAAATGGTCTGTTATTAGTGCTGTTAGTTACTGTGTAAGGATTTCCTTGTGGATCAATACTTGTATAAGATATTCCAGAAAAATCATCATCTTCAGCAAAATCACCTACTTTGATATTTCTACTAGGATCTTGTGCATTTATATAATCAGCAGTTGTTTGATTATGATATACAGGCATGAAACTAGGGAACCTAGCAAAGTCAATAAAGTTAGCAGCTGGTTTTTCAGTTTTCGTATTCGAAGGATTTAAATTAACGTTGATTTTAATTTTGTCAGTTAATTGAGAATCAAATTTAAGTCTGAAATTTAATTTTTGAAAGTTACTTTTTAGCATCAATCCTTCGTCGTTTTGATACCCTGTAGAGATATAAAATGTGTTTTTCTTACCACCTCCTGATACATTAAATTGTACGTCTTGGTAAAAAGCAGTTCTTAATGCTTTGTCTTGCCAGTCAGTTCCTACTCCGCCTAATAATTCTTTTTCAATAGCATATTGACTTTGAAATTTACCTAAAGAACCAATTGTATTATCAATAGTTTTAATTGTGCTTACACCATTTTTATCATAAGTAAAAAATTGAGGATCAGCAATTCTTAAATCGGACTCTGAGTACAATAGATTAACATAATCTGTTGAGCTCATAACGTCATAAGTTTCGTAAGCGCTTTTTACACCAGTTGTATTACTGAATTTGAATTTGGTTTTACCTTCTTTACCTTTTTTAGTGGTAACTAAGATAACTCCACCAGCACCTCTAGATCCGTAAATTGCAGCAGATGCAGCATCCTTTAATACCTCGACAGATTCTACATCGGCATTGTTAATAGACCCCATTCCATCAGGCATAGGTTGTCCATCAACAACAATAAGTGGTCCAGATCCAGCATTAACAGAACTAATACCTCTAATGTTGATTTGTGTAGTTGCACCAGCTTCTGACGAAATGTTTTGCACTCTAACACCTGCAATTTTTCCTTGAATCGCTTGGTCTAATCTTGACACTGGAGCATTTTCAATTTTATCGCTTTTCAATTTGGCAACAGATCCTGTAACACTAGAACGTTTTTGCGTTCCATACCCTACAACAACGATCTCATCAAGTACATTGTTAGACTCTTGCAGTGTCACATTAACTATTGTATTCTTTCCTACAGTTGCTGTTTTAGAATCAAATCCTAAATAAGAAAATGTAACTATTGATTTTGTATTATTTACAGTAATAGCATATTTTCCGTCTATATCAGTTACTACGCTATTTCCATCTGCAGAAACAGTAGCGTTAGGTATTCCTTGACCGGTGTTGTCAAGTACTTTTCCAGATATTTTAATTTTATCATTCTGAGCATTCATCACAGATGACAAAACTAGGAGGAACATTAAAATCGTTTTTTTCATAATCGAATCCTTGTTTGTTAGTTTTTTTGAGTTTGAAATAGGCTTTCAGTTGGCAATACTATATCGATTGAGTTTGTTTAGGAATAGAACCTCATTTTTTGTTCCAAAACTAAATAACCAAACTGGTTAACCAATCAACAAAGCAAACTTAACTTTTTTTTAACCAATAATAAATAGCAAACTGTAATTAAATATTAATAGCCAACAAAAAAAACATATTTATTTATTTTTATCTATTTTTTTTACATAATGTTTATGAAATAGGATTTTTGTATGATTTTTTTCTAAGTAATATCATAAATTTTGATGCGAATAAAAAGCTAAAAATAACTATAAAACAAGAAATGGATTACAATTTGCTGTAATTATTCTAGTGGTGGTTGTTTTTTTTAATCTTTGGTTAACCAATTTTTAAGAAAATGGTTTTTTATACTTTTAGATCATTTTCAGTTGCCCCGCGAAAAAGCATAAACAACTATTAATTAACCATCGTAGAAATTGTTCAAGATATAAGCAAATATTTTCTGTATACCATTTTATTGGAAGCTGACTAGTTTGAAAAAGTATGAATAATAACAAATTATTCATAAAACAATCCTATTGTCAGTTCGAGCCCTTCGACTGTCGCTCAGGACAGGCTACTATCGAGGACCACTATTGCATCTCGACTCTGCTGGGAGTGACAAAAATAAGGGAGGCTATTTTTTGATATAAGTTATATAGAGTAGTAGATTTTGCTTCAAGCACAAAAAAAACCATAAACAAATAAATGGTTATGGTTTTTTTTATTTTATCTCGAATGTATGCTATTGATATTCGCTATTTTTTAATGGCAATTTCTATAGTTTCTCCAGGTTTAATTACAACTGTTTTATTTGTTTTATCATATGTTAACGTCATTTGGACATCACTGTTGTTTAAAGACTGAATGGTTAACTTTTCTTTTTCGAGTTTTAAAAACACATCGGTTTCCTCGGTGAAATTAAGTTCAATAGTATTAAAAACTAACTTTTTAACTCCAAAAAAAACCGATTGATTTTCTTTAGATAATGAATTTACTTGAGCTCCTTCACTTGTCCATTTTGAATTGTTTACTTCCCATCCTTTTAATTTAGGATTACTAATCTCTTCATTTATGCGATCTTCAAAGTGCTTGAATGGAACAATTGCGGTTATAAAATTGTAAGCAGAATTATTATTCTTAGAAACCACAGCCCATTCCTTACCTCTTGCTCCTGAAGTTACCACTGAGTCAGTGGCTGTCAATTGGTAAATGTCGCTTCCAGAACCATCGCTAAAAGAGGAGCGAAGCAATTTAGGTGCTAGTTCTTGGCTATAATGTCCTTGCCAAACTTGTTTGTAAGTGTGCGGTTTATCTGCAGTGAAGTTGTCTTTCACAATCCAAAAATCATCTTTTAAATAAATAACTTGTCTTGAATAATGGACTCCAATGTTTTCAAAACCATCATGACTTCCTATAAAAAGGTCTAGATCTTTGTTGGTTTTCCAAGCAATCGTTTTGGGGTGTGGTAAGGATTTGAATTTTCCAAAACCACTTCCTCCTTGATTGCCATTGTACTCTTTTCCTTGTAGCTCATCATCAACCAAAGCCACGTTTTTAACCATTGAATTTTTGAAAAACTCGTAATCTTTAAGGGAATAACGTACTTGATAATTGGGTAAAATAACTTGACCATTTGCCATAGCTTGTATTCCTAGCATATCGCCATGTTGATGATCTGGTTTGTCAGGATCTAATCCGTTAGAAATAGCCATCATTTTATCGTCTTTATTCCAACCTTGACGCATGATGTAATAACCAGTTTGCGGAAAATCAACTGAAGTAAATTGCGGTGTTTTCTTCTCGAGATTACTAAGCATTTTTAATTGTGCGTCATTCAAAAACCAAAACATATCCGTCTCCACATGATTATTAGCAAAATATCCCATTTCTGGATCTGAGAAAAGTAAATAACCCAATGTTAATGCTCCTGAGATGTCATTTTTTTCTGCCCAAGGTTCGTTTGTATCATCAGAAAAAACAGGAGCTGATTTATCTGGAAAGCTAATTTCAGTCAATGTAGTAAACAGTGATTTTAGTTTGTTTTCCCAAACTTCGCTTACTTTTATATTGCTATTTTTTGCTAATTGGTACACATAATAATAAGTGTCAATATCGCTAATGTGATAATGTACCGAACGTTCAAACTGAAATCCGTCGGCATTAATTTCTTTAGTTAAGTGCTGTTCTAAAATGGTCATCGCACGTGCATTCCATTTGTCAGAATCTTTAAAATCTCTAAATAAAAAAGAAAGCATCGCTAAGGCAGACATACCTCGCGTTTGGTGATTTCCAGGAACAAACTCCGTATTGCTTTCATAAAGATTGGAAGCATGTTGTAACAAGGTTGCAATGGTCGTTAATTGATCTTCGTCAGAATACTCTTTTTCTCCCAAAAACATATTGTGAATCTCCAACCAGTTTAGTATTCGATAACCAGATCGAAAGGCTTCATAGGTTCCATTTCCATCTGCTATGGTTTCATATATATTGGCTTCTAAAGCGGTATTCAGCGATCGTAGCTGATTTTTAAAATAGTTTAAGTACTCCGCGTTTTTATTTTGATAATTGTAGTACAAAGCAACATCAACCATTTTATGTTGGCGTGCCAAGTGGCGCATAGCATAGGCATTTACGGCCTCGCCGTTCTGGTAAGTATAAGGCAATTTCCATTGGGCAACTGCAGGATACTTAGCCATATGATCTAATGCTCGATCTGTATGACCGTCTTTCGCGTCAGGATAATAGGCTTCGTACGCTTTGAAACGGGCATCATTATTTTTCCAATTATAAAAATAGCGTTCGGAAAATTTGTCTCTAAAATACTGTGCTAATTTAGCATCAGTTATTGTATTTACACCTCCAAGGACTTGTTGTACTTCGGACTTTAAATAATCAACTAATTTGTTGTTGGCAATGATTTTTTCGGCTGCAATATCTTGAGCATAACCACTCATAGATAGGAAGCAGCTCAAGGCAATGAGACTAAATTTTAAGTATTTCACAGCTAGAATTATTAGTACATTAACTTCATTTCTAGGTTTTGAACAATCTCAAATTTACCTGAATTGGTAATCGTATTGTTTAGCGGGGATTGATCTTTTTCTCCCCATAAAACCGCAATTGTTTTTACAGGATTATTTGTAAAGGTATTGTTCGAAATTTCCACAAATACAATACCTCTATTTTTAATTAAAATGTGTTCTGGTTGTGCTTTTCCACAATTGGTAAAAGTATTTCCTTGAAGTTTTAGGTTTCCACCAATGGTTGACTCGTCATAACCACCACGATAATAATCCAAAACTAATCCTTGAATATTATCAAATTTAGAGTTGGTAAAAGTTACAAATTCGGCATTGTAATCTCCACCGTCATTCGTTTCTTTATTTAAAAGAAAACCATTTTCGCAGTCTTTAATCACTGAGTTGTTCACCAAAACTGTATCAGAAAACGACCCTTTTGATACTTCTAAAACATTTTTAAAGTTAGAGATCTCCGTATTTTCGATGCTTAAATCATACGCTTTACTCATATTTTTGTCTAAAGTAGTAAAAGCATTTTGCGACTTATTCCCCATAAGGATAATGTCTTTTAAGATTAAATTTCCTTTAGGAAGCATTTCAAAAGCTGTTTTAGCAGCAGTAAATACTAGTTTAGATCTCTTTTTAGCATCGCTAGAAACAATAGTAATTTCTTCATCAATAAGTAACGTTTCGTCAACTTTAAAAGTACCGCTTTTCAAAACAATAATAGTTCCAGATATTGCCTTGTTTAGTTGGTTTACAAGTTCTGCTGAACTAGAAACAGTGATCTTATTTACTGCTGCTTTAGGTTTTTCAACCAAAAACCAGTTGGTTCCAAATCTGCTTTTATCTACTAGAATAGGATTTGCTTTTATGGGATTTACAATGGCACCAACGCTATTGTTAGCTGCAGTTCTATCGTTTCCAAAGAAATCTTTAGTAATGGTTTCAAAGTCAAATCCTGCATATACATTAGGATTATTTTCTTTCAAGACAAATAAATCGGTTGCTGCTTTAGTTACTGAAAAATCGTTCGTGATTAATCCTGCGGGTTTAACTTCGCTTTTATTTTCGTTGTTTATGAAGTTGTTTTTAAAATTAACGCCATCAACTTTATCGTAGTTTACAATAGGGTTAGTGTCTGCAGTTTCATTGTAAATTAAGTTATTTGCAATGACTACGCGCTCAGGACGCGCGGAACGAATTTCAGATTTAGGTAACACTTCTTTCTGACTTACATTAGAACCTACGCTAAACTGCCAAGGCGATTTGCAATCAATAAAAGAATTGTGAGCGACAACAACATCAGTTACTTGGTTGTAGCGATTTAAAGATGATTTCGGAATCCCGTTCATCACTGCAATAGCACTTCTAAATGAATTTCCATTTATTTTGTAGAAGTAGTTATTTGTTATCCAATGTCCTGTATTTACGACGCGAATTCCGCCCATTTGATCAGAATTATCATTTCCTATGAAAACGTTTCCGTCAATTTTAGCGTAATTTCCGTGTCTTAAAACTAACGATCCTTCACTTTCAAAAAACACATTATTCTTGAATTCGTTAAAGTTGGATTTGCTCGAAATGATTTCTACTTCACCATTACAACGGTCAAAGAAGTTGTTGTAAACGTTTGTGTACGACGGCGTCATTGAAGTTTCGCTATCGCCTATTTGAATCGTTTCTCCATGTGGTCCTCCTTTACGAGGTCTTGGTCCAAAGTGGTTGTTTATGATTTGGTGGTAATTATTAACATGTTCATTACCATCAAGAAAAACCCTTACTGTTGGTCCAAAATTAGATTTTCCGGTAATATAATTGTTGCTTAATTCATTATGTCTGCCCCAGAATTCTACCCAATGGTCACTTACATCTCTGTCAGGTTGTGTAAATTCTTCAATAACACATTGTGTAACTTTACAATTGTTAGCAATTGAATCATTGTTGATTTTAAATTGAATCACGGCATTAGAAGGCGTGTATCCATTTTTAAAGTACAAATCCCTTACTTCTAAGTAGCTACCTGCTAATTTTAAGTTAGAAACGCCTTCAATAAAAACTTTACCAGGAGTTTCGGCTCTCAAAACGATAGGGTTTTCCTTTGTTCCTTTTCCGTAAAATTTAATTTCAGCATCTTTCCAAATACCGTTAGCTAGAATGATATTGTCACCAGCAGTGCTGTTTTTTATAGCATTGCGTAGCTCGGTTATATTTTTTACTTTGATGTCATTTTTTGGTTTCAAGTTGTTTGCTACGGCTATTTCTTTACACGAAATAAGTAAAATTAGCAGACTTAAAATGGATACGATTCTTTTCATTATCAATTAATTTCAAAATTATTTTTGTTGTTGTTTCTAGGCTCCTTTCTGTGTTTTCAATAATACGAATGATCTAAAATTGAAAGTGATTGAAAAAATGTACTGTTCAGAATATTTATTGTTTTCTTTTAAATGAGATAGCTAATTATAAAATCTCTTTATTGTTTTAAAAGATAAATACTGAAAATAAACCAATTAAAAGATGTGAATTAGCCTTTGATATGTTTTGTTTAAACTGGATAACCAATTTGGTTTTCCAAATATATGTATATAATTTAATTAAACAAGGGATTAAAATAGAAATAAAAAAAAATGTAGTTAATAAAATACGAATTTTGGATTACTGAAAATTAGTAGGAAAGGCTCAGATTAAGTCACTCGTTCTTGTTAAACACCTTATGATAAATAATGCAGTGTGTCATAATGATGTTTTGTAATTTTTGTGATCAATTTTAGTATCATATCATTGTTCCACTCTTTAATTTAAGTATTGTAATAACAAACCATCTGTTGTGCTAATTTTTGAGTAAATCAATACGAACTGCCTGTGCTTCTTTACACAATAGGAGCAAATAGATTATTCCTAAAACTTTCCGTCGTTAGTATTAAACATTTCCTTAAATTTGCTTCCATTATTATAAAGTAGAGCATTAAAAATCAAGCTATGTTACAAATTGCATTTATTAGAGAGAATCAGGAGAAAGTAATCCAAGCGTTGGCAAAAAGGAATTTAGACGTCAAAAACGTGGTGGAAGAAGTTGTACAACTAGACGAAAAACGTCGTGCTACACAAGTGGCTTTAGACAACGTTTTAGCTGAATCTAATAAATTGTCCAAAGACATTGGTGAATTAATGAAAGCAGGCGAGAAAGCCAAAGCGACAATTTTAAAAGAAAAAACAGTAGCGTTAAAAGAACAAAGCAAAGAGTTGGCTGAAAAAGCTGATGCCTTGGTGAGTGAATTAACTGAGAAATTATACACGCTTCCTAATCTTCCAGCAGATATTGTTCCTGAAGGAAAAACACCAGAAGAAAACTTAAATGTTTTTGAAACTGGCGTTGTTCCCGTTTTACATGAAGGAGCACAGCCGCATTGGGAATTGGTTAAAAAATACGATATCATTGATTTTGAATTAGGAGTAAAAATTACAGGAGCAGGTTTTCCAGTTTATAAAGGGAAAGGTGCAAGATTACAACGTGCATTAATCAATTATTTTTTAGATAAAAATACAGCAGCTGGATACAATGAAGTGCAAGTGCCTCTTTTTGTAAATGAAGCGTCGGCTTATGGAACGGGACAATTACCTGATAAAGAAGGGCAAATGTACCATGACGCTACAGATGATTTATACATGATTCCTACAGCAGAAGTTCCGGTAACGAACATGTTTAGAGATGTAATTTTGAACGAAAGTGACTTTCCAATCTTAACAACAGCTTATACGCCATGTTTCCGTCGTGAAGCAGGATCTTATGGAGCACACGTTCGTGGTTTGAATCGTTTGCACCAATTTGATAAAGTAGAAATCGTGCGCGTCGAGCATCCTGATAATTCTTATAAAGCACTTGACGGAATGGTGGAGCATATCAAAGAAATCTTAGATGAATTGAAATTACCTTATAGAATATTACGTCTTTGTGGTGGTGATATGGGATTCACATCAGCGTTGACTTATGACTTTGAAGTTTTCTCAACAGCCCAAGACCGTTGGTTAGAAATTTCATCAGTATCTAATTTTGAAACTTTCCAAGCCAATCGTTTGAAATTGCGTTTTAAAGATAAAGACGGAAAAAGCCAACTAGCACATACCTTAAACGGAAGTTCATTGGCTTTGCCAAGAGTACTTGCGGGAATTTTAGAAAACTATCAAACTCCTGAAGGAATTGTAATCCCTGAGGTTTTACGTTCTTACTGTGGTTTTGATATTATAGACTAATTTGTGTTCAGTCCTCAGTGATCGGTGTTCAGTTTGCTTCTGAATTATACATCGGTTCGCAAACTGAACACTGAATACTGAACACCTTTAACATGAAGTACTTTTTTCTTTTTATCACTTTGTCATTTTCACTATTTTCGTTTTCTCAAAACGAAGAGTTAGCCGAATATTATTATGAAAAAAGCGATTTTGAAAAAGCTAAAATTAGTTATGAAGAATTACTAGAAAGTGTACCGCAAAACTTGCAGTATTTTCTAAGAACAGTAGATTGTTACCAACAATTACAACAATATAAAGAAGCAGAAAAACTCCTCCAATCTCGATTTAATAAATACAATCAGGCAAATATTCTGGTAGAGTTAGGTTTTAATTTTCAATTGCAAAAAGAGGAAGCTAAAGCTAAAGCATATTACGAGCAGGCAATAGAGCGAATTAAAAAAAATGTCCGTGATGTTTACGGCGTTTCTAGTGCTTTCGAGAAAAAAACTTTATTAGAATACACGTTAAAAGCATACGAAACGGCTACTGCAACAGAACCTAATTATAATTTTAATTATCAAAAAGCATTGCTTTTTGGGCAATTAGGGAATACCGATATGATGATTAGTACGCTGCTAGATGAAGCGTACGCCACCCCACAAAGTTCTAATTTAATCAAGAGTCAGTTGGCACGTTATATGGCTGACGAGGCTGATGTTACTTTTAGTGATAATGTGAGAAAAGCATTGATTTTACGAGTGCAAAAAACGCAAGATGTATTTTGGAACCGTTTTTTAAGTTGGTTTTATGTACAACAAAAAGAATTTGGAAAAGCATTCATTCAAGAAAAGGCAATTTACAAACGCAGCCCAGAGTCATTATCTACCATTATAGGTTTAGCGCAACAAGCAATTCAAGAAGAGGATCAAGAAACTGCCACCGAAATCTTAAATTTTATAATCGAAAATACCACTGACCTAGAACTACTCATTCAAGCAGATACGTATTTGGTTAAAATGAAAATCGAAAAAGCGCAAGAGAAAGATTTTGTTGCAATTAACTCAACGTTAGATGCTTTGCTTGCCAAATATGAAATTACTCCTTTTACCTTATCTTTGCAACTTATTCAGGCGCATTTTGTGGCTTTCGATCTTAAAAATCCAGAAAAAGGAAGAGTTATTATCAATAAAGCATTAGCGTTACAGCTTA
Source organism: Flavobacterium sp. PL002 (assembly GCF_054165825.1). NCBI lineage: Bacteria > Pseudomonadati > Bacteroidota > Flavobacteriia > Flavobacteriales > Flavobacteriaceae > Flavobacterium > Flavobacterium sp. PL002. The sequence continues at coordinate 1,436,891 of NZ_CM135110.1, read as the reverse complement.
ATGATTATGAAATAGCACAGACAAAGATGGAACTTGCAGATATTCTACTTTATGAAGAAAAATTCAATCAAGCTTTACTATACTATTCTCAAATAGAATTAGATTTAAAGAATGATGTTGTTGCTCATGAAGCTAGTTTAAAAGCCGCCAAAACAAGTTATTTTAAAACTGATTTTCAATGGGCGTTAAAACAATTCAAAGAATTAAAGTCGGCTAATACGCAGTTGATCGCTAACGATGCTTTGGAATATTTCTTATTAGTTAATGATAATACCGTCGCTGATTCTACGCAAACGGCATTAAAGGAATTTGCTAAAGGTGATTATCTGTTGTATCAAAATAGAAATGATGAAGCAATTGCAAAGTTTCAGGCTATTTTACAAAAGTTTAAAGGACAAGAAATAGAAGCGGTTACTTTATTGCGATTGGGTAAGGTCTATGAAAAACGAGGTGCCTTTGATTTGGCTTTAAGCCAATACCAAGAAATAATAACGAATCACAGTGACGGTATCTATGTAGACGAAGCACTATATTTTTCAGCTGAAATTTACAATAAGAAATTGGCAATGCCAGAAAAGGCAAAACCACTTTATGAGAAAATAATTTTTAATCATGAAGACAGTATTTATTTTGTGGAAGCAAGAAAAGCTTTTAGAAAATTAAGAGGAGATAGTAATTTATAATTAATTGGGCAATCGTTTAACCGATTAAACTGTTCAATATTTAAATAGAAAAAATGATAATATATAACGTAACAAGTAATGTACACGAGAGTATTCACGATCAATGGATGATCTGGATGCAACACAAACATATTCCAGAAATTCTTGCAACAGGTAAATTTGTTTCGGCTAGATTAGTACGTGTTTTAATTGAAGAAGAAATGGGTGGAGTGACCTACTCAGCACAATACACAACAGATAGTAAGGAAACTTTAGAGAAATATTACCAAGAAGATGGACCACTATTTCGTGCTGAAATTGAGAAATTGTTTGGAGATAAAGTCTTGGCTTTTAGAACAGAATTACAAGTGGTTTCGGAACACTAAATGGATTATTCGGCTTTAATTGCTCACAGAATAATCGTAAACTTACTCTTTTTTATAGTTGCAAAAGTAAGTTACAATCATAATTACACGCTGTCCTTTGTGTCTTCGTGCTAAATAAAATAAAATGGAAAAAGTAAAAGCAAAAAAACACCTCGGCCAACATTTCTTGAAGGACGAAAGCATTGCTAAAGCAATTGCAGATACCATCAATCTAGAAGGGTATGAGGATGTTTTAGAAATAGGGCCTGGAATGGGAGTACTTACAAAGTACTTGCTTGATAAGCCTATTAATACTTATGTAATTGAGATCGATACAGAGTCAGTTGCATACTTAGATGAGAATTACCCAAAATTAAAAGATAGAATCATCTCAAAGGATTTCTTAAGATACGATATCAATGAAGTTTTTGAGGGAAAGCAATTTGCTATCATAGGGAATTTTCCATACAACATATCTACTCAAATCGTTTTCAAAACATTAGAGTTGAAACACCAAATTCCTGAATTTGCAGGAATGTTCCAGAAAGAAGTCGCACAACGTATTTGTGAAAAGAAAGGAAGTAAAGCTTATGGCATACTTTCTGTTTTGGCGCAAGCCTTCTACGATGTAGAATATTTATTTACCGTTGATGAAAACGTGTTTATTCCGCCACCCAAAGTAAAATCAGGTGTGATGCGCATGCGTAGAAAAGCGGATTATAGTTTGCCTTGCGGCGAAAAATTATTTTTTACAGTGGTGAAAACTGCTTTTCAACAGCGACGTAAAACGCTTCGTAATAGTTTAAAAACATTGAATTTATCAGATGAATTAAGAGAAGATATTGTTTTTAACTTACGACCAGAACAACTTAGCGTTGAAGAATTTATTGAACTTACTAAAAAAATAGAAGCCGATGGAATTTAAAATCAGTAAAGACTTAATACTCGAATTAGAGCAATACATTGTTAGCAAGGATGACGCCGGATTAGAGCGTTTACTTGGTGAAATGCACCATGCCGATATAGCCGAGATTCTGGACGAACTAGATTTTGATGAGGCAACTTATATCTTTAAAGTATTAGATTCAGAGAAAACATCTGAAATACTTTTAGAATTAGAAGACGATTTAAGGGAGAATATCTTAAAAAGACTTTCTCCAAAAGAGATTGCAGAAGAGTTAGATGAGCTGAACACTGATGATGCCGCAGATATCATCGCTGAACTTTCTCAATCCAAAAAACAAGAGGTAATCTCTGAGTTGGACGATTTAGAACACGCAAAAGACATTATTGACTTATTACGTTATGATGAGGATACCGCTGGGGGATTAATGGGGAAGGAGTTAGTAAAAGTTAATGAAAACTGGAGCGTACTTACTTGTGTAAAAGAAATGCGCGCCCAGGCCGAGAATGTGTCTCGTGTACACTCCATTTATGTGGTTGATGACGAGAACAGATTACAAGGGAGGTTGTCTTTAAAAGATTTACTAACAACTTCTACAAAAACGCAAATATCCGAAATTTACATCAAGAAAGTTACATACGTAAATGTAGATGCTGATGATGTTGAGGTAGCGCGAATCATGCAAAAATACGATTTAGAAGCTATTCCAGTCGTTGATGCAATGGGGCGGTTAGTTGGGCGTATTACTATTGATGATATTATTGATGTAATTAGAGATGAAGCTGATAAAGATTACCAATTAGCAGCGGGTATCTCACAAGATGTAGAAGCAGATGATAGTATTCTTGAGTTGTCAAAGGCGCGTTTACCATGGTTAGTTTTAGCACTTTTAGGAGGTTTTATTACCGTAAGAGTATTGGGCTTGTTTGAAGGCGCAATGGCTGAACACGGAAATTTATTCTTTTTCACTCCGCTTATTGCCGCAATGGCAGGAAATGTAGGTGTGCAATCATCAGCAATTATAGTGCAAGGTTTGGCTAACAATACCTTAAGCGGTTCGCTGTTTAGACGTTTGATTAAAGAAATTTCTTTGAGTTTATTAAACGGAGGTATTTTAGCTTGTATATTATTTCTAGGAAGTTATTTTCTGTTGGATGAACCACCTATAATCGGTTTTGTAATTTGCTCCGCCTTAATGTCGGTGATTATTATTGCCTCTCTTATTGGTACTTTCGTGCCGTTATTATTGGATAAATTTGGCGTAGACCCCGCATTAGCTACTGGGCCATTTATTACGACTAGTAATGATATTTGTGGAATCTTAATTTATTTCTCTATTGCGAGAATGATTCTGGGCTTTTAAAATTAAAAAAAAACTATTGAACTATAATAACCAACCAACTAACAACTAAAAAAATGAATATTCACATCATAGGAGGCGGAAATCTAGGCGCTTCTGTTGCTATCGGACTTGCAAAATTCTCCAGCAACCATAACATTACGGTTACTAGAAGAAATATTAACAAAATTCAGCATTTAGAAGCTTTAGGAATTACCCTTGCAACGGATAATACATACAATATTCAACAAGCTGATGTCATTATTTTAACCGTAAAACCGTATCAAGTTGATTTAGTTTTATCTGAAATTTTATCAGTTGTAAAGAATAAAATAATTGCCTCCGCAGTAACTGGACTTTCAACTGAAGCATTGCAAGAAAAAATTGGTAATGATAATCAGGCTATTCGCATTATGCCAAATATTGCAGCGCAGTTTGGAGAATCGGCTACTTGTATTTCTTTCCATGAAGATAACAATGAGCAAGGTCAAAAAGTGGTAAAACTGTTTGCAGATCTTGGTACAGCACCAGTTATTGATGAGAAATTAATGGATGCGGCAACAGTGCTTGCGGCCTCAGGAACAGCATTTGCATTACGTTACATACGTGCGTCTATGCAAGCAGGAATTGAAATTGGTTTTGACTGGCAAACAGCATTAGAGATTTCGGCACAAACCGTAAAAGGAGCAGCCAAAATGTTAATGGAAGAACAAGTACACCCAGAACAATTAATTGATCGCGTGACTACACCGCAAGGTTGTACCATTGCGGGATTAAGCGAAATGGAATCGCACGGTTTTAGTTCATCAATAATTCGCGGAATCAAAGCGGCATTAAAAAAAATAAAGGGTTAAGTAAGTTCGTTATCGTTTTGGACGTGCCCCCATAAAAAAAAGGTTCTTATCAGCAATGTGTTGATGAGACCCTTTTTTTTATGGCGTCGGGCTATACGCGCTACTTCGGTAGCTTGCTGCTATCCCTCACGCGGGCATGTAAATTACACTGATTAATATTCTTGCAAAAATTACGCAACCATTGTTGTATATTAGCATCTTAGCTAAAAAACATATCTTATGAAAAAGTTAGTATTATTTGCTGCATTGTTATTCGGTTTTCTTAGTTGTTCATCAACTACTGAAGCTGTTACTAATACACAATCTATTGAAGGTACTTGGAAATTAGTTGCAATGAGTGGTGGTATCACTGGAAGAACAACAACTCCAACAACCAATAAGGAAATTCAAATCTCAAAATCTGAAGTTAAGATTTATGAAAATGGTACTTTAATAGTAACCGAAAACTATACTATTGAAACTAAAAAATCTATTTTAGGTGGAGACAAACAAATGCTTGTTTATACTTCTGGCAGTCCAAGTCAATCTTATGTTTTAGAAGGAAATAAATTGCTTTTAAATGATGAATGCTACGATTGTTACCAAAAAGAATACGTTAGAAAATAAAAGACAAATTATGAAACTAGTTTATAAAACAATCCTAATTCAAATTTGTAACTTTGGGCAACAGAAAATAAATGATCATGTTGCATCCCGAAAACATTAAAATTCTACATATCGATAGCAATAATCCCATTATGATGGAGCAATTGCAAGCGTTAGGATTTACAAATCATACCGATTTTACTTCTACAAAAGAAGAAGTAGAAGCTAAGATTCATGACTATCAAGGAATCGTTATTCGAAGTCGGTTTAAGATTGATAAACAATTCCTTGATAAAGCTACAAATCTTCAGTTTATAGCACGTGTAGGCGCTGGTCTCGAAAGTATAGACTGCGAATATGCAACAAACAAAAATGTAGCGCTAATCGCTGCTCCTGAAGGAAATCGCAATGCTGTTGCAGAGCATGCTTTAGGGATGATTCTTTCCCTTTTCAATAAATTAAACACAGCCGATAAGGAAATTCGTTCGGGTCACTGGAATCGAGAGGGTAACCGCGGCCATGAATTGGATGGAAAAACTGTTGGAATCATTGGTTATGGAAATATGGGAAAATCGTTTGCCAAAAAACTGCGTGGTTTTGATGTTGAAGCTTTGTGCTATGATATTCTAGAGAATGTTGGCGATGTAAATGCTAAACAAGTTTCGTTAGCCGAATTTCAACAAAAAGCCGATGTGCTTAGTTTGCACCTTCCTTGGACTCCAGAGACTGATAAAATGGTCGATACGGCTTTTATCAATGGTTTTACTAAACCATTTTGGATAATCAATACTTCAAGAGGTAAAAATATTGTTACAGCTGATTTAGTTACAGCAATGAAATCAGCTAAAGTGTTAGGAGCAGGGCTTGATGTCTTAGAATATGAAAAACTGTCTTTTGAAACACTATTTCAAGAAGACAATACGCCTGAAGCTTTTCAATATTTATTAGAAGCGCCAAATGTGATTTTGACTCCCCATGTTGCCGGTTGGACATTTGAAAGTCACGAGCGTCTAGCGCAGGTTATTGTAGATAAGATAAAAGCAAAATATTTTGAATCAGAAATAGAAGTTGTTACGCAAAAAAGGGTAATTGGAATAGGTGGTTTTTTCTTTAAATCTAAAAACTCCAAAGAATTAGTTGCTTGGTACGGTAAATATCTTGGTTTAAAAACAGATGATTACGGATCAATATTTTGGTGGAAAGATAATGAAGGTAACGATTGTGCTACTCAATGGTCTCCATTTGCAGCTGATACTACTTATTTTGCACCAAGTGAAAAACAGTTCATGCAGAATTTTAGAGTGCATAATCTTGAGGGATTATTAGCAACGCTAAAAACTGAAGGCGTAACTATTGTAGGAGAAATGCAATCATTTGATTATGGTAAGTTCGGATGGATTCTAGATCCGGAAGGCAATAAAATTGAGCTATGGGAGCCAGTTGATGCTGTATTTAAAACAAATTGATTTTAAGACATAAAAAAGTCTCGACATTGTCGAGACTTTTTAGCTTTTATAATATAGAGAAATTAATCTTCCTTCTCAGTGAGTTTGCGCTCTAATTCAGCTTGAAATTCTTCCATAACGGGCTTCATGGTGCTTTCAGGGATATCTGCAATTCTAATATACATTAATCCATCTACTGCGTTATTAAATAATGGGTCAACATTGAAGGCAACTACTTTTGCATTTTGTTTGATGTATTTTTTAATCAATACAGGTAAACGCAATACGCCTGGTTCTAGTTCATCAATAATTTTATCAAATTTATTCAAGTCGGCTTCTGTTTCATTAAATATGAAATCTTTATCAGCGTCTTTTAATTTTACTTTGTATGCTTTCTTAGGGTGAATATATTGAGCAATATACGGATCGTAATAATTTGATTTCATGAATTCAATCATTAACGATTTTGAGAAATCAGAAAACTGATTGCTAATACTTACGCCACCTAAAAGGTATTTATGTTCTGGGAAACGCAATGTAGTATGAATGATTCCTTTCCATAAAAGGAACAATGGCATTGGCTTTTGTTGGTATTCTTTGATGATAAATGCACGACCCATTTCAATAGATTTGTGCATCATATCGTGTAACTCATGTTCAAAACGGAAGAGTTCATTTAGATAAAAACCTTCAATTCCATACTTAGGAAAAATCTCCGACCCTAATCCCATGCGGTAAGCTCCAGCTATTTTTTTAGCTTCGTCATCCCAAAGAAATAAATGATGGTAGTATTGGTCAAATTTATCTAAATCAAGGGATTCATTCGTTCCTTCGCCTACTGCTCTAAAGGTGATTTCGCGCAAGCGACCTATTTCGTGTAGAACATTTGGTATGTTTTTCGCTTCCGCAAAAAACACTTCGTAGTTCTTACTTTGTAATAATCTGCAATCCATCTCGCGTAGTTTGTCTACTTCGGCAATTATCATTTCGCTTTTAGCGGGAGTTGCAATTTCTTTAGGACTTTTTGGAAGTTTTAAATGCGGCGTAGTTAGTAATTTACTTTCTTTCTCAAAAGGATTCGCTAGCATGTAGGTTTTCTTTCGTAAAAACTCTGAATAGCTTTCTAATGATTTATGTTCGTTTTGCTCAGCTACAGATATTGGTTTTCCGATACGTACTTTTATAACGCGATTTTTTTGACTAAAAACTTCTGATGGCAACTTTGCAGTTCTAAAAGTGCCGCTAATCTTAGAAAGTAAGTAGAAAAGGCGGCTGTTTTTAGCATGAAAATAAATAGGAACAACAGGAACCTGTGCTTTTCTAATTACTTTAATTGCGCCTTCTTCCCAGGGTTTGTCTACCATTAATTGTCCATCTCTATAACTAGAAACTTCTCCTGCAGGAAACATGCCTAATGGCTTTCCGTCACTTAAATGACGTAACGTTTCTTTTATTCCTACCACGCTTGATTTGATATCCTTATGATTTTCAAAAGGATTCACTGGCATGATGTATTTTTTTAAAGGGGCTATTCGGTGTAAAAGAAAATTAGCAATGATCTTAAAATTAGGTTCTCTTTCAAGCATTAATTTTAACAACAAAACACCATCAATCCCTCCCAGCGGATGGTTAGATATGGTGATATAGGCGCCATCTTTGGGCAAACGCTTTAAATCTTCTTCAGGAATTTCAAATTTTATTTGTAATTCGTCAACAATTGCATTTAAAAAATCAGTGTCTTCAAGATGTTTATTTCTATCGTAGAATTTATTGAGCTTAGAAATCTTAAGTACTTTCATTAATAACCAACCGGAAAAGGTTCCGAAAACCCCATATTTCTCAGCGTTTATAGCTTTTGCAACTTCTTTGGCGGTAACTAAACCCATTTATTTTGTATTTTTCGAGCGAAAAACAAAGATAGAAAAAAACTCTATTATCTAATCATTTATGGATTGGATTTTAAGGTTTTTATGAGAGAAACTTTTTTATTTTTAGTACTTTTGAAAATCAAAATGGATAAAAAATGAGAATAATCTCCTATAATGTAAACGGAATTCGTGCTGCGATTTCCAAAGGTTTCATAACTTGGTTGCAACAAGCAGATCCCGATGTAATTTGTCTTCAGGAAATTAAGGCAACGCCAGAGCAAATTCCGTTATTGGATTTTGAGCTTGCTGGTTACCCTTATCACTACTGGTTTCCAGCTACAAAAAAAGGGTACAGTGGAGTAGCTATATTGTGCAAAGAGAAGCCAAATAATGTGGTTTATGGAACTGGAATTGAACACATGGATTTTGAGGGTAGGAATATTCGTGTGGATTTTGATGAACTTTCAGTGATGAGTTTGTATTTGCCGTCAGGAACAAATAGCGAAAGATTGAGTCACAAATTTATGTATATGGATGATTTTCAAAATTACATTACTGACTTAAAAAAGGACATCCCTAACCTTGTGATTTGTGGTGATTATAATATTTGTCATGAGGCAATTGATATTCACGATCCTATTAGAAATAAAAATGTCTCAGGGTTTTTACCTGCAGAGCGCAGCTGGTTAACTGATTTTTTAGATAATGGATTTGTTGATAGTTTTCGTTTTTTAAACAAAGAGCCTGATAATTATACTTGGTGGACTATGCGAGTTCCTACTGCGAGAGCAAACAACAAAGGATGGCGTATTGATTATTGTTTAGTGAGCGCCCCACTTAAAGATAAAATAAAAAGAGCAGTAATATTACCCGAGGCAAAACATTCAGACCATTGCCCCGTTTTAGTAGAAATAGCATAAATTAAATCACAATTTTAAAATATAAAAATGATAAAAAAAATTTCCTTAGGATTAATAGTAATCGCATTTGCAAGCTCATGTGTTTCTAAAAAAATATACGCTGATTTAGAGAATAAATATACTGATTTGAAAAAAGAAAATAGAGTCCTTGCTGATGGTAATGCAGATCTATTGTTAAATAAAAATCAGCTAGAAATGGTACAAGATTCTTTAAAAACAGAGATGAATAAAGTGAAATCAGAACGTGATAAACTACTAGCTGATAAAAGTGCTTTGCAAAATAAAATGGACGTTCTACAACAATCCTACAGTGCTTTAGAAAAAAATAGCAGTGATGCGTTGCAGGCTAACATGAGTAAAAACCGTGATTTATTAGCACAATTAGATGCTAAAGCAAAAGCGTTAGCGATTGAGCAAGAGCGTTTGAGTAAAAATGCACAACGTTTAGAAGAATTAGAATCATTAGTTGCGGCGAAAGAAGCTACAATGAAAAAACTAAAAGAGACATTGTCTAATGCCTTGAATAGTTTTGAAGGTAAAGGACTTACCGTTGAGCAGAAAAATGGTAAAGTATATGTTTCTATGGAGAATAAATTGCTTTTTAATTCAGGAAGTTATTCTGTAGGTTCTGAAGGTAAAAAAGCAGTAGTTGAAGTAGGGAAAGTATTGGGAGATAATCCAGATATCGCTGTTTTGATTGAAGGTCATACTGATAATGATGGTTTTTCTAGTTCAGGTCCAATAGCTAATAACTGGGATTTATCTACAAAAAGAGCAACGGCAATTGTTGCTATTTTAGGAGAAAACGCTAATGTGAACAAACAAAATCTTACTGCTGCGGGAAGAAGTGAATATGCCCCACTAGCATCTAATGCTACTGCTGAAGGAAAAGCGAAGAATCGTAGAATTGAAATAATTTTAACGCCAAGATTAGATGAGATTGCGGATATGTTAAAAGAAATCAACTAAACTACTAATAAGTAAAAGTTAAAAAAGGCTCAAAGACATTCTTTGAGCCTTTTCTATTATAAAAACCTTTGTAACTTTGTGTTTTCAAAATCGAATAAAAATATAATGAAATATACTACATTACCCAATACCGATATAAAAGTTAGCAAGATTTGTTTAGGAACAATGACTTTTGGTCAACAAAATACAGAAGCTGAAGGACATGCTCAAATGGATTATGCATTAGAACGTGGAGTGAATTTCTTTGATACTGCTGAGATGTACTCCATTCCAGCCAGTGAAAAAACTTACGGAAGTACAGAAAAAGTAATTGGAACTTGGTTAAAAAAATCAGGTAGGAGAGAAGAGGTAGTTTTGGCTTCAAAAATTGCAGGTCCAAATCCTAATTTTACTTATATGCGTGACAAGGTTGACTTTTCTCCTGAAAGTATTAAATATGCCTTAGACAATAGTTTGAAACGTTTGCAAACGGATTATTTGGACTTGTATCAATTGCACTGGCCAGAAAGAAAAACAAATACCTTTGGTCAACGTGGTTTTACATTACAGGATGATGAGTGGGAAGATAATATTCATGAAGTATTAACTACTCTTGATGGATTTGTGAAAGAAGGAAAAATAAAGCATATAGGCCTTTCTAATGAAAATGCGTGGGGAATTATGCGTTTTCTAGAGGAGAATAAATACAATAATTTGCCTCGAGTAAAAACGATACAGAATCCTTATTCGCTATTAAATCGACTTTTTGAAAATGCTTCTTCTGAGATTTGCGCTAGAGAAAATGTAGGTTTGTTGGCTTATTCGCCAATGGGATTTGGAGTTTTATCAGGTAAGTTTTTAACGGGAGAAAGTCATCCAAAAGCAAGAATCAACTTGTTCCCACAATACACAAGATACAATAGCGCTCAATGTACTGAGGCAACAAAATTATACCATGAAATTGCAGTTAAAAATGGATTAACGTTAACGGAATTAGCACTTGCTTTTATCGAACAAAAACCGTTTTTGACGAGTACTATTATTGGAGCAACTACTTTGGGACAATTAAAAGAAAATATAGATACCATCAATGTCACTTTATCTGAAGATGTTTTAAAAGCAATTGATGGTGTACAGGCAATCATTCCTGATCCAGCACCTTAATTATAAGAATTTTTAAATATAAAAGTGTTCCGTTTTCATGTTTTGAAAATGGAACACTTTTTTTATAGCAAATTTTTTAAACTAGTATGTATTTAGTTTTAAATAAAAATCAGTAATTCATTGGGTCTAAAAATCAAATTCATCACTTACTTTTACAGAATCTACAGCAACAGTATCTTGAGCTTTAATGCGAAGATAAGATCTAGCTGGGCCAGAAATAAACAGCGGTAATGATTTATAAATGGTATCATCAATAGCTAATAAGCCTCTTTTAAGCATAATGTTCGTTAGGAAACGTTCTTGCTGCGCAGCAAACTCTTTTAGTTTTCCTTGATCATTAAACTGGTACATGAATTTTTTTGGGCTTGGAATAATTCGTGCAAGGTACAAGCATTCATTAAAGTTTAATTGATCGGGTGTTTTTTGAAAATAAAATTTACTAGCTTCTCCTATTCCGTAAATATTAGGTCCCCATTCTATAATGTTAAAGTACACTTCGAGCATGCGTTCTTTACTAACGATTCTGTTATTTTCTAAAATGTAAACTAATAGAATTTCCTCTAACTTTCTAGAGACTGTTTTTTCTCGAGTTAAAAAGACATTTTTAATTAGTTGCATGCTTATGGTGCTTGCCCCGCGAGCAAATTTTTTGGTCTTAATGTTCTTGACAATAGATTGTTTAAACGCTTCATTTATAAACCCGTGATGCGAAAAGAAAGAAGGGTCTTCGGTGGTTAAAACACACTTTTTAAGATAAGGTGAAATTGCGCTCATGGGCGTGTAATTTGCATTAGCATTACCAACTAAAATAGGACGTTGCAATACCTCTTTTATGATTGCTCTATAGATAAACTCGCCGTTGAGTTTGTTCAAATTAGCTTCTCCATATTTAGTTATTTTTAGATTTTCTTTATTAATGTTACTGTCAAAGACTAATTGATCAGGTTTGTTTTTATTGAATTTAAAATCAAGCTTGTAATCAAAATTACCCTCAGCTTCCATTCCTTGAAAATGGGTAAATAATCCATCAGGAAGTGAATTGATGAAATCTTGCGCTTTCATTTTGGGAATGTTAACTTTGAGCTTATAAATCGTGTCAGACTCAGTTTCATAAGACAAGTATGGACGGAATTTAATCGAATTAAACTGAGCTGTTGAACTGCTATCTACCGCAACAAAATCAGAGCCTAATAATAAACGGTAATCAAATCGTGCGTTCTTGATGACCACATCTTTCGCAGCAATTTTAGGATGATTAATCTTTAAATTCACTATTGATGTAAAGCCGTCAATATGCAATTCGTTACCACTACGGTCAATGTTTTCAATATTCAGTCTAATGGAGTCGAAACTTGCTATTAAATTGTAACGTTCATCAAAATAAGGCACTTTAATAGCGCCAGTATCCCTGTTAAAAAAACGCAGATCAGCTTTTTTATTTCGAGGATCAGCGAAGCCTTTTATTTTCCAGCGTTGTGAAAAAGTATTTGTTTGAACATTAATAGCTGTTTCCATATTTGAGTTTGCCAAAACTAAATCTTGAATATCAATAAATGCTTTCTTGCCGTTATCGTCTATTTTAAACTTTAGATTCTCGATTTTCATGTCGGTGGGAATCAAATTCAGTACTTTGGAGATAATGCGGTAAGCAAAGGCAGCATAATCTCTTTTATCATTTGTAGCCACTTCATTACTATCTTTTTTTAAAAAAGCCGCGAAATTTTTACGGTCTCCTTTTTGTATAAGTTGAACTAAGCCATTGTTTATTTTTAAGGTGCCAAGTTGAATGTCGCCAGAGAACAAATGCCAGAAGTTTACGCTTGTTTCCATTTTTCGAATGTCAAAAAGGGTATCAGCATCTTTAGGAACTAATGTGATTTTAGTTAGTTTTATTCCGGTAAGCCCATTGAATTCGGCTTTTTCTACGGTGAATTTACTGTTGTATTTTTGATCCAATTTACTGGAAACCTTTTGTATGGCCTGCTGAAGTAGTGTGTCTCTAAAAATAAAAAAACCAGTCACTAATGCTAGTAACATTAGTGCGAGAATTGTTAAGCTAATTTTTATTTTACGTTTTTTATTTTTCATTAATCGTGTTGCGTTTAGCAATGACTTAAATGCTCCCTTGATTTAATTACTGCATTACGCAAACAAATTTAACTGAATAGTGGGGAATATATTTTGTTATTGTGAAAAAATATAATGTTTAGTTTATTTTAAAGGCATAAAAAAACTACAATGATCATATTGTAGTTTTTAAAGTATGCGATTAAAAAGCTCTTAATAGGCTTTTTTATTGTGCGTAAAACTTTTTCACTTTAGCAACAATTTGGTTAGTAGTCATACTGTCTGAAGTTTCTACTAATTTTAATTTGCTGGGTAAAGTTGATTTTTCAATATTAATTTTATGTTCTAACTTAGTTTTTGTTTCTGCAGGGCCAAAAATATAAAGTTCATCGGTATCGTTTATTTTTGCAATGATTCCTTTAAAATAGTTATTAATCTCGTGTTTTCGTCTTTCGTCAAATGTATTTTGAGAGTCAATATGTTGATGACCAATAAAACTTCCTTTGTCACCTTCTTTATCGTGATAGATTCGGTTCTCTAAATCAGATTCAATTTCCGTTACAGTTTCTTTACCATTATTTAAAGTTACAATGATTGCTTTTCTAGAGTCAATCCATATACCAGTTTGCTTCTTCATCTTGTAATTTTTTTAAATTAGTACTATATTATAGTTTTGATATAAAATTACGAAAATAGTATTGAAAATCAGTGAATTAAATCTTAAATAGTCAGCTGTTGTTTTATTTGTTTTCCATAGAGTTATTACCCAAAAAGCATGCTTGCTATGTCTTCAATCTTAGTAACTAGTTGAATTTTTATACCTGGGTTTTTTAATGCGATTTTATTGTATTTAGAAACAAAAATGGTAGAGAAACCTAGTTTTTCTGCTTCTTGAATGCGTTGATCCACTCTATTGACTGGGCGAATTTCACCAGATAAACCTACCTCTCCGGCAAAGCAAAAATCTTTATTTACAGGAATATCTTCATTAGAGGATAAAATAGCCGCAACAACTGCTAAATCGATCGCAGGATCGTCTACTGATATTCCGCCGGTTACGTTTAGAAAGACATCTTTGGCGCCAAGCCTAAAACCAGCCCTTTTTTCGAGAACAGCTAGAATCATATTCAATCTTTTGGCATTGTAACCTGTGGTACTTCGTTGTGGTGTTCCGTAAACTGCAGTGCTTACTAAGGATTGTATTTCAATCATTAATGGGCGCATGCCTTCTAAAGTTGTGGCTATTGCTGTTCCAGAAAGTTCTTCGTCTTTGTGCGATATTAATATTTCGGAAGGGTTGGAGACCTCTCTTAATCCGCTGCCAAGCATTTCGTAAATTCCAATTTCGGCTGTGGAGCCAAAACGATTTTTTAACGAGCGTAATATTCGATAAACATGATTCCTATCACCTTCAAATTGCAATACGGTATCTACCATGTGTTCCAAAATTTTTGGACCAGCGATATTTCCATCTTTAGTAATGTGACCAATTAGAATTACCGGAATGTTTGTTTCTTTAGCAAATTTAATTAGTTCAGCAGTGGTTTCTCTAATTTGAGAAATGCTTCCCGCAGTCGATTCAATATAATCAGTATGTAATGTTTGGATCGAATCTATAATTACAATTTCAGGCTGGATCGCTTCAATTTGCTTGAAGATATTTTGTGTCTTTGTTTCGGTAAGAATGTAACAATTGTCGCTGGTAGGCGTAATCCTTTCGGCGCGCATTTTTATTTGTTTCTGACTTTCTTCACCCGAAACATATAACGTTTTATAGGGTAATTTTAAAGAGACTTGCAATAGTAAAGTACTCTTACCAATGCCAGGCTCACCTCCTAGAAGCGTTAATGATCCAGGAACAATTCCGCCACCTAAAACACGATTCAATTCTGCATCAGTAGTATCCATTCGGATTTCCTGAGTAGCATCAATTTCATTTATTCTTAGCGGTTTTGGCGCTTTACTTTGTGTTGTAGATTCAGTTTTCCAAGCAACTCTCTCTTCTTTTTGAATTATTTCTTCGGCAATAGTGTTCCATTCTTTACAAGAGTTACATTGGCCTTGCCATTTTGCATATTGGGCGCCACAACTTTGACAAAAAAAACTAGTTTTTACTTTTGCCATCTGGTTCTTCTTTTTGGTGTGTTATATCGTAATATTTATCGATCATCATGTCTTTTGTCAGGTCGCCAATAGGTTCCATTTGTGAAGCTAATTGGTAATACCTTGCGGCTCTTTTTTGGTCACCCTTTTTTTCGAACATTAAACCTAATTCATAAGATGAAAGCATTGATTTAGGGTAGTTTTTATCAGCTATTTCAGCTAATTTATCTAACTCCCAGTATGCGTTGTTTTTTAGGATTGCGGCTTCAATGGCTTTGAAATCATTAATTCTAACTGGGATTTTTAATCCTAGTTTATTGTTAATGATATCGTATTTGTTAATCAAATAATCAGTGTGTCCTTCTTGTAGAATTACAATTTTGTCATTGAATTCAGCTGATGAAATGGGTTTGTAAACATCAAATATTTGATACAAAGCATTCGGAATCGCGTAAAGTGCTAAAGAATAATGTGACGCATTAAACTCATCATATTTATAATTAAGCTGAGGGTTTTCTATTTTTTTTATGTTCTCATTTAATTTTTGAATGGGACCTTTCATTTGCTTGATGTCGCCAGATGCTAATGCTTGATAGTAAAAAATAGGTTTTTTTACCGCCTTTAATTTATCAGCAACATAATATTCCATTTCAGTAGCTAGTTCTGGGCTTAGGGAAATATAAGCATTAAAAATAGGATTGTCTTTGTATAAAAAAGCATTTATAAAACCTGCTGTAGTATCAAGCCCTGCTATAATTTTAAAAGGAGCGGTTCTATATTTACCTTCGATATAAGGTAATAATTCATAGCTAATGAAATTGAAAAAGGCAGTAGCTTTTTTTGTAGGTAAGCCATCGGCTTCATCAAAAGCGCAGTCTTCTTGCCTTTGTTTGCTGTTGTTTTGATTTATGGTAACAATAATTATTTCAGGTAAGTCATCCCAATATGAGGCATAATTAATGGCGCCGTAAAAAGGATCGTGCAGGTATTGTCCATCTAGTAAAACTAATAATGGGTATTCTTTTGTTGTGTTACTTTCGTAAGATGCAGGAAGTGTGATGCTAATTTCTCTTGTATCGTTTAGGCTAACAGACTTAAAAGCTTCAATTTTTTTTTGAGAAAATACGGTTAAAGAAAAGAATAGTAATAGAAAATAGTTTTTCATTTGTTTAATTTTAGATAATAAAAAATACGTAAATGGTTACCAATATAATACTTTATTTGAAATACATATTGGTTGTCTTTATAATTTGGATTTAAGGTATTACTTTATAGTTGGGAAATACGATTATTGAAAAATCCCCATCAAAAATAGTTTTTTAATGGGGATAATTGGATGTTCTCTAAGAACTATTTTATGTTAATGAGTTGTCTTTTTCATTTGGAAAAATTATCCAAGGTTTGAAAGTTTTTGCTTCTTCAAATTCTAAAGTGGCGTAAGCGATAATAATAATAATATCATCTTTTTGAACCTTTCTAGCTGCGGGTCCATTAAGTGTTATTTCGCCAGAATTTCTTTCACCTTTAATAGCGTAAGTTTCAAAACGTTCTCCGTTATTGATGTTGACAATAGCAACTTTTTCACCTTCAATAATATTTGAAGCTTCTAAAAGGTTTTCGTCTATAGTAATACTACCGATATAATTTAAATCGGCTCCAGTAACTTTTACTCTGTGGATCTTTGATTTTAATACTTGAATTTGCATGCTACAAAAGTAATTTAATTTAATGAAATCGTATCGATCAATCTGACTTTATTCATAAAAACAGCAATGAAAGCACGGTATTTTTTTGTTTCTATTTTTGTTTCACAAGGTAAAAGGCTATCCTCTTCGGCTATTTGAAAATATTCTAAATCAAACGAAGGTTTATCAGCAAAGTTATCGGTCACCCATTTTGTTACTTCTTGTGCTGTGTGTTCTTGAAACTTTTCTTTTGTTTCTTGAAGTAATTTGTAAATAAAAGCAGCTTCCTCTCTTTGTTCAGGTGTTAATCTTTCATTTCGAGAACTCATTGCTAGGCCTGAAGGCTCTCTAAAGATGCTGCATCCAATTACGTTAACGGAGAGTTTGTTTTTTTCGACCATTTTCTTAACAATTTGCAATTGCTGAAAGTCTTTTTCTCCAAAATAAGCATTTGTAGGATTAACAATTTCAAATAGTTTTTTTACTACAGTTCCTACGCCGTCCCAATGTCCAGGTCTAAACTTCCCTTCCATTTGGTGCTCTAATCCATCAAAATTAAATTCTTCAGAGCTAATTTTTTTGTCATAAATATCTGCCACTGTAGGAGCGTATACTAGAATTGTTTTATTTAAAGTGGCTATTTTCTGTACATCTTCTTCAAGAGTTCTGGGGTATTTTAGTAAATCTTCGGGGTTATTAAATTGCGTGGGATTTACAAAAATGCTGATTACAGTAGTATCGTTTTCTGAAAGTGATTGTTGCAGTAAAGATAGGTGTCCTTTGTGAATTGCACCCATAGTTGGAACAAAACCAATAGTAGAATTACTGGTATTAATAGCGGTCAAATGTGCTATTAAATCGGCCTTTCCATTGAAAATATGCATCGTTATTTTATTTAAATTATATGCAAACATAATATATTAGTTAATAACTGCATAAATTTTTGTAATTTTGCGTGGTTTTTATTACCAATAAACTAAGCAAATTACAATATGAAAGATAAGAGGATATTATACGTATCATCTGAAGTGGTGCCTTATTTAGCTGAAAATGAAGTTTCTTTAATGTCTTATGATGTACCCAAGATGGTTAATGATCAGGGAGGACAAATAAGGATTTTCATGCCAAGATATGGAAATATAAATGAGAGAAGACATCAATTACATGAAGTGATTAGGCTTTCAGGTATGAATTTGGTAGTGAACGATTTGGATATGCCTTTAATTATTAAAGTGGCATCAATCCCAAAAGAGCGCATTCAAGTTTACTTTATCGATAATGATGAATACTTTAAGCGTAAAGCAACTTTTGCTGATGAAGAAGGGGTAATGTATGCTGATAATGATGAGCGTGCGATCTTTTTTGCTAAAGGAGTGGTTGAAACAGTTAAGAAACTGAATTGGGTTCCTGATATTATTCATGTTCATGGTTGGATGGCTGCGATGTTGCCTATTTACATGAAGCATTATTATAAAAATGAAGCTTTATTTTCCGATACAAAAATCATAACATCAGTTTATAGTCAATCTTTTGAAGGTACTTTAGATGCTGAAATGATTAATAAAATACAACTTGACGGTGTGCCATTAGACGCTATTGAAGGATTGAAAAATCCAGATTATGAGAGTATAATAAAAGCAACCATAGACCATTCTGATGGGGTAATTATTGCTTCAGAAGGGCTTTCTCCAAGTTTAACAAAATATATAGAATCTTCAGGAAAACCTTTTTTACCTTTCGTCGCTAAAGATGCTTTCGCAGAAGCGTATAGCAATTTTTATAATAACGAAGCGTTGTAAAATTTAAATATTTATTATTATATGTTCAATAATTCTTTTTTTAAGAAAATTCTTCTAGTAGTTTTAGTCGTGTTTTCATATTCTTGTGATAAAGATTATAATTCTATTGGTGACGGATTGATAGGTGATAATCATTTTGGTTTTGATAAGTATACCGCAAGTGTGGTTGCTTATAATCAAAAAGTGAGCCCAGTAGAGTCTCAAAACCTTGCTGTAAATGCTTTAGGTATTTATGAAACAGAAGCTTTTGGTACTAATATTGCAAATTTTGCTACGCAAATTTCTTTAGCTAGTCCAAATCCTACGCTAGGCGTTAATCCTGTTATTGAGAGTGTGGTATTAACGATTCCTTATACAAGTACTTTAGTTTCTACTGATGCTTCTAGTGGTGATGGAACTTATGAGCTATCTTCTATCTATGGGCCAAGTGATGGTAAAATAAAACTAAGTGTTTATGAATCTGGTTATTTTATGAGAACCTTAGATCCTACGACAAGTCTTAGTGAAGTACAAAAATATTATACGAACGAAAATGCTGCTTTTGATGTTGCTAAAGTTGGGACAAGGTTGAATGATTCTGGTATCACAAGTGAAAATGATGAGTTCGTATTTAGTGCTGCTCAATATAAAAAATCAGAAACTAAAGATGGTGTAGAAGTTGTTACAAGAGAAGCTCCTGGAATGCGTTTAAATCTTAATACTACTTTCTTTAAAACAAAAATCATGGATGCTATCGCTAGCGGTAAATTAGCTACTAATGATGTTTTTAGAGAATATTTTAGAGGTTTGTATTTTAAAGTAGAAAAATCAGGATCGAGTCCTTCAAGTTTAGCTGTTCTTGATTTTACAAAAGGTAAAATTACGGTTAATTATAAAGAAAACACCTCTGCGACTGATGAGACTAGGGTAGATAAATCTATTGTGCTTAATCTTACCGGTAATACGGTGAGTTTATTGCAAGAAAGTAACAGTAAGGCTAGTTATACTAATGCTACATCAGTGAGTAATATTAATAAAACAGTTGGTGATGACAAGTTGTATTTAAAAGGAGGAGAAGGTTCAATGGCTGTTATAGAACTTTTTGGTAAAGATCTTTATGGAGTTGATGGTAAGACTGGAGCTCCTAATGGTGTTGCAGATGAAATAGATGTAATTAGAGCAAGTGGTTGGTTGATTAATGAAGCGAATCTAGTTTTCCATGTTGATGATGCTATTGCAAATGAAAATAAAGTAAACAGAGTTTATCTTTATGATTTAAATAATAGTAGAGCAATTGTAGATTATGGTTTTGACCCTACTACAGGTACGACGTCTCAAAATGGAAAGTTGATATATGACGGTATTTTGAATACAGAATCAGCGACTGATAATTATTATAAAATAAGAATTACAAATCAAATACGAAACCTTGTTAAGAACACTGATTCAACTAATGTTAAATTAGGTTTGGTGGTAACTCAAGATATTAATGTTATTACATCAAGTAGTTTGAAAACAGCTAATACTACAATTTCAAAGGTAGCTAAAGCATCAGTAATGAGTCCGCAAGGGGTTGTTTTATATGGTTCTTCTCCTGTTGTTGACGACAAGAAAAGGTTGAAGCTTGAAATTTATTATACAAAATCTAATTAAAAAAATATGTGCGGAATTGTTGGATATATTGGTTATAGAGAAGCTTATCCTATTGTTATAAAAGGCTTAAAAAGACTAGAATATAGAGGTTATGATAGTGCTGGAGTAATGATTTACGATGGTGAGGCTATTAAACTTTGCAAGACTAAGGGAAAAGTAGTTGATCTAGAGCAAAAAGCAACTACAGAAATAACTACTAATGGTACAGTAGGTATCGGTCATACAAGATGGGCTACGCATGGTGTTCCTAATGATGTAAATTCACACCCTCATGTATCTAATTCTGGTGATTTAGTGATTATTCATAATGGGATAATTGAAAATTATGCACCATTGAAAGAAGAATTAATAAAAAGAGGCTATGTTTTTCATTCTGATACCGATACTGAGGTTTTAGTAAATCTTATTGAAGAGGTTCAAAGAAAAGAAAAGCTTAAGTTAGGAAAAGCAGTACAAGTAGCATTAAATCAAGTTGTTGGAGCTTATGCAATAGCTGTTTTCGATAAAAAAAATCCAAACGAAATTGTTGCGGCTCGATTAGGAAGTCCATTAGCAATTGGTATAGGTGAAGGGGAGTATTTTATTGCTTCTGATGCCTCTCCGTTTATTGAATACACTTCAAATGCAGTGTATTTAGAGGATGGTGAAATGGCTAATATTAGACTTCATAAGCAAATGAAAGTTAGGAAAATTAAAGATGATTCTTTAGTTGATCCATACATTCAGGAACTAAAAATGAATTTAGAGCAAATTGAAAAAGGTGGTTACGATCACTTTATGCTTAAAGAAATTTATGAACAACCAAGCGTAATTAAAGATACTTACAGAGGGAGATTACATGCTAATGAAGGTATTATTAGAATGGCAGGTATTGAAGATAATCTTGAGAAATTTTTAAATGCTGATAGGATAATTATTGTAGCATGTGGTACATCATGGCATGCTGGTTTAGTAGCTGAGTATATTTTTGAAGAATTTGCTCGGGTTCCTGTTGAAGTAGAATATGCGTCTGAGTTTAGATACAGAAATCCAATTATAGGACGTAAGGATGTGGTTATTGCAATTTCTCAATCTGGAGAAACTGCTGATACTATGGCAGCTATTAAATTAGCTAAAGAAAAAGGTGCTTTTGTTTTTGGTGTTTGTAATGTAGTTGGTTCTTCCATTTCTAGAGAAACTCATGCGGGAGCTTATACACATGCAGGTCCTGAGATTGGAGTAGCTTCAACAAAAGCTTTTACAACTCAAATCACTGTTTTAACAATGATTGCTTTGCGTTTGGCTAAGGCCAAAGGGACGTTATCTCACTCAGACTATCACATGTATTTGCAGGAGTTAGAGTTAATTCCTGAGAAAGTTAAAGAAGCTTTAGAAACTACTAATGATATTGCTAAGGAAATTGCTGCAACATTTATTGATGCACCAAACTGTCTTTATTTAGGTAGAGGTTATAATTTTCCAGTAGCTTTAGAGGGTGCTTTAAAATTAAAAGAAATTTCATACATTCATGCTGAAGGATATCCTGCAGCCGAAATGAAACATGGTCCTATTGCTTTGATTGATGAACATATGCCGGTAGTGGTTATTGCTCCAAAGCAAGGTCATTATGACAAAATTGTAAGTAATGTTCAAGAGATAAAATCCAGAAGCGGAAGGATTATAGCAATCGTAACCAAAGGAGATACTGAGGTGCGTAAATTAGCTGATTTTGTTATCGAAATTCCAGAAACGTCTGATGCACTTTCGCCTCTAATTACTACAATACCTTTGCAATTGTTGTCTTATCACATCGCTGTCATGAGAGAATGTAATGTGGATCAACCCCGTAATTTGGCAAAATCAGTAACTGTTGAATAAACAGTATTTTATTATAAATTTGAAAAGCGAGATATTTATCTCGCTTTTTTTATGGAATGAAGTCAAATGATGCATTTTTATGATTAATTCAATATTTAGTTCATTTTCTTATGCGTGCATAGTTTATTGTAATTTTTTAACATAATAACTAATTATAATATAAAAACAATATTTATAGTTTAGTGTTAAAAAAGTCTATATTTATTGTAATATGTTTATTTAATTTACTGTTTTACTGATAATATGAATATTATTTGTATTTTGGCTGTACTAATCATTAAAAACAACCAAATGAAAATTAATTTACTTTTGTTAGCATTGTTTTTCTGCAGCCTCAGTTTTGCTCAGAATTCAATATCAGGTTCTGTGTTAGAGAGTGGGGGTCAAGCTATTGTTGGAGCGAATGTTAAAATTGTTGGTGCTTCAGTTGGAGCAGTGACTGATTTTGACGGTAAGTTTGTTTTAAAAACAACAAAAAGTTTCCCTTTTGCTATTGAAATTTCAAGTATTGGTTTTGTTGCAAAAAAGGTAAATATTACTAGTAATAATCAAAAAGTCAAAGTTGTCTTAAGTGAAGAAGACAACCTGCTTAATGAGATTGTTGTTTCGGCGTCTAGAACTCCTGAACGTGTTTTAGAGTCTCCTGTGACGATTGAAAGAATGAGTGTTGCTGATATAAAGAAATCAGCTTCTGCATCTTTTTATGATGGTCTGGAGAATATGAAAGAAGTTCAAATGAATACGAGTAGTTTGTCTTTTAAATCAATAAACACTCGAGGATTTGCTACAGTAGCCAATACTCGTTTTATGCAATTAGTTGATGGGATGGATAATGCTTCTCCACTATTGAACTTTGTATTGGGGAATATGATCGGTATTTCTGAAATTGATGTTCAGAGTGTGGAGCTTTTGCCGGGTGCTTCATCTGCATTGTATGGTGCAAATGCTTTTAATGGTATTTTATTCATGACAAGCAAAAGTCCGTTTACTAGCCAAGGGATTACTGCTTATGCAAAATTTGGGCAAACTTCTCAAAAAGCAGCTGGAAATAATGAATATGTAGATTACGGAATACGCATGGCACATGCTTTTAGTCCGAAATTAGCAGCTAAAGCTAATTTTACTTACATGCGTGGTACGGACTGGTATGCCACGAATACTAACGATAAAACAGTTGCAGGAAGAGATAGAAGTCATTATGGTTACGATGGTATTAATGTATATGGAGATGAGGTTGCTACTATAATTTCTGCTCCAACATTACCAACTGAGAAAATTTCAAGAACAGGATATAATGAAACGGATCTTACCGATAACAAGGCAAGTAATACCAAAATTGATTTTTCTTTACATTATAGACCTTTTGGAAATGAGAATCTCGAAGTAATTTGGCAAAGTAAATTTGGTTATGGTAACGCAGTTTATCAAGGGGCTAATAGGTATTACTTGAATAATTTTTTTATGCAACAACATAAGTTGGAAATAAAAGGAAAAAACTTCTTCGTAAGAGGGTATACTACCACTGAGGATGGAGGTAATTCGTATGATATGTTGTTTACAGGTATAAATGTGAATAGGGAATGGAAGTCAGATAAAAACTGGTTTACTGATTACGGTAATGCATTTGCAAATGCTAGACTCGCGGGTCAAGTGGCTGCAGAAGCGCATGCTGGTGCTAGAAATTTTGCTGATTACAATATTAGTCCAACAGGTTTAATAGGGGGATTGGTGTTAACACCTAATGTAAATGGAAATGATCCAAGAGGGACTAGATTGATGCCGGGTACACAAGCTTTTAAGAATGCATTTAATAAAGTAATTGCTGGGGAAAGTGTTCTTAATGGTTCTAAATTGGTTGATAATTCTAAAATCTACCATTCTGATGCTAATTATAATTTTAAAGATTTAATAAAATTTGCAGAGGTGCAAGTTGGTGGGTCTTACCGTCAATATGAACTGAATTCTTTTGGTAGAATCTATACTGATGCTGATGGACCAATTTATTATAATGAGTACGGTGCTTATACGCAATTATCTAAAAAGTTATTAGATGATCGTTTAAAATTTACAGGATCAATACGTTATGATAAATCAAAGAATTTTGATGGTAATGTTTCACCTAGGATTTCGTTTGTGTATTCGGGTGGTGAAAGTAGAAAGCACAATTTTAGAGCTTCGTTTCAAACGGGTTTTAGAAATCCATCTACACAAGATCAATACATTGGTTTTAACGTAGGTAGCGCGGTTTTGTTAGGGTCAGCTCCAGATAATTTAACTAGATTTTCTGAAGTTAGAGGTGACGATATTGATGGAAGTGGAAAAATATCTGATTTCGGGCAGTTGATTTTAGGATCAAATACAGTAACTTTAACGGGGCTTAATGCATATAACAATTCGTATACCGCAGCTTCTGTTGGCGCTTTTTCTGCAACAGGAAATGCTAGTTTGTTGCAAAAAACAAATGTAAATTATGTTAAACCAGAGCAGGTAAAAGCTTTTGAGTTAGGTTACCGTTCGTATATAAGTGATGTTTCAGTGGATATTAATGGGTACTACAATGTATATAATGATTTTATTGGTAATTTAAATGTTGTAGCTCCTTATTACGGAATCGTGCAAGATAATCCCAGTACTGTAGTTAATCCAGCTGATACAGGTTTTCAAACTGTTGCAGCTCTTAAAGGTGGAGATTATAGAGCGTATCAGTTATATACAAATACAGATGTAGAAATTAAATCTTTAGGTTTTGGTTTAGGTTTGTCTAAAAAAGTCTATAAAGATTTCGAAGTAAGTGTAAATTACAATTATGCTGAATTTAATTTCGATCAATCTCAAGATGCCAGTTTTGAAGCAGGGTTTAACACACCTAAACATAGAGCTAAAGCATCTTTTGGTAATGAAAAATTATTTGATAACTTTGGGTTTAATATTAGTGGAAGATGGAGTAGCTCATATTTATGGCAGTCTTCAATGGTGGATGGTATGATTGATGCGGCAACAGTTATTGATGCTCAAGTGAATTATAGTTTTCCTAAATTAAAGTCTACTTTAAAAATTGGTGCTGCAAACATAGGTGGTAAGGAATATGCTCAGGTATTGGGCGCTGGTTTAATTGGTCAGCAATATTTTGCGTCATGGACCATTACTCCATAAACAAGTAGTAATAATTAATAAAATAAAAACTTTTAAAATGAAAAAAAATTTAAAATTGCTCTTATTGGTTTCTTTAACCGTTGTGGCATGTAGTAGTGACGACAATGTTGCTACTGAGGTTAATGTGCCCGCAACTTCGGGTTCGGCAAACTTTACAAAATATGTAGCCCTAGGGGATTCCTTTGCAGCTGGGTATAGTGACGGTTCCGTTTTTATTAAGGGGCAACAAGGTGCGTACACTAATCTTTTAGCGGGGCAATTTGTTGAAGCAGGAGGAGGGGAATTTAAGACTCCTTTGGCGTCTGATAATATTGGAGGGTTGTTATATGGTGGTACTCAAATAGCGGCAGTTCGTTTGTATTTTAATGGGACAGGTCCAGCTTCTGTTGATGGAGTGCCTACTACAGAAGTGACAAATCGTATTACGGGCCCATTTAATAATTTAGGAGTTCCGGGTGCAAAAAGTTATCATTTAGTAGCTCCTGGGTATGGGAATTTAACAGGTGTAGCTACTGGAACAGCAAATCCTTATTATGCAAGATTTGCTACTTCAAATACTTCAACTGTAATAGCAGATGCTTTAGTGCAAGCGCCTACTTTCTTTACTTTATGGATTGGTGGTAATGACGTATTAGGTTATGCTACTTCTGGTGGAATTGGCGTAAATCAAACTGGTAATACAAATCTAGCAACTTACGGAGGGAATGATATAACTGACCCTAATGTCTTTACTGCTGTTTATTCAACTTTAGTTGACGGTTTAACGGCTAATGGAGCTAAAGGTGTTGTGGCTAATTTACCTTATGTTAATACCTTGCCTTATTTTAAAACCGTTCCTTATAATCCTTTAACTGCTTCAGTACTTGGTGCTGGGAATCTTGCTACAGGACAAGCAACTGTTGGGCAACTTAATTCATTGCTATATGGTCCTTTAAAAGAAGCTTTGACTGCATTTGGTGCTGGTGATCGTATCAACTTATTGTCTGCTACTGCTGCGAATCCATTATTAATTAAAGATGAGTCTTTGCCTAATTTATCGAATGAATTAACAGCTGCTTTTTCAGCATCACTAGGTGCGCAAACAGCCGCTTTTTACGGTACTGTTTTTGGTCAAGCGCGTCAAGCTACCGCTACTGATTTAGTTTTATTGCCAACACAATCAGTTATTGGAACAGCTCCAACAGCTGCTAATTCTGGTGTAGGTATGGCGCCGCCTTCTCCTTTAAATAAGTTTGGAATTACATTTCCTTTACAAGATGCTCATGTTTTGATCCCTACTGAGATCAATGAGATCAAGGTGGCTACAGATGCTTATAATGTTACTATTAAAGCGGCTGCAGATGCAAAAGGATTGGCTTTTGTTGACACTAAGGCAATTATGACTCAATTGTCAACAGGTGGTTTTGCGTCTAATGGTTTTACAATAACTTCAACTTATGTAACAGGAGGTGGTTTTTCATTAGATGGAATACATCCAAGTCCTATGGGTTATGCTTTAATCGCAAATGAATTTAGTACAGCAATTAATGAAAAATATGGATCTACATTGAAAAAAATAGATTTAAGTCTTTTTCCTATACTATATCCAAAAGTAATTAAATAAATTTTGATCAAAAGATAAAAATAAAGCCACCCGTTTTTTTGACGTGGTGGTTTTTATTTGTACTGAAATGCAGGTATTTGGCTATTTTAAATGTGATTTTTTGAGATTCATTTAATAGTTGCTGATTTTTATCAAAAAAATAATTGATTTTTTATTTTAAAAAATTATCTTTGCACTTTGAAAAAAGGGTCTAAACGATAAGTTTCGGTTAGGCATATTTCATAAACCTAAATAGCTATTTAATAAATACATAAGTAATGTCAAAAGTAATAGGAAAAGTTGCGCAAATCATTGGTCCAGTAGTTGATGTAGTTTTCAACGGTAAAGATGTTGAACTTCCAAAAATTTATGATTCATTAGAAATCACAAAAAAAGATGGTACTCTATTGGTACTTGAAGTACAATCTCATATCGGAGAGAACACTGTTCGTACCATTTCAATGGACTCAACAGATGGTTTGAGTAGAGGTTATGAAGTAGTAGGTACTGGGAACCCAATTCAAATGCCAATTGGAGCAGATGTTTACGGACGTTTGTTTAACGTAATTGGTGATGCAATTGATGGTTTACCTGAATTACCTAAGACTGGTGTAAACGGAATGTCAATTCACCGTCAAGCTCCTAAATTTGAAGATTTATCAACTTCGTCAGAAGTTTTATTCACAGGTATTAAAGTAATCGATTTAATTGAGCCTTACTCAAAAGGGGGTAAAATTGGATTGTTTGGTGGAGCCGGTGTTGGTAAAACAGTATTGATTCAAGAGTTGATCAACAATATCGCAAAAGGTCACGGTGGACTTTCAGTATTCGCAGGAGTAGGAGAAAGAACACGTGAAGGAAATGACTTACTTCGTGAGATGTTAGAGTCAGGTATTATAAAATACGGTGATGATTTCATGCACTCTATGGAAAATGGAGGATGGGATTTATCTAAAGTAGATTTACCAGGAATGAGAGAGTCAAAAGCTACTTTCGTTTTCGGACAAATGAATGAGCCACCAGGAGCTCGTGCTCGTGTAGCACTTTCTGGATTATCTATCGCTGAATATTTCCGTGATGGTGCAGGAACTGATCAAGGTAAAGATGTATTATTCTTCGTTGATAATATCTTCCGTTTTACTCAAGCAGGTTCAGAGGTTTCGGCTCTTTTAGGTCGTATGCCATCTGCAGTGGGATACCAACCAACATTAGCTACAGAAATGGGAGCGATGCAAGAGCGTATCACATCTACAAACAAAGGATCTATTACATCTGTACAAGCGGTATACGTACCTGCGGATGATTTAACTGACCCAGCACCAGCAACAACGTTTGCTCACCTTGACGCAACAACTGTATTGTCTCGTAAGATTGCTGAGCTAGGTATTTATCCAGCTGTTGACCCGTTAGATTCTACTTCTCGTATCTTAACACCACAAATTCTTGGTGATGAGCATTATGACTGCGCACAAAGAGTGAAAGAAATTCTTCAAAAATACAAGCAATTGCAAGATATTATTGCGATCTTAGGTATGGAAGAATTATCTGAAGAAGATAAATTAGCAGTTTCTAGAGCACGTCGTGTACAACGTTTCTTATCTCAACCTTTCCACGTAGCGGAGCAGTTTACAGGATTAAAAGGAGTTTTAGTAGATATCAAAGATACTATCAAAGGATTTAATATGATTATTGACGGTGAATTAGATCACTTACCAGAATCAGCTTTTAACCTTAAAGGTACTATCGAAGAAGCTATCGAAGCTGGAGAAAAAATGTTAGCAGAAGCTTAAAAAATAGTTTAAGGTTTAAAGTTTAAGGTTCACAAGCAACTTTAAACTTTAAGCTTTTAAACCTTTAACTACAAAAATATGTTATTAGAAATAGTATCACCAGAGGCATCTTTATTTAAAGCAGAAGTTACTTCAGTAGCTGTACCAGGTGTTGATGGTAGCTTCCAAATATTAAATAATCACGCGCCCATAGTTTCAATACTTGAAAAAGGAATCGTGAGTATATCTGCTCCATCTTTCCAGTTAAGTAAAGAAGCATCAGCGATCTTCACAAAGATTAATGATCAAAATTATACACTAGCGATTTCTTCTGGAACGTTAGAAATGAAAGACAATAAAGTGATCATTTTAGCTGACTAAAACGTTTCACAATATTATATATTTAAAGCCAAGCATTTATGTTTGGCTTTTTTATTTAGGAGCTATTCCAGCTATCCATTGCAATCTTTTACTTTTTAAAGAAAAAAAGTAAAAGGATTTTCATTGCTATCTGGGCTAGAAGATAACTGCTTATTTTGCACAATAATTCATAACTTTGATGGCATGAAATTACCTGAAAATCTTCTCAAAAAACTTCATGTTCGCAACAGCGAAAATGCGCTTAGAAAATTACCTAATGTAAGTGATCTAATTGATTTTACATCAAATGATTATTTAGGATTCTCTCAATCAGAAGTCATTTTTAATCAAACGCATCAATTTTTAATCGACCATAAGTATTTTCAAAATGGGGCGACAGGCTCGCGGTTAATTTCTGGAAATCATCCGTTGTATCAAGTAACAGAGGATTACATTGCTCAATTTCATCAATCCGAGTCTGCTTTGATTTTTAATTCGGGTTATGATGCAAATGTTGGTTTTTTCAGTAGTGTGCCTCAAAAAGGGGATTTGATTTTGTATGACGAACTCTGCCATGCTTCAATTAGAGACGGAATCAAGCTATCTAATGCAAAAGCTTATAAATTTACTCACAACGATTTTGAAGAGCTAGAGACGCTTATACAGCGGCATAAAACAACAAATATTTACGTTGTTACCGAAAGTGTTTTCTCAATGGATGGAGATACACCCCAACTCGAAGAGTTAGTAGTCGTTTGTAAAAAACACGATTGCTATTTGGTTGTAGACGAAGCGCATGCTTTAGGTGTTTTTGGTGATAAAGGAGAAGGTTTGGTTCAAATGTTGGGATTGCAAGAGGAAGTTTTTGCCCGCATCATGACCTTCGGTAAAGGTCTCGGTTGCCACGGTGCAGCTATCCTAGGTTCAAATGAATTAAAACATTATTTAGTAAATTTTGCTCGTAGCTTTATTTACACAACAGGAATGTCACCGCATGCTGTAGCTACAATTTTGCACGCATATCAATTTCTAGATGCTAATACTAATAGCTTAGCTGAGTTGAGATCGAATATTGTTCATTTCAACCAACAAAAAATGTTATTAGGTTTAAAACCAATGTTTGTGCAATCTAAATCAGCAATACAGTCCGCTATAATTCCTGGCAATGAAAGAGTGAAAAGGATTGCCCAACAGTTTCAAGATAGTGGCTTTAATGTAAAAGCAATTTTATCTCCCACAGTTCCAGAAGGACAAGAGCGACTCCGTTTTTGTTTACATAGTTATAATACTAAAAATCAAATTTCTGAACTTTTGCATTCCTTAACTGCTTTTGTTTTTTAGTATTTTCAAATTATTCATTTTTCGATAGAAAAAATTATTTTCCTAAGTCCTGCTATCACTCATTTTTTAAAAATTATTTTTTTTTGTAACGTTTTGATGGATTGCTTACTTACGACTCGTAATCAAATTAACAATTGGAAAATAAAAAAGAGTTTCAATCATCAACAATCAAAATCAATAAAAAAATGAAAAATTTATTCAAATCAGTAGTAGCAGCATTTATAATTTTAATGAGTTTGTCAAGCCAAGCACAAACGAAAAGTACTTCCTTAGAAAATTCACTTTTGTGGGAAATATCAGGAAAAGGATTAAGCAAAACTTCTTATTTATATGGTACGATTCACATGATTTGTTCAGAAGATTATTTCCTTTCTGAAAAGGTGAAAAAAGCATTTGATGTTTCGGATAAATTAGTTTTAGAAATTAATCTAGCTGATCCAAAGGAGTTGGCTGATGCGCAACAAATGGCTATGGGGAAAGAAACCTTAGATAAAACATTAACCCCAGATCAGCTTTCTAAATTAGAGGCTATTTTAAAAAGCAGGACAGGATTGTCAGTACAGCAAGTTAATAGTTACAGTTTGACAACAGTAATGAGTTTAGTGTTAATGAAAAGCTTTAAATGTACGGACTTAAAATTTTATGAAATGGAATTTATTGCAAAGGCAAAGGAGCGCGGTATGGAGGTAGCTGGTTTTGAATCGATAAAAGCCCAAATAGCTATTTTTGAAAAAGCATATACTAATGATGAAATGCTTAAAATGTTTGAGGACATGAATGAAACTGAGGCAGCTAATACGGTTTCACAGTATAAAAAAGAACATATTCAAGACGTTTATAACAGCTTAACAGATATAAAAATTATGAATTCCTTAGCCAAAAACGAAATGTTAGACAAAAGAAATGCTAATTGGGTTCAAAACCTGCCAAATATAGTAAAAGAACAGAGTGCTTTTATTGCTGTTGGTGCAGCTCATTTAGCAGGTGATTTGGGTGTAATTAACTTATTAAGAAAAGCGGGATACACGGTTAAACCAATTATGAAGTAGTATTGTTTTGAAAGAAAGAGAGCCAGAATTTTTAAATCGCATTGAAAAGCATAAGGGGATTTTATATAAAGTTTCTAAGATGTACATGGATAATCATGACGATCAACAAGATTTATTTCAGGAGATTATTTGTCAACTATGGAAATCGTATGATTCGTTCCGAAATGAAAGTCAGTTTTCGACTTGGATGTATCGGGTAGCAATTAATACAGCTATCGTTTTCTTGAAAAAAGAAAAAAGAAAGGTTGATAGATATCCAATAGTGTCTGAAAATATAAAAGAAGAGGAAGGTGATTCAGAGATAAAAGAGAGTCAGATGGAACATTTTTATAAGGCAATTCAAAAATTGGAAAAAATTGACAAAGCTATTATTTTCTATCAATTAGAAGGGTTTTCGCATAAAGAAATTGGAAACAATCTTGGAATATCAGAAGGAAATGCTCGAGTAAAATTAAACAGAGCAAAAGAAAAATTAAAAGAAATTATAAAAAATCAAGGATATGGATTTTAACGATATGCAAAATGCTTGGGACAAACAAAATACTAATAAGGTAATTGTTCCAACTAATTTAGAAAAAATTCAATCGGCTAATACGCCGCTAGATAAGATTAAAAAGAATCTTAAAAATGAACTCATTTTTCAAACCTTAGCAGTAATATTAATAGGTTTCGCTCCTGTGATACATGGATTTATAGCTAAATGGCTTACTCCCTTTTATTTTGTTTACAGTATGTTTGCTGCAGTTTCAATATATTATTTACTAAAATTGTTCTTGTTTTACAAAAGATTGGATAAGGTGACTTTAAATACAAAGGATAGTTTGTATGAAACGTATTTTGATATTCGTCTGAATATGGAATTGTATAAAACATTTACATTTGCTTTAATGCCCTTTATGGTCATGTTTTTATTAGGTTTCGTAATGTATTCAAAGCCTGATTTGAAAATTACGGATATTAATAATACGGTTTTGGTAACCATACTAATTATAATTACTTCATCAATTTTATTTGTGGGATTCATTACCGAATGTTGGGTAGAATATTATTACGGAAAATACGCCAAAGAAATCCGAAAATTAATCGATGAATTAAAAGAAGACTAATAAATTACCCATCTTAACGATGGGTTTTTTACTTTTGTGAAAATAGATAGTAATGAAAATATTTGTAACAGGAATAGGAACTGATGTAGGCAAAACGATTGCCTCATCAATTATAACAGAATCACTACAGGCCGACTATTGGAAACCCATTCAAGCGGGTGACCTTGATAATTCGGACAGTCATAAAATTGAACGATACATCAGTAACGATAAAACGGTTATTCATTCTAATAGCTATAAGTTAAACACGCCAGCTAGTCCACATCTAGCCGCTAAAATTGACGGTTTAACAATTGATTTAGCTAAGATTGTCGCACCAGAAACCGAAAATCATTTGGTTATAGAAGGAGCAGGAGGCTTATTTGTACCCTTAAATAATCAAGATACTATTGTCGATTTAATTGCTCCAGATTATAAAGTAGTGGTTGTTTCAAGGCATTATTTGGGGAGTATCAACCATACTTTGTTAACGATTGAAGCATTGCAAAACCGCAAGATCAAAATTGCTGGAATTATTTTCAGTGGTGAACAAAATCAAGCTACTGAGTCCATAATTTTATCCAAAACTGGAATTAATTGTATCGGTCGCATCGAACAAGAACCTTACTTTGATCAAAATGTAATTAAGGATTACGCCGATCAATTTAGAGAAAACCTTTTGAAATTATAAATATGAGTACTACAACTATTCCCACTTCGGGGGTTAAGGGGCTTTCTGAAAGAGATCAAGAATACCTTTGGCACCCTTATACACAACATAAAACAGCTGCGCTTCCTATCGCTATTAAAAGAGGAGAAGGCGCTTTGCTT
The DNA here is from genome assembly GCF_054165825.1 of Flavobacterium sp. PL002. Classification (NCBI taxonomy): domain Bacteria; kingdom Pseudomonadati; phylum Bacteroidota; class Flavobacteriia; order Flavobacteriales; family Flavobacteriaceae; genus Flavobacterium; species Flavobacterium sp. PL002. The sequence continues at coordinate 1,403,524 of NZ_CM135110.1, read as the reverse complement.
TGGGACGAAAACAACAAAGAATATATTGATGCTATCGCTTCGTGGTGGGTGAATCCCTACGGGCACAGTAATAAATACATTGCTGATGCGATTTACAAGCAGCTAACTACGCTAGAACACGTGCTTTTTGGTGGATTTACGCATGAGCCAGCAATCGAACTTGGTGAAAAGCTAATCGAAATATTACCTGAAAACCAAAGAAAAATATTCTTTTCTGATAATGGTTCAACGGCTGTAGAAGTAGCAATCAAAGTTGCTTTGCAATTCTTTTTTAACAAAGGCGAAAAACGAACCACAATTATAGCTTTCGAAAATGCCTTTCACGGAGACACATTTGCTGCTATGGCGGCAAGCGGAATTTCCTTTTATACACAGGCATTCGAAGGGATGTTTATTGACGTGGTTCGAATTCCGGCACCAACAAAAGGACGCGAGCAAGAAAGTTATGACGCTCTCAAAATGCAAATCAAAAAGAACAATTGCGCTGGTTTTATCTTTGAGCCTTTAGTGCAAGGTGCTGCAGGAATGGTCATGCATGAACCGGAAGCGCTAGGGAATCTAATAAAAATTTGCAAAGAGAATAATGTTTTGACCATTGCTGACGAAGTGATGACTGGTTTTGGAAAAACAGGCAAGACCTTTGCCATGGATTACGTCAATGAAACTGCTGACATGATGTGCTTGTCTAAGGCATTGACTGGTGGAACTATCCCTATGGCGATTACCACATTTACGCAAGATATTTTTGATGCTTTCTATGACGAAGATATTAATAAAGCCCTTTTTCACGGACATACTTTTACAGCTAATCCTACGGGTTGTGCCGCTGCATTAGCGAGTTTAGAGTTGTTAAAAACTCCCGAAATGCAAGCTAATTTAGTTCGTGTCAACGCCAATCACTTGGCCTTTCAAGCAAAAATTAAGGAGCATGCTAAGGTTAAAACCACTCGTGTTCTGGGAACTATTTTTGCTTTAGAAATAAAGACAGAAGGAGCAGCAAGTTACTATGGAAGCTTGCGAAACAAACTCTACGATTTCTTCATCGAGAATGGCGTAATCTTAAGGCCAGTGGGAAATATCGTGTATATCTTGCCACCGTATATCATCAGTCATGTACAATTAGAAAAAATATATCAAGTAGTCGAACAAGCACTTGATATAGTTTAATTTGGAGCTAATCCTGCTATTCGTTGCAATCTTTACCGCCTTAAAGAACGGCGGTAAAGGATTTCCACTGCTATCAGGGCTAAAAAGCAATAAGTGCTGAATCAAATAAGGATTTCAATTCTAAAAACGCATTATTTGGTAGCATTCGTTGTACAGTTTGCGAAAAACTTTGCGACCTTTGCTGTTAAACTATAAATAATTGCACAAAATAAAACAAGGAGAAAATGTCACGTTTAGCCAAGCTGATTTCTCTATTTGAATTTTGTGAATCTCTGCGAAAATTCTCTGTGAATCTTCGTGTAATAAAATAATACACCTTGTCACAAATAATATCCATTACCGCTCTCTCGTCTCTATCTCCATTGGGTAATGACCCAAAATTAATTTGGGACCATTACCTGAACGACCAGCATTGTTTTACTCAAAAAAACATTGATAAAGCCCCAACGTTTGTAGCGCCTTTAAATGAAGATTCAATTGCTAAAATTGAATTATTAAAACATTCAGATCCTAAATATAAGTTTCTAGACAATTCGGTGCTATATGCTATGGAAGCGTCTCGCAAAGCGGTTGAGCAAGCAGCTTGGACAACTGATGATGTATTCGGAATCAATATTGGTTCGTCACGTGGAGCCACTGAATTATTCGAAAAACACCATCAAGAATATCTAGAAACGGGAAAAGCGCAAACATTGGCTTCGCCTACAACTACTCTGGGGAATATTTCCTCTTGGATAGCGCATGATTTACAAAGCTCTGGCCCCGAAATTTCACACTCTATTACTTGTTCTACTGCATTGCACGCTGTTTTAAACGGTGTTGCTTGGTTAAAATCAGGTATGGTCAATAAGTTTTTGGTTGGCGGCAGTGAAGCCCCTTTAACCGATTTTACCATCGCGCAAATGCGTGCTTTAAAAATCTATTCAAGGTCAGATGATGCGTATCCAAATCGTGCATTAGATTTAGAGAAAACACAAAACACCATGATTCTTGGTGAAGGCGCAGCAGTTTGTTGTCTAGAAATAGGGAAAAAAGAAAACGCATTAGCTTTTATCGAAGGCATTGGTTACGCTACAGAGGTTCTGGAACACAACATATCCATTTCTGCAGAAGCCACTTGTTTTCAAAAATCCATGAAAATGGCTTTAAAAGATATTGAATTATCAGATGTAGGTGCTATTGTTATGCATGCTCCCGGAACCATAAAAGGGGATTTAACAGAGTATAGAGCAATCCAAAAAGTTTTTGGCGAAAGCCTGCCTTTACTGACCACCAATAAATGGAAAATCGGACATACTTTTGGCGCTTCAGGGTTACTAAGTTTAGAGTTGGCTATCATGATGATGCAACACAATACCTTCATCAGCGTCCCATTTGCTAAAGCGCAAAAACAAACTAAACCCATTAAAAAAGTATTAGTAAACGCAGTAGGTTTTGGAGGTAATGCGGTGAGTGTGCTACTTTCGTTATAGCATAGTTGTAAATAGATGTTGTAATTGCTCTTTAGTGAAACAAAAGTTTTCTTAAAATCGAGGTGCTAAACGAGTTTTGTTTAAGATTTAGTAATTATAATAATTGTAGCGTACACCGTCTATCGATAGAGAGCTGTTTGCTAATACGGTTCTCGACTCCGCTCGAACTGACAGAAATGAGACGATTTTAGTTCAATGTCATTTACAATTTTCTTAAAAGTAAATCCACTTAAATCTGTGGAATACGCGTGCCATTATTAAAAAGTAAGAATAACAAATATATCAACTGCAATCCCTTTGATAAACAAGAAAAATCCGTTAAATCCGCGTTCCAATAGCCAAAGTTAGGAACCTTCAATTTGAGATTTATTCCATTTCACAAGGAAAAATCTGTTTTCAATCTGCGAAATCTGTGTGCCATTATTAAAAAGTAAGAATAACAAATATATCAACTGCAATCCCTTTGATAAACAAGAAAAATCCGTTTTTAATTCGCTAAATCCGTGTCATCCGCGTGCCAATAGTTAACACCAAGAACAGTTGGTCGATAAGTTACGGCCATTTACAAAACATAAATCAATCCTTGTTTTCTAATTCCTTCACTTTTTCATAGACCAAATTACTTTCAAAACCCTTACGCAATAAACTATCACAAACTTTTTTTCGTTTCTTCATGGAATTTGTTTCCCTAGTATTTTCCCAAGTTCGCAACGCTAATTTCTCGAAAGTTTCATAATATTCTTCGGGAGTAATTTCTTTTAGTGCCGTGCTAATTAAGCGCTGATTTATTTTACGGAATTTCAGTTCATTCGTAATTCGGATGTTTCCCCAATATTTAATGCGGTGTTTGCCACGAGCAAAACTGCGAGCAAAACGCTCTTCATTCAAGAAATTATCTTTGATTAAATGTGCTATGATTTGGTCAATTTCATGTGAGTCCATTTTCATTGCACGAAGTTTAGACTCCACTTCTTCATGACAACGCTCTTGGTAAGCGCAGTAATGTTCTATTTTTTTTAGCGCATCTTTTATAGTGTAGGTCTCTTTCATTGTTGGAATAAATTAAATCACAAATATATGGTGTGCGAAATTACATGTTTAATTTAATACTATATTTTTATATAGGTATAAAAAAATTAATATAAAAATTTTAAACATGATTTTTTGGTGTTGTTTGACGAGTATAAAAGTAGTTAATCGGCTTTCTTTTTTAGTCTCTTCGATAAGTGGTTATTTTGCAATGAGTTTGTAAAACTTTAAGCTGTTTAATTTCGTAAATGTAGTTATCAGTTTATAAAGTGCTTACAAATGAAAATAATAATAGAAACCCCCAGGTCTATGATTCGAAACTTTACTTTTAAAGCTTCTGTATTTTTTAAATACAGGGCAATTATTTTGTTTTTAATATTTGTTAATGCTTATTCAGTAAGCGCTCAATGTGCTTTTCCATCAGGAACTACAAGTCCAAGAGAAACAATTACTTTTTGTATCGATAACTCAAATACAAGAGTAACTGCAAATGATTTGACTGCTGGTCAATATGTTGCTGTAAATGTGGTTAAAGGTTTTAATTATACTTTTACATTCCCGGAATTATTTGGAGGAAATGAAAATTTGACTATTTTTAATGCAGTAAATACAGCTACGGCTGTAGCATTTGTTACATCTACGACTTCTGCGGATGCAGTTATTAATTGGACAGCTACATTTAGTGGACAGATATATGTACTAGTGTCAAGAGGAAACTGCAATAATGATCCTAGTGGAAGAAATAGTAAAATGACAATAAGATTAAATACTGTCGGAAATACGCAAGATTCTCAAACAACATTTGGTACAAATACTTGGATCGGTCACGTATATAATCATACCGATGGACCACCTCCAGGTGGATCTACTTCACCAACATCACCTTCAACAACAACATCACCATTTACTGCTGTAAACTATGTGGGGTATTATAATATAAATACAGAAACTATAAATGAAAACTTTGGAGGGAGTAGCAATTGTTTCAATGTTTTAAGTGATGGTGTAAATCGCACTAATATTTATACAGAGTTGTTTTCGGTGCGTTATCGTATGAAATCAACAAGGCCGGCTGGATGTTATTTTTTAAATGTTAGTGGCGATGATGGGGTTAGGGTTTATGTTGATAATGTTTTGGTTTTTGATCAATGGAAACAACAGGGAACAACTTATTATTGTAATAATTTAATTTATTTGAATGGTAATAGTGATATTGTTTTAGATTATTATGAGCACCAAGGAGGTAATGTGGTAGGTTTTAGTTTGACACCATTTGATGGGTCAGCTAATGTTATTACAAGTTCATCGGATGTTCAGGTATGTTCAGGATCTTCACCTGGTCTAATTGACGGTGCCGCATTTGGTAACTGTACTGGAGGGAATAATGGTGGTACTAATACAATATATCAATGGCAAGTTTCAACTGATAATGTAACTTTTGCAGATATTTCTGGTGCTAATACGGAAGATTATACTCCTCCGACAGTTACCACTACGACTACAAATGTTATAAGATATTATCGCAGATCACTTAAGGCTTTTGCGACTAATGCTTCAAGTTGTGTTTTTTATTCGAGTTCTGTAAAAGTGACTACCAATCCTTCAACCAAAACTTTTACTACGGCGCCTACATCAAGTACTTGTTCTAATACCGATGTTACCTATACTACACAGTCTGGAATGACTAATTATGTGTGGTCGGTTCCAGGTACATTGAACACCGATTATACTATAACTTCTGGAAGTATAGGAACGACCAGCAATACCGTAACGTTAAAATGGTTGACGTCAGGTAGTAAAACGGTAACAGTTAATTATGCATCAAGTTGTTCTGGAACGATTCCTGCATCTAATACAACTACGGTGGAATTGTTACCTAATAATGTTAGTAGTGGTTTTTCAGCTACTACTATTTGTACTGGTGATACACCTAAAATAACCTTTGATGCAGATGATACTGGGTTTGTAGGTCCTTACATAATTACTTATAAAAATAATTCGTCTCCAACAATTTATACTGTAACGATTCCTACTGCTGCTGCAACAAGTTTCACTCCCGGTGATAATCCAACCACAAACACTACTTACACCTTGTTAAGTATTGCAAATGCAACTTGCACAAGAACTAGTGGTTTTGGTAGTGCTGGAGCAAATTTAATTGTTCGTGCGTTGCCTACTGCAACTATTAGTGGTACAACGACAGTTTGTCAAGGGGCTTCTTCGCCTAATATTACTTTTACAAATCCCCAAACGGCGGTGATCACGGTAACTTATAATATAAATGGAGGGACAAGCGCTACAGTAGATGTTACTCCAAGTTTATCTACTATTGTTACTGCACCAACTACAGCATCAGGTACATATACCTATAATTTAACAAAAGTAGAATATAAATCTTTATCGACTTGTTCAAGTGTTATAACAGGAAGTAATGCGGTTATAACTGTAAATTCATTGTCAGTTACCCCTACAACTATTTCTGGGACTACCACTTTTTGTGCGGGTAGCTCAACTACTTTGACTGTAAGCGGTGGGACTTTAGGAACTGGTGCTGATGCCAAATGGTATACAGGATCGTGCGGAGGGACTTTAGTAGGTTCAGGGACTAGTATAACAGTTTCGCCAACTGCTAATACTACTTATTATGTGCGTTATGAGGGAAGTTGTAATACTACTAGCTGCATAAGCAAAGCTATAGTGGTGACTCCTAACGCAAGCGTAGGGTCAGTTACAGGAACTTCACCTCTTTGTGTGGGATCGACTGCTCCGTATCAAGCCAATTCTGTTGTTTTGGGTGGTGGTACAGGTGCTTGGAGCAGTGATAATACATCTGCTGCAACTGTAAGTTCAACTGGAGTTGTAACTGGAGTTGCTTCTGGTACTGCCAATATTATTTATTCGGTATCTGGAGGCTGTGGTGCAACCGCATCTGCACAAAAAACAGTTACAATTAGTCCGAGTGCAAGTATTGGTTCTGTTTCTGGGTCCAATTCAATATGTATTGCGGGAAATGCTACTTATACAGCTATTTCTGTTGTTTTGAGTGGTGGTACAGGTGCTTGGAGTTCAAGTAATATAACTGTTGCTTCGGTAAGCGGAGGGGGTTCTGTAAAAGGTGAATCTGCAGGAACTGCAACTATTACATACACCATTACTGGTGGATGTGGCGGTACAGTGAGTGCTTCACAAGTTATTACAGTAAATGCTCCTTCAAGCGTAGTATCTGTATCGGGTGCTTCTCCTATTTGTTTTGGGAGTACTACTACATACACTGCAAATTCGGTAGTACTAAGTGGTGGAACGGGATCATGGACTAGTTCAAATACCGCTATTGCAACTGTTGATTCAGTAACAGGAGTAGTAACAGCTGTTACACCAGGAACTGCTTTGATAATATATTCAATAAGTGGCGGATGCGGTAGCGCACAAGCACAACAATCTGTTATCGTGAATGCGGCAACCGCTGCACCAACTGGTTCAGCAAATCAGTCATTTTGTAATAGTTCACCAACTGTAGCTAGTTTATCAGCTACTGGTACTGCAATTAAATGGTATTCAGTTGCGACGGGAGGAACTGCATTGGCAACAACTGTTGCTTTATCGAATGGTACACATTATTATGCGAGTCAAACTATTAGTGGCTGTGAAGGGACAAATAGACTTGATGTTTCTGTAACGGTAGGATCTGTTTCTGCTCCAACAATCGGAACAGTAACTAATATAGATTGTGTAAATCCAACAGGTAGTGTTGTTTTGAATGGTTTGCCAACTGGAAATTGGACCATTAATCCAGGTGCTATTACAGGAACTGGAACTTCATATACAATAACAGGTTTAACAGCAGGGTCGTATACTTATACAGTTACTAATGCTTCAGGCTGTATTTCGCCAGCTACAACTACTGGTGGTATTGTTATTACTAATAATGCTGCGGTAACTTGGAATGGATCTACATGGTCAAATGGAACTGGTCCAACTAGTTCAAGTAATATTATTTTTGATGGGAATTACTCATCATCAGCTGATCTTGTAGGTTGTTCTTGTCAGGTAAATACAGGAAAGACTGTTGTTTTTAATAGTGGTAATACTTTGAAAGTTACAAATCAGGTTGTGGTAACAGGTACTGGAATGCTTACTTTTGAGAATAAGGCAAGTCTTGTTCAGGTAAATGATGCGGCAGTTAATAGTGGTAATATAATTTATAAACGTATAACATCTGCAGTAAGTAATTTTGATTATACGTATTGGTCATCACCAGTGAAAAATCAAAAGTTAATAGATGTCTCTCCTACCACTTTGGGGGATAAATTCTTGTCATTTGATTCAAGCAGTAATAATTGGAAATATGAAGATGCTTACAATACAACAATGGTTGCTGGAAAGGGGTATATTATAAGAGGGCCACAAGAGAATTATGCACCTGCTCCTCCAAGTTCTTATGAAGCATCGTTTAAAGGCGAGCCTATCAATGGAGTAATTTCTGTGGCTATAGGAGGTACGCGAGTTTCTAATTTAATTGGAAATCCGTATCCATCAGCACTAAATGCCGATGCGTTTTTAATAGCTAATAATAGTGTTTTAAGCGGGACATTGTATTTCTGGACGCACAATACTTCAATTCAATTAGCTTCTAATATTACAAATGGTACCGCAGGTTCAGGTTCTTATGCGTATACTTCAGATGATTATGCTTCATATAATTTAACAGGAGGTACTGGAACGAGGGCTTCAAGTAGCGGACCTAACACCTCAATTCCAGACGGACAAATTGCGGCAGGACAAGGTTTCTTTGGGACTAGTATTGCGCCAGGAACAGCTATATTTAATAATGCTATGCGTTTAAAAGCAGGTGCTATTATTGATAATAGCAAGTTTTTCAGACCAGCATCAACTTCAAAAACTACTGTTGATGTTGAGAAAAACAGGTTATGGCTAAATCTAGTAAATGATCAAGGGGCTTTTAAACAAACATTGGTGGGGTATATTACAGGTGCTACAAATGAGTATGAAAGTGCTTATGATGGATCTAGTTTTAATGCCAATGCCTATATTAATTTCTATAGTTTGCTAAGTACTTCTGCCATGGCGATACAAGGAAGGGCTTTGCCATTTGATGAAAATGACACTGTTCCTTTAGGATATAAAAGTAATATTGCAGGAGATTTTAAAATTGCAATTGATCAAGTAGACGGTTTGTTTACTAGTCAAGTGGTTTATTTAGAAGATAAATTGTTAAATGTTATTCATAATCTAAAAGAGTCGCCTTACGCTTTTACAACTGAAATAGGGGTTTTTAATGAGCGTTTTGCTATTTTATATGCTAATAAAACACTTGGAACTGATGATTTTGATACTTTAAACAACACTGTTTTTGTAGCTACTAATAACAAAGAAATTACTATCACAGCTTCTGTCGAATTGATAGATAAAGTATATGTTTATGATTTCTCAGGAAGGCAACTTTATAGTAAAGCGGCAATTGATTCTAATATACTAGTTGTAAATAATCTTACTAATGCTAACGTAGCCTTAATAATAAAGGTAGTTTTAAATAATGGCGAGATGATTACTCGAAAAATCGCTTACTAATATGATAGAGAAAATAAGTTTTTATTAGATTATTGATTTTATTGTCTTTAGTTAGTTGCAGAAGAAAAGAACCATCTTGAAAATTTTTAAGATGGTTCTTTTTGTAAAGTTGAATAAGTTTTTAATATTGTCACTGTGCAAAAGAATAGCATTTATGATCTAAATGAGGGTGTCTGTTTTAAGTTGTTGAAACCCTTTCATGCGCGATTATCAACTGTGAATCAATATTTATAACTTTTCACTTTCTCGTAAATATGATTGCTTTCAAACCCCTTTTGTTGAAATCTAATTTAGATGACTTATCTGATTAAAAATCATACCTTTTTTTGCATTTTTGCAATTTAATAAAGGCATTTTATCGGTAAAATAACCATTTGTGAAATCACTTTGTTTTTAACAAATGGATAGTGCCTATCGTTTTTACGATAAATTGAACTGAAAATTGCTTTAAAGAGATGTTGAAATGTGTATTTGGACGACGATTTTATTTGTTTAACGATTAAATATGCAAGACAAATATATATTATATATTTTGCACACAACCTAGGTTAAATCTCCAAATTTTAAAAGTGTAAAAATGACCCTAAATTACTTTAAATTAACCTATAATAGCTGTCCTTCTTTATTTCGAATAATTTTTTTTCATTCCGTTTTTTCATACCGAAAGCTTTTATTCTTTATTTTTTTTCTAGTTGGGTCTAGTGTGTATAGTCAAACAGCGGTCAATCAAATTTATACAGATTGGAATGGATATTGGAGCTCTAGTACCGCTACAGCTACTGGTAATCAGCCTAATACTGAGAATAATTTATTAGCATTTAAATGGAATAGCATTGTCTATTCTACAGGTGTAAATGATGCAATACTTACAACAAAAGGGGTCAGTTTTAACACACAGGCTTTTAGGGCTTTAAAAATACAATCTTTAGGCTATACATCAAGTACTTATTTTTTACAAGGTGCTATGATGGATGGTTCATTGACAGCTAGGACGTTAATCCCTGCAATTTCGGGCAGTATTACTACTGCAGCTGAATTAGCATATAGACTAACCGATGGACTTAATGGGTTGTCATTAGGAACGGGAATTGCCAATATAGCGAGTAGTACATCAGAGTTTAAAATTGGTACGGATAATATAAGCTTAACAGGTATAGGGGATGGAGTGCCGGATATAGTCGTGAGTCAGGTAGCTCAGCCGAGTTCGGCAACAGATACATTTAAATTTATAGATGCAACAGGTGCTACAGTAGGGACCGCTATAAATGTTGCGTTTAATGGTATTCAAGTAGTTGGAACTTATAGATTGGATTTGTTTAATGCTAATAATGGTTTGGCAGCTTCTAGTTTTTCAGCCAATGATACTCGAGATATTCGGTTGCTTGCTATGGATTTAAGTACTTTTGGTATTACTTCGGCTAACGCAGCTTCTGTTGATCGTTTTGTCGTTAATTTTTCAGGTAGTTCTGATTGTGCCTTTATTGCTGTTAATAAAGCTTCTCTTAAAACTGCAGAATTGAGTTTGGTAAAAAAAGCATCTATGTCTGGATGCGGTGTATTGGGAGATAAAATTAATTATTCTTTTGAAGTAACGAATACTGGTGAGACTGCTATTACAGATATTGTTCTTAGTGATCCTTTGCCAGGTTTAGTATTGACTACTAATGTTATACCTAGTTTAGCAGCTGGAGAAACAAAAATACTTACTGCTGTATATACCATTACTGCAACTGATGTGACAGCGGGTAAAGTAGTTAATTCTGCAAGTGTTTCAGGAATAGATCCTTCGTTGAATACTGTTTCTGATGTTTCAGGACAAACCACTGCCGATGATATTAGTACAGTTGTTTATTTGTCTACTGTCCCATCGGTACCTACAATAGGAACAATTACGCAGCCCAATTGTATTACGACTACAGGAAGTGTTGCTTTGAGTAGTTTACCGTCGTCTGGATCATGGACAGTAACAGCAAGTCCAACAACTGCTGGTTTAACTGGTTTAACTGGAACAGGAGTTACAACTACTGTTTCTGGATTAACTGCAGGAACAACCTATACATTTATTGTTTCAAATGGAAGTTGTTCATCCGGATCTTCAAGTAGCGCAGCTGTAAACACTCTTCAAACGGTTAGTTACAATGGTTCAAGTTGGAGTGGAACACCAGATTTAAATAAAGTAGGAGTCATTACAGGAACGGGCACAATTAGTAGCGATGTTGATTTGTGTTCATGTACAGTGAATGCGGGTGTAACAGCTACGGTTGCTTCAGGCAAAACTGTTCAACTACGCAATCAACTAACCGTGAATGGTACAATGATTTTTGAAGACCAATCTAGTCTTGTTCAAATTAATGATGCAGCAATTAATTCAGGTAATATAACTTATAAACGTGAGACAACTGCAATTGATAAATTTGATTATACGTATTGGTCTACCCCAGTTAAAAATCAACGCTTAATAGATGTTTCTCCTACCACTTCTGGAGATAAATTCTTGTCATTTGATTCAAGTGTGAATAATTGGAAATATGAAACGAATACAAATATAATGACTCCTGGTAAAGGATATATTATAAGAGGACCAGAAGCCTATAGTGCGCCTAATCCACCTTCTACTTATGAAGCTTCATTTATAGGAGAGCCTAATAATGGTGTGGTTTCTGTTACGATAGCTGGTACGCGAGTTTCTAACTTAATGGGGAATCCGTATCCATCAGCGGTAAGTGCAGATGCATTTTTAACAGCAAATAATAGTGTTTTAAGTGGGACTTTGTATTTCTGGACGCACAATACTGATATTGGTACTGGTGTTTCTAATCCCGGTACGGGAGCATATGCTTACTCATCAGATGATTATGCTTCTTATAACTTAACTGGAGGTACAGGAACTAGCGCAGTAAGTGGAGGATCAACTCCGTTGGCAAACACTTCAATACCTACTGGTGAAATTGCAGCAGGACAATCTTTTTTTGGAACTAGTATTGTTCCAGGTACAGCAATTTTTAATAATAGTATGCGATTAGACTCAGGTGTAGTAATTGATAATGCTCAATTTTTTAAACAAGTATCTAGTTCAAAAGAAACTAGTGTGGTTGAAAAAAACAGGTTATGGTTGGACCTGATGAATGATCAAGGTGCTTTTAAACAAACATTAATTGGTTATATTACAGGAGCGACTAATGATTATGAAAGTGCTTATGATGGGTCTAGTTTTAATGCGAATGCGTATGTTAATTTTTATAGCTTGCAGGGTACTTCTGCCATGGCGATACAAGGAAGAGCATTGCCATTCGATCAAAGCGATATTGTTCCATTAGGGTATAAAAGTACTATTGCAGGCGATTTTAAAATTGCAATTGATCAAGTAGACGGTTTTTTTACTAGTCAAGTGGTTTATTTAGAAGATAAGTTATTAAGTGTTATTCATAATTTAAATGATTCACCTTACACTTTTACAACTGAAATAGGGGTTTTTGATGATCGCTTCGTTATTAGCTATGCTAATAAAACACTGGCGACAGATGATTTTGTAACTATAAGCAATACCGTTTTTATAGCTTCCAAAGACAAAGCGATTACTATTACAGCTTCAGTTGATTTGATAGATAAAGTTTACGTTTATGATTTTTCAGGAAGGCAACTTTATAGTAAAGCGGCAATTGATTCTAATATACTAGTTATGAATAATCTTACTAATGCTAACGTAGCCTTAATAATAAAGGTAGTTTTAAATAATGGTGAGCTAATTACTCGAAAAATTGCTTACTAATACAATAGAGAAAATAAGTTTATATTAGATTATATAGTCTTTAATTAGTCGCAGATAAAAAGAACCATCTTGAAAATTTTTAAGATGGTTCTTTTTGTAAAGTTGAATAAGTTTTTTAAGGAATTTCTCTCTGTGATATTTTCCTAAATTAGGTGTGCAGTTTTGTGAAAAGTTTCTTGTTATTCTTCGCAAGTGATTTCTTGTTAGGGGAGTACGTTCATTCGTAATTCAGATTGTATCCCAATATTTAATTCGGTGTTTCTCTTAATATATTACAAGCATAATGCTCTACGTTAAGGAGGGTGTCTTGAATGAGATGCGTAATAATTTGATCTATTTGATCTGCTTGTATTTTCACCGTAACCAATTTTGACTTGACTTCTTCATGGCAACGCTCTTGGCAGGTAGAGCAATGGTTGTTTTTTTTTGACGTGAAATTGACTTATCTCGTAATATTTAAGTAAGGTTTAAACTTATTTAAAACTAAAAATATAAGGATTTCGTAAGTCTAATTATAGTGTTGTTATTTAAATATTTAGATAGTTCAAGCATTTTATTTTGACCAAAATACAGCTTGAAACATGCGTCTTGCCGTTTTTTAATGCTTTTAATCGATTTTTTTCATTTTGCTATTTAGAAACCTCGATATTGTAAAAATTTTCTAGATATTAATAAGAATAGCCTACTATTTAATATTTGGAGTCACCCCAAATACCATACTATGAAGAGAATTTTACTTTTATTTTTATTATTGCCTTTTTTAAGTTTTGCACAATTATCTGGTTCTTATATAATCAATACTGCTAACTCTGATACTAATTTTAAGACATTGGCGGCGGCAGTTACTCGTATTAATGCGGTAGGCGTTTCAGGTCCAGTAGTTTTTTTGCTTGATGAGAACCAAACGATAACTTCGCGAATTGAAATTAAAAAATTTACAGGATCAAGTACTACTAATACGCTGATAATAAAGCCTAACGTAGGTAAGGATATCAGTATTAATGCTAACATGTTAAATAATAGTACAGGGATCGCAGCTGTCTTTATGTTGAATGGAGCTAGTAATATTGTAATTGATGGTAGTAACTCTATAGCAAGCACTAAAAATTTAACCTTAATAAACAATGATAACCTTAGTTACACTAATAGATCTATAATTTGGGTCGCTAGTAATGGAACAACTGGTTCCTCAAATATTACTGTAAAAAATAATATTTTAAAATTTACATATCGCAATTCGAATTTAACGTTATGTACTGGTGTGTATTCTGGGAATAATGGAGTTGGAGGAGATAGCTCTATTGATGTTCAGGCTTCTACTGCTTTAAATACGAATGTTTCAGTTGTGAATAACTCTGCGATAAATGTAAAGGATGCGATTTATATTAATGGCAGTGATAATGCATCAATTTCCCCATCTAATTGGAAAATACAAGCAAATATTATTGGTAGTACCGTAGAGTCTGAAAAACCTGTTCGAGGCATCTATTTATCTAATGCCTTAAGTTATGAAATATCAGGGAATACAATTTCAGGTATAAAAAACAATTTGAATAATGGTAATGATACCGCTGCTATTGTTCTTTTAGGGACAAGTTCAGGAGTTATATCTAATAACGACATTACTAATATAGCTAATTCGTTGCATAACAATTCTACTTTTACGGCCGGAATATTAATAAAGTCAACGGGATCTACAAATATTTATAATAATTTAATAAGTAATGTTTATGTTTCTACAGCTGATTCAAATAATTATAACTATTATAACAAAGCACATGGTATTTTTATCACATTAGGTAGCTCAACGAATATTTATTATAATACTATAGTAATGAATGGTGCGCCAAGTGGTACAGCTTATTCTTCTTGTTTATATACTACTGGTGGTTCTAATATCAATGTAAAAAATAATATTTTTGTCAATTCTCAATCTAATAGTCAATATGCGATCTTTAAAAATGGAGGTACTATAGCTTCGATTAGTAATAATGATTATTACATTACCAATGCTACCAATACTTTTTCAAATAGAAATAATTCAACTGAATATATTGGAACAACTGGATTTACTTCATGGAATTCAGCAGTTTCAGATTCTAACTCCAAAAGTATTTCCCCAAAATTTATCTCTACGACAGATTTTCATTTGCAAAATATTAGTTCAAATAATAATTTGCAAGGAATTGCAATTTCTGGTATTACAACTGATATTGATGGACAAAATCGTGTAAAACCTTATATGGGTGCTGATGAAATTTGTGCTGGACCTTCTATAACAACACAGCCAACTACTCCTGCTGCTTCATGCTCAGGTAATGGTACTCAAATAATGACAGTTGTGGCTACTGGTGCAACAAGTTATCAATGGCGAAAAGAGGGTATGAGTTTATCTAATAGTGGAGTAGTATCTGGAGCGACAACCGCTACATTAACGTTAACAAATCCCACTGCTTTAAATGAGGGGAGTTATGATGTATTGATTAGTAGCTCTTGTCTGTCTACAGTGGTTTCAAATGCAGTAAATGTGACAATAATTCCAGATCCAATAATTAATGCAAATATAATTGATGCTAGTTGTTCAAATACTAGTAGCGGATCAATTACTTTAACTAATCCAGATAGTGCAATAGAATTTAAAAATGCTGATAGCGATTATATTGATCTCGGAAGTAGTTTTTCTTTGTCTAATAGGTCAGCATTTACTTTAGAAGGGTGGGTAAAATTTAATAAATCAGACATAGGAAATAGATATAGTTTATTCGGTCAAAATGATGTGATAGAGTTTGGATTTACAAATAATAATAATATATTACTTTGGACCGCTGGGGGTGGTAGTGTTACAACTCCATTAACTTCTGATTTTGGGGATAATACTTGGCATCATATAGCAGCTGTGGGTGATGGAAGCAAAATTAAGATTTATATAGATGGGATGTGGGTTGTAACTGGTGGTTCAACGACTTCAAATTACGGTTCATCATCAGCATATACTCCTAAGATTGGTGGAGGAGTAATCGATGCTGCAGGTGGTGGGTTTACTGGGCAAATTAAAAAAGTTGGAATTTATTCAACAGCTCTGTCAAGTGATACAATAGCGGCATTAGCAAGTTCTACTATACAATATACAGGATCTGAAGCAGGCTTATTAGCGGGCTATAATTTTTCTGAAGGAACAGGTACGATGCTAACGAAGCTTCCTCTAGGAATTAATGGAACTTTTCAAAAGTCACCAGAATGGAATTACAATTATTCATGGACAAAAACAGGAACAGCTTCTTATACAGCTTCAACTAGAAATA
Organism: Flavobacterium sp. PL002; assembly: GCF_054165825.1. Lineage (NCBI taxonomy): Bacteria > Pseudomonadati > Bacteroidota > Flavobacteriia > Flavobacteriales > Flavobacteriaceae > Flavobacterium > Flavobacterium sp. PL002. The sequence continues at coordinate 1,387,196 of NZ_CM135110.1, read as the reverse complement.
TTAATTTATTATCAGCGGGTTCATATAACTTAACTCTTACATCTGTAGGAGTAAGTTGTTCGTTTACTAAAAGTTTTACCGTGGGTGGAGGGAGTACGTTGCTAACTCCAGCCTTAGGAACTTCAACTCAGCCTAATTGTGTAACGCCATCAGGAAGTATTGTTTTAAGTGGGTTACCTTCTACAGGAACCATTAATCAAACAGGAAGTGCAGTTCAAAGTTATGTTATAACAGCTACTTCAATGACTATTTCTGGTTTAGTTCCAGGTTCATATAATTTTGCAGTTACAAGTTCTGGTTGTAGTTCAGGAACAACAACTGCAGTTGTTATAAATTCTGCTGTTACCAATACTTGGAACGGAACAATGTGGTCTAAAGGTACGCCAACAATAAATCAAAGGTTAGTTTTCACGGGAGACTATTTAAACTCTAATGATGTAGACCTTATTGGTTGCTCATGTACAGTAGAAAATGGGGTAAAAGTTACTATTAAGAAAGAGCGTTACATGAAAATTAAAAACGGAGTTGTGGTTACAGGAACAGGAACGCTTACTTTTGAAGACCAATCTAGTCTTGTTCAAATTAATGATGCGGCAATTAATTCAGGTAATATAACTTATAAACGTGAGACAACTGCAATTGATAAATTTGATTATACGTATTGGTCTACCCCAGTTAAAAATCAACGCTTAATAGATGTTTCTCCTACCACTTCTGGAGATAAATTCTTGTCATTTGATTCAAGTGTGAATAATTGGAAATATGAAACGAATACAAATATAATGACTCCTGGTAAAGGATATATTATAAGAGGACCAGAAGCCCATAATGCACCTAATCCACCTTCTACTTATGAAGCTTCATTTATAGGAGAGCCTAATAATGGTGTGGTTTCTGTTGCGATAGCAGGTACGCGAGTTTCTAACTTAATGGGGAATCCGTATCCATCAGCGGTAAGTGCAGATGCATTTTTAATGACAAATAATAGTGTTTTAAGTGGGACTTTGTATTTCTGGACGCACAATACTGATATTGGTACTGGTGTTTCTAATCCCGGTACGGGAGCATATGCTTACTCATCAGATGATTATGCTTCTTATAACTTAACTGGAGGTACGGGAACTAGCGCAGTAAGTGGAGGATCAACTCCGTTGGCAAACACTTCAATACCTACTGGTGAAATTGCAGCAGGACAATCTTTTTTTGGAACTAGTATTGTTCCAGGTACAGCAACTTTTAATAATAGTATGCGATTAGACTCAGGTGTAGTAATTGATAATACTCAATTTTTTAAACAAGTATCTAGTTCAAAAGAAACTAGTGTGGTTGAGAAAAACAGGTTATGGTTGGACCTGATGAATGATCAAGGTGCTTTTAAACAAACATTAATTGGTTATATTACAGGAGCGACTAATGATTATGAAAGTGCTTATGATGGGTCTAGTTTTAATGCGAATGCTTATGTTAATTTTTATAGCTTGCAGGGTACTTCTGCCATGGCGATACAAGGAAGAGCATTGCCATTCGATCAAAGCGATATTGTTCCACTAGGGTATAAAAGTACTATTGCAGGCGATTTTAAAATTGCAATTGATCAAGTTGACGGTTTTTTTACTAGTCAAGTGGTTTATTTAGAAGATAAGTTATTAAGTGTTATTCATAATTTAAATGATTCACCTTACGCTTTTACAACAGAAATAGGGGTTTTTGATGATCGCTTCGTTATTAGCTATGCTAATAAAACACTGGCGACAGATGATTTTGAAACTATAAACAATACCGTTTTTATAGCTTCTAAAGACAAAGCGATTACTATTACTGCTTCAGATGATTTGATAGATAAAGTTTACGTTTATGATTTTTCAGGAAGACAACTTTATAGTAGAACAAAGGTGGCTAGTGAACGATTACTTATTCCTAATATAATTGCTGGAGATCAAGCTTTAATTGTAAAAGTGATTCTTCAAAACGGAAAAGTTATTACTAAGAAAATTAATTATTAATAAATAGTTCATAGCATTTTATATTCCTATTCATTAAATTGAGAATTAAAGTGCTTGTATTCTTAAGAGTGTAATAAACGAAAAACGCCCTATTTTGAAATTCAAAACAGGGCGTTTTTTTAATAAATAAAATTTTATTTTCCTTTACCTGAAGCTTCAAGATTACGGTCAATTGTATGACCTGGTCTAGACCATTTTGGTTTTTCACCAAGTGTGTTGTATTGTGAATCTTGTGCTTCAACAGTTGCTGGTTGCGAAACTTTAGTAAATGGTTTTTGAGGATTTAGACCTAACATTTCAAACATTTTCATGTCTTCGTTAACATCTGGGTTTGGAGTTGTAAGTAGTTTGTCACCGGCAAAAATAGAATTTGCACCAGCAAAAAAGCACATTGCTTGGCCTTCTCTGCTCATATTCATTCTACCTGCTGATAAACGAACTTGAGTTTCTGGCATGATGATACGTGTGGTAGCAACCATGCGAATCATTTCCCAAATTTCAACTGGTTTTTCTTCTTCCATTGGAGTTCCTTCAACAGCTACAAGCGCATTGATGGGTACCGATTCTGGTTGTGGGTTTAATGTAGAAAGAGCAACAAGCATTCCTGCTCTGTCTTCAATGCTTTCTCCCATTCCTATAATTCCACCGCTACAAACTGTTACATTTGTCTTACGAACGTTTTCAATAGTCTTTAAACGGTCTTCAAAGCCACGAGTCGAAATAACTTCTTTATAATATTCTTCAGAGGTGTCTAAGTTGTGATTGTAAGCATATAAACCAGCTTCGGCTAGACGTTGTGCTTGGTTTTCAGTAATCATACCTAAAGTACAACACACTTCCATGTCTAGTTTATTAATGGTACGCACCATTTCTAACACTTGGTCAAATTCTGGTCCGTCTTTAACGTTTCTCCATGCAGCTCCCATGCACACTCTTGAAGAACCACTTTCTTTAGCTCTTAAAGCTTGCGCTTTTACCTGATTTACTGACATTAGATCATTTCCTTCTACTGAAGTATGGTATCTAGCTGCTTGTGGGCAGTAACCACAATCCTCTGGACAACCACCTGTTTTTATAGATAGTAATGTTGAAACTTGAACCACATTAGGGTCGTGGTGTTCTCTATGAGTAGATGCTGCTTCAAAAAGCAGGTCCATCATAGGTTTATTATATATTGCAATAATCTCTTCTTTTGTCCAATTATGTTTTGTAATGCTCATTGATACGTTTTTTAAAGCCCCAAAAGTAATCAAATAGTTCTAAAGAATCAATGCAATGCCTTTAAAACCTAATTTTGAATGAAGTTAATACGTTATGTATTGGTTCAGAGATTTATTATTGACTCAGAATTTTTATTTAAAATCGATAAGCTTTGTTTTGCTAGTCAGATGGATAGCGTTTTTTCCAAAATAACATTAAAGTAAATGTTACAATTACTGCAGATACGATGCCTTCAAAAAGCAAAGAAATACCATAAGTTATAACAGTAGGGTCTCCGCCAAATAAAAACGAAGCTGAAAGCGATTCAATATACTTGTCGCCTCCTTGAATATAGCAGTAAGTGACTAATCCTACAATACTAATAAATACACCTATAAGACCGGTTATCAGGGCCGAGGTTGCATTTGCGGGTAAACTATTTTTTCCTTCTTTGTAATTGCTTTTCAAAACACTATTTACACCGTAATAAATAAAAAGGATGTTTAGTGCTCGTAGATAAAATAAATCTGCAAGGTTTAACGCTTTCATAATTAGGAAATAGATGCTAATTCCCACCCAAATAATAATCCCATAATATAGTTCTTTAGTTAGTTTCATGCGTTTAGTTTTAAATTATTAAAAGTTAACTATTTGAAAATAAGTGCTTCACTATCAAAGCTACGGAAATTATTGAAATATATTGAGGTCAATGATCTAACATTAACGTTTGTTGAAGTATGCTATGGCAGTTGCTTTGTCTATTTCTAATTGTTTTATCAATAGTTCTAAAGAATCGAACTTTTGCTCTGGACGTAAATATTCTAAAAGAGAAACAGATAAATTTTGATCGTATAAATCTCCTTCAAAATTTAAGAAATGAATTTCTAGCGACAAGCTTTCTCCTTTAACGGTAGGGTTGAAGCCAATGTTCATTATCCCCGAAACAAGCTTTTCATTAATAATGGCTTCAACGATGTACGCCCCTTTTTTTGGGATTAACTTGTAGTCTTCTTTAATATTGATATTTGCAGTAGGAAAACCTATTGTTCGCCCGAGTTGCTTTCCTTTAAAAACGGTACCAGTTAAAAAGTAGTCGTACCCTAAATATTTGTTAGCAAGACTCATATCTCCATCAGAAAGTGCTGCTCTAATTTTAGTCGAACTAACCGAGATTGCATTTATTTCTTGAACAGATATTTGTTCTACTTCAAAGCCGTATTTTTTTCCAAAATCAATTAAATCATCAATATTTGCGGTTCTGTTTCTGCCAAAGCGGTGATCATGACCAATGATGATTTTATGAATATTTAATTTTTTAACTAAAACTGTTTCCACAAAATCCTCAGCTGAAAGGCGAGAAAAAGTTTCATCAAACGGATGAATAACTAAATTTTCAATTCCGATTTTTTCTAATAATTCAATTTTTTCAGAAATAGTGTTGAGTAATTTAATATCAGCCTGTTCTTGCAGCACCATTCTAGGATGTGGGAAAAAAGTTAGTACAAGACTCTCGTATTTTCCTTCCTGAGTATTTTGGGTGACTTTTTCAAGAATTTTTTTATGACCTATATGAACGCCGTCAAAGGTACCTAATGTGAGAATAGTTTTTTTAGAACTGCTGAAATCGTTTATAGAATGAAAAATCTTCAATGGAACTGTTTTATAGTTATGCAAATTTATACTATCTATTTTAATTGAGAGAATATCCAGAATTGATTTTGATGTTTTTTTGATGTTTTCGTAGTAAAAATGACTGCTGTTGTAACTATGGATTCTGTTTGTATTAATTGATTTATAAAATAGCACCTTTATTTACACTTAAATGTTTTATTTTTGGAGCTATATATCTTTAAATATGAAAAAAAATATCCTGTTATTGCTAATTATTGGTTGGTGTTTCTCTTTGAACGCGCAAAACCAATCTCCTTGGAGTGTTGTTAATCAATCTAAGGTTGTAACAACTAGTAAAAATAGCACAACAAATTCCTCATCTGATAAAATGCTATTGCAATTAAATCAGCAACTTTTAAATGAATCGCTTGAAGGTATTAAAGATAATAAAGGAAGTTCTGTTGTGTTGACGATGCCAAATAGTGAAGGTGTGATCGAAAAATTCATGGTTTGGGAATCTTCTAATTTTGCACCTGAATTACAAGCCAAATATCCTGATATCCGTGGGTATGCAGGAGTTGGAATTACAGATCCTACAGCATCTTTACATTTTAGTGTTTCTTCTAAGGGGATTCAAACAATGGTTTTAAGAGGAGATAGCGGTTCAGAGTTTATTGAAGCGTATCCAGATAATAAAAAATTATACACATTGATCACCTCTAGAAATAGAGAAAAAGGAAGTCTACCTATGGTTTGTAAGACGACTGATGTTGCGGTAAATAAAAAATTATTAGCAAGTACTGCTCGTGTTGCGGCAAATAATAAAGTTTTTAAAACCATGCGATTGGCATTGTCTTGTACAGCCGAATATACTACGTATTTTGGAGGTACGGTTGCAGGTTCTTTAGCGGCTATGAATGCGACTATGAGTAGGGTAAATGGGATTTTTAATAGAGATTTAGCGTTGCAATTAAATATCATTGCCGACAACGAAAAATTAATATACACTAATGCTGCAACTGATCCTTATTCAGATGCTGCTGCTGGAGCAGACGGTAATTGGAGCCTTGAGTTGCAAGAAAATTTAACATCAGTGATTGGTAATAGTGGCTATGATATTGGGCATCTTTTTGGAGCATCTGGTGGTGGTGGAAATGCAGGTTGTATTGGTTGTGTTTGTGATGCCCCTACAGCTGGTGATCCTTTTGGTAAAGGAAGTGCTTTTACTTCTCCTTCTGACAGTAAGCCTGAGGGAGATGATTTTGATGTTGATTTTGTTAGTCATGAAATGGGGCATCAGTTGGGTGCAAATCATACTTTTTCTTATGATATAGAAGGAACAGGAGTGAGTGTCGAACCTGGAAGTGGTTCTACAATTATGGCTTACGCTGGAATTACTACTGATTACGATATTCAGCCTAAATCAGATGATTATTTTACGCATGCAAGTATTTTGCAAATTCAACAAAATCTTGCTAGAAAATCTTGTCCTGTGAATGTTGCGATTGCTACAAATGCACCAGTAGTAAGTGCAGGGGCTGATTATGTGATTCCTAATGGTACTGCTTTTATTTTAAAGGGAACTGGTTCAACGACAAACGGAAGCAATTTAACCTATACTTGGGAACAGGATGATAGTGCTGTAACTGCTAGTAATGAGAATAGTTTTGCTATATCTACTAAAAAAGACGGTCCCTTGTTTCGGTCTTTTTTACCAGTAAGCTCAAGTAACCGATACATGCCTTCTTATGCTAATGTGCTTTCTAATAAGTTAACTAGTAAGTGGGAGTCTGTGGCTACTGTAGCTAGAACATTGCACTTTGTATTAACAGCAAGAGATAATGGTACAGTAGGAACTGCTCAAACTAATTATGATGAAATGACGGTAAATGTGAGTGCAACCGCAGGGCCGTTTGAAATTACCTCTCAAAATACAGCCGATGTAAGTTGGCTTCAGGGTCAAGCCAAAAAAATAACTTGGGCAGTTAATAATACTAGTACGTTAGCGGGATCTGCAAATGTGAATATTAAATTATCTACAGATGGCGGTTTGACGTTCCCAACAGTTTTAGCTTCAAATACTCCTAATGATGGTAGTGAAGATATTATTGCTCCAAGTGTTGTTGCTAAAGATTGTAGGATTTTAATTGAGCCTACTGATAATATTTATTATGCGGTCAATGAAACTTCTTTCTCGATAGGTTATACGGTAACTACTGGTTGTGCGAGTTATACATTTGCTACACCATTTGCTATTCCTGAATCAGCTTCTTATAAAACGGTTAAGGTTACTGTTCCGGCTACTACAGCTACGATTTCGGATGTTAATTTTAATGTAGGTTTCAATCACGCTTATTTATCTGATGTAGATATGGAAGTTGTAAGTCCGAGTGGTACTACTGTGAAATTATTTAATAGAAGTTGTAGTGATAAAGAGGGTAGCTTATTGTTGACTTATGATGATGCTGGAGGGGATCTTGTTTGCGGTACGATAACATTACAAACCATCACTGCTGATGGATCATTAGCTGCGTTTAATGGTGAGAATGCAGGTGGAGATTGGACTTTTAGAATTCGTGATGCCTATGATGGAGATACAGGAACATTGACTTCAGCTTCTATTGCTATTTGTACCAAAGATTTTGTGCTTGATACTACAGATTTTTCTAAAAATGATGTTGTTATTTATCAGGATCCTATTAAAGGAAATATCACAGTTGAATTTGTTTCTTCTGGAGCAAGTCAAATTAAGGTTTTTGTACATAATATTGCAGGAAGAAAAATATTTGAAAAAGAATATAGTAAGCAAAATACTTTTAGAGAAGATATAGAACTTGGTAGTGTAGCTACAGGTCTTTATATAATGACCGTAATTGATGGCGGTAAAAAAACGGTTAGAAAGTTACTGATTAAATAGTTCGCACTATTTTATAATCGATATATGAAAAAGGGAAAACTGTAAAGTTTTCCCTTTTTTATGTTGTGCTAATACTATTTATAAAACAGTTCAATTGTTAGTTCAATTGTCAGTTCGAGCGCAGTCGAGAACCGCTATTGCATCGCGACTGCGCTCCAATTTATAAAAGTAGGTTAGGCTTATTGTATTTTGGTGTTATTTACCGTTGTAAGTCGTCATGGTGTTTTCTAGACCTGCTGTACCAAAAGATTTAATGATTTCTGAAGCTGTTTCTAAACGTTCGGGTAGTTTTTCTTTTTCTATTTCATCCCAGTCTCCTAGTACATAGTCTACTTGTTGCCCTTTTTTAAACTCATCACTGATTCCAAATCTAAATCTAGTGTATTCATTTGAGTTTAGTACTAGGTTGATGTTTTTAAGTCCGTTGTGTCCTCCGTCGCTGCCTTTTGGTTTGATGCGGATGGTTCCAAAAGAAAGATTTAAATCATCAGTGATAACAAAGATGTTTTCTTGAGGAATGTTTTCTTTATCCATCCAGTATTTTACCGCTTTACCACTAAGGTTCATGTAGGTATTGGGCTTCAATAGCAAGAATGTTCTTCCTTTGAATTTGTATTCGGCAAGTGCGCCTAGTTTTACGGTTTCAAAAGAAAGACTCTCTTTTTTTGCAAGGTGGTCTAGTACTTTAAATCCTATGTTGTGTCTGGTGTTTACATATTCAGCACCTATATTTCCAAGTCCTACTATTAGAAATTTCTTCATATAATCTGTATTTTCTACTGTTGTGGTTGATGAAAACAGTTTGTTGATCCATTTTATCATGCTGCAAAAGTAAACTTAATTAGATAAATAGTCAATTAGATAATTGGTAAAATTTTGAAGTGGTTTGGTTTTATGATTGGTGATGAGTCACGAATGAAACGGATTTATACTGGTTTCTGAAATGATTTTGTGATGGGTGATTCAAACTTTAATTGTGAATAGTGTTTGTTTGAGTGTTTTCTTAAATGGAATGAACGGTGTAAAATAGCCCCGATAGGAGTGAAAATCCTTTTTGTGCGCCTTTTTTGGCGTGCTAAAAGATTGAAGCGAATAGCGGGACAACCGTTGTGGAGAAGTGAATGGTTGTGCTCCTGATAAAATAGAGAAGGAAAATAGATTGTAAGCGTATGAATTGAAATCCAAAAAAAAAGCACCAGTAATAAAACTGATGCTTTTGATATGTTGTAGAGAAAAATATTATTTTTTCTTTCCTTTTACTGGTCCTGCTTTTGCAGCTTTTGCAGCTTCTTGAGCCGCTTTCATAGCAGCACGAGAAATCTTCACTTGACAGATAACAGTGTTGTCTGGGTGCATGATTTTAAAGTCTGGAGTAGGAACTTGAGTAACGTATAATTTGTTACCCATGTTAAGTGGAGTAATGTCAGCCTCAACAAAATCAGGAAGATTTTTAGGTAACGCTTTTACTTTTAATTTACGGTTGTTTAAACGTAAATCTCCACCTGCCATAACTCCTTTAGAGTTACCAATAACTTTTACAGGAACTTCAATAGTGATTTCTTTATCTTCAAAGATTTGAAAGAAGTCAAGGTGAAGGATTTTGTCAGAAACTGGGTGAACTTGGATGTCTTGCATGATTGCAGTAAAAGACTTTCCGTTTGCCAATTCAATCACAACTGTGTGAGCGTTTGGAGTGTAAACCAAGCTTTTGAATGCTTTTTCTTCTGCTGAAAAATGTACTGGTTGATCTCCTCCGTATAACACGCAAGGAACCGCTCCAGCATTACGTAAGGCTTTAGTCGCAACTTTTCCTACGCTTTCTCTTTCTGATCCTTTAATTGTAATCGATTTCATTGTAATATATATAATTGTTAATAATACTTGTTTTTGTTACATGATAAACTTTCCACTAATGGAATTGTTATGATGTACCATGTGCATAACTTCAGCAAAAAGTGGGGCACAACTCAACACTCTTATTTTTTTAGATTCTCTCTTTAACGGAATAGAATCAGTTACGATTAATTCTAATAATTTAGAATTCTCTATTTTTTCGTAAGCATCACCTGATAAAATGGCGTGGGTACAAATTGCTCTAACGCTTAATGCTCCTTTGTCCATCATTAAATCAGCGGCTTTCGCCAAAGTGCCTCCGGTATCAATCATGTCATCTACTAAGATCACATTTTTACCTTTTACATCACCTATTAACTCCATGGTGTCAATGATGTTCGCTTCTTTTCTTTGTTTGTAGCAAATAACCACATCTGATTCTAAGAATTTAGAATAAGCATAAGCTCTTTTTGAACCTCCCATATCTGGAGAGGCAATAGTCAAGTTGTCTAATGCTAAGTTTTTTACGTAAGGTAAAAAGATAGTAGAAGCAAACAGGTGGTCTACTGGTTTTTCAAAAAATCCTTGAATTTGATCTGCGTGCAAATCCATGGTCATTACTCTTGTTGCTCCGGCTGTTTCTAACAGTTTTGCTGTTAGTTTAGCTCCTATCGGAACTCTAGGTTTGTCTTTTCTATCTTGTCTTGCCCAACCAAAGTAAGGTATTACCGCAGTAATATGTCTTGCAGAGGCACGTTTTGCAGCATCAATCATTAGTAATAATTCCATCAGATTATCTGAATTTGGAAAAGTAGAACAAACAATAAATACACGTAACCCTCTAATAGACTCTTCGTAAGAAGGTTGAAACTCTCCGTCACTGTAATGTGACATGGTAACTTTTCCTAATGGAATTCCGTATTGAGCGGAAATTTTTTCGGCTAGATAGACACTTTGTGAACAAGCAAAAATTTTAGCTTCTGGCTCTAGGTGTGACATTTAATTTGTTGTTTTTTATTCCGTTGCGCTATATAGAATTGGGCTATATCATTTGATGGTAGCTTAATGTCTGTATTTGCCTCGGGTGTAGTTAGTTAGTGTGTCTCGCTTTAACGAGCTGCAAATTTAGAAAAATTATTCCACTCTTGAAGTAAAAAATTAAGTATTTTTATTAGAATTTATAATTTTATTTTTTACATTTGCACCGTGTTAAAGGAACAACTGTTTGGCTACCACCAAATAGTTCTTTATTGCGTTGAAATGACTGTCGTCATTTCATGTCTGCTAAAGCCCGGATGGCGGAATTGGTAGACGCGCTGGTCTCAAACACCTGTGGGAAACCGTGCCGGTTCGACTCCGGCTCCGGGTACTTAAAAACCTCTTAATCGTGTGATTAAGAGGTTTTTTATTTTTAAGGGGTTAGTTAAGCTATACTAGATCTTTTTAAGATTGATAAATTTGTCTTATTTTCAATTGAATATTTTTACCTCTAAAGGATAAAAAAAACTCTCTTAAAGTTGTAACTTTAAGAGAGTTTTTTTAAAATTTCTAAGAATGGTTGGCTAAAAAACTTAATTCAAAGTTTATTATAGAGAGTTTTTTTCAATTAATTCAGAGAATTTATGTGCATTGTTTTTTTTGATTTCACTTGTCACATCTTTTAAATCATTTGAATTTATTAATTTATAATTACAATCAGATGATTTTTGACCACTTAAAATCTCATACAATTCTTTATAGCTAGCTTTTTGACCTTCGTATTTATCTATAACCAAATAATGCTTGTTTTTATTTGGAGGAAAGTTATTTGATTCTCCAAATAAATCAATTCTTGGATTCAAACTTTCAAATTCAGAAATATCTTTTCTTATCTGGTCTATAGGTTTGTCAGAGTTTAAGTCAATTGATTTAACAGTGTATATAATGCCATTATAGCCAATGCCGTCAAGATTGTAGTCAAAGAATAAATTTGGGATAGTAGCTTTTTTTACCTTGTAGTTTATATTTATAATATCTTTTAAAGGTTCTTGAAATGTGTCTTTAATTATTCTTGAAAAAGTATTGTCTACTATTTTTTTATCAGCGGGTTTAATTACCAAATCAATATATTTGTGAAAGAATCCATTAAACTTAACTTCGTCAAAATCAATATTTATTATTGATGGATTATCAAATTGGAGGAAGCCGTTGTTATAAATTGAAAGCCTCTTTAAGTATTCAAAATTTACTTTATTATCGTCTGAAAATAAAGAAACTTCTTTCTCTAGTTCATTTTTAATAAAATTATTTATTTTGTCAATTGTATATTCTAAAAGTTTGAAATTTAAAGGATTAATTTTGCTGACTAGCTGAATTTTATCGTTAGAAAATTTATAATAAACTTTATTATTTGAAATCATTATTAATCCAATAGCTAGGTTCTCCTTGCTTAAAGGATTGTTAACAAATCGGATTATACTGTAAAAAGATTTCATTTTGAATAATTTAAATAACTAGCTGAAACAATATTGTTTCTAGGTTTGTCTGATAAAATTTCTTTAATTTTATTTTTCCCTGGTCTACTTAACCCAAATTCAGAGGGGATATTCTCAAAAACTGATTCAATTAAATCTATTGATTTTTCAATATTACTATTGATCTCTTTAGCTAAATTACTGTAACTATTTGAGTTTGCAAATTTACAAATACTTTTTGTAATTTGAGAATTTAAAATTGATTTATTACCTACCGTATCCATAATGCTTAATTTTAAATTTTTATAATTATTTTGATTGGCAAAAGATTGGGTATTGTCTATAGGTATAAATCTGTATTTCACATTTGAACTATCAATTAGTATGTTAGGGTTGTCTTTACGCCTATCCATATTTGCGATCCATTTATCAAACACCCCTATTTTAATTAGATCTAAGGGATTTTGATATTTTTTATAATCGTGTTTATCTTTCAGAGTAAGGTTATATAAGTCAATTTCTGTTGTATTTGGTAAAAATTTAGAGCCATAGAAAAAATGATTTTCAAACTTGAAATCTGTATATTTTTTATCGATTGCACTATTTTCAAGTAAATATTGCTCAATTAATATATCGTCAAAGAGTACTAAAGCTTGTCCTGGAACAGGAATGTTCCAACATTGAAAAAAATAATTACATAATATTTCGTTGATTAAATCCTCAATAGGAGGATGTTTTTTAAACATTGTTTTTATGATGTAAATTTCATTGTCATCACATAATACTTGCAATGGAATACTATTAGTACGTTTACAATCTAAAATTTGTACTGCTCTTACTATTTGGATTTTATCTATCAAGTTTTATGATTTTTTAAAAACAAATATACATTTTTGTTCGTTGTTGTTGTCGTTGTTTTACAAATATGCGATAGGAAATTGATGGCTCTTTTTAATTGCTGTTAAGTTTGAAATTCTGCAGTCTTATGCATTTTTGAATGTTGTCAATCCCATTTGTGTTTTTGCTATCCACTTTTTATAAATGATTTCGGTCGCTGTTTTGATTGTAATAGCAAAGTAAAATTTGTTTTGAAAGGTATCGTAAAAGTTTTGGTTAGCTTCTGCTTTTAGATTGTAATCAATATTATATTCGCAAGTATATCTGTGATTTGTTGATGTATCCTACATTCTCTTGTACGGATAGGAATAACTCTATGTAGTTGCTTTGTGAAATAACCCTTTTCGAAAATAGTTGTTATTTTTGTTTGGTAAGCTAAATAGTTTCATCTTGAATATAAGCTTCAATCTTTGCAGATCCGTCAAGTATGGTATATGGATGAAATCATTCTTATTTGTTCTTAATTCACTCTCGATTGTTTGTTTTAAACTTATTGTTTTTAAAGAGTACTAGATTAAAGTTTCTAATCTTCTAGTTTAGATAGATAGGCAATTATAATTGAAATTGTGTTTATTTCAAGAAAGGATACTATGAATGTAAATTAACAAATACATTATAGTTCTTACAATACCCGTTTTTAGTGATATTTCAGCTAATTTAGGTTACATTTTTTTGATCACATAAGTAACGATTCCCCATATAATTAATTCATTTTCTTCGGTGACTTTGATCGGGGCGTAGTTTTCGTTTTCGGGCATGAGATACAAACAGTCTTTTTCGAGTAAAATGCGTTTTACGGTAAACTCTCCATCAATAAAACAAATCGCTATTTTATTGTTTTGAGGTTCTAAACTCCGATCTACTACGAGGACGTCTTTATCATTTATACCAGCATCAATCATGGAATTTCCTTTTACTTTTATGTAAAATGTAGCCAACGGATTTTCGGTTAACTCTTTGTTAAGGTCAATGTTGTTTTCCATGAAATCAGCTGCCGGCGAAGGAAACCCTGCTGAAACGCCATCAGGAATAAAAGGAATTTTTAGTTCGCTGTCAAAATCAGGACGAAAAAAAGTGAGTTTTTGTTCTTTCATTACAGGCAGTTTATTTCTAGAATATCTTTAAAGCTGGTTGTATATTTAGGTGACAAATGATTTTGTCTCATGTTCCAGGTTAAATTTAAATTTTGTGAAGCAAGTTTTACTTTAGTATCTCCAGCCTTTTTATTGATTTTGTCCATTGCTTTCATGATAGCAAGGTGTTTTGGATTTTCATCCTCAAATAACTGAAACTGTTTTTTATTTTCATCAATAATTCCAGTTACAATAACGCCTGCTTTTTTAAATTTCATTTGTTCGTTACCTTGATGTAACTTTTTTAAAATTGTAATTGCTGTATTTGCAATTGTTAATGTGGAGTTAGTTGCAAAGGGCAAAGTAACGGCCATATTAAAATAATATTTTGAAGTTTCTATGCTGTGTTTGTCAATTACGAGCATTACAATTATAGTTTGACAGCAGGATTTTTGATTGCGTAATTTCTCTGCACACACTGCTGCAAAAGTAGCTACACGTTCTCGGAGTAAATCATAATCGGCTATTTGTTTAGGAAAACTACGTGTTGTAGAAATACTTTTTTTCTGCTCCGTATCTGGTTCTAAATCCATGACTGATTTGCCCTCAAGTTCATATTTAAGTCGCATGCCTACAATACCTAATTCTTTTTTTATCCAAGCTTCGTGCTGTGGTAATGTAAAATCTAATGCAGTGTTTATTTTGCGAAGTTTCGCTTTTTTGGCAGTTTGGTAGCCAATGCCCCAAACATCTTCAATTTGGGTCCATTTGAGTGCTTTAAGTCTTTTTTCATTGGTATCTATAACGTAAGCTCCGCAAGTTCTATCCTGGAATTTTTTGGCTATTCTATTAGCAAGTTTAGCTAATACTTTCGTTTCAGCAAAGCCAACGCAAACTGGGATGCCTACCCATTTTTGAATCTTTTTCTTGATTTGGATTCCGTACTGCTGGTAGTTGCTAATTTGCATTCCGTCAAAATTCAGGAAAGCTTCATCAATGCTGTAAATTTCTACGTTAGGGGTGAAGTGGGCTAGAATCCCCATCACGCGATTGCTGAGATCGCCATAAAGAGGGTAATTCGAGGAAAATAATTTTACATTTTGCTCTCTAACTAAATCTTTGATTTGAAACGCAGGTGCTCCCATTGCGATTCCCGCAGCTTTTGCTTCATTGCTTCTAGAAATTACGCAACCGTCATTGTTTGATAATATGGCGACAGCTTTGCCGTTGTATTCCGGTTGGAAAACACGTTCACAGGAAGCATAAAAATTGTTACAATCGACTAAAGCATACATACTGCAAAATTACACAATACTCGATAATAGGTGATGGGCTGAATTGTTAATTTTAGGGATTGTTGATAAGTAGTTTTTTAGAATTGGTTTTTGTTTGGGATGTTATATTGTTTATTTAGAGTTTAAAAGTATTGTTTTACCCTAAATAGGAACGGAGTTCTTGTCTATATTGGGAAGCACTTTTTCCCGTAAAATCTTTAAACGATTTATTAAAGTGGCCAAAATTATTGAAACCACTCTCAAAAGATATTTCAGAGATACTAACTTGTTTTTCGGCTAATAGTTTTGATGCGTGAACCAACCGATAATCATTAACGAATTTTGTAAATGTTTTATTGGTTATCTTTTTAAAATACCTGCAAAAAGAAGGTACTGTCATTGCGACTAGTTGTGCTATTTCTTCAAGGGTTATGTTTTCTTGAAAATGATCTTTTACATAATTATACACGACGTTCATTCGGTCGTTGTCTTGCATTTGCATTTCCATGGAATGACCTTCTGCGTTTAAGATCGTACTGTCTTTAGATAATTCTAATTCGTTTAAAATAGACAACATGCTCAATAGGCGTTCTAGTTGTGTTTGCTCACTTAATGCTTCAATTCGTTTTCCTAGTATTTTTTTAGTTTCTCCTGTGAATGAAATTCCTTGTTTGGCTTGACTGAACAGGTTTTTAATATTGTTCATCTCTGATAAGTCAAAAAAAGTATTTCCTAAAAAGTCTGGTTTCATTTGTATCACGGTTTCTTTTTTGTTTCCTGTAGCTTCATCGGTAAATCCACAATGCGGTAAATTACTACCTATAAGTATTAAATCACCATCATTATAATAGGAGACATGACTACCTACTTGTCGCTTGCCTGAACCTCCATTAATGTAAACTAATTCTATTTCAGGATGGTAATGCCAATGTTTTGTGTGTGCGTTAGTTTTCTCTTCATGATTAGAGATAGAAAATGAGCTTCCAAATGAGGGAATTATGATTTCTAAGTTGGGCACTAAAGGTCTCATATTCTAAGTTATTTTTTATTTATGCAAATTTAATGTTTATTGCGAATTTATCACGTTTTTTAACCTTTATCGATTTCGTAAAAGGTAAAATAACGTATAATCATGAAAACTCTGCATTATATTCAATGAAATTGATGCCGTAGATTTGTAATAGTTAAAAGGATTATAAATCTAAAAACTCAAATTATGAAAAAGATTTTAAAATTTAGTTTGGTATTAGTAGCGCTGTTATCAGCTTTGAACGTAAGTGCTTTAGAAAATGAATTTTCTTTAGATGTAAAAAAAGGACAGGGAAAAACAGTTAATTTTGCTCTTTATGAAGCAAATAAAGTGGTGTTGTCTATTTATGATTTAGACCATAAATTGATTCATAAGGAAAATGTGATTTCAACGGGAAGTATTAATAGAACTTATGATTTAAAAGCATTGCCAGAGGGTACTTACTTTTTATTTGCAGAATCAGATGCGAAAATTGCTAAATATGAAATTTCGGTTGTGGGAGAAACAGCAGTTCTTGCTGCAAAACCAGTTACAGAAGTTTATAAACCAGTTTTAATTAATAAAGAAGGTGTTGTTTGTTTTAGTATTTCTAATGCGAGTAAAGCTCCTGTAAGTGTTGAGATTTATAATGAATCTGAGGATTTAGTGTATTCAAGTTCTTTTGTAGACAAGCAAAATATTCAACAATATTATGATATTAAAAGTTTGCCTTTTGAAAACTATACATTCATCATGAGTTACGATAATGATAAGGTTTTTGAAAAAACGGTTTCGGCTAAATAATCAATTATAAGTTTAAATTAAAACAGCTCTATTCAATAGAGCTGTTTTTTTATATAACATTTTGTAAAATAATACTATTACATATTAATTGCAGCCATCTATACCGCAGCTATCACCTTCTCCAGTATTTAGGACCGTTAATTTTGGTCCAAAGTCACCTTCTTCCCATACTTTTTCTAATGTTTTTACAAAAGTCTCTACGTGTTGTGCACCTGATACGGCGTATTTATTATCGAATACAAAAAAGGGAACACCTTGCACACCTATTTTTTGTGCCATTTCAATGTCGGCATGGACCTCTTTTGCGTAAGCATCAGATTCTAGTACAGCGTCAATTTCATCAGCTTTTAAACCAACTTCAAGACCAAGGGCTTTTAATGTAGTGGTATCGTTTACGTTTTTACCATCAGTGAGATAAGCTTTAAATAATAATTCTTCCATCTCGTTAGATAAATTATTTTTTTTAGCTAGGTGCAATAAACGGTGTGCATTAAATGAGTTGGCCATTATCGCTTTGTCAAAATGAAAGTCTAGACCAGCATTTTTAGCATTTTGAGTCATACTGTCCATCATTTCTTGCGCCCAGTTAACATCTTTCCTGTATTTTTCAGCTAAATGTTCTGCCATATTATCATCATCAGAGGCAACGAAATTTGAATCTAATTGAAAACTTTTCCATTCAATTTCTACTTGATCTTTGTGATTGAATTCAGCAAGCGCTCCTTCAATTCTTCTTTTTCCTATATAGCAATAAGGACACATAATGTCCGACCAGATTTGTATTTTAAGTGTATTTTCCATCTTCATGTAGTTTTAATTAATTACTTCAAAAATTTGTATATACAAATGTATTCAAAATAATTTAAACCAAAAATACCTTTAAGTTTTTATTGGCATACGCCAAGTGAAGTGTGGATTAGGCTAAGACTTAGAAAAGTAAGCTTTTATAAATTTGTGCTGTTCAGTAGGAGTCATTTTATCGGTGTTTTTGATTTCTACTTTTACTTTTAAAAAATGCTCGTCTTCACTTAATACATCAAATAATTCCACTTTTGCATTAGTCGGACCAAAGAGTATGATTTTATTATAGCTCCTTATCTCATTTGCTATTTGGTTGTAATACGTAAACAAAAGCTTTTTTTTTGTCGCCATCATTGCCTCGAATGTTGTTGCGCTATTTATTTTTTCTTCGGCATCTGATTCAACGGTTATTATTTCGAAAGGATTAGTCGTAAATTCCATTAGATAAGCCATAGAATGATCCATCCATATCCCTAGTTTTCTTGAAGCTTTCATTTTGTGTTTTTTAGTAATAGAGCTTAAAGATCAGTATTTTACGAATGTTTTTTAGCTAATAAAAGTTGATTTAAGGTTTTGTGAAGACGGATGGTTAGAATTGATCGATGAATGATCTTAAACAAAAAACCCATCAAATAGTTTGATGGGTTTTATGCAATATAAGTTTTAATCTTTTTTAGGAAAGTAAATCCATTACTAAGGATGGAAACAAACCTAAAGCAATGTTTAAAACGATAGCAATTACTGCAACGGCATAAATAACTGCTGGCGTTGCTGTTCTAGTCTCGTTAGGCTCTTTAGTATACATGGCTACAATTAGTTTGAAGTAGTACCCAACACTGATGATTGAGTTGATTACAGCTACTATTACGAGTGTTAAATAACCTGCTTGTATTGTTTGTGTAAATAAGAATAATTTTGCAAAGAATCCTGAGAAAATAGGAATACCTGCCATAGATAATAATGCTGCTGTAAGTATAGCAGCTAATAGCGGGTTTGTTTTTCCTAATCCATGGAAATTGGTCATGTCTTCATTTTCGTTATTCTTACATACATATAAAATAACACTGAAGGCTGCAATACCTGCTAGAGCATAAGCAGATGTGTAATATAATAAAGTTCCTGCTGAATTTGCAGTACTTAATAAAGTCATTAACATGAATCCAGCGTGTGAAATCCCTGAGTAGGCAAGCATGCGTTTTACATTTACTTGGCGCAAAGCCATTATGTTTCCTACTGTCATAGAAGCCATAGAAACGATTACAATTACTAATTGAAACCCTTCAGATAAATCAGCGTTCATGATAGTAACTAGTTTGTATAATGTTGCAATTGCAGTAACTTTTGCTAATGTACTCATTAAGGCCGTAGTCAATGCAGGCGAACCTTCATAAACATCTGGTGCCCAAAAATGGAATGGTACAGCAGCGATTTTAAATAACATTCCAATGAATATTAATACAATTCCTATTGGAAACCAAATTGGTAATTCGGCTGAGCGTGATAATTCACTGATTTCAAGAACATCAAAACTTCCCATTGCTCCATATATTAAGCAAATTCCAAAAAGGATAATTCCAGAGGCAAATGACCCCATAAGGAAATACTTTAATCCTGCTTCGTTACTTTTTATACTTAAACGGTTGCTTGACGCCAAAACGTAAAGTGCGATAGATAAAACCTCAATCCCTAAAAAGAACATGGCTAAGTTTCCAAAAGAAACCATCGCTACAGCTCCTGCAAGTAGAAAGATTTTGATGGCAATAAAGTCGGATATTTTAGATTGAATATTTTGATAAAATTTATGACCAAGAGTTACTAAAAAAATAGTCAAGATGATAAATAACCCAGAGAAAGCAGCCGAAAACTTGCTCACAACAATCATGTTGTTGTAATATGCTTGCGGTGAATTAAATTCAGTTATATCAAGTCCAAGTATTGCCAGTAAACCAATTACAGTTACTGGAATAATCGCTTTTCTTAAGTCGAAGATTTCAAATAAAAGGCATAAAACACCTAATCCTATTATAGCTATTAATGTATACATTTTTTTTATTTGACTAGTTAATTCTATTAATTTGAGTAATGATATTTTCTAAACTTGGTGTAATCAAGTCGGTAATAGGTTTTGGATACATCCCAAAAAAGAATAATACTGCAACGATAATCACTAAGGTTGCTCCTTCATTGAAAGTAACATCAGCGAATGGTTTTGCATTTGTTTCACCTAGCATCACGTGTTGGTACATTTTCAACATATAGTAAGCGCCTAAAATAATTGTTGTTCCACCCAATATGGCAAACCAAATGTTTATTTGAGAAAGGCTATATAAAACCGTGAACTCTCCAATAAAGTTAAAAGTAGTTGGCAATGCTACAGAAGCTAATACTAATATCATAAATAAAGAAGCAAATTTAATTGCTTGAGAACGTATTCCGCCCATTTCTGCAATTACTCTCGTTTCATATCTTCTATAAATAATTTCTGCAATAAAGAACAATCCAACAACTACAAATCCGTGCGCAATCATTTGTAGAACAGCGCCTCTTAAGCCATCAATTGTCAATGTATATGTTCCAGCAGCAATTAACCCAACGTGAGCTAATGAAGAATACGCTAATAATTTTTTCAAGTCTTTTTGTCTCAATGCAACGATAGATCCGTAGATAACACCTGCAATCCCTAAGGCAATAAAAATATCCATATATTCTTTTGCTGCTAGTGGAGCAATAGGCAACTGCCAACGAATGATACTGTATAATCCCATTTTCAACATAATTCCAGACAGTAACATTGTTCCTACTGTAGGTGATTTTTGGTAAACGTTAGCTTGCCAAGTGTGGAAAGGGATAATTGGAATTTTAATTGCGTATGCTAAGAAAAATGCTAAGAATATCCACAGCTGTTCTGTTGCTGATAAGTCTAATTTATATAAATCTTGAATCAAGAAGCTTCCTGCTTTTTGGTACAAATAAATAAATGCAACAAGCATAAATAAGGAACCTGCTAAAGTGAAGATAAAGAATTTTATAACCGCTTTTTTACGTTCTTCTAGGTCTCCATTACCCCAAATTAAAGCGATAAAGTAGATTGGGATTAATGCTAATTCCCAGAATATGTAGTATAAAAGTCCGTCTGCAGCTAAGAAAGTACCGCACATTGCAAAAGCCATAAATAGGATCAAAGCATAAAAAGCTTTGGCATTTTTATAATCATTTGCAAATGAAGAATAAATAATAACTGGAGTCAATGCTGTTGTCAATAATAGCATAGCAATTGCTAAACCATCTGCTTGTAAAGCAAACGAAATATTAGGTTGATTAATCCATTGGCTTATAAAGCTAATGTCTTGATTAAGGTTGAAATGATTTAACAATACAATAGAACATCCTAAAGATGCAAGACTGAAGAGCAATGCTACTTTTGAAGCTAATTTATCACCAGCTAAATAAGTTGCAAATGCGCCAACTAAAAGTATAATTAATATTAGAGATACATTCATGGTATAAAATTATTGAGCTAAAAATAAATAAGTTATTATGGCGCAAAGACCAATTACAAAAGCAAAAAGGTAAAACCCAATACTACCACTTTGTAATTTTTTTCCTTGGTAACCTAATTCATTGGTTACTTTTTCTAAACCAAAAAACACGGAAGATAAAGTAGTTTCTACATAATCTCTGAAGAATTTTGATAACCTATTAATAGAGTTTACAAATACTACATTGTAAATTTCGTCTACGTAATATTTATTGTAAAGTACTTTAGAGAATCCTGTTATTTCAGCATCTTCTGCAGGAACTTGATTCTGTTTGATGTATTTGGCGTAAGCAACCCCTATTCCTACAAATCCTGCGATAACAGCAATCGCCATTAAAGAATATTCTGTAGTTCCAAAATGGTGTGCTTCGTGTTCTGCTTTCGAAAATAAAGGAGATAAATACCCATTTAACCAGCTATTTGTTGGTAAACTAATTAAACCACCTACTGTTGCTAAAATTGCTAAAACAATTAATGGGAAGGTAATCAAGGCTGGACTTTCATGCAAATGACTTTTTTGTTCAGCAGTACCTCTAAATTCTTTGAAGAAGGTAAGGTATAATAAACGGAACATGTAAAAAGCAGTTAACAATGAAGCTAATGAGGCTATAAACCATAATACTTTGTTGTGCTCAAATGCTACCATTAATATTTCATCTTTAGAGAAAAACCCTGAAAAAGGAGGGATCCCTGATATCGCTAATGAAGAAAGTAAGAAAGCAACAAAGGTTATTCCCATTACTTTTTTCAAACCACCCATTTTACGCATGTCCTGTTCTCCGTGTAGTGCGTGAATAACTGATCCTGATCCTAAGAACAAACAAGCTTTAAAGAAAGCATGTGTAATTACATGAAAAACGGCTACTTCATAAGCACCTAGACCCAATGCTAAAAACATTAATCCTAATTGCGAAACAGTAGAGTAGGCCAGTACTTTTTTAATGTCAGTTTGAACCAAGGCAATTGTTGCGGCTACAAGTGAAGTAACAGCACCCACAATAGCAATAATATTTTGAACGTCTGGAGCTAAATCAAAAACAAAATTTAATCTAGTAATCATAAAAATACCTGCAGTTACCATTGTCGCAGCATGTATTAATGCTGATACTGGTGTAGGTCCTGCCATTGCATCCGGTAACCATGTGTATAACGGAATCTGTGCTGATTTACCACAGGCTCCTATAAATAAACAGAAAGCCGCAAGTGATAGTAAACTAATGTCTAAGTTAGCTGATCCTGCGATTGCTGTTTTTAATGTTGCGTAATCTAAAGTAGAGAACATAGAACCCAAGATGAAAATCCCGATTAATAATCCTAAATCCCCAATACGGTTCATGATAAAAGCTTTTTTTGCCGCATCATTAAAATCTTGGTTTTTATGCCAAAACCCAATAAGTAAGTAAGAGCAAAGTCCAACACCTTCCCAACCAATGAACAATACTAATAAGTTACTACCTATTACAAGCGTTACCATAAAAAAGATAAACAAGTTGAGGTAAGCAAAAAACTTAGCCATATTCTCGTCATCATGCATGTAGCTAATCGAGTAGATATGAATTAAAGAACCAATTCCAGTTACAAAAAGCAACCAAAGAATTGATAATTGATCTAATAGAAATCCAAAGTCGACCTTGAAATTACTAATTTGTATCCAATCAAATAACTGAATTTGGATGGGCTCTTTAGAAGTAGATATTTGTCCAAAAAAGTATAAAGTAACAGCAAAGGAAACCACAACAGTAAGTGTTCCAATAACTCCTGAAGCTGTCTTTCCGATACTTTTTCCAAAGAAAATATTAAATAGAAACCCTAAAAAAGGAGCTAATAATAAGAGTAAAGCTAAATTCGTATTCATTATAGTTTATCCTTTTAAGTTTTTTAAATTATTGATATCAATCGAACCTAAGTTTCTAAATATCGAAACGAGTATGGCAAGACCTACAGCAACCTCGGCAGCAGCCACAGCCATGGAGAAAAACACAAAAACTTGTCCTTGTGCATCTTGATGGTATGTTGAGAAAGCCACAAATAATAGGTTGACTGCATTCAACATAATCTCGATTGACATAAATACGATGATAGCATTTCGTCTGTATAGCACTCCAAAAACTCCAATACAAAAAAGTATTACAGATAGGAAAATGTAGTTCTCGATGCCTATTTCATTTAAAATATTATTCATTTTATTTCTCTGTTTTTTCTTTTTTAGACAATAGAACAGTTCCAATCATTGCAACTAATAATAATATAGAAGCAAATTCAAACGGAACCATATATTCATTCAATAATACCTTTCCTAAAACTTTGATCGATTGGTAATCATCACCAGTGGTGATATATTCTCCTACAATAGGTTTTGAATTAATGAAAACTAATATCAAAACTACACAAATTAATCCAAAAGAAACAATCGCTCCTAAACGGGTAATTCTAGGTTTATGTACCTCGTTTTCTTTATTTAAATTCATTAACATGATGGTAAATAAGAACAAAATCATAATCGCTCCCGAGTATACTATCACATGTACAAGCGCTAAAAATTGCGCATTTAATAACAAATAATGTCCTGCAATCGAGAAAAAACAAATCACTAGCCATAAAGCACTGTGTATTGGATTTCTACTAAAAATAGCCAAAAATGCCGTTGCTAATGTAATAGCAGCTAAAACTGAAAATATAATAAGTACTGTAGACATTAGTTCGCGTTTTTAAGTTGTGCATTTTTCATTGCGATATCCAAAGGCATTACCAACCTGTCTTTTCCAAAAATAAAATCTTCTCTTTCATAACTAGAAGGAACCAATACTTTTGACGTTGTCAAGTAAACTGCATCTTTAGGACAAGCCTCTTCACACAATCCACAAAAAATACAACGTAACATATTAATTTCATATATAGAAGCATATTTCTCTTCTCTATAAAGGTGTTTCTCATCAGGTTTGCGTTCTTCAGCTTTCATAGTAATCGCTTCCGCAGGACAAGACAAAGCACAAAGTCCACAAGCCGTACAGTTTTCTCTACCTTGCTCATCACGTTTTAACTGGTGTTGACCACGATAAACCGGACTCATTTCACGAACCTGTTCTGGGTACTGAATCGTTACTTTTCTACTAAATAAATGTTTTATTGTAATCATCAAACCCTTGACAATTGCAATAAGATACATGCGCTCCCAAAAAGTCATCTCTTTATTAGAGACTAATTTTTTTCTTCCCGATAAGGATATGGTTTCTATTGACATTTTTTTATTTTTATTTGAAGCTTATTCCTGCTATCCGTTATAATCTTTTAGTTTTTAAAGAAAAAACTAAAAGGATTTTCACTGCTATCAGGGCTAGTACGTTTTTAACTATTGATTAAACTATTCTTTTCAAGATTAAAATCCTAAGTAAATAGCTATTTCAGCTCTCAAAATTACAATTCCAGTAATGATAATATTGATAATTGATAACGGAATCAAAATACGCCATCCCAAGTGCATTAATTGATCATATCTAAATCTTGGAATAGTCCATCTTACCCACATGTAGAAAAATATAAATCCACATATTTTAGCAAATAAAACTGCAATCCCAATTACATTAGCAATATTTACGCCCCAGTTTTCTACAGCCCAAGCCATTCCAGGATAGTTATAACCACCAAAGAATAATACAGCAAGAATTGTTGATGATATAAACATATTTGCATATTCAGCAAATAAGTAAAAACCCATTTTCATCGAAGAATATTCTGTATGATATCCTCCAATAAGTTCGGTTTCACATTCCGCTAAATCAAATGGTGTTCTGTTTGTTTCTGCAAAAGCACAAATCAAGAAAATTAAGAAGGAAAGCGGTTGGTAAAAAACATTCCAATGCATTCCCGGTTGTTGTGCTGATATTTCTCTTAAACTTAAAGTACCCGTCATCATTAACAAAGCAATTAATGACAATCCCATTGCTACCTCATAAGATACCATTTGTGATGCGGCACGAATAGCACCTATCAAAGAAAACTTATTATTAGAAGCCCATCCACCAATCATGATACCGTAAACTCCTATCGATATAACTCCAATAACGTATAACAAAGCCACATCAATATCTGTAGCTTGTAGTATGATGTCTCTTCCAAAAAGATGAAAATGATCTCCCCAAGGAATAACTGCACTGGTCATTAAAGCCGTACTCATGGCAACTGCTGGTCCTACGAAAAATAAAAATCGGTTAGGAGTGTCTGGTTCGAATTCCTCTTTCGAGAATAATTTTAAACCATCTGCAAGCGGTTGTAGTATTCCACCTTTACCTGCTCTGTTAGGACCTATACGGTCTTGTAACCAAGCAGCAACTTTACGCTCAGCAAGCGTAGAGTACATGGCCATTACCATCGTAATTGCAAAAACAACTAAGATGATGATACTTTTTTCGATTATAATTGTACTATCCATGGTCTAAAGATTACCTTTTTTAAAAACTTCTTCTTGCTCTTCATCCAATGGGATAGCCGGCATGCTTATTTTTTTACGGTCTTGTTCTCTACCTTTAAGAATTCCTTCTTCGGTTGCAATATGTACAGTATCTAATTTTTGTGTATAGTTGTTTTGATTGATAACCGAATCTTTATCAAATTCTCTTGGTCCTTCAATAACCCAGTCAGCTGGGTCTTTGTGGTCAAAACGACATTCGTTACAAATGAACTCTTCTACTTCGTGATAGACATCTTTGCGACCTGTAACTCTTTGAATTTCGTCTCCAAACATCCATACTGTTGTTTTACCGCAACATCCTGGAGTAGTACATTCTCTATGTGCATTGTACGGTTTGTTGAACCAAACTCTTGATTTAAAACGGAAGGTTTTATCAGTTAATGCTCCTACTGGACATACGTCAATCATATTTCCTGAAAACTCATTGTCTACCGCTTTAGAAATACAAGTAGAAATATTTGAATGATCTCCTCTATCCATTACTCCGTGTACGCGCTCATCAGTTAATTGATCAGCAACCATTACACAGCGGTAACATAAAATACAACGGTTCATGTGCAATTGAATATTTGGACCAATATTTTCGGGTTCAAATGTTCGTTTTTCTTCAATAAAACGTGTTTTGGATTTTCCATGCTCGAAGCTCAAATCTTGCAAGTCACATTCTCCTGCTTGATCACAAACTGGGCAGTCTAATGGGTGGTTGATTAATAAAAATTCAGTTACAGATTGTCTTGCTTCTCTTACTCTTTCTGAAGATTTGCTATTCACTTCCATACCGTCCATGCATCCTGTTACACAAGAAGCCATTAATTTTGGCATTGGTCTAGGATCAGCCTCACTACCTTTAGCTACTTCAACAAGGCAACAACGACATTTACCACCACTACCTTTTAATTTAGAGTAATAACACATTGCTGGTGGAACTGATTCACCACCTATCATACGTGCTGCTTGCAGGATAGTTGTTCCTGGTTCTACTTCTATGCTTTGACCGTCTATTGTTACTTTCATTTATTTTTTTGTTTAAATGTTTGTTGCTTATCGTCTAATTTATTAGAACTGTTCGATAAAACTTTAAACATTGAACTTTAAACTATATTAAACTGTTTGTTTTGTTACTAAGTGCTTTACGTTTGCAAATGGTTCTTCAACAAAGTGATTTCTATTTTTTATTTTTTCGGGGAAACGAACATGGTACTCAAATTCATCTCTAAAGTGACGAATAGCTGCTGCTACTGGCCATGAAGCCGCATCTCCAAGGGGGCAAATCGTGTTTCCTTCAATTTTACTTTGAATGCTCCAAAGTAAATCAATGTCTTCTTCACGACCTTGACCGTTTTCAATACGCCACAATACTTTTTCTAACCAGCCTGTTCCCTCACGACATGGTGAGCATTGTCCACAACTTTCATGGTGGTAAAAACGGGAGAAATTCCATGTATTTCTAACAATACACGAAGTGTCATTATAAACGATGAATCCTCCAGATCCTAACATAGATCCAGTTGCAAATCCACCATCACTTAAAGATTCATAAGTCATTAAACGATCTTCACCATTTGCTGTTTTGTAAATCAAATCTGCAGGTAAAATGGGTACAGATGAACCTCCAGGTACTAAAGCTTTCAAAGGTCTGTCAGAACTCATTCCGCCAAGATACTCGTCAGAATTCATGAATTCATATACACTTAGCCCCAATTCAATTTCGTATACACCGGGATTTTTAACATGGCCTGAAGCTGAAATTAATTTGGTTCCTGTAGATCTTCCAATTCCTATTTTGGCATAGTCATCACCTGAATTGTTTACAATCCAAGGCACTGAAGCGATAGTTTCTACATTATTAACCACTGTAGGGTTAGCCCACAATCCAGATACTGCTGGAAATGGTGGCTTAATACGAGGATTCCCTCTTTTTCCTTCTAATGATTCAATCAATGCAGTCTCTTCACCACAAATGTAAGCACCAGCACCACAGTGAACATAAAGTTCTAAGTCGTAACCTGTACCTAATATATTTTTTCCTAACCAACCAGCAGCTTTCGCTTCGGCGATGGCTCTTTCTAATATTTTATAAACCCACATGTACTCTCCACGAATGTAGATGTACGATAGGTTTGCACCCAATGCAAAACTGGAAGTAATCATTCCTTCGATCAATAAATGAGGAATAAATTCCATCAAATAACGGTCTTTGAAAGTTCCAGGTTCAGACTCATCGGCATTACAAACTAAATGTCTTGGTTTTCCTGATTTTTTATCAATAAAACTCCATTTCATTCCAGCAGGGAAACCAGCACCACCACGACCGCGAAGTCCTGATTTTTTTACTTCTTCAACAACTTCGTCAGGAGTCATTATTTTCATTGCTTTTACTACAGAATCGTATCCACCTTCTTTACGATATACTTCGTAAGATCTTATTCCGGGTACGTTTATTTTGTCTAATAATATTTTTTTTGACATATTATATTAAATGTTTGTCTAAAAATGTTTTTAATTTTAAAATGTAAGGATTCTCTAAATCCCTAATATCCCATAAATCTTCGTCTTGAAAATCTCTATTTCTGTCCGAACAGTTATCTTTCTGATTCAAACATTCTAAATAACTATATATTTTAGATTTTTTGGCTGGAATAGTTAATGTATTGTCTTTTGATAAACAATTTTCAAAATCATTCCAACATTCAAAAATCTGAGAATGTTTTTTATTAATTACATTTTCTAATAAATTTTCTATTGTACCTGTATCTTGATGATTGGGCAATACAAAAATATCATATTTTGTCCAATTCCAGGCTGTCATTAAATCTTTTACAAATTTAATTGTCGCTTCAAAACCTGGTTTTTCTATTACTTTGTCATCATCTGCATCTAAAAAAATCAAAGACGTAAATTCTGATAAAATCTCTGTTATTTGTGGTTTTTGAATTTTTAATTTATTCCAAGAACCTAAATTGTGTATCGGTTTGTTGTCGTTTAATTCTTTATCCGAAATGGCAATGTCGTAATGAACTTTTAAAAAATCTCTCAAAAACCGCTGATCGGAAACACCTTCGCAAAATATTCTAATAGGTAAATCCATTAGCGTTCTTCGGTATTTGATTCAACCATATACTCAATATATTCTTCCTTTAAACAGATTGCTTTAATGCTTTTGTCTTTGTTTTCTTGTAAACGAATCAATCTAATGTCCCTTTCGTTTAATTCTTTTGATGCTTCCGAATAAGCTTCAATACATTCTTGCGAATGTGTCGTTGCAAATAATTGAACATCCAACTCTTTGCAAACCTTCATTATATTTACCCAGAAATCTTTCATTTTAGAATGATGAATTCCGATTTCAAATTCATCAATCAAGATTCTTTTTCCTTTTAAGGATAATGCTTTTAACACGATGTAAAATATTCTTTTGAAACCGTCACCAAGAAAATTCAAAGGAACAAATTCGTCTTTGTCTTCAAAACTGATTAAAAACACTGATTTTAAATCATTGTAATTCTCTCTCAATTCAATATCAACAATATTTGAATTAACTACTTTTAAAACATCAATTAAAATTTTTTTCTCTCTTTTCGTTTTTAAATTTTCATATATCCCTCTTGATTCTTCTTCTAAGGGCGTGTCGTTAAAACTTATTAATGGAAAATTTAATATATTTTCATCGTAATCATAAATGGAGAAAAAATGCCCCTTCCTATTAGCAGAAATAAACACACCATATTTTGCATATTCAGATAATGAAAAATTAAAACCTTTTATATTGTACGAATCTTTTATATCTTCTTTTTCAGACTTTAAACCTACTTTGTTTTCTGTGGGTTTAACATTGTTATAATCTGGAAGATTTTTAGGTCTAGTTAAAAAAGAGGCTAATTCGAAATCATCAATAATTGAAATTTCTGTAAATTGATTTTTTCTATCAAAAATTTTGACTTTATTTTCAAATTTGCCAAAAACATATTCTTTAAAATAATTTTCTTTTGGATATACTGTTTCAGTTGTTGATATACCATTAATTTCTCTTGTGATTTTTTCAATTTGAAATTTCAATCCTCTTTTTGTTAATGCTAAATAAAAATTATTCAATAATTGTTGACTATCTTCATCAAACAACAACGCCTCCAACAAACAGGTTTTACCAACATTATTATCACCAACAATCAAATTAAATTGTCCAATATCATTTACCTCAAGAGAGTCAAACTTCTTAAAATTTTCGATTTTGAAATATGTTAAATGATTGTTTTTCACTTTTATTTATCGTGTAATATTATTTTATTATCTCTACAATCAGTGATTAATTGATCAATTTTATCTTCAGTAAGGTTTTCTTTGTAAAAATCACCCAACTGTAACATTGGTGCATATCCACAAGCTCCTAAACATTCTACTCCGCGAACTTCAAAAAGTCCATCTGCAGTTGTTTCGCCTATTTTAACGCCAAGTTTTTCACAAGTGTAATCCATTAAATCTTCGGTACCTTTTAAGCAACATGGTGAAGTTTGACAAAACTCAAACATGTATTTCCCAATAGGTCTTTGATTAAACATGGTATAAAAAGAAACTACTTCATATACTTCAACAGGTAAAATATGTAAAATCTCAGCTACTTTGTCCATTAATTCAAAACTCAACCAATTCTCGTGGGCATCTTGAACTTCATGCAATACAGGAAGTAAAGCCGATTTTCTTTTGTCTTCTGGGTAATGACTGATTAATTCATTGATGCGAGTCATCAATGCTTCAGTCATGTTTATTTCTTGTTTGTAATGTGTACGTTCCATAATTTTTATGCGTCTAATTCTCCAGCAATTACATTTAAACTTGATAAAATAACAATCGCATCAGATAATAATGCGCCTTTTATCATTTCTGGGTAAGCTTGGTAATATATAAAGCAAGGTCTTCTAAAGTGAAGTCTATACGGGGTACGACTTCCATCAGTAACTAAGTAAAAACCTAATTCTCCGTTTCCTCCTTCTACAGGATGGTATATCTCTGCAACAGGTACAGGAACTTCTCCCATAACAATTTTGAAATGGTAGATTAACGATTCCATATTGGTGTAAACATCCTCTTTTGGAGGTAAGTAATAATCAGGAACATCAGCGTGAAATTCATTTCCTTCAGGCATTTTAGCTAATGCTTGACGAATGATGCTTAGGCTTTCCCAAACTTCGGCATTACGAACGCAAAAACGGTCGTAAGTGTCTCCAGATTTTCCGACAGGAACTATAAAATCAAAATCTTCGTAAGAACAGTATGGTTGTGCAACACGAACATCATAGTCAACTCCTGCAGCACGCAAGTTAGGACCTGTGAAACCGTAAGACATTGCTTTTTCGGCAGTTATTGCGCCTACATTTACTGTTCTGTCAATAAAAATTCTATTTCTTTCGAATAAGTTTTCAAATTCTTTCCAAGCAGCTGGGAAATCTTGTAAAAACACATCTAATTTTCTAAATGCTTCTGGAGACCAGTCTCTTTCAAAACCACCAATTCTTCCCATATTAGTGGTTAAACGAGCACCACAAATTTCTTCGTAGATTTCGTATACCTTTTCTCTAAATTGGAAAACGTATAAAAACCCTGTGTAAGCTCCAGTATCAACACCTAAGATAGAGTTACAAATAATATGATCAGTAATTCTCGCTAACTCCATGACAATAACTCTTAAATATTGAGCACGTTTAGGTACTTCTATATTTAATAATTTCTCTAAAGTCATCCACCATCCCATATTGTTAATAGGAGAGGAGCAGTAGTTCATACGGTCAGTAAGCGGTGTGATTTGGTAGAAAGGGCGGTTTTCAGCGATTTTTTCAAAAGCGCGATGAATGTAACCAATGGTTGGTTCAGCCTCTAAAATGCGTTCCCCATCCATCAACAAGATATTTTGAAAAATACCATGGGTAGCTGGGTGAGTAGGACCTAAATTCAAGATTGAAAGCTCGCTTCCATCTTCATTTAGCTTCTCTTTCATTATTTTAGCATAGCGATGCTCTGGTGGTAATAATAGTTCTGACATTTATAGAATGTGAAAAATTATATATTCTGTTTTTAGCAATTGTCTATTGTTCTTCCAAAGAAACGGTCGTCTTTATCAGTACGTCCGCCATCTTCAAGAGGGAACTCCTTTCGCATAGGAAAAGAAATCATTTCGTCCATATTTAAAATACGTTTTAACTGTGGATGACCAATGAAGTTTACACCGTAAAAATCATAAGTTTCTCTTTCCATCCAGTTGGAACTTAAAAATATGTTAGATATTGTTTTTATCTCTGGTGTAGTACCATTGATGAATGCTTTTATTTTAATACGTTTGTTATCGTACCAGTTGTGTAGGTGGTAAACAATCGCAAATTGTCTGTTTACTTCATTTTCTGGATAGTGTACGCCACATAAATCAGTTAGAAAATGAAAGCGTAAACTAGGGTCGTTTTTCAAAAATAAAATAACTGCGGTATTAATATCTGCATTTATTTCTAGAGAAAAAATATCCCTATCTTGGTGAAAATTAAAAACATTTGAATCAAATGTTGCTATTAATTGTTCTTGAATGTCGGTGTTTTCTACTGCCATCTCAATTATTTGATATTATAGGAAGCTAGTAACTCTTGGTACTCAGGAGAACTTCTTCTTCGTACAGATTCCGTTTTTACTAATTCTTGCAATTTCATTACTCCGTCAACAATTTGTTCAGGTCTTGGAGGACATCCAGGAACATAAACATCTACTGGAATAACTTTGTCTATACCCTGAAGTACAGAGTAAGTATCGAATATTCCACCTGATGAAGCACAAGCTCCTACTGCAATTACCCAGCGTGGCTCAGACATTTGTTCATAAACTTGACGTAAAATAGGTGCCATTTTTTTAGAAATAGTTCCCATAACCATTAACATATCTGCTTGACGAGGAGAGAAACTCACTCGCTCAGAGCCAAATCGTGCTAAATCGTAATGAGAAGCCATTGTGGCCATAAATTCAATTCCGCAACAAGAAGTTGCAAATGGCAAAGGCCATAATGAATTAGCTCTTGCTAAACCTACTACATCATTAAGCTTTGTAGCGAAGAAACCCTCTCCAACAACGCCATCTGGTGCGGCAACCATATTTGTATTTGAATCACTCATTTTCTTTAATTTTGAATTGTAACTTTTAAACTTTGGCTTTAAGCCAAATCTAAAATTTAACCTATAAAGTATTTATTATTCCCATTCTAGTGCTTTCTTCTTGATGATGTAGAAAAACCCTACCAAAAGTAACATCATGAATATGACCATTTTTACCATTCCTTCCATTCCTAATTCCTTGAAATTAATAGCCCATGGGTAAAGGAAGATCACTTCAACATCAAATAAGACAAATAAGATGGCAACTAAGAAGTATTTTACTGAAAAGGGAATACGTGCATTACCTACAGATTCGATACCACATTCAAAGTTTTTATCTTTTGTTTCTGACTTTCTTTTTGGGCCTAGTTTTCCAGACACAAGGATAGTTCCTACAACAAATCCTACAGCTAGTAAACACTGCATTAAAATTGGGATGTAACTTAATTGATCAGATTGCATAATGAATGTTTTTTATACTAAAATAAGCAACAAAGATAGGTTTCAAGGATTTAAAACACAAGCCAAAACTTTAATTAAGTTGCACTGTGATTCTGGTAAACCACTAATTTTTAATGATTATAAATAGGTAAATGTTTTTTTGAATTTTGTTTGATATTTTGAGTTTTAAGCAAAAAAAAACGTTTCGAAATAAATCGAAACGTTTAAACATTCGTAAACAAAAAAATATTTTGCTTAGATAACTGCTACTTTCGCAGCAACTTTTCCTTTTCTTCCTTCTTCTTCTTCATAGCTAACTCTGTCACCTTCACGTAATTCTTCCGCGTTGATTCCTGAAGCGTGAACAAAAATGTCTTTTCCTGTTTCTTCGTCTGTAATGAATCCGTAACCTTTTGATTCATTGAAAAATTTAACTGTACCTGTACGCATTGTAATAGTAATAATAATTTATAATAAGGCAAATGTAATATTTAATATCATACGAATGCCATTAATGTGTATTTTTTTATAAAAATAATTGATTTTCAGCGTTTTCGCTTAACTTTTTAAGTTTAAATCAATGTGGAGCTCTTTTAATTGTATTGGGTCAATACTTGATGGGGCATCAATCATTACGTCTCTTCCTGAGTTGTTTTTTGGAAAAGCAATAAAATCTCTTATGGTTTCTTGCCCACCTAAAATTGCAACTAAACGATCTAGT
Source organism: Flavobacterium sp. PL002 (assembly GCF_054165825.1). Taxonomy (NCBI): domain Bacteria; kingdom Pseudomonadati; phylum Bacteroidota; class Flavobacteriia; order Flavobacteriales; family Flavobacteriaceae; genus Flavobacterium; species Flavobacterium sp. PL002. The sequence goes on along the minus strand of NZ_CM135110.1, from coordinate 1,353,032 downwards.
CCAAAAGCCAATCCTCCGTGTGGTGGAGCTCCAAATTGGAATGCGTCCATCAAGAATCCAAATTGTGCTTTGGCTTCCTCATAAGTGAATCCTAAATGTTTAAACATCATTTTTTGAGTTTCTTTGTCGTGAATACGTATAGATCCTCCTCCAATTTCGTTTCCGTTCAAAACCATATCGTAAGCATTAGCTCTTACTTTTCCTGGATCAGTATCAAGTAAGTGCATGTCCTCTGGTTTAGGAGATGTAAACGGGTGGTGCATAGCATGGTAGCGACCACTTTCCTCGTCAAATTCTAATAACGGGAAGTCTACAACCCATAATGGAGCAAATTCAGCTGGATTTCTTAATCCCAATCGAGTTGCTAACTCCATACGTAAAGCACTTAATTGTGCTCTAGTTTTATCTGCAGGTCCTGAAAGTACAAAGATCATGTCCCCTGGTTTTGCTCCCGTAGTTTTAGCCCAATTGGCTAAGTCTTCTTGGTCGTAAAATTTGTCAACAGATGATTTGAATGATCCATCCTCATTGCATTTTGCATAAACCATTCCTGAGGCTCCTACTTGTGGGCGTTTTACCCATTCGATCAAAGCATCAATTTCTTTTCTAGTGTAATTTCCTGCTCCTGGAACTGCAATTCCTACTACTAATTCAGCTGCGTTAAATACAGGGAATTCTTTGTGTTGTGCAAATTCGTTTAGTTCTCCAAATTCCATCCCAAAACGGATGTCTGGTTTGTCATTTCCGTAGGTTTTCATCGCGTAATCGTAAGTAATACGAGGAAATTTAGCTACGTCAATTCCTTTTATTTCTTTTAGCAAATGGCGTGTAAGTCCTTCAAAAATATTTAAAATATCTTCTTGTTCTACAAATGCCATTTCACAGTCAATTTGTGTAAATTCTGGTTGTCTGTCTGCACGTAAATCTTCATCACGGAAGCACTTTACGATTTGGAAATACTTGTCCATTCCACCTACCATCAACAATTGTTTGAACGTTTGTGGTGATTGTGGTAATGCGTAGAATTGTCCTGCATTCATTCGAGAAGGTACAACAAAATCTCTTGCTCCCTCGGGAGTAGATTTTATTAAGTAAGGTGTTTCTACTTCACAGAAATCCAGATCAGATAAATATTTACGAACTTCCATGGCTACTTTATGACGGAAGAGTAAACTATTTTTTACAGGATTACGTCTAATGTCTAAGTAACGGTATTTCATTCGAATATCTTCTCCACCATCAGTTTCATCTTCGATAGTAAATGGAGGAGTCAATGCTGCGTTTAAAATAGTTAGTTCAGTTACTAGAATTTCTATTTCTCCGGTAGCGATATTTTTGTTTTTGGCTTCACGTTCGATAACCGTCCCTTTAACTTGAATTACAAATTCGCGACCTAAAGTTTTTGCTTGTTCAAATACGTTTTTGTCAGTACGACCTTCGTCAAAAATTAATTGTGTAATACCATAACGGTCTCTTAAATCAACCCAATTCATAAATCCTTTATCACGAGATTTTTGAACCCAACCTGCTAAGGTTACTTCAGTATTTATATGTGAGGCATTTAATTCGCCACAATTATGACTTCTATACATTATTAAAATATTTTAGATTGTTCCATCTTTTCGCAGATGAGCTTGGGTGCAAATTTAGGACTATTTATGAAGAATGGATTGTCTAATTTGTTTTTTTTAGGAAGAAACTCGTGGGGTTTTTAAATTTTCCAATGTTAAGCTTTTGTCTAATGTTACCAAATTGTTACCAAATAGTTTTTTAATTGTAAATACTTCGTTATATTTGATATCAATAACATTAAAAAACATTAAGCCATGAAAAAATATATAATGATCGCTGCAGTGCTTATTTCGGGAATGATATTCGCACAAAACAAAGAACCAAAGTTAGAAGCACAAGGAAACTTAGTAAAAGTGACTTACCTACACGATAACGGACAAGTGCAACAACAAGGATTTTATGAAAATGGAAAGTTGCAAGGTAAATGGATTTCATTTGATGCAAATGGAAATAAAACAGCTGTAGCAGAATACAACAAAGGAGAAAAAGTAGGAAAATGGTTTCTCTGGAATAATGCAGCATTGACCGAAGTTGATTACTCAGATAATAGAGTTGCTGCGGTTAAAAACTGGAAACACGAATCAGGATTAGTAAATGTAGAATAAACTCTTTTTACTTTTAAAATATATAAAGACTTTCTTGAAATATCAAGAAAGTCTTTTTTTTGTTCTTTAGCAAAATAAGGAATTACTTGGCTAAGTAAAATGTTTTCTAGTTGCTTTATGCTAAAAAAGAGTACAACATGGTCTAATCCTAATTTTTAGTATATCAAATGCAGTAGAGCTGTAATAGTGGTTCTCGACTTATTTGGAACTTACAATTAGACTGTTTTGTAAATCAGAGTACTATTGATTTTAATAAAAAGAACATAATTGTCATTAAATAAATAGTAATTTTAATGTGGTTTATTGTTGGAATAATAGTTTAGCACATAAGAAAGCCTGTCTAAATCAATAGACAGGCTTTACTTTATAAATAATTTATGTAAAATTGAATATTAAACGTGGTTAGGATTAACCCCGTCTTCACTCAATTCTTTATGTACATAATCAGCAACCATTTCTGCGTCATAATCTAATTTTTCTCCTTTAGAGAACTTCTTGATTATTTTCTCCATGATTTCATAGATTACAGGCACAATGATTAAGGTTAAGAATAACGAACTTATTAATCCACCAATAATTACCCATGCCAATCCATTTTTCCATTCTGCTCCAGCACCAGAGGCTAATGCAATAGGAAACATACCAAAAACCATTGCAATTGTAGTCATCAAAATAGGGCGTAATCTTGCATGATTTGCTTGGATTAACGCTGTTCTAATACTTTCACCTGCTGCTCTACGTTGATTGGTATAATCAACAAGCATGATGGCGTTTTTACACACCAGACCAATTAACATAATGATCCCTAATATGGTAAATATATTTAAAGTGTTGTTAGTCAACGCTAACGCTAATAATGCTCCAATAAACGAAAGCGGAATGGAGAACAATACCACAAACGGGTGAACAAAACTATCATAAAGACCTACCATTACTAGGTATACTAAAACAATTGCAGCCAATAAAGCAATACCAAGTGTACCAAAACCTTCACTTTGATTTTCTTGATCTCCACCCCAAATGTAATTTACACCAGTTGGTTTTTCTAATTTATCCAATTTTTCTTGCCATTGTGTTACAATCGTTCCAGAGGCAACCCCAACATTTTGACCTTGTACCGTTACCGATGCTGTTTTGTCTCTACGTTCTAATTGGCTAGGTCCTGATCCTTCAGTAATTGCAGCAAATTGAGATAACTTAATTTGTTGTCCTAGATTATTAATGAAAATTAAGTTGCTTACATCGTTAATGCTTTTTCTATCAAATGCATTGTATTTAATGTTGATATCATACTCATATTCACCAGCTCTAAATTTTCCATCCGTGTTCCCACTATAAGCAGTTTGCATTGTCATACCTACAGTTTGAAGCGTCAAACCTAAGGCTGCCATTTTATCACGATCTACTTGAACATTGATTTCTGGATTTCCGTCTTCAACAGTTAATTTAATCTCAGTTGTTCCTGGGATAGTTCTTAATTCGGCTTCAGCCAATTTAGCAAATTTCATTGCACTTTCTACTGAAGGTCCTGTTACGATTAATCCTAAAGTCGCATTTTCGGCAGTTCCTAAAATACCTACGGGAACAGTTTTTACTTTAGCACCTACTAAAACTTTTTCTAGCTTGCGTTTAATTTTTGCTGCATAAACTGATGCTGCATCGCTACGTTCGCTTTGTTCAATCATTTTTACATCAATTTCTGCTTTGTAAGCCGTTGCTTGAGAAGCTCCAAAACCTTCAGATGTTTGTCCAACTGTTGTAATTTGACTGTGAACATATGCCTCTTTTTTCAAGAAGGCTTCTGCTTTTTGTGTCATGAAGTTCGTTTGTTCTATCGAAGCGTCTTTCGGCATTTCGATTTGAACTAAAAATTCCCCACTATCAGAAGCAGCAAAGAACTCTCCTCCAATGAAACCACCACCTAATAATCCTATTGTAGATCCAAAAAACAATACTAATACAACAGCAATTGTCTTGAAATAATGGTCTAAACACCAGTTTAATAATCCTGAAATCCAGTTTGTGAAACGTGTTAAGTAGCTTTCGAAACCTAAAATAACTCTTCCAAAAAGGTTTTTACCTTCAATATGTTCTAGTTTTCCAAAACGTGAAGACAACCACGGAATAATGGTAAACGAAGCTAGAAGTGAGAATAATGTCGAGATAATTACTGTTACACAAAATTGTGTAATAATATTAGATACTAATCCTGAACTCATTGCAATAGGTAAAAATACCACCACAATTACTAAGGTAATCGATGTTACTGTTCCACCAATTTCGGCAGTACCATCATAAGCTGCACGTACACGGTTTTTACCCATTTCCATATGCCTGTAGATATTTTCTAGTACTACAATGGCATCATCGACCAAAATTCCTACTACGAGTGATAGTCCTAGCAAACTCATTAAGTTAAGGGTATATCCTAAAAGATAAATACCGATAAAAGTAGCAATTAATGATGCTGGAATCGAAACCATTACGATTAATGAGTTACGAATACTGTGTAAGAAAAACAACATTACAAGTGCAACTAATACAACAGCAATCAATAAATCGTGTAATACAGAGTCCGCTGCTTCAAGTGTATATACTGTACTGTCTTTTGCAATTTCTAATTTTAATGCGTTTGTTTTATAATCAGCTTCAAGTTCTTTAATGCTTTTAACTAACTCCTCACTTACGGCAACAGCATTTGCATCAGACTGTTTTATGATCTGTAAAATGATCGCGCTTTTTTGATCTACACGAGAAATTTTCTCAGCTATTTTTTGATCATCTTGAACGTCAGCAATATCTTTTAAGCGGATTTCGATTCCATCTTTAGAAGAAATAACTAAATTCCTTAATTCATCAACACTTTTATATTTACCCGCTAAACGAATCAATATTTTTTGATCACGAGTTTGTATGTTTCCAGTAGGGAAATCTAGATTTGAAGTTAAAATAACTTGTTGAACTGCAGGAATAGAAAGGTTGTACCCTTGCATTTTATTCGCGTCTAAGTTTACCTGAATTTCACGTTCTTGACCACCAATGATGTTTACTTGTGCAACACCTTCAACACGAGATAGTACAGGTGTTATTTTCTTGTCAATTAAGTCATAAAAAGCGGCTTCATCCATCTTTCCGTTTGCACCAATAGTCATAATTGGCAAATCGCTTAATGAGAATTTAGTTAATGAAGGCGTTTCGGCGTCATCAGGTAAATCACTAATTAATTGATTGATCTTTCGTTGTGCGTCATTCATAGATACATCAATTTTAGCATTTGATGTTAAGGTAATGGACACAATAGACAAACTTTCGTAAGACTTAGAGTCAATTTTCTTGATGTTTTCAAGAGAGGCAATTCCGTCTTCGATCTTCTTTGTAACTGTATTTTCTATTTCACTAGGAGAAGCTCCTGGGTAAATAGTCGAGATTGTAATTACATTCTGCTCGAATTTAGGGATCAATTCATAGCCTAGCTGGCTATAACTGAATAGTCCACCAAGTATTAGAATTGTAAACAATACAATCACTAACGACGGACGTTTTATGGATATTTCTGCTAATTTCATATATTTTTATTTAGTTTAACCCTTGGGGTTAGGAACAATTAGGATTAGTTTCTTTATCAAAAAATTATTTGATAATTTCTACTGAGCTACCATCTTGTAAGTTGATTTGTCCTGTAGTAATCACCGCTTCTCCGTCAGCTAATCCATCAACTATTTCTACTTGTTCTCCTAAAATTCTTCCCGCAACTACTTTTTTCAATTTTGCTTTTCCGTTTTCAACAACAAAAACTTGGTTGCTGCTTACGCTTCCTACAAATGCATTTCTTGGAACTACTTTTAATTCTTGTTTTTGTTTAGAAGCAAAGTTAGCTGTACCGTACATTCCCGCTTTTAGGTTGTTATCACTGCTATTAGCAATTTCGATTTCAACAGCAAAGTTCAAACTCTCATCAGCTTTTGCAGCAATAAAAGTGATTTTACCAGTAAATGTTTTATCAGGAAAAACACTTGCAGTAACATTAACAGGGTTTCCTATTTTTAGGCTAGCAACTTGGCTTTCGTTAGCAGTAACTTTTAATTTAAGTTTAGAAACATTTACAATGTCAAACATTGGGCTTGCTGGCATTCCAGTCAATATAGAACCTGGCTCAATATATTTTTTATTGATGAACCCTTTTATAGGTGCTTTAACTCTAGTGTCTCCTACATTAATATTTGCTTGAGTCAAGTTAGATCCTGCATTAGTTAAGGCTAATTTAGCTTGGTCTAATTGTTGTTTTGTAACTCCACCAGTTTTAAAAGCATTTTCATATCTAGCATAATCTGCTTTTGCATTGTCATAAGATGCTTTAGCTGTTTGTGCATTTACATTTACAACATCGCTTCTTACGATTACTAAAGTTTGACCTACGTTAACATAGTCTCCTTCTTTTACTAAAACACTAATTACTTTTCCAGATTTCTCTGCAGAAAAAGTCAATTCTTGTATTGGTTCAAAGTTTCCATTAGCTAAAAAGTCTAAAGAAACAGCTTCTGTTTTTACCTGAGTTGTTTTAACGGATACAGCAGCATTTTTTGTTGCAACGATATCTGTTTTAGCTTTGTTCTCTTCTTTGTTTTTTGTTAAAACATACCCTATCACTGCTAAGACAGCAACTATTACCAGTACTATTGTAAAATTCTTTTTCATATTAGTTATTTATAAGTGTTTTAAGTTCTCCTTTTGATTTGATTAATTGAATTTCGGCTAATTTATAGTCTAATACTGCTGCCGTATAGTTGTTTTGTGCTTCAGTAAATGCATTTTCAGCATCTAGCAAGTCAGTTAATGAGGTTAATCCTTGTATGTAATTATTTTTAGTATTGTCTAATACTTCTTGAGCTAACTGTGCGTTACTTTTTTGATTTTTGATCGTAACAAGACTATTGTCGATTTGAGTTTTAGCATTGGCGAAAGCCAAATCAAGTGATAACTTAGTATCAATCAAATCCTCTTTAATAGAACGCAAGTCAACATCAGCTTGTCTGATTTTTGAACGCGTAGCAAATCCTGAGAAGATAGGTACTCTTAAATTTAAACCTATAGCAGAATAATCAGACCAGTAAACGCCATCAACTGGTTTTGCTCCCCAAGGCATATTTGGACCTTGTCCTATATAGTTGTAGCCTGCAGTTAATGATAGCGTAGGATAGTAAGCTGCTGTTACGGCTTTCTTTTGAAATTCTAATAACTGTTCTTGCTTTCTTACTAGTAAATACTCGGTTCTCGTTTCAGTATTTGGCTCTTCGGTAAATGCTTGAGGAGTTACTTCAAACTCAGTTTGCGGAATTTCAATAATAGTTGCAATAGGCATTCCCATGTAAAATTTTAAAGCATTCTCTTGCAATTGAACCGCATTTAAAACTTGTTGACGTTGGGTGTCGATGTTTGAGATTTTTACTAAAATTCGGTCTAAGTCAATTTTTTTAGCTAATCCATTATCATATTGTCCTTTGATGATGTTTTTAACCTTAGTGGTATTTTTATAAGTACTATCTAAAACAGTTAAATTTTGTCTTTGTACATATACTGCGTAGTAGTTATTTGCGACTCTTTCTATAACTTGCTCTTCAGTAAGTATTTCATTAATTTGATAAAACTCTCTTGTAGTTTTTGCTGCTTTCAAACCTGTGAAAACTGACTGGTCAAACAAATTTTGTGTTAGTGATAATCCTGCTGTAGAAGACCATTTTTGTCCAAAAGTAGCTTGAATACTAGTTCCCGGTTGCCCAAACGAGCCTCCATCAATGACACTTGTTTGTAAAATAGGATTGTAATTCAAACTCCCATTTGCAGCAATTTGTGGTAGAGCTCTAGAGCGCACTTCTTGAATTTGGTATTCACTATTTTCTACTTTTAGTTTTGCTTTTTTGGCATCGGCTTTGTTTTCTAGCGCGTAGTTAATCGCATCTTTGAGCGTTAACCTCTTTATTTCTTGTGATTGGGCTGTAAGTGCCAATGTTAAGAATGTTAGTACTAATAGTTTTTTCATTAGATGTCTGGGTTTAGTAAGTTTTTTTCTAGTTCTATAATTCCTTTAGGCGTTGCCATGGCTCTTATGTGGTATTCTAATGCTTCGAGTTCAAGTAATCGCGCTTCTTTTTCTGATTTTGTGTTGCCATTAATGTTGAAAATGAGTATGTAATAAAAATTAACATAATTAGTAATATTTAGGTTGGTTCTATAAAAACCGCTTTCAATTCCTTTTTGAATATTATGTCTAAACCACATTGAACATTCGTCAATTTCTTTAAGCATTACCTTTTCGTAAATTTCAGGATAGTGCTTTTTTAATTGAAAAACAGGAGAGGTATCTGCCGTTGATTGGAACATTTCCCCAAACATTTCCCGAATTTTAAAATTCTCTTTAATTGCATTATAATTCAACTTAATGATTGAGTCAATGGTTTCGTGTATCTCCTTGTGTAGTAGCGCGGTGCTTTCTTCAACTAAGATTTCTTTATTGCAAAAGTATTTGTAAATTGTTTTTTTAGAAATACACATCTCGCCTGCAATGTCGTCCATGGTAATGCTTTTAAAGCCTAGCTTAATAAACATCTCGCTTGCTTTAGCTATAATTTTTTCTTTCATCTTTTCTCTTTCGCAAAGAAACACTTAAATTAAGGATTTCTTTGTTAGTTTAGTTGTCAATAGTTATAAAATTTTAAGGTATGTAACTTGTTAATAGAGTTTTAAAGTAACTGTAATACAGGGAATTCAAACTGATTATTATTATCGAATGATCAAAGTGTGTTTAATATTCCGTACTATTTAAGTTGTTTAGATAACAAATTCTAAGTTGGCTATTAACTTAATATCTGGACCTAAAGCAATTCCGCCAGCCTCTGTGTAAGAGTTTGCTGCTAGTAGAAAATCCTTGCTTTTTATTTGACCGGTAACTTCAAAAATCGCCTTTTTGATTCCGTTTTGGGTATCGATATTCACTAATTCGGCATCAAGCTCTACTACTTTCGTAATATCCTTAACAGTAAGGTATCCTTTTAAAAAGTTAATATTGTGATTAATCTTTTGAAAGGAAATCGATTTAAAGCTTATATATGGAAACTCGTTATTATCAATATAGTCACTTATTATTACAGGACTGTCTATTTTTTCAAGATCATATTGGGTGTTTTTAAGGTCTAAAACAAATTCTATCGAAGCGTCTTCTACTTCATTATCTTGGATGTCAATCGATCCTTTGAATTTGTTTGATGATCCCGCTATATAAGCAATTATAGAGTGTCTTGCTTTTATTAAAACATCTGACTGACTAGAGTCAATTGTCCATTTTGTGGTATTTATGGGTAAAGTTGTTGTCATTAGGATACATTTCTAAATGTTAAATTCTGCTGCAAATGTAATACGGAAACTTTGAACACCAAAATAGTTTCCGCTGTTTTTCCTTTTTTTTAACATTTACTTAAGGTTACAAGTTTGTAATCAGGTGTGAATGCTGTAAATTAGCCGAAAAATAATTTTTATGCATGCCATTAATCAATACCAAGAATTCTTTGTTACTTACCTAAATACACAATCTATAGCGCGTGAGCCTCGAAATTTATATAATCCTATAACCTATATTTTGGGCTTAGGAGGTAAAAGAATGCGTCCCGTATTAACCTTGATGGCTGTAGAGGTTTTTGATGTTGATTATAATAAAGCACTTCCGGCGGCTATGGCTGTGGAGGTTTTTCATAATTTCTCTTTAGTTCATGATGATATTATGGACGAAGCTCCTTTACGAAGAGGTCAAGTAACGGTTCATGAAAAGTGGGATCTTAATACAGGAATTTTATCTGGAGACGCAATGCTGATATTGGCCTACCAGTATTTTGAACAATACGAGCCAGCTGTTTTCATGCAATTAGCTAAATTGTTTAGCAAAACAGCGCTTGAAGTTTGTGAAGGACAACAATGGGATGTAGATTTTGAAACTCGCAATGATGTTACGATTGAGGAGTACCTTAAAATGATCGAATATAAAACAGCTGTTCTTGTTGCTGCCGCCATGAAAATGGGAGCAATAGTTGCAGGTACATCTGAGGAAAATGCGAATTTTATTTACGAATTTGGTTTGAATCTCGGAATAGCTTTTCAATTGCAAGATGATTATTTAGATGCTTTTGGTAATCCGGAAACCTTTGGTAAACAAGTAGGAGGTGATATTATCGAAAATAAAAAAACCTATTTGTATTTAAAAGCAATGGAGTTTTCTTCAAATGAAGTGCAAACGGAGTTGCAGGATTTATTTGCTTCTAATCCAGAAGATAACACAGATAAAATTGAAGCTGTAAAGGCACTATTTAATTCTTCGGGAGCTTCAAAAATTACTCAAGATGCCATGCAAGAATATACTTTTAAAGCTTTTGATACTTTAGATAAAATGAATATTAGTAAAGATAAGAAAGAAATATTAAGAGCATTTGGTGAAAACCTAATGGGAAGAAAAGTATAGTTTTAGAATAATATAACAATAGCGAAATTTAATTTCGATTATTGAATACCACTGGTTTTAGAATCGAAATTAAAATTATATGTTTATAGCGCCATTAAATACCGACTTGTTACTGCTTGAAGCAGAAGGGGAGTCTTTGTATTTGAAATTAATCGAACAAATCAATAAAGATTTCAATTTGGCTAACGAAGGGATTGATTTTCCAATGAGTATAACTGCAGAAGAACTTAAAATTCAGTTGCACGAAAAAGTCTATCGCATGATTCAGTATAAATTTGCTGAATATTTAAACCTACTTTATATTATTGATGTTGCTGAGGAAGAAGTTAAAAAACTTGATGGCTCAGATTTAGTTATTCTATCAGAACAAGTTGCCTTCCTAATTCTAAAAAGAGAGTGGCAAAAAGTGTGGTTTAAAAATAAATACCGCTAAAAAAGATTCTATTGTCTAATGTGATTTATTTAAATAAGTATAGCATTTTATCATTGGTACATAAAGCTCTTAATAATTAAAAGTATACACGTACAAAAGGCATGAACGCATCATTGTAAACACGATTATTGTCGTCATGTAATACATTATAACGTGCGCCAATAGTTACATTGTTAGTGCGGTATCCTGCTCCTAGAAATAAACCAGTATTCCAGAAATCATCTGTTCGACCATCAATTCCGTCGTATGTTGTGTTTACTCTAAGTTCCTCTAATTCTGCTGAAAGTTGGATTTCTCTGATTGGGTTAAATAGCGCAATGATGCTACCGCCGTATAAATTAGAGCTGTAATTATTTTTTAGACTCACATAACTATATTGTACACCGGCTCCAAGAGCAACATAATCATTGAAATTATAGATTGCGCTAGGGGAAATGGAAATATCAGTGTATCCAGATCCAAATCCTAGACCTAAACCACCTCCAATTTGGACTTTATCCCAAAAATCACTTCCGTATTTTGAGCTATTAGGCTGTTGTTGAGCTATTGAATTGTTAGAAATGACTAGAATTAGAACAAGTAAAACGTGTTTTAAAAGGCTGTTAATGGGCTTTTTTCTCATAAGTACTTAATTTTTTAACATTTTAACATATAAATGTAACTTAATATAAATGTAAATTTAGTGGATTATTGTACTTTTGTCAAACTATTTTAACAAAAAGTATATTCACTAAATATTATGGATAGGTTTTCATTTTTAAACGCAGCACATACAGAATTTTTCGCACAATTATACGACCAGTACTTAGAGAACCCAGATAGCGTTGAGCCAAGCTGGAGAAGTTTTTTTCAAGGTTTCGACTTTGGAATGGAGACTTATAATGGTGAAAATCCTGTACAGCATATAGTCAATGAGACTTCAGGTTCTATTGACTACTCTCAAATTTCAGAAAAACTTCAAAAGGAGTTCAATGTTTTAAAACTAGTAGAAGGATACCGTTCTCGCGGGCATTTATTTACTAAAACAAACCCAGTAAGAGACAGAAGGACTTTTGAGCCCAATCTTGACATTACAAATTTTGGACTTACATCAGCAGATTTAAACACTGTTTTTGATGCTGCTAAAATTATTGGGATTGCACCATGTACGCTAACAGATATTATCAAACACCTAGATACAATTTACTGCCAGCACATAGGGGTGGAGTATATGTATATTAGAAAGCCAGAAATTGTTAAATGGATTCAAGATAAAATAGGGGTTAACGACAACCAACCTAACTTTTCGGCAGATGAAAAGAAAGGAATCTTGAATAAACTGAATCAAGCAGTTTCATTTGAAAATTTCTTGCATACTAAATATGTAGGTCAAAAACGTTTTTCATTAGAAGGAGGAGAATCAATTATTCCTGCACTTGATACTTTAATTGAAAGAGCTGCAGAAAAAGGAGTTGAGCAATTTGTAATGGGAATGGCACACCGTGGTCGTTTGAACATTCTTGCTAACATCTTTGGTAAATCGACTCAAGATATTTTTGGCGAGTTTGATGGTAAAGATTACGATAAAGAATATTTTGACGGAGATGTAAAGTACCACTTGGGTCTTACGGCTGATAAAATTACAAGTACAGGTAAAAAAATCAATATCAATCTTGCTCCTAATCCTTCTCACCTTGAAACAGTAGGTGCGGTAATTGAAGGAATCACTAGAGCTAAACAAGATAAATATTTCCCTAATGATTTTTCTAAAGTGTTGCCTATTGCCGTTCACGGTGATGCCGCAATTGCAGGACAAGGAATTCTTTATGAAATTATCCAAATGGCTCAACTTGATGGATACAAAACGGGTGGAACAATCCATATTGTAATTAACAATCAAGTTGGTTTTACTACAAATTATTTAGATGCTCGTTCTTCTACATATTGTACTGATGTGGCTAAAGTAACTTTGTCTCCAGTATTACATGTAAATGCTGATGATGCTGAGGCAGTAGTTCACGCAATGAATTTTGCATTGGATTTCAGAATGCAGTTTGGTCGCGACGTATTCATTGACTTATTAGGATATAGAAAATACGGTCATAATGAAGGTGATGAACCTCGTTTTACACAGCCGGTATTGTATAAAATCATTGCAAAACATAAGAATCCAAGAGACCTTTATGCTGAAAAATTACTTTCAGATGGAGTAATCGATGCAACTTATGTAAATGCACTTGAGATAGAATACAAATCTAACATGGAAGCTAATTTAGAAGCTTCACGTAAAAAAGATTTGACCATTATTACCCCATTTATGAAAAATGAATGGTTGGGATTTGAACAAGTTACTGATAAACAAATGTTACTAAAAGTAGATACTTCTTTCTCAAGAGAGGGATTAACTCAAGTAGCTAATGCAGTGAGTAACTTGCCATCAGATAAGAAGTTCATGAACAAAATCCAAAAACTAGTTAACGACCGAAAAACAATGTTTTTTGAGACTAACAAGTTAGATTGGGGAATGGCTGAACACTTAGCTTATGGTTCATTGTTGCAAGAAGGATACGATGTTCGTATTTCTGGACAAGACGTAGAGCGTGGAACTTTCTCTCACCGTCACGCAGTAATTAAAGTAGAAGATTCAGAAGAAGAAGTTGTTTTAATCAACAACCTTGAAGGTAAAAAAGGGAACTTTAATATCTTTAATTCCTTCTTGTCTGAATATGGTGTTCTAGGATTTGATTATGGTTATGCTTTGGCAAACCCAAACACATTGACAATTTGGGAAGCACAATTTGGAGATTTCTCTAATGGTGCTCAAATTATGATTGACCAGTACATCTCTTGTGGAGAAGACAAATGGAACAATCAAAACGGTATTGTATTGTTATTGCCTCATGGATACGAAGGTCAAGGTGCTGAGCACTCTTCGGCTAGAATGGAGCGTTACTTACAATTGTGTGCGAGACAAAATATGTTTGTGGCAGATTGTACAACACCAGCCAATTTCTTTCACTTGTTGAGAAGACAAATGAAAACAAAATTCCGTAAACCGTTAATTGTGTTTACACCAAAGAGTTTGTTGCGTGATCCAAGATGTGTTTCTACAATTGAAGAATTAGAAAACGGAAGTTTTCAAGAAACAATTGATGACTCAACAGTAAATAAAGCTGATGTGAAATCATTGGTTTTCTGTACAGGAAAATTCTATTACGACATCACTGCAGAGAGAGAAAAAAACGGTCGCAACGATGTGGCTGTAGTAAGAATCGAACAATTATTTCCATTACCAGTGGAGCAATTAAAAGCGATTATTGCACAATATCCTAATGCTGATGACTATGTTTGGGCACAAGAAGAGCCTAAAAACATGGGGGCTTATAGTTTTATGTTAATGAATTTCAACTTGGTAAAATGGAGATTAGCGTCGTTAAAAGCGTATTCTGCATCAGCATCAGGAAGTTCAACAAGAGCAAAACGCCGTCATGCTGACGCAATCAGAATGGTTTTTGATAAAGATTTATTTAATTCTTAGAAACTATTTCCTGTTTCATCAGGGCAAAATAATAAAACACACAATAAACAGTAGTTGTTTAAAAAACAACTCTACAAATAAAATTCATAATTTAAAAAATTATAAAGATGATTTTAGAAATGAAAGTCCCATCACCAGGGGAATCTATAAAAGAAGTTGAAATAGCAACTTGGTTAGTGCAAGATGGAGATTATGTAGAAAAAGACCAAGCTATTGCTGAGGTTGATTCTGATAAAGCAACCCTTGAATTACCAGCTGAAGCAAGCGGAATTATTACATTAAAAGCCGAAGAAGGTGATGCAGTAGCGGTAGGTGCAGTTGTTTGTCTTATTGATACAGCAGCAGCTAAGCCAGAAGGTGCGGCTCCTGCAGCGGCAGCAACTCTAGTAGCTGAAGCGCCAAAAGCAGCTCCGGCTCCAGTAGCAGCAGCTCCAACAGCAACTTATGCTTCAGGAACTCCGTCACCAGCAGCAAGAAAAATATTAGATGAAAAAAATATTACACCAGCAGCTGTAACAGGAACTGGTAAAGACGGTAGAATTACTAAAGATGATGCTGTAAATGCAGTACCATCAATGGGAACTCCTACAGGTGGAAGCCGAGGATCAGAGCGTACAAAATTATCAATGTTGCGTCGTAAGGTAGCTGAGCGATTAGTTGCTGCGAAAAACGAAACGGCTATGTTGACTACTTTTAACGAAGTAAACATGACGCCTATCAACACAATCCGTAACCAGTACAAAGATGAATTCAAAGCAAAACACGGTGGTGTAGGTCTTGGATACATGTCTTTCTTTACTAAAGCGGTTACAAGAGCATTAAAATTATATCCAGACGTAAACTCTATGATGGATGGTGATTATAAAATCGCTTACGATTTTTGTGATATTTCAATCGCAGTGTCTGGACCAAAAGGATTAATGGTTCCTGTTGTTCGTAACGCAGAAAATTTAACTTTCCGTGGTGTAGAAGCAGATATCAAAAGATTAGCGATTAGAGCACGTGATGGTCAAATTACAGTTGATGATATGACTGGTGGTACCTTTACAATCACTAATGGTGGTGTGTTTGGTTCTATGTTATCAACTCCTATTATCAATCCTCCACAATCAGGAATCTTAGGTATGCACAATATTATTGAGCGTCCAATTGCCGTAAACGGTAAAGTGGAAATTCACCCAATGATGTATGTAGCTTTATCTTATGATCACAGAATTATTGATGGTAAAGAATCTGTTGGTTTCTTAGTGGCGATTAAAGAAGCTTTAGAAAACCCTATGGAGCTATTATTAGACAATAATCCTAAGAAAGCTTTTGAATTGTAATTGATTAGCCTTAGTATTGTAAAATATAAAAAACCTTAAACATTCGATTGTTTAAGGTTTTTTTAGTTTTATTATTCACTAAAACCTTTAAAGATGCTAGATTTAAGAAAATGTACAAAAGTTTTAACCCTCGCTATTTTATTAATTAACGCAAATTTTGCATTCGCTCAAAAGAAAAAAAACGATAAAAAAGATGATACCATAAGAGAAGTAGTACTTGTAGATGATGACGAAGTTTATGAGGTTGAGGAGGTTGTTAATGTTTCAGATTCATACAACAGGCTTTCAACTGATAAAATAAATGACGATTCAAATTGGGTGTATAATAAGTACAGTTCTAGTGATAGAAAATACGGAATTTCAAAACGCGGTAAGATGATTTTACCCATGCTTTTTCATAGACAAATCTATAATAATGTGAGTGGAGATAATGCTTTTTGTATGGGTATTGGAGCTAATTATGGACTCTTCAATATTGATAAGGAGAATTGGGAGATTCCAATGATGTATGCTTCTTTAAAACATCTTGGAAACGATATTTTTTTGGCAAGAGCCAAATCAGGTTATTACGGACTTATAAATAGAGCCAATCAGGTTTTGATTCCGTTTGAGTGGGGTGAAATCTCTCGTTTTGAAGGTATTGATAATTACTATCTTATACGTGATAAAAAAAACTCGCTTAGAGGAGTCTATAGCTTATTACGCAATCAATTTGTGGTTCCTTGTGAATATAAAAGTTTTAGTAAGCTTAGAAACAATAACCTGTACAAAGTAAACAATGATAAGGGGTATAACTTAATTACAATTGACAATAAAACAGTTCTTAAAAATTGGTATCAGGAATTGCATACCATTAGGGATAGTAAAAATTTTATCGTCAAGTTAAATGATAAAATGGGAATTATTGATGAGAATGAAAAAGTGATTGTTCCTATTGAATATCAAAATATTAGGTCTTCTAGATATAATGATGGTTCTTACCTAGCGATTAATAAAGAGGGAAAGTACGGTTGCATTAAGGCTAATGGAGAGGTTTCTTTACCATTTGAATATGATTTTATAAATACTTCGTATTCTAATAGTCTAACTTCTAAGCAAGGCGATAAATGCGGAATGATTCAGGTAAATAACGGGAGTCCACACGAAATCGTAACCTGTGAATACGATGCTATCATTGCTGATAAAGAATCGTTGCTTGTAAAGAAAAACGATAAATTTGGTATATTAGATTCATACGGAAAATTAATTGCTCCGTGCGTATATGAGTCGATAGAGAAAATAGTGTTCAAGAACTATTCAAGCAATTACATATACATCGCTAAAGAGGATAAGAAATATACAATGCTTGATAAAAGTTCGCGCAAAATAACGGCAAAGGACTATGATTTCATTACGCCTATCGTATCGTTAGATGTTAGAAATTCGTACTACAATACGGTTAGAAAATGTAATTTCTTACTGTTTAAAAGTAAGTCAAAACTGGGATTGCTAGATATGTTAGGGAAAGAAGTTTTAGAAACTAAGTACGACGATATCACGGGAGAATTTAATAACATGATTATTGTAAAAAGTAAAAATAAAGTTGGAATCTATAATCTACTGACACAAAAAGAAACGACAGCTTGCATTTATGATCAAATAATAATTGATAAAACTGGAAACTACGGTACTATAGGTACCGCAATTTACAAGCTAAATTTAAACGATAATACTAAATCGGTCAAAATCTAATCTTTCCTAATTTACAATATAAAAAGGGCAATTGTTGCTTACTGCAAATACAAATAGTTGTTGCAGTAATCAATAATTGCTTTTCCTTTTAATAAAACATCAGCACCTATGATTCCGTGGACAGCTTTAGATTTGTGTTCGATTAAGGCTTCGTTTACATGGGATAAATCAAAAATCACAAGTTCAATTGCATTGTTTTTCCAAAAACCTAACTGGAGTTGCAAGTTCGCTGCTGATTGAGTTCTCATCCCGGTTGCTCCAGCGCCCGAAGCTTTTGTTTTTGATTCTTTGGCGGTAAGCTTAAAAAACTCAATACTTTCAAACCCTATACAGCTATTTGAGGCGCCTGTGTCCAGAATAAAATTCCCTTTGACACCATTGATCTTTGCCGTGACTAAGAGATGTTGCGTTTTGGTGATTTTAAATTTAACTTTTTTATAATGCTCTTTTTTTAGTATTTCGTGGAGATTTTTCATAATTTAATTGTGATTTTCAAATGTAATCTAAATTACTAAGAATCGAAAAAACAAGATTCAAAATGCTAACTTTGCTTTTTTAAATAAATACAATGATAATTACCGATACGCATACCCATTTATACTCAGAAGAATTTGATCAAGATCGTACCGAAATGATTCAAAGAGCACTTGATGCAGGTGTGAGCCGCTTTTTTATTCCAGCGATTGACTCTTCCTACACTAAGGCAATGTATGATTTAGAAGCCAATAATCCTGAGCACGTATTTTTAATGATGGGTTTACATCCTACGTATGTAAAAGAGAATTATATTGAGGAGTTAAATCATGTAAAAGAGGCATTGTCTAATCGTAAATTCTATGCAATAGGAGAAATTGGGATTGATTTGTACTGGGATAAAACGCATTTAAAAGAGCAACAAATTGTTTTTAGAGAACAAATTAAGTTAGCAAAACAGTATAAATTGCCAATTGTTATTCATTGTCGGGATGCTTTTGATGAAGTTTTTGAAATTTTAGAAGAAGAAAAAGGACCTGATTTATTTGGTATTTTTCATTGCTTCACCGGAACTTATGAGCAAGCGCTTCAGGCCATTTCGTATAATATGAAATTAGGAATAGGAGGCGTAGTTACTTTTAAAAATGGAAAAATAGATCAGTTCCTCAGTACGATAGCGTTGAAGCATATTGTTTTAGAAACTGATTCTCCTTACTTAGCACCAATTCCTTTTAGAGGAAAAAGAAACGAAAGTAGTTACTTGAAAAATATTGTTGCAAAACTAGCCGCGGTATATGAAGTTTCAGAAGAAGAAATTGCGAATGTTACTACGGAAAATTCCAAAGTAATTTTTGGTATTTAAATATGCATTTCATTATAAATTGATATTTTTTTTGTTCATTTGCCACCTAAAATAACCAAAATGCAAAAATTTGACGCTATTAGGCCATTTTATGATTCTGAGATTAATCAGGCCATTTTAAATGTGATCAATCATCCCATGATGAAGGCGATGATGAACTTTACATTTCCTGATACTGCTGATGAGGTTTGGAAAGAGCAGCTTAGAAAAACGCATTCTATTCGTGATTTTCAATGTAATTTTATCTATTATACAATTCAGAGAGTTCTAGAAAAAAGTTCTGAAGGGTTAACGACTTCTGGTTTTGAAAAACTAGAGAAAAACGAAGCCTACCTATTTGTCTCTAACCATAGAGATATTGTACTCGATACTACATTATTAAATGTTTGTCTTTTCGAAAAAGGATTGATAATGACGGCTTCCGCAATTGGAGATAACCTAGTGAAAAAGGATTTCTTGAATACATTAGCTAAAATGAACCGAAATTTCTTAGTTCAAAGAGGCTTATCACCAAGAGAAATGCTAGGGAGTTCAAAATTATTGTCAGAATATATTGGACATCTAATCCAGCATGAAACGCGTTCTGTATGGATTGCGCAGCGTGAAGGAAGAACTAAAGATGGTGATGATGCAACTAATCCAGGTGTTTTAAAAATGCTTGCTATGGGTTCTGACGAAGCTAATTTGATGGATTATTTTAAAAAAATCAAAGTTGTTCCTGTTTCGATTTCTTACGAATATGATCCAACAGATGTTTTGAAGATTCCGCAATTAATGGCTGAGTCTAAAAATGAAGTGTACGTTAAAGAGAAAAATGAAGACTTCATGACGCTGTTGAGTGGGATTTTAGGTCAAAAGAAAAAAATTCATATTCACGTAGGTGATGTTTTAGATAAAGAATTAGACGAAATTAAAGGGGAGTTTGATAATGCTAACAAGCAAATACAAGCTTTGGCACAAGTAATTGATCATTCTATTTTGAAAAATTACAAGCTGTGGCCTACAAATTATATCGCATACGATATTGTAAATAAAACAAATGAATTTGCTCATTTGTATACTGAAAACGAAAAATCACTTTTTGAGCGCCGACTTGAAATGCGAATAGATGCTGAGAATCCAGTTGCCTTACAAGGAATATTGGATATGTACGCTAATCCCGTTTTTAATAAATTGAAATATAAAGATGAGTCAAAAAGCTAAAATCCTTTTAATATATACTGGTGGAACCATCGGGATGAGTAAGGATTTTGAAACAGGCGCTTTAAAAGCGTTTAATTTTAATAAGCTTTTGCAAAAAATACCTGAATTGAAGCAACTAGATTGCGCAATTGAAACCTATTCTTTTGAGGATCCTATTGATTCGTCTAACATGAATCCTGAGCAATGGTACAATATTGCTGCTGTTATTGAGGATAATTACACTTCCTTTGATGGGTTTGTGGTTTTACATGGGTCAGATACTATGTCGTACTCGGCATCAGCATTGAGTTTTATGTTAGAGAATTTAGCAAAACCAGTTGTTTTTACAGGTTCACAGTTGCCAATAGGTGATTTGCGTACTGATGCTAAAGAAAATTTAATAACTGCCATTCAAATTGCTTCTTTGTTAGAAGACGGTCGTCCCGTGATATCTGAAGTTTGTTTGTATTTTGAATATAAATTATACCGAGGAAACCGCACAACTAAAATAAATGCGGAACATTTTAGAGCATTTACTTCTCCCAACTATCCTGAATTAGTAGAGTCAGGTGTGCATTTAAAACTGAATCCTGTATTGTTCTTGCCGCTTGTAGGTAATGCCGTTTTCAAGGTTCATAAAAAAATGGATACTAATGTAGCTATTATCAAGATGTTTCCAGGAATGAGTGAAGCGGTGTTGTCAGCGATACTTTCGATAAAAAACCTAAAAGGAATTGTTCTTGAAACTTATGGTTCAGGAAACGCGCCTACTGAGGATTGGTTTTTAACGCTGATGCGAAAAGCAATTTTAGACG
This sequence comes from Flavobacterium sp. PL002, assembly GCF_054165825.1. Lineage (NCBI taxonomy): Bacteria > Pseudomonadati > Bacteroidota > Flavobacteriia > Flavobacteriales > Flavobacteriaceae > Flavobacterium > Flavobacterium sp. PL002. The sequence continues at coordinate 1,332,013 of NZ_CM135110.1, read as the reverse complement.
GTTTACATATCATTAATGTAACGCAATGCTCTGGAGGAAGTGTGAACATGGGACAATATGAAACCAGTACGGTATTGAAAGAAATAGGGGTGATTTCAGGTAAAGACATTACTACCGAAGCTGCAATTACTAAATTAATGTATCTCTTGGGTCATGATATTGCACCAACGAATTTTAAAGCTGTTTTTGAAACGTCACTACGCGGCGAAATTTCTCTTTAATAATCTAAAATGTTTTTTAGGGATTAACTTTATAATGAACCGGACAAGTATTTTGCTTGCTGGTTTTTTTTTGGTTTTCATAATAAAGATAAACTACAACTGATATCAAACAAATTATTCCTTGAATAGCCACTGTATTTCTTGTTCCTATACGATGTGATAAATACCCTATTATTAAGCTTCCCACTGGAATCATTCCCTGAAAAGCCATCATGTAGTAACTAATGCTACGGGAACGCATTTTTGAGCTGCTTTTAGTCTGTATGTAAATGTTTATTGAGGACGTTTGCCCCATCATTCCAATGCCACTTAAAATCATGCACAGCAGAGTAATTATGATATTGCTCGATATGGCAATTACTAAAATACTAAAACCTAATATTACACTAGCACCAATCATTACTTTATTGATGTTCTCTACTGATTTTATATTAGCAAGATAAATAGCTGAGATTATGGCTCCAATTCCTGCCGCACTTTCAAACCAACTAAATGTTTGTGCATTTCCATTAAAAATGTCTTTTGCAAAAACAGGTATCAATGTGTTGAAAGAAATTACAAACAAACTACTGCAGGTGAGCATCAATAACATCTTTGCCATTTCTCCTTCTTTTTTAACGTAGTCCAGTCCTTCTATGAAATCATCCAGCAGTTGGAGTTTATTAGTTGCTTTTGCTTCCTTTTTAATTTTCATTAAAGATAAAGATATTAAAACAGGAATGTAGCTTAAAAAATTACCTATAAAGCAAATGTCTTCGCCGTAATTATGTAGAATGATACCGGCTAATGCAGGTCCAGAAATTCTGGCAAAATTTGTCAAGGTAGAGTTTAAGGCTACAGCATTTGGTAAGTCATCTTTATTATCTACGATATCGACCATCATTGTCTGGCGGCACGTCATGTCAAAAGCATTGATAACTCCCTGAATAAAACTTAATCCTAGAATAAAAGTAATGTTGTAGACTTTAAAATAGATCAATAAAGCGAGTGCTCCCGCTTGTAACATAGCTAATGATTGCAAGATCATCATACTGCGATGTCTATTATAGCGACCAATTATACTTCCGGCTATTGGAGCCAAGAATAAAGAAGGAATCATGCTTAAAAATGTTGCTAACCCTAATAAAAATACTGATCCTGTAATGCTATATACCATCCAACTTACGGCTGTTTTTTGCAACCAAGTTCCAATAACCGAAACGGATTGTCCGTAAAAGAACAGTTTGAAATTTCGTGATTTGAGTGCTTTAAACATAACTGATTTTATTTACTACAAATTTCGGCATTTTGAATTCATTAGAAAAATTAATAATTTTACTGATAACAAGTAGTTAAACTTATTATAATGGAAATCCAGCAACTCAATTATTTTATAAAAACTGCAGAAGTTTTGCATTTTACTAAAGCAGCCGAACTATGTTTTGTGACGCAATCAGCGCTTTCGCAACAAATAAAAAAACTAGAGGAAGAGCTAGGAATGCCTTTGTTTCTTAGGACTGGAAAAAAAATACAACTTACCGAGGCAGGAACTCTTTTCCTAAAACACGCGCAACAGATCGTAGGAGATGTACAATCAGGAAAACAAGCTATAGAAGATTTAAACGCATTAATAGGCGGAGAACTGCGAATAGGAGTAACCTATATTTTTGGTCTATTAGTGTTGCCAGTAGTGCAAACTTTTGCTAAAAGCTATCCTAAATTAAAAATAATAGTAGAATATGGCGCTACTGAACCGTTGGAGCAAAAATTAATCAGCAATGAGTTGGATTTAGTATTGGTAATTTCAGCCAATGAAATTGATTCGAGGATTAGAAAAATTCCGTTGTTTACCTCTGAGTTGGTTATGGCTGTAGCCAAAACAAATCCGTTAGCCGCGTTAACGCAAATTCCGTTCAAAAAGTTAGAAGATATTCCGCTGATTCTTCCTTCGCAAGGATTTAATTCTAGGGAGTTTCTTGACAATTTATTCGAGAAAAATAATATGAAACCTAAAATTCCGATTGAATTAAATGCTATTCATCCTTTGTTACAAATTATAGAAAACAGCGAATGGGCTACTGTAGTTACTGAAATGGCATTAAGCGGATGGCATAATATTAAAGCAGTTAAACTGGAGGGAGTTGCTACAGAGCGAATTTCTTATATTCTAACACTGAATAATGAATACCAAAAAAAAGCGATAAATTTATTTATTGCCGCTTTTAGAAAAATACTTTAAGTTATTGGTCTGAAAAATAAAATGGGAAGTGATAAAAAATATACTTAAATTTTGTTGCTATAACTCATTTTTTTAGTGTTATTTGCAATCCCAACTAGAGAGGTGTCTGAGTGGTTGAAAGAGCTAGCCTGGAAAGCTAGTATGTGGGTAACTGCATCGTGGGTTCGAATCCCATCCTCTCTGCAAAATAAACGAATGCTTCCTGCAAAGGGAGCATTTTTTTGTTTTACTATTTAATGTAACTTTGAAACTTAGTAATTGTCCTATCTTTGTAATGCCATAGCATTCAATTTATTCTATTCGATGAAAAAATCCATTACTACTTACTGTTTTACTAAATTAATAGTACTAAGCTTTTTGCTGCTTTCGGGTATCAAGATGTATTCACAAGAGCAAGAAACTATTAATGAAGCGACATTGATTAAAATTGACTCTTTATATAGAGAGGATCAATTCTTTTTTAGTTTTACCTATAATACTTTGCAATCAAAACCTTCAGGGTTTTCTCAGGATAAATTTTCTACAGGGTTTTCGATGGGTTTTTTGAGAGACATGCCTATTAAAAAAGACAGAACAATTGCCATTGCTACGGGACTTGGATTTACCTATAATAATTATATTCAAAATTTAGCTATAACAGGGACAAATCAAGATGCTGTTTACGCTATTATTGATTCGGACTATAACAAAAACAAATTCTCACAATTTTTAGTAGATGTTCCTATTGAGTTTAGATGGAGGACATCAACGTATGAGAGTCACAAGTTCTGGCGTATATATGGTGGTGTGAAATTTAGTTATTTGCTCAATGATAGATCGTTACTCAATGATAGTTCTGGAAAAAACATAATTAAAGGAAATAAGGATTTTAATAAATTTCTATACGGTGTTTATGCTTCGGTTGGGTACAATACGGTAAATGTTTATGCGTATTATGGTTTGAATTCGATGTTTAAATCGGCTAGTATAGCAGATAAAAACATTGATATGAAAGCCTTAAATATTGGACTAGTTTTCTATATTTTATAACCACAAATACAATAAAAGCATTTGAGGTATCGCACCTATTAAGGTACCCAAAATTAGCTCTTTTAGGTTATGTGCCTTCATTACTAATCGTGATGAGGCTACAACACCATTCATTAAAATAAGCGCTGCTATCAAATAGGTATATGGGTGTTGGTCGTGTAGACTTAGCCCTATTACAAAAATGGTAAGTCCGCTTATACCCATCATGTGTAAACTGGCTTTTGTTTTTACAAAAAGTAATAAAAGTGCAATCAAAGTACTCATTAATGCCCCTAAAAAGAAAAAGTGTAATTCAGGATAATGTTCTAGGGTGATTGTTCTACGAACTAATAAAATGATTAAAAAAACATGAATTACCAAGGGTATTTTTCGCTCTGATATTGACGGAATCATGTACGAGCTTATTTTGCCGGTAGAGCGCAATACAAACGAAAACAGTATGGGTACTAAGACCGTGATAATAGCAATTTGTAATAAAATAAATATCTTTTCTTGATTTATAAAATACGAATTATTCGAAAAAAGGTAAAATAGCGTCGCATACAAAGCAATAAATATCGGATGGAAAATATAAGAGATTAGCGGAAGAATTTTTTTCAAGATTTCATACATTGGTTACACAAACAAATATACTAAAATACTCTTTGCAATACTAAAACCTGCTAACAAGTAAGCGAATCCAACTTTACAATTGAGCAGTATCATAATAGAAATGGTATAATGTTAGGTTTTAAAAAAGAAGTAGTATTTTTGAAAATGATTGGGGGTAATGCACTTTGCTTGTTCCTTATTAAATTTAAAATTCTTAATAGTAAAGTAATTACGTCTTCATACAATGAGTATAGCCTTAAAAAGTATTGTTCCTGTGGTTCAAGCAAAATGGTTAGGAACCCAGTTAAATTTAGAAATTGAAACCATATCGATTGATAGTCGCTCCTTACAAAATAGTTCACACACCTTGTTTTTTGCCTTGGTAGGCCCCAATAATGATGCGCACAGTTATATAAGTGACTTAATTAGTACTGGTGTTCAAAACTTTGTGGTGACTTATATTCCGGAAGGTTATGAGGATAAAGCTAATTTTTTAGTAGTAAAAAATACGCTTACCGCACTTCAAGAATTTGCTGGTTATTACCGCAGTCAGTTTCACTTTCCTGTAATAGGATTAACAGGTAGCAACGGAAAAACAATTGTAAAAGAATGGTTAAATTTTTTATTAAGCCCTGATTTTAATGTTATTCGCAGTCCTAAAAGTTACAATTCACAAGTAGGTGTGCCGCTATCGGTGGTGGCTATTAATGAAAAGCACAACTTAGGGATCTTTGAAGCTGGAATTTCGACCGTTAGTGAAATGACTCGCTTGGAGCAAGTGATCCAGCCCACAATTGGTCTTTTGACAAACATTGGTTCTTCTCACGATGAAGGCTTTGAAAATTTGGAACAAAAAATTCAAGAAAAATTACTTTTTTTTAAAAATGCTGAGGTATTAATTTATCAAAAAAATAAAGTAGTAGATCCTTTTATCAATCCCAATATAAAAGTATTTTCATGGAGTTTTAAAGAAGAAACTGCAGCTGTTTTTGTATTTAAAAAAGAAACCGAACACCAAAATACGCTACTTCATTACCGTTATAATGGCAAAGAATATCAATTTAAGATTCCGTTTCAAGACAAAGCTTCAATAGAAAATGCTATTTCCTGCTTGATGGTTTTATTGTATTTGAAATATGATAATGCTGTTATTCAGTCTAGAATGTTACTGCTTTTTCCTGTAGAAATGCGATTGAAAGTTAAAGATGGTATTAATAATTGTACGATCATTGATGATAGTTATAGTTCGGACTTTCAATCTTTAAAAATTGCTTTGGATTTTTTAGAAAGTCAAAAGCAATTCCAGCAGAAAACGGTTATTCTATCGGATATTTTTCAAAGTGGTTTGTCTAATGAGGAGTTGTACTCTAGAGTGGCACGATTGATTATTTCGAACAATATCAACAGAGTAATTGGTATTGGAGAAACAATTTCGGAGTTTAAAGATAAGTTCGAAAATTGCATTACTTTCAAGGATACGGCTGATTTTATTGTTAATTTCGAAAGTTTAGATTTTGCTAACGAGACTATTTTGGTTAAAGGAGCCCGTTCTTTTCAATTTGAAGAAATTGTTTACTTGCTAGAAGAGAAAACCCATGAAACGGTATTAGAAATAAATTTGAATGCCATAAGTTACAACTTGAATTTCTTTAAATCTAAACTGAAACCTGACGTGAAAATTATGGTTATGGTCAAAGCTTTTGGTTATGGGAATGGCGGACTCGAAATTGCAAATTTGCTTGAGCATCATAAAGTAGATTATTTAGGTGTGGCTTTCGCCGATGAAGGTATTTCGTTAAAAAATGGCGGTATACATTTACCTATTATGGTATTGAATCCAGAGAATACTAGTTTTGCAGCGATTATTCAGCACCAGTTAGAGCCAGAAATATATTGCTTAAAAGGATTACACGCCTTTTTGAAAATTGCAAAACAGAAGAACTTAAAATCTTTTCCTATACATATAAAGTTAGATACAGGAATGCACCGTTTGGGTTTTGAGGAAGAGGCTTTGGATGAACTTATTGCTACTTTAAAAGGTAATGAGACTGTAAAAGTGCAAAGTATTCTTTCCCATTTAGCAACTAGTGATGATTTAGTTCACCGTGAATTCACGATTTCTCAAATAAGTATTTTCGAAAAGCTATCTACAAAGATTGTCACCGCTTTAAATATCAACCCTATTAGACACATTTTGAACACCTCTGGAATAAGCAATTATCCAGATGCGCAATACAATATGGTACGATTAGGAATTGGGTTGTATGGAGTGTCAAATGATCCGTCAGAGCAAAAGTTTCTGGAAAATGTAGGAACACTGAAGTCGGTTATTTCTCAAATAAGAACCATAGGAGCCGGAGAAAGCGTAGGTTATGGTCGAAGATTCATGGCTGATAAACTAATCCGCGTAGCAACTATTCCTATAGGATACGCTGACGGAATATCGAGAGGCTGGGGTAATGGAGTAGGTTTTGTAAATATTAAAGACAAAAAGGCTAAAATTTTAGGGAGCATTTGCATGGATATGTTAATGGTTGATGTAACCGAAATTGACTGCACAGAGGGTGATTCAGTGATTATTTTTGGCGAAAAGCCCACAGTATCTTACATTGCAAAAAAGCTTAATACTATACCGTATGAAATTTTAACGAGCATATCACAACGGGTAAAACGTGTTTTTTATCGTTAATTAGTGATTAACAACGGCAAAATTGGGTATTATGTTAAAAAAATCTTAATTTCGTTTAATAAGAAAATAATAATTAAACCTAAAAAATAAAAAGTATGGGATTTTTCAGTGATTTTAAAGCATCTTTAATGAAAGGTGATGTGTTAAGTTTAGCAACTGCTGTAGTAATTGGTGGTGCCTTTAGTAAAGTGATCGGTTCAGCCGTTGATGATATTATTATGCCAGTTATTGGTTTATTAACAGGAGGAGTAGACTTTACAACTAAGTTTATCGCTTTAAACGGTGAGAGCTATGCTAACCTTGATGCAGCAAAAGAAGCTGGAGCAGCTGTGATGACATACGGTAACCTAGTGCAAGCGATTATTAATTTTGTAATTATTGCATTTTTTGTATTCGTAATTTTAAGAGCAGCTGAGAAAAGTAAAAAGAAAGAAGCAGCAGCTCCTGCAGCACCAGCTGGCCCTACGCAAGAAGAGCTATTGATACAAATTAGAGATTTATTGAAAAAATAAATTTGTATATAACTTTAAAAAGCCTCGTCATTGACGGGGCTTTTTTTGTCTATGTTTTATTTGTAACATTTTGTTATTTTTTGTGAAGCGTCTTGTTTTGATTTCTTTATTACTTACTTTTGTAATTCAAATTTAATATTCAATTATAAAAATATAGAAATGAAAATAGCAGTTGTAGGTGCAACCGGTATGGTTGGAGAGGTTATGTTACAAGTATTAGCAGAAAGGAATTTTGTGTCGGCTGCTGATGAATTGATTCTTGTTGCTTCAGAAAGATCCGTAGGTAAGGAAATTGCCTTTAATGGTAAAAACTATAGTGTGGTAGGTTTAGCTACAGCTGTTGCAATGCAACCAGATATTGCTTTGTTTTCGGCAGGTGGTGATACTTCATTAGAGTGGGCTCCAAAGTTTGCTGCGGCTGGTACAACAGTGATAGACAACTCTTCTGCTTGGAGAATGGACCCTACAAAAAAACTAATCGTACCTGAAATTAATGCCTCTTCATTAACTAAAGAAGATAAAATTATTGCTAATCCCAACTGTTCTACTATCCAGATGGTATTGGTATTAGCACCTTTGCATAAAAAATACAATATTAAGCGTGTCATTGTTTCTACTTACCAATCAATTACTGGAACAGGAGTAAAAGCAGTCGAGCAATTAGAAAATGAATATGCTGGAAAGCAAGGCGAAATGGCGTATAAATACCCAATTCATAGAAATGCGATTCCTCAATGTGATTCATTTGAAGAAAACGGATACACTAAGGAAGAAATGAAATTAGTTCGCGAAACTCAAAAAATTCTTGATGACAAAACAATAGCTGTTACTGCTACTGCCGTGCGTGTGCCTATTGTAGGAGGTCATAGTGAAGCTGTAAATGTCGAATTTAAAAATGACTTTGTAGTTTCTGATATTAGAAATATTTTACACCATACTGATGGTGTAGTAGTTCAAGATAATAATGATACTTATACGTATCCTATGCCAATATATGCACAAGGTAAAGACGATGTATTTGTGGGTAGAATTCGTCGTGACGAGAGTCAACCCAATACATTAAACATGTGGATTGTTGCGGATAACTTGCGTAAAGGAGCGGCTACTAATACCATTCAAATTGCTGAATACTTAGTTGCAGCCGAGTTAGTATAATAGTATTTTATACTAAATATAAGAACCATCTAAAATAATAAAATCTAGGTTTTGTTATTTTAGGTGGTTTTCTTTTGTCGTTTTGTTACCTTTGTCCCGTATGAAAAAGAAACAGCTCTTAATAAGTTTCTCTTTAGCGATGACCGTATTGTTCTCAATATTTTTTCAATCGCTTCATACCTATGTCCATTTTGTGGAGCAATTTGCACAAACAGAATGCCATCATAAATACAATGTTACCCATACTGAAATTACCCATCAGCATCATGCCTTTGAGCAATGTACGGTGTGTCATTTCTCCTTTGGAAGTTATGTTTCTCCTGAAGTTTTTACGTATAAAGTCTATACGAATTACAAACTAATTCCTTATTTTTTTTCCGCTTCTAAAAAAGATGTTTTATTTTCTGGAAGCTTATATTCTCATCGCGGACCTCCCAACTCTATTGCTTAATTAGCCTTTGGAATATAAATAAAACACTTTATAAATCAAGCACAGCATTAATTGAGTAATTACATCCGTGAAAAGGGTTGTAATTCTTTGTTATTGCATTGTTTGGAAGTTTATTCCTGTTTGTTTTTGTTTCACTTTTATTTTTTTAAAAAATTAAACAATCTCGCTTAGTAAATCGTTTAGCTAAGTAACAGAATCATTCCTGATGAAAAAATACATACTAATCCTGATTTTAGGATTTTCGGCTGTGCTCCAGGCACAAAATACAGTTACAGGTACCGTTTTAAATTTAGCAAACCAACCTATTAAAGGAGTGTCCGTCTATGCCTCTGAATTGCACAAAGGAACTACTACAGATGAAAACGGAAAATACACTCTTTCGAATTTGCCTAACGGTGATGTCAAAATAAGCTTCACATTTGTAGGTTTTGCAACTCAAAATAAAACCATTCAGAAAGTAAATAAAGAGAATACGCTCAATATAACATTAGAAGAGTCTGCTTTTCAAATGGATGAGGTAATCGTTTCTACTGCTTTCAATAAAATACAGTCACAAAACGTGATGAAGGTGGAGCACGAAACCATCAAAGAATTGCAGCAAAAAGGGACTTCTACTTTAATCGAAGGGTTGGCTACAATTCCAGGAGTTTCGCAAGTTTCAACGGGAACATCTATTGGTAAGCCTGTAATTCGTGGTTTAAGCGGGAATCGTGTTTTGGTGTATTCTCAAGGGGTGCGTATGGAAAACCAACAATTTGGTGACGAACATGGTTTAGGCTTAAATGATGCGGGTGTAGAAAGCGTTGAGGTTATAAAAGGCCCAGCTTCGTTGCTATACGGTTCTGATGCTTTGGGTGGAGTTTTGTATTTCAACCCAGAGAAATTTGCTGATGCCAATACTTTTAAAGCTAATTTTAGTCAAAAATTATTCTCGAATACCTTGGGGAGCAATTCCTCACTTGGGTTAAAAACATCAACTGAAAACTGGAAATTCCTAGCGCGCGGGAGTTACAATACCCATTCTGATTATCGTATTTCTGGTGGGGATCGCGTAACGAATACTCGCTACAATGAAACCGATTTTAAAACAGGAATTGGCTACAGTAATGCCAAGTTTTCTTCGGTACTTCGATATAATTTTAACAAATTAGACTTGGGGCTTCCTGAAGATGGAATAGCGGAGCAATCGACTAGCAAAAATACTGGTTTTCCTAGACAAGGTGTTTTTAGTCATTTATTGAGTTTGAATTCAATCATATATTTAAAAAATTCCAAACTAGATGTTGATTTAGGGTATGTGACTAACGATCGATCTGAGTTTGAAGATAGCAATGTAGCAGGTTTACAAATGAAATTAAAAACCTTTAATTACGATGCCAAATACCATTTGCCTAAAATGGGGAGACTAGAATCGATTATTGGAATACAAGGAATGCACCAAACAAATGCCAACTCTGGAGAAGAATATTTAATTCCAGATGCCACTACCAATGACTTTGGCGTTTTTGGAACGGCCAATTATGAATGGGGAAACAACAGTGCATTGCAAGCGGGTTTGCGTTTTGATAATCGTCAAGTATCGAGTATTGAGCACGGAACCTTAGGCGATGAAGGCTACTTTAAAGCTATTGATAAATCATGCGATAGTTTTAATGCGTCGTTAGGATACAAAACTAATTTGGCTGATAATTTTACGATGCGATTGAATCTTGCGTCTGGTTTTAGAGCGCCAAACTTGGCTGAGCTGACCTCAAACGGGGTTCATGAAGGAACCAATCGTTATGAAATAGGAAATTCGGATTTAAAAACAGAACAAAACCTACAAACCGATCTAAACTTAGAATACAAAGCAGATCATATTGAGTTTTTTGTTAATGGTTTTTACAATCACATCAACAATTATATTTACACATCGCCTACGGGAACAGTTTTAGACAATAACGATGTGTTCAATTACATTCAAAGCAATGCCAAATTGTATGGAGGAGAAATAGGACTGCATTTTCACCCACATCCATTGGATTGGTTGCATTACGAAACAGCTTTCGAAACGGTTACTGGTAAAAAAGACAACGGCGATTATTTGCCTTTAATCCCAGCAAACAATTGGAATAATACATTACGAGGTGAATTTAAAATTAAAGATTGGTTGGAATCTGGTTTTGCTACTTTTAATGTAAGCTCTACATTCAATCAAGCTAATGTGAGCGGTTTTGAAACCAAATCAAACGGATATACTTTGGTGAATTTAGGTCTTGGAGGAACCGTAAAATTGGGTAAAACAGCTTTTGACGTCAACCTTAACGGAAATAACCTTTTTGATAAAAAATACATCGCCCATTTATCAAGACTAAAATCAGATGGAATCCCAAATATAGGACGAAATATAGTGCTAGGGGTGAACTTTAACTTATAGGGTTATAACAAACAAGCTGTTTAATTTTTACAAACCATTAAGAAATTTAGATTCATTAAGTGTTGCGCTTACTATTCTGAATGACTTAATGGTTTTTTTGTGGTTATAGCTTACACAGAGTTTCACTAATTTTTTTCTAAATGTTTGTTCCGCAAAGATTCACAAAGGTGGCACAGAGACTCACTATTTTTTTTCTTAATTTCCCTTAATTTCTTAATGGTAAAAATATTTTTGCGATTCTCTGTGCAACCTCCGCGTGTCCTCGTAATTTTTTGTTCCGCAAAGATTCACAAAGTAAAAGCAGAGGTTCGCTAAGTTTTTTTTCTTAATTTCCCTAAATTTCTTAATGGTAAAAATATTTTTGCGATTCTCTGTGCAACCTCCGCATGTCTCTGCGAAATCTTTTGTTCCGCAAAGATTCACAAAGTTGCCCCAGAGATTCTCTAAGTTTTTTTCTTAATTTCCCTTAATTCCTTAATGGTAAAAATATTTTTGCGATTCTATGTGCAACCTCCGCGTGTCTCTGCGTAATCTTTTGTTCCGCAAAGAATCACAAAGTAAACGCAGAGACTCACTAATTTTTTTTCTTAATTTCCCTTAATTTCTTAATGGTTTAAAAAATCTCTGCATAAACTCCGCACATCTCTGTAAAATAACTTTACTTAAGCTGTATCTGTTTACAATAACATTCTCTATTTAAATTAAGTTTTGTATATTTGTTTAACTTTAATTAATAAAGGCTAAACAAAAAAACAAAACGGTGAGTAAACCAGCTGTAAATATTGTGTGGTTCAAACGTGATTTACGATTTGTAGATAACGAAGCCTTGTTTGCTGCGCAAAATTCGGGTTTACCTTTGCTATTTGTTTATTGTTTTGAACCAATAGTTATGGATTATGATGATGCAGATGTGCGTCATTGGCGGTTTATTTATGAGTCGATTCAGGATCTACAAACCAAATTAACTGAGATCAACGGAACCTTCTATTATTTTCATAATGAAGTACAAACTGTTTTTGAGGGACTACTAAAAAAGTACGATATAAAAACGGTATTCTCGCACCAAGAAATTGGGAATAAGATCACTTTTGACCGAGATATAGCCATGCAAGATTTTTTTATAAAAAATAAAATCGACTGGAAAGAATCGCAAATGCACGGTGTCATTCGGAAATTAAAATCAAGACAACATTGGGACAAACGCTGGGAAGAGGTCATGCGTGCCGAACCTAAAATGAGTGCCGTAAAAGATTTTAATTTAGTACAATTAGAGGAGGTATTTTATAATGCTATAAAAGGACAACCATTATCAGAGGACATTACAAACCCAAATAAAAATTTCCAAAAAGGAGGCGAAAATCTCGCTTGGCGCTACTTGGATAGTTTTGTAAAAGAGCGTTATGTCAATTACAGCAAGCACATTTCTAAGCCAGCTTTGAGCAGAAAAGGATGCAGTAGGTTGTCACCTTATCTGGCGTATGGAAACATCAGTATGCGAATGATTTATCAGTACACCAATCAGCATTACGAAGGATCCAAAAACAAGCGCGCCATTCTCAATTTTGTTTCAAGGCTGCATTGGCATTGTCATTTTATGCAAAAATTTGAAGACGAGTGCCGCATGGAGTTCGAAAATGTAAATCGAGCCTATGACACTTTGGTTAAACCAAAAAATGAAACCTACATCAAAGCATGGCAACAAGGACAAACGGGTGTGCCTATAGTTGATGCTTGCATGCGCTGTCTGGTAGCAACAGGTTATATCAATTTCAGGATGCGTGCAATGGTTGTGTCTTTTTTCACCTTTAATTTATGGCAAGATTGGCGGGAATTGCATTTTCTAGCCAGACAATTTTTAGATTATGAACCCGGAATTCATTATCCGCAAATCCAAATGCAATCAGGAACTACAGGCATTAACACCATCCGGATTTATAGTCCCATAAAAAACTCCGAAGATCACGATCCTGAAGCCATTTTTATCAAACAATGGGTTCCTGAATTGGCCGAAATTCCAGTGAATTTAATACATGAGCCTTGGAAACTAAATCCCATTGAACAACAATTTTACAATTGCGAAATAGGGAAAGATTATCCGGAGCCTATTGTCAATATTGAAGAAACTAGAAAGTATGCCAGTGACATTGTTTGGAGCTTTCGCAAAAAAGACGAAGTAAAAGAGGAAGGAAAACGCATCTTAAACAAACACGTTTCCAATCCCAATAGAAGAACTAAAAAAACGAAATCATAATGACACTTTTTTTAAAAGCAAACTGGGAAAACATCATCATGGCCAATTATGAAATTGATCCTGCCATACTACTTCCGTTTTTGCCCAAAGGAGTGGAACTGGATTTGTATGAAGGCAAAGCCTATGTGAGTTTGGTGGGTTTTATGTTCAAGGATACCAAGCTTTTCAATATTTCGATTCCGTATTTTGGGACTTTTGAAGAAATTAACCTGCGTTTTTATGTGATTCGAAAAGAGGTAAACACCTTAAAGCGAGGAGTTGTTTTTATCAATGAAACAATTCCGTATCCTATTGTGGCTTGGATGGCGAATAAATTATATAAGGAACATTATACCGTGGTGCCTACCAAACATGAAATTACGAGTGACGGCAATAGTAAAAAAGTACATTTCGGATGGCTTTTAAACAATAAGTGGAATAGTATTTATGTAGAAGCATCCACCGCATCCAAGCCGATGAAAAAGGATAGTTTGGAAAAATTCATTTTCGAACATTATTACGGCTATACCCAAGTGGATCAAAATAATACCGAAGAATATAAATTGCAACATCCTTCCTGGTTGGTCAATCAAGTGTTGGATTATAAAATGGATTGCGATTTTACAGCAATGTATGGCGATGCTTTTTCGGTTTTAAATACAACAAAACCCGAAGCTGTTTTTATAGCCGAAGGATCTTCGGTAGGAATAGAATGGAAAAGAAACCGACTTAATTTTGAAAATGAAAAAGGTTAAAAAACAAAATTTGCCCTCCAAAGTTTGTGTTGTTTGCCAGCGGCCATTTAGTTGGCGTAAAAAATGGGAGAAAGTCTGGGATGAGGTAAAATATTGCAGTGATAAATGCCGAATGAATAAATAAAATGAAAAAAATAGTACGATTAATTTTAGGAGATCAGCTCAATAGCAACCATTCTTGGTTTCAAACCAGCGATAGTTCGGTGACCTATGTGTTGATGGAAATCCGCACCGAAACCGATTATGCTACACATCACATCCAGAAGGTTATTGGTTTTTTTGCAGCAATGCAGGCTTTCGCCAAAGAATTACAAGCCAAAAATCACAACGTTATTTATTTTAAACTGAACGATCCAGCTAACAAGCAAGCATTCGATAAAAACATAACTAGTTTGATTGACGAACAGCAGTTCACTCATTTTGAATACCAATTGCCAGATGAATTTCGAGTAGATCAGATGGTAAAGAGTTTGTGTCAGTCGGTTTCAATTACGAGCGATGTGGTTGATTCTGAACATTTTTTTACCACAAGAACCGAATTAGCTGATTTTTTTGAAGGTAAAAAAACCTTTATCATGGAAAATTTTTACCGTTCCATGCGTAAAAAACACAACGTTTTGATGGAAGGAGCGAACCCTATTAACGGACAGTGGAATTACGATGCAGAAAACCGTAAAAAGTTGCCGAAAAATCACAAACCTACAGCGCCTTTGGTTTTTGATAATGATCTGACTCTAATTGCTAGCGAAATCGAGAAAGCCAATGTCAAAACAATTGGAAATGTAGATGCGGCGCATTTTGTTTGGCCCATCAATAGAACGCAGTCGTTGGAGTTAGTAGATTATTTTATGAGTCATTGCTTGCCTTTATTTGGGAGTTACCAAGATGCGATGATGCCCAATGAATGGTCGTTGTATCACTCAAGGATTTCTTTTTCGATGAATATTAAAATGATTTCGCCACAAGAAGTAATTGACAAAGCTATCGCCGAGTGGCAGCGACGACCAGATGAAATTCAGTACAATCAATTGGAAGGTTTTGTGCGTCAGATTATTGGTTGGCGCGAGTACATGCGTGGGATTTATTGGTTAAAAATGCCTGAATATGCCAACTTAAATTTTCTAGACCATCAAGGAAAATTACCCGATTGGTACTGGACAGGAAACACCAAAATGAACTGCCTGAAAGACGCCATTCAACAAACTTTAAATTACGGTTACGAACACCACATTCAGCGATTGATGATTACGGGTAATTTTGCGCTTTTGGCGGGCGTGCATCCAGACGAAGTGGGAGCCTGGTACTTGGGTGTGTATATGGATGCTATTGAATGGGTCGAAATCACCAATACCTTAGGCATGAGCCAGTTTGCCGACGGCGGGATCGTAGGCACAAAACCCTATGTAAGTTCGGCCAGTTATATTGATAAAATGAGCCATTATTGTGGTTCTTGTTATTACAAAAAAGCAGTAAAAACAGGCGACAAAGCGTGTCCTTTTAATAGTTTGTATTGGAATTTCTATGACAAACACGAAGATAAATTAGGTAAAAATCCGCGCATTGGGATGATGTACAATCTGTGGAAGAAAATGCAACCGGAGGCAAAAGTAGCGCTATTAGAACAAGCAGATTACTATTTAAAAAACATAAATAATTTATAATGAAAACGGCAATAGTTTGGTTTAAAACGGATTTACGGGTATTTGACAACGAAACATTGATCAAAGCAGTGGCGCAAAGCGAACAACTGCTGCCGGTCTATTGTTTTGATGAGGCTCATTTTGAGACAACTAGTTTTGGCTTTGAAAAAACAGGGAGTTACAGGGCACAATTTTTATTGGAATCATTGCAGGATTTAGATGCCAACTTGAGGAAGATAGGTTCTGGTCTATTGATTTTGCGAGGAAAGCCCGAAGAGGAAATTCCTAAACTAGTCGCGCAATACAAAGCTCAAAAAGTATTTGCCAAACGCGAAGTAGCCTATGAAGAAAAGCAAACCGAAAAAAAAGTACAAGAGGCATTGTTCAAATTGCTTTGTGAGCTCGAAACTTTCAGTACGAGTACGTTGTATCATGCCGAAGATTTGCCATTTTCGATCAAAGATATTCCGGATGTATTTACTGTTTTTAGAAAAAAAACCGAGCAGGATGCGGCTATCAGACCTGTTTTTGAAGCGCCACTTGCGATCACATCTCCTGAAATACCGCCATTAGAATTACCAACTTTAAAAGAGTTAGGTCTCAAATTGACCAAAATAGACAAGCGTGCAGCGATCCAATTTAAAGGCGGAGAAACCGAAGCCTTAAACCGATTGAATTATTATTTTTTTGAAAGCAAACAGTTATCGGTTTACAAAGAAACTAGAAACGGAATGGTAGGCGCCGATTATTCGTCCAAATTTTCTGCTTGGCTGGCAAATGGTTGTATTTCGCCAAGAACGATTTATGATCAAATAAAAAAATTTTCAACCATTAATGGCGCTAATGAATCGACCTATTGGTTGGTTTTTGAATTGCTGTGGCGTGATTTCTTCCGATTCATGTTCAAGAAATACCAGACCAAGTTTTTCTTATATTCAGGAATCAAACCAGACAAGCCGAATACCGAAGCAGCCAACGAAAAAGCACTTAAGCAATGGATCAATGGCACAACCGAGTCCGATTTTATTAATGCCAATATGCTCGAACTACAACAAACGGGTTTCATGAGCAACCGCGGACGCCAAAATGTCGCCAGCTATTTCTGCAATGAACTCCATATGGATTGGCGCATTGGAGCTGCTTATTTTGAGTCGCAATTAATCGATTATGATGTGTGTAGCAATTGGGGTAACTGGGCCTATCTGGCCGGAGTAGGCAATGACCCCAGAAAACACCGTTATTTTAACATCGAGAAACAAGCCAAGGATTATGATAAGGACAGTAGCTTTAGGAAATTGTGGTTGTAGTGATAAGTGATTTGGGTACTTAGCTTTTTGAAACATATAAGTTTAAGTGCAGTTTTAGCTTATTTTTTTAACCATTAAGGAATTTAGATCCATTAAGGGTTGCTTTTTATATGATTACTTTTTAATGATAAAGACAGACTTTGCGCGTCTCTGCGTAATCTTTTGTTCCGCAAAGATTCACAAAATAAAAGCAGAGATTCTCTAAGTTTTTTTTTCTTAATTTCCCTTAATTCCTTAATGGTGAAAATGTTTTTGCGATTCTCTGTGCAACCTCCGCGTGTCTCTGCGTAATCTTTTGTTCCGCAAAGATTCACAAAGTTGCCCCAGAGATTCTCTAAGTTTTTTTCTTAATTTCCCTTAATTTCTTAATGGTAAAATAGATTTTTGCGACTCTCCGTGTAACATTTTTTACCATCACCAAGTAACAAAACACAACTTTTAGCGTCCAATCCTACTAACGCTTTTCTTGTATCAAGGAAGCCAATGCTTTTCCTTATTTTTGTACTAACCAATAAAAAGAGACTAATGAAAAAATTAATTCTGATAATGGCAATACTCCCAACAATAGTTGCAACCGCACAAAACCAAGAACCCATAAAATATCCCGTAACCCACAAAGGAACAGTAGTTGACACCTATTTTGATACCGCGGTCCCTGATCCGTATCGCTGGCTAGAGGACGACCGATCTGATGAAACCGCCGCTTGGGTAAAAGCCGAAAACGAAGTAACTTACGGTTACCTAGATAAAATTCCTTTTCGCGATGCACTAAAAACCCGCATGGAAAAACTGTGGAATTACGAAAAAATAGGTTCACCATCCAAAGAAGGAAATTTTACCTATTTCACAAAAAACAACGGACTACAAAATCAATCCGTAGTTTATAGAAAAGACGCTTCAGGCAAAGAAGAGGTTTTCTTAGATCCTAATACTTTTTCTAAAGATGGAACCACATCACTAGGAGGTTTGGATTTCTCCAAAGACGGTTCCAAAGTGGCCTATGCCATTTCTGAAGGAGGAAGCGACTGGCGAAAAGTAATCATCATGGACGCAGTTTCCAAAAAGATTATCGAAGACACGATTGTTGATGTAAAATTCAGTGGACTGTCTTGGAGAGGAAACGAAGGATTTTACTATTCTAGTTACGAAAAACCAAAAGGAAGCGAACTTTCTGCCAAAACAGATCAACATAAACTGTATTTTCACAAATTGGGAACAGCCCAAAAAGAAGACCAAGTTATCTTTGGTGCAGACCAAAAACGCCGTTATGTAGGCGGCTACGTAACCGAAGACGATGCTTATTTAGTGATCTCGGCAGCCAATTCTACCTACGGAAACGAATTGTACATCAAAAGCCTAAAAACGCCAGACAGCCCAATTGTAACCATTGTAGATAATTTCAATAGCGACAACAGCGTCATGGAAACGCAAGGCAGTACATTATTCATAAATACCGATTTAAATGCGCCCAACAAACGCATCGTAACTGTTGATTTTAGTACTCCTTCGCCAGCCAATTGGGTCGATTTTATTCCAGAGACTCAAAATGTGTTGACACCTTCCACGGGAGGCGGTTATTTCTTTGCAAATTATATGAAAGACGCCGTTTCGGTCGTGCAGCAATACGATTACTCTGGTAAAATGATTCGTGAGATTCAGTTGCCAGCG
The DNA here is from genome assembly GCF_054165825.1 of Flavobacterium sp. PL002. NCBI lineage: Bacteria > Pseudomonadati > Bacteroidota > Flavobacteriia > Flavobacteriales > Flavobacteriaceae > Flavobacterium > Flavobacterium sp. PL002. The sequence continues at coordinate 1,313,131 of NZ_CM135110.1, read as the reverse complement.
GTAGGAAGTGCTGGTGGTTTTGGCGGAAAGCTAAATGACAAAACCCTGTATTATTCGTTTACCAATTACACCACACCGGGAACAATTTATAGTTTTGACCCAAAAGCAGGGAAGTCAGCGGTATACTCAAAACCAAATGTCGATTTCAAAAGCGAGGAGTACGAGTCCAAACAAGTGTTTTATACCTCAAAGGATGGAACCAAAATCCCAATGATCATCACCTATAAAAAAGGATTAAAACTAAACGGAAAAAACCCAACTATGCTTTACGGTTACGGTGGTTTTAATGTAAGTTTGACGCCAAGTTTCAGTATTGCCAATGCCGTTTGGATGGAAAACGGAGGTGTTTATGCCGTTCCTAACTTACGTGGCGGAGGAGAATACGGTAAAAAATGGCACGATGCCGGAACCAAAATGCAAAAACAAAACGTATTTGATGACTTCATCGCTGCAGCCGAATATCTAATTGCTCAAAAATACACATCGACCAATTTTCTAGCTATTCGTGGTGGGTCCAACGGAGGTTTGCTAGTAGGCGCCACCATGACACAGCGTCCCGATTTGATGAAAGTCGCCTTGCCAGCCGTGGGCGTGATGGACATGTTGCGTTACCACACCTTCACCGCAGGAGCAGGTTGGGCGTACGATTACGGAACAGCGCAAGACAGCAAAGAAATGTTTGAATACATCAAAGGCTATTCGCCAGTTCAAAACGTAAAAGCAGGCACGCATTATCCCGCGACAATGGTCACCACGGGCGATCATGATGATCGAGTAGTGCCGGCACACAGTTTCAAGTTTGCAGCCGAATTGCAAGAAAAACAAACCGGAACAAACCCAACGTTGATTCGTATCGATGTAAAAGCCGGTCACGGCGCAGGAAAATCGGTGGCGGCAAGTATTCAAGAAAACGTCGACATTCAGGCTTTTACCTTATACAACATGGGATTCAAAGCCTTACCAAAACTAAAATAAAAGTACAATCATTGGGAGTAGGAGCTATTTCCTGCTGTACGCTATATCTCTAGTGGCGAACCTCGCCACTAGAGGATGCCGCTTCCATCAGGGCTAGGACAGTTGTATTCCAAATTAAAATAAATAATCCGAAAACGCTATTCGAAAGAGTAGCGTTTTTTGTTTCTAATAAAGAGGTGCTGAATAACTTAGTGGTGTAAAACAGCACAAATACTGTTGGTAAGCTTCTTTTATTTCATAATTTTTTACTAATTCATTCGTTTTTTGGATTGTTGTTCGTTAACTTTGAGAGACAATCATAAATACATTATAATATGAAAATACAATTTAACACAGACAAAAATGTAGAAGGACACGAAAGAGCAGAAGCTTACTTTTCTGCGGAATTAGAAACTGCCTTAGCGCGTTTTGAAGATAAAATTACACGTATAGAAGTTCATGTAGGAGATGAGAATAGTGCTAAACCTGGAATCAATGACAAACGTTGTTTAATTGAAGTTCGTCCAGCAAAATTACAACCTATTGTAGTTACTGAGCATGCTGATACAGTCGAGAAAGCTTTTAGAGGAGCACTAGATAAAATGAAGAAAACACTAAGTACCACTTTTGAAAAACAAAAAGCACACTAAATATATTCCGAACTAAGGAAACAGCATAAAAAAAAGGGCAATTACTATTAATAGTAATTGCCCTTTTTTATTGAAATAAAGTATAATGTCAATCAAGTGAAATTATACTGTTTTTTTTTCATAAAAACAGTCTATTGTCAGTTGGAGTGGAGTTGAGAACCGCGATTATGTTTTACTGCGCTCGATCTTATAAAAATTAGATGGACTGTGTTGTATTGTGTTTTGGAAGCACAAGATTATTTTTCAAATAATAAAGCAGCTAGAGGTTCGTCTCTTTTATAAACATCATCATAAAAAGCTACATTACCATCAGTATCTACCCAAGCCGTAAAATAACCTATGTAAACCGGGATTTTATTTTTTAACGTGTACCATTTTTCTTTTCCAGCATGCATTGCTTCGTAAATTTTTTCGGCATCCCAGCTTTTGTCTTCTTCCATTATTTTTTCAGCAAGTTCCGCAGGATTTTCTACTCTTATGCAACCATGGCTAAAAGCTCTCTTTTCTCTACTAAAAAGATATTTAGAAGGCGTATCATGTAAGTAAATAGCATTCGAATTTGGAAATAAAAATTTAACTAACCCTAATGAGTTTTTAGGACCTGGCTTTTGACGTACTCTACCGTTGTTCCACTCCATGTTATGTTGTGCAAGATAATTGCTATTTCTTTCAATGGCAGGTTTTATTTCTTTATTGATGATACTACTTGGTAGGTTCCAATAAGGGCTAAAAACAATGTATTTCATTGGAGCGCTAAAAATAACAGTTTTATTAAGGGTCTTACCTACTACCACATTAGATTTCATTAAGACTTTGCCATTTTTAAAATAGGTCAATTCATAAGCAGGAATGTTTACTGCAATTAATTCTTTAGACTTTGCTATATCTTTAGAAACCCATCTACAGCGTTCCATATTTACTACAATTGTTTTTATAAGTGAAGTAACAGGCGTACTCATATAATTAAGTGTAGAGCCATAAAGAAGCTTGTCGCCATTAATACCGCGTGTTTTCTTAAATTTTACTACTGCATCAGCCAGATCTAAATCATAAATGCCGCTTTTTGAATCGGTTTTTAAAAATCCATCAAGGAACAATCTTTTGCGTACCTGAGCAATGGCTTGTACACTGTCACCAATTTTTAAGGTTTTAAATCCTGCAGGAATTGTGATGCTATCCCAGCCTCCTTTTTTTTCAATTTGGCGGTATTTTTTTAGTTGGTCTTTCAGTAAATAATATTGACTGAACAACGTTTTTTTGTCTTTTTTAATCAAAGAAGGATCAATTATCAAAGAATCTGTATAAGCAGCATACGACTGTTTATCACGAGGTAGAAACCATTGCATTTCATCTGATTTTGAAGGTGCTAAACCGTGATAAACTTTATCGATATAAAAATAATATAAAGAAGTAGTTAGCAATTCAGAATCAATATTAGGTGTTTTAGAATCATTTTGAGGTTCGTAAATCAAATCAAATTCTGATTTATACGGAATCACAGTTTCAATTCCTTCTTCTGCTAAGTTATTTACTTTGTTGTATAGCACATTTGCAAATTCATTTATACCCGTTTTATCATACCATAAATAATGAAATTCGTGTTTTAGATACAAACTCTTTACATCGTCTTGGTATTTCTTTAATATAGGGTGTTTGCTAAAAAAAGAAGCGACTAAGGTACTGTCAAAGGGCGTTTTACTTAGGTCTTCGTTTTCTAGTAGCTCTAAATCAGCTAGGTCTTTATCTTTGCTTTTTTTGCATGAAGCAAAACTTATTATAAATAGAGTAGCTAATAATAAAGTAATTAAAGTAGTTTTTTTCATGCTTTGATCTTAATAATTTAAGAGCGTAAAAATACATTAAAAGAGTTAATTTATGGCTATTTAGTGTTATTTAATAGTTATTTGCGTTAAAAAACTATCTTTACTAAATGCCTTATTGAAGGTGAATATTCTTTATTTAATGTGTTTAATAACTTTTTTTATGAAAAATTATTTCTTAATTATTTTTGCATTACTATTATTTTCTTCTTTTAGTAGTTGGTCTGAAGACAACGATAAAGAAAAAATAAAGATCAATTTAATGCTAGATAATTGGCACAAGGCCGCCGCAGAATCACAATTTGGTACTTATTTTGATCTAATGACTGATGATGCTATTTTTATAGGAACTGATGCTGAAGAAAATTGGAATAAAACTCAATTTCAAGCGTACGCAAAGCCTTCTTTTGATAATGGAAAAGCATGGAGTTTTAAAGCAATTGAACGTCACATTTATTTTGATAAATCAGGAAATATGGCTTGGTTTGATGAATTACTAGATACACAAATGAAAATTTGTCGTGGTTCAGGCGTATTAGTAAAAATAGGGAAGGATTGGAAAATTAAACATTATGTGCTTTCAATGACTGTTCCTAATGATAATGCTGCTGAGGTTATAAAAATAAAAACTCCTATTGAAACTATTATAATTGATAAGTTAAGTAATAAAGAGCAGTAATTTGAGTTTTCTTTTTTAGTACTAATTTGAATAATTCCTACATTTTTTTGTAAAATTCGATTAAAAAGGTTTTTTTTCATTCCCAAACCATTCGGTCTTATATATTTCCTTAATTTTGCGCCCCAAGACTTTTAGGTCGAACCATACGAAGTAAAATATTAGAAATAAAGTGGGAAGCAAAAATAAATTAAAGAGATTCAGGGAAAACGAAACATTTACTAATGTTTTTCAACCAACAAGAGAAGAAGTAGTAGGTGATTTATTTCCTTTAAAAGGGAAGTGGAATGCAGAGTTTTTTAAAAATGACAATCCATTAGTTCTTGAATTAGGCTGTGGAAAAGGGGAATATTCAGTTGGTCTTGCAGAAAGATATCCGAATAAAAACTTTGTAGGAATTGATATAAAAGGAGCTCGTTTCTGGCGTGGTGCCAAGACTGCTGTGGAAACTGGTTTGGATAATGTGGCTTTCATTAGAACACAAATCGAATTGATCAACCATATTTTTGCTGAAAACGAAGTGGACGAAATTTGGATTACTTTTCCAGATCCTCAAATCAAATACAAGAGAACAAAGCACCGCATGACCAACTCGGAGTTTTTACAATTGTATAAAAAAATCCTTAAAAAAGATGGAGTGGTCAACCTTAAAACCGATAGCGAATTCATGCACGGTTATACATTAGGGTTGCTTCATGGTGAAGGACATGAAGTGTTGTATGCCAATCATAATGTGTATGTAAATGAAGGAAGTCCTGAGGAAGTAACTGCTTTTCAGACATTTTACGAAAAACAATATTTGGAAATTAACAAAGCAATTACGTATATTAGATTCAAAATTAAAGACTAATATTGTTTTTTAAACGCATAATGCACCCATTTTCACTGTTTGATTTATATTAAATGAATTTAATTTTACCACTGTTTTTTGGTTTTGTTACGGCAGTAATAGGCATTATTCCACCAGGATTAATCAATATGACAGCGGCAAAAGTGAATTTGAAAGAAGGAACTAGAAATGCTTTTTGGTTCATATTTGGCGCGATAATTGTTATCTTTTTTCAGGCTTATCTAGCGATTATTTTTGCCAGAATAATAGATGTACGACCAGATATTGTCATTCTTTTGCGAGAATTAGGTTTTGGTGTTTTTGGTTCATTAGCAATTTATTTCCTTTTTATAGCTAAAAAGCCAAAGGTTAAAAAGAGTAAAATTGCTAAGAAAAGTCAAAAGAAACGCTTCTTTTTAGGGATGTTATTATCAGCATTGAACTTTTTCCCTATTCCGTATTACGTTTTTATTACAATTACTTTGTCGTCTTATGAATTATTTTCATTTGCGGCCTTTTCAGTTTTTACTTTTGTAAGCGGAGTAGTGCTAGGGTCTACACTTGTTTTCTATTTCTATATTCGTTTTTTTGAAAGAATAGAGTCAAAAGCAGATTACCTTTTAAGAAATATGAATACGATCATTGGAAGCATTACTGGAGTCATTGCCTTAGTGACTTTGTTTAACATTATTCGCTATTACTTGCAGTAAACCAATTCTTATGGCTGACAATAATTTTTTTGAAAAAGTATATGTCATCGCAAGACAAATTCCGTTTGGAAGAGTGACATCCTATGGAGCTATAGCAAAAGCTATAGGGGCAGCACGATCAGCTCGTATGGTAGGCTATGCGATGAATGCCTCGCACAATATGGGAGATGTTCCTGCGCATCGTGTAGTGAATAGAAAAGGATTGCTTACAGGTAAATTCCATTTTGATGGAACTAATCTTATGCAGCAATTATTAGAAAACGAAGAGATTGTGGTAATAGACAATCAAATAATAGACTTTGAGAAGTATTTTTGGGAACCGCCAATAATGAATGAATGATATTCAATTTTGCGGATGAAAAACTTCTAAAAGTACAAACTTTAAAATATTTTATCTTATGAAACTTGAAAAAATGAAAATGATTAGACTCTATCCAAATGAGGAGTTTAAAGAGATAACTATAGAAGACAAACTAAGATTACGTTATGCAGTGTCTAACAAAGGAAGGTTAATTAGCTTTGTAGATGATATGCGGTTTGCGCGAGAATTAAGAGGCGGCATGACTGATGGATATAGATTGTTTAAATACAAACAATATAATGAAGGTGTGGTCAAAAACAAACACCTCTTTATTTACAAGCTGGTAGCGGAGTATTTTATTCCTAAAACCTCTGAGGATCAGGTTCATATTTTGCATCTAGATCGTAAACGTGATAATGATGATTATCGAAATCTAAAATGGGCCACTGCAGAAGAAATGGCACAGCATACAAGAGAAAGTCCCTATGTAAAGCAAGCTAGATTAAACTTAGTGAAACACAATTTAGAATCTAACGGTAGTAAACTTACGATTACTAAAGTGATGCTTATAAAAAAAATACTAGCTAGACCAGGACAAACTACAAGACTTAAAATGATTGCTAAACAATTTGGCGTTAGCGAAATGCAAATTAGACGAATTAAATCAGGTGAGAACTGGAGTCAAGTGAAAATATAAAAAGCGGTCTTAGTACTAGCGAATTTGACACATTGTTTTTCTTAGTAATACTATTAATATAATATTCAAATTGTCACATTGAGTGGAGTCGGAAATCTCGACTCCATCGTGTCGCGGCTTGCAGAAGTGGCGAACTTCGTAACCGATTATTTTCGGCTAAGATAAAATTTCTTACGAAAGATAAACGTGAATTTACCACATATCTCGCCATTTTTGCAAACCGCTGTTAGCTACAGTATTTTTATTCTTATGTATTGGTATTTATTATTATAAAAACCTTTTTCATTCCAAAATGTTTTTACATTATGAACTGATAAATACAAATATCCATCCTTACTCCAAAATACTTCATTATTTTCCATTAAAGGCATCCATTTTTTAAAACTTACATTCATTACGTTGTTTACTTTATTGTTAGAAATTTTGTAAAGTTCTAAATCTGCTGTAGTTTCATATCCGTTTGAATTTATACAAATAATGTTTTTTTTATCAGGCGAAATATTTGGATAATCTCCAAAAGTCGTTGTCGTTTCTCCGCTTGTTTTGTCTACAAAAATATAATCACCACCTTCATAATATGAACCAATAATTAAATATTTATTTAAAAATTCAATTTGTCCTTCATAGTTAAATAATTGCATTCCATCATTATCTTCTGGCTTATCAATAAATTTTACAACTTTATTTTTACAATTTAACTCTATTACACCATTTACTTTTTTGACTTCAGTTGTGTCAGTTAAAAGAAAATTTACAGCTGTGTTTTTTTTGCTGTCAAATAAAGTTTTGTCAATTAATTCTAAAGAAAGAAACTTTGTTAGTTGTTCTCCGTTTTCATAAAAATCTGTTTTTTGATTTTTGTTCAAAGAAGAAATTATATTTAGGTCAGTAGAAACTAATAAATCATTTTCTGTATTATTTACAGAGTTTTTAGGCTTAATTATTAATGTATCCTTAATTATACTTTGCGTTTTTATTTCTGTTTTTTGTTTACTATTGTTACAACTTAAAATTGTCAGAAGTAAAATTATTATTGAAAATGTTGTTTTTAGTTGTGGGGTCATAATATTGTAGCTAACTCGACTGTGTTCGATATAAGAAAAATTTTATAGGACTATTTTTTACTAATTTTCAATGTAAAAGTCACCTTTAATTACCTTCTTGAATAAAACAGATGGTAAAATGAGTTCTTCCGCCTGATTGCTCATTGTCAGTTTGATGACTCAAATATCCGCCGTGGGCTTCAATACTATTTTTCGAAAGTGTCAGTCCAATACCGGCGCCATCTTTTCGAGTAGTGAAAAAGGGCAGGAATATTTTATCTTTAATTTCATTTTCTATTCCTCTTCCATTGTCGGATATCGTGATGTAAAAACGATTGTTTTGTGCAGTCGTTGTTAGTTTTATGCTTTTATGCTTTTTCTCTTTTAAAGCAAAAACACTATTGGTTAGTAAGTTGATAATGACTTGTTCGATTTGGTTTTGGTCAATAGATATTATTTGGTTTTTGTCGATTTCGTTGGTAATTTCGATGTTTTCAGACTCGAAAATAGGCGACATGATTTTCAGGCAATCTTCAAACAGCAAATGAACAGCTGTTGGTTTTTTATTGGGTGTTGGTAATGCAGCGAGCTTTCTATAATTTTCTACAAAAAACTGCAAATGGTCACTGCGATTTATAATCGTAGAAATACTGCTTTTTATATCTTCAAAATCTTCAGGCTCTAAATGGTCTTGATCTACTATTTGCAGTAAATTTTGCGAAAGCGATCGAATAGGTGTCAAGGAATTCATTAATTCGTGAGAGATGATTTTCATCAAGTTAATCCAAGCTTCTTTTTCTTTTTTCTCAATAACACGCTGGATGCTGTCTAGCAAAATGATACAATAGTCTTTATTGAACGATTTTGTCAGCGAAGTTTGCAGCATAAACGTCTGTGCCTCTTGTTGCTCAATTTTTATATTAATAGATGTCTTTAATTCGTTAAAACCATTTTTTTCAATTTCGTTACAAAGCGAGGGCAGGTAATTTTTGAGATAGTCCCAACTAGTTACTTTTGGTACGCTGAAAAGTGATGAAAAACAATCGTTCATCAAAAAAATATTCCAATCGTTATTTTCTTTTTCTAATATTAAAACGGCGGTATCTATATTGTTTATTATCGAACGATAAATTAATTCTTTTGAGCTGCCGTCGTGTTGTTTCTGTTTTAAAGTGTCATAAAGCAGACATAAATTTTTATAATCTCCTTCTTTGACTGCAGCAGGGAAATTAGCCGAAAAGTCATTGTTGAGTATAGAAAGTATTGTTTTATCGTAAAAAATCAATTTGTTTTTGATGTAGGAATACATTTCGGCACAGAGTAAAACGGCAAAAACTAAAATTAAAATACCACTATACAAATAGCCATTCCCAAATAGATAAAGTGAGAAAGCGAGTGTGATAATGACCATAAAAACTCTAGCGAAAAGGGCATTGTAAAATTTCCAGCTGTTCATTAGTCGTTATTTTTAAGGTCGTATTTTTCAAGCCTGCGGTACAATGCTGCTCTGGATAAACCCAATTCTTCGGCGGTTTTACTAATGTTGCCGCTGTTTTTAAAAAGAGATTTTTCTATTGCATTTTTCTCTATTTCGGATAGGGGATTTTCCTCATTGTTTGGGGTGTATTCAAAGTGGAGTAAGTCTAAATCAGTGACCGAAATGGTATTGTCATCGGACATGATTAAGGCTCTTTCTATCTTATTTTCTAATTCTCTAATGTTTCCTTTCCAAGGATAACGTGCCATATATTCGGCCACGTTGGTGTCAAAAACCACATCATGTTGATTGTATTTTTCGCCTAATTGTTTTAGAATAAATTGCGCCATGGGTACAATGTCCTCTTTTCGCTCTCGCAAAGGCGGCAAGTTAATTTCCATGGTATTAATACGATACAACAAGTCTTCTCGAAAAGTTTTGTTTTCAACTTCGGTCTTGATATCGCTGTTGGTAGCTGCTATGATTCGCACATTTAATGGTCGAGGTTTACTTTCGCCCAAGCGTGTGACTTTTTTTGTTTGCAAAACATGCAAAAGTTTTGATTGTAAATGCAAAGGAATATTGCCTATTTCGTCAAGAAAAATCGTGCCATTATCGGCAATTTCAAATCGCCCTGGTGTATCAGTTTTGGCATCGGTAAATGCACCTTTGGCATAACCAAATAGTTCGCTTTCAAATAAATTTTCGCTTAACGAACCCAAATCAATATGAATGAATGGTTTGTCTTTTCGAGTCGAATGTAGGTGTATATGTTCAGCAAAGACAAATTTACCGGTTCCGTTTTCGCCTAAAATAAGGACGTTCGCATCTGTTTTTGCTACTTTTTCAGCAATGGAGTACGCCTGTTTTATTTTTTGGGAACTACCAATGAAGTGCTTTTTAGGAGCGGGTTCTGAGTTTGATGTTCGATTGCGTTTCCGACTTTCTGCAACGGCTTTATCAATTGTGGAAAGCAAATGGTCATTGTCCCAAGGTTTTAAAATATAATCAAAAGCACCTATTTTCATGCCTTCTACAGCGGTTTCTATCTTGCCAAAAGCGGTCATTAAAAGCACGACTGTTTTTGGCGACAGTGTTTTTATTTCTTTTAGCCAGTGAATGCCTTCTCGTCCATCTTCAAATCCAATGCGGTAGTTCATGTCTAGTAAAACAACATCAATTTGGTTTTCGCCAAGGATAGTAAGTAGTTTTTTTGGGTCGTTTGTTGTGAAAATTTCTTCAAAATGCTTCTTCAAGATCATTTTTGCCGAAAAAAGAATCTCTTCTTGGTCATCAACAATAAGTATTTTGGCTAGTTTTTTTCGCATCAGTATTGGTTTTTGTTCACTTATGAACAGGAGACTGTCCGTTTTCGAACAGTTCGATTTTTAGATTTTTTGCAATCGTATTGATAACCATCGTTTTACGGATTATAAATCCTTTGGCATGCTTTTGTATGTTGATAATCAGTAAATTATTATAAAAAATGGACAAGGTTATTCCCCGTAAAAATAGAAAATTTAGGTACTTAACAATAGGATTTGTGAGTTTTTTAGTTGCAGGAGCAATTGTTTATGCTTCGGTATCTAAAAAGCGAAGTTTAAATGTAAAAGCGGATGAATTATTAGTAAAAGAAGTAAGTCAGGAATTTTTTGAAGATTTTATTGTGTTTCAGGCCAAAGTAGAACCATTGAATTTGGTATTGGTTAATATTATTGAAGGCGGTTCAGTTAAAGAAATTTTTGTAGAAAACGGAGCAATGATTACGCAAGGACAACCGCTGGCGCGCATGTATAATCCCAATACTGAATTGAATTATCTGACGCAAGAAACTGCAATCATTGAGCAAATCAATAATTTAAACACGGGAAAACTTAATATTAGAAATCAAGAATTGAACTTGACTAAAGATCTGGCTTTAATAGAACATGATTATAATGATGCTAAAAGAGTGTACGATATGAATGCCAAATTATTCGAAAAGGATATTATTTCAAGAAATGATTGGAATGTAATTAAGGAAAGTCTGCGTTTTCAAGAAGAGCGCAAAAGCAATATTCGCACGAGTATTCAAAAAGAAAAACAAACCAACCAAGTCCAGATTTCGCAGATAAATCGTTCGATACAAACCATGGAGATGAGTTTGGATATTCTGAGAAGTAATAAAAAAAACTTCTTGATTACGGCGCCAGTTTCAGGAAGATTAACTTCATTTGAACCTATTTTAGGAAAAACATTTCAAGCTGGAGAAAGTATCGGTCGAATTGATTCTCGGGAAGGTTACAAGCTGAGTGCGCAGGTGGATGAATTTTATTTGGAGAAAATTCGTATGGGTTTAAAAGGGCAAATTGAGTTTAAAGGAAAAACCGTAACTGTGTCTGTGGTCAAAGTGATTCCAGAGGTGAAAAGTGGTCGTTTTCAAGTAGAATTGCTTTTTGATTCAAAAGTAGCGTTGTCGTTGCAAGACGGACTAAGTTTTGGTGTGAAGCTTATCTTATCTGAAAAGAATAAAATTTTGGTGATTCCAAAAGGAAGCTTCAATCAAGAAACTGCAGGGAAGTGGCTCTTTGTTGTCAACGGAAATAAGGGAGTGAGGAGAAACATAAAGTTAGGTAGAGAAAACCCTTCTTATTACGAGGTTTTAGAAGGATTGAAGGAAGGCGAAAAAGTAATCACTTCGTCTTATGCGGACTATAAAGAAGTTGAAGAACTGAATATAGAATAAAAGCATCATTAAGATAGTAGTGACTTATAAAAATAGTAGCTGTAAAATAAACTAATTTTTGTCTTATCGAGCGGAGTCGAGATATAATAATGGTGCCTGATTTCGCTCAAACTGAATATTGGGCTGAACAATTAATAAGATTAAATTAAAAAAAAACATAAAAACTATAAAAGGATGATAACAATTCAAAACCTAACCAAGATCTTCAGAACAGAAGAGTTAGAAACTTCGGCTTTAAGCGGAATTAATTTGCAAATCAATGAGGGAGATTTTCTTTCGATTATGGGACCTTCGGGTTGCGGAAAATCGACATTACTCAATATCATAGGATTATTGGATAGTGCTTCAGACGGGAGTTATACATTATTGAACCAAGAAATGATTGGACTAAAAGAAAAAGGGCGTTCTAGTGTTCGTAAGGAAAATATCGGATTTATTTTTCAGAATTTTAATCTAATTGATGAACTTTCGGTTTATGATAATATCGAATTACCGTTAATTTATAATAATGTAAAAGCTTCAGAAAGAAAACTAAAAGTAGAAGGAATTGCCGAAAAATTAAACATTGCGCATCGATTGAAGCATTATCCGCAACAACTTTCTGGTGGGCAGCAACAACGTGTGGCAGTGGCAAGAGCTTTGATAAATGATCCTAAAATTATTTTGGCTGATGAGCCTACTGGAAATTTGGACAGTAAAAACGGAAACGAAGTAATGGAATTGCTAACTGATTTGCATGCCAAAGGTGCGACAATCTTGATGGTTACCCATTCTGATTATGATGCGTCATTTTCTCAAAGAACCATACTGATGAAAGATGGTGTTATTTTCTCTGAAAAAAGCAATCAAAGGAATGTTGATGTTTTTAAAGTGTAAGCATCATGATACTAATCTTAATATCAATTATCACATTCATTTTAGAATTGCTTTGCAGTTCACTTAGTCAATAATTTACGGTTTCAATCATCACACGAGCCAAAGTGGCGAACTGGCGAAGCAATCATCAATCAAAATTATGTTACACAACTGGATAAAAATATTTATATACCACCTGAAGCAAAACAAACTCTTTTCGTTTCTCAATGTTTTGGGATTGAGTATTGGGATTGCGGGATTGATTTTCGCTTTGTTATACTGGAATGACGAGCATTCGTATGATGCTTGGAATCCTGAAAAAGAAAATGTTTATTTAGTGGTTAATCAAATGGATGTAACTACTTTTTGGGCTTCGTCTTCTGCTCCAATTGGTGGCGCTGTCGCAGAAGAAAACAGCAATGTTCAATCTTATTGCTATATCAGCGGTGATTATAGTAACGACATCATTCGGTTTAAGAATAAAAAAGTACAATCGGATAAAATTTTAAGTGCCCAGAAGAATTTCTTTGAATATTTTCCTTTTGAATTTATAGAAGGCAATGTGGCTTCGGCTTTGCCAGATGAAAATAGTATTTGCTTATCTGATAAAATTGCTTTTCAACTTTTTGGAAATCAAAAAGCATTAGGAAAAGAAGTTGTTTTTGAAAATAAAAAAGTATTAGTCAGAGGCGTTTATAAATCAAATAAAAATTCCTCCTATAATCCTTCGGCAGTTGTAAATTTTATAGATTTTAGGTTGAAAAAAACGGAGGGGCAGTGGGGTAATTATCAATATGTTTTATTTGTTAAAGCAAACCCTATTTCAAAAACAGATATTGAAAAAACGTTAACGCAGTTGTATCATGAGAATATGACGGTGCGATATGCTAAAAGAAGCGGTATAAGTGCAGAAGAATTTGTGAAAAAATACGGAGAAGTAAAACCTTCTTTAGAACCCTTGTCAGCCATCCGTTTACACACTAAAACTGGAGGATTACCTGAAGGTAAAGGTAGCTATCAATTGCTATTGATCATGTTAGGATTGTCGGTATTGATCTTAGTACTTTCTATCGTAAACTATATCAATTTGGCGACAGCCTCAGCCATTAAAAGAGCCAAAGAAGTGGGTGTTCGCAAAATAATAGGTGCTTCAAGATCTAATATTATTTTACAATTTATTTTTGAAACCATATTAATTGCATTGTTTTCTATTTTGCTCTCGTTGGCCATAGTTGAATTGGCATTGCCTTTTTATAATGAATTTTTAGAGAAAAGCATCATTTTAATTGGTAGTCAATTTTATTTACAATTAATAACGATTTTTATCATAACGGTGGTGGTAGCAGGCGTTTTTCCGGCCGTTTATGTGTCTAGTTTTGAAACTTTAAAAGTACTTAAAGGTAATTTCGGACGAAGTAAAAGTGGTCTTTGGCTGCGCAACGGAATGCTCATATTTCAGTTTACAGTTGCTTCGTTTTTTATTGTTGGTTCTTATATTGTGTACCAGCAAATTGAGCACATAAACACGAAGGATTTCGGTTTTAAAGCCAATCAAATTATAAATTTAAATTATAGAAATATTTATGGAGAAGAGATATCTGATGCCAATCGATATGAAAGATACAATTCCATCAAAAACAAATTATTGAATATAAAAGGCGTTAAAAAAGTGGCTGGTGGCGCTTTTGAGTTTGGAAATGGCGCGAAATCGACAATTAATTATCATTATAAGGATATATCGATTGACGGAAATAATATCCCAATAGATTTTGGAATGCTTGAAATGATGCAAATAAAAATGGTGAAAGGAAGGTTTTTTAATCTAAAATTTGCCCAAGATACGATTGGCAACATGTTGATTAATGAGACGGCGATGAAAATGCTACATGAAAAAAATCCGATAGGAAAAAAAATAGATTGGGACGGAAAAGAAATGATTATTGTGGGTGTTGTTAAAGATTTTAATGTAGACAGTCCAACAGCAGTAATACCGCCACTATCCTTTTTTCATTTAAAAACAATTCCTTGGTTTATGGGCACATTGAATAATATTTATATTGAAGTTACTCCAGAATCCATGACAGAAAGCCTTGCCGATATTGAGAAATTATGGTTGAAAGACGTTGATCCTGATTATCCATTTGTGTATGATTTTGTAGATAAAGAATACAAAAGGTCTTATAGTAGTTTTGTAAAACAAAAAAATATGTTTTCGGTATTGAACATTATCGTGATACTAATTGCACTTTTCGGGTTGTTCGCTTTAGCTTCTTACTCAATAGAAAGACGAATGAAAGAAATTGCAATCAGGAAAACACTTGGTGCTGAAACCAATGTTTTGCTTACAGCACTTTCTAAGCAATATATTTTCTTTTGTGTCATTGGGTTTTTGATTGCTTTGTTTCCTATTTATTATTCACTAAATAAATGGCTTGAGAATTTTGCTTACCGAATAGATATTTCTATTTATCCCTTTATAATTGGATTTTTGGCTTTGCTATTCTTAACTCTTTCTGTGGTCCTGTCAAGAGCTTATTTTGCTACAAAAGTGGATGTTTTAAAGTATTTGAAATACGAATAATTGGCTTTGTAAAAACGGTACTTGGCGACTTAGAAAGGCTTTAATAGCCGATTAATTTTTAAAACAAATAAACGATGTTACACAACTGGATAAAAATATTTATTTACCAACTCAAGCTAAACAAACTGTTTTCGTTTCTCAATGTTTTGGGATTGAGTATTGGTATTGCGGGATTGATTTTTGCTTTGTTATATTGGAATGACGAGCATTCGTATGATGCTTGGAATCCTGAAAAAGAACATGTTTATCAGGTCCTGAATCAAATGGGCCCACATAAAGAAATTTGGGCATCTAACTCAACACCCTTTGGACTTACCTGCAAGGCGACTATTCCGGAAATCGAATCGATTTGTTTTTTCAGCAATAGGTATGATGCAGGGCTTTTAAAATATCAATCTAAAAAGATAATTGTAAAAAAAGCAGTTATCTCTGATGAAGAGTTTTTTAAAATTTTCCCTTTCCCCATTGTTAAAGGGGCAAAAACGGATATTCTTAAGGAGAAAAATAGTGTTGCTATTTCTGAAGCAAGTGCAAAATTGTTATTTAAAGAGGAAGATCCTATTGGCAAATCAGTCAATTTTGACAATGAATTCTATATTGTAAAAGCAGTTTATAAAATCATAAAACCATCGGCGGTAGAACCTGATTATGTATTTAATGGACTAATCAAGGAAAGTGACCTCGAGAGCTGGGGGAACTACAACTATGGATTGATGATTAAAGTTAAAAAAGACGTTTCCATAGCGACTGTTCTTAAAAAAATGGAGCAGGTAGTTTTTGAGAATAGAACACAGAAAAACGCTAAAGAAAGTGGTCAAACTGTTGCTCAGTATATTAAGGAAAATGGGGAGGCTAAGATTATTTTAGACCAACTAAAAACCGCGCGATTACAGGGTACAAAAGCGTCTATAGGAAGTAATTTTCCTGAGGGACAGGGAAATTTACAGTTGGTTTATATTATGATGGGTTTGTCTATTTTGATATTGGTTTTGTCCATCGTTAATTATATTAATTTGGCAACAGCCTCAGCTATAAAAAGAGCAAAAGAAGTAGGTGTTAGAAAAATTGTAGGGGCTAGTAAGTCATTGATTATTTTGCAGTTTATCTTTGAGTCGGCTATTGTAGTATGTTTTTCGGTTATTTTTGCTTTAGCCATTGTAGAGCTCACACTGCCTTTTTATAATGATTTTTTGAACAAAGATTTAACTTTAAATGGGAGCGAGTTTTACATGCAAATCCTTTTAATTTTTGTTATAGTAATTGTTTTTGCAGGGATATTTCCAGCTATTTATATTTCGAAATTTGAAACTTTAAAGGTGTTGAAAGGGAATTTCTCTAGAAGTAAAAGCGGAATTTGGATGCGAAATTCCATGTTGATTTTTCAATTTTCGATAGCTACTTTTTTTATCATTGGCGCGTTAATAGTGTACCAACAGGTAAGTTATATGAGCAATAAAGACTTAGGTTTTAATGGCGATCAGATTATTCGAATCAGGTTTAGATATGATGATTGGGAAACAAAATTAAAAAAGTACGAAACTACTAAGCAAGAAGTTCTTAAAATGTCAGGTGTTCAAGATGTCTCTACATTTGAGGGTTCTTTTGGAGATGATACTAACTCTACTTCTGGTTTTACACACAATGGTATTTTTGTGCAGGGACATAACGTGAATATGGATTTTGGTTTTCTGGATATGATGAAAATCAAGATGGTTGAAGGACGGGATTTATCTCCTGAATTTGCTTCAGACACGGTGAGCAATATGTTGATGAATGAAACTTGCGTACGTACCTTGAATCTCAAGAAACCAATAAATACAATTATCACCTCGGGTTGGGGCAATGATAAAGGAATGCTGAAATTTAAAATTGTAGGTGTAGTTAAGGATTTTAACATCACTGGTTTAAAAAATAAAATTCCTCCCATGATTTTTGTGAATTTGAAAACCTTAGGATGGAATAATTTTCAATTTGTTTATGTAAAGGTAAGTCCTGATAATTTAGAACGCACACTTTCTGGATTAGAGGCCTATTGGAACAAGAATATCAATCAAGATTATCCTTTTGAATATGAATTTGTGGATAAAAAGTTTGCCAAAACCTATCTGGAACAGATGAAACAAAAAGATTTATTTTTCATCCTCAATTTAATCGTAATTACTATTGCCATATTTGGTTTGTTTGCCTTGGCTTCATTTTCTATGGAAAGAAGATTAAAGGAGATCGCCATTCGTAAAACCCTTGGTGCCGAAACTAATACTTTACTGAAAGAGCTGTCAAAACAATATGTATTCTTTTGTTTGGCTGGATTTCTAATTGGGATATTCCCGGCTTACTTTCTTTTGCAAAAATGGCTTGAAGATTTTGCCTTTCGCATCGATATTCCATTCTTTCCATTTGTTGTAGCGCTGTTGAGTTTGCTGTTTTTGACTTTAATAATAGTTTTATCTAAAGCGTATCAAGTAACCAAAATGGATATTTTGAAATATTTAAAATATGAATAATTGGTTTTAGATTTTTTTAAGATAAACCCGGCGGCTATTCAAAGCAAGTCGGGTTTTTTTTCTATAATAACTACAGCAAATTCTTGCATCAATAAATACAATTTAAATCCTTTACAATAAGAACTTAATCCATTATCTTTGTAATCTGAAATCAGTTTAAATAAATATAAATTTTTACTGAATTACCAATCGATAATAGTCCAATTATAATGAAATTAGATAGAAAAGAAGTTCTTAAAGCTTTAGAAACAATTACTATTGCTGGAGAAGGAAAAAATATGGTAGAAAGTGGTGCCATAGCAAACGTAATCACTTTTGGAGATGAGGTAGTAGTAGATTTAATTTTGAATACTCCGGCAATGCACATTAAAAAACGTGCTGAGGATGATATTAAAAAAACTATCCTTGAGTTAATTTCTCCTGACGCAAAAATCAAAATAAACAGTAAGGTGCAAGCACCTGAAAAGGCCGAAATAAAAGGAAAATCAATTCCTGGAATAAAAAATATTATTGCTGTAGCCTCTGGTAAGGGAGGAGTAGGGAAATCTACTGTTACTGCAAACTTAGCAGTATCATTAGCAAAAATGGGATTTAAAGTTGGTGTATTAGATGCTGATATTTATGGTCCTTCAATGCCAATCATGTTTGATGTTGAGAATGAAAAACCAATCTCAGTAAATGTTGACGGGAAATCTAAAATGAAACCTGTTGAAAGCTACGAAGTAAAAATGCTTTCTATAGGTTTTTTCACAGCACCTAGCCAAGCAGTTATCTGGAGAGGTCCTATGGCTTCAAAAGCGTTGAACCAAATGATTTTTGATGCTGACTGGGGAGAACTAGATTTCATGTTAATCGATCTACCTCCAGGAACAGGAGATATTCACCTTTCGATCATGCAATCACTACCTGTTACAGGTGCAGTTGTTGTGAGTACACCGCAAGCAGTAGCTTTGGCCGATGCTAAAAAAGGAGTATCCATGTTCTTGTCAGAAGCGATTAATGTTCCCGTTTTAGGAATTATTGAGAATATGGCGTACTTTACACCCGAAGAATTGCCTAATAATAAATATTACATTTTTGGACAAGAAGGAGCAAAAAATCTTGCCGAAGATTTAGACGTGCCATTCTTAGGAGAAGTTCCGATTGTACAGTCTATCCGTGAAGCAGGAGATTTTGGACGTCCAGCAGCAATGCAGGAGGGGTCGATTGTCGCTAAAGTTTTTGAAGATATTACTCGTAAAGTCGTTGAAGAAACGGTTAGAAGAAACGATAGTTTACCTGCTACCGAAGCAATTAAAATCACTACCATGGCAGGATGTTCTGCGGTAAAAAAATAATAAGATTTATTACTATAAATCTTTAAATACAATAAAATGACAACAGAAGAATTAACAATTGAAGTTCAAAAAGCACTGGAGGAAATCAGACCTTTTTTAAACTCTGATGGAGGAGATATTTCCCTTGTTTCCATCGAAGAGGACAAGCATGTTAAGGTGCGTCTTGAAGGAGCGTGTACTAGTTGTAGTGTGAACCAAATGACGCTTAAAGCGGGTGTAGAAACAACAATTAAAAAGTTTGCACCACAAATTGAAACTGTTGAAAATATAGCATAGATTTTGGGCATGACCCCTTTTATAAAAAAGGCTTATTTGCTTTGCGGTGATAAGCCTTTTTATAAAAACGGTCGGGCTATACGCGCTACTTCGGTAGCTAGCTGCTATCCCTCATGCAACTTAGTACTGTAATCATAACCAAACCTAAAACATAACACCCAATTACATGGATGTACTTATAAAAATAAAAGACCGTGAAGGAGTTGTGCATGAACTGCAAGCGCCTACTGATATGGCAATGAATATAATGGAATTGTGTAAAGCTTATGAGCTGCCCGTAGAGGGAACTTGTGGCGGTATGGCCATGTGTGCTTCTTGTCAATGTTATGTGCTTAATGATGTTGCTTTGCCTGAAATGGGTGATGATGAAGAGGCAATGCTTTCAGAGGCTTTTTACGTAAAACCAAATAGTCGTCTCGGTTGTCAAATACCTATTACCGAAGATCTTGAAGGGCTAGAATTAGAACTAGCTCCAGAAAATTAATTAAAAGCTCCTTATTGGAGCTTTTTTATTGGTTAAGAATTACAGCTGCCTTTGGTGCAATACTTTGTGTAAATAAAGTATATGCAGTTTCGGATGGATGCAATCCGTCAATAGCAACTAGCGAGGGATTTGTTAGTCCGTTTTGGGAAATAGTTGTGATGTTGCTAAATGCAATGCCGTTCTCATCGCAATACTTTTTTGCGTAGGCATTATACAAACTAATTTCTGCTGAAATTGTATCAAATTTACCCGAGAGCTGACCATAAGGAGTGTAAGCATAATCAGGGATAGAGATCACTATTACGTTTGCCTTATTTCCTTTTGCGTAAGCGATACTTCTATCAATAAGATAGGAAAATTCTTTTTCATAAACTGCAAAATCAATGTTTTGAAATTGATTGTTTACACCTATCAATAAAGTGACCAAGTCGTAGTTAGTTGCTGGATTTTGGACGTCGATCGCGTTTATTAAATCATTAGTAGTCCATCCTGTTCTAGCGATTACTTTTAATGAAAAGTTATTCTCCGTATTAGTGTTTCTTAAAGCTTCTTGAAGTTGTTCTGGGAATTTACAAGTTTCGCACACACTTTGACCTATGGTATAACTGTCTCCTAGAGCCAAATATTTTAGAGTATGATAGCGGGTAATTACTTTATCAATACTGTTGGGAGTAGTATTCGCAATGTTTTCATTTAGAAAAGTGGGTTTCTTTTCTGTAATTTGGTTTTCACTACTGCAAGCCGTGAAAAGGCAGTTTGCAAAAACCGCAACTGCTATTAGAATTTGATTTTTCATTTGCTTTAAATTAAAATTCAATATGTACTAATAACAGTTACGCTAATTGCTGTATTTTGGTTTTATGCAACAACTTCTTTCGCTAAAATTGTTTCTTCAATGGCGTCCCATAAACCAATTCTTTTTTCAAGTGCAAGGATAGAAACTTGTTCTACTTCAGTCCATTTTTGTTCGTCGTCTCCACAAAGTTCGGTGATCATTTGCATTGCCATTGGACCATGTTCATCGGCATCTAGTTCAATATGTCTTTCAAAATAGTAAATCAATTTTGATAAGTCGGTATCTGGGAAATTCTCCTGGAAATTTTTCAATATAGCGGTAAACATACTTGGTATTAAATCTTCTCTTCCAAAGGTGAATGCAGCAGCGATCTCGTGTGGTTTTCCTTCTTCGATAACTCTAAAAGTAAAATCAAGAAAAGCTTTTATATTGGGATGTAAACTACTTGTTTTAATCGCTACAAATATGTTTTGTAAAGAGTTGATTTCTGCTAAGAAGTTATTAATATCTGCTGTATTTGCACCACAATCTTCCATAGCTTCAATGTACATTTCGTAATGACTTTGGTGGCGACCGTCCATACTCAAATCAGATTCTTCAGCAAGAACAATTTCGTTGATTAGGTAGCGCGTTTCGGGATTTTCGGTAGCAAACCAAGGAGTAGTTGTGCATGTTAATTTTGCTTGAAGCGCCTTTAATAAAGACATAAAGTCCCAAACAGCATAAACATGATTTTCAAGAAAACATCGTAAATCGTGTACAGTTTTTACTTTTTTATACAGTGGATGTTGCAACAAGGCTTCTTTTTGAGGCTGAATTTTGTTGTTGATGTTCTGGATGGTCATACGTTTTAATTTTGCGTAAATATAAAAAAGCTTCTCGTTTCCAAGAAGCTTTTATTATCAATTTTACAAATACTTTAATAGTTGTTGCAGCTTTATTTAAATGCTGGAATCCCAGTAATGTCCATTCCTGTGATTAATAAATGAATATCGTGTGTTCCTTCATAAGTAATCACCGACTCTAAATTCATCATGTGGCGCATGATAGAATACTCGCCGCTAATTCCCATTCCTCCTAAGATTTGTCTGGCTTCACGGGCAATATTTATTGCCATATCTACATTGTTTCTTTTGGCCATAGAAATCTGAGCTGTTGTAGCGCGTCCTTCATTTCTAAGTACTCCTAATCTCCAAGTTAGCAGTTGTGCCTTTGTGATTTCAGTAATCATTTCAGCTAGTTTCTTTTGTTGTAATTGTGTTCCTGCAATAGGTTTGTCAAATTGTATGCGCTCTTTTGCGTAGCGCAACGCCGTGTCATAACAATCCATAGCGGCTCCAATTGCTCCCCATGCAATGCCATAACGAGCAGAATCTAAACAACCAAGCGGTGCTCCTAATCCTGATTTATTAGGAAGTAGGTTTTCTTTAGGAACTTTTACATTGTCAAATATCAATTCACCAGTTGATGAAGCACGTAGTGACCATTTGTTGTGTGTTTCAGGAGTTGTAAAACCTTCCATGCCGCGTTCAACGATCAAACCGTGAATTCTTCCTTCTTCATTTTTAGCCCAAACTACTGCAATGTCTGCAAATGGCGCATTAGAAATCCACATTTTGGCACCATTCAATAGATAATGATCGCCCATATCTTTAAAGTTGGTAATCATGCTCCCTGGGTCTGATCCGTGATTAGGTTCAGTTAAACCAAAGCAGCCCATGAATTCACCAGTAGCTAACTTGGGTAAATATTTCATTCTTTGCTCTTCGTTACCGTATTTCCAAATAGGATACATCACTAACGATGATTGTACAGATGAAGTAGAGCGAACACCAGAGTCACCACGTTCAATTTCTTGCATGATTAAACCGTAAGAGATTTGGTCTAAACCAGCACCACCATATTCTTCAGGTATATACGGTCCAAAACCACCAATTTCTCCAAGACCTTTGATAATTTGTTTTGGGAATTCCGCTCTTTGAGCGAAGTCTTCAATTATAGGTGATACCTCTTTTTTAACCCACGCACGAGCAGAATCGCGCACTAGTTTGTGCTCATCAGTTAGTAAGTCATCTAAGTTATAGTAATCTGGAGCTTGAAATAAGTCTGGTTTCATGGTTTTGCTAATTTGTGTGTTACAAATTTACATAAAGAAATATAACAAAACGATTAACATTTGTTATATTTTTAAATAAATTATCACTACTATCCGAAAGTTTTGAATAAAATCTAAAAAACCTTTGGTAGGTTCTGATTTTGTTTGTTTTATTGTTTTTTACTGAGAAAATAAGTCAGGTTTAAAGACCATTTTGTTTTGGTTAATCACTTTTTTAGCCCCTTCATTTACTTGATTGCACACATATTCAATACTTAGGTAAAAAGCCAAACACACTCTTATTTTTTCAACAAAATTAGAAAATGTTTTTACTTTCTTTGCGATAGTTCTGTTTATGAGTTCTAATAACAAATAACTGATTAAGGCTACATATATTTGAGATTTGACGGCATTTTCACTAGTGCCTAAAAATGTTTTTATTTGTAAATTTTGTTTCATTGCCTTGAAGAATAATTCAATATCCCATCGTTTTTTATATAAATCTGCTATTGTTCTAGCGGTCCAATCTAAATTGTTGGTTATGATATGGATTACCTTGTTGTCTTCTGCTCTAAAAACAGTTACAAGTCTCAAACTATGCTCATTTATCGTAGTTTCTATGGCTTTTTTACCTGACAAAGTAATTATTTCATCCTTTAATATATCTTGATCTTTGTCAAGGGGTAATTCTAATTCTTTAATTATTGTGTAATCAGTATTAGTCTTTATTCGGGTCACAAATATATTTTGAGCAAATATTCTATTGAGCATCAAAGCAAAATCAAAATAAGCTCGATCCTCAACTATGATTGTTTTTTTTGGAAAGATGCTTTGTCCTAGACCTTTACTGTCGTGTATTTTTGCCTCTGTAATGTTTATTAAATCAGGAATCTGAAGGGCATCATCAAAACAAGTATGTATTTTAAGACCTCCTTTTGCTGTCCGAAACTTTGCCCAATCAAACATCGATAAACACAGACTAATAGTGGTACTGTCAATCAATTTAATGCTATGGATAATGGTTCGATGATTATCCTTTTTCAAAACCTTATCATAGTGGCTCAGTAGCCTTATGTACAAGGATTCATATACTTCCCAAGTTCGTTTTTTATTACCATCACTCATTGTAGATCGAGCTGGAGATTGACTTAATCCCAAATCATTTATAAAACTTTGACAAACCCCAATTCCAGTAGAAATATCACTCAAAGTATAGCATTTATTGAGCTGTCCGAAAGTTAAAGCTACGAATTGGTCGTAAGTCTTGTATTTGCTACAGCCCTTGTCACTTTGATGCTTTTTGATACACGATTCTAAAATCCAACGCGGGACTAAATCTAAAATTTGCCCGAGTAAAGGTTTATTGTTATTTTTGTTACGCTTGAAGAGTCCCATAAAATTATTTTATTTTTCGCAAAACAAAAATAAGGGATTCTCAGGCATTTTTAATTTCAGACTTTCGGATAGTAGTGATAAATTATATGATTAATGAAAATAAATAGTAGCGGTATATAGGAATAATTTTCTCGCTCTTGTGCACGGTTCTCCTGCTGTAACATCGATTTGAGAAACTTTATTGAGAGCTGATAGATAGCAATATGTAACATGAAGCAATAAGTCTACTAAAATAAGTTAAAGTTCTTGTGCTTATTATCTTTAATAAGTAGTATTTTTAAAGTAAATAACCAGTCTCGTTAATTGTAACAAATAGTATAATATTATGAAATCAATTTTATTTAAACTTGTTTGTATTGCATTTTTAATCTTCACTTTCTCCTCATGTAATGGTTATATCACATATTACAATAAAGCAAACACCATTGATAGAAAATTTAAGGCTAATCATGACACCATTGCTTTTATAAAAAGTTATGATAAGCTATTTAAAAAATATAACCCACCCCAGAGTAATTTTGCCTTTAGTAAATTTGAAACCTACATTGCTTATGCTGATAAGTATGGCAAAAACTTTGGAGGAGAGGAAAGTTTGTATAAGCTACTCGATTTAGTAGCTCCTTATTATAGCGAACATTATAAGACATTGTTGCCTATTTGTGCAAAGTACGGTATAGACAGTTTAAGTGTTGAACGAAAAATAGCGAGTAGTAAAAACAATTTGAATAAACGACTAATCGATTCTTTTTCTGTTGCTTTTAGTCGCGACCAACAACTAGGGCGTTCAAATTCTTTAAACACTGTTAAAAATGATCGAATAAATGCCAAACTTCTTAAGTGGACGATAGAGAATTATGGTTATCCCTCGCCACAAAAAATAGGGCTAATCGGAAATGATGGTGTGTTTATGCCAATGCTGACATTTATGAGTCATATAGGTGGTAATGTTCCAGAATATTATCCTTATTTTAAAGATGTATTATTGAAGTATGTAAAATCTGGAGAATGTTCTCCAAATGAATACGGAACAATGATAGATCGACATGAATATGTAAATAAACGGGAAATCATCTACGGTGAATACTTGTTTAATTTTTCAGGTCTTAAAAAAGTAAACCGTAAAAGGAGAAGTATTGGTTTGAAAAGGACACGTAATGCAGTGCAATAAAAGAGGAGGAGTAATTAAGGTTAAAAAAAGGATATTAATTTTTTCAATATACCACGAACTTACAATAAACAAAGATGCAAGTTGGTTAGCTTTGGAATCTTAGTTAGAAATCAGTTTCAAATCAAACAGATGAATGATTGTGTGATATAATGCCTTTATATTGGGTGCTACATCTTTAAATAAAAATCCTTTGTCAAAGCAATGTATTCGGGAGTATAATTGTGTCGGCTAATTTCTATAGTTAATTCATCAACAGGGATATCAGTAATTTTATTTCGACTAAAAGCGAGTAAACTACGTTTGATTTCGCTTGTAGGAGTGCCTTTAACACGGGTGATTTTTACAGGATATAATTCTGCTTCAACAGCTAGAGCTATAAATTGCTCTTCCTCTTTGAAGGGAATAATGGTCGAAAAAATTCCGTCGTCAGACAAGAACATTGCGGCAGCTTCAATTAAATCTTCAAAAGGCATGGCGTCTTGAAAACGAGCTAAATCACGTTGCTCATTATCCGTTTTGTAATCTTCAGAATAAAATGGGGGATTGGAAACAATCAAATCATATTCGTCTTCAGGCTCTTCGATAAATTCATCTAAACCTGCGTGAAAACAGAATAAGCGATCGCTCCAAGGAGAGTTTTCAAAATTATCTACTGCTTGTTCATAGGCTTCTTCATCAATTTCAAGGGCGTCAATTTGCTCAGCATTGGTTCTCTGTGCTAACATCAAAGCAATAATACCTGTTCCTGCGCCAATATCTAATACGCTAAATGGGTTATTGGTAATGGGAGTCCAAGCGCCAAGTAAAACACCATCGGTACCTATTTTCATAGCACAACGATCTTGGTCTATAGTAAATTTTTTGAATGAAAATTTAGACAAAACAAATATTTTATAAATTAAACCAATAAGGAATTAAGAGGGGAAAGGAAAAAATTTAATGAACCTTAATTTCTTAATGGTTCAAAAAATCACTTTAAAGATACATTTCGACTAAACCTTCTGGCAAGTCCATGATTACTTTTTTATTTTCTCTGTCAATTTTGATAAGGAAATGGTCAATCATTGGGATAAACATTTCCACTCCATCTTGAATAACTTCAAATAAAGGTTGGGCAGTGGTATCGTTTACGGATTGGATTTCTCCAATAATCCCTAATCTTTTATCCTCGATTTCAAAACCAATCACTTCGTGAAAATAGAATTTGTTACCGGTAAGTTTTGGTAACATTTTTAACGGAAGATAGAGATCGTTGCCTAAAAGGGCATCTGCTTCTTCTTCGTTATTGATATCTTCAAATCGCACGCGAAGAAAGTCGTTTTTATGTAGTGAGCTACTTTCAATAAAAAAAGGAACCAAGTGTTTGTTGCATTCAACAAACACTGATTCCAGATTTTCGTACAACTCAGGTTCGTCCGTGTCTAAATAAGCCAAGACTTCACCTTTGAAGCTGAATTTTTTGGCGATTTTACCTAAATAGAAACAATCTTCTTTACGCATCTTCGCTTTTTAAATTTATGCTTGAGTTTCTTCGTTGTTTTCTTCAGCAGCAGGAGCTTCTTCAGTAGATGCTTCAACTTCTTCAGCAACTGGGTTTGCAGCAGCAATAGCATCAGCTTCTGCTTGTGCAGCAGTAGCTAAACGTTTTGCGTTTACATCTTGTTCTGCTTTGAAAGCTTTTGCTTTAACATCAGCTTGCGCTTTTGATAAACCATCTTTCTTAGCATCAACAGTTCCATTTTTTGCATCTAACCAAGCAGTTAATTTTGCATCAGCTTGCTCTTGAGTTAGGGCACCTTTACGGATACCACCTTCAAGGTGATGTTTCAATAACGCTCCTTTGTAAGAAAGAATAGCTTTTGCAGTATCAGTTGGTTGTGCACCATTGTTTAACCATCTTACTGCACTATCAAGGTTTAAGTCGATAGTTGCTGGGTTTGTATTTGGATTGTAAGTACCTATTTTCTCTAAGTATTTACCATCTCTTTTTGAGCGTGCATCTGCAGCTACAACCCAGTAAAAAGGTTTTCCTTTTTTACCGTGTCTTTGTAATCTAATTTTTACTGACATAATCTATATGATTAAATTTTGAGGTACTCGACCTCGATTAATTAAGGGTGCAAAGATACTCTTTTTATTTAAAAATGCTAACGGCTATTTGTTATTTTAAATTTGAATTATTTCTAAATCTTTTATTAGGATTATTGAAGGCTAAGAATCTGATTTATATTGATTTTGCTGATTTTAATATTGTGATTTTTTTAAAAGAATGAACTACTTTTAAAAGTAAACCATAGTTAGTTTTGCTAGCAGCTATGTTTGTAAATTTAATATTGGTTTTAATATTTGTTATTAGAGCAGAAGCATACTGCTTTTTGAAACGATTTTTCACTAATAAAACGACAATATTATTTCATTTTTATTGCTGTTTTTAGAACTTTATTGATAGGTTTTTATAAAGTTAACAAGAGTTAAAGTGATGAATAGATTTGTTTTAGGGGTTAATTTTTCCTTTAAATGACCTGTTTTGAAACTTAATTTGGTTTTAAATCAAAATAAAAGCATAAATAAGCTAATTTATAGTTGATTAGAAAAAAATAAGAGTACATTTGTTGCAATTATTATAAATAAGTACATATGAATATTTTTGTTGGAAGCCTTCCATTCAGTATTGAGGAAGCAGATTTAAGAGAGTCTTTCGAGGCTTACGGAGCAGTAGATTCAGTTAAAATTATCACGGATAAATTTACAGGAAGAAGTAAAGGATTTGGTTTTGTTGAGATGCCAAATGATGACGATGCTCAAAAAGCTATTGACGAATTGAACGGAGCGACTGTTCAAGGACGCGCAATTGTGGTTAACAAATCTGAACCAAAACCAGAAGGAGAAAGAAGAAGTTTTAATAACAACCGTGGAGGAGACTCTCGTGGTGGTTATGGTGGTGGAAACAGCCGTGGTGGAGAAAACCGTGGTGGTGGAAACAGAGGAGGATATTAATATTCTTTTTTACAACTATAAAAAAAGGGGACAATGTAAATTGTCCCCTTTTTTGTTTTTAAACCAGTCTGGTTCTGGTTTTTTAAATGTAGCTTATTCTTTTTCTAAGAGCTTAATATCCTCTTTTAAAGACAGCATGCTCGATGGGTCTAAGCTGTTGTAGATTCCTCTGATAATTCTATTTTTATCTATTAAAACAAAATTCTCTGTATGTAAGAAGATGGAAACATCTTTGTTTTCGCCTAAGTCTTCTTCCACAAAGTAAAATTTCCTTCCTAAATTATAAATCTCTTCTTTCTCGCCTGTGAGTAGTTTCCATTTATTATAATTTACATCATTCTTTTGTGCGTATTTGGCTAGTACGGATACACTATCTTGTTCTGGAGTAACTGAGTGTGAAACAAGTAATACCTTATCATCTTTTATAAAGTCCTTTTGTAAGTCGTTCATACTTTTTGCCATCTTAGGACAAATTCCGGGACAAGAGGTAAAGAAAAAATCGACTACGCAAATTTTGCCTTTGATATTCTCTGCCGTAAATGGTTTGCCTTCTTGATCGATTAAATTAAAATCTCTTATCGAATGAAAAGAACCATCAGTAGGTAATTCCCATACTGGAGTAAAGTCGGAGGTGTTGTAGTAGGGCAGTTTTCTAGTTTCCTCTTTTTTTTGGCAAGAAATAAAAACTGTCGCAATCAATAGCAGATATAGTTTATTTATTTTCATTTGTAGGTAATTTTAATTTTCCGTCTAAAAGGGTGTAGCACAAATTAGATTTTTGTAATCCATAACGATGGCCGTCTTTTGCTTGATAGTTAATGTAGGGCTTTCCGTTTTCACGCCACGCTTTTTGCATGCCATCCTCAGTATCATTTTTAAATGTCAAAAACGAATATTTTCCGCCAGACTCATACCATTGCTTTTGCAATCCTTCGCGCTTATCATTGTTATAAACAAAATCATATTTTAGATTACCGTTACTCCAATATCCATAGTGCCTACCGTAAGATTTTCCTGCTTTGTAGCTCCTACTATCTTTAAGCTTTCCGTTTGGGAAGTAGGTTAGTGAGGCGCCTTCTTGTTTTCCTTTGTAGTAACTAAATACATCTTTTATTTGATCATTCTCATACATTTGCTGGATGTATCCCGAGTAAACAGTATTGCTTAAATAGACAATGCCGTTATCTAATTTTAAGTCTTTATTAGTAGACAAAATAGTGTCTATAGGAATCATAGTAGTGTTAACAACAAAAGAGGATGGTATTACGACCTCCTCCTTTGCTGATTTATTGTAACAAGATGAGCAGGTTACAATAAGTATCAAACTAACAATTTTAAGAAGTAAATGTTCCTTTTGTACCATAATAACTTCCTGCTTTTAAGATATAAAATCCCGAATTTAAATAATTTACATTCGAACAATGGTAGTGGTAAATTCCGTTAGGATATTCCGTCGTTGCTCCTGTATGTCCTCCATTTTCATCTAAGTCAGATGGGTAGGTTCCATTAGTATCTTGACGACCATATATAGGGAAGCCATCTCTTAACCAACCTATTAGTTTAGCGTCGTCCTTTGACGTGAAATCGCCATTAAAGTGATAGTGATATAATCCTCCTGGACCACTGTGTGCTCCAGCTCTGTCAAAAGTAGTAATCGTATTAGCATCTACAGGTACGTTACCACCTTCACGATCATTGTAAATTGCTACTCCGTTTAATGCCATACCTATAGGTCCTAGCGAGGTCGCTTCTTTAGTAGTTGCTGCCGCTGGATTGATAGGAATAGTCATGACAAATACTTGTGATTGTAAGCTACCTGGAGTTAATGTTTGTCCTTCTGTTTGCTCTTCATAAAGACTGTTTCCCACTCCCCAATAAGGAGTTACGTGATCAGGAGTACCGTTTGATTTCATTGTTACAGACGTACCATCAGAAGATAAAGTAACTCCTGCTTTGTAATTAGTGCTAAACACGGTAGGTACTGTTGCAGTCGAAGCTTCTTCTGTACTATCCTCAGATGAGGAACTGCTACATGAGAAAATACTAAGAGCAGTTAATAGAGTTATACTAATTTTCATGTTTTTATTTACTGAATTCATATTGGTTTATTTAAAAATTATCTTCCTCCCTCAGGACCTTTTCTTTCTGGTTTTGGTGCTTTTTTCAATTCTTCAAGAGTTAAATAACCATCTTTATCTGTGTCAATTTTTTCGAAATCATCTTTGATTGGTCCTTTTACCTCCTTTTTTGATAATTTTCCATCTTTATCAGCATCCATCTGTTTTATTAATTCTGCTGCTGTAGGTTGTTTTTTACCATCATGTCCTTGAGGTGGTTGTGCATAACTTGAAGTAGTTGCTAAAAGTACTATCGCTCCTAAAGTTAATTTTACTATTGTGTTTTTCATCATATTTTGATTTTGTGATTGTTACTGAGTACAAATATGCAGTAATAATTGAAGTGCTATTTTTGTATTCAGTGAATGAGGAATACTATTCAGTGAATAGGATAGTATACCAAATAATGTATTGTTTAAAATACCTGTTTTAGTCTTTTAAGGAGGTACAAGCTACTTTTGTATAGTTTATTTTAATAGTGGTAGTCGTATTTTGGTTGGCACCAAAAGGAATGCTTTTCGAATAAAATTGCATTTGAAAAGTAAGGTAGTTATAAAACAAAAAAGACGAAGGTGAATATCCCTCGTCTTTACTTTTATTTATGCATTGTACTATGAATCGAATGCCGTAACAAAGAAGTAGCTTCAAAACGCAAACAGTCATTAATGAGTTAGCGCTGAAGAAATCAGGTCACTCGGTTTCTTTTATTTTAAATAACTGTTCACAGCAGTAGTACGAGCAGTAACATGAGCGCTTAAAGCGTCTATTGCTGTTTGAAATTCAGCAGTGCTTCTTAAGAAAGTATATCCTTTAACTTCTTTAATTACATACGGTTTCACAAGTGCTCCATAACTTGCATAGGTAGCTTTTATAGTAGTTTCATTAAAAGCACTATCAATGACACTTTTTACATACACATCATACTGCGCTTTATAGGTTGCATCATTATATAAATACCCAATCAATGGCCATGACGTAGTGCTTAAGCCTGAGAAATTTAGAGGATATGAACCGCCTTGATTCCCTGTTTGCAATGCTTCATTATTATCCCATGGTATCCATGATAGTTTTTTGGTGTCTGGATTATTATATAAAAAATAGTTATGTGTCATTCTTCCATAGGTGTCCCAATTTTGAATTACCGTATTGACAGCTAAATATTTTAAAAACGTATCCGTATCAAAAAAAGATTCTAGGTTCGTTCTCCAAGCCGCAGTATCAGTGGTTCTAGTACTAGCATGTAAAGCCGTGAATAAATTTTGAATATCACTGTAATCTGCAGCATCTTCATTTGTTTTCTTTACAAATACATCCTTTGTAAAAGTTCCATCAGCAAAACTAGCTCCGGTACCATCTGGCTTGTATAAATTACCGTCGTTATTTGAAAATTCATCGATCAACGTATCATCTACCTCCTCAACCAAGGTATACACACCAAAATAAGTTGGTCCATCACCATGATCTACATAAACTTCATAAATAGCAGCATGCGAGCTTACTAAACCGGAAGCTCTAAAAATATCTGTTGCCACTTTTTCACGTAGCATTGATTTGTCATTATAATTGTTTTTTAGACTTAATTTTTTAAAACCATAAAAACGCTGATTATCTATTTGAGGGTAGGTTTCTTCGTATTCATCAAAATCTAATTTGAAAGATAATTTCAAGTTTCCGCTAGACCAAGTGGACTGTAAACTGGAATTTCCTTTAAAACGAACACCCACACGGTACCATTCTTTTCCGTTATAAAAAACTTCTGCAGGAACCATTATCGGATCTTCGTCTGATGAAGTAAGACCAGGACCACCTGAACTCGCGCCAAATGTGCCGTATGTAGCGGTCATGTCTGCAAGCATTTTTTTCCAGCGTGTACTCGTTATAACAATGTCTAATCTTTTTACAGTATTGTCTGCAAATACTTCTTCAAAATTAGGGTCTGCTTTTTTACTGTGGGTTTCTGTGGTCCAATCAGGAGTTTCAAAAACGGTGTCATCTACTTCAACTTCAACTTCATCGACCTCGTCAATGCTAGAGTTCTCTTTTGAACAAGATGTGATTATAAACAGTTGAAGCGTTGCTAAAATCAGAATGTTTAACTTTTTCATAATTGTATTTTAATGTTGCTGTTGCTTGCAAATTTGAACAAATTATAAAAGTGTATTATTTTTTTTCAGTGAATACATAGAAGTAATCTGTGAATCGCACTTGGCAGTCTGCAAACAATCGTTTTAAAGAGGTAAAAAGAAGTGTTTTCAAGATTTGATTACTTTTTATTTTATTTATTTGTACTATGAATAAAATTACACGCGTTATCTTTCAACTCATATTGTGGTTGTTAGTTTTGATTATTATTGGTTTAAACCAAAAAGACATCACTCAATTTTTATTACAAAATCTATTGGCTTATTCATGCCAAGCAATTCTTATTGTAGCACTTATTTATGTGTTGGCTCCCAATTTGCTTTTCAAAAAAAAGTATGTACAATTTGTGCTGTATTCAGTAATTTTAGTAATTGCTGCTGCTTTTATTTCTTCGATGATGACGAGGCCTCATATGGGGTCAGGGATGCCGCCACCGCCTGCAAGAGGGGATAAGATGCTGCCAAGTCCTATTTTTATAAATCTGCTTTTAATCACTGTTTCCTATGTTTTTGCTACTTTCTTAGAAACATTTGCATTTGCTCAAAAAAAGGAGGAAGATTTGATAATTAGTAAAGCAGAAATGATGGAGAACGAACTTAAATTTTTGAAATCGCAGATCAATCCACACTTTTTATTTAACTCTTTAAACAATATTTATTCGCTATCAATGATCGATTCAGAAAAGGCGCAACAAAGTATTTTATACTTGTCAGATATGTTGCGTTATGTTTTATACGATTGTGAAAAGCCTGCGATTGCAATAGAAAAAGAGGTGACTTATATAGAAGACTTCATTCAACTATTCTTATTAAAGAGTAGTAAAAAATATCCTGTTACAACTTCATTTACAATCGAAGATCCGAAGTTACAAATAGCTCCCATGCTTTTAATTCCTTTTGTTGAGAATGCGTTTAAACACAGTAATATACAGAACATTGACGAATCATTTATTGCTATTACGATTCATTCAACAGCAAGTTCTGTTTTATTTTCGATCGAAAACACTTTTAAGAAAGGACCTATAGTTAAAGATAGCGTAGGAGGGATTGGGATTCCAAATGTAAAAAAGAGACTTTTATTGCTTTATCCAGAAGCACATTCGCTAGAGATTACTGAAAATAGTAATACCTTTAAAGTGGAATTAAAAATGGATCTGAATGTATAAATGTGTTATAATCGATGATGAAGAACTGGCAAGGGAGCTTTTAAAAAACTACGTTAGTAAAATTGACTTTCTAGAAGTTGTGGGTTCGTTTGAAAATCCATTAGAGGCAATCTCAATTTTACAAAAGGAGACTGTTCATATTGTTTTTCTGGACATCCAAATGCCAGAAATCAAGGGAACCGACTTTGCTAAATTGATTCCGTCTTCAACTAAAATTATTTTTACTACAGCATATTCAGAGTACGCTTTAGAAGGATTTGAATTGAATGCTATTGATTATTTATTAAAGCCAATTGCTTTTCAACGCTTTTTGCAAGCAGTTCAGAAAATTAAAGGTGAACAAGCACAAGTTATCGCTAATGATACACTTACAATTAAATCTGGATATGATTTTTTTAAAGTAAAACTGGACGACATTACCCACATAGAAAGTGATAGCGAGTATGTAAACTTCTATAGCAGCGGCAAAAAGATTATGAGTTATCAGTCATTAAAATCTCTAGAAAAAACGCTTGATCCATCGCAGTTCATTAGAGTGCATCGGTCTTTTATTGTAAACAAAAGCAAAGTAACAGGCTTAAAAGGGCGTGATTTATTGTTGTCAGACATAATTATTCCGGTTAGTGACAGTTATTATGAAATAGTCAAGAAGGAGCTCTTTGGTTAGGGATGTTCCATAGAGATTAGGAGTTTTTTTATATTAATATGCAATTATTTAGTAAATTTAAATACCACCGTTATAGCCTCTTAGCGAAATAATTGATGTGATTTAACCTGGGTCTATAGGACAACTTAGAGTTTCAAAAACAGTAGTAAACGTTGTTGAATGGAGAATCCTTAATTAATAGATCCTGTAGCGTATTACTGAAAAAAATATAAAACTTGAATTTGCCATTAATATCGGGTTCTTTAATTTATCAAGATAATTTGTATAGTTTTTTCGGTGCCTAAATAAAAAAATCTTTAAATTTTTTATTTTTTAAATAATACATAAAAAACACTTCTTATCAAGTTTTTTCTTTCAAATAAACAATCTAGATCATAATTTATTTTTGTATTATTGTATTTGTATAATTGTGTTTTCGTATCAAATACTACCATGGAAATAACCTTAAAAAAGATTGAAGAATTAGCACCCAATGCGGCGGCGGCAAAAAACGGACAGGAATTGGTGAAGAAAAGTAAGTTTTCTAATCTAAAAATAAATGCCGACAACAATTTAATTTGGGGAGAATGTGCTGGTAGTGGAAAAAATCCGTACTACTGCTCTGCTGATTATATGGAAGCAACTAGCCCCGTTTTTCGTTGCAACTGCCCAAGTCGCCAGTTTCCATGCAAGCATGCTATTGGTTTACTGTATGCTTTTGCCCAAGGAAATGCCTTTGATACTGCCGAAATTCCAGAAGATATCCTTAGCAAACGCAACAAACAGGAGCAAAAGCTAGAGAAAAAAACGCAGGAAAAAGAGCGTGTCAAAGATAAAACAGTAAAGGCAAAGAAAATAAATACAGCTGCTTTTATTAAGAAGATTGATGCTCAGTTATTGGGTATAGATACTGCCAAAAAGATATTGAATAATATGGTCCAAACAGGGCTTTCAGCTATCGATGCCAAAGAAAGGAATGCACTGGTATCACAAGTGAAAGAACTGGGTAATTATTACATTGGCGGCATTCAAACCTCGTTTAATAACTTAATTTTAGAATTGAAAAATGTTCAAAATGAAGAATATTCTACGGTAATAAACGAAATCAACTTTATAACAGCTTTACTTAAAAAAAGTACAGACTACCTTACCTACAGAAAAGAAAACCCTGAAGCCGCCCCAGAGATAAGCTCTGCCATTGAAGAGCAAATAGGCACTATTTGGAAGTTGGCCGAACTCATGCAATATGGACTTTGGGAGGAAAATGCAGCGCTGTTACAACTTTCGTTTAATAGTTTTGATCATCAAGCTCGTAGCGAATTTATAGATGAAGGGACGTGGATAAACTTAAAAACGGGTAAGTTGTATAAAACAAAAAATTACCGTCCATACAAAGCTTCTAAATATATAAAAGAGGACAATACAAACTTTGATGTATTAGAATTGAAGGAATTATTTATTTATCCAGGATCTCAAAACCCAAGAGTCCGTTGGGAATCTGATGCGGTCAAGGAACGCACGGTGTCGAAAAGGGATTTGGAAACAATACATTCCTTTGCATCTACCGACTATGCAGAAACTATTAAAGCTGTAAAAAATGCCATTAAAAACCCATTGATGGACAAAAACCCTGTGGTTTTGATTGCTTTGCAGTATTGTTACCTCAATGGCGAAAAGTTAGTCGTAGTAGATAATAATGAATATAAAATCACCTTATCGGCAAATGAAAGTCTAAAATCTTTCTTACCCGAAAATTCTAAGGGTCTTTCATTACTTGCCATGATGGGTCATAATGTCGAAACAGGTTTGTTGAGCGCCGAACCAATGGCGTTGGTAACTACCGACAAAATAATCCGACTTTTCTTTTAATTTCTTAAAACGACTTCCAATTATGAGATTACAACCTTTATATGATTTACAGCAAGATTTAAACCGATTGTTTATAGCAGGAAGTAAATTTGCCAAGGGAGACCCAAGATTATCAAAACATATTATTGTGTTGAATAAATTGGGTGAAAAGGCTCCTGTGTTCAAAAAAATAGCTAATGATGTCGAGGAATTAATGGCATGTGAGACACCGCAGTCTGCTGAAAAACTCATGGCGACCTCAGTTTTGCTTCATGCGGTTTTATACACGCAAGGCGAATTGGTAGAAACCGACCTAATCGAAACCAAGCAAAATCCGACTATTAGTGTTGAAAAGGTAAATACAAATGCCACATATAGCCAGCTCAGTCCTGTAATCAATGCGTTGACCACTGTGAATCCTGGCCGATTAGAAATCGTAAAAGACGCTTTTGAACAAAATATTTTTGCAGATACTCGTACCTACCAACATCTTGATTTTGCGTTAGCGGATAAGTATGGGGAACTGTGCTATTATGTAGAAAACACAATTATTCCGAGTATTGGTGAACCCATGATTCCTTTTTTGAATAAAGGATTTACTTATGAAGATAAATCGGATAACGCTCGTAGATTTAGGCTTTTAAATCGGTTTGGAGCTTCCAATACATCTGAATTAATCCAAAATATTTTTAAAGAAAATCTACCAATGCTTCAAGCAGAGGCTGTTTATATTTTATCAAGAAATCCAGAAAACGAAAGTTTTATTATTGATCTCGCTAATGACAAACATAAGCAGGTTCGTGAGGCATCTTACATAGGATTGGCAACACTAAATTCAAAACTTAGTTTAGAAAAGCTGAAAAACATTTATCTTAACAATAAAAATAAGTCCGAATTTCAGCCGCTTATAACCGCTTTAGCTTCTTCAAAGCTTCCTTTTTTTTTTACTGAGATATATCAACAAGTACTTTTGGCTTTCGAAGATTTTAAAGCGTTAGAAAAAGCTACAGAAGACAAGGTATTAGTAGCTAAGTTAGATCATTTTATAATGGTCTTAGAAATATTAAAAAATAAAGAAAATAAAGCATCATTACAGTTTTTGGCTGAGGTGATTCAAGACAAGCAATTTAGTACTTTGATTGCTTCTAAAAAAAGTTTGTTAGCTCACAACAGCAACAACGTTTTTTCTATGATTAATGCTATTTTAGATACCTATACAGCTAATGTTGCCTTGCAGTTTTGGGAAGATAACATTTCTAAAATGGCAGACAATAACAGCATTGCGTGGCATCATTATTTTGAAAGAGCTGTAGAACAAGGATATTCAAGAGAAAAACTCTATGATGTATTTTCAGCTGCTTTTGCGTTAGGTGCGATTTCAGTTTATACCTTATATCAAACAGCTTATGACCACGAACGGTACTTTAATCGATATGAAAGTTTGAATACTGCTTTTAATACTAACAAAATTGATCCTCGTTGGCTAGTACCGCTGTATGCTCTTTTTTCTGGGAAAGTAAAATATAGTGTACAAATCGAATATGCTTTGCGAATTATTGATGCGGTGGAACCGAAACCATCTAAAATTTTCAAGTCACTTTTATTAGAAATTTACACCAAATTACAAGCTCAAGAATTGCCAATTGTATTTAAATTGATGATGAAGAATGAGCTTGAAAATAGATTTGAATTGATCTATACTGCTATTGAAAAAAATTCAAAAAATGCCAATCACTATGTTTTTAGAAGATTAGAAGACTGTGATTTTTGGACACATTTCCCAAAAGAGTATGTTGCAAAATTCACCCAGCTTTTCGAAAAAACAAAATCAGACGTCTACCAGTCGATAGCCGCTGAAATTGAAGCAAATACAACCCTAAAATAAGCCAAAAACTACAAGAAAATGATAGAGAATAACCAAGATGCACTACGATTACCAGCCGAATTGCTATATGCTAAAGAACTGGAAGCCTTAAAGCTAGAGGACAAAAATGAAGAAAAACCTACCAGTTGGCAGTTGTCACCTAAGGCTGTTTTAAAATTTGTAATCGGCGGAAAAACAGCTAGCATGGAAATATCTGCAAAATACATTGGGCACAATCGTTTGGTTGAAATTGCAATTGCGACACTCTTAACAGATCGCTCTTTGTTATTAATAGGAGAGCCAGGTACTGCAAAATCTTGGCTTTCAGAAAATTTAACGGCTGCTATCTGTGGAGATTCTGCTAAGGTTATTCAAGGAACCGCAGGTACCAGCGAAGAGCATATCCGGTATGGGTGGAACTACGCATCTCTTATTGCGCACGGGCCATCAAACGAAGCTTTGTTAAAAAGTCCTATTTATCGAGCTATGGAAACAGGTTCGGTTGCTCGATTCGAAGAAATTTCAAGGTGTGCGTCAGAAGTGCAAGATGCCTTAATTTCCATCATGTCCGAAAAAACAATAGCGATTCCTGAATTGACCAAAGAAATATCGGCACAGCGAGGGTTTTCTATCATCGCTACCGCCAATACCAGAGACCGTGGTGTGAATGATATGTCTGCGGCACTCAAACGCCGTTTTAATATTATAATACTACCTGCTCCAGCAACTTTAGAAACCGAAATTTCGATTGTTACTAAAAGAGTTGCCGAAATTTCGAGTAATTATCGTCTAAAAGCATCGCTTCCAAGTCAAGATGCAGTCGAGAAAATAGTGACTATTTTTAGAGAACTGCGATCTGGTGCCACATTAGATGAAAAACAAAAGCTAAAGTCACCAAGTTCTGTAATTTCTACAGCCGAAGCTATTTCGCTTATTACCAATAGCATGGCTTTGGCAGGGAGTTTTGGTTCAGGAACAATAAGTGATGAAGATTTGGCTGCTGGACTTCAAGGTGCTGTGGTAAAAGACGAAGACAAAGATAAAATGGTTTGGAAAGAATACCTCGAAAACGTAATGAAAAAACGTGGTGCATCGTGGAGGGGATTATACAATACTTGTAGTAACATGAATGGATAATGATAAATAAGGTAAATATCTTTGGAGTTCGACACTTATCTCCAGGTGCAGCCTATCATTTGATTCAATTTTTGGACGAAATAAATCCAGATTGTATCTTGATAGAAGGACCTGCCGATGCGACTGATTTATTGATTAATTTGGTTAATAAAGACGTTAAACCACCTTTAGCTTTGTTGGCTTATACTACTGAATTCCCTATTGAAACGGTGCTGTATCCATTTGCAGATTATTCGCCGGAATACCAAGCAATAAAATGGGGTTTAAATAAGAAAAAGGAGGTGCGTTTTATAGACCTACCTTCGGATATATTACTAAAATTAAAACAAGCCAAACAAAATAATGTCGAAAAGGCCGACGCTTTCTATCAATTTCACAACGATTTGTATCAAAAAGTTGCCCTTGAATCGAACGAAGACGATTACGAAAGTTATTGGGAGCGAAATTTTGAACATAATCTTAATACAAATAGTTTTCGGGATGGATTGACTTTGCAATCTACCGAAATGCGTACCATGGTCGCGGATCGAGAATTAGAAGCTGCACCTTATGACTATTCCTATAATTATGTTAGAGAGTCCTATATGCGCATGGAAATTAATAAGGCTATTGATGAAGGATTTAAGCCCGAAAAAATAGTTGTGCTCGTGGGTGCATATCATATTGCAGGGATTAAATCTAACTTGCCACCTATGTCTGCTGACGAGTTAAAAAACATTCCACGTGTTAACACAAAGGTGACATTGATGCCCTATTCTTATTTCCGACTCAGCAGTCGCACAGGCTATGGAGCAGGAAACAAAGCCCCATTTTACTTTGAACTCATGTGGCAAGCGATGCAAAATCAAAGCTTGAGTGATTTACCAGCAGTTTATATGTCAAAAATTGCCCAAGAAATGCGTGGCAAAGGTAATAATGCCTCTTCTGCTAGTGCCATTGAGGCTGTACGGTTGAGTTTGGCACTTACGGCCATGCGTTCTGGGTCATTGCCGGTACTAAAAGATTTACATGATGCTGTGATTACCTGTTTTGGTGGTGGTGATTTGGCTACTGTTGCTGAGGCAATCAATTTGGTCGATATTGGCACTAGTATTGGGTTTCTGCCTGAAGGTGTTAGCCAGACTCCTGTTCAAGAAGATATGAATCTGGAACTAAAAAGGCTTAAATTAGTATCTTATAAATCTACTATTTCCCAGGAAATTAGTCTTGATTTACGAGAAAATATTAAGGTCAAATCGGTAGAATCGGCTTTTATAGACCTCAGTCGTTCTACTTTTTTCCATCGATTAAAAGTATTAAATATTCATTTTGCCGAGCCGCTTCGAGCTACACAAGACCGTGCCACTTGGGCTGAAAAATGGATTCTTTGCTGGACTCCCGAAGTAGAGATAGAAGTAGTAGAAGCCAACCTAAAAGGGGAAACCCTCGAAATTGCTGCAGCTTATGAATTGAAAGAGCAACTGAATAATTGCACTGATATTTCGTTGGCGGCTCGTATAATTCGGGATGCTTGCGAATGCAATTTGGTTACTATTTTTGATAACGCCCTGAATATCTTGCAACATTTATTAGTAGAATCGGATAACTTTAAAGAAACCGCACAGGCAGCTCGAGAACTATCCGTTTTAATTCAATACGGCAACATTAGACAGTTCGATTTAGAACCACTCGTACCTATTTTGCAGCAATTGTTTTTGCGAGCAACTTTGTTAGTTGTAGAGGCTTCATCTTGTGATGACAATGCTTCTAAAACTGTAGCACAAGCTATAAATGTTATGGAGATTATTTCGCAAGAACTCTACGAAACTGTGGATGCTGACTTATGGCAAAAAGAATTAGAAAAACTAGCTTGGCGTAATGATTTGAATACCAAACTTTCGGGCATTGCATTTTCTATTTTATTAGAGCATAATATGGTTTCGGAAGAAGCCTGTGCCAATGAAGTTTCTCGCAGATTGTCACCAGGGATTCCTGCTGATATTGGGGCTGGATGGTTCGAAGGTTTGTCAGGTCGCAATCGATATGCTTTGCTTTCGAGAGTATCACTTTGGAAAGAATTGGATCGCTATGTACAGGGCTTAGATGAAGAAGATTTTTACAGATCGGTAGTTTTTCTGCGACGAGCTTTTGGAGAATTTGAAGCCAATCAAAAAAATAGTATTGCCGAATTATTAGGGGATATTTGGGGTACAGGCATTGAGGCCACAGCAGAATTATTGTTAGAAGATTTAACTGAATCGGAAACCCAAAAATTAGACGAATTGAATGATTTTGAGTTCGATTTTTAAAAAGTAATGATTAGAAAGTATAGGTGTTATTATGAATGAAACCAAACCACAAAACCGCTGGCGATTGATATTGGGGGAAGATACCAAAAGCTTCGAAAAGGCCAATTTATCCGAAAAGGAAACTATTATGGATTTGGCTTTATCGGCAATTTACAATGGTAATTCTGGTGAAAAAGGTACGGGGAAAGGTGCTGGAAAAGGAGCATCAATGCCTAATCTTGCCAAATGGCTTACAGATATTCGTACTTTTTTTCCTCCAGATGTGGTTAGTGTTATTCAGGCAGATGCTATTGAGAAAAAGGGTTTGACTAAACTCCTTTTTGAACCCGAAACCTTAAAACATGTAAAACCCGACCTTTCTATGGTGGCTACCTTGATGGCGCTAAAAGGACAAATACCCGAAAAGTCTAAGGAAACTGCTAGAGAATTGGTTCGTACTGTAGTTGATGAGATTATGAAACGATTGGAGCAAGATTTGCGTCGAGCGGTAACGGGTGCATTGAATAAAAAAGAGCATTCTCCTATAAGCAATGCATCGGCAATAGATTGGAAACGAACGATTGCTCGAAATATAAAAAACTATGATCTTGCTAGCAAGCGAATTGTTCCAGAGAAATTCTATTTCTACGAACGCAATCAACGACAAAAAAGTTGGACGGTAATTTTGGATATAGATCAAAGTGGTTCTATGGCCGATTCTATCATCTATTCGTCGGTGATGGGATCTATATTTGCTAGTATGCCAGCACTAGAAACACATGTAGTCGCCTTTGATACCGAAGTAACTGACTTAACCGAACTCTGCCGTGCTGATCCAGTAGACATGCTATTTGGAGTACAATTGGGTGGGGGTACTGATATCAATAAATCAGTTTCTTATTGTCAAACTTTAATAGAAGATCCAAAAAAAACAATTTTTATTTTAATCTCTGACTTATACGAAGGTGGTGTGCGAAAAGGACTGTTGCGTAGGCTAAATGAGATGCACGAAAACGGTGTGAAAGTGATTACGCTACTAGCGTTATCAGACCAAGGAAAACCTGATTATGATGTACAATTGGCCAAAGAAATTGCTAAGTTAGGAATTGCTTGTTTTGCTTGTACACCCGACCGTTTGCCTGAGTTAGTAGAATGTGCCATCAAAGGCATAGACCTAAAAAGATTTGAAGAGAAGAAGGTTAAGTAGGTATTTGCTAATTCCTACAAGAACCAGTTTTTTATATTTTAAGTAGGTAGTAGAAAAAATCTCCAATTGATATGTAAGCTAAAATTGTTCTTGTACACTTTTGATTCTGGTAGTCGTTGCCAACAGATATGCACCTATAAGACCATCTGTTAAAAATACTCATCATATTGAGTAATAAAAAAAAGCTGTCTCGAAAATCGCGAGACAGCCCTTCGATAAGAATATTGTAATGCTATAGATTAGCTACTAACCAATCTCCCACATCGCTTGTTTTATAAGCTGTAGCTCCTTTTACAACCAAATCTTCGGTGACAATTCCTTGTTCTAGAGATTTGTTTACTACTGCTCTAATTGCTGCCGCTTCTTCAGTTAAACCAAAGGCATCTTCAAACATCATTGCTGCTGATAATACAGTCGCTAACGGATTTGCAATATTTAAACCTGTGGCTTGTGGGTAGGAGCCGTGAATAGGTTCGTATAACGAAGTGTGCTCACCTACAGAAGCAGAAGGCATTAAGCCCATTGATCCTGAAATTACCGATGCTTCGTCAGTTAAAATATCTCCAAACAAGTTTTCTGTAATTAGAACATCATATGAGTTTGGCCATTGAACTAATCGCATCGCCACAGCATCTACAAACTCGTAGCTTACTGTTACCTCAGGGTAGTCTTTTTCCATTGCTTGCACTGTTTCTCTCCACAATCTTGATGTTTCAAGTACGTTAGCTTTATCAACACAACATAATTTTTTAGAACGTGTCATTGCTAATTCAAAACCTTTTTTGGCTAAACGCTGTACTTCTACTCTTGTGTAAACACAATTATCAAAGGCCGTTTCTCCACCATCTCTTCTTCCTTTTTCTCCAAAGTATATTCCTCCGGTTAGTTCTCTTAAGAAAACCAAATCAGTTCCCTCAATACGTTCTCTTTTTAAAGGTGAATTGTCAATTAAAGAAGGAAAAGTAAAAGTAGGTCGCACATTTGCAAACAAGCCTAATTTTTTACGCATCAATAATAGTCCTTGCTCAGGACGAACCTTGGCTGTTGGGTCATTATCATATTTAGGGTGGCCAATAGCGCCAAAAAGTACCGCATCTGCAGCCATACAAATTTCATGTGTTTCATCAGGGTAAGGAACGCCCACCGCATCAATAGCGCAAGCTCCTGTAAGTGCCTCAGTCCAAGTGATTTCATGATTGAATTTTTTTGCAATTGCATCCGAAACTTTTACCGCTTCATTGATTACTTCTGGTCCTATTCCGTCTCCGGCTAAAAGTGCTATATTTAATTTCATAAGTATTTGTTTTTTGTTTCAATTCTTAAAAGTATCTAAGTTACCAAACTTCAGTCGCAATTTCGAAAAGCTTAGAAGCTCAGATTCTTTGTAGCTTAGCTACTTCTTTAAACTACATTCAACATCTTTTGCGTTGCTACTATTGCAGCAACTGTTTGATCAGAATCTAATCCTCGTGTTTTGAATTCTTTTCCGTTGTTTGTCCAGGTGATTACGGTTTCGCATAAGGCGTCAGAGCTACTTCCTGGTGGAATACGTACTGCGTAATCGATTAATTTAGGTAATTCTAAGTTCTTGCTTTTATAGATTTTGCCTAAGGCATTCATAAAAGCATCAAATTGTCCGTCACCTTGTGCATGTTCTTCAATTAATTCACCGTCGATTCGTAGTGATAACGTTGTTGAAGGACGCATTCCTTTAGCGTGTGATAGTATGTAAGACTCCACTACAATTTTTTCTTCGAATATTTTACTGTGCAGAACATCAGAGATAATGTAAGGCAGGTCTTCCTTGGTTACGGTTTCTTTTTTATCGCCTAGTTCGATAATACGTTGTGTAACTAATTTTATATCTTCTTGATTTAATTTTAGTCCTAACTCTTGTAAGTTCTTTTCAATATTTGCCTTTCCAGATGTTTTTCCTAAAGCATATTGCCTTTTTCTTCCAAAACGTTCTGGTAGCAAGTCATTAAAATACAAGTTGTTTTTATTATCACCATCAGCATGAATACCAGCGGTTTGTGTAAAAACATTATCGCCCACAATAGGT
Organism: Flavobacterium sp. PL002; assembly: GCF_054165825.1. Classification (NCBI taxonomy): domain Bacteria; kingdom Pseudomonadati; phylum Bacteroidota; class Flavobacteriia; order Flavobacteriales; family Flavobacteriaceae; genus Flavobacterium; species Flavobacterium sp. PL002. The sequence continues at coordinate 1,268,306 of NZ_CM135110.1, read as the reverse complement.
TTGTTAGCAGGAATACGATATCCTGTAAAAGCTTCTACTAGCTTACTCACTTTATATAACGAAGGCTCTTTTACATTGATTTCTATCTCAGGCATGAAATCATTGATAACAGCAACGGTGCTTTCAAGCGGCGCGTTTCCGGCGCGTTCTCCCATTCCGTTTACAGTAACATGTAAACCATGAACACCTGCTTTAAGTGCTTCCATTACGTTAGCAATGCTTAAATCATAATCATTATGAGCATGAAAGTCAAAATGAATGTTGGGGTATCTAGCGGTAATTTTAGATAAGTATTCAAAAGTATGTTCGGGTATAAGTACACCTAATGTATCGGGAAGTAATACCCTTTTTACAGGCTGTGTAGCGATAAAATCTAAATACTGAAATACATATTCAGGGGAGTTGCGCATACCGTTACTCCAATCTTCAAGATAAACATTTGTTTCAATATTGTTTTCCTTTGCTAGACTTATCGTTTTTGCAATTTCAGAAAAATGCTGTTCGGGAGTTTTTTTTAATTGATGTGTCAGGTGATTTAAAGAACCCTTAGTCAATAAGTTTTGAACTTTAGCGCCACTTTTTTTCATCCATTCGATAGAAAGACCTCCGTCAACAAAAGTCAAAACTTCGATTCGATTAGTATATCCTTTTTCTTGTGCCCATGACATGATGCCTTTTACCCCTTGAAATTCTCCTTCACTTACTCGTGCCGATGCAATTTCGATGCGGTCTACATTCAATTCTTCTAATAGTAATTGGGCAATGGTTAGTTTTTCTGCAGCAGAAAAAGACACTCCTGAGGTTTGTTCCCCATCACGAAGTGTCGTGTCCATTATTTCAATCTTTCTTTTCTCCATTATCTTATTTCTAAACCAATAGTTTTGAACTATTGTGCGGCTAGTATTCTACTTTTATTTGGAATAAACTCAATGTTATCCCTTCGTAATGCTTTGGTAATCCCTTGTATTCTGGAGTAATTACTCCTAGAAAATCAAAGCCACATTTTTGGTAATACCCTATTAATTCTATATTATCTCCCCAAGTATCCATGCGTAAATAGTGTAGTTTCTTTTCTTTGGCAAAAGCCAATCCCCAAGTCACTATTCTTTTTACCAAGTGTTGTCCTTTGAATTTTGGGTGCGTTACAATTCGATGAAAATATACCGCAGCATCTGCATTTTTTTCTTTCCAAATACTCTCGTCTTGGAATGTGATGGCAAAAACGCAAGCAACTTCATCATCAATAATAATTTTCCACTGCCTGTTTTCTGTTATTTCGTTAAGAACCATTTTGCGGTCAAAACCCATCCAGTGTTTGTGGAACTTGGTTTTTTGATAGGCTACAGCCAAATCATAAAATTCAAAAATGCAGTCTATATCAGCGACGCTACTTGGTTCTATTTTCATCGAAATCACTACTGCTTTTAACGGATAATTAAATTGAAATGTTTAGATCAATTGCTTTTCAGCAAAAGTTACGATGTCTTCTTTGATGTTTTGCAAGTAATCAATATCGTCAAAACCGTTAACCATATTGTTTTTTTTGTATCCGTTGATGTCAAAAGATTCTTTTTCACCAGTCACTTTTAGTGTAATTGTTTGCTCTGGTAAATTGATTTCAAGCTCGGTGTTTGGATCTGCATCTATAGCTTTAAAAATAGAAGCAGCAAATTCTGGGCTTACTTGAACGGGTAAAACACCAATATTCAAACAATTTCCTTTAAAGATGTCAGCAAAGAAAGAAGAAACTACAGCACGGAAACCGTAATCGTAAACCGCCCAAGCAGCGTGCTCACGTGAAGAACCAGAACCAAAGTTTTTTCCTCCCACAAGAATTTTTCCAGAATAGGTTGGGTTGTTTAAAACGAAATCAGCTTTTGGCGTATCGTCTCCATTGTATCTCCAGTCTCTAAAAAGATTATCACCAAAACCTACTCGCTCAGTCGCTTTCAAGAAACGAGCTGGGATTATTTGGTCTGTATCCACATTTTCTATTGGTAGTGGCACTGCACTACTAGTAAGTATATTGAATTTATCGTATGCCATTTTTATATTGCTTTTGGCAGTCAGCTTTGAGCCATGGGCTTTGGGCGGGGACTGCGATATTATTGATTTAACTTAAGTCGTAATTGATAAATTTGTTTTCTTATTTGAATTATTTTGCTAGCTAAACCCTGATGTAGTTCAATGTTTAGATATTTCAAGTCAGAAGTAAGTAATAGTAAATATTCAACTTCAGAACAGGATGCAATTGCAATATTCAAATATCTAGCAAATTCTTTTTCAGAATTAGAACCACAACCTTCGGCGAAATTTGTTGGAATAGAGGATGTTGCTCTTCTCAATTGACTTGTTAATCCAAATAATTCCTCTTTTGGAAATTCTTTTGTAACCTGATAAATTTCAAGTGTGAATAAATGACTATCCTGCCAAACATTGTATTTTCTAAAATCTCTCATAATTATCTGCTTTGAGCTTTCGGCAATCTGAAAAAAGCCCATTGCCCAAGGCTCATAGCTGATTGCTTTCTAAAAAAGATCTCTTGGATCAGTCAATTTCCCAGTAACCGCTGCTGCTGCTGCCATGATAGGAGAGGCTAGCAAAGTTCTTGAACCTGGACCTTGACGACCTTCAAAGTTTCTGTTTGAGGTACTAACTGCATATTTTCCAGCGGGTACTTTATCATCATTCATCGCTAAACAAGCTGAACATCCCGGTTGACGCAATACAAATCCAGATTCTGTTAGAATGTCAAGCAAACCTTCTTCTTTAATTTGTGCTTCGACTACGTGTGATCCTGGAACCAACCATGCGGTTACGTTGTCTGCTTTTTTACGACCTTTTACAATATCAGTAAACGCTCTAAAATCTTCAATACGGCCATTTGTACAACTTCCTAAGAAAACAAAATCAATAGGTTTTCCTATCATCACATCGTCTTCATTGAAGCCCATATATGCTAATGACTTTTTGTAAGTTTCTGCACCACCTTGTACTTGACTAGCTGTTGGGATATTTTTTGAGATACCTATTCCCATTCCAGGATTGGTACCGTAAGTGATCATTGGCTCTATGTCTGCGGCGTCGATATTTAATTCAGCATCAAATACAGCATCATCATCTGTTTTTAATGTTTTCCAGTAAGCGACTGCTTTAGTCCAGTCGTCCCCTTTTGGAGCATACAATCTACCTTCAAGAAAGTCGAATGTTTTTTGGTCAGGAGCAATCATACCGCCACGAGCACCCATTTCGATAGAAAGGTTACAAACAGTCATACGTCCTTCCATAGACATTTCTTCAAAAACATTTCCAGCGTATTCAGCAAAATAACCTGTTCCACCAGAAGTCGTTAATTGAGAGATGATATATAAGGCAACATCCTTTGGTCCCACACCTTTACTTAAAGTTCCATTTACGTTGATACGCATTTTCTTTGGTTTGGGTTGCATGATACATTGTGTTGCAAGTACCATTTCAACCTCTGAAGTTCCAATTCCAAAAGCAATTGCTCCAAAAGCACCATGTGTAGAAGTATGTGAATCTCCACAAACAATAGTTGCTCCGGGTAAAGTAATTCCGTTTTCAGGACCTACCACGTGTACGATTCCGTTTTTAGGATCACCCAATCCCCAGTGCGAAATACCGTATTCGGCAGCATTGTCTTCTAATGCTTTTAATTGATTTGCTGATAAAGCGTCTTCAACAGGTAAGTGTTGATTAATTGTAGGTGTATTGTGATCTGCAGTTGCAAATGTTCTTTCAGGGTATAAAACAGATACATTTCTTGATTTTAATCCTAAAAATGCAACTGGGCTGGTAACTTCATGTATGAAATGACGGTCAATAAAAAACACATCTGGTCCATCTTCAATTTTACGTACAACATGTGCGTCCCATACTTTGTCAAATAATGTCTTACTCATTTTATTAATTTTAAATTGTAATTTTTACAATAGCGGCTCTTCTAGCTTTTGTAATAGAAAACAAAATTAGAAAAAGGGACCAAAGTGTCAATTTCGATATTTCATTTTATACGATACCCAAAGTGTGATTCTATAGCCATGGAGTTCTTTATTTTAGAATCTACATTTAAAGTTCAGAATTAGGATAGTAATTTTTGCTAGAGTAAATATTAGAAAAGCTTTGTTTGTGTAAGTTTTGTTTTTATTAATAGTGTAATTTAAACTTATTTTAATGAATTATTTTTATAAGAAAAATGATTTTGATTCATTATTTTAATGATTTGATAATTAAATATCTTTTAATGATTCAGGTTTGAGGTTTTTGTTTAGAGGTTTAAAGAGACTTTAAATTCCTTTTACTATCTTTTATTTTACCTCATTATTACGACGTTCAAAAAATGATTATCTTTTATTTTTATTTGCTTATTAGGATTTATAATCTTTATCTAGTCTTTGAATACAATTTGTTTTATCAGGGCAGAATGAAAATACGTTTACGGTAAACCGAATAAATAAAATGAGTTAAAATTAGCTATTGTTTTAAAGATAAGTTTTTTCACTCAAATAAGTCTTAGTAATGCTTTTAAGTTGTAAATAGGTGTTTATACGTGTTTTTTAAAACCATAATTTTTTGTTAATTTGCAATGAATTTATTCCTTTTTAATGTGGTTTGTTTAGTCTGTCTTAGGTTTGTCAATTAGATGAATCGTATTTGAGGCTTAAACTATGTGGGAGTTTAAATTAAAAGTATGAGTTTATCCAAGTGGTTTCAATATATTACACCTAATTTTAAGTTCTATCGGGACGGTTTTTTTGAGTTTCCCTTTGTAGCAAACACACCTGAATTATTCATAGAATCAACAATAAAATCTCCAGGGAGTAAACATATTGCAAAAGAACAGTTAGTAGTAAGGAATAATCCTTTTATTAAAGGAGCTATGCGTTACCGTAAAATTGATGAAGGTTTATGGCTTACCATAACAAATGTAGAATTCAAACACGATAGCGTGATTAAATCAGTTTATGCTCCGGATATTCCTAGTGATCACTATTCAATAACCTTTACAGTTTTTGAGAGCGAAGTGCAATTGAATAATGTGTTTATTGATAAGATGCCTTTTCAGAATAAATTCTGGGCATTCAAAAAGCCAGGTGTTGATGTAGGTGCCTGTTTTTACAAAGGCTCTAAATGCTTGTTTTATATTTACTACGTAAGTCCTAGCTGGCTTCATGAAAATATTCCTTTAGATCAACTAGATACTAAGCTTCCTTTTAAAAAGTTTTTAGATTCTGACAAAGGCTTTGTTTCCTATCAAGACATTGTGCCCAACGCGGTGGAATTATCTCAAGAAATTTTAGATACTTTTAAAACGTTCAATACTGATATTTTAAACAAAACCATTTTGAAGGGTCAATCATTGCGAATATTAACTTCTTTTTTTAAGCATGTTTTTGCTGATAATCGGGATGATGATTATCAAGATAAAGGCGCTGTTGATTATAAAAAAATTGCAAAATGTGAATTGTTGATTACAACAAATTTATCCAAGCCTTTTATGGGTATTGATGCACTAGCCGAAAAACTCAACACCTCGACTTCAAAATTAAAAACCGACTTCAAATCAGTTTATGGAACCTCAATTTTGCAATATATTATTGATAAAAAAATGGAATTGGCTTTGCAATTACTTCAAAACTCTAATATGCAAGTAAAACAAATTGCCTTAGAAGTAGGTTATGATAGTCCTAGTAAATTTAGCGCTGCTTTTAAAAAAAGGCATGAAAAGCTTCCTTCTGATTTGCGCTTAGTGCAATAGTTTTTAAATAAACGATTGATTTTACAATTAGTTCAAAGAATTTTGCTGATTTTTTTTGAGTGTATTGTTATTGGCCAATGCAATATAGTGCTGTTGGTTATATTATATCGAACACTGTAGTGGTATAATAATATCAAAATTTTGACAAAGGTTACTCCAGCTAGGGGAATAGATGTTCTATAGAATTTAATTTTTTTTATTTTTAAGTATTTATAAATTAGTTACTTATATTTGTTTTAGTTTTAATATTTGTCCGAATGGGCTATCGATTTGTCCGAATGGGCTATTCGTTTAAGTTTTTTTTATAATAATTTTGCAGTTGTTACAAAGCCCTATTGTTTAATACTAAAAATAAATTATAAATAAAAACTACTTTTTTCAATGATTTCTTAAATCATTAATGGCTCTCGCCTAATAATCCTATATTTCAAATTATTTTAATTCAAGTGTTTAATATAAATTGTTACTGCTTTAAGATTATAAAAATTCTTATTGTAATTAGATTAAATGTTTTTTCAAGCTAGTTCCAATTTATAATGTCATCATAATTAATACTTATTCCATTAAATGACTGTTTTGTGGCTAAAAAAGCTTTTTTCAAGGCTATTTATTCTTGAAACTTTAAAATTACCTATAGGTTTGTTAATAAAATTTATGATGTTGAAACTGATTTTTGTCTAGAAAATCGAATAGGCATATATTATTATTATTTAAATACTTTAAACTAAATTATCTATTATGAAAAAAAATTACCTTTCCCTGATTATGGTGTTATGCTGCCTCTTTAGCATAACCCAAAAATCCTACGGGCAGTTGACTTTTGAATCAACTCCTATAACCACAGCTACAGTAGGAACTTCGTATACTTATTCTGCTTTTGCTTCAGATGGAACTATTAATGTTCCTACAATCACTTGTCCAACATTGCCAACTTGGATGAGTTTTGCTGCGGATGGCTCTACTTCAATGGTAACTTTTGGTCCATCTATCTTATCGCCTGGAGGTATTGCTGGAGATAGTGATGGTAATACGTATGTTGTAGAAAATCAAGGTACTAATAGGTATATTTATAAAATAGCGCCTGACGGAACTGCAAATACAACCTGGGCAGCTGTAGATGATGGTGCTATTTTTGCGATGAATGTTGATGCAGGGTATCTTTATGTTTCGTATTATAATAATAGTGTTACTGGAGGTAGTTCAATAAAGAAAATAAGTTTAGCAAATCCAGAATTAGGGCAAACACTAGTTTATCAACATGCTACACAGGGTTTGTTATCATTAGTTTTTAGAGGAGGATATATATATTGTGCTAATTGGAATTCTAGTTCTATTCTAAAAATTGATCCAGTTACTCAAACCTCTGTTGTTTTTGTATCTACTACAAACCCTTTTGGGTTGGGGTTTGACGATAGTGGTTTGCTATATATTGCAAATTACTCTGATAATACAATATCTACTTTTGATGGTACAAGTTTGAAAGTTGTGTTGAATGTTTCGAATCAACCAACTGATGTGAAAATTGATGTTAATGGAAATATCTATGTTTCATTTAATTCTTCAGGAGGGATAAAAAAATACAATAATACACTAACAACAGAGACTATTTTGGTACCTCAGGGTGATGATAATAAAATTTGGGGAATGAATTTGACACCTACTGGTTCATTGATATTTGGACTAAATTCCCAAAACAAAGTCGCTCGTCTAGGAACTGGTGCGGTACTTTCGGGTACTCCAGCATTATCAGATATTGGTATTCATAATGTGACTATAAGAGCGACCAACGGAGCTGAAACCGTAGATCAAAGTTTTGTTGTTACAGTAAAAGGACCACCAACAATAACTAATTTTTCTGCTGCAAATGGACTAGTAGGGACGGATATAACGCTTACAAATCCAACCTCTAACAGTGCTGGAGTTTTTACTTACAGTAGTTCTAATACGGCTGTTGCTACGGTTAGTGGAAATGTAGTGACGCCAATTGCTGACGGTACGACTACTATAACTGCTACCCAGGCTGCATCCGGTAATTATACGCAAGGTACTATTAGCGCTGTTTATACTATATCTAGTTGTACCGCTCCCGCTATTACAACGCAGCCAATAGCTAAAACGGTAAATTACGGAACTGATACCTCATTCTCAATTGCGGCTACAGGTACAGGTTTGTCTTACCAATGGAAAAAAAATAACGTTAACATTTCGGGAGCTATTGCTACTACATTATCTTTAACAAATGTTGTTACCGCTGATGCAGGATCTTACTCCTGTGTGGTTACGGGTACTTGTGGCACAGTTACTTCTAGTGCAGTTGATTTAAGTGTGAATCAGATACCAGTTACAGTTACTGCCGCTGCTAAAACCAAAGTTTACGGAACAACAGATCCAATTTTTAATTATACGGTATCGCCAAGTTTAGAAAGCGGAGATGATTTTACAGGAGTTTTGTCTAGAGTTGCCGATGAGGATGTAGCAACATACTCCATTACGCAAGGTACCTTGAATGCAGGGTCTAAGTATCAAATTACTTTTGTTGGTGCTAATTTTAGTATTACACCAAAAGCAATCAAAGTTACTGCCGCTGCTAAAACAAAAGTTTACGGAGAAACTGATGCTAGTTTGACGTATTCGGTTTTGCCAAGCTTAGAAAGCGGAGATGATTTTACAGGAGTTTTGTCTAGAGTTGCTGGTGAGGATGTAGCCACATATGCTATTACACAAGGTGCGTTGAGTGCAGGGTCTAATTATCAAATTACTTTTGTTGGTGCTAATTTTAGTATAACCAAAGCAGATCAAGCAATTAGTTGGAGCCAAACAGTAAGTTTAGGTTGCGATTCAGAGAATACTGTTGCTTTAACAGCTACAACTTCAAGTGGATTGCCAATAAGCTATACTTCCTCGAATACGGCTGTTGCAACAGTTTCGAATGGTATACTTTCTTTTAATAATGCTGGTTCAGCTACAATTACGGCTTCTCAAGCAGGTAATGTAAATTATAATGCAGCATTGGTTGTTACTAATGCAGTGGTTAAAAGCCAAACCAATTTAATTAGAAAACAATTTGACGATGTTATTTTCTTTGATAATAGTTCAAACAGTTTCAAATCGTATGCGTGGTACAAAAACGGAGTTTTGGTTGCAGGACAAACCGCTCAGTATTTTAAACAAAATGGTGCATTAAACGGTACTTATTATGTAATGGCAACTAAAATAGATGGAACAGTTGTGACTACATGTCCTTTGACTTTCTCTCCTTCAATTGTACAAGAATATTTAAATATTGTTCCTAATCCAGTTAAAGCTAATGATGCTTACCAATTGGTTACTAATGTAGATTTGGCTTCAATGCAAGGTGCGCGTGTTCTAGTTTACAACATTCTTGGAAGTTTAGTATCTGATCAAGTTGTTGATGCACAAGTAATCGAATTGAGAGCACCAGCAAATCAAGGTATTTACATAGTGAAAATGATCTTAACTAATGGTAAATTATTCTCAAAAAACCTTCTAGTTAGAAATTAAATAATTGAAGATTAATCTATCTTATTATTAAAATAGGAATAGATTAGTCTAATTTTAAAAAGACAAATATGAAATTTAATATAAAAAAATCTTTAGGTATTGCGATACTTTTGATCTCTCAAGGAGTTGTTGCGCAATTTTACGTAGGTGTACAATCAGGAATTGGAAACCTTCAGGGTGAGGTAAAAGGTACCGTATCAGGAGACCGATTGGGAGGTGCCGTGAAAGCAGGTTATATTTATGCATTGACAGATCATTTTGGTATTGGTTCTGGGATAGAGTTTTCACAATACAAGCAAGAAGTAAGCTTGTTAAATGAAAAAGCAGTTGTTTCTAATTATGAAGTAGACGCAATAGGTTCTGCTTTTATATATAATGTTACAACGAGTAATTATAAGGAAAAGCAAACGCTTCATGCTTTACAAATACCGCTTTTTGTGCAATTTAAAACAAACATCAATAAAGGTGTTGATTTCAATTTTAGAGCTGGAGCTAAATATTTTTTACCTGTAAGCTATAAAATAAAAGCGTCTGCGACTAGTGCAACAGGTTCTGCTTATTATCCAGATGTCAATTTAACTATTGATAATTTACCGGAATATGGTTTTGGAATGCAAGACAATTATACTGCATCGGGGGAGTACAATACAAAAGGAGTTATAATGAGTTCTTTTGAATTAGGATTCACATTTGATACTGGGGCAAAAAGTGCTATTTACGCAGCAATGTTTCTTGAGAATGGATATGGTTCAATATTGGATCAAGATAAAGACGAATCCTATATAGGTTATAATGCGACTACAGTTGCTGATAGAAAAGCAAACGGATTGTATAGTTCAGATAAAAATGTTAAAATCAACCCAGTAGCATTTGGGTTAACATTAGGTTGGAATTTTAAATAAAATTGTTTTTTAAATTAATTGTCAAAGGTCTTGAGTAATCAAGGCCTTTTCTTTTTTTATGATTTTGCCTATTGTTTGTAGCTTTAAAAAGAACTAAATTTGACATTCATTTTTCGAGAAATCGATAAATTATAAACTACTCAATTCTAGCTATGTACTTAATATTCGATACTGAAACTACAGGATTACCAAAACGATGGGATGCTCCCATTACAGATTCAGACAACTGGCCTCGTTGTATTCAAATTGCTTGGCAGCTGCATGATGAAATGGGAAAACTCATAGAGCATCAAGACTATTTAGTTAAGCCAGATGGTTTTAATATTCCTTATGATGCCGAGCGAATTCACGGAATATCGACTGAGTTAGCTGCAGCCGAGGGAATTGATCTTATTGAAGTTTTAGAGAAATTTAATGAAGCTTTAGATAAGGCTAAATATATAGTAGGTCAAAATCTAGGTTTTGATGTCAATATTATGGGAGCCGAGTTGCATCGTATGGGTGTAGATTCTCCTATGGCTACCATGCCCGTTCTCGATACTTGTACAGAAGTTACGGCTAAACTATTGCAATTACCAGGTGGTCGTGGTGGAAAGTTTAAATTACCAACATTAACGGAACTTCATCAATATTTATTTAATGTACCTTTTTCTGAAGCGCATAACGCAACTGCAGATGTTGAGGCAACTACACGTTGTTTTTTAGAGTTAATCAGGAGAGAGCGTTTTACAAAAGAAGAATTAGATGTTCCTGCTTCGTACTTTAAGGAATTTCAAGATAAAAATCCTAGAGAGGTTCAGCTCATTGGGTTAAAGCACATTAATTTAAAACAAGCATCTGATCGCATTCGTCAACAACTTGGAGAAACACAAGGTGGCGGAATCTCTAAAGGAGAACTTTTAGAGAATAAAAAAGTTTTGGCTGAAGCCAAGTTTGCCCATTTACACAACCATACCCAATTTTCGGTATTGCAATCCACTATTGGGATTGGTCCTTTGGTCTCGGCTACTGCCAAAAATGGTTTCCCAGCGATCGCAATGACGGATACAGCAAACATGATGGGGGCTTTCCATTTTGTGAGCGCGATTATGAATCATAATAAATCGGCTTCCGCCAAAAATAAAACATTGGCTGAAAGCGGAGAAGAACCTACCGAAACGGAAATTAAACCTATTGTAGGATGCGAGTTTAATATTTGTGAAAACCACTTAGACAAAACCAAAAAAGACAATGGGTATCAAGTGGTATTATTGGCTAAAAATAAAAAAGGCTATCATAATTTAGCCAAAATGGCTTCTATTGCCAATATCAACGGGTTTTATTATGTGCCTAGAATTGATAAAAAAATAGTAGAAAAGTACAAAGAGGACATCATGGTACTTTCTGGAAATTTATACGGAGAAATTCCAGGTAAGATTTTGAATTTAGGGGAGCACCAAGCCGAAGAAGCTTTAGTATGGTGGAAAGAACAATTTGGAGATGATTTTTATCTCGAAATCATGCGCCACAATCAAGAGGATGAAAATAGGGTAAACAAAACCTTAATTGAATTTGCTAAAAAGCATGAAGTAAAATTAATTGCTTCAAATAATACCTACTACTTAAATAAAGAGGATGCCAATGCGCATGATATTTTACTGTGTGTCAAAGACGGTGAAAAGCAAGCAACACCTATAGGTCGTGGTCGAGGTTATCGTTATGGTTTACCCAATCAAGAATATTATTACAAGTCAGGAGAAGAAATGAAAAAACTCTTCGCTGATTTGCCTGATGCAATTATCAATATTCAAGAAATTGTAGATAAGGTCGAAATTTATTCACTCTATCGAGATGTATTACTGCCTAAGTATGATATTCCGCAGGAATTTGTAAATCCAGAAGATGATGCTGATAATGGTGTAAGAGGGGAAAACGCTTATTTGCGACACCTAACGATGGAAGGTGCAAAGAAAAGGTATGGTGATATTACCGAATCAATTCAAGAACGTTTGGATTTTGAGTTATTAACGATTTCCAACTCTGGTTATCCGGGATATTTCTTGATTGTACAGGATTTTATTGCCAAAGCTCGGGAGATGGATGTTTCTGTAGGACCAGGTCGTGGATCGGCAGCGGGATCTGCGGTGGCCTATTGTTTAAAGATCACCAATATTGACCCCATTAAGTACGATTTGCTTTTTGAGCGTTTCTTAAATCCCGATCGTGTATCCATGCCCGATATTGATATTGACTTTGATGATGAGGGTCGTGGTCGCGTTATGGATTATGTAATCAAGAAGTATGGTGCCAATCAAGTAGCACAAATTATCACTTATGGTAAAATGGCGACTAAGTCGGCTATTCGAGATACGGCGCGTGTACTAGATCTACCATTGTTTGAAGCGGATAGAATTGCAAAATTAATTCCAGCGATGATGCCGTCTAAGTGGAATCTAGCGCGTTTTATTTCTGAAAAGGAAGAAGATGTCAAAAAAGCCTTGCGATCTGACGAATTCGATAATGTGAAAGAATTAATTGCTATTGCAAATTCGGATGAGCTGGCTGGAGAAACAATTCGACAAGCAAAAATTCTAGAAGGTTCCATGCGAAACACGGGTATTCATGCTTGTGGAGTGATTATCACGCCATCAGATATTACTAACTTCGTTCCTGTAACAACGGCCAAAGATTCTGATTTATATGTAACCCAGTTTGACAACTCCGTTGCTGAGAGTGCAGGTTTGTTGAAGATGGACTTCTTGGGTTTGAAAACCCTAACCTTGATTAAAGACACTGTTAAGTTGGTGAAGTATCGAAATAATATTGATTTAAATCCTGATGAGTTTCCTATTGATGATGTTAAAACATACGAATTATTCCAACGTGGAGAAACGGTTGGAATCTTTCAATATGAGTCGCCTGGAATGCAAAAATACATGAAGGACTTAAAGCCTACGGTATTTGGGGATTTAATTGCGATGAATGCTTTGTATCGACCAGGGCCGCTAGAATACATTCCGTCTTTCGTTCGAAGAAAAAACGGCGAAGAAGAAATAAAATACGATCTGGATGCCTGCGAAGAATATCTAGGGGAAACGTACGGAATTACTGTTTACCAAGAGCAGGTGATGCTTTTGTCTCAATCATTAGCCGATTTTACGAAAGGTGAAGCCGATGTACTGCGTAAAGCGATGGGTAAGAAGCAAAAAGAGGTTTTGGATAAAATGAAACCCAAGTTTGTCGAACAAGCATCAGCTAAGGGGCATGATGCAGTAGTTTTGGAGAAAATCTGGAAAGACTGGGAAGCCTTTGCAAGTTATGCCTTTAATAAATCGCACTCGACTTGCTATGCTTGGATTGCTTATCAAACGGCTTATTTAAAAGCGCATTTTCCTGCTGAATATATGGCTGCGGTACTTTCTAATAATATGAGTGATATCAAGCAGGTTACTTTTTTTATGGAAGAGTGCAAGCGCATGGGACTACAAGTTTTAGGGCCTGATGTGAACGAGTCGTATTATAAATTTACGGTAAATGATGATTATGCGGTACGTTTTGGTATGGGAGCCATCAAGGGTGTAGGGCAAGGAGCTGTAAATACCATTGTTGAAAATAGAAAAGATGGAAAATACAAGTCGGTTTTTGATTTAACCAAACGTATCGATTTGCGTGCAGCTAATAAAAAAGCATTAGAGAATTTGATACTTGCTGGAGGTTTTGACTCGTTTGAAGGAACATTGCGTTCGCAATATTTTCATGATGATGGGGACGGGATCACTTTCTATGAAAAAGCGATTAAATATGGGGCCAAGTTTCAAGAAAACGAAAACAGTTCTCAAGTAAGTTTGTTTGGCGAGTCAAGCGATGTTCAAATAGAAGAGCCTGTTGTGCCCCCTTGTGAGGATTGGAGTACTATGGAGAAATTAGCGAAGGAGAAAGAGGTTGTTGGGATTTATATTTCAGGACACCCTCTGGATGATTATAAGTTTGAAATGAAATATTTCTGTAATGCGAAGTTAGAAGCATTGAAAAGTTTGGACTTGCATGTGGGTAAAAATTTGACTTTTGGCGGAATCATTAATAATGTGCAACATCGCGTTGCTAAAAACGGAAAAGGTTGGGGGATATTCACGCTTGAAGGCTATGATGAGAGTTACGAGTTTAAGATTTTTGGAGAGGAATACTTAAAATTTAGGCATTTCTTTATCCAAAATAATTTTACTTTCATGAAGGTTTTAGTGAAAGAAGGTTGGGTAAATCAAGACACAGGTAAAAAGAGTGATCCTAGAATTCAATTTATGCTAGTGCAATATTTACAAGATGTATTAGATGATTTTGCAAAAAAGTTGGTTGTATTATTAAATATTAATGATTTGGATGCAGAATTCATTCATAGATTAAGCCATTTGTTTTTAGAAAATAAGGGAGATAATCAAGTTACATTTGAAGTAATGGAGCTTGAAAAGATTAAAAAACTGGTGGAAGATAAACCTATAGTTATTGAAAATGAAGAGGTTGAATTTGATGAAGATGTAGATTCAAGTGAAGTTGAAACTACTACGGCAGTTACAGTGACCGAAGTTGAGGAGATTAATGTGGTGACAAAATTAACAATGCCCAGTAGGCGTTTAAAAATAAAAATATCTAACGAACTTTTATTCGCTCTAGAAAAAATGCAGATTAATTTTAAATTAAATTAAAGCGTATTTGCTGTAAAGTAGATAAATGTTAAGTTTTAAAGCTAGAAAACGTTATAGTAGATTGTTTTATTAGCGGTTTTAATATGTTTTTTAAGTAAGTTACACTTGATTTTAACAGTTTTTTTAGACTAGAAATGTTAATTTTTATCGTGTAAAGTATTGATTTTGTTATGCGTGCATATTATTTTGTTTTTTTGTTCACATTTCTTTGTGAAAAATATGAAAGCATTATTTAAAATTATTTATGTTTGTAGTAACTCAATAAACTAAATGAACTTTTAGAAATAAGAAAAATTATGAAAAAGAACCTACTGATTTTAGGAATGATGGTTTGCTCAATGACAATGTTAGCGCAAACTAAAGATGATGCAAGTACTACTGCTGATAAAGGTTGGTATGTGAAGCTTGGAGGGTCATATTTTATACAAGCAACGGCTACTGAGTTTCCAAGTGTTAATGGTAGAGAACCATTAAGACAAGTATATACAGGTGGAGTTTTAGTATCAAAAGAAAGTGTAACTGGTTCTTTTGGAGAAGGATTTAGAACTGGTTTGACTGCAGGATATAGATTTAATACAAGAGTTGGTTTTGAAATGGGTGTGAACTACTATACTAGTAAACAAAAGACTATGGTTGAAACTATTGTTGATGATGTTAAAATGTTAGATATAAAAGGTCAGGTTACAGCATTTGATGTTGCTCCTGCATTAGTATTGTTTTTAGGAGAACATAAAGGTTTTGAACCTTATACAAAAGTAGGTGTAATTGTTCCTGTTCACGGACAATTGGATTTAAAAACAAATGCAGTGACATCTGTTGGTCCATTATATCGTGAAGATGTGATTAAGCCAGAACCAACTGTTGGATTTTTAGCTTCGCTAGGTACAACGTATAAATTAGGAAAAAATATTTCAGCATTTGCAGAAATCGAATACCGTAATTTCACTGTACATGGTAAAAATAAAGAAGTGACAAATTATACTCTTAACGGAGCTGATGGTTTTGCATTACCTGTTGGGCATCCATTACATCTGTCAAATTCTGAAATCAATATTAATTATGGTAGTAATTTAAATAGTACTTCTAATAATAAAGCAACTAATTCTGCTGGTTATGATGAAGATAAAGCAGGAGATGATTTAAGCTCTTATATCAGTATCAGTGGGGTTGGGTTAACTGTAGGTTTAAAATACAGTCTATAATCTCTATTACGATAAATTATTAAGGCCTTCTGAAAAGAAGGTCTTTTTTTTTTTGGAGTAAATTTTAGAATACTACGAAAATTATATTCCTGAAGGTAATACATTTTTTTGCTATTTTTTTTCAATAAGCTTCGGGGGTAAGAAATAGTGGCTTTAATTTGTTAATTAGAGTTGTTTTGGTTTTTAATAGTTATTTACGATACATTTATAATCAAAACTAATTCATGTATAGTGTGCAAGTTGGTTTTATTTTCTAAATTTGTAATCTAGTTTTATACTTTGATAAAACGCTTAACATTAAATAAAGATATTATGGCATTAGCAATAACAGATGCTACTTTTGAAGAAGTAGTTTTGAAATCAGACAAACCAGTAATGGTGGATTTTTGGGCAGCATGGTGTGGGCCTTGTAGAATGGTAGGACCAATCATCGACGAATTAAGTACTGAATATGACGGTAAAGTTGTAGTTGGTAAAGTTGATGTTGATGCAAATCAAGAATTTGCTGCAAAATACGGAGTGAGAAACATTCCAACAGTATTGGTTTTTCATAACGGTGAAGTTGTAGGTAAGCAAGTAGGAGTAGCTCCTAAGCAAACTTACGCAGATAGTTTAGACGCTTTGTTGTAATCGTAAGATTACGGTTTATATGGAAAAAAGGTTTGGCGTAAGTCAAGCCTTTTTTTTGGTTTAAGCTGAATTTATTTCAGCTTCTCTTGTTTTTTATATCAGTTGAATCTTTTAATTGATTGAATCTTTTAATAACTTTGAAAGATGAAGATTGAATCACAAAAAGAAAAAATTTCGAGTTTTCAACACCTGCAATTATTGGCAAGCCAAGTTGTTGAAGGTTTTGTGTCAGGGATGCATAAGAGTCCGTTTCATGGATTCTCGGCAGAATTTGCTGAACATAAAGTTTATAATATAGGCGAGAGTACGCGGCATATCGATTGGAAGCTTTTTGCAAAAACGGATCGTTTATATTCAAAGCGCTTTGAAGAGGAAACTAACCTGCGTTGCCATCTTATTATAGACAACTCTTCATCGATGCATTATCCTAAGCTTAAATCTAGTCAGTCGTTTTATGAAAGTAAAATAGGTTTCTCGGTATTGGCATCTGCGGTATTGATGAATTTGTTAAAAAAGCAACGAGATGCTGTTGGTTTAAGTGTTTTTTCGGATACGTATGAATACTATGCACCCGAAAAAGGTAGTGATAGGCATCATAGTATGTTGCTTAATACTCTTGAAAATGTTCTCAATCAAGTAAAAGAAAAAAAGAATACTGATACTATAACGTATTTGCATCAAATTGCCCAGAAGATTCATAGGCGCTCTATGATTATCCTTTTTACAGATATGTTTCACTCTGGGAATGAAGAGGCTCTTTTTGCGGCTCTTCAGCATTTAAAACACAATAAGCATAAAGTAGTCTTGTTTCATGTGATAGATAACGAAACCGAACTTAATTTTGATTTTGGTAATGTGCCTAAGAAGTTTATTGATGTTGAAACTGGCGAGGAGGTAGCTCTTTTTGCAGATAATGTAAAAGAAGTTTATGAACAAGAGGTTGCTGATTACTTCAAGAAGCTTTCGTTGAGTTGTGCTCAAAACCAAATTAAGTATGTTCCGGTAGCAGTAGGTGAAAATTTTGAACAAATTTTATTGACATATCTAGCTGAAAAACAAAACTTTGGTTGAATTGAAAAAGAAAATTTAAATATTTTTATGAAAAACATTTGCGTAACTCGAATTCTGTTGTATCTTTGCAACCGCAATAACGCTGAGGTCTGGTAGTTCAGTTGGTTAGAATACCTGCCTGTCACGCAGGGGGTCGCGGGTTCGAGTCCCGTCCAGACCGCATATCGGGGAAGCCTTTCTAATTAGAAAGGCTTTTTTGTCCCCAAAAGGTTTTTAAGATTAGTTGTGTTGTTTGGTCGAGTTAGAAGTAACAAGACCGGGTTTAGTAGTTAGACCAATGAAAAGCTTTCCACTTTATTGTGGATGGCTTTTTTGATTTAAAGGTACTTTGATTTTAATTGTTTTGTGATTATCTTGGATCAATACATATTGTTGTGGGGAAATATTTAAATAAGGATATTTGTATTTTAAAATCTTATCCCAATGCAAGAATCTTTTAATGAGATCCTAAAATTATTACTACCTGAGATAATAATAAACTATTTTGAACTTACTTCTTATAAAAAGGAAAATGTAGCTCTCCATCTTTATCTAAAAGAGATTAATTCACTACCAAAAGAATATCTTCAAAACAAATTAAGTTCAAAAGGATTCTTTGATGAAATAACAGTCCAGGATTTCCCTATCCGTGGTTTTAAAGTATATCTTCATATCACTCGTAGAAGATGGCTTAATGAAGACACAAGTAAAATTGTTTTCAGAGATTGGAATTTAGTAGCAGACGGAACTCGTGTAACACAGGAGTTTGCGTCTTTTTTAAAAGAGATCAATAGATTCTAGCCCAAATGATTGTAATACTATTGCTTCTTTCTATGGAGTTTCAGGTAGAAACCTCCAGTGTCAATACAAAGACTTTTTAAGTGATTTTAAAGCTTGGGATCAAATAAAACATTCAGAAGAATGGCTTATTTTTCCGCAAAACATTGGAATGAATCTATCAATAGATGAAACGTCTCTTTCAAATGGCGAGCTCTATACTATTTTGACTAACAAATGGATCATAACGAAAACCTGTGGGGAAGTAAAAATTAGGCATATATATTTGTTAGCCTAAAAAGGAAGAACTCGATGTTTCTTACTCCTCTAAATTGAGACCTAAAAGCTTTTATCTTTGCGTTAAAAGATTCTGCAGACGCATTTGTACTTCTGTTATCAAAGTAGTTTAGTATTGTTTGATAATGATTCTGTATCGTTCTAGATATTGTATTAAAGGATTTAAATTCTGCTTGATTTACTTTTTCATGCCATTTAGCTAATCTGGTTAGTGCGTATATTTTATCAGTTGTGTTTTCAAAAACATTTCGTAAATCTTGAGCTAATCCGTACGCTTTTTCAATATCGGGGTATAATTCGAATAGCAATTTGGCTCTTTCCGTTTGTTTTTCTGACCATTTTGATTTGTTTTTATACAAGATGTATCGACTTCGGGCTAGTAATTGCTTAATGGTATCTCCATTTGATAAAATTGTAGGTTCGAATTTTTTCTTGTTTTTCTTAGCTTTTTCTATAGCCTCGTTTTCGTGGTCTATTGCTTGCCAACGGTATTTTATTCTTATTTCTTGTAAAGCCTCTGTAGCTAGTTTTTGTACATGAAATCTATCAGTAACTCGTGTTGCATTTGGGAAGCATTTCTTGGCGATTAGACCCATATTTCCTGCCATATCTAAAGTGATTTCAGTGACTAAATTTCGTCGCTTAATTGGGATTTTTTCAATGATTGAAATTACTGTTTCAGCTTTAGTGCCAGCAATCATAGCTACTATAGCTCCTTTTCTTCCTTTTGCAGTTTTGTTTGTCAAAATAGTATAGAGTTCACCATTGGATAGTGAAGTTTCGTCTATAGACAAACGTTTGCCAATATTTTGGGCAAATAGAAGCCATTGTTTAGCATGTGGTTTTTGATCCCAAATTTTAAAATTACTTAAAAAATCCTTGTATTGATGTTGTAGATTTTTTCCTTTAACTCCATAAAAAGAGGCTATGGCATTACAGTCATTAGCCTTGGAATCTATTGATCTCTTTTAAAAAAGACGCAAACTCTTGTGTTACTCGAGTTCCGTCTGCTACTAAATTCCAATCTCTAAATACAACTTTACTAGTGTCTTCATTAAGCCATCTTCTGCGTGTGATATGAAGATAAACCTGATGTCCTCGAATGGGAAAATCTTGAACTGTTATTTCATCAAAGAATCCCTTGGAACTTAGTTTCTCATTACGATATTCTTTAGGGGGGGGATTAATCTCTTTTAAGTATAAATGCAAAACTTCATCTGCTTTCTTGTATGAGGTTAACTCAAAATAGTCAACAATAATTTCGGGTAGTAATAATTTGAGAAGTTCGGTAAAAGAATCTTGCATTTGTATCTTATTTTTAAAAACACAAATATCCCTTTTTTAATATTTCCCCACAACTTTTAGACTTGATCCTAACAAATCTGGAAAAGGAAGAAAAGGAACTATTGTAGCTATGATTGCAGGAACTAAAGCCGATACAGTTATTGCAGTTATAGAAAAAATTGCTCTTAAACAACGAAATCAAGTTAAAGAAATAACTTTAGACATGGCGGGAAATATGAATTTGATTGCCAAAAAATGCTTTCCTAATGCAACTCGTGTTACAGATCGATTTCATGTTCAAAAACTAGCTATAGAGGCTTTACAGGAAATCAGGATTAAATATCGTTGGGAAGCTATTGATCAAGAAAATAATGCTATTGAAAAAGCAAAAAAAAGCAAATCAAATTTCGAATCTCAAATACTTTCAAATGGAGATACACTTAAGCAATTACTCGCTAGAAGTCGTTATTTTCTATACAAAAACAAATCAAGATGGACGCAAAACCAAACGCAACGTGCCACTTTATTGTTTAAATTATATCCAGACATTTTAAAAGCATACGATTTAACACAAGACTTACGTACTATCTTTGACAAAATAACTGACAAAATCATTGGGTTTGCAAAACTAGCCAAATGGCATGAAAAAGTAGATCAGTCCGGATTCAAATCTTTCGGAACAATCTCTCGTACAATTACAAATCATTATCAGACAATATTAAATTATTTTGACAACAGAAGTACCAATGCTTCTGCAGAATCATTCAATGCCAAAATAAAAGCCTTCAGATCAAAATTTAGAGGTGTTAGAAATATAGGATACTTCCTGTTTAGGCTAACTAATATATATGCTTAATTTATTCCTCTCCACAGGTTTTCGTTATGATCCATTATCTTGTCACAAGTGCTCATTTCTTATTAGAGCATTGTTGTTTTTAATTTTCATTTGTTTTAATCGTATAGTAATAGTGGTTCTTGAAATTTGGTTTAGGAGCTATTTCCTGCTATTCGCTACAATCTCTTGAGTTCTCTCGATTATCATCTCGAGGACTCAAGAGGATTTTCACTGCTATCAGGGCTAGGGAGTGCTGTTTTATTAATGAGTTGTAGAATATGCTGAATGTATCATACATATATAATGTAAAGGATATAGAAACTTGAGTTACCTTTTGAAGTGTATGTTAATGAATAGTATTTATGTCGTATGTGATCTTTAAGATTGTCATAATGCTAATTTGGACTTCTATTTTTTGAATTTTCATTTCGAATTTGAATTCTATTCAAGTGAAAACACTTACAAATAGCAAAACAGCTTGTTTTTAAGTAAGCTCAAACCCTACATTTATAGTGTTTTAAAGATTGGGTTGTAAATAAAAGTAATAATAGTGAATTTCATGTATTGTTTAACGGAAAAGAGTCAGTACTTTTGCACCCGCAACAGCGAATAAGTTCTTTACATTATGGCAAGCAAAACGGAATAAGTTGAAAATTTATTTTCAGATTATTTTAAAAAAAGCTTGTGAGAAATAAAAGAGTTTATTACTTTTGCACCCGATTCGGGAAACATGTTTAACATGCAAACGAGGTTGAAAAAAAGATAAGAACACGTTCCTAGACATATTGAATTGACAGCCGTTTTAACAGAGATGTTAGAACAAAAGAATAAGAGTAATAGAATAGATAGATTAGAGTATAACCAATAGATCTTCAGTCAAAAATAAATAGCTTAGTAATAAGCAAATAATATACGATGAAGAGTTTGATCCTGGCTCAGGATGAACGCTAGCGGCAGGCTTAACACATGCAAGTCGAGGGGTAGTTATCTTCGGATAATGAGACCGGCGCACGGGTGCGTAACGCGTATGCAATCTACCTTTCACAGAGGGATAGCCCAGAGAAATTTGGATTAATACCTCATAGTATAGTAGTCTCGCATGAGATTACTATTAAAGATTTATCGGTGAAAGATGAGCATGCGTCCCATTAGTTAGTTGGTAAGGTAACGGCTTACCAAGACTACGATGGGTAGGGGTCCTGAGAGGGAGATCCCCCACACTGGTACTGAGACACGGACCAGACTCCTACGGGAGGCAGCAGTGAGGAATATTGGACAATGGGCGCAAGCCTGATCCAGCCATGCCGCGTGCAGGATGACGGTCCTATGGATTGTAAACTGCTTTTATACAGGAAGAAACACTGGTTCGTGAACCAGCTTGACGGTACTGTAAGAATAAGGATCGGCTAACTCCGTGCCAGCAGCCGCGGTAATACGGAGGATCCAAGCGTTATCCGGAATCATTGGGTTTAAAGGGTCCGTAGGCGGTCAGATAAGTCAGTGGTGAAAGCCCATCGCTCAACGGTGGAACGGCCATTGATACTGTCTGACTTGAATTATTAGGAAGTAACTAGAATATGTAGTGTAGCGGTGAAATGCTTAGAGATTACATGGAATACCAATTGCGAAGGCAGGTTACTACTAATATATTGACGCTGATGGACGAAAGCGTGGGTAGCGAACAGGATTAGATACCCTGGTAGTCCACGCCGTAAACGATGGATACTAGCTGTTGGGAGCAATCTCAGTGGCTAAGCGAAAGTGATAAGTATCCCACCTGGGGAGTACGAACGCAAGTTTGAAACTCAAAGGAATTGACGGGGGCCCGCACAAGCGGTGGAGCATGTGGTTTAATTCGATGATACGCGAGGAACCTTACCAAGGCTTAAATGTAGATTGACCGGTTTGGAAACAGACTTTTCGCAAGACAATTTACAAGGTGCTGCATGGTTGTCGTCAGCTCGTGCCGTGAGGTGTCAGGTTAAGTCCTATAACGAGCGCAACCCCTGTTGTTAGTTGCCAGCGAGTCATGTCGGGAACTCTAACAAGACTGCCAGTGTAAACTGTGAGGAAGGTGGGGATGACGTCAAATCATCACGGCCCTTACGCCTTGGGCTACACACGTGCTACAATGGACGGTACAGAGAGCAGCCACTGGGCAACCAGGAGCGAATCTACAAAACCGTTCTCAGTTCGGATCGGAGTCTGCAACTCGACTCCGTGAAGCTGGAATCGCTAGTAATCGGATATCAGCCATGATCCGGTGAATACGTTCCCGGGCCTTGTACACACCGCCCGTCAAGCCATGGAAGCTGGGGGTGCCTGAAGTCGGTGACCGCAAGGAGCTGC
>NZ_CM135110.1:2500-1240000 GCF_054165825.1 Flavobacterium sp. PL002 | reverse complement strand
AAATTAATTGCTAAAAAATCTTTCCCAAAAGCAACACAAGTAACAGATCGTTTCCATGTTCAAAAACTTGCTTTAGAAGCTGTACAAGAAGTTCGCATTAGATTAAAATGGGAAGCGCTAGATCAAGAAAACCAAAGTATATTACAAGCAAAACTCAACAATGCACCTTTTGTCTCTAAAGAATTCTCTAACGGAGATACTGCCAAGCAATTACTCACCAGGAGCAGGTTTCTACTCTACAAAAGTCCTAACAAATGGAGCGAAAGTCAAAAAGATAGGGCAACAATAGTATTTGAAGCATATCCAGAAATTAAAACAGTTTACTTTTTAAGTCAAAAATTACGCAATATTTACAATAACAATAATGATAAAGTAATAGCTATCACAAAATTAGCACACTGGTATAACGATGTTGAGCGCTTAGGAATAAAAAGTTTTAATACAATAATGAATACCATTAAAATTAACTATGATTCTATTTTGAATTATTTTGGTAATAGAAGCACTAATGCTTCTGCAGAATCTTTCAATGCTAAAATAAAAGCTTTTAGAAATCAGTTCAGAGGTGTTAGAAAAGTTGATTTCTTTCTATTTAGATTAACTAAATTATTTGCTTAATCCCCAACTTTTGAGCTTGATCCAAGAAATGGAACATTTTATCCAGTGCTTTTAAATGTGCTTCGCAATGAAGATGAAGAACATCGCATGTTGATTTTTAGTTTATATCGCCGAGGCTTAACAACCGAGCAAGTTAGTGATGTTTACGAAGAAATTTACGGAAAAGAGTACAGTAAGCAGCAGATCAGTTATTTAATGAAAGACAGTCGCGAGGAAGTTTCAATTTGGCTTAAGCGCAAATTAGATTCTCACTATTTAGTGTTTTATATAGATGCAACTTTTGTTCATACTCGAAGAGAAAAATCGGTCAGCAAAGAGGGATATTATACTATATTAGGCATTAAAGAAGATGGTTCTAGAGAAGTCCTTAGTATTGTAAATCATCCTACAGAAGGAGCTTTGTTGTGGCAACAAGAATTAGAATCATTAAAAGAACGGGGTGTTCAGAGTGTTGGCCTAGTTGTCTCAGACGGCTTAACGTCAATAGAAAATGCCATTGCAAGGTCTTTTGTTAATGCTCAGCATCAGTTATGTGTAGTGCATCTCAAACGTAATATTTTAGCAGTTTTTCCTAGAACAAAACGTTTAGAAATAGGTAAGGAACTTCTTGAAATATTTGCAATAGAAACAAAAAACATTACCGTAGTAGAAGCATTTGAAAATTTATGTAAATTCGTAGAAAAGTATAAAAAAAGTTATCCTAGTTTAAAATCATTTTCAAACCAGCGAAATATAGCATATTTCACCTATTTAAATTATCCAATTTCGATTCAGAGAATGATTTATTCAACCAACTGGATAGAACGTTTAAATCGAGATTACAAACGGGTATTGAAAATGAGAGGAGCAATGCCAAGCTCAGAATCGGTACTTTTTTTAATGGGATCAGTGGCTATAGAAAAAGAATATAAATCCTATGTTTATCCCGTATCAGTTTTTAGAGAGATTGAAGAATTAAAAAGAATAATAGAAAAAGAAGAAGTCTAGTTCCGCTACGCTTCACTAAACTTCTTCTTTTTCTATTGAAATAATAATAATAACTTTTACACACTTTTTAATACACTACCGTCTTGACATAGCTGGTATGCTTTTTTCAATATCAGGATACAATTCGAATAAGTAACTTGCTCTTTCAGTTTGATTTTCAGTCCGTTTTGATTTGTTTTTTTATAAGATATAGCGGCTTATAGCTAATAGTTGCTTAATGGTATCACGTTTGATAGTATTTTGGGTTCGAATTTAGTTTTTGTGGATTTAGCTTTTTCAATAGCATCATTCTCGATGTTAATTGCTTGCTATCTATATTTAATCCTGATTTCTTGTAAAGCTTCGAGCGCTAGTTTTTGGAAATGGAATCGGTCTGTAACTCTTACTGCATTAGAAAAGCATTTCTTAGCAATAAGACCTATATTAGCCGCCATATTGAGTGTTATTTCAGTAACCGAATTTCTTAACTTCAGTGGTATTTTTTCTAATATAGCAATTACTGTCTCTGCCTTGGTCCCGGCAACCATGGCTATTATAGTTCCCTTTCTACCTTTACCAGCTTTGTTGGTTACAATGGTGTATAGTTCGCCATTGGAAAGAGATGTTTCATCAATCGATAAACACTTACCAATATTTTCAGGAAAAATAAGCCATTGTTTTGCATGCGATTTTTGTTTCCAAGCTTTAAAATCACTTAAGTACTCTTTGTACTGATATTGCAAATTCCTTTCTGAAACCCCATAGAAAGAAGCAATAGTATTACAATCATTTGGGCTAGAATCTATTGATCTCTTTTAAAAAAGACGCAAACTCCTGTGTTACAAGAGTTTCGTCCGCAACTGAATTCCTCCCGATAGCTATCGGTACTAAAAATTACCTTCCCTATGTCTTCATTAAGCCATCTTCTACGAGTGATATGAAGATATACTTTATAACCACTGATAGGGAAATCCTGGACTGTTATTTCATCAAAGAATCCTTTTGAACTTAATTTGTTTTGAAGATATTCTTTTGGTAGTGAATTAATCTCTTTTAGATAAAGATGGAGAGCTACATTTTCCTTTTTATAAGAAGTAAGTTCAAAATAGTTTATTATTATCTCAGGTAGTAATAATTTTAGGATCTCATTAAAAGATTCTTGCATTGGGATAAGATTTTAAAATACAAATATCCTTATTTAAATATTTCCCCACAACAATATGTCTTGATACATTACGACTAATTTTGTTAGCATTTATAATAATCGCGATTCTTCTATTGCCTATTTTTTATATTATGAATTTGACTTTATTACAAAGTATCGTTGATTTTTTACTTATGTTATAATGTCTACATTTTACTAAAATTATTAATTACTTACTGTTACCGTTGTTCTCTTCTAGAGTGATTAGTTGAAGTTATAATAAACTTTGCTTTAGTATCTATTTATTATTCTAAAAAAGTAAGTTTCAAAACTTTTGAGTTTAATGACGTTTTTGTGCCAGGTAATTTCATTCATTATGAATTATTTTTCGTTTTTTTTTGCGTGAGAGATAGTAGCGGCATCCTTTTATGTAGTTCCGATTGCTATCGGGACTACATAAAAGATACAGCGAATAGCTCGACCCTTTTTGGGTCACGCCCTAATTCTAGACCATGCTGAACTGCTTGGAAGATGAATTAAAATAAACCAGCGCGATGTTGCCACACAATACTGATGAACAAGCCTAAAAATAAGATACAAATCAAGAATTGTATAAAAGTAGAGGCTAAAAAACCAATAAAGGAACCTGCTGCAGCTTTTAAAGCTCGGTTGTGATTTGTAGAGTCAAATAGTAATTCTCCAATTAATGCGCCTAAGAAAGGGCCAATTAAGAAACCATATGGAACAGGAATGAAGATTCCGATAACTAAACCTATGTTTGTTCCCCAAATCCCGTATTTACTTCCTCCAAAATGCTTGGTTCCTTTGGATGGTATTATGTAATCGAGTACGGTTAGTAGTGCTGTTATGATTAAAGTGATGCTTAAAATCCAGTAGTTGGCTGGTATTGCTGCGGTGGAGTAAAGAATAAGTATTCCTAACCAACTTAGTCCTGGCCCTGGTAACAAAGGCAAAAAGCAGCCCATTATACCTATTAGCATGCAGCTCAAGCCGAGGGTTAAAAGTAAAAAATCCATATGTTGTTTTATTTGTAATTTTGGATGAGTTAAATTCTGATTTTTTTGTGTTCAATGAAAAATTATATCGTTTTAATAGTTGTTTTATGTGGTAATACTCTTTGGTTCTCACGAGTAAATAAAGATTTTCATAGCATTTTGAAAAAGAGTATTTATAATACTAACGGGTAAAAGTATTGAATTTTTTTTGAAAGATTTTGATAAACTATTTTTTGAATTTTCTAATAAAAAGGCTGATACTAATTTAGTAATGTCAAAAGAGGAGTTTTATAATTATACGTTTCAAATAGCACCCTTTTCTGATCAATTATATTCTTTATATTGAACAAAAATGTTAATAACTGAAAGTAGTAAGAAGTGGTTTGTAGAAAGCTATTAAGATTATTTGCTTTCGAAAGGAACACAAAAAAAATAATCGTAATTTTGTACTCTATAAGTCAATTTGAAAAAAAATAACACATTGAAGTATTTTTACTTTTTTTTACTACTCTTTCTTTTTAATTCCTGTCAGTATTTTGATAAGCAAGTACCTTCAGAAAAGGAATTGTTGCAGAAGGAGTTGAAGGCTATC
This sequence comes from Flavobacterium sp. PL002, assembly GCF_054165825.1. Classification (NCBI taxonomy): domain Bacteria; kingdom Pseudomonadati; phylum Bacteroidota; class Flavobacteriia; order Flavobacteriales; family Flavobacteriaceae; genus Flavobacterium; species Flavobacterium sp. PL002. Next base: position 1,235,664 of record NZ_CM135110.1, on the reverse strand, counting down.
AATTGGAATGAAGTGGATGAATATCCGTCATTTGTTGATTGTAATAAAATGGAAAGCAAGGAAGAACGCCAACAATGTTTTTTTCAGTATTTAACCACTTTAATTCAAGAAAAGATAAGTATTGATACGCTTTCTATTCTTTACCCTGAGCTAGATACTATTGAAGTTAAAGTAACGGTTTTTTCTAACTCTAAAATGAAGTTTGAGCCTCAGTTTCCTAAAGATTCGGTTGCTTATGATACTATTAAAATAGATAGTATTTTGCATGCGCGTTTAATTGATTTTCCAAAAGTTAGTCCTGCAATTAAACGTGGAATTCCAGTTAAAACACAATTTATATTACCTGTAATTATAAAAGTCGAGTAATTAATGCCTTTTACTTTTTCTCATCCTGCTATTATTTTACCGTTTTTAAAAAATAAAAAAATGTCAGCAACTGCTTTAGTTGTCGGTTCGATGTCTCCTGATTTTGAATACTTTTTTAGAATGAAAATGCAAAGTGAATTAAGCCATACTTTTTTAGGACTTTTTTTAATTGATTTTCCTTTATGTTTTTTAGTGATTTTTGTTTTCCACGGTATTATTAAAAAGCCATTAATAGATAATTCACCACTTTTTTTTAAAAGCAGACTGCAATTGTTACGGAATTTTAATTGGTTTGATTATTTAAAAAAAAATGTGTTTTTAGTTTTGATTTCTTTTTTAATTGGAGCACTTTCTCACTTATTTTGGGATTCTATGACACATTGGGACGGTTATTTAGTGCAAAGGATTCCGTTTTTTAATGAAGAAGTTATGACCATACCAATTTATAAAATAGCACAGCATTTAAGTACAGTTGTAGGTTTAACTATTTTATTTTTCTACATTCATAACTTAGTCGTTGATACTGCAGTAGTAAAAAGTTCTATTTTTAAATACTGGTTTATGACGATTGCTTTTGCAGCTGTTATATTGATTGTCCGTTTTATGTTTGGATTGCAAATACAGCAAATAGGAAGTGTAATTGTTAGTATTCTGTTTTCGGGGATGTTGGCTGTAACAGCTGTGGGATTAATTTTTAGTTTTAAAAAAATTACTTAGTAAACTGCCTTCCTTTCCATTCATATTTTCCAAATAAGGAATACAGTGCAACGGAAACGCTAAAAAACGGGTAAAGTATATTGCTTAATAAAAGATAAGATGTTTTCCTAGAATTTAGAAAATGGTTTGATTGCAGTATTAATACACTATCAATAATAATTTTTAATAGAATTAATAACAGTATTATGTGTTTGTTTATATTAGTTATTAGTAAAAAAATAAACATTATAATCCAGCATACATTACCTGCAAAAACTATTAAGGCTAAGATTTTTCCAAAATCGCTTTGATACGAAGCTGTTTTTGAAGCCCATCGGACCCTTTGATGAAATAAAGCGGTCCAATTATTTAGAGGTTGAGTCGTAACAATTGTATTTTTTGATTTCAGATAATGAACCTCATTTGGAGCTCTATTAATTGCTTTTTGCAATAAAAAAACATCGTCACCACTTGCGATTTTGTCATTGCCATCAAAACCATTTAATGCTGTAAAAAGTGATTTAGTATAGGCTAAGTTGGCGCCATTGCACATAAATCCTCGCCCGATTCCAAAACTACCTATAGTGGCACCTTGCAAACTAGCCATGTCTAACTGTTGGAACTGATGTAAAAAAGTAGTGTTGCAATCATAAGTTACTGCGCCTGCAATCATAGTAACATTGTGAGTCTGGATGTAATTATCTAGGGTCAATAACCAATTTTTAGGAACAGTACAATCGGCATCTGTAGTGATAATCCAATCTGTTTTTACTAAAGGAATAGCCGTTGTAATGGCATCTTTTTTGGGAGAGTTAGAGACTCGATTGTTGTTTATAATTTGGATTTTTAGCTTAGAAGTCTGTAGACTAAATTTATCATCAGATTCGTCATCAACTAAAAGAACTTCAAAAAGATCGTTTGGGTAATTTAGTCTTGAAAAGCTATCCAAAAGGAACGGTAGATTTTTGGCTTCATTCCTAAAAGGTACTATAATTGTGAATTTTGTCTTTGGCTTTAAGCCAATAGAATCGTAGTTTTTTATTTTGGTAAAACCATAAATTAAGAGCGCTATGGCTACGAAATAAAGGAATGATATGATGATTGTAAAAAACATCATTTTGTTTTTTGGGTTTTGAAATTTAGCACGTAATAACTACCAATGATTACAGGTAGTACTACATTCAAAAACCACATTAGGGTAGATACAAAGATTACAATCCATTCGTTTACGCCCAAAATTCCAAAGAAAAAGATGGCCACACTTCCTTTTACAGCAAAATCTAAAAACTGAAAAGTAGGTAACGATGATGCTAAAAAATAAACACTAGTTACAGCCGACATTAAAGTCAAATAAGGCAAATCAACATCAAAAGCTAGGAACAAAAAATAATATTGATGTGAAAAAACAAGATATCGCAAAACGCCTAAAAGAATGTTTTTTTGGTGTATGGATTTTGGGATTTTATTGATTTTATGAATCAGTTTTTCTATAGAATAGCCTTTGATGGTTATTTTTTTTATCGAAAATAAGATCATAAATAATACTAGTAGTGCGCCAAATAGTAATACTACGGTCTTAGTAGTGATTACATTGTATTGGGCATTGAAATAAAGTAATCCAAATAACCCAATGATTACAGTAAGCACCATTTGGATTCCGTTGCAAATTAAGTTTAGGAAAACGACTTGTTTGGTTTCGTGTTTTTCATAGTACAAGGCCTTACCTGCATATTCGCCTACACCATTGGGTGTGAAAATTCCAGCAGTTAAAGCAGCAAGCACTTGCTTTGTCGCTTCGGCAACTGAAATAGGTTTAATGTACGAAGCCAGATTATGCCATTTTAAAATCTCAAAATAACGATTCAATACGCTTAGCAACAGTATGAAACTAATTCCTATAACAGACTGGTTTTTTTTAAATTTTGTCATAAACTGCGCCCAGTCTAGTTTGTCATTGTTGGCTAGCTGGTTGTATATAAAGTAAAATGCGCCAGCAACAATCAAAACTTTGATTAGAAGTACGAGGAATTGCTTAGTTTTGCGAGGAATTGAAATCATGAGTGCAAAGAAAGGAAAAAGTATCGTGAAAACGATATTTTGTAAGTTTCACTCTGTGAGAAAAATTATTTCGCAAAGATTCACAAAGAGAGAGCGAAGTTTTCCAGAGGTTTAATATACTTTAATGTTCTTCGCAACTATCTTTGTTTCAAATGCAACTTTCAATAACTTCGAGACTCTCTGTATTACATTAATTTAAAACAAAACTTTGGCAAACGAACGCATCATATTAGGAATTGACCCAGGGACGACCATAATGGGTTTTGGGTTGATACGGGTTATCAATAAAAAAATGGAATTCATTCAATTAAACGAATTGCAGTTGAATAAAATGGATGACCATTACATGAAACTGAAACGAATTTTTGAACGCACGATTGAACTGATCGATACGCATCATCCGGATGAAATTGCTATCGAAGCTCCTTTCTTTGGTAAGAATGTGCAGTCAATGTTGAAGCTTGGTCGTGCGCAAGGAGTAGCTATGGCCGCAGGGTTATCAAGAGATATCCCGATTACAGAATACGAACCCAAAAAAATTAAAATGGCTATTACCGGAAACGGAAATGCCAGCAAAGAACAAGTTGCCAAAATGTTGCAACAACTTTTGGGATTGAAAGAATTACCCAAAAACCTCGATTCAACGGATGGATTGGCAGCAGCAGTATGCCATTTTTTTAATTCTGGAAAAGTGGTGGGAACCAAAAGTTACACCGGTTGGGATGCGTTTGTAAAACAAAATGAAGAAAGAGTGAAGAAATAGCTAGAAGTGTTTTCTAGCTATTTTATGATTTTAATTTGCGTACTTGTATCTAAAAGTACCATTAGTAATGGTATTGTTTATTGGTTCATTTTGATTACTCACTGAATTGACAGTGATAAATTCAAAAGTACCTTCAACAATTTTTGTACTGGTATTAACTTCTGTAATTTTGATAGTGCCACTTTTTGTCACTTCAAACGTGTCGTTGGAATTATCAGTTAAATCTATGAAATGTGATGGTGGCGTATTGTAAGTCTCTTCGCTAATTGCATACACACCAACTACAATATCTGATTTTTTTAACCAAATATTTATTTCGGGATTTCCAAAAACGCCACCTTGCCTCCCTTGAATCAATATATAGTCTTCAACAGGGAAGTAGCTCCAGAGGTTGGTTTCAGAATATTGATTTCCGCCAAAGGGATTATTAGCTTGAAAAGATTTTCCGTTAATCGTTGCAGTCATTGCAAATTGAGGGGTTGAATCATCTGTAGTACTGTCATTGTTAGAGCATGATAGAAGTAATAGAGGTAAAATAAGAAGTAAACAAGTAATTTTTTTCATGGTTTAATTTATAAATTTGAACAATAGTACACAAAAAATATCATATTAATAAGATTATTCTTGTTTATAAATTTAAATAAAATTTGGTTTATGTCCGGAATCTACATACACATCCCTTTTTGCAAGCAGGCTTGTCATTACTGCGACTTCCATTTTTCGACTTCGATGAAGAAAAAGGAAGAAATGGTTTTGGCTTTGGCCAAAGAAATTCGCTTACGCAAAAGTGAAGCTACTTTTCTCGACTCTTCTCGAACTGACATTGTGATCGAGACTATTTATTTTGGAGGAGGAACACCTAGTGTGCTGACTTCGGCTGAAATTGATTTTTTAATTGCCGAAGTGTATGAAAATTATACGGTTACCGCAAATCCAGAAATCACATTAGAAGCCAATCCTGATGATCTTTCTACGGAACGAATTTTGGAACTGTCAAAAAGTAAAGTCAATCGATTAAGCATCGGAATTCAATCTTTCTTTGAAGACGATTTACAAATGATGAACCGCGCGCACAATTCGGCGGAAGCCCAGAAATGCTTGACTGAGGCCACAAAATACTTTGATAATATCTCGATTGATTTGATTTATGGTGTTCCCGAAATGAGTAATGAAAAATGGCAAGCAAATATTGAAACGGCCTTGTCTTTTGGGATTCCGCATATTTCTAGTTATGCTTTGACGGTCGAGCCAAAAACAGCATTGAATAAACTGATTCAAACCGGAAAAATAGCTGCCCCAAATGACGAAGTTGCTCAAGAACATTTTATGATTCTTGTGGATACGCTCGAAGCAAATGGTTTCATTCACTATGAACTTTCGAATTTCGGGAAAGAAAACTATTTTTCAAAAAATAATTCAGCTTACTGGTTAGGGAAAAAATACATAGGTATAGGTCCTTCGGCACACAGTTACGATGGGATTTCGAGGAGTTGGAATATTGCCAATAATCCATTGTATATAAAAGCACTTGAATCCAATGAATTACCAAACGAAGTTGAAATACTTTCTGAAGCAGATCGTTACAACGAATATATTATGACAGGACTGCGAACAATTTGGGGTGTTTCTTTAGAGAGAATTCAATCTGAATTTGGACAAGACTACCATGATTATTTGATGAAACAAGCTCAGAAATTCTTAAATGATGAGTTGCTTTCGATTGAAAACGCAATTTTGAAGCCTACAAAAAAAGGAAAGTTTTTGACAGATGGGATTGCTTCTGATCTTTTTTGGGTAAATTTGGAATAATAACGTATCCGAGCGTTCGTTACAGGAACAAATCTTGCCGAAAACAAAATTATGAAAACTACAATACAACATAACAATACACTACTTGAAATCGATTTGTCAAAACCAATTGATATTTCGATTCCGATAACCAATACAGATGACAACCCAATTGCATGGTACATTGAGAGACCAGTGATTGAGCCAGTAAAATTTGACGAATGGGTAGGCAAAGTGTCGTCAGGTATGTCGTCTACTAATTTTAATAACATCCTTTTCAACCCGCACGGTCATGGTACGCATACCGAATGTTTGGGGCACATTACGCGTGATTTTTACAGCGTTAATCAAGCTTTGAAACAGTTTTTTTTTAGTGCCGAATTGGTTTCGGTATCTTTAGAAAAAAGAGGTGAAGATTTGGTTATAACCAAAGAAGCGATAGCAAAAGCATTAAGTGGTAAAACGCCCGAAGCAATTGTTATTCGAACTCTGCCAAACGAACCTTCAAAAAAATCAAGGAAATATTCACATACCAATCCCCCTTATTTAGAAGAGGCTGCGGCGCGTTTCATTCGCGAAAGCGGCATACAGCATTTATTAATTGATTTGCCTAGTGTAGATAAAGAGAAGGACGAAGGGAAATTGTTGGCGCACAAAGCTTTTTGGAATGTTACTGATGTGAATCACTTAAATAAAGATGCAAGGCTAAACGCCACAATAACCGAGCTGATTTTTGTTGATGATGTTGTTCAAGATGGGAGTTATGTATTGAACCTTCAAATTGCTTCTTTTGAAAATGATGCGTCTCCATCAAAACCTGTTTTGTATCAAATATGATTGCGATTTCTACAGATAAAAGCAAACTCAATGTACCGTTTATTCAGGAGTTTCTTAAAGATGTTTACTGGGCGACAGGCCGTACGATCGAAGAGGTGCAAACCACAATTGATCACTCCTTTTGTTTTGGTGTTTATCTAGATGACAAGCAAATAGGCTTTGCTAGAGTAATTACAGATTACATTGTTTTTGCATATGTGATGGATGTTTTTATTGATGAAGCGCACAGGGAGAAAGGGTATTCATCAATTTTAATAGATGCAATGCTAAATGAACCTAAGTTACAACAAGTTAAAATATGGCGATTGGCAACGGCTGATGCGCATTTTTTATATGAGAAATTTGGTTTTGCTCTTTTGGCTCGACCAGAAAGAATGATGGAAAAAGTGATCAAATAAAGTTTTAGCAACATGAATTTAGAAACGTTTTATGAATATAGTTTGTCAAAAAAAGGAGTGACAGAGCATTTTCCTTTTGATGAAGATACTTTAGTGTTTAAAATTGGTGGGAAAGTTTTTGCTTTGTCTTCATTGCAAAAATGGGAAATGGGAACACCAGGAGTCAATTTAAAATGTGATCCAGACCGAGCCGAAGAACTACGCGCTAGCTATGACGATATCATTCCGGGTTTTCATATGAATAAAAAACATTGGAATACCGTTACAATAAATCAAGATGTTCCAGATAAATTGGTAAAAGAATTAATTGGTCATTCGTATGATTTGGTTTTTAAAAGTTTGCCGAAGAAAATACAACTAGAGATCGAGAATTTATAAAAACCATTCGTCGATACTTTTCGTCGACTCAGCTATCATTATAGATTTAGTATCGAATACAAGCAAAATTTATTGTGAAATAGAGTTAAATTTATCTTTCAAATTTTTATCATAAATACCATGAGCAAGGCATTAAATATACTGTTAATTGAAGACGACGAAATTGAAGTAATGAAATTCAACAGGGTATTGAGTACCTTGAAGCTAAATCACAAAATTGTAGAGGCTAATAATGGAGAGGAAGCAATAGAGATTTTAAAAGTCAAAGAAGTTGTTCCTGATATAATTGTTCTGGATTTGAATATGCCTAAGATTAACGGAATTGAATTTTTAGGAATTTTAAAAGCTGATGATTATTTGAAATATATTCCTGCCATTATTTTATCAACTTCTAGTAATCATAAAGATGTTTTAGAGTGCTATAGAATAGGTATTGCAGGATATGTTATTAAGCCTTTGAAATACGATGATTATGTGGATAGAATTACAAAATTAATCGAATACTGGAGTTGTAATGAACTAATAACCAACTAGAAATTATGTACGGAATTGTCAATAAATCAATAGAAGACCTAGTTATCGCAAACTTTGGAAAAGAGAAATGGGATATTATTCATAAAAAAAGTGGAGTTGATATCGATTTTTTTTTAAGTAACGAGGTTTATGATGATGATGTAACCTATAAAATTGCAACTGCCGTAGGTGAGGTAATGGAGATGACATTAAGTGAGGTACTAATTGCTTTTGGACAATGGTGGGTAATGAGAACTACAAAAGAAAAGTATCCAGGGCTAATGGAGTCAGGAGGTAATAATTTACGAGATTTTTTAATTAATTTACCCAATTTCCATAATAGGGTTATGTTGATTTACCCAAAACTAACTCCACCTGAATTTAAAGTAAGTGATGTTGCTGAAAAAAGCCTTAATCTACATTACTTTTCAAAAAGGGAGGGGCTACAAGATTTTGTAAGAGGAATAATTCAAGGATTAGGAAATGTTTATGAAACGCCTGTTGAACTTGAGTTATTAGAATCTAGAAATGAAGGTAGTTCACACGAAGTTTTTAAAATAAAATGGTAAACTTATGGCTGAATTAGCAATGCATTTTAATGAAGATAGTTTTAATAGATTGTTTCCCTTTTATTTTCAATTAAGTACTGATTTTCATATTTTGAATTTTGGAAAAAGCCTTGCTAAAGTTTGTCCAGATCTTCAAAAAAATGATTTATTTACGGCTAGTTTTGAAATTAAAAGACCACACTTAAATACTATTTCGTTCGAAGAACTTTTAAAAAATAGCGACCAACATATTCTATTACGATATGCTAAAACTGATCTAACTCTTAGAGGTCAGTTTGAAATTATGGACGATACTTTATTATTTGTGGGCTCACCTTGGTTTACTTCTATGAATGAAGTGATCGATAGGAAATTAAGTTTTGAGGATTTTGCTCATAATGACCCCTTATTAGATTTACTGCACGTTCTTAATAATGCCGACAATACTTCAAAAGAATTAAAAGAACTGTTGTTAACAATAAATCGTCAAAAAAACCAGCTAAAAAAAGATCAAGAGGAATTAAACCGATTGTCATTTGTAGCAAGTGCTAATAAAAACGGAGTTGTTTTTACAAAACTCGATGGTACTATTTTTTGGTGTAATGATGCTTATGCGCATTTGATAGGATTTGATAAATTTGAAATTTTAGGAAAAACACCTCTTGAAGTAGGAAGAACTGCAACAACAGATAAAGCGGAAATTCTTAAAATGATTACTGCGTTTAATACTGGTCAATCTTTTGAAGTTGAGTTGCACCATGCTCGAAAAAATGGTAATTCATTTTGGTCTCGCGTAAAAGGGCAGCCTATTACAGATGCAGATGGAAATGCGACACAATATTTTGCAATTCTAGAAGACATATCACTCAAGAAAAGATATGATGAAAGCTTAGAGATCGAAAAAGAAAAATACCGAAGTATTATTGCTAATATGAATTTAGGTTTGCTTGAAGTAGACTTAAATGATAGAATTACCATGGCAAATCAAAGTTTTCTTGATATGAGTGGTTTTGATATGGATGACTTAATAGGTCATGAAGCAGCTAGAAAATTCTTATCACCAGAAAGTATAAAATTAATAGAATCTAAAGGGGATTTACGTACTAATGGAATCACTGATTCATTTGAAGTTACCGCTATAAATAAAAACAACGAAGAAAAGTTTTGGTTAGTTAGTGGTGCTCCTAATTATGATATTCAAGGAAATATAATTGGTTCTATAGGGATTCATTTAGATATTACTGATCAAAAAAATCAAGAAGAGCAGCTGTATTTGCTTTCTTTAATCGCTGAGAAGAATATTAATGCGGTGATTATATGTGATGCTAAAGGGCATATAGAATGGGCTAATAGTAGTTTCTTGAAAATGTCAGGATATACTAAAGAGGAAATTTTAGGTTTTAGACCAGGTCAATTACTTCAAGGGGAAGGATCGAATCAAGAATCGGTGCAATATCTTAGAGAGCAAATAAAAAAAGGATTGCCTTTTAATTGTGAAATAGTCAATTATTCTAAAAACAAAGAAAAATATTGGGTTAGAATTCAAGGTCAAGCTTTGTACGATAAAGAAGGAGCCATAATAAAATTCTTTGCTATTGAAGAAGATATCACTGCACAGAAAATTCTTGAAGCTCAAAAAGAAAACTTAATAAGTGATTTGGCTAAAACCAATAAAGAGCTGGAAGATTATGCTCAAATAGTTTCTCACGATTTAAAATCACCTTTACGAAGCATAAATTCCTTGATATCTTGGATTAAAGAAGAGAATGAAAATGGTTTTGAAGAACAAACAATGAAATACTTTGCACTAATAGAGCATAAAGTAGAAAAAATGGACCATTTAATTGAAGGTATATTAACCTATTCTAAGATTGATAAAGAAGAAACCCGAAATGAAAGTGTGGACACTCAAGCTATAATAAGCAGTATTATTGATATTATTCATGTGCCAAAACATATTAGTATTAAAATAATTGATACGTTGCCTACTATAAAAGCCGACCGTTTTAGAATTCAGCAGTTGTTTCAAAATTTGATTGGTAATGCGGTTAATTATATTGATAAGGAAAACGGATTGGTCGAAATTGCTGCTGAGGAATTAGACTCCAGTTATGTTTTCTCTATAAAAGACAACGGAATGGGGATGCCAAAAGAGATTCATTCTAAAATATTCGATACTTTTAAAACTTACACAACCAGTAAACATTCAACCGGTTTGGGGTTGTCTATTGTTAAAAAAGTAATTGATTTTTATAAAGGTGAAATTTGGCTCGAAAGCGAAGAAGGAAAAGGAACAACCTTCTTTGTAAAACTTAAAAAACAACTATGAAAATTATTCAAGCATATAAAGAAGCCGGTAAAGAATGGGAATATTTCCAGAAAAAAGCAATGCTTAAGAATCCTTTAGTTTTAGTTTTTGGAAACCGTTATTTACTAGAGAAATCGGAGGTAATTGATGATATAAGAAAAGAGTTTCCTTATGAAGATATTGTTTTTGGATCTACTTCAGGTGAAATAATTTGTTGTAATGTTAATGACGAATCCATTTCGGTTACCGCTATAGAGCTTGAGAATTCTAGTTTTATTGTAAAGAGAGAAAATATATTAGACTTTGATAAAAATGCTAAAGAATTAGGTGAAGCGCTATATGAGAAAATGCCGAAAGAAAATTTAAAACATTTATTTGTACTCTCAGAAGGAAGTTTTGTTAACGGTAGTTCATTAATTAACGGCTTAGAAACTAATATTGATGCTAAGTTATCCATCACAGGAGGAATGTGTGGTGATGATGCACGTTTTGAAAAAACATTAGCTTCCTATAAAGAAAATCCAAAAGAAGGCGAAGTCATTTTAATTGGTTTTTATGGAGCTACGCTAGAGGTGTCTTACGCAAGTTTTGGAGGTTGGATTCCATTTGGTCCTGAGCGTATAATTACTAAAGCTGAGGGGAATATTTTATACGAAATTGATGGACATCCCGCTTTGGATTTATATAAAAAATATTTAGGAGATAAATCTAATGAATTGCCTCAAGCCTCGTTATTATATCCCTTAAACGTTACTCCTGATGGAAAGAAAGACCCCGTTGTGCGTACTATTTTAAATATAAATAACGAAGATCAATCGATGATTTTAGCTGGAGATGCACCCGTAAATTCCCGTGTGCAATTAATGATGGCATCAGTTGATGGCATTGCTCAAGGAGCACAAACAGCAGCTAAGTTAGCAATGAACAATAGAAAGAGTAAGCCAGAACTAGCTCTTTTAGTTAGCTGTATTGGTAGAAAATTAGTAATGAATCAAAGAGTTGAAGAGGAGGTTGAACAAGTGCGAGAAGTTGTTGGAGAACGCGTACCTATGGCTGGTTTTTATTCTTATGGAGAGATGGCACCTTTTAACGGTAGTACTTCCTGTGAATTACACAATCAAACTATGACACTAACCTTAATTAGCGAGTAATGCATTCATTATTAAAAAGACAAATAGATAAAAAGCTCAACGGGGGTCTGAATGATTTGGATGTATTTCTCGAAGCTGTTGACGAATCGTATTTAAATTACGAAAGTCAGATTGAGATGCTGCAGCGTGCTATGAAAATAAGCTCTGATGAATTGTTTGATGCCAATCAAAAACTTCGTGATGAAGCAGAGAGCTTAAAAGAGGTTAATAGGAATTTACAGAACATATTAGAGTCAATGAGTTTGGATCCCGAATTAACTTCGAAAGAAGAAGGTTTTGATTCCTCGGATTATATTAAACAACAATCAATTGAAATTGTAAAAATAAATAAGCAAAGGGAGGATCTTTTAGTGAATTTAGAGAAGCAAAATATAGCTTTAAATGAGTATGCTCACATGGTTTCGCATGATTTAAAAGCACCTTTAAGAACTATTGATACTTTAATAAACTGGTTCATACAGGACAATCAGGGAATAATGAACGAGAATAATCTCAAATCTCTAAATCGGATTCTTTTTAATGTCGAAAAAATGGATTTGTTAATTAAAGGTATTTTAAACTATTCCTCTATAGAAAGTCAATCGCATGATAGCCGGACAATTGATTTGAATATGATGGTTAACGATATTCTAAAAACGATTCCAATTCCAGAAAATGTAGTTGTTAGCATAGATAACATATTACCAAAAGTTAGAGGTAATGATTTTAGATTGAAACAACTTTTTCAAAATTTAATTGAAAACGCAATTAGATACAACGATAAAGAAAATGCCAAGGTATCCATCTCCTGTTCAGAGAGTAATCAGGAAATCACTTTTAAAATTAAAGATAATGGTATAGGAATTCCAGCAGTGTATCATAGTAAAATTTTTGATGTTTTTTCTAAATTACATAACGACGGAAACTCATCAGGAATAGGGCTATCAATAGTAAAAAAAATAATCGAATATTATAAAGGGAGAATTTGGCTGGAAAGCCAAGAGAAAATAGGAACAACCTTTTATTTCACAATACCAAAAACTAATGGAGACACCTAATTTAAATTACATAAATGACTTGTCAGGTGACAATGAGGAATTTAAAGCTAAGATTATTAATATATTAAAGAGAGAGCTCCCAGTAGAGGTAGAAGTTTATCAAAAGGAAATGCAAAAGGCTGATTATAATCAAGCTGCTCAAGCAGTACATAAATTAAAACATAAAGTTTCTATTTTAGGTCTCGAAAAAAGTTATTATATTGCTTCTGATTACGAAGATAATTTAAATGATAACTCAGTAGCCTTAAAAAGTGATTTTGAATCAATATTAAAAGCTATGGAAGAGTTTGTTATACAATTGTAAAACAACCTTACATGAATTGCATTATTATAGACGATGAAGAAATGGCAAGAGCCATTATGGCACAGTTTATAGCCAATTATACTGATTATAAAGTCATTGGTGATTTTCCTAGCGCGATCGATGCAATTAAATTTTTAAATCAAAACACAGTTGATCTAGTTTTTCTAGACATTCACATGCCTAATTTTACTGGTTTTGATTTTATCCAAACTATCAAAAACCCGCCTCATATTATCCTAGTTACTTCAGATCGAAATTTTGCTTTTGAGGCATTCGAATATGAATGTATCGTTGATTATCTTGTTAAACCCATTACAGAAGCTCGTTTTTTAAAAGCTATTCATAAATTAAATTCTTTAAAAACGGAGACGCCCATCATTGAAACAAAACCTATGGTTGATGATGTGGTTCATGATTTCTACATTAATGTGGATAGAAGATTGATTAAAATAGATTTTCATACCGTAAATATAATTGAAGCCAAGGGAGATTATATTCATATTAAAACAGAGGCTAAAAATTACATCGTGCACTCCACCTTAAAAAAAATAGAAGACAAACTACCTAAAGATATTTTCTTGAAGGTACATCGTTCTTTTATCATTAACACTAGTAAAATTATCGATATCGAAGATAATAGTGTCTTAATAGGAAAAGATGTTATTCCTGTAAGTCGCTCAAATAGAGCGGAGTTACTTAATAGGATAAATGTGCTTTAATTATAAGTCTTTACTTACCAATAGTTTAAAAAGATGTATTTCATCGACTAAATATGTATTTTATCTAGATTGTCACTACTTTAGTACTCTATTTAAAACGTAAAAACATGGATGTAAAACTACCTACTATAAATCCTGATGCTACAAGCGCTAATTACGATGAAGTTACAGGTTATTATTTAGTGTCTAAACGTTGGACCATGATAAATGATGTTAATATCACTTTTATTAGATGTAAAGGGTTAGGCTATTGTTACAACTCAAAGTGGGCTGGTCCTATGAGTAAATTTGAAGCCGAAAAAATTTGTCAAAGTAAAAAAACAACATTAATAATAAGCCATTCATTGCTTAAATCATTTCTTGTCATAACAAGTGACTCTGTTTCTTTACCTAATACTGGCGAAATACGCAAACTTATTGGTCTTGATAGTGGCGAATTACAATTAGCTAACTGAAATTACTTTAACTTAAAAGAGTAGTTTGGCCGTATTTTTATCTTTCTTATCGTTTTAAAATAACCATTGGTCGAATGCAAATTTGATCTTACCGAAAAACCCCAATTCTTTATTGCCGTTGTACCTATCTTTGTATAGAAAACAAAACACAAACACTCTTTTTGTCCCGAAACAAAATAAGATTAATAACACTATTTGAATTTTGTTGCAGTCTAACTGCCCTGATTTTAGATAGAGTAATACAAGTTTTCTAAAAACAAATTTAGTATTAACTGTAAGATTAGTTAATATAAAAAAAAAGACTGCTACCACGAGCAGTCTTTTTCTGTTTAGTAAACTAACGCTGTAAAAAAGTAAGCGCTTGCTAAAGTTTTTTATTTAAGTTTAAAGATTGGTTGACTTGTTAAATTCCATTTTATACGCAAGCCAAATTCATTAAATGTAAATCCAGATGCTGTTGTTGAGGCAATGTTACTTCGGGTTACATACAAGTTGCTTAACAACCTATCTGAAAATTTATATCCTAGCTTTCCTTGAATGCGGTAGGTCCATTGTTTACTATCGTCTTCAATAAATTGGTATCCTGTGGCAAGACTTGCATTATAGAACCAAGATTTAGCTTCAACAATTTTTTCGTCTTTTAGTATTTCTAAAAATAATTCTACAGCATTAAACTTCTTAGGACTAAAATAATCAGTAGGAACACGGTTTTTAAAAGCAATATATTGGTAATTTAAGCCTCCCTTGAGCACTGGGCTAGACATGAAGTTGTAATAGAAAGATGTAAATAATAAGTTTCTATTGTTATTATCTGTTTGTGAGGTAAAAAAGTATTGGGTAAACCATCCAAAATTAAAATTAGTACTCAAATTATAATTAAAGTAATAATTATTTGTAGCAATTTCTTTGTCAATCAAATCAGAGTTGAAATTTTGCATCTCTCTTTTATAACCCACTTCTAAATCTTGTAATTTTAAAGGTTTAATTTTAAAATAAGTATGAATTAAAAGTTGATTGTAATCGGTTGTGCTAGAATTAGCTGAATTGACACCAACTTCAAAAGCATAACTAATTTTTGGGTGAAACTGATACGTTGCGCCTAATAGAAAATCATTACTTTCTGCATTGGCCTTAGTTACTTTATTGTCCGTTTTTCTAAATTGGTAGGTGCTATTAATAGCCCATTTAGTAGATAGCGGTAAATTAATTTCGGTGTGAGATGCTATCGCAGTATTATCACCATTATCAAATGAGTAACTAAATTTTTGTTCTACATAAGGTGTGTAGTCTTCCTTTATTTTTTTTATAAAATTTAAAGCATCTCCTTGATTGTTAAAAATTTCAAGAGTAGTATTAGCTGCTTGATATGCCAGGCTTATTTCTCCAGAGGCTTTGTAAGCATTTGCTATTCCTAGATTTCCATCAAATGATTTGCT
Organism: Flavobacterium sp. PL002; assembly: GCF_054165825.1. Classification (NCBI taxonomy): domain Bacteria; kingdom Pseudomonadati; phylum Bacteroidota; class Flavobacteriia; order Flavobacteriales; family Flavobacteriaceae; genus Flavobacterium; species Flavobacterium sp. PL002. The sequence goes on along the minus strand of NZ_CM135110.1, from coordinate 1,219,909 downwards.
GTCATTTTTTAAAATTTGTTCGTAATGAGTGATGCTTTCAGGAAAATTACTTTTATAAATTGCTAGCGTTGCTGCTAAGGAAAGCACCCAATTTTCATTAGGGTAAGTAACTTTTAACTCTTCGATTACTGATGCAGATTCTTTGTATTTTTTATTCCAAATCAACGCTTGAACATAACGTTCTTGAGTTTGCTTCTTTAAACTCTCATCAGTAATGCTCTGTGATTTTTCTAAAGATGTTGTCGCAAGTTTCAAAGCATTTTTTTCTTTTTTGTCAATATGCTCTAATAAAGAAAGACCGTTTAATGCAATAACAGGATGTTCTGGTTGAAGTAAATTGTAAACGTCTTTTCCTTTTTTAATTTCTTTAGTGATAAGGTACATATTGGCTTTATTCATCAATGTTTCTTTATCTAAAGGAAAATCAACTAGAATTTCATCATAATACGTTTCAGCTTCAATAAACTTTTTTTCGTTGACATTTTGATAAGCATAACCTAATTTAATGTATTTCCTTGAAATCAAAGCGCCAGAATTTCCAGGAGATAACATCAATGCTTTATTTACATTTAATAAAGCGTCAGGATATTCTTTTAAATTAGATAGTGTATTTGCAAATCCTAAATGCGCGACAAAATTTGTAGGATTCTTTTTAACGAGCTCGCTATAGAAAACTTTTGCTTCGTCAAATTTTTTGTTCCAAAGCAGCGCTTCGGCATAATTCAATTCAATTTCAAGATCGCCAGGATACTCTTTTTTCAATTGGATAAAATTGTCTAATGCTTCGTTAGCTTTATTATTTAATCCAATGGCTCGTGCATAACACAAACGTGCTGTTTTATTTTCAGGATACTCTTTTAAGATGTCTTTAAAAAATACTTCGGCATTAGCAAAATCTCCTTTTTCAAGCTGAGTAAATCCTTTCTTCATGTCTTGGGCATTCATCGAAAGACTAAAAATGAAGAAAATAGATAAAGTAATCTTGTATACAAATTTCATAGAATAATGATCTTGGGTTCAATGATGCAAGTTAAGGATTAAATGGTAATATTTCATCTACACTTTCGGGTCATTCATCTAAGAATTATGTCCGTTGTTGTGATATAATTGATATTTGTCTTAATAAATGAATAACAAATTAAAAAATTATGGCTTTACAAATAAATTATAATTCAGGAGTTTATGAGATTAAAGGTTTGTTAAATTCTCAAAACAGTGTATATTTAGAGAATCATTTAAATGCGCTTATTGCTGCTTCTACTGGAATCGTTCTTTCACTAGAAAAAGTCACTGCCATTGATCAATATGCTATAAAAAGTGTTATTGCCCTTCAAGAACAAACAATTTTAATGGATAAGTCATTTTATATTATTGGCAAAAAAAATAAATGCGTGAGTGAGCAATTTGATACATTACATTATAACGACCTACTGCTTTAAAAATAAATATTTTTAATAAATAAAATAGAAGTAATGAAGATAGTCTCAAGTCTGATTGCTAAAATACCCCGAAAATTAGGTCCTGAACAAGTCTTCATGGTAACCATATTATTAGTTAATGGAGGGAATTACCTGTATAATTTATTATTGGGGAGAATGCTGGGCCCAGAAGCATTTTCTGATGCAGCAATTTTAATTACACTTTTACTAATATTGTCTTTTGTGGGGATGACTTTTCAAATTGTAACGGCTAAGTATGCAGTATTGTTTGATGAAAATAGTTTGCTTGCCTTTATTAAGTTAATTACAAAATATGCGACGGTTTTAGGAGTATTATTCGGAATCGCAATTATAATTTTTTACCAAGAATTACAAGCTGTTTTTCATACTAAAACGGCAGCAATGTTTTATATTTTTGGTATAGGGATACCACTGTATTTTATGATGAGCGTCAATAGAGGCTTGTACCAAGGTCAAAATGTATTAAGTAAATTAGCGACAACATACCAAACCGAAATGGCTAGTAGGTTACTATTGACTATTGCTGGTTTATTGCTGCTGCCAAATGTGCCTAGTTCTATAATTGTAGCACTTGGAATTCTATTTTCATTTGTATTTGGTGTGCTTCCCTTTCAAAAAATAATTTTCAAAGGATTAAGAACTTCGGTTACCGCTGCAATTGATACCCGTTCAATAACAAGTTTCTTTGCGCTAACAGCATTTTATGAGCTCACACAAATCATAATAAACAATAGCGACATCATTTTAGTCAAACACTTTTTTGACAGCAAAGAGGCGGGTTTATATGCTTCGTTAGCTTTAATTGGGCGCGTGGTGTATTTTGTAGCCTGGATGTTTGTAATGTTGTTGTTGCCTAAGGTTATCCAAATGAAAAAAGACAATCAAGATACACTGCCTATTTTATTAAAATACGTAGGTTATATTGTTGTTTTGTCAACTTTAATCGTTGGCTTTACTGCATTATTTCCTGAGTTTGTTGTGAGTGTAATGTTTGGGAAAGCCTATGTTTCTATTTCCTTTTTATTATGGAAATATGCTTTAGCAACATCACTTTTTGCAGTAGCAAATATTTTTGCTTATTACTATTTGTCATTAAATCAATATGTGCCTGTTGTAGTTTCGGCAGTATTGGGTTCAACGCAAATAGGTTTAATTGTAGCCTTTCATAATTCATTAGAACAAGTGGTTCACATGCAAATTATTGCTATGGTTATTTTATTGTTTTTTCAATTGTGTTATTTCTTTTATAAAAATAAAAAGTAATTAGTAGTGTGAATTAATGTTGCTAATTAAGTTCCAAACCAAATCTATATTAAGATGAAAATTGCTGTAATCACTGCCTTTCCGCCAAGTAAAGTTACTTTAAATGAGTATGGATACCATTTAGTAAAGAATTTTGCTCAAAAAAATGATGTTTCAGAAGTTGTCTTGCTGTGTGACAAAACAGACGAGCCCAAACAACTTGATTTTGAAAATAGTAATAAAGTAAAAGTTAATGAGTGTTGGGCTTTTAATAGTTACACTAATATTATGTCTATTAGCGCGGCAATACGTCAGGAAAAACCAGATGCGGTTTTGATCAATCTTCAATTTATGAAATTTGGTGATAAGAAAGTTCCTGCGGCTTTAGGCTTGATGATTCCAATGGTTTTACGCAATAATAATGTGCCCACAGTATCTTTATTACACAATATCTTAGAACAAGTAGATTTAGAAAGTGCCGGTTTTACAGATAATAGATTAGCTCAAAAATTCTATAATTTTGTTGGAACCACATTAACCCGTTTTATATTAAGGTCAGATGTTGTTGCGGTTACAATCAATAAATACGTAGAAGTATTAGAGAAAAAATACAAGGTTAAAAATGTAAAAGTGATTCCGCATGGAACATTTGATAGTATCGATGAACCTTCATTTGAGTTGGCTCCAGGGCCAAAACAAATTATGGCTTTTGGTAAGTTTGGTACCTATAAAAAAGTAGAGATTCTCATTGAAGCTGCTATTTTAATAAGAAAACGAAGCACTGAGAAAATAGAAGTAGTTATTGCAGGAACAGATAGTCCTAATACACCTGGATATCTTGCGGGAGTAAAGGAGAAATATAAAGAGGTGGAAGGAATTAGATTTACAGGATATGTAGAGGAAAAAGATGTTCCCGTTATCTTTGGAGAAAGTACCGTAGTTGCTTTTCCATATACTTCAACCACAGGTAGTTCAGGAGTTTTACACCAAGCGGGTAGTTATGGTAAAGCGGTAGTGATGCCAGATTTAGGTGACTTGGCTTTATTGGTTGAGGAAGAAGGTTATAAAGGTGAATTCTTTGATCCTGAAAGCGCCGAATCGTTAGCGCAAGCACTCGAAAAAATTATCAATAACGACGCTAATCGCAAAGCAATTGCAAAGCAAAACTATAAGGCTGCGAGTGCTTTGTCAATGGACAAAATTACAGAAATGTATATGGACACTTTTAAGAAAATTATCCAATCAAAATCTTAATTTGAGATGTATTTAAATGCGGGTTTGTTGTTGCCTTTGTCATCAATAAACCCGAATTTTTTTTGTCGCATTTTCTGCCAAGCCCATCTTCCCGCTACTTGATCCGGCACATGAGGAAAATCATATAACGTCCAAGACATAAATGAATAATTGTTTTTCTTAAAGTACGCTTGTATTTTTCGATGGTATTCTGCTTGTTTTTTATCACTTCCTTCCCAAAAATTCCACATTCCGCCGTAAGAGGGAACGCCAAACTCTTCGATCACGACTGGTTTTTTAGTAGTTTTTACTAATTTATCTGTCTCGTATTCTAAATGTACTATGTCATTATAAAAATGGTAGGATATAAAATCCATTTTATCGGCAAGATTTGTCGCTTCAACAGAGTTTGACCAACCAATAGTCATTAAATGATTGGGGTCATTTTCTTTTATAACGGTTACCATGTGATCTAGCCAGCTCAAAACATTGTCTTTTCCTCTGTTTTCAAAATCTAAATTCGGTTCGTTTTTTATATCCCATGCGAGTATCGCTTTATGGTCTTTAAAAGAAGTAACAATTTGTTCGGCATGACGATGCGTCAAGGTCCAACTGTTAATAGAATAATCACTGTAAAAATCAAATAATGTAACGATTACGGCTAATTTCTTGGCTTCAGCCAAATCTAAAAGTACTTTTAGCCTTTCCATTTTCTGCGGAATCAATTTTGCTTTTCCAAAATCACCATACTGGATAAAAACGCGAACCGTGTTTAGATTTGAATTTTTTATAATATCAAAATCTTGCGCAATTGTGTCTTTATTAAACAAATCACCAAAGGTATCCCAAGCAGAGTTTTTAGGGTAATAATTAATTCCTTTAATGGTATAAGGAATGTTATTTTGTAAGATTTGATTTTTTTTAACTGTATAAATGGGGTGTGGTTTTACCGTGTCTTTTGCAAATGCCTCGGATTTCATTTTCTCTAAATGACGTACACGCCAAAAACCATCTTCAAGCAACATCATCACCTTATAGGTCGCCGTATCTTGAATAGTGGTAAGTAACGTTTTGTTTTGATAGATTTTTTGATACTCAACTACATTTCTATCTTTAAATACAACTAACTGCCCATCTTCACTGTAAAATTCTAAATCAGGAAAATGTTTGATAGTCGTGTTCTCAATAGAGATTTCATGAGATTTATTGTATTTAATAGTGCGGTATAAGTTCTCACGCGTATTTTGAGTATAGTAATCGTCAATGCCTTTTGAAGTGTTATTCTCTAAGGCATTATTTTTTACATACCATGAAAATAAGTAATCGCGCTCTAGTTTTCCTAGCGTGTTTTTTTCCATTACCCGCGCCGGATTAACAAGATTGGTCCAGTTTATTTTAGGTAAATAAATATCTTCACTTTCGGTTTCTAGATGTAACATACTGCTTCTATCTGCTCCAGTATTTAAATAATCTAAAATTCTGGCCAAACCCAATAGCGTGAAAATACAAATTAGAATAAAGGAAAAAATGAATGCTCCTTTATAAATATTTCGATTGTTAATTAGTCTCATATTTTTTTATTTCGGTTTTTCGAGTTATTCCTAACGTTGTGATTTCAAAGCGATATTCTTTTTCTTTGTAAAAAGGAGGGAATAAAATAAAATTAGCGTAACCTTTAGAACTTTCAGTAATTTTAGTCTCTATTAATTCCTTGTGATGAAATATTTTTAATTCTACTTTTATTCCGTCAGGCACAATTTGTTTCATGAAACTTTTAAGAGGACCCACGGTAATTTTTCTATTCTTTTCATAAAATTCATAAGGAAAAGTTCTAATCAATGGTTTGTAACTAATCTGGATGGGCTTGCTCTCAGCCATTCCAGTGATGTAAGCTTTTACTCGATAGATATCCTGATGATCGGGATGCAATAATTGTCCTATTGCAATTCCGTTTATTGTTGCAGCATAGGTTTTTAACAAGCTGTTATTGTTAGTAGTAACTTGAAAAGTAACTAAGGTTCCATCACCAATTAGGTTGCCAAACTGATCTTTTATTACTGAAGTTTCTAATTTTGTGATCTGGTTGCCATCAGCAAATTCGTGGTTTCTTTTAAAATTAATAGTAAAGTTAGTAGCTGGTGATGGCGTTATTTCGGTTTCAAATTCTTTAGATCCTGTAGTATTACATTCTGTAGAAACAAGCATTTTACCTGACTTGTTTCTGGAATAAATGTTTTTCCATGCAATAAACGAAGCTGTTTTTTTGGTAGTAACCGTTACATTTTCAAGAAATTGATCTTTTATAAAAACAGTTGTATTGTCTTCTTTTGGGTTGTCATAACTATCCGTAGGAATGGCAACCATCATTGTAAAATGTTCTTGCCCTGTAAGGATAGTTGTTGGGCCTAAATAGTTTTCTAGAACCGTAGCTGTGTCATCATTTGGGCGAATGCTAAAATCACCTGTGATTATTTTTTCATTATTCTGCAACAAATACCAAGTTACGAATCCGGTTTTAAGACAGTAAAGGGGCGGAATATTAAATACAAGTTTTCCGTTATTGTTTTTGGCTTTCAAAATGGTTTTTCCGTAGGAATGAATAATAAATAAATCGGCTGTTGCGGATTTAGAAGTAGTCGAAAAGTGTAATGAAATGGGTCTTCCTGCTACAAATGTTTTTTTGGATGTATCCAAAGTAAATGCTGCTTCTGTATTATTTGTTTTTGAAATAGCAAAAACGAATAAAAAGAATAATACTAATGGAAGCAATACAGTTGTTAGTTTCTTTATCATTTTGGATTACCAATATAGTTATTCATTTCGATTTTAATGTAACTAAATCCTTTTCCGTCTACTTTTTGTAGCAGTTCTTTCTCTACCTCTTTATTTCGATTAGGAAGAATTGTTTTGGCCAGAGCCTCATTGGGTAAACCATTGACAAAACAATTTTTTAATGATGATAATATGATTCGGCACTGAGATAAATCAAGCAATTTATAATCAAAATACTGTTTGCGCTGTACACGGACTCCTTCTCTTAAAAAATAATTATCAACATACAATAGCTCTTTTTTATCAGTATAATACGAAATTATTATTTCAGGGACAGTGACTTCTTGAATACCATAATTGAACAATGTTCCCTTGACGTGGTTGTTTTCGATAGTTAAATCAGATAAAGCTACCTGAATATAAAAATCAGTAATAGCAATATTACCCGCTGACTGGATGTCAAAATTTGCCGGAGTTTCGGTAATGTTTTTTGGCGTAAATTCATTAGGATTAAAGGTAGTAGGCTGTGTTACATCCTTATTTAACCAAGCGATTTCTTCAAAATTCACTCTAAAACTAGTTGTTTCTTTGGGTAATATTTTATGTTTAATAGCGTCTTTAGCATTAAAAGTAGCTAGTGATTTGTCATATTTATTGTAGAGGGTAGATTTTAAAACCACATCAGCGGGACTGTTATCTAAGTTTTGCAATTCACCAATGATAATATATTCATTTTTATAATGAATCAATTTAGCCGATAAAATTTCCAATTCAGGTTGTTTTAAGACGTCTTCATGATAGGTTTGCTGCGTGGTTATTTTTCGCCTTCCTTGTTTGAAATATTCAGTAGTATTGTCTAGTATAAACTGATCTGGCGGAATATCTAAAGGCAGTTTTTGAGGCAAGATATACCATTTTCCTTTTCGTTTAATTACCTCATGGTAAAAGTCTTTTTTAATTATTTCAAGTGGCGTAATCCATTTTGTTTTAGCAACAAGAGAGGCTCTGTTATCGGAGATCTCAGCGATTTCTATGTCTATAGCATCAAGTTTTGCATAAGAATTTAAAATCCCATCAGCAACAGATGTTTCGAGCATAAATTGTGAAATAGAAAGTTTGCTTTCAGGATCGATAAAAGAATGTGCTTTTTCGTAAAATTTAAAATCCAGCGCATCATAGTATGCTTTGATCACGTTCTTCGGACTTATTTGTGTCGCGTTGTACGTGTAAAAATCATAGGTGCTATACCCAATAATACCTAATAATAGTACAATCCAAAGGTGTAAAATAGTGATAATCTTAAACGGAAATTTTTTATAAGCCACAGCAAACTTGAAGAAATCAGGTTTTGGCTCATCTTTTAATTTTAATGCTTTATAAAAAATACTTTGTATATTAATTACAAAAGCAATTATCACAGTAAGGATTGGGATAATTCCCCACATTAATTTTAAATAAAGAGGGACTTCGTCTTTGGGGAGTACTTTTGGGAGTGGCGCAATATTTAGCTTTTCCCATACCATGATTCCGTTTTCTAGTAATGACAAGCGGTGCCAACCACAAAAATAGAGTATAGGATCATAAAATTTATCATTAGAAAAAACATATTTCAGGTTGTATTTTTCCGGTACAGTCAAGAATTGCTGTAATGAGCCAATTCCTTCCATTCCTCTAAATTTTGAATTTTCTAAACGCTCCACAGCTCGGGTAGTTAACTCGGGTAGCCTTCGTGCTGAATGGTAATTACCATCTACTGTTTTGGCTTTTGTTTGCGAGGATAATGTAGCCATTTGATCTCCAAAACCTAGTGGTAAATAGCGCCACTGATCGTGCTGATCTTGATTTAAGAAATTAACAAGCGGTAAGGTGTTTATTTTTTGAGGTTGAAAAGGTCTAAAGTAACCCAGCGTAATTGTAAAACCTGCAAAAAACAAAAAAGAACCTGCAAACAAAGCCCCTAAAATACGGTGATACACATTCCCAAAACGGTTTTGAATAGCCGTTTTTAAATCACCTTCAATCAAGCGGTAGACAAATTCTCCTGACATGGGTAAACTCATGATGGATGCCCACAACGTAAAACGGTCAAGTGTTAAGATATTGAAAGCGGTTTCGCCTAAAACTTTTAAAGGGATAGGTGTTGTTCCTCCCGTTCCCAAAACGATTAATAAAGAGATGGATAGCCCAAAACAAATGTATCTTTTACTGTAATAACGGTACAATATATACGGCAAAATAAAGAATAATATCCCCCACGGAATCACAAAAAACATAAGCCCTGATGAGGTAACTTCAATAAAGTTATCCCGACTTCCATGCGGAATAGGGACTTGTGTGATGGGGTTTGCTTTTGAGTTTACCCAATATGGAAAAATACAAAATATGATTAGAAATAATGAGCCAGCTCCAAAGGTGACAATTCGTTTGAATAATTTAAAAAATGTTTGCAGAAATAATTTAAACTTTATCTCTTTATAGGAGTTCACTTGTTCTCGAGAAACATCCATAATTACCGTTCCAATCAAAGGAAAAATAAAAAAAATCATTCCAAAAATTGGTGTAACATGGTGTGAAGTTATTGTTACCGCTAAGAGTGAAAAGGACCTTAAAAGGTATTTAATTTTTCCGGTTTTTATCCAAAGATAGATCTCTGGCATGCAATGCATCAATACAGAAACACCAATTATGCTGGGTAATTGTCCAAAAATATGGAGTGTTTCAACAAATGATGAAGAAAAAACAGCTACAATTGATGCGTATCCAGCTACCGTACGATCCCCTGTAATCATTAAAGTGTAGCGATATACACCGGTTATAAATAAAACAATACCAATTATAGCCACGGTAAACATACCAAATTTTAGGCCCCCAATTAAAGATAAAAGTCCAATTACTTGATGAACAAGCGGTGGGTATCCCATAACGGTAAATCCTGTGTACCAGCTATAATTCCAGGGTTCAAACCAACTTGTTGCATAATGATTGGCAAAAAACATGTGTATTAACGCATCGTAAGTGCTCTCAAGTGTAAAGAAAATAGCACTCGAATGAAAGACAACTCCAATAAGTAGCGCTACAATTAAATATTTATTTGATTTTTCTTTTGCCAATGATTGAAAATTGATGTTTTTGTAAAAGTAATGATAAAACTGTTAATTAAATAAATCATAGCTACTAACTGTCATATTTTGTTTGGTTTTTAAAGCAGATTTAATATATTTACTATAACCAAATGCCAAATAGTAGAGTTATGAAAATTTTAATAATTGATGATCAAGAATTAGTTATTCTTTCTTTAGAAAAAAGCCTTCTTGATTTAGGCTACGAAGTGATTTCTGCTAACACCATTTCTGATGGTATTGAAAAGTATGATCAGCACAGTCCTGATTTAGTTATCGCAGATATCAACATGCCCTTTTCCAATGAAACGAATGCTAATGGTACAGATTTACAGGTGGCTTATAATGGACTTGAAATAGCGAGACACGTTAAAAAGGTAAGAGGCCATGCAACACCAGTAATGATTTTGTCTGGAAATACAGATGAGGATATCATTGTAAAAGGTTTTGATCTTGGTGTAGATGATTATATGAAAAAGCCTTTGAGCTTAAGCGAAATTGGTGCTCGTGTAAAACGTTTAATTGGAAGTGGAGACAAAATAAGCACTAACACTAAAAAAAATCAGATTATTCAAAATGATTGTATTGGTGTAGTTATTCCTTGTTACAATGAGGAGTTACGCTTGTTAGGTGACGAGTTTAAGGCTTTTATAAATTCGAATCTAGGGTATCATCTGTGCTTTGTTAATGATGGAAGTACTGATAAAACCTTAGAAGTTTTAGAAGAACTAAGAAAAGGACATGAAGACCATATTAGTATTTATGATTGTGAAAAAAATGGAGGTAAGGCTGAGGCTGTTCGTCTCGGGATGTTGCATCTTGCTAAGCAAGACCAATTTGATTATATAGGTTTCCTAGATGCTGATTTATCTACTGATTTTGAAGATTTTCATGATCTTGTAAAAACAATTTCCAACTCTAAATTTAAAGTGGTTAGTGGTTCTAGAATGGCGCGCATGGGAGCTGATATTACTAAGGAATCTGCACGTGCAATCATTAGTAAAATCATCAACTTCATTATTCGAAAAACAATTGGGATGGAGTTTAATGACACTCAATGTGGTGCTAAAATAATGAGTAAGGATGTTATTGAAAATACGTTTCAAACTAAGTTTATTACAAAATGGTTATTTGACGTAGAGATTTTTATGCGAATGAAAAAAATCTACGGAGATGAAGAAACTAAAAAAATAGTATGTGAACAGCCTTTAAAAAGATGGATTCACGCTGATGGATCTAAATTGTCATTTAAAGATTCTTTGAAAATTGTATTCCAAATTGGACATATAGCAATCCACTACAGGTAAAAAATAGTTTTAATAAAGGTTTAATTAAAGATTATGTTTTAGAGCATAATCTTTTTTTTATAAAATCAATTAAAAAATAAAATAGGCATCACTATATATCGTAAATAGGTATTACTTTTGTGTCGTAATAGTTGCTGTTTAAAAAGCAGTGTAATCAAGTGCAATACAATATGAAAGAACAAATTAAAAAATTCTTAAACGAAGATCAAGATCCTAAAGCGATTGAAAAAATCACTTCAAAATTGCAGGATTTATTAATGAAAAACGAAGAGGTTGGGTACATTGGAGTTCAAAAAAAGCCAGCTATAACAGTGTTTCCTGATAGTATTGTGTTAACTAATAAGCGAATTATTTTGTGCAAACCTAAAAATTTAGGACTGTCCATGGATTTTGTTGATTATGATTGGGAAGATGTGGCGGCTGCTTTTGTAAAAGAGAATATTCTTGGTTCAGAGTTTTCGTTTTCTACAAAAAGTGAATTGACAATTTCAATTGATTACATCCCGAAAACGCAAGCTAGAAAATTATATACTTACGCAAAAGAGCAAATGGATTTTTTAAAGTCTCCTATAGCTCAAAATAATGTAGTTGTAGAAGACGTAAAACCAGAAGTTCAAGTTGAAGAACATCAGGAAATTGTTGAAGAAGCTGAGGTTATTGAAGAAGTAGAAACGGAAGAAGTGACTAACTATTCAGAAATTATGCCAATAGCTACACCACATTATAATACTCCTGATGCCGCAGTTGTTGAAAGTGAAAACGGAAATAAAGAAAAAGCATTAGGTGAATTATCGCAAGATGAACTTTTTGGGAAATTACAGAATTATAAAAAGCTCCTTGATAACGGACTTATTTTGCAGGGAGAGTATGATACTTATAAAAAGGAGATTCTTTCTTATATGTAACTCCTAGCTATTAAAAATAAACTAAAAAGGTCAAATGATGTTTCTCATTTGACCTTTTTAGTTTTATAATGTTCTTTTTTGTTTTTCGGTAAAATTATGAGCTTGTAACTCTAGTAGTTCAGTAGCTTTCTTTCTTTGTAAATCATAGAGGTTTTTGTCTTGTGCAATATCTTCATACACTTTGTCATGCATTGTGGCACTAGTTTTTACTAATAATTCTCTTTGATATTTGTTTTGTGTAATTGTAGCTTTTAATGCGGTTTCTATATCTTCAGTTTTAAAATCATATTCTCCTTTTGGCGAAAGTAATTTTGCAATAATAGGAGAGGTTTCAATCGCTAAAAATAGTAACATAATAAAGAATGAAGGCAACCAAGGTAATTTGTCTAGCGCATTTATTCGAGCCATTAAACCATCAAAACCATCAATTATAGGTTGGGTTTCGGTTACTTTTTTATCTAAATCTGTTTGTAGAGTTGTGGCTGTTTTATCTAATAAAGCAATCTTTGCTAAATTATTCTTTTGCAAACTGTCTAATTCTTTTTTAGCCAAATCATGTTTGGCAATTTTTTCTTTAAAAACTGGGCCTTTACCTAGTTTTTTAGTTCCAGATGTACCTTCAGCTTCTGCAATGTAGGTCTCGTAGTACGTATTTACTTCTTTTTCTTTGTTGGTGATTTCTGCTTTGAGCTTTTCTATTTCGGTTTTGTTTTTATCTACATCCGATTTAAAATAATTGGCCACTTCTTTTTTATTCTGCAAAGCCATTGCGTTTTTCTCTTTCAATAACACGGTATTGATTTCTTTTTCAAAAATTTTAATTTCTAAAGGTTTAGAGATAACAATAGCAATAATAACGGCTAATATAATTCGGGGAGTTGCTTGTAGAAATTCACTTCCTATCTTGTCTCTTTTTCGAATAGTAGAAACAATAAAACGATCGAGATTAAAAATAAGTAATGCCCATACAATCCCAAAAATTATGGCGGGATATAGATTGTCGAAAACAGTAAATAGTGCATAAGTACAGGCGATAAATGCCATAACTGCAGTAAAAAATACAGTAGCACCTATTCCTACGTATTTAGTTTGTTCTCCTTGTGAGCAGTCCTCTAGAATATCTTTGTCAGCTCCCGAGCAAAGAATGAAAAATTGTTTTAACATAACAGATTGTTTTGATTGATGATTTGATTGTTTCGTTTCCTCTAAAGAAGGTGTTAAACGACAATGCAAATTTAAGACCAAAAAAACTATTATTATTTTAAATTGCTGATTTGTTTTTGATTAGCTCTTTTGTTAAACAAAAAAAGAGCCATTCCGTAAGGAACAGCTCTTTTAGAATCTGAATTATAATTAACTTATGCGTTAGGTGCTCCTGCCATAATTTCGGCATTCGCAAACTCTTCAAATTTAGCAAAATTAGCTTTAAATTTTTGACCTAATTCAACGGCTTTTTTATCGTATAAATCTTTGTCTTCCCAAGTGTTTCTAGGATTTAAAATTTCGCTAGGAACATTTGGACATTCTTGTGGAATTGCAATTCCAAAAACGGCGTGGTTTTTATATTCTACATCATTTAATTCTCCATTCAATGCTGCAGTAATCATGGCACGAGTGTATTTTAATTTCATTCGGCTACCTGTTCCATAAGCTCCACCAGTCCATCCCGTGTTGATTAACCATACTTTTACATCGGCATCTTGGATTTTTTTGCTTAACATTTCGGCATATCTCGTAGGGTGTAACGGCATGAAAGGCGCACCAAAACAAGCTGAGAAATTAGGCTGAGGTTCAGTCACTCCAGCTTCTGTTCCTGCTACTTTTGCAGTGTATCCTGAGATAAAGTGGTAAGCAGCTTGACCAGGAGTTAATCTTGAAATAGGAGGTAGGATTCCAAATGAATCTGCCGTTAAGAAAAAGATGTTCTTAGGGTTTTTTCCAATAGAACCTGGTTGAATATTATCAATATGGAATATAGGGTAACTTACTCTTGTGTTTGGCGTGATAGAAACATCCTCGTAGTCAACTTCGTTTGTTCCTTCTTTAAAAATTACATTTTCTAGAATTGCACCTTTTTTAATTGCTCTAAATATGTCTGGTTCGTTTTCTTCAGATAGATTTACCACTTTTGCGTAACATCCGCCTTCAAAATTGAAAACTGTGTTTTCATTTGTCCATCCGTGTTCGTCATCTCCAATTAATTTTCTTTTTGGATCTGCAGATAAAGTAGTTTTTCCTGTTCCGGATAATCCAAAGAAAATAGCAGTGTCGTCATCATCACCTACATTAGCACTACAGTGCATTGGTAAAGTGTTTTTGTCTACAGGAAGGATAAAGTTTAATGCTGAAAAAATTCCTTTTTTTACTTCTCCAGTATAACCAGTTCCCCCAATTAAGACAATTTTTTTAGTAAAATCTAGGATGGCAAAATTAGCTTGACGTGTTCCGTCAACAGCTGGATCAGCCATAAAGCTAGGTACGCACATTACAGTCCATTCTGGTGTAAAGTTTTCTAATTCGCTTTCTTCAGGTCTCAAAAACATATTGTAGCAAAACAAGTTTGCCCAAGGGGTTTCAGTAACCACTCTCACATTTAAGCGGTAATTAGGGTCAGCACATACATAAGAGTCTCTAGCGTAAATTTCTTTGTTACTCAAGTAAGCCGTAACTTTTTTATATAAAGCGTCAAAAGCAGCAGGATCGAAAGGAATGTTGACCTTTCCCCACCAAACTTGGTTTTCTGTAATACTGTCTTTTACAATAAAACGGTCTTGCGGCGAGCGTCCAGTAAATTCACCAGTGTTAATTGCTAGTGCTCCTGTAGAGTTTTCTACTCCTTGACCTAGTGCGATTGTTTTTGCTTGTAATTCGCTGGCTGATAATTGGTAATGAATCTTTGCGTTTTCGATTCCTAAGTCAGTTAGCGAAATCGATTTCGTAAACGGTGTGTTATTATTCATGGAATTATAATTGAGTGGTTTAATTTATTATTTGCAAAAATAGATATTATATTTCAGATACGATTTGATATTCCTATTTTTATACCTTTTTCTTGCAATTTTGATAAAACAAAACTACCCAAGCCGCTATTAGCAAGGCTCCTCCTATTGGTGTAACAAAACCTATTACTTTAAAATTAAAGGGAGTAAGGTCGTTTGTAGCTAATAAATAAATAGAACCCGAGAATAAAAGTACACCTATAAGTACTAAATTGTGGATGGTTTTTTTAGCTTTCTCTGAAAGTGTGGTTAGGGTACCAATAAATAACAAAAATAATGCATGGTACATTTGATAGCGTACTCCTGTTTCAAAAGTGATTAATTGCTCTGGAGCAAGAACTTTTTTTAGAGCATGTGCTCCAAAAGCCCCAAAAATTATTGCAATTGCTCCTAATAATGCTGCTGTGGTGATTATTTTTTTATTCATGATCATTATTTTATGAAATACAAAAGTATTCCTTATCTCACGAATCTAAAACATTTATTAGTGATACTTTACAGAGAGATTTGTTAAATATTAAAAAATGTTTTAACAAATGCGCGTTGTTATAAATACAACAATTTTGTATGTTTGTGTTATATTTATATAAATTATGAGACAAATTTTAATAATTGGTGCAGGAAGATCAGCCTCTTCATTAATACAATATCTATTAAATAAATCTGAAAAGGAAAATTTACATCTTGTTATTGGCGATTTGTCTTTGGCTCTAGCCAAAAAGAAAACAAACAATCATCCTAATGCTACTGCAATTGCACTGGATATTTTTGATACTAATCAAAGATATGATGCAATTAGCAAAGCGGATATTGTAATCAGTATGTTGCCTGCGCATTTGCATATTGAAGTTGCTAGAGATTGTATTGTATGTAAAAAAAGCTTGGTTACCGCTTCGTATGTTAGTGATGCTATGCAAGAGCTGGACGTTGCTGCAAAAGAGAATAATTTGGTTTTCATGAACGAAATAGGGTTAGATCCAGGAATCGATCACATGAGTGCGATGAAAGTGATTGACGAGATTAGAGATAAGGGCGGAAAAATGCTTTTGTTTGAATCTTTTTGTGGTGGGTTAGTGGCTCCAGAATCAGATACTAATTTGTGGAATTATAAATTTACCTGGGCACCGCGTAATGTTGTATTAGCGGGTCAAGGTGGTGCCGCTAAATTTGTTCAGGAAGGAACGTACAAATACATTCCGTATTGCAACTTGTTTAGACGAACTGAGTTTCTTGATGTAGAAGGATACGGTCGTTTTGAAGCTTATTCTAATCGAGATTCGTTAAAATACCGCTCGGTTTATGGCCTAGACAAAGTACTGACTTTGTATAGAGGGACAATTCGTAGAGTTGGCTTTTCTAAAGCATGGAATATGTTTGTTCAATTAGGAATGACTGATGATAGTTACCAAATGGAAAACTCAGACACGATGAGTTACCGAGATTTTGTAAATTCGTTTTTGCCTTACCACCCAACAGATTCGGTAGAGATTAAAACAAGATTGATTTTAAAAATTGATCAAGATGACATCATGTGGGATAAATTATTAGAATTGGATTTGTTTAATAAAAATAAAATTGTGGGTCTTAAAAATGCGACACCTGCACAAATGTTAGAAAAAATATTAAGTGACAAATGGACCTTAGAGCAAGATGATAAAGACATGATTGTCATGTACCATAAGTTTGGTTATGAACTTGATGGTGTAAAAAAGCAAATTGATTCTAAAATGGTTTGCTTAGGGGATGATCAAACATATACGGCTATGGCAAAAACGGTAGGATTACCAGTAGCTATGGCAACATTACAAATATTAAACGGAAAAATAAAAACTCCAGGGGTACAGCTTCCTATTAATAAAGAAGTGTATTTGCCTATTTTAAAAGAATTAGAAGAATATGGTGTTGTTTTTAAAGAGGAAACAATGCCTTATTTAGGGTACAAACCCGATAAAGATTTTAGTTAGTCTTTTTATAAAACAACAAATCCGCTTTTCACAAAGCGGATTTTGTTTTTCACACATTTTATTGTGCTGTTGCTATAGTAATGGGTAAACTGTACATTGTTTTAACAGCAACGTCATTCAACTTACCAGGATTCCATTTTGGAGAAAGTTTCAAAACACGAATCGCTTCTTCTCCTGTACCGTGTCCTATTTCTCTTAAAATTTTGTAATCAGTCAATGATCCGTCTTTCTCAATCATAAAAGTAATGTAGACTTTTCCTTTTACTTTCTCTTTAGACATTTCTGGAGACATGGTGTAATTTTTACCAACGAATTTATAAAACTCAACCATACCTCCAGGAAATTCTGGTTTTTCTGATAGCTCAGCGATGTTGTATGTAGAGCCAGCGGCTTTTTCAGCGCCTATTTTCTTGCTATAAACATCTACCTGATACGTCTCTGGTCCCCCTTTTGTCAGTATTTCGTCCATTTTCTCTTTACTAGGGTTTTTAATATTTCCCGTAATCAAAGCAGGGACAACGTCTTTTTCTTTATCGGTCAAATCAGCGTATTTTTTAGTAGCGACTACCGTACCGTCTTCACCTAATATTTGGAAATTAGTATTGATGTAATAATTTTTAAATAAAGTCGAATAGTCTACTGTCGCCATTTTTTGTGTGCTTTCTTGTGCTACAGTTTTTATGCACAATGAAAATAGTAAGGCTGTCAATACGGGAATTACAATCCCTTTCTTTAAAATAGCTCTGGTAGCTGTGGTTTTTTGTGTCATCATAATAAGTCTTTTTTTAGTTACTGCATAGTTTAAATTACTGGCCAAGTAATAAGTTGGGTTCGCGTTAGCTACAGAGAGTAGTAAATTCTGGTAAAACGGAACATTGTTATAGGTTTTCACAACCTGCTCATCAGCTAGGAATTCATGATTGAGCTGGATTGCTTTTTTGTACAATAGGAATAATGGGTTGAACCAAAAAAACACGCGAATTATTTCGATTACTAAAATATCAATAGTGTGTTTTTGAGTCACATGAATGAGTTCGTGTGCATACAGTTCGGCTTCAATTTTTCTCGAATGATACGCATCTTTATTGATGAATATATAGTTTAAAAAAGTATGTGGCAATATCTCCTCATCTAGTAAAACCAACACCGCATTTTTATATTCCACCGTGGGATTGTTTCTTTTTTTGTGAAGCAGTTTAGCCACATTACTAGCAAAACGAAAAGCAAGAGCAGTAGTAAGCAGTCCGTAGCTGATCCATAAGGCAAGCAGCCAGTAATTGGTCTCGTCTTCTATAACCACCATTGTCGCTTCAGAAGCAAATACCAACGGTTTTTTGATTGCCGCACTGCTGACTTCTTGCGCTATTTCGAAAGTAATAAACGGAACAGCAAACGAAAACGCCAAACAAAACAACAGATAAAAGCGATTGAATCTGTGTATTTTTTCATTCTCTAAAACAAGATGGTACACCGCTAAAAGTACGGCTAACGAAAGGGTCGATTTAATTAAAAAGGCTATCATTTTTTCTTTTTTAAGATTTCACCATCAATGATCTGTCTCAATTCTTCTAGCTCCTTTGTAGAGAGATTGGTTGCTTTTGTAAAGAACGACGCAAACTGCGAAGCCGAATTATTAAAAAAACTACTAATCAATCCATTGACGTGCTTAGAGAAATAGTCGGTTTTTTTAACCAACGGATAGTATTCACGAGAGTTACCAAATTCATTGTAGGCCACAAAATCTTTATCGATCATGCGTTTTAGTAAAGTCGCTACAGTAGTCGTTTTTGGTTTAGGCTCCGGGAACGCTTCTAGTAAATCTTTCATAAAAGCTTTCTCGAGCTTCCATAAATGTTCCATGAGTTGTTCTTCGGCGTTTGTAAGTTGTTGCATGGTATTTTTATATTTTTGTTGTGTTGTATTGTGTTAGTTTGTTTCCGTTACTTGTGTTGCGAATTGGCACACGGATCATCACGGATTTTTAAATTATTCTTGTTGTGTTTGGTTTGTATATAGTCCGCGGATTGCCACGCATTTTTTTACTTTGTAACTTTGAAGCTTAGAAACTTTGAGAATTGGAACACGGATGACACGGATTAAGCGGATCATCGCGGATTTTTTTACTTTTTAACTTTGAAGCTTAGTAACTCAGCAACCCAGAAACTCAGAAACTTTGCAGCTTAGTAACTCTTCTCAGCCAATTGGAACACGGATGACACGGATCAAGCGGATCATCACGGATTTTTTTTCTTTTTAAACTTTGAAACTCTGCCACTTTGCAGCTTAGCAACTCTGCAGCTCTGAATCTTTGCAACTCTGCAACTCTTCTCTGCCAATTGGAACACGGATGACGCGGATTAAGCGGATCATAACGGATTTTTTTTTCTTTTTAAACTTTGAAGCTCTGCCGCTTAGCAACTCTGCAACTCTGAATCTTTGCAGCTTAAAAAAACTTTGAAGCTTAGTTACTTTGAAGCTTAGCATCTTTGCAGCTAAGAATCTCCGAAACCAATTCTCCTTTATTGTAAATTCTAACTGTTGTTAATGTTCCATTGTTATCGTAAAACTTCCATTTTCCAGAATAGTACCAATGTAGTTCCTTTGTACCTTGATCGAGATGTGTTTTTCCGCTGGCTTGTTTTTTTCTGTTTTCATAAAAGAGCTTGGTTTTACAATATTTTTTATGATAGCGTTCTTTTTTTATTAGCTTGCCGTTTAAAAAGTAGCACCACTTTTTTACGAGATCATCATTTTTATATGTTCCAATTGATTTATAATGCGCGCTATCTATTGTGTATTGTTCTACCCAGCGCCCTTCTCGTTTATTATTTATGGTTTGATTGCTAGTTCTTACTTTGCATGAATTCAAACTTATAATGATGATAAAAAGAAAAGAGAATTGTTTCATTTGTTCTACATAATTAAACATTGCTCTACAAATGTAGAGTTATATTTCAATAAAACAAATTATTTTGTAATTATTTGTAGGGTAGTGTGTTGCGGATTTGTTTTGAGGAATGTTTTGCGAATTGGCACACGGATGACGCGGATTCAGCGGATTGGCACGGATTTTTTTTCTTTATTTGCTTTGAAACTTTGCAACTCTGCAACTCAGAAACTTTGTAGCTCAAAAGAAAAACTTTGCCACTCAGCAACTCTACGAATTGGAACACGGATGACGCGGATTAAGCGGATCATCACGGATTTTTTTTTCTTTATTTGCTTTGAAACTTTGCAACTCAGAGACTTTGCAACTCAAAAAAGAATTTTGTAGCTTCTAAGAAAAACTCAGCAACTCAGCAGCTCTGCAACTTTAAAAAAAACTCAAAAAAAAAACCGCTCATTGCTGAACGGATTTTGATTTTGATAAAAAATTACCTTTTGATTAGAAAGGAATTACTTTTTACTTAACTCAACGAAGTATTTGTAGAACAACGGGATTGTTTCGATTCCTTTAAGGTAATTGAAAATTCCGAAGTGCTCGTTTGGTGAGTGGATGGCGTCACTGTCTAAGCCGAATCCCATTAATATGGTTTTGCTTTTTAATTCTTTTTCGAATAAAGCCACGATAGGAATACTTCCTCCAGAACGAACCGGAATAGCAGGCGTTCCAAAAGTTTCTGTGTAGGCCATATTTGCTGCTTGGTATCCTATGCTGTCGATAGGTGTCACGTAACCTTGACCACCGTGATGTGGTTTTACTTTTACAGTAACACCAGCAGGAGCAATGCTCATGAAATGCTTGGTAAACAGTTCAGTAATTTCTTCCCAGTCTTGGTTGGGAACTAAACGCATTGATATTTTGGCGAAAGCCTGACTAGCAATTACCGTTTTGGCACCTTCACCTATGTAACCACCCCAAATTCCGTTTACGTCTAGGGTAGGTCTAATCGAGTTTCTCTCGTTTGTAGTGTATCCTTTTTCGCCATAAACATCGTTTAGCTTCAAGGCATTTTTATATTTTTCTAGGCTAAAAGGCGCTTTGGCCATTTCTGCTCTTTCTTCTAGTGATAATTCTTCTACGTTGTCATAGAAACCAGGAATCGTAATATGGTTGTTTTCGTCATGAAGCGAAGCAATCATTTTAGATAGAATATTGATTGGGTTAGCCACAGCACCACCATATAATCCAGAGTGTAAATCACGGTTAGGACCAGTAACTTCTACTTCTACATAACTCAAACCACGTAGACCAGTTGTAATAGACGGCTGTTGATTAGAGATCATTCCCGTGTCTGAAATCAAGATTACATCATTCTTTAACTTCTCGGTGTTTTTCTCTACAAATGTTTTCAGGTTCACACTACCTACTTCTTCTTCTCCTTCAATCATGAACTTTACGTTACACGGCAGGTTGTTATTTTTAATCATGTACTCAAACGCTTTCACGTGCATGTACATTTGGCCTTTATCATCACAAGCACCACGGGCAAAAATCGCTCCTTCTGGGTGAATATCAGTGGTTTTAATAACCGGTTCAAATGGGGGAGAAGTCCACAGCTCGATTGGATCAGCGGGTTGCACATCATAATGTCCGTAAACAAGGATGGTAGGCAAGGCGGGATCAATCATTTTTTCTCCATAAACAATAGGGTATCCGTCAGTCTCGCAAATTTCAACAAAATCACATCCTGCTGTTTCAAGGCTCGCTTTCACTGCCTCCGAGGTGTCGATTACATCCTGAGAGTAAGCTGTATCTGCACTTACTGATGGGATCTTTAATAATTCGATTAATTCATTGATAAAACGGTCTTTGTTTTCTTGAACGTATGCCTTTATATTTTCCATTTATTTGTTAATTTTTATAAACCCAAAAGTACAAAAAATAGAATTATTATTTTTTTTTAAAAAAAGCTTTGAAAGTTCAAAGTTATGTCTATCTTTGCACCCACAATTACGCGGATATGGTGAAATTGGTAGACATGCCAGACTTAGGATCTGGTGCCGCAAGGCGTGTAGGTTCGAGTCCTATTATCCGCACAAAAAAAGCTTCTCAATCGGGAAGCTTTTTTTTATGCCTAATTTTTAGTAAATTTTAAAATAAAGTCTACTCATCTCTTGAAAGTTTTAGGGATCATAACGAAAACCTGTGGGGAAGTAAAAATTAGGCATATATATTTGTTAGCCTAAAAAGGAAGAACTCGATGTTTCTTACTCCTCTAAATTGAGACCTAAAAGCTTTTATCTTTGCGTTAAAAGATTCTGCAGACGCATTTGTACTTCTGTTATCAAAGTAGTTTAGTATTGTTTGATAATGATTCTGTATCGTTCTAGATATTGTATTAAAGGATTTAAATTCTGCTTGATTTACTTTTTCATGCCATTTAGCTAATCTGGTTAGTGCGTATATTTTATCAGTTGTGTTTTCAAAAACATTTCGTAAATCTTGAGCTAATCCGTACGCTTTTTCAATATCGGGGTATAATTCGAATAGCAATTTGGCTCTTTCCGTTTGTTTTTCTGACCATTTTGATTTGTTTTTATACAAGATGTATCGACTTCGGGCTAGTAATTGCTTAATGGTATCTCCATTTGATAAAATTGTAGGTTCGAATTTTTTCTTGTTTTTCTTAGCTTTTTCTATAGCCTCGTTTTCGTGGTCTATTGCTTGCCAACGGTATTTTATTCTTATTTCTTGTAAAGCCTCTGTAGCTAGTTTTTGTACATGAAATCTATCAGTAACTCGTGTTGCATTTGGGAAGCATTTCTTGGCGATTAGACCCATATTTCCTGCCATATCTAAAGTGATTTCAGTGACTAAATTTCGTCGCTTAATTGGGATTTTTTCAATGATTGAAATTACTGTTTCAGCTTTAGTGCCAGCAATCATAGCTACTATAGCTCCTTTTCTTCCTTTTGCAGTTTTGTTTGTCAAAATAGTATAGAGTTCACCATTGGATAGTGAAGTTTCGTCTATAGACAAACGTTTGCCAATATTTTGGGCAAATAGAAGCCATTGTTTAGCATGTGGTTTTTGATCCCAAATTTTAAAATTACTTAAAAAATCCTTGTATTGATGTTGTAGATTTTTTCCTTTAACTCCATAAAAAGAGGCTATGGCATTACAGTCATTAGCCTTGGAATCTATTGATCTCTTTTAAAAAAGACGCAAACTCTTGTGTTACTCGAGTTCCGTCTGCTACTAAATTCCAATCTCTAAATACAACTTTACTAGTGTCTTCATTAAGCCATCTTCTGCGTGTGATATGAAGATAAACCTGATGTCCTCGAATGGGAAAATCTTGAACTGTTATTTCATCAAAGAATCCCTTGGAACTTAGTTTCTCATTACGATATTCTTTAGGGGGGGAATTAATCTCTTTTAAGTATAAATGCAAAACTTCATCTGCTTTCTTGTATGAGGTTAACTCAAAATAGTCAACAATAATTTCGGGTAGTAATAATTTGAGAAGTTCGGTAAAAGAATCTTGCATTTGTATCTTATTTTTAAAAACACAAATATCCCTTTTTTAATATTTCCCCACAACTTTTAGACTTGATCCAGTTTTAGTAATAAATTAAGCCTAATTAATTCATTACGAAGGGTGATGATTCTATAAAAATGATAGCTCCCATAATAAGGAGCTATCATCGTTTTTAAATTATTTATTTCTCAGCAATCCAAGCATCGATTTTTTTCTCCAATAAAGCCAGCGGCATGACTCCAGATGCTAATACCTTCTCGTGGAATTTTTTAATGTCAAATTGGGTTCCCATTTTGTCTTGTGCTCTTTTGCGCAGTTCCATGATTTTTAATTGTCCTATTTTATATGATAAAGCCTGCCCCGGAATCGCCATGTAGCGTTCGATCTCCGTGGTGATACTCGCTTCACTTTCGGCTTCGTTGGCGAGTGAATAAGCTATTGCCTGCTCTCTAGTCCAACCTTTGCTATGCAATCCCGTGTCGACAACCAATCGTACCGCACGGTGTATCTCGTTTCCTAACATCCCAAAATACTGATACGGATCTTTATACAAGCCCAGTTCTTTCCC
Source organism: Flavobacterium sp. PL002 (assembly GCF_054165825.1). NCBI lineage: Bacteria > Pseudomonadati > Bacteroidota > Flavobacteriia > Flavobacteriales > Flavobacteriaceae > Flavobacterium > Flavobacterium sp. PL002. The sequence continues at coordinate 1,195,915 of NZ_CM135110.1, read as the reverse complement.
CAAACTTTCGGTGTACAATGCCCAACCTTCACCGTAGGCGCCAAACCAGTTGTATTTTCTAAAATCTGGTAGGCTAGCGTTTTCTTGCTGTAGCGAAATCTGAAAGTGATGCCCCGGAATGGCTTCGTGTAAGAACAAATCTTCGTCTCCATACATATTGTATTCCTTCACATCTGGAATAGGTACATAAAATATCCCCGGACGTGTACCATCTGTTGTGCCTGGACTGTATTCAGCACTGGCAGTTTGTTCTCGAAAGGCTTCTGTTCTTCGAATCTCAAATTTGGTTTTTGGTTGTAACGAGAACAATCGGTCTACATTGGGTTTGATTACACTGTAGATGCGCTCAAAATTTGCGATGACTTCTTCGGGTTTTTTGAAGGGTTTTAGTTCGGGTTTGTTTCTTACGTAGTCAAAGAATTCGAGTAAGCTTCCTTTGAAACCTACTTGCATTTTTACCTTTTCCATTTCGCTATTCAAGCGCGCGACTTCGCTTAGTCCTAATTCATGAATTTCCTCAGGAGTCATGCTCGTCGTGGTCCATTGTTTGACATAAACAGCATACAATGCCTTTCCAAAAGGCAAACTGCCTATGCCACTTGTCATGCGGGAGGCTGGCAAGTATTCTTTTTTTATGAATTCGGCCATTTTCTTGTACTGCGGAACCAACTTATCGTTGATTGTAGCGGTGTATTTTGCGGTTAGCTCTTTTTTAGTGGCGTCTGAGAAAGTTGCTGGCATGATTTTAATCGCCGAATAAAACAAATTGTCGGCGACGTTAGCGGTTGGCTTGTTAGCAAACTGCGGAAGGAGTTTTTCGGTTAACGCCTTAGGTAAAACCGCTCCTTTTGTAATTCCCTTTCTCATGTACACCATCGCCGAATCAATCCAAACACTATACAAGTCCATTCTCTTTAAGAAATTAGTATAGTCTTTCTCTGTTTTAAAAGGTTGGCCACTGCTTCCTCCAGCATATTGCCCCATGGTTAAATGCGTTCCCCAAAACTGATGTATCGGAATTAAATTGGTGGGTTGGTTTAATAATTCCTTGCCTACGGTCACTTCCCATTTAATAATTTCATAACTGTTGAGTTCTTCTTCAGACAAGTCTTTTTGATTGATACTGGCGATTGTTTTCTGGTATTTATCAAAAAAAGCCAATTGTGATTTGCGATAGCCATCGGTCATTTCAAATTGCAATTGGTCGTTGTATTGGTTTTGTCCGTTTTGGGTTGCGCTCAAAGGATCTAGTGCGTTTTTATCGTCAAAATAGTTTTTAGTAATGGCCGTAAAATCGGTAGTTTTACCCTCTTCTTTTTTGCAACTGTTAAAAAATAAGCAGACTGCTGTTCCTAAAATCAGAAGTTTTTGTGTTGTCATATCAGGTGATTTAACTAATTTTCTTGTCTATTTTTTTTTTTCGATTAAAATAAAATTATATTTTATGATCTGACATGTATTCTAGGTAATAAATGATTTGATCGATGTCTCTTGGGGTTATGTTTGTCAAGGTTGGCATTTTTACATCATTCCTAAACGATGCTGGATGCTGTATGAATTTTTTTAATTGGTCTTTTTTCCAGTATTCGGTGACACTCTTTGGATAATTTAATTCGGGTCCCATAGTGCCTCCTATTTTATTTATGGCGTGGCAAGTCACGCAATTTTTATCAAATAAGTCAAAACCCGCTTGTGCTTTAGGATCGTCTTTTGGAGCGATAAGGGCAGTATTCAGGCTGTTGTTCACGAGCTGTATTTTGACAAGGTTGTAAGGCCATTTATAGTCTGTTTCATTAGCAGGTACGGCTTCATAAATTAGATAGAAAGGTGCTGCTTTCATTTGGTGTCCGTCCTTAATAATCTCCGACCATAATTGACCCTTTGGAGCGTCAACATCGCTTACGGCAACATACGCTTTAGAATCCATGATTTTTTGCAAAGGCATCATGGGTTTGTATCCGTCCTCACATTCAAAAACGATTTGGTAATTTTTAGGATCTATTGTTTTAATAGCGGTATAGCTGGAGAGTAACTTAGACAAAGCAACTGCCTGATATCTTTTGATGCTGTGATAAACAGGATCATCTTGCACAGTGACTAAGTGGGTGTTTTTTAATTTACCTTCTTGTTGTAAAGCAAGCAAATCAATGCTCATAGAATCAACTGTCTGTTTTGTGCTAGCATTAGTAGTGTTTTCGGCAACAATTTTGTGTTGCTTTCCCTGCTGTTGACAACTCGCTAGTGTAAGGAATAATAAGGCAACTAGTTTTAAATATAATTTGTGCATTTTGTGTTTGAATAAAGAGTAAAGCTGTAATTGAAATAATGTTACCAATAAAGTGATACTCAAAATTAGGCAATATTTCAATAGCTTTGATAGAGGAGATAGTTTATAAACCCCTTTTAAAATGAGTGCGAAATAAAAAATTCCATTTCGAGGAGATCGAAATGGAATTTTAAATGGTGTAATAACGTTTGTTTCTTGACTAATCTTACTGTCAATTTTAACCGTGATATACCCTTGAAGCAACAATTTTGTCTTCTCTAATATCAAGAACTTCGGCAACTAATAAGTCATCTTCATTGTCAACGGTTCTAATGTATTCCATGAAAACACGATCTCCATTTGCAGTAACCGACTTAAGCTGGTATTGTAAACTCGGAATATTCTCAAAAGCCGATTGCCACCATTGGCGTAAAGCCTCTTTTCCACTAACATTCCCGTTAGTTTCAGGTTTTTTTATTTTTAATTTTGGACTAAAATGAACGGCATCATCATCATATAATGATAATAATTTGTCTAATTCTTTGTTGTTAAAAGTTTCGATCCATTTAAAAGCAATCGATTGTAGTTTTTCTGGTGTCATGGAGAATGATGGGTTAGGAGTAAAAAAAAATCCTATTCACGAATGAAAAGGATTTTTCTAATTATGTATTGTTTTTAAAGGCGGTTATTAAACGTTCTTTAAATTGATGATTTCTTGTTCAGTAAGCAATCTCCAGTTTCCTCTTGGTAAGTTTTTCTTAGTCAAACCTGCAAAAGAGACCCTGTCAATACGCAAAACATCGTAGCTAAAGTGTTCAAATATGTTACGAACCACTTTCACGTTAGCGGATCTTAATTTAAGACCTATTTCGCTCTTAGCTTCTCCTTCAATATAACTTACGTCTTCAATAAAAACACGGTGTCCATCAAGAGTTAGTCCTTTGTTGATTTTTTCTAAATCTTCAAATTTTAAGTTCTTATCAAGAGATACGTGGTATATTTTAGATGATTTTTGACTTGGTAAAGTAAATTTACGAATCATGTCAGTATCATTAGTAAATAATAATAAACCCGTCGTATTTTTATCCATTCTTCCTACAGCACCAATTTTGGCAGTCGTAGAACCTTTTACTAACTCAAGAACATTACGGAACTCTTGACCTTCGTCAAAAGCGGTAGTAAAGTTTTTTGGCTTGTTTAATAAGATGTACACTTTTTTCTCTGGTGTTAATGTAGCACCATCAAAGTTAACCACATCTCCTGGTTTAACCATATATCCCATTTCAGTAACCGGAATTCCGTTTACTTTTACTGTTCCTGATGTAATGTAAATATCTGCATCGCGACGCGAGCACGCACCTGAATTAGCAATGTATTTATTTAAACGAATTTCGTCTTTTACCTTCGGTCTTTTTGGCGCTTGATTTGGCTTTTTTTCTACTTTATCAGTAGCAACATCGGCAACTTTAGTAGTTACCTTAACTTTTTTTGGCCCTTGAGCGCGCTTCTGCATGGCAGGTTTTGGCTTATTCGAGTGTGGTCGTGAGCTATTTGCTCTTCCGCCGCTACTCTTATTATTGCCTTCCTTGTTATTCATAATAATCAATAATTTGCGCAAAGATAGTATTTATATAATTGGCAATCAATAACTACTAATTAAAATGCTAAAACGTTAACCTATAGGAGTATTAAATAAGTGAATTTGATTTTTTTAAGGAGCTATTTCCTGCTTTCCACTATATCTTTTACTTTTTAAAGAAAAAAGTAAAAGGATGCCGCTGTAATCAGGGCTAGAATTACGAGAAAGTTAGGATTTAAAAGAAACCTTTTTTACATCATTAACAACAATTTTCTGCCGTTCCATAAAACAGATGGATTGATCAAAACAATGCAAAAAACGCCTGCAACAATCAAGAATTTTAAAACATTATGCAACAATAAGTATTCTGCTTTTTGATGTGATTTCCATAAGTAAAGTAAAAAGAAAATAAGGATGATAAAGCAAACATAAAAATAGATGTCCATATAACCTACGTCATAAATGTCTATTAAAACATAAACTGGGACAATAGTAGCTATCGTTAAAATAGTAATGATCTTTTTAGACATTTGCTCGCCAAAACGAATTGGGATTGTTTGATAATTGTTAGCCAAGTCTCCCTTTAAATTTTCTAAATCTTTAATCATTTCTCGTATTAGCAATAATAAAAACAAGAAACACGCATGTGCAAAAATCACGGCAAAATGGCCTTTGTAACTTTCTATTTCTTCAAAGGTTATGCTATTGTAATAGTGTAGGAGTAAGGCGAAAAACGGTAAAATAGCCATCATTGCAGCGGTCAAATTACCTACAACCGGATATTTTTTTATTTTATGGGAGTAAAACCAAATTAAGAAAATATAAGCCGAAAAAAATAAAAAGGCTTGCCAAGAAGCACATAAAGCTAGCAATGCGGCAATAAAATTCAAAGTAAAATAGACCTTTAGTTTGGTGGCCTGACTTACTAAGCGGTCTAGCATCGATTTATTAGGGCGGTTGATTAAATCTTTCTGGCTGTCGTAAAAATTATTGATAATGTAACCAGAAGCAATCGTAATCGCTGAGGCAAAAACTAATAAAAACAAATTGAAATCCAGTAAAATAGCAATCGCTCTTTTCTCTGGTGCTAAGATAAATATCGCCGAAAGGTACTGTGCCAATATAATAACCGGGATGTTGTGTCCTCTTACTACTGAGAATAAACTGATTACCTTTTTTAAAAAAAGCTTTTGCTTTCTACTTAATGCCATACTTTATTAAAATAATAAAGCTTAAAATTACACTGAATTTTAAGCTTTAAATTTGGTTTTTTATGTTCTATTAAAACTGATAAACTACTTCTAATTTGTAATCTTTCAATGCTGTTTTTGCTCGTTCTAGATCTTCAGTAAATCCTAAGATATATCCACCGCCACCTGAACCACAAAGTTTCAAGTAATAGTCATTCGTGTCAATTCCTTTTTGCCAAATAGCATGAAATTGTTCTGGAATCATTGGTTTAAAATGACTTAAAACAACTTTTGATAATTTTTTAGTATTGCTAAACAATGATTTCATGTCGCCTCCTAAAAAGTTTTCAACACAAGCATCGGTGTGTTTTACAAACTGATTTTTTAACATGGTACGGAAACCTTTGTCTTTTAAGTTTTCCATAAAAATGTTAACCATAGGAGCAGTTTCACCTACAATTCCAGAGTCTAATAAAAAGACAGCACCTTTTCCGTCAAAACTCTGATTCGGAATTCCAGTTGCTTCAATATTGTCTTTAGAATTAATCAAGATCGGAATGCTTAAATAGCTATTTAAAGGATCTAAACCAGAACTTTTTCCATGGAAAAAGCTTTCCATTTGGGAAAAGATATTCTTTAACTGTAATAATTTTTCTCTCGTTAGATTTTCTAAAACCGTGATTTTGTCTTGAGCATATTTATCATAAATAGCCGCAACGAGTGCTCCACTGCTCCCTACGCCATATCCTTGTGGGATACTAGAATCAAAGTACATACCTGTGGCAATGTCTTCTTTAAGTAAAGCTAAATCAAAAGCAACTAATTCAGGTTGTTCAGTTTGTAGTGTCTCTAGGTAGTTAGCAAAACGATTCAAACTCGCATTAGAAGCAATCGCTTCTGCAGAGGGGTTTTCGTCGGTTTTTAAAGCACCATTGTAAAAATTATAGGGAATAGATAATCCCTTAGAGTCACGAATAATTCCGTATTCTCCAAAGAGTAATATTTTTGAGTAAAATAAAGGTCCTTTCATATTATTTTAAATTAACAATTTGGGGTTGGTAATTATTCTATTTTTTTAATCTTATTTGGGTCTTGTCTTGTATCGAAAATGCGAAGAATATTTAAATTTTTTTCGTCAAAGTCATAATACAAGCTTATCTGTTTTGAAACCACGCATTTTCGTGTATTTCGTACTGTTGATTTTGGAAATAATTCAGGGTTTAATCTGATCTTCTCAATATTTTTATTCAATTTCTGTGCGACTTTCTTACGAATATCGATAGACCATTTATAGTCAAGAAAATCAAATAAATCTTCTAATTCGTATGTTGCTCGTTTCGAAATTACCACCTTTCGCATTAAAGATAGTTGATTATAAAGTCATCCCAAGATGTTGTATTACCATTTTTAAAATCTTCAATTCCTTCTTCGATTCCTGCTTTTTCTTCCGGCGTCAACTCCTCCCAAAAATCTTTTTTTTCTTTAGTTAAAAGGTGTTTTATAGACGCAATTAGTGATTCGTCATTGGTTTGCAATAACTGCTCAATAATTTCTTGTTTTTCTAATTGAATATCCATACTTAGCGCTTTAATCTCCTAAAGATACGAAAATTATAATAGGATTGCTCCATTTCCAATTTCATCACAAATGTACTGCCCATTTTGACAATAGCCAACTAATTCGTCTTTAATAAATTGCAAAACTTTTTCGCTAACGTTTTCGGGGTATAATACATGCACATTTGCTCCTGCATCTAGCGTGAAACAAACAGGTATTTTAGTTTCGTTTCTAAATTTCCAAAGCGCATTGATGATCTGTAACGTATTTGGTTTCATCAAAATAAAATAAGGCATCGAAGTCATCATCATCGCATGCAATGTTAGCGCTTCGCTTTCTACTACTTTAATAAAGGCGTCTAAATCCCCGCTCTTAAAGATCGCTTTTAAAGCATCTAAGTTTTCATGCGCTTGAGCAAAACGCCTCTCGGCATACGGATGGTTATGCATTAAATCATGGCCTACCGTGCTTGAGACTTGCTTTTCGCCTTTGTCTACTAGTAAAATAGTGTCTTGGTAGTTCTTGAAGTTCGAATGGATTTCGTTAGGAAATTCCACGCCATATAAATCAGTACTGCCTGCAATATTCGCTTGGTTTCCCCAAACAACTACTTGCCCTTTTATGCTACGGCAAGCACTCCCTGATCCCAATCGGGCTAGAAAAGAGGCTTTTTGATAAAAATACGCATCGGTCATTGCAGGATTAAGCGCTTTTTCTAAACTCATCAAGTTCATCGCTAAAGCTGCCATTCCTGACGCTGATGAAGCAATACCTGAACTATGCGGAAAAGTGTTTTGTGTGTCGATCGTAAAATGATACTCTTTTAAAAACGGAAGATAGACTTCGATTCTTTCTAAGAATTTCCTAATTTTTGGTTTAAAATCTTCTTTCGGTTGCCCTTCAAATAACAAATCAAATGAAAAATCCTCTGAACTTGCGTTGGACGATGTTGCAATATGCTTTTTGGCGAAAGCCAACTTAGTAATTGTTTTACAATTGTTCAAAGTAAAACTCACTGAGGGATTGGCAGGAATTTGATTGTCTTTCTTTCCCCAGTACTTCACTAAGGCGATATTGCTAGGCGCGCTCCACTGGTATTCACCACTTTCTATAGTTTGAGAATAGGCTGTCGGGATAAAGTCTTTTGCTGTTAACATGAATGGTAAAATTTTGGCAAAGATACTTTTTTTGGACTACACATCAATTGGTTTATTTGTCGAAAACTCTTGAATTTTCATTAATTTTGGTTTCTCAAATAAATTAGAAAAATGAATAAGATTACAAAAATACTTACCGTAGTGGTTACTTGCTTGGCTATTGGTTATTTATCGGGTACGGTTACTAGATCAGCAATACTAACTTGGTATCCTACCTTAGTGAAGCCTAGTTTTAACCCGCCTAACTGGATTTTTGCACCGGTGTGGAGTACGCTGTATATTATGATGGGAGTGGCGGCAGGCCTAGTGTGGAACCGCATTGATTTTGAAAAAGAGATCGTTACAAAAGCCTTGATTGTATTTGCCATCCAACTTGGATTGAATGCTTTGTGGTCCTACTTATTCTTCGGATTAAAAAATCCTATGCTCGCCGGAATCGAAATTATTATTCTATGGTTGATGATCTTCGAAACATACACACAGTTCTCTAAAATTAATAAAATTGCAGGCTATTTATTCTTGCCTTATTTGGCTTGGGTAAGTTTTGCAGCTGTTTTGAACGGAAGTATTTGGTGGTTGAATAGGTAGGGTTTTTTAGTTTGCAGTCGCAGTCTCAGTTTTCAGGCTTTGTTTGCGGGTAGTGGTTTTCAGTCTTTGTTTGCGAATAATAGTTTGCAGTCTCAGTCTCAGTTTTCAGGCTTTGTTTGCGGGTATTGGTTTGCAGTCTTTGTTTGCGAATAATAGATTGCAGTCTCAGTCTCAGTTTTCAGGCTTTGTTTGCGGGTATTAGTTTGCAGTCGCAGTCTCAGTTTTCAGGTTTAGTTTGTGGGTAGTGGTTTGCGGGTATTGGTTTGCAGTCTCAGTCTCAGTTTTCAGGTTTAGTTTGTGGGTAGTGGTTTGCAGTCTTTGTTTGCAGTCGCAGTCTTTGTTTGCTTGTGGTGTGTTTAATTTGCTGTAGCTAGGTTTTTAAAGGCGGTGTTTTTTTCGAATAAAAAATCCATTAAACTCAGCACATTTTGGTTGGCGGCGATGGTTTTTGATGTAGGGTCAGCATCGCAGAATTCTAAGAATAATCCAATCTCTTCGGGCTGTAGGTTTAATATTTTTTTGAGATATGTGGTGTCACATTTTGATAGGGCAAAATCTTTGAATGCTATTTCGGGTGCTTCTTTTTTAGCGGGTTCTTTATCTTTAAGGAATAGGCTTAAAAGCATTCCGCCTATTCGCATGAAGTCAGCAGCGTTAACTAGTTCGCCTGTGTAAACGCCTTGTACTTTTGGAGCAGCAGTTCTTTTTTCTAAGGTGTATTGATCTAATTTAGTTTGCTCCCAGCTGTCATCTTTGCTTAGTTTTATTGAAGGCATGTTAGTTACAACAACTTCATTTAACTCTTCGGCATTCAGAATTAAATCCACTTCTAACACGCCATTAGTATACAGCGCAGGATTGATAACCAGTTTCTTTAGTTGGTATTGTTTGGATACAAAAATTAAATTGTCATTGGTTTTTGCCTTGATGGTAAATTCTCCTCTAGCATCTGTTACAGTGAGCTGCTTTGTATTGGAATTAATGACTTCCACATCCGGAATCGCATATTTGTTGTAGCGGACTGTGCCTTTTACTTGTTGAGAAAAACTATTTATAGTATGCAAAATAACAACAATAGAAAGTAGTTTTGTTCTCATATAAGTGTGTCTAATAGCTTAGCTGTAAAAGTATTAGATTGTTCTTAATAAAAACCTATCGTTTGTGTAAATTCTTGTTAATTAATTTTAAGACGTTAAATAGCATTGGCTACTATAAACCCACTTGTCCACGCATTCTGGAAATTAAATCCTCCGGTTATGGCATCGATATTCACAATTTCTCCAGCAAAATATAGGTTGTTGTGCAACTTACTTTCCATAGTTTTAAAATTGATTTCTTTTAAATCGATTCCGCCAGCGGTTACGAACTCTTCTTTAAAAGTGCTCTTTCCATTGACTTGAAAACTTCCGTTTGTTAATTGGTTTGCTAGGTTTTGCAACTGCGCTTTGGATAGATCGGCCCATTTTGTTTCGATTTCGATTCCTGAAGCAAGTACTAAACTCTCCCACAAACGGTTTGGGAAGTCAAACGGTGATTTCTTAGATACCGCTTTTTTAGCATGTTCTTGTTTGAGTTCTTTTAACTTTATCTCGGCATCATTTGCATCTACATCATTCAGCCAATTCACATAAATAGTAAACTGATAGTTTTTGTCATGTAAGATTCGGGCTCCCCAAGCGGATAATTTTAAAACTGCTGGACCGCTCATTCCCCAGTGGGTAATTAATAAAGGACCGGTTGATTCTAATTTGCTGTCTTTGACCTTAACCGTTGCTAAGGCTGCTACTCCGGGTAATTCTTTAATTCTAGGATCTTTGATATTGAATGTAAACAAGGAAGGTACGGGATTCACAACCGCGTGACCATAGGTTTGTAACATATCCCAAACTTTAGGATTGCTTCCTGTGGCTAAAACTAATTTTTCGGTAATATAATTTTCCGATTGTGTTTCGATTTTCCAAACGCTTTCTCCTGCGATTTCGGGCCTGAAAATAGACTGTACACTTTGTCCTGTCAATACTTTGATGCCTAATTTAGTAGTGGCTTCAAGAAAACAGTCGATAATTGTTTGTGACGAATTAGATACCGGAAACATTCTGCCGTCATCCTCGATTTTTAATTCGACACCGTGTTTTTCAAACCATTCGATAGTATCACCTGAGCAAAACTGATGAAAAGGTCCTCGCAATTCTTTCTCTCCACGAGGGTAGAATTTTACTAATTCATTAGGTTCAAAACAGGCGTGGGTAACATTGCAACGCCCACCACCAGAGATGCGGACTTTTTGCAAAACTTCGGCACCACGTTCTAATATGGCTACTTTTAACTTTGGGTTTTTCTCAACGATATTAATGGCTGTAAAAAAACCTGCTGCACCACCACCTACTATTATTATATCAAAATCTTGATTCATGTTTTTGTTGTTTTTGCTTGAAGCAAAATTTATAATCGATCGGGAAAATCAGAGATGATTCCGTCTACTTTGTATGATTGTATTCTTTTTATGTCTTCGATTTCGTTCACCGTCCAAGGGAAAACTTGAAACCCAGTCTGTTGCATCTGACTTACATTTTCTGTCGAGAGCATCTGAAAATCGGGATTTATTGCCTGTGCTTTTATTTTTTTGGCGAAAGCCAAAGCGTCCTCAATACTCGTCTCCGTCAATACGGCAATGGGAATACTAGGATTCAGCAAGCGAACTTTTTCCAAATTATCCCACTCAAAACTAGAGACAATAAAATCGCTGTATTCCCACCGTTTTTCAGTTACATATTGCTCAATTATGCCAACTAATTTGTCAGCTAATCCATTGCTTTTTATTTCGATATTAATGGAGCATTTTCGATCAATAAGATTTAAAACTTCAATTAATGTTGGAATATACTGCTGTCCTTCAATTTGGAATTGCTGTAATTCTAAACGCGTAAAACTATTTACATAACCGTTGCCATTGGTCGTTCTATCGATTGTTTCATCATGAATTACCATGATTTCTCCATCAACACTGCTGTGAATATCAAGTTCGATTTGATCCACATTAAGCGCTAACGCTTTTTGAAAACCAATCAAAGTATTCTCAGGTTCATTACCTCTAGCACCGCGATGGCCGATCTTTAACATGCTACTAATTTTTGGCAAAGGTAACTAAAATAAAAAAGCACAAACCAGATTCGATTTGTGCTTTTTTATTTCGAAAAATAGAGGTCCAAATTTACAAACAATTTGAATTAGGACTTTCTATATTGTCTTATTTTTCTGTCGGTGTACTGTTCTCATTTGAGGTTGTAGGTTTTGCCTCTTCAGCAGTGTCATTTCCTTTTAGATAAGTAGGTAGGTTTAATCCAGCCATGTTAAATAGGTCGTTCAATGGTGGGACCGTTTTCATCATTCCTGATACAAAGTTGGCAGTTGAACCTGCTCCGTTGTCACCATTATTTCCAGAATCCCAAACGGTGATTTTGTCAATTTTGATGTTTTTAACCGCTTCCACTTGAGTTTTTACTAATTCAGGTAATTTTTCAATTAACAATAATTGGAATGCTTTTGTAGGGTCACCTCCAGCAGCGCTTACGACTTCGCGGTATCCTTCTGCTTGTTTTGTTAGGATTTCGTACAAACCTTTTGCTTCCGCTTCCATTTTTGCAAAGATAGCATCAGCTTCTCCTTTTGCTAACTCTCTTGTTTTTTCGGCTTCTGCTTGAGCGTCAATAATTGCTTTTTGTTTGGCAATTTGCGCCGGAATTACAATATTAGCGTTTTGAGTAGAACGTTCTCTTTCGGCACGGGCTTCCTCTGCTTTTTGCTCTGCAACATAAGACTCTTCTAATGCTTTTGCACTTTGTACTTTTTCAGAGGCTAATGCTGTTCTCAATGCTTCTGCTTCACGCTCACGACGTGTTGCCTCAGACTGTGCAATGGCAATGCGAGCTTCATTCTCTCCTTTAATCGCAATTGCATTTGCTTCAGATGTTTTTACACGGGTGTCTCTCTGTGCTTCAGCCTTACCAATGCTTTCATCTTTAAATGCAGCGGCAATACTTACTTCTCTATCTTTATTTGTAATCGCAATTTTTACGTCACGATCTCTATGTGTTTCTGCAATTTGAACGTCTTTCTCACGGTCAGCCAATGCCTTTCCTGTTTCTCCAATTTTCTCTTGTTCTGCAACAGAAATTTTGGCTTCATTGATGGCTTTTGCAGCAGCTTCTTTTCCTAAAGCTTCGATATATCCCGACTCATCTTTGATGTCAGTAACGTTAACGTTGATTAATTTTAAACCAATTTTCTTAAGTTCAGAATCAACGTTTTTAGAAATGTTTTCTAAGAATTTATCTCTGTCTGAATTGATTTCTTCAATAGTCATTGTAGCAATTACCAGACGCAATTGACCAAATAATATGTCTTTAGCTAATTCTTGAATTTGCTCAGGTTGTAGGCCTAATAAACGTTCGGCAGCGGTGTTCATGCTTTCACTTTCTGTTGAAATGGCAATGGTAAATCGGCAAGGAACATCGACACGAATATTTTGACGCGATAGTGCATTCGTTAAATTAGCATCAATAGATAGTGGTTTTAAGTCTAAGTATTGGTAATCTTGAACAACTGGCCAGATAAATGCACCACCACCATGCACACACTTTGCAGAGGTGCCGCCTGTGCGACCATAAATAACAAGGATCTTATCTGAAGGACATCTTTTGTAACGAGAAATAAGCGTAAGGAAGGTTACAAAAACAACAAGTACGGCAACAACGATAATAATAATTTCAGTCATGGGTTATTTTAAATTTAGTTTTTTTCTACAATTAATACGTTGTTTTCTATAGCAACGACTTTCACGGAAGTATTTGAAAGGATTTTTTCGGAAGAGACAGTCATGGCATCCAGCTCATGGTATGCTCCCTTTATACTGATCAATATTTTGCCTCGTCCTGATTTTTCTGCAGGAATGGTCAGGTAGACTTGCGCAGTTTGGTTTAAGGTACTTTCAATTTTAAAACTATTGTTCTCTGATAGTTTTAAAATTTGTTTGATTAGCATAAAGAAGATAGCAACAAATAACAACCCAACAATAAGCGCAACAACAATCAATATTGTTTTGTTTTCTATGGTGTTGTAAAAGGAAATTCCTGTCCAACTGAAACCCAATAAAAAGTTGATCAAGTTGCGTAAGGTGAAAATCTCAAATGGCATCTCTACATCGCCGGTGTCTGAATCCATGTCGGTTTCTCCATCGCTTAAACCAACAAATGTCATGATGGTTTGCAGACTGAAAAACAAACTTACGGGTAGCGCAATGTACCAGAAAGCTTTTAGCAAGGGTTCGTAGTTTTCTAAAAAGTTCATAATAATGGTTTGGGTGTCCAAATTAGACGATATTTTTTACAAAAGTTACAAATGTTAAAGAAAATATAATTTTTATTTTTGAAAACGGTTTTTAGAAAAATAAAAAAGCACAAACCAGATTCGATTTGTGCTTTTTTGACTTGAAGTATTTGTGGTATTCTTCGGGTAATTTTTTTGTCACAGATTGGTAGCAATAAAAGAATTTTAAAGCAATATTTAAACTTATTTTTCTAATAGTACAATGTCAAACGGGCTATCAATAGCAACGGTTCCGTTTGTTACAGTGGCCGTTTTACCGGAGTACGCATCTCTTAACGTTGTTCCGTTATCGAAAATTGTACCAACAGATAGTTCTTTTTTACCAATCGATAAATCTAGTCCTACGACTACCTGATCACTATAATCGCCTTTAGTAAATGTTCTCGAGAATACATACGGCTGAGCGCTAATTTGTTGGTGTACGCCAGCGCCAATCGATGGGTGGTTTTTTCTAAACTGTCCTAGTTTTTGCCAATGTAAAAGTGCTGCTTGAGTTGCAGGATTTGATTTGATGTCTTCCCAGTTCATGAAGGAACGCAATGTTGCATCGCCTTCAGTGCCTGCTACAATAAGAGAACGAGCCGATTCATCTCCATAAAAAACTTGTGCTAATCCTGGAGAAAGTAATAATTTGGTGGCCGTTTCTTTGTTCTTTGTTCGTGCTGCGTCAAACGGACTTCCATCGTCATGAGACGATAAGTAGTTCAATACGCTCGATCCTTTTAGTTCACCATTCAAAATAGTAGCATATTTAGAGAAAATGAACTCATAGTCTTTTAAAGCATCTGATTTGAATTCGAAATTGATCATGTTGTTAAAACCATTGTCATAATAGTTTACTTTTTTGTCACCAAAATCAAAATATTTCCCGGCGCTAATGTTGTAATTGTAGACCTCAGCAATACTGTAGAAAGGATTGTTGTCTAAAACTTTTGTTGGATTGTTTTTTTTCCAAGTTGCAAAAGCAAACTCACATTGCGTCTTAAAATCACTCCAGACACTCACGTTTGTATGCTTTACGGTATCTGCTCTGTAACCGTCAATTCCGTAATCAGCGATGTAATCTGTAAGCCATTTTATAATGTAATTCTTGGGTGTTCTCGGGTATGCTGTTCTTTTAAAAAAGGCATCTAGCGAAGCGACTTCTTTTTCGTAACGGCCTTCTGCTTTCCATTTTTCGATTAAAAAAGGAGGGAGTGCAACCTCTTGATCGCTCTCAGTTTTAATATCGGGTAAGTTCTTAACTAGGGTGCATGCGGTTGTAGTTTCAAATGTTTTGTAGTCACATTGCGGGTCTGTGCGTACCCAATCATTTGGCCACACCGAATCTTCAGGAGTTACCGGTCCTGTGTGATTGATTACGCCGTCAAGAATAATTCTGATGCCGTGAGTATGTGCTTTCTCAACAAGGGCTGCAAGATCTTCTTTGGTTCCGAAATTAGGGTCCAAAGCGGTCCAGTCTCTCGTCCAATACCCATGAAACCCGTAGCTGTATCCCGTTCCTTCATCAACGCCATCATGAATTTGTTCGACTATTGGTGTAAACCAAATCGCATTGATTCCGAGTTTGTCAAAATAACCTTCATCGATTTTTTGCGAAATCCCTTTGATGTCTCCTCCTTGAAAACCGCGTAATTTCCCGCTAGTTTTCGTGCGATTGTAATTCTGGTCGTTTGCTTTGTCACCGTTATTAAATCGGTCTGTCATTAAAAAATAAACGCTAGCGGCTTCCCATACAAAGGGAGTTTTTGCTGCTTTTATATTGGAAACTTTTTTAGTAGCGGTGCAACTTACGGTTAAAACGACAGTCGCTAGTAAAAAAAATAGAGGGTATATTTTCATTTTATTAGAATTTAATTTTTATTTTTTCTGATGTTCCCTTGGTCCATTGCACGGGAATAGTAAGTGTCTTTTCTTTTTTGTTCCAATTAAAATCTACTGCTTTTCTATTGCTAGTGATTTTTTTAGGTTCAGCATCACTGTTGTGAATAATCAACTGGATTTGGCGATCTATAGCAGTGTAATTAGCGCCAATTGTTGTTGTTAATTCAAAGCTCAAGATATTGCTTTTATTTTTTGCATTAAAATGTAAAATCTCATAGTTTTCTTTTTCGAAAGCTTCCGGGGTTTTACCATCATCATGGTACATTTCGCCAGAACTTGCTTTTACATCGCTGTCTTTATAGTAATGTAGATTTATTTTTGAAGTAGTATAATCACGCGTAGTTTGTACCAAATCAGCCAGAGGGATAAAAGCGCCGCCTCGCACAAATACCGGAATGTGTTCAGGAACAACAGTGATATTTTTAGTTGTCGCTGCCGCATATTTCTTGTCAGAATAAAAGTCAAACCAATTACTGCTTTTAGGGAAATAAATCGTTTTGTTAGCTATAGCTGCATTCGTAATAGGAGTAACCAGAAAGTCATTTCCCCATAAATAGGTTTCGTTTACTTTTTGGATAACTGTATCTGTAGGTTCTTCAAAAAGTAATGGGCGCATCAATGGCGTTCCTTTTTGATTGTTTTCGAAAGCTAGAGTGTAATTATACGGAATCATTTGGTAGCGTAATTCAATGGCTTTACGCGTTCTGCTTTTTGTAATTTCGTCTTTAAAAATAGGTTCAGAAGGAACGTCTTCCTGCGCATGTGGGCGAAAAATAGGTTGGAAAACGCCATATTGCAACCATCGGGTGTACAATTCACTATCGTCTGTAGCTCCAGCAAAACCGCCCAAGTCAGAATGCATGTATCCCATACCTTGCATTCCCATTTGAAGTGCGATTTCTGTTTGTGCTTGCAATCCGCCCCAAGACCTGCTAACATCTCCTGACCACGGAATCATGCCGTATCGTTGTGATCCAGAATATCCTGCGCGCATTAATATAAAAGGTCTTTGTTGTGCGAAATCTTTTTTATAACCGTCCTGAACAAGTTTTGCCCAATTATGCCCATAAATATTATGAACCTCATCGGCTTTTCCAGCTACCGTTATCGCAGCAGACGGAAATACTTCAGGTTCGCCAAGATCACCCCACAATCCAGCAACGCCTTGATTGATTAAATTTTTATAAATAGTCCAAAACCATTGCTTGCCTTCAGGTTTAAAAATGTCGATGATTCCTGTGTTTCCGAAATAGAAATCATAAGTAAAGGGTTTGCCATTGCTATCTGTGGCTAAGATTTTTTTATCGACTGCTTCTTGCCATTTGCTTGACGTAGTCAATATAAAAGGTTCAGTGATCAGAATAGTTTTGACGCCTGCTTTCTCAAGATTGGCAATCATGTTTGTAGGCTCGGGAAAACTTTCTTTGTCCCAATCTAAATTCCCCATTGTTCCTTGAACGGTTTTTCCAAACCAATATAAGTCCAGAATTACAGCATCTACAGGAATTTTTTCGTCTCTATATTTTTGAATGGTCGCTTCGGTTTCAGCTTGGGTGTGGTAGCCAAAACGACTAGCAAAATTCCCAAATGCCCAACGAGGAGGCAGCGGTTGTTTTCCTGTTAAGGTGGTGTAACTAGTAATTAAATCGGTCCAAGAATCAGCGGCGATTACTTGATAGGTTTTTCGGCCAGAGATTGTTTCGTATGCTAGGGTGTTGTTTTTTTTACTGTCTAAATCTAAGTATCCAATGGCGGCATTGTCAAAATGAACGGCATAAATCTTTGACGACATTACCAGTGGCATGGTGAAATTCATTAATTCTGAATGCGTCTCATAACCGTAATGAGCTCGGTTGTATAATTGCAAACGGTTGCCACGGCGGTTCATGCCTAAAACGCGTTCGCCTGCTCCATACAATGCTTCTGATTTATCTAAATTAAAATCGAGTACTTCTGTGCTGTCTTTTTTTATGTAGCCGTTCTTCTCAGAGAGTAGTGCTTTCGATTTATAGAAATAACTAATCTGAAAAGGTGATTTGGTTACCGTAACCGCAATTCCTTGAGTAGACAAAACGATTTGTGTATTTGTTTCTTTTATTTTAGCAATGTTGTTTTCAGGTTCAAGAACAACCGCGTGCGATGTTGCGTTTGGCTTATTTTTTTCGAATGTTGGAATAAAAGTAGTCGCTACAATTTTGTCAGTATATGCAGTGATACTATAGTTACCATCAGAAGTTGTTATTTCTAATGTGTTGTGGTTGTAACTGCTGCTTTTAAATTTTCGGTTTGCATTTTGCGCAAATGAAAATGTGATTGTAAAAACCAGTAGTATGATGCTGAGAAGGAATTTGTTCATGGTACTTTTTTTTAGCCCTGATAGGACCGATATCCTCGTAACGTAGTGAAGAGATAAAGGGGATAGCAGGAAATAGCTTCTAATAATTACAAGCAAAAAAATAGTGTTCTTGCTACTTAAAATAGTCTAAGTAAGCGGTTTTTTAAAATAATAGGGAGGCATTACGTACTTTGAAAAAATCATTTGGGTAATGCCTCGATATCATTCATTTATTGGAAATTTTATGCTGTAGCATATTCGTTTGCACGAACTAGCAGCGGTTTGTCATTGATATAAACGGTAAGATCTTGTGAACCCTCAAGGGTGATTTGGGTTTCGTTATGGTTTACAATTACTTTCAAAATTTGGTTTCTAAAATTAATTTTGAACGAATAACCATCCCATTCTTTAGGGATTTTAGGAGAGAAATGCAAGCTGTCGTTTTTAACGCGCATTCCTCCAAAACCTTCTACAATACTCATCCAAGTTCCCGCCATTGACGTGATGTGGCAGCCTTCTTCAACCTCTTTGTTGTAGTCGTCTAGATCCAAACGAGATGTTCGTAAATAAAACGTATACGCCATATCCATTTTGTCTAACAAGGCAGCTTGAATAGAGTGTACGCAGGGCGAAAGCGAACTC
The DNA here is from genome assembly GCF_054165825.1 of Flavobacterium sp. PL002. Classification (NCBI taxonomy): domain Bacteria; kingdom Pseudomonadati; phylum Bacteroidota; class Flavobacteriia; order Flavobacteriales; family Flavobacteriaceae; genus Flavobacterium; species Flavobacterium sp. PL002. The sequence continues at coordinate 1,177,332 of NZ_CM135110.1, read as the reverse complement.
TCATGTACCGTGAATGACTCATAAAAATCAAAGTTTTTATGTAGGTCTTCTTTCGAAAAGTGATCTTCAAAAAAGTAGAAACACTGCAATACATCAGCCTGTTTTATGTAAGGCGAACGCAACACGCGATCCCACGACCATTTTTGATTTATAGGACGTTGTAATTTATCTAAATCCTTAACTGGAACCAAATCTTTGTCTAAGAAACCGTCTTGCTGCAAGTAGATTCCCAACGCTTCTGATTTAGGGAAATACATGTTATCCGCTACTTTTTTCCACTCTTGGATTTCGCTAGCACTTAGGTTTACTTTTTCGATGATTCTACTGTGATCTTCAGCATATTCTGAAGCTACTTTTTGAATTTGTTCGAATGCATAATCAATACACCATTTTGCAATATAATTAGTGTAGAAATTATTGTTGATATTGTTCTCGTACTCATTAGGACCAGTCACACCTAGAATTACGTATTGGTTTTTATCCTTCGAAAAAGAAGCGCGCTGATGCCAGAAACGAGCGATAGCAATCAACACTTCTAATCCTTTTTCGGGAATATAAGAGTAATCGCCGGTAAAACGGTGGTAGTTGAAAATCGCAAAAGCGATGGCACCATTTCTATGAATTTCTTCGTGCGTGATTTCCCATTCGTTGTGGCATTCTTCCCCGTTCATTGTCACCATAGGGTAGAGGGCAGCACCGTTTTTAAAACCTAAGTTTTTCTCGGCATTTTCGATGGCTTTGTCTAATTGATTGTAGCGGTAAGTCAATAAATTACGAGCAACCTGCTGGTCTTTTGTCGCCATGTAAAACGGTATGCAATAGGCCTCTGTGTCCCAATAAGTGGAACCACCATATTTCTCACCGGTAAATCCTTTTGGTCCAATGTTTAATCGGCTGTCTTTACCTAAATAGGTTTGGTTTAACTGAAATATATTAAAGCGAATTCCTTGCTGTGCCTTCACATCTCCATCAATTGTAATGTCTGACATTTCCCAAATCTTTGCCCAAGCAGCAAGCTGATCTTGCAACAATTGATTGTATCCTTTGGCTAAAGCCGCTTGAATTGCTTTTTCGGCAGCCGTTTGCGTGTTGCTATGGTTTAAAGAAACGGTGTAACCACCAATTTTTTGAATAGAAGATGTTTTTCCTTTTGCCACAATCACCGCATACAGACTTTGAATTTTGTCTGCAGTAGTATTGAAGTTGGTAGGAGAGAGGTTTAGATTTTTACCATTTTCAAAAACACTATTCTGCATAAAAGTGGTCACTTTAAAATGCGTTTTGAATGTTTGTGCAGTTACAAAGGCCTCGTTACCGGTGTGTTTTACATCAAGAGGTTCCCAGAATTTCTCATCCCAGTTAGCATCTTCATTAGTAACACCAGCGTCAATATAAGGTTTGTAAACTATTTTTGCATCTTTGTTTAATGGCGTGATTTCGTAGTTAATAATCCCTACCTCATCTAAGTCTAAAGCCAAGAAACGCGTTACGTTTACGGCAATCTCCGTTCCGTTTTTTAAAGTGGCTTCAAATGAGCGGCTGTACCAACCTTCTTTCATGTTCAACTCACGACGGAATTTTTTTATTTCGCTGCATTTATTAAGATCGAAAATTTCGTCGTTGATTTCGATATCAATTCCAATCCAATTAGGCGCATTCAATACTTTAGCAAAATATTCTGGGTAACCGTTTTTCCACCAGCCCACTTTAGTTTTGTCTGGATAGTAAATTCCGGCAATATAACTACCTTGAAAAGTAGCTCCAGTGTAGGTTTCTTCAAAATTAGCACGTTGTCCCATCGCGCCATTTCCTATACTGAAAAGGCTTTCAGATGATTTTACGCTTTCTGCGTCAAATCCTTCTTCGATGATAGACCAATTATCGGGTTTTATATAATCTTGATTCATTTTGTTTGATAGTTTTGTAGTTCAAGTTTTATTGCTGTCACGAGATACAGCCAAGGAAATACTTGCGTCTTATTTGTTGATTAATTCTTGAATGAAGTGGGTCGTTATTTGAGTAAAATCCTCAAAAATATACTGTGCTTCTTGTAGTGTTTTTTCTTCTCCTATTCCTATGCTGATCATCTTGGCAATGTTAGCTGCTTGAACACCCGCAACCGAATCTTCAAATACAATTGCATCCGCTGGATTGCTGTTCAAGTGTTTTGCTGCGATTAAGAAAACCTCAGGATCTGGCTTGGCGTTAGAGACATCATTGCCGTCAACAATTGCATCAAAAAAATGGATGATGCCCGTTTTTTCTAGAATGGGTCTTGCGTTTTTACTCGCCGAACCTAAAGCGATAGGTTGGTTGTTTTGCTTTAAAAATTCTAAGACTGGAATCACACCAGGAAGGATTTCGCTTTGATCCATATCGACTAAATAGCTTAAATATTCGTCGTTTTTTTGAACCAGCCATTTGTTCTTGTCTTCTTGTGAAGCCTGAACGTTTCCTAGTTCGAGGATAATATCAAGAGAGCGAACACGGCTTACGCCTTTAAGGAGTTCGTTATGCTCTAATGTGAAGTCTATGTTTAGTTCTTGAGCAATTTTTTGCCAAGCTAAATAATGGTATTTTGCCGTATCGACGATTACTCCGTCGAGGTCGAATATAAATGCTTTTGTACGCATGTCGAGAATAATTTTTTGTGGAAAATAAGTGGTTTAAGCAGTTTTGCTTAAGGATTAAATCAGGAAAGGTCTGGAGTGATTATTTTTTTACAACATCATCGACATCTTTTACTTTTACTACCAGCACTGCGGCGATGAGAAAACTCACTCCACTAGTTACCAGTGCAAAAATAGCGTCGTCATGATAGAAGTATTTAACCAGTGGACCACCAATTAAAGCGTTGATAATTTGCGGAATCACGATAAAGAAATTGAAAATCCCCATGTAAACTCCCATTTTTAAAGGCGAAATAGAACCTGCGAGAATGGCATATGGCATTGATAAAATACTAGCCCATGCAATTCCTACTCCTACCATAGAAAGGATTAACCAATCTTCGTTAGGCATAAAATACATAGAGATTAAACCAAGACCACCAATGGTTAAGGAAATAGAATGCGTTAGTTTTCTACCTATTTTCTTAGCGATGTAAGGAAGTGCAAAAGCGTAAAATGCAGAAACCAAATTGTAGATCCCAAAAAGGACACCAACCCAGTCACCGGCTGTTTGATACGCTTCACTTTTACTATCGTTAATAGGCAGACCATAAATGTGGTGCGCAATAGCAGGAGTTGTAAAAACCCACATTCCAAAAAGTCCAAACCAAGAGAAAAACTGCACCCAACTCAATTGTCGCATGGTAGTAGGCATTTTTCTAAAGTCTTCAAAAATATCGAGAAGACTCGATTCTTTTTCTACAGCTGCTGTTTCTTGATGTGCTTGTTCATCTTCAAACTGGGCTAATTCTTCAGGAGAATATTCTTTTGTGGTAAAAATGGTTACTAGGATAGAACCAATTAAGATTACTGCACCAATGACAAATGAAAGAATCAAATGCATAGGAACGCCGCCATCTTCATTTCGATTAGAAACACCAAACCAATTAGTCAAAACATAAGGAAGCCAAGAACCTATTACGGCTCCAAAACCAATTAAGGCCGTTTGAACGCTAAATCCTAATGTTCTTTGATCTGTTCTTAAATTGTCTCCCACTAAAGCTCTGAAAGGTTCCATAGCAATATTGAAAGAGGCATCCATAATCATTAACATTCCAGCTCCAACCCATAAGGCAGGAAGTAATGCGATGAAAATTTCGGCTTGTGGCATTAATATCAAACCTACTGAGGCCAATACTGCACCAATTAAAAAGAAAGGTTTTCTACGTCCAAATTTTCCCCAAGTCTTGTCACTATAATGACCAATTATGGGTTGAACGATAAGTCCCATTAAAGGAGCAATAATCCAGAACCATGATAGCTCGTGAACATCGGCACCAAAAATTTGAAGAATTCTACTCGCATTTGCATTTTGAAGAGCAAATCCCATTTGTATTCCCAAGAATCCGAAACTCATGTTCCAGATTTCCCAAAAACTTAATTTACGCTTTTCCATTATCGTAATTTAAAAATTAATACGATAAGCGCGATGCTTATCAAAACTTAACTTATTTTTCGAAGTAAAAGTAAAAGCTTTGATTGGGGTAAATGTAGAAATTAATTTCAAACATTTGTTTTTTGGATCTAAAAAAATCCAAAGATTAACAACTACAAGGTTGTAGTAATGAATAGTATAGCAGAATAGTTTTAATTTGTTGACTCTCTTTCGACCAAATGGGTTTCAATTACTTCAGTTTTATAGTTTTCAACCTCCTCTTCCTCTTCGCTTTCCTCTTCAGTTTCTAAACGATCAATAAGCATTTTAGCAGCTTTGTTTCCCATTTTCTTTCCGCTTTGACTTACGGTGGTAATTGTAGGAGTAGAATATTTAGAAATAATACCATCGGTGAAAGCAATTACCGCTAGATCTTCGGGGACATTTAATCCCATTTTATTTGCAGCTTTAATACTGGTTACGGCAAAGAGTTCGTTTACAGCAAAAACCGCATCGATGGCTTTGTCTTCTAGTAGTTTACCAATGATAACCTCGCAAGTATCTACATCTTCGATTTTGATGATGAGGTTTTCGTTGAAAGGCAAGCCGTTATCAAGCAATGCTTTAGTATAGCCGTCTGTTCTTAATTTACCTACGCTTACATAGTCTACAGTGGTTACTAAAGCAATTTTCTTGCGCCCTTTGTCGATTAAGGTTTGTACTGCTTCATAAGCTGCTGATTTATCATCGATGATTACTTTATCACATAATATTTCGCTTGTAACGCGGTCGAACATAACTACTGGCATGCCTTGGTTGATAACTTCGGTAATGTGGTGAAAGTCTCCTTTAAGTTGCGTCTCTTTAGACAACGACATTATGAAACCATCAATACTACCATTAGCAAGCATTTCCATATTTCGAACTTCTTTATCGAATGAATCGTCAGAGAGGCATATGATTACACTATACCCATTTTCGTTTGCGACCTGCTCAATACCATTAATCACAGTAGAAAAGAAGTAGTGTACAATCTCAGGAATAATGATTCCGATTGTTTTAGTTTTGCGATTTTTTAAGCTAAGTGCAATGTTATTAGGTTTATAATTATAAAATTTTGCAAATGCTTGTACTTTCAATCTGGTTTCCTCTCCTATTTCTAAACTGTTTCTAAGTGATTTTGAAACGGTAGAAATAGAGACGTCTAGTTCTTTTGCAATTTGCTTAAGTGTAACTTTTCTTTTCATAATTATAAATCTGATAAAAAATTAATTCGTAATAAAGGTAGGATTTGTTTTTATTAATGGCAATTTTCCCATTAATAAATTAGATTAATCAGAAAGTTTTCAACACTATTACGTTTTCGTAACCTTTTCTAAAATTGTGATTGTCGAGCATCTTAAAATTTACATAAATTTAACATTCGAAGTAAGAGTAAAATTCAATTAAAACTAATTAATTTAAACAAAAAGTATGAAAACAATTTATAAAAAGTTGTTATTTTTATTATTACTACTGCCTTTTAGTATTCTAGCTCAGACTACTTTTAATGGTGTTGTTGTTGATAAAGCATCAGGACAACCTATTCCAGGAGTAAATGTAAATATTCAAGGCGCAATAAATGGCGTTTCAACAGATTTTGATGGTAAATTTCAATTGTTAAAAGTTAAGAACGGCGATAAAGTTGTTTTTTCTTTCATTGGATACAAAAATTCAATAATTTCTTATACTGGTCAAAAATCATTAACAGTTGCTTTAGAAGAAGATCAAAACATGCTTCAAGAAGTGATTGTTCAAGTAGGATATGGTACAGTTAAGAAAAAAGATGCTACAGGATCTGTCTCTCAAATAGCAGCAAAGGATTTTAACAAAGGACAAAACGTAACTCCAGAAAGTTTAATCAGTGGTCGTATCTCAGGAGTAAATGTAACTGGTGGAGGATCTCCAGGAGCAAAGGCAGATATTCGTATTCGTGGAGGATCTTCTTTGAGCGCTTCTAATGAGCCATTAATTGTATTAGATGGTTTGCCATTAAGTAATACGGTACCTTCAGGTTCAACGAGTATACTATCTACAATTGACCCTAATGATATAGAGTCGTTTACTGTTTTAAAAGATGCCTCTGCAGCAGCTATTTATGGATCTAGAGCGGCAAATGGAGTAATCGTTATAACAACTAAAAAAGGAAGTAAAGGACGCATAAAAGTAAACTTTAGTTCTCAGGTAGGTATTAATACTGTAGCTAATACAGTTGATGTTTTAAGCGCAGATCAGTATAGAGCTTTAGTAAACGAAAAAGGAACAGATGCTCAAAAAGCTTTATTGGGTACAGATAACACAGATTGGCAAGATGAAATTTTTCATACTGCACTAACCGTTAATAATAATATATCAGTAAGTGGTGCTTTGTTCCAAAAGTTGCCAATAAGATTATCAGTTGGTAATGTTGATAACCCAGGTATTCTTAAAAACACTTCTTTTGAAAGAACAACAACGTCATTATCATTAAATCCAGTTTTGTTTGATAATCATTTAAAAATTGATATTAGCGGAAACTTGTCTTTTGGTAAAAATAGATTTCAAGATGAAGGTGGTGTTATTGGAAGTGCAATAGGTTATGATCCAACACAACCAGTTTATCAAGCGGGTTCTCGTTACGGAGGTTACTTTGAATGGTTAGAGTCTAACGGAAATTTACCGTTATTACCTGCAAGAAATCCAGTAGCAAGATTAAATCAAGATGAACGTAGATCCACTTCTACAAGAAAATGGGGAAATGTTAGGTTAGATTATAAATTGCATTTCTTTGAAGATTTAAGAGTGGTTGTTGAAGCTGGTATTGATAGATTTGATAGTAGTGGTTTTACTAATGTAAGTACTGAAAGTGTTCTAGGATATCAGCCAAAAGCGTTTAGTGATCCAGGATACGTTAATTTAGGAAACTATTCTACTTATACTGATGCGCTTCAAAATAAAAACTTAAATGCGTATTTTAATTATACTAAAGATTTAGGTAAATTTAAAATTGATGCTACAGCAGGTTACAATTATCAATTGTTTCAAAAAGAAAAATACCAATCTGGAGAAACTAGACAACCTAATCCTAATGAAGATGTAATTACAGATCCAGATATCAACTTGCAATCTTATTTTGGACGTTTAAATTTAGGTTTTGATAGTCGTTACTTATTGACTTTAAACTATAGAAGAGATGGTACTTCACGTTTTTCAGAAGAAAACAGGTGGGGTAATTTTGCAGGAGCTGCTTTTGCATGGAATTTGTCTGATGAAGCATTCTTGAAAGGCAATGAAACGCTTTCTACCTTAAAATTAAGAGTTGGTTACGGTACAACGGGTCAGCAAGATATTTCAGCGCAGTACGATTATTTACGTAGAGTAACTTTAGGAACTATTAATTCACAATATGTTTTTGGGAATACAATATATGCTACTGCAAGACCAGAAGGATACAATGAAAATATTAAATGGGAAGAATTAGCAGAGATGAACGTAGGTTTAGACTATGGATTCTTTAATGATAGAATAACGGGATCTGTTAATTATTTTGATAAAAAATCAACTGATTTACTAGCTGATATAGCAATTCCTGATGGTGCAAACATTAGAAATCAAGGTTTTTTCAATATAGGAAGTGTACGAACTAAAGGAGTAGAGTTTAGTATTGAGTCGGATATTATTAAGAATGACAATTTAAGATGGAATGTTGCTTTCAATACTACTTATATTGATCAAAAAATATCAGAGTTAGGGATTACAGTTCCAGGATTTCAAGGTTATTTAGCTGGAGATAATATCTCTGGAGGTAACGGAAATAAAATTCAAATTAACTCTGTAGGGTTTACACCAAATTCATTTTTTGTATATGAACAATTGTATGATGCTGATAAAAGACCCATTGCAGGAGCTTATGTAGATAGAAATAATGATGGAAAAATTGATACAGCTGACCGTTACAGATATCATAAACCGGCACCCGATTATACTTTTGGTTTCTTTTCAACTTTAAACTATAAAAAGTTTGATTTTACAATGAACTGGAGAGCTAGCTTAGGGAATTATATTTTTGATAATGTAAGTTCTAATTTAGGATATTCAGATGCAGGTTTAAGAAGACAAACTGATTTATCTAACGTAAGTGCTGATTACTACAATACAGGTTTTAAATTTGAAGATAATGGTACACAGCGATACTTGTCTAATTATTTTGTAAAAGATGCTTCTTTTATAAAATTAGATAATGTCACTCTTGGATATACTTTTGATAAAACATTATTAAAAGCAGCTTCATTACGATTTACTGCTGGTGTTCAAAATGTTTTGACTTTGACAAAATATGACGGTTTAGATCCAGAAAAGTTCAACGGAATTGATAATAATGTTTACCCAAGAGCGAGAACTTTCTTGGTTGGAGTAAATGCCAATTTCTAATAGTATACTGATAAATAAAAATTTAAAAATAAACAAAATGAAAATATCATTTAAATATATATCTTATTTCCTTCTTTTTATTATGGGAGTGAGTATGGCGCTTTCATCGTGTACGAGTGACTTGGATGTTACACCCGGAGATGATGATGAATTTTTATCTGAAACCTTTTTTCAAGATCCAGCATCCTACAAACAAGTACTAGCAAAATTATATGCTGGTTTGTATGTGGGAGGTAATGATGGAGATGGAGCAGCTGATATTGCTGGAATAGGAGGGGACTTTAGTAGTTATTTGCGTTTGCTTTTTGTAACGCAAGAATTTTCTACTGATGAAGCAATTATAGCTTGGGCTGATGGAACTTTACCTACATTGAATGCACAAACCTGGTCACCAGCAAATGAGTTTCTTGAAGGAACTTATTCAAGAGCTTTTTATCATATCAGTGTTGCTAATGAATTTTTAAGACAAACCACAGATGAGAAGTTAACAGCTAGAGGTGTCGATGCAGGTTTGAAAGCTGAAATAGCCACTTTTAGAGCTGAGGCACGTTTTTTAAGAGCTTTCTCTTATTATAACCTGATGGATTTATTTGGTAATGTACCTATTACTACTGAGAAAGATCCAGTTGGTTTTTTCTATCCTGAGCAAAAAACAAGAGCAGAGGTTTTTGCCTTTGTAGAATCAGAATTGAAAGATTTAGATAGTAGTCTAGCTGATTCTCGATCTAATGAATATGGTAGAATTGATAAAACTGCGGCAAAATTCTTATTAGCTCAAGTATATTTAAACGCTCAAGTTTATATAGGAGAGGATAAGTTTAGTGAAGTAGCTACATTAACTAATGAGATTATTACAAGCTCAAATTACACATTTGCTCCTGTTTACAAAAATATATTTTCTGCAGATAACGACAGAAACGGTGCTCAAAACGAAGTGATTTTTCCTATTGTAGGAGATGGAAATGCGATTAGAGCAACTGGTGGTGGAATGAGTTTTATCATGCACGCTTCTATAGGTGGTAGCATGGATGCTGCTAGCCGTGGTATGGATGGTGGATGGCAAGGGATTAGAACTCGTAGAGAGTTTGTTAATCTTTTTCCTGACGCAAACGGAATCGCTGATAAAAGAGGTTCGTTTTATACAGATGGACAGTCACTAGATATCAACAACGTAGGAACTTTTACAGATGGTTATGCAGTAACTAAATACATTAATAAAAATGCCGACGGAACAGCGGCACAAAGAAACGATATCCCAGATATTGATTTCCCAATGTTTAGATTAACAGATGCTTATTTAATGTATGCTGAAGCTACTTTAAGAGGAGCTGCTACAGGTAATATTGCCACTTCTTTAGGTTATGTAAATAAAATTAGAGCTAGAGCAAATGCAACAGCAATTACCACAGCTGATTTAACACTTGATTTTCTTCTAGACGAAAGAGGAAGAGAGTTATTTTGGGAATGTCATAGAAGAACTGATTTAATTCGTTTTGGTAAATTCACCGGTAGTGCTAAAATCTGGCAATGGAAAGGTGGTTCTATGAATGGTAATTCTACTGCATCATATAGAGACTTGATGCCTATTCCAGCAAGGAATATTCAAGCAAACCCAACATTAAAACAAAATCCAGGATACTAATTAACCTTATAAAACTATAAAAATGAAAAATAACTATAAAATTTTGATCGCATTTCTTAGTGTACTTTTAGTATCATGTAATGCAGATGATGTAGAAAGTAGACCTGTTATTGAGTCAGTGTCAACACCTGAATTGTTAGCTCCAGAAACGGCTAAGCAATATGTTTTAACTGAAGAAAATGGAACGAATGAAGTAGACAGATTTGTATGGTCTGCTGCAAAATATTCAGACAATGTGGTCGTTAGCTACACATTGTTGATAGATAAAAAAGACGGTGATTTTGAAAATGCTTTAACATTAGCAACTACAAGTAATACAACACAGGTTGCTATTATTGTGAAAAATTTAAATCAAGCTGCTATTGAGTTAGGTGCAGAGCCAGGAGTGCCTACTTTGTTTGATGTGAAAATAAAGTCAAGTGTTTCAGGTGGCGTAGCCATGACTTCTGAAAAATCAATTACAATTAGTATTAATGCATATTCAGGATTGATCGCTTATCCATTTACTGATTGGTATTTAATTGGATCTGCAGTAGCGGGAGGATGGGATAATGATGCAACTACAGTACACCAACCTTTATTTAGAAGTGGTACAGATACTAACGTTTATAAGTTTAGCGGTTATTTTAATGCAGGTGAATTTAAATTTATTTCAACACTTGGTAGCTGGTTACCACAATTGGGTAAAGGAAGCGATAATACAAAAATTAGAATTAAAACACTTACTTCAGAATCTGATCCTGGGACATTTATTATTGCAACAGCAGGTTATTATACTTTTACAATGAATACAAATACTTTAGAAGCTTCATTAGTTGCTTATGACGCAACGGCTGCAGCTAGTTTTACTACAGTTGGTATTATAGGTAGTAGTACTGCTAATAGTTGGGATGCTTCTACAGCGATGACTCAATCAGGTTTTAATACACATGTTTGGAGCCTTGGGGTTACGGCATTAAATGATGGAGAAGCTAAGTTTAGAGCTAATGATGCTTGGGATGTTAGCTGGGGTGGTTCTAAAGCTTTTTCAGGCGGAGGTACTGCTGATAATATTCCTGTAACCAAGTCTAAATACAAAATTTACTTTAATGATTTAGATGGTAGTTATTTAATGATACCAAATCAAGAATAAAATACTTAAATATTGAAAGGGCTATCTAATTTGGATAGCCCTTTTTATTAAAGCCAAAACTATGAAACAAACATTACTTTTAATCGCATGCTTTTTATTAAATGTAGCTGTATTTGCTCAACAACAAACGGTGACTTATAACATTAATCCAGCTACTTTCGAAGAAACAGCCTCAATTACTATTACTATAAACGGAAGTAGTATTAACGAAGCAGCTTGGGGAGTAACTGGAAATGCATTGTACCTTTGGGCTTGGGCTTTTGATACAAATGATACAACACAAAAAGGAACTCCAGTAAATGGTTCATGGACTGCATCTAATGAGGCGAGTAAGTTTGTTTATAATGCAGCTTTAGATGTGTATACAAAAACAATCACTCCTACAACCTTTTACAATACTACCGCTATTGGTAAAATAGGTTTTTTGGTCAAAGCCAAAGATGGTACTGGTGATAAAAAATCACAAGACATATTAGCTGAGGTGGGTGTATTTCAAGTTACACTAAATTCACCATCAGAAAATAGTACTACAATTATCACTTCGGGAAGTAGTTTTACAATTGCAGCTACCAATTCTGGTGGGAATGCGACTTATAATTTAAAAGTAAACGGAGTAAGTATTAATGCTAATTCAGCTACTACAAGTTATAGCTATTCACACACTAATTTATCAGGAAATCAAAATTACGAATTAGTAGTTACACAAGGGACAACAACAATTAACAAGAAATTTAATGTTATAGTCAATCCAGGAACTATTTCTGAAGTGATGCCTGTAGGATTAGTAGATGGGATTAATTACAATACTACGGATGCAACAAAAGCTACTTTAGTACTTGATGCACCTTTCAAAGATTTTATTTATGTTGCCGGAAGCTTCAATATGTGGCAGCCTACAGCTACTTATTCGATGAAAAAAGATCCTGTAAATGGCAAATTCTGGTTAACGCTAACGGGTTTAGTTTCGGGAGCAATAAATACTTATCAATATTGGGTGGGTGATGCAACTCCTATTGCAAATTCTCCTGCTCTAGTAAAAACGGCAGATCCTTACTCTACTTTGGTTTTATCCCCTTTTGATGATGCTGGAATCCCGAGTACTACATATCCTAATATGCCTGTTTACCCAACAGGGCAAGAGCGTGAAGTTACCGTTTTGCAAACGGGGCAAACGGTTTACCCATGGAGTACAGCAACAACTAATTTTGTAAAACCTGAAAAAGAAAAATTAGTAATCTATGAAGTGCTTGTACGTGATTTTGATTCGCATAGAAATTTTCAAGACCTTATTGACAAGATCGACTATTTTAAAAATCTAAAAATTAACGCTATTGAGTTATTGCCCGTAATGGAATTTGAAGGCAACGAAAGTTGGGGTTACAATACCTCTTTTCACATGGCTCTAGATAAATTTTATGGACCTTCAAATAAGCTGAAAGAGTTTATTGATTTGTGCCATCAAAACGGTATAGCCGTAATTCTGGATGTTGCTTTAAACCACGCTTTTGGTAGAAACCCAATGGTTAGAATGTGGATGAACGATCCTGATGGCGACGGTTGGGGATCTCCTACAGTAGAGAATCCATATTTCAATACCGAAGCAAAACACAGTTATAATGTGGGGGAAGATTTTAATCACCAATTACCACGCACTCAAAATTATGTTAAACGTGTCATCAAGCAATGGGTCGAAGAGTTTAAAATTGACGGTTTCCGTTGGGATTTAACTAAGGGTTTTACCCAAAATTGCCCTGCAGCAGTTGCTGGAGGTCAGGATTATTGTACAAATCAATTTCAGGCGGATAGAGTAGCGGTGCTAAAAACCTATGCAGATTATTCATGGAGTTTAGATCCTACGCATTATACTATTTTTGAACATTTAGGAACCAATCAAGAAGAGCAACAATGGGCAAATTACCGAATCTCTGGTGAACCAGACGGAATCAGTAAGGGAATTATGATGTGGGGAAAAATGACTGATAATTACAATGAGCTTTCTATGGGATATGCTGCTACTATTTCAGGAATGACAAGTGCTAGTCGTGGCTTTATAGCAAACAGGTTAGTGGGCTATGCCGAAAGTCATGATGAAGAACGCTTGATGTATAAAAACCTACAGTATGGTAATGCTACAAATACAACTCATAATGTAAAAAATTTAGATGTGGCTTTATCAAGAATGTCTACTATAGGAGCGGTTTCGTTATTGGTTCCAGGACCAAAAATGATTTGGCATTTTGGAGAACTTGGTTGGGAGACATCAATATTTAGTTGTAATAACGGAACGCTAAACACACCATCAGATGCTACTGCGGGTGATTGTAAATTAGATACAAAGCCACAACCGCAATGGGTAAATAACTGGTTGGAAAATAACGCTAGAAGCAAAATTTACAATGATTGGGCAAAAATAATTGCCTTGAAGGTCTCTGAACCTATTTTTGCGGGTACGGCAACAATGAGTACTTCTAGTACATTACTACAAAATATTAAAATCACTAATACAGCTTTGGCAGCTACGCAATTAAAAGATGTGTTAATCATGGCTAATTTTGATGTAACTACTCAAAATGTGCCTACTGGTTTTCCATACACGGGAACCTGGTACAATTTAATGGATAACTCAACAATCAATGTGACTAATGTTAACGATCCAATGTCAATTGCCGCAGGAGATTTCAGGATTTATGGAAATAAAGTAGCAGCATTGGCCATTACAAACTTTGAAAGTGATAATTCGGTTTTTATATTTCCTAATCCTACATCAAATTATTTTATGATCAATATTGAAGCAATAAATGTACAAGTATATTCGTTTACTGGACAATTAATAAAGACCTTTAAAGATAATTTTTCTAAAGACCATCAATACGATGTAAATGATTTACCAAAGGGTATTTACATGGTAAAAGTCTATAATCAAGAACAGCAACTTCAGGTAATGAAGTTGGTAAAAAGTTAGTAATTTGTTTTTTTATTTTGGTTAAGCTGTCTGAAAAGGCAGCTTTTTTTATATAAAAAAAAGCTACTTCAGTCAAGGAAGTAGCTTTAATGTCAATACTATTTATAAAATAATCCAATTGTTAGTTTGAGCAGAGTAGATAATTATTATTGCATCTCGATTGCGCTCGATATAAAAAATTAGATTCTTCCTTCTTTTATTTCTTCAACAATTTCAGGATTTAATAACGTTGAGGTATCTCCAAAATTAGAATAATCACCTTCGGCTATTTTACGCAAAATTCTACGCATGATTTTTCCAGAGCGTGTTTTAGGTAAACCAGAAACAAACTGTATTTTATCAAGTTTAGCAATAGGTCCTATTTGGTTCGAAATTTGTTGATTAATCTCTTTTTTAAGGTTTTCCTTGTCTCGTGATTCTCCTGATTCTTTAAGAATTACAAAACCATATAAAGCATTTCCTTTTATATCATGAGGAAAACCTACAATAGCACTTTCGGCTACTGCTGGGTGTTCGTTGATGGCATCTTCAATAGGAGCAGTTCCTAAGTTGTGACCTGAAACAATAACCACATCATCAACCCTTCCTGTAATTCTATAATAGCCTACTTCGTCACGCAAAGCACCATCACCAGTAAAATATTTACCAGGGAAAGCGGAGAAATAGGTTTCTTTATAACGTTTGTGATCTCCCCATATCGTTCTTGCAATTCCTGGCCAAGGATATTTAATACACAAACTACCTACTACTTGATTTTCTTCAATTTCATTGCGTTTTTCATCCATTAAAACAGGTTGAATTCCTGGTAAAGGTAAAGTTGCATAGGTTGGCTTTGTAGGGGTTACAAAAGGTATTGGCGAAATCATAATTCCACCCGTTTCTGTTTGCCACCAGGTATTTACAACAGGACATCTTTTGTCTCCCACGTGATCGTTGTACCAGTGCCAAGCTTCTTCGTTAATTGGTTCTCCCACGGAGCCAATTACTTTTAATGTTTTTAAGGGAAATCTTTGTACATAGTCCAAGCTCTCTTTTGCTAAAGCTCTAATAGCAGTTGGAGCAGTGTAGAACTGTGTAATGTTATGTTTTTCGATAATTTCCCAAAAACGGCTATAATCAGGGTAAGAGGGTACACCTTCAAAAATCACCGTTGTAGCTCCATTTAATAACGGACCATAAAGGATATAAGAATGTCCAGTAATCCAACCAATATCAGCGGTACACCAGTAAATATCATTCTCTTCATAATTAAAAACATTCTTAAAAGTATATGCCGTGTACACCATGTATCCCGCTGTGGTATGCACCATTCCTTTTGGTTTTCCAGTTGAGCCAGAAGTGTATAATATAAATAATGGATCCTCGGCATCCATGATTTCAGCCACATTATTCTCTAATGCATCGTCTAAAAGTGGTTGTAACCATTGGTCACGACCTTCTTTCATATTTATAGTTGTGTTTGTTCTTTTTACAACCAATACTTTTGCAACAGAAGCACAATCAATTAAAGCTTCGTCAATTATTTCTTTCAGGTCTATGGTTTTGTTTCCGCGATAACCACCATCAGAGGTGATGACTATTTTACAGTCGCTATCTTTTATTCTTGTCGCCACTGCCGATGCTGAAAATCCTGCAAAGACAACTGAGTGGATGGCTCCAATTCTAGCACAAGCCAAAGTAGCAACCGCTAATTCAGGAATCATAGGCAAATAAATACACACGCGATCTCCTTTCTCAATGCCTTGTTCGCGCAACACATTGGCCATTTTACCCACGCGGACATGAAGTTCGTTGTAGGAAATGTGCAAAGCGTCTTCTTTTGGATCATTTGGTTCAAAAATAATAGCGGTTTTATCCCCTTTTTTTGCTAGATGCCTATCGATACAGTTTTTTGTAATGTTGACCTTAGCTTCGGTAAACCATTTTATTTCGGCTTCAGCCATATTAAAATCGACTACTTTATCCCACTGTTGGTACCAAGTGAAATTTTCAGAAGCTATTTTGTCCCAGAATTTTTTAGGCTCTCGAACTGATTTTTTATATTCTTTAAAATATTCTTCTAGATTATTTATTTTATAACGGCTCATAATTTTCAAGTTTTATTTAATTTTATAACAACCAATTTCATGTTCTTTTAAAACGCTATTTATTTCATCGATAATACTTTCATCATCAATGGTAGATGGAATTTGGTATTCTTCGCCATCACATAAACTTCGCAATAACCTACGCAATGTTTTTCCGGAGCGCGTTTTGGGCAGTCGTTTTACAATTACTATATTTTTTAGGGAGGCAACAGCCCCAATTTGTTGTCGCACTAAATTCTCAATTTCTTGTTGCAATTGAAAATGGCCCATAGTGGCATTTAATTTGGTTACAACCAAAGCAAAAGGTACTTGTCCTTTTAACTCATCATGAATTCCTATCACCGCACACTCCGCAATTAGCTCATGTGAAGATACGATTTCTTCCATCTCTGCGGTCGAAAATCGGTGACCAGCAACGTTTATCACATCATCAACTCTTCCTGTTATAAAAATGTAATCGTCGTTGTCTTTGTAACCACCGTCACCAGAAAGATAATACCCATCAAATTTATCAAAGTAGCTTGCTTTAAAACGGGCTTCGTTTCCCCAAATACCTAACATATTTCCCGGCGGAAGAGGGAGTTTTATAACTACTAAACCCTCTTCGTTAGTCCCAACTTCTTCTCCGTTTTCATTAAAAATTTATTGAGGTCAGTAGTTACGAACATATAATTTTAGATTGATATATTTTTTCTGACTCGACCATTCTTACTATCAAATTGTTGAATATTGTGTCTTTGCTTTGAGAACGGTTAATTCGATAACAAAATTCATCAAGATACCTGTTTATATTAAAGTCACTTACCGATGAATATGTTGTTCTAATCCATGATTTTACTTGATGAATCATTGTGTGCAATGCCATAAAATTCATCCCTTTGTTGCTTTCTATTTGTGTGATATTATAATCTCCAAATAAAGGACGATAACCTTTCCATTTATCTGTGGTTATTTTTGCATTTTTATTAATGTGCTTTTCAAATATTGTCTCTAATTCTTTGGCTGAATAATTATCAATTTTCAAGGCATACATTCTTTTAATTTTTCCTTCATCTGTTAGTTCCACTGCTGTTACAACCTTTTTTTTCTTGCTATCATAACTCCTGCCTACTTTACCTTTTTCCTTTCCTCCAATAACGAATTCATCAACATGAACAGTTCCGTCCATTGGATGATTCTCACTAGATTTCATCGCTTCTCTAATTTTGTGCATAAATAAACGTGCTGTTTTTTCTGTAACTCCATAGCGAACTCCCATGTAACTGGCAGATAAACTTTTAGTGGTGGTTGACATCTCAAAACATATAAAAAAGGCTTTGCGTAAACCAAACTTAACCTTATGAAATAAAGTGTTTGCAGCCGCGGTTTCTGTATGGCTGCAGATATTACAAGTTCTGGAAAAATCTTTGCGGATTTGACTCTTTGTATGCTTACATTTTAAACAAATAAATCCTCGTTCCCATTTATAATTTGCTAAATATTCTTTGCAGTGTTCATCTGTTTTAAACCGTTCAGCGAATTCTAAAAGGTTTTGCCCTGTAAATAAATCCATGTTTCCCTTGTTTTATTGATCTCTAAGATATGAAATTATCTACTTACCTCAAAAAATTTTAATATCATAACCACAGACCGCTTTTGTTGCTGATCCGGACTTTACAGGCATTTTTTCTAATCCTAGTGAGTTTGCCACCATAGGCCAGCCAGATTCTGTTTGCCACCAGTGGTCAATTACCGGAATAGGAATGTGTTTTTGAAACCATTCTATCGTAGCATTATCGCAACGTTCTCCTGCTAAAAACTGATTTTTCAAACAACTTAAATCATATTGTTTTATAAAGTCACCATCAGGGTCTTCTTTTTTAATTGCTCTAATGGCTGTGGGAGCAGTGAACATCGTGTTTACTTTATGATCAGCAATGACTCTCCAGAACGTACTCGCATCAGGAGTTTTAATTGGTTTTCCTTCAAAAATTACCGTTGTATTTCGGTTCAACAAGGGGCCGTAAAGGATGTAGCTGTGTCCTACAGCCCAACCCATGTCAGATGCAGCCCAAAAAGTCTCAGCTGGTTGTACGTCATAGATATATTTCATTGAAAATAACAGTGCTACGGCATAACCACCAGTGTCTCTAATAATTCCTTTTGGTTTTCCGGTGGTGCCTGAAGTGTATAGAATATATAAAGGATGTGTCGCGGGCAGAGGAACGCAAGGAGTTTCCTCTGAACCGTAAACGAGCGTTTCATAATCCACATCGTATTTTTTAAACGGAACTCTAGCGCCCAGTTTTCTGTTAAAAACAATTACTTTTTTCGGTCTGTGTTCGGCAAGGCTTATCGCTTCGTCTACTAATGGTTTGTAAGCAATTAAGCGGTCAACTTCTATTCCTGATGAGGCAGTGATAATCACTCTAGGCTTGCAATCATCGATTCTAATGGCCAGCTCATGAGGAGCAAACCCACCAAAAACGACCGAATGCGTCACGCCTATTCTAGCGCAAGCCAACATGGCAAATGCTGTTTGCGGAATCATAGGCATGTAAATAATTGCCGTATCATTCTTTTTTAATCCTAAAGCCAGCATGCCACCAGCTAATTTTGCTACTTCAGCTTTGACCTCGGCAAAGGTGTATTTTTTTATAGTTTGAGTTACTGGGGAATCGTAAATTAAGGCAATTTCCTCACCATAACCCTCTTCTACATGTTTGTCAATTGTTAAGTAACAAAGGTTAAGTTCGCCATCTTTATACCATAACGGATAGCCGTTTTTATCTTCAGACAAAATAGTCTCTGGTTTTTTATACCAGGCAATAGTGTCTGCTTGTGTAGCCCAAAATTTTTCGGGATCACGAATGCTTTCTGTGTAAAAATTATTGTAATTCATACGGTTACTATTGTAAGTTATTGTGTTAATTCTTGTACTTGTTCTACTAGTTTTTTTATCGAAAAAGGTTTTACCACATATAAATTGGCTCCTAATTCGAGTCCTTTGTCAATGTCGTGCTGTTTGTTTTTTGCCGAAAGGAAAATGACTTTGCAATGCTGCAGTTTACTATCTTTTTTTATTTGTTCTAAAGTAGCAAAACCATCTACCATAGGCATCATTACATCTAGAATAATAATATCTGGAAGTTGTTTTTCCAGGATGTCTAGTGCTTCTTGACCGTCACGTGCAATGTAAACTTCGAAATTATTTTTTTTAAAAGTATATTCGAGTGACATCACAATGTTAGGTTCGTCATCTACAATTAAAATTTTTTTCATATTATATTTTTTTCCGTGGTGTTGTAATTGGGTAAAGTAAAAATAAACGTAGCGCCATTTTTAGTGGTTTCTGTCCAGATTTTTCCCTTATGGTGTTCGATAATTTGTTTGCAAATAGCCAAACCTAAACCGCTACCAATAGGTTTTTTTACATTTTGATCTCGGGATTGATAGAATTTATCAAATATAGAATCCATGTCCTCCTTTTTTATTTCCTTACCGTTATTGTGAATTTTGATTACTACATTTTGATTGTTTTCGAGTATGATGATCGTGATTTTACCGGCTGTTTCTGAACAAAATTTTATAGCGTTCGAAAGTAAATTATGTATGACTTGAATGATTCTCTCTTCGTCATAAAAAGCTTTTACTTCATTTGAAGTTGAATGAAGTTCGATACTTATATTTTTGTTTTTTATAAGTTGATTAACTGATTCTAAAGTGTTTTTTATGGTTTTAGAAATATTGTTTTTAGAAAGGTAAAGCTTTTGTTTGCCAGTTTCAAATTTTTCTAAGTCTAAAATTTTATCAATCAAACGGTTCAAACGATCTGACTCTGTGATGATGCTTTTTAAAAACTGTTTTCTAATTTCTGGTGGAATATCGTCATCATCATGAAGGATTTCACTTGCCGCTCTAATTGCTGTAATAGGGGTGCGTAGCTCATGTGTGACGGTATCTAAAAATTCATCTTTTTGAATGTCTTTATTAACTAGTTCTTGATTGGCATTTTTTAATTTTTCTGAAATCGATTTAAGTTCCTTTGAGGTATCAGTTAGTTTCTTATTGATAATGATGTTTTCTTTTGACTCTTCCAGAATTCGGAGTACCTCGGGCAAACTTATTTTGTCTTCTTTAATTACGCTCGCTATTAAAATTTTGGCGGAAGCCGTACCTATGTGACCCGTCAATAGATTCTCGGCAAACTTTATAAATTTGGCGTCAGCTGTATTGTTGTTTTTATCTACATTGTATTTTTGGTTGAAAATAGTCAATGCACGTTTTGTTCTTGCTTCGCCTAGAAAACGTTTTAGAACTTTTTGAATGTCAGATACATACGCAATTCCTTTCCAGACAAATGCGTTTTCATGATTGGTGATGTATTTGTCAATATCTACAAACATTTCGGCATAATTGCGTTCTCTGTAATTGCCTTTAAAACTCACAGAAACAGCGAGGTAACTCATGGCGTTCAATAGCATACTCCAGAAAAAGGCATGTTGAATAGGGTCTAAATAATTTAAGCCTAAAATCTCAAATGGTTTGAGCATTGTAATTCCCCACGGCCCTTCTTGAATGAAGGTGCTTGAAGATTTAGTTACACCGATGGCATACGGAATCAAGATGGTGTATAAACAGACTAGAAATCCTAGAATTATACCGGTTACAGCACCTTTTTTAGAACCCCTACGCCAGAATATTGCACCAAAAAAGGCAGGTGCTAGTTGTGCAATTACAACAAAAGAGACTAGGCCAATGGATACTAAAGAGTAATCAAGAACGAAACCGCGATAAATGGCATAGGCAAAAATAATCAGCGAGAAGATGCCTATTTTTCTACTGATTACAATGCGTTTGCTGTTTTTTTCTTCGGAAATGTCTTCTAAAGATCCTACAAATCCATACGGAATAAGTAGGTTGTTACTTAACATGGTGGCCAGAGAAATGGAGGATACAATAATCATAGAAATTGCTGCGGAAAAACCACCCAGAAACACCAATACAGTCAGGGATTTATTGTTGAAAAACTGCGGAATTAATAATGAATAGGTGTCAGCATTTAATCCTTGTCCTTTAAAAAGTATGTTTCCGCCCCAAGCAATAGGGTAAACAAAAATATTAAATAGCAATAAGTATAATGGAAACAACCAAATCGCTGTTTGTATGTGTTTCTCTTTATTGTTCTCGACTATAGCTGTGTGGAATTGTCTTGGCAAAAGGAAAATGGCAAACATGGATAAAACACAAAGAAAGAACCAATTGATTCCTTCGGATAGTCCGCCGATGGTGTTTTTTTTATCAAAATTTTCTAGTAAAGAAGCTTTGGTATAAATATCATCAAATCCATCAAAGACAAAATAAGTAACGTAAATCCCGATGATTAAAAAGAAGATTAATTTAAGAATAGACTCTATTGCTACAGCGGTAACAATTCCGCGTCTTTTTTCAGATGCATCGACATATCTTGTACCATAATAAGAAGCAAATAAAGCTAATGCAATACAAACATAAGTTGTGGTATCACTAAAAATATTAGTGCTTGATTGGGTTTTTGTGACGATATTAAAGGTATCTGAAATAGATTTTAGTTGCAGTGCGATGTAGGGTAAAACCCCAAAGATGCATACTAGAGTTACTAGTGCTCCTAAAAACCTACTGTTGCCATAACGAAGAGAAATAAAATCAGCAATGCTTGTTATTTTATTCACTCTTGAAATTCGGATTATTTTTTTTAAAATAATCATCCAAGTAGGAATGATAATAATGGGGCCTATATAAATTGTTAAATAACTCAAGCCTGAGTCTGCAGCTACACCAATACTGCCATAATAAGTCCATGCAGAACAGTAAACGGCAAGAGAAAAGGAATAAATGTAGGCGTTATTTGTCCATTTAGACCGACTCTTTTTTTCAGCCCAATGTGCTATGTAAAATAATATTGATACATAGATGGTTAAAATTAATAAGAGGCCGAGACTACTCATAATACCTTTTTATAATAATGAAAGAGATGAGGATTGAACATAACCATGCAGAGAAAATGTGCAAATAAATAACAGGGAAGCCTAAAACAGCTGAGGCATTATCAAATAACAACAACAGCGGAATATTCAATACCAATAACATTAGCAGTGATAAGATAACTAATTTTTGTTCGTGTCTTTTTTTCATAGCATTAAATAATACAATCTCTACAAACAAATGTAGAGATTGTATTGTTTAAAAATTATTTTAATCTATTAAATAACAACTAGTGCGTAGCATCGCCAGCTCCAGATGGAATACGGATATTTTCTACAATATCTTGAACATCACTAGGAGGCTCAGGAGTAAAGCTTTTAACGATGAAAGCAGTAGCAAAGTTTACAACCATGGCGATTGTTCCAAAACCTTCAGGAGAAATCCCGAACCACCAGCTTGATTTTAAGCCCGCAACAGCGTCTTTTCCGCCATCAAATAATCCGAATTTAAATTTCAACATATAGAAAAGCATTAATAATAATCCGATTACCATTCCTGAGATAGCGCCTTCTTTATTCATTTTTTTATCAAAAATTCCAAGGATAATTGCAGGGAAAAGTGATGCAGCAGCGAGTCCAAAAGCTAATGCGACGACAGCGGCGACAAATCCTGGAGGATTGATCCCGAAATAACCAGCAATTACAACAGCAACAGCTGCAGCTCCTCGAGCAGCCCAAAGTTCTCCTTTTTCAGAAATATCTGGGTTGATCATTTTCTTAATAATATCATGAGATACCGAAGCAGAAATCACTAATAATAATCCAGCAGCAGTAGATAAAGCAGCAGCCAAAGCTCCAGCAGCAACTAATGCAATAACCCAATTAGGTAAATTAGCAATTTCAGGATTTGCAAGTACCATAATGTCTTTGTCAATGGTCAATTCACTTCCTTTATTTCCTTTTGCTTCTTGAGCGGCTAAGAAAGCAGCATCAGTTGATTTGTCATTATAATATTGAATTTTCCCATCTCCGTTTTTATCATCAAAAGCAAGTAATCCTGTAGTTTCCCATTTAGTAAACCAAGCAGGCATTGATGAATATTCTTTTCCGTTTACGGTTTCAATTAAATTTGTTTTTGCAAAAACAGCAATAGCAGGTGCAGTAGTGTATAAAATGGCTATTAAAACTAAAGCGTACCCAGCTGATTTTCTGGCATCTTTCACTCTTTTTACGGTAAAGAAACGAACAATTACGTGTGGTAATCCTGCTGTTCCTACCATTAAGGCAAGTGTGATTGCAAAAACATCAATCATTGATTTGGTTCCATCTGTGTAAACGGCAAAACCCAAATCAGTTGATAATCCATTTAATTTATCTAGTAAATACGTATCAGATCCTGTAACGGTACTTCCCATTCCTAATTGTGGAACTGGATTTCCTGTCATTTGGATCGAAATAAAAATTGCAGGAACCATAAAAGCAAAAATCAACACACAATATTGTGCTACTTGCGTATAGGTGATACCTTTCATTCCTCCTAAGGTTGCGTAAAAAAGTACGATAATCATCCCTATAATTACTCCGGTATTAATATCAACCTCTAGAAATTTAGAGAATACTAGTCCTACGCCACGCATTTGCCCAGCAACATAAGTAAAAGAGACTACAAGTGCGCAAATTACAGCCACCGTACGGGCACTATTAGAGTAATAACGTTCTCCAATAAAATCAGGAACAGTAAATTTACCGAATTTTCTAAGATAAGGTGCGAGTAAAAGCGCGAGTAAAACGTATCCGCCCGTCCATCCCATTAAGTAAACAGCTCCATCGTAGCCATCAAAGGAAATAATTCCAGCCATCGATATAAATGAAGCGGCACTCATCCAGTCAGCAGCAGTAGCCATCCCGTTTGCGAGTGGTGAAATTTCTCCTCCAGCAACATAAAATTCTTTAGTAGTTCCTGCACGCGACCAGATTGCAATTCCGATATAAAGTGCAAATGTTATTCCAACAATTATGTAGGTCCAAGTTTGTAAATCCATGATGTTTTATTTTTATAGTTTAAAAATTATTCGTCGTATCCGTATTTTTTATCTAGTTTGTTCATTAACCGAACGTAGACAAATATCAATATGACAAATATGTAAATTGAACCTTGTTGAGCGAACCAAAAACCCAGTGGGAAACCACCTAATTTTATGGAGTCGAGTGCTTGTTTGAAAATGATTCCTGCTCCATAGGAAACAGCAAACCATATGCTTAATAAAATAAGAAGGTATCTAAGGTTTTCCTTCCAATAAGCTGACGCTTTATCTTGTTTAGTGCTCATAATACTTTAGATTAAAAATGAATAGATTATAGGTAAATCATTGCTTGAAGCGTAATAGTGTTTACGGCTTTGTTTGAAGCGTATTTTAAAGTTTGGTATTCTAGTGTAAGTTTAGAATTATGTCCGCTAAAGAAGGCATTTGCTCCAATACCTATTTGAGAAGCATTGTCATTTATGGCGTCTATTTTTCGGTTATCATAGGAAAGATAAGGTTGGAAACGGGTTTTTGATTTTCCAGGAATAACGTAGCCTACGTGTCCGTGAAGCATAGATCCAGTTTCGTAAGTGGTCCCTAAGGTGTAGTTTTTTCCGTAATCAGAGTTTTGGTATAAAGCATAAGCAGTAAGCGCGGCGCCTTGTGTTCCTACAGGAACATCATAAAAAGCATCAAGTCCAAAAATAGTGACGTTTTCTCCGCTTAAATTTCCTGCGAGATCTGCAATTACAGCACCGTTAGGATGTGCAAAAAAACCAGCTCCTACGGTGAATACTTTTTTAGTTCCTAAATAGGTTCCCACTTTATAAGGGAGGAAGTTACTTTCGGCATCTAAAAAACCATATTCAAAATAACCAGCATATGTTCTTCCAGCTTCTTTAGAACCTAAAAGTCTTGTTCCGGTATAGGTTGCAGCACCACCATTTGTAGGTACGGTTGTTGCTTGTAAGTTGTTTGTAGCGGCTCCGTTTATGGCAACTCGGTATTGAAATTTACCAAATGCTCCTTTTGCGTAAGCGCCTATATGTCTCGCAAACTGATCAGATAACCCTAGTGTTGCCCAGGCTTGCCTTTGATTGTCGAGTGTCATTAAATTTAAAGTACTTTGATTGTTTAAACGAGAAATTCCGTTCCAGTAATGTAGACCACCACCAACAGCATTGTTTTTGCCAAGGCTATATTGCACGTAGGCATCATGCATAAATAATTGAGAACCATCACCTTTTCCAGTTGGGCTAAGTGTAGTAGCGTTGAGACTGTTTAATCCAAAGTGAGTTACAATTAAAAAGTCTTTGTTTATTTGAGCGTATAGTAAAACACGTGCTCTTCTAACGCTGAAGTCAAGATCAGCTTGTTCATTTCCGTTTCCATCAAGAGGACGGTCAGAGTTATACTGGCTCCATACTTGTGCCCAAGATAATACTCTAAGATATTTAGACCCGTCATCATTTAAGTTGAATTTCATTCCGGCACCATAATCAGGAGAGCCTTGAGAAAAACCTTTAAGTGATAGCAACATAATTACCGCAATCGAATAAATTTTTTTCATGATAAATTATAAGTTTGGTTAATAAAATGGTTAGTTTTAATAGTACTAAATTCTAATTTTTTGTTAAGAAAAAAAATTATGATATATATTTATGTAAAGTAGTATAGTTAATCTTTGAAACGCTCCCATTTTATAAGCATAAACTTGTCACCAAGTTCGGTTATAATCATTCCTGCACCGGATAATAAATCTTTGTTTTTAATGTATTCTACTAATTCTAAGTGGTTAAATATCTTGTAAGTAGGATGGTAGTTGCCGTGTGATGGTTTTTTTATATTGAATGACTTTACCCAGTTGCTTATGGTAACGTGTGAAACCCCTATAATACGCTCAATTTCTCGATAACTTAATCCTTCAAGGTAGAGTTGTAAAGCTTTAGTAACATAGTAATCGTCTATTTTTTTTCCTATTTTATTAACAGTAAAAAAGTAGTTGCATTTTTTACATAGATACCTTTGTTTATTGTTGACAACGCCACTTTTAATGATGTGATTGTCTTGGCATTTTGGGCACGATAATATCTTCATGTATATTTAATTTGCATAAATATACTAAATTAGCAATAATAGTAAAGAGAATAATGTAAAAATATATTGTTTAATTTACGAAAATGCTATCTAATACTTGATTTTGTTGGGGTTTTTATATTTTTTTTTGTAAAATTTAAATTCAAAGTGATTTCTGATAAAATAATAATGAAACCAAGTAAGTTGGTTTTGATTGTCGATTTAAGGCTGAGTTAGAAAAGGGGTAATTGCGACTGAAGGGATAATTATTTCAGATTAAAGATGGTCAATGTAAAATTAATCTTGATGACTCACAGAACAATTTTTCTTTTAAAGAAATCTTATTCCGCAAGTTTGGTTCTTGATTTAAAGATTTTTGTAATTCCAAAATTAAAGCCTTTAGAAAAATTAGGAGTTTTTCGGGTAAAAAGTTATCAGTTGATTTGCTGTAAAAGGTATAAAGCAATGCATAGGTTCGTATTAAAAATAAGTATAATATCGTCAAACTTAATTTTTTTACATCTAGTACTGTCGAGATGCAATTGCAGTTCTCGATACAGCTCAAACTATTTTGAAAAAGTACTGATATTACTTGAAACAAAAAACCCACTAATTTCTTAGTGGGTTTTGTGGTACCTCCAGGGATCGAACCAGGGACACATGGATTTTCAGTCCATTGCTCTACCATCTGAGCTAAGGTACCTTGCGTAATGCGGTTGCAAATATAGAATGTTTTTTTGTTTGTGCAATATAATTTTAAAAAAAAATCTATTCGTACCTTCGCGGGATCAAAAAGTAGTTTATGGTTTTAACAATTGACATAGGAAATACAAGAATTAAAGGTGCTGTTTTTGAGCAGGATACCATGTTGGAGTTTTTTGTATTTGATAAAAATGATCTTGAAAAAAAAATTAAAGAAATTCTGTTTAATTTTCAAGGAATTAAGAATTTGGTAGTGGCTTCGGTGGGTGATGTTGCTAAAACACTGTTTTTAAGTTTTGATAAAGACGTTATTGTGCACTTTGTTTCACATGATTACTTGTTTCCTTTTGTAAATAAATATGCTACGCCTAAAACATTAGGTATTGATAGAATGGTATTAGCAACAGGAGCCACATTGCAATTCCCTAATCAAAACAGGTTAGTAATTGATGCAGGTACATGTGTTACTTATGATTTTATTGATGCAAATGATAATTATTTGGGGGGTGCCATTTCGCCAGGGTTGCGATTGCGTTATGAAGCATTGCATAATTTTACTTCAAAGTTGCCGTTGTTGCAATTAGAAAGTCCTGTGGGATTTATTGGCGACAGTACTTCAGAGTCAATTCATTCAGGTGTTGTAAATGGATTGGTCTATGAAATGGATGGTTTTATAGATGAATATAAAGCACTGAGCATAAATTTTATAATAATTTTAACGGGCGGCGATACAGTTTTTTTGGCTAAACGATTAAAAAATACCATATTTGCCAATTCAAATTTTCTTTTAGAGAGTTTAAACCAAACATTTCAATATAAAATCAAAAATGATTAAAAAAATTATTATAAGCGCTTGTTTGCTTTTGTCATTAGTTTCCTTTGCTCAAGAGGGTTCTTCATCACCATATTCTTTTTACGGTATTGGTGAAGTTAGGTTTAAAGGAACTGCAGAAAACCGTGCTATGGGTGGTGTTTCAGTAGAACAAGATAGTATTCACATTAATTTAGAAAATCCAGCAAGTTTTGCTCACCTAAAACTAACTACTTTTACTGTTGGAGGTACTTATAATACAACAAGATTAAAATCGGATACTAATGAAGAAAAAGCAAGAAGAACAACTTTAGATTATCTCGCTGTAGGATTACCTATGGGTAAATTAGGGGTTGGTTTTGGTTTGATTCCTTATTCTTCAGTAGGATATAAAATACAATCTTTGTCAACTGTTACTGATGCAATTAGCAGCAGGTATAACGGATCAGGTGGTTTGAATAAAGCTTTTTTAGGTGTAGGGTATAAAATTAATCCTAATTTGAGTGTTGGTGTTGATGTTAATTATAATTTTGGAAGAATAGAAACGAGTAGTTTTGAGTATATAACTGGAGTTGCTATTGGGACAAGTGAAATGAATACAGCTAATTTATCTGGGGTTAATTTTAATCTTGGCGCTATGTATCAAAGAAAATTTACAGATAAGTTGAATCTTTACGGAGCGATTAATTATACATTAGAAAATACTTTGAATTCTAGAAATACTAGAAATATTTCTACAGCATTCTATAATTCTACTTTCGATATTTCAACTGTTGATATTTTAGGCGAAGAAACAACAAAGAATAAATTAACTTTCCCAAGTAAACTGTCAGTAAGTGCTGGTATTGGAGAAGCAAGAAGATGGCTTATAGGAGGTAAGGTTTCGTATCAAAAATCACCTGGCGAGGCAAACAGCTATAATATGGCTTCAAATGTAGGTTATGGTCGTTACGGAAGTGTGAGTTTAGGAGGTTATTTTATTCCAAATTACAACTCGTTTAATAATTACCTTAAACGCATTGTCTATAGAGGAGGATTACGCTACGAAAAAACTGGATTGGTAATTAACTCGGAATCAGTTAATGATATGGCGTTAACTTTAGGTATAGGGATGCCGGTTTCTGGAACTTTTTCTAATATCAATGTTGGTTTAGAATTAGGGAAAAGAGGAACGACTAATGCAAGTTTAGTACAAGAAAATTATGCTAATATTAGTGTTGGATTTTCATTTAGCGATAAGTGGTTTAATAAAAGAAAGTTTGATTAATAAAAATGATTATGTATGTGTTTCTTAGTCAGTATTTATAAATGATTATATTAAAAAAATATAGAATATTACTCTTAGTCACGGCTCTTGCTGTGACTCTGTGTTTAGGGTGCGAAAGTAACTTTAAAGAGGTACAAAAGATTAATTTTACTGAATTCACACCTAGTGGTGATGCTGATAATGTGGATTTAAAATACACTGATTCAGGCTTGATAAAAGTGATCTTAATTAGTCCTAAAATGCTTGATTTTTCAAGTGTTAGTTTTCCTTTTACTGAATTCCCAAAAGGGATTGATGTGACTTTTTATGATAATAAAGCACAAAAAACTAGAGTAACGTCTAATTATGCTATTTCGTATAAAGAGACTGGTATCATTGATTTACAAGGAAAAGTGAAAATTGCTACCGAAAAAGGGCAGTTGCTTGAAACAGAGCAATTGTATTACGATCAGAAAAATGAATGGTTTTTTACTGAAAAAAGGTTTAAATTTACCGATATTAAAGGATCTTCTAACGGTCAAGGTATTGACTTTAGTAGGGATTTTAAAATAGTAAATTCACAGAAAATAACAGGTGAATTTGATTCAGCTGAATAAAATTTAAAAATTACCCTATGACTTACATGAAATACACGCCTTATATTTATCTTATTTTTGCAGGCTATTTTATCTATGATGGTATTGCTAAATGGGGGGATCCTCAGGCGACACCGATTTTAAGTCTGCTAATTGCAGGACTTGCTGTTTTTATGTTTTTCTTCAGAAGGAAATTTGCTAAAAAAATGGCAGACCGTAATAATAAATCATAATTTATGGAAATTGGCATTATTATATTATGCTTAATACTGAGTGCTTTTTTCTCTGGAATGGAGATTGCTTTTATTTCTTCCAATAAAATTTATCTTGAAATCGAAAAGAAACAAGATAATTTCCTTTCAAAAATACTTACTAAACTTACTGAAAAGCCGTCTAAATTTATTGCAGCAATGCTTATTGGAAACAATATTGCTTTAGTTGTATATGGTTTTTTTATGGGTGAGTTGTTAATGCGCTGGATTAATTCATTAGTATATCATTTTTCAGATCTTTCTAATTTGTTGATTCAAACTGTTTTATCAACTTTGTTAGTATTGCTCACTGCAGAATTTTTACCTAAAGTATTTTTTCAGATATATGCAAATACCTTAATTAAAGTTTTTGCTATTCCTGCATACTTTTTCTATCAGCTTTTTTATTTTATTTCTACTTTTTTCATCTGGGTTTCAGATTTTGTATTGAAAAAATTCTTTAGAACTGATGGTGATCAAGTGCAGTTGTTTTTTACAAAAATTGAATTGGGGGATTATATTAATGAGCAAATGAGTACGGTTGAAGATGATGACGAAGTAGATTCGGAGATTCAAATGTTTCAAAATGCGTTAGACTTTTCAAGTGTAAAAGCGAGAGATGTAATGAGTCCGCGAACAGAAATTGTTGCCATTGAAATGACTGATTCTATTGAGAGTTTAAAGGATTTATTTATAGAAACAGGGTATTCTAAGGTTTTGATTTATCAAAATTCACTCGATGATATTTTAGGGTATGTACATTCATTTGACTTGTTTAAAAAACCAGAAACGATAAGCTCTATAATTATTCCGGTTGAATTTGTTCCTGAAACTATATTTATAAAAGACGTCATGAGTTTGTTGACAAAGAAGCGCAAGAGTGTTGCTGTTGTCTTGGATGAATACGGAGGTACATCTGGAATTGTTACTATCGAAGATATTGTAGAAGAACTTTTTGGGGAGATTGAAGATGAGCATGATTCAGATGAGGAACTGATAGAAAAAGAGCTTGGAGAAAATCAATTTGTATTTTCTGCACGTTTTGATGTTGAATATTTAAATCAAACCTATAAATTAGCCATTCCTGAAAGTGATTCCTACGGAACATTAGGAGGTTTTATCGTAGATTTTGCTAATGATATTCCGCTAGTAGGTGAGGAGATTACGATAGGGAACTATCATTTTGAAATACAAGAGGCAACAAACAAGAAAATTGAATTGGTTAAATTAACCATAAAAGAGTGATTTATTTTATAAAAATATTTTTTTTGTAAAATAAAACGCTACTAGTATAATTATTAATTAGATAATTGTATTTTCGCAAACTGAATATAAAATTAACAACAATAAAAATGGCAGTTTTATCAAAAATTAGACAACGTTCCGCTTTAATGATTGCAGTTATTGCATTAGGTTTATTTGCATTTATCATCGGTGATTTATTCAAAAGTGGTAGTTTCAACAGTACATCAAAAGACGTAGGAAGTATTAATGGAAATGGTATTTCATTTGAAGACTTCAGACTCAAAGTTAGTAATGTTGAAAAAAGTGGTGAAGGAATCTCTTCTACTGCTGCAGCAAATAAAGTATGGGATCAAGAAGTTTCGGTTGCTTTATTAACATCTGAGTTTGATAAATTAGGATTAAGAGTAGGTGAAAAACATATCTTAGAAGTTTTACAAGCAGATCAAAGTATTGGTAAAAACCCAATGTTTATGAATGCTGCTGGAATGTTTGATTTAAACAAATTTAAAGAATACTTTAAAGCGAACCCTGCACAAGCTCAGTTTTTAAAAGACAGAGAAAAAGATGCAGAGTTAAATGCAAAGTTTCAAATTTACAATACTTTGATCAAGTCAGCTGTATATACAACTGCTAGTGAAGGGAAATTGAAATATGAAATGGAAGCTAACAAAGTGAACTTTGCTTATGTTGCTGGTTTATATTCGACAGTAAAAGACAGTGATGTAAAAATCACTGATGCTGAAATTACTGACTACATGAAGAAAAACGAGAAAAAATTCAAAGCTGATGAATCTCGTGAAGTAGAATATGTGTTAATCGAAGACAAACCTTCTAAAGAAGATGTTGCTGAGGTTAAAGCTAAAATAACTGGATTGTTGTCAGGAAGCGTTGTTTATAACCAAGCAACAAATAAAAACGATACTTTATCAGGATTTAAAGCAGCTAAAAATACAATTGAATTTGTAAATTCAAATTCTGATGTTGCTTATGACTCTACTTATATTGCGAAGAAAGATTTGCCAGCTGTTGATGCTGATCAATTATTTAATCTTGCTCCTGGAGAAGTTTATGGACCTTATATGTTTGGAAAATACTATTGTATTTCTAAATCAATGGGTAAAAAATTAGGGGTAAATGCTAAAGCAAGTCATATCCTTATTAGTTATGAAGGAACTCAGGTTCCAAACCAAAAAGAAAAAAGAACAAAAGAAGAAGCTAAAGCTAAAGCAGAAGAAATTTTGGCACAAGTAAATGCTAATCCGGATAGTTTCTTAATGTTAGCTTTTAGTAGTTCTGATGATTCATCAGCACAACAAGGTGGAGATTTAGGATATTTTGGACCAAACCAAATGGTTAAACCATTTAATGATTTTGTGTTCAATAACGGAATTGGAAAAGTAGGTTTAGTAGAAACTCCTTTTGGATTTCATATTATAAAAATTACAGACAAGCAAGACGGAATACGTTTAGCTACAATTGCACAAAAAGTTGAAGCTTCTGAAGCTACTTCTGATAGAGTTTTTACACAAGCAACTAAGTTTGAAATGGATGCTACAGATAAAGACTTTACTAAAGTTGCTAAAGATATGGGTCTTACTATTGCTGCTCCTGCAACGATTACTGCAATGCAAGAGAACTTTGGACCATTAGGAAATCAAAGAACTATTGTAAGATGGGCTTTTGAAGATGATTCTAAAGTAGGAACTGTTAAACGTTTTGAAGTTGCTAATGTTGGTCACGTTATTGCTCGTGTTAAGAGTATCGATGATTCAGGTTTAGCATCTGTGACACAAGCAAGACCTTATGTGGAGTCAATTCTTAAAAACAAGAAAAAAGCGGCTATCATCAAAGGAAAAATGACAGGAAGCTCTCTTGAAGCAATTGCTAAAACAGCTGGTTCAACAATACAACAAGCTACTGACGTAACTCTTGATAACCCAACATTAGTGGGTGCTGGTCAAGAACCACAAGTAGTAGGTAGTGCATTTGCATTAGCTGCTAATAAAATATCTGGTCCTATTGAAGGAATTACAGGAGTTTATGTTGTAAAAAACATTAGTACTGTAAAAGCACCATCTATTAAAGATTTTGCACCTTATATTGCTAAATTAAAAGCGCAATCTGCAGGAGATGTAAACAGAGTTTTACCTGCTCTTAAAGATAACGCTGAGATTAAAGACAATAGAAAACAATTTAATTACTAATATTAAGTAGTTATTATTAATTCCATAAAAAAAAACTCGATACTTAGTATCGGGTTTTTTTTATGTTATGTTTTAAGAGAGTCTGCAGATTATGTTTTTTTATTGCGTAAATTCAGTTTAATTCTTGCTAAAAATGGAAAATTAACTATAATGTAATAAAATAGTTTGTTTTTTTAGAAATATTACTGTTAATTTGTCCGTATTGTTTTTTGAAATCCCCTTATCTAGTAACTATACAATTTTACATTAATTTATAGAATAAAAGAGATGAAAATCTTTCTTAATATTATTTCATATGTTTAGAATTTTTAGAAGAAAGCCAAAGGTGTATACCAAGATTGAAAGTCACATTTTTGGGATTATTACAGAGTTATTGAAAGTTAGTGCTACTGATATTAATTGTGATGAATTGGGGGCCAAGTATTATATAAGTAATGAAGATAGGCATTTTAAAGTCACCATTTTTGGTAATGAGTCTGTGATAAGAATGACAAATACACACGATTCTGTTGCAGAGAAATATGATAAGTTTTTTGTTGAAAATGTTTTAAAGTCGGTAAAGGAAGAAAAGCATCGGCGTATGGAATTAGTTTGCGACTCTATTACTAGCAGTATTGAGAAAATGGCGGAACGCTTGCATAATACTTTAATTGAGTCAAACGAAAAAGAAAATGAAACGGTTCAATTTATTAACTTTGAAAATATTAAAAACAGTAAGTTGAATTAATAAAGTTTTTTGCTTTAACCTAAAATATCATTTCTTCGTAAGTTAGGAATGTTTCGAATCCTCTTGATGAAAAATAAATTTTAGGATTTGTACTCGATGTAACCATTACAAAATCTCCTCCCCATGCGCCTAGACTTTTTATTTCTCCATGAAAATCTGGGAATATAGATTCTTTAATAGTGGTAGTTTCTAATATATGACTCATTTTAGCTTCATGCTTTACAATACCTTGGTTAAGTTGCTCAATGTTAGTTGCGTTTAGTAAATCAATGGTTATCGCGTTGATTGTAGCAATATCTTTATCTAAATGGTGACTCTTGTTTTTTTGATAATTAGCAATGGCATTTTTACTACTTTGTTTTTTATTAAGGTATACAAAATAAATGTTTTTTGTAAATTCAGGATCAAAATTTACTTTTTTAACTACAGGTTTACCTTTGTCTAATTGATAGATAATAGGGTTGTTGTTTTGAGCGCAAGCAATATCATAACCGCTCCCCCCAAAACTTGTATTAAGCAGTTCAAATGCATCAATTTCTAGCCACTGTGCAATATTGTTAATTAATGTAGATGATGTTCCTAGTCCCCATTTTCTAGGGAAAGTAAGTTCAGTAGTTATACGATACCCTTTTTTATTGTTTATAAAATTAGGGTTTACTAGGTAGGCTTGATGTAAAATAGTAATTAAGGTATCTTTTACAGATGAGTAGCTGTTTTTTGGCGCTATGATTTCGTTGAATAAAATACAGTCTTCAAACCAAACACTTTTGTCATTGTCGTAACTTTTCCAGTGGATGACTTGGTTGTCTCCTTGTTCAATTGTTAGGCTTTGGCCAAATTTTGTAGGTAATGCAAATGCTTTTGCGCCGTCTAGAACCAGGTATTCTCCGGTGATTAGTAGTTTTCCGTTGCTGTAATAAGTGTTCTTCATTGTACTAAATTTGTTCCTATTTTTGTCTTTTTTTCAGCCGCGATAGTAGCGGCATCCCAGCCTTTAGAGAGGGACGAAAAAAAGGCTGGATATAGCGGATAGCGTGATTAGCTCCTAAAAATTATTTTCGTAATTCAGCGATGAAAGCTACCACAGCGCTATGTGTAACGGTATTGTGTTTAAAATGTTTGTTGATCGCATGGCGTTCTTTGTCGTTAGTGTCAAACTGATTCAAGATGTTATTGAGGTGCATTTTCATGTGGCCTTCTTGAATTCCGGTTGTTGTAAGAGAGCGCAAAGCAGCAAAATTTTGTGCTAAACCAGCAACGGCAACTACTTGCATTAACTCTTTAGCCGATGGATTCTCTAACATTTCAAGTGACAGTTTAACTAGAGGATGAAGCGAAGTTAGTCCGCCTACGGTTCCTAAAGCTAATGGGATTTCGAGCCAAAAAGTAAATATTCCGTTTTCAATTTTAACGTGTGACAAACTAGTGTACTGACCAGACTTAGAGGCGTAAGCATGAATTCCAGCTTCTACGGCTCTAAAATCATTTCCTGTAGCCAGGACAACTGCATCAACACCATTCATGATTCCTTTGTTGTGTGTTACTGCTCTAAATGGTTCTACTTCGGCAATTTGTACTGCTTGCACAAAGCGTTGTGCAAAATCTAAGGGATTTTCTATTTGTTTTTCCTTTAAATCATCTATTGGGCAAGAAACCTCTGCGCGAACAATACAGTTGGGAACATAGTTTGAAAGAATGCTCATGACTACCTGGATATCCTTTTCTTCGGTATTAAAAAGGGCGTAACCTTGTGCTTCGTCTTTTAAAGTTTTGGCAAATTGTTCTAAACATGAATTGATAAAATTAGCACCCATACTGTCTTTAGTTTCAAAAGTGGCATGAAGCTGAAAGTAGTTTGGAAGTAAATTTGTTTTATCGTTTAGTTTAATATCTAAAATTCCGCCACCGCGTTTTTGCATGTTTTTAGTTATGCTTTCGGTATTAGAGAAAAATTTATTTTTTATTTGAGCGAAAAATAAGGCTAGTTTAGATTCGTCTCCCTTATAGATAAAATGCACTTGTCCTATTTTTTCAGTATCGATCACGGTAGCTTTAAATCCGCCACGAGTGGACCAAAATTTAGCCGATTTTGACGCCGCAGCCACAACAGAGCTTTCTTCTATAGCCATAGGAACGGTGCTAAATTTACCGTTTATCAAGAAATTTGGCGCAACGCCTAATGGTATATAGAAATTTGTGATGGTGTTTTCAATAAATTCATCATGTAATTTCTGTAGTTTTTCGTCTGTATTCCAGTAGTTTTTAAGTAATGCAATAGCATCAGTAGGAGACGAAAAGTATTCTTTTGCAATCCAGTTTATTTTTTCTTCTTTGGATAATTTTGAAAATCCAGCGATAGGGTTATTCATTTTCAATTGATTATAATGTAATTTACCGCAAATATACTGATTTAGTGCTTTTGAAAGCGATTAAATTAGTAGGTTTACAACGGTTCGTATAATATTGTTTTGAATATTTAACACCCAAAATGTAAATTAATTGTAAAATTTTCACTAAAATTGAACTCTTTTTTACATATAAATCAATAGTATGAAATCTAAACAATTCTCGGTCTTATTTTTATTTTTGTGTTTTACTGTTTTCGGACAGCAAAAAATTTCGGTTGAAGAAATTTACACAGGTGCATTTCGCACGCAAGGAATGGATGAATTACAATCTTTGAAAAATTCAAATCAATACACGGTCTTAAATTATGATCGATCAGCTAGAACAATGCAAATCGATTTATACGATTTTGCTACTCTAAAAAAGACCGCTACTTTAATTAATACTAAAGATTACGCTACTTTACCAGCGATTGATAGTTACACATTTGACGCTACCGAAAAAATGATTTTGTTAGCTTGTAACTCAAATCAAATCTTTCGCCACTCTTTTACAGCAGATTATTATTTATTTAATACTACAAATAAAGAATTAACAAAGTTGTTTGACTTTCAAATTCAAGAGCCTACGTTTTCTCCAGATGGTAAGATGATCGCTTACGCAAAAGACAATAATCTTTTTGTGTATGAATTAGCAACTAAAAAAACAACGCAAATCACTACTGATGGAAAGAAAAACGCTGTCATAAACGGAATTACGGACTGGGTTTACGAAGAAGAATTTGCATTTGTAAAAGCATTTGACTGGAGTAAAGACAGTAAGAAATTAGCATATATTCGTTTTGACGAAAGTGAAGTTCCTGAATTTTCTATGTCAATGTTTGGTACTGCTTTGTATCCTACAGTTGAAACTTTTAAATACCCAAAAGCAGGTGAGAAGAATTCGCTAGTGTCGTTGCATATTTATGACGCTTCCGCAAATGCTACTAAGGCAGTCAACTTAGGGAATTACGAAGATTTCTATATCGCACGCATGCAATGGACAAATGATGCCAATGTATTATCAGCTCAGGTTTTAAATCGTCACCAAGATAATTTGGACTTGCTTTTTATTGACGGAACTACAGCGGCTGTAAAAGTTGCTTTGAACGAAAAAGACAAAGCCTATGTTGATATTACTGATAATTTGACCTTCTTGAAAGACAATAGTTTTATATGGACTAGTGAAAAAGACGGTTTCAACCATATTTATGTCTATGATAAAAACGGGAAATTAAAAAATCAAGTTACTAAAGGAAACTGGGAAGTGACTTCGTATTATGGTTTTGACGAAAAATCAAGTACTATTTTCTATCAATCTACAGAGAATGGTTCTATTAATAGAGCTGTTTATAGTATTGGTTTAAACGGAAAGAGCAAACAAGTTTTAGCTAATAAAGTTGGAACAAATGACGCAACCTTCAGTCCAAATTTTAAATACTTTATAAACACTTTTTCAAGTGCTGCTCAACCTACCGTGTTTACTTTAAACGAAGCTAAAGCAGGAAAAGAATTACAAGTTATTGAAGATAATGCGGCTTTAGCCAATGGTTTAAAAGCATATGATTTACCTGAAAAAGAGTTTTTTGTTTTAAAAACGGCTAAAGGAAATGAGTTAAACGCTTGGATGATTAAGCCAAAAGGTTTTGATGCTACAAAGAAATATCCAGTATTCATGTATCAATATTCAGGGCCAGGATCGCAACAAGTAGTTAATGCTTGGGGAAGTTCAAATGAGTATTGGTTCATGATGCTAGCGCAACAAGGCTATATTATTGCTTGTGTTGATGGTAGGGGAACAGGTTTCAAAGGAGCCGACTTCAAAAAAGTAACGCAATTAGAATTAGGGAAATATGAGGTAGAAGATCAAATTGATGCTGCTAAAGTAATTGGTGATTATCCTTATGTTGATAAAGCAAGAATTGGAATTTTTGGATGGTCGTTTGGTGGTTTTATGGCTTCTAATTGTCTTTTTAAAGGGAATGATACTTTTAAAATGGCTATTGCTGTTGCACCAGTAACAAACTGGAGATTTTATGATAGTGTGTACACTGAAAGATACATGCATACACCACAAGAAAATGCAAGTGGATACGATGATAATTCGCCTATAAATTATGTAGATGGCTTAAAAGGGAAGTTTTTATTGATTCACGGTAGCGGAGATGATAATGTACATGTGCAAAACTCGATGCAAATGATGGAAGCTTTAATTCAAGCTAACAAACAATTTGATTCTCAAATTTATCCAGATAAAAATCACGGAATATATGGTGGTATGACTAGAATTCAGTTATATAACAAAATGACTAATTTTATCAAAGCTAACTTGTAATCGGGTAATGAGCGCAACAAATTTATCATTAGAAGAAATTCAAAACTTCAAAGGCAAGTATCCAAAACAATTGTGGTATTTGTTTTTTAGCGAAATGTGGGAACGTTTTTGTTTCTACGGAATGCGCGGAATGTTGGTTATATTTATGGTAAGCGAGCTTGCTATGAATGATCGGGTTGCTAATTTGCAATACGGTGCCACACAAGCTTTTGTTTATGCGTTTACCTTTATTGGAGGTTTGTTTGCCGATAAAATTTTAGGTTATCGAAAATCCCTTTTTTGGGGAGGATTGTTAATGATTGTTGGAAGTATGATTCTGGCGTATGATCCGAAGCAGTTTTTCTTTTTTGGAATAAGTTTCACCATTATTGGAACTGGTTTTTTTAAGCCAAATATCTCTACAATGGTAGGGAAATTATATAAAGATGATGATCACAGGCGTGATGCTGGTTTTTCATTGTTTTACGCAGGAGTGAATTTAGGCGCTTTAATAGGTGGATATCTATGTATCGCTGTTGCAAATGGATCAATGTTAACCTCAATAGTTCCGCCACATTTACGATGGAATGTAGCCTTTGGCTTTGCGGCTTTTGTAATGTTAATTAGTTTGTTGACTTTTACACAAACTCAAAAAAGTTTGGGAGATATAGGACTTTCTCCTTTAGCTGATTTAGAAAAATCTAAAAGAAAAACACTTGAAATAGTTACCTATATAGGTTCATTAGTAATAATTCCTATTATTATGACCATGGTTTCTAATACAGAATATACGGATATATTCATGTTTATCATTGGGCCTGCTTCCTTATTGTATTTGTTTTACGAAATGAGAAATTTCTCTATTTCAGAAAATAAAAAATTATTTGCAGCTTTAGTATTTATTATTTTTTCAATATTCTTTTGGGCTTTTTTCGAACAAAGTGGTGGTTCTTTAAGTTTATTTGCAGCACATAATTTAGATAATACGGTACTTGGAATACCTTTAGACGCTAACGGAGTTAACAATTCAGCGAATTCATTTTTTGTAATTATTTTTGCTGCTTTAGTAGGTTTGGTATGGCTTTGGATGCACAAAAGAAAAATTGAACCCAATACGGTGGTTAAGTTTGGATTAGGTTTCCTATTTTTGGCTGGAGGATTTTATGTTTTTTATTACACAAAATTCTTTGCTGACGCAAATGGGAAAACTTCTTTAGATTTGTTTACTTTTGGTTGGTTTATAATTACTTTTGGAGAATTATGCTTATCGCCAATAGGAATGTCAGTCATGACAAAGCTTTCTCCACATAAAACCCAAGCAGTAATGATGGGGATGTGGTTTCTAGCAAGTGCGTATGGTCAGTATTTTGCAGGTTTATTAGGTGCAAATATTGCCGAAGCTTCAGAACACGCAACGAATTTAGAAAAATTATCGGTTTATGCCGATGGATATAAAGATTTAGCAATTTATGCATTAATTGCAGGTA
Source organism: Flavobacterium sp. PL002 (assembly GCF_054165825.1). NCBI lineage: Bacteria > Pseudomonadati > Bacteroidota > Flavobacteriia > Flavobacteriales > Flavobacteriaceae > Flavobacterium > Flavobacterium sp. PL002. The sequence continues at coordinate 1,137,007 of NZ_CM135110.1, read as the reverse complement.
TTATTTTAATTGCAATTTCACCTCTGGTGAAAAAATTAATGCAAGAAGTTAAATAGAATACAAACCAAAAAACAAAATATGTCAAACACTACTACAGATGCTCATTTAAAATCAACATTGTTCGGTCACCCGATCGGATTGTATATCTTGTTTTTTACAGAAATGTGGGAACGTTTTTCTTATTACGGAATGAGAGCTTTACTAGTGCTTTATATGACAACTGAAACAATGGGTGACGCAAGAGGACCAGGTTTGGGTTGGACTAGCCAAGAAGCACTTGCTTTATATGGTTGGTACACAATGTTAGTTTATGTTATGTCTATTCCGGGAGGAATGATAGCTGATAAGTTATTAGGGCAAAAGAAGGCTGTTCTTTTAGGAGCAGTTATACTTTGTGTTGGTCACGGTGTATTAGTTTTTACAGATACATGGGCGTTTTATACTGGTTTAGGATTAGTGATTCTAGGTGTTGGTTTATTAAAACCTAATATTTCTACCATGGTAGGAGGGTTATATGCACAAGGTGATATTCGTAGAGATAAAGGATTCAGTATTTTCTATATCGGAATTAATACAGGATCTCTTCTAGCAACTATGGTTATTGGTTTTGTTGTAGCACAATACGGATGGCATGCTGGTTTCGGTTTAGCCGGAATTGCAATGGTTTTAGGACTTGTTGTTTATGTATGGGGGCAAAAATACTTGACACATGTTGGTAATTTAGAAGTTCAAGACAAAAAAGAAGTTGACGAAAGTTCTTATGGAGTGCTTTTTCAGAATTTATTGACTTCCAAAAAACAATTAACGGTTACTATTGCTTTGGCAATTGTATCTCTTTTTGGGTGGTATAGTCTAGGATGGGGATTTGGATTATTATTTATCTTTTTGACAGTAATTGCTGCTTTAATGATGATGATTTACAAAGAATTAGATTCGCAACAAGATAAAGACCGTTTCTTAGTCTTACTATTATCGTTTATAATGGTAATTATTTTCTGGGGAGCTTATGAGCAAGCTGGAGGGTTAATGAACTTATATGCTGATTCTAAAACAGACAGAATGCTATTAGGAATGCAAGTTCCTACGGTAATGTTTCAAAGTTTGAATGCAGGTTTTATCATTATTTTTGCTGCTATTGTGGCTTCTTTTTGGGCCAAAAGAAAATTAAAAGGAAAAGAAGCTTCTTCAATTTTTAAAATGGCGATTGGTATCATTATCATGGGTTTTGGTTTTTTATTCATGGTATTTGCTACAATGGAATTCGAAAAAGTAGGTTCATCAAGCATGTTATGGTTGGTAATGGCATATTTATTCCATACTATTGGGGAGCTATGTATTTCACCAGTTGCCTTATCCTTTATTACTAAATTATCGCCAGTTAAATACGCATCGTTAATGATGGGAGTTTATTTTGCTGCAACAGGTTTAGGGAATAAAGTAGCGGGAATTATTGGAGAATCAGCGAGTGCTTTAGGTGAGTATGCTGTATTTATGGGTATTTTAGTTTTTACTATTGTGATAGGTGCCTTGTTCTTAATGTTGCTAAAACCACTTAATCGTTTAACTCACGGTGCTGAGGATAACGAAAAATAATAATTATTAGATTACAATTAAATATATTTATATGAGTCAAGATACTTCTTCGGATCAATTTTTTAAAGATTCTGTTTTAGGACATCCAGCGGGATTGTTTGTATTGTTTTTTACAGAAATGTGGGAGCGTTTTTCTTATTACGGAATGCGTGCTTTATTAGTATTGTTTTTAACTTCTTCAATTGCCAAAGGTGGTTGGGAATGGAGTGTAGAAGATGCTTTAGGATTGTATGGTACGTATACCATGTCGGTTTATTTTACTCCTGTAATAGGTGGTTTTTTAGCAGATAAATATTTAGGTTATCGTTGGGCAGTAATTTTAGGTGCTTTAGCAATGACTTTGGGTCACGCTTCAATGGCATTTGAAACCCCACTTATGTTGTATATTGGTATTGGTTGTTTGATAGTAGGGAACGGTTTGTTTAAGCCTAATATGACTTCGATAATATCTAATGCTTATGAAAGTCATCCTGAGAAAAAAGATGGTGCTTACTCTTTATATTACATGGGAGTAAATGCTGGAGCGTTTTTAGGAATTATGCTTTGTGGTTACATTGGGGAAAAAATATCTTGGAGCTGGGGATTTGGTCTAGCCGGAATATTTATGTTCTTCGGGATGTTACAATTTTATTTTACACAGGACATTTTTGGAAATATTGGTTTAAAACCAACAGCAGCTTCTAAGCAAGAATCTTTAGACAAAGCAGCACAAGTTAAAGTACCTGCTAATATTGTTCGCGATCGTATTATTGCGGTTTTGATTTTTTCAGTATTTACCGTTTTCTTCTGGGCTGCATTTGAGCAAGCTGGAGGTTCAATGACTATTTTTGCTGAGAAATTTACTCAAAGAGAATTGTTTGGTAGTAGTGCTTCATTATTTAAAATAGCCGATACTTTATTAACAATAGTTCCTTTATTGATTATTACTTATGTATTGATTAAATTATTTTCTAAAACGTTTAAAAGATATTCTAAAGGAAATATAATCTTGTCTATCAGTTTTGTGATAATCTGGGCAATTGTACTTTGGAAAGTAGGTAGAGAATTCTCTGCTACAGGTACTGAGGTGCCAGCAACATGGTTCGGAATATTAAATTCGTTATTTATAGTTGTTTTTGCACCAGTATTTTCTAAATGGTGGGAGAGTAGATACAATCTTTCTGGTCCTATGAAATTTGGATTAGGACTTACTTTATTAGGTTTAGGTTTTGGATTTTTAGCATATGGAAGTATGGGTATTGATACTAGTGCGGTATCAGTAGTTCGAGTAAGTATGTTCTGGTTGATTGCTGCCTATTTATTCCATACACTAGGTGAATTGTGTATTTCTCCGGTAGGATTGTCTTATGTAAGTAAATTGGTTCCTGCTAAATGGATTGGCATCATGTTTGGAGTTTATTACCTTTTCATTGGTATGGGAAACAAAATTGCAGGATCAATGGGAGGAATGATTGAAACAATTACACATCAGTATAGTTTGTCTACTTTCTTTTTGATTTTTACAATTGTACCTGTTGGAGCTGGTTTATTGATGGTGTTATTGTCTCCATTGATGAAAAAATTAATGCACGGAGTAAAGTAAAAAGTGTTTACTTTGTAAAATGTTATTTAAAATATAATAAGATGAAAAAAAATGTAATACTATTTTTATTGATTTTTGGGGTGCAGTTTGCACAATCTCAAGAACTTGTTTGGCATACTAATGTAAAAGAAGCAATTGCTGTTAGTGAAAAACAAAAGCGCCCTTTATTATTGTTCTTTACTGGTAGTGACTGGTGCGGATGGTGTATTCGTTTGCAAAAAGAGGTTTTGTTGACTCCAGAATTTAAAGAATGGGCGAGTGAAAATGTCGTTTTGGTAGAGTTAGATTATCCAAGAAGAACTCCTCAAACTAATGAAATTAAAGCTCAAAACAGTGAATTACAGCAAGCTTTCGGTATTCAAGGTTTTCCAACAATTCATTTTGCTAAGGGAATTACTAAAAGCGGTAAAGTAAACTTTGAAGGTTTGGGTAGTACAGGATATGTTGCTGGCGGTCCAACAGCTTGGTTAGCAGTAGCTGATAAGATTGTAAATGGAAATAAATCGTAGTTTTTCCTTTTTTAGTTAATTATATTAAAGTAATCTCTTCTTTTGTTGGGAATTATTGGTTTATTTGTTAGTTTTACTAAATATCCCCAAAACAAACCATATGATCAAGAAATTACTCTTTTCGTTTTTATTGTTATTTTGCTTTAGTATGAATTCTCAAGTTATTAATTGGAACACTGATGTTGTTAGTGCAATTCCAATAAGTAACTCAGAACGGAAGCCAATGTTGCTTTTGTTTACTGATGATTACTCAAGTAAAGGCGTTTTAGAAGCACAAATTTTTAACACATTAGATTTTGCACTTTGGTCAAGAGATAATGTTATTTTAGTGAAATTAGACCTTACTGATAGTCCTAATAATGAATTTTTAGAACGTAATTTATCTCTGAAAAAAGCTTTTGGTGTGCAGGAAGTACCAACTATATGTTTTTCGAAAGCTGACATTCGTAAAGAGAGAATTAATTACCAGTTAATTGGTAAAACAGGTTATAGACCTGGTGGAGTTAAAGCTTGGATTGCTAATGCTAAACAAGTTTTAAGTGGTCCATCTGATTATTAATCGCTATTTTAGTATATAAAATCCCTTTTCGGCAGTAGCGTGAAAAGGGATTTTTTGTTTTTCACAAGTCTTTTTCCATAGTTCTTGAACTGTTTTATAATTTGATGCGTCTGCTACTATTATACTAGGCTTTAGTTTATTAATTAAGCGCTCTAAATTTATTTTAGGCGATTGTGTTAAAACAACTATATCTGGTTTACTTTTCTCTATATATACTCCTGAAGCATCTATTAATAAGATTTTTTTATTTTTAAAGTAGAATATATTTGGTGTTTTTTCGTTGCTTATTATCGTACTAAAATTGGCTATTTCATAAGTTTTCAAGATATCTTTTTTAGCTTTTAAAATGCTGTCATTACCATAAATTGCAATGTCTTTACCCATTCTTTTTGTGATAATGGTATTCCTGCTAGAGTTGTAAACAATCCATTCTTTTTGGTTACCTATGTTCCATTGTGTTTGAAAATAAGTTAGCTGTAGTATCATAATAGCTATTAAAGTAAATGCAAGTTGTTTGAATTTTGGTTTTTGAAACCAAAGTGTAAGAGTGATTATAACTAAATATAAACTGATCAATAAAGCTACATTTAGCGGAATGTCTTTAATTATAAATTGTTCTGCAGATGCGATTGTATTGATGATTTTATTCAAATAAAAGATACTCCATTCAAATGGTTTTATTAAAATTATAGGAGTGTATCCAAAAGCTGCTAATGACATTACAATAATTCCCAAAACCATAATAATACTCATTAGCGGAATGACAACTAGGTTGGTTATAAAAAATAATCCAGGAAATTGATGGAAGTAATAAATGCTAAGAGGTAACGTTCCTAGTTGTGCTGCAAAGGCAACGGTGAGTAAATTCCATGCGTATTTAAGTAATTTGTTCTTTGGTCTCCATAGTTTAAAGAGTATTGGTTGTAACCATAGAATAAAAAATAACGCGAGGTAACTCAGTTGAAAGCCTACGTCAAATAGAAATGACGGTTGAAAAAGTAGGATAAGCAACATTGAAATTATTAGGGTATAGTAGATGGAGTTTTTTCGTTTCAAATAATATCCTATTGCTAAAAAAGAAAACATAGTTACTGAGCGCACCACTGAAGGAGATAATCCTGCTAATAACGCAAAGAATAGTAAGACGGCAATGGTGATCACTAATTTTATAAATGAAGCTTTTTTAGTGTTAGGAATGGGTTTTAAAATAAATTTCATAAAAAACAATAAAAAACCAACATGCAATCCAGAAACCGATAAAATATGTATTGCTCCTGCATATTGATAATCTTGTAAAATATCAGGAGAAATGTCTTGTTTTTGTCCCATTATCAAAGCAGTTGCGACACTTAGTTCGGTTTTGTGGAACCCTTTATTTTCTAAATTGCTTATGATAGTGTTTCTTAAATTGGAAATATAAAACCAAATGTCTTCTTTTAATTTTTTGCCTATAACAACAGTATTATCGTTAGTGTACAGTTGCGCATAAATTTGTTTTCGCTCTAAATATTTACCATAATCAAATTGATTAGGATTTAAAACTGTTTTGTGAGGGAGCAATTTTGTTTTTAGTTTAATATAGCTTCCGGTTAGTAAATGGGCAGTTTGTTTTTGCTTTGGGAAGTTTATAATGACTTTCCCAGTGGTTTTATTGCCATTTATTTTTGTTATAAAAGCGATATAGCGTTCTGAATATGCTGACATTTTTAGCTTTTCGTGAAGAACGAGTTCTATTTCTTGATTTGCGGTAAAAGCTAATGGATTATTGGTGTAATGACTTTCTTGTAAAGTATCAGTATGTGTAATTTGTGTGGTGATTCCAATCAAAAAAGAAACGATATAAACGGAAAAGACAAAGTAAAGATTAAGTGCAATAAAGCGTTTTTTAATAAAGTAAAAAACTACTAAAATTAGTGAGGATAATGAAAGTAAGCCAAATAGTAAAGTACTATTTAAACCGGTTAAATTTGCAGCAATTATACCAAGTATAAAAGCTATTGTAATTTGGGTTAATGGAAATTCTAGTACTTTCATTCTTCTAAAGTACAGAATTATAATTAGATAGTCAGATTTTTAAAAAAGTACGCGATTTATTTGTGCAAATGTTTTTTGATAATATGCTTCTTTTGTTGAAGAAAGAATTACTCCTTTTGAAGTAGAGGTATGGATAAATTGGAGTTCATCATCATACACTTCAGTTATAATTCCTACATGATTTATTTGGGAACGGTTATTTGTTTTAAAGAAAATTAAGTCTCCCTTTTCGGCTTGTGATATGTCTTTTCCTAAGTTTATTCCCGTTTGAGACTGCTGAATTGAAGTTCTAGGAAGTTTTACATTATATTCACTATAAACTGTAAAAACCAATCCAGAACAATCGTACCCTGCTCTTGTTGTGCCTGCTGTTTTATATCTTATTCCTAAATTATCAGTAGCCGATTCAATAATATTTTCGGCTAGTTGATTGCTTGATTTTGTGCTTTTTTTTGAAGATTTACTAGTGACAATTGAGCTCGATTTACAAGAGCTAAAAAGTATTGTGAAAGCAAGTAGATATAAAAGGTTTTTCAAAATAATTTATTTTTTTAATTCTGCTACGATTAACTCAGCAGTTTTTTTGCTTGCGCCAACTCCGCCTAATTTTTCTTCGAGTACATCATATTTAGTAAGAAGTGTTTTTCGGTAATTAGGTTCTAAAATTTTAGTAAGCTCTTTTTTAATGTTTTTATAGTTAAAGTCGTCTTGTATTAATTCGGTTACTACTTCTTCATCCATAACAAGATTTACAAGCGAGATGTATTTTAAAGTAATAATACGTTTTGCAATTTGGTATGATAGCCAGCTGCCTTTATAACAAACTACTTCAGGAACTTTAAATAGTGCAGTTTCAAGAGTTGCTGTTCCTGATGTCACTAATGCTGCAGTAGCAATTTTTAGTAAATCATATGTTTTATTTGTTATGAATTTAATGTTTTTATTAATAATAAATTTTTCATAAAAGGCATAATCTTGACTTGGTGCACCAGCAATGACAAATTGATAATCAGGAAAATCATCAACAATACTTAACATTCCTGTTAACATTTTTGTGATTTCTTGTTTACGGCTGCCGGGAAGTAAAGCAATTATGGGTTTGTGGTCTAGGTTGTTTTCTTTTCTAAAAGTAGGTTCATCTATGTTTTTTTGATTTTGAATAGCATCAATTAATGGGTGTCCTACGTAATCTACTTCGTAATCGTATTTTTCATAAAAGGGCTTTACAAAAGGTAATACCACATACATGTGATCAATTGTATTCTTAATTGTTTCTACTCTTCCAGGTCTTGAAGCCCATACTTGTGGACTAATGTAATAAAATGTTTTATAGCCTTTTGGTTTTGCCCATTTTGCAATTCGGAGATTAAAGCCTGAATTATCAATAAATATTAAAGCATCTGGATTAAAAGCTTCAATGTCTTCTTTGCAAAAGTCAATAAATTTCAGAATAGAAGATAGATTTTTTATGATTTCCGCAAATCCCATAAAAGCGCGCTCTTTGTAATGAGAGACTAATTCAGCTCCAGCTTGTTGCATTAAATCACCACCCCAACATCTAATTTGAGCGTTATTATCTTCTTTGAGAATCTCCTTAATCAAATTTGATCCGTGTAAATCTCCTGATGCCTCTCCGGCTATAATATAATATTTCATTTAAAAACAATTAGTGTAAAAGTGCAACATCCAAAATCCAAAAGTTACTCGTTAATTTAATTACGATGTGTTTAAATTAATACCGTAATTAAAGTCATTATTAATAAGGATAAAATAATTCCACGTGCTATAATATCTTTATTCATTTTTAATAAAATGGCAAAAATTATAAGATTTGGAATTGATCCTAAAGTAATAAGTTTGCCTAATGAACCTTGCATTTTCATTATTTGAACACCTGTATAAAAAGTATATTCAGTAAATAAGGTTACAAAGATATAGCTACCTAACAAAGTGCCAGCAAAACCCAATAATAAACCATAAAAAACAGCTAACTTATTCATTCCATTTCCAGTTGTTAAGTTGTTGTACTGTGTGATGCGCAGTTAAGTCAAATTGTACTGGTACAACTGAAATATATCCATTTGCAAGCGCCCACTCATCGGTATCTTCGCCTTTGTCTAAATTTATAAATTCACCCGCTAGCCAGTAATAGTCTTTTCCTTGAGGTGTTACTCTTTTATCAAATTTTTCAGCCCATATTGCTTTCGCTTGACGGCAAACTTTGATTCCTTTTATTTGCTCCTTTTTTAATTTTGGAAAATTCACATTCAACACTACATCCTTAGGTAGTCCGTTATGTAATGTTTCCTGAGTTATTTTTTTTATAAAAGGTTTTATGGTTTCAAAGTCGGCATTCCAGTCATAATCTAAAAGGGAAAAACCAATAGCTGGAATTCCTTCAATACCTGCTTCAACTGCAGCACTCATTGTTCCAGAATAAATCACATTTATAGAAGAATTAGATCCATGATTAACTCCTGAAACACATAAGTCTGGTTTTCTTTTTAAAATTTCGTTGACTGCTAATTTTACACAATCAACCGGTGTTCCGGAGCAACTATATTCTGTTATGTCAGCACCTTCTTTAGATATTTTATTTAAATACAATGTGCTATTTATAGTAATGGCATGTCCCATTGCACTTTGTGGTTTGTCTGGTGCAACTACTACAACTTCTCCTATTTCGGACATTACTGCAATCAATGCACGCATCCCGGGAGCTGTTATTCCGTCATCATTAGTCACTAAAATTAATGGTTTAGTCTTTGACATATTTTTTTAATTTGAATTTTAATTGTATTTTTTATCTCGATTACAAAATGTGTTTCTAAATCAAGTAATCATAAACAAAGGAAACAAATTTTATTAACTTCGACCGTTAAAGCTAAAACAAAAAAACATTTTTATATCTTTAACAAAAATTTATAGGCAGTTCACGGTTGCTGGCATAGTTTTTACCGTAACTTAGTTTAAAAAATGAATGAATACAATTATTATCTTTATGAAAAGACATTATAAAATACTCCTAGCAGTTGTTGCGCTTTCAGCGACATTGTTTGCTTTTAAAATTAAATCAGGAGACGAACCAGACCCGGATAAAGACAAGTTACTTTTAGAATTATTAATGTTTGTTGTAGAAAAAGGACACTATAATCCTGCTGCGATAGATGACAACTTTTCTAGGGGTATTTATAAAGATTATGTACAAGCTTTAGATCCTTCTAAACGTTTTTTCTTACAGTCTGATATAGATGAGTTTTCTAAATACGAAACACAATTAGATGATGAGTTAGTGAATAAAGATTTAACGTTCTTTAATCTTACTTATACACGCTTGATGAAAAGAATGCAAGAGAGTAAAAATATTTATTGTGGTATTTTAAAATCGCCTTTTAATTATAAAGTTGATGAGTCTTTTGATACGGATTATGAAAAAGCGCCTTATGCTAAAAATTCTAATGAATTAAAGGAAAGATGGCGTAAGCAGATCAAATTGTCGACTTTGTCCTCATTAACTGATCGTTTAAAAACGCAAGAAGAAAATGCTAAAAAAGAAGCTGACCCGGAAAATAAAGACACAAAAATAACTAATACTGATAAATCTAAATCGTACGCTGAACTAGAAAAAGAAACGCGCGAAAATGCTCAAAAATCATTAGATGAGTATTTTGGGTTTATGAATGATTTGAATAGAGAAGATTGGTTTTCAGTTTATATCAATTCGATTACTGCCCGTTTTGATCCACATACAAATTATTTTGCTCCTGAAGAAAAAGAACGTTTTGATGTAAGTATCAGTGGTAAACTTGAAGGAATTGGTGCGCGTTTACAAAAGAAAAATGATTATACCGAGATTTCTGATCTTATTTCTGGAGGTCCTGCATGGAGAGGTAAAGATCTTGAAGCTGGTGATATTGTAATGAAAGTTGCTCAAGGTGATGCAAAACCTGTTGATATTGTAGGAATGCGTCTTGATGATGTAGTAAAGAAAATAAAAGGACCAAAAGGTTCTGAAGTGAAGCTTACCGTTAAAAAAGTTGATGGAACAATAAAAGTAATTTCAATAATTAGAGATATCGTTGAAATTGAAGAGACTTATGCTAAGTCAAGTGTTGTAATGAAAAATGGATTGAAATATGGGGTTATTTATTTACCAAAATTCTATATTGATTTCGAAAATAAAGACGGTAGAGATGCTGGAAAAGATATTGCGTTAGAAGTAGAGCGATTCAAAGAAGCTGATGTTGACGGAATAGTTCTTGATGTTCGTGATGATGGTGGTGGATCTTTATCTACAGTTGTTGATATTGCGGGATTGTTTATCGAGCAAGGGCCTATTGTTCAAATTAAATCTTCTGGTAGAAAAAAAGAAGTGTTATATGATAAAGACCCAAAAATTGAATGGGACAAACCTTTAGTTATTGTAGTTAATAGTTTCTCTGCTTCGGCTTCAGAAATTTTGGCTGCAGCTATACAAGACTACAAAAGAGGAATTATAATTGGTAGTAAACAAACATATGGTAAAGGAACAGTACAAAATGTAATTGATTTGAATCAGTTTGTTAGAAGTAGTACTGTAGGTGATTTAGGGGCTTTGAAAACAACAACTCAAAAATTTTATAGAATTAATGGTGGGTCTACTCAACTTGAAGGAGTAAGTAGTGATGTGGTTATGCCAGACCGTTATGCTTATTTAAAAATGGGAGAACGTGATGTTGATAATGCCATGCCATGGGATAAAATTGATCCAGCACAATATACTATTTGGAATAAAACACAGCGATTTAATTTAGCTATTAACAATAGTAAACAACGTATTGCAAGTAATCCACAGTTTCAATTGATGGAAGAAAACGCAAAATGGATTGATAGTCGTAGTAATGATAATACGTACAGTTTAAACATGGAAAAGTTTAAAGTTGCTCAACGTGAAATTGAAGATAAAGCTAAAAAATACCGTCCGCTTTCTCAATATAAAAATGGTTTGGAATTTACATCTTTACCTTATGAAGTTACTGAAATGAATCAAGATCCTAGTTTGAAAGAAAAGCGAGAAAGATGGCATGAAAGTTTAGCTAAAGATATTTATATCGAAGAGGCTTTAAATGTTCTTGATGATTTACAAACAAGTGTTGATCAAAAGCGAAGCATGACAAAAATGAAAAACGATAAACTAAAAAACGATAAATTAGTAAAATCATAGTAGTAGTTTATAAATGAATAATAATACACAATCTTTAACAGCTATTGCGCTCCAAAAATTCAAAAAGAATTTTTGGGGCGTTTTTAGTTTTGCATTTATACTTGTTTTAGTCTTTGTATCTGTATTTGCTTATGTTCTAGCGCCAGATAAATCAGCTAATGCAAATCAAATGCATTTATCAATTCACTCAAAGCCACCAGGTTTTAATGTAAAAATCATGGCAATCCCTTTGGGGGATAAAATTGAAAGTAGTTTTTCTGATTATTTTTTTGGCGGTGCCAATAGTTTGACAGAAATTCCCATATCGAGTTATAAAATCAAGAATAATGTAATTGAATACGTAGCGTATTCTGACGAGCCATCTCTTCAAATGGTGAAAGAAGTTTCTTTGAAGTCTTTTGTTGGAGAGACGTCAATTGAAGCGGCAGCAGGTAAATTTATATCAAGTAGAACTTTTTATTTGGGTACTGATAAATATGGTAGAGACCTTTTGAGCAGAATGTTAATAGGTTCAAGGGTTTCGATTTCTATTGGTGTTGTTGCTGTAGTTATCTCCTTAGTTGTAGGTATCTTTTTTGGTGCTATTGGTGGCTATTTTGGAGGGAAAACGGATGCGCTTATTATGTGGGTAGTAAATATTATATGGTCTATTCCTACGTTATTACTAGTTATTGCAATTACACTTGCTCTAGGTAAAGGATTTTGGCAGGTATTTGTTGCCGTAGGTTTGACCATGTGGGTAGAGGTTGCGCGTGTGGTTCGAGGACAAGTAATTAGCGTGAAAGAAATGCAATATGTAACTGCGGCAAAAGCATTGGGTTTTGGTAATTTCAGAATTATATTCAATCATATTCTGCCTAATATTATGGCTCCCGTTATTGTGATTTCGGCAGCAAACTTTGCTAGTGCTATTCTTGTGGAAAGTGGATTAAGCTTTTTAGGATTAGGAGCACAGCCGCCAATACCTAGTTGGGGGAGTATCATCAAAGATCATTACAGTTATATTATTTTGGGGAAACCCTATTTAGCAATGGTGCCTGGCTTAGCAATTATGTCGCTTACTTTAGCTTTTATGATGATGGGTAATGCATTACGCGATGCACTAGATGTAAAACAATAATAAATGTTATAATTAAAAATAAATATGAGAATTAACCAACTGTTTTTAAGTTCAATAGTATGTTTAGTTGCTTTAGTTTCTTGTAAAAAAGAAACTGCATATCAAGATGACGTCATATTATTGGATAGTCTCGATGTAAGAAATGATACTAGAGTTAAAGGAGGACAAACTGTAGGGGATATTGTTTTTGATTACTTTCCTACTGCTACGAATAATCAAATTATAAAACACGATTATTACACGTTGTCTTATAATGAAGATGCTGAGCAGGCAGAATGGTTGGCTTACGAACTAAAAAAAAATTACATCATTAATAATGATTTTAAAAGACCTTATTTTATTGAAGATCCTAAAGTAAAATCACAATCAGCTGACTGGAGGAATTATAAAAGGTCTGGGTATGATAAGGGGCATCTTTGTCCAGCAGGAGATATGGAATTTAGTAAATCGGCTTATGATGATACGTTTTATACTTCTAATATTTCTCCACAAAATCATGATTTTAATGGCGGAATATGGAATCGTTTGGAGCAAAAAGTCCGCTATTGGGCACAAAGATATGATGGGGTTTATGTTGTTACAGGAGGAGTATTAAAAAACACCTCTAAAACCATAGGTACGGAAAAGGTAGTGGTTCCTGATTTTTTCTATAAAATTATTCTTGATGAATCAAATGGAAAATATAAAATGATTGCTTTTTTGATTCCTAATGTAAAAAGCAACAAACCTTTGTATGATTTTGTAGTATCTGTGGATAGTATCGAAAAAATGACTGGTATTGATTTCTTTCCTAAACTAGAGGATGCTGTTGAAAATAATTTAGAGAAAAACAGCAGTATTAAATCATGGGTTTTTAATTAAAAAAAAGATTTAATACTACCACTCATTTACTTTGTTAGCATCCATTTTTAGGAATATAAACAGCAAAATTGTAAATCCCCAGAGACCTGAACCTCCATAAGAAAAGAAAGGTAATGGTACTCCAATTGTTGGAAATATACCAATAACCATAGCAATATTCACAAAGAAGTGAATGAATAATATTCCTGCTACACAGTAACCATACACTCTGCTAAATTTTGTTTTTTGCCTTTCGGCCAAATAAATAACGCGAAGAAATAAAGTTACAAATAATATGATTACCGTTACCGAACCTAAGAAACCCCATTCTTCACCTACTGTTGTAAAAATATAATCAGTATGTTGTTCTGGGACAAAACCACCTTTAGTTTGTGTGCCTTCTAGAAAACCTTTTCCTATCCAACCCCCAGATCCAATAGCAATTTCAGATTGATTAGTGTTGTATCCAATTCCTTTTAAATCGACTGTTTTACCTAATAATATATTAAAACGGTCACGATGGTGTTGTTTAAATACATTATTAAATACATAGTTTACTGACAAAACAAATCCACTTATTAATCCGAAGATCACTAAGCTTGCAATAGGATTGCGGTCTCCTAATCTAGATCTGTAGTAAATTATTAAAATAACTAACAAAGAGGCTAGAATAATATATCCAGGTTGGATAACAAGCGTTAAAACAAACAATAAAATAGCTATAAAACCAGTCCACACATACCAAGAAGGTAGCCCTTCGCGGTAAAGTACAATTATAAAAATACTATAGATAAGAGCACTTCCAGGGTCTGGCTGTGGTAAAATAAGCATTACTGGCAAGAACACAATAGCTAATGCTTGAATTTGCCTATTGGTTTCTTTTAAGTTTATTTGCGAATCACTGAGGAATTTGGCTAAAGCCAATGCTGTAGCTGCTTTAGCAAACTCTGATGGCTGTAATGTAAAACTTCCTATTGCATACCAACAGCGTTGTCCAGCAATAGTTTTTCCAAAAAGGAATAATCCGGCAAGCAGTAGTAACGCACCACCGAAAATAATACTAGCGTATTTTTCATAAAATTTACCATCAACAGCTAAGATTATAAAAATTAACGGAATTGTTAATAAGATGAATATAAGTTGTTTTTGAGCGGTGTCATCAGTCGCTGATAACGAGGAAGAGTAGATGTTAATCCATCCCATCGCAACTAATGATATGTATATGATAATACACGTCCAGTCAAGGTTTTTTTTAATGCTTTGATTTTTCATTTGAAATGAATAGCTATATTAGTTTTTAGATGTGCTGTCACTTACTGCAGCAGTATCTACGTTTGTAGGCTTTTTTTCGAAATTGTTTTTAGGGGTAGTTTCAATAGCGCTTGCTTCTTTCATACCTCCTAATTTAGCATAACGATCTCTTAAGCTTATTTTTAAGACTCTTGTTTCTAAGTCAACTCTTGATATCTTTTTTCGCAGGTATTTTTCGATCATTAAACTTGCAATAGGTCCTGCGATTGTCGCTCCATATCCACCATTTTCTACCATAACCGCAATCGCAATTTTTGGATTGTCTTTTGGTGCAAAGGCTACAAATATAGAGTGATCTTCAAGTTTTGTTCGTTTACCATTTATTTTGGCATAATTTTCTGCAGTTCCTGTTTTACCACAAATGTCAATCCCTTCTACGCGTAAACTTTTTGCAGTCCCCATATTGTAAACATCAAATAATCCTTGAATAACGGGTTTAAAAAACTTTCGGTCAATAGTGGTTACATGTTTTTCAGTAAACTTAGGGTCTATTTTACCGCCCTTAATATTTTTTATGATATGAGGAGTGTAATAATACCCTTCATTGGCAACTGTTGCCATCATGTTCGCTAATTGAATAGGGGTCATTAAAACTTCTCCTTGTCCTATAGAGTTGGATATAATAGTTGTGCTTCTCCAGCCACCATTTGGGTAAATACGTTTGTAGGTTTTAGAATCCGGAATATTTCCTCTTTTTCCAGTAGGTAAATCATAACCCATAAATTGTCCTAATCCAAAACTGCGTACGTGCTTGCTCCATACGTCTACTGCATAAGCTGGTTTCGCATATTTATTTATAGTGCGCATGTATACTTGTGCAAAATAGGTGTTACATGAATTATATATTCCGTTATTTAAACTGTGTGGGCCAAAACCGTGACACTTCATGAATCGGCCTCGTGCATAGCTAAATCCGTGGTGACACATAAATGTGGTTTGTTCATCTATAACCCCCTCTTGCAGACCGATTAACCCAGTAAGGATTTTAAAAGGCGATCCAGGAGGGTATTCAGCTAATAGACCTCGATCGTAAAGAGGTTTTGCAATTGAATCATGATACAATAAAGTGTAGTTTTTTGAGCGCTGTCTTCCCACTAAAATGGAAGGGTCGTAAGAAGGGGCTGTTACTAAAGCTAATATTTCACCTGTACTAGGTTCTATAGCTACAATACCTCCTCTTTTATTAATCATTAACTGTTCACCATATTTTTGAATTTCAGCATCTATAGATAGTGTGATGTCTTCTCCTTGTACGGCTATTGTATCATATTTTCCGTCTTTGTACGAACCTATTTCTCTGTTGTACTTGTCTTTTTGAATGTATTTTACTCCTTTTATCCCGCGTAAAATTTCTTCGTAATTTTCTTCAACTCCTTGTTTACCAATTAAATCACCACTATTATAGTACGGTTTTTTAGCAATTAACTTTTCATTTACTTGAGTAATGAAGCCAAAAATATTAGCGCCATAATCTACCTCATAATCACGTAGGGATCTTTTTTGAAAGTAGAAACCTTCAAATTTTCTTATTTTTTCTTGAAAAGCAGCAAATTCGTTTTTATTTAATTGCGATAAAAATACTGATGGAAGTCTTGGGCTATACACCTTCGCCTTAGCGATTTTCTGGATGTAATCCTCTTTAGTAATCTTTAATAGTTGACAGAACTCTACAGTATCAATTTTTTTAAGTTCTCTAGGAATAACCATGATGTCATACGACGCCTGGTTTGCAACTAATAATTTACCATTTCTATCGTAGATGTAGCCTCTTTCAGGATATTCGAATTTTTTCTTAATACCATTATTTTCTGATTTTAATTTGAAAGTATCGTTGATGACTTGCAAATAAAAAATGCGGATTAGTAGCAAAGATGCTGCAATGATTATTAATGAAGGCAGCAGAAATTTTCTCATCTTTTGTTAGGCTTAATAAGGTATATTATAATAATGCAACTGATAGTGGTGAAAGCGGTACTTAATAAAGCACGTATTAATGTGTCTAAGAAGAAACTAATTTGAAAAGCTTCTAATATGAACAGTGTAAAATGATGTAATACAACCGAGATTAATATAAATGAAAATCGTTCGGGTGTTAAAGAATCATTTAATTTAATGGTTTGGTATTCATAACTGACACCAAATGAAAATTTAAATATTGAGGGCCTCATGTAAGCTAGTAACAAACAAGCTGTGGCATGAATTCCTCCTGAATTAGAAAAGAAATCCATTACTAATCCTAGAAAAAAACTAGCAATTAGTAATCCTGATTTGTTTCCGTTTACTGGATATAGTATAATAAACAATAGGTAAGGGAAGGGCATTATAAAACCCAAAAATGTCATATTGTTAAAAATAACTATTTGAACGGCTAATAATAAAATAAACCGAGAAATATTGACTAACAAAGTGCTATTCATCTTTCGTTGTTTTTTCTAAATTATTAAGTTCGTTTCTGTTTTTACTTTTGATAATATAGACATGGCCTAAATTGGTCATGTCATTGAATAGTTTAATGTCTAAGGTGTAATAATTGGTCTTATTGTCAATGTATACTTTGTTGATTGTTCCAATGTTAATATTCTCTGGAAAAATTACTGACTGTCCTCCAGTAACAATAGTGTCTCCTTTTCTAACAGATGCAAGTCTCGGTACGTCTATTAACTGAACATATCCAGTGCTTTTACCATTCCAAACTAAAGATCCAAAGTGGTTTGATTTTTTAACTTTTGCGTTTATTTGTGATTTAACATTCAGGATACTAATTACAGTAGCGTAGTTAGGAGATGTTTTATCTACTATTCCTACAATTCCTAAGTTGTTAACAACACCCATATCAGGCTCAACACCTGCAAGGGTTCCAGAATTTAACGTTAAGAAGTTTTCGTGAACATTAAAAGAGTTGTGAATAACTTTAGATACCATGATATCATCAGGTAAGTCTGTTTTTAAGTTTTGAAATTTTTTAATCGCTGTAGAGTCTTTTGATTTAAAAATCACACTTTTTAGTCGTGCATTTTCTAAAGCCAGCGCCTCGTTTTGCGTTTTTAAATTCAAATATTCACTTACATTATTGATTTTCTCGTAAACACCACCGCTTAAAAAATTAGCAGAACTAATTACCCTGCTTTTATGGTACGAATGAGATTGTATTGTGAGTGCTAATGAAATGCATAATAACAGCAAAAACAGTAAACGATTACTGTTTTTAAATATGAAATTAAATATTTGCTGCATTTCTTGTCTTTGTTTTGTTATTTAAAGAAGTTCTCAAGATGCTATTTCACTAAAATCAAATATAAAAATCTATTTTAGTGAAATAATACCTTTTGAATATTCTTATTTTATCAAGATACTTTTAAATTTTTCGATATTTTTAAGTGCCATTCCGGTTCCTCTAACAACTGCTCTTAATGGATCTTCAGCAATATAAACAGGTAAATCTGTTTTTTGTGAAATTCTTTTGTCAAGACCTCTTAACATAGAACCTCCACCAGCTAAATAAATTCCGGTGTTATAGATGTCAGCAGCTAATTCTGGAGGAGTTTGAGATAAGGTTTCCATTACAGCATCTTCAATTCTTTGAATAGACTTGTCTAATGCTTTTGCAATTTCTCTATAAGAAACGTCAACTTGTTTTGGTTTTCCTGTCAATAAGTCTCTACCTTGGACTGACATATCTTCTGGCGCTGTTTCTAAATCTTCAATAGCAGCTCCAATTTGAATCTTTATTTTTTCAGCAGTACTTTCTCCAACAAAAAGATTATGTTGTGTACGCATATAATAAACGATATCATTTGTAAAAACATCACCTGCAATTTTAACAGATTTGTCACAAACAATTCCGCCTAATGCAATTACAGCAATCTCAGTTGTTCCACCACCTATATCAACAATCATGTTTCCTTTAGGCTGCATGATATCAATTCCTATTCCTATAGCAGCAGCCATTGGTTCGTGAATTAAGTAAACTTCTTTACCATTTACACGCTCGCAGGACTCTTTAACCGCTCTCATCTCTACTTCTGTAATTCCAGAAGGGATACATACTACCATTCTTAGAGCAGGAGTAAACATCCTCTTTTTCAATGCTGGTATGCTCTTTATGAACATGCTGATCATTTTTTCTGAAGCATCAAAATCCGCAATTACACCGTCTTTCAAAGGTCTTATTGTTTTAATGTTTTCATGTGTCTTACCCTGCATCAGGTTGGCTTCTTTACCAACGGCAATGATTTTACCAGAAATCCTATCTCTGGCAACAATTGATGGGCTGTCAATTACAACTTTATCATTATGTATGATTAAAGTGTTAGCTGTACCAAGGTCTATCGCGATATCCTCAGTCATGAAATCAAAAAATCCCATAAGTTTTTTAGGGGTTTAAAAGTTAAAAATTAAGAGCTAGCAAAGTTAAACAAATTAATGTTTAAAATGACGTGTTCCTGTAAATACCATTGCAAGTTTATTTTCATTACAATAGTTGATGCTTAATTCATCTTTTATTGATCCACCTGGCTGAATTACAGCTGTGATTCCTGCATTTTTTGCAATCTCTACACAATCAGGAAATGGAAAAAAGGCATCACTAGCCATAGAAGCTCCATGTAAATCAAATCCAAATGTTTTTGCTTTTTCAATTGCTTGAAGTAAGGCGTCCACTCTTGAAGTTTGTCCCGTTCCAGATGAAATAAGGGTTCCGTTTTTTGCAAAAACGATCGTATTTGATTTTGTATTCTTGCAAACTTTAGAGGCAAAAATCAAATCTTCAATTTCTTGTGATGTTGGACTTGTTATTGTAACGGTTTTTAAACCGTCTTTATTGTCTGTAATCCCATTTCTTTCCTGAATTAACAAACCGTTAAGACAAGTTCTCACTTGTTTTGCTGGTAATGCTACTTCGTTTTGAATTAGTATTATACGATTCTTTTTTTCTTGTAAAATTGCAATAGCTTCTTTGTCGTATTCTGGAGCGATTACCACCTCACAAAACAACTTGTTTATTTCTGTTGCAGTTGCTATATCTATTTTTGTATTCGAAATTAAAACACCCCCAAATGCTGAAGTAGGATCGCAAGCTAATGCGGCTACGTAAGCTTCGCTAATTGTTTTTCTAGATGCTAATCCACAAGCATTATTGTGTTTTAGAATTGCAAATGTAGGTCCATCAGTTTTAAATTCATTGATTAAATTTACAGCTGCGTCTACATCAAGTAAGTTGTTGTATGACAATTCTTTTCCGTGTACTTTTTTGAAGATAGCGTCAAAGTCACCAAAGAAATAACCTTTTTGATGTGGGTTTTCTCCGTATCTTAAAACTTGTCCTTCAGCAATACTTTCTTTGTATACTGTTTCATCAGTATTAAAGTAGTTGAAAATAGCGGTATCGTAATGTGAAGAAACGTGAAAAGCTTTTGTAGCTAATAGTTTTCTATCTGCAAGAGTTGTAGCGCCATTTTGAGCGCTAATCATGTCGAGTAATAAGCTGTATTCGTCTACTGAAGCTACGATTGCAGTATCTTTAAAATTCTTGGCAGCAGCTCTAATTAAAGAAATTCCACCAATATCAATTTTTTCAATTATATCTGATTCGCTTGCGCCAGATGCGACAGTTTTTTCAAATGGGTATAAGTCAACAATTACTAAATCAATTTGTGGGATGTTAAACTCTTTCATTTGTTGCACATCACTCTCGTTGTCTTGACGATTTAAGATTCCTCCAAAAACTTTTGGGTGTAATGTTTTAACTCTTCCACCTAAAATTGAAGGATAAGAAGTAACATCTTCAACCGGTACAACTGGAATTCCAAGGTTTTTTATAAAATCTTCTGTTCCTCCTGTTGAATAAAGTGTAACGTTTTGACTGTTTAGTAGTCTTACAATAGGTTCAAGGCCTTCTTTCGAAAATACTGAAATTAATGCAGATTTAATTGTTTTTGTTGTGTCCATGTTTAGTTGTAGTTATAAGGTGCAAAAATAGTTTTTTAAACTGAAAATTAAACTATTTGAAAAAGAGATAATTTGTTAATACTCTGCTAATTTTAGAGAACAAGCAAAATCAAAGTGCAGATATACAAGGATTACTTATTTCATTAGGTTTTTGAATTTAAATTATAGAATTTTACTTTAACAGAAATTATTACATTATGATAGTCTATTTTCGATTATTAAAAGAGAGTTTTGCTTTTGCAATAAGTGCTTTAACAAATAATAAGCTAAGAACATTACTTTCTTTGTTAGGAGTGACAATTGGTATTTTATCTATCATTGCGGTACTTGCTGCAGTAGATTCTTTGGATAAAAAAATCACAAAAGACTTGAGTAGTTTAGATAAAAACACCATTTATTTAATGCGTTTTTCTTTTGGTCCCTCTGAAATTCCGAAATGGAAAAGAGAGCAATTTCCTAATGTCAAATACGATGAGTATACTTATTTGCAAGGAGCATTGACGAACACGGATGAAATTGCGTACCAACTTTTTGTAAAAAATGAAAGTATAAAATATGAGTCTAAATTAGTAAGTGACGTGAATATTACTCCGGCTTCTAATGAGTTAATTGATATTCAAGGATTAGAGTTTGAGAAGGGAAGGTTTTACAATGCATCTGAATCTAATTCAGGTACTGCTGTAATTGTTTTGGGTAGTGAAATAGCAAGCGGACTTTTTGATGAATTAGACCCTATTGGTAAAAATGTTCGTTTGTACGGACAACGCTTTACGGTTATTGGTGTTTTAAAAAAGCAAGGAGAGGGAATGTTTGGAGATAATGATGATACATCAGCGTATATTCCAGTGAATTTTTTAAGAAGGTTGTATGGTGATAATAATGATTCAATGACACCGGTTATTTTAATCAAGCCCAATAAAGGCGTTGATATGGATGCGTATAAAGCAGAAGTATCTCAGAAATTAAGAAACGTACGCGGACTAAAAGCAGGTGAAATTGATAATTTTTTCATCAATGTAATGTCTGGATTTACGGATTTAATTGATGGAATAATAGGTCAGATGAATTTTGTAGGTTGGATAATAAGTGGATTTTCGCTATTAGTTGGTGGTTTTGGAATAGCGAATATTATGTTCGTATCGGTTAAGGAGCGTACTAACCTAATAGGAATTCAGAAATCGCTTGGCGCGAAAAATAGGTTTATTTTATTTCAGTTTTTGTTTGAAGCAGTAATTCTGTCTGTTATCGGAGGGATTATTGGATTAATACTTGTTTGGTTGATATCTATTATCTTAACAAACTTGTTGGATTTTGAGTTTGTATTAAGCACTTCAAATATAATACTAGGAACAAGTTTAGCGGCTTTAATTGGCTTAATAGCTGGAATTCTTCCTGCAATAAGTGCGTCTAAATTAGATCCTGTTGAAGCGATTAGAACGGGAATGTAATTAGTAGATTGCTTTGTCTAAAATTTATAAAGTGATTTAGTTTCGTAGAAAACTAAATTAAGTACAATATAGTCCAATCTAATTTTTGTTGCATTAAACGAATCGAAATTAAATAAATGTTTATGGTTTTACTGAATTTACAAAAGGGTTTTTCTATAAATAATATTGGTGTAACGGTAAATAAAGAATAAACGTTTTAGTTTTATAGCACAAAAAAAAATCCCAAGAAGTAAATTCTTGGGATTTTTTAGTTTATTAAATAATTCAGAATTATCTAACAGTATTGTTTTGAATTAAATCAATGTATAAGTTGATTTTGTCTTTCAATTCTTTTCTTGGTGTAATAAAATCTAAGAAACCGTGCTCCAATAAAAATTCTGATGTTTGAAAACCTTCTGGTAGATCTTTACCAGTTGTGTCTCTAACAACTCTAGGTCCTGCAAATCCAATCAAAGCGCCTGGCTCAGAGATATTAATATCTCCTAACATTGCGTAAGATGCGGTTGTTCCTCCAGTAGTAGGATCAGTACATAATGAAATATACGGTAATTTTGCTTCGGCTAGTTGTGCTAGTTTTACTGATGTTTTAGCTAATTGCATTAATGAATAAGCAGCTTCCATCATACGGGCACCTCCAGATTTAGAAATCATTACAAATGGAAGTTTGTTTTTTATTGCATGATCAATTCCTCTCGAAATTTTCTCGCCAACAACAGCTCCCATAGATCCTCCAATAAATGCAAAGTCCATACAGCAGATCACTAATTCTTTACCTTTAGATTTCCCTACTCCTGTACGCACAGCGTCTTTAAGTTTGGTTTTTTCCATGACATCTTTTAATCGATCTGCATATTTTTTTGTATCAACAAAATGTAAAGGATCTTTAGAGGTTAGGTTTTTATCTAATTCAACAAACTCATTGTTGTCAAACAAAATTTCAAAATAGGTTGCACTACCAATTCTAACGTGAAAGCCGTCTTCTGGGCTTACAAATAAATTGCGTTCTAACTCGTCAGCATCAATTATTTTACCGGTAGGTGATTTGTACCAAAGTCCTTTTGGAACATCCATTTTGTCTTCGGTAGCCGTCGTAATTCCTTTTTCTTTTCTTTTAAACCAAGCCATATTTATTGTTTTTTTTGTTTTGGGTTTAAAGTTTAATTGTTTTGCTAAACTTTAAACCTAAAACTTTAAACTTTTTGTTATAGTGTATTCACGTTGTTTAAGTCAGCAAATGCTTGTTCCAATCTTGTGTTGAAAGTTACTTCGCTTTCACGTATCCATTTTCTTGGATCGTAATATTTTTTATTTGGAATATCAGCTCCTTCAGGATTACCAATTTGAGTTTTTAGATAGTTAATGTTTTTAACCATATAATCACGAATTCCTTCAGTGTATGCAAATTGCAAATCAGTATCAATGTTCATTTTGATCACTCCGTAGCTAATTCCTTCTCTGATTTCTTCAAGTGTAGAACCTGATCCTCCGTGAAAAACAAAATCAACAGGGTTGTTTCCTGTGTTAAATTTCTTTTGAACAAAATCTTGAGAATTTTTTAAGATTTTTGGAGTCAATTTTACATTCCCTGGTTTGTAAACTCCGTGTACGTTTCCAAAAGCTGCTGCAATTGTAAAACGAGGACTTACTTTAGATAATTCTTCGTAAGCAAATGCTACTTCTTCAGGTTGTGTGTATAATTTAGAGCTATCAACATCAGAGTTATCAACACCATCTTCTTCACCTCCGGTGATTCCAAGTTCGATTTCTAATGTCATTCCCATTTTGCTCATTCTAGCTAAGTATCCTTTACAAATTTCAATGTTCTCTTCAATTGGCTCTTCTGATAAGTCAATCATGTGAGAGCTAAACAATGGTTTTCCAGTTGCAGCAAAATGTTCTTCTGAAGCATCTAATAATCCATCGATCCAAGGTAAAAGTTTTTTAGCGCAGTGGTCAGTATGAACAATCACTGTAGCTCCGTAAGCTTCTGCTAATGCATGGATGTGTTTTGCTCCAGCGATTCCTCCAGCAATAGCTGATTTCTCGTTTGCGTTAGAAAGTCCTTTTCCAGCATTAAACTGTGCTCCTCCGTTAGAAAATTGAATAATAACGGGTGCGTTTAATTTTGCGGCAGTTTCTAAAACTCCATTTATTGTACTAGATCCAGTAACGTTTACTGCAGGTAGAGCAAAGCCTTTTTCTTTCGCATAATTGAAAATTTCTTGTACTTGATCTCCTGTAGCTACTCCTGGTTTGATGTTGTGTGCCATTGTAAAATTTTTTAGTGGTTTTTTTTGTTATTAGTTCAAGACTGCAAAAATAAGAATTAAATAGCATTAGAAGGGGTAATTTATTCCAAAATTTAAAACAGAGTTCCCAAAATTATAATCTCTAAACCATTTTTTTCCTGTTTCATTTGCTGGATCATAGGTTTTAAATCCAAAGTCAAATCTTACTACTAAAAAATTTAAATCATATCGTAGTCCAATTCCTGAGCCTACCGCAATGTCTTTTAGGCTTTTAAATCCATTAAATGTGGATTTTTCATCAGTTACATTATCGAGTACGTTCCATATGTTTCCGCCATCAACAAATAGGGCACCTTTAAAATCTCCTAATATTTTAAATCTAAATTCAGCACTTAAAGCTATTTTCATGTTGGCCTCATTAAAGTCATTCACAGCGCCACTGCGTCCTGGTCCCAAGCTATAAGGTTGCCAAGCTCTATTATCATTCGATCCACCAGAGAAATAACTTCTTGAGAATGGAATGTTGTCAGAATTGCCAAACGGAATTGCTATACCAAAAAAACTTCTAATGGCAAGTACTTTCTCTTTAGTTAAATCCCAATGTTTGATATAATCGAATTCTGTTTTTATATATTCTGAATATTCTAAATTAAAAATCTCTCGGTTCCCATTGGCGTTGACCGACTGATTTGTGGCGTCAGCAATTAAGGACAATAATGATCCAGCCGATTCGATTTTAGTCTTAAATAGATAAAAAGTTTTGTCTTGTAAATCTTTTTTAGTGGTCTTTGTATAGGTAAAGCTGGTGGCTAATATAAAATCATTTTCAGTCAAACGAACCCTTCTTTCTTCAATACTTTTTACAGATTGATAATCATCATCTGTTGATGTCAATCCTGTAGAATTATTCAGCACTGCGTTTGTAAAACCCGTTGTGCCTGACTGAATGATTAAGTTTTTATCAGTTGTATTGTCAAAATAGTCATTAATAGTGTTGTACGTTTTTCCTACTGCATTTAGCGCATCATAAGAAGAGCCATAAACATTAAAATAGTTGTTTGGATTAAGATTGCGAACAAACTGTGCATTAAATAAGTCAAAACGAGCTGTATTGTTTTTCTTTGGATTCCAATTATAGCTAACTGCTCCTGTAAAGTTTTCTTTATCCAGACCTATGTTAGTTTGTCTCGCGAGACCAAGTGACATAAGTGTAGACGGGATCATGCTTTTAGGAATAATTCTCTCTGTAGAAAAAGGTAGAAAAATTCTAGGGATATTAAGCTTTAAGTCGGCACCATATTCCGAGACATTAAAGAACTGATTGTTAGGGTTTGCTAAATCTTTTGATGAACCTATGTTCGCACGACCTGAAAGCTCAAGTGTTTCGGCTCCATTAAAAACATTTCTAACAGTTATTGAAGGACTTAGTGAAATACCAATATCTTGAATGTTAGAATGAGTTATGTCAAAAAAAGCACCAAAACTATATTTTTTTCTGGGAGTCAAATAAATTTTTGCGATAAGAGAACTTGCTGTACTGTCTCTTTTATCAACTTCATATTGAATACTTGGATAATTAAATATTTTTAAATTATTTAAATAACGTGTTGTTAAGACGGTTTTAAAATCAGCATATTCAGAACCTTTAGTAATGAAAATTGCATCAGCAATGGCGTATGGTTTGTATTTTAATTTTTCTTGGCTGTATAAATTAAAGTTTTTATAGGTTACGCTATCCTTAAAAACTTGATTTGATTTATTAGTAACGTAATCGGTATAGATGTTCACATCACTAATTTTATATAGTTTAAAAGGTTCTGTGGTTGTAGAATCTTTGTTTTGATAGGTATAATCGTTAATGATTAAATTTACATTGGCCTTATTTACTTTGTTAATGGTGTCAATGTTAAAACTTACATAAGTGGGCTGAAAATAATAAGCTCCATTATTTCTAAAATGAGTAGCGATTCGGTTTTTTTCTTCGTCAAAATCAGCAGTTTTATATTGCATACCTGACTTGATCAACGAGTTTGATACTTGCGTTTTGTATAGCGAATCTAAAACGGGTGTAGAAATTGTGGTTTTTAAAGAGTCAAGTAGGTATGGTTTTTTAGTATCTATGAGGTAACTAATTTTTGCTTTTTTATTTTTTATAGTATCTAATTTATAGCTTGTAGTTACATCAAAATAGCCTTTGTTGAAATAATAATATTTCAAGCGTGTAACTGATTTAACAGTTTTTGATGTATCAATAATTGCTGGCGGTTCACCTACTTTTTTTAAGAACTCATGAATGCCGTGATAAAGAAAAGATTTTCCTAATCGGTCCACCTGTTTTGCCGAAAGGAATTTTGATTGACGCTCGTATAATCCTGGGTGATTTTTAAATTTTGCTAGATAAGTTGAGTCTGGGTTTAAATTTGCTAAATTGTATAAATTTAAACGTAATGGGTATCCCAGCACAAAAGTACTATTGGGTTTTTGATATAGCTGATTATAAGCGTTTTCCTCACTTGTGACTTTGTCATTTACAATAATTTTGTTTTTTACAAGTCGCGTTTTTCCTTCAGGAACTCTTTTTTCAGTGTTACAAGCGGATATTATTATTCCTATTAGAATAAATAGTGATATTTTTGCTGAAATTTTTTTCAAGGGTTTAAAATATTTAATTCAAAAGTACATATTTTTATGGTTAGTAAAAACCAAATAAAACTTATAACAAGTTTACAGCAAAAAAAGTATAGAATAGCTAACAAACTGTTCTTTGCAGAAGGTGTAAAGGTAATCCAAGAATTGTTAGATTCTAACTTAGAACTAGATCATTTATATTCTACTCAAAATGATTTTGATAACGTTGAGTCATCAAAGCGAACGCTTATTCATGAAAGTGATTTAAAAAAAATAAGTGCGTTAGCAAATCCTAATACCTGTTTAGCGGTTTTTAAAATTCCTCCACATAAAGAAATAATTTCTTCAGGCCTAATTGTAGCTTTAGATAATGTTAGGGATCCAGGTAATCTAGGTACCATTTTGCGTTTATGTGATTGGTATGGAGTGAAGCAGTTAATTTGTTCTAATGAAACAGTTGATCTTTATAATTCAAAAGTAGTACAAGCTACAATGGGATCTATTAGTAGGGTTAATGTTAGTTATGTAGATTTAAACCTTTATTTGGCTGAAGCCAAATTGCCTCTTTTTGGTACATTTATGGATGGGAATTCTGTTTATAAAACTACTTTACCTAAAGAAGGAATCGTGGTAATGGGGAATGAAGCTAACGGAATTTCGGAAGAAATTGAAAAAATAATCATAAACCGACTCTCAATTCCGCGTTTTGGAGACATCCAAAAAACGGAAAGCTTAAATGTTGCTACCGCAACAGCAATTGTATTAAGTGAGTTTAGGAGGAGTAATTAGTTGATTTTATTTTAGTGAAAAGTAAAATTAACTAAGATTGCTCTGTTTTTTATTGATTCGATATTGCTAGTCCACGGGCTGTTTGGGTCCTTGTCTCGAACAAGCTCATCACCTAAACCAAAAACACCTCTTACAGATGGTGAAAAAATAAAGTACTCTGTGAAAATGTCAATACCCAAACCTAATTCATAATTAGTAGTCCAGGATTTAACTCTAAATTTTTGTTCTAGATTATCGTCTTGTGCTTTTTCATTACTAGATAGATTAAGCGTTGCTGATAGTCCTCCCAGTACATAAGGGCGTACATTTCCTGCTCTCAATCCCATAAGCTTTACCAATAGCGGAAAGTGAATGTAGGTGCTGTTTACTTCTCTTATTGCGTCAATTTCATTTGTAAAACCAGGATATTGCAAATTTCTTTTCGAGTAATACAGTCCTGGCTCAAAACGAAGACTAATGTATTCTTGTAATCGTAGATCACCTACAACTCCTACGTTAAAACCAGTAGTTTTTATCGTTTGTATGTCTGGACCTACAGCTTTATAATCAATTTTATAATCAAAGCTATTGAATCCTAGGTAGTACCCAAAATAAACGCGTTGTTTTTGAAAGTTCTCCAAGTTAAGAATAGGGTTTTTACTAAACATCCCTTTGTTGAATTGTGCGTTCCCTTTAATTGCAATAATAAGGAGTATAAGTAGGACTATTTTTTTCATAGACTTTATATAGTATCTGGACTAATTATTTTTTTGATGCAGAATAAATTGTAGCAACACCAAATGTTTGTGGCAAAGCTACAACATCTATAAACCCAACTTTTCTTAAAATATTGTTTAAAGCTTCGCCATAAGGAAAAGCAGCAGCCGATTCTGATAAATAACCATAGGCAACATTGTCTTTAGAAAATAGTTTTCCTATTAATGGAAGGATGTTTCTACTATAGAAATTATACCCTTGCTTGTAAGGTGTTTTGTCAGGAACCGAAGTTTCTAAAATTACAAATACGCCATTAGGTTTCAGTACTCTTAATATTTCAGTTAATCCTTTTTCTAAAGTTTCGAAGTTGCGAACTCCAAAGGCAACTGTTACTGCGTCAAAGTGATTGTCATCAAATGGCATGTTCTCTGAGTCACCTAAAACCATTTCTATAGTGTTAGATAAGTTTTTTGCAGCAATTTTTTTATCACCTACTTCAAGCATTCCTGCAGAAATATCTAATCCGATAATTTTTTTTGCTTTTGTTTGTGCCATTAATATTGCTAAATCACCTGTTCCGGTTGCAATATCTAAAATAGTTTCAGGATTTTTTTTACTTACAATATCCAATACTTTTTTACGCCATTTAATGTCGATACCAAATGAAATAACACGGTTCAAATTATCGTAATTTCCAGAGATAGTATCGAACATTTGGGCTACTTGTTCTTTTTTACCAAGGGATGAGTCTTTATATGGGGTGATGTTTTTTGACATTTTTTTAAATTTTCACAAATATACTACAATCTGATTTTATTGTTATCTAGTTTTTAGATTTCTCTATAAATATATATACGTTAAGCTTGGTTTTTAGGTTTTTGAGTCAAAAGTAAGTAGTAATGGATTTTTTTGTGAAAATAAATTGAAATATCACTAAAAGTGGGTATTGTGAGGTACGTTTTTAATAACGAGTTTTACATTGTAAAAATATAAGGTATTTTTTGAATGATTAAAAAAGGATTAGTGGCTCAAATCAAGTGGTTGTTACTTGCGTTAATTTTATCGCTTGGCCTTGTGTGCTTTTTTGATGGAGCTGTGTTAAATCACGGCAGCGTAACGACTACGCAAAATACGTTCTTAGGATTAAATTTGTTTTTGGAAATTTTAATTTTCTTTGTCTTTAGTACCTTCGTGGTATTTGGTATTAAAGGCTTTTTTGAGATGTACTCTCAAAAAATTTCTAATGTTATTACCTTCGCTTCTGGAGTGTTTTTAACGTTTGTAATAATTTTGTTATGTTATCAAATATTATTTCAAGGATAAGTCATTTTTCCTAATCATTGTTCAAAGTAAAAACCTTATTTCAAAGGGTTTCTTTTAAAGAAATAATTTGAAAATCAAATTAAGTCCGGTAGTGCACCGGGCTTTTTTTGTTTATAATTGTATGTAAGTACTTTTTATAAATGAAATTACCCCAAAAAAAGCAGTAAATTTTTTTTGGGGTAATTTATTTCATGAAGTGTTTTTATTTTCTTAAGTAAGTCTCGTAAGTAAACTTAAACAGGTGTTTTTCATCTTTCTCGTGAAATTCTGATTTACTGAGTTTCCAGTTTTTACTATTGATTTCAGGAAAGAAAGCGTCTGCTTCAAATTTGTGATGCACTCTAGTGAGTTCAACCTTATCTGCTAAGGGCATTGCTAAAGCGTATATTTCTCCACCTCCTATTACAAATACTTCTTCTTGTTGAGGGCAAATTTTAATTGCTTCTTCAATACTGTTAACTACTATGCAACCTTCCGGTTTGTAGTTGTTTTGCCTTGTTATTACAACATGTGTTCTATTAGGTAGCGGTTTTGGAAAGCTTTCAAATGTTTTTCTTCCCATAATGATATAATGACCTGAAGTAATTGCTTTAAAACGTTTAAAATCATCTGGCAAATGCCAAACTAATTTATTGTCTTTTCCTAGTTCATTGTTTTTAGCTGCCGCAGCAATCATTGTAATCATTGGTTGTAAACTTTATTTAGTAGTATCTTCTATTTGATCTTGTAATTCATTTATTTTGTTTTGTTGTAAAGTAACTAAACGGTCAATCTGCTCTCTTTCCCAGTTTTTATTCATAAAACGATCAGTGATGAAAACTTTAATGAAATGCAGTAGGAAAATAAAAAACCAAGCCGTAATTATCCAGATAAATAAATTGGATTCAGCGCTAAAATTAAAAAGTTTAATCGCTATAAATAAAAATAAGCTTACTAGAAATAAAAGTACAAAATGATAGTAAAGCCCTTTTTTTTGTTTAATTCTTCTACGGGCGTATTCATATAATTCATGTTGTTCTTTTTCCATAAGGCATAATTTTGGTTATAAAGATAAAGTATAAAACGTAATTTTCAACTCCATGTTGTGTAATATTTGAGCTGTGATGGTTCTGTTTTTTTATTCTGATAAAAATATTAGGGCTGTAAAATTATTGAATTAATTAAAATTTAACACCCATTTGTAATTTGTTATAAATCGTACTCGAATTTTACTATGAGTGATATTTTATATTAAATTAGCTAATATATTAAAAATGAAATAATTATGTCTTTAAAAAAGCGGTTTGTAAAGTCAAAACCAGTATGTAAAGTTACATTTATAATTGCTGGAGGTAATGCTGAAAAAGCATCGGTTGTAGGTGATTTTAATGAGTGGAATCCTGAAGTAGGAGTTTTGAGTAAATTGAAAAACGGAAATTTTAAAGGTGTTTTTGATTTAAATAAAGACGCTTCGTATGAATTTAAGTACATGATTGATGGTGCTTATGTTAATGAAACAGAAGCAGATTATTATAAATGGAATGATTATGCTGGGTCTGAAAATGGAGTTTTAGTAGTTTAAACTGAGACGCTTCCTTTTATTCCTGCATGCGGGTCATAACCTTCTAGAGTAAAATCATCAAATGTAAAATCAAAGATGTTTTTAATTTCAGGATTTAAAAGCATTTTAGGTAATTTTTTTGGCTCTCTAGATAGTTGTAACTCTAATTGCTCAAAATGATTATTGTAGATGTGTGCATCGCCAAAAGTATGGATAAACTCTCCGTATTCTAGGTCACATACTTGTGCAATCATCATTGTAAATAGTGCATAAGAAGCAATGTTAAATGGTACGCCCAGAAAAATATCGGCACTTCTTTGATACAATTGGCAAGATAGCTTTCCATCTGCTACGTAAAACTGAAAAAATGCGTGACAGGGTGGAAGTGCTGCTTTGTTATTAGCTACATTTTCTTCAAATGTTTTTGTGGTGTCAGGTAATACAGAAGGGTTCCATGCAGAAACTAACATTCTGCGGCTATTAGGGTTGGTTTTTAATTCGGTAATTAAATCAGTAATTTGATCAATTTCCTCACTATTCCAGTTGCGCCATTGGTGACCGTAAACAGGGCCTAAATCCCCGTTAGAGTCTGCCCAAGCATCCCAGATTTTTACTCCGTTTTCTTGAAGGTATTTAATGTTAGTGTCGCCTTTTAAAAACCATAGCAATTCATGAATAATAGATTTTAGGTGTAACTTCTTAGTAGTTACCATTGGAAAACCTTCGGCTAGATCAAAACGCATTTGGTATCCAAATACACTTTTTGTTCCAGTTCCGGTTCTATCTCCTTTTTGACAACCGTTTTCCATTACGTGTTGTACTAAATCTAAATATTGCTTCATTTGAATTGTTGCTTTGTAATAAAATATAATGTTGTTGAAAATTAATGGGTTTCGCCAGAATAAAATCAAACAAATAATAGGGAGTTATTAGTCTCTTTTAGAAATTTCGTCTCTTATTTTTGCCGCTTTTTCATAATCTTCTTGTTCTACTGCTTGTTGCAATAGATCATTTAATTCCTCTAAACTATGTTTCATGTAGGTGCGACCTAATTGGTTATTATCGGTTTCAGTTCCAAAAGTTTCTGGATTAGAAAGGATGTCATCGATTTCTTGCGAATCACTATCGGTTTCAAGTGGGTTTGCTTTTAGATAAATACCTGCTTTATCAAGAATATTTTTGTAAGTAAAAATAGGAGCGTTAAAACGCAATGCTAAAGCAATAGCATCAGATGTTCTAGCATCTATAATTTCTTCAATTTTATCTCTTTCGCAAATAATACTAGAGTAGAAAACGCCATCTACAAGTTTATGAATAATCACTTGTTTAACTACGATATCAAAACGCTCGGCAAAATTCTTAAATAAATCATGAGTCAATGGACGTGGTGGTTTGATTTCTTTTTCTAGAGCTATAGCAATAGATTGTGCTTCAAATGCACCTATAACAATTGGAAGTTTTCTTTCGCCGTCAACCTCGTTTAGAATAAGCGCGTACGCACCATTTTGAGTTTGACTATAAGAAATTCCTTTAATTGACAATTTAACTAAGCTCATAATTGCTGTAATGTAAAGTACTTGGTACTTAATTTAAAGTTTTTAATATGGAATTAGATTTGGTGCTTTCTTTGTTAAAAAATGGGCATAAAAAAAGCTGCCAAAAACAAAGATACAATTATCTTTTTTGGCAGCTAATTTTTTAATAAATTATTATATTATGAGTTGTGCGCTTTGAATGCTTTTAGTTTCTCAATTAATTGAGGAACTACTTCAAAGGCATCTCCTACGATACCATAATCAGCTACTTTAAAGAAAGGTGCTTCAGGATCAGTGTTGATAACTACTTTTACTTTAGAAGAGTTGATACCTGCAATATGTTGAATTGCTCCAGAGATTCCAATAGCGATATATAAGTTAGTAGCAACAGGTTTTCCTGTTTGTCCTACGTGCTCAGAGTGAGGTCTCCATCCTAAGTCAGAAACTGGTTTTGAACAAGCAGTTGCAGCACCAAGTACTGAAGCTAATTCTTCAATCATTCCCCAGTTTTCTGGTCCTTTTAATCCACGACCTGCAGATACCACGATGTCAGCATCAGCAATAGAAACTTTTCCAGAAACTTTTTCAACTGATTCTACTTTTACTCCAAAGTCATTATCGGCAATAGTTGGGTTAAAGTCTTCTTCTGTTAAAGTTGCTGCGTTTTCAAAAATCCCGTAAGAGTTTTTGGCTAATCCTAATACTTTTACATCAGTTGTAATTTCAGTAATGTTAAAAGCTTTGTTTGAAAAAGCATTTCTTTTTACTTGAAAAGGAGTTGTGCTTACAGGAAGTCCAACAACGTTAGACGCGTAACCAGCATTTAAAGCAACGGCTACAAGTGAAGACAAGTAAATGCTATCAGTTGTAGAAGATAGAACAACCACTTTAGTCGCTTCTTTTTCAGCAGCTTGTTTAATTACATCAGCATAAGCCTTTGCAGTAAAACCCTTAAGTTTATCGTTGTTTACTTTTAATACTTTGTCTACTCCGTATTTTGCTAATTCAGAAACGTCTCCAGCATTTATTGCTACAGCTGTAACTGTTGTTCCTAAAGATTCAGCTATTTTTTTTGCATAAGAAGCCAATTCAAAAGCTACTTTTTTGAATTTTCCTTCTGCTGATTCTGCATATATTAATATTGACATAATTTTAAATTTAAAGATTGGAAAATGTAATTATTTAAAGATTCAATTTCTATGTGAAAGAGAGGTCTTAAATTAAATTACTTTCGCTTCGTTGTGTAATAAATTGATTAACTCATCTAAATTATCTGCAGCAACTAATTTCACTGCTGATTTTGGAGCTGGTTTTTCAAATTTCACTGCTTTAGTATTTACAGCTGCGTCAACTGGTTCAACTACTGCTAATGCTTTTGATCTAGCGGTCATAATTCCTCTCATGTTAGGAATACGTAAATCTTTTTCTTCAACTAATCCTTTTTGACCACCAATGATTAATGGTAATGTTGTAGAAACAGTTTCTTTACCTCCGTCAATTTCACGAACTCCTGTTGCGTTATTTCCATCAACAGTTAATTCCGTACAAGAGTTTAGGAAGTTGTATCCAAGGATTCCAGCAATCATTCCAGGAACCATACCGCCATTGTAGTCTAATGATTCTTTACCAGCAATTACTAAATCGTAACCTCCTGTTTTGATTACTTCGGCTAATTGTTTTGCAACAAAAAATCCATCAGTAGGATTAGCATTAACACGAATTGCTTCGTTAGCTCCTATTGCAAGTGCTTTTCTTAAAGTTGGTTCTGTTTCAGGACCTCCTACGTTTACAACTGTAACTGTAGCTCCTTGTTTCTCTTGAAACCAAATAGCTCTTGTTAAACCAAACTCGTCATTTGGGTTGATTACATATTGTACTCCATTTGTGTCAAATTCTGAATCGCCATTGACGAAATTAATTTTCGAAGTAGTATCAGGAACGTGACTGATGCAAACTAATATTTTCATGGTTGTATGTTTTTAATTTTCGTAATTTCTTTTACAAATTTAAAATAATAATTTGAATAATATACTATGCGTGCATAATATTTTTTTTAACACTATTTCGATTTCGTAGCCCGGATAGGAGTGGTATCCTTGCTGTGGCTCCTTTAGCCACAGCAAGATAAAGCGGATAGCCGGAAATAGCTTCTAATTATTTTAAAGAATTTTATGCATAAAAGTGATTTAAAATATTTATTTTTGCTTTTCGAAAATACACATATACAATATAAATATGAGAACGATACAATTTAGAGAGGCCATTTGCGAAGCGATGAGTGAAGAGATGCGTCATGATGAGTCCATTTATTTAATGGGTGAAGAAGTTGCTGAATATAATGGTGCTTATAAGGCATCTAAAGGTATGCTTGATGAATTTGGTGCAAAAAGAGTTATTGATACTCCTATTGCTGAGTTAGGTTTTACTGGTATTGCTGTAGGTTCAGCGATGAATGGTTGTCGTCCTATTGTTGAATATATGACTTTCAACTTTTGTTTAGTAGGTATTGATCAAATTATAAATAACGCAGCTAAAATGCGTCAAATGACTGGAGGACAATTTAATGTTCCTATCGTTTTTCGTGGTCCAACTGCATCTGCAGGTCAATTAGGTGCGACACACTCACAAGCATTAGAAAACTGGTTTGCTAACACTCCGGGTCTTAAAGTAGTTGTTCCATCTACAGTTTATGATGCTAAGGGGCTTTTAAAAGCTGCTATTCGTGATAATGATCCTGTAATTTTTATGGAATCAGAACAAATGTATGGTGATAAAGGTGAGGTTCCTGATGGAGAATATATAATTCCACTAGGAGTAGCTGATATAAAACGTGAAGGTACTGATGTGACGATTGTTTCTTTTGGAAAAATTATCAAAGAAGCACATATTGCTGCTGAGGAATTAGCCAAAGAAGGAATTTCATGTGAGATTATTGATTTAAGAACGGTACGTCCTATGGATTATGATACGATCTTAAAGTCGGTTAAAAAAACAAATCGTTTGGTGGTTCTTGAAGAGGCTTGGCCTTTTGCAAGTGTTGCTTCGGAGATTACATATATTGTTCAAGAACGTGCTTTTGATTTTCTTGACGCGCCAATACAAAGAATTACTACTGCTGATACACCAGCACCATATTCTCCTGTTTTATTAAAGGAGTGGTTGCCTAATGCTGATGATGTTGTTAAGGCAGTTAAAAAAGTAATGTATAAAAAATAATACATTGCAAATAATACTATTAAAGCTTCATCATACATTAGTGTGATGAAGTTTTTTTTTAAAGTTGAATTATGAAAAAATATATTTTTTTAAGTTTGTTTTTATTGATGACGGTTGCTACTAGTTTGTTTGGGCAAACTAAAGTAAGCGGTGTTATTCTTGATAAAGACAACTTGCCCATTCCTTTTGCTAATGTTGCCTTTAAAGGCTCTAGCGAAGGGATTGTTTCTAACGAAGATGGTCGTTTTTATTTAGAATCACCTAGTACTTATACTGTTTTAACAGTGTCGTCTGTAGGTTTTAATGATAGAGAAATTAATTTGCTGCAAGCGGTAAGTTATAATTTAAAAGTTAAACTGGGGGAGACGGAAACGCTGAATGAAGTGGTTATTTTTACTGGTAAAACATCTAAAAAAGACAATCCTGCACTTGATATTCTTAGAAAGATTTGGGAAAGAAAGCGTAAAAACGGTTTGTATCAGTTTGATCAATATCAAATGGAGAAATATGAAAAGGTTGAGTTTGATATGAATACTATTGATAGCGCTTTCATGAAAAATAAGCTTTTCAAGGGTATGGAGTTTATTTTTGATCATATGGATACATCTAGTGTTACTGGGAAAACCTATTTACCAATATTTATAAATGAGACATTATCTGAAGTTTACGGAAATAATAAACTTAAAAAAGTAAAAGAGAAGCTTAATGCAAATAAAAATTCGGGCTTTAGTGATAACCAGCAAATTTTGTCTTTTGTAAAAGATTTGTATTCTGACTATGATATTTATAACAATCACTTAACTTTTTTTGACAAGAGTTTTACAAGTCCTTTATCAAAAACTGGAATTGATGTTTACAATTACATTTTAAGAGACAGTGCTTACATAGATAAAAAGTGGTGTTATAATATTGTTTTTTATCCAAGAAGAAAAAATGAGTTGACTTTTAAAGGTGACTTTTGGGTAAATGATACCACCTATGCGATTAAGAAAATTAATATGGCTGTTACTAGAAGTGCTAATATTAACTGGGTGAAAGAAATTTATATTGAGCAAGAATTTGATGTTCAAAATGATTCAGTGTTTTTATTAACACGTGATTATATGATGTCAGACTTTGCTTTGAATAAAAAAGAAGGGTCTAAAGGGGTTTATGGAAAAAGAACCACACTTTATGATAGTCATAAATTTAATATAGAGAAACCAGCTGCTTTTTATAAGGAGGAAGTTAATTACATAGATAATGATGTCTATAATCGATCAGATGAATACTGGGATGAAAATCGTTTCGAGAATTTAAATAAAGATGAGAAAGGGATTTATAAAATGCTTGATACTTTACAAACAGTCAAGAAATTCAAGAATTTATATAATTTAGCGTCTATTTTAGGAAGTGGATATATGCAGTTTGGTCATTTTGATTATGGACCCATATTTTCTACTTTTGGTTATAATGAAGTAGAGGGAGTTCGATTGAGAGTAGGAGGTAGAACTTATTTTGGACCTAATGATGCTTGGCGTTTACAAGGGTACACCGCGTACGGATTTGATGATAATAAATTCAAATACGGGTTGTCAGGTAAATGGATGATTGATAAAAAGAAACGTATTATTATCTCTGGAGGTAATCGTAGAGATATTGAGCAAATAGGTGCGAGTTTGACCACCACAAATGATGTTCTAGGTAGAAGTTTTGCTTCGTCATCATTGTTCTCTACAGGGAGCAACGGTAAGCTTACCAATATTAATTTGACTAATGTAGGTATCGAAATGGAGCCTATTAAAAACCTTACTTTTCAAACCGGTTTTTCTTACAGAACCTTAGAG
Source organism: Flavobacterium sp. PL002 (assembly GCF_054165825.1). Lineage (NCBI taxonomy): Bacteria > Pseudomonadati > Bacteroidota > Flavobacteriia > Flavobacteriales > Flavobacteriaceae > Flavobacterium > Flavobacterium sp. PL002. The sequence continues at coordinate 1,099,060 of NZ_CM135110.1, read as the reverse complement.
GCAGCTTCGGATAGTTTTAGTTTGGATTATTATACTGATACAGCCAATACGGTTGTAGAAAATAGAGTAAAACAATCTGAGGTGAATTTTCAAGTTGAGTTTACGCCTAATAGAAAAACGATAGGTTATGGTGTAGAAAGGTCAGATGTTGATAGTCCGTTTAGTCGTTTCTATGTAAACTACAGTCATGGATTCAAAGGATTGTTAGGTAGTGATTTTCAGTATGACAGATTGCAGTTGTATTATAAGCAACCTATAATAATAGGGCCATTAGGGCGTTCTAATGTTATAGTTGAGGCGGGTAAAACATTTGGAACTATTCCGTTAGGATTGATGAGTGTGATTCCTGGAAACCAAACTTATTTTACTATTGAGAATACATTTAGTAATCTTAATTTCTATGAGTTTGTTACTGATCAATATGCTACAGTGCAATGGGAACATAATTTTGGAGGAAGACTTTTTTCTAGAATTCCGTTTATGCGTAAACTCAATTGGAGAGAGATTATAGGTGCTAAAGGAGTTTACGGAACAATCTCTGATGCTAATAGAGCAATAAATGCATCTGGCTTGACTTATGTTGCTCCAGAAAGTGTTTACTGGGAATATAGCGCTGGTATTGGTAATATCTTCAAGGTTTTTAGAATTGATTTTGGTTGGAGAGGGAATTACCTAAATACACCAGATGCTCAAAAGTTTACAGTTAAAGGTTCTTTTGGTTTTTATTTCTAATAGCTACACTACTGATTTTAGAGCTTACAAATGTCAAAGTGTTTTAGTGTAAAAGCACCAATTGTTCTTAAAAACTTTGGCATAGGCCAAAATAGTTTAACTTTGATAGCAATATTTAAACTTGTAGTTGGGATTTTTATCGAAATGGATAACCTAATTAGTGACAAATAAATAAGGAAGCTTTTGTAGTATTGCGTTTTAACTGTGATAATTCTTGTAATAAAAAGGATTTTAAACTACTTTTGCCTCCGCATAAAAAGTACATAAGATAACAAAATAATAAAATGACAGCAGACAAAATAACCACTTTCGATGTTTTAATCGAAATTCCAAGAGGAAGTAGAAATAAATACGAGTACGATTTTGAAATAAAAAGAATGCGTTTTGATAGAATGTTATATTCATCGATGATGTATCCAGCTGATTACGGATTTATTCCTGAAACACTAGCTTTAGATGGAGATCCATTAGATGTATTGGTTTTATTGACTGAACCAACTTTTCCTGGATGTGTAATGGAAGTGAAGCCTATTGGTGTTTTTCATATGGCTGATGATAAAGGACCAGACGAGAAAGTAATTTGTGTACCAGTTTCTGATCCTATTTGGAATTCATTAAATGACTTGTCTGATATGAACCCACATTTAATTAAAGAAATTGAACACTTTTTTAGAGTATACAAAGACCTTGAAAACAAAACTGTTGATGTAGGTGGATGGGGAGATGTTACTGAAGCGCATGACATTATTAAAAAATGTACAGACCGTTTTAATGCATTAGAAAACAAACCAGCAGGATTATTTAGTATTAAATAATTTTACGATATAAAGTTCAAAAAGCAATATTCTTAATTGAATATTGCTTTTTTTTTATGCTTATAACTTTTTGATGCTATTTTTATTTCTTTTTTAATTGTTTTAAAAATCAGCTTTTTATTAAAGCTTGGGTTCAAGTTTTGATAATGTGTATTATTTTAAAACAGCTGAGTATTGCCAATCTTCTGGAACAGCAAAAATTAGGTATAATAGTTTAACTTGGGGATAATCCATTCTTTTAATAAATAGAAAGAGGTTACTTCTTATTATGAAGCAACCTCTTTTTTAGTATGTGTAAGGCAATAAACTAAAATAATCCGTTTAATTCGGCATCAATTCTATTAAAAATTGTTCCTAAATCTTCGGGATTATCTACAAAGTTAATGTTGTCTACATCTATAATTAACAATTTTCCACGATCATAAGTGTGGATCCAAGCTTCGTAGCGCTCGTTTAAGCGACTTAAATAATCTATTGATATGGAATTCTCGTATTCACGTCCTCTTTTATGAATTTGTCCCACTAGGTTGGGAATTGAGCTTCTTAAATAAATTAATAAATCAGGAGCTTTAACTGTTGATTCCATTAATTCAAAAAGCGAAGAGTAATTTTGAAAATCACGGTTGGTCATTAATCCCATGGCAAAAAGATTGGGAGCAAAAATATGCGCATCTTCATAAATGGTTCTATCTTGAATGATTTTCTTACCGCTTTCGCGAATTTGCATTACTTGTCTAAAACGACTGTTCAAGAAGTAAATTTGCAAGTTAAAAGACCAGCGCTCCATTTGATGGTAAAAATCATCTAAGTAAGGATTGTCAACGACGTCTTCATAATGGGGTTCCCATTTAAATTGTTTTGCTAACAAACGTGTTAAAGTTGTTTTTCCAGAACCTATATTTCCTGCTACTGCTATGTGCATTACGGTGTTGTGATTTTATAATTGATAATTCCTTCTGATGTAAAAATAGCTAAAATTTGGTCTTTGTAATAGAAATTTTTAAACGTTTTTTCCAAAATTTCAAATTGTTGTATTTCTTTTTTATTTACATCTACATAAAAAAAGTTTCCGTTTTTAAAGTAAATGTATTCTTTTTCATTTAATATTTTAACCATTTCAAAATCAGGGATTTTAGCAATCAAGTTTATTTTACCAAAAATATCGCAACTATACCAATTGTTTTTTTTGTCTATCCAGTAAAAATTATTAAAGTCTGATTGCTCATATTTTGACTGATCCGGGAAAGAAGTTGAGATGTAACGGAAACTATTTTTCAGGTAATTGTAAAGTCCAATTTGCTGGTTTAAACTATCGTAAATCCACAATTGATTTTGTACTGCAATCCCGGTACTACTTGCAATAATGGGGATATTATTCTCTGTCAAATTAATTTTCTGGATTTCGTTAAGTTGGTTGTCTAGTATTATGATTGTGTTAAAGTCTCCGTAAAACAGAATGATTTTAAGTGGGTTTTCTATAATTACTTGGGTAATTTTACCCAGTGAAATATTTTTGTATTCTAAGGATTTGTGGTCTTTAATTCGGTGCAAAACATTGTTTTCGATAAAATAATAAAATTGATAAGAGTCAAAACCAATAAACTGTTCCGCTTGAAATGGAAAGGTATTTATTTTAGTAATATTAATTTTTTCACTCTGCGCTTTCGCAAAAGTGAAATGTAAAACAAGGAATAAAAAAAGCAGTTTTTTCATAAAAGTAAAATTACAATAAACCGCATAATAATAAGTCACAATCTTCGTTATTTCATCTAATATGGTTATTATAAGTTTTTAGTTGAAAAATACTACTTTTACTTATCGATTTTCACATGATGTGACGCTTAATTTAAAACTTAAAAAATGAAAAAAATTGCTCTTTTATTAGCATTATTTGCTTTTGGCTTTGTCAATGCACAGGCACCTTTAGAAAAAGGTGGGATACAATTGAATGGTGGATTAGGATCTTCTGGATGGGGAGGATTAGGATATGTGGGTCTTGATTATGGTCTTCTTCCTAATATTACTATTGGAGCGGAATTATCTTATCAATCTTGGGGAGAAACTAGATATGGTTACGATTATAGCCAAAATGCATTAGGAATACAGGCTAATGGGAATTACCATTTTAATGAATTACTTAATGTTCCAAGTAAGTGGGATGTTTATGCAGGAGCTAGTTTGAATTATTATAATTGGTTTTCAAAAAACGATGTTAATAATAATAGTATTGTTATTTATGATAATACTCCGGATAATATTGGTTTAGGATTACATGTAGGGGGTCGTTATTTTTTCACAGATAACTTTGGTGTAAACTTACAATTAGGAGGAGGTACTTCAGCTAGTGGTGTTAGAGCTGGTATCACATACAAATTGTAATTAAACAATTTAGGTAATTTTAAAAAGGTTGTTTCTTTCTAGAAGCAGCTTTTTTTGTGTTTTATGTAATAGGAAACTTGCGAATTCGTAATGTTATACGAGTTCACTCTGATTAATATGGCAAAAAAAATGGCCATCTGAATAGATAGCCGTTTTAAATTTAAGTATGTTTTTAAATTACAATCCAAAAGCTGTTTTGACTTGATCAACAAAATCTAATTTCTCCCAAGTAAATAACTCAACGTTAACTGTCTTTGTTAATCCTCCTGGTGCTGAGAAAGTTTTTGTTACCGTTTCTGGCGTACGTCCCATGTGTCCGTAAGCAGCTGTTTCGCTATAGATTGGGTTTCTTAACTTTAAACGTTGCTCAATAAAGTAAGGACGCATATCAAAGATTGCTTCTACTTTTTTAGCAATTTCACCATCAGTTAAATTCACCTTTGATGTACCGTATGTTTCTATAAAAATCCCCATTGGTTTTGCAACACCAATAGCATAAGAAACTTGTACTAAAATTTCGTCAGCTACACCTGCAGCAACTAGATTTTTAGCGATATGACGGGTAGCATAAGCAGCACTTCTATCTACTTTACTTGGATCTTTACCCGAAAATGCACCACCACCGTGTGCACCTTTACCTCCATATGTATCAACAATGATTTTTCTACCAGTTAAACCAGTATCACCATGAGGCCCACCAATAACAAATTTACCCGTTGGGTTAATGTGGTATTGAATAGTATCATTAAATAAATGAGCGCTAGCTGGATTTTTAGCAATGATTCTTGGGATTAATATTTCAATGATGTCTTTTTTGATTTTAGCAAGCATAATCGCTTCTTCAGCAAAATCATCGTGTTGTGTAGAGATAACAATCGCCTCAATACGCGTTGGTTTGTTATCGTCACTATATTCTAGAGTAACTTGGGACTTAGCATCAGGACGTAAATAAGTAATTTCGTTATTTTCGCGTCTTAATATGGCTAGTTCTTTTAGTAATTTATGAGACAGGTCTAATGCTAGTGGCATGTAGTTTTCTGTTTCATTTGTAGCATAACCAAACATCATTCCTTGATCACCGGCACCTTGTTCTTCTGGGCTTGAGCGATCAACACCTTGATTGATATCCGCAGATTGCTCATGTATAGCCGAAAGGATACCACAAGAATTTGCTTCAAACATATATTCGCTTTTAGTGTAACCTATTTTTGAGATTACATCACGAGCAATTTGTTGTACGTCTAAGTAGGTATTTGACTTTACTTCTCCAGCCAAAATTACTTGACCTGTAGTTACTAAAGTTTCACATGCTACTTTTGAATTAGCATCAAATGCTAAAAAGTTATCGATTAATGCGTCGGAAATTTGATCTGCAATTTTGTCTGGATGTCCTTCACTCACAGATTCTGACGTAAATAAATATGCCATAATAAATATAAATTTAAAATTAACGGAGGAAAAATAATTGCGGGAAATACTAAAGTAGAGTTTCTGCTTTAGCATTTTTTCTACTGAAAATTTTTCAGCATCCATAATGAATTCATTTCATTATGAAGAGGTTGCAATCAGTTCAAATTTTTCCTCTTGTATTAGAGTGCAAAGGTATGAAACGATTTTGAATTGCAAATTAAACTTAACTTTTTTTTTAAGATAAAAGCATGACAATTGATTAAAGTGAAAAATAACGTTATTAGACTGTATTTATGATGATAAATTGAGCTCTTATTGTATTTTCAAGACGGTCATTTGATCAGGTTAAATGTGAACGTTGCTGTTTTAATTTGTAATTGAGCGCGTTTATAATAATAGTACAATCAGGGTTGTGTTTTGTAAAATGAGATCTTGTTTGCTAGCCCTGATCGCAGCGGTATCCTCTTGTATTGCGCTAGCAAATACAGGAGATTTAGCGAAGAGCAGGAGGGGTGTTCTTGAATACGGAATCTTCTGCTTCAAATTAATGTTGCTTTAGTTATTGTGGGATAAATTATTTCAAGGCCTCTTTGAATTTGTTTTAATTTCAATATTATTAAAAAACAACAAATACTAGTAAATTTGTTAATTATGCTGAGATAGTTTGGTGGTTTGGTAATTAGTTTGCAAATTTGGAATATAAAATAATAACAATGGCTGTAATTAAACAAATGATGTGCACTAAGTTTCAGGATATTTCCTGGGAATGCTCTATTGTTTGAATCTAAATATAACTAAGATTTTTTGCAAAGCCTCCCATGATATTGGGAGGTTTTTTTTTGAAATTAATAATCGTATTAACACTAATAAATAAACTAATTATGAGTACTAATAAATTTGAAACAAACGCATTGCATGCAGGTCATGATGTAACAAAGCACGCAGGAACGAGAGCAGTGCCTATTTACCAAACTTCATCGTATGTTTTTGATAATTCAGAACATGCAGCAAACCTATTCGGACTTTCTGAAGCTGGGTATATCTATACGAGACTTAATAATCCTACTAATGACATTCTGGAGCAACGTTTGGCTGCATTAGAGGGCGGAATAGGAGCTGTAGTGACTGCTTCAGGTACTGCGGCCATCACAACAGCTTTATTAGTGTTGTTAAAAACGGGAGACCACATTGTGGCTTCGAGCAGTTTGTATGGTGGAACCTTCAACTTATTGCAAACAACTTTACCACGACTAGGAATTACAACCACTTTTGTAGACCCTTTTGACCCGGCTAATTTTACTAAGGCAGCGAATGAGAATACAAAAGTGTTTTTTATCGAAAGTTTAGGTAACCCAAAGTTAGATGTATTAGATATTGAGGCTATTTCTGCTGAAGCAAAAGCATTAAAAGTGCCTTTAATTGTAGATAACACGGTTGCTTCTCCCTATTTACTGAATCCAATAGCGCACGGAGCAAATATTGTTATTCATTCTTTGACAAAATACATATCAGGTAATGGTACCTCTTTAGGAGGTGTTATAGTTGATGCGGGAACTTTTGACTGGAGTAGTGGTCGTTTTCCAGAGTTTACAACACCTAATGCTGGTTATCATGGTTTGGTTTATCATGAAGCTTTAGGAAACGCTGCTTTTATAGCAAGAGTGCGTATAGAAGGACTACGTGATTATGGAGCTGCTTTGAGTCCGTTTAATGCGTTTCAAATCATTCAAGGCTTAGAGACATTAGCTGTTCGTGTAAAAAGACACAGCGAAAACGGATTAGCCTTAGCGCAATGGTTAGAAAGTCAAGATCAAGTGGCTTGGGTTAATTATCCAGGATTGCAATCAAGCAAATACCACGAATTAGCGAAACGTTATTTGCCAAAGGGACAAAACGGTTTAGTGACCTTTGGTTTAAAAGGTGGTTTTGAAGCGGCAAAAAAAGTAGCCGATGATACAAAGTTGTTTTCGTTGTTGGCTAATATTGGAGATACAAAATCATTAATTATTCATCCAGCAAGTACAACGCACCAACAATTATCTGATGAACAACAATTGGCTTCGGGGGTTTCTAAGGATTTAATTCGGCTTTCTGTAGGTTTGGAAGATATTGATGATTTAAAATCCGACTTAAAAGCAGTTTTTGATTTTTTGTAAGAATTTATAAAGAGCGATTATTATCGATTAAAAACAGTTTTTAGGACTAAATGTAAGGTGAGTTTTATACTATTATAATCTCGGTTTATAACATTACAATATTTTGCTTAAATAAGCGTTAAAATGTTGAATATCATTAGGAAAACAGGAAAAAAATACTGAAATTTGTCTCAAGAAAATACCAAAGATGAATTTAATCATTATTGTAAATTTTAAAACTATTTCGGAATCATCCGCAAGGAAGTGATTGCCTTACATTATATCTATAATTAAGCATCAGCCTTCCTATATTATTGGAGGGCTTTTTTATTAAAATAATTTAGAATTTAAAGATAATTAATATGGGAAAACATTTTTTTAGAAATAATAAATCGCTACTGATTACCTTATTTGCGAAAATTTGTTGATACACCAAAAGTATAAGTTATTATAACTTAAACCCTTTTGGTATACACCCAAAAGGGTTTTTTTATAGTATTTAAATAGAATAAAGAGTAATAAACAAGCAAGGATAAACATAACAACAATTAAATAAGTAGACACATGGGGACAATTAGTAGAATTACCAGAGCAGTAAGTTTTTTAAAGAATTTAAAGGCTAAAAAAAATATTATAAAAATTACAGTTGATGATTTAGTTCATCCAAGATTTGGCATCAATGATACAAATGCTAATGATTTAAATAAATCGCCAAATTCGTTACAGTTTTTGATGTATTCAAAGGAAAACGATACTCTTTTTATCTAATTGATAGCGAGCTGTCTTTATAGTGATTTACACGCGAGGAATTTCTGAATTGTTATGTTCAGTGATGTCTTGCGTTTTTTTGTTACATTATGTTTTATATCCTAAAAGGGCGCTATTATTATTTGCTTGTTAAAAAAAATAATAGTTAATTTGTATCTTTAAGTTCACACACGTATTGAAATGTTATAAAGAAAGGACGAGGGATTAGACCCGATGAAGCCTTAGCAACCCTTCGAGAAATCGAAGAAGGTGCTGCATTCTACCACTCCCAAAAGTGGAAAGATAACAACAAGAATTTCTCTAGTATTTACCTAGTTTTTTCTTTTTAATATTTCCAAATACAAATCAAAATCAATAAAAGATTTGACATTGGAAAATAAACCAACACATATAGCCATACATAATTTCACCACACACAATGGTGCTGTTTATGCTACCTTAAACTTAAGTTATCAGGTTTTTGGCGCCCCATTGCATACTGCTCCCATTATTTTAATTAATCATGCCTTGACTGGAAATTCTCAAGTGATTGGAGAGTCGGGTTGGTGGAATGATATTGTAGGCATAGACAAAACAATTGATACTCGAAAATATACCATCGTCTCCTTTGATGTGCCTGGTAATGGTTTCAACTCAGCTACCATTGAGAACTACAGAGATTTTATTGCTAGAGATATCGCTCGAATATTTATCGAAGGACTTCGCGTTTTAAAGATTGATTCTTTATTTGCCCTTATCGGAGGCTCGGTAGGAGGTGGAATTGCCTGGGAAATTTTGGCCTTAGAGCCTAAACTAGCGCAAAACTTTATTCCCATAGCCACAGATTGGAAAGCGACAGATTGGTTGATTGCCAATTGTTATTTACAAGAGCAAATTTTGAATAATTCTAAAAAGCCAATTGAAGATGCGCGCATACATGCCATGTTGTGTTATCGCACGCCAGAGTCATTTAAGGAAAAATTTAATCGTGACATTAATGTACAGCTAGAGACTTTTCAAGTGGAGAGTTGGCTGAACTATCATGGAGAAAAACTAGAAAAAAGATTTCAACTTGCGGCTTACAAAATGATGAATCAGCTTTTAAAAACGATTGATATTACTCGGAATCACGAGTCTTTAGAATCAATCATTTCAAGAGTAGAAGCCAATATTTATATCGTAGGAATTAATTCTGATTTGTTTTTTACAGCAAAGGAGAATAGAGAAACCTACATGGAAATCAAGAAATTTAAAAATAATGTATTCTACAGTGAGATTGACTCTGCACATGGTCATGATGCTTTCTTGATGGAATACGAACAATTAGACAATTTATTAGAAGTTGTTTTCAAAAATAAAAAACAGATGAAAATAGTAAAATTTGGTGGAAAATCTTTAGCTAATGGCGAAGGTATCGATACAGTTGTAAATATAATCGAGAATAAAATTAAGCAAGATGAAAAAATAGCAATTGTGGTGTCGGCACGAGGGAAAGCAACTGATGAGTTAGACGATATCTTGACAATTGCTGCCAAAAACGGAAATTATAAGCCACTGCTAGAAAGTTTTAAAACCTACCAAAAGGATGGTTTTGATGCAGTCGATTTTTCGGCAGAATTTGATAAACTGGACAAACTATTTGAAGGCGTAAGCTTGATTGGTGATTATAGCGACAAAATTAAAGACCAAGTACTAGCGCAAGGAGAAGTGCTTGCTGCGAAACTAGTGGTGTTTTTGTTAAACCAAAAAAACATTCCTGCAAAGCTGGCCGATACAAGAGAATTAATTATCACCGATTCAAATTTTGGTGATGCACAGCCATTAGATGCTATTTCGAAAAAGAATGTTATCCAAGTTTTTAAAGAAAATAAAGATTCGGTTTTAGTACTTACAGGTTTTATTGGTTCAAATGCGAAACAGGAAACAACTACTCTAGGTAGAAACGGAAGTAATTATACGGCTTCTTTGATCGCAAATTATATCAATGCCGAAGAATTGCAAAACTTCACACATGTAGACGGAATATACACGGCCAATCCTGAGTTGGTTCTTGATGCTAAAAAAATCGAATCCTTATCTTATAACGAGGCGAATGAAATGGCCAATTTTGGGGCGAATATTTTGCACGCCAAAACAATCATTCCGTTGTTAGAAAAAAATATTCCACTGCGTATTTTGAATACGTTCAATCATGAAAATAAAGGAACATTAATTACTTCAAACTCTAATGAAAGCGGAATTAAAACCTTGTCTGTTTTAGAGAATGTGTCTTTGGTTAATCTTGAAGGAAGGGGATTGTTAGGGAAAACAGGAGTTGATGCCCGTATTTTTAAAGTAATGGGTGACAATGACATTAGTGTAAGTATTATTTCGCAAGGTTCGTCAGAACGTGGAATTGGCCTTGTAGTAGCGGCTGATAAAGCCACAAAAGCGATGATCGAACTAGAAAAAGAATTCGAAAATGATTTCTATTCTAAAGATGTCAATAAAATTACGGTGGTCGATAATGTATCGGTGATTTCGATAATTGGTCAAGATTTGAGTACGTTTCATAAGCCTTATACCGCTTTGATTAAAAACAAAATCGTTCCTATCTTATTTAATAATACCGTTACGGGTAAAAATGTAAGTTTGGTGGTGAAAAAGTCTGAGCTCAACAAAGCGCTGAATGTTATTCACGGAGAAATTTTTGGTGTAGCCAAGAAAATAAATATTGCTATTTTCGGACATGGATTAGTGGGAGGAACATTGATTAACCAAATTCTGGAATCGGCAAAAGCCATTGAAAAAAGAAAAGATATTAAGCTGAATGTTTTTGCTATCGCCAACTCTAAGAAAGTGCTTTTAAATAAAAACGGAGTTGCCGCTGATTGGAAAAACCAAATTGATACTAATGGCGCTTCGTACACTATTGATGATGTGATCGCTTATGCAAATGAACATCATTTAGAGAATTTGATCGCAGTTGACAATACTGCGAGTGCTACTTTTGTGGAAAATTATATTCCGTTAGCAGAGCATAGTTTTGATTTGATTTCGTCTAATAAAGTAGCCAATACCTTGAGTTATGGTTTTTATAAAGAATTGCGAAATGTACTAGCCGAAAATCAAAAGAATTATCTGTACGAAACCAATGTTGGTGCCGGTTTACCGCTTATCGATACTATTAAGTTGCTACACCTTTCGGGAGAGAATATCACTAAAATCAAAGGGGTATTCTCAGGAACTTTGAGTTATTTGTTCAATCATTTTTCTGCTAAGGATGTTCCGTTCAGCGAAATATTAAAGGAAGCAATTGACAGTGGATTCACAGAGCCCGACCCAAGAGAAGATTTGTGTGGGAATGACGTGGGAAGAAAATTATTGATCTTAGCTAGAGAATTGGATTTACAAAACGAGTTTGATGAGGTTGCTATCCAAAATTTAATTCCGGAACATTTACGTGAAGGTAGCGCTGCTGATTTCTTGACGAAATTGAAAGAGTTTGATCCTATTTATGATAAAATAAAAAAAGATCAAAAACCGAATCACGTATTGAGATACATAGGGGAGTTGTCTGGAGATTTACAACATGACAAAGGAATTTTGGAAGTAAAATTAGTTTCCGTACCTTCGGATACTGCTTTGGGTGGACTTAAAGGTTCTGATTCTTTCTTCGAAATATATACGGAGTCGTATGGAGATCGTCCAATCGTAATACAAGGAGCCGGAGCTGGATCAGCGGTTACTGCGAGAGGTGTTTTTGGAGATATTTTGAGATTATCGGATAAAGGATAAAATTGGATAATTAGATCCTAAAATTAAGTACTTTTGAATTTAAACTAAAATAAAAAAAATGAAGAAAATTATTGTCCTTTTTTGTTTAATGTCAATAAGCATGCAGGCAAAATTTATAAAAGCAACACTTACTTTTGAAAATGGTACCACAAAAGAAGGTTTTGCAGAAATGGTTGAAATAAATGATTCAAAAGTTAAGTTTAGACTTACTGAAAAGGGGGATACCGAAAAAATACTAAGTGAAGGTCTTAAAAAAATAGAGTTTAGCGATAGCGAAGGCAATATATCTATAGCTGAAAGACTTTTTATTAATACTGACAAAGGAGAAAAAGGAATTAAGCAAACGGGCAAGAAATATTGGCTTTATGTTGTTTATTCGAAGGGTATTAAGCTTGCAGTTGATATTGCTGTGTCAACATTTAGATATAACCCTTCAAATGGGACTAGTACAGGAATGAGCGGAGGTACAATTCTTTATATGGGTAAAGAAAAAGAAGATGGTGTGTTTTTTATTTTTTATTTGTCTGACATGATGTCTATTAATGTAGGTTTAGATAAAACAGTTAGAAAGCATTGTGATTTATTATTTAAAGATTGTCCAAAATTTTTAGCTGCTGTAAATGCTGAAAATTTCAAAAAAACAACTTTGATAAACAAATTAATAGAGTTGTATGAAACCAATGATTGCAACAAACCTGCTAAAGTAGAAGCTCCGAAAAAAGCTAGTCCTAAAAAGAAAAAATAATAAAGTTTTATCTAAGGAATATAAAAATATAAGTTGTTAGCGTTTTTAAGGCTAGTTTATCCGCATTTAAAATAAGCAATAACAATGTTCAAAAAAATACATTATGAAAATTACATTAAATAGAGTAAACGACAATTTCCATTTCGAATTAAAAAACGAACGTGGTCACATAGTAAATGTAGACAGCCGTCCAGAATTTGGTGGAGATGATCAAGGACCAAGCCCAATGGAATTAGTATTAATGGGAGTTGCTGGATGTAGTGCCATTGATATGATTTCGATTCTAAAAAAACAACGCCAAGTGATCACTTCATTCAAAGCTGAGGTCGAAGGAGAACGCGTGCAAGTAGGCGAAGCAAAACCTTTTAAAGACATCTATTTGGTGTTTCATTTGGAAGGGGATATTAAAGAAGACAAAGCGGCAAAAGCGGCCCAACTTTCTTTTGATAAATATTGCTCGGTTTCTAAAACATTAGAACCTACAGCGACAATACATTACAAAGTAGTTTTGAATGGAATCCCCCTAACCCCCGAAGGGGGAACGCTATAGATTATGGTGAAAGTCACAATCTGAGAGAATTAATAATATTTAGTAACAATTTAAATCACCCCAGTATCAATTCCCCCTTTGGGGGTGAGGGGGCTATTTTATGGAAAATAATAATTTCGGTTTTGAAACTGAAGCCATCCGCACCCAATTAGAACGCACTCAATATTTAGAACATTCGGTTCCTTTGTACTTAACTTCAAGTTTTGTATTTGAAGATGCCGAAGACATGCGTGCCTCGTTTGCCGAAGAAAAAGACCGAAATATCTATAGCCGCTACAGCAATCCAAATACTAACGAGTTTGTAGAAAAGGTATGTAAAATGGAAGGAGCAACTGCTGGTTTTGCCTTTGCTTCTGGGATGGCTGCGGTGTATTCGACCATGGCTGCTTTATTGAAATCTGGTGATCATATTGTCTCGTCAAGTAGTGTTTTTGGAGCGACGCATTCCTTGTTTGTGAACTATTTTCCAAAATGGAACATTCAAACATCCTACTTTGACATCAATAAACCAGAAACTATCGAGAGTTTCATCACCCCAGATACAAAGATTCTTTTTGCAGAATCACCAACAAATCCTGCGGTTGACATTATTGATTTGGAATTGCTTGGAAAAATTGCCAAAAAGTACAATCTAATTTTAGTAATTGACAACTGTTTTGCAACTCCTTATTTGCAGCAACCTATAAAATGGGGAGCACATTTGGTAGTGCATTCGGCTACGAAGTTAATGGACGGACAAGGAAGAGTTTTAGGCGGAATTACAGTTGGTGATCCTGAACTGATTCAAAAAATATATTTGTTTAGTCGCTTGACAGGTCCCTCATTATCACCGTTTAATGCTTGGGTTTTGTCTAAGAGTTTGGAGACTTTGGCTATTCGATTAGACAGACATTGCGAAAATGCAATGAAAGTTGCGGAGTTTTTAGAGCAGCATCCCAATGTAAATAAAGTGAAATATCCGTTTTTGAGATCGCATCCGCAACACGAAATCGCCAAAAAACAAATGAAAGCTGGTGGTAACATTGTCGCTTTCGAAATAAAAGGTGGACTGGAAGCAGGTCGAAATTTTTTAGATAAGATAAAACTGTGTTCGCTTTCGCCAAATTTAGGTGACACAAGAACCATTGTTACACATCCTGCCTCTACAACGCATAGTAAATTATCTGTGGAGGAACGCTTAAAAGTTAGTATTTCAGATGGTTTGGTACGTGTATCTGTAGGATTAGAAACAGTCGCTGATGTCATTGCAGATTTAAATCAGGCTTTAGATTAAATTGGGTGCTTGTTATTGCGAAAATTAGATTGTAGATTTGGTATCAATAATGAAATAAATATCAGTTACTAAATTATGCTTTCAAAGAAAACTAAATACGGAATCAAAGCTTTGACTTTTTTGGCTCGCCAAGAAGATCAAACACCGGTTGCCATTGCTGATATTGCAAAAAGTGAAAATATTTCTGTTAAGTTTTTAGAAAGTATATTATTGCTATTACGTCATTCTGGTTTTTTAGGTGCTAAAAAAGGAAAAGGCGGAGGTTATTATTTAATCAAAGAGCCAAAGGACATTAATATGGCCAAAGTATACCGAATCCTTGAAGGACCGATTGCCTTATTGCCATGTGCTAGTCATAATTTTTATGAAAAGTGTGACGACTGTCAAGATGAGGTTTCTTGCGCAGTTCGAAAATTAATGACTGAAGTAAGAGACAATACACTACAAATATTAGAGAATAATACACTGGCAGATATTGCCTTTTAAATGCGTGAATCCGTTTGTGATTAAAATATAAAAAGCCCCTTGCTAATGTATAGTAAGGGGTTTTTCACATCTTAAATTTTAATTAAGCCATGAAAACCAATTTGTAACCTACAAAGAATAACATTCCTGCAATTGCATTTCGTAAAAATAAATCAGGAACTTTACCGCTTAACATGCTTCCTATAAATATTCCTGGTAGCGACCCCATTAGTAGTTGCGCTAGTAAACCCAAATCTAAATTTCCCATACTGGCATGACCAAGTCCTGCGACTAAAGTTAAGGGGACGGCATGAGCTATTTCGGTACCCACTAATTTTGGTGTTGCTAATAGTGGGTATAAAAAGAACAATGTCACTGTCCCTAAAGCTCCTGCGCCAATAGAGGTTAAAGTTACCGTAGCCCCCAGTAATACTCCAATCGCCACAGTTAACCAATTTTGAGTACGACTCTCAGTGTGAAATTTGTTTCCAGAATGTTTTTGTGAGATAGCCAATAATTTTTTCTTGAACAATACCGCTATTGAAGTAAATAGAAGTGCCCAACCCAAACTATATTTGATTACCGAATTTAATGAGGAGATATCCGCCTTTATACTATGTAAAATCCATAAGGTAATTAATGCCGCTGGTACACTTCCAAGAGAAAGCCATCCAGTTATTTTCCAATTAATATTATTCTTTTTATGGTGCACATAAATACCACCCATTTTTGTAAAAGCAGCATATAGTAAATCAGTACCTACGGCGGTTGTGGGCGGGATGCCAAACCACAATAATATAGGAGTCATCAATGAACCACCACCTACACCTGTGAGTCCCACTATAAAGCCTACCGTTAAACCTGCAATGATCAAACCCAATTGAAAATCCATAACAAAATATTTTGGACAAAATTAACTACTATTTTATTATTATCCTATAGGGGAAGTAGACTAATGAATATTTTTATTCAATTTTGCGAATATGTTATTGAAATAGACGTTGTATTTTGAAATAGTAATTTGGAGAGCAGTATTTTTTAGAAATATTTAATATTTGCTTTAAGTCGCTATTATTTAAGACTTCAGCGAAAATTTGGGAGTAAATAAAATACTTGCTTTTATTTTTTTGTTAGGATTTAAGTGTTACTTTTGTAATCTAATCTACTAATCCGATAGGGTAATAGATTTTTATTAAATTAGACAAATGAGCGCAATAATAGTACAAGCATTAATAGACAAAACAAAAGACTTTTCAATTGAAGAGACTTTTGCTTTTTTGGCAGAGGAATATAAAGATAAGGTGGTTTTTTCTACGTCTTTCGGGCAAGAAGATCAAGTGATCACGGCGTTGATTGCAAATAGCAATACGGCTATCACTATTTTCACTTTAGATACGGGTCGGTTGTTTCAAGAGACCTATGATGTTTTTCATAAAACATTGAAGAAGTATAAAAAACATATCGAAGTTTATTTTCCGGAAACTACAGCTGTACAAAACTTATTGAATGCAAAAGGTCCAAATAGTTTCTATGAGTCGGTTGACAATAGAAAAGAGTGTTGTTTTATTCGAAAAGTAGCACCATTGACTAAAGCTTTAAAAGGAAATTCAGTTTGGATTACAGGATTAAGAGCAGAGCAATCAGAAAATAGACATGATTTACATCTTTTCGAATATGATTCTAAATTCGAAATTATCAAGTTCAATCCATTATTAAAATGGACATTGAAAGAAGTAGAAGATTATATAAAATTGAACAACGTGCCACAAAACTCCTTGCATAAAAAAGGATTTGTAAGTATAGGTTGTGCGCCATGTACCAGAGCAATTGCCGAAGGTGAAGACATTAGAGCCGGTAGATGGTGGTGGGAATCCAGTCACAAAGAATGTGGTTTGCACGGGAAGTAGTAATTAGTGAAAAGTACAAAGTAATTAGAAAAAATATAAATAGTTAAAGGATTTATTTGGGTTGCAATAACTTGAAACTTTAAACCTTAAATTTTAAACTAAAATAAATGAGTTCAATATTAAAAACAAACGCATTAGAAAGCGAAGCAATATACATCTTTAGAGAAGTGATTTCTCAATTTGATAAGCCAGTATTGCTTTTTTCTGGAGGAAAAGATTCAATCACTTTAGTAAGATTGGCGCAAAAAGCGTTCTTTCCAGCTAAAATTCCTTTTCCATTGTTACACGTAGACACAGGGCACAACTTTCCTGAAACAATAGAATTCAGAGACCGATTGGTTAAAGAATTAGGATTAGAATTAATTGTTCGTAATGTGCAAGATGCTATTGACGAAGGAAAAGTAGTTGAAGAAACGGGTAAATACTCTAGTAGAAACAGTTTGCAAACAACCACTTTATTAGACGCAATCGAAGAGTTTAAATTTGACGCTTGTATTGGTGGTGCTCGTCGTGATGAAGAAAAAGCGAGAGCTAAAGAGCGTATTTTTTCTGTTCGTGATGACTTTGGTCAATGGGATGAAAAAAACCAACGTCCAGAATTATTTGATTTATTAAATGGTAAAATCGAAAATGGTCAAAACGTACGTGTTTTTCCTATTTCGAACTGGACAGAATTGGATGTTTGGAGTTATATCGAACAAGAGCAAATTGAGATTCCGTCAATTTACTTTTCACACAAGCGTAAAGTATTCTTGAGAGACGGAATGATTTGGTCACACTCTCCATACGTTTACCAAGAAGAAAACGAAGAAATTGAAGAACGTATTGTTCGTTTTAGAACAGTGGGTGATATGAGTTGTACTGCAGCAGTTGATTCGTATGCAGCAACAATCTCAGAAGTAGTAGGCGAAATTAGATTGTCAACGATATCAGAAAGAGGTGCCAGAATTGACGATAAGCGATCTGAGGCAGCGATGGAGAAAAGAAAACAACAAGGATACTTTTAGAATCCCCACCCCAGCCCTCCCCGAAGGGGAGGGGGTCAAAGCCGATTAGTAGTAATTTCGAGTTTTGATCTTTAAAGGAAGAAAATAAAAAATATATTAGTTTATAAAAACATACCAGACTCGTCTCCCTCCCCTTCGGGGAGGGTCGGGGTGGGGAAAAATAAGAATATGGAAGTTTTAAAAATAGCAACAGCAGGAAGTGTAGATGACGGGAAAAGTACTTTAATTGGGAGATTATTATACGATACACAATCTTTGACAACAGATAAATTAGAAGCAATTGAAAAAAGCAGCAAGCAAAAAGGATATGATTATCTAGATTTTTCTTTAGCTACTGATGGTTTAGTGGCTGAGAGAGAACAAGGAATTACAATTGATGTGGCGCACATTTATTTTTCGACAGCCAAAAAAAGTTACATCATTGCTGATACTCCAGGACATGTTGAGTACACTCGTAACATGGTTACAGGAGCTTCGACTTCACAAGTTTCTATCATTTTGATTGATGCGCGTAAAGGGGTTATTGAGCAAACCTACCGTCACTTTTTTATCAATAATTTATTGAGAGTGAAAGAGGTGATTGTTGCTATAAATAAAATGGATTTAGTTGATTATTCAGAGGAAGTTTTTAATAAAATTAAAGCCGACTTTGAAGCGTTAAACGCCAAAAGTACTTTCAAAGAACAAAACGTAAGTTACATTCCGTTGAGTGCTTTGACAGGTGATAATGTTGTAGAATCATTAGGCGGAATGCCTTGGTACGAAGGACAAACAATCCTAGAACATTTAGAGGCTTTAGAGCCAGCTGATGTGTACGAAAAAGGTAAAGCACGTTTTCCGGTACAAACGGTTATCCGACCAAAAACAGAAGAGTACCACGATTTTAGAGGATACGCTGGTAAATTATACGGTAATAATATTAAAGTAGGAGATGCTGTAACGGTATTGCCGTCTTTAACAGAATCGAAAGTAACCAACATTCACTTTTTCGATAAGCAATTTGACGAAGCTTCAGTAGGATCTTCAGTTACTATCGAATTAGAAAATGATATCAATGTAACTAGAGGAGATATGATTGTAAAATCATCGGAATTACCTAAAGTAGAGAAAGATATCAATACTACCGTTTGTTGGATGGACAGTAAAAAGCTAATTCCAGGTGCAAAATATTTTGTACAACACAACACCAACAGAGTTTTGGCTAAGATTGACAGCGTGAAAAATGTGATTGCTACAGATTTTTCAGGAACAACAGAAGCGTCTCAATTAGCAATTAACGAAATAGGAGAAGTAAATATCAAGTTAAGCAAAGCAATTTATTTTGATGCTTACAACGATAATAAATCAAACGGTGCTTTTATCTTAATTGATGCGGCAACCAATACGACTGCGGGAGTAGGGTTTATCAGATAAGAATCCCCACCCCAACCCTTTCGCCGCGGCGAAGAGGGAGAGATTGTAGAAAATGTTTGTGGTCATAAAATTTATTATTTAAATGTTAAAATGCCGATAATAATTTTTACCGAGCAGGTAATTACGATTAAATAACAAGATTCAAGCTCCTCTACGGACTTTGTCTTTTTGAAATTGAATACTGAAGATGAATTGAAAATTCAGAAACAGAATATAACATAATAAAGCTCCTCAATGGCTCCCCCTCCTTTGGAGGGGGCCGGGGGGAGGATAATAGTAAAAATAGGTATGAAAAGTTTTAGAACCGAAATAGAAAATCCGATTGTTCAAAAAGAGATCATCGATTTAGAAAGAAAAATAGCATTATTCAAAGATGGTAAAATTGATGATGAGCGTTTTCGTAGTCTGCGTTTAGCGCGTGGAGTTTACGGGCAGCGTCAAGAAGGCGTGCAAATGATTCGTATCAAATTGCCTTTTGGTAAGGTGACAAGCGAACAATTGCAGCGTATTACTAAAGTTTCTGATGAGTACTCAACAGGGCGTTTGCATATCACAACGCGTCAGGATATCCAAATTCATTATGTGAGTTTAGATAGAACTCCAGAGCTTTGGGCAAATTTAGCCAAAGACGATATCACATTGCGTGAAGCCTGCGGGAACACCGTACGTAATATCACAGCAAGTGAATTAGCGGGTGTTGATGTAGACGAACCTTTCGATGTTTCGCCTTATGCGCACGCCATGTTTCAATTTTTCTTGAGAAATCCTATTTGTCAAGAGATGGGACGTAAATTCAAAATATCATTCTCTTCTTCAGATAAAGATACTGCCTTGAGTTATTTACATGATTTAGGATTTATTCCAAAGATTGTAAATGGGGAACGTGGTTTTAAAGTGATGTTAGGAGGAGGATTAGGATCGCAACCACATCACGCCGAATTGTTATCCGAATTTATTCCGGTAAACCAAATCATCCCAACTACCGAAGGAGTTTTAAGAGTTTTTGACCGTCATGGTGAAAGAGCCAAGCGTTTAAAAGCACGTATGAAATTCTTAATCAAAGACATTGGTAAAGAAGAGTTTTTACGTTTGGTAGAGGAAGAGAAAAAAGCATTATCCTACCAGTCATACGAAATAGACACTACCGCTTTTGATGGTGCAATTCCAGCTCCTTTATTAGAAGTACCTGCAGTAACCATTGATGATGCAGCTGCTTACGAAGCTTGGAAAAAATCGAACGTGATTGCTCAAAAACAAGCAGGTTATGTTGCGATTGGAATCAAAGTGCTGTTAGGAGATTTTTATACAGACAAAGCAAGAGCTTTAGCTGAATTAATTAAAAATTACGGAGCTAATGAATTGCGTTTTTCACTAAAACAAAACATTGTTCTTAGAAATATAAAAGAAGAGAATTTACCATTCTTCTACCAAGAATTAGCCAAACTAGATTTTGTTACTTTAGGTTACGATACAATTAATGATATTACCGCTTGTCCAGGAACAGATACTTGTAACCTTGGGATTGCAAGTAGTACTGGAATTGCCGAAGAGCTAGAACGCGTATTGAAATTAGAGTTTCCGCAATACAAAGAGAATCGCGAAATTACAATTAAAATCAGCGGTTGTATGAATGCTTGTGGGCAACATAACATGTCGTCAATAGGTTTTCAAGGAATGTCGATCAACTCTGGTAAATTAGTAGCGCCAGCTTTACAAGTATTGCTTGGTGGTGGAATTTTAGGAGATGGAAAAGGACGTTTTTCTGATAAAGTAATTAAAATTCCAAGTCGTAGAGGACCAGATGCATTGCGATTTATTTTAAACGATTTTGAAGCGAATGCTAACGGAAAATCTTTCTTAGATTACTACGATGCGCAGGGAGAAAAGTATTTTTACGAATTCTTAAAACCCTTGGCAGATGTGACTAATCTTACTGACGAAGATTTTATCGATTGGGGAAATGCAGATAATTATGTAAAAGCAGTTGGAGTAGGAGAATGTGCGGGAGTTGTAATTGACTTGGTTGCCACTTTAATTTTGGAAGCAAAAGATAAATTGACGTTTGCTCAAGAGGCTTTCGAAGATAAAAATTGGGCTGATGCTATTTACTTGGCTTATGCTGGTTTTGTTAACGGTGCTAAAGCATTGTTATTGGCTGAAAACCAAAAAACAAACCACCATGCAGGAATCATTAATTTGTTTGACACTGTTTTTGTAGAAAGTAACAAAATCACTTTAGATACAAACTTCAAAGATTTAGTATACCAAATTAATCAAAACGAACCTTCTGAGGCTTTCGCCAAAAAATACATACAAGAAGCAATTGCTTTTTTTCAAAATATAGAAACCTACAGAACAAAAGATTTAGCAAATGCATAAAATTGTAAAACCTATTGTAACTTTAGTAGGAGCTGGTCCAGGAGATCCAGATTTGCTTACTATAAAAGGAGCAAAAGCACTTGCTGAAGCCGATGTGGTTTTATATGATGCTTTGGCAAATGACGAGTTATTAAGTTACGCTCCAAAGAAAGCGTTGAAAATATTTGTTGGGAAAAGAAAAGGATGCCACGCGTACACGCAAGATCAAATCAACCAACTAATTGTAGATAATGCCTTGACTTATGGTCATGTCGTTCGTCTTAAAGGTGGTGATCCTTTTATTTTTGGACGAGGAAGTGAAGAAATTGACTATGTAGAAAGCTTTGGAATTCCTACATTTGTTGTTCCTGGAATTTCTTCCTCGATTGCCGTACCTGCTTCGCAAGGAATTTCCTTGACAAAAAGAGGCGTTTCGGAGAGTTTTTGGGTAATAACAGGGACAACTTCGGCGCGAAAATTATCAACAGATGTGGCTTTGGCGGCTCAATCATCAGCAACTGTTGTTGTTTTGATGGGAATGAGTAAATTGCATGAAATTGTGGCAATTTTCCAAAAAGAATCTAAAGGGGAAATACCAGTTGCGATTATTCAAAACGGAACCACTCCAGAAGAGAAAATTGGAATAGGAACAATAAATTCGATTCAGCAAGTAGTTGCTGACAAGAATCTAAGTTCTCCCGCGATTATTGTAATTGGAGAAGTGGTAGGAGATAGCAAGAAAAGCACTGGGTTTTATAAAGAATTAAAATCCATTAGCAACAAACAAGTATTATATGGAAAGGAATGAATTATATCCCGTATTTCTAAAACTCAACAATCTTAATGTATTGATTGTTGGAGGCGGAAATGTAGGTTTAGAGAAACTATCTTTTTTACTAAAATCCAGTCCTAATGCTAATGTTGAGGTAGTTGCTCCGCGTTTTTTACCAGAGTTAGTTGAGCTGGTCAACAAGCATAATTCGGTAAAATTAACCATGAAGAAATTCAAGAAAAAGATGCTCAAGAAAAGGCATATGGTTATTGCTTGTACGGATAATCTTGAAGTAAATAAAAAGATATATGATTTATCTCGAGAGCGGTATTTGATTTGCAATATTGCCGATACGCCACCTTTATGTGATTATTATTTAGGCGGAATTGTAACTAAAGGAAATGTAAAAATTGCCATTTCGACCAATGGAAAATCACCAACAACAGCCAAAAGATTAAGAGAGTTTTTTGAAGAAGTAATTCCAGAGGACATTAATACAATGGTCGAAAACTTGAATGAATTTCGCAAAACGCTAAAAGGAGATTTTGAAGAGAAAGTTCAGAAGATGAACGAGATCACCGAAAGTTTGAAGAATAAAGAGAATTGAAGTTAGAGGCAAGAGTCAATAGGCAAGAGCCAAGAATAAAGAGAATTGAGGTTAGAGGAAAGATTTAAGAATTAAGAGTAAAGTGTTCGGATGATATTTATCATTTGAATGAGAGATATTCAATCGTTCCTTTGCAAAATAATAATAAGTAAGAACTAGTATAACAAAAGAAACTCCACCCAGTCACCCCTCCCGATAGCTATCGGGGTTGGAGGGGGATGGGGGGAGGAAAAATTAATACGAACATGATTGAAACAGATATCCTAATAATAGGAGCCGGACCAACTGGTCTTTTTGCAGTTTTTGAAGCAGGATTATTAAAATTAAAATGCCATATTTTAGATGCTTTACCACAAGCAGGAGGGCAGTTATCAGAGTTATACCCTAAAAAACCTATTTATGATATCCCAGGTTTTCCTGATGTCTTAGCAGGAGATTTAGTAGATAACTTGATGGAACAAATCAAGCAATTCGAACCAGGTTTTACACTTGGAGAACGCGCTGAAACTATCGATAAACAAGAAGATGGAAGTTTTATTGTTACTTCAAACGAAGGAACTCAGTTCCACGCTAAGGTAATTGCTATTGCCGGAGGTTTAGGAAGTTTTGAACCTAGAAAACCATTAATCGACGGAATCAATTTCTACGAAAATAAAGGAATCAAATATTTTATCAAAGATCCAGAAGAGTTCAGAGATAAAAGAGTGGTTATTGCCGGTGGAGGAGATTCAGCATTAGACTGGAGTATTTTCTTGACAGATGTCGCTTCAGAAGTGACTTTGATTCACCGTCGTAATGAATTCCGTGGAGCTTTAGATTCTGTCGAAAAAGTACAAGAATTAAAAGATGCTGGAAAAATTCGCATGATTACACCAGCTGAGGTAGTAGGGTTAAACGGAACAGAACACATCGAGTCGATTGTAATCGAGGAAAATGGAGCCAATCGTACTATTGATACCGATTTCTTTATTCCGCTTTTTGGTCTTACGCCAAAATTAGGTCCTATAGGAAACTGGGGATTAGAAATAGAAAAAAATGCTATCAAAGTAAATAATGCTTTAGATTACCAAACGAATATTCCAGGTATTTTTGCCATTGGTGATGTAAATACCTACCCAGGAAAATTGAAGTTAATTCTTTGTGGTTTCCATGAAGCAACATTAATGTGTCAAGCGGCCTACCAAATTATCAATCCCGGAAAACGTTATGTATTGAAATATACTACAGTTTCAGGAGTGGACGGATTTGACGGAACTCGTAAAGAAGCACCAAAAGCTGTTGTTAAAGCAATAGTTTAACAAAAAACATAAATACAAGTTAAAAAATATAGCGCTAATACTTGCAAGTAATAGCGCTATGTCTTTTCTTTGCAGTGTTCCTATATTTATTGATCGTTATCACGAAAGGCGGAGGGAAAGACCCGATGAAACCTTAGCAACCCTTTATCTTATAAAGAAGGTGCTACATTCTACTTTATGCTGAACTTACTTCAGTATCTAAGATAGATAACACAAGAATACGTCTCACGTATTTCTCAAACCTTTTCTTGACAACTTTTATATTATTTTTTTAGAGCGAATGATTGGTGCTTTTTTACCATCACCCTTCCTGCTGTACGCTATATCTTTTTATTTTTAAAGAAAAATTAAAAAGGATGCCGCTACCATCAGGGCTAAAGAGAAACAATAGTGAACTTTTGTAATTAATAATCAAAAGTAAAAATCCCGATTCCGATTGTGATTTTCAAGAAATAAAAAGTTATGTCTAACATTCACGAAGCCATTAAAAAAAACATACTCATCCTCGATGGAGCCATGGGAACTATGTTGCAACGCTATAATTTTTCCGAAGAAGATTTTAGAGGAGCCCGTTTCAAAGATTTTCCACATTCTCTCAAAGGGAACAACGATTTACTATCACTCACACAGCCACAAGCTATAAAAGCGGTACACGCTGCGTATTTTGAAGCCGGAGCTGATATCGTTGAAACCAATACCTTCTCAGGAACCACCATCGGTATGGCCGATTATCATTTGGAAGATTTTGTATATGAGCTTAACTACGAATCGGCTAAACTAGCCCGCGAAGTAGCCGATGAATTTACCGCTAAAAATCCAGACAAACCGCGTTTTGTCGCCGGATCCATAGGGCCAACAAACCGTACCGCGAGCATGTCACCAGATGTAAACGATCCAGGATATAGAGCGGTAACTTTTGATGATTTGCGAATTGCTTACAAGCAACAAGTAGAAGCGTTAATTGATGGCGGAAGCGATATTTTATTAGTAGAAACTATTTTTGATACACTAAATGCCAAAGCAGCACTTTTTGCCATCGAAGAAGTAAAAGACGATCGCAATATCGATATTCCAATCATGGTTTCAGGAACAATTACCGATGCCTCAGGAAGAACACTTTCTGGACAAACGGTCGAAGCCTTTTTAGTTTCGGTATCGCATATTCCATTACTGAGTGTAGGATTCAATTGTGCTCTTGGTGCCGATTTACTGAAACCATATTTACAGACTTTGTCCCAAAACACCGCCTTCAATGTATCAGCGCATCCTAATGCAGGATTGCCAAACGCTTTTGGAGAATACGACGAAACCCCCGCAGAAATGCAAGCCCAGATAAAAACATACCTTGACGATAATTTAGTAAACATCATAGGTGGATGTTGCGGTACAACCCCAGAACACATCAGGCTAATTGCAGATATCGCTAAGGATTATAAACCAAGAGTTTCGGTAGCGGTTATGTAAAGTTATGAAAGAAGAAAAATTCGATATTGTAAGTATAGATAGTGAGAGGTTTGTGTATAGTTTTGAGAGTATAGTAGCTTTTAGAACTGCATTTAAATTAAAGTTTAAATACATAGTAGCATTTCACGCAACTAACTTAAGTAATGAAGAATTAATTTGTATTCAAAAAAAAGGACTTAAAATAGCTTCTAAAGAATTGTTGGAGAGTAAAGCTATACATCGGTTCATAGTAAATGAATCTGAATCAAAATCGAAAGAGATTGAGAAGGATATAAAAGAATGGTTTTCTAATGAGAGGCTATATGATAATAAGTTTTATACTAAGAATGAAATAAATTTTGGCTTAGTAAAAGATGATTTGTTTGAGAATTATCATTATTTATTATTTGGATCAGAATCACTGTTACAAGTAGCTGATTATTTAAAGAAAAAGCACCATAAATCATTCAGACAGATATTAGTTAATTCAGGGTTTCACTATATTATTGAAGTCTTAATTCCTGTTGCTAAAATAGATGACGAATGGATTGACAGTATTTATGATTTTTTTAAGGGAGAATATTCGTTTCCGATCTCTTTGGTGTATTATACTGACTTATCTCATGGATTTATTGTGAAAATAGAAAAAGTTACAAGACCAAATGATAAACAAAATTTGATTTTAATTTAGAATTTAAAACTCATGGGAATAAAAAAAAGGTTTCTAGTATCAAGTTATTTGATGATTTTATGTTTGCTTTCCTGTGGTAAAGAAAAAACAGAAGTAGTAGCTCCTCCACAAGTAGTAGTCGGAAATGAAGAACAAGAAATTATTAAAGTTGATTTGCCTGAATATTCGTTATTAAAAAAATCCGACATAAGTATTAAAACATCTATGGATGCTAATGCTCCTTTAAATAAAAGATTTACGTACAAATATTTGGTTTCTAAAGCAGTAAGAAGAGAGCAATTACCTCCCTTACTGACTAAATTAATTGAGGATATTGTTCGAAATGATAAAGATATAGATGATATTACAGTTTGGCTGTATAGTGATAAAAAATATATAGATGGTTCTTATGATGTTGCTATGGCAACTTTTGCACCATCAAATGGTGAAGTAACTAAAGAAATCGCTTTAAGTAATGATAAAACATCCTATGTTGCAAATTTTCAAATTGCCGACAATTTTGAAGAACATTTAAATAATGAATTAGAAAAAGTTGCTATTTCAGGTTTAAGTTTTGATTTAAGGAAGAAGATATATTCAGAATTAGCAGAAACTGAGACTAGAGCAAGAGAAAAGTTAGATAAAATTTATCCTTATACTGAAAATTTTGACACTGAAAATTTTGCTAACAAATTAGATGAATTGACTAAAAAGTATGAAAAAGTTATTTGTATAAAGTATAAGATAGATAATAAAATGATGGAAGATATTTATGCTGAAGGAGATAAAAACGAATGGTATAAATACTGGTAAAATACTGGGTTCAGCTAACGAGAGCGCAACTAAGGTGTCCGTAAAGATTTTTTTTGTGAATACGATGCGTGATTACTTCGTTCCTGGGAACGAAATAGAATGCACAAAATTGCGTGAGGGATAGTAGTGGAGCTCCTTTTTCTTGAATTACCACGGGTTGAAATCCGAGGTAATTCAAGAAAAAGAGCGGGAACGAATAGCCCGACCCTTTTGGGTCACGCCCAAATAATAATGAAAAAATAGCTTTCTAAAAAAAGCACAAAATATAAACTTAGAGACTAGCTCCCGATAGCTATTGGGATAGGAACTCAGGAATTTAAGAAAAAATGGCAGAACAAGAAACTAGAAGAAACCTTGTATTAGCGGGATTAGAGCCTTTAATCATTACGCCAGATAGCGTATTTGTGAATATTGGGGAACGTACCAATGTGACGGGTTCTAGAAAATTCCTTCGGTTAATTAAGGAAGAAAAATACGAAGAAGCACTAAGTATTGCAAAGGAGCAAGTGGAAGGTGGCGCGCAAATCATCGATATTAATATGGATGAGGGAATGCTGGATGGCGAATATGCCATGACCAAATTCTTGAATTTAATTGCTGCCGAACCGGATATTTCGCGTGTGCCTATCATGATCGATAGCTCGAAATGGGATATTATTGAGGCCGGATTAAAAGTCGTACAAGGAAAAAGTGTGGTGAATTCGATTTCGTTAAAAGAAGGAGAAGAACAATTTATTCATCATGCTAAATTGATTAAGCGTTACGGTGCTGCGGCGATTATCATGGCTTTTGACGAAACAGGTCAGGCTGATAATTACGATCGTAGAGTAGAAATATGTCAACGTTCGTATGATATTTTGGTTGATAAAGTAGGGTTTCCACCTCAGGATATAATTTTTGATTTGAATATATTTCCGGTTGCCACAGGAATGGAAGAGCACCGATTAAACGCTTTGGATTTCTTTAGAGGAACCAAATGGGTTCGCGAAAATTTACCGCACGCACACATAAGCGGTGGGGTGAGTAATGTGTCGTTTTCATTTAGAGGTAATGATACGGTTAGGGAAGCGATGCACTCGGTTTTCTTGTATCACGCGATCAAAAACGGAATGACAATGGGGATTGTAAACCCAGAGATGTTGACGATTTATGATGATATTCCAAAAGATTTATTAGAGCATGTTGAAGACGTGATCCTGAATAGACGCGATGACGCTACGGAGCGCTTATTAGACTTTGCTGAGAATGTAAAAGGCGATGTAAAGAGCAATGAAAAGGCAATTCAAGAATGGCGCTCAGGAACGGTTCAAGAAAGAATCACGCACTCGCTGGTAAAAGGAGTAGATGCTTTTATAGAACTAGACGTTGAAGAAGCGCGACAGGCTGCCACAAAACCTATTGAAGTAATCGAAATCAACTTGATGACGGGAATGAACGTGGTGGGAGATTTATTTGGTTCGGGTAAAATGTTTTTGCCGCAAGTGGTAAAATCGGCGCGTGTAATGAAAAAAGCGGTGGCGTATTTATTGCCGTACATCGAAGCGAGTAAACGCCCCCCAGCCCCCAAAGGGGGAGTTAAGGACGCAAAGCATTGGGAAACTGCCAATAGAGCTAATTATGGCTTGTTAAAAGAGCATGCTAAAAAAATGCGTAATCAACCAACTGATGCTGAAAAAAGGTTATGGCAGGAATTGAGTGGTAAACAATTGGAAAATTATAAATTTCGAAGACAGCATATTATTGGGGATTATATAGCTGATTTTATATGTTTGAAAGAAAATGTAATTGTTGAAGTTGATGGATTAATCCATCAGTTGCCAGAAAATCAAGTAAGTGATGCTCAAAGGACAGCTTGGTTGAATTCTGAAGGGTATCAAGTGATACGTTTTTCAAATGAGGAAGTTCTGTTTGATATGGAAAAGGTTTTAAGTAAAATACATTCAGCTCTAACGGCTCCCCCTCCGGGGGCAAGGGGGGCGGGAAAAATATTAATGGCAACCGTAAAAGGAGATGTCCATGATATTGGTAAAAATATTGTTTCGGTGGTGTTGGCTTGTAATAATTATGAGATTGTGGATCTTGGCGTTATGGTGCCTCCTGAAAAAATTATTGCTGCAGCGATCGAACACGAAGTGGATATTATTGGACTGAGTGGTTTGATTACACCTTCGCTTGACGAGATGGTATATCTAGCCAAAGAATTAGACAAACGCGGAATGAAAATTCCAGTGATGATAGGTGGAGCGACGACTTCGCGTGCACATACCGCCGTGAAAATTGCACCTCAATATAGAGAAACAGTCATTCATGTTAACGATGCTTCGAGAGCGGTAACTGTAGCTGGAAGCTTATTGAACAAGGATAAAAAAATATATGCAAGTGATATAAGAGCAGAATACGATGCGTTTAGAGAAACGTTTTTAAACCGTTCTCGTGACAAGAATTTCTTAACAATTGAGCAAGCTCGAAAAAATAAATTACAATTAGATTGGGATAATTTTACGCCTGTGAAACCAAATATTATTGGCGAACAAGTTATCGAAGTAGAATTGGACGTATTGGTTCCTTATATTGACTGGACGCCTTTTTTTCGAACATGGGAATTGTTTGGAAAATATCCAGCGATTTTAACGGATGAAGTAGTGGGGGAGCAAGCAACTTCGGTTTTTGCGGATGCACAAGAAATGTTGGCTGTAATTTTGAAAGAAAAGAAATTGACAGCCAAAGGAATCTACGGAATCTTTCCTGCGAATCAAATCAATGATGATGATATTGAATTATACCAAGCCCCCCCCGCCCCCGAAGGGGGAGCTATTCAGATTGAGGAAAAGCAAACTTGGGAAACAGCAAGTCCCGCTTTATACGACGTCTTAAAAGAGCGAGCCAAGGAAATGAGAAATAAACCAACGGAAGCTGAAAAAATGCTTTGGAATGTGTTATCGAATAAAGGAATTGAGAACTTAAAATTCAGAAGGCAGCATGTAATTGGGGAGTATATAGTGGATTTTGTGTGTTTAGAACGAAGGCTGGTTATTGAAGTTGATGGTGGTATTCATGATACTGCCGAACAGAAAGAACATGACGAATATCGAACTGATTGGTTGGAATCAAAAGGTTTTAAGGTTGTAAGATATACCAATAGACAAGTTTTAAGTGATATTAATAACACTATTGAAAGTATCAGAAAAGAATTAAATACAAACTTGGAAGTTCCCCCTTCGGGGGTTAGGGGGCTCTTTCTAACATTACGCCAACAATCACAAAAAACAAAAGGAGCTCCAAACATTGCTTTGGCAGATTTCATCGCGCCAAAAGATTCGGGTAAAATAGATTATATGGGTGCTTTTTGTGTGACTACCGGTTTTGGAGTTGATGAATGGGCAGCTGAATTCGAAAAAGATTTAGATGATTATAATTCGATTATGGTAAAAGCATTGGCCGATCGTTTTGCAGAAGCCTTCGCCGAATATTTACACGAAAAAGTACGTAAAGAAGTTTGGGGTTACTCGGCTGATGAAGCATTGAGCACCGAAGATATGATTGCAGAAACCTATAAAGGAATTCGACCTGCACCAGGATATCCTGCTTGTCCAGACCATTTAGAGAAACCTACAATCTGGAAATTGCTGAATGTAGAAAAAGAAATAGGAGTTACCTTGACAGAGAGTATGGCAATGTGGCCAGCATCATCTGTTTCGGGATATTATTTTGGGAATCCTGAAAGCAAGTATTTCGGACTTGGGAAAATAAAAGAAGACCAAGTAATCGATTATGCTAAGCGAAGAAGTATCTCTACAGATATGGCTACTAAATGGTTGAACCCGAATATAGCAGACTAATCCCCCTAGCCCCCGAAGGGGGAACTCAAATCTTTGTAAATAAAAAGCGGGGTAGGAAGTCATGATTAATTAATACACATAAGAGAATGAAAAAATATATAATTATTAACCAAGTCGAGTCTTTTTTTTTAAGCTCGATTGTAATTCCCCCTTCGGGGGTTAGGGGGCTATGAAAGTAACACAACATATAGATGAATCAAAAGGGAAAACATTATTCTCATTTGAAATTATACCGCCTCAAAAAGGAAAAGGGATTCAGGAACTGTACGATAATATTGATCCGTTAATGGAGTTTAAACCACCATTTATTGATGTAACTACTTCTCGTGAGGAATTTATTTATGTGGATAAAGGCAACGGATTATTAGATAAAAAACTAACAAGAATGCGACCTGGTACTTTGGGTATTTGTGCTTCGATTAAGCACAAATACAATGTAGACACCGTTCCCCATGTATTGTGTGGTGGTTTTACAAAGGAGGAAACAGAGTATTTATTAGTAGATTGTCATTATTTAGGAATCAATAATGTTATGGCTTTGCGTGGTGATGCGATGAAAGATGAACAATCTTTTGTACCAAAACCAGGTGGGAACAATTATGCTGTTGACTTAGTGCAGCAAATAAAATTGCTAAATGAAGGGCAATATTTGCATGATGTAATGCATGTAGACAATAAAGCTGATTTTTGTATAGGTGTGGCAGGTTATCCAGAGAAGCATTTAGAGTCTCCTTCGTTGCTTTCGGATTTAAAAAGATTGAAAGAAAAAGTAGATGGTGGTGCAGATTATGTTGTTACTCAAATGTTTTTTGACAATGCTAAATATTTCGAATTTGTAGCCAAGGCAAGAGAAATGGGGATTATGGTGCCTATTATTCCGGGTATAAAACCATTGGCCGTACAAAGGCATTTGCATGTTTTACCACAAATTTTCAGGATAGATTTGCCAGAAGATTTAATTGATGCTGTAGATAAATGCAAGACAAATGCCGATGTGAAACAAGTTGGAATCGAATGGGCAATTCAACAGTCATTAGAGTTGAAAGCGGCGGGTGTTCCTGTGTTGCATTATTACTCTATGGGAAAATCGGAGAATATTAGACAAATCGCGAGTAAACTTTTTTAAGGATATTTTTTATATGGTGTGTATGTTGGATTTAGGTAGTGTTGTAATAAAATCTTATATTGCAATTTATTTATAAATCAATTTGAATATGAAATATTTTTATGGTGCTTTTTTACTAATTGCTATTACTGCAACTTCATGTAAAAATGATGAAACCGCAAAAAACGAAAGGGATCCAAGATTATTAGTTCCTTTTACACAGCAAACTGCATTAACAACGAGTACTACTCCGGTGACTACAGCTACATCAGGAGATCATAACTTATTTCATGAAAGCAATTCGGTTGCAACTACTACAGTTTTAAGCGGAATTAATCCTGCTCATGGGCAACCCAATCACCGATGTGATATTGCCGTTGGCGCACCTTTAAACTCAGCTCCAAATGGAACTACTCCTACTCAAAACACAAATGTACAAACCCAGCAAGTAGTTACTGCCACACCAAGTAATACCGTAACTGCTAGCGGAATGAATCCGCCACATGGAGAAAAAAATCACCGATGCGATATTGCCGTTGGAGCGCCTTTAAATTCAAAAGCTGCAGCGCCAGTTCAAACTCCTAATTATGTGGTAAATCAAGCAAGTACTGCTGCTAAAACAACGACAGCTAAAGGAATGAACCCGCCACATGGAGAAAAAAATCACCGATGTGATATTGCTGTTGGAGCACCTTTAAACTCAAAAGTACCTGAAGCACCTGCCGCTAATTCAGGACAAGTATCACAGCAAATAAATGTACAACCTGCTTTGCCTTCATTGTTGGCAACTGGAACTACTGATGCTGCGACTCCATCAGGAATGAATCCAGCACATGGAAAAGAGGGGCATAGATGTGATATTGCCGTTGGAGCACCATTGCCAAAAACATAGATATTAAGTTTCTTTATATAAAAAAACACGCTCGTTAAATTAATTTTAACGAGCGTGTTTTTATTTAGCTAAAAAGCAAATGTTTTATTTTGTGATTTCTCTAAAAATCGCTTCCAGATTCTTGTTTTTTTGATTCAGTTGAAGTGTTTTTAAACCATTTGCTGTAGCAAAATCAAAAACGGCAGGACGCATATCTTTGTCAGTTTTAAAAGTTAATTCCCAAATCATATCATGGGTGTTTTTAGAACTAACAAGGTTTTCGATTTTAGCAATTGCTTGTTCTTCAATTTTAAAATCAAACTCTACTTCGATAACTTGCTCCGCTTCTTCGGATATTAAATTATCTAGTTTTTTATCGGCTACAATTTTACCTTTATTAATGATAATCACGCGATCACAAATTGCTTCTACTTCCTGCATAATATGTGTAGAAAGGAAAACGGTTTTGTCTTTCCCTACATTTTTAATAACATTTCTAATTTCGATTAGCTGATTGGGATCTAAACCAGTGGTAGGTTCGTCTAATATTAAAACATCTGGATTATGTAATAACGCGTTTGCTAAGCCTACACGTTGACGGTATCCTTTAGATAATTGACTTATTTTTTTATGGCTTTCAGTAGTCAAACCTGTTAGTTTGATCACCTCTTCAATTCTAGATTTTGAAATTTTATAAACATCGGCATTAAAAGCCAAATATTCCCTCACGTATAAATCCAAGTACAACGGATTGTGTTCTGGTAGATACCCTATAGATAACTGAACCGCTTTTTGATTTACTGTTACATCTTGATTGTTAACCAGAGCGGTACCACTATCAGCAGCAAGATAGGTTGTTAATATTTTCATCAAAGTTGATTTTCCAGCACCATTAGGACCTAGGAAACCTACAATTTCTCCTTTTTGAATAGAAAAAGAGATAGAATCTAGTGCTTTTTGTGTACCGTAACTTTTTGAGATGTTATTTACTGCTATTGACATGATGAATTATTTGTAGCAAAAGTAAAAAGAAAAACAATGATTTGCTGTTTTTATTGTACAATATAAAAAAGTAATCTAATAAGATTCTTTACTTGTCAAATTGATTGCTATTTGGGCAATAGATTAATATATTTATAAAAAATAATTATAAAATGGAGGAAAGTAAAAGTTTGTTTAAAACCTATAGTGGAATTATATGGTTGTTATGCGGTATTGTCGCAGGAAGTATATTAGGTCTCGTTTTTGGAAAAGAGGTTGAAATCATAAAACCACTTGGAGATATATTTCTAAATTTACTTTTTACAGCTATAATTCCGTTAGTGTTTTTTACGATAGCCTCTTCTATAGCGAGTTTAGAAAAATCTGAAAAATTAGGTAAACTCTTTGTAGTGGTTATAGGTGTTTTTTTAAGTACCGTTTTAGTTTCGGCTATATTAATGATTGTAGCTGTTTTTATTTTTCCAATTCATCAAGATATTATTATTTCAAAAATGCCTTTAGAGAGTATACAAGCTGCCAGTGGAGGTTCTCAAATTACGCAACTGCTTACTGCTAATGATTTTTATGAACTACTTTCAAGAAAAAGCATGTTGGCACTAATCCTGTTTTCATTTTTAATTGGCTTTGCGAGTTTGCGCTCAGGAGAAAAAGGAGAAAACTTTAGGGGTTTTTTAAACTCGGGTAACGAAGTGATGAAACAGTTGTTACACCTCATTATGAAAACAGCACCAATAGGATTAGGTGCTTATTTTGCGTATCAAGTTGGAATTTTCGGGCCGCAATTATTTGGTGCTTATGCAAAACCACTTGGACTGTATTATGGCGTTTGTGCTTTTTACTTTGTCGTATTTTTTAGTTTATATGCTTTTTTAGCTGGAGGTAAATTAGGCGTAAAAGTTTTTTGGGGTAATAATATTACAGCTGCATTAACTGCATTAGGAACATGCAGTAGTATTGCAACGATTCCTGCTAATCTTGAAGCTGCAGAAAAAATGAAAGTTCCAGCTTATATTAGAAATGTAGCTATACCTTTAGGGGCGCCGTTGCATAAGGATGGCTCTAGTGTCTCCTCAATTGTAAAGATAGCAGTTATTTTTGCTATGTTTGGCAAGGATTTTACAGATCCTATGACATTATTAACGGCACTAGGAATTACTGTTGTCGTTTCAGTAGTGGAAGGTGGTATTCCAAATGGAGGGTATATTGGAGAAATTTTAGCAATTACTATTTATGGTTTTCCAATGGAGCAGGCTTTACCCGCCGCAATGATTGTGGGAACGTTAGTAGATCCTATGGCTACTTTGCTAAATGCAAATGGAGACGTTGTCTCGGCGATGATGATTGCAAGGGTTTCTGAGGGTAAAAAATGGCTTTCTAATGCAATGCCAATTTAAAGTGGCTTCTTGTTGAAGTATTTACGCTGTTTTTAAAAAAGAGTTTAGGCTGTTTTTTTAATTAATGTGTAATTTAAAAGGCATTTTTTAAAGAATTCTTTTTTAGTTTGCTAAAATGACGTTTTTTTTTTGGCGCACTAAAAATTAGTTATACATTCGCAAAGTAATCAATACAAGAATCATGTTAAACAACCGATTTTATTTTAGCAATACTTATTATTTCTTCTGGAAAGAGGATAGGGATTGTCGTATGGTTATTTAATTAGAAAATTAAATTATAATTATAAATATACAATCCCGATGCGAATCGGGATTTTTTTTTGGAATAAATGGAAATAAAAATCGCAATACAAGGGATTAAAGGTTCTTTTCACCATCAAGTGGCGCAAGAATATTTTGGAGAAGATGTTCAGGTTGATGAGTGTTTGTCTTTTGACGAGCTGGTAGACAGTTTGTTATCTGGAAAAACCGATCAAGCGGTAATGGCAATTGAAAATTCGATTGCGGGACCTATTATTCCAAATTACGCACTTATTGATAAGAATAATTTACACATTATAGGAGAGCATTATTTGCGAATTCATCAAAATTTAATGGCTTTAGCTGGTCAAAAAATTGAAGATATTACCGAGGTACACTCACATCCAATGGCTTTGTTGCAATGTATGGATTTCTTAAAAAAGTATCCAAATATTAAACGAGTAGAAGATAAGGATACTGCAGAAACGGCACGTAGAATCCAGCAGAATAATATAAAAGGGATAGCGGCAATTGCAAGTAAAACGGCTGCTAAAATGTATGATTTAGAAATTTTGGCACCAGAGATTCAAACGATAAATGATAACATGACTCGTTTTGTAATTCTTAAAAAAGAAAATTCATTTGTACCGCAAGAAGCAATTAATAGGGCTTCTTTAAAATTTGAATTAGATCATAAACGGGGTAGTCTAGCGGCAGTTTTAAATGTATTGAGTGATTGTAAAATGAATTTAACCAAAATACAGTCATTACCAAAAATTGAAACGCCTTGGAAATATTCTTTTTTTGTGGATGTCACTTTTGAGAAATACAGTGATTATGCTAAAACAAAGTCGTTATTAGAAATTATGGCAGAATATTTCAAAGTATTGGGAGAGTATAAAAACACAAAACCCTTATCATAACCAACAAAGATTTAGCAGCAAAGTAATAAAACAGACCATGATTAAATTAGCAAAACGTTTAGATATTATAGAAGAGTACTACTTCTCCTCTAAGTTAAGAGAAGTGAGACAGTTGGCTTCTGAAGGGAAACCAATTATCAATATGGGAATTGGGAGTCCTGATATGAGTCCGTCGCCAGAGGTTATTGCAGCAATTCAGTCAGCAGTTACTGATGAAAATGCACATCAATACCAAAATTATCAGGGACTTCCTGAGTTGCGTCAAGGTATGGCTGATTTTTATAAAAATAATTATGGGGCTGTTATAAATCCATTGACTGAAATATTGCCTTTGATGGGTTCGAAAGAGGGAATCATGCATATTTCATTGGCGTTCTTAAATGAAGGTAATCATGTTTTAATTCCGAATCCTGGATATCCAACCTATACTTCAGTGACAAATTTAGTGGGAGCTGTGCCTGTTTATTATGATTTGAAAGAGGAAACGAATTGGGAGCCCGATTTTGAAGCGCTAGAAAAATTAGATTTATCGAAAGTAAAAATCATGTGGATAGGCTATCCTCACATGCCTACGGGATCAAGAGGAAGTATTGCTTTGTTTGAAAAGTTAGTGGCTTTCGCCAAAAAACATGAGATATTGTTAATTAATGACAATCCGTATAGTTTTGTTTTGAATGATAAACCAATGAGTTTGTTGCAAGTTGCAGGTGCAAAGGATGTTGCATTAGAACTAAATTCTTTGAGTAAGACATTCAACATGGCAGGATGGCGAGTAGGAATGGTTTTAGGAAATGCGGAAGCTATTGATGCAATTTTGAAAGTGAAAAGCAATATGGATAGCGGTATGTTCTACGGAATTCAAAAAGGAGCAATTGCAGCGTTAAATTGTGGAAAATCTTGGTTTGAAGAACAAAATGCAATTTATAAAAGAAGAAGAGTGCTAACAGAGCAGTTGGCTGAAAAGCTGAATTGTAAAGTATATAAAGAGGGCGTTGGATTATTTGTTTGGGCAAAATTACCAGCTGGAGTTGCTTCTGCAGAAGCATTTATCGATGCTATTCTATATGAGAAGCATTTATTTATTACACCGGGAACTATTTTTGGTAGTAATGGAGAAGGGTATATTCGGTTTTCATTGTGCGTAGATGAAACGAAAGTGCAAGAAGCGATAGATAGATTTTAGTACTCTAATAATAGGTAGTAATGTAATTGTAGGTATAACTAAAATTTATTGAGAAAGGGAATACCTAGCCCTGATAGAAGCGGCATCCTTTTTCTGGCTTTTTTTGCCAGAAAAAGATACAGCGGATAGCAGGATTTGCTACAAATAAAATATAAAATGAACGTATATATAATTGGAATAGGATTGATAGGTGGTTCTATGGCGCTGGATATTAAAGCGGTGCATCCTGAGGCGACTATTTATGGAATAGATACCAATAAAAAGCATGTTGACGAGGCGATTGCGCTAGCTGTTATAGAAGCTGAAGGGAAGTTGGAGACTATTGGTACAGCAGATTTTGTAATTGTTTCAGTACCAGTAGATGTTGCATTGGTAATTTTGCCACAAGTTTTAGACAACATTGGAGAAAACACTATTGTTTTTGAAGTAGGTTCAACTAAGAGTCCTATTTGTGAAGCGATTGCGAAACATCCAAAAAGGAGGAATTTTATAGCTACGCACCCCATTGCGGGAACAGAGTTTTCAGGGCCATTAGCAGCAGTTAGGGGGTTGTATGAAGGGAAAACAAATATCATTTGTGAGGTAGAGCGTACTGCTTTTAAGTTGCAAGAAAAAGCATTGGATTTATTTAAAGCTATGGGAATGCGCATTAGGTATATGGATCCCAAATCGCATGACAAACATATTGCTTACGTTTCTCACTTGTCGCATATTAGTTCATTTATGCTTGGAAAAACGGTGATTAATAAAGAAAAACACGAGCAAGATATATTTGATATGGCAGGTTCCGGTTTTGAAAGTACAGTACGATTGGCCAAAAGCTCACCAGCAATGTGGACACCAATTTTTAGACAAAATAAGTTAGAAGTAGTAGAGTCGTTAGAAGAATATATTTCTAATTTAACGCAGTTTAAAGACTTGTTAATAAATGATGATTACGACGCTATTTTTGAAGAGATGGAAAGCGTGAATAGAATAAAAGAAATTTTGAACGGAATGAATAGTAAAAGGTAAGTCAGTTTAAACACAATAATAGAAAATAACACAAAAAAAATAATAAAAAATAATAAAAATAATAAAATTAGAAAAGATGGAAAACAAGAAAGAAATGAGAAATTGGTTGAATGAATTTAATTTAACTCACCCATTTGTGATCGCGGGACCTTGTAGTGCTGAAACAGAAGAACAAGTATTGAAAATTGCACATGAATTGAAAGATTCGGACGTTAGTGTATTTAGAGCAGGTATATGGAAACCAAGAACTCGTCCAGGAGGATTTGAAGGTGTTGGAGAAATAGGATTAAAGTGGTTGCAAAAAGCTAAGGCTGAAACTGGTTTGTTGATGGGGACAGAAGTTGCGACTGCTGCACATTGTAAATTAGCTTTAGAACATGATATTGATGTTTTATGGGTTGGAGCTCGTACTACAGCAAATCCATTTGCAGTACAAGAAATTGCTGATTCATTGAAAGGAACTGATAAAATCGTTTTAATTAAAAACCCAGTAAATCCAGATATGGCTTTATGGTTAGGTGGAGTAGAGCGTTTGTATAATGCAGGAATTAAAAACTTAGGAGTTATTCATAGAGGTTTTTCTACTTACGAAAAAACAAAATACAGAAATATTCCAGAATGGCAAATTGCTATTGAATTGCAAAATAAATTTCCTGATTTACCTTTAATCATTGACCCATCTCATATTACAGGAAATCGTGAAATGATTCTTGAAGTAACACAAGAAGCACTAGATTTAAATTATGATGGTATGATCATTGAAACGCATATTGATCCAGATAATGCATGGAGTGATGCTGCGCAACAAGTGACGCCAGATACTTTAAAACAAATTTTCAAAGATTTAAGAGTTAGAAAAGTAAACGATGCTTCGGATGAATTTACTAATAAAATGACAAAATTAAGAGCTAATATTGATGTTCTAGATGCTAACTTATTAGAGTTATTAGGAAAAAGAATGAAAATCGCTGACGAAATAGGTCAGGTTAAGAAAGAAGCGAATGTTGCTGTGTTGCAAAATAAGCGTTGGAATGAAATTTTAGGAAAAATGATTCTTGAAGGAGAGAAAAAAGGACTTTCGGAAGAATTTGTTCTTAGAATGTTTAAAGCAATTCACCAAGAGAGTATTGGACATCAGGACAAAGTGCTTAACGCATAATTGCAGTCTGTATTTTATAAAAAAAAAACTCCACAGCTTATTTTTAGTTGTGGAGTTTTTTTATGTAATTGGGATTTAAAAACTTTAAACTTTATTTAGAGACTACAGAACAAACTTGAAACAAAATTTTATCTTTGCAACATGACAGGAATCGTTTATAAATCTACAGGAAGTTGGTACACCGTAAAATCAGATCAAGGAGATTTTATTGAGTGTAGGATGAAGGGGAAGTTTAGGATCAAAGGGATTAAGAGTACAAACCCTATTGCCGTGGGTGATATTGTGGATTTTGAACTTGAGGAATCATCGGATACCGTTACAGGTACGATTTATAATATTCACGAAAGAAAAAATTACATAGTACGTAAGTCGGTTAATTTATCGCATCAGATGCATATTATTGCGTCAAACATTGATCGTGTATTTTTATTGATTACCGTCAACAATCCACCTACAACTTTTAATTTTATCGATCGGTTTTTAGTCACTGCGGAAGCATACGGAATAGAAACAGTTTTAGTTTTTAATAAAATTGATACATTAGATGACGCCACTTTAGATGAACAATTGTACATGCAACATGTTTATCAAGAGATTGGTTATAAATGCCTGCGTGTTTCGTCTACTGAAGGAAAAGGAATCGAGCAATTAAAAGAATTGATGATAGGTAAAGTAAGTATGTTTTCAGGACATTCAGGTGTTGGGAAGTCTACATTAGTAAATGCTATGGAACCGTCACTTCATTTAAAAACAAAAACCATATCAGAA
Source organism: Flavobacterium sp. PL002 (assembly GCF_054165825.1). NCBI lineage: Bacteria > Pseudomonadati > Bacteroidota > Flavobacteriia > Flavobacteriales > Flavobacteriaceae > Flavobacterium > Flavobacterium sp. PL002. The sequence continues at coordinate 1,058,246 of NZ_CM135110.1, read as the reverse complement.
GCAAGTAAACAAGGGCAACATACTACCACATTTGCTGAAATGTATGATTTGTCATTTGATGCTAGAATTATAGATACACCAGGGATTAAAGGTTTTGGAATGGTCGATATGGAGCCAGCAGAAATTGGGGGTTACTTCCCTGAGTTCTTTAAATTGAAAGACCAATGTAAGTTCAACAATTGCTTGCATAAAGAAGAACCTAAATGTGCCGTTAAAGAAGCGTTGGATAGAGATGAAATTGCTTGGTCACGTTACAACAGTTATTTAAAAATACTAGAAGGAGACGAAGAGCACTATCGTACGGATATTTACAATGAAGACAGAGCTGAAAGTGATAAAACTAGAGGGTTATGAGAGTAGTTGTTCAAAGAGTTGCCTCAGCATCTGTAACAATAGAAAATGAAATTGTTGCCGATATCCAAAAAGGCTTATTGATCTTGATAGGTATCGAGAATGACGATAGTCAGGATGATATAGGTTGGCTTGTATCGAAAGTTTCTAAAATGCGAATTTTTGATGATGAAAACCATGTAATGAACTTGTCATTACAAGATATTGATGGAGAGGTAATAGTAGTGAGTCAATTTACACTTCATGCAGCTACAAAAAAAGGAAACCGTCCGTCGTATATCAAAGCCGCAAAACCGGAAATTTCAATTCCGCTCTATGAGAATTTTGTAGCTCAGCTTCAGAAAGAATTGAATAAGAAAGTACAAACAGGAAGGTTTGGCGCTGACATGAAAGTTAGCTTGCTAAACGATGGTCCTGTGACCATAATTATTGATAGTAAAAATAGAGAGTAAATTACACTTTTGTAACTTCTGATAACTATCGGAAATGCCTTTGTGTCAAAAACATAATAACATGAATTTAAAAGATTCCCAACTAGACGTAGATAATTGGATTAAAGAACACGGAGTTCGTTATTTTAATGAGTTGACAAATATGGCTCAACTTACGGAAGAAGTAGGTGAAGTAGCCCGAATAATTGCGCGTCGTTACGGAGAACAATCAGAGAAAGAAAGTGATAAAAACAAAGATTTAGGCGAAGAATTAGCCGATGTTGTCTTTGTGGTGATGTGTTTAGCTAATCAAACAGGTATTGATTTGCAAGCAGCCTTTGATAAAAAGATGGATTTAAAGTCGGTTCGTGACAAAGACCGCCATAAAAACAACGATAAACTAAAATAATGTTATAAGTAGTTACAAAACTTTGGCGACAACTTTATTTAAAATAAATTTGTAGAACTGACCAATCAATATTTTTAAAATGAATTTACTATTACAAACTGATCATTCCAACTTAAAAGCCACAATAGCGGTTACAGGATCAAAAAGCGAAACCAATAGACTGTTATTATTACAAGCATTGTTTCCAAAAATTGCATTAGAGAATACTTCAAATTCTGATGACAGTGAAGTAATGCAAAAAGCATTAGAAAGTAAAGATTTTTCCAATAGTCAAGAAATAGATATACATCACGCGGGAACAGCAATGCGTTTTCTAATTGCATATTTCGCATCAAGAGAAGGTCGCGAAGTAGTACTTACAGGATCAACCCGTATGAAAGAGCGACCTGTTAAAGTTTTGGTTGAAGCTTTGCAAGATTTAGGTGCTCAAATTTCATACGAAAACATAGCCGGTTACCCACCCATAAGAATAAAAGGTCAAGAAATTACAGCTTCAAAAGTGAGTATGAATGCCAATGTAAGTAGCCAGTATATCTCAGCACTTTTATTAATTGCTCCAACATTAAAAAACGGAATAGAATTAACTCTTGAAGGAGAGATAACCTCAATTCCTTATATCAAGATGACTTTGGCTTTGCTAAATGATTTGGCTATAAAAACTAGTTTTGAAGGAAATGTAATTAAAGTGTTCCCAATAGCTGCTGTAGCTGCTAAAGTAATGACCGTGGAGTCTGACTGGAGTTCCGCTTCTTATTTTTTTAGTCTAGTAGCTTTGGCTGATTCTGCTTCAATAAAAATTAGTAGTTATAAAGAAAATAGTTTGCAAGGAGATGCTGCTCTAGTGGGAATTTATAAAGAATTAGGTGTTGATTCCCATTTTGAAAACAATACATTAATCTTAACTAAAGTAGCTAATTTTAAACATAAAAGAGTCAATTTCGAACTAAACAACACGCCAGACATTGCGCAAACAATAGTGGTTACTTGTCTGGGTCTGGGTATTGGTTGTCATTTGACAGGCTTACATACCTTAAAAATTAAAGAGACAGACCGTTTAGAAGCCTTAAAAATTGAACTAACAAAACTAGGAGCCAATATCTCTGTTACTAATGATAGTTTAACGCTGGAACCTACAACAGTAATCAATCAAAATATAAAAATTGCAACATATAATGACCATAGAATGGCAATGGCATTTGCTCCACTGGCTTTAAAAGTGCCAATAATTATAGAAAATGCTGAGGTTGTGTCTAAATCCTACCCTGATTTTTGGGAAGACATGAAAAAATTAGATTTTAAAGTAGCTCAAATTCAATAAAAAACTACAGTGTTTACAAGGCATTTGTCAATTGTATAGTGATTTTTAAATAATAAAACTAAATTAAACACTAAAATACTTGACAACGCCTATTCCACAGTCGTATATTTGCATCCGCTTAGTTATTTGTTTTTCAATTAACTTTTTGTCACCCTGAGCATCGTCAAAGGGTTAACTCTAATATAAAATATAAATGAAATTATCACATTTTCAATTTGATTTACCAAAAGAACTTCTTGCTGAATTCCCTTCAGAAAACAGAGATGAAGCACGTCTTATGGTTATTGATCGTAAAAAACAAACTATCGAACATAAAATGTTCAAAGATGTAATTGATTATTTTGATGATGGGGATGTTTTAATCTTGAATAATACTAAAGTTTTTCCAGCACGTTTGTACGGAAATAAAGAAAAAACGGGAGCAAGAATCGAAGTTTTCTTGTTGAGAGAACTTAACGCAGAGCAACGCCTTTGGGATGTATTAGTAGATCCAGCACGTAAAATCAGAATTGGAAATAAATTATATTTTGGTGATGATGATTCATTAGTAGCTGAGGTTATTGATAACACAACTTCTCGTGGTAGAACGTTGCGTTTTCTTTACGACGGTTCTTACGAAGAATTCAGAAGTAAATTAACAGAACTTGGAGAAACTCCAATTCCTAAATATATCTCAAGAGAAGTAACTCCCGAAGATGCGGAGCGTTACCAAACAATCTATGCTAAAGAGGAAGGTGCAGTTGCAGCTCCTACAGCAGGATTACACTTTTCTAAACACCTATTAAAAAAATTAGAAATCAAAGGAATTAAATTTGCTGAGGTAACACTTCACGTAGGTTTAGGGACTTTTAACCCAGTTGAGGTTGAAGATTTATCTAAACATAAAATGGACTCAGAAGAGTTAAAAATCAATCAAGAAGCTTGTGATATTGTAAATGATGCAAAAGCTAATAAAAAACGTATTTGTACAGTAGGAACTACTTCTATGCGTGCTGTTGAAAGCTCTGTATCATCTCACGGAACATTGAATCCATTTGATGGTTGGACAAATAAATTTGTTTTTCCTCCTCATGAATTCACGATTCCTACTTGTATGATAACTAATTTCCATACACCTAAGTCAACGCTATTAATGATGGTTTCCGCTTTTTGTGGTCACGATTTAATGAAAAAAGCGTACGCTATAGCAATCGAAGAGCATTATAAATTCTACTCTTACGGTGATGCAATGTTGATCATCTAAAAAACCATAAAGGTTAATTCATTAAAAATCTCGTCAGTAAATTGGCGAGATTTTTTTTTGCTCCATTCCTACTTAAATTTGGGCGTGACCCAAAAGGGTCGGGCTATTGCTGCAATCTTTTTTTAATTCCGCTACCGCTACATTATAAAAAAGGATTTCCACGACTATCCCTCACGCAAAACCCTGCGTTTAATAACGTACATTGTTAAAGATTGGAATAAATTTCATTCCAATTTGTAATATTACTTGTCAAAATAAACACAATTGATTTTTGTTAAAGCTATAAAACCCATTTGATAGCCCGCTTTTAATTGTTATTTTTACAAAACAAAAATTAAAATATGACTTTCGAAAATACTAAAGCTTTTGCGCAACAATTAGATTCGCAAGACAAACTACATAAATACAGATCAGAATTTATTTTCCCTAAAGTAAACAACAAAGAAGTTATCTATTTTACAGGAAACTCGCTGGGTTTACAACCAAAACGGACTAAAGCCTATGTTGATGAAGTGATGGACGATTGGGCAAATCTTGCTGTAGAAGGTCATTTTTATGCCGACAAACCTTGGTGGGATTACCACGAACGTTTTGCCGCGCCACTTAGTAAAATAGTAGGCGCTTTACCTAGTGAAGTTACTGTTATGAATACACTAACGGTGAATCTTCATTTATTGATGGTTTCTTTTTACCAACCTACTGCAACGCGTTTTAAAATCATTTGCGAAGAAAAAGCTTTCCCTTCTGATCAGTATATGTTTCAAAGCCAAGTTGATTTTCACGGCTATGCACCCGAGGATGCTATTGTAGAAATCAAACGCAGAGAAGGAGAACATAATATTCGACTGGAAGATGTGCTCGCTAAAATTGAAGAAGTAGGAGATGAGCTTGCATTAGTCTTAATAGGTGGTGTTAATTATTACACTGGTCAAGTTTTTGACATGAAAACAATTACCGCTGCTGGTCATAAAGCAGGGGCAAAAGTAGGTTGGGACCTTGCACATGCAGCAGGAAATATTAAACTAGAATTGCACGATTGGGATGTGGATTTTGCCGCATGGTGTAGTTATAAATATATGAATTCAGGACCTGGTAATGCTTCTGGAGTATTTGTGCATGACAAACATCACAATGCTAACTTACCTCGATTTGCTGGTTGGTGGGGACACAATAAAGAAAGACGTTTTAAAATGGAGCCTAAGTTTGACGCGGTTCACGGTGCTGATGGCTGGCAAATAAGTAATTTACCCGTTTTATCACTTGCGCCCTACTTAGCCTCAGTAGATATGTTTGCAGAAATTGGAATGGATGCACTTATAGAAAAAAGAAATAACATAACTTCATATCTAGAGTTTATTCTTCAAGAAATTGATAAAGAAGTTGATAGTAGTTTTGAGATTATTACCCCTTCTAATCCATCAGAAAGAGCAAGTCAATTGTCTGTTTTATTGCATGGCGAAGGACGCAGTTTGTTTGATTACTTAATGGAAAACGGTGTCATCGTAGATTGGCGTGAGCCTAATGTGATTCGGTTAGCACCCGTACCGTTATATTGTTCTTTTGAAGATATGTATAACTTTGGACAAATATTAAAACAAGGAATTTTAAAATAATAGACAAAGCCCCCCTTTTCATTGTTGAAAAAGGGGACTTTGTTTTAAATTACGATTTGTTTCAAAATTCCAGCAACATTAAGCCATAAGAAATTAAAGAAGGATTTCTCAGGTATTCTTTCTGTTTTAACCGTTGTAGTTGTGGTTTTTTTATCAGTATCATTTTTTACAATTAAATTAGCAATAACACTTTTAATAACGCTTTTTTTCTTAGACCCATTTTTTTGATACAAAGTGACCTTTAAATCATGATATTTTAATGCAGCAGTTTCATAGGAGTTATAATCATTACCATCAATTTTAAATTCTAAGTAGTCAAAAGTTCCTTTGGTGGTTGCGTTAATATACGGTTTCGTAAACCTTGCGAGTGAAGCGGTATTTAAATTAGTAATTTTCCCTGTAAAATTAAAACGGTCTTTTTTATCTAATACATTAAAATTCCAATGCACTTTAAAAGGGGAGTTGTTCATGAACTTACAGTTAATGGCAATTTTAATATCCTTAAGTTTCTTTTGTTCAAAACCACTCTGTATGTTAGTTGCTATTAAGTTAAATTCATTGAAAGTTAGTGTTCCAGGGCCTTTTGTAAAATCAATTTCCTCCTCATAAACTAATAAGGAGTTTTTAATAGCAAGAGTGTCTACTTTTAAAGGGAATTTTAAATCACGTAATAACTTATTGTACAGCGGTTTTTTACTTAAATCATCAGTAGGTATTTTGTTCCTGTAGATATTAGCTGCTAATTTTTCAATAGCGATCTTACTTGCGTTAAAATATGGTTTCTTATTTTTGAATCCCCAGTCTAAGGCGGTAATTTTTATCAAGTCTAATTGTAGTGTAAATAGGTCTTTCTCTTTACTTAATTTGCTGGTAAATTCTCTTCGGCTATATTCTGGAGTTAATTTAAATTTACTGATTTTTAAGTCTTTATTGGTAGTTTGTATGTTTTGAGCGGTCAAATGATAAAATTCATTTGTTTTGTAATACAAGCTATCACCACTTATATTGTAATCATCAAACATAAACGGAATCGTATTATTCAAACTTGTTTCATTAATGACTATTCCGTTAATTTCTAAATTGATATTATTGATACTTAAAATGGGTTGACTAGTTTGCGTATGGATAACTTTGAGGTTTCCTTTATGAAGTTTGATTTTTGAAACAACAATGATTTCTTGAAAGGGTTTAAAAACCTCTGAGCTTAAACTTTTGGAGTTATTGATGGCTTTTTCAGTCTTTTTATAAAGTAACACTTGCGGAGTATTAATTGTAATACTACTCGCTTTTATTTTGTTGTTAAATAATATAGGCCAAATTTTAAAGTCATTAATTTCTATAGATTTTATTTTAGAATAGATTCCAAGTTTTTCATTAACTACTGTGTCTCTCTTTTTTGGAATAATAGCAATTCCTTCGGCAGAGATTGTTCTCGATAAAAGATTTATAGAAAGGTCAGTATATGAAATAGCATAAGGAGTCTCGTTTTTATCAGAGATGATTTTGGGTAGCTGTTTATTAATCCAAAAATTCAAACCAATATTCAATACTACGAGCAAACTCAATAAAGCAATTATTGCTATGGCTATTTTTTTATAGTTATTCATCCAATGTTTTTTAATTGTCGTATAAAAGTACTCTTATCCTCTTAAAGTATTTAACGTTATTTTAAGTAAGAGTTGTAACATTATAAGGCTGGATACTAGTTTTGTAGCTTTTGTTGCATATAAAAATTTTAAACTTGTAATTGTATAAGTAATTTACGGTATGACATAACAATTTACGCCCTTTATTAGCTTTACTTTGCTGGATTATAAATTAAAAATATTATTATGAGAGCACTTTATTTTGTTTTACTATCGTTAGCGATTGTTTCATGTAGAAATCAAGGGTCAATGGATATCAAAGATGCTAAACAGGCTAGTATTGATTCAATGAAAATCCAGATTGAAAAACAAAAAGTAATAGATTCAATGCAAACGGAAATGGCTAAAGTGGAAACACAGAAAAAAGAGGTTATTGTCGTGAATCAGCCAGCAAACACTACAGCGTCTACTAATGCAACGACCACTACAACCCCTACAACTGAAAAGAAAGGTTGGAGTAGTACTGCAAAAGGAGCTGTTATAGGAGCTGGAGTAGGTGCTGCAACAGGTGCAATTATCAGCAAGAAAAAAGGACAAGGTGCTATTATTGGTGGCTTAGCTGGAGCAGGAGTTGGTGCTGGAACAGGTGCAATTATTGACGGAAAGAAAAAGTAATCCTTTTTATTATAGAAAGCGCTTAGAGTTATATTAATTCTAAGCGCTTTTTTTATGGCTTTTAAGTAATGACATTATTAAATTATTCTTTACTGTAAAAGGATTTTGTAGGTGTATCTCTTCTAGCATATTCATAACGGTCAATTAATTTGGGTAAGCAATATCCGTCTAGTCCGTTAAGCGCTACTACATTTCCTTTGTCAATTTGTAACCATCCATCTTTGTCAGCGAGTTCTTCATTATAAAATAATTTTTCAATGCTAGCTATAACATGTACTGTGTCATTTTCTTTAATGTAATATTCATTAAGATATTTACAATATAACTGTACAGGACTGCCTTTTACAAAAGGAATTGCTATATCCGTTTTAAATTCTTCCTGTAAATTTGTTTTGTCAAACTCGGATTCATCCGGATCATAATTTGCCGATGTATGATGTGCATCAGAAATCATTGTGACGGTAATGTGATTAACAGTGAAATATCCCGTCTCTGTAATATTCTTATATGTATCTCGAGGAACAGTTGTAGGTCTCATAATAAAACCAATCAGAGCTGGATTACTTCCTAAATGAGTAATGCTGCTAAATACGGCTACATTATTTATTCCGTTAACAGATTTTGTAGCGATCAAGTTAGCAGATTTATATCCCGTACAAGAGTTGATTAAATTGAGTCTTTCTATCTTTTGCATTTTAGCAATAGCTGCTGCTGTTATTTCCTTCATATTCTTTTATTTAAAGATAAAGTGTTTTTTTTGTTTAACAAAAATACAATAAAATTAAACAAGTGTAGTTTTATTGTATTTTAAAATGACTAGCTACTTGAAGAGACTGTTTTTTGCTTCTGAAATAATTTATATTTGTTATACTCAATTTATTATCTATTATGAAAATAATCAAGAAAAGTCTTTTGGTTTTAGTGGTTGTTATTTTGTTTTTGGCAATAGCCGTAACAAGCTATATTTTCTATCTCAAACCTAAGTATGAAGGCGAAGTTTTATTAAAAGACTTAAATAAAGAAACTACAGTGTACTTTGATGATTATGGTATTCCGCATATTTATGCTGATAACCCTAAGGATGCTATGCTTGCTTTAGGGTATGTACATGCACAAGATAGATTGTGGCAAATGGAATTAATGCGCAGGATAGCACCGGGTAAATTATCAGCCATTTTTGGTAGTGTCGCAATAGATAATGATATGTTTTTTGCAGGATTAGGAATTGAAGAAGCTTCTGCAAAAGCAATTGCTACTCTTGATAAAAATAGTCCTAGCTATCAATTAACGATGGCATATTTAGACGGAATCAATCAATACATGGATGAAGAGGTTACGCCTATTGAGTTTCAATTATTAGGTGTCAAAAAAGAAAAGTTTACTATAAAAGATGTTTATAATATTTTTGGTTATATGTCATTTAGTTTTGCGATGGCTCAAAAATCAGATCCTTTAATGACTGATATTCGTAATAAATATGGCATGGAATACCTGAAAGATTTAGGTATTGATGGCGCATTCAATTCGGTAAAAATTAAAAATTCGAAGAGCAAACCAGAGGAATATGCTGCAATTTCAAAGTCGGTTGCTGCTTTACTGAATAAATCTCCTATTCCACCATTTATAGGAAGCAACAGTTGGGTAATAGGAGGTAAGAAGACTAAAAGTGGTAAAGTGCTTTTTGCTAATGATCCGCATATTGGGTTTTCGCAACCAGGAACGTGGTATGAAGCACATATTGTTACGCCTGAATTTGAATTGTATGGTTGCTACTTAGCCGGTACTCCGTTTCCTTTATTAGCACACAATCGTGATTATGCCTATGGTTTGACTATGTTTGAAAATGATGATATTGATTTGTACCAAGAAGAAAATAACAGTGCGAACGCTAATCAATACAAAACTCCAACCGGTTTTGCTGACTATACTATTATAAAAAAAACCATAAAGGTTAAAGACACTAGTGATTACGTGTTGAATGTAAAATGGAGTCGCCATGGACCAATCATGAATGATTTGATTAAAGGATTAAATTCTAAAAATCCAGTAGCTATGTCCTGGATCTATACACAACAACCCATACAAATATTAGATGCGGTTTATACGTTGTCTCATGCTAAAAATATAAACGATTTTCAACGTGGTGTTAAGTTGATTGCAGCACCCGGTTTAAATATTATGTATGGTGATGCTAAAGGAAATGTTGCTTGGTGGGCAACTGGGAAATTATATAAACATAAGGAAGGAGTGAATTCTAATTTTATTTTAAACGGAGCATCAGGTAATGATGATATTCAAGAGTTTTTGGATTTCTCCAAAAATCCTTCGGCAATGAATCCCGATTGGGATTATGTTTATTCAGCAAACAATCAGCCCGAAGCAGTTGATGGGTTCCTATATCCAGGCTATTATTTACCTGAAGACAGAGCAAAACGTATTACGGATTTATTAGATCCAAAGTCGGATTGGGATAAAGAAACTGTCTCAAAAATGCTTACTGATAATACATCTCCAGTTTCGCCAATTGTGGCGGCCAAATTGATTCATAATTTAGCTTTAAAAAAGCTTACTAAAAATGAGGGCAAAGCATTAGAATATTTAAAAAACTGGAGTGGCAGGAATGATGTTACCGATATTGCACCAACAATTTATAATAAATGGATCTATTTTTATTTAAAAAATACTTTTGAGGATGAATTAGGAGCTGATGGTTTTGAGCAATTTTTAGGCACCCACATTATGAAACAAGCAATTGCTAAGTTGCTTGAAAACGAAAAGTCTTTGTGGTGGGATAATGTTACAACTAAGGGTAAAAAAGAAACACGTAGCGAGATTGTTTCTCAGTCGTTCAAAGAAGCTGTTGCTTCTTTAGAAAAGCAATTAGGGAATACGGTTGAAAAATGGACTTGGAGTACGGTTCATAATGTAGAATTTAAGCATCCGCTAAGTAAGGTTGCTGCTTTACGCAAAATTTTTAATGTAGGTCCGTTTGCTGTTTCTGGCTCTAATGAAGTGATAAACAATCAAATGTTTCATTATACTAACGACAAAGAATATACTGTGACAGGAGGCCCCTCTACTAGGAGAATTGTAGATTTTTCGGATGTAGAAAACAGTTGGAGTATATTACCAACTGGACAATCTGGAAATCCTTTTAGCAAACATTATGACGACCAGGCTAAGTTGTATAACGAAGGAAAATTTAGAAAGATGAAAATGAACAAAGAGGAGATTGTAAAGACTGGTACTAAGTTGGTTTTTAAAGCAAAATAGAAATTGTTTTAAAAAGTTTTATTTTGGGTTTAGAAAATAGAATTTGTTGTTTTAGGGATGGTGTTATTGGTGCTTTTGCGTGAGGGGGTGTAGTGGAAATCCTTTTTTAAGGAATGATAAAAAGATTGCAGCGAAAAACCCGACCGAAGCTTTTTAGCGAAGGGCACGCCAAAATCATTATTTTGTTGCTAATAATTTAAATTTTATGTTTTTTTTAATGGCTTCTTTATATTATATACTTATTTTTACGAACTTATAATTAGAATTTTTTTGATGCAAACTCCACTTAAAATTGCTGTTGTAGGTTCGGGATTAGTTGGCTCACTGCTGGCAATTTATCTAAAAAAAGCTGGACACACGGTTCATATCTATGATCGAAGTCCAGATATTCGTAAAATCATCTTTTCGGGACGCTCCATTAATTTGGCAATGTCTAACAGGGGCTGGAAAGCACTTGATGGAGTAGGTGTGGGTGATGCAGTTAGAGACATTGCGATCCCAATGGATAAACGCGCAATTCACTTAGTTGATAAACTTAATTTTCAGTCTTATGGACAAGAGGGAGAGGCGATTTATTCGATTTCAAGAGGGATTTTAAATAGAAAAATGATTGATCTTGCCGAAGCTGCTGGAGCAGAGTTTTTCTTTGATGAAAAAATATGGGATGTTACGTTAAAAGAGGCGACTTTACATACTGGAGAAACAGAGCGAGGAGTTTGGGAAGAGAAGCAATATGATATGGTTTTTGGTGCTGATGGAGCTTTTTCAAGAATTAGACACCGCATGCAACGCCAGAGTATGTTTAATTATTCGCAAGAATTTTTAAATATTGGTTATAAAGAATTGAATATTCCGGCTAATGCCGATGGAACACATAAATTAGATAAGAATTCATTTCATATTTGGCCTCGTGGCGAATATATGTTGATTGCATTGCCTAATCTTGACGGAAGTTTTACCTGTACTTTATTCATGCCTTTTGAAGGGGAGAACTCCTTTGATTCTTTGAAAGAGGTGAAGGATGTTGAGAGTTTTTTTGAAAAGAATTTTCCGGATTCCATAGAGGTTATTCCTATGTTGACTGAAGATTTCTTTAAAAACCCTACGAGTACTTTAGTGACTATGAAATGTTTTCCTTGGACTTACGAGAATAAAGTGGCTTTAATTGGGGATGCGTGTCATGCGATTGTTCCATTTTATGGACAAGGGATGAATGCAGGTTTTGAAGATATTTCTGTTTTATATGAAATGATAGAGAAATACGGAGATGATTGGGAAAAAATATTCTCAGAATATCAAGATTCTCGTAAACCAAATGCTGATGCAATTGCAGAATTGTCCTATCGTAATTTTATGGAGATGAGCTCTAAAACAGCTGATGATAAATTCTTGTTGCAAAAGAAAATTGAAAAATTATTCTCAGAGAGGCATCCTGAAAAATGGATTCCGTTATACAGTAGAGTGACTTTTAGTGATCGCCCGTATGCAGAAGCGCTTGCGATTGGTGATTTGCAAAACGAAATAATGCAAAAAGTTTTGAAAACTGAGAACATTGATAAAATCTGGGACAGTAAAGAAATTGAAGATAAAATATTAGCGCTGCTAGGGTAGTATTAGCGTGAATTAAAACACAAAAAAAAACCAACTTATTTTAAAAAAGTAAGTTGGTTTTTTTTGTGTAATATTTTATTCTTCGCGATGGACTTTAGTAAAGTCAAAAGCGGGTTTACAAATTGCAATGTATTCACATTCTTCATCAAAAGGATTTGAATATTGTACGCGCGTATTTCTTTCGATTTTGATAGATTGTCCAGCTTCTAGAATTATGGTTTCGTCTTCAATAATAAATTGTTTTTTACCTCTTAATATATAGGTGTACTCTTCAAATTCTGGAGTTTGAAATGGCTCTGCCCATTTTGGAGGAGCAACCATGTGTGCAATCGAGATTTCAGGATTGTTTGTTGCTGCAAGTCCGTGGTGTTCTTCGATACGTTTTCCGTCAGTTGTTGGAACAATAAAGGGGTTGTTTTGTATTAAGTATTGCTTCATAATGCTAAAAATAAGTTAACCTCTCCTAATTAGTTAAGAGAGGTTATAAATGATTTTACTTTTTGAATATTTTTGTCAGTACACCAAATACTCCTCTAATAAAGGTGGCACTAGTAAGTACTTTAATAACCGACTTGCTTACTGCACTAGTTGTATTGCTAGATTTAGTTGTTCTGGTTTTTGTTGCCTTTTCTTCCGCTTTTTCATCGGCTTCTTTTTGAGCTTCAGCAGCAGCTTCGTTTTCGATAACCGTAATTTTCTTGTTTAGCATTTCATATGCACTTTCACGATCAATAAGTTCACTGTACTTCTTGACTAATCTCGATTTATTGTTGATTTCTTGAATTTCTGTTTCTGATAAAATATCCATTCTACTCATAGGGGCTCTAAGCATAGTTGCAACAAGAGGAGTAGGGATTCCTTTTTCATTTAAAGCAGTAACTAAGGCTTCTCCAATACCTAAACTCGTCAAAACTTCACTAGTGTTATAGTATTCGGAAGTAGGATAATTGTCAGCAGTTTGCTTAATTGATTTTCGGTCATTTGCTGTAAAGGCTCTTAAAGCATGTTGTATTTTTAAACCTAACTGCGCTAGAACACCACTAGGCACATCCATTGGGTTTTGTGTTACAAAGTAGATTCCGACTCCTTTAGAACGGATCAATTTAACGATTGTTTCTATTTGTTCCAATAATGCCTTGCTGGCTTCATTGAAAATTAAATGTGCTTCATCAATAAAAATAACCAATTCAGGTTGTTCTGAATCTCCTTTTTCAGGCATTTGCTGGTATATTTCGGCAAGCATGCTTAGCATGAATGTTGAAAAAAGTTTTGGTTTGTCTTGTATATCAGTTAAACGAAGAATATTTACGTAGCCTTTTCCGTTTTCATCAATGCGCATTAAATCTTCAATATCAAATGACATTTCACCAAAAAAGATATCTCCGCCTTGTTGCTCTAATTCGATTATCTTACGTAGAATAGTTCCTGTAGTCGATGTAGATATTTTTCCGTAGCTCTTTGTAATCTCTTCTTTTCCTTCTTCAGTAATATAATTAATTACTTTTTTGATGTCTTTAAGGTCTAATAAAGGCATCTTATTATCATCACAATATTTAAATATTATGGAGATTACCCCTGACTGGGTATCATTTAAATCTAATATTCTAGAAAAAAGTACAGGTCCAAACTCAGAAACTGTAGCGCGAAGGCGAACGCCATTTTGTTCTGATAGTGTTAGAAGTTCAACTGGAAATTTAGCAACTTGATACGGCAGGTTGATCTTAGCGTGGCGGTCAGTAATAAAGGATTTTTCTTCTCCTTCTTTAGCAATTCCACTAAAGTCTCCCTTGATGTCCATCATTAGTACAGGGATTCCAAAAGACGATAATTGCTCTGAAAATACTTGAATTGTCTTTGTTTTTCCAGTTCCAGTAGCTCCAGCTATCAATCCGTGCCTATTTAATGTCTTTAAAGGTATTTTTACAAAGGCATCTGCTATAGCTTCTCCATTAAGAATTGCTCCTCCAAGGGTAATGCTCTCTCCTTTAGAGGTGTATCCTTCGTTAATGTGTTTTATAAAATCTTCTGTGCTATTCATAATTGAATTTGTTGTTATAATTATATGCAAGATATTATTATTTTTCTTATATTGTACTTTATAGCGTTAACTGTAATTTAATTCCTTTTTTATTGCTAATAATTAAAAAAAGATTTTTTTACTACAACGTTATAATTGTTGTGTAAATGGAGGTTTTATTCCTAATTTATTGTGTTATTTTTCTAAAAAACCCAATTTATGCTTTGTAAACTGATAAAAGTTTAATTATTAATTTTGTTTGATTTTTTTTTAACTAAATTTAATTCGAATAAAATTAAAAAAAGTTTTTTTATTTCAACTAAACATATAAATTTGCGGGACTACAAGTTTATTACAACTAAAATAAATTATTTAAAACTATTAAAATTAGAAAAAATGGCAAACGTTAAAAAAGAAAGCACTTCAAACGGTGGAGGAATGGTTTCAGGAATGATTATTGTGGCATGTATTGTTGTTGGTGTATTAATCTGGAAATTCATCATGGGAGCACCTGCGAATTTTGAAGGAGGAAATATTGAAACAGGTCATCCATTAAATACTTTAGGTCAAGTTTATCATGGTGGAGCAATTGTACCAGTATTATTAGGAATGTTATTAATGGTTCTTGTGTTTTCTATCGAAAGATATATTGTTATTTCTAAGGCAGCTGGAAAAGGTAAATTAGATACTTTTATGACTAAAGTACAAGCAAGTATCAAACAAGGTGAAATTGAAGAAGCTATTGTTGCTTGTGATAAACAACAAGGTTCTGTTGCAAATGCAATTAAATCTGCATTAGTAAAATACCAAGCAGTTAAAAAAGAAGGTTTCAATAGTGAAGAAGCTTCTGAAACTATTCATAAAGAAATTGAAGAGGCTACATCTCTTGAAATGCCAATGTTACAAAAGAACATGACAATTATTTCGTCTTTAGTTTCTTTAGGTACTCTTATTGGATTATTAGGAACGGTATCTGGTATGATTAAAGCGTTTGGTGCATTAGCATCTGCTGGTACTCCTGATCAAGCGGCACTTGCAAGTGGTATTTCTGAAGCGCTTATTAATACTGCAACAGGTATTGGTACATCTGCTGTAGCAATTATCTCTTACAACTTCTTTACTTCTAAAATTGATGATTTAACTTACTCAATTGATGAAGCTGCAGTTTCTATTGTAAATACTTACAGAAAATTCAGAGGAAGTTTGAAGCAATAATTATATTGATATCAAATAAAAAATAAAAAGAATGGCTAAAATAAAAATAAAAAAAAATCCGGGGTCTACGGATATGACTGCGATGTGTGATGTCGCATTCCTTTTGCTTACCTTCTTTGTAATGACGTCGACAGCTAAATTGCCAGAGGCACTACCTGTAGATACTCCAAATTCTACTGTTTTAATTAAGTTGCCAGAATCTGATTTGGCTACTATGACAGTTGGAAAAGGGATGGTGTTTTTTGATTTAAAAGGTAGAGAGGTTCGTAAAAAAACGCTTGAGCTTATGAGTGAGAAATACAATGTTCCTTTTACAGATGACGATAAAGAAAAATTTGCTTTAATGGATGGTTTTGGTGTTCCAATTCAAAGTCTTAAGCAAATTATCGATATGAAGTCTTCAGACAGGACTAAAGCTGGTCAAACAGGAATCCCTATGGATTCTACAGACAATCAGTTGAAGGAGTGGATCTATAATGCTAGAATTGCTAATATTGCAGTGAATGATAAAGAATTGCAAATCGCTATCAAAGGAGATGCAAAAGAGCAATATGATGAGATCCGTAAAGTAATGGATATTTGTCAAGAGCAAAAAATCAACAGCTTCAGTTTGGTTACTGGTTTAAGAGGAGAAGAATTTTAATTAATAAAAAGACACTAAAATGGCTGAATTAAATACCGACGACGGTGGAGGCGGAAAAGGTGGAAAAGTAAGAAGTAAAAAACAAAATTCAAAAGTAGATTTAACTGCTATGGTGGATTTGGCTTTCTTATTGATTACTTTCTTTATGCTTACTACGACGTTGTCTAAACCTCAATCGATGAGTTTGGGTTTGCCAGATAAAGATCCTATTAAAGATAATGTAGATATTAAAGTTGATGAGAATCGTACGATGACTTTAATGTTAGGAGAAGATAATAAACTAGTATATTATATGGGTTTATTAGCAACTCCAATTGCCGGACCTAAGGATATGGCATATGGTAAAGACGGTATTCGTAAGGAAATACTTGTTAGAAAGAAATCAGTACTTGAATATACTGGAGATAAGGAAAAAGGTATGATTGTAATTATTAAACCAAGTAAAAAATCAAGTTATAAAAACATGATTGATATTCTTGATGAAATGGTTATATCTGACGTGCCTACCTATACTATCGTTAACGATTTGTCGCCTGAGGAATTAAAATTGTTAGAAGGAAAATAAGAATTATCTTGTTTTCTTAATAACCTAATAATTAAGAAAAATGAAATTAGATATATTAAAAAACCAATGGCTGGATATAGTTTTTGAAGGACGTAATAAAACTTACGGAGCTTATGAATTAAGGAAGTCTAATAGAGGTACTACAATAAAAGCACTAATTTTTGGAGCTGTTATTTTTACTATCGCTTTAGCGGCACCACTTATTGCGGATCTTTTACCTGAGTCTGAAAATGACGATGTAGTAAGAACCGTTAAAGTCACCGCGATAAAGTTACCTCCTAAAAAAGTTGAGCCGCCTAAATTAAATGCGCCACCACCACCGCCGCCACCACCAAAAGTGGATCAAGTGAAGTTTGTAAAGCCAGTTGTAGCTAAAGCGGAAGAAGTGACTGAAGAGCCACCGAAAATTGTTGAAATGAAAGAGAAGAAGATTGGTGCAGAAACTATTAAAGGGGATCCAGATGCTATCTTAACAGTTGCTCCAGTTGGAAAAGGACCTGCAATAGTAGTTGATGCAGTAGATAATGAAATTTACAACACGGCTGGTATTGAAGTTAAACCTGAATTTCCAGGAGGTATGGCTAAATTCTACAAATTTGTAGGAGATAACTACCGTGCACCTGAGGAAGAAGGTCTTAAAGGAAAAGTTTATGTAACTTTTGTTGTTGAAAAAGATGGTTCATTAAGTGATATTAAAGTTTTGAGAGATATCGGTTACGGTACAGGAAAAGAAGCTATTAGAGTTTTAAACAAATGTCCAAAGTGGAATCCTGGAGTACAAAATGGAAAACCAGTAAGGGTTCTTTACTCATTACCAATTACTATTCAAACTGCAGATTAATGTTGGATAATATTATTAAAAATATTCAGAAGAAATCGCCCAAAGAGCGATTTCTTCTCGTTATAGGAATTTTGTTTTTTATCTTTTATTTTATTTTAGGATTATTTATTATCTTTATGAAGAAATTTCCTTTAGAAATGCCTAAGCTTTATAGGGTTTCTTTTGGAGTTCTGTTAATTGTATATTCTTTTATAAGATTTGTGCGAATCATTTATAATAACAAAGATTAATCTATGAAAAAATTTAATAAAATTCCATACATTGCTTTTGTGCTTCTATTTGTATTTGCAATCGTGTTTGGTTGTAAACAAGAAAAAGTAAATAAAGAAACAATTCTTAAAGGGAGTGCTAGCATATTAGTTGATGAGTCTTTCAAACCAATTATTGAAGATGAAATTGCAATTTTTGAAAGTAAATATGATGCTAAAATTACACTTGTTGCTAAATCAGAAAAAGAAGTTATTCAAGCTTTTCTTAATGATACATCGGGAATCGCTGTTCTTTCAAGAGATTTGAATGAGAATGAGATTAAAAATTTTAAATTAAAAAAAATACTTCCTAGAGTAACTAAAATTGGTAAAGACGCTATTGCATTTATAGCAAATCAAAATACTAAAGATACCTTGATTGCGTTAGAAGATGTCGTTAGTTTCATGAAAGGAAAGCCAGGAACAAACATTAAAGGCTTGGTTTTTGACAATCCGAATTCAAGTACAGTTAGATATTTAACTGATATTGCTGGAATAAAGGAATTGCCACAAACAGGAGTTTTTTCATTCAAGACGAATGAAGATGTTATAAAATTTATTTCTGAGAACGATGGTATGATAGGTGTTATTGGTATAAACTGGTTGTATCAACCTACTCCAGCCGCTAAAAAATATGTAAGTCAAATCAAAGCTTTAAGCGTTAAAGGACTTAATAGTAGTGCTTATATTTCGCCTTCTCAAAATAATATTGCTGAAGAAACTTATCCTTTGGCACGTGATTTGTTTATAATTAATTGTCAAGGATCTTCAGGCTTAGGAATGGGTTTCTCTTCCTTTGTTGCTGGAGATATTGGGCAAAGAATAATTTTGAAGTCTGGTTTGTATCCAATACGTACGCCAGGACGCAAACTTATATTTAAAAACAATGCCCCAAAAGAAAAAGAAAATGAATAAGAATAAATCAAATAAAGTTAAAATGAACAAATTTAAAATTCTAGGAGTTGCCTTTTTGGCCGGAATGACGGCTAGTTATGCTCAAAACATTGATCAAGCTAAAAAAGAAATTGACGCCGAAAAATACCAAGATGCGAAGGTAACTTTGAAATCAATTGTAAAATCAGATCCTTCAGAGGGTAAAGCATTCTTCCTTTTAGGAAATGTTTACCTTTATCAAAATATAGCAGATTCTGCTAAAATGGCTTATCAAAGTGGTTTATCTGCTAAAGATAATGAGCATTTTAATCGTATTGGTCTAGGACAAATAGATCTTGATAAAGGCAATAAAGCAGCTGCAAAAACAAACTTTGATTTAGCGATCAAGGAAATGAGAAGAAAAGATTTTGAAGAATACCAATATGTTGCGAGAGCTTACATGAATTCTACAAAACCAGACTATAAAAGTGCTATTGCTACTTTAAATTTAGCTAAGGAAAAAAATGGTCAAGAGCCTCAAATTCTTTTAGCTTTTGGAGATGCTTATTATGGCGATAAAAACCAAAATGAAGCTTATTCCAACTACCGTAATGCTTTTCAAGCTGATAATAGTTTAATTAGAGCTAAAGTACAATTAGGTGTTTTGCTTAAAGGTGCAAAAGCATACACTGAAGCGGTTGCGGCTTATAATGAAGTATTAGCAACAAACCCTAACTATGGTCCTCTTTACCGTGAATTAGCTGAAACATACTATTTATGGGGATTAAATGTTCCAGGTAGACAAGATGAATACTTGAAAAAAGCTTTAGGATATTACGAAAAGTACATGACTTTGACTGATTACTCTTTGGCATCTCGTATGCGTCATGCTGACTTTTTGATCTTAGCTAAAGATTATAAAGCTTTAGAAATTGAAGCTAATAAAATGAAAGAGTTGGATAAAGTAAATCCACGTATCTTACGTTATTTAGGGTATTCGGCTTACCAAAATGGGAATGTTGATTTAGCGATCAAATCATTAGAAGATTTTACTGCAGGTGCTGATAATAAAATTATCAATTTAGATTATTTATATTTAGGTCTATCTAATATTAAAAAAGGTACAAATGCTGATGGTTCAGCTATCGATCCAGTTCTTTTTGAAAAAGGAATTGTAAATATTAAAAAAGCAGTTGATATGGAAGTATCAGTTACTAATGATTTAGGTGAGGTAGGTAAGAATTTATATGAGCAAAAATTATATAAAGAAGCTGCTGCGATTTTAGAAATTGCAACATCTAATCCCAAAACTAATGGTTTCTTATATGATAATTACTATTTAGGAAATGCAATCTATTTTGATAATGCAAAAGCAGGAGTTGTAAAGGATACTATTGCACTTAAAAAAGCGGATATTGCTTATGGAAATGTAATTAAAGCGTCTCCTGATACACAAGATGTTTACCTTTCTCGTGCTAGAACTAATAGTTTATTAGAAGATGATAAAGCGATGATCATGTATTATCAACAATATATTGATCTAGTTACTAAAAAAGGTCCTGAAGAATTAGCTAAGCCAGCGGTTCAATCTAAACTTGTGGAATGTTATAATACTATGGCGGCAGGTTATGCAAATTTTGATAAACCAAAAGCTAAAGAATATTTCCAAAAGACATTAACGATTGACCCAACAAACGCTTATGCAACTCAATCTTTAGGTATTCTTAATAAATAAGATACCAATATTAATATTAAAACCCGATAGTTTTTAACTATCGGGTTTTTTGTTTTATATCTAAGTCTATTGCTGTTTTTAATTAAGTCCTTTTATAATTAGTTATCTTTGCCCTTTAAATTAAAAAAATGTTATCAAAAGAAATACAATTAGAAGTTAACAAAGGAGCAATGCTGCCGTTAATGGAAGAATTTTATACCATCCAGGGTGAAGGTTATCATACAGGAACTGCTGCTTATTTTATTAGAATTGGTGGATGCGATGTAGGTTGCCACTGGTGTGATGTTAAAGAAAGTTGGAATGCGGAATTACATCCACCTACAGCATTAGATTTGATTGTAGCTAATGCGAGTAAATATGCAGAAACGGTAGTTGTAACAGGTGGAGAGCCTCTTATGTGGGACATGACATTGCTTACGCAAAAGTTAAAAGAGAATAATAGAAAAGTACATGTTGAAACTTCAGGAGCCTACGCTTTGTCAGGTACTTGGGATTGGATTTGCCTTTCTCCAAAAAAGAATAAATTACCCACCCAAACTGTGTATGATAATGCACATGAACTGAAAGTGATTATTCATAATAAACACGATTTTATTTTTGCTGAAGAGCAAGCAGAGTTGGTAAACGATAATGCTATTTTGTTTTTACAGCCAGAATGGAGTAAAAAAGAAGAGATGACTCCTCTTATAGTAGATTATGTAATGAATAATCCTAAATGGCGTGTTTCCTTACAAACGCATAAGTATTTAAATATTCCGTAATTTAATTTTATAGTACTATATTAGTAGAATATTAACCAATGAATATTATTTCTATTATGAAAAGACTTTTTTTTACAGCAATTTTATTATGTGTAGTTCAAGTAAATTTTGCGCAAGCACCAGCTACTAAAGCTCAAGTAATGAAATTAATTACTTTAAGCGGAAGTGATTCTTCAATAAAAGTAGCTAAGGATCAAATCATAAATATGATTCCTACAGATAAACGTGAAGCTTTCTTGAAAGAGTTTGACGCTACACTACCAGCTCTTTATGATTCAATGGCTGATATCTATGTGGAAATGTACAATGAAAAGGATGTTAAAGACATGATTGCTTTTTATGAAAGTCCTGTTGGAAAAAAGATGAGTAGTAATATGGGTACTTTTACGCAAAAAATTATAGCTGCATCTCAAACTTGGGGCGCAGACTTACAAGGAATAATGGCTAAGTACGCACAGTAGTTTTAGCTATTCTTATTTAATAAAAAAGCCAAATAATTTTAAATTGTTTGGCTTTTTTAGTTGTGCTAACGAGTTTTGTTTATTTCCAATTTTTTCTTCTTTTTAATTCGGTTATATGAGCCAAGTGATGATTGCTATGCCATGCATACGTTCCTATTATCTGTTTTACTTTTACAGTAGCACCGCTTTCAGGATGAATAAATGATTTTTCTAAATCTGTTATTGATAAATTTCGCATAATATAGGCTAATCTGTAATGCAATCCATCAAGTATAGAAAGTGATGGTTGAATTGGCATGTGTTTATTATCATCTAATGTAGACCATAAGTTCTCGTCATAGGATTTTATGATAGGATTATTTTCTGTTAATGCCCATTTTATTCTTATATAGCAATTCATGTGACTTTCTGCGCAATGGTGAATTACTTGACGAACGGTCCAGCCCTCATTTCTATAGTTTGTGTCAAGCTGTTCTTCAATTAAATTCGTGACAACTACTCTTAACCTTTCGGGGAAACTAGCGATTTCTTCAATTTTTGCTGATAAATATGCTGCTGAATAAATTTCGGGTGCTTGAAATTTTCCTATAGGATATTTTAATTGCTCCAGTGCTTCGTCTTTCATAGCTGTTTTTTTAATGAGATAATTTAGCTAAATAATCATAATGTTCTCCTTCCATTAATAATTCCGACGCTATGCCATTTGCGAAAGCGGCATTTTGTAGTGTATTGTAATCTAAATATAACCAATCTAGAGGTGCTTCTTTTTCTCCTTTGTAAGAAATGTTGAAAGTGATTTCTCCATAATAATCATTTTCTGACGGAATCCATTTTCCGCCATCCTCATCTTCATCAAACATGTAAATAATATCCGAGCTGTCAATTAATATTTGCCCCCCCGGACTCAATAATGATTTTAATTGAGATAAAAATTTTGGTAACTTTTTTAATTTTCCACAAATACCAGTTCCATTCATTAATAATAAAATGGTGTCAAATTTTTCTCCTTCTAGATTCATGAAATCATGTACCCGTGCATCTTTTATTCCTCTTAATTTACAAGCTTCGATAGCTTTTATAGAAATATCGATAGCGGTAACTTCTAAATCTGGATTTTTTTGTAGGTACAAACTATGACTACCTGCGCCACAACCTATGTCAAGAACTTTTCCTTTCGCTAGTGATAAAGCATGTTGTTCGATTTTAGGCATTTCGTCGTGTGTTCTAAAGAGGTATGATACGCTCATTTCATCTTCTTCGGATATACTGGTCTCTGTAAGTAGGTCTTCAGGGGAATTATTTGTTTGATAATCAAGTATGGCTCTGCCAAAAAGGTCTTTCATAATATGTATTTCAAAATTGAAAATGGTTTAATCCCAGAACATTGTTTTAAAAGTGCTAGTTTTGTAAAAAAAAATAGATCATTTGAAACCTTCTTTAAACGAACTCGGGAAACTAGCCAAAGATACGCATATCGAAACCAAAAAGTATTTTGATAAGCTGAAAAAGAAAACGCCTAAAAAATTGGATTATGTAATGCAAGATATACATGACGCTGAATTTAAAAGGACAGATTGTTTAGATTGTGCTAATTGTTGTAAAACAACGGGACCGTTATTTACATCAGCAGATATTGAGCGTATTTCTAAATATCTAAAACAAAAACCACAGCAGTTTATAGAGCAATATTTGCGTATGGATGAGGAACAAGATTATGTATTGCAAACTGTTCCTTGTAATTTTCTAGATGCAGATAATTCTTGTTTCATATATGATGTCAGACCAAAAGCATGCAGGGAATTCCCTCATACTGATAGAAAGAAGTTTCAACAAATAACCGACTTAACGCTAAAAAACATACCTATTTGTCCAGCGGCATATAATATTGTTGAAGAAATGAAGAAAAAATTACCTCTATAATTTTATTTATAAATCAGGTATTTTGATCTTTTAATTTTAAAGTCTGTCAAGCCTTTTTTCCAGCTAGCTCTTATTGATTCTTCAGAAATATTATTTTTAATTTGTTCTTGTAGTTTTTTGGTACCGGCCAATTTTGTAAAAAATGAATTGAAGAATTTTGATTTATCGGCAGTGTTACTGTATGCTTTAATTAACCATTTAATTTCAAGTTGTTTTACTTTGGCTGTAGCCGCTAAATCTTCGCCATAACATGCTGTGCCGCTATAAACTGGGTTTTGGGCTCCAATGTTTGGTTTTGGTGTAAAGCTAAAATCGGTTTTTGGAAGATAAGGAGATCCGTATATTTGAAATTGTTTTTCTGTTCCACGCCCTACACTTACGTTGGAGCCTTCAAATAAACACAAACTTGCATATAAGTTTATAGCTTGATCATTTGGTAAATTTGGCGAGGGTTTTACAGGTAGGCTGTAAGGCATATTCCGGTTATAATTTGTACACGGAATTACGGTTAGTTTACATTGAGCGCCATTTTTTAACCATTTTTCACCGTTAATCATTTTACCATATTCTCCTATTGTCATCCCGTGTAGTAGTGGTATTGCGTGCATTCCTACAAAGCTGGAGTAGGCTTTTTCTAAAATAGGGCCGTCAACAATATTTCCATTTGGATTAGGTCTGTCTAAAATCATTAATTCTATATTGTTTTCTGCGCAAGCTTCCATTATATAATGTAATGAAGAGATGTAAGTGTAAAAACGGGCGCCTACATCTTGGAGGTCAAAAACCATAATGTCAATCCCAACAAGCTGTGCTGCTTTTGGTTTTTTATTATCCCCATACAATGATATAATCGAAAGTCCAGTTTTATTATCTTTCCCATCTAATAGGTGTTCACCAGCATCTGCAGTTCCTCTGAAACCGTGTTCTGGAGCAAAAATACTTTGAATTTTAATGTTTTTCGAAAGTAAAAAATCTACTAAGTGCGTTTTATTTGCAAGTATGCCTGATTGATTTGTTACCACGCCTATTTTTTTATTTCTTAATAGCGGCAAATACTCCTCAAAATTATCTGCACCAGTTCTTATGCTTAAATTTTTAACTAGCGTTTTTTCGGTTGTATCTGAAGTCAGCATCTCGTTACTCTCAATAGTGTCTTGTACCGCGCTGGTAACTGAGCTTTTTTTACCATCGATTAATCCTGAACAAGCAATCATAATGGATAACGGAATTAAAGTAATGGAGATTTTTTTTATAAATAGAATCATTTTTTTTGATGTAGAATAAGTTAGTGTAATTCGTGTTTTAGCTGTATTTTTGGAGCCAAATTAGAAACGCAATCAAATTGAATTTAGAATATTTCATAGCCAAAAGACTTGTAACTGCTAAAGATTATAAAAGTAGTATATCTGCGCCAATTATAAAAATTGCGATAGCTGCTATTGCTATCGGTATGGTAATGATGATCGTTTCAGTGGCAACTGGAATTGGGTTACAACAGAAAATTCGTGAGAAAATTGCTGCATTCAATGGGCACATTACAATTACTAATTACGATAGTAATCAATCTGACGCAACACTTACTCCAATTTCTAAAAACCAAAGTTTCTATCCTAAATTTACTAGCGTTCCTGGTGTAAGTCACATACAGGCTATTGCGAGCAAAGCAGGAATAATCAGAACCGAAAATGCTTTTGAGGGAATTATTTTCAAAGGAGTAGGTGCCGATTATAAATGGGATAATATAAAGGAATATCTCGTTGAAGGGAAATTGCCTGATTTTTCGAAAAATTTGAATGAGGATGTGGTTATTTCACAATTCTTAGCAAATAGATTGCATTTAAGAGTTGGTGATGCTTTTAATACTTTCTTTATGAAGGAAGGAGAGAATAAGTTACCTAATATTCGAAGGTTTAAAATTACGGGTATTTTTAATTCAGGTTTTCAAGAGTTTGACGCTACCTATATAGTAGGGGATATTCGTCACATGCAACGCATAAATAAATGGAAAGCTGATCAGGTAGGAGCGTTTGAAGTTTTTGTTAAAGATTTTGATCAAATAAAAGAGGTAGGTGATCAGGTTTATAAACAAACAAGTTCTACGCTGGATACAAAAACAATTATCGAAAAATACAGTTATATATTTGAGTGGTTGCAATTGTTTGATTTTAATATCATCGTCATATTAGTAGTAATGATTATTGTGGCAACAATAAATATGGTGGTAGCATTGTTAGTTTTAATTCTCGAACGCACACAAATGATAGGGATTTTAAAGGCATTGGGAGCTAATAACTGGACTGTGCGTAAAATATTTTTATATAACGCTTCGTATCTTATTTTACGTGGATTGTTTTGGGGTAATCTAATTGGAATTGTAATTTTGCTTATCCAGCAGTATTTTGGGGTAATAAAACTAAATCCTGAAAATTATTATGTAGACCAAGCACCTGTTTATATTAATTTAGGTTACATAGCACTATTGAATTTATTCACAATAACAGTTTGTTTTATTGTGCTGCTGATCCCGTCCTACATAATAACAAAGATTTCTCCAGTAAAAGCAATACGCTACGATTAGTTATTTATTTAATTTACAGGAGCTATTTCCTGCTATCCGCTACAATCTAGTTCGCCGAACACCGGCTCCCTAGGATTTTCACTACTATCAGGGCTAGGGGAGGAGTGGTGTGTTTGAATCAAGATTTTGCTACCATATATAAGGAGTAATTAGTTTATTCAAATTGCATTTAGGAATAAAAGATAATAACTGAACTAAGTTAAGAGGATTAGTAGCTTCTGCAAAGTCGCTCTTGACTGTAAAGGAGTTTAATGAAAGGTATTTTAAGCGAGTTGTAAGTCAGGGGAAATAATAAATAGGTTGTAAATCTAATAAAAACCCAATCTACAATAGTAATAATTCCTACTTTTACTCAAAACTGCACCAGCAGCTCTTTTTCAAAGATAAGATTTCCAGCAATTTAAAATTAAAGTTATAAAAACATTAAAAAAAGGCAATCAAAAGTATTGTTTAACGGAAAAGAGTCAGTACTTTTGCACCCGCAACAGCGAATAAGTTCTTTACATTATGGCAAGCAAAACGGAATAAGTTGAAAATTTATTTTCAGATTATTTTAAAAAAAGCTTGTGAGAAATAAAAGAGTTTATTACTTTTGCACCCGATTCGGGAAACATGTTTAACATGCAAACGAGGTTGAAAAAAAGATAAGAACACGTTCCTAGACATATTGAATTGACAGCCGTTTTAACAGAGATGTTAGAACAAAAGAATAAGAGTAATAGAATAGATAGATTAGAGTATAACCAATAGATCTTCAGTCAAAAATAAATAGCTTAGTAATAAGCAAATAATATACGATGAAGAGTTTGATCCTGGCTCAGGATGAACGCTAGCGGCAGGCTTAACACATGCAAGTCGAGGGGTAGTTATCTTCGGATAATGAGACCGGCGCACGGGTGCGTAACGCGTATGCAATCTACCTTTCACAGAGGGATAGCCCAGAGAAATTTGGATTAATACCTCATAGTATAGTAGTCTCGCATGAGATTACTATTAAAGATTTATCGGTGAAAGATGAGCATGCGTCCCATTAGTTAGTTGGTAAGGTAACGGCTTACCAAGACTACGATGGGTAGGGGTCCTGAGAGGGAGATCCCCCACACTGGTACTGAGACACGGACCAGACTCCTACGGGAGGCAGCAGTGAGGAATATTGGACAATGGGCGCAAGCCTGATCCAGCCATGCCGCGTGCAGGATGACGGTCCTATGGATTGTAAACTGCTTTTATACAGGAAGAAACACTGGTTCGTGAACCAGCTTGACGGTACTGTAAGAATAAGGATCGGCTAACTCCGTGCCAGCAGCCGCGGTAATACGGAGGATCCAAGCGTTATCCGGAATCATTGGGTTTAAAGGGTCCGTAGGCGGTCAGATAAGTCAGTGGTGAAAGCCCATCGCTCAACGGTGGAACGGCCATTGATACTGTCTGACTTGAATTATTAGGAAGTAACTAGAATATGTAGTGTAGCGGTGAAATGCTTAGAGATTACATGGAATACCAATTGCGAAGGCAGGTTACTACTAATATATTGACGCTGATGGACGAAAGCGTGGGTAGCGAACAGGATTAGATACCCTGGTAGTCCACGCCGTAAACGATGGATACTAGCTGTTGGGAGCAATCTCAGTGGCTAAGCGAAAGTGATAAGTATCCCACCTGGGGAGTACGAACGCAAGTTTGAAACTCAAAGGAATTGACGGGGGCCCGCACAAGCGGTGGAGCATGTGGTTTAATTCGATGATACGCGAGGAACCTTACCAAGGCTTAAATGTAGATTGACCGGTTTGGAAACAGACTTTTCGCAAGACAATTTACAAGGTGCTGCATGGTTGTCGTCAGCTCGTGCCGTGAGGTGTCAGGTTAAGTCCTATAACGAGCGCAACCCCTGTTGTTAGTTGCCAGCGAGTCATGTCGGGAACTCTAACAAGACTGCCAGTGTAAACTGTGAGGAAGGTGGGGATGACGTCAAATCATCACGGCCCTTACGCCTTGGGCTACACACGTGCTACAATGGACGGTACAGAGAGCAGCCACTGGGCAACCAGGAGCGAATCTACAAAACCGTTCTCAGTTCGGATCGGAGTCTGCAACTCGACTCCGTGAAGCTGGAATCGCTAGTAATCGGATATCAGCCATGATCCGGTGAATACGTTCCCGGGCCTTGTACACACCGCCCGTCAAGCCATGGAAGCTGGGGGTGCCTGAAGTCGGTGACCGCAAGGAGCTGCCTAGGGTAAAACTGGTAACTAGGGCTAAGTCGTAACAAGGTAGCCGTACCGGAAGGTGCGGCTGGAACACCTCCTTTCTAGAGCCTTAGTGTTAGCTAAGTATTGTTTTTAATGAATAAGTATTTATACTTAAGAATTAAGAATTAAGAAAAGCACGGTAGGGAAAGAGACGAAAAGAGACATTGGGGTCTGATTTAGAAGCTTTATTACTCTTGCTGTTAATTTAAAGAAATTGAATAAAAAATAATTTAAGAATAAGAGTGTCTCGTAGCTCAGCTGGTTAGAGTACTACACTGATAATGTAGGGGTCGACAGTTCGAGTCTGTCCGAGACAACTATTAAAAACTTAAAGGAAATTCTAGAGTTGAAAAGCAACAAAATTAGTGCTAGTCACTAATTACTGTTCACTAGTCACTCATGAAATTGGGGGATTAGCTCAGCTGGCTAGAGCGCCTGCCTTGCACGCAGGAGGTCAACGGTTCGACTCCGTTATTCTCCACAAATCCCCTCCTAACCTCCCCAAAGGGGAGGAACCCAGAGTAATCGGCTCTCCCCCTTCGGGGGAGTTGGAGGGGGATTAAAGTTCATTGACATATTGAGATAAGAAAAATATTAAAAGTAGAAAGCGTTTTTTACTAGAGATAGTAAAAGACAAAAAAAACGGTCTTAATTAACTTTAAGATTGGTACAATAAGCAAAATAAGGGCGTATGGGGGATGCCTTGGCTCTCAGAGGCGATGAAAGGCGTGATAAGCTGCGAAAAGTTACGGGGACAAGCACACATTGATTGATCCGTAAATACCTGAATGGGGCAACCCACTAGATTGAAGATCTAGTACACCTTCGGGTGGGCAAACCCGCTGAACTGAAACATCTAAGTAGGCGGAGGAGAAGAAAACAAAAGTGATTCCGTAAGTAGTGGCGAGCGAACGCGGATTAGCCCAAACCAATGTTGTTACGGCAATGTTGGGGTTGTAGGACCACGTTATTTGTTGCGGATAGAATTAGAATTTACTGGAAAGTAAAGCCAAAGAAGGTGATAGCCCTGTATAAGTAATAGAAGATAACAATAGTGGTATCCTGAGTAGGGCGGGACACGAGAAATCCTGTCTGAATTTGGCGGGACCATCCGCTAAGGCTAAATACTCCTGAGAGACCGATAGTGAACCAGTACCGTG
Organism: Flavobacterium sp. PL002; assembly: GCF_054165825.1. Lineage (NCBI taxonomy): Bacteria > Pseudomonadati > Bacteroidota > Flavobacteriia > Flavobacteriales > Flavobacteriaceae > Flavobacterium > Flavobacterium sp. PL002. The sequence goes on along the minus strand of NZ_CM135110.1, from coordinate 1,028,470 downwards.
AGGGAAAGGTGAAAAGAACCGTGAATAACGGAGTGAAATAGATCCTGAAACCATACGCTTACAAGCGGTCGGAGCCCTTTAGTGGGGTGACGGCGTGCCTTTTGCATAATGAGCCTACGAGTTAACGTTGCTGGCAAGGATAAGTGGTTAAGCCACGGATCCGTAGCGAAAGCGAGTCTGAATAGGGCGCTTTAGTCAGTAGTGTTAGACGCGAAACCGTGTGATCTACCCATGGACAGGTTGAAGCTTTGTTAACCCAAAGTGGAGGACCGAACCCGTTGACGTTGAAAAGTCTTGGGATGATCTGTGGGTAGGGGTGAAAGGCCAATCAAACTCGGAAATAGCTCGTACTCCCCGAAATGCATTTAGGTGCAGCGTTATGTTTAAAGTTATATAGAGGTAGAGCTACTGATTGGATGCGGGGGCTTCACCGCCTACCAATTCCTGACAAACTCCGAATGCTATATAATGTTTCGTAACAGTGAGGGCTTGGGTGCTAAGGTCCAAGTCCGAGAGGGAAAGAACCCAGACCATCAGCTAAGGTCCCCAAATATATACTAAGTTGAAAGAACGAGGTTTGTCTGCATAGACAGCTAGGATGTTGGCTTGGAAGCAGCCATTCATTTAAAGAGTGCGTAACAGCTCACTAGTCGAGCGGACGAGCATGGATAATAATCGGGCATAAGTATATTACCGAAGCTATGGATTTACAATTTATTGTAAGTGGTAGGGGAGCATTCTCACAGGGTAGAAGGTGTATCGTAAGGTATGCTGGACCGGTGAGAAAAGAAAATGTAGGCATAAGTAACGATAATGCGGGCGAGAAACCCGCACACCGAAAGACTAAGGTTTCCACAGCTATGCTAATCAGCTGTGGGTTAGTCGGGACCTAAGGCGAACCCGAAAGGGACAGTCGATGGACAACGGGTTAATATTCCCGTACTACTGTTAACTGTGATGGGGTGACGGAGTGATGAAAGTGCCGCGAACTGACGGAATAGTTCGTTGAAGTACCTACCTATAAGCTGCGCAGGCAAATCCACGCGGCTTGGGGAAATACGATAGTACTCGGCGTCTTCGGACAAAGAGATAGTGCACCTAAGGGCTTCCAAGAAAAACCTCTAAACTTCAGGTTAATAGTACCCGTACCGCAAACCGACACAGGTAGTCGAGATGAGAATTCTAAGGTGCTCGAGAGATTCATGGCTAAGGAATTAGGCAAAATAGACCCGTAACTTCGGGAGAAGGGTCGCCAGCAGCAATGCTGGCCGCAGTGAAGAGGTCCAGGCGACTGTTTATCAAAAACACAGGGCTCTGCAAAATCGTAAGATGAAGTATAGGGCCTGACACCTGCCCGGTGCTGGAAGGTTAAGTGGAGATGTTATCTTCGGAGAAGCATTGAAATGAAGCCCCAGTAAACGGCGGCCGTAACTATAACGGTCCTAAGGTAGCGAAATTCCTTGTCGGGTAAGTTCCGACCTGCACGAATGGTGTAACGATCTGGACACTGTCTCAGCCATGAGCTCGGTGAAATTGTAGTAGCGGTGAAGATGCCGCTTACCCGCAGTGGGACGAAAAGACCCTGTGCACCTTTACTATAGCTTAGTATTGACTTTGGACAAATGATGTGTAGGATAGGTTGGAGACTGTGAAGTGGCGTCGCTAGGCGTTGTGGAGTCATTGTTGAAATACAACCCTTTGTTTGTCTGAAGCCTAACCCCGCATTGCGGGGGACATTGCTTGGTGGGTAGTTTGACTGGGGTGGTCGCCTCCAAAAGAGTAACGGAGGCTTCTAAAGGTTCCCTCAGTACGCTTGGTAACCGTGCGTAGAGTGCAATGGCATAAGGGAGCTTGACTGAGAGACATACAGGTCGATCAGGTACGAAAGTAGAGCATAGTGATCCGGTGGTTCCGCATGGAAGGGCCATCGCTCAAAGGATAAAAGGTACGCCGGGGATAACAGGCTGATCTCCCCCAAGAGCTCATATCGACGGGGGGGTTTGGCACCTCGATGTCGGCTCGTCACATCCTGGGGCTGGAGAAGGTCCCAAGGGTTGGGCTGTTCGCCCATTAAAGTGGCACGCGAGCTGGGTTCAGAACGTCGTGAGACAGTTCGGTCTCTATCTACTGTGGGCGCAAGAAATTTGAGTGGATCTGATTCTAGTACGAGAGGACCGAATTGGACAAACCTCTAGTGTATCTGTTGTCACGCCAGTGGCATCGCAGAGTAGCTACGTTTGGAAGGGATAAGCGCTGAAAGCATATAAGCGCGAAACCCACCACAAGATGAGATTTCTTTTAAGGATCGTGGGAGATGACCACGTTGATAGGCTATAGATGTAAAGGCAGTAATGTCATAGTCGAGTAGTACTAATAATCCGTAAGCTTATGTACACCCTTTCCAGTGCACGAAAGTGCACTGGGGAAACTTTCTCCCTTCGACTTCGCTCAGTGCAAGTCAAGATTAATACTTTTTTCTTTATCTCAGTATGTTAAGATATTATGTAATTGTTCCCGATAGTATCGGGACCCCTTGCAAAACGACCTTAAGGTGGTTATTGCGGCGGGGCTCACCTCTTCCCATCCCGAACAGAGTAGTTAAGCCCGCCTGCGCAGATGGTACTGCAGTTATGTGGGAGAGTATGTCGTCGCCTTTCTTTAAAAACCCCTATCCTTATCGGATAGGGGTTTTTTGTTTTAAATTAATGATGCAGTTATGTGGGAGCCCTCCTGAAAGTTTTGGTATTAATCGGTGGTGTATTAAAAAGTGTGTGAAAGTTGTTTTTATTATTATTAATTCTTCAATCTTTCTAAAAACTGATAAGGGATAGACGTTGGATTTATATTCTTTTTCCATAGCCATTGATCTCATTAAAAAAGTACTGATTCTGAGCTTGGCATTGCTCCTCTCATTTTCAATACCCGCTTGTAATCTCGATTAAAACGTTCTATCCAGTTGGTTGATTAAATCATTCTCTGAATCGAAATTGGATAACTTAAATAGGTGAAATATGGGATCATAACGAAAATCTGTGGAGTGGAACATATTAAGCATATATATTAGTTAGTCTAAACAGGATGTATTCTATATTTCTAACACCTCTGAATTTTGATCTGAATGCTTTTATTTTGGCATTGAATATTCTGCAGAGGTATTAGTACTTCTATTGTCAAAATAATTTAATATGGTCTGATAATGATTTGTAATTGTATGAGAAATTGTGCCAAAAGATTTGAATCCGGATTGATCTACTTTTTCATGCCATTTGGCTAGTTTTGCAAACCCAATGATTTTGTCAGTTGTTTTTTCAAAAATAGTACTCAAGTCTTGTGTTAAATCGTATGCTTTTAAAATGTCTGGATATAGTTCAAACAATAAAGTGGCACGTTGCGTTTGGTTGTGCGTCCATCTTGATTTGTTTTTGTATAAGAAATAGCGACTTCTAGCGAGTAATTGCTTAAGTGTATCTCCATTTGAAAGTATTAGAGATTCGAAATTTGATTTTCTTTTTCAATACCATTATTTTCTTGATCGATAGCTTCCCAACGATATTTAATCCTGATTTCCTGTAAAGCCTTTGTAGTTAGTTTTTTAACATGAAATCGATCTGTAACACGAGTTGCATTAGGAAAATATTTTTTGGCAATCAAATTCATATTTCCCGCCATGTCTAAAGTTATTTCCTGAACTAGATTTCGTTTTTTAAGAGCGATTTTTTCTATAACTCCAATAACTTTATCGGCTTTAGTTCCTGCAATCATAGCTTCAATAGTTCCCTTTCTTCCTTTTCTAGATTTGTTAGTTAAAATAGTATAGAGTTCGCCATTTGAAAGTGAGGTTTCATCTACAGATAGATTCTTTCCGATGTTTTGCGGAAAAACAAGACATTTTTAGTATGTTTTATCCCAAGTTTTAAAATCACTTAAAAAGTCTTTGTATTGACATTGGAGGTTTCTACCAGAGACTCCATAGAAAGAAGAAATAGTGCTACAATTATTTGGACTAGAATCTATTGATCTCTTTTGAAAAAGACGCAAACTCTTGTGTTACACGAGTTCCGTCTGCTACTAAATTAATCCCGATAGCTATCGGTACTAAAAACAATTTTCCCCTGTGTCTTCATTAAGCCATCTTCTACGAGTGATATCAAGATATACTTTATGACCGCGGATTGGAAATTCTGGACTGTTATTTCATCGAAGAATCCTTTTGAACTTAATTTAAAAAGTCTGTATTCTTTGGGAATGGAATTTATCTCCTTCAAATACAAATGTAGTATCTCTTCTTCCTTTTTATAAGAAGTCATTTCAAAATATTCAACAATGATTTCAGGTAATAATAACTTGATTAGTTCGCTATATGAATCTTGCATTTGCTGGAATTTGGAAACACAAATATCTAGTTTTTAATATTTCCCCACAACTTTTTGTCTTGATCCCTTTTCAATTTTAATACTATTCATTTGTTACCCATGAATTGTTTCTTGCTTACCATAATTGGTAATTATCGACGTTTCATAAGTAATCCACTCTTGCCAGCGCTTCTCAACGTCTACATTTTCTGCATATTTTCTAGCAAATCCTAAAAAAGTAGTATAATGTCCCGCTTCACTCACCATCAAATCTCTATAAAATTTAGCTAATATAGGATCTTTAATGTTTTCTGAGAGTACTTTAAACCTTTCACAACTTCTTGCCTCTATCACAGCCGAAAATAGCAAACGCTCACATAAAGCATCGTTCCTACTTCCGTCTTTTTTCATGAATTTAAAAAGTTCATTAACATAGCTGTCTTTACGTTCTCGACCAAAGTTGAGTCCGCGTTCTTTTATAAGATCGTGCACCATTTTAAAATGCTCAATTTCTTCTTGAGCAATAATCATCAGCTCAGAAACTAATTCTTCCTTCTCCGAATTTTGAGTAATTAAACTTATCGCATTTGATGCTGCTTTTTGTTCGCACCAAGCGTGGTCTGTCAATATTTCTTCAATATTCGATTCTACTATATTTACCCATCTTGGGTCTGTCGCTAATTTTAATCCTAACATCTCCGTTCTTTTTGTTTTTTACAAAATTAGTGTTTTCTTTCTAATTAACTTGGATCCATTGCGGAATCAAAGTTGGATTATTTAGGGTGTGCCCCTCCAAAACCCCGAGAGCTATCGGGGTCGGGTCGGGCTATTCGTTTCAATCTTTTATGGGGTCAAGAAGCCCCATAAAAGGATTTCCGCTGCTATCCCTCACACGAAATCCCGCATATTAGATTGATTTGTCGGCAATAAAGGCGTTATAAAGCAGCTTAAACTCTTTAAGAATAGAAGAGTTTCAGCAAAATAGTCTTATTTTGCAACAATAATTTTATACTCAAAAAACAGTGCAATCACTTTTAATTATTGGTTTTGTTTGGCCTGAGCCCAATTCTTCAGCAGCTGGTGGAAGAATGATGCAATTAATAGCTCTATTTCAAGAACAGGGTTTCCAAATCACATTTGCAAGTCCAGCCCAGGACAGTGATTTCATGATTGATTTGAGTACGTATAATGTCGACAAAAAAAGTATTTTATTAAACTCACCTATTTTTGATACTTTCATCAAAGAACTCAATCCATCTGTAGTGTTGTTTGATCGTTTCATGATAGAAGAACAATTTGGCTGGCGCGTTGCTGATAGTTGTCCTGACGCTTTAAGGATTTTAGATACCGAAGATTTGCATTCTTTGCGATTGGCTAGGCAAAAAGCATTCAAAGAAAAACGTGTATTTAAAACCGAAGATTTAGTAGTAGAAGAAGTCGCAAAACGAGAAATAGCCAGTATTTTACGATGTGATTTGTCATTAATGATATCCCAATTTGAAATCGAATTATTAACGACTACTTTTAAAATAGATAGTGCATTACTGTATTATTTGCCTTTATTAGTGGAAAGTAGTGAAGTTCCAAAATTAGAACAGTTGTCCTTATTCAAAGAAAGGGAGAATTTTGTTTTTATAGGCAATTTTCTTCATGAGCCCAACTGGAATGCCGTGCAGTATCTAAAAGAAACAATTTGGCCCTTGATAAAAAAACAATTGCCTGATGAAGTTTTGAATGTGTACGGTGCTTATCCATCTCAAAAAGTAGTGCAACTAAATAATGTTAAGGAGGGTTTTTTAATTCGGGGTCGTGCTGTAGATGCTAGTGAAGTGGTGCGGCAAGCAAAGGTTGTTTTGGCTCCTTTGCGTTTTGGCGCTGGTATAAAAGGAAAATTGATTGAAGCGATGCAATGTGGTACGCCAAGTGTAACCACTTCCATTGGCGCTGAATCCATGCACGGCACATTAGTTTGGAATGGGTTTGTTGAAGACAGTCCTGAAGGTTTTGCAAACAAGGCAGTATTACTGTATCAAGAGGAACAATTGTGGCTTGATGCCCAAAAAAAGGGTTTAGATATCATAAATCAAAGGTATGTAAGAACACTTTTTGAGTTTGATTTTAAAGAACATATTGAAAGTTTACTGAATAATTTAAAACAACATCGATTGAATAACTTTTTAGGTGAATTACTGCAACATCATTCTTTAAGAAGTACCAAATACATGTCAAAGTGGATTGAAGAAAAAAATAAAATATTGTGATTTATTGTAAGTTATTTCTATTTTTACAGTTGAATATCAAAACCTTTATATGAAAAAAAATACTTTTGGGTTGTTGCTTATTTTGTTTGGTATCGCCGCAAGCGCACAAGAGATAAGCGTTGAAGAAAAAATGTATGGTGTCGAGCTTGGGATTGTAAAAGCAGATGTTTTTTATGAATTTAAGCTAGATAGAAAGTGGGCCTTACGCACAGAATTAGCTACGGAATTGAGTACATATACTTATTTCGATTGGGACACTGGGCTTACTAACGGAACTATTATCCCTGTAAGTGTGGTTGTTGAGCCCCGATTTTATTACGGGATCGATAGAAGAAATCGCTTAGGTAGAAACATTGCTCATAACAGTTCAAATTTTTTCTCATTAAAAACTTCGTTTTCTGCCAATCGAATACCAATTTATATAACTGAGGATAATAGTAGAATTGCTAACAGCATACTTGCTATTCCAACTTTTGGAATTAGACGTAGCTTTGCAAAGAATTTTAGTTATGAGTTTGCTTTTGGTTATGGTGTAAAATATAATATTTACAGCAACTCACATAGCTGCAATTGTGATCACTTAAATAGTTATACTGATCTACAGGCAAAAATTGGATATACATTTTAAAATGCGTATCTAATTTGGATATTTAATCTAAACGAAATCTTCCTCTTTAGCCCCGACTGAAGTGAAAATCCTTGTGGGTGCAACTTGCTATGCTTTGGGACACCCCACATGATACAGCGTCTAGAGGTAACTCAATTTCCTGATAAAAACTAAGCTTCTGCTTTTATTTCTGAAGACGATTTAAAATACAAAACCCCGTTAAGTCAAGACTTAACGGGGTTTGTTTATTATAATAACTCAGTAATTATGCAAGCATAGTCACTGGGTTTTCAATGTATTGTTTTAATGTTTGTAAGAACTGTGCTCCAGTTGCTCCATCGATTGTACGGTGGTCGCAAGCTAGTGAAAGCATCATTGTGTTTCCTACAACAATTTGACCGTTTTTAACCACTGGTTTCTCTACAATTGCTCCTACTGAAAGGATTGCAGAATTAGGTTGATTGATAATAGAATTAAATTCTACGATTCCAAACATTCCTAGGTTAGAAACAGTAAACGTACTTCCTTCCATTTCTGTAGGTAATAGTTTTTTGTTTTTAGCTCTTCCTGCTAAATCTCTTACGCTTCCGCCAATTTGTGACAAACTCATTGCATCTGTAAATTTCAATACAGGTACAACTAATCCATCTTCTACAGCAACCGCAACTCCAATATTCACATGGTGATTAATTGTGATTGCATCTTCTTTCCACTGAGAGTTGATTTTTGGGTGTTTCTTTAATGCCATTGCACATGCTTTGATAACCATGTCGTTAAAAGAAACTTTTATGTCAGGAACACTATTGATTATTGCTCTTGATTTCATAGCATCATCCATTGTAACTTCAATAGTTAAGTTGTAATGAGGTGCTGTGAATAAAGATTCGGCTAATCTTTTCGCAATGATTTTACGCATTTGCGAATTCTTAATTTCTTCTTTGAATACTTCTCCTGCTGGAACAAATACTTGTGGTGCAGCGGCAGGAGCGGCAGCAGTTTCAGTTTTTGCAGCTGAAGTAGCGGCAGCCTGTTGTGGAGCTGCTGTTGCTGGAGTGAAATTTTCGATATCACTTTTGATGATACGTCCGTTTTCACCAGAACCTTTAACTTGGTTTAATTGAATTCCTTTATCGCTAGCAATTTTCTTTGCTAATGGCGATGCTAAAATTCTTTTTCCATCTGTAGCTACTTCTTGTACAACTGGAGCAGCAGCTTCGGTTGTAGTTGCTTTCGGTGCTTCGGTAGTTGAACTAGTTTCTGTCTTTGCACCCGCTTTAAAGTTGGCTGCTATTCCTGAAACATCAGTTCCCGCAGGCCCGATGATGGCTAATAAACTATCAATTGGAGCTGCATTTCCTTCTTCGATACCAACGTACAATAATGTACCTTCGTTGAAAGATTCAAATTCCATAGTTGCTTTGTCTGTTTCAATTTCAGCAAGAATATCTCCTTCACTAATTTTGTCTCCTACTTTTTTCAGCCATGTGGCTACAGTTCCTTCGGTCATTGTATCGCTCAAGCGAGGCATAGTTACTACTACGACACCTTTAGGCAATTCAAAACTGTTTGCAGTAGCTGCCACTTCGTCCTTTTTAGTTTCTGTTTTTGGAGCTTCTTCAGTACTAGTCTCTTTTGCTTCAGCAGGAGCTGATCCTCCAGCAATTAATGCTGTAATATCTTCACCTTCTTCACCAATAATTGCTAATAAAGAATCAACTGGAGCAGTTTCTCCAGCTGGAATTCCAATATATAAAAGAGTTCCTTCATTGAAAGACTCAAATTCCATTGTTGCTTTGTCGGTTTCAATTTCAGCTAAGATATCACCTTCACTAATTTTGTCACCTACTTTTTTAAGCCAAGTCGCTACCGTTCCTTCCGTCATCGTATCGCTCAAACGAGGCATTGTAATAATTGTTGCCATAATTTATAGTTTATGAGGTATAAATGGATAGTTTTCTTGTTCGTATACTACGTCGTAAAGTTGTTGAATTGGAGGGTATTCCGACTCTTCAGCAAAATCCACACATTCTTGAACTAAAGTTTTAACTCTTTGCTCGATTGCATCAATTTCTTCTTCAGTAGCATATTTTTGATCTTTAATTACATCCAAAACTTGTGTAATAGGATCTATCTTTTTGTACTCTTCTACTTCTTCTTTCGAACGGTATAATTGAGCATCAGACATAGAGTGACCTCTGTATCTATATGTTTTCATTTCTAAGAAAGTAGGTCCATCACCACGTCTTGCTCTATCGATAGCTTCTGTCATAGCTTCTGCTACTTTTACAGGATTCATTCCATCTACAGGTCCACAAGGCATTTCGTACCCTAAACCTAATTTCCAGATATCTGTATGATTTGCCGTTCTCTCAACAGAAGTTCCCATAGCGTAACCGTTGTTTTCAACGATAAAAACTACTGGCAATTTCCATAACATAGCCATGTTAAAAGCTTCATGTAAGGAACCTTGACGTGCAGCACCATCACCAAAATAGGTCATTGTAACTCCACCAGTTTCAAAATATTTGTCAGCAAAAGCTAAACCAGCTCCTACAGGAATTTGCCCACCTACAATTCCGTGACCACCATAAAAACGGTGCTCTTTAGAAAATATGTGCATGGAACCACCCATACCTTTAGAGGTACCAGTAACTTTTCCTAATAATTCAGCCATTACTCTTTTTGGATCAACACCCATCCCAATAGGTTGAACGTGATTTCTATAAGCAGTAATCATTTTGTCTTTAGTTAAGTCCATTGCATGCAATGCACCTGCTAGAACCGCTTCTTGACCGTTATATAAGTGGAGGAAACCTCTAACTTTTTGTTGAATGTATAATGCTGCAAGTTTGTCTTCAAACTTTCTCCAAAGCAGCATGTCTTCGTACCACTTTAAATAAACCTCTTTTGTAACTTCTTTCATCTCAGTTGTCTTTTTTGCTAAAGTTTTTATTGTTCATCAATTACCCTCACGCAAAAAAGTTTCCTCCCACAAATTTGCGAATCGCAAAAATAAGACATTCAAGCTTAGAACTAAAATTTTAAAGCTAATTTTCTGATTTATTTATAAGAACTTTTTATCAAACATGAATGGTAGCAAGTTTTTAAGGGAATCCGACTTATAAATTGCGCCTATTTCTCCCATAAAGTAGATTTCGATAGGGGTTTCTTGACGAATTTCATATTCAGCTATAGATTGTCTACAAGATCCACATGGTGGAATAGGTGCTGAAGTTTGATTTGCATCAGAAGCAGCTGTGATTGCCATTTTTAATATTTTTGCATCAGGATAAACTGCACCTGCATGATAAATGGCTACGCGCTCTGCGCATAATCCTGATGGATAAGCAGCGTTTTCTTGATTAGAACCTAAAACTATTTTACCGTTATCAAGCAATAAAGCTGTTCCTACTCTAAAATTAGAATACGGCGCATAAGCATTTTTTCTAACTGCAACGGCTTGTTCCATTAAATCTTTTATTTCGGCTGGAAGTTCAGATACGGCATCATATACCGAAAATTGGGTGGTGATTGCTATTTGTTTCATTTTTTATAAAGGGAAAAAAAATCCAAATCTCATTTTACTGAAATTTGGATCTTTAATTTAAAAATTATTTTTGAGTGCTAATATACGTCATATTTGTCTCCAAAGTTAAACGTTAAAGAAAAACGTAAGGTATTTTCTAACGGATTCTTAACTTTTGATGTTGAGAATAAATAGGATACATCAACTTTTACTACATTGTATTTAAAACCAGCACCTAGAGAAAAGTATTTTCTAGCTCCTTTTAATACGTTCTCATTAAAATATCCAGCACGGAAAGCAAATGAATCTTGATACATGTACTCAGCACCTACAGCATAAGTTACTTCTTTTAGTTCTTCGCTAAAGCCGTTAGGAGCATCTCCAAAAGATTTAAAAATTCCAGAAGCCCACCCTATAGAACGATAGTCATCATTATTTTTACTTCTTTCTTCAGGAGTGATATCTCCATCACCATCTAGATCTGGATTTTGAGGTGTTGGAACTAATAATTTGTTAAATTCAACATTAACCGCCACTGTATTATAATCGTCTAAGATAAACTCAAAACCGGTTCCTATCTTTAGATTAGCAGGAATAAAGTTTGTGCTAAAATCATCTCTGTCGTAGCTTATTTTAGGACCTAAATTTTGAATATTAAAACCAGCTCTCCATCTTCCGTTAAACTCTGAATAAGCAATTTCTTCTGATTGATAAAAACCAGCTACATCAATTGCAAATGTTCCTGCTGAGCTTGCGTCTACAGTTTCGGAAGCTATTTTTAAATTGGAGCGTATGTACCTTCCGGCTACTGCCATAGAGAATTTTTCGCTTAATTTCAAGGAATACGATCCATCTAATGCAAATTCATTAGGAGATACCGTTTTAAAGTTTTCATTTGGATCAGAAGTTTGTCGAAGTTCAATGTCACCAAATCCAAAAAAACGAATACTTCCTGCAAAAGCACTACGGTCACTTATTTTGTTATAATAAGTCGCTTGTCCTAATGAAATATCATTAGCTAAATCAGTTAAATAAGGCGTGTAACTTACTGAAAAACCTTGCTTATCAGTCGAAAAAGCATATTTAGCAGGATTCCATTGTTGTGAAAATACATCAGCAGATGTTGCAACTCCTAAATCTGCCATACCTGCTGCTCTTGCATCTGCAGACACCATTAAAAAGGGCACCCCAGTTGTGATTACTCTTTCCTGTTGTGCATGAGTGTAGGAAATTCCAAGAAGGCAACTAATTGCAAATATTATTTTTTTCATTTTATTATAAAGATTCATTAAACAAATATAGGATTTTATTAAAGTATAACAAGTTTTTCGATTTTTTCAGCTTTTTTATTTGATAGGTTTGACTTTACTGTAAGCTTATAAATATAAACACCTTTTCCAATTTTATTTCCAAAATCATCTTTACCATTCCAAGTGATCTCTTTTGAAAGAAACCCTTCGGTTGTTATTATTTGATTTTTTGTCCAAACTACCTTTCCTGTTATAGTCATTACTTGAACTTGAACAGTTAAGGGCTCGTAGGGTCTATTATGGGTAAACCAAAACTCAGTGTAGTTTACAAATGGGTTGGGATAATTCAACACATGAGTTAAAGTTAGCCCTTCATCTGATACAACTACAAATTGAATTTCTAGTATTACAGGGTTATTATATACATCCCAGGCTTTGAACGTTACAGTATGTATTCCTGAGGCTAAGTTACGCAAAGGGAATCTTAAATTACCTTTGGTATAATCATCTACATCGGTTTGATAGTAGTCATTTAAGACATAAGGATTACTTACATCTCCATCTAAAATTGCTGTAATATCATGTCCAATTCCGCTTGCTGTATTTATTCCGTTTTCGTCTTCAAGATACGCAAGTAAAAAAGGGGAGCTATTTGTAATGCCACCCGAAACAAATGTTTCGTCATTCATATATAACTTTACTTTTGGGCTAATATTGTCTTGAGGTGCATTTTCATTTATTCCTCCTATTTTAATAGTTGTATCATAGCCAGTTTCATTCTCTAATGTTTTTTCTTTTTTGGCGTAAAAGCTAATTTTACCATTATCAAGCGGTATCCTAATATCTCTTGGTACAACAAAACTAAATTCAAATGCTCCATTTTTTACAGAAGCATTTCCTCTAAAAATAGTTTCACCTAATGTTTTAAAATCTATTGGAGGGCTATTTCCATCATTATTAAGTGTTTTTCTAGAAATCACTTTATCAAATATAGTAGCAGCAAGTGTCCCGTTGTAATTTGTAAGCAGTATGTTGTTTTCATCAGTGACTTCACCAGTAATTTTTATTTTTGCTAATGATTTAAAATCATCTGTAGTTTGTGTAACTGGAATATCATTTATTTTTGTGAGTCGGATTTTAGGTTGTGGAATCGCTAGTTTTAAAGCTGGGTCTCCTATGTAAAAAACTACATTTGTAGAGGAGTTAGGGTTACTGTTTTTAGATATTCTTAAAGCCTCGGCAATTGAGGTGTATTGATCGTTGTCATAACTAAATAAGTTTTCGGTCAGCGTGTCATTAAAGTTTTCGGCATTAAATTGTCCTATTGCTCTAATTGTGGTAATCATTGCAATAGCTCCACCTTTTGGGTTCCAATAAGTATATTCACCTGCGGTAGGTCTTGATGGATTATCAAAACGAGAGAATTCACATGTAATTGTTATAAATAAAGGGTACTTGTATTGGTTGTTTAAGTTTTGACCATCGGATTTCTCCCAGATTCTTTCAGATGATAAGCCATCTTCTCCACCATGACCTAGATAATTAAACACTAAAGCACCTTTTTCGAAAGCATCAAATAAGTCTGTTCTGGCTTTTGGATATCTAAATCCACCTGCGGAAGCTTCTTGAGAATAAGAGTCTAAAAGAATTTTATTGATATTAAAAAAAGGTTTTTTGGTAGTGATTAAGTCAGCCAGACTGTTTTGTCTGGATTGTAAATTAGCATCAAATGAAGCGTCAGAGTCATCAGCAATCATTACAAATTCGTTGCGCCAACTCCCGTAAGACGCTTCGTTGTGGTATTCAATGACTTTATTGACCATTTCTTCAGCTTGTTTAGAGTCATTAACAAGCATCCGTCCTACGGCAATATCAATTCCGCCAAAAAAAGAAGTTATATTCCCTTCGTTAGCATCCATTAGTCCGTAAAAATCGTCCGATGCAAAAGAAGCTTCTCCAGAAGAACTGCTATTAAGCGCGTGATAAATTGGAATTATATTATTGTTGTTAGCTGTTCGGTTTTTATAATCGAAAGAAGTGTCGCCAAATAAATTCACATATTTCACCTTTTTCTCGGTCGAAGATGCATTTTCATAAATATATTTTATACAGTTTCTTATTGCAGCAATATCTTGTTTACCTGACGAGAATTCTTCATAAATACTTTCTGCCGAAATAACTTTTACACTGAGGTTGTTGTTCATTCGATGAAAATCAGCTAATTTTTCAGCTTGCGTAAGTAGCGTATTTGGAGCTATAATAATATAATCAATGTCTTGGAATTGTCCTTGTTTATTTTTAAGTATTGTTCCCTTAATATTTTGATTAGCTACTTTTGACCTTCCATCTTTAAAGGGAGTGTAATAATCACCTTGATCTACGGCAACGTATTTTCTTACTTCACCTAAAACACTTTTAAAAGAAAAATTATCTTGATTTAAGTTGGTTATTTTAGATACATTATAAATATCAGTTACATCCCAAATTTGATTGATTAGTGAAGCATTAGAAAAAGCATATCTTGCGATCGCTAAGGAGTTTCCTGCTAAATCATATTGAAAAGGAAATTGTTTACCGTAGCCTTGAAGTTTTCTTTTGGCAACTAATCTTATATTGTCAAGATAGCCTTTTGATCCTGGAACGCCGTTGTTGTTATATATGATTTTAATTTTAGTATCTTCAGATCCATTAAAAGTGCTGCTGCTTGATAAAGAGCGTACGTAAAACTCAGTATCAGTATTGGTGTTTAAAGCAGGAAAAGTAATTGTACCAATGTTTTGTCCACTCGAAGTGATCAAAAAGCTTGTTGGGGTATATGCAGCAGCAGCGGCGGTAACTTCTATTTTTATAGGTATGCTGCTATCTAAATTTGGAAAATTAAAATTAAATTCTTGTTCTTGATTAATGTCAAATGCCTCACCAAACCATTGCCTGCCTAAATGGGCAATATTTATATTGTCTTGCTCATGAAACTGATGGTCATCATAATTTATTAAATCTATTGTAGCATTACCGCTAGGCTGCGTTTTTTCAGGAATTCGTTTCCCATTACTTGATGCTACGGTAATATAGTAATAGGATTTACTGTCGTATAAATTGTTATTGGTTTGGCTTTCATCATTCCAAGTATCAACTCCTTCTGCATAAAAAAGAATATAGTCATTTGAGTCAAAAGCTCCGTCTTCCTCACCAATAATTTGTATCGCGTTTTCGGTTAAGTCATTTGGATACCTTATGTTATTTGACAATGGAAGCATACGTCCTCCATTGCCATAGATTTTAATTCTTTTAGGATCAATCGAGTTTATATTCATTCCTAAATCTTGTAAAAAGGTTTTAGAAACTTTATAAACACCAGATTTTTCTACATAAAAGCGGTACCATTCTGAATTTGAAAGAACTGAATTACTAATAATATTTTGAAACCTATTTGTATTTTGATTTGAAGAATAACTTTTTTTATTAATTGTATATGAAAATGACATTACGCGCTTAATTACGTTTTGATCCCTGATTATAGGATTTATGGTAAGAAATGATTGAGAAACACTTCTAGAAACACTATTTGTGATTCTCGGGTACAACTGTGTTGTTATATTTTCTATAGGTAAATCTCCAAGTTGATTGCTTGTAGTATTTTCAAAAACTACATTACTAATAATTATATCACTGTCGTTTAATGGAAATTGCGTGTTGGTATTTATAGTAAAAAATAATTTTTGTTGATTAAAATCATAAAAATATTCTTTACCTGCAAACTGAGGTATGTTAAAATTATTTTCACCAAAAAAAGTTTTTTTATTCTCTGACCAATGAATATTTATATCAATTTTGGGTTGCGCAAAAGAATCAAAACAAATGAGTAATAGGTAAATAATTAGTAATTTTCTCATTATTTTTTCGTTCTAATATTTTTTTTACATGATATATGAGCAAAAATAAATCATTTAATATAAAAGTAAATAATAAATTGTATAATTTCGCGTTTTGAAATGTATAATTTATGTTATAAGTTTCAAAAATTTAAAATTATTCAAAACCGCATTGCATGTTAATGGTTAATTATTATATTGCGGCACCAAATCATTACCTTTAAAATATTATGAAAGTAAACAAATTTATGGCCTTAAGATTGATGTTATCTATGATGATGGTCTTAGGTTTTGCTAGCTGTAGCAAGAAATCTAGTTCAAGTAACACATCAAGAGCTACTGGTTGGAATGTAGATGGAAAAAAAGCTTCTACTAAACAAGAAGCAGGTCCAGGTTTAGTTTTTGTAGAAGGAGGAACTTTTACAATGGGAAAAGTTCAGGATGATGTTATGCATGATTGGAACAATACTCCAACTCAGCAACACATTCAATCATTCTATATGGATGAAACTGAGGTGACAAACTTAATGTATTTAGAGTATTTAGAGTATTTAAAAAGTGTTTTTCCTCCAAGTGATGAAAGATACAGACATATTTACGAAGGTGCTTCTCCAGATACTTTAGTATGGAGAAACAGGTTAGGATATAATGAAACAATGACTAATAACTATTTGAGACATCCTGCTTATGGAAATTACCCTGTAGTTGGTGTAAATTGGATTCAGGCAGTAGAATTTAGTAAGTGGAGAACTGACCGTGTAAATGAAGCTATTCTTGAGAAAAAAGGTTTCTTGAAGAAAGATGCTAAAACCGATGATGTTACTGCTGAAAGTTCTTTTAGTACTGAGACATATTTAATTGCTCCAACATTAACTTACGGAGGTAGTGAAGATTTAGTTTTAAAAAGAAAAGATGCTAGAAAAGCACCTAAACCAGGAAAAGATGGAAATGTAACTGAAGAAAAAAATGTATATGCACAACGTTCTTCAGGTGTTGTTTTACCAGAATATAGATTACCTACTGAAGCAGAATGGGAATACGCAGCTGCGGCAGATGTGGGACAAAGAGAATATAATATCTACAAAGGTCAAAAGAAATATCCATGGTCAGGTGAATACACTCGTTCAAGTAAAAGACAGACTAAAGGTGATCAATTAGCTAACTTTAAACAAGGTAATGGAGATTATGGTGGTATCGCAGGGTGGTCTGATGATGGTGCTGATATTACTAACGAAGTAAAAAAATATCCAGCTAATGATTTTGGGTTATATGATATGGCAGGAAACGTTGCTGAATGGGTAGCGGATGTTTACAGACCTATTGTTGATAATGAAGCAAATGACTTTAATTACTTTAGAGGTAACCGTTATACTAAAAACAAAATTGGAAAAGACGGAAAAGTAGAAATTGTTACATTAGAAACAATGAAAAGAGATACTTTAAGTAATGGTAAAATTATTGTTAGAAACTTACCTGGAGATATAGCTCAGGTTCCTGTTGATGAAAATGAAACTTATTTAAGACAAAACTTTTCTAAAAGTGATAATATAAACTATAGGGATGGAGATAAACAATCTTCTAAATATTATGATTTTGGTGCATCAGAATCTGATGAGAATAAAACATCAGCAACAAAAAAGATGTATAATTCTCCTAAACATAATGTTACTACAGACAGCTTAGGTGGAATGGTTAGAAAGTATGACAGATCAAGTGCGAGAACTACTTTAATAAATGATGATGTACGTGTTTATAAAGGAGGCTCTTGGAGAGATAGAGCATATTGGTTAGATCCAGCACAAAGAAGATACTATCCTCAAGATATGGCTACTGACTACATTGGTTTTAGATGTGCTATGTCTAGAGTAGGACCAAAAGCAGATAGAAGAAGATCTCCTAGAAACTAAATTTAAAATATAATTTTTGATAAAAAGCCCTTTAATTAGGGCTTTTGTCTTATAACACCTTTTTAATGGATATTAATAGCATTCATCAGTTGTTTTTAAAAAGTAAATCAGTTTCTATTGATACTCGTAAGATTATCCCAAAATCATTTTTTGTTGCTATAAAAGGAGATAATTTTGACGCAAACACCTTTGCTCAAGAAGCTTTAAATAAAGGCGCGTTATATGTTATTATTGACAACCAAGATTATTATATTGATGATCGTACTATATTAGTAAATGATAGTTTAGTTGCTTTACAAGAATTAGCGAAATTTCATCGCAAGTATCTAAAATTACCAATTATCGCTTTAACGGGTAGTAATGGTAAAACAACTACAAAGGAATTGATACATGTTGTTCTTTCTAAAAAGTTCAATACTAAAGCTACTGTTGGAAATTTAAATAATCATATTGGTGTTCCTTTAACATTGCTTTCATTTGATTCTAATACTGAAATCGGAATCGTTGAAATGGGGGCAAATCACAAAAAAGAGATTGCTTTTTTATGTGAATTGGCTACACCGGATTTTGGGTATATAACTAATTTTGGTAAAGCACATTTAGAAGGTTTTGGAGGAGTAGCAGGTGTAATTGAAGGTAAAAGCGAAATGTATACTTATATTTCAAAAAATAATAAGTTGGCATTTATTAATTTGGACGACCCTATTCAATTAGAAAAAGGTAAGGTTTTGAATTCTTTTACTTTTGGAATAGCTAATAAAGAGGTTAATGTAAATATTGCTTCAGCAAGCGCAAATCCATTTGTCGTTATTAAATATTTAGATTGTATAATTTCCTCTCATTTAATAGGCTTGTATAATGCAAATAACATTGATGCTGCAATAGCTATTGGAACTTATTTTAAAGTTGATATACCGGCTATAAAAGAGGCTTTAGAAGGATATGTTCCTGTTAATAATAGATCTCAATTAACGGCTAAAGGTTCTAATGAAATAATATTAGACGCATATAATGCTAATCCTAGTAGCATGGCAGTTGCTATTGCTAATTTCGTTCAATTAGAGAAGCCTAATAAAATAATGATTCTTGGGGATATGTTTGAATTAGGTGATGAATCTAAAGAGGAACATAAGGCTTTGGTAGCATCGCTGGAATTAAATTCAAAAATAAACTGTTTTTTTATAGGAGAGGCTTTTTATGATTGCAGAAATACTAAACAAAATTTTAAGTTTTATAAATCATTCAATGATTTTTCTGAATACTTGAAAGGGAATAGCATTGATAACAGTATGTTACTTATAAAAGGATCTAGAGGAATGGCATTAGAAAGAACTTTAGAGTATTTAAAATAGACTATTATTTATTTATTTTAGGAAAGCCGTCAAAATATTTTTTTGACGGCTTTTTTTACTGAAATAAAAATCGAGGCTTTACCCTATGTGTATGCAAAGTATATCTGTATATTACACATAGATGGTATCTTAATGAGGATACAAGACAAGTTGTATTTTATCTTGTTGGTTTTGGAAATGAATTTAATAACAGACGAAGTTCAATTGCTACAAGAGTTTACATATTTATTTAAAGAGATCAATAGATTAAATGACTAATGACTGTAGTGCTATTGCTTTCTTTTGTAGTGAGTAAAGTAAGAACTTACAAAATCAGTACAAGTTATTTTTTTAACGACTTTAGAACTTGGCTTATAGACAGTAGATTAAATAATTACTTTTATTTCTTGATAATTTAATCAAAAACTTATCCATAAACATAACCTTACTGTCAACTGGAGAGTTTTATGCTTAATAACTAACAAAGAAGCTAAGGCAAAGAAAGATAGTATAGTGGTTATAGTTGCTGAATAAAGAATATGATCTTACCAACATTTAAGAAATGTATTTGAAAAGACTACCGAGATGGTATCTAAAGTCTACCTAGATTATTAAAATGGGATAAAAAGGAGTTAATCAGGTTTTAAATCATTCAATACAATATCATGTAGTATTAAATTACTATTGACAATAGAGATGCAAATACTTCTGCGAATCTTTTAATGCAAATAAATGTTTTCAGAATTCTCCAGATAGCCATTGAGAATAGAGGAGTTCTAAAAGTTGACTTTTTTGGAAAATTTTATAGCAAAAAAAAACTTCTCAATTTCTTGAGAAGTTTTGTGGGCGATGAGGGGTTCGAACCCCCGACCCCCTCGGTGTAAACGAGGTGCTCTGAACCAGCTGAGCTAATCGCCCTATTGCAATTCGATAATTTTCATTTCCTTATTGCGAGTGCAAATATAAGACTGTTTTTTGGATAAACAAGCATTTTGAGAAAAAAAATTATAAAACTTCTGCAACTACAAATGTACTTCCTCCAATGTATATCAAGTCACTGTGGCTAGCGGTTTCGAGTGCTTTTGTGTAAGCTTCTGTAATTGAATTAAATACTTCTCCGTTTAACCCGTGTTGGGTTGCTTTTTCAGCAAGAATAGCTGCGTTTAATCCGCGAGGATTATTTGGTTTAGCAAAATAATATTTTGCATTTGTAGGAAGTATAGGTAGTATTGAGTTTAGGTTTTTATCATTGACTACGCCAAAAATCACATGCAAATTTTTAAATTGTTCTTTAGCTATTTGTTGAAATACAATTTCTAGTCCGTTTTTATTGTGTGCCGTATCGCAAATTACTTTTGGGTTTTCTTTTAGTTGTTGCCATCTTCCTTGCAGCCCCGTGTTTTTAATGACATTTAATAATCCGTTTTTTATCATAATTTCAGAAACGCTAAATTCTTTTTCTTTATTAAGAATTTCAATAGTTTGTAAAACGGTTTTTTTATTGTGTATTTGGTAATCACCAATTAAGTCAGATGGGAAGTTAACTGAGATTAATTCAGAGGCGAAATAGATGTTTGTATTTTTTTCTTTGGCTACAGCCAAAAAAACAGCTTTTGTTTCTGTTGTATATTCGCCAATAATTACGGGTATATTTTGTTTTATTATACCTGCTTTTTCAGTAGCAATTGCGGTCAGAGTGTTTCCTAGGAACTGGGTGTGATCTAGATCTATATTGGTAATTACAGATGCTAACGGTGTAATGATGTTTGTAGCGTCTAATCTACCGCCCATTCCAACTTCAATAATGGCAATGTCGACTTTTTCTTTAGCAAAATAATCAAAAGCTAATCCTACACTCATTTCAAAGAAACTAATGTCGTTGCTTTCAAAAAACGTCTTGTTGGTATTAATAAAACTACAAACAAACGATTCTGGTATATCCTTTCCGTTTATTTTTATTCGTTCTCTAAAATCTTTTAAATGTGGCGAAGTGTAAAGCCCTACTTTATAGCCAGCTTCTTGTAATATTGAAGCTAGCATGTGTGAGGTGGATCCTTTTCCGTTTGTACCTGCAACATGTATGAATTTTAGATTTTGATGCGGATTGTTAAGGTGGTTTATAAGTAAATGAGTGTTTGTTAAATCTTTTTTATAAGCAGAAGCTCCCTGAAGTTGGTACATAGGGAGTTGGTTGAACATCCAATCTGTAGTTTGTTGGTAATTCATTTTTCGTAATTTATTATTATGGAATGGAGTAGGAGTGTTGATTACTCTCCTAGCTTGAAGTTGACTGTTATGAAGCCTATTTGAGTTTCTGGAGCATCAGCATCAGGTTGCCACTTGTATTTTCTGGCAGTGGCTAAAGCAGGTTCTACTAAACACGGGTTAGTGTTAGTTGTTCCCTTAGTGTATTTGGCACCAATAACACTTCCGTTTCTGTTTACAGTAATTTGAACTACTACGGTACCAAATTCATTGCATTTTTGAACTTCTTTACCTCTAGAACTTATGGATCGTCCGTTTAGTCCCCAACCGCTTCCGTTTCCAGATCCACCTCCGGATCCGTAATAGCTGTTAGCGTAAGGATTGCCATTAATACTTCCTTTATCTCCAGCTTTATCGTCATTTCCTTCTCCTCCAGCAGCTTTGCCATCTGACTTTGGTCCGTTGATTAGGCTTGATAATGCATCAGAGGTGCTTTTAGAAGGCTTAGGGCTTTCTTTAGGTTTTGGTTTCTCATCTTCTGCAGTTGCCTTTGTAGGTTGGGCTTTTTTTACTTGTTTCATTACAGGAGCATCTTCAACATCTTGCGATAACACTTCATCGTCACTCGAGGCTGCTTGCTGTGCTGCTGTGGGCTGTGGAGCTGACTGAATTGCTTCAGTAGGTTGCTTATCACCAGATCCAAATTCAGTAGTTCCAAAATTAATCGCAATCCCGTTTTCAGGAGGTGGATCTAAAGAGGTTAATCCTAAATAAAAAAACAAAATAAACATGATCACAAAAAGTACTGATGTGATGGCAAATGATTTTTTTTCTTCTTCTGTTTCTAAGTATTTCATGTAGAATTGTGCTTTTTTAACTTCAAATAAGGATTATTTAGGTCTAACTGCTAGAACAACCTTAATTTGGTTTCTGTTAGCAATATCTAAAACATTAACCGCTTTTTCGATAGGGACACCTTCTTCAGCTCTTAAAATAATAGCTTTTTCTTTATCGGTTCCAAGTACTGATAGTAGTTTAGATTCTAATTCTGCTTCAGGTACAGGTTCTTTGTCTATAAAGAATTCTAGTTTTTTATTAATACTTACTGCGATGTTTTTATTACTGTCTGTTTTCCCTTTTGCCTTTGGTAGTACTAAATCTAATGCGTTAGTGGTTACCATTGTTGATGTTAGCATAAAGAAGATTAGCAAAAGAAAAACAATATCAGTCATTGATGACATATTGAATTCTGGACTAACTTTATTTCTTCCTCTTAAATTCATATTGTATGTTTGTTATTTATCGGAAATTTAATCGAATGATTGTATTTTATGCAGGATCGTTTAGTAAATCTAAAAAGTCAACTGCATTTGCTTCCATTTGGTGCACAATTTTATCGGTTTTAACTACCAAGTGATTGTATCCTACATAAGCAATAATTCCTACTACTAGACCTACAACTGTTGTTGTCATTGCAGTATAAATCCCTTCAGAAAGTGCGCCAACTTCAATTTGACCACCAGCACTTGCCATTCTATGAAATGCTTGAATCATTCCAACTACGGTTCCTAAGAAACCCGTCATAGGGCCTGCTCCTGAGATTGTAGCTAACATACTTACGTTTTTCTCTAATTTGTAAATTTCGAGTTTTCCAGCATTTTCGATTGCTGTATTAATATCGTCAAGTGGCTTGCCAATTCTTGAGATCCCTTTTTCGATTAGTCGTGCAACGGGAGATTTAGAATGAGCGCAAAGCATTTTTGCGTTATCTATTCGTCCGTTTCTAATATTGTCTCTAATTTGACTCATGAAATTACTGTCAATTTTAGAGGCTGCATTGATTGCCATTAGGCGTTCAAAATAAAGATAAAGAGCAGCAAAAAACATAATGAACAATGAAGTCATAATGATTTGACCTGCTAGTCCTCCGCTAGTTAACAGTTCAATAATAGATAAAGTCTTTTCAACTGGAACCGCATCGGCTAGATTTTCTTGTGCTACAGATAAGGTGTCTGCTTGTAACATTAAACTCATACAATTTTTCTTTAGTAATGAAACGCTAATATATTATAAAAATTGTTACTTTTTTAGATAAAAAAATAAACAAATCTACTTTTAACATTGTCTTTTGTTTTGCAATAATTATACCAATTTTATGGATTAATTATTTAATAAAAAAAGCCAAATGTATTTCTAACGTAGAAATACATTTGGCTTAATGATTTGTAAATTGTTTTTGACGTATTTTGTCTTAAACTAATTGTTTTAAAGCGATTTCAAAAGCAGTGGCACTAATATTAGTTTTGCTGCTGTTTAACGCATGTGCTTTAACGATTGCATTTTTAATGATTTCTGAAGTGTCTTGAAAGATCGCTTCATCAGTCATTTGAACTTTTTTCTCCATGAAGTAAGCAAAAACTCTCGCCATACCACAGTTAGAAATAAAGTCAGGAATCAAACTTACTTTGTGATCTACATCCTCCATGATTGGTCCAAAAAAGATTTCTTTATCAGCAAACGGAACATTCGCACCACAAGAAATTACTTCAAGTCCGCTAGCAATCAAACTATCAATTTGGTCTTGTTGTACTAATCTTGACGCGGCACACGGTGTGAAAATTTCAGCACCAATAGTCCATATTTTTTTATTGATTTCTTCAAAAGGGATCATGTTCTCTGCAACTAATTTGTTACCGTCTTTGTTTAAGAAAAGGGTTTTGATTTCTTCAAAAGAAAAACCTTCTTCGTTAATCAAGCCACCATCTCTATCAATGATACCTACAACTTTTGCACCCATATCAGCGAGATAAAAAGCAGCTGCAGATCCTACGTTTCCAAAACCTTGAACGATTGCTTTTTTACCTTTTACATCTCCTCCATAAGTGGTGTAAAAATGACGAACAGCTTCAGCAACACCGTATCCAGTAATCATGTCAGCAATAGTATATTTGCGAGCAACATCTGGTGAGAATTTTGGATTTTCGATTACCTTAACAACACCCTGACGCAATTGACCAATACGGTTGATTTTATCAGCTTCAGTAGGTTTAAAATGACCATTAAAAACACCTTCCTGTGGGTGCCAAACACCACATTCTTCCGTCATGGGAATCACCTCGTGAATTTCGTCAACATTCAAATCACCACCTGTTCCATAATAGCTTTTTAATAAAGGAGAAACAGCTTTGTACCAGCGTTGTAATACGCCTTTTTTTCTAGGGTCGTTAGGATCAAAATTAATTCCAGATTTAGCGCCTCCAATTGCAGGTCCAGAAACCGAAAACTTAACTTCCATTGTTTTAGCTAAAGACAAAACTTCGTTCATGTCTAAACCTTTTCTCATTCTAGTACCACCACCAGCTGCACCACCACGTAGGGAGTTGATTACTGTCCACCCTTCGGCTTCCGTTTCGGCATCTTTCCAGTTAAAAACAATTTCAGGTTCTTTATTTTCGAATTTCTTCAGTAAATCTTTCATTTTATTATGATATATTTATTTTTACAAATATAAAAAAGGAATTATGCAATTTGTTTATTATTGTAGAAATATTTAAAAGAATAATTTTACTAGTATATACCTAATAAATCTTGTTTCAATCCTTTGTCAACTGGGTCTTCAGACAACCAAATACCAAAGAATGCTTTTTTGAATTCAAGGCCTTTAATTTTTCCTTTATAATCTTTGTTTTTTGTTATCCAAAGGGACTCATCTAAAGGATTGAATGTTAATTCAAATATATCGCCTATTTTAGTATCTTCAGTACTCAATAAAGCTTCAAGCTCTTCAAGTTCTTTAGCGAATTTTCTAATGCCTTGCTCTCCTACAGATTTTTCCATACCTTTTGCTAAAGCTTTTGATAACTTTTTAGAGCTAACAAGTCCTGATGTGATGTGCAAAGATATTGCCATCTCAGTTTCGCTATTAAGGATTTGTTTAGGGTCTTGAGACAAAGAGGTTAAGTATAAAGCTTGAACATAAAGATCTGTCCAGAACTTTGAACGTTCTCCAACTCCGTTTAGAGACATTGTTTTTCCTTTAAACTCTAATGTTCTAGGAATTTCGACACCGTTAACGATGAATTTTTTTTGCGCATTTACAGTGTTAAATTGCATTGCGATTATTAATGCGAATAATGATAATAGTTTTTTCATACTAAAAAATTTTATTTATTTGGTTTCGTTTGCAAAAGTACTACACAATTTTAAATCAATTTCATAAAAATATCTTAGAATTGATGTCAAATCAGTAGAATTATGGATTTTATTTGTTTTTTGCTTAAAAACAAATAAAAATGGATTTAAAAATCATAAATCGTTCCTGAACTGTGATTTTTTGATGCTCCTGTTACACTTTTTAAAATATTAATTTCGTTTTTTAATCTTAAAACACCCAAAAGTGCAAATATTAACGCTTCTTTAAATTCTAAAATTCCTTTAGCTGGGATAATAATCTTTAAATCTGGCAATAAATTATTTATACGAGATATAAGGTATTGATTGTAAGCGCCTCCACCTGTAATTAATAAACTACCTTTTTTTAAAGGAAGTGCCGCAGCTGTTTGCTGTGCAATATGTTCAGTAAACGTATTTAGTTTGTCTTTTATTGTGATTTTATAAGATTCAATAATAGGTAGGACTCTTTCTTTTACAAATTCAAAACCTAATGATTTAGGAAAACTCTTTCTATAGAAGTCTAAATCATTCAATTCAGCAAGTAACGCTTGATTTATTGTACCTTCTTTTGCAATTTGCCCTTTGTCATCATAATCTAATCCTAATTTATTTGCATAATAGTTCAAAACAGTATTTACCGGTGCAATGTCAAAAGCAATTCGTTCGTTGTCATTATTAAATGAAATATTAGAAAACCCACCAAGATTCATACAATAATCATATTCTGAAAATAACAGTTGATCACCTATGGGAACTAGTGGAGCACCTTGACCACCAAGTTGAACATCTTTAACCCTAAAATCACAAACTACTTTTTGACGGGTTAATGAAGCAATGTCAGGAAGGTTTCCTATTTGTAAAGTGATGCCTTCATGTGGTTGGTGCAAAATAGTGTGTCCATGAGAGCATACGGCATCCAGATTTACAATAGCATTTTTTTCTATAAAGTTGTTTATGATATTAGCAAGAAGTATTGTGTACTCTTGATTTAGTTCCTCTAAAGCCTTTGTAGAGAAATTTACAGCTATTTTTAGTCTTTCAATCCATAGCTTATTATAAGGTATAGTTGCTGTTTCTTTAATTTTAAACTTCCAAATAGTGTTTATTATCGAAAATTCAATGTGGGCTAAATCGACTCCATCGAGAGAAGTTCCTGACATTACTCCGATAACGTTATAGTATTCTTCTTTCATTGGTCAAAATTGTTAATCGCTATTGAAAATTTCACAATAAAAAAGTATCTTTGACTACTTTTTTTATAGATAAAGAAAGGAATTTTAAACAACATATAATAGTCATCAATTCTAAACTGTGAAATAAATGTTTTTATCTAAATGTAACGCGTAAAATTACATTAAAAAACACTATTTTGTAATAATAAGAATTAAAAAAAAATAATAAAAAAGAAATAGAATTATGGATTTTAATCTAACCGAAGAACAATTAATGATTCAACAAGCAGCTAAAGATTTTGCTGTAGCAGAATTGTTGCCAGGAGTTATTGAACGTGACGAACATTCAAAATTTCCAACTGAACAAGTTAAAATGATGGCCAATTTAGGCTTCATGGGAATGATGGTAGATCCTAAATATGGTGGATCAGGATTAGATAGTATTTCCTATGTTCTTGCAATGACTGAAATCGCTAAAGTAGATGCTTCTGCAGCTGTAATTATGTCAGTGAATAACTCATTAGTATGTGCAGGTCTAGAGAAATATTGTAGTGAAGAGCAAAAAATGAAATATTTAGTTCCTTTAGCAAAAGGAGATATAATTGGTGCTTTTTGTTTATCTGAGCCAGAAGCTGGTTCTGATGCAACTTCTCAAAAAACAACTGCAATTGACAAAGGGGGTCACTATTTATTAAACGGAACTAAGAACTGGATCACTAACGGGTCTTCGGCATCTACCTATATTGTCATTGCACAAACAGATATCGAAAAAGGACACAAAGGAATCAATGCTTTTATCGTTGAAAAAGGATGGGCAGGGTTTGATGTTGGTCCTAAAGAAAAGAAAATGGGTATTCGTGGATCAGATACACATTCATTAATGTTTAATGATGTAAAAGTTCCTAAAGAAAATAGAATTGGTGCTGATGGATTTGGATTTGCGTTTGCAATGAACGTCTTGAATGGAGGAAGAATTGGTATTGCTTCTCAAGCATTAGGAATAGCAACCGGAGCTTACGAGATTGCATTGAAGTATTCTCATGAAAGAAAAGCATTTGGTAAAGAGATTTTCAATCACCAAGCTATTGCTTTTAAATTAGCTGATATGTATGTAAAAGTTACTGCAGCTAGATTGTTAGTAATGAAAGCAGCTTGTGAGAAAGATGCAGGTATGGATATTGCACATTCTGGAGCAATGGCAAAATTATATGCTTCTGAAATTGCTTTAGAAGTAGCAAACGAAGCGGTACAAATTCATGGTGGTAACGGATACGTTGCTGAATACCATGTAGAACGTATGATGCGTGACTCCAAGATTACTCAAATTTATGAAGGAACTTCAGAAATTCAAAGAATTGTAATTTCAAGAGGATTAACTTCATAACATAAGATTTACATAAAATATTTTAAAATCCATTTTCCTTAACTAGGGAAATGGATTTTTTTTTGCTACTACTGTTGTAGAATATTTTATTTGTTTTGTTTATTTTTGTATCATGAAAAATATTATAATTACAGGAACAAGCAGAGGAATAGGGTATGAGCTAGCGTTGCAATTTGCAAATGCAGGACATCAGGTTTTAGCTATTTCTAGAAAAACACCAGAGGCATTGCTATCACATAAAAATATAAATTGTTTGTCAGTTGATTTGTCAGATGAGTCACAATTAGATAAAGTAGTAAATTTCCTTTCGGCAATATGGAAAAACGTTGATGCGGTTATTCACAATGCAGGAAGTCTAATTAATAAGCCTTTTGAACAATTAACACAAGCTGACTTTGAAAACGTATATAAAGTAAATGTTTTTGCTGTAGCAAATTTAACACGCGTTTGTATTCCATACCTTCAAAAAGGAAGCCACGTAGTAACGATAAGTTCGATGGGTGGCATCCAAGGAAGTCTTAAGTTCCCTGGACTAGCAGCATATAGCTCGAGTAAAGGAGCAGTGATTACGTTATCAGAATTATTAGCAGAAGAATACAAAGAAAAAGGAATCTCATTTAATGTTTTGGCATTAGGATCAGTACAAACAGAAATGTTACAAGAAGCTTTTCCAGGTTACCAAGCGCCAATTCAAGCTAACGAAATGGCGGACTATATTTATGATTTTACCCTAACAGGGGATAAATATTTTAACGGAAAAGTGTTGCAGGTTTCTTCTACTAATCCATAAAAGTTACTATAAGTTTTGATTGAAACACTTGCTAAATATATTCCGGAACATGCTGTTAAACCTGTATTTGATTTAATAGTTGGCAATCAAGTGCATTTAAAAATTGTAAATGAACGTGCTACACGCCATGGTGATTATAGAAAAGGTCCTAGCGGCAAACATGAAATAACGGTTAATTCAAGTTTGAATAAATACAAATTTCTAATAACGCTTATTCATGAAATTGGTCATTTAGTTGCCTTTGAAAAGTTTGGTAGAAAAATCAAGCCGCATGGGCAAGAGTGGAAATACACATTTCAACAATTAATGGTGCCTTATATTCGACCAGAGATTTTTCCAAATCATCTTTTACCATTGCTAGCGAAGCACTTTAGAAATCCTAGTGCAAGTAGTGATACTGATGCGACTTTAGCGCTCGCTCTAAAGCAATTTGACAAGCAAAATGATAACAACTACGTTTTTGAAATTCCATTTGGGAGCGTTTTCAGAATCAAAAACGGTAAGATATTTAAGAAAATGGCGGTGCGAACAAAACGTTTTGAGTGTTTAGAAATAAGTTCAGGAAAATTGTATTTGTTCAATCCAAATGCAGAAGTTGAATTACTACCAAATTAAAAAAAAATAAAAACGGAGACTGATTTTAGATCGATCTCTGTTTTTTTTACAATGTGTCATTTTTAAGATTACTCTCTTAAATACGCTTCTCTTACTTTTCTGAAAAGGTTAGAGGAGTAAACAAAGTCAACAACATCTTCATTATCTGTTCTGAAAATTTCGTCTTTGTTTCCTTGCCATGCTTTTATACCGTTTTTTAGGAATAAAATGTTATCTCCAATCTCCATAACCGAATTCATATCATGTGTATTGATAACGGTTGTGATGTCATATTCTTCAGTAATTTCCTTGATCAAATTGTCAATTAGCGTTGCCGTATTTGGATCTAAGCCTGAGTTAGGTTCGTCACAAAAAAGGTATTTAGGCTTGTTAACGATGGCTCTTGCAATTGCAACACGTTTTTGCATTCCTCCTGAAATCTCCGAAGGTAATTTGTTGTGAGCATCTTTTAAAGCAACTCTTTCAAGTACAAAATCAACACGTTCTTTTATTGCCGCTCTATTGTCTTTGGTGAACATTTTTAATGGAAAAGCTACATTTTCGGCAACAGTCATGGAGTCAAATAAGGCACTTCCTTGAAAAACCATTCCTATTTCTGTACGTAATTCTCTTTTTTCGTCATCTTCTAATTCTGAATATACCCTTCCGTCAAAACAAATTTGCCCTGATTCTGGTGTGTGTATTCCGAGAAGACTTTTTAGTAAAACAGTTTTACCTGATCCACTTTGTCCGATGATTAAATTTGTTTTTCCAGTTTCGAAAACAGTCGAAATACCTTTGAGAATTTTGGTTCCACCAAATGATTTCTCTATGTTTTTTATTTCTATCATGCTCCTAGTAACAATTGGGTTAAAATATAGTTGAAAAGTATGATACATACAGCTGTCCAAACAAAGGCTACTGTACTTGCTTTTCCTACTTCAAGTGCGCCACCTTTCATATAATATCCATGAAAAGAAGGTATTGTTGCTAATAACATTGCGAAAATCAATGTTTTTATAAATGCGTATGCAATGTGAAACGGAATAAATTCCATTTGTGCTCCTAAAATAAACTGATCACTTGAAGTGAAACCACCGTAAACACCAGCTACCCATCCTCCTAGGATTCCTAAAAACATACTGATACCTATTACAAAAGGATACATTAGTAAAGCAATAATTTTAGGGAAAACCAAGTAATTTAATGAATTAACACCCATTACTTCAAGCGCATCAATTTGTTCGGTAACACGCATGGTTCCAATACTAGAGGTGATGAATGATCCCATTTTACCCGCCATAATAACGGAGATAAAAGTGGGGGCAAACTCTAGAATTACTGACTGTCTAGTTGCAAACCCAATAAGGTATTTGGGAATCAATGGGTTCGTAAGGTTGAGTGCTGTTTGTATGGCAACAACTCCTCCTACGAAGAAAGAGATAAAAGCAACGATTCCTAATGAGTCGATGATTAAATCGTCTATTTCTTTAAAGATTAATTTTTTCATTACAGACCATTTGGTTTGCTTAATGAAAATTTCTCGTAGCATTAAAAAGTAGCGACCTACTTGTGATAAATATCGAATGAGCATCATAGTTTTGCGAATATGGGCTAAATTACAAATTTAGTGAATAGTATTTAGTATTTTATAAATAGTAAAGTAATAGCTGGGCTTATAAAATTTTTTCTTTCATTTTTTTCAAGCGGTAATTTCTAATAAAGAGTGCTTGTTCTTCGGTTACCATTAGTGGTTTTTTAGATGATTTAGCCTTCCAGAATCCTTGGATGTAATCAAAAAACAGCAAAGGTTTTTTCTTCATAAAAGATAATTTTGCCGAAGCTATTGCTGTAATTAAAAATCCGTAACCTAAGGTGTAAAATGCTTCTCCTTGTTTGAAACGAGCTGTTTTATTGTAATTAGCTCCTGTTGGTTTCAAGTGTTTTACTTTTAAAGAGTTGTCTGTAACTACTTTCCAATAATAGAATTTACAAAGTAATTCATCTACTGTATCCCAACCCATTTGGGCTTTTAATCCACCTATTTGTTTAAAAGTTTCTTTACGATAGGCTTTTAAGGCACCTCGTATATGATCTTTATCGGTTAGATTTTCTAATATCCAATCGCCGTTTTTTTCGATATAACAAAAACCGCCTACCATACCTATAGTAGGATCTGAGTGAAAATGTTTTGTTAGCGTTTCTAAATAATTAGCTGGAAATATTAAATCAGCATCAGCTTTCATGATGATGTCATAGTCCTGATCAAGAGTTTCTAAGCCGGTATTGAATGCTTGTATTACTTTACTTCCTGGTAAATGAATTGCACTAGATTTTTTTTCTACTAATGTTATGTATGGATGCTCTTTGGCGAAAGCCAAAACGACACTGGCAGTTTCATCTGTAGAGTTATCATTCACAATCACTATTTTTTTTGGTAATAATGTCTGCGAAATTAATGACTCTAATGTTAGACTAATCAAAGCTTCTTCGTTGTGTGCAGGAATAACTATGTAGTAATTCATTTGGTTAAAGGGAATTAAAATCTTGAGTTGTAAAATAAAAAAGGATAATTTATACTTGTTTTTTTATTTTTTCAGCATAAACTATGTAATACCTGTTTGTGAAATAACGCAATAATGGGCGTATACCAAATTTTTTCACTGGATTGGTCCATTTTTGTCTATCAATAATTTTCCATCCTGTTTTTTCTAATAACCAGTCCAGTTGCCAGTCTTCAAATTCATGGTAATGTCTGTCCCACATGTCTGTTTTACTTCTATATGCTGGCGAAAACCACAAACGCATTGGGATGGAAATAAAAAGTTTATCTGATTTTATCTCACTTAAAATAGTATATGGGTTTAGCAAATGCTCAAAAATTTCAAAAGCGGTTACTACATCTTGCTTTTCTTTTGAAAATACTGATTGGTCTAGATCTAAATCTTCGCCAGAAGTGTTTTTAACAGTGTATCCATCTTCTTTCATTATTTTTGAAAAAGGATTTTCGACACCTAAATCCAAAATGCTCTCTGAAGTTGAAATGTGTTTATTTAAAAATTCTAAAGTATGCTTGAATCTTTTATTAGGAAACGTTTTTTCGTACATAGTCGTTGCGGGAACGAAGTTGCTCCTCGTTCGTTATGGTTTATAAAGTTGCAAAGTTACAAAGATATCCTTCTTTATGAACAGTATTTTATTGCAGTTTACATTAATTAGATATAATTTATTGCTATTTAGTATTTCAATAAAAAGAACAAGTCCGCTATTGCAATAATAGCGGACTTGTATTTAAACAAATTCTTTAAAATTAATACCTATATATAAAAGCATTTACATTCATTCCAGCTCCTACCGAAGCAAAAAGAAGGATGTCTCCTTTATTTATTTGTTGGTCTTTTATTTCGCCTCTAATCAATAAATCAAATAAAGTAGGTACGGTAGCTACGCTGCTGTTTCCTAATTCATGAATACTCATGGGCATAATGTCTTGAGGAACGGGTCTGTCATACAGTTTGTAAAAACGTTGTATGATGGCTTCGTCCATTTTTTCATTTGCTTGATGAATCAATATTTTTGCTACATCATCAATTGCGATTCCGCTCTTGTCCAAACAGCTTTTCATAGCAGCAGGGACAGTTGTTAATGCAAATTCGTAAATCTTGCGACCGTGCATTTTAATGTAACGCGTATCTTCTTCTAGGTCTTTGTTGTAAGACTGTCCAAAAAACAAGTAGTTAGCTTCATCCATGGCATAGGTACCACTTTCGTAGGAAAGTAGTCCTGTTTCATCATCATCAGAAGCTTCAATTATAGAAGCACCAGCACCATCAGAATATATCATGGAATCTCTATCGTGGTCATCAACGACTCTCGATAAAGTTTCAGACCCAATTACTAAACAGCGTTTTGCCATTCCAGATTTGATATAAGCATTTGCTTGAAGCACGCCTTCAATCCAACCTGGACATCCAAAAAGGATATCGTAGGCAACGCATTTAGGGTTTTTTATTTGTAGTTTGTGCTTTACTCTAGTAGCTAAACTAGGTACTGTATCTGCTTGTGTAGTCCCAAATTTCACCTCACCAAAATTGTGAGCAAAAATGATATAATCAATTGTTTCAGGATCAATTCCTGCATTCTCAATTGCTTTTTGCGAGGCTAAGAAGGCTAAGTCAGATGAATTTTGATTTTCCTCAGCGTAACGCCTGTGCTCGATTCCTGTTATTCCTTTAAACTTATCTATTATAATATTGTTTGGACGTCCAAACAGGGTTCCGTCTTCATTCAAAAAAACATGATCTCCAAAGTCGGAATTGCTTACTTTTTTCTCAGGAATATAACTTCCTATCCCAGTTATTTTTATTTTCATCGAATTGTTTTCCAAATTTGAGGCTAATTTAAAGATAAAAAAATAAATATAGCCATGATATTTACTATGCGTGCATATAATTATAGAATAATAGCTTTTTAGCTAATTTACTGATGATTTTTTAATATATGTGCAAAAAAGCTATTGTTTTTTCATTGCTGTTTATTATAGTCTAAATACTACAGTTTTGAAGTATCTTTAAATTATTGAAAGTTGTATTAATTGTAACCAAAAAAAAATGCCTCGAAACAATCGAGGCATTTTTAGAATATAAATCCATAATTTATTACATGTACGCTTCAATTGGCGCACAGCTACAAACTAAGTTTCTGTCACCATAAGTTTCATCAACGCGACGAACACTTGGCCAGAATTTATTTTCAGCGATATACTCTAATGGATACGCTGCTTTCTCTCTTGTATAAGGTAAAACCCAAGTATCAGCCGTTAACATATTTAAAGTATGTGGTGCATTTTTCAATACATTATTAGGCTCGTCTGCTGATGAAGCATCAATTTCTTGACGAATAGCAATCATTGCATCACAAAAACGATCTAGTTCTCCTAAATCTTCTGATTCAGTTGGTTCAATCATTAATGTTCCAGCCACAGGGAAAGAAACCGTTGGTGCATGGTAGCCATAATCCATTAAACGTTTCGCAATATCCGAAACTTCAATTCCTTTGGTTTTAAAACCTCTACAATCCAAGATCATTTCGTGTGCCGCTCTTCCTTTTTCACCAGAATATAAAATAGGGTAGTGGGCTTCTAAACGCGCTTTCATATAATTCGCATTCAAAATTGCGTATTTAGTAGCATTGGTAATTCCTTCTGCTCCTAACATGCAAATGTATCCGTAAGATATCAAGCAAACCAAAGCCGAACCATAAGGAGCTCCTGAGATTGCTGTAATACCTTTTTCGCCACCTACTTGGACTAATGGATTACTTGGTAAAAACGGAACTAATTTTTCGTTTACACAAATTGGCCCTACACCTGGTCCACCACCTCCGTGAGGAATAGCGAAAGTTTTGTGCAAGTTTAAGTGACAAACATCAGCGCCAATTGTTGCAGGGTTTGTTAGTCCTACTTGTGCGTTCATATTAGCACCATCCATATATACTAAACCGCCATTGTCGTGAATGATTTGAGTAATTTCTTTAATAGCACTTTCAAAAACACCATGTGTAGATGGGTAAGTAACCATTAAACAAGATAATTCATCTTTATACTGTAATGCTTTTTCTCTAACATCTTCGATGTCAATATTACCGTTTTCTGTAGTTTTCGTTACGATAATTTTCATTCCAGCCATCGCTGCCGATGCCGGGTTTGTACCGTGAGCCGATGCCGGAATCAAACAGATTGTTCTTTTATCGTCTCCTCTTGAATGGTGGTACGCACGAATAGTCATTAATCCAGCATATTCTCCTTGTGCACCAGAGTTAGGTTGTAATGTAGTTCCAGCAAAACCAGTAATAACATTCAATTGATGCTCTAGTTTTTTAAGCATTTTTGTATACCCTTCTACTTGATCCAAAGGTGCAAATGGGTGAATAGTATTCCAATAAGGCATACTCAATGGCAACATTTCTGCTGCTGCATTCAATTTCATTGTACAAGAACCTAAAGCGATCATCGAGTGGTTCAATGATAAATCTTTACGTTCTAGTTTTTTGATATAACGCATTAAACTCGTTTCGGAGTGGTATTTGTTGAATACTTCGTGCGTTAAAAATTCTGTTGTTCTGTTTAAAGTTGTTGGATAGTTGTTTTCCAAAGTGTATTCGCTTACTTCAAAAGCATCTTTTCCTAATGCTTCTGCAAAAACAGCAATTACTTCATTAACATCTTTAAACAAAATTGTTTCGTTTATCGAGATAGAAATCGTTTCATCATCAATATAGAAGAAGTTGATTTCGTTTCTTTCTGCAATCGCTCTTACTTTTTTAGCATCTGCTTTTACAACAATAGTATCAAAGAAAGAAGAGTTAGTTTGGTAAACGCCTAATTTATTCAAAGCATCGGCTAGCGTAACTGCCATCGAGTGGACTTTATTAGCGATATAACGCAAACCTCTTGGGCCGTGATACACAGCAAACATTCCAGCCATTACAGATAATAAAACCTGAGCAGTACAAATATTTGAAGTTGCTTTTTCACGTTTAATATGTTGTTCCCTTGTTTGTAATGCCATACGTAACGCACGGTTACCATCTGCATCTTGCGACACACCGATGATTCTACCCGGCATAGAACGTTTGTATTCATCTTTAGTAGCAAAGTAAGCAGCATGTGGTCCACCGTAACCCATTGGTATTCCAAAACGCTGAGTTGTTCCAACTACTACATCAGCTCCCATTTCTCCCGGAGGAGTCAGTTTTACTAAGGATAAAATATCAGCAGCAACTGCTACTTTTATTTCGTTTTCATTCGCTTTTTTGATAAAATCAGCATAGTCGTATACTTGACCATACTTTCCTGGATATTGTAGGATTGCTCCAAAGAATTCTTTTGAGAAATCAAAC
This sequence comes from Flavobacterium sp. PL002, assembly GCF_054165825.1. Classification (NCBI taxonomy): domain Bacteria; kingdom Pseudomonadati; phylum Bacteroidota; class Flavobacteriia; order Flavobacteriales; family Flavobacteriaceae; genus Flavobacterium; species Flavobacterium sp. PL002. Next base: position 992,146 of record NZ_CM135110.1, on the reverse strand, counting down.
TCTTGGTGGTTACCAACAACTAATTCTACACCAATAGGTGCTGAACGTGTTTGTAAAACAGATAATGTTTGTGGTAAAATTTCTTCTGAAACGAAAAATTTACAAACGTTATTCTTTTTTTGATCTCTTGAACGTACATCATACAACAAAGCCATTGCTTCTGCGGCAGCGGTACTTTCGTCAAGTAACGAAGCATTTGCAATTTCCATTCCAGTCAATTCAATCACCATAGTTTGGAAATTCAAAATCGCTTCTAGACGACCTTGTGCAATTTCAGCCTGATAAGGCGTGTATGCCGTGTACCATCCTGGGTTTTCAAAAATATTTCTTTGAATTGCCGGAGGAACAATTGTAGGGTGGTATCCTAAACCAATGTATGATTTGTAGACTTTATTGGTACGCCCTAATAAACGAATGTGATTTGCATATTCGTATTCGGTCATAATATGCTCCAATTCTAAAGGTTTTTTTAAACGAATATCAGTAGGAATAGTTTCGTATATTAACTGATCTAAAGTTTCAACACCTATGGTTTCTAACATTTTTGGTAAGTCGTTTTCCCTTGGGCCTAAGTGTCTTAATGCAAATGAGTCTGTTTTCATGTAAGTATGGTAATGTTGTGTTTTTTTAGTGTTGCAAAAATAAGTATTATAAACAATCTAATTCGTGTTTTTGGATTGATTTTTTATCAATTTTTCAACTAAATGTGGTATTTGTTCACAATTGATTAGATTTGTTTAATGATTAGTTTTAAAAGATTTTTTGATTTTTATATTCGCAGCAGTATTCATGTGGCTTTGTCAGTGTATGCATTAGTGCGAATGACCCATTTTATGTTCAACATAAAGGAAGATGTAGCTATGGCAAATTTTGCTTTTTTGGGTACAATTGTTGGGTATAATTTTGTGAAGTATGATGCTTTGGCTAGAGCCAAAAAAAGAGCAATGCGCAACGAGCTGAAACTAATTGCAACATTGAGTTTTGTGTCGTTACTTGGTGTAGCCTATTATTTTTTTCAGCTTGAATTGATTACGCAAATTGTTTCTGTTGGAGTTTTGGGTCTGACATTGTTATATACCCTGCCGTTTTTTCCAAATAGAAAAAATGCTCGAAACTGGGCTGGAGTTAAAATTTATATTGTGGCTTTGTGTTGGGTAGGAGTGACTTTAGTCCTGCCCTTATTGAATGCGCATATTTTGTTGGGGAATGATTTTTTCTTGAAATGCGTCCAACGCTTTATTCTTGTTTTTGTACTTATTTTAATCTTCGAAATCTTGGATATGCCCAATGATGATCCGCATTTGCAAACGGTGCCACAACAAATAGGGGTAAAACGAACAAAAGTTGCTGGTTTGTTGCTGTTGATTCCTTTTTATTTTTTAGAGTTTTTGAAAAATAATTTCATCGAAGAACAATTAATCATCAACGGAATTCTAGTATTAATGCTTGGTTTATTTTTGGCTTTCGCCAATGAAAAACGCTCAAAATATTACACATCTTTATGGGTAGAGAGTATTCCTATTTTCTGGTGGTTGATGGTGGTGTTTTTTTAGATAACTATGAATTTTTACTATTTGTATTGAACTTTTTTAGTGTCTTGTACTAATAAAAAGTGGTTTTGTGCTTAAAATATAAGGCCTTATGCCTAATGTTTGAAAATTAAAAGTACTTTATATTTCCTTTGTTTAAAATGAGTTCCTTCTAAACATAATTAATTAGATTTGTTATGTAAAGAAGTTTTGAAAGAGCTCTATGTTATTATTAAGAAGCGCTTTATAATTAAATTGTCAAATTGCAGCTTGAAGTGTTTCCTCAAAGATGAATAGGCTTCATTGCTTTAGGCTATGGCTTATATTAAAAATCACCTATTTCTAGAAGAGAAGTAGAAAAAGATATTGAGTTTGTCTTAGCCTAATTATTTAGAAATGGTAACGCTTTTTTAAAGCAATTGCACAAAAGTTAATTTGTTTTTTATAGTAACTGATTATTAATTTTTAAATATTTAATTATGCAAACAACTGAAGTAGAAAAAAAAGTCAAATTTGACCCTTATGTAAATTTAGGTAATTTTACACCCCAATCTAATGGTTCAATACAGTTTAATCATACTCGTTCTAAAAAACCTTTACCCGCTTTAATTGAAGCAAACCGAAATAAAGAGGGCAGCGGGATTAATATTAGTGTAGTGGTATTTATAATAGAAGAGTTTAAGAACCCAACTATTAACGTAACCCAGTCTTACTCGATTTCAAGCGCAGGTACTAAGCAATTGCAATTTTTTATTACGTATAATTATAAAGAGGTTGAATCTTGCAATTTTAAAAGTTACGAATTGAATTTTGATGCCAAACAAGAAAAATTACCAGAAGGAGTTAAGTTAGGTCAGGTAGATACTGTAGAAGTGTTTTTGATTGATAAGGATCCAATTGCATCTAGAGGTACTGAAACAAGTGTGCAATCAGGGACATAGTAGTGAATAAATTAGACCAACATTATTAAATGTAAGCAGGGAATAATTTTCTCTGCTTTTTTATTTCTCAAATTTGACTACATTGCGATCAAAACTCGCCTATGAAAGATGTATGCAAAGTAATTTTTTTGTTTGTTATTTTTACTCATTCTTTATTTGTTTTTTCTCAGCATAATACTAATGCATTAACTTTTGAGCAAGAAATAAAAAACAGAAGTACTTCATTCATGACTGAGTTGAATTTTAAGAAAGCACAATTCTTTTTTTTAGAGAAGAATTGGGATTCTACATTAGTTTATACCATGAAACAGTTAAGTCTGTCTTCACAAAATCAAGAAATTAAGAATTATTGTCACTTATTTAGAGGATATAGTTTTATAGAAAAGAAAATATTTAATGAGAGCCAAAAAGAGTTTAAAAAAGTTACTAAAGAGTTTACTTTTTATTATGCTACGAAGACAAAGTTAGGTGAAATTGCTTTAGAGCAAAAAGAGTTTCAAAAAGCGATTAAGTATTTCAAAGAAATTGACACTGTAAATGATGTTAAACTTCTAGGAGTAAAAAAAAGTCGTATAAAACATAATTTAGGAGTATGTTATTTACATCTCAATGAATTTAAAAAAGCCGAATTTTATTTACTTGAAAGTGCTAGATTACAAGAGCAACAAAAAGATTCTATTTTTCTTATAAGCTCTTATGGAGATATTGCTACACTGTATTATCAACAGTACAAAGACAATCTCGCCATTCCTTATTTTGAAAAAGCTTACCAATTATCTAAAATAATCAAAAATTTCGATTTAAAAAGAAGAACAGCTCTCAATATGGCTGTTGTTGAAGAAAATAGAAAAGATTTTTCAAAATCATTAGTTTATAGAAAAGAATATGATCAATGGAAAGATTCTTTAAACGACCAAAACAAAATATGGCAAGTAGCAGAGTTAGAAAAGCAATTTGCAGTTAAGCAAAAGCAAAAGGAAGTTAGTTTACTGCAAGCAGAAAATAAGATAAAAATTGCTGAGAGAAATGGGTTACTTTATTCAGCCATTGTTTTATTATTATTGTTAAGTATTGCTGTCTATTTTTATCGAGAAAAAATAAAAAGGAATAAAATTATACTAGCTCAAAAAGAGTCACTCGATGAATTAAATGCTACTAAAGACAAACTTTTTTCAATAGTGAGTCATGATTTACGATCCTCTGTAAATGCTATGAAAAGTAGTAATGCTAAACTACAAGAAAATTTGGCGCTTAGGAACTTAATTGAAATTGATAAATTATTACATCAAAACAGTACAATTGCAAATAGTACTTATAATTTATTAGATAATTTACTCAATTGGGCTTTGTTACAAACAAAGCAATCTTATTTTGAAATTGAATCCCATCGGTTGTTTTTTATTGTAGAGCACGTAGCGTATAACTACCAGCATTTATTAGCTGAAAAGAATATACTATTTGAGAATATTGTATCTAAAAAGGATATTGTCTTTGCTGATCAAGAATCTTTAAAACTAATTCTTCGCAATTTTATTGACAACGCAATTAAATTTTCTAAAGAAAATGGTACTATCAAAATCTATTCTGAAAATCATGATGAACTGTATTGCAATTTAATAATAGAAGATTCTGGTTTGGGGATGAATGAAGGTACTCGAATACAATTACTTCAAGAAACTACCTTGCTTTCTAAAAAAGAAAATGAGAATATTATTGGTGCTGGATTAGGTATGCAGCTTTGTAAATCAATGATTAAAAAAAATATTGGGAAATTAGATATACAAAGTGAAATAGGAAAAGGTACAAAAATCATTGTATCTTTACCTAAAACAAACCCAAATGGATAATATTAGAGTATTAATTATTGAGGATACCCCATCTGAAAGTGATTCTTTAATAAAACTATTAGAGTCTAATAGCTTTAAAATAGTAGGATTAGCAACAAATCATAAGGACGCCTTAGATTTGTTTTATAATAATAAGGTTGATATTGTAATCGTTGATATTTTTTTAAATGGTTCTCCTGACGGAATTGCATTTGCAGAAACAATTAATATAGTCCCTAATGGCGCGAAGCCTTTTGTTTTCTTGACTAGTTGTACTGACAGGCAAATTTTTGAAAGAGCAAAATTAACTAAGCCATTTAGTTATTTGATGAAGCCATTTAATGAATTAGAGATTTTATATGCGATTGACTTAGCTATTGAAAAATTTTATTTTCAAAAAGATGCTTTTTTAGGAGATGATGAGGATACTGTAATCACAGAGGAATATCTCTTTATTAAAAAAGGTAAATCATTGAAGAAAGTTCATATTCAAGAGATTATATACATAGAAGTTGAAGAGAAATACTGTAATATTATTACTGAAAAAGAAAAATTTGTCATTTTGATTTCATTAACTAAAATTCTAGAGTTACTAGACAATACCAAATTCTCTAGAACCCACCGTAATTTTATAGTAAACAATGATAAAATTATTGAAATTATACCCTCAGATAATCTAATTGTATTAATGAATGGTCATAAAGCGACCTTAAGTGAAAAATATAAGGATATTATTAAAAAAACACGTGTTTTAAAGTAGTTATCCATTTTTTTTTTTTAGAAACATAAAAAACCTTTGAATTAAAACTTCAAAGGTTTTTTTATTCGCCTATTTACCAATTTTATACCTTAAATATATGTTTTCATTCCATTTTTTAGAAATACAATGATTTGAAAAGGTAGTTTTATATAAAGATTAAAGAAAGTTTTTTCGGGTTGCTCATAATTGTTTAAATAGAGTTTGATTGTCCCTACGGGTTCAATTAAGAATTAATGCAGGACAATGAGATTTTTATTTGTTGAAAAAAGGATTAGACTTTTATGTATGATTTTGGGTAATAAATGTATTAATTATGGCACTATTTGTTATGGGATTTTTAAGAACAATACCTTCAGATGAAATAAAAGCAACCTATGATGTAATGAATCAGGTGTTAATTTTAAGCGCTAAGGGTTGCGTAATGGGAAGTACTTATGGGTATGCTTTTAAAAGAGATTTTGATGCTGATGGCTTGCAGTACAAACTGCAAGCATGGTCTGGGTTTATTACGGGGCAAATGCATGATTATGATTTTGATGAAAAATTCATAATGCCTTTACCATTGTCTCAATTAAGATCAGCCCATGTGAGTATTATAACAGCGAATTATCCTGAGGGTTTTGAAGTTGTAATAGAATACGAAAATTTTCAATTAGAAAAATTAAATGAGTTTAAAATGACTTGTTTGTAGCGATTTTTGTTCAGATTGTAGTTTTAAATAATTGTTTCTTTGTATAAGGAAATTATTAAGGTGTTTTTTTAGAAAAAGTAAATCAAAGCACGTCCCCAAAATACCAAAAGGTGTTGCATATTCCATTACATCTTTCATAATGGTTACTCCATTTTTCTCTTCAAAAAAATGTTGGTGTTTAAAACTTTTAAAATGTCCCTTTAACTGTTCGTCTACAAAATAAGTATACAATTCCATCTGTGAAATAATACTTTGATGTTGTAAGTAGAGGCCAAAGTGTTTTCCTCGCCACGTCACGGTTTCGCCTTTATTTATTAACCCTTTTGTCTTGCCTGCTATCGCTACTTCACTAGTCTTATTTGCTGATTGTTGGTGGGTGTCAATGTTTCTAGAATAGTCAAAAACAATTTGAATAGGTGCCTTTATAACTGTTGATAATTGTATTGTTGTCATTTTATTATGTTTCTTATTGCTGCATCTAACGTTTTAAATTTAAAATTAAAACCATTTTCTAATAGTCGTTTCGGAATCACATTTCTACTCTTCAATACCAATTCGGTTTCTGTTCCAATGATTTTTGCTCCAATTTTTAATAGGAACTCGGGCGTTGGTATTCCGATAAAAACGTTCAATTGTTTTCGTAATTTCTCCATGAAATCGTTATTAGAAATAGGTTGAGGTGAAACGATGTTGATAACGCCCGTCATTTGACTTTCGATAATAAAATCAATGGCTCTAGCAAAATCTTCAGCATGAATCCAACTAATGAATTGGTTTCCTTTTCCTTGTTTACCTCCCAATCCTAATCGTGTTAATCGTTTTAAGGGAATAAAAGCACCACCATTTTTACCCAAAACGATAGAAGTACGCAAAGCTGTTTTTAATGTTTTAGGGGTAGTGGTCTTAAAAAAAGCTTTCTCCCAAGATTGCGCTACATTCATCGAAAAATCATTCCCAATTTCTCCATTTGCTTCACTCATTTGTTTGTCTAATGAAAAACGATAAATAGTTGAGGTTGATGAGTTCAGCCAATGTCTTGGCGGATTTGTACAAGCGAGTACGGCTTGGTTAAGCACTTTGGTGCTTTGTATACGAGAAAGTAATATTTCTTTTTTGTTCTTTTCGGTATAGCGACAATCCACCGATTTACCTGCGAGATTAATTAAAACAGTGGCGTTTTCTAATTCTGTTTCCCAACCTGTCAATGTTTTGGCATCCCAATTGACCAATTTAACTTTACCGTTTATACTGTTTTGACCACGTGTAAGAATGATAATTTCATCAAATTTATTTTCGAAATGTTTGACTAGAACTTGACCCAAAAACCCTGTTCCTGCTGCAATGATTAGTTTTTTCATGATGTTATAATTTTAAGATGATGACCAATGCGATTATTCGATACAAAATCCATGTTAGGGTTAAATATTTAGGTAATTCGAGTAGGCTAATTCTTCTATAATGTTCGTAAATCATAAAATTCACGGTTAATCCAAACCAACCTAAAATAAAATAATCATTTAGATCAAAATAACTGTTTAAGATTAATATCGGTAACAAAAGCAAACTTCCTATTATGGAAACAGTGACTAAATTGCCTATGTAGTTAAGTTGTTTCTGTTTGTCTAATTTTTGTGTAAAAATCGCTTGAAAACCTATTTGTCCCACTGCTAAAAGTAGTTCTCTTACGAAAGTCCCTTTTGGTAAAAATACAATCAATTCTGCATATTGAAATAAAACTAATGCTGTAAATAAAGTAGCAAATGCAATATAGAATAAACGGTATTTTGTATTGAAATCTGGAATGCAATTTATCTTGTGTTCGGCCTTAGTTTTGCTAGGAACAATTACTTTTCGGTTGTAAGAGATGAATTTGTATAACTTTTTCAAAAAGTAATTTATGGGTTTCCAATTACCTATTTTCTCCATCCAAGGAAAAGAATTCCCAATTACTTTGAGTAAACTGTCAATTCCGTAATATACTTTTTGGTTTACTTTATCGACTAAAGCGATTTCGTTTTTGGCTCTTTCTAAATCAATGTAGTTTTCTTCTTCGGTTGTTATATTTACAAATGGTTTTCTACCTTGATTATCTAACATATTTGCTTTGATGAATGTTGAGGTGTACATGTTGCACATTGGGCATTCTTCATCGTAAAGAAGGGTGTGGTTGTCTAAAGTTTTCATTTTATTTCTCTTTTATTTTCAACACTAATCTCAGAACCTTTTGCGAATAAGACCGATGTTGGGATACTATTTTTCAAAAAGTCAAATTCATTGCCATAAGTCGCATTAAAATCAACGTCAATTTTATGTTTTTTGACTTTTAGTTGCTTCCATCTAGGGTGTTTTACTTCGTATTCAAAAGTCTTGTTATCGGTTATTTTAGTATATCCAAAATAATGCTCTGTGATGAACTCCGCTTCTGAATCAATTGCAATATCCAATGCTTTTTTTTCTGTTTCGATTAGCATAGAATTCCATTTTCCGTTTGTTTTCCATTGGTACTCATAATTGTTTGATTCATTATTTTGAGTTACAGAATGTTTCATCGGTAGCGTTTGGTAATGCTCTTTGTAGACTGTGTTTGCAACAAAAGTTAAAGCAGGTTTGGGAACAATTTCTTTTATAAAAACAACACCGCGTTTCCATTTTCCATCTTCAAATCTCTTTACATAGAATCGTAAATTTACTTCTTCAAAATTCACATGAAACGGAATTTTGAATCCTAATATTTTGACATTTTCAAACATAAATCCGACTAAGCTCACATAGCATTTGCCATTATATAGTTCGATTTCAGTTCCTTTTGGAATATAGTGTTCAAGTAATTTAGCATCAACTTCATAGTTGATTAAGGCTAAATTGGTCCAATTTGCTTTTAAGAAAGAGTTGTTGTCAATATTTGCTGTTACATAATAGAAATAAGTAGCTATAAGCATTGGTATAATAAATATGGTAAATAAGTTGCCTATATCCGTTCCATGATAATAATTGGAACCGATTAATATTGCTGAAATAAATACTAGAGTCCAGTAAATTAGAATTCTTTTTTTAGTGGATTTATTCATCTTTTTAATAGAAATAGTTAACAATACTCCAATCACGATCTGTGCGGTACCTAATACCATTTGAAAAAGCATGCCTAAATATACAGTAAAGTATAAAAATAAGGTGGTGAAATATAGAATTTGATTTATGGTGTGGTAAAGTTTGTAATTTTTCATGGCTTAAGATTTTATTCTTTTGGTGAATAAATTAATATCGATAAATAAGAGCAAAGGGCTGGAGGTAAGATCCAAATCCAACCTGAAGTTAAATTGAAACTTATGCAAATGAAAAATAAGACAACAAAAACGAAATAGATTTTAATATCATTGTTTTTAGGGAATTTCATGAAATAAGAAATTCCTATAATTAATTGAATGATACCTGTTAATATTGTTGAAATCATTGCTAGCGCAAGTAGGTCAGTAATAAATAAACCAACAATAACAAAGAGTAACGGAATCATAATCGCAACTGTATTTAATACTTTTAGAAAATTCATAACTTTAAATATTTTTAAACTTTCAGAAAAGAATGAAAGTTTTGGTTAAATTTTTTTATTCTTATTTCATAAACTTCACAACTAGCTTAGTCAACCAATTGTCTTTGTATTCTGTGATTTTGTCTAAAACATTATCGGCTTTCAAAACGAAATCGTACAATTTGGTAGTTTGTTCTACAAAGTGTTTTTCTTCTGCTGTTTGATTCGCACTAATCGACGATACTTCTTTTAAAACTTTTAGTGCAGGTTTGATTTCTCTTTTACTGCGTTCTCTTGCAATTTTTACTGCTAATTCGTCTAAGTCTTTTTCGGCGGTAAAAAACTCTCTACGTTCTCCGGCTTTGTATTCTTTGTAAACAATTCCCCAATCCATCAAAGCGCGTAAGTTCATACTAGCATTCCCACGGGAAATTTGCAATTCTTCCATCACATTTTCCATCGAAACCGGTTCTGCTGAAACCATCAAAAGAGCGTGAATTTGCGCCATGGTTTTATTAATTCCCCATTGCGATCCTAGTGCTCCCCAGGTTTGAACGAATTTGTTTTTTGCGTCTTTAAATTCCATAGTACAAATGTATACAAATCTTTTCAAACTTTCAAAAATAAATGAAAGTTTTTAATCAAAAAAATTAGTACTAAGAATTATTGCTTTTGTATGGTGTTATAAATTTGGAGATTATTTAGATGAAAAGAATAAAAAAAACATGGTAGAAAAATAGTAAGCGTATTCAAATAAGGACTAGATTTTCTGTCGAAATTTCTTTTAATAGGATTTAATTAATTTTAAAAAACAACAACAATATGTTCCGTTTTTTTGTCATGCATTTAATCATATTTAGAATACTTTTAAAAAAGACATGATTAATTTTTTAAAGTTTTTTTTATGCTGCTCTTAACGGCTTTTAAGGGTAAAAATACTTTCCTCATTCCATTTTTTGAAATTAAGTACTTGTTGATTAGTAGTTTTGTAGAAGAAATAAAAAACATATTTAATTTTTTAAGTTTCAACAAATTAATAATTAGTACAATTTTTTTCGATAAAAAAAGAAGTCAAATTAAAGGTTTCTTAGAAATGTCCTAATTGTGAGTTTCGAAATTCAAATTAAACACGGATAAAAATAAGTGCTTTTCGACTATACCTATTTTCGTACAGTTGATTTCTTTAATAGAGAATTCAATGATTTTGAAAGTTGCAAAAAGTATGATTCTGATAGATACCTAAAGCAATGTAAAAGTCAAGATCATTTATTTAGTTTTAGAATGTATTCATGTTGTATTTTAAGGTTAGAAATAGACGTATGGAAAACCATAATTGATGTTAAAGACTATAAAAAATTAGATTACAAAAGTTTAAAAATTAATTATTTAAAAACAAAAATCATGAGTGTACAAATTACAAACAAAGACATTGTTCTTCTCGGACATGGAAGTTACGAAGGAGGAGCTAAAAACAAAAAACTTCCTAATAATATTGATCTTTACCTTTTGCCGCCTATTGGATACACTTTAAAAACCGATGTAGCAGCAGCAATGATTCATCAAGATCAAATTGCAAAAATAGTATTGCATCATGCTACAGGTGGTACTGAAGTTGTCGATCCTCCAATGGCAGTATATAAAGGAGGTGATCTTGCACCTGATCTTAAACTGTATAATCTAGGGACGCTTTCGGATTGGGGAAAGAAAACTATTGGAGACAAGAAGAACGTCGTTACTGTTGATAAAGATATTTTGTTATCAGAATTAATTTTAACTAACGATAAAATCAAAGAAGCTGTTAAAAAACTGCTTCCTGGTGAAAAATTGAAATTATACTGGTCCGCATGCGCAAATCAAGTGAGCGGAAATTACGCTAGTTTAACATAGAATGGAAATTTTACCTATTAATCATTTGTAAAAATATATTCTAGAAATCATGAACTAATACTGCAGATCCGGAACATGATAAAACCAAGAGTATTCAAAATATAATTTAATTCAACAGTGTAGTGAGATTTTTATCTCAATCAAAAACTAAAAGTACATTTTGATTGATAAGATTATACGATAAACTCGAGGTAAAATAAAAATGTTGATCATTTTTATAACTATTAACAACTGTTCGTTTTCAGAAAATAATTCGAGGCGGAACCTGAAAAGCTTATGAGTAGGGATAAATTAATTAAATATTAGAAACTATGTCAACTAAAAATGGAAATTTAACACAAGAACTTGTAAGATCATCTTTGTTTGATGCTTCTGCAACTATTTTTACAATGGATTTTGACTTTACTGATGCAAGTCAAAGAACAATTTTAAAGTATTTACAAACTAATAAGTATAAATTGTTTGGATATAAAGGAGCCTCTGGACCAAACCAAATTTCTTCGGGATTACCTACTTGGTTTGCTGTGCCATATATAGAAATGTTTGGAAGTGTTGAAATTGACTACGAACCACTTTATAAAGTATATGTTTTTAATAAAGCAGTAATTGGTGCTAATACTACTATTAAAATGGAGGTTTTATCTATTGAACTACCTTTAGGAACAGCTATTCAATTTAATTCAGATGGTACGTTTTCTACAATAGGAAGCGCAAAACCGGGAACAATTTCTATATTGAATAATCGTCCTTCAGGAACAACTGATGTAACTGTTGGTTTAGCAGCTAAAGTAAATGGTGACTATGCTCCATTTTGTGCCTTTACTAGTACTCCACAAGGAACAGTAAGTATGGAACCTAATGAAAAAGTGGTTTTATTTGCTGCTCAAACAAATATTGTATCAGGAGCTGTTATAGGCAATGCTGCTTCACCAGGATGCACATTTATGTTTAATGCTTCAAATATTAACTATAATTTAGAAATGATACCTAGCACTTATGGTATAACAAGTGCTGCAGGTGGTTTACCAGTAACGGCAATCACTTCTGGAGCTTCATTAAGTCAATTATTAAACTAAATAAGAAAAGCCACTTTGATAGATAATGTTAAAGTGGCTTTACATAAATAAAGATGGGTGTAAAATTAAATATTAACATAGATGCTAAAGGAAGACGGTTTCTTCTGGATAATGATGAGAATATTATTCTCGTTTTTCCATGTAAAGAAGATGAATTTTCCATTACTTGTTTATCTTTTTCTCCGTTTGGAGACTCTAATGAAGTAGAATTTTTTGATGACTTTTTTTTAAATGCAACAGCACAAGATATTTCACGATTTGAAATTATTGATTTTAATAATCAACAACCTATAAATTATGGAAATGTTTATAAGTTTGATGGAATAAGTTATAGTTATGATCGTCAAGCCTTTTCTAAACATGTTTGTGGGCTTTCAAATGAATCAGCAAATACCAAAAATTTGACATCAGGTATAACGCAAAAAATAAATGCTGTTAATCAAGAAGAATCTCGAACAATTAGTATTGGTTCAGTTCCTCAAAACCAAACTATTTATTTTGATTTGCCTCAACTTGTTTGGGTTTTTGTTGCTAAAGGTATTTCTTCTAATATGATCCTTCCTAACGATATGCTAACTCCTGTTAAAATGGAATATATGAGGAAAATTAATAAACCTTCAAACTCATCATTAATTATAGGTAATTATTTAGAAATTGATTTAATTGATTTAAAAGAAGCAACAAGTGTTTTGTTTGATAGTACAATTAATGCCTTTAGGTTTTCTTCTTAAACTAAATAACTAAATTTTTAAAAATATGAATTCAAGTTTTTTTAATAATGATGATTTTTTATATGCTATGCTTCAAAGAAATTTAGTATATAATTATAATTTTATAAATTACAGTAACAAAATTATAGATGGCAATAATATTGATTATAAACATCCTGACGGCTGGGTTTACGAGGATAATGGAGCAAATGCTAAAATTGGTTTCGATCCAGAATCAAATTCTTGTATTATAATAAAGAGTAGAAGTACAGATGTAATGACTTTTAAACAAACAATAAATGAATTTCCAAGATGGAAGGATTTGATTTGTAGTAAAAAAGTTAGTGCCTGTGCTATTATTGCAAATGTTGGAAGTCTAGATTGCGAAATTACTTTTTCGATTTATGATGGAATGAATACTAGTAGTGTTTCTGCTTTTTTTAAATCTAAAGAACACAAAGAAATAAATATAGTTCTTGATGTTGCTTCTAATGCAAGTACGTTAGTGATAAGTATTCAATCTAGTTCGACTGATGCTGTAATCTACATAAGAAAGATATTTGCAAATTTAGGGAGTGTAGCTCTTGAAAACTTACCTTGTATTGTTGAAGGAACTATTGGAGAAAGAAAGCAATATATGTCTACCGATGTTCCACCAGCCATGGAGTTGTCACTATGTAACGCTAGTGCAGAATTACCAATGACATATACCCGATTAAATTCTTTTCTTAATGGAAAATTTGGTAAAGGAACTAATGGTTATTCCCTACTTCCAGATATGAGAGGTTATTTTAGTCGTGCTTGGGATAATAAAGCAAAAATAGATACAGATGCAACTAAGCGAACACCTCTTGGACAGGGTAAAGTTTCTGGAGATAATGTTGGAACTGTAGAACTCGATCAATTTAAAGAACATGATCATGAATTGCAATTTGATCTTACTGGACAAATTCCAGCAGGACCGTCTGCAGCTATGCCAAGCATAAATAGAATGATGACATCAAATACAGTAAAAAATGGTGGTACAGAGACAAGAAGTAAAAATATCTCAGAGCTTTATACAATCAAATGGGCTTAAAGAAATAGTTGTAAATTAATCCTCACTCAAACTTAAAATGTTAAAATAAGAAAATTAAATTGTATCAATCTAATAAATATTTCATATTATACCAATTAAGGTTATAAAATAGTTTGGTTTATTCTTTTAAAGACTAATATATATCCATAATTGGTTTTAGAGGTTTAGAAAAGTTAAAATAATATTCAAAATAAGTACTTTTTTAGATTGAGATTTTTCATCTTAATTTACTAGAAGAAACATAATCAAACCAACAAGAGATAAATAAAAATTTTATATTTTTTTTTAGTATTAAAATTATGATGATATATAATAACTAAGTAAGTCAAAAGTTTAAATGTCGTAAAGTTAAATGCAAAAACTTTCTAACAAACAATTGTAAAAAAACAACTTACACCATTTAAAGCAAATACAAAACACGACATTAAACGGAATTCACAACTTATATATAGAATAAAGCTTTAAATTATTACCAATCCCGTTTTTTTAACAAAGCATCTAGTTTTTGTTCTTGTTGGCTAAAACGTTTGTAATTGCTGTACTGTGTTTTGAAAGGCATTGATTTTGATCTTAAATATGACCTATTTAAACAATTCCTTCACCTCATTTATATCAAATGATTTTTTCTCGTCGTCTATTGATATAATACTCGAAGCTACATTTTTTTTCTTTTGTTGCAAGGAGACTATTTTTTCTTCAATCGTATCTTTGCAAATCATGCGGTAGGCCATTACTTTTTTGGTTTGTCCAATGCGGTAACAACGGTCGATGGCTTGATTTTCTACAGCAGGATTCCACCACGGGTCGATGATAAAAACATAATCGGCTTCGGTCAAATTAAGTCCAGTTCCACCCGCTTTCAAACTAATTATGAACACACGAACAGCAGCATTATTCTGAAAATTCTCAACTCGATCTTGTCTGTTGGTAGTTTGTCCATCCAAATATTCAAAAGTAATATGTTCTTCTTCCAAACGAGTTTTTACAATTTGAAGCATTTTTACAAATTGTGAAAAAACCAAAATTTTGTGATTCCCCGTTTTTTCTTTGATGTTTTCGATTAAAGATTCGAGTTTTACAGAATAATTTCCAAAATCTTCTTCAGTCGGAATCAGTGCGGTCGAATTGCAAATTTGTCTCAATTTAGTCAATCCATCCAAGATGTACATTTGCGATTTTTCTACACCGTTTTCATCAATTTTATTAAGCAAATAATCTCTATATTTATTTTTGAAGGTATCGTACACTTTGCGTTGTTCTTTTTCCATTTCGCAAAAAATAATGCTTTCGGTTTTTTCGGGCAATTCGGTAGCGACCTGTTCTTTGGTTCTTCTTAGCATAAAAGGGGCGATAATTTTACCTAAAAGTAAGGAAGCATCTACATCTTTCTCTTTGTCTATTGCATCAGAAAAATTGGTTTTGAAGTGGGACATATTACCCAATAATCCAGGGTTTAAGAAATTGAGTTGCGCGTATAAATCAAAGGTGTTGTTCTCAATAGGCGTACCTGTAAGGGCGATTTTATTGTAAGAATTCAATAAACGTACCGCCTTGTAACGTTTTGAATTGGGGTTTTTTATCGCTTGACTTTCGTCTAATACTACATAGTGAAATTTAAAATCTTTCAGAAATTCAATGTCATTCAACAACGAGCCATAAGTAGAAATAATTAAATCGTATTTATTGAAATTATCCTTGTTTTCTAATCGATTTGAACCTGTAAATGTCAATAGTTTTAGCGTCGGACAAAACTTTTCAATTTCGTTTTTCCAGTTAAAAATTAAAGAAGTTGGCGCAATAATGAGCGATGGTTGATTCTTAGGATTCGTTATTTTTAAATGTTGTAAAAACGCAATAGTTTGCAATGTTTTCCCCAATCCCATATCATCTGCCAAACAACCGCCTAATTGATTTTTGTCTAAAAAAGCCAACCAATTCAGTCCGTGATGTTGATAATCTCTTAGTTTAGCTTTGATCCCTTTTGGAATAGCAATCGGTTCTATTTCTGAGATGTTTTGCAAGCGAAGTTTTTTGTTGTAAAGCTCTTCTAAAAAAGTGGGTTTGTTTTCTAATTCTTCATACAATTCATCAATAATTCCGAATTGATAATTCGAGATCTGAATCCCATTTTTCTTTACTTCTCCCGTTTTAAAGTAGTTGGCAAACTTTTTCATCCATTCTTCAGGAAGAATTCCGAGTGTGCCATCGCCTAAGGTAACATAGTTCGCTTTCTTTAAAAAAGCTTTTTGCAATTCCTTGATATTTACTTTTTGATTGCCAAAACTAATGTCAATTTCAATGTCAAACCAATCAATATCCGATTTTAAATTCACTCGAATAACTGCCTTATTCAAATTGAATTTGAAGGATTTTAAGTCATTTGCCCCAAAAACGGTTATTCCTAATTGTTTCATCCTTTCGATAGAATGCAACATCCAATAGTTTTCGAAAAGTTCATCGGGTGTGAGGTAAAAAAAATCTTCTTGCGTTTCAAATGTGGGGTGCAATTGCTTGAATTCTTCTATAAAATTATCTTCAAAAGATTGATTTCGTTCTTGATATCGATTGGTTTCTTTATCGAAAAGCATTTCAGAAGACTGCACCTCTACTAACTGATTGGGATATTTTACGGCTAGTTTAAAAGTGATAAATTCTCCAATATGATCGGTCAAATAAACTTGCTTTTCTAAATCATCGTCAGTGGTTTTCTCTTTTGATTTTTTGAAAATGGTAGTTTGTACTTCAAATTTTTTAGATAATGGATATAGTATTTTTTCAAAAAAGTCAGGAGTGTCTTTTTTAAGATAATTAATCTCAGCTAGACTGCTGTAATGATTGAGATAGAGAGACAAGCGTGTGTCTTTTATTGGGATAATAACGTTATCTATAAAGATATATAAATGTGAAATTTGTATTGCCGAAGCGTTTAAATTATAGTTTTTGTCATCCAATGAAATTTTTGCTTTTAGCGTATAGAAATAGTTGGTTTCGGTTAGCGTAAAAAATAGTTTGATTGTTTTATCTTCAAAAATGCAAGGAACTAGATTTTTCCGAACAAGACTTTTAGCATTATCATACGTATAACTTAACTTTTTTTGTACAACTTGAAGGAATTCTTGATTGGAATCGATGGCTTTTTTTAGAAATCCAATATCTTTCGAGGATTTATATTTGGATAAGGATTTGTTAATTTGAATCGATTTTGTAAGTAAGAACTGCTCTTCGTTTGAAGAATAAATAGTCAAAGCATCTTCAAAATTATAGGTATTTATAAGCGTGATTGAAGAAGAAAAGTCGGTTCTGTTTTTATTGTATTTGGCCTGAAAAAGGGATACTCCTTCAAACGTTTTTCGTTGAAATTCAAAATAAACCCCTAGTCCAAATTCATTGTCGTTGGTTTTTGTATTGGGTAAATACACGGTAGCATCATCATTCTCGTCTTTGAATATTCTTGAAAAATCCCGAGAATCGGTAATCATATTTTTAATTTTTGGCTTTGCCTGAAATCCTTTGGGAGTAAGACTAAAGTTAAAAATACTATGATAATCGTCTTCTAATGTAAAGTCATAAGCGGCAATTGCTTCCTGTATTTTTGTATCGAAGTACTTTTTAGAAAATAAATCATGGCCAAAAACACCTACTATTTCTGCCAAAGAAGTGCCAATATGTTCACACACCTTTTTTGTTTTAGAACAGGAGCATTCAAATTCTAAAATTTCTGTTTCGGGATTGTATTTAAATACTTGTTCACAAGTATCCCAGCCTGATGATTTTGTGGTTACTTCGGTTTGGGAAGCCTTTTTTATTTTTAGATCATTATAGTAAAATCCACGGTGTTTGGGAGCTACGGTCCAATTTTTAATTATCAAGGAGCTAATTACACCATCAATTAACTGAATTTCGTTTATTTTTCGTTTAGTTGTTTTTTCATCTCCTAAATCTTCAAACCTAGTGTATTCTTTGTTTTTTAAAACAGGGTTTTCTATTTCGTCACTATAATCTTCGATAATTATTTTTAAGGATGCGATAACGTGTTTGCAAATACCGGAATATGATTTTTTATAAGGACAAGAACAAGAAGTTTCTATTGCATCATTTAGTTTTACATTGATCACATATTCTCCGTATTGACCTTCGCACTCAAACTGAAAAGCAGTAGTAGAATGCTCTAAAAGTATGGGATATACATAATGTGAATTGCTTCTTGAATTGGGATTGCTATGTAATTTGATGTATTTTTTTATAGTTTTAATATCCATTTATCTACGTCCTGTTTTTTTCAAATATAGAGATAAGTCTGTTTTTATCGAAACTTATTTTATAAAAAAAAAGAACCCTTTCTGAGTTGTAAATTCTGAAAGGGTTCTACGTTTGAATTTATTTTTTTTTACAACAATCACGCTCTTCTTAACAAAGCATCAGGCTGAGGTTCTTGTCCTGTAAATCGTTTGTATAATTCCATTGGCAATTCGGTGCCGCGTTTAAAAATTATATTTCAATTCACTAGTTCCAATATTTTTTTATAAAAACGAGTATAGCTATAAGTAGAATTTTGTTTTAAATAGAATTGTATTGTCGATTTTTCAATTTTATTGAAAATGTAATTTGCGATACTTTCTATATCTTCAAAATTAGTTCTATATTCATAACCAAATCTAAAAAGCAGCGTGAAAAATTTACTCTCTTTTATCTCGATTGCTATTTCTTTGTATTTATTTACGAATGATAAATTTGCGCTATTTTGAAGCATTTCAAATAAATCTTCTTCTTTGCCGTCTAATTTTTTAATTTCAAAATAAAAATCAAAAGCTTTCAAATCTCCAGATTGATAACTGTTGCGTGCATGAATAAAAACTGACATTCTATATTTTTTAAAGTCGGCTAAAGGTAAATTCTCTTTAATAAACAAATAGACTTCAATGTCATAGATAAACTTGCCATAAACACTATACAATTGGGCTAATTTTTTATTGTCGTTATTGGCTTTATGTATGGTGATTAAAAATTGTAAATAAGGAACATTATATTTTTCTTGATAATTTCGTTCTATGATTTCGTTACAATAAACTTCAACGCTATCAAAGTGCTCAATTTCCATTAGTGCATTGAGCAAATTAATGTTGTATTCGTTTTGATACAATCGAGGTTTGAATTTTGATGCATATTTTTCGAATAAGCCATTCTCAGTGAAGATTTTGAAAATAAAGGATTCTAGTTCCTGGATCAAATTTAAAGGGCTAATTTTTGATTTTTCGAGAATTAATTCAAAATTATGTGCTACAATTTGAACTATAGCTTTTTGTTGATTTTCATTGGTTTTAGAAAATTCATAAATTTTTTCACATTGATGCAATTCAAATAACAAAAATTGTTTTTCAAAAATATATGAAAAGTATAACTGAACACTTTCTTTCCAAACGTCAATATCTTTTATCGTGAAGAGACTTTTAATCAAGGTGTCATAAATGTTTTCTATAAAACGAGTGATTTTAATACTACTGATGTAATAGTTTGCATTGATATTTGCTAATTCATCTATTAGGATTTTAATTAAGGAGTATTTTTCTTTGGTTATTGGCCCAAAAAAAAGCTGTTCTAGTACCTCTTTTGTAGATATCGTTAAGGCATCAACAAATTTTTTCACTTCATTGGTTTCAATAGTTCGACGCTTTCCAATGACAGATTGCAAACTTGCCTTGACGGTTTTTTTTATATAATCTGAATTAAAAACTACTTGTTTGGTCCCAAATTGATTTTTAAATAAAAAAGCTAATTCTTTATTCGTATTCAATATTTCTGAAATCCAAATTCGTAAGTTGTCGTTGTCTAAAGCGTTTAATATAGTATCAGTTTCTGTTTGCTTTTTGCTTCGGGGTTTCAAAACTGCTTTTTCAGTTTTATTTTCTGAAAGATGCAAAACAAGCGCAACAATATGTTTGCAAACGCCACCTTCTTCGCAGTCGCAAATTGTATCTACAATATTTTTGCGACTGTTAATCACAACTTTCACATCGTAACTTTCTTTTGCATCATCGACATAAGCAACAGTTTCAAAATCATTTAATCGATCTAAATCTCTAACGTTTAGTTTTTTAGCCGTTTTTATTTTTGAATTATGTTCTTTTAAAAAAGTTGTGATAGTCATTTGAATATATTTTTTTACAACAACCCCGCTCTTTTCAATAAAGCATCAGGCTTCGGTTCTTGTCCTCTAAAGCGTTTGTACAATTCCATTGGTGGTTCTGTTCCTCCTTTTGAGAGAACATTTTCTTTGAATTTGGTAGCGACTTCTCTATTGAAAATTCCTTTTTCTTGGAAAAATTCAAAAGCATCAGCATCTAATACTTCTGCCCATTTATAGCTATAATATCCTGATGAATAACCACCTTGAAAAATATGTGAGAAAGCCGTACTCATAGCGTTTTCGGCAACCTCTGGGTATAATCTAGTAGATTCAAATTGCTCTTTTTCGAATGCTTTTACAGACGTGATTCCCGTAGGGTCTTGTCCGTGCCATCCCATGTCTAAAAGGACAAAACTCAATTGTCGCATCGTTGCTAATCCTTCGTGGAAACTCGCGCTTTCTTTGATCTTTTCTACATATTCTTGCGGAATAACTTCACCCGTTTGGTAGTGCGTTGCGAACAAAGCCAGAGCTTCAGGCTCGTAACACCAGTTTTCCATCACCTGACTAGGCAACTCTACAAAATCCCAAAATACGGATGTTCCTGATAAACTTGGGTAAATGGTGTTGGCTAACATTCCGTGTAATCCGTGTCCAAATTCATGAAATAATGTTGTCACTTCATTAAATGTCAATAACGATGGTTTTGTTTCTGTTGGTTTTGTAAAATTACAAACGTTAGACACATGCGGTCTTTCGTTGATTCCGTTTTTTACATATTGTGATTTGAATGAAGTCATCCATGCGCCGTTACGTTTTCCTTTTCTAGGGAAAAAATCAGCGTAGAAAATGGCAACTAAATCTTTTTTCTCATCGGTAACTTCGTAAGTCATTACCTCAGGATGGTATTTGTCAATGTCAAATACTTCGGTAAAAGTTAAACCGTATAATTTATCAGCGATTGTAAAAGCGCCTTTCAATACTTTCTCTAACTGGAAATAAGGCTTCAATTTTTCGTCATCCAAATTGAAAAGTTGTTGTTTTAATTTTTCAGCATAATAACCACCGTCCCATTTTTCTAGTTGCTCGATTCCGTCTAGTTTTTTGGCGAAAGCCGACAACTCTTCAAATTCTTTCAAAGCTGCCGGTTTGGCTTTTGCTAGCATATCATTCGAGAACGAAAGTACTTTTTCTGGAGTTTGCGCCATACGTTCTTCCAATACAAAATGAGCATGGGTCGCGTAGCCTAATAATTGTGCTCTATCAAAACGAAGTTTAGCAATCTTCAAAACAATTTCTTGATTGTCAAATTCGTTATTCTGAAAACCTCTGGCACCAAAGGCAATTGCCAGTTTTTTACGCAATTCACGATTATCTGCGTATGTTATAAACGGAACGTAGCTCGGGTGATCTAATGTGAAAATCCAGCCCTCTTTTTCTTGGGCTTTCGCCAAAGAACGCGCGGCTTCGATAGTTCCTTCTGGTAGTCCAGCCAAATCCTTTTCATCGGTTAAATGCATTTCGAATGCATTGGTCTCTGCCAAAATATTTTCGCCAAACTGTAAGCTTAATTTCGATAATTCTTTGTCAATAGCACGTAGTTGGTCTTTTTTATCTTCGGGCAAATTAGCACCATTTCGAGAAAAACCTTTGTATTTTTTGTCCAATAAAGTGGCCTGCTCAGTAGTCAAGTCTAATGATTCTCTTGAATCGTAAACCGCTTTTACGCGAGCAAACAAAACAGGATTTAGCGTGATGTCATTTCCAAATTCAGATAATAGAGGCGAAGCTTCTTGAGCTATTTTTTGCATTTCGTCATTCGTCTCTGCCGAGTTCAAATTAAAAAAGATACTTGACGCTCTATCCAAAATATCTCCGGTGTAATCCATGGCAACAATTGTGTTTTCAAAAGTCGGTTCTTCTGGATTGTTAGCAATGGCATCAATTTCTGCTTTTGCCAAAGCAATTCCTTCTTGTATCGCAGGCAAATAATCTTCGTTTTTAATCTGCGAAAAAGGCGCCGTATTATGTTTGGTATTGAAATATTGTGTTAGGATGTTCATGTTGTATTTATTTAACCCTATCAGGTTTTTAAACCTTGATAAGGTATTTTTAAAATATTTTTATTTTTTCAAATTTTCAGAAGCGGTAATCACTGCTTCTTTCAATTCTAGTTTATATGCGATGATGCGATCAAGGATTTCTTTGTTGCTGCTGCCAATAATTTGAGCGGCTAATATTCCGGCATTTTTGGCACCGTTCAAAGCGACAGTTGCAACAGGAACACCACCCGGCATTTGTAAAATTGACAAAACAGAATCCCATCCGTCAATAGAATTACTCGATTTTACAGGAACTCCAATTACAGGAAGGGGAGACATTGAAGCCACCATTCCAGGCAAATGCGCTGCACCACCAGCACCGGCAATTACTACTGAAATTCCTCGAAGATGTGCGTTTTGGCTAAAATCAAATAACTTTTCAGGTGTTCTGTGAGCAGACACTATATCAACTTCTACTTCAATGTTAAATGATTTTAATATATCAATGGCATCTTGCATTACGGGCATGTCAGAGATGCTTCCCATGATTACGGCTACTTTCATTTTTATGTTTATTTTGGTTGGGGGATTAAATCCCAAATATTTATATTGAATTCTTCTTGGATGGCTCGGAGGTATGATATTTGATTTACATTGTCTTCAATTAATATCTTGAAGAAATCTTCGTTTGAGACGCCAAACGTCTCTATTTCCAACGCTTTTCTTTTGATGTATCTTTTGCGTTCGTCTGCTAAAGGAATATCATCAAGTTTCAGTAGTTTTATTAAGTTTACTGCTTCTAGGTCAGTTGAATCGCTAACTCGGTAGTCTCCATTATCGTAAATTATTCTGGTTTCAAAATCCTTATCTGTCGGGTACAGTACAGGTTGGAATTTTTCCCATTTTGTGCTTTTTTCACTGTTCCATTTGTGTTTGACTAAAAACCAATTGGTGTTAGAGTCAGCAGTAGTATCTTTTAATTTGGGATTAAAATGCTCAATATCTCGCGCATCAGCACGGCCAAGATACTCTTCCGTGTAGGCACAAAATCCTTTTTGTTCTCCAAAAAGAATCTGAGAAATTTTACGATTGTTAGTTGAGTCCCCTTCTTTATATTTCAAATTCTGAGTGGCAATTTCGGAGTTTACATCTTTAACTATTCGTCTCATTATCAAAAATTATAAGTGTCACCTAATTTAACCGTTTCTAATAAAAGTTTTTTCTTTTTATTAGGGTCGTTCTCTTTAGTAATTTGTTCTTTTAAATTCAAATATTGTTTGTAAGCAGCTTCTCCGTATTTATTGTAATAGTTAACAGCAAAATCATTTTTAAGCATATCATTCGGGTCATCACCAATAGGAGATTTTCCACTACGAATTGCTACTTTTCCTTCTTCGTCAAAATAAAGAATAAAACGTTCTTCGGGTTCAAACGAAGCGGCTATAAAAGGCGAATGGGTAGCAACGATAAATTGTGCTTCGGGAGCCAAATTTTGATAATGATCCATTAAATCCATTTGCATATCAGGATACAATGAACGTTCTGGTTCGTCTATAAGGATAATCGAATCTTTGGTGTCTAGTTTAAACAAAGGTAGAAACGACAATAATAACCCTTTTGTTCCTGTACTGGTATTTTGGATTGGAATAACTTCGTCTGTTTTCTTGTTTTTTATTGGAATAGAATATTCAGTATTCACTAAATCAACTTCTAGATTTAGTTTTTCTATAATTGGATTGAATTTTTTAGCGAAATCTTCCAATTCATTTGGATTTTCTTTTTGCCATTTTTTATATTCACTATCTAATTTTGAAGGATTTGACAATAGCCCTTTGTGGATTAATTCAGACATTTTTTGAGTGAAATTTTTCCGATATTCTAAAATTTCACTTATTAAATATAGCCAAATTTTTTCATCAACATTGTCATTGAAAGTGTTTCCATATGAATTTTTGCTATGAAAATGAACAGCAAGCAGAAGTAAATCTTCATTGTGCTTTTCATTTAAGTCAATTGGGTTTTTAGTGAAAATATCAATGTTTTTATCAGAAATAATATTGGATTTAAAATAATATATATTTTTCTTATCTGATTCAGGTACTAAAGAATCTAATGTTCCGCTGAAATTTTCAAAAAAATATTTTTGATTTTTGTATGTAACCTCTTTGTGTTTTTGGTTTATGATATTATCATTAATTGTAAATAGAATTTCACCATATAACTCTGAACTGTAGTCACTTTTTATAGGTAAAGATAATGATCTATTATTAGCAACATGAACACTTAAAAGACTATTTGATAAATTATAAATCAACTCCAGCAACCCAGTCTTTCCTGTCGCACTTTGTCCAATAAAACAAATTTTATCCAAAGGTTTTCCCGCTTTCGTTTTGTCTTTATAATCCGCAGGATAAGTGAAATCAAAATATAGATTTTCTAAATGTCTATATTCTTCTATATGTAATTTTGATAATTTCATAGTTAAGGCTGTATGCTGTAAAGTTAATTAAAAAAAAGGGCTGTTTTATCACAATAGAATGCTATTAAAAACTTATAACTCTTATTGTTTTCTTCACTTCCTCGGCAATGCGTCTCGCTTCAGCCATGTTTTCATTTACTATGGTAACATGTCCCATTTTTCTGAAAGCACGAGTTTGTCTTTTGCCGTAAATATGGGGTGTTACACCATCAATTGCCATGATTTTTTCTATGTTTTCATAAACTACTTGGCCTTCATATCCTTCGGCTCCTACTAAGTTTACCATAACGCCAGCAACTTTACTAGCAGTGTTTCCTAATGGTAAGTTTAAAACAGCGCGTAAATGATTTTCAAATTGTGATGTATAACTCGCTTCTATAGAGTAATGGCCTGAATTGTGTGGGCGAGGAGCTACTTCGTTTACAAGGATTTCATCATCTTCAGTCTGGAACATTTCTACGGCTAATAAACCTACATGGTCAAAGCTTTCTGAAACTTTCAATGCAATAGCGATTGCTTTTTTAGCTACTTTATCATCTATTCTCGCAGGGCAAATCACATATTCCACTTGGTTGGCTTCGGGATGAAATTCCATTTCTACAACAGGGTAAGTCTTAATTTCTCCTGATGGATTGCGACAAACAATGACTGCCAATTCATTTTTAAAAGGCACCATATCTTCAGCAATACATTCTACATCTGGTAAGTTAATCAGGTCTAAAGTAGAACGTACAATTTTTACCCCATTACCATCATAACCAAATTCGGCACATTTCCAGACAAAAGGAAATTCTAATTCGTCTTTTTCTAATGCTTTCGTCAAGTCGGCGATATCCACAAAACGAAGGTGTTTTGATGTTGGTATCCCATTTTCTACATAGAAATCTTTTTGCTTTCCTTTGTTTTGAATGGCTTTTAATGTTTTTGGTGAAGGATATATTTTGACACCTTCACTTTCTAGTTTTTCTAAAGCGTCGAGGTTTACTAATTCAATTTCGATAGTTAAAACATCTACCATTTTTCCAAATTGGTAAACAGTGTCAAAATGCATTAAGTCGCCTTTGTAAAATTTATTACAAGCAATTCTCGCAGGTGCTTCATCGCTTGGGTCTAAAACGTAGGTTTGTATGTCAAATTTTCGGGTGTCAGATAACAGCATTTTGCCTAGTTGTCCACCGCCCAAAATTCCTAATTTAAAATCAGAAGAAAAATAATTCATTGTGTAGTTGTTTGTTACTGGCAAAGATACTTTATATGTAGCAAATCAAAAAATGCTATTTTATTTTCTTCAATATTTCTCTTGCAACAGCTTTGTATCCAGCAGAATATTTTGGGTAGTCATCACTAAGGATGCGTTGTAATTCTGGGTAAATCCATTTTTGAGTTTTTCCTAATTCAAATAAAGTTCTAATAGCGTAGGCTTTTGTGGCTACTTTTCGATTTTCTTGAATGAGCCAGTCAAGGCAGTTTTCAGTGATTTGCTCTTCTTGTAATGGTGTTAGGTGAATGTGCAGACTTAAAAACAAACAAATTTTTGAAATAGAACGCAAAGCACTTTCGTTAGTAAAGCTAGAGAGACTATTGCAAAATAATGCAAGATAATCAGTGAGTAAATGCAGTTGTTTTTCAAGAACTAACTCCATAATCCAGCATGCTTTATAGTGGTTTTTGTCGGCGGTATTGAGTGCGATTGCTAATAAATCAGGAAATAAAAGCAAATTAGTCATAACTAGCTGTGTGTTTTTGTCACGACTCGCTCTGTAAGCATTGCTTTTGGCTATGTTTTTATAAAATTCACTATTCATCTAGGGCTAAAATACCTATTATTTTCAATTGTAAACTATTCTTATGGTTTTTAATCTGAATTGGCAACTCAGAAATTCCTATCTTTGCACATTATTTTAAACACAAAAATAATGATTCAACTTCACGATAAACAATTTGTTCCGTTTATAACAGCCAAAGAAATAGCCTTTGCAATCGATAAAATGGCCACTCAAGTAGTAGCTGATTTTGAAAATGAAACGCCTGTATTTATAGGTGTCTTAAATGGTTCTTTTATGGTCGTAGCTGACTTTATGAAAGCGTATAAAAGTGCTTGCGAGGTAAGTTTTATAAAAATGGCTTCCTATGAAGGAACCTCTTCTACAGATGAGGTAAAACAATTAATAGGTCTAAATCAAGATTTAACAGGTCGTTCAGTAGTAATTATTGAAGACATAGTAGATACAGGAAATACACTTGTTGAGTTAAAAGAGTTGTTTAAAAAACAAAATGTAAAGGAGTTAAAAATAGCAACTTTGTTTTTTAAACCAGAGGCTTATAAAAAAGATATTAAAATTGACTATGTTGGAATCGAAATTCCAAATAAATTTATAGTAGGTTTTGGTCTAGACTATGACGGTCTAGGAAGAAACTTGCCAGAAGTATATCAACTAAAAGAATAACTACGCAACACACATTATGACTAACATCGTTTTATTTGGGAAACCAGGAGCAGGAAAAGGAACTCAAGCTGAATTTCTAAAAGAAAAGTACAAATTAACGCACCTTTCAACAGGAGACATTTTTAGATACAACATAAAAAATGCGACTGAATTAGGGAAGTTAGCGCAAACTTATATGGACAAAGGAGATCTAGTTCCTGATGAAGTAACAATTAAAATGTTACAAAGTGAAGTAGAAAAAAATCCAAATACTGCTGGTTTTTTATTTGATGGTTTTCCTAGAACGATCTCTCAAGCTAAAGCCTTAGATGTTTTTTTAGCTTCTAAAAATGAAATCATCACGGCTACAATTGCCTTAGAAGCTGATGATGAAATTCTTGTAGCAAGATTACTTGATAGAGGAAAAACAAGCGGAAGAATTGACGATCAAGACGAAGATAAAATTCGTAATAGATACCAAGAATACAATGAGAAAACAGCACCTTTAATGGGGTACTATAAAGAACAAAATAAGTTTCATGCCGTAAACGGAATAGGAACTATTGATGAAATTACAGTACGTCTAAGTGATGTTATAGATAATTTATAAGAAGCAATTCCAGCTGTACGCTACAAGTTCTTGCTTATAAAACAGCTTTTCTAAAATAAAAAAGGAGCTTCCTCCGGTCGCTCTTTTTTATCAAGAAAAACAAAGTTTTACAAGCGTCGCACTTTTTGCTGCCATCTGGGCTAAAAAAAATATGGAAATACTAATCATACTTTTTCTGATTTTACTAAACGGACTTTTCTCCATGTCTGAAATCGCACTGATCTCAGCAAGGAAAAACAGGTTAGAATCTGCAGCAAAAAAAGGCAATAAAAGCGCCCAAATAGCATTAGAACTAGCTAATGCTCCTAATAAGTTTTTGTCAGCCGTACAAATAGGAATTACCCTTATTGGTATTTTAACGGGTATTTATAGCGGTGATAAAATAACGACTGATGTGCAAGCATTTGTTAGTTCTTTTGCGGTTTTAAAACCCTACGCGCCTACTATTGCAGTAGGAGTAGTGGTGGTAATATTGACATTCTTCTCTTTAGTATTAGGAGAGTTATTGCCCAAAAGAATTGGATTAAATCACCCAGAAGCAATTGCTAAAAAAGTAGCAATGCCTATGAAAGTGGTTTCTATAATTACGGCACCATTTATTTGGTTACTAACTAATTCGACGGAGTTCTTATTAAATGTTTTGCAAATAAGACCTAGTGCTGATGGTAAAGTAACCGAAGAAGAAATCAAAGCCATCATTAAAGAAGGTACTGAAGGTGGTGAAGTACAAGAAATTGAACAAGATATTGTAGAACGTGTTTTTCATATTGGAGATAGAAAAATAAATTCGTTGATGACACATCGTAAATCAGTGGTTTTTTTACCATTGACTTCCAGTAAAATTGACGTTAAAAAATTTATGCTCGAAGAATTGCATTCAATTTATCCAGTTTACAATGATAATTACGATGATATTGTAGGAGTTGCGAATTTAAAAAACATCTTTGCAACCATTGATAATGAAGGTTTTAGTTTGCAAAGTATTATGACAGATGCACCATTTATGATGGAGTATACCACTGCTTATAAAGCTCTAGAGCAATTTAAAAAAACCGGAATTCACTATGCTTTCGTCTCTGACGAGTATGGTATTTTTCAGGGAATTATTACGCTTAATGATATTCTTGAAGCGCTTGTAGGTGATGCTTCAGAATTTTATAAAGACGATTTTCAATTAATAGAAAGAGAAGACGGTACTTGGTTAGTTGACGGACATTATTCATTGCATGATTTTTTAACTTATTTTGAGTTAGATGATTTAATCAATGATTATGATGTAACTACCGTTAGTGGATTAATTATGACAGAACTCTCACATATTCCTAAACAAGGAGAAAAACTGATTTGGAATAAATTCCAGTTAGAGGTAATCGATATGGACGGAATAAAGATTGATAAAGTGATAGTGAAATCATTACGAAAATAAAATAAAAATTCAATATTCAGTTCTGCTTGAAACTTTATATTGTTCATGCAAAAATAGTAGATTGTTTAAGAGTTGTTGTTTGCCAACTTTGGTAGATGGAATCTTTAAACAGATTATAAAAAAATGACAGAGGATTTAAAATTAAAAGGAAGGCAATCAGCGGTTGTCAGTTTTTTTGAATCGTGTCAAATTAAATAAAGAGTTATGACAGAAGGAAACTTCGTAGATTATGTAAAAATATTTGTTTCTTCAGGAAAAGGAGGAAAGGGATCTACGCACTTGCACAGAGAGAAATTTATTGAAAAAGGTGGGCCAGATGGTGGTGATGGTGGTCGTGGAGGACACGTATATTTAGTTGGAAATAAAGGACTATGGACTTTGTTTCACCTTAAATTTGCAAGACACGTCAAAGCTGGGAACGGTGGAGATGGTAGTGGTGACCGAAGTACAGGTGCTGATGGTGATGATAAATTTATCGAAGTACCATTAGGAACTGTTGTAAAAGATAAAGAAACAGGCGAAATCTTATTCGAGATTACTGAAGATGGAGAACGTCAAGTACTGTCAAGAGGTGGTAAAGGTGGATTAGGGAACTGGCATTTTAGAAGTTCAACCAATCAAACACCACGTTATTCTCAGCCAGGTTTACCAGGTACAGAGAGTGATGTTATTTTAGAGCTTAAAGTACTTGCTGATGTAGGATTAGTAGGTTTTCCTAATGCTGGGAAATCAACTTTATTATCTGTTTTAACTTCAGCTAAGCCAAAAATTGCTGATTACCCGTTTACAACTTTAAAACCCAATTTAGGAATTGTAGCTTACAGAGATTATCAATCATTTGTAATTGCTGATATTCCAGGGATTATTGAAGGTGCTGCAGAAGGAAAAGGATTAGGACATTATTTCTTGAGACATATTGAAAGAAATTCAACGCTATTGTTTTTAGTTCCTGTTGACACTCCAGATATTAAAGGGGAATACGATATTCTAGTAAATGAGTTGACAAAGTACAACCCAGAAATGCTTGATAAAGAACGTTTGTTAGTGATTTCAAAAATTGATATGCTAGATGACGAGCTAAGAGAAGAACTGAAAGTAGAACTTGATGTTGCTTTCAAAGACGTACCTTATATGTTTATATCTTCTGTGACGCAACAAGGATTAACAGAACTGAAAGACAAACTTTGGAAAATGCTGAATGATTAATTAGTCAGTCATTATAAATTAGAAAATCCGCTCAAGAAACTTGAAGCGGATTTTTTTATAGGTTTACTTTACTGGTTCTAATAGTTACAAGTTGGGTATTCTTAAAACTTGACCAGGATATATTTTATCAGGGTCGGTAAGCATGGGCTTGTTTGCTTCAAAAATAACATTGTATTTATTCGCATCTCCATAATATTTTTTGGCTATTTTAGACAACCAATCGCCACTTTCTACCGTGTGGTATCTTGCTTCAGGTTCTTTAATAGTTACTTCCATTTGATTGTCAACTTCGGATACGCCTTCGATATTACCCACTGCTAATGCAATTTTCTCAGCATCTATTTGATTTTCTACTTCTCCTTTAAGAGTAACTTTTTCTGCTTGTAGGTATATTTTTAAACTTTTAAAAGGCAATTTTAA
This sequence comes from Flavobacterium sp. PL002, assembly GCF_054165825.1. NCBI lineage: Bacteria > Pseudomonadati > Bacteroidota > Flavobacteriia > Flavobacteriales > Flavobacteriaceae > Flavobacterium > Flavobacterium sp. PL002. Next base: position 961,389 of record NZ_CM135110.1, on the reverse strand, counting down.
AGATTGCACGTGTGCTAATAGCGCACTTGCTTTTAAGGTTTCTTTTTCGGCTGCTGGTGCTTCGTCTTCCTTTTTTCCAAATAATTTTGTTCCAGCATCTTTGATAAATGATAGTAATCCCATTTTAATTATGTTTAGATTAATAATCAACAAGTTACTAAAAAAAAATATGCTGTTACAATAAGCTGTTTTAAAACTTTGTGAAATTTATGTTATCATAATTAATCTATTTTAAGTACAGAATCAATTACCCATGCTGGTCCTATGAGTAAAAATTGCAAGTCTTTTATAAATGATGGTTTCTTTCCTTCAATTTTATGGCCATAAAATTGACCAATCCATCCAATTGCAAATACGGCCATAGAAAACCATAGTATATTTATTGTTTGAGAGATTATATAGTTGCCAATCAAGCACAATGTTGTAAAAAGCAGCATTTTTAAACCCATGATAAGGGATAATCTAAAGTAAAATAATAACACAAAAACTAAAGCGATAAAACCCCAATTTGCAAAAACAGGGTGTAAGTTAGCAAGCGGAGTCAAAAGCTGGTTTGGAATACTCATAAAAAGGCCTACAACTGAGAAAAAAATCAACGGTACACAGATGTAATGAATTTTTTTATTGGTTACATTTTTGTGACTTACTCCGTATTCTTCAAACCATTGTGGTAGTGTTTTCATGTTTTATTTTTTACTAATGTAATAAAAAAACATGAAATTGATAATTAATGTGGTTTTATAATGCGTATTTATTAGTTGAGGGTTTTTCTATTTTATTCTAGTTTGAATGAGGGATAGAAGCAGAAATCCTTTTTTGAGGTTTTTTCCTCTAAAAAGATTGTAGCGCATAGCCCGACCCGCTTTTTTTGCGGGACATTCCCAAATATTTTTTTAGCTGCGATAAGTATCAAATAAATAATCCAATGTTTCGGGAATGTTGTTGGCTTGTATTTTGGGATACGTTATTTTTAAATCCAACCAGTTAGCAATGATTTGGTCAAAGTCTTTAGCTACATCATAAACTACGGGAACACCTAATTTTTTTAGTGCTGCAGCATTACATTCTTGTTCATAGTGATTGCGAATAGGGATGGAAAGTACTTTTTTACCAAGGTAAAGTGCCTCGGCTGGAGTTTCAAATCCGCCACCGGTAATGATTCCGTCACAAGTTATTAAGCTTTGATTGAACTGCTTTTGGTTTACGGGATAATAGGTGATATTGTTTACAGTATGTTTTTGGGTTACATCACTTAGAAACCAATGAAATTGTACATCATTTAGTTTATTGAAGGCTTTTTGTAAGCAGTCTTGATCGAAGGAAGGTAAGTAAACGGTAATGTGGTTTAAGTTTTTTGGTGTTGCTTCAAGTATTTGGTCTTTAATGATGGGTGGACGAATAAAACTGTCGTATTTTTCAAAATGCAATCCAATGTTTTTAGGAGCGCTTGCATAATGTTTTAAAATCATTTCGCCCATAAGGCTTTTTTTTTCTGGTCTTGGTGTGTTTTTAGAAAGAAAACTTGCTTGGTGCCCAAACTGCACCGAATGTACGTTTTGCATCTTGCAAGCTAATGACGTTATTGCATCAAAGTCATTAATAATTATATCATAGTCTTTCAACGGGAGCGCATCAGCATCTTTATAGATTTGGCGCGGTCTAATATTTTTAGTAATATTCCAATAATCGAGTCCGCCACATTTGCTATAATAGAGACTGCAACCTTTGCTTTGAAATTTAATAGGCAATTTAAGGTCCAGAGTGGCGTTGTTTCCACTTACAAAGAAGTCAACAGTTCCGTGTTTTAAAAGATAAGGGTATAACTGTGTGGCTCTACTTATGTGTCCGTTTCCAGTGGCTTGAATGGCATAAAATATTTTCATATAATTTTGTGGTGCTAATAAGAAATCTAATTTGGTAGGTATTCGTTATTTTATATTGGCGATATGGCAAGAACTTTGTTTATTAATAATGCTATTAATTTTTATCAAAATGATACATGGCTAAATTAAGTGGAGTGTGTTATGGTAAAGTGTTCTTAAGTTTTCTATTTCATTATACTTTTTAGTTTTAATGTTGATGAATTATCTTTCTAATGCTTATATAAATTTCTTATTTTTGAAAAATGAAACAGTTGTTATTCTTATTATTTCCAGTAATGCTTTTTTCGCAATCTAATTATGAGCGAGCTCAGAGGCTGTTTGACGATAAAAAATACGAACAAGCTAAACCTATCTTTGAAACGCTGTTGAAATCAAATAGTACTAATCTCGTAATTATTGAAGACTTAGGTGATATTGCTGGGGCGAGTAAATCTTGGCCGGAGGCAATAGGATACTACAAAAGGTTAAAAACACTTAAGCCTAATGAGGCAAATTATCATTATAAATATGGCGGCGCTACAGGTATGTATGCTTTAGAAGTAAATAAATTCAAAGCTTTAGGGATGATTGATGATATAAAAGAATCCTTTGAAAAAGCAATTGAGCTGGAGCCTAAACATATTGATGCCAGGTGGGCTTTAGTAATGCTGTATATTCAGTTGCCTGGAATTGTAGGAGGGAGTGAGTCTAAAGCAATACGGTATTCTAATGAACTATTAGCAATTTCACCGGTTGATGGTTACATGTCACGCGGAAGAATTGAGGAATATTTTAAACGCTATAAATCAGCCGAAAACATGTATAAAAAGGCTATTGTGGTGAGTAATAATTCTATTGAGAGTTATAAAATGCTAGCTGATTTATACCGAAATAAAATGGATGATCCAACTAGGGCAAATGCAATACAAGAACAAATTAAAAAATTAAATTGAACATTTAAGAACAATATATGAGAACTCATTTTATAGCTATCGGTGGTAGCGCCATGCATAATCTAGCTTTAGCATTAAAGAATAAAGGGTATCAAGTAACTGGGAGTGACGACGCAATTTTTGAGCCATCAAAATCACGCTTAGATAAAAAAGGAATTTTACCAGTCGAAATGGGTTGGTTTCCTGAAAAAATAACCCAAGATATTGAAGCAGTAATTTTAGGAATGCATGCTAAGGCTGATAATCCTGAATTATTAAAAGCGCAGGAGTTGGGGCTAAAGATTTACTCGTACCCTGAATTTTTATATGAACAGTCTAAAAATAAAACGAGAGTAGTGATTGGTGGCTCTCATGGTAAAACAACCATTACTTCAATGATTTTGCACGTGATGCATTATCATGATATTGCTGTTGATTATATGGTAGGTGCGCAATTAGAAGGATTTGATACAATGGTGCATCTTACGGAGGAGAATGATTTTATTGTTCTTGAGGGTGATGAATATTTGTCTTCACCAATTGATAGGCGTCCTAAGTTTCATTTGTACCAACCTAATATTGCTTTAATATCAGGAATTGCTTGGGATCACATCAATGTGTTTCCAACATATGAAAATTATGTGGAGCAATTTGAAATTTTCATTAGTAAAATTACTAATGGCGGAATTTTAGTATACAATGAAGATGATACCGAAGTGAAAAGAGTAGCGGAAGCAGCAACAAACCCGATACGAAAATTACCGTATTCAACTCCAAATTACAAAGTTGATAATGGAGTAACTTTATTAGAAACTCCAGAAGGAGATATGCCTATTGAAGTTTTTGGTGCTCACAATTTGAATAATTTGGCTGGAGCCAAATGGATTTGTCAAAATATGGGTGTTGATGAAGCTGCCTTTTATGAGGCGATTGCTAGTTTTAAAGGAGCTTCAAAACGTCTAGAAAAAATAGCTGAAAGTAATACAAGTGTTGCCTATAAAGATTTTGCACATTCGCCAAGTAAAGTGGCAGCGACTACAAAAGCTGTAAAAGAGCAATATCCTGATCGTAAATTAATAGCATGTTTAGAGTTACATACCTACAGTAGTTTGAATGCAGAGTTTTTAAAAGAATACGAAGGTGCTCTTGAATATGCTGATGTGGCTGTGGTATTTTATTCACCAGATGCAGTAAAAATTAAGCAATTAGACGAAGTTAGTTATGAACAAATAGCAACTGCATTTAATAGAAAAGATCTTGTTATTTACACAAACCCAAAAGAGTTCAAAGAATATCTTTTTAGTTTAAACTTTGACAATGCTGCCTTGTTATTAATGAGTTCTGGAAATTATGGAGGATTAGATTTTGATGAAATTAAGAAATTAATAGAATAATTAAGAATAGAATATGATAGAAAGCCAATTGTCAACTTGATAATTGGCTTTTATTTTTGGTATTTATAATGTCCAACAATTTCAAAATCAAACAAGCAGTCTGCGAGTACTTGACCACCACCAATGTTATGGACTATTAGATTTCGTTTCCCATCAGCTGATTTTTGGTTTGTTATAATCCCTATGTGTGGCAGTTTTCCATTAATCATCCAGGTTATAATTTCTCCTGTTTTATAAGTTGACGGGTCTTGATTTATGGGTAGATGCTCTCCCTTTCGATCAAAGAAAACTTCTAAATTTGGTACACGTCTATGATCTATATTTGTGTCTGTTTTTGTCATTCCCCATTTTACTAAATTGGGATATTTAGAGAAATTTGCTTTCATATCTTCATGTACTTCTTTTTGTAAATCAATATTTAATTTTCGGTAAGCTCTAATGACCACGTCAGTACAAACGCCTTTGTTTGCTGCAATGTCACCGTTAGGGTATTTTATCGAAAAATAACTGGGATCGTATACTATTGAAGGATTAATTATAGACAAAGCGGCGTCAGATAATTTTTGCTCAAAGGTGTTTATAATAACATTCTCGGCAATAAGAGGTGTTTTGCTTTCTTGTTTTTGGCCACAAGAACAAACGGATAGAAACGTGATGGCTGCTACTAAGAATTTCATTTTTTATTTTAAAGTTAAGGCTATTTTTGATAGGAATTTAGTTAAGTTCCTTTTTTTGTGTAGTTTAGCTAAATAACATTCATAAATAAATAATATGGAAAGCAGTAATTTTCCAATTACACATTGGTCAGAAGACGATAAGCCTAGAGAAAAACTGATGCTCAAAGGCAAAAGTGCTTTAAGTGATGCCGAGTTAATTGCTATTTTGATTGGTTCAGGAAGTCGCAACGAGTCGGCAGTGGAATTGAGTAAAAAAATCTTAGCTGGTGTGAATAATAATCTTAATTTATTAGGGAAGCTTTCTATAGCACAATTAACGCAATATAAAGGAATAGGTGAGGCAAAAGCTATTTCGATAATTGCAGCATTAGAATTGGGTAGGCGTAGGAGGTCAGAGGATGCTTTAGATTTGGTCAAGATAACTTCCAGCAAAGCAATATTTGAACTAATGCAACCCATAATAGGGGAGTTACCGCATGAAGAATTCTGGATAGTCTATTTGAATAATTCGAACAAAGTTTTGTCAAAATCACAATTAAGCAAAGGCGGCATTACCGGAACTTTAGTAGATGTTAGAATTGTTTTTAAATTAGCGCTAGAAATAGGAGCAACGGCATTAATTTTGTGTCATAATCATCCTTCAGGAACATTAGTTCCAAGTGAAGCCGACAAACAAATCACTAAAAAACTGAAACTTGCTGGCGATAGTTTAGAAGTTAAAGTTTTAGACCATTTGATTATTACTGAGGTAAATTATTTTAGCTTTGTAGACGAAGGAATATTTTAAAAATTACAAATGAAGATTACAAATATTAGCGACGTGTTCTTTGACTTAGACCACACTCTTTGGGATTTTGATAAAAATTCTGAAATTACTTTCGGTAAAATATTGTCTAATTACCATCCCTCAGTTCAAATAACAGAATTTATAGAAAAGTATGTGCCTATTAATCAGGCTTGCTGGAAATTGTATCAATTTGATAAGATCACACACGAAGAATTGCGTTATAACCGACTTAAAGAATCCTTTGATGCTATCAATTACGTGATTACGGATGCTCAAATATCAGTTATTGCTGAAGACTATTTAACCCATTTACCGGATAATAACCATCTTTTTGATGGTGCTTTTGAAGTTTTGGATTATTTAAACGAAAGGTACAATTTGCATATAATAACTAATGGTTTTGCAGCAGTTCAAGATCGAAAAATAAAAAATGCTCAATTAGAAGATTATTTCCTAACGATCACTAATTCAGAATTAGCGGGTGTAAAAAAACCTAATCCTGTTATTTTTGAATACGCTTTAGATTTGGCTAAAGCCAAAAAAGAAAATAGTATCATGATAGGTGATTCTCTAGAAGCAGATGTAGAGGGCGCATTGAATATAGGGTTAGATGCTATTTTCTTTAACGAAAGTAATGTTAAAGTAGCCTCAAATATTAAACAAGTTAACCATTTATTAGAATTAAAAAAATACCTTTAAACCATGAAAAAATATATTTTATTACTGCTTATAGTAGCAGGGAACTTTGTTAATGCGCAATCTGTTAATAATTATAAAGCGGTTGTTGTGCCTATTAAATTTGATTTTTTAAAATCAGATAATGCGTATCGTTTAAATACATTATCCAAGTTTAATTTGAAAAAAGCAGGATTTGAAGCTTTTTATTCAAATGAACAAATGCCAAAACAATTTGCAAAAAGATGTGATCTATTATATTTAAATGTTGAAAAAGAGAGCGGTTTTTTAGTTACTAAACTTTTTGTGACCTTAAAAGATTGTGAAGGGAAGCTGGTTTTTCAGTCAGAAACGGGAAGAAGTAAAGATAAAGAATATGAAACGGCTTACGTTGAGTGTTTAAATCAGGCATTTGAGTCAATTAACGCTTTACATTACATTTACGCTGGAGCAGCTAAAAAAGTTGTTGTTGAAACTGAAGTTGAAGAGGAAGATATTCCTGAAACAATCATCAAGGATGAGTCAGTTCAAAATAACGCAACTACAGTAATGGAAGATGTTACTAACGCAGCCGACTTATTATATGCACAGCCTATAGAAAATGGTTATCAATTAGTAGACGCAAGCCCTAAAGTGGTTATGAAAGTTACTAAAACTTCTAGTCCATCAACATATATAGCGACTAAAGGCGAAGTTCAGGGAGTATTAGTTGCTAAAAATGGAGCTTGGTATTTTGAGTATTATAAAGATGAAAAACTTGTTTCAGAAAAAATTGCAGTTAAGTTTTAAATTGAAATAATATTTTAAAAAAGGTTCTAAAAACAGATTGATGCTGTTTTTAGAACCTTTTTTATTTAATAACCGTATTTGTCTTTCCAGCGATTTTTTAAAAATTCTCTAGTAGTATTTTCACGAGAGTTTATTCCTGGAGTATACAGTGGTGTATTCTTTACTTCGTTAGGCAGGTATTCTTGTTCTGCAAAGTTATTTTGATAATCATGTGAATACTTGTATTCGTCCCCATACCCCAACTCTTTCATTAATTTAGTTGGCGCATTGCGTAAATGTATGGGCACTGACAAATCACCGGTTTGTTTAACCAGTTGTTGGGCATTTCCTATTGCTAGGTAAGAGGCATTACTTTTAGGAGAAGTAGCTAGGTAAATTGCACATTGGCTCAATATGATTCGGCTTTCAGGATAACCTATTGTTGTAACCGCTTGAAAAGTGTTGTTAGCCATTATAAACGCAGTAGGGTTAGCTAAGCCTATATCTTCACTAGAAAGGATCAACATGCGTCTAGCAATAAACTTTACATCTTCGCCGCCTTCAATCATTCTTGCAAGCCAATAAACTGCTCCGTTAGGATCACTACCACGAATGGATTTTATAAACGCCGAAACAATATCATAATGTTGCTCGCCACTTTTGTCATACAAAACTGTGTTTTGTTGTACTAAAGCAAAAACACGATCATTCGTAATAATAATTTCCTCTTCTGCAGAAGCGTTTATAACGAGTTCAAATATATTTAATAGCTTGCGTCCATCACCTCCTGAAAGACGTAGTAGCGCTTCTGTTTCTTTAAGATTGATGTTTTTAGACATTAAAAAAACATCTTTTTTTAACGCACGTTGTAATAATGCTTCTAAATCTTCTTTTGTAAAAGCATTTAAAATATAGACTTGACAACGTGATAAAAGGGCAGGAATGACCTCAAAGCTTGGGTTTTCAGTAGTAGCCCCTATCAAAGTAATCCATCCTTTTTCGACTGCTGCCAAAAGAGAATCTTGCTGCGATTTACTAAAACGGTGAATCTCATCAATAAATAATATCGGATTCTTGGCAGTAAAAAGTCCGCCGCTTTGTTTTGCTTTCTCAATAACCTCTCTAATATCCTTTACACCAGAGTTAATGGCGCTCAATATATAAAAAGGACGTTTGGATTCCTGCGCAATTATTTGCGCTAGTGTTGTTTTTCCCGTTCCCGGTGGTCCCCATAAAATTAAAGACGGAATAATTCCTTTAGTAATCTGGTGTGTCAAGGAACCTTTAGGTCCTACTAAATGGGATTGACTTACGTAATCTTCTAAAGTTTGTGGTCGTATGCGTTCTGCTAATGGTGCTTCCATTTTACAAAATTACTAATTTTATTTGAAGCTATTCCAGCTCTCCACTATATCTTTTTTTAAGATTGCTCGTCCCTCGCATCTTAAAAAAAGGATGCCGTTTCGATCTGGGCTAAAAAAAAGTTATGTGATTTAAGAACAACGAAATCTTTAGGGAAGGTGACATAATAGCATACTTTTTATTTGGTTTCATTTTTGCACTTAAAGGATAGATAATTTTTAGAGAATACTATGGAAAGAGAATTTAAATATACCAATGCCGTAATTGCATTACCACTTTTTTTTGTTTTATCGTTGTGGATTGTTTATTGGGTTGAAATTCGTTTTCATTATAATTTTGCTACAAACGGTATTTTACCAAGAACATTTTCAGGATTACAAGGCGTGCTGTTTAGTCCTTTTATCCATTCAGACTTAGGTCACCTTTATAATAATTCGGTTCCTTTATTGATATTGTTAGCTGCATTGCAATTTTTTTATCCAAAACAATCTTTTGCAGTTATTGTTTATGGTATTTTATTAACGGGTATTTTCACTTGGTTAATAGGGAGAACAAGTTATCATATTGGCGCAAGCGGATTGATTTATGTTCTTGTGGGGTTTGTATTTTTAAAAGGAATTATAACTAAGTATTTTAGATTAGTTGCGCTTTCATTAACTGTAGTGATACTTTATGGAGGAATGGTTTGGTATATTTTTCCTAAAGTTGACGAAGCAATATCTTGGGAGGGACATTTAGCGGGATTATTATCTGGTTTTATATTTGCTATTTTTTTTAAAACTCCAGAGTATAAAAAAGTAATTAAATACGATTGGGAAAAAAAGGATTTTGATGCGTCAGAAGATAAGTTTATGCAACGATTTGATGAAAACGGTAATTTTGTAAACTTGCCCGAAGAAGTGATAGAAGAGGAGCAGCCTGCTCACTTCACGTCTAATATACTTATCAATTATGAAATTATTGCAGATAAAAAAAACGAATCAAAACCGGAGTCTTGATTCGTTTTTTATAGTTTTCAACTTTTTGAAGTCGAAAAAAATATTTTTGATTATTGTCTTTGTCTTAATGCCTCATATAAAAAAGCTCCACAAGCAACAGATACGTTTAATGAACCTATTGTTCCAAACATAGGAAGTTTAGCTTTTTCATCTACAATTTTTAATACAGAAGGGTTTACACCACGATCTTCAGAACCCATAATTATAGCTACTCCTTCGTTTAAGGAAACGTCATAGATATTTTTATCTGTTTTTTCAGTTGCAGCAACAGTTTTTATTCCGCTAGCTTGTAATAGAAATATAGCATCTTTAATGTGCTCCACTTTACAAATTGGAATATTAAAAACGGCACCTGCAGATGTTTTAACGGTATCTCCGTTTACAGGCGCAGCACCTGATTTTTGAATAATAATACCATTTACTCCAGTACATTCGGCTGTTCTAATGATAGCACCAAAATTACGCGCGTCAGATATTTGATCTAGGATTAAAAACAAAGGTTTTTTTCCGTTATCAACAACGGTATCAATCAAAGTCTCTAAGTCAAAAAATGAAATAGGAGAGATGCTTGCAACAGCTCCTTGATGATTACTAGGGGTTAGTTTGTTTAGTTTTTCAACTGGTACATAGGAGAAATTTACATTAGCGCGTTTCATTACTTTCATTAAGTCTTTCATTAACTCGCCTGAAATCTCTTTTTGAATGTAAACTTTATCTATTGTAGTTCCCGCTTGAATAGCTTCGATGATCGCTCTAATTCCAAATATTTGATGTTCTTTTTCCATAATGCAAATATATAAAAAAAAACCATCTCAAATGAATGAGATGGTTTTATTAAAATTTATGGATGTATAAATTAGTTTTTTACTAAATCAAAACTATACCCACCATAAGGGCCAAATGCTAAAGTTAAATTAATATCTCCAGTGCAAGATCCTATAGAGCCAGTTCCTGTAGTTGCCCCATAACCTGGGGAGTAATCAAAATCCTCGTTTGACGTAACAGTTACTTGTGACGTAACTGGGTCAATTACGCAAATCATATACGACGTATTTGGATTCGCTATGTAAGGATTGTTTTTGTTTAATATTCTAAAAGTATAAGTACCATCAGCAGGAACATATTCTACAGGGATTATGTCACCCACGGCATAATCTGCCCAACTATCTACTACCACTTTATAATCCCCGTTGAAAATAGAGGCATTAGTTAAAGGGCAAGAAACAACGTAAGTTTGTAAAACTGTAAATAACGTAGCGTTAGAGATGTCTGCTCCAAAAATCGCCGTTCCATCATCACTATACATTTTAATGATTGTTCCATTTTTTAATGTAAGCTCAGTGCTAATTACTAATTTATCCAAAATGTCTACATCAGCTGAAGTGTTTAACACAGTAAAAGCATTAAAGAGGTCTTCTTTTGTAATGTGTACATCACTTGGAAAAGTGGTTACACCTGTTTTTAAAACTCCTTTACTGATAATTCCGTCTTTAGTATAAAACCCAATAACATCCATTGATGATACTTCGCCGAAACCTACATCTAAAGTTAATCCTATATCGATATCATCACCGTTTTGTAAAGCAGCTATATTTATACCTTGGTCAGCAGTTGTTATCTTCTTTAGATTAGGTACTGCGCCTTCTTGTAAGTGATTGTTTGAGTCTCCTCCGTCACTAGTACATGATATTGTCAATAGCAACAAAGTCAATATTGGCAAAGCTATTTTTAATTTTTTCATAGTATTTTATTTTTTAATTATCCCAAAATATTTTATAGGTCCCAGTATTTTTTTGATCAGGTGAATTTTTATTTACATTTAATTCACTTTGTGGCCAAAATAAAGATATTTGGTAGGGGTTGTTTAAAACTGTTTGAGAATCAATTATAGGAAATCCATCTGCATTATCTAATTGATATTCTTTAGAAGAACTTGTAGGGTCAGCTAATATAGGGTATCCTGTTCTTCTGTAATCATTATATTGGTCTAGTGGATCTCCATAAGTACCAACCCACTTTTGAGTCATGATTATTTCTAATTTTTTTGCGGCTGATGCTGCATTAAATTCAGTCATTAAGTTAGTAATGAAAGTGTTAACCATTTCTGATCCAATTAATACAGGTATGTCCTTTTGTGTAGAACCATTACCACTAACTACTTGATCAACTTTTGCAAAACTTGCTGTAACAGCTGCTTGCAGCTTTGTAGCTGAATTACCTGTCATTTTTCCTGCTTGGATCAATTCAGCTTGTATGTATAAGAATTCATCGTAAGTTAAGATTCTTTTTGGAGCAATACCAGTAGCTGTAGATGTACCCATGATTTCACCTTTTCCATCATCGTATCTTCCTCCAGCAGGAAATATTCCAGGATATGTATAAGAGTTTTCAGCACTACTATCTCTCCATGGACCAACACTTCCAAATCTTATGCTGTAAAATCCTGTAGATTCATCCCAGTAATCAGCTTTAGGATTTCCAGTTGTTTCATCGCCTTGATCAGGAGGGAATTGACCTGCTATTAATTGGTTGTAAAAATAGTATTTCATCCTTGGGTCTGGATTACCTTGGTGTATGTTTGGATTGACACCTTTAAGAATTTCATAAAACCAAGGACTTTGATAAGATCCAAATTGTGTACTGTTATAAGAATCTTTGAAATATTCATTTCTCTCATCTGTAGGAGATATGTTACCATATCTTGCAAACTGAAAATCATCAGCATTAGATGAAAAGAAATCGTTCTCCGCGATTAAAGCATTGAAACCTGTTTGGTCAAAATCAGATGTTAGTCTTGTTTGATTATACAGCTTTAGTTTAAATGTATTTGCAAATTTGATCCATTTAGCAGTATCTCCACCATAGAAAAAATCATCTGTGCCAGGTTTTTGTAGCCCTTCATTACTTTTTATATTTGTTTTAGCTGTTTCTATCAACTTTAAAACTTCACTGTAAATGACTTTTTGATCATCAAATTTAGGACTAAGTATTCCTGCTGTTAATTGAGAAGCTTCACTAAAAGGTACATCACCCCATAAATCAACTGCAACTGATAATAAGTATGCCTTTTGTAATTGAGCAATACCTAAATAAACCAAGTTGTTTGTTTCTTTAGATTGAGAAATTAATGTCTCAATATCTTTCAATGTCAGATAAATATTATTCCATTCATTGTTGGTTGCAAAGTTGTCAACCTTAGCGCCATATTGATCTTGCTCTTCTCTTGTTGTCATTTGGTGTGTATACACAGAAAGTAGACTACCGCTATAAATACCAAAGTCTCCAGTGTTTGAAACATCTTTTTCAATGTTACTTAACAACAAGTCTAAAGGTGCAATTGTTGGATTATCTGTATCCTTATTTACATCAAGATAATTGCTACAACCTACAAAAAGAGTTGTAGTTAATAACAAAACAATACTGCTTTTGTTATTTTTTATTTTTTGTATAAATTTCATTTTTTTTATTTTAGAAAGTTAAATTAAGTTTTAATCCGTATCTTTTAGCTGTTGGTGCTGCAGAAGATTCAATTCCTTGAAGGTTACTAGATCCAAAACTTGCTGTGTCAGGATCGAAATTAGTGTACTTTGGAACATTTGGAGCAAAATACCAAAGGTTACTACCAATAACGCTAAATGTAATCCCACCAAATGGTGTTTTATCTAAAAATTGTTTTGGTACATCATAAGACAAACTTGCTTCTCTTAATCTAAATACCGTTCCATCATATATTCTAGCTTCATCCACACTATTAATTGCAAATGTATTTCCTCCAGCTGGTGAAAAATACAGCTCATTCATACTTAATTGAGTTGTATTTTGAATTTTATTTCCTGATCCATCTAGTATTGGGTTTCCATTATTGTCTCCGTAAACACCTGGTATGATAAAGGTTCTTTCTCTGTCCTCAGTATCTTTTGTTACACCACGTCCCAATAGGGCTTCAATAGTTGATGAACTAACATCTCCTCCTTGTTTCCAATCAAATTGTGCTTTTAAGCTAAAACCTTTGTAATTTAAGGTGTTTGTGAAACTCACTTTAAAGTCAGCATTAGGGTCTCCAATTATACCTGGCGTTGGGTCTTGTATAATCCCTCCTCCAGATTGATTGATCAAGAAATTTCCTTCTTCATCTCTTGCGAATTTAGTTCCGTAAAAAACACCAAATGCTTGTCCTGGGATTACAAACCCTACATTATTAACGTCAATAGCAAATCTATCTAAACCGTCAATTAATTCAGTAACTGTGTTTTTATTTTTTGTAAATGCACTAAATATAGTCCATTTAAAACTGTTTGTTTTAAAAGGAACCAAGGTTAATCCTATTTCGATCCCCTTATTTTCTAAAGAGCCTAAATTAGTATTAAAAGTGTCAAATCCACTTGAGGTTGGAACGCTAATTGGTGTTATTAAACTTGTTGTAGTCTTTTTGTATAAACTGAAATCTAATGCTATTCTTCTGTTAAAGAATTCTATGTCAGCACCTACTTCAAATTCATCCGTAAACTCAGGTTTAACATCTTGATCAGAAAATGTTCTACTATTTCTAATTACAGGAATTTTGTTAAAAGTGTCATCAAGTATAAATGATTGATTTGTAAATTCAGCATCTGCATCTCTACCTGATTTAGCGAAGCCTCCTCTAATTTTTGCAAATGTTAATACTTTACTGTCAATGTTAAATGCGTCAGTTACAATAAATGAGGCACTTACTGAAGGATAGAAATAAGAGTTGTTGTTTTTAGGTAATGATGAACTCCAGTCGTTTCTACCAGTACCGTTTAAAAATAAATAATCTTTATATGATAAAGTTACATCAGCAAATAAACCAATATTTCTTTTTGTTTCTTTCCCGTCAAACGTATTTGATACATTTATTAAATTACCATAAGTAAATACGTTAGGCACTTTAAAATCTGTTCCTTGAAATATAGCTCTAGAATTATTATTCTGTAGCATGTTGTTTCCTATGATTGCATTTAATCCAAAGTTTTTAGATAATTTATAATCAAAGTTAATTAACAAAGTTGTTTCTATATCTGTATTGATGAAGGAATCATTTAATAAAGATCCTATTCCATTGTCAGCTCTAGAATTTAGATCGCGTATTTGTTGTCTGTTTAATGTGTATTTATTTATACCTGCTCTATAAGAAGCATTGATATGTTCATTAAACACATAATTAAGATTTATCCCAGCAACTGTTCTGTTAGTTTTTGTGGTAATTTGATCATGTTCCCATGACCAAAATGGATGGTCAAATGCTGTACCGTTTGGTGTAACAGATGCTCCGTTTACTGGGTTAACATAAGGCAAACTTAAATCCCAGTTTCTTGCTAAAAATAAAGTTCTTGCAAATGAAGATGAGGCTCCATCAAATTGTTGCTCACCAAAGAATCCACCAACTTGTTTAGTGTCAGAAAAACTCATGTTTGCACCCAAAGTAAGTTTATTAGCAAGTTTGAAGTTTCCCCCTAACGAGACTGAAGTTCTGTCGTAAGTATTGTCAGGAATGTATCCTTCTTGTGCTAAATCAGAAATTGTTGCGTTAAAACTCCCATCCTCACCTGAATAATTAAATCCAATTGTATTGTCTTGAACTGTTCCAGTTCTAAAAAGGTCTTTAACATTATTTGGTTTAGCTACATAGGGTACAGTTGGTCCTATTTCTGGAAATGCTGCTAAAATAGGTGCCCATGTTGGAATAGTTTCTCTAGAATCAAAACGAGGTCCCCATGAACCATTTGCATTTGAATAGTTGAAATTTGACCCAGCTCCATAAGTATTTTGATAGTCAGGTAAGTTCGCAATATTCTCTAAATAGGTAGCAGATCCAACATTTACACTAAGTTTTTTTCCTTTTCTATTACTTGGAGAACCTGATTTTGTTGTTATGACGATAACTCCATTTACTGCTCTAGAACCATATAGCGCTGCTGATGCTGTACTTTTAAGCACGTTAATAGAGGCGATGTCATTAGGGTCTAAACTTGATAAAGCTGACTCGTATCCACCACCACCACTAGTTTGATTTGAAGAAGTTACTTGCGTGTTATCATAAGCAATTCCGTCAACAATAATTAAAGGTTGCGTATTACCTGAAAAAGAGGATACACCTCTAATTGTAATTTGATTTGAAGCTCCTGCAACACCGTTAGATACATTCACATTAACACCGGCTACTTTACCAGATAATGAACGTACTAAATCTGGCTCTGCATTCTCAGTAATTTCATCAGCTTTAATTGCGCTAACAGAATAACCTAAGTTTTTAGCATTTCTTTTAATTCCAAATGCTGTTACTACTACAGATTCTAGCTCAACTGAGTTTTCTTTTAACGTTATGCTTAAAGCGCTACTTGAAGCTACAACTTCTTTAGTTTGCATTCCAATATAACTGAAAATTATCGTTTGTGAAGGAGAAGCTTTGATAGTATATTTTCCATCAAAATCAGTTTGCGTTCCAGTTTTTGTGCCTTTTATTAATACACTAACTCCCGGTAGTGGGAATCCTGTATTATCTGAGACAATACCTGAAACGGATCTTTCTTGTGCAAAAGTTATTTGCGCCATAAGTACTACTAGTAGTACTATGAGTCCATTGAACTTTAGTTTCATGTTTAATTATTTTGAATTAGTTATAAACAAATATGCTAAATAAAAGTTAAAATTACTAATTTCAGTTGTTGTAAATTGCATTATATGATTTTTTATGAAGTAAAAAGCTTCATTTGTTTAGAATAGTCTTGAATTTTTTATATTTTATCAGTTTTTTTTTGTTTTATTTTAATCCCAGTTTGTCATATAAACTTTTCTTAACTTATACCAAACGAAAATATAAAAGAACCAATTTTAACAATTGGTTCTTTTATATTAAATGAGACTATATTATAACAGTAATTATGGCACATATAAAAATTTTAGTAATTTAGGAAACCTAAAAAAAATAAATAACCTACTCTAACAATCTATTCCATTTATTGGTCAACGTTTGAGAGTTTTGGTGATTTTGATTGAAAACGAAAAGTAGGGATTTCTAAACGTGAGGTTGCAAAATTAACGGTTATTGGTTCTAATAGCGTTCAGAATTGGAGAATATTATACCTTAATGCTGGTATTGAGGGTTTGATGAATCATCAAAAAAAACTGGGTTTAAGCCGTGAGTTTTAATGCTATTGAACACGATATGTTAGAAAGAAAACTAAACAATCCTCAAATGGACTTCAAGGCTGTGTTGAGCTTAAAGATTGGATTAAAAAAGAATTAGGTAAGGCTTTTAATTTCAACGCATTACTCTATTATAGCATCAGAAATTTTAAATAAAGTTTAAAAGTAGTCTGCAAAAGTCATGTCAAAAAAGACGAAGATCAGAGGATCTCTTTTAAAAAGACTTCGAATGAATCTGTCAAGAAATAGCATTATATAGATTGGTAAATTTTGACGGTTCACATAAATTTTCTGGGTATTAAGCAAAAAGTCTTTCCATTCTAAAGAGAAATAATTTCACATCAACTACTCCTTTTTGATTAGCTCTGAATAGTTTTATCTTACAATTAAATGATTCTGTATTGGCATTTGTATGTCTTTTAATAAAGAAGCTCAAAATGGTTTTTAAAAGATATTTAAAGCTGTTTGCAGCGGTATTAAAATCGTTTAACTTTAATAGTTTTAGTTTTCTCTATCCATTTTATGATTTGGTCTTTTGCTATTTCTTTTGAGGTTTGTTTATAAATGTTTCTGAACTCTAGGGTATGTTTATAATCTTGATGCAATAAAGGATAATTTTTAAATAACAGTTCTGCTCTTATTTTTTGGTTTGTTGTCCACTGTTTTTCCTTTTTAGCGATAATGTAACGACTTCAAACTAATAACTGCTTAGGAGTATCATCGTTCTCAAGAGTAATTGGAGTATATTTTGTCCCCAGTTCTTTGGACTGTTTAATTGCTTGATTCTACTTTTCTATTGCGTCCCATCTCAATTTAATTCTTTGATGTTGCAAGGCTTCCATTACGAATTTTACAAGATGGTATCGGTCGTTAACTAAATTACTTTCAGGAAAACTCATTCTTGTGGCCAATTGCATATTATTAGCTATGTCAAGGGTTATTTCCTTTACCGATTTTCTTTTATCTAATGGAGTTTTATTCTAAACGTCAATGATATCCTGACTTTTAGTCCCTTTTATAACTGCGCCTAATGTGTTTTTCTTTCCTCTTCCTTATTTGTTACAAAGGTATAAAGCTCCCCTTTTGATAAACTCAATTAGTCAATACTAAGATTTTCTCCAATGTTTTCAGGATATATCAAATAATCTTCGGCGTGATTAAATTGTTCCCAGTCTTTAAAACCACTGATTTTTTTCTTGTAATGACGTTGTAATAAATTAGCTTTAAAACCATAGTAACTAGCAGTATTACTTATCGTATCTTCTCGGGTTTCGAGCTGTATCTTTTAAAAAATCTGAAAGCTCAACTGTTAATTTTGAACCTTCAGTTATAAAAGAATAATCACTTTTGATATCTATGCTTCTATCTATTTTATTACGCCATCTTCGTCTTCGAATACCTAAATATACTGTTTTTCCTCTTATTGGAAAGTCTTGTATTAAAGCTCGTTCATAAAACCCTTTAGATTCAAATTCATTCGAATTGTAGTCTTTGGGAAGAATGTTCTTCTCATCCAAATAAATAAAGAAACAATCTTTCTTTGTTTGAAAATTCCCCAACTCTTAAATCAACAATATCAAAATGAAATAATAATCCTTCGGGTAGAAAGGAAGAAAATATCGAAAAACTCATTTGCTTTTTTATGCTAAATTAAGATTTATACCCAATTTTTTTATCTGAACCGAAATTTGGTCTATATAATATATGTGTTTGATATTATTTGTAATAAATGATATTATTAAAATTTAGAGTGTCTATATTGTTTAAGCTATTTTAATTCTTTACAATAAATAATAAATTTTAAGAAATAGAGTTAAAAAAAAAGTGGTAGTAAACGTTATGTTTACTACCACTTTTAAATATTAACTCTAAATTGATGAGTTTAAAAAAAATGTTGATTTATTATTTTGCCCAAATTAATTTTGTGTCTAATTCGTCACCACCTATAGCAGCGGCAGCAGCAGCTACATTTTCACCGTTAATTTGTTCTAAATTTACAGGGTAAGTGAATCTAGCAGGTATTGCTGTTAAATCATTTAAAGCTAGAAAAGTATAAGTTGTTACTCCATCAACTGGTGTATTTAAATTATAAGTTCCATTTGGTTTAAGTAATGTGTTTGGATATCCTGTTCTTCTGTACTCAGCAAATGCTTCGTAAGGTTGCATGAATAAAGCAATGTATTTTTGAGTAAGTACTTTTTCTTCATTAGCTATTACTAATGTAGCAACATATGTATCAATTTTAGCTGCACTAACTCCCCAACGTTGCATAGATGCTCTAACACCATTTTGGTAATTAGTTACATTCCAACCATTATTTTCAGATAATAGAAATTCTACTTCAGCATATTCCATTAAAATTTCTGTATAATCTTGTTTTAATACATTTGAACTCCAGTAAGATGTACCACCTCTTTGTCCAGCTGCTTGTGCACTTGTTATACCGTATGGCATACCTACATATTGTGACAAATCATCTGTTTCGCTATAGGTTGCATTTTTAACAGCTGTTTTATTCGCAGATTTAGGAGCTGCATATTTTTGTAATCTTGGATCAACAATTCCAAAAGTTCCTAAAGTACCTTTTAACAAGTCAACAAATGTGTTAGAAATTGCAAAGTCAGTTCTATTTTGAATGTAGAAATCATCATAAAAAGGACTTGGATTTACATCGTTTGCCTCATATTTAACTCCTACATTATCATTGTTAGATGTCATGACACCACCAGCTATAGCTTCAGTAATGTTTGCTTCTGCTCCAGGAACAACACCTTTTACTCTATTAGCGATACGTAATCTTAATGAGTTAGCAAACTTTTTTAGTTTTGCTGGAGTTCCAAAAAGTTGATCACCGTTTGTGAAAACTTTAGACTCTGTTGTTACTATCATTGCAGCTGCTTCTTTTAACTCTTTCATAAGATCTGTATAAATCTTTACTTGAGTAACAAATTTTGGCTTTTCGAATCCTTCAGTTAATTGTAAAGCTTGAAAATCTGGATCGTCATTTCCATAAGAGTAGTAAGGAACATCACCATAAGCATCAACTAATTGTAAGAAAGTATATGCTAACATAACTCTAGCTGCAGCTATTTGATTATTATTGTTACCATAAGCTGAGTTTCTATCCTTGGTTGCTGTATTTGTATTTAAATCTATTACAGTTTTAAAATCTTTTGCTGCTAAGTAAAGATCTGTATACAAGTTTTGATTTGTACCTTCTCTAAATTGAAATCTATCCTCTTCTGTATAGTTTCTTTGAGCTGAATATTGTACCCACGGCAGTGCCATTCTTCCTGAAGAAAAGCTTCCTCTTGTATTATCCATTAAGTATACAGTAGCATTATTGAAAAATGCATATGCTGGGATACTATTTACAGCAGGAGAATTAGGATTTTCGTTTATTTCCTCTAATTTATCAGTACAACTTACAGTAGCTGTAAGTATTGCTGCAATAGATAATATTGATATAAATATTTTTTTCATCTTGATTTTTTTTTTAGAATTTAAATTCTAGATTCATTCCGTATGTTCTAGTTGATGGCAATGAACCACCTTCAAGACCTTGTATGTTACCACTACCGTAAGAAGCCATCTCTGGATCCATTCCTTTCCAGTCTAGTCCCCATGTAAATAAGTTTCTAGCAAAAAGCGAGAATCTTATATCAGTGAATACTGATCCAATAATGTTTCTAGGAACGCTATAACCAAGAGTTACTTCTCTTAATTTTATATAACCAGCGTCAAAAACATTTAATGCATCAAGACCGTAATGTTGTTGAGCCCATGCTTGCCCAGGTAGAACAGAAGTGTTTTTTGTTCCATCTGCATAAACAGCGTCTACTACTATTCCGTTTTCTCTGATTCCGTTAGCTGCAGTAGCTTCTAATAAACCTGAGTAACTACCCCACATATGAGTAGTAGAGAAATAGCTACCACCTTTTTGCATGTCGATCAAGAAACCTAAACTTAAATTTTTGTATTTAAATGAGTTTCTAATACCCATGTTATAATCTGGAGTAATAGTACCTAATGATTTTCTACTTGAAGCTACATATGCACCATCAGCATCAACGATTTTGTTACCATTACCATCGTAAGTAAAATCAGTACCGTAAATTTGTCCGTAAGGTTGTCCTACTACAGCTAGTAAAGTTGCTTGAAAAGGAGCTGAACCAATTATTAATTCATTTAGTCCAGGAGATAATTCAAGTAGTTTATTGTTGTTTTTTGCAAAATTCCATGTAATATCCCATCTAAAGTCTTCTGTTCTTACAGGGTTAAGCGTTAAAGTTGCTTCAAAACCTTTATTCTCTAATTTACCTGCATTTTTTAATGCAAAAGTATTTCCTGCTGAAGGGTCAACTTGAACAGGTGTTATTAAATCAGTAGTCAATACGTCATAGTAACTAACATCTAATCCAACTCTTTTATCAAATAAGCTTAGTTCTAATCCAATTTCTTTAGTTGTTTTTAATTCAGGAACTAAATTTGGGTTTGCAGCTGTATTTGGTTGACTGTATCTTATATCTCCTTGAAAAGGTGTGTCAGAAGCTCCATTTTGACTTAGGCTATAAGGTGTTGTAGCATTACCTGCTTGAGCCCAACCTCCTCTAATTTTACCATAATTCAACCATGATATATCAGTTAATTCTGAGAAAATAAAACTTCCAGTGAATGAAGCGTAATTAACATCTTTATTTACCGTACTAAACCAGTCATTTCTATCTGTAGCTTCTAAAAATAAGAAATCATCATAACCTATAGAAAGAAATCCATAGACACTATTTGTTCTAGTTTTCTCTTCATAATTTGTTGCTAAAGCTTGTGTTGCGCTATTTGACAAGTTATAAATGTTTGGAAGTACTAAGCCTCCTACACTTTGTCCTGAAACTCTTGTTAAGCTATAACTTCTTCTATTAACTCCAGCAAATGCATTTACGCTAAATTTATCAAATCTCTTATCGTAATGTAGGCGCCCTTCATAATTAAAATCGGTTAAGTTTCTTGCACTTGCTGTGTAGCTTGAAGTTGCTTGTGAACCAATTGCTACCTTTTCAGTGATATTTAAAGAGTAAGTATCTCCGTAAACGTTACCTACAGCATAAAATTCAGGTGTGAAGTTATAAGTAATTTTTCCGTTACCATACACTCTGTTTCTTTTATCGCTAGAAGTGTTTTCATTTATAATCCAATATGGATTGTCAGAATAATTTGGAGTTGCATTATCATATGCAATTCTATTCCAAGATCTTTCAGATCCATTAGCAAGTTTATAGTCTTTCAGTACAGAAAAGTCAAGTTGTCTTTGACTCCATTGAAAGAATTTTTGAGCTAAACCATTGTCTCCGTATCCAACTTCTGGTCTATTGAAACCTCTTGTTTGAACATAAGTCATCATACCTTCAACTTTTAATTTCTCAGATAATTTAGCATTACCGTTAAGAGCAAAAGTGTTTTTCGTTAAAGTAGAATTTGGAACAATTCCTTCTGTCTTTTGGTTAGCATATGAAAATCTAACACCAGAATCTACTCCTGATTTTGAAAATGATATAGAGTTGTTTCTTGTTATACCTGTGTTAAAAAATGATTTAACTCCGTCTTTAGGGTTTACCCATGATCTTTCTTTAAGATAATCATCAGCAAATTCTGGATCAAATGCGTTCCAAGCTAAATATTTTAAATTTGGATCGTATTTTGGTCCCCAACTTTCGTCAGTTCCATAATCAGCAATATTATATGTTTGACCATTTATAGTTGCTTGTTGGAAAGTACTAGAACTACCACCACCATACTGAGTTTGTAAGTTTGGCATAACGTTTATACTTTCAAATGTAATACCAGTATTGAAAGATACTTCTGCTTTACCACTACCGCTTTTTGCAGACTTAGTAGTATATAAAATAGCACCGTTACCAGCTCTATTTCCATAAAGAGCAGCTGCAGGTCCTCCTTTTAATACTGTTACAGATGCAATGTCGTCAGGATTAATATCTGCAGACGCATCACCATAATCTCTTCCACCAGAACCTCTTTGAGTAGTTGTGCTGTTGTAATTTCCATTATCTAATGGAATTCCATCAATAACAATTAAAGGTCTGTTTTCTCCAGTAGTAGATCCAATACCTCTAAGGACAATTCTAGTTGACCCCCCCATTGTAGAAGGAGCTGTGATTTGCAAACCAGCAACGTTTCCAGAAAGTGCGGAAACTGCATTGTTTGATCCACCATCTGTTAAAGTTGAACCTGAAACTTCTTGAACTGCGTAACTTAAAGATTTTTTCTCTCTTTTAATTCCTAATGCAGTAACTACTACACCTTCTAGTTCTAGTGCTGAGCTTACAAGTTTAACGTTAAGTGTAGTCGAAGTAGCTGTTATTTCTTGAGATTTCATCCCAATGTAGCTAAAAATAATTGATTGTGATGGGCTCGCTTTAAGCGTAAATTTCCCGTCAAAATCAGTTTGTGTGCCAATTTTAGTTCCTTTGACTAATACACTAACACCTGGTAAAGGCATTCCTGTATTGTCAGAAACAATTCCTGTCACAGATCTCTCTTGCGCAAAAGTTAGTTGCGCCATTAGTACTAATAATAGTACTAAGATTCCATTGAACTTTAGTTTCATTTTATATTATTTTGAATTAGTCATGCGAAAATCTTAATAATTTGTTAACTTTCCTAATATAATATTCTTTTTTTTTTGTGACAAGTTAAAATTTAACATTGTAAGAAATGTGCATTACTGTATTGCTAAGTTTTACTGACTGTATATTCTTATTACCACTAGCGATTATTAGCTTTAAAGTACTATTGGTGTTAGTTATCGATATCCCGGTTCCAATACTAAATATTTTTTCATAGCTACTATTTTTTAATATGCTATAATCCAGTAGTGTATGTGTTTTAAAATTAGAGTTTACAATATGGTTGTACTCGTTTAAAAAAGTTAAATATTGGTTAGCGATTAAGCTATTTTCTTCAAATCCTCTAATCGAATTGATGCCCCCAAATCTATAAAGTTCTGGATTTAGATAATCTTTGCTTTGTAGAAAACAAGTTTGATTTCTTAAACTGATGTTATTTTTTTTATTAATGTAAAACACGTAGGTTATTTCCGATTCTATAAAAAATTGTTTGTTTGTACTTAAATTTGGGTTTTCAGTGAGAAGGTTTCTTTTTCCAATTCCACTCTTAATTTTAATGCTTGATTTCGTTTCGTCTGTGAAGAGTTGACTTTTTTTTAAGTATTCATAATTCATTGTGAAGAAACTATTTTTGTAATCAGTAATGATGGTACTGTTTGTGTTTTGTATATCACTTGAGGTAGTCGCTGAATATCCTAAGTAGATTTTACTATTGTAATTAAATAAGTAGCCAATGTTTATTCCAGTTTTAGTATTTTGAAAAGTACTGTCTTGTTTAAATATTGATAGTTCTGTTTTTAATCCTAATGGAGTTTTGAATAAATAGGGGATTTCAAGGTTTGCCTTGAATGTCGTTTGTTGATTTCCGTCACTTTTCCAGAATATCGCAATTCTTTCTCCTGATTTAATTGTGTTTTCTAGATTTAAGTCCAGATAACCGTTTACTTTTAATTTGTTTTTTTCGTTGTTGTTAAAGCCAATGAATCCGTCAAATGTGTTTGCTTTTCTTTTTTCAAGATAGATGTAGATTTTTGTGCTATCTTTTAAAAACAATATTTCAGGATGCTTTATTTGATCTATATAGTTTAATTTTTGAAAATCTAAATAAAGTTGATTTACGATGTCTTTTGTGAGAATCTTGTTTTTATATTTTTGACTAATTTGATATAGATGACTTTTTGGAAAGATGCTGGCTGATTTGTCTTCTGTTTTTACGACGATGGCGTTTATTTTTTTTTGTTGGTTATAAACAATATTGAGTTTCGTGTAAAGTGTGTCGTTATTTATTGTTGTATTTAGAAATTTCAATTTGCTTAAAGGGTATCCTTCTATTTCGAGTTTTTTTAAAGTAGTTTTTAAGAAATTATCTGTTTCGGAATAGTGTAGTGTGACGCTGTTGCTTTTTAAAGTTGGCTTTGCTGTTTTGTCTAAAAGATTATTTTCATCACTATAGATAGTAATGTATCTTATTTTTTTTTTAAGGTTCAGTTTAGCTTGATAAGTTGTTTCGTTTATTTTTTTTATTTCAATTATTTTACATTCTAAAAAACCCTTTTTGATTAATCTTTCATTTAGTTCGGTTATTGTGTTTTGAATTGAATTAAGGTTTGGATGTATTGTTTGGTAGTTTAATGAATCTATTGAAGTTGTTTCGAATGAGTTTTCTCCGCTAATTTTTAAATTTAATTGCTGGGAATGGCAATTCGATTGGTATATAAGGATTAGTATAAATATTAAGAGTTTTTTCAAGAGTTTTTTTTTGATAAAAGTAATGTAAAATTCTGCTATTGTTTAAATATTTAGGAATTGATAAATAATGTTATTGAAAATTAATGGATTAACGTTTGTAGAGTAAAAAATATTTTATACATTTGCAACCCCGTAAAAAGCGGGAATTAAATATACATAATAAATTTTTAGTATTAATTATGCCAACAATTCAACAATTAGTAAGAACAGGAAGAACTCAGATAACTAAGAAGAGTAAATCGGTTGCTTTAGATTCTTGTCCTCAAAGAAGAGGGGTTTGTACGCGTGTTTACACTACAACACCAAAAAAACCAAACTCTGCAATGCGTAAAGTAGCGCGTGTACGTTTGACAAATGGTAATGAAGTAAATGCCTACATCCCTGGTGAAGGACACAATTTACAAGAGCACTCGATAGTATTAGTTAGGGGTGGAAGGGTAAAAGATTTACCAGGAGTTAGATATCACATCGTTCGTGGTGCACTTGATACGTCAGGAGTAGCAGGAAGAACGCAAAGAAGATCTAAGTACGGAGCTAAACGCCCAAAAGAAGCAAAAAAGTAATTTAAAATAATATGCTTCTAGTGTTGTGATTTATTACAACTTTATAAGTATGGTATTTTATTAAAAAAAAGACATGAGAAAAAGAGCGGCAAAGAAAAGACCACTTTTACCAGATCCAAGGTTTAACGACCAATTGGTAACACGTTTTGTGAACAACCTAATGTGGGATGGTAAGAAATCAACAGCTTTTAAAGTTTTTTATGATGCAATTGACATTATAGAATCTAAAAAGCAAGATGCAGAAAAACCTTCATTAGAAATTTGGAAAGACGCTTTAACTAACGTTATGCCTCACGTAGAAGTGCGTAGTCGTAGAGTAGGTGGAGCTACATTTCAAATTCCAATGCAAATTAGACCGGATAGAAAAATTTCTATGGCTATGAAATGGTTGATTCTTTATTCAAGAAGAAGAAACGAAAAATCTATGGCTCAAAGGTTGGCAAATGAATGTTTAGCTGCGGCTAAAGAGGAAGGTGCTGCTGTTAAGAAAAGAATGGATACTCACAAGATGGCAGAGGCTAATAAAGCGTTCTCTCACTTTAGATTTTAATTCTTAAGAAATGGCTAGAGAACTTAAATATACAAGAAACATAGGAATTGCTGCTCATATTGATGCTGGTAAAACAACAACTACTGAGCGTATATTATTCTATACAGGAAAATCACATAAAATTGGTGAAGTACACGATGGTGCTGCAACAATGGACTGGATGGCACAAGAGCAAGAAAGGGGTATTACAATTACTTCGGCAGCTACAACTTGTGAGTGGAATTTTCCAACTACTCAAGGTAAAATTTTACCTGAGACGCTACCTTATCACTTTAATATTATCGATACACCGGGGCACGTTGACTTTACAGTTGAAGTAAACCGTTCTTTACGTGTTCTTGATGGTTTAGTTTTCTTGTTTAGTGCTGTTGATGGTGTTGAGCCTCAATCAGAAACTAACTGGAGATTAGCTGATCAATATAAAGTGCCTCGTATTGGATTCGTTAATAAAATGGATAGACAAGGATCTAACTTTTTGATGGTATGTCAACAAGTAAGAGATATGTTGAAATCTAATGCTGTTGCGATTACTTTACCTATTGGTGAAGAAAATGACTTTAGAGGTGTTGTTGATTTAGTAAGAAACCAAGCTATTGTTTGGGATGATGCTGGAATGGGAGCGACTTATGAAGTTGTTGATATTCCTGCTGATATGGTTGATGAAGTTAAAGAATACAGAGATATTCTTATCGAAGCAGTTGCTGATTATGATGAGAATTTGCTTGACAAGTATATGGAAGATCCTGAATCTATTACAGAAGAAGAGATCAATGTTGCTTTAAGAGCTGCTGTAATGGATATGGCGATCATACCTATGATTGCAGGGTCGTCTTTTAAAAACAAAGGTGTTCAATTCATGTTAGATGCGGTATGTAAATATTTGCCATCTCCAATGGATAAAGACGGGATTGAAGGAATTCATCCTGATGATGCTGAGTTATTAGAAGAAGATCAAACTAAAATCTTGCGTAAGCCAGATGTTAAAGAGCCTTTCGCTGCTTTAGCATTTAAAATTGCTACTGACCCATTCGTAGGTCGTTTAGCTTTCTTCCGTGCTTATTCAGGTCGTTTAGATGCTGGTTCTTATGTCTTGAACACACGTTCAGGCAACAAAGAAAGAATTTCACGTATCTACCAAATGCATGCTAATAAACAAAATCCAATCGATTATATCGAAGCTGGAGATATTGGAGCGGCAGTTGGATTTAAGGATATTAAAACTGGAGATACATTGTGTGATGAAAAACACCCAATTATTCTTGAGTCAATGAAATTTCCTGCACCGGTAATTGGTATTGCTATTGAACCTAAAACTAAGGCAGATGTAGACAAAATGGGTATGGCTTTGGCTAAATTAGCTGAAGAAGATCCTACGTTTACAGTTAGAACTGATGAGGCTTCAGGGCAAACAATTATTTCTGGTATGGGTGAGCTTCACTTGGATATCTTAGTAGATAGAATGCGTCGTGAATTTAAAGTTGAAGTAAACCAAGGTGAGCCTCAAGTTGAATACAAAGAAGCATTTACTAGAACTGCTCAACATAGAGAGACTTACAAAAAACAATCTGGAGGTCGTGGTAAATTCGGTGATATCGTATTTATTTTAGAGCCTGCTGATGAAGTTGATGGTAAAGCTCCTGTTGGATTACAGTTTGTTAACTCTGTAAAAGGTGGTAACGTTCCTAAAGAATATATTCCTTCTGTAGAGAAAGGATTTAGAGAAGCTATGAAGACTGGTCCTTTAGCAGGATATCAAGTTGATAGTTTAAAAGTAACTTTATTGGATGGGTCTTTCCACCCTGTGGATTCTGATGCACTTTCTTTTGAGTTAGCTGCTAGAATGGGTTATAGAGAAGTGGCTAAAGCTGCTGGAGCTGTAATTCTTGAGCCAATCATGAAAATGGAAGTTATTACTCCTGAAGAAAACATGGGGGATATCGTTGGTGATATCAACCGTCGTAGAGGTCAGGTTAATGACATGGGTGATAGAAATGGAGCAAAAACTATTAAAGCCGATGTGCCATTATCTGAAATGTTTGGATATGTTACAACTTTAAGGACTTTGTCTTCAGGTCGTGCAACTTCAACTATGGAATTCTCACACTACGCAGAAACGCCTTCTAATATTTCGGAAGCAGTAATCAAAAAAGCAAAAGGAAACGCTTAATTTTAAGAAAATGAGTCAAAAAATCAGAATAAAACTAAAATCTTACGATCATATGTTAGTAGACAAGTCTGCTGAAAAGATTGTAAAAACAGTTAAAACTACTGGTGCAGTTGTTACAGGGCCAATCCCATTGCCAACTCACAAAAAACTTTTTACAGTATTGCGTTCTCCACACGTTAACAAAAAAGCGAGAGAACAATTTGAAGTAATGTCATATAAGAGATTAATTGATATTTATTCATCTTCATCTAAAACAATTGATGCTTTAATGAAATTAGAATTGCCTAGTGGAGTTGAAGTAGAGATCAAAGTTTAAGTATCTTAATAAAGGAAAATTGAGGGCACTTTGTTTAAGTGAAAACTTTTTTTGGATTGTGTGTAAATAAGTTATACTTTTGCACCACTTTAAAAATAAGAGTTCACTTAAATGATGTGTTCTATTTTTATATTTAATAATTAATAATTAATATTTATGTCTGGGTTAATTGGTAGAAAAATCGGCATGACTAGCATTTTTGATGAAAACGGGAAAAACATTCCTTGTACAGTAATCGAAGCTGGTCCTTGTGTTGTTACCCAAGTCAGAACCAAAGGTGTTGACGGGTACGAAGCGTTGCAACTGGGTTTCGATGACAAAAACGAGAAACATTCCACTAAAGCGGCTTTAGGTCACTTTAAAAAAGCGGGAACTGTAGCTAAGAAAAAAGTCGTTGAATTCCAAAATTTTGCAACAGAACAAAAATTAGGGGATCTTATTGATGTCTCTATGTTTGTAGAAGGAGAATTTGTAGATGTACAAGGTGTATCTAAAGGTAAAGGTTTTCAAGGGGTTGTTAAACGTCACGGTTTTGGTGGTGTTGGTCAAGCAACTCATGGTCAACATAACCGTTTAAGAGCGCCAGGTTCTGTAGGAGCTTCTTCATATCCATCTAGAGTATTCAAAGGAATGCGTATGGCTGGACGTATGGGAGGAGAAAATGTAAACATTCAAAACCTTAGAGTTTTAAAAGTAGTTACTGAAAAGAACCTACTTGTGATCAAAGGATGTGTTCCTGGTCATAATAACTCTTATGTAATCATTCACAAGTAATGGAAGTAAAAGTAGTAGATTTCAACGGAAAAGATACTGGGAGAAAAGTTCAACTTTCTGATTCAGTATTCGCAATTGAACCAAATAATCACGCTGTATACCTTGATGTTAAGCAATACTTAGCTAATCAAAGACAAGGAACGCACAAGGCTAAAGAAAGAGCTGAAGTTGCGGGAAGTACACGTAAGATTAAAAAGCAAAAAGGAACAGGTACTGCTCGTGCGGGAAGTATTAAAAATCCATTGTTTAAAGGTGGGGGAACGGTTTTTGGACCTAGACCAAGAAGTTATTCATTTAAATTGAATAAAAACTTGAAGCGTTTAGCAAGAAAATCTGCTTTCTCAATGAAAGCAAAAGAGTCAAATATTATTGTTCTAGAAGACTTTAGTTTTGATGCTCCAAACACTAAAAATTTCATTAATGTTTTGAAGGCTTTAGAGTTAGAGAATAAAAAATCGCTGTTTGTGTTGGGTAATACGAATAAAAACGTATATTTGTCGTCACGCAATTTAAAAGCGGCTAGTGTTGTAAGTAGCTTAGAATTAAGCACTTATGCTATATTAAACGCTAATAATTTAGTGCTTTTAGAGAGTTCTTTGGAAGTAATTGAAGAAAATTTAAGTAAATAATAGGATATGAGTATCATAATTAAACCTATAGTAACAGAAAAAGTAACCAAAGAAAGTGAAGTTTTAAACCGCTTCGGATTTGTTGTTAACAAAAAAGCAAATAAAGTTGAGATTAAGAAAGCTGTTGAAGCTGCTTATGGTGTAACTATTTTGAGTGTTAACACGATGAACGTAAGACCGGATAGAACTACAAAATACACTAAAAGTGGTTTAATTACTGGAAAAACAAATGCAATTAAGAAAGCAATTGTTCAAGTAAAAGAAGGAGAAACAATTGATTTTTACAACAATATCTAAGATAGAAAAATGTCAGTAAGAAAATTAAAACCTATTACCCCAGGTCAGCGATTTAGAGTTGTGAATGGTTATGACGCCATTACAACTGATAAGCCGGAACGCTCTTTGATAGCGCCGATAAAAAACTCTGGAGGTAGAAATAGTCAAGGAAAGATGACCATGCGTTATACGGGTGGTGGTCACAAGCAGAGATATCGTATTATTGATTTCAAACGTACTAAGGAAGGAATTCCTGCTACTGTGAAATCAATAGAATATGATCCAAATCGTACTGCGTTTATCGCTTTGTTAGCTTATGCTGATGGTGAGAAAACTTATATTATTGCTCAAAATGGATTGAAGGTTGGTCAGAAATTAGTTTCAGGACCAGAATCTCAGCCAGAAATTGGTAACACGTTACCATTGAGTAAAATTCCATTAGGAACTGTAATCTCTTGTATTGAGTTACGTCCAGGTCAGGGAGCTGTTATTGCTCGTTCTGCTGGTACATTTGCTCAGTTAATGGCAAGAGATGGGAAATACGCTACTATTAAAATGCCTTCTGGTGAAACAAGATTAATCTTGTTAACATGTTCGGCTACAATTGGAGCGGTTTCTAATTCTGATCATCAATTAGTTGTATCTGGAAAAGCAGGTAGAACAAGATGGTTAGGTAGAAGACCTAGAACAAGACCTGTTGCAATGAACCCTGTCGATCACCCAATGGGTGGTGGTGAAGGACGTTCTTCTGGTGGACATCCACGTTCAAGAAATGGAATACCAGCAAAAGGTTATAGAACTCGTTCTAAGAAAAACCCGAGTAACAAGTATATCGTAGAACGTAGAAAGAAATAATAAGATATGGCACGTTCATTAAAAAAAGGACCTTTCGTTCATTATAAGTTAGACAAGAAAGTTCAAGAAAACATAGCAGGTGGGAATAAAGGAGTTGTAAAGACATGGTCTAGAGCTTCTATGATTACTCCAGACTTTGTTGGTCAAACTATCGCAGTTCATAACGGTCGTCAATTTGTACCGGTTTATGTAACTGAAAACATGGTAGGTCACAAATTAGGAGAATTTTCACCAACTAGATCTTTTAGAGGTCATGCTGGAGCAAAAAATAAAGGTAAAAAATAAGAAGCAATGGGAGTTCGTAAAAGAGAAACAGCAGATGCGAGAAAAGAGGCTAATAAGTCTATTGCTTTCGCGAAATTGAATAACTGCCCTACTTCACCTAGAAAAATGCGCTTAGTAGCGGACTTGGTAAGAGGTCAGAAGGTAGAAAGAGCACTTAACATATTAAGATTTAGTTCTAAAGAAGCTTCAAGAAAATTAGAGAAATTGGTTTTATCTGTTATTGCCAACTGGCAAGCAAAAAACCCTGATGCTAATATGGAAGAAGCAGGTTTATTTGTTAAGGAGATCAGAGTAGATGGTGGAATGATGTTGAAAAGACTTCGTCCGGCTCCACAAGGTCGTGCACACAGAATTAGAAAACGTTCTAATCACGTAACAATCGTGCTTGGATCTATTAATAACACACAAGCAATTTAATACAAGATGGGACAAAAGACAAATCCAATTGGAAATAGACTTGGTATCATCAGAGGATGGGACTCAAACTGGTATGGTGGAAATGATTATGGTGATAAACTTGCCGAAGATCATAAAATCAGAAAGTATATCCATGCTCGTTTATCAAAAGCTAGTGTATCAAAAGTAATCATCGAGAGAACTTTGAAACTTGTAACCGTTACTATCACTACAGCTAGACCTGGTATCATTATTGGGAAAGGTGGGCAAGAGGTAGACAAGTTAAAAGAAGAACTTAAGAAAATTACTGACAAAGAGGTTCAAATCAACATCTTTGAAATTAAAAGACCTGAACTTGATGCTTATTTAGTTGCAACAAGTATCTGCCGTCAAATCGAAAGCAGAATTTCTTACAGACGTGCAATCAAAATGGCTATTGCTGCTTCTATGCGTATGAACGCTGAAGGTATCAAAGTTTTGATTTCTGGTCGTTTGAATGGTGCTGAGATGGCTCGTTCAGAAGGTTTCAAAGAAGGAAGAGTTCCTTTATCAACTTTCAGAGCTGATATTGATTATGCACTTGCTGAGGCGCATACTACTTATGGTAGAATGGGTATCAAAGTGTGGATCATGAAAGGTGAAGTTTACGGAAAGAGAGATCTTTCTCCACTTGCTGGAATGGACAAGAAACAATCTGGTGGAAAAGGTGGTGATTCTCCTCGTGGAAAATCTAACTTTAACAAAGGTGGTAAACCAGACGCTCGTAAAAGAAAGTAATTTTTAAATTAAAGAAAAATGTTACAGCCTAAAAGAACAAAATACCGTAAGGTACAAAAAGGTAAAATGAAAGGGAACTCTGGAAGAGGGCATGAACTTTCTAATGGAATGTTTGGTATTAAATCTGTACATGAAAATGGTATGTTTCTAACTTCTCGTCAAATTGAAGCTGCGCGTATCGCTGCAACTCGTTTTATGAAAAGAGAGGGGCAATTATGGATCAAAATATTTCCAGACAAACCAATTACTAAGAAGCCTCTTGAGGTACGTATGGGTAAAGGTAAAGGTGCAGTTGAGTATTGGGCTGCCGTTGTTAAACCCGGAAGAATTATGTTTGAAGTTGGAGGAGTTCCTTTGTCAGTTGCAAAAGAGGCGTTACGTCTTGCAGCTCAAAAGCTTCCAGTAAAAACTAAATTCGTTGTTGCTAGAGATTTCGAAGCATAATCTATATTATATTATGAAACAATCAGAAATAAAAGATCTTTCTGCAGCGGAGTTGCAAGAAAAACTTAGTCAAACTAAGAAGGCATATGCCGACCTAAAAATGGCTCACGCTATTTCTCCAATTGAGAATCCACTTCAAATTAGAGGTGTAAGAAGAACAGTTGCAAGATTAGCTACAGAACTTACAAAAAGAGAGTTACAATAATTGTAATCTGCTGAAAGATGGAAGAAAAAAGAAATTTAAGAAAAGAGAGAATTGGTGTTGTAACTTCAGACAAAATGGATAAATCTATTGTTGTTGCAGAAGTTCGTAAAGTAAAACACCCATTATACGGTAAGTTCGTGTTGAAAACAAAGAAATATGTTGCACACGACGAAACAAACGACTGTAATATTGGAGATACTGTAAGAATTAGCGAAACGCGTCCTTTAAGTAAATCTAAATGTTGGAGATTAGTTGAAATCCTAGAAAGAGCTAAATAATTATGGTACAACAAGAATCAAGACTAAAAGTAGCAGATAACACTGGAGCAAAGGAAGTTTTAACTATCCGTGTTTTAGGAGGTACCAAAAGAAGGTATGCCTCTGTTGGTGACAAGATTGTAGTTTCTATCAAAGATACAACTCCTAACGGAAGCGTTAAAAAAGGAGCTGTTTCAACTGCAGTTGTTGTACGTACCAGAAAAGAAGTGAGAAGAGCCGATGGTTCTTATATCCGTTTCGATGACAATGCATGTGTTCTTTTGAACGCTGCAGGTGAAATGAGAGGAACTCGTGTTTTTGGACCCGTAGCAAGAGAACTTCGTGAAAAACAATTCATGAAAATTGTATCATTAGCACCAGAAGTGCTTTAATTCGTTTTAAGATGATAAAGCTAAAAATAAAAACAGGTGACATTGTAAGAGTAATTGCTGGAGACCATAAAGGTTCTGAAGGTAAAGTATTACGTGTTGACCGTGAGAAAAACAAAGCTATCGTAGAAGGTGTAAACATGGTTTCTAAACATACGAAACCAAGTGCAAAAAGCCCTCAAGGTGGTATTGTGAAAAAAGAAGCTTCTATTCAAATATCTAATGTCTCTCTAATTGATCCTAAAACTAAGGAAGCAACTAGAACTGGAGTTAGAGTTGAAGGAGATAAGAAAGTAAGATTTTCAAAAAAATCTAATCAAGTACTATAGTAATGGCGTATACACCTAGATTGAAAGAAGAATATAAGAGTAGAGTTATCTCTGCTCTTAAAGAAGAGTACGGATATGTAAACGTAATGCAAGTTCCAAAATTGGAAAAAATCGTTTTAAGCCGTGGAGTTGGAGCAGCAGTTTCTGATAAAAAATTAATCGACTATGCAGTTGATGAATTGACTAAAATTACTGGACAAAAAGCAGTATCTACTATCTCAAAGAAAGACGTTGCGTCATTCAAATTAAGAAAAGGGATGCCAATTGGAGCAAAAGTTACTTTACGTGGAGAGAGAATGTATGAGTTTTTAGATAGACTTATTACTTCTGCTTTACCGCGTGTAAGGGATTTTAGTGGGATTAAAGCTACAGGTTTTGATGGAAGAGGAAACTATAACCTTGGTGTTTTAGAACAGATCATTTTTCCAGAAATTGATATTGATAAAGTAAACAAAATTTCAGGGATGGATATTACTTTTGTTACTACTGCTCAGACAGATAAGGAAGCAAAGTCATTGTTAACTGAACTAGGATTACCTTTTAAAAAGAATTAAGATATGGCTAAAGAATCAATGAAAGCCCGTGAGGTTAAGAGAGAAAAAACGGTAGCAAAGTATGCTGAGAAAAGAAAAGCTTTGTTAGAAGCTGGAGATTTCGTAGGTTTGCAAAAGTTACCGAAAAATGCTTCGCCAGTTCGTTTACATAATAGATGTAAATTAACAGGTAGACCAAGAGGGTATATGCGTCAATTCGGTGTTTCACGTGTTACATTTCGTGAAATGGCTAATAATGGATTGATACCAGGCGTGAAAAAAGCTAGTTGGTAAAAAATTGAATTTTAATTGGTTAAAGGTTCTTTAGAAAGTCTAAAGAAAACCATAATCGCAAATTTATACATATGTATACAGATCCTATTGCAGATTATTTAACAAGGGTTAGAAACGCTGTGGCTGCAAACCACAAAGTTGTCGAAATTCCTTCATCTAATCTAAAAAAAGAAATAACTAAGATCTTATTTGATCAAGGTTATATCTTAAGTTACAAATTTGAAGACAACGCTGTTCAGGGTTCAATCAAAATTGCTTTGAAGTATGATAAAGATACTAAGGAGTCAGTAATTAAAGATATCCAAAGAATTAGTAAACCAGGTTTACGTAAATATTCAAGTTCTTCTTCTATTCCAAGAATCCTTAATGGATTAGGAATTGCTATCGTTTCTACGTCAAAAGGTTTGATGACTGGAAAGAAAGCAAAACAACTTAATGTTGGTGGAGAGGTAATTTGTTACGTATACTAATAAAAAGACTATAAGATGTCAAGAATAGGTAAAAGCCCAATTGTAATCCCTGCTGGCGTAACTGTAGAAGTTAAAGACGGTATTATTACAGTAAAAGGAAAAAACGGTCAACTAACTCAGGAGTTCTCGGACGTTACTGTAACAGTTGAAGGTGATCAAGTCCAAGTTGATAGATCATCTGATCATAAAGACCAAAGAGCAAAACATGGTTTATATAGATCATTAATCAATAACATGATTTTAGGTGTTACTGATGGTTTTACAAAATCTTTAGAATTGGTAGGTGTTGGTTATAGAGCTTCAAATCAAGGTCAAAAACTAGATTTAGCTCTTGGATATTCTCATAATATT
The DNA here is from genome assembly GCF_054165825.1 of Flavobacterium sp. PL002. NCBI lineage: Bacteria > Pseudomonadati > Bacteroidota > Flavobacteriia > Flavobacteriales > Flavobacteriaceae > Flavobacterium > Flavobacterium sp. PL002. Next base: position 925,517 of record NZ_CM135110.1, on the reverse strand, counting down.
GTTTTAGATATTGCTCCTGAAGTAACTCTTGAAACAATATCTGAAAAAGGAAAAAACCCAATAGTAAAGTTAACATCAATTGATAAACAACTTTTAGGTCAAGTAGCGGCAAAGATTAGAGGTTTCCGTAAGCCTGAGCCGTATAAAGGGAAAGGTGTTAAGTTTGTGGGTGAAGTATTAAGAAGAAAAGCAGGTAAATCAGCTTAAAAAATAAGAGATTATGTCATTAACAAAACCTGAAAGAAGACAGAGAATTAGATTCAGAATTAGAAAAACGATTAGTGGTACTACTACAAATCCAAGACTATCTGTTTTTAGAAGTAACAAAGAAATATACGCGCAACTTATTGATGACGTAAATGGAGTTACTTTATTAGCTGCTTCTTCAAGAGAAAAAGAAATAGGAAAAGGTACGAACGTAGAGGTTGCTACTGCAGTTGGGAAACTAGTTGCAGAAAAAGCATTAAAAGCTGGGATAGAAGTGGTGACATTCGATAGAGGAGGTTACTTGTATCATGGGCGTATTAAATCATTAGCAGAAGGCGCGAGAGCGGCTGGACTTAAATTCTAATATATTATGTCTAATAAATACAAGAATGTAGAGTTAGTAAAACCAACTGGTCTTGAATTAAAAGATCGTTTGGTGAGTGTTAATCGTGTTACTAAGGTTACAAAAGGAGGTAGAGCTTTTGGTTTTTCTGCTATTGTAGTTGTAGGTGATGAAAATGGTGTTGTAGGACATGGATTAGGAAAATCTAAAGATGTTTCTGAAGCAATTGCGAAAGCAGTAGAAGATGCTAAGAAAAATTTAGTAAAAATTCCTTTAAATGGACAATCAGTTCCACACGAACAAAAAGGTAAATTTGGTGGTGCACGTGTATTTTTAATTCCTGCCTCTCATGGTACAGGAGTTATTGCTGGTGGAGCTGTTCGTTCAGTTCTTGAATCAGTAGGTATTCACGATGTATTATCTAAATCACAAGGATCTTCAAATCCTCACAACGTAGTTAAAGCAACTTTTGATGCTTTATTACAAATGAGAAGCGCTTACAGTGTTGCAAAACAAAGAGGGGTTTCTTTAGAAAAAGTTTTTAAAGGTTAATTCAAGGAAATTATGGCTAAATTATTAGTAAAACAAGTTAGAAGTAAAATCAACTGTCCACTTGATCAAAAAAGAGGATTAGAGGCTTTAGGTCTACGTAAAATGGGTCAAGTTGTAGAACATGACTCAAACCCTGCAATCCTTGGGATGATAAACAAAGTTAAACACTTAGTTTCTGTAGAGGAAGCTAAATAACAAATACTGTTATGAATTTAAGTAACTTACAACCAGCTGAAGGGTCAACGCACAATCAAAATAAAAGATTAGGTAGAGGAGAAGGTTCTGGAAAAGGTGGTACTTCTGCAAGAGGTCACAAAGGAGCAAAATCTCGTTCTGGTTATTCTAAAAAGATTGGTTTTGAGGGAGGGCAAATGCCACTTCAAAGACGTGTGCCTAAGTTTGGTTTCACAAACATCAACCGTAAAGATTACGAAGGTGTTAATCTAGATACAATCCAGTTATTAGTAGATAATGGAATCGTAACTGATTCTATCGATATGACAACATATGTTGCAAATCGTTTAGCTACTAAAAATGAAATTGTTAAGATTTTAGGAAGAGGAGAATTGAAAGCAAAATTAAAAGTAACCGCTCACAAATTTACTGCTACTGCAAAAGCTGCTATTGAAGCTGCTGGTGGAGAAGCTGTGACAATATAATTTTTCAATTTATGAAGAAATTTATTGAATCAATAAGCAATGTTTGGAAAATCGAGGAACTAAAAAACAGAATCCTAATTACATTAGGTCTGCTTTTAGTTTATCGTTTTGGAGCACATGTTACGCTGCCGGGAATCGATGCAACACAATTAACAAGTTTAGCTGGCCAAACCAAAAGTGGTATTGGATCTATTTTAGATATGTTTACTGGTGGTGCATTCTCTAAAGCGTCTGTTTTTGCTCTAGGAATTATGCCTTACATCTCGGCATCTATTGTAGTTCAGTTAATGGGAATTGCTATTCCTTATTTGCAAAAATTACAAAGTGACGGTGAAAGTGGTAGAAAAAAGATTAATCAGATAACACGTTGGTTGACGATAGGGATTACTCTACTTCAAGGCCCAACTTACATCTATAATCTATATAGAACTTTACCTAGTAGTGCATTTTTATTAGGGTTTAATTCTTTTGAATTCTTATTTTCTTCAGTAGTTATCTTAGTTACAGGTACAATTTTTGCCATGTGGTTAGGAGAAAAAATAACTGACAAAGGAATTGGAAATGGTATATCACTTTTAATTATGGTCGGTATACTTGCAAGATTTCCTCAAGCATTTATACAAGAATTTACAACTAGAGTTACAAATAACAACGGTGGACCAATGTTATTGGTTATTGAAATTATTATTTGGCTTTTAGTTATTGTTGCCTGTGTTTTATTAACTATGGCAATTAGAAAAATACCAGTTCAGTATGCACGTCGTACTACATCAGGTGATTATGAACAAGATTTAATGGGTGGTAACAGACAATGGATTCCTTTAAAGCTTAATGCTTCTGGAGTTATGCCTATTATTTTTGCTCAAGCAATTATGTTTATACCTGCTGCAGTTGCTGGGTTATCAAAATCAGATGCATCACAATCAATTGCTGGCGCTTTTAGTAATATGTTCGGTTTTTGGTATAATTTATTGTTTGCAACATTAATTGTTGTATTTACATTCTTTTATACTGCGATTACTGTTCCTACTAATAAAATGTCAGATGATCTAAAGAGAAGTGGTGGTTTTATTCCAGGTGTTAGACCAGGAGTTGAAACTTCAGAATTTTTAGATAAAGTGATGTCATTGATAACTTTCCCAGGATCTTTATTTCTTGCTTTAATAGCTGTGTTCCCAGCGATTGTTGTAAGTGTTATGGATGTTCAACAATCTTGGGCAATGTTTTTTGGGGGTACCTCATTAATCATTATGGTTGGTGTTGCAATTGATACAATTCAACAAATCAATTCATATTTGTTAAACAAACATTATGACGGTTTAATGAAAAGTGGAAAAAATAGAAAAGCAGTAGCTTAATTTTATGGCAAAACAATCAGCAATAGAACAAGACGGATCGATCATTGAAGCATTATCAAATGCTATGTTCCGTGTAGAATTAGAGAACGGACATATTGTAATTGCTCATATTTCTGGAAAAATGCGTATGCATTACATCAAATTATTACCTGGTGATAAAGTGAAATTAGAAATGAGCCCTTACGATTTGTCAAAAGCAAGAATTACTTATAGATATTAAAGGATATTCACTATGAAAGTTAGAGCATCAGTAAAAAAGAGAAGTCCCGAGTGCAAAATTGTGCGTAGAAAAGGGAGATTGTACGTTATAAACAAAAAGAATCCTAGATTTAAACAAAGACAAGGATAATTATGGCAAGAATAGCAGGGGTAGATATCCCAAAAAATAAGAGAGGTGTTATAGCACTTACCTACATCTTCGGATTAGGAAAAAGTAGAGCTATTGAGATTTTAGAAAAAGCTCAAGTAAGCCAAGACAAAAAAGTTCAAGATTGGAATGATGACGAAATCGGAGCAATTCGTGAAGTAGTTGGTTCATTTAAAATTGAAGGAGAATTACGTTCTGAAGTTTCTTTAAACATCAAACGTTTAATGGATATTGGTTGTTATAGAGGTATTCGTCATAGAACTGGTCTTCCTTTAAGAGGGCAAAGAACTAAGAATAACTCTAGAACTAGAAAAGGTAAAAGAAAAACTGTTGCGAACAAGAAAAAAGCAACTAAATAATAAGTAATATGGCTAAAGCAACTGCAAAAAAACGTAAAGTTATCGTTGAATCAACGGGAGAAGCTCATATTTCTGCTACCTTCAATAACATCATCATTTCTTTGACAAACAAAAAAGGTGAAGTTATTTCTTGGTCTTCAGCTGGTAAAATGGGTTTTAGAGGTTCTAAAAAGAACACTCCATACGCGGCTCAAATGGCAGCAGAAGATTGTAGTAAAGTAGCTCTTGAAGCAGGACTTAAAAAAGTGAAAGTTTATGTTAAAGGACCAGGTAACGGACGTGAGTCTGCTATTCGATCTTTACATAACGGTGGAATTGAAGTTACAGAGATTATCGATGTTACTCCAATGCCTCACAATGGATGTCGTCCTCCAAAAAGACGTAGAGTTTAATAATATATTTAAGTATAACTAGGTAGAATATACGATTATCGAAGGATATGACCTGAATTCATAATCTCTACCTTAATTTAATTTTTTAGAAATGGCAAGATATACTGGTCCAAAAACTAGAATTGCTCGTAAATTTGGCGAAGCAATATTCGGAGATGACAAAGCATTCGAAAGAAGAAGCTACCCACCTGGACAACACGGGATGGCCAAAAAAAGAGGTAAAAAATCTGAATATGCAATCCAGTTAATGGAAAAGCAAAAAGCTAAATATTCTTATGGAATTTTAGAAAAACAATTCAGAGGTTTATTTAAAAAAGCATCAGCTACTAAAGGAGTTACTGGTGAAGTTCTTTTACAATTATGTGAAGCTAGATTAGATAACGTAGTATTCAGAATGGGTATTGCTCCATCTCGTAGAGGTGCTAGACAATTAGTTTCTCACAGACACATCACTGTAAACGGTGATGTTGTAAATATAGCTTCTTACCACCTTAAACCTGGTGATAAAGTTGCTGTTCGTGAAAAGTCTAAATCTTTAGAAGCAATCGAACGTTCTTTATCTAATTCAAGTCATGTTTATGAATGGATTACTTGGAATAATGACGTTAAAGAAGGTACTTTTGTTTCTGTACCTGCTAGACTTCAAATTCCAGAAAACATTAAAGAACAATTAATCGTAGAGTTGTACAACAAATAATAATTGACTTAGTCGAAATTTATGGCAATATTTAATTTTCAGAAGCCCGATAAAGTTATCATGATTGATTCAACTGATTTTGAAGGAAAGTTTGAATTCAGACCTTTAGAACCAGGATACGGATTAACCGTTGGTAATGCACTTAGAAGAGTTTTGCTTTCAGCATTAGAAGGTTATGCAATTACATCTGTTCGCATAGAAGGTGTAGATCATGAGTTTTCTACTATTTCAGGAGTTGTTGAAGACGTTACCGAAATTATTCTTAATCTTAAACAGGTACGTTTTAAACGTCAAATTGAAGATATAGATAATGAAGCAGTTACTATTTCTGTTTCTGGTAAAGATCAATTAACAGCTGGTGATTTTCAAAAATTTATCTCAGGTTTCCAAGTTTTGAATCCAGAACTAGTAATTTGTAATTTAGATAGTAAAATCAAACTGAATTTCGATTTAACAATCGAAAAAGGTAGAGGATATGTTCCTGCTGAAGAGAACAAAAAACAGAATGCTGCAATTGGAACCATTTTTACAGATTCTATTTTTACTCCGGTAAAAAATGTAAAATATGCAATAGAAAACTTCCGTGTAGAGCAAAAAACAGATTATGAAAAATTAGTTTTTGAAATTAAAACTGATGGTTCTATTAATCCAAAAGATGCCCTTACTGAAGCTGCTAAAGTTTTAATTCACCACTTCATGTTGTTCTCTGATGAAAGAATTACACTTGAGGCTGATGAAATTGCACAAACAGAATCGTATGATGAAGAATCATTACATATGAGACAATTGCTTAAAACTAAGCTTGTTGATATGGATTTATCTGTTAGAGCATTAAATTGTTTGAAAGCGGCTGAAGTTGATACACTTGGAGATTTAGTATCTTTCAATAAAAATGACCTAATGAAATTCCGTAATTTTGGTAAAAAATCTTTAACTGAACTAGATGAACTAGTTGCTGTTAAGAATTTAACCTTCGGTATGGACTTAGCGAAATACAAATTAGATAAAGAATAAATTACTTCATATTTTGATCTCCAAAGCGGATAGTATCAAGATGAAAGTATAAAAATACACGTCATGAGACACGGAAAAAAATTCAACCACTTAAGCAGACAGACAGCACATAGAAAATCTATGTTAGCTAATATGGCTTGTTCTCTTATTGAGCACAAACGTATTAACACTACTGTTGCTAAAGCAAAAGCGCTTAAACAATTTGTTGAGCCTTTAATAACAAAATCAAAATCAGATACGACTCACAATCGTCGTATTGTTTTTGCTTATTTACGTAGCAAATATGCCGTAACTGATTTATTCAGAGACGTAGCTGCTAAAGTAGGAGACCGTCCAGGTGGATACACTCGTATCATTAAAGTTGGAAATCGTTTGGGAGATAATGCTGATATGGCAATGATCGAACTTGTAGATTTCAATGAACTTTATAATGGAGGTAAAAAAGAAGTTAAAAAAGCTAAAAGCCGTCGTGGTGGAAAAGCAAAAAAAGGTGATGAAGCTACTGAAGCTCCAGCTGCTGAAACTGAAACATCTACTGACGCTGCTGAATAGTTATGAAAATAATCATTCAATAAAAATTAAGGATAAGCTATTTATAGTTTATCCTTTTTTTTTGCTTTTTTTGGAATCCAACTATTTCTTATTTATCTAATAATTAATTTTAATTGTTCGTCTGGTTGGTATCCTTATTTTTACTCAACATAATTACAGATTTAACTTTTTTGTTTTATAATAAAATTTAAAAATTTGCTTCCATTATATTAAAAAATTAAATTTGCACTATATTTAACTACACATGAAATATACAACACGACAAAGCGCTGTCCTTTTATTAAGCGATGGTACAATTTTTCACGGAAAATCAATTGGAATTAGCGGAACTACTTTTGGTGAAGTTTGTTTTAATACTGGGATGACAGGGTATCAAGAAATTTTTACTGATCCATCTTATTTTGGGCAAATTATGGTTACTACTAATCCTCATATTGGGAATTATGGTGTCAACGACAATGAAGTCGAATCAGACGGGATTAAAATTGCTGGTTTAGTTTGCAAAAACTTTAGCTTTAATTATTCTCGCGAGGATGCTTCTGGTAGTCTAGAAGATTATTTTCAAAAAGAAAACTTAATTTGTATTTCAGATGTTGATACACGTGCTTTAGTTAGCTACATTAGAGATAATGGAGCGATGAATGCAGTTATTTGTACAGATGGAACTGCTGTTGAGGATTTGAAAATAGCATTACAAAATGTACCTGACATGAAAGGGTTAGAATTGGCTTCTAAAGTTTCTACTAAAGAACCTTATTTTTATGGTGATGAAAACGCGAAGTATAAAGTGTCTGCTTTAGATCTTGGGATTAAAACAAACATATTACGTAATCTGGCTAAAAGAGATTGCTATATAAAGGTTTTTCCTTTCGATTCTTCTTTTGAAGAAATGGCTGCTTTTAATCCTAATGGTTATTTCTTGTCTAATGGTCCTGGAGATCCAGAACCACTTTCTAATGCTATAGAGGTTGCAAGGAGTATAATAAAATCTGATATTCCTTTATTTGGTATCTGTTTAGGGCATCAGGTTATAGGTTTGGCTAATGGTGTTTCTACTTATAAAATGTTTAATGGCCACCGTGGTATAAATCATCCCGTTAAGAATTTAATTTCTGGTAAGGGAGAAATAACTTCTCAAAATCATGGTTTTGCTGTAAATAAAGAGGAATTAGAGCGTAATAATGATTTAGAGATAACTCATGTGCATTTAAATGACGGAACAGTTGCTGGAATGAGAATGAAGAATAAAAAATGTTTTTCGGTGCAATACCATCCTGAAGCGAGTCCTGGACCTCATGATTCTTCGTATCTTTTTGATGAGTTTATCGAGAGTTTGAAAGGCTAATAATATAAAAAAAAAGGATAATATTAAGTTTGAATATTATCCTTTTTTTTTATATTGTTGATATTAAATCGTGGCTATATACTAACGTTATGTTTTTTTATATTAAAAATATAAGATAAAAAAATCTTTGTATTTTTATCTTTATCATTTTTATTTTGTTTTTTAAAAAAAAATTATAACGTTTTCGTTAATAACATTCACTTTTTTTCATAAAATCATAAGAAAAGATAGAATATATTTGTAATATAAAATTTAAAAATAAAGTAATATGAGTATTATTATTAAAATTCACGCAAGACAAATTTTCGATTCAAGAGGAAATCCTACTATCGAAGTAGATGTAATTACTGATAATGGCGTTTTAGGAAGAGCTGCTGTTCCTTCTGGGGCATCAACTGGTGAGCATGAAGCAGTAGAGTTACGTGATGGTGGAAAAGCTTACTTAGGAAAAGGAGTTTTGAATGCAGTGAAAAATGTTAATACAATCATTGCTGATGAGTTATTAGGCACTTCGGTTTTTGAACAAAACTTGATTGATCAAACTATGATTAATCTTGACGGTACGCCTAATAAATCTAATTTAGGAGCGAATGCAATTTTAGGTGTTTCTCTTGCTGTTGCAAAAGCGGCTGCAAATGAATTAGGATTGCCTTTGTATAGATATGTAGGTGGGGTTTCGGCGAATACTTTGCCGGTACCAATGATGAATATTATAAATGGTGGATCACACTCTGATGCGCCTATCGCATTTCAAGAGTTTATGATTTTTCCTGTAAAAGCAACTTCTTTTACTCATGCTATGCAAATGGGGACAGAGATTTTTCATAGTTTGAAAAAAGTATTACACGATAGAGGATTAAGTACAGCTGTAGGTGATGAAGGTGGTTTTGCACCAAATTTACCTGGAGGTACTGAAGACGCTTTGGATACAATCAAAAAAGCAGTTGAAAATGCAGGTTACACTTTTGGAGATGAAATTATGATTGCCTTAGATTGTGCTGCTGCGGAATTTTATGTAAACGGTAAATATGATTATTCTAAATTTGAAGGAGAAACTGGAAAAATTAGATCATCAGCAGAGCAAGTTGATTATTTAGCTGAATTAGCGGCTAAATATCCTATTATCTCAATCGAAGATGGTATGGATGAAAATGACTGGGATGGTTGGAAGTTATTGACCGAAAAAATTGGAGATAAAGTACAATTAGTAGGGGATGATTTATTTGTAACTAACGTAGCGCGCTTGTCTAGAGGAATTGAAGAAGGAATTGCAAATTCAATTTTGATTAAAGTAAATCAAATTGGAACTTTAACGGAAACAATTGCAGCGGTAAATATGGCTAAGAATGCAGGTTATACTTCTGTGATGTCACACCGTTCAGGGGAGACTGAAGATAATACAATTGCTGATTTAGCAGTAGCTTTAAACTGTGGCCAAATAAAAACAGGTTCAGCATCTCGTTCTGATCGTATGGCTAAATACAATCAATTACTTAGAATCGAAGAAGAATTAGGTGATACGGCTTATTTCCCTGGGAAAAAAGCATTTAAGATTAATTAATTTAAGAAATAGTCTCTTAAAAAGCCATTCACTCAACACGGATGGCTTTTTTTGTAAAATTTAACAATATCATTGTGTTTTTCTCTTTTTAATTAATGTTATTATCCTTAGATTTGGTAAATTATTAAATATAAAGATTTATTTCCAAAATATTATGTCAAAAACAGCTATATTAGAAATTGATGGTAAGAAATTTGAGTTTCCGATGGTTAAAGGAAGCGAAAATGAAGAAGCTATCGATATAAACAAATTAAGAGATTTAACTGGTGTTATCACTTTAGATCCAGGGTATAAGAATTCAGGTTCTTGTACAAGTAAAATTACTTTCCTTGATGGAGAACTTGGGATTTTACGTTACAGAGGATATTCTATTGAAGATTTAGCTGAAAAAGCAGACTTCTTAGAAGTTTCTTATTTATTGATTTTTGGAGAGCTTCCTACTGCTTCACAGTTAGAACAGTTTGAAGAAGATATCAGAAAACATACACTGGTTAATGAAGAAATGAAAAACATCATTGATGGTTTTCCTAGAACAGCACACCCAATGGGAGTTTTAGCTGCTTTAACAAGTGCGTTAACTGCATTTAATCCTAAGTCTGTTAATGTAGATAATGAAAAAGAAATGTACCACGCTGTTTGTAAAACAATGGGTAAATTTTTAGTTATCGCTACTTGGACTTATAGAAAAAGTATGGGATATCCTTTAAATTATTATGATAATACTAAAGGGTATGTTGAAAATTTCATGCGATTAATGTTTGAATTGCCTACTCAGCCTTACAAACCAAACCCAATTGTAATTGATGCACTAGATAAGTTATTTATACTTCATGCTGATCATGAGCAAAACTGTTCTACTTCTACGGTAAGAATGGTTGGTTCTTCTCACGCAGGATTATTCGCTTCAATTTCTGCAGGAGTTTCGGCATTATGGGGGCCTCTTCACGGTGGTGCTAATCAAGCGGTACTTGAAATGTTAGAGGAAATCAATAAAAATGGTGGGGATACTGATGCTTATTTGGCTAAAGCCAAAGATAAAAATGATCCGTTCCGTTTAATGGGTTTTGGTCATAGGGTATATAAAAACTTTGATCCACGTGCAAGAATTATAAAAAAAGCAGCAAAAGAGGTTTTAGAAACTTTAGGAGTTGAAGATCCAATTCTTGAAATTGCTAAAAAATTAGAAGCAGCTGCTTTAGAAGATGAATACTTCAAATCAAGAAACCTATATCCTAATGTTGATTTCTATTCAGGAATTATATATAGAGCATTAGGAATACCTACTGATATGTTTACAGTAATGTTTGCTATTGGACGTTTACCAGGTTGGATCGCACAATGGAAAGAAATGCGTGAAAACAAAGAGCCTATAGGAAGGCCAAGACAGGTTTACACAGGTTCTACCTTAAGAGAATTCAAAAAAGGAGAAAAATAAAATAATCTGCTTAAAAGCCTCACTAAATAGTGAGGCTTTTTTTTTACCTTTGTCCAAATTAATAACGCTATATGTTAGAATTAAAAGTAAATAACGAAACGTCAAAGCTACAAGCAGTAGTATTAGGTAGTGCTAATAATAATGGACCTACACCTTCTGTAGAGGAAGCGTATGATCCAAAATCATTAGAACATATATTGGCAGGAACTTATCCAGTAGAGCAAGATATGATTGAAGAAATGGATGCTTTTTATACTGTTTTAAAAAAATACAATGTAACTGTTTTTAGACCAGAGTTAATAGAAAATTACAATCAGATTTTCTCTCGTGATATTGGTTTTGTTATTGATGATGTTTTTGTTAAAGCAAACATTTTGCCTGAAAGAGAAAGAGAGTTAGACGCTATTCAATATGTTATTGATAAAATGGATCCTAAAAAAGTAGTGCGTCCGCCGGAAGAAGTACATATTGAAGGTGGTGATGTGATGCTTTGGAACGATTATATTTTTATTGGTACTTACAAGGGGAGTGATTATAAAGATTATATGACTGCTCGTACTAATAAAGAAGGAGTTCAATTTATAAAAGAGTTGTTCCCTAACAAAATAGTGAAAGAATTTGATTTAGTAAAATCAAAGTTAGAAGCGAGAGACAACGCTTTGCATTTAGATTGTTGTTTTCAACCTGTAGGGAAAGACAAGGGAATTATTTATAAAAGTGGTTTTAGAGAAGAGGCAGACTATTTGTACTTGGTGAACCTTTTTGGAAAGGAAAATTTATTCCACATTACAAGAGACGAAATGTACACGATGAATTCGAATGTTTTTTCGATAGATTCAAATGTTGTTGTATCTGAACGAAATTTTACTAGATTGAATAATTGGTTGCGTTCTAATGATTTTATCGTCGAAGAGATTCCTTACGCAGAAATTTCAAAACAAGAAGGATTATTGCGCTGTTCTACTTTGCCTTTAATTAGAGGTTAATTGTTCGATTTGCTAAATAGAATGCTATAAAAAAAATATAAAATGAAACAAACTACTAATTCAATTTTGATGATTCGTCCAGTGGCGTTTCGTATGAATGAACAAACAGCAGTGAATAATTATTATCAAAAAGTTCTTGACGGACTTTTGCCTGCTACGGTTAATGCTAAAGCACAACAAGAATTTGACGATTTTGTAAATAAATTAAGAGCAGTAGGTGTTGATGTAACTGTTGTTGATGATACTTTAAACCCAGATACACCAGATAGTATTTTTCCTAATAACTGGGTTTCTTTCCATGAAAATGGGGATGTTGCACTTTACCCTATGTTTGCTGAGAACCGTCGTGTTGAACGTCGTGAAGAAATCTTAGATCAATTAGAGGAAAAAGGATTTAAGATCGATACTATTGTAGACTATACTTCTGCTGAAGAAGATGGTTTTTTCTTAGAAGGTACGGGTAGTTTGTTATTAGATAGAGCAAATGAAAAAGCCTATTGTGCTTTGTCGCCAAGAGCTGACGAAGAGTTGTTTATCGAATTCTGTGAAGATTTTGATTATGCACCAGTAGTATTCGAAGCTTTTCAAACAGTTGATGGTGAACGTAAACTTATTTACCACACTAATGTAATGATGTGTTTAGGGGAGACTTTTGCTGTAATTTGTGCAGAATGTATCGATGATAAGAAAGAGCGTAAAATGGTTCTTGATAATTTAAAGGATGACGGAAAAGAAGTTATTTTAATCACTGAAGCTCAAGTAAATAATTTTGCTGGGAACATGTTAGAAGTTCGTGGAGCAGCTGATAAAAGATACTTAGTGATGAGTGCTGCGGCGCATACAAGTTTGACTGCTAAGCAAATTGAGCAATTAGAAAAACATGCTACAATCCTTAGTTCTAGTTTAGATACTATTGAAGCATGTGGAGGCGGAAGTGCTCGTTGCATGATGGCAGAGATATTTTTGCCAAAAGCATAATAGTACCTAAAACTATTTAAATATATAGTCCAGCCTAATTTTTATCACTTCGAGCGCATTAGAGATACGCGAGTGGTTCTCGACTCTGCTCGAATTATCAATTGGGATTTTTTATGATTAGTATTGTTATAGCTTAACTTTTACATAAAAAAAAACACCTTCAGTATTTGGAGGTGTTTTTTTAGTTTGTTATTTCATGAAATTCGTTTGTACAATTGTTATAATTGAGCTGATGATGTATTGTATCCCAATTGCAATAACTATAAAACCTACAATTCTGGAAATAGCTACAATTCCTGAAGCCCCAAGGATTTTGGCTAAATAATGAGCACTTCGTAAAGTGATAAAAATAGCAATTGCAACAGCAAGTATCGCTAGAATACATATTATAATGTCAGATAGGGTGTTGTGTTCATGATAGAAAGCAATCAATAATGAAATTGATCCTGGTCCAGCGAGCATGGGGATTGCGAGTGGAGTTAAGGCAATGTCGTTTCTTCTTTGTGCGTCGTTTTCAACTTTTTTATTAACCCCTCTTTTTTTGTTGAAATTTCCTGTAAGCAATGAAAACCCTGACGTGGCAATAATAATTCCTCCTGCAATTCGAAGCGCTTCTATGCTAATTCCGAAAAAAGTCAACACATATTCTCCAAAGAAAAACGAAATAATCAATATTATAAAGACATTAATAGCTGTCCATAATGAAATTCTGGAACGCTCGCTTTTACTGTCGTCCATTGTTAAGCCAACAAAAATAGGCACGGTTCCAATAGGATTTAAGACGGAAAATAAAGCAGCAAATAGGTAAATAAAAAGTTCCATGTTTTTTTGGCGAAATTAGTTTGTTAGTGTTGTTGCGTGTGCTTTCAATAGATTAAGAAAAGGTTATCGTTTGTCCCTTTTTTTATTGCTAATGCAAAAGCAGAAAAGAAAGATATTAATTTTAATTGAAATGAACTATACTATTTTAGTACTTTTGTAGAAAAATATTCAAGTAATGAAAAATAAAAAAACTTTAGTTCTTGGTGCATCCACAAAACCAGAGCGATACGCCTTTAAGGCAATTACCATGCTTACTGAAAAAGGACACTCTGTTCTTGCTATTGGGCAAAATGCAGGTGAAGTTGCCGGAGTTAAAATTAAAACTAAAGCCATTCCGTTATCAAATATAGATACTGTGAGTTTGTATTTAAACCCAGCACGTCAACGTGATTATTACAACTATATCGTAGAGGCAAAACCAAAACGCGTTATTTTTAATCCTGGAACCGAAAATCCTGAGTTGGTTCAGTTATTAACATTGAATAATATCAAATCAGAAGTTGCTTGTACATTAGTGCTTTTGACTACTAATAGGTATTAATTTCTTTAGGAGCTAATCCTGCTATTTGTTATACCCGAGCAAAGCGAACTGACGAAGTAATCATTCTCTTTTTCTTTAAAAGAGAAAGGATTTTTTACTGCTATCAGGCTAAAAAATTAAAATGAGACCTTTTCAGTAGTGGGTTTACTGATTATAAGTAGACCTAAAAATGTTATCAGTCCATTGATAATGATAAGTTCGTTGTCAAAAACATATCCAAAAAATAAGCTTTTCGAATTTTCGCTAATTAAGAAAGTCAAAGCTGGAGATACTACACAAATAAAAGGTACTAGTTTGTCTGTAACGGTTTTGGATTTCATAAATAATCCAAAACTGTATAGTCCTAGTAGTGGTCCATACGTATAAGAGGCTACTCTAAAGATCATTCCTACAACTGAGCTGTCATTCACGGCGTTAAAAAAGATAATTACAAAAAACATCAATAATGAAAACCCTACGTGAACAAAGTGTCTTGTTCTTACCACGTTTGGTTTGTTGAGATTTTCTGTTTTATCCATTGCTAAAAAATCAACACAAAAAGAAGTGGTTAGTGCGGTTAAAGCAGAATCAGTAGTGGCAAATGTCGCTGCTGTCAATCCTAGTAGAAATACCACCGAAGGAATTATCGTTAAGTGGTGAAAAGCAATTTCTGGAAAAAGAAGATCGGTTCTTGGTTTGCCTGTGATTAAATCTGTAGGTACTGCTATGCCATTTTTAGCGGCAAAAATATACAGTAAAGCTCCTACGCTCAAAAAGAAAATATTTATCAAAACAAATATTACTGTAAAGCTGTACATGTTTTTTTGTGCTTCTTTAATCGTTGCACAACTTAAGTTTTTTTGCATTAAGTCTTGATCTAATCCCACCATGGCTATGGTCACGAATATTCCGCCTAGAATTTGTTTTACAAAATGAAACTTACTAGAGACAAAATCATCAAAGAAAAATATCTTAGAATAATTACTGTTTTTTACTTCTTCAAATGCTTCTACCATATTCAGGTTCATGCTCTGACAAATAAAATAAATAGTCATAAATACGGATGTCACTAAAAAAAATGTTTGCAAGGTATCCGTGATAATGATGGTCTTTAATCCACCACGGTAAGTGTAGGCGAAAATTAATGCTAACGAAATCATTACAGTGGCTGCAAACGGAATGCCATAAAAATCAAAAACGTAGCGTTGTAAAACAATTACCACAAGATAAAGTCTAAAAGCAGAACCTATTGTTCTACTAATCAAGAATATCGTAGCTGCAGTTTTATAGGAGTACGTGCCTAGTCTGCGTTCAATATAACCATAAATTGAAGTCAGGTTCAGGCGGTAGTATAAAGGGAGTAATATTTTGGCAATAATCAGGAAACCAATAGCGTTCCCTAAAACAAATTGAAAGTATTTAAACTGTTCTCCACTAGGAGCGCCTACTTCACCAGGCACTGAAATAAAGGTTACGCCAGATAAGGCTGTTCCAATCATTCCAAAAGCAACTAAGTACCATTTAGAGTTTTTATTGGCTTTAAAAAACGCTTCGTTTCCATTGTCTTTTCTACTGGTAAAATGAGAGATTGTAAACAGTATCCCAAAATAAATAATGATTAGCGTGAGTATTGTAAATGGAGTCATTGCTTGGTTTTTGCAGACCAAAATACAATTTTTTGTTTAATGCGCTATTTATCCCTTGAATTATTTGATAAAAGGCGCTTAATGCGAAATTTTACTTATTAGTAAAGTAAACAATTTGCTACCTTTGCAGCTATGGAATTTTCATCAAAATTAATAGAAAAAGCAGTTAATGAAATTGCACAATTACCGGGGATAGGTAAGCGATCTGCTTTGCGTTTAGTGCTTCATTTGCTAAAGCAGCCCAAAGAGCAAACCACTTTTTTGTCGCAAGCATTAGTGCAAATGCGTGCGGATATTAAATATTGTGAGCAGTGTCATAATATTTCTGATAGTGCTGTTTGTGAAATTTGTGCCAATAAAAATAGGGATCACCAACTGGTTTGTGTTGTAGAAGACATTAGAGATGTAATGGCAATTGAAAATACAGGACAATATAAAGGTGTTTATCATGTTTTAGGAGGGAAGATTTCTCCTATTGATGGAGTGGGGCCTAGCCAGTTAAAAATAACCACTTTAGTCGAAAAAGTAAAACAAGCTAAGGTGTCTGAAATAATTTTTGCCTTGAGCTCTACTATGGAAGGAGATACCACTAATTTTTATATTTACAAACAAATTGCTGATTCAGGTATTTTAATGTCGACTATTGCACGCGGAATAGCGGTGGGGGATGAGCTAGAATATGCTGATGAAGTTACTTTAGGACGTAGTATTTTGCATCGGGTTCCCTTTGAAAAGTCTTTCAAAAATAATTAATTGTCTTAATAAATAACGAAACTTTTTATATAAAAAATGAAAAGCTATATTTGTTATCTAAAATAAAAAAATGAATAGATATACTTTCTTTTTATTCCTAAGTATTAGCGTATTATTTAGCTCTTGTATCCCTACACAGGATTTGATTTATTTGCAAAAAAAAGACGGTGATGAGTTAACAAATTCGATTAAAGAAGTTGTTGCTAAGCCCTATCGATTGCAAACAAATGATGTTTTAAGTATAAATATAAAAGCGATTGACCCTAAGTTAGTTGCGATTTTTAATACTACTGAAGATGCAACTTCTGAAAAATCTGCTGATGGATTGTATTTTAGTGGTTTTACTGTAGACGATCACGGTACTATTAGAATGCCTATGCTGGGTGAAGTAAATGTAATTGGATATACACTAGATGAAGTTAGAAAAAAAATTGAGGGCCAATTACTGTCAGAGTATTTTAAGAAAGAAGCCAATATATTTGTTACAGTTAAGTTAGCAGGATTTAGGTATACAATTAATGGCGAAGTGGGAAGTACAGGAACTAAAGTTTTGTTCCAAGACAATGTAAATATCATGGAAGCTATAGCAAATGCAGGAGATATTTCAATAACAGGAAACCGAAAAAAGGTTACTATCATTAGACAAACACCTACAGGTAGTGAGTTGCACGATATTGACCTTACTGATAGGGCGGTAATGCAATCACCTTATTTTTACCTGCAACCTAATGATTATATTTATGTAAAGCCGCTTAAGCAAAAAACTTGGGGAACAGGAAAAACAGGAATTGAATCCTTAGGGACTATTATTACCTTATTGTCACTTGCAACAACTACTTTCTTATTACTTAGGAATTAAAAACAGACTATAAATAATGTTAGATATAAAAGACTTTTCAATTTTTGAAAACCAGGCAAGCTTTGATTTTAAAGGCTTCTTGATGAAGATTGCTGGTTATTGGAAATGGTTTTTATTGAGTTTGATAATCTCCTTTACTATTGCCTATCAGGTAAATATTCGAAAAGAAAAAATTTACGCAATGGAAACCCTTATTTCTGTAAAGGAAGAGAATAATCCCTTGTTTACTTCGACTACCAGTTTGGTTTTTAACTGGGGTGGTATTTCTGATCAAGTACAAACTATTTCAACTACATTACAGTCAAGATCGCATAACGAATTAGTGGTTGAAAATCTTCAGTTTTATATTGATTATTTGGTTCAAGGCAAATATAATTTAACAGATGCCTATGGTGCCGTTCCTTTTTATGTCACTATTGATAAGACTAAGGGGCAACTTGCGGGAGGGCTTATTGGAATCAAATTTATAAATGAAAGCGAGTATGAAATTCGTATTCCGTTTGAACAAAATAGTGTTTCCATACTTACTTATTCTGATAATTCCTATGCAACAACAGCTGTTGCTGAAGGAGAATTTGTAAAAAGGTATAAAGTAGGTCAGCAGGTTTCTTTGCCTTTTTTAAATTGGAAATTACAAATAAAAGACGCTCCAGGTTTTTATAAAGGAAACGAGTATTTTGTACGTTTTAATGATTTTAATGGTACTGTATCGGGCTATAAAGGTATCAATGTGCGTTCTGATGATAAGGGGAGTTCCATCATCACCTTAGGGATGCAGGGGACTAATAAAGCAAGAATGGTTACTTATCTTAATGCGACAGTAAAAATGTTAATTAAGAGACAGCTGGATAGTAAAAATCAATTTGCTACTAACACCATAGCCTTCATAGACAGTACTTTGGTTTCTATGGAATCTCAGTTAAAAGAAACTGGTAATGAGTTAAAAACATTTAGAAAGGATAAAAATATTTATGATATTGAAGAAGGCGGTGCTAAGTTTTCGGATAAAATTCTTGAATTTGATGTTCAAAAAGACGAATTAACACGTAAAGTGGCTTACTACAATTCTTTAAAAGCCTATTTGAGAAATAGTGTTGATTATGCAAAACTTCCTGCGCCTTCAGTTGCGGGCATCGAAGATCCTAATATTGTGACTAATGTATCTAAGTTAATTGCATTGTCTACCCAGCGCTCTGAAATGGCTTATGCTGTGAAAAGTGATAAAATATTTAAGGATTTTGACAATCAAATGGCTGCCATTAAGAATGTTCTTTTAGAGAATATTGCTTCTGCTAAATCGTCGCTTCAGTACGACCTTGCGATGGTTACTAATAAGATTAATCAAGCAGAGGGAAGTATTAAAAAACTACCAGATGACCAACAAGAGTTGATTAAAATTAAAAGAAAATACGATTTAAGCGACAATATCTACAGTACATTTTTACAAAAAAGAAGCGAGGCGGATATCGTAAAAGCAGCCAATTTATCAGACATTCATTTTATTGATCCTGCTAAAGATGTTGGCGGAGGATTAGTAGGGCCAAAAACATCTGTGAATTACGTTATGGCTTTATTTTTAGGATTATTGTTTCCCCTGCTGTTTGTCTTTGCAATGTTCTTCATAAATAACTCGATTCAAAATGTCGAGGATATCAATAAATTAACTAAAATTCCGTTAATAGGAGTTGTAGGCTTGTTGAAAGAATCAAGTGATTTAGCAGTTTTTGATAAACCGAAGTCGGCTTTATCAGAATCTTTTAGAGCGATTCGGTCTTCGCTACAATTTTTGTATAAAAAACAAGATGTAGAAGGGGCAAAAACATTAATGATTACGTCTTCAGTAGGAGGTGAAGGAAAAACTTTTTGTTCAATAAATATCGCTACAGTTTTTGCTTTAAGCGAAAAAAAGACTGTCATTGTAGGTATGGATTTAAGGAAACCAAAGCTTTTTGATGAGTTTAATTTAAAAAATGATTTGGGTGTAGTGAATTATTTGATCAAACAAAAAACAATAGAAGAGATCACAAATCCTACTCAAATACCCTATCTTGACGTTATCCTTTCAGGACCAGTGCCGCCTAACCCTTCAGAGCTTATTATTAGTGATAGCATGGGTGAATTTATTGAAGAATTAAAGAAAAAATACGATTATATTATATTGGATACACCTCCTGTAGGGTTGGTGTCTGATGCTTTAGAACTGTCTCAATTTTCAGATGTTTCTTTGTATATTGTGAGGCAGAACTATTCTAAAAAAGAAATGATAACATTATTAAACAACCGAATTAAAAGAGGGGAATTAAATAATGTAAGTATCATTTTAAATGGTTTCCAGAACAAAGCAAAATATGGCGCAGGATATGGCTATGGAGGCGGTTATGGTTATTATGATACTGGCGGTTATGGTAACGGTTATCATGAAGTTGAAACGAAAAAAACTTTTTTAAGTACACTAGTAAAGCGGTTCAAGAAATAAATAATAAGCAGAAATAATAGAAAAGATTATGACAGAAGGAACGAATAATAAGATATTGATTACTGGTGGTGCTGGATTTATAGGATCCAATTTATGTGAGTATTTTTTATCCAAAGGACATGAAGTAACTTGCTTGGATAATTTTGCTACGGGACACAAGCATAATTTAGCGAATTGCATTGATAACCCAAAATTCACCTTAATTGAAGGTGATATTCGTAATGCGGCTGATTGTGAAAAAGCAGTAAAAGATAAAGATTTCGTTTTTCACCAAGCCGCTTTAGGTTCGGTGCCACGTTCTATAAATGATCCAATTACTACAAATGATGTGAATGTTTCGGGTTTTTTAACTATGTTAGTTGCTTCAAGAGATGCTAAAGTTAAACGATTTATTTATGCAGCAAGTTCTTCTACTTATGGTGATTCAGAAGGTTTGCCAAAGGTTGAAGCCGTGATTGGAAAACCGTTGTCACCTTATGCAATAACAAAATACGTAAATGAGCTATATGCTGAGATTTTTAGTAAAACGTATGGTATTGAAACAATAGGATTGCGTTATTTTAATGTTTTTGGAAGAAAGCAAGATCCTAACGGAGCTTATGCCGCTGTGATTCCGAAATTTGTAATGCAATTAATGCAATTAGAATCTCCTAAAATTAATGGTGACGGAAATTATTCAAGAGATTTTACTTATATAGACAATGTGATTCAAATGAATGAGTTGGCTATGAATACTATCAATAGCGCAGCAGTAAATACCGTTTACAATACTGCTTTTGGTGATAGAAATACATTAAACGATTTAATGCGTTATTTAAAAGAGTTTTTGTCAAAATACAACCCTGAAATTGCCAATGTAGTTCCAGAATATGGCCCTAATAGAGCAGGTGATATTCCGCATTCCTTGGCGAGTATCAATAAGGCAAAGGAATTGTTAGGGTATGCTCCTCAATTTTCGTTACAAGAAGGTTTACAAGAAGCAGTAGCTTGGTATTGGGATAATTTGAAGTAGTCTTTTTGACGAGAGTTGGTTGTTGTAAGAGTGAAGAGGTAATAAAAAAGAGGCACTAGGCAATAGCCATTAGGCAATAGAAAAGAGGCGCTAGGCATTAGGATGTAGGCAATAGAAATGAGTAAAGAGGCAATGGAAAAAAGTCACTAGGCACTAGGCATTAGCCATTAGGCAATAGGTAATAGTAAAGAGGCCTAGGCATTAGGATGTAGGCAATAGAAATGAGGAAAGAGGCATTTGGCAATGGAAAAGGATGTGGGTAATAGCCAATAGGGAAGAGGCACTAGCAAATAGGCAAGTAAGCAAGAATAAAGAAGTAAGAAAAAATAAAAAAATGAAGATTACAAAAATTTGTTGCATTGGTGCAGGATATGTAGGGGGACCTACTATGGCTGTAATTGCACAAAAATGTCCGCACATACAAGTTACTGTTGTTGATTTAAACGAAGAGCGAATTGCTGCTTGGAATGATGATGACGTAAATAATATTCCGATATACGAACCAGGACTTGCTGAAGTTGTTGCCGATGCTAGAGGGAGAAACTTATTTTTCTCAACAGATGTAGATAAGGCTATAGCCGAGGCGCAGGTGATTTTTATCTCGGTAAATACACCTACAAAGACCTACGGAAAAGGGAAAGGAATGGCAGCCGATTTAAAGTTTATCGAGTTGTGCGCTAGACAAATTGCTAGAGTTGCTAAAGAGGATAAAATAGTAGTTGAGAAATCAACGTTGCCTGTAAGAACAGCAGAGGCTATTAAAAGTATTTTAGATAATACGGGTAATGGAGTGCAATTTCAAATTCTTTCAAATCCAGAATTTTTGGCTGAAGGAACTGCGGTTACTGATTTATTAAACCCAGATCGTATATTAATTGGGGGTGATACTTCGTTAGAAGGGCAAGATGCAATTGACTCATTAGTTGAAGTTTACGCCAACTGGGTTGCAAAGGATAAGATTTTGACAACTAATGTTTGGTCATCAGAATTATCGAAACTCACGGCAAATGCTTTTTTGGCACAACGCATCTCTTCGATAAACGCAATGTCTGAACTGTGTGAAAAAACGGGAGCAGATGTCAGTGAAGTAGCCAAAGCAATAGGAATGGACAGTAGGATAGGGGCTAAGTTTTTAAAAGCATCTGTTGGTTTTGGTGGTTCTTGTTTCCAAAAAGATATTTTAAATTTAGTGTATATCGCTAAATCGTATGGTTTGAATGAAGTTGCTGATTATTGGGAGCAGGTGATTATTATGAATGATTACCAAAAAAGACGTTTCTCTAATAACATTGTCCAAACATTGTACAATACCGTTTCGGGTAAAAAAATTACTTTCTTGGGATGGGCATTTAAAAAAGATACGAATGACACTAGAGAATCAGCTGCTATCTACGTAGCAGATGATTTGATTAATGAAGAAGCGCAAATTGCTGTTTTTGATCCAAAGGTTACTGAGAAAAAAGTTTTAGCAGATTTGAATTATTTAGCAACACGTCCCTCCGATAAAAATAAAAATTTTGTACACTCTTTTGAGGATCCTTACGAAGCATGTAAAGGAGCACATGCTATTGCTGTTTTGACCGAATGGGATGAGTTCAAAGAATACAATTGGCAAACAATCTACGATGGAATGCAAAAACCCGCTTTTATTTTTGATGGACGAAATATTTTGAATGGAGCTGAACTGAAAAAAATTGGTTTTATTTATCAAGGAATTGGTGCTTAACTATTTTAACAGTATCTTTTAAAATAAAAAATTGCTTGCGCAGTTATGAATAGTTAATATAGAGAAAATGAACTGGTACGTAGTCTATACAAAACCGAAATGGGAGAAGAAAGTAGCGGCCCAATTAAACACAATGGGAATAACATGTTATTGTCCTTTGATAATTCAAATTAGGCAATGGACTGATAGAAAGAAAAAAGTAGCAGTGCCTCTTTTTAATTCGTATGTTTTTGTTCGTTTAGAAGAAAAAGATAGGAATTTAGTTTTTCAATCAGCAGGTGCAGTGCGTTACTTGTTTTGGTTGGGGAAAGCGGCCATAGTAAAAGATGACGAAATTGCTACGATACAAAAATGGTTGGATAGCTCAGATGAATATGATATTAGTGTTGATCAAATAAAAATAGGTGATACGATCACGCTTGATTCGGGGCCGTTTGTCTCTCAAAAAGCCACCGTGCAAGAGATCAACAGTAATCATTACTTACTTGTTTTAGAAACGTTGGGTTGTGTGCTTAAAATTAATTACAATAGATAGAAAAATGAGCTTGAATATAAAAATAGGAATTATTGGACTGGGTTATGTGGGGCTGCCTTTAGCGCGGCTGTTTGCAACAAAATACCCCGTTGTAGGTTTTGATATTAATCAAACAAGGATAAACGAGTTAAAGTCAGCAATTGATACTACCTTTGAATTGGAGGAAAATGTTTTAAAAGCTGTTTTGTTAGATCATAATCCAAACTCTACTGCAGTTTCAAAAAATGGTTTGTACTGTACGTCAGACTTAACCGCTATCGCTGACTGTACTTATTATATTGTCACCGTACCTACTCCTGTAGATAAAAATAACCGTCCTGATTTGGCCCCCTTGTATAAATCTTCAGCAACGGTAGGGAAAGTGCTAAAAAAAGGAGATATTGTTATTTATGAATCGACTGTTTATCCTGGTGTAACAGAGGAAGAGTGTGTTCCTGTTTTAGAAAAGGTATCTGGCTTGAAGTTTAATGTGGATTTTTTTGTAGGCTATTCCCCTGAAAGAATCAATCCAGGTGATAAAGAGCATACCGTTGAGAAAATTTTGAAAGTAACCGCTGGCTCTACAGCTGCAGTAGGTACGTTAGTAGATACTCTTTATAAAAGTGTGATCACTGCCGGAACGCACTTAGCGCCTTCGATTAAAGTTGCTGAAGCTGCCAAGGTAATTGAGAATTCGCAACGCGATATTAATATTGCTTTTGTCAATGAATTGGCCAAGATTTTTAATCTAATGGCTATTGATACCAGTGCTGTTTTAGAAGCTGCTGCGACAAAGTGGAATTTTTTACCTTTTAAACCCGGATTAGTGGGGGGGCATTGCATAGGAGTAGACCCTTATTATTTAGCTCAAAAAGCACAGGAATTAGGTTATCACCCAGAGATAATTCTTGCTGGTAGAAGATTAAATGATAGCATGGGGGAGTATGTTGCTTCTCAGGTAGTTAAATTAATGATTAAAAAAGGAATAGCAATAAATGGCGCTAGTTTACTGATGTTAGGAATTACTTTTAAAGAGAATTGTCCTGATGTGCGTAATACAAAAGTGGTTGATGTTATTGCCTCCTTATTGGATTATGGAATAACAGTGACTGTTTATGATCCTTTAGCTGCACCGGAAGTGGTTTGGAAAGAATATAAGATAAAAACGACTAAGGCGGTTCCGGATAAAAAATTTGACGCTGTTGTTCTTGGGGTAGCACATGCCGCCTTTTTAGATTTGGATTTTGCTGAGCTCATGAATCCTTTAAGTCTTTTGTACGATGTAAAAGGGATTCTTGGACAACAAGCAGATGGAAGGTTATAAGAAAAAGTAGCATCGTAATAACACAAATAATTAAAATTTATAGCAATGGATAGTAATTCAATAACACATGTGATACTTACTGGTGGCGTAGGGAGTAGGCTATGGCCTTTATCACGTAAATCGAGCCCCAAACAATATCTTGAAATTTTTGATGGTAAATCATTGTTTGAAATGACAGTAAATCGCAATAATTCTATTGCTAATAAAATAATGGTGGTGGGTAATATTGATAATTGTCATTTAAGTAAAGCTATTTTAGAAAAAACAGCTACAGACTATATCGATATTATTGAATCTACTCCAAGAAATACTGCAGCTGCAATTGCCTTTGCTGCCTTTGCTTCTCAAGAAAATGATATTTTAATCGTTACTCCTTCGGATCATATTATTGGGAATATGGAGCGTTACAATCAAGCTATGAAAGACGCTATTGCTAAAGCTAGCATGGGATTTATTGTTACTTTTGGAATTATACCTACTAAACCAGAAATAGGCTACGGTTATATTGAAAGGAATGGTGATGACGTCGTTTCATTTAGAGAAAAGCCTAATCAAGTAACGGCTGCTGATTTTATTGCTAAAGGTAATTTTTTATGGAATAGTGGTATGTTTTGCTTTAAAGCATCGGTGTTTTTAGAAGAGTTGAAACTGTATGCACCTCAGGTTTATGAAAAGTCTAAAATAGCTTGGGAGAAGAGTGTTAATGGTGTTGTTGATCTTGAGGCTTCGATGCAAATTCCTTCTATTAGTGTTGATTATGCTGTGATGGAAAAAAGTAAAAAAATAAAAGTAGTCTCCTCTGAGTTTGTTTGGTCGGACTTGGGGTCTTTTGAGTCGGTTTATGATTATTTAGTTTCTACTGGCCATCCTATTGACAAACATCGAAATATGGTGATTGGTACGGATAAGTATACTGCTTTTATAGGTATGAAAGACACTATCTTTATTTACACTGATTCTGCCCATCTCATTCTTCAGAAAGAGTTTTCTCAAGACGTTAAGAGTTTGTATGGAACCTTAGAAAGAGAAAAACCAGAGTTGTTGTCTTAATACAACCATTTTACCTCTTTTTTAATTAATAAACAAGTATTATTAATGAGGGTACTTTTTCTAACTAAATTAAGGTATATTTTTGAGTACAATTGTTTGGTTTATAGGGAGTGTGACGTATTTTAATTTAATGTTTTTTTTTAGCATTTTTTAAAGCTTCATAAACGCTTTCTTTTTTTCTATCTTTGCAAAATCAAAATTGACACTAGTGTATTGTGTTAGTTTGTGGTTTTAATTTAAAAATAAAATAAAAATAGTTAGTAAACGCATTTAAATGGGGTTTACTAGGGCGAAGCCATTGATAGAAAGTTCTTGAGTCTTTATATAAAGCGCTTTCTATTTAAATATAATAGTTAATTATGAAAAAAATAATTTTTACTTTTGTTCTTGTCTGTACTTTTTTGCATTCGGATCCTTTGCAAGCACAAGATGTATTGCAATCAAAGGATTTGAGTAGTGTGAATGTAGATTATCTTTCGGATGCTGATCTGGCTAAAATTGAGGCGCAGCTTGATAGCAATCGTCTTAGCATTGAGCAGGCGGAACCTTTATTATTGTCAAAAGGAATGTCTTCGGCGGAGTACGCTAAATTAAAAAGTAAGCTGGCAGAGCGATCTACAAGTTCTAAGTCGGGCACTCCAAATAAAAGTAATTCGGAACCAAAAAAAGATTCGGAAAAAGATGTTGCTAATTCTACTGAAAAAGAGAATTCTGAATTTTGGCGTAAGCAGGTCACTATAAAAAATAACAAGGTTAAAGACAGTTTGAATGCCTTGGTTTATGGTTCAGAACTTTTTGATAAGCCAACTCTTGATTTTACCCCTAATTTACAATTGGCAACGCCTATAAATTACATTTTAGGACCTGGTGATGAATTGCAGGTAAGTGTTTATGGAGTGCAACAATATAATGAGATCATTCCTGTGACTGTAGAAGGAAAAATTGCTGTTGATTACATAGGAGAACTTGCTGTTGCAGGAATGAGTATCGAAGCTGCTACCCAAAAAATTAAAAGCGCTATCGCTAAGGTTTACAGTACAGTGGCTTCAGGACAATCAAAGGTGAGTATTAGTTTGAGTACTATTCGTACTATTCGAGTTACGATTATTGGTGCTAAACAACCTGGAAATTATTCTGTTTCTTCGTTAGCCTCTGTTTATAATGCTTTGCATCTTGCTGGTGGTCCAGCAAAAAACGGAAGCTACCGTAGTATTGAATTGCTCCGTAATAATAAAGTATTTAAAATTATAGATATTTATGATTTTTTAGTCCAAGGTGATCAATCGGCTAATGTTGGATTAAAAGATAATGATGTTATTCGTATTCCCGCTTATAGTAGTCGGGTTACTGTTGAAGGAGAAGTCAAACGTCCTGGGATTTTTGAAATGAAAAAAGGGGAAAACTTTGTGTCTTTACTCTCGTTTGCTTCTGGATTTACTGAGTCAGCGTATACTGCTTCAGTTAATGTACTGCAAAAAACGGACAAGGAATTTAAAGTTAAGGATGTTAAAGTAAATGAGTTTGATAGCTACCTTCCACAATCAGGCGATCTTTTTCGAGTTACAAAAATTTTAAATCGTTTTGAAAATAGAATCAAGATTGAAGGCGCTGTTTTTAGGCCTGATACTTACTCCTTTGTTGAGGGAATGCGTGTGTCTGATTTAGTTAGTCAGGCGGATGGTTTGAAAGATGATGCCTATACTAAGAGGGCTATAATTGTTCGATTAAAATCAGATTTAACTACAGAAATTGTAAATGTTGACTTGGAAAAAGCACTGTCTGGAGATTTGGATGCCAATATCATGTTGAAAAAGGAAGATGTAGTAACGGTGTATTCTGTCTTGGATTTTGTAGAAGCGTATGAAGTCACTATCGACGGTGAAATCAAAAAACCAGGGGTATATGATTTTTATCAAGGATTGACCTTAAATGATATTTTAGTACAAGCAGGAGGTTTGACTGGTTCAGCATCCAAAAGGGTTGAAATTGCTAGAATGATTATTGCTGAGCAAATTGATAATACTAACCTTAATAAGGCGGAACTTTTTAATATTGAAATCACTCCAAATGATAATGAACAAGCTAAGAATTTTGTATTAAGTCCTTTTGATGTTATTAATATTCGCAAAATGGCAGTGTATGATAAGCCAGAGATGGTTTCGGTATCAGGTGCCGTTCATTATGCCGGTAAATATGTTTTGGCTAGTAAAAAAGCTAAAGTATATGATATAGTAGAAAGAGCCGGTGGTTTAACTTCATTGGCGAATTTAGAAGGAGTTAAGATCAAGCGACCTATAAAGGCAAAACAAATTGAAGAAGTTGAAAGTGTTAATTTGAATTTGGGTAAAAAAGACAGTATCCAAAATAAGTTAGAAAAGAAACTAAAAGAAGATTTGAAATATGCAATTATCCCAATAGATTGGAAATCTATTATTAAGGACCGGAGCAGTAGTACCAATGTAACCTTGTTTCCCGGGGATGAGATTGAAGTGGCAACCTTTAATGAAGGAGTCAAAGTGACGGGGAATGTGTTGTTGACTTCAGAGATTCCGTTTAATAAAGGAAAAGGTTTTGGTTATTATTTGAATGCGGTAGGCGGTTTAGATAATAAAGGTTGGAGAAAGAAGGCGTATATCATTTACCCGAATGGTAAAGCGGCAGTTACCCATTCGTTTTTATTTGTTAGGTCGTATCCAAAAGTAACTCCCGGTTCCCAAATTATAGTACCCGAAAAGCCAGAAGTTAAGAAAATGAGTACCGCAGAATATGTCAGTATTGGTAGTGTTATTGCAAGTTTGGCTTTATTAATAGTTACTGCTTTTAAATAATTAAGGAGATATGAACATGGATTATCAAAATATGCCAAACGACGAGATTTCTTTAAAAGAATTAATAGCGAAAGGAAAGGAGTGGTTTCATTACTTGCTCTCTCAATGGAAAATAATTGTACTGGCTGGAATAGTCGGTACTTTTTTAGGAATAGCCTATTCTTTTATTAAAAAACCAACCTATACAGCTAGTTTGTCATTTGCCTTAGAAGATGAAAAATCAGGAGGAGGTTTAGGAAGTGCCTTAGGGTTAGCAAGTACTTTAGGGTTGGATTTAGGCAGCAGTGGCGGAAGTATTTTTACGGGGTCTAATTTAACCGAATTGTTTAAATCGCGTTCTATGGTCGAGCTAACTTTGTTAAGCCCTGTGGTAGTAGATGGTAAAACGATTTCCTTGGCTGAGATGTATATCCAGAATAATAGATGGAGAGATGGCTGGGTAGATAAACCTAAGCTAACTAATATTCAATTTTTACCAGGAATTAAGCGCAAGAATTTTACAAGAGTACATGATAGTATTTTAGGAGTAATATATGCTGATTTATCGAAGACTGCTTTGACTGTAGGGCAAAAAGATAAAAAAATTTCCATTATCAATATAGATGTTGCAACAACAAATGAAGGTTTTTCAAAATACTTTTGTGAAGCCTTGGCTAAGCAAGTGTCTGATTTTTATGTTGAAACCAAGAGTAAGAAATCTCGTGATAACATGTTGATTTTAGAACGACAAACGGATTCGATTCGTCGCGAATTAAATAATGCTATTACTGGTGTAGCAGTAGCTAATGATAATACTTTTAATTTGAATCCTGCATTAAATGTGCGACGTGCTCCTTCAGCACGCAGGCAGGTTGATGTTCAGGCCAATACCGCGATTTTGACAGAATTGGTGAAACAGTCCGAATTAGCTAAAGTTACACTACGCAAAGAGACACCCTTAATTCAAATTATTGATAAACCTATCTTGCCTTTAAAAAAGGAACGGTTTGCTTTATCTGAAGGAATTATTATGGGTGGTTTTTTGGCAGGGTTTTTAATGGTTTCATTTTTGATTCTTAGAAGAGTCTTGAAGTTTTTGTCATGAAGAAAATCAGATCATTTATTTCGAAATTACGATATAATAAATTGATTATCGAGAACTATTTTTTTATGACCGTTTTACAGTTATTGAATTCTCTTTTTTACATTATTATATATCCTTTTATTATAAGAAAATTAGGCGCTGAAAATTACGGTACCTATGTTTTCTCCTTATCAATAGTTACCTATTTTATTGTTTTTATTTCTTTTGGGTTTGATTTACCTTCCTTAAATAAAATTTCTAAAGACTCTGAAAATTTTGAGTTAAAATCCAAAACAATTTCTGATGTTTTTACATCAAAATTGTACTTATTCTTTGCTTCGTCAATTCTTTTTTTTCTATTGCTTTTTTTTGTACGATCACTAGAAAAATATAGTGTTATTTTATTTGTTGTGTATTTTCAAACTATTTTAAGTGTTTTAGTACCTACCTGGTATTTTCAGGGAGTGCAAAAGATGAAAATTGTGACTTATTTTCAAATTGTTTTCAAAGTCCTTTCGCTTCCATTTATATTTTTCTTTGTAAGTTCTTCAGATGATTTGGATTTGTTTTCTATCATAATGACAGTGTCTACTTTGTTTAGTGGTATATCAATTTTTGGTTACCTTTTATTCGTAGAAAAATTAAATATAAGATTGGTGTCTTTTCTAAATGTAAAAACAACTATTTCAGAAGCATTGCCTTTTTTTTGGTCTTCATCAACAAGCATTATTCGTCAGCAGAGCACTAACATTATTATAGGGATTTTTATTGGTATGAATGGTGTAGCTTATTTTGATTTGGCTTCAAAGTTAATATTGTTGCCGCAATCATTAGCGATGAGTATTAATGGTGCTTTATTTCCTAAGGTTGTTTCCTCGGAAAAGGTAGATAGGTCATTAGTTAAAAAGATTATAAATTACGAAATCTATTTTGGGTTATTTGTTATCTTAATGATTGCACTTTTTGCGAAATATGCTATTTTGTTTCTTGGTGGGCCTGGTATGATGCCTGCCTATAATCTAACTCTTATGCTGAGTATTACTATTTTGACTTGGTTAGTAGTTGGCTGTTACATTAATTTTATTTTCGTCCCTCAGAACAAATATTATTTTATTACATATAATCAGCTTGTTGCTTTCTTTGTTTATATTTTAGTTTCTATTATTGGTGTGTTAATTTACAAGGATATTTATGTGATTGTAATTGCAACTGTTATTTCAGGCTTTGCTGAAGTTGCATATTGTAAATACGTTATTAATAAAAACAAACTTTTTAATTAATAATATTGAAATTACCTTTGTTGAAGAATAATCTAAATCCTCTAAAAAATGTATTTTATTTTAGTATACTGATACAGTTTATTAGTGTAATTCATATACTGTTTTCTGGTAGCTTAAATGGTGATTTTACAGCTTTTGTTGAAGTAAATATGTTCGTCTTGTTTCTCTCATTCATTGCGTCGGTAAGTCCTTTCTGTTTTTTATTTTTCTATTTAAAGCAAAAGCAGTTAAAGGAATATTCTGCTCTTGGTGAAATAAAATATTTTGACACTGCCATTATTTCTTTATTAGTAGTGAATATTTTTTTAGCATTAAAATATGAGGTAGGGCGATTAGCCAGTCATGACATTTACCAAGTTCCTTTTTTTGTAAAGCCATTTATTGTTATTGTAAATCGAATAGACGCTTATGTGATTTCAGGCTATTTAATCGTTTCAAATTTATTTTCTAAAAAAAGTAATTTAATAGTAATTGTGTTGCTTATGATTTTATCATTGAGCAGAGCATCTGTTTTTGTATTTCTATTCTTAATATTGATTTATAGTTTATCAGGAAAATTGAGTTTTAGTTTAAAGAAGCTTGTTGTTTTTGTTGTCATTTTCTTGTTGACTTTTCAATTTATCCCAATGCTTTTTGATTATAGAGAATCACTACGAAATGGTGATGAGGCTAAATTAATTCAGATTTTTGATACTACGGAATTGGTTAAATTTGTATTGGCTAAGTTAATTGGAAGGGTTTCCAGTTTGAGTGCAGTAGAATATTTTTTTGAACATTATCATCAAATTGTAACAGTAAAAAATAGTATCGGTGATTTTGACTTTATCATTGAGTTTTTTAGACCGTTTTATGGTGGGATTTTCAGAGATGAATTAAAAAGCTATACTTATTTTTTCACAAATATTTATGACCCAAATGCTGGTAGTGATTATGGAGTTATGTATGCTCTTCCTGGTGTTTTACTATTGTCTTTTATCAAGGGCTGGTATGTTCTATTAATGAACGTTGTATTCATAATTATGATAATAGTTTTTATTGTTCGATTAGCTTCCTTTTTATTTGGTAATATATATAGAGAATTCGTGTACATATTATTATTTAGTCCATTAATGAGTGGTGTACCTGCTGAATTTGGCCAACTATTATTTTACCTTTTGGTCTTGTCGTTCCTGAAGTTATTGTACAGACAAATTATGATTAGAAATTAAGAAAAAAAAGAGTATTTGTATGACTATTTTTATTGAACCGTTCCGGAAACCGAATGAACACATGACTTTTCTCGTTTCTTTACTTTATGGAGAATTAGCTCAGAATAAGAAAGTAGTTTTTTATGCTACTACTGATTACTATAATTCAATACCTGAAGAATTTAGAAATAAAATAGAATTCAGGGAAATTAAGTCGCCTAATTCATCATCAGATTTAATTTTTAAAATTATAAAATTAACTATTTCAATTTTAAGGAAATATAAAAAAGAGCCAGGTGTAAAGTTGTTTTTGCTTTCATCCAGAGCATATTCAAATATTTTTTTAAAAATACACAGTTTGTTTTTTATCAAAAGAGTTCCTGTTTTTGTTTTCCTACATGGTGAATTGCAGCATTTAATGGCAAAAAAATCGCTATCTCATAGATTAGATGGCTTGGCTCAATTGATATTATATAAAGTTGATTCTGTATTTAAAAGTAATTATAAGTTTGTTGTTATATCGGAGTTTGTATATGAAAAATTATGCCTGAGCGTAAATTCGGCATTACCAAATTTTATCTCCATGGACTTGCCTTATTATTATGGTGAGGAGATGAGCAAGAGTAGTACAGAAATATCTTCAGGATTAACTATTTCTACAGTAGGTGTTAATTCGCTTAATAAGAATTCTCATTATTTAAATTTTATTGCTGAAGCCTTTTCTAAAGAGATTATTAATGAGCAATTAAAACTTTTCATCATCGGTAGAAATGAAAATATTGAGTTTCATGATTTAATTGATGTTCCAGATTTAGGGAAGCATCACTTGTTAGATCCTGAAGCTTATTCTAAGCGAATTTTACAAAGTGATTTATTAGTTTTTTTTAATGAGGATAATAAATATAACTTAATTTCTAGTGGAAGTTATTTTGACTGTATTAAATATAGAAAGCCAATGATTGCATTAAAAAATACACAATGGGAATATAATTTTAATAAATTTGGAGTCATTGGGAAATTATTTGATAATATAGATGAAATGAATGATTTTATAAAAAACATTTTGTATAATAAAGAACTTATCACTCCGTATTACGAAAAGCTAGATCAGGCAAGGAACAATAGTGATATTGTTGTTAATATTCAAAAATATGCAGAAAAATTTCAAGAGGAGTAATAATTTTTTTGGTATATAAATGATTTTTAATCTTTTGATTTGATCAAACATATGTACATTCTTTGAACTAAATAGTAAGTTAGAATGTAATGTGGTACTAATATTTATTGAGGGAATTTGTTCTATGGGATATGCTTTGTGTGTGCTTTAATAGTAATAATTAATAATTTTTTAGAATAAGCTTTTACGAATTGTTCTTTGAAAACTAAGAACATCTTTTTTAATTTAAAAATAAATAATGCAACATATTGTACTTTATATTAATAGTATGTCTCCTTCAGGAGGAATTGAAAGGGTTATAGCTACTTTGGCTAAGAATTTTTCAACTAGTTACAGGGTCACAGTATTGGTGAAGGATAGCCCAATAACTTTTTATGAGCTACCAAAGAATGTTGAGATAGTGAGTCTTGACTATGAGCTGAAACTTAATATGGATAGTCGTTTTAGTCGTGTACTAACTTTAGGAAAGCATTTATTAGGAATTGGAAAGAAGCTTAACGATAAATTTAAAGAATTAAATCCTGATTTTTTTTATATCATCAGTCCTTATGCCTGCTTAGAAACTATTGTGGCCAAAATTCCGAAGAAAAAGATAGTACTTACGGAGCATGGTTCACGTTCCAATTTTAATTTTGTCTATCAATGGATGAAAACAGTGTTGTATAAGAAATATCCAGCTCATATTGTACCAACTGTGGCTGATTGTAAATGGTATAAAGAAAGAGGGTTTCCATCTGTCTTGATACCACATTTTAGGTCTAATTTACCCTATGAGAGATGTGATTTGAATTCTAAAACAGTACTAAATATCGGACGATTGACTGATGATAAAAATCAAATGGCTCTATTGAGGATTTGGGAACAAGTAATGAAAATCGAAGCCCTTAAAGATTGGGATTTGAAAATAGTTGGGGGAGGAGAAAATCAGGAGCTTTTGATGAATTTTATTGTAGATAATAATATTCCAAATGTGGCGATACTAGGTCCCGTTTCTGATGTGGAAAGGTATTATAAAAGCGCTTCTATTTATGTCTCAACTTCAAGGAGTGAGGGGTTTCCAATGGTTTTGGTTGAGTCAGTTTCTTTTGGTTTACCCACTATTGCTTTTGATTGCCCTACAGGCCCAGATGAAATTTTGAATAATGATAGTGGAGTTTTAGTAAAATTAGGTGATGAGGATGGATTTGTCAAAAAGCTGACGGAACTGATGTCAAATCCAGATTTAAGAGGTAGCTATTCTGATAAAGCGTATGAAAGAAGTAGTAATTGGGGAGAAGTAGAGATCATGGATAAATGGAATAAAATTTTTAGTAATTAATTATATTAAACTTCAGTAACAATCCCTATATAATTAAGATAATGCAATTCCAATTTGTATGTGTTAGCTGTTAAAATAAACTTATATTTAGAAAAAAGAAATATATAATTAGAAGGGTTAATTGTTAACTTAATAAGGTCTTTGATATAAGATTTAAATAATCAATACTATATAAAGAAACCTTTACAATTATTATATGGCCACTAATTAATATAATATGAAAAACAAAATCCTTCGTTTAGTAAAATATTTATTTTTTAAATCGCCTTTAAATAAATACTTTCTTCCAGTAATGAAATTTGATATGTCAATTGCACAATTGAATTTCATTCTTAATACTTTAGATGAAATCAAGATGGATGGTGCTGTTGTTGAAATTGGCGTTGGTGGCGGGGCAACGTCTATTGTAATTAATAAATTCATTGAAAAAATGTCTTCAAAAAGACGTTTTTACGCAATTGATACTTTTTTTGGGTTTACAAAAGAAGACATTCTTTATGAACAAAATAACAGAGGGAAAATAGATAATTATTTATATTATAGATCAAACAGTAAAGAGTGGTATTCAAAAACTTTAATTGCGCATGGCATAAATGATGCTACTGTATATAAGAGTGATGCAAAAGAATTTGATTATTCCGTTATTGGGGAGATTGCGTTTTGTCTTTTTGATGTTGACTTATTTATGCCTACAGCAGCTGTGCTTCCAATACTTTATGAATTGTTAGTGCCAGGTGGAGTAATAATTGTTGATGACTGCCAAGCAGAATCGTCCATATATGATGGAGCGGGAGAAGCTTATAGACTGTTTTGTTCAAAAAAGGGCTTTAAAGAAGAGATTGTTTTTGACAAGCTGGGAATTATTAGAAAGCCACTTTTTTAAAATAAAAATAAATTACATAGATAGTCAATTGTTAATAAGTAGGTTAATATTTTAAATTTAAATTATGATTTCTGTAATAATTCCAATGTATAACGCTGAAACTACAATTGAAACCTGTATTTTCTCTGTCTTGAATCAAACCTATAAAGGAAAAATAGAAATAATCGTAGTAAACGATGGTTCAATAGACAATTGCCAGAAAATAGTAGAGGCTATAATAAAAAATAATAGTTGCCTAACTGATATCCAATTAGTAAACAAAGAAAATGGAGGGGTTTCTTCAGCTAGGAATAATGGGCTTGCGTTAGCACAAGGGGAATATATTGCGTTGTTGGATTCTGACGATGAGTGGTTAGTTGATAAAACCGAAAAACAGTTAGATGTATTTTTAAATAATCCAACAATTGGTTTTGTTGGTGGCCTAATTAACAAACCAATTAATGAAGAACCTAAGATTATTTTTATAGCTTTATCAAAATTAATTTTTAAGAATTATTTCCAACCTTCAACTGTAATGTTTAAAAAAGAAGTAGTAGTTAAGGTTGGTTTTTTTGATGAGACACAAAAGTATGCTGAAGAAGGTAATTACTTCATGAGAGTAGCTAATAATTATAGATGTGCTTTATTAAATGAACAAGTGATTTTATACGGGCAGGGGAAAGTAGGTTTTGGAGTAAGTGGTTTAAGCGCTAATCTTAAAGAGATGGAAAAAGGGGAACTTAAAAACTTATCGTTTGCATATCAACAAAAGTTTATTTCGTTGTTTACATATTCAATTGCGGTTTTTTATTCCATTTTGAAATACTTCAGGAGAGTATTGATTGTAAAACTGAGATAATATGCTTGAGAGATATGGGTTTATAGGGTTTGTAAAACTCTTTTTGGCGTATATACATACAAAATTGTTTTATAGGAAATCGAGGTTAATTCGTTTGCCATTTGACGTTAGAAATAAGTCTAATATTGATTTTGGTGATCAATTAACTACGGGGATAGGATGTAGAATTGAGACGTTTCCGGAAAACAAAAAAAATGTTTTAAAATTCGGTAAAAACGTCCAACTTAATGATTATGTTCATATTACTGCAATGAATAGTGTGACTATTGGGGATAATGTTTTGATGGCCAGTAAAATATTTATCTCAGATTGTACTCATGGAAGTTATTCAGGTGATTCGAATGATAGCAATCCAAATAGTATACCAATAGACAGACCATTGTCATCTAAACCAATAATTATTGAAGATAATGTTTGGCTTGGAGAGTTTGTATCGGTATTGCCAGGTGTAACTATAGGTAAAGGAACAATTGTAGGTGCTAATTCAGTAGTATCAAAAGATCTACCTAAATATGTAATAGCAGTTGGCTCGCCAGCCAAACCAATAAAAAGATTCAATTTTAGTACTCAGAGATGGGAAAAAATATAATTATATAAATAATGAAAAATATATTAATAACAGGAGGTGCTGGATTTATAGGAAGTAACCTTGCCTTAGCTTTAATAGAAAAAGGATATAAAATAAGTGTTTTAGATAATCTTTCACCCCAAATTCATGGTGAAAACCCAGATCAGACATCACCTTTATACATCAGCATTAAAGATAAAGTAAATTTTATTAAAGGTACTGTTACTTCTAGATCTGATTGGGAAAAAGCGTTAAAGAATCAGGATGTAATAGTTCATTTTGCAGCTGAAACGGGTACAGGTCAATCGATGTATTGTATTGAAAAATATGTAGAAGTTAATATTCAGGGTACAGCAATTATGTTAGATATACTTGCTAATAAAGAACATCAAGTAAAAAGGATTGTTATCGCTTCTTCGCGTTCTATTTATGGCGAAGGAAAATACATACATCCTGAACTTGGAGCAGTATATCCAAATCACAGAGTTGAGGAAGATATGCTTGCAGGGGATTTTGAAGTGAAATTTAATGGTATTGGTAATTTGCGATTGGTAGCTACAGATGAAGAGTCTAAAATTCATCCTTCATCGGTGTACGGAATTACTAAGCAAAATCAGGAGCAGATGACTATGACGGTTTGTCCAACGATTGGGATTAAACCAGTAGCTTTTAGATATCAAAATGTTTATGGTCCAGGGCAGTCCTTGTCAAATCCATATACTGGAATATTGTCCATATTTTCTACGCAAATTAGAAATAATAATGAGATACAAATTTTTGAAGACGGATTGGAAACTAGAGATTTTGTTTTTATAGACGATGTTGTAGCTGCTACAATTCTGGGCATCGAAAAGGAAGAAGCTAGTGGTCATGTTTTTAATGTAGGTACAGGTGTACCTATTGATGTACTTGAAGTAGCAAATTCTTTGATTAAAGCATATAAAATAGATGTTCCAGTTACCGTTACAGGTAGGTTTAGAATTGGCGATATACGTCATAACTTTGCTGATTTAACAAAAATAAAAAAGCGCTTAGGTTTTGAGCCTAAGGTTTATTTTAATGAAGGAATCAAGAGGTTTTCCGCCTGGGTATTAGAGCAGGAGATACAAGAAGATAAATTAAGTCTGTCTCTTGAAGAAATGAAGTCTAAAGGCTTACTGAAATGAGATTAGAGAATAAGTTAAACAATAAAAAAATACTCTTTTTTTCGGTCCAAACTTTCAATCTTGAAAGGGAGATTATAAAAAAATTAGTTGATTTCGGTGCTAAAGTTAATTATTACGATGAAAGACCATCAAATAATAATTTTGTTAAAGGAATAATCAGATTAAAAAGAAGTGTGTATCAACATAGAATTGATACATATTACAAAAAAATTCTTTTAGAAACAAATAGTGATATTTATCATTATTTGTTTGTAAATAGAGGTGAAGTAGTTCCTGAATTCTTCCTTATAGCATTTAAGAAAAGCCATCCAGATTGCGAATTTATTTTTTATACTTGGGACTCTTTTAAAAATCAGAGCCACCCTACTAAAATTTTAAAATATTTTGATAGGAAATTCACTTTTGATCCCGATGATGCAATTGATTTTAACCTAAATTTCAGACCATTGTTTTATTTGGACTCATACAGTGAAATAAAAAAAGTGTCAGACAATAAAATAAAATATGATTTACTTTTTCTAGGAACGGCTCATTCAGATAGATATAGAATAACCAATATTGTTATAAATTGGTGTAATGAAAATAAGTTAGCTTCTTTTTATTATTACTTTATTCATGGCCGACTAGTGTATTTCTTCAAAAAAATATTTGATAAATCATTTCAATTATTTGATTATAAAAAACTAAGTTTTGTAAGTTTAACAACAAATCAAATTTTAGAATTATACAAAAATTCAAATGTGATTTTAGATATTAATCATCCTGGACAAAAAGGACTAACAATGCGCACATTTGAAGCTATTGGTGCTGGAAAAAAAATAATAACTACTAATAGTGAGATAAAAAGGTATTCTTTTTATAATCAAAAAAATATTTATTTAATTGACAGAAACAATATTGTTTTAGATAAAAATTTTTTTAGTTCCAGTTATCAAGACGTTAATAATGAATTATATAAAAAACTATCTATAGAAGGTTGGCTACACTGTCTCTTTGTAGAGAAGGAATCGAATTTATGGATAATAGGAGTTAATTAAAATGGAAGTAGCAATTACTGGGGCTTCTGGATTTGTAGGGGGGAATCTAAAACACTATTTACAAGATACACACACGTTACAGTCATTGAAAGTTCGTTATATTCCCAATCAGAAATTTGATTTAAAAGAAAATGCCATAATTCATTTGGCAGGTAAAGTGCACGATTTAAAAAAACTATGTAATTCTAAAGAATATTATGAAGCTAATTTTGAATTGACTAAACAACTGTTTGATGCTTTCTTAAGTTCAGAGACTTCTGTTTTTATCTTTATGAGTACAGTAAAAGCAGTAGCAGATGAAGTGGATGGGATATTGACTGAAGCTACTGTTCCCAATCCTAAAACCCATTATGGTATTGCTAAACAACAAGCGGAGCATTATATTTTGTCTAAAGAATTACCAAT
Source organism: Flavobacterium sp. PL002 (assembly GCF_054165825.1). Taxonomy (NCBI): domain Bacteria; kingdom Pseudomonadati; phylum Bacteroidota; class Flavobacteriia; order Flavobacteriales; family Flavobacteriaceae; genus Flavobacterium; species Flavobacterium sp. PL002. The sequence continues at coordinate 886,260 of NZ_CM135110.1, read as the reverse complement.
AGGAAAAAGAGTTTATATTCTACGACCTTGTATGATTCACGGTCCTGGGAATAAGGGGAATTTAAATCTGCTATATAAAATAGTTTCAAAAGGATTGCCGTGGCCGTTGGGAGACTTTGAAAACGAACGTTCTTTTTTGAGTATAGAAAATCTTTGTTTTGTAATTAAAGAGTTATTGAATAATGAAACTATTCCTTCAGGGATTTATAATGTAGCAGATGATCAATCACTATCTACAAATGAATTAATTGTATTGTTGGGCGAAAGTCAAGGCAAGAAAAGTAAAATTTTGAATATTCCGACTCCTATAATTAAGAAGATTTCTAAAATAGGAGATTATTTGCATCTGCCACTCAATACGGAGCGTCTGCAAAAACTAACCGAAAATTATGTCGTTAGTAATACTAAAATTATTAATGCAATAGGTAAACAATTACCAATTAAAGCTCAAGACGGTTTGCAACAAACTTTTGAGTCATTTAAAAATAAAAAATAACATCACAATATGACTATTGAAAAAACAGCCATTCAAGACCTAGTAATTATCAATCCAACTGTTTTTGAAGATTCACGTGGCTATTTCTTTGAAGCGTACAATCAAGCCAAATTTCATGATAATGGGATTATGTATGATTTCATACAAGACAATCAATCGTTCTCTAAAAGAGGAGTGATTCGTGGGTTGCATTTACAAATTAATCCTTTTGCACAAGCGAAGTTAGTTCGCGTTTTACAAGGAGAAATTCTGGATGTTGCGGTAGATTTGCGCAAGAATTCACTAACCTACGGACAACATGTAAGTGTCGTTCTTAGTGCTGAAAATAAAAAGCAATTGATGGTTCCGCATGGTTTTGCTCATGGTTTTTCTGTTTTAAGTGAAACCGCTTCTGTCATGTACAAGGTAGATCAATTATACCATAAGGACAGTGAAAGAGGGATTCGGTATGATGATCCAACACTAAATATTGATTGGCAAGTGGAGGCTAGTGAAGTGATTGTTTCTGAAAAAGATATCATTTTGCCAAGTTTTAATGCAATTGATTGGGAATTTTAAATCCCCCTAACCCCCGAAGGGGGGAAGTTTTAAGTCTGTTGGTTACTAATTTGATATCGTTGGCGGTTGTCGAAAGCATTTTAAAATAGCTAACGCAATTTTAAATATCAGCTCTCGATTTTCCCGAAAGTGTTCCTGTCACAATTAACCAAATTGACAATATGTTTTTTTACAGGCACTTTTATTACAAAATGAATTTTAAAAAAATGAAAAATATATTAGTAACAGGAGCTACTGGACAATTGGGTTCGGAATTAAAAATTTTGTCGGTCAATTATCCGCAATATAGATGGATTTTTGCAGACAGAACGCAAGTTTCTTTAGGAGATACAATGCTTTTAAAAGAACAGTTGGCTGTTATTCAAGCTGATATTATTTTGAACTGTGGCGCTTATACTGCTGTGGATAAAGCAGAATCAGAAAGAGAATTAGCCGATGTTGTAAATCATCAAGCGGTTGCTGTTATGGCGGCTTATGCTAAAGAGCATGATGTGAAATTAATCCATGTTTCTACCGATTATGTTTTTGATGGAACGTCGTCAACTGCTTTAAAAGAAGACGCAGTCACCAATCCTATTAATGTTTATGGTGCTAGTAAACGTGCTGGAGAATTAGCAGCTTTATCTGTTAACCCAGATGTAGTAATTATAAGAACCTCATGGGTGTATAGTCGTTTTGGAAACAATTTTGTAAAAACGATGCAACGTTTGCTATATGAACGTGATACATTAGGCGTAGTTAATGACCAGATAGGTTCGCCAACTTATGCTGCCGATTTGGCGCAAGCCATGATGGATATAGTGAGTAATGAGAATTGGATTCCTGGAATTTATAATTATTCGAATGAAGGAGAGATCAGTTGGTGCGAATTTGTATTGGCTATTCAGGAAATTATAGGGGAGCAATGTGAAGTGAAGGGGATTCCTTCTTCTGCATATCCTACTCCTGCAGTGAGACCAGCTTATTCTTTATTGGATAAAACCAAGATTAAAGAGGTTTATGGTGTTGCTGTTCCTTATTATAAGGAGAGTTTGAGAAAATGTTTAAAGTTTAAGGTTTAAAGTTATTCAGCAGTTTTCGATACAGTTTTATAAAATTACTACCACTGACATTTTGTTGAAAGTGAAAATTATGATTTACTAATTTTCTTTTTTGCTTGATCAAAAAAGAAACAAAAAAATCACTGCCTGAAAATTCAAAACTTAAAAACTACCTCAAAACTGCGTTCCACAGCCCGAGCCGTTCGCCTTTCAGGCTCAACTTGCGGACTGCTGCCACTTCGTTTTTTCGTTGTTTTTTGACGTTTTTAATTTAAGGGCGGGGTTAGTAGTGGTGAGATTTGAGTTTCGGTTTCCGTCACTTCGAGTGATTTTATAAAATAGCGAGAACGTTTTTATAAAATTGTATCGAGAAGTATTAGGTAAAGAGATCCTTTTTAAAAAATAAAAAAGCAATTGATTAAAACGAGCCTAAAAGTTTATTTTGTATTGTTTGCTATGATACTACTGTTTTGGAGATAAAATCGGTATCTCATATTCCAAATACATTTTATACACAGTTGAAAAAATTTTTAAAATGCACAAAAATGGAGTTAGGGATGTAGGTTCATTTTGGTATGCCTTCGTTGTTTTATAAAAGAATAATAAATATGAATTAATTTGTGGAATTCGCATTAATTCGAATAATTAGAAAGAAATGAAAAAAATAGTAATAACGGGTGGTGCCGGATTTATTGGGTCTCATGTGGTACGTCGCTTTGTGAAAAAGTACCCAGAGTACCAAATATTTAATTTAGATGCCTTGACTTATGCAGGTAACCTTGAAAATATCACTGATATTGAAAATGCACCAAACTACACCTTCATAAAAGGAGATATTGTGGATGCCAATTTTATTGACGCTTTGTTTGCACAGCATCAGTTTGATGGGGTTTTACATTTAGCCGCAGAATCGCATGTAGATCGTTCTATTACTGATCCGTTATCTTTTGTGAAAACAAATGTGATTGGTACTATGAATTTATTGAATGCTGCCAAAACGATTTGGAAAGACAATATGGAAGGAAAACGTTTCTACCATATTAGTACTGATGAGGTTTATGGAAGCCTTGGCGCAGAAGGTTTGTTTACAGAAACAACCGCTTATGATCCTAACTCACCTTATTCCGCTTCTAAAGCCAGTTCAGATCATTTTGTACGTGCGTATGGAGAGACCTATGGTTTGCCTTATGTTTTGACCAATTGTTCTAACAATTATGGCCCTTTTCATTTTCCTGAAAAATTGATTCCGTTGTTTATTAATAATATTATCAACAATAAACCTTTACCGGTTTATGGAGATGGTAAATATACTCGTGATTGGTTATTTGTTGAAGATCATGCCGTAGCAATTGATTTGGTTTTTCACGAAGGAGTAAATCACGATACCTATAATATTGGCGGTTTTAATGAATGGCAAAATATTGACTTGGTGAAATTACTTTGTAAAATCATGGATGAGAAGTTGGGTCGTGCTACAGGAACATCCGAACAATTGATTTCGTATGTAAAAGACCGTCCCGGTCATGATTTACGTTATGCTATTGATGCTAGTAAAATTAATAAAGAATTGGGGTGGAAGCCATCCGTTACCTTTGAACAAGGATTGGAGAGAACAGTGAATTGGTATTTAGAAAACCAAACTTGGTTGAATAATATTACGAGTGGGGAGTATGCTAGTTATTACGAGAAGCAATATAAGTAATTCGTGAGTGGTAATTCGTGACTGGTAATTGGTGAATTGAGAGGAGTGATTCGTAATTCGTGAATCGTGATTCGTCAAATGTTTAAAATGAATTGGTATTAATGTTTCATTTTGGATACATCGTACCCGATTAAAATGTGAATACGTGTAGCTTGGAAATGCATTAACATATTTTTGGACTGATAGGATAAACAAATAATAAATAAGAATTGATTGGAATTACGCATTTCGAATTACTAATTACGAAATAAAATATGAAAGATCATAAAGATTTAGATGTTTGGAAACAATCGATGGCACTTGCTGAAGATATTTACGCACTGACTAAAGATTTCCCATCGGATGAAAAATATGGTTTAACGAGTCAGATAAAGAGGGCGGTAGTTTCTATTCCTAGTAATATAGCAGAGGGAGCTGCTAGAAAAGGAGACAAAGAATTTATACAATTTTTATACATTGCTATGGGATCGCTATCTGAATTAGAAACACAATTACTATTATCAAAACGATTAGAATTTACAAAATCCGTCGAAACCCATTTAGGTCAAATTGAAAAAATCAAAAAAATGCTTTTTGGTCTGATCAGATATGTAAATAATAAATAATAATGCAGTTCGGATCACGCTATTCGAATTACGCACAACAAGATAAATTATGAAAGGAATTATATTAGCAGGAGGTTCAGGTACTCGTTTGCATCCACTTACCTTGGCGATGAGCAAACAAATGATGCCGGTTTATGATAAACCCATGATTTACTATCCGTTGTCTACATTGATGATGGCTGGAATCAATGAAATTTTAATTATATCGACGCCGCACGATTTACCTAATTTTAAAAAATTATTAGGAGATGGTTCTACTATTGGATGTAAATTCAGTTATGCCGAACAAGCAATTCCTAATGGTTTAGCACAAGCTTTTGTTATTGGGGAGGAATTTATTGGAAACGATGATGTAGCCTTAGTTTTAGGAGATAACATATTCTTTGGTTCGAATATGCAAGAATTGCTTCGTTCGAATACCAAGCCACAAGGTGGTGTAGTGTTTGCTTACCATGTTTCGGACCCTGAGCGCTATGGAGTCGTGGAATTTGATAAGGAACTAAAAGCACTTTCTATAGAAGAAAAACCTTTGGAGCCTAAATCAAATTATGCCGTACCAGGATTGTATTTTTATGATAATTCGGTAGTGGCAATTGCAAAGAATATTCAACCCAGTCCTCGTGGTGAGTATGAAATCACCGATGTTAATAAGGTGTATTTAGAGCAAGGAAAACTAAAAGTAGGGATTTTGAGTAGGGGTACTGCTTGGCTAGATACCGGAACCTTTAATAGTTTGATGCAAGCGGGACAGTTTGTTCAAGTTCTGGAAGAACGTCAAGGGTTAAAAGTAGGTTGTATCGAAGAAATTGCTTGGAGACAAGGGTTTATCAGTAGCGAACAACTAAAAGCATTAGCTGATCCTTTGAAAAAATCAGGTTATGGAGAATATCTTTTAGGTTTGTTGAAACATAAATAGTTCGTTATTGAGAATGTTTTAAATATTCTTTATTAAAAAAATACAATGCCATATATACAATACCTAGTCCTATTTATCGCTTTAGTTGCTATTGAGCTTTTGTACTTTAAAATAGCCGATAAATACAATATCATTGATAAACCAAACAGTAGGTCGTCTCATACATCGATAACATTGCGTGGCGGTGGGATTATTTTTCCTATTGCCCTAGTCATTGCTTTTTTCCTGGGATTTGTTTCTTGGGAGCTAACATTGGCTGTCACAATGGTTGCTTTAGTCAGTTTTATTGATGATATTAAACCGCTATCACAATTGCCACGATTTGCCACACATGTAGCGGCTGTGCTTTTAGTGTTTTATGATTTACATCTTTTTTCAGAAGCAATATGGTTGCTTCCTATTGTATTTGTCTTACTAATTGGTTGGGTGAATGCCTTCAATTTTATGGATGGCATCAATGGCATCACTGTTTTGTATGCCTTAACGGCGGTTGTGAGTTTTGCTTATTTACCAATAAACGAAGAGTACTTACCACTTCTCATCACTATGGGATTGTCTTGTGTGGTTTTCGGACTATTTAATGTTCGGAAAAAAGCAAAAACCTTTGCTGGTGATGTGGGAAGTATCAGTATGGCTTTGTTTTTAGGTTATTTTATGATAAAGACAATTACAGATTCGGGGCAATTAGGATACCTTTTGTTCTTTAGTGTTTACGGAATTGACGCTGTGATCACTATCCTCTATCGGTTACTCAAAAAAGAGAATATTTTTCAACCGCATCGTTCTCATTTGTACCAATATTTAGCCAACGAGCAAGGTTTTTCACATGTGTTTGTTTCGTTACTGTATGCAGTAATTCAGTTGGTTATCAACGGAATGGTGCTTTATCTAGAAAGTAAAGGGGCGTTATCGCTTTTGTTTACTATTGGAATCCTCCTGTTTATGACTTTGATTTATCTTTTAATTCGCTATAAGGTGGTTGGGAAAATAGTCTTGAAATAATTTTGAAAGAACTATAGCAACTAAGTTTTTATATGGATAAAAAAATTTTCGATTTTGTATTTGGGCTACTGTCTTTATTGTTTTTTTCTTGGTTCATTTTTATTTGTTGGTTAATGGCCGCTTTCGATACCAAATCAAATGGTTTGTTTGTTCAAGAACGGATAGGTCAATTTGGATTAAAATTCAAGATTTACAAATTGCGAACCATTAAAAAAGATTCTGTACCCCAACAAATTTCGAGAATTGGTCAGTTTCTCAGGAAGTTTAAATTAGACGAACTCCCGCAATTGATTAATATATTAAAAGGCAATATGAGTTTTGTAGGTCCTAGACCTGATGTAGCTGGTTATTATGATCGTTTAGTAGGAGAATCTCGGAAAATAATGGCTTTGAAACCGGGGTTAACAAGCGAAGCTTCTTTAAAATATCGAAACGAAGAGCAGTTATTACGTAAACTGGATGCTCCTTTGAATTATAATGACACTATTATTTTTCCCGATAAAGTACAATTGAATTTAGCTTATTTTTACAATCATACTTTTTTTGGAGATTTGAAAATTATTATAAAAACAATTGTTTTTATTTTATATAAAAAATGAATAAAGATAAAATTTGGTTGTCACTACCTCATATGGGAGGTGGAGAACTAAAGTACATACAACAGGCATTAGATACGAACTGGGTCGCTCCCGTGGGGATGAATTTGACTAAATTTGAGGAAGCAATTGAAATTTACTTGGGTTGCGGTCATGTGGCTGTTTTAAACTCCGGTACAGCAGCAATTCATTTGGGTTTGCTACTATTGGGAGTAGTAGCAGGTGATGAGGTGATTTGTCAGACGATGACTTTTGCTGCCTCTGCGAATCCTATATTGTATCTTGGTGCGACTCCTATTTTTATAGATAGTGAATTAGAAACTTGGAATTTATGCCCTGTAGCACTCGAAGAAGCTATAATGGATCGAATGGCCAACGGAAAAAAACCGAAAGTTATTGTTGCGGTAGACTTGTATGGTGTTCCTTATAAAAAAGACGAAGTCAGAGCTATAGCTGATAAATATGGAATTCCAATATTAGAAGATAGTGCGGAATCTTTGGGTAGTTCGTATTATGGGAAAAAATGTGGTACTTTTGGAGATGTTAGTGTGCTGTCCTTTAATGGAAGTAAAATTATTACCACTTCAGGGGGTGGTGCGCTTGTTACAAAATCTAAGGAATTAAAAGAAAAGGTTATTTTTTGGGCTACTCAATCAAAAGAAGCAGCGCTTCATTATCAACATCAGGAGTTAGGTTATAATTATAGAATGAGTAATGTTTCTGCGGGTATCGGTCGTGGTCAAATGGAAGTTTTAAAAGAGCATGTTACTTTAAGAAGAAAGGTGCATGAATTTTATGTTACTCTTTTTAAAGCTTTTCAAGGTGTCACGGTATTTAGTGTCCCCAACGCGCATTATTTTTCTAATTATTGGTTAACTACCATTTTAGTACATCCGGAATTAACTAATGGTATTAAAAGAGAAGATGTAAGTAAGGCTTTACTCGCTAATAACATCGAGTCTAGGCCTTTAATGAAACCACTGCATTTACAACCGGTTTTCGAAAAGCATTTCTATTATGGAAGGGACAATGCCGCAGCTCTTTTTGATGGTGGCCTCTGTCTTCCTTCCAGTTCCAATTTAACCACTGATGAACAAAGGAGCATTAAAAAAGTTTTCCAAGAGCTGTTTTCACTAGCATAAATACCACTATTTGTAATTTCATTTAATACAAAAACATTTTTTTTATAAATTAATTGTATTTTTGTCTTCAATAAAAATTAAACAATAATTAAATCCTACACGATTGTGAACATAGATGAAAAACCAAGACTGGCCGATTTAATCTCCGGTTTTTTTTCAAGAACGAATCATAAACTTAATATCCAAAACTTGAGCTACTTGCCTAGATGGATCATTGTTTTTATGGACATAAGTGTTTTAATAATTGCATTTTTATTTACTAAACTGATTTTTCACGGTACCGGTTTACCTTATATTCTTGTGTCCAATAAGGTGCTTTTTTTAGTTGTATTTTTTTTAGTTAATATTTTCTTTTTTTGGCTGTTTAGAACGTATTCAGGGATTATTAGACATTCGTCCTATATTGATGCCGTAAAGCTTTTGTTTTCACAAATGTCGGTACTCCTTCTTTTTCTTCTGTTGAATTTTATTTTTTCGATTGTCTATGGTACTAAGGCCTTTTTAAATACGGCTTTGTTTATAAATATGTTACTTTCTTTTTGTGGTTTGTTTTTGTATCGTGTTGTGATCAAACAAACTTTTGAACGTTACTTTGCAGAAACGAATAATGTAACTTTGATTAGGACATTAATTTATGGGACAGATGCCAATGCTATTTCTGTTGCAAAAGCCTTAAAGTTAGAAACACCTGCCCGATTTAAAATAGTTGGTTTTGTAGATAAAAACAATCAAAATTCGTCCAAACGAATGTTAGACCTACCTATATTTGTTCAAAAGAAAAAATTGCCAATTCTAATGCGTTCGATAGGTGCAGAGGGGGTGATAATTGCTGATAAAGGTATTTCCAAAAAAGAACGATTGACTATTGTTGATCAATGTTTGGAGTTTAATTATAAAGTGTACATGGTGCCTTTAATTACCGATTGGGAAAATCAGAAAGAAATTTCTCAAAAAGTAAAAAACATACAAATTGAGGACTTATTGGAAAGAAAACCAATTGTTTTAGATACTAAAGGAATTACAAAACAGTTGAAAGATAAAACTGTTTTGATTACAGGAGCCGCTGGTTCTATAGGAAGTGAGATCGTTAGGCAAGTATTGCATTTTAATCCCAAAACGGTTCTTGTTTTAGATCAAGCTGAGACTCCTTTGCATCATTTGTTTTTAGAAATGGAAAACAATGAATTCAAGTCTAAAATCATTACTATAGTTGCTGATGTTAGAAATAAAGAAGCAATGAATAATGTTTTTAGGACGTATTTACCTCAAGTGGTTTTTCATGCTGCAGCTTATAAACATGTGCCTTTGATGGAAGAAAATCCTTCTCAGGCGATTTTAACAAATATTTTGGGAACTAAAATTCTTGCGGATTTGGCTTGTCACTATCAAGTTCATAAATTTGTTATGGTTTCGACTGATAAAGCAGTAAACCCCAGTAATGTAATGGGAGCTAGTAAGCGCATTGCCGAAAAGTATGTGCAATCCCTTCAACTTAAAAGTCAAGAGCAAAATGATTTCAAAGCCACTAAATTTATAACCACTCGTTTTGGGAATGTTTTGGGTTCAAATGGGTCTGTTGTTCCTTTGTTTACAAAACAAATAGCTGAAGGTGGTCCCGTGACAATTACCCATCCTGATATTATACGGTATTTTATGACCATACCTGAAGCGTGCCAACTGGTATTGGAAGCTGGAGCAATGGGGAATGGAGGTGAAATTTATATTTTTGATATGGGTAAACCTGTAAAAATTATAGATTTGGCTAAAAAAATGATTAAACTAGCTGGATTTATTCCTGATAAAGATATCAATATTAAGATCGTAGGATTAAGGCCTGGAGAAAAGTTATATGAAGAATTATTAAATGATACTTCCAAAACGATCCCTACCTATCATGAAAAAATTATGATAGCTGAAGAGCTTCAAGATGAATTTGAAGTTTTACATTTTGACATTGATGAATTGATTCAGATTGCCAATCATTTTAAGAACGAAGAAGTTGTTTTGAAAATGAAGCAAATTGTTCCTGAATTCAAAAGTATGAATTCAGCCTTTGAACACTTGGATTTAAAATAAATAACTGTATTACGCTTTAAAAAGGCCCACAAAGACAACGTCTTTGTGGGCCTTTTTTCGTTCTAATAAGTCGATGTCGTTTTCCATAGCCTTTATGGCGGCGTCTCATTGTCAGTTAGCGTACCGTAGTGAGTCACTACTACCTCTCGACTGCGCTCGATGGACAAAAAATCAACTCGGACTGTGTACGGTTTTTTGGTTTTCGTTTGTCTTGGGATCATGGTGTGTGCTGGGCTATAATTGTTGCCGTGTTGTATTTGCGGTGTAGCAGTTTGTAGTTGAAGGTGTCCTTTTTTGCAAAACAGATGCACAAATAGGTTAGGTGTAGTTGTTTTGCTTGTGGTGAGACGGTTGTTAGTTTAATGGTTTGTGTGGCTGCTTCTTTGTCTAGTACTATTGTGTCACTATAGTTTGTTTCAAAGGTTTCGTTTTCACAGTCCCAATTTGCTGTAGCAATTGTTAGTTGTACCTGGGTTGCTTGGTCTGGCCAGTCTAGCTGGTTTTGTGGGTTGAAGTTGGTCAAGGTTAGTGTCTGACTTTGTTGGTGCCATTCTTCTTTTATTTTAAGGACTTGCTGTAAGGCTCTTAGTTTGTTGCTTTCAAATCCTACTAAGGCTTCTTTGCCTTTATTGGTTTTTAAGGCTGCAGAGAGGGTTCTTTTTCCTCTTTCTTCGCTGGTGTCTTCTTGTAGAATTTCAAAGAGGAGTTTGTTTGCTCTTCCAGCGAAGCTGCCCTCTTTGGCTACTCTATTGAACTGTACTGCTAGCTGACGAAACAGTACTGATTTTTTAGTGCATTGTCCGAATTCCTTTCCGTGATTGCGAATGCATTCGTATTTTGGGTTTGTTCTGAATTCTAGTGATGAAACTGGCGGTTCCCTTCTTAAACGCGCATAGTTGTTTCCGTCTGCGGTTACTACAAAATTCATGTCTCCTATGGTGCCTTTTATCAAAAAGGGCGCTATTATTTTTACCATTTTTTTATTTTATCGTTGTTGATTTTTCCGTTTAATTGTTTCGCTTTTTATTCCCATTATTGGTTTGCCGCAAAGTTGATGAGGTGTACGTTGCTTCCTTTGTAGGGATTGAATGAGGGTTCGTATTTTAGAAAGCCTTTGTCATTTAGTTCTCTTATGCATTTGTGGTAGGTTGCTTTAGAAGCAATTTTACTTAGGTGCATCAATTCTCCTCTTGTTATGCTAATTGGGTTTTGAAATTGATTTAGATTCCAGATTTGGAATAGCACCATATATAGGCTAATGTGTGAGGGATGTAGTTTATTGTCCTGCATGGTGCGGTCAAAGAATAGGTTTAGGTGTTTTTGGTAGTTTTTATTTTCGTGTGGGTTTTCATTGGCTTGTTGGTTCATCATTCTATGGGTTTTTCTTTGGGGGTTGGTTGTATTTTTTTTTGTAAAGTTGTGTGCTTTTTTTGTTTTTATTTCAGAAGTGAAGGAGAAGTTGTGAATGTTTGAGTTTTATTGATTTGTACTTCGACTCCGCTCAGAATGATGGTTGTGGGGGTTAGGGTGATAGTGGTGGAAATAGTTGTGAATGTTTGATTTGTTTTAGTCGGGCCTTCGACTCCGCTCAGGGTGACAGTTGTGTATTTTATTATTTGTTTGGTATATTTCTGAATTTTTAGTTTGAATAGTTAAAAAATGATGTTTACTCTCTTTTCACGTTTTTACTTTTTTTCTTGATTTTTCCTTCGACTCCGCTCAGGATGATAATAACAAAAAAATCAGTGCCTTGAAATAAAAAACTTAAAAACTACCTCAGCACTCTGCTCCGCAGCCCGAGCCGTTCGCCTTTTAGGCTTCACTCGCGGACTGCTGCCGCGCCGTTGCTTCATTGTTTTTTGACTTTTTTTATTTAAGGGCGGTTTTTCGTTTTGTTGTGAATTTTGGTTTTGTTTTAACGGGGCCTTCGACTCCGCTCAGGGTGACAGTTGTGGGGGTTAGGGTGATAGTTGTTGAACTCAGGGTGGCCGTTGTGGGTTTTTGAGTTGTGTTCATCAGGCCTTCGACTCCGCTCAGGGTGACAGTTGTGGGGGTTAGGGTGACAGTGGTGGGAATTAGGATGGCCGTTGTGTATTTTATTATTTGTTTGGTATATTTCTGAATTTTTAGTTTGAATAGTTAAAAAATGATGTTTACTCTCTTCTCACGTTTTTACTTTTTTTCTTGATTTTTCCTTCGACTCCGCTCAGGATGATAATAACAAAAAACAGTGCCTGATCCCGATAGTTATCGGGATCAAAACTTAAAAACTACCTCAGCACTCTGCTCCGCAGCCCGAGCCGTTCGCCTTTTAGGCTTCACTCGCGGACTGCTGCCGCGTCGTTGCTTCGTTGTTTTTTGACGTTTTTAATTTAAGGGTGGTTTTTCGTTTTGTTGTGAATTTTGGTTTTGTTTTAATCGGGCCTTCGACTCCGCTCAGGGTGACAGTTGTGGGGATCATGGTGATGGTTGTTGAACTCAGGGTGACGGTTGTGTGTTTTTGAGTTGTGTTCATCAGGCCTTCGACTCCGCTCATGATGACTATTGTGGGGATCAGGGTGACAGTGGTGGGAATTAGGGTGGCCGTTGTGGGTTTTTGAGTTGTGTTCATCAGGCCTTCGACTCCGCTCAGGGTGACAGTTGTGGGGATCAGGGTGACAGTGGTGGGAATTAGGGTGGCCGTTGTGAATTTTGGTTTTGTTTTAATCTGGCCTTCGACTCCGCTCGGGGTGACAGTTGTGGGGATCAGGGTGACGGTTTTGAAACTCAGGGGTGGCCGTTGTGAATTTTGGTTTTGTTTTAATCGGGCCTTCGACTCCGCTCAGGGTGACAATTGTGGGGGTTAGGGTGATAGTGTTGGAAATAGTTGTGGGTTTTTGAGTTGTGTTCATCAGGCCTTCGACTCCGCTCAGGGTGACAGTTGTGGGGATCAGGGTGACAGTTGTGGGAATTAGGGTGGCCGTTGTGAATTTTGGTTTTGTTTTAATCTGGCCTTCGACTCCGCTCGGGGTGACAGTTGTGGGGATCAGGGTGACGGTTTTGGAACTCAGGGGTGGCCGTTGTGAATTTTGGTTTTGTTTTAATCGGGCCTTCGACTCCGCTCAGGGTGACAATTGTGGGGGTTAGGGTGATGGTTGTGGGAAGTCAGGATGACAGTGGTTGGAAATCAGGGTGGAGGTTCTGGGAGATAGGTTTGACTGATTTATTAAGTTCTTTGATGAAGTAGGTAGGTGATATTCCTGTTCGGTTAAGGAATGCTCTAGTGAAATTCTGTGTGGATCCGAAACCAGCTTCATCACCTAATGCTTTGTTTGTGTAATTGCGGTATTTCTTTTCTTCTTTGAGTAAGTGGATGATGTGATCAATCTTAAAATCAGTGATGTATTCTATACTTCCTTTATTACGGTATTTTGCAATGACTTTTGACACATATTTGGTGTTTGTATTAAGTATTGTAGCTAGTTTTATTAAATTTATGTCCTTTTCTAAGTATTTCTTGGTGCTTTCAAATTTCTCTAATTTTTTTAGAATGGCTGTAATCAACTCTGGGTTCAAGTCAAAGGGTAATTCCTTAACAGAAGCGGGTACTGATGGTTTTATAGTTTCGAATTTTTGTGGTATTGGTTTTTTAAATATTTTTTTGTCAAAATATTGGTTGTTATACAACAACGTTATTAGTGTGGCAATTGCTGTTATCACTGTAACTAGTGGGTAATTTATCGTGTTTATTAAAGTTTTATTAGGTTCTAGTAATGTATTGGTATTGTTTTTTTTGGTTGTTTTTTCTGAAAGATATTGGTGTTTTTTTTCTACTACTTGGTCGGCTTTTATTAATTTTTGGCTGTAGTGCAGCTGTTGTTTTTTATCATTTTTTAGGGTGTAATAATTGATAATTAGTTCAAAAGCTTCTCTTAGTTTAGGATTTATATATTTTTCTTTGTCAAAGATTTTTTCTATTTTTTTAAAATATACTATGGCTTTGTCCTTGTCATTTTTAATCCAGTAGTTTTTGCCTATATAAAAAGAGGCGATCGTTTCATCAGCAAAGTCTTTGTTTTTTTTAATTTCTGATAATGCAGTCGTTAATTTAGATATAGCACTGCCATAATTATCTTTAAAGGATTCATTCATACTTTCTGAAAAAATGAAATATGGTTTCATTCTCATTATTTCAAAGTCAGCTACCGTATTTCAATCTACTTCGTTTGTTTGACTATCTAATGGAGTCTTGTTTGTACGTGTGTAACACTGACCTAAAGAATAAAGTGATTTTAGATATGCATGATCATTCTCTTCTTTAAAGTAGGTTATGCATTCTTTAAATAAGTCTATGGCTTCTTGATAATGGCCTAGGTAATATTTAGTTAGCGCTATACAATACTTTAATTTGTAACTTAGGTATTCATTTTCTATTTCAGAGATATGTACTTCTGCTATAAGGTAATTATCTAAAGCATTCATCATTTCTTTGTTATCAAATAATAGCGCTCCTTTTATCATGTAAGCAGACCCAATTAACTCTGAATTTGCTGTTTTTATTGCAGCAGCAATAGAACTATCAGCATATTTAAGACTAATTTCTTTATCAAATTTATAGATTAGTGCTTTGTAGGCCATTGTCATTTGGTTGTGGTTTTTTTCAAATTTAGCTTTGGCTAGCCATGAGTGAGCATGTATTTTCTCTATGGTAGAATCTTTAACTTTATACCTTATTTTTTCATTGAAGTAACTATAGCTTTTGGTACTAAGGCTGTCGGGTAATCTAAAATTATTTTGAGCCGCCATGCCAACATAAAACAATACTAGTATAAAATATATTTTTTTCATTGGTATAAAGGTTGTTTTTTTACTATTTTAACTGGGTTATTGTATTGGTTGTTAGGTAAATATAGTGAAAAAATATGTGTTTTTTTGCTAGTCGTTTAGTGCTTGTTTTGTTGTGGAAATAGTTGTGGGTTTTTGAGTTTTGTTCATCAGGGCTTCGACTCCGCTCAGGGTGACAGTTTTGGGGATCAGGGTGACGGTTGTGGAAATAGTTGTGGTTTTTTGAGTTGTGTTCATCAGGCCTTCGACTCCGCTCAGGGTGACAGTTGTGGGAATCAGGGTGATGGTTGTGGAAATTAGGGTGGCCGTTGTGGGTTTTTGGGTTGTTTTAATCGGGCCTTCGACTCCGCTCAGGGTGACAGTTGTGGGAATCAGGGTGATGGTTGTGGGAATTAGGGTGGCCGTTGTGGGTTTTTGGGTTGTTTTAATCGGGCCTTCGACTCCGCTCAGGATGACAGTTGAGGGGAATCAGGGTGACAGTGGTGAGAATCAGGATTACCGTTTTGAGTTTTATTATTTGTTTTGTATTCTTGAATCTTTCGTTTTACATCTAAACTATTTGTAAAGTAGTCTGTTGTCAGTTCGAGCGGAGTCGAGAACCATTATTTCAATTTGACTGCGCTCGATTTAATAAAGGTTCATTTAGTTTTCATCTGCATTTTCCATGCGGATTAGTAAGTTATTTCGTAGACTGGTTAGGAATTTTGTTCGTTCTGATTTCCTGTTTCGCATCTCTATAAAAACACGGTGGAATTGTCCTAAATTTATATCAAATACAGATTCTATACATTTCGTAATCTCCTGTAATCCTGATTTCCCATGATTGAGTACGCCCGCAGTATGGAGTGCATAGATTAATTCGATCAATTCTACTTTTGAAGCTGTCCATTTTTGTTTTTTATAAGGTTGTCCTTGCTCAGGATTTTTAGTTAGTTTTTTTATTAATGATTCTACTTTTGTTTTTAATACTTCGTTTGCTATAATTTTAGCCCATTTGTAATCATGAGCAGTAGAAAAGCGTTCGTCTGCCTGAAAGTAAAAACTGTCTGGAGTTAATTTAATATTGTATTTGCCTCTTACAAAGTATTTTTTATCAAGACAACTATTATTTGTCTTGTGATACTGGTGTAATTCCTGGTTTTTATTGAAGAAATTTTTTAGTTTTCTTATTTCGTTTGTATAATATTTGCATAATTTTTTTTTGGAACCGTACGGTTTTTTGCTTTCGATTGCGTTAATCTCTTTGAAATAAATAAGTGTTGCCGTAAACTGTGGCTTGATGTTTTTGAAAAAATTAACTTCTTCCTTTTTATCTTCAAACTTGTAATTGATTGAAAAAGCTTTTAGTTTTTCTAAAGCTGTAATTAATACTTTTATGGCTTGCTCTGATTGCTCTACTAGTTCTTGACTTTGTGTCGTTATCATTTCTAATTGACAATTTATTTCTAACTGTAGGGATTCTGAAAATAATTTCATAGTAGGTTTGTTGTTATTGAATTTGGGAGTAAATAACAAATCTATTGTAGTGCTGTATTTAATGCAAATTATGTACTATTGAATTCCTGAATTGTATAGTTCATTTCCTGAATTGCAATAGGCAATTTTAAAAGAAAAAGTGATTAGATTTGATCTGTTTTAATGAAGTACTTTTTTTATAAAATTTATTTTGTCTTAACGAAGGCATTTTAAATCCTTTGGCGAATTTAAGTGAAATACTAATGTTTGAACTGTTTATTCAAAATGTTACATAATGTCTATCCAATGTGTGCTTGTTCCTGAAAGGCTAGTACGAGAGATTTACTTTTTTAAAGTATTCCTAGCATAGGAGGTTATTTAGTAAACGTAGTCTTGTCTGGATGCGTTGCTTTAGGTTGTTTTAATAATGAAGGACAATTTAGTTAATTCGTTGGATTGGTTTCAGGAATCTACAATAGTGGAGGATCAGAAAAATACTTAGGAATTACGCCAAGAAGTCGTTCACAATTGCGCAGTTATTTAGTAGAAGCAGCTTAGATCGCTATTAGAAAAGATGTTGAGATGCAAAACTATTACCGTAAACATCAAGGAAAAAACGTAAAAAGCGTTATTATAAAAGTGGCTCATAAGAAGGCCCGTAGCATTTTATCGGTAATCAAAACCGAAACAGCTTACCAAATCAATAGGGATTTAATACCGATAGCTATTGGAAAATAAAAATAACCATCTTAAAAAAGCTCAACCCTACAAGAAAAACAGCTTACAAAACAGCCGTGGGGGTTCTGTAACCGGAAGCCACATCGCCAAGCAGGTAGCTATTTTATTTATTGCTTCAACAGTTCGAGCGAAGCTCTTGGGGCTTACAATCATACCGATGCTGGTGGCTGTGCAAGCAGACCACATATAGGAGCGTGAATCTTACGATTTTTAAAAGATAAACGATGAAGAAAAAGAGAAAGTAATTTGTGGTATTATTGAAAAAGTTAGAATAACTTTTTCTGTCTAAAGCCTACGGCCGACAAAAAGTTGTTTCCAAATTTTTCAACAAGCCGCTGGAACGGAATTCTATACTTGAAAAACACCTTACATATAACCCTCTCAAAAGTTGTTAATAACTTAATGATGCTTTACATAGGAACGCCTGTTATAAACCGTTTTTATTGTCATAGTTTAAAATATTCTTCGATTTCAGGTCTGTGATATTCAACAATCCAATCACTTCGTTTTATGTAAATGTCCCGAATTTTGTCTGCTTTGTCGCTCCAAACATAACATCCTCTGTCGTCATACATTTGAAATGCTTTGTCAGTAGTTGGGTCGAAAAAGAAAATCCTTTGGTCTATTCCCGGGTCAAAACCCATTTCGGTGTTTGCAATTCCGTTTAAAATATTTTTTACGTTAATGTCCTTAACAGACAGTTTTCCAATTATAATTCTAACTTCATCTTTTTCTAAAACATCATTCCCGTTTTCGTCTGTAGTGAAGTAGCGAGTATTTACTGTTTCCAATTGAATGTAGAATTTCGTGAACCTGTCGTCAGGAAATTGTTTATGTAAATAGTTGTTTGTGGCGTTGAAAATATTTTCGCCTTGGTATTCATAAATTAGAATGAAAATTTCGTGTGTCGGGTCAGTAAATGTTTCGTTGAAAATTGTCAATGCTCTGTCTGTTGATTGCTTAACTCTTTCTTCTGTTCCGTTTTCCAATTCTTCTCCACCAAGCTCAAATCTTATATGAACTTGTCCACCAAGAGTGTGTTCGGTGTCAATTTTAGAGAAGGGATAAACTCTGTCAAAATATGTTTGCAATTCTTGTCTTAGCATTTTTTCTTATTATGTCGGTCGTCTGTCTTGTCCTGATATAGGTTGACCTTTTTTTGTTAATGTATAATTTCAAAAATAGGTGATTGTAGTCGGAATATTGATAAGTTTAGAAAAAATCTTTGAAAGGATTTTTTTCCAAACTTGTCAACATTCCTACGCAACTAAATTAGTATTTTTTTTCTTTTTATAAGGCTTGTATTGATGGGTTTGATTTTTATGTGCATATTGTGGTGTTTTCATTTCAAGAGAGCAATGTCTACGCTCATTATTGTAAATTTCTATAGCTTGTTTCACCATTTTTTGTGCTGTTTTTAAATTTGGAATTGTTTTATTTAGTCCAAATTCATGTTTTAAAATTCCGTTTATTCTTTCGGCTACTGCATTTTCGTAAGGGCTTGAATTTTGAGTTGTACTTAAAATAATGTTCTTTGATTTGGCAAATTCAGCAAAGTCCGGACAGCAATATTGTATACCTCTGTCGGAATGATGGATTAGATTTTCATTTTTATAAAGTCTGTTTTTAACAGCCATTTGCATTGCGTCTTTGACAAGTTGAACTTTCATATTTGTATCAATTTTGTATCCCATTATTTTCTTGGAATAAACGTCAGTAACCAGGGCTAAATAGGCATGTTGTGAAGCTAATTTAATATAGGTTATATCGCTAACAAAGACTTGTTCTGCGTGTTTTATTTCAAGGTCTTTAAGTAAGTCGTCTGACTTGTAAAACCCATGTTTAGAGTCAGTTGTTATATGATAAAGCTTTGTTTTTTTGATTAATAAATTATGATATTTTAAAAAGTGAATAAACTTATCTCTACCCATTTTTATATCATTTTTTAGAAAGTCATCTTTGATATCCAAGTGTAGTTTTTTACCTCCATATCGTACCATTTTTTGACGGATAGGTGTTATGAGTTCTTTGATCTTTACAGCCTGTAAATCTTCTGTTTTTTGTTTGTTCATTCGTTTGTAATAAGCCTGTTTGCTTATTCCGAAGCATTGGGAGAACCATTTTATTTTAAAAGGTCTTTCTTTTTTTTCTCCACTTCTTTTAGTAATGCTTCGGGTAATGACTTTTTTGCAAAATCAAGATTAGTGCTTACTTCAAAATCAGCAATTATCATTTGTTGAAAGTCTTTGATGAACTCAAGTTCTTCGATTCGTTCTTTGAGTTTTTTGATTTCCTCGTTTTTACTCATGGCTTTAGAATTTTGTTCAAAGGAACGCAATTTTTTCATCCAATAGGTTATTGAAGAGCGAGAAATTCCATGTAATTTGGAAGCGTGATTTACCGAAATTTGACCGTTTGAAATTTGGTCAATGATGGAAAGTTTTAGGTCAAAACCAATTTTTTTGTACTCAATTTTTGGACAGTGTCCGTTTTTTGTGGGTTCCATAGTTTACTAAAAGTGTTTAATTTTTAGTCAACCTATTTCAGGATTTGTCAGTCTTAACATGGCTTATAACGTTTCGCAGCTACACGAGGTTTGGGATTAAGAAAGCCTAATCTTTCGGTTAATGACTAATTTTCCAAGTACAAAACCATCTTCAAATTAAGCCTAATACCCAAATCTCGTGTAACTGCTGTTAGCAGATGTAATTTTTTAGTTTCTTGTAAAATTCATTTCTTTCTGCTTTATCTGGTAATCCAGCAACTTGTCCGTCACCAAGTTCAATAATTATTAGATTTCCATTTTTCTCACGTGCAATATCCATACTAAAGAAGTTGCTTTTTACATTTTTTCCAATTTCTTCAAACTCTTTGGTTTCAGGCTTTATCAAATCATATTTACCTTCTTCCCAATAATCATATATCTCTACAAGTTTTTGATTGAAAAAGAATAATCTATATTCTTCGGTCAAAGGCATTCCGCTTTTGGAATGAATAGTCAAATCGTTGAGTTCAATAAATTCTCTAACTACAATTCCTTCGTTTAAATATTTTCCACGAAGTCTAATTAAATTTTCAATTGAGTTTTTCAGATTTTGAACATTTGAGGCATCTGAAACGTAACAAGCAGTTTCCCAATCGTGCTTTTCAGATTTCACATAATCTTTAAGAATTACTGAATTTGAACCGAATTTTTTTGTTTTTTCAATTAGTTTTTCAATACTTTCAGAATTCTCAAATTTCTCAAAAACTGATTTTGGAGTTTTACTTTCGATGAATTCTAAACTATCAGGCAAATAATGACAATTTTGATATTCAGTTACATTATTTATTAGTTTGTAGTTTTTTGAAAGTAAATCTTCATACAGATTTGAATATTGTTTTGGTGTCAACATCCAGCCTCTATAAATTACATTGCTTAAATTTTCGCTTGCTTTTATTTGTTTAGTTGCATTTTTAAAATAAAATTCACTAGTCAAATCGTCAAAATTGAAAAGTAACGTTCTGAATCCATTTATTTTTGCACTTTCAAATTCGTCTGCGTAATCTTCATCAACTTTATTTGATTCAAAAGGATTTTCACAAAATAGGAAATATGTTTCTTTTATCACTTTAAGTTCTATTTTTGGGATTATATCTGCTAACGTGTCGCGGCTTTGAAATGGTGGGGAAATCGTAAACGATAAATTTTCGGCTTAACGAAAACTTGAAGCGAAACGATAATTCCACTAAAACCCCACTATATCAAAACCGCTGTTGTACGAGGCTTATTTTTAGTCGAAATTACAATTTTAACCGCAATATTCAATTTTTTTTGCTCGAATAATCTTATTTTCTTCTATTTATTTTTCTATGCGCAAAGTTCGGCTAAGTCCAGTTTTCAGTTTCTGCTTTACAGACAAAATTCTTCACGCATTTTTCGCTAAAATATAATTTTCCGTTTCACTTTCCAATTCAATTCTACGCGCACAGTTCCGATAAGTTCAATTTCCACGAGTTTTTCTTCTGATTAGATTCTACGCGCACAGTTCGGCTAAACACAATACTCAAAAGTTCCTGCGGAAATATATTTTTGGTTGGCAACGTTTTTTCTGCGTAATTTCGGCATAAGTCTCGTACAACGTGTCGCGGCTTGCAGAAGTGGCGAACTTCGTAACCGATTATTTTCGGCTAAGATAAAATTTCTTGCGAAAGATAAACGTGAATTTACCACATATTTCGCCATTTTTGCAAACCGCTGTTGGTAGCAGTTTTTTTTAGAATGGTAATCCGTATTTGTCTTCCAAGAATTTTATTAAATCTTCTCTTTTCGCAAATAATTTTCTAACTAAGGGATTATTGGATAATTTTTCGCAAAATTCTGTTATATACGGTTCATCCACTATATAAGAATCTGATACGTTTTTGGACTCTACGAACTTATTAACATATTGAGTTATAATTTCATTGACTTCTTTGTTTGTCCAAACGTCATTTAATTTTTCCTTTAATAATCTTTGATTTTCAACAAGTTCTTCTAACAAATCTCTATCAGTTCTTAAATGGGGTAGTGTATCAACTTCACTTTCATTTAATGATAATATTTCATTAATTTTAGTTTCTAATTTCGGAAAAAAAATATCAAAGACTTCTTCTAAAGATTTCTCATTTAAAGATTTTCCGCCTTTATTTTCTTTAATTCTATTATTGATAGTTTTACAAAGTTTTAAAAGCTCTTCTTTACTAAATTTTGTATGTTGAAATGAAGATAGTGGACCTGTTATTTCACTTGGTGAAGAAATGTCTGTCAAAAAAGTACAAACATAAGAATCTGACGATTTTGAAATTGCACCTGCTTCAAATAGAATCCAAGGTGCGTTTAGATTTTCTCGTGTAAGACAAATTATTCCAACTTTAGATTCCTCTAATTTGTCAGATATTTCTTTAGACCATTTCAATTGAGGTTGATATCCAAGGTTCTGTTGACTGAATTACTTGTTCAAGCCAATCTTTTAAAGATTCGGCTATTAATTTACTTTTATTTCCTGACCAACTTAAAAATATTTTCATTTAATTTTGTTTTCTGATTTTCGTTTCTGCGGTAAAATTGCTACCAACGGTTCCTGGCTTAGCTTGGTGGGGAACTTATAACCAGATTATTTTTGGCTGTACGAATATATGAAAAAAAACGGAAATTCCACTAAATTCCCCATCATGCTAAACCAGTGTTATAATAGGTATTATTCAGCACAAAACTCTATCGTTATTCAATTTTTCACCGCAATACTTTTGGAAACAAACTGCATCACTTTAATTTAACGAAAATACTTTCGGGGTGACGATTTCACCACAATTTTTTTCGACGTAAACTGCATCACTTTAATTGAAGTAAATTACTTTCGGCTAAATGAATTCTCCACAATATTTTTCGACGCAAACTGCATCACTTTAATTTAATCAGATTACTTTCGGCTTAACGATTTTACCAGAATTTATTTCGACGCAAAGTTTTTCAAAACTTTCTTAATAATCATCATTTTTTTGGATTGCAAATTATTTTCTGAGAAGGAGCGAATCAAGTGATTTTTTCACCGCAAAATGGCAAAATATCTATTATAACGTCTCGCGGCTTGCAGAAGTGGCGAACTTCGTAGCCGAAATCTTTCGGCTAAGATAAAATTTCTTGCGAAAGATAAACGTGAATTTACCACATATTTCGCCATTTTTGCAAACCGCTGTTGGGTGAAGTGACTTTATTCAGGAAACTTTAATAATAAGTGATACAAAACAACTTCTTTTCCCTCTCTTTTATGATAGGTTTTTAATAATCTACTGTCTGTATAATTGACTTCAATCTCTTCAATTTCATTAAATAAAGGAAAAACAAATAAATGTTCATTTTCTATATATTCTTTATACTTTTTTACAGAGTTTTCAAATTTATTTACTGCTAAATTATAATAAATAATAATAAACTTTTCTTTTAATCCTTTTGAATCATAGTTTAATTCTAATTTATGAATATGTGTCTTAATAATTTTTCGGTTAAGACTTTTAAGAGAAAATGCTTCAACAAAAATATCAATTTCATTATGTTTTATAACACCATCAACACTTCCAGCTTTTTTTCCGACAGAAGATTTACCATATTTTGATTGATCTTTAACTTGATATTTATTTGGTAGTAAATCTAGTAATTGTCTTGTTTTTGTATCTTCATCAGCATTCCAAAAAATCTTATTTTGTTGCATTGTATGTGATGCATATAAGATGTCACTTATAATGGAAGAATCAATTGCATTGACATTCGTAATTTCGCTAAATAAACTTTCAAAAAGATTAACGTTTGATAAAATTATACTCCAAGCTCGATAAAAATAACCTTGAAATTTACCGTCTTCAAATGCTTCGATAATTTCTCCTGGTGAATCGAATTTTTGTTGAATGTTTTTTGAAACTTTAAAGCCTGAGTGATTATTCCTCCAACTATGACTAAAAATTACATGTTTATTAACATATTCAAAAGTTTTGTTTACAAAATCAGATTTATCAGCAAACATTGGTAGGAATTTTTTAATGCAATCATCTTCAAATGATTCAAAACCAACTTTAAATCCTTTGCCATAATCTTCAAAATATGGGAAAAGATCAATAAATGATTTTAATGGTTTATTATTATAGTTTTCCGTCCTACTTATTAGACTGGCTATTCTATAATAAAGTTGCTTTCTTTGAATAAATGCTCCATCAAAACAAAACGGATAAATATCTAATGTTGTTTTTGGATTTCCAACGTAACCAGTAGATTTGAAATATTCAAAATCTTTGTCTGTAAACATATCTCGACAAGGAGAATAATAATATTCTTTGATTTGTTCCGAGGGACTAAAATTATTTAATAAATAACTATGCGTTAATTCCTTAGGTACAATTTCAAAGTTGTTGCCTCTTAATATCCACCCTCCAAAACATAGTCGAATTTCTTCAAGTAAATTTTCATCAAATTTATCATTATTTTCTTTCACGTCTGTTTTTTTTTGTCATTTCACCCAACGGTTCCTGGCTTAGCTTGGTGGGGAACTTTTAAGCAGATTATTTTCGGCTATACGAATATATGAAAAAAAACGGAAATTCCACTAAAATACCCATCATGCTAAACCAGTGTTGTAATATGTTTTTTATCAGCACAAATATTTCTCGTTATTCTATTTTTCACCACAAACTGCATTATTTTCATTAATCCAAATTACTTTCTGCTTAATAATTCCGTCCCAATTTTTTTCGCCACAAACTGCATAGCATTAATTGAAGCAAATTAGTTTCGGATTAGCGATTTCACCATAATCTATTTCAACGCAAACTGCATCACTTTAATTTAACCAAAATACTTTCGGCTTAACGATTCACCAAAATCTATTTCGACGCAAACTGCATCACTTTAATTTATCCAAATTACTTTCTGCTTAACGATTTCGACAGAATCTATTTCACATAAAACTGTTCTATTTTTTTTGATAAACGACAACTTTTTGGATTGCAGATTATTTTCTTAGTAGGAGAGAAGCAAGGAATTTTTCACCGCAAAATTCGGCGCTAAAATATATTACAACGGTTCCTGGCTTAGCTTGGTGGGGAACTTTTAAGCAGATTATTTTTGGCTATACGAATATATGAAAAAAAACGGAAATTCCACTAAATTCCCTATCATGCTAAACCAGTGTTGTAATATGTTTTTATTAGCACAAAAAATCCTCGTTATTCAAATTTTCGGCACAATACTTTTCGCCACAAACTGCATCATTTTCATTAATGCGAATTATTTTCTACTTAATGATTTCGCCACAATACTTTTCGCTACAAACTAAATCATTTTCATTAATCTAAATTATTTTCGGCTTAACGATTTCACCACAATCTATTTCGACGCAAACTGCATCACTTTAATTTAACCAATATATTTTCGGCTTAACGATTTGACAAAAATCTATTTCGACGCAAACTGCATCACTTTAATTGAAGCAAATTATTTTCGGCTTAACGATTTCGCCAGAAACTATTTCACATAAAACTTTTCAATTTTTTTTGATAAACGACAACTTTTTGGATTGCAGATTATTTTCTTAGTAGGAGAGAAGCAAGGAATTTTTCACCGCAAAATGGCGGATTCAAGGGTCTAGCGCAACAGTGTTAGTTTTTTTTAATTAATCAAATTTAGTATTTTTCTTAGATAATGTGCTTAATTTTAGAATAACTTTTTTGGCTTTTTAAGGAGCCAAAAGTTATTTCCAAACTTAAGCCGTTGCTTGATTCATTTTGTTGATTTCCTCGCTTCTCATTTCATTAGGTGTCTTGAAACCTAAAACCTTTCTAGGTCTGTTATTTAGGTTGTTTTCTATTCGTTTTAGTTCTTCAATAGTTATTGTGTTAAAGTCGGTTCCTTTGGGTAAAAACCTTCTAATTAGTCCATTAGTATTTTCATTTGTTCCTCTTTCCCATGAGGAGTATGGATGTGCAAAATAAATATCCATTCCAGTTTTTTCTGAGAGCCATTTATGATTAGCCATTTCTATTCCGTTATCGTAAGTCATTGTTTTTCTGAGGTATTGAGGTTGTTTATTTAAGAGCTTTGCAAATTCGTGAGTTACTGTTTTGGATTTTCTGTTGTTGATTTTTACAATAATTAAAAATCTAGTTTTTCTATCTACAATGGTTCCAATAGCACTTTTGTGTGCTACACCAATCATTAAATCTCCTTCTAAATGTCCAGCTTCAAGGCGTTCCTCGATATATTTAGGTCTATCATCAATACTGACTTGGTCTTTGATTCGAGTTTTTTTTATACCATATTTCCTTTTGTCCCGTCTTTTGTGATGATGATAGGGTAGAAGTTTGATTAGTTTTTTACCCAACGTAGATTGTCTAAATCTATAAATATGCTTATAAATAGATTCGTAAGAAATGGACATAATAGGGTCATTTGGGTATAATACCTTGATTTGTCCAGCCATTAATTCAGGGCTCGTCCCCTTTAATAAACTTCTATAAATGAACATTTTAAGTCTGGGATGTGAGTTTATTTTATCTTGAGTTCTTTTGATTTTATTGTTTTCTAAAGCATACCAATGTGCTAAATCAGCCTTGTAGATGTCGGTTGGCTTTAATATCCAAAGTTTCACTTCTTTGGTAATGGTGGATCTATTTCGGTTTACTTGTTTTGCAATGTAGCTTTTGGACTTATTTTCCTTGAGTAAAGTCTCAATTATAATACGTTCTTCGAAGGATAATCTTTTGTACTTTTTTTCCATAATTCAACAAAGATAAAATTTATCATTTGTTGCGTTAGGTTCTTGAATTCTCCAATTCGGCGCTAAAATATATTACAACGTTTCGCGGCTTGCAGAAGTGGCGAACTTCGTAACCGTAATCTTTCGGCTAAGATAAAATTTCTTGCGGAAGATAAACGTGAATTTACCACATATTTCGCCATTTATGCAAACCGCTGTTAGGCGATGTTACTTTTCTTCCACAATTTTGAATGAATTTATAATTTTTTCAATTCTGTCGATTAAATTGTCATATGTAAGTATATCAACAATATTATTATATTTTCTTTTAATTATTTCAAAATCACTTTTTTGTTCACTATTAAAGTTAATACTTCTGCCTAATATTATAATTCCTTTAGGATTTGTAATGTTAATTTCTAATCCTATTTCCGGTAAATATTTTTTATTTAATTTGGATAATAATTGATTACCTCCTTTGTTGAGATAGTATATGTATTTTTCAATTTGCATAATCGAACCTATTAAATCACGATTCGCAATAAAATTATCACGATATAAACCTTTGTTAAGAATACTGATATTTGCAGATTTCTTAATTTCAAGAATATCTAAATTACCATCGAAATCGATTAATCCAAAATCTAGTCTTCTGTTTTTTGAGTTTGTGTCAGTAAACTTAAGTTCTTTTATTACTTTAATATATTTTGGAAACACTAACGAAATAATATCTACTATTTCATTTTGCCAATCATTTTCGTTGTATTTATCTTCACTTTCCAACATTTCTTTAAGTTGGATTAAAATGATCTCATATTTTATAATTTCATTTTCTGAAAATAGTTTTTTGAACTCTAGATTAGGTTCCTTTTGCGTGATTGGTTTCTTTTCGAGATATCTTTCATATTGATTTTTTTTATCAGGAACATTATCGAAAAAGTTTCTTAGAACTGCTGTAATTCTAGAATCTCGGTATAAATTAATCTCATAATTATTTGGAAAGAGTTTAATTAAATTTTCAAAATCATCTGATGATAAATTATCGCCCTCTTCATTTCCTATAAGTAAATCTTCTTTTGTCAGATTAATTATTTTTTGAATGATATTTACTTTTGTCCCTGATAAAAAATGTTCAATATTTATATCGATATCATTAGTTAAATAACAATCATATTCAATCTCTAAAACTTCATTTATGATTTTATATTTACTTCCTTCTTTATAGCCAATTGTGAAATTATATTCTTTAAAATCTTCATTATTATCTTCGTTTTTCTTAAGTTCAAGATCTGAAGAAATTTTAAAAATTTTTGAAATTTTAAATGATTCATTATTTTCTAATCTTTCTTCTATCCAATTTCTGTTTTGAAAAAAATAATCAGCATCAATGGTGTACTTTAGAATTAATTTATCTTCATTTTTTAATATATTAATCAAAATATTCAGGTTTTTTGCGTTAATATCGCCTAACGTTTTGCCGCTTTGAGATGGCTGGAAGTTCGTAACCGCTCAATTTTCGGCTTAATGAAAATTTGATGCGAAACGTTAATTCCACTAAATTCCAGCTATATCAAAACGGTTGTTGGTAGCTGGTTTTTATTCATATTTCATTCAACTTTTAATGTGCTTTTAGTTTTCTTTATTTGGTTAATAATCAAAATAATTAAGATGTTAACAATTAAAAAAGGAGTAAAATATTTTATTCGGATGATAAAGTCTTCTGTGGTTTGGTCAACAAAATTAAAAAAACTAATTAGAGACCATATAATTAAAGAAATTACGCTTAGTGTTTTTGGCGCGTTTATTTTTGACTTAAACAAGAGTATTAAAGCTATTATATTTAAAATTGCACAAACTTCTAAAATTAATCTTATAAACATTGCTGTTATTCCTTGATAACAAGAACCTCCTCCAATTTCAAATTTTCTTGGCATAAAAGTATAAGTGTAAAATATTACAGCTATGAGAATGATTGAAATTGCGTATATTTTTCGTTTGTTCATTTAGTATTATAATTCTAATATATTTCTATTTTTCTGCGTTTTTTTGATAACTTGCTACCAACGTGTCGCGGCTTTGAAATGGTGGGGAAATCGTAAACGATAAATTTTCGGCTTAAAGAAAATTTGAAGCGAAACGATAATTCCACTAAAACCCCACTATTGCAAAACCGTTGTTAAGCAATGTAATTATACGACAATTTTAGTAATATTTTGTGGATTTTAAATGAACTTTTAGAAGTTTTTCAGCTAAATGTTTTTTATATTTTTCCGCTCCAACTTTCGCCACAAACACTTCGACAATCATTTTCCGTTTCAACTTTCGCCACAAACACTTCGGCAATCATTTTCCGTTCCAATTTTCGCCACAAACACTTCGGTAATCATTTTCCGTTTCAACTTTCGCCACAAACATTTCAGCAATAATGTTTAATTCCAAATTCCGCTTAAGATGCTGATTTCAAAATGTTTTCTACTTAATCATAAATGTGAATTTTAAGCAGATTTTTCTTTTTTGATATTATATTGCTTAACGTGTCGCGGCTTGCAAAAGTGGCGAACTTCGTAACCGATTATTTTCGGCTAAGATAAAATTTCTTGCGAAAGATAAACGTGAATTTACCACATATTTCGCCATTTATGCAAACCGCTGTTATAATATGTATTTTTCAGCACAAAATTTCGTCGTTATTCAATTTTTCACCGCTATACTTTTGGCTACAAACAGCATCACTTTAATTTAACCAAAATGCTTTCGGCGTAACGATTTCATCATAAGATTTTTCGACGCAAACTGCATCACTTTAATTTAACCAAATTACTTTCGGCTTAATGAATCGCCACAATATTTTTCGACGCAAACTGCATCACTTTAATTTCATCAGATTACTTTCGACTTAACGATTTTAACAGAATTTATTTCGACACAAACTTTTTCAAAACCTTCTTAATAATCATCAATTTTTTGGATTGCAGAATATTTTCTTAGTAGGAGCGAAGTGAGTAATTTTTTCACCGCAAAAATGGCGAAATATATATTATAACGTTCCTACGCTTTGCCGTGTTTGGGGCATGTAAAACGATTATTTTTGGCTAAACGAATATACGAATAAAAACGATAATTCCACTAAAACCCCAAATACGGCAAAACGTGTGTTGCTGTGAGTATTTTATTAATCACAATCGTTTTCGTAATTCTATTTTTCGCCGCAATATGTTTCGTCACAAACTGCATCGCTTTAATTGGTGTTAATTATTTTCTGTTAAACGATTCGATTCTGTTAAAATATATTTGGACGCAAACTGCATCGCTTTCATTAAACAAAAGTATTTCCGTTTCACGTTTAACTCAGCTACAATCCATTTCGACGTAAACTGTATCACTTTCATTAAACCAGAATATTGTCCAATTAAATATTCTATTCTGATTTTTCAGCCCAAAATTTGGCGATATTCACAGCAACGTCTTGCGGCTTTGAAATGGTGGGGAATTCGTAAACGATAAATTTTCGGCTTAACGAAAACATGATGCGAAACGATAATTCCACTAAAACCCCACTATTGCAAAACCGTTGTTAAGCAATGTAATTATACTACAATTTTAGTAATATTTTGTGGATTTTGAATGAATTTTCAGAATTTTTTCTATTAATTGTTTTTTATCATTTTTCCGCACTAACTTTCGACAATCATTTTCCGTTTCAACTTTCGCCACAAACACTTCGGCAATCATTTTCCGCTCTAACTTTCGCCACAAACACTTCCGCAATCATTTTCCGTTTCAACTTTCACCACAAACACTTCGGTAACCATTTTCCGTTTCAACTTTCGCCAGAAACATTTCAGCAATAATTTTTCATTCCAAATTCCGCTTAAGATGCTGATTTCAAAATATTTACTACTTAATCACAAATGTGAATTTAAGCAGATTTTTTTTTGATATTATATTGCTTAACGTTCTCGCGCCTCGCGCAGTTTGCGACTTACGAAGACGAGTATTTTCGGCTCAACGAAAATACGATAAAAAACGGTAATTCCACTAAATTCGCAAATTGCGCGAGACGTGTGTTAGGCGATGTTTTTTTGAGTTTCAATTATCTTTTTAAATACTAAACGAACGCTAGAAATATTATACATTATATTTTTATTTTCAAACAATGGAATTCCACGAGTTCTTTTTGTGAAAAATAAACTAGCTATTTCGAGTGAATCAACATATTCTTTTGGTTCAGGAACTTTGATAATTATATATCCGTTGTTTGAGGAATTTTCTGTAAAGTCTATTTCAATTTCATTTAATTCAAAAGCTTTAACTACATTATTAAATTGTCTGTCTATAAATAATATTCTTTGGTTTGTAAGAATGTATTTTAATGATTTTAGGTTGTGCCATCTTATAAAAATTCTTCCCAATGTTAAAAATAAAGTCATTAATATTATTAGAGGAAGGATAAATATATAATATAATTGATAATAAGTTTGTTCACTTTTTTCTTCTGGATTTAATATTATCAGGATAACCGTTCCTATAAATATGAATATAGGTATTGTAAAAATGTCATTTAAGCGGAAAGGAATAGTTTGAAAAGAATCTATTTCCTTAATTACATTTTCATTCTTTCTCATGTTTTTTTTTCAAAATATCGCCTAACGTGTCGCGGCTTGCAAAAGTGGCGAACTTCGTAACCGATTATTTTCCGCTAAGATAAAATTTCCTGCGAAAGATAAACGTGAATTTACCACATATTTCGCCATTTATGCAAACCGCTGTTATAATATGTATTTTTCAGCACAAAATTTCGTCGTTATTCAATTTTTCACCGCAATACTTTTGGCTACAAACTGAATTACTTTAATTTAACCAAAATGCTTTCGGCGTAACGATTTCAACAAAATATTTTTCGACGCAAACTGCATCACTTTAATCGAACCAAATTACTTTCGGCTTAATGAATTCACCAAAAACTATTTCGACACAAACTGCATCACTTTAATTGAAGCAAATTATTTTCGGCTTGATGAATCGCCAGAATCTATTTCGAAGCAAACTACATCACTTTAATTTCATCAGATTACTTTCGGCTTAACGATTTTAACAGAATTTGTATCGACACAAGCTTTTTCAAAACCTTCTTAATAATCATCAATTTTTTTGATTGTAGATTATTTTCTGAGTAGGTGCGAAGTAAGTGATTTTTTCACCGCAAAAATGGCGAAATATATATTATAACGTGTCGCGGCTTTGAAATGGTGGGGAATTCGTAAACGATAAATTTTCGGCTTAATGAAAACTTGAAGCGAAACGATAATTCCACTAAAACCCCACTATATCAAAACCGCTGTTGTACGAGGCTTATTTTTAGTCGAAATTACAATTTTAACCGCAATATTCAATTTTTTTTTGCTCGAATAATCTTATTTTCTTCTATTTAATTTTCTACGCGCAAAGTTCGGCTAAGTCCAGTTTTCAGTTTCCGCTTTACAGACAAAATTCTTCACGCATTTTTCGCTAAAATCTAATTTTCCGTTTCAGTTTCCGATTCAATTCTACGCGCACAGTTCCGATAAGATCAATTTCCACTAGTTTTTCTTCTGATTTGATTCTACGCGCACAGTTCGGCTAAACACAATACTTAAAAGTTCCTGCGGAAATATATTTTTAGTTGACAAAAGTGTTTTCTGCGTAATTTCGGCATAAGTCTCGTACAACGTGTCGCGGCTTGCAGAAGTGGCGAACTTCGTGACCGATTATTTTCGGCTAAGATAAAATTTCTTGCGAAAGATAAACGTGAATTTACCACATATTTCGCAATTTTTGCAAACCGCTGTTGTGCGATAGCCATTTTTCACTTTGTTTATTAGTCAACTACAATTATGAATTTTCTATTTATTTCGGCAACTTCTTCAATTTGTTTTTTCGCAATATAAAATTTTGTCGAAGTATAGTTTTCGAAGTTACTTTTCAAATCACTAAAATAATATTGACCTGATACTTCGTAATCTATCATTGCAAGTTCAAAATTATGTATTTCAAAAAAAGATTTCATTACTTGGTGAAAAAAAGCGGTTAATAATTTCGGGGAATTTTGAATTTCCGTCCACGTTGTATATTCTTCGCCAAATATTTTCTCAATTGCTTCAGCATAAAAACTTATATCAAACCAATTATAACCTGTTTCAATTGGGTTTTCTTCTCTTATGTTGAATGTTTTAAACGGAATTGAATAATTTCCAAGATTCATTATTCCTTGATGTTCCATATTTTCAATATTCACTTCTATAATATTAAAATTTTTGTCAAATGGTCCATCTACATTTTTTAAGTTCCATATAAAATCTGTGTACTCTTTTATAGGTTTAATATTTTCACTTTTACAAACTTGAATGCATAATTCATAAAACCCTCCACATCTCAAATCTGAATTAAGAAAAAGTTCTTTTTTAGTTATCATTTCTCATTTTTTCGGTTTATGGTTTCGCACAACGTGTCGCGGCTTGCAGAAGTGGCGAACTTCGTAACCGATTATTTTCGGCTAAGATAAAATTTCTTGCGAAAGATAAACGTGAATTTACCACATATTTCGCCATTTATGCAAACCGCTGTTGTAATATGTTTTTATCAACACAAGGATTTCTCGTTATTCAATTTTTCGGCACAATACTTTTCGCCACAAACTGCATCATTTTCATTAATCCAAATTACTTTCGGCTTAATGATTTCGGTACAATATTTTTCACCACAAACTGCATCGCATTAATTGAAGCAAATTACTTTCGGCTTAACGATTTCGCCACAATCTATTTCGACGCAAACTGCATCACTTTAATTCAAGCAAATTATTTTCGGCTTGACGATTTCGCCAGAATCTATTTCACATAAAACTGTTCTAATTTTCTTTTATAAACGACAACTTTTTGGATTGCAGATTATTTTCTTAGTAGGAGTGAAGCAAGGAATTTTTCACCGCAAAATTCGGCGTTAAAATATATTACAACTAATATATAACATCAATAAGTAACGCTTTTTTTAAAGTTTTACCCTATCTGAAGCTATATATTCTAGTTCGTAAATAAAGTCTTTTTTAATTATGATTACAATACCCACATTTAGTGATATTTTGACTTAACTTGAATACACACTAGAAAGCTAATTTTAGCACGGAGTATTTTTTACTTCTTCCGCCCAGTTCTCCATCGATCATTATAAAAATAATCTTTCATGGACTCATAAAACTTAGCTCTCCTATAAAGACCTAAAACCCATACCACCATTAACCCTATAATTTCATACCACTTCATTTGCTGTATTCTTAAATTATAAGAATGCAATAAATGATTTTGTATTTTAGAACGCTATGCAATTCGGAAATTTCAATATGCAATTTGGAAGTAGTATTAAAAGTCAAAAAAATCTTTAAGTGAGATTCCAATCATTTTACAGAATTTATTAATTGTGTAGATAGTAATTCCTCTTTTATTAATAGTGCTCTCCCATCTATTTATAATTTGTCTATCGATATCGTGCTTCTGAGCAAATTCAGATTGTGAAAGTCCAGTCTCTATTCTAAGGAACTGGATTCTATCAGCTATTTTATTTTTTAAAATTATATCTTCTTTTTCTAACTCTGCCATAGTGCAATTTTGCTCTATTTTAAAAACTTTATGTAATCCACTTGGATTACAATATATTTTTGCATAGATTTGTAATTAATATTAAATTTGCGTTTCTTCATATTAAAATATTGAAGCATTCGCTTTGAATCTCGCGTCGAAAAACTGGTAATTTAAGCAACGAGATAATAAGTACGATGCTCACGTCCCATGGCGTGGGCTCACTTATTGTTGCACGGTATACCAGTACCTTCGGCGCAGTAAGCTGAGTTCCATGCCATTTTTTATGCTCCTTATTTTGGTATTTACTCCACTTCATTCTTAGCAACGCTTCTTCCTTTTTATCGTCTCGCAATAGCCTTTATTGTTTAACCGTATCAACTTGTGTCTGCCTATGAATTAAAAAAAAAAAGAAACTCCATTACTGCCTGTACGGTCTTGTTCTTTATTTTGAATTAGTACTACAGTGCCGTACAGGCTATTACAACAAAAAGGGCCCTCTAACTCGTCGGCAAACTTGACTAGAGGACCCTTGCTAAAAAAACTAACGTTTCCATTAACTAACCCAATATTATGAAAAAAAATTCATTTTACAAGGGGAGATGGGCTTTTTGGTACCTGATCATTATCGGGTTCTCCCTTAGCTACACCCCTGCTTTAGCAACCAAGCTACTAAAGCAAACCTACGCCGTACCGCAACAAACCCAAATAAGCGGTACGATTACAGACGGTAGCAACCCCTTAACGGGTGTTACTATTTCTATAAAAGGAAAAGTAAAAGCAACTGTTATCTCTGACTTTGATGGGAAATTTACGATCACCGCATCTCCTAACGACCTCCTTATTTTTAGCTTTATGGGGTACAAAACCCTAACGATTCCTGTTGATGGCCGCGCTATGATTAATATTGAAATGCATCAAGATGCCACTGCACTTCAGGAAGTTAAAATAAATGCAGGCTACTATACCGTTAAAGAAAGCGAACGCACGGGAAACATTGCCCGAATTAGTGCTAAAGACATAGCAACACAACCCGTAACCAATGTGCTGGCCACCATGCAAGGCCGTATGGCAGGTGTCAATATTACGCAGACTACGGGAATGCCCGGTGGGGGATTTGATATCCAGATACGCGGACAAAATAGCCTGCGGTTTGATGGTAACAGCCCCTTGTATATTGTGGATGGTGTGCCTTATGCTTCTGAACCCATTGGAAGTCTTTTTACGTCTGGACATTTGCCACGAAGAACGAGTCCGTTAAATAGCATTAATCCTGGGGATATAGAAAGCATAGAAGTATTGAAAGATGCTGATGCAACTGCTATTTACGGTTCGCGTGGTGCTAACGGTGTGGTGCTCATTAGCACCAAAAGAGGAAAAGAAGGTAAAACTAAATTCACGGGTAGTGTCTCTAGTGGTTCCGGCCATGTCACCCGCTTTATGAAGCTAATGAATACCGAAGAATATCTCACCATGAGGCGTGAAGCGTATGCCAATGATGGCGTTACGGATTATCCTGCTACTGCCTATGACATTAATGGAACATGGGATCAAAACCGCTATACGAACTGGCAAAAAGAATTATTGGGAGGGAACTCCAGTATTAGTACTATGCAAGCCTCATTGTCAGGCGGTTCAACGCAAACGCAATTTGTTTTAAGTGGTACTTATAATAAGGAGACTACTGTGTTTCCGGGTGACTATAAGTATGAAAAAGGCAATGTTCACCTGAATCTTAATCATGAGTCAGAAGACCAACGGTTCAGGATTAATTTTACCACGGGTTATGTGGTACAAAACAATATTATGCCAACAGCTGACTTTATGGGAACCGCTCTAAGCTTAGCGCCTAATGCACCTCGCTTTATGATGCATCAGGGAATTTGAATTGGGAAAACGGTACTTTTGAAAATCCGCTACAATTACTTGCGACGGACTTTAAAGGGAGAACTAATGACCTTATTGCGAATGCACTGCTTTCCTACAGTCTGTTTAAAGGATTCGAACTCAAATCGAGTTTTGGTTATAGCGATTTGCGTTACAAAGAATTAAATTTGTTGCCTTCCACAATGTATAACCCCGCATATGGTTTAGACAGTTCCTCCTCGTTAGTTTTTGAGAACAATACCAGCCGTAATTCTTGGATTATTGAGCCGCAGGCTAACTACCAGTTGACAGCAGGACAAGTCAAGATTGATTTGCTTGCCGGCAGCACTTTTCAACAGCAGGTGTCGAACCAAGTTGTGCATATGGGCTATGGATTTTCGAGCAACGGTCTACTTGAAAATCCAGCATCGGCCTCGCTATTCTCCATTATGAACAGTGATGCAACGGTATACCAATACCAAGCTTTTTTTGGCAGGGCAAATTTTAACTGGAAAGGCCGCTATAGTATCAATATGACGGGTAGGAGGGATGGATCAAGCCGTTTTGGGATTGCTAAGCGGTTTGCAAGCTTTGGGGCTGTTGGGGCATCATGGCTTTTTGGTGACGAACCCATTATAAAAAAACATGCAGCCTTCCTCAGTTTTGGAAAGCTACGAGCCAGTTATGGTACCACCGGAAATGATCAGATAGGAGACTACCAATACCTTGATACCTACAGTACCTCTGGCAGCAATTATGGAGGCACAAGCGGCTTACAACCCACAAGATTATTCAATAAGGATTTTGGATGGGAAACCAACCGAAAACTTGAAGTAGCACTAGAAACAGGATTTGTGAAAGACCGTATTTTTTTGACTGCGGCTTGGTACCGAAATCGTTCTAGCAGTCAATTACTAGGTGTGCCTTTACCAGGAATTACTGGATTTAACTCGATACAGGCAAATCTTGACGCAGAAGTACAAAACAGTGGTTATGAATTGAGCTTGCGTACGTTGAACCTACAAGGCGATAAATTGAGTTGGACAACGAATTTCAATTTTACTCGCGCTAGGAATAAACTGCTCTCTTTTCCAGATCTGGAAGCATCATCTTATCAATCTCAATTTGTCATTGGTCAACCTTTGAATATTGTCAAGTTATTCCATTTTATTGGTCTTGACCCGCTGACTGGTACTTATCAGTTTGAGGACTTAAATGGTGATGGTCAACTATCGGCTAATGACGACAGGGGTTTTGTAAAAGAACTGAATCCGAAGTTTTATGGGGGATTGCAAAATCAGTTGAAGTACGGCGCGGTGCAACTGGACTTTTTGTTTCAGTTTGTTAAGCAGGAAAACTACACTGAAGCCTTTGGAACCGTTTTGCCGGGAACCATGTCGAACCAGCCGGCATCGTTTGTGTCTCACTGGCAAAATCCGGGAGATAGTGGTCCTAATCAGCTTTATAGTACAGGAATCAATCCTACTGCCCAGCGTGCAAATACCCTTTACTCCCAAAGCGATGCGGTTATAGCGGATGCTTCTTACATCAGGTTGAAGAATATTTCACTGACCTATGATTTGCCAAAACAATGGACAAAATCCTTTAGTTGCAAGCTGAGCGTGCAGGGACAAAATGTACTTGTCCTCACTTCTTACAAGGGAGGGGATCCTGAATTTAAGGTTGCCGGTTTCATGCCCCCTTTACGCATTTATACTTCTACATTACAAATCACTTTTTAACTGAAGCCATGAAAAATATACTATCCAAGAAAGCCATGTTACCTATTTTGATTCTAAGTATTGCTATCCTGTTTACAAGCTGCGATAGCTTCACAGCAGTTGACCTTCCAGATTCACAGCTTACTGCTGATGCTGTTTTTGAAGACCGTCTTACTGCTACTGCCGCGATGACCGATATTTACACAAAAATGCGCGATAATGGCCTGTTTACAGGTCTGTTTACAGGGTTGTCTAACCA
This sequence comes from Flavobacterium sp. PL002, assembly GCF_054165825.1. Lineage (NCBI taxonomy): Bacteria > Pseudomonadati > Bacteroidota > Flavobacteriia > Flavobacteriales > Flavobacteriaceae > Flavobacterium > Flavobacterium sp. PL002. The sequence continues at coordinate 848,391 of NZ_CM135110.1, read as the reverse complement.
GTTGGGGCTCTACAGTGATGAACTTACCTCTTATTATAATCCGGGTAGTTTATCATTTAATTACGGTACTAATACTTTGCAAGCATCGGGAACGGAAATAGCACAATTATGGAACAGTAGCTATAGCCAAATTTATGCTGCTAATGCTGTGATTGAAGGTGTGGATCATTCTGTTTCTTTGCCAGAATCTGACCGTAACCAATTGAAAGGAGAAGCTCTTTTTGTACGAGCGTTGATTCATTTCTATTTGGTAAATTCCTTTGGTGGTGTGCCGTATATTAGTAGCACCAATTATTCAGCCAATCGCATTGCGCCTCGTATAGGTGAAAATGAAGGCCTACTCTTAGTTAAATCTGATCTTGAGCAGGCTATTGTACTTTTGCCCGAATCGTATATTAGTACTGAACGTGCAAGGCCAAACCGCTATGCGGCTTATGCGATGCTGGCGCGAGTTAATCTTTATCTCCATTTATGGGATCAGGCTTGCCATGCTGCTTCTGCCGTTCTGAACCAAACAGCTATTTATGTCTGGGAGAGTGATCTTGATAAAGTTTTCCTCAAAGAAAGTACAACTACGATTTGGCAATTGCTACCTGCGATGGAGGGAGACAATACAAAGGAAGCTGCAACATTTGTGTTTTTTAGCGGGCCGCCACCTTCATCATCTCTCTCACCGACCATTCTTACTGCGTTTGAGGCTAATGATCAACGAAAAGTGCACTGGACAAAAATGATTACAACGGGTGTTACTAGTTGGTCTCACGCTTATAAATATAAAGAGTTTTCCAATACGGGGAGTTCTGTAGAATACTCGATTGTGCTCCGACTAGCTGAGCAGTATCTGATTCGTGCTGAAGCCCGAGCCCATCAAGGTGATTTGATTGGCGCTAAAGAAGATTTGAATAAGATAAGGAATACAGCAGGTTTAGGGAATACAGCAGCAACAACTCATGCAGAAATTATCACTGCTGTGCTAGAGGAACGCCAAACAGAGCTTTTTTGTGAATTTGGACACCGCTTTTTTGACCTAAAAAGAAATGACTTACTGGATACTGCATTGTTTCCTGTGAAATTGGGTTGGAATACTACAGATAGGTTACTGCCGCTACCTCAAAATGAATTGTTGTTAAACCCGAATCTTGCCCCGCAAAATGATGGTTACTAGAATAGTTCAGAGAGAGAAAAAACTTCGTCATTCTTTTTTCTTCCGCTTAGCTACATATTGTTTTTTGCTAATAGGCTTCCTTTCAATAGGGCAGGTTTTACAAAAGAAAACGGTACCGGAAGAAGATTATCATTTATGGAGTGCTATGCTATCGCACTGTATTTCTGACAGGGGAGGGTGGGCAAGTTACAGTTTGCAATACGATACAGCTGATACGCTATTTGCAATAGCAACAAAAAGCAGCAAAAAATACGCATTCCCTCATGGTACAAATGGTGTGTTTAATGGTGAAAATTGGTTTGTTTGTAAGCAGAATGATACCTTGGTTGTGCAAGACTTAAGATCAGGAAAAGTGAATTACTTCCCGAAGATTAGCAGCTATTCATTTTCGGGAGATGGTAACTACTTACTATTGATTAGTGATGATCAAAGTGGGAACCAACGCTTAACTGTAAAAAATAGGCTTGGCGTAACCGTGACTAGTGCTGATAATGTCAACGAATGGATATGGAATACACGCAAGGATGCAATTGCCTACGTTACTGGAAAAGAGAAGGTTCAGGTTCTTGAGATATTTGGCAATTATGCGAAAAAAGAGATACCGGTTTTAACAGAGGGAGAGATTAAAAACCTGAGTTGGCTTAACCAAACTATTGCCTTTGTTCAAAATAATGGCTTGAGAGGCAAGCTGTATGCCTATCGATTAACTACAGGGAAGCTTTTGTTATTTGATCCGGAAAGCTGTTCCAATTTTCCTAAGGATATGAGTATAGGCGGTGGTTTTAGTTCGGTTACTATTTCCAATGATGAAAAGCGTATCTTTTTCAGGTTGAAAGAAAATGTGCTGAATGAAGATACAGCCGAAGTTGTTCAAGTATGGAATGGAAATGACAAGCAAATCTATCCCCATTCAAAAATGTACGGAGACGTTAGCTTACAGGATAAGATCGCGGTATGGTTTGTAGCTTCGGGTCGGTTTTTGCAGATTAGCAATAGAGAAGAGCCCTCTGCATTAATTGGTCGTAGCGCAGCATATGCGTTGACTTGGAATGAATTCGAATCTGAGCCACATTTTGATGGTATAGGATCGAGGGATATTTATGTAACTGCAGTTCAAACAGGTACAAAGCGATTGTTGCTCAAAGGATATCCTGGGACGGGGATGGAGCCGGCATTTTCGCCCAAGGGCAATTACTTATCTTATTCCGTAAATGGTGACTGGTGGGTATATGATTTCAAGAAGGAGGAACACCGAAATATTACGCAAGATATGGGCGTTCCAGTTCGTGATATCGATTATGATCGTGCGGGGCAGGTTCCTTTATATGGTATTGCAGGGTGGAGCATAGACGATAACTCTCTTTTCATTTATGACCAGTTTGATATTTGGATGATTAGTGTTGACGGAAAGACAAAGAAACGGTTGACCAAGGGGCGTGAAAATAAAACTACTTTTCGTTTTGCAACGGCTCAACGCAGGCTCTCCTCTAAGTCCGATTACATGGATAGAACCAATGCTATCATCACTAATTCAGCGCATTGGATTTTATCTGCCCAAAATGCTGCGACAGGGTATAGTGGGTTTTATTCCTATGATTCAATAACCAGCGTGAACCCAATTGTTTGGGAATACAATAGAGCTGATCGTGTAGTAAAGGCTAAAAATAGTAACGCTTTTACTTTTATCTCGCAGCAGTTTGATGAACCGCCTAAACTTATGTTCCATGATTCTTCAGGGAAATTAAATGAACTACATCAAAGTAATCCACAACACATGAACTATTTGTGGGCTAAGGTTGAGAAGGTTTCGTATGTTGTAGATGGAAAACCCTTATCAGGTATTTTAATTTATCCTGCGGATTTTGATCCTACGATCAAGTATCCTATGATTGTTAGCATTTATGAAAGACAAGGAGGTAGTTTACATCGGTATGTTAACCCGACGCTATTGAACGAGAATGGGATTAACTTTTCGGTATTGTCGTCAAAAGGTTATTTTATCCTCTTGCCTGATATTGTCTATGAAATGCGGCAAACAGGTGCATCAGCAAAAAAATGTGTTTTGGCTGCAGTTGATGCGGTTCTTTTAAAATATATTGTTGACCCCAATAGAATTGGATTGACAGGGCACTCCTTTGGTGGCTTTGAAACGGATTATATCATAACAAAAACAAATCGGTTTGCTGCAGCAGTCGCCGGGGGAGCAATTACCCATTTAGTATCAAGTTATCTTAATTATAACAGTAATTATGCGACTTCAGAGTTTTATCGATATGAAATGGATCAGGAACGTATAGGAGTGTCTTTATTTGAAGATACGATAAGTTACCTCAATAATTCACCAGTTTTACTGGCTCAAAAAGTAACGACACCCTTATTGGCATGGACAGGAGAAGAAGACAAACAGGTCCATTATTTTCAAAGCATCGAGTTTTATTTTGCTTTGAGAAGGTTGAAGAAAGAACATACTTTGCTGATCTATCCCGCCGAATCTCACACAATAATAGATAAGAAAAATCAAGCGGATCTAACAAAGCGAATTGAAGCCTGGTTTGCAAAATATTTACAACCTTAAATTGAAAAGCCGTCACATTTTTTTTGTGGCGGCTTTTCTTTAAAAATTAAGGATTACTTCTAAACAACATCGTTGGACATTGGTTGTCACTAATGCGACGATACAACTGTGAATTGTCAATACTTGACTTACAAAGCTGACCTTGAACGTTATCACACGATTCTACAGGTTGACAAGGTTGGGCAGCACCAATTACCTTTTTATACCCCGTTTCACTAGCTCGTACGGATGCTTTTTTTTCCATCGCATTTGAGGATAAAGCACCAACTAATCCGAGAGCAACAAACGCTACCGGCATACCGAATTTAAAAATTTTAGTTTTCATAATCGTAAAAATTAAAAGTTATGATCTACTCTTTTTTACAGGTTTTCGATCTTGTCCTGCTATTTGGCCAATAGATTGCTTAGTCGGGTTTACGACCGACTCTGTTTTTTATAATTAGCTGTAATTATGGGCTGTAGTTTGTAGCATATAAGGTGATTTCCCACTAGGGCGTAAAGCTTATCACCCTGTACTATTAGGTCCCGTAACTTTTGTTTGTCAACATCGTAGACATAGAAGCTTTCGAGATAGCTATTTGAGGAGATATTATAGCTATCTACAATACTGGCTAGTTTCCACATTTCTAAGCTTTCATACCTACCAGGAATATTACTATTTACAAAGAGCAGATTGCCATAAACGGCTGCATCTTTATTTACAAGCAACGGTTTTTTTGCAAATTTTCGCTCTCCACGTTTTTCTAAATCTACCAATTTAATATTTGCATGTGCGATTGTGTCTATTGTATTGCCTCTATAATCTAAATTTAGTTTAGGATCAGCGACAATAAACTGATTGCGATAGGCATACAAATAAATTATTTTGTTAAGTTCATTACTATACATTAAAGAGCCATCAGTATCGAAAAGGCCGTCCATCTGTTTTTGCAATAAATTATGATTTAATACTGTCTTTTCATTAGAGAGTAGATCAACTTTCCCTATTATACTTTCCCCATTTCCTCGTTTTTGTACGCGAACTGCCAAAGAGGTTGAGTCAATAGCTTCTGCATAGGTAAAATACTCAGAGCCACTTTTGTATAACTTAGCCTTCCAGTCCGAAATTTGTCCCCTAAATATGCAAGGAACCATTCCGTCATAAATATAAAAATAGGGGGCGTTTACTCTAATTGTCAGTGAACGAAAAGGCAGGTCGATTTTATCAAGAGTAATACTGCGTATTGTTGTTATATTTAACGCTGTATCTACAACGGTCATTAATAATTGAGAGGTTGTGTTTCCCAAGTAAACATGATCACCATCTGCTCCAGCAAAATAGTATGACCTTAATTTGAGGTTATAGTCCTTGATTTTGGTTGCAGGGGCACTCGATAAGCGCCGCACAAATTTATTGTGATAACTATGGATATTCTCTGAGATTAGAAATAAAGCGATTACTATACTAAAGGCTGTTAATCCAGAACTGGATATCACAATTAAGTTCTTTTTTATAGTACTAAATGGTGTTGGTTGCAAGCACAATCCAATCAGTGCCAACAACACCAATCCTAGATTGAAAATCAAATGCTCGTGCCAATTCATTTTTTCTAAAATACCTCCGCAGGAACAAGGAACAAATGCGCTATGATTTAAAATAATATAGATGTAAGTTGTAAACATTAGCATTAACACGAAAGATGATATTAAGGCTGGATACTTAAATTTTGGTAAAACCAATAAGATGACAATTAAAAATTCAGCTGCCGGAACCGCCCATGCTACTTGCTCGGCAAAAGAGCTCAACAGCGGTGATTGCCCCAGTTGCTGTTTGAAATTTTCGAAATCAAGTAGTTTGTTGGTAGCTGCATACGTAAAAAGCAAAATAAAGAGCCCACTTATGATATTCACTATTGTACTTTTAATTTTTTCAGAAGTTGTCATAATTTGCTTTTTTTAGTCTTGTAAAATTCTACAATATAAAATTATAATAGTATGCAAATCAGAACTTTCGTTATTCAAAATAGAGTTGAAGTTGTTGCGTATTTAATTAGCTTCATTCGGGCTACGATCTACTTCACTTGGTGCATATTTAAATTTTTTTTTAAATGCTTTATAAAAGTTGAGGTAGGTGTTAAAGCCATTCATTATTGCAATTTCTTTGAGCGGAATCTTGGTTTGCTGGATCATCACATGTGCTCTTTTTAATCTTTCTTCGTGGTAAAAATTATATATACTTGTTTTGAAAAATTCACGGAATCCAAGTTTCAATTTGTATTCATTACAATCAAAAAGCACAGCTAATTCTTTAAGGGTAGGAAGTGGTTCCTCCAAGTGATTTAAAATGTAATCATAAAGATTTTGCATGATGACCACTTCGGATTGTCTTTCTGGATTTATTTTTAGTACATACTTCGGGTCTGACAGCAATTCTTGCACTATTGTAGTAATGGAGTTTACTATTATTTTGTCACTGTAACGCAGCCGTGAAATGGTGCAAAAAGCAGGAAGTAATTTATTATTACCCGTAACAAAAATAAGAGGAACATTGCTATGGTAATTATCATCTAGAGAAGCTTCCTCCTTTTTTTTATTCCAAATACTTGAGGATTGTGGCGCAATAAATTTCCCGAAATCTGCCTGAAATAATTCTTCAGATTCATAGTATAGTGCTTGTAGAACGTGTGCATTAAAATTGCTGATAAGGAACTTATTGTCTAAGATAAATGTTGTTTGTACTAAGTTTTGATAACTGTAATGAAGGTTAACGTAAGCTGATTGGAGTAGTATATTATGCATTTCTCCAGCGAGTTTATTAAGCATTTCAGACAGTTTATCGACTTCGTCGTCTTGATCTGTTTTGATAATTCGAAAAGCGAGATTACCAGTTGCCATTTCAAAAAGCATCTGGTAAATAGCCTTTATGCGTTGTTCTGTTTTTTGATTTTCCATTAGATTGTATAGTGAGGAATTGATTGTGGAATATCAAGACAAGTGCTTGAAAAGACAGACAAAACTATATAATGTAATTTTTATTTGCTAAAAGTATAGTGTTCAATTCGGGAATTGAACAGGTAGTTTGTAGTGAGGTGGTTAGTCATTTTTTTAGTATCCTACTCCAAGAGTAACTCTGGGTGAATTAGCTAGTTGAGGTGTTTCATGGTATGAAATAATTGGTGGTTTAGGTTATGGGAGTATTTATTAAGAGTGAAGCTATATGCGTTTATGAGGGGTAATGATAAAAATGATAGTTGAGGTAGCAGAAGTAGCCTAGTGTTTTTTTTGGTTTTTAGCTGCCCAAAGGGGAGAAATTAAAAACGTGCTTATTGCTTGTTTTAGACGTTTTAAATTTGAGTGTGATTTTGACGATGGATTTTTTTTTTGATGGAGTGGTTCGTCATTTGAACTAGTGCTAGAACTTCTTATTGAACTGGTATTGCTTTATTGTGGTTGTGTATCAGTCTATTTTTAAAAGACCTTATATCCTTATCCGATTATACAACGTAGTACATGTTCCATTTGGAGCCCTGAATACACGCAAAATTCCTCAATTGAAATTAGTTGGTGTGGTTCTTTGTTTAAGTTGGTTTTGATCTTATTCAAATACAACCTGGCTTGCCTGTATGTTTTGCCTGTAATTCGTTGTACATCCTTGGGATAAATACATACCCTGATGTTTTTTGCAATCACCTTTTATAATTTTACTGGTTTCGCAGCCGCTCTCCTTTCCATGGAAGTGGCTTTTTTTTTGTAAAGTTATGGAAATTAATGTGTTGTATGTTTACTAAAGTAGGTAATTATGTGCGTTTTAGTACCGTTTGTGACCACAGCCTTTTAAAACATGGCTGTATTATTAGCATCTTTGTATCAAATCATTCAAGATTTAGTTGCAACGAATGTTGAAGATGAGAGAGTAGGTGAATTATTTTAAATCTAAAATTTTTAGGACTTATGGCAAGACAAAAAGGCATCATTAAATTAAAAGGTACTATTGGAGATATTACTTTTTATAAGACTAAGGACGGGCACCTGGCGCGTGAGAAAGGCGGCGTTGAAGCGAGTAGAATTGCAAATGACCCTGCGTTTCAACGTACGAGGGAGAATGGAGCAGAGTTTGGCCGTGCGGGAAAGGCTGGGAAAACGTTGCGAACTGCATTGAGAGGCTTGCTTCTTAATGCGTCAGACGGGAAAGTAGCGAGTAGGCTTACTCAACGTATGATTAAAGTTATTCAAGCAGATCTTGTCAATGAGCGTGGCTTGCGTAATGTAATTGATGGTGAGGCGGAATTGCTTATTGGTTTTGAGTTTAACATTAGTGGAAAGCTAAGAAGTAGTTTGTTTGCCCCCTTTGTAGGGGCAATTGATCGGGTTAGTGGTGTATTGTCTATTGACTTGGCTTCGTTTGTTCCTGCGAACATGCTTGCCGCTCCAGGGGGGACCACCCATTTTAAAATTACATCTGCAGGTACAGCAGTGAATTTTGAACTAGAAACTTTTGTTGTGGCAACTTCTGAAAGTGCTCTTATTAAGTGGGATACAAGTCCAACTGTGGCAATACATCATGATAATGTACTTGAGCCTAATAGCGTAAGTCCGCTCTTTTTAGCTCTTGGAGTGGTTTACTATCAGGAGGTAAATGGAAAGATGTATCCGTTGAAAAACGGTTCCTACAATCCATTGGCTTTGATTTTAATAAGTGGATTGTAACATGGTTTTAGTACTCTCCAGAACTTATTTTCCTAATGGAACAAATGGTGTGTTGCGCTTTGAAGGGGGCATTATTTGCCATACTATTGAATTGCCGTGGAAAGAGAATGAAACGTCGGTTTCTTGTATTCCAGAAGGGAAGTATTTTATTAGAAAACGCTACAGTACCAAATTTAAGTGGCATTTAGAGGTGATGAAAGTGATGAATAGAAAATGCATTTTGATTCATCCTGCTAATAATGCCCTTTTAGAACTGCGTGGTTGCATTGCTCCTGTTACTGAATTATCAGGAGAGGGAAGGGGATTGTCATCCCGAAAAGCATTTTATAAACTAAAGGGAATTGTTGATAAAATTTTAGATCGTGATGCTGATGTGTGTTTAATTGTTCAATCTTAATTCCTTAACTGGAATAATAAAACAAAAAATTATGACTATAGTAAAAAGAATAAAAGCGCCAACACCAAGATTTTTTAAAGTGCTTCGAAATATTGGTTTGGGAATGGCGGCAGTTGGTGGAGTCATTTTGACAGCTCCAATTGCTTTGCCTGTTATTGTGGGTTCTATTGGAGGGTATTTGGCTGTTGTTGGAGGGGTACTTTCTGCAATCAGTCAAATTACGACGAGTGAAGATGATGCTCTAGACACTTTGAGTGGCGGTAACGGCGTTGCTCGTAAGTTGTAAGTAGCGATGTCTGTTACTATTTCTACCAAGGTAAACACAGCAGGAGGTACCTTATTGAGTCTGGTACCTCACCTACATTCAGAAGATGTTTTGAAAACAGTTGTTTTGGCATTTGTAGGTGCTGTGGTCAGTTTTACAGTATCGTTACTTCTTAAAATTATAATGAAGAAGCGCAAACCGTAGTTTCACTTTAAGTGATTTGAGTGAACTTTAATAAAAGTCCAGACCTTATGGTTTGGACTTTTTTTTTGAGCCAGTTTTAGGTTTTTTTACAGATTCTTTACTTTTTTTCTTTGATTTTTCCTTCGACTCCGCTCCCGATGACAGTTGTGGGGGTTAGGATGACTGTTGTGGGAATAGTTGTGGGTTTTGGATTTGTGTTATTCTAGCCTTCGACTCCGCTCAGGGTGACAGTTGTGGGGTTAGGATGACTGTTGTGGAAATAGGGTGATCGTCGTGGGGGTTAGGGTGATAGTGGTGGAAATAGTTGTGAATGTTTGATTTGTTTTAGTCGGGCCTTCGACTCCGCTCAGGATGACAGTTGTGGGGATCAGGGTGACCGTTGTGGGTTTTTTGATTTGTTTTAATCGGGCCTTCGACTCCGCTCAGGGTGACAGTTGTGGGGATCAGGGTGACCGTTGTGGGTTTTTGAGTTGTGGGTTTTTGAGTTGTGTTCATCAGGCGGCCTTCGACTCCGCTCAGGGTGACAGTTGTGTATTTTATTATTTGTTTGATATATTTCTGAATTTTTAGTTTGAATAGTTAAAAAATGATGTTTACTCTCTTTTCACGTTTTTACTTTTTTTCTTGATTTTTCCTTCGACTCCGCTCAGGATGATAATAACAAAAAACAGTGCCTGATCCCGATAGTTATCGGGATCAAAGCTTAAAAACTACCTCAGCACTCTGCTCCGCAGCCCGAGCCGTTCGCCTTTTAGGCTTCACTCGCGGACTGCTGCCGCGTCGTTGCTTCGTTGTTTTTTGACGTTTTTAATTTAAGGGCGGTTTTTCGTTTTGTTGTGAATTTTGGTTTTGTTTTAATCAGGCCTTCGACTCCGCTCAGGGTGACAGTTGTGGGGAGGGATAGTTGTTGGTTAGCGTATTTCTTATGTCATCATTATACAAGTCTGTTTGTTGAAATAATTTATAATCAGGTAGATAGGTACTGGTTCTGGGATTTGGAAATTAGAAATCTTAAAATAAACACAATATTAGGGTCAAAATGCTATATTTGTGGATTAAGAATACCAGGTACACTTATAGAGTTGCAAAATGCATATTAACCTACTAATAGCTTTTTAGTACATTTAGATGAATCAGTCCCAAAATACAGATAACGATTGGTTGTTTGAAATAACACCTAAAAATAAGTTCTTCTCCCTTAATCTTAAGGAAGTATGGCAATATAGGGATTTGTTGTTCCTTTTTGTAAAGAGAGATGTAGTTACGGTGTATAAACAAACTGTTCTAGGTCCGCTATGGTATTTGATTCAGCCTTTATTTACCTCAATTACTTTTACTATAATCTTTAATAATCTTGCCGGTATTTCTACAGGAACGGTTCCTCCGTTTTTATTCAACCTTGCTGGAATCACGATTTGGAATTACTTCACTGCCTGTCTTACTGGGACCTCAAATACATTTGGTGCTAATGCTGGGATTTTTGGTAAAGTGTATTTCCCTAGAATCATCGTGCCTATTTCTATCGTGGTTTCTAATTTATTAAAATTCGGAATCCAATTCTTTATTTTCATTGCTTTCTATATCTATTATTACTTTCAAGGAGCAGCAATTAGTTTGAATGGGTGGTGTTTATTATTTCCAGTTTTGATTGTTTTAATGGGCGTATTGGGTTTGGGTTTGGGAATGATTATTTCGTCACTGGTTACTAAATATAGGGACTTTAGCTATCTCCTAGGTTTTGGAGTACAATTGTTAATGTATGTTTCGGCGGTGGTTTATCCTATGGCTTTAGTACAACAAAAAATGCCTGATTACGTTTGGTTAATCAAGTACAATCCGCTTGCTTATATAATAGAGACTACCCGTTATATGTTGTTAAATGTAGGTGAGATGACTGTGCTAGGTTTGGTTTATACCTTTGTGGTAACAATAGTATTGTTTTTAGTAGGTGTATTGTTTTTTAACAAAACAGAAAAAAGTTTTATAGATACGGTTTAGTTGGTGATTCTTTATTAATTAATCGTAATTTTAAAAGAACTTTTAGTAATTATTAAGATTTAAAATTAGAGTAGTTGTAGGTGTAAAATAACCACGTTAAATGCTGAGAAATCCAATTTATTGGGACTCAGGATGCGAAGCTGTGGGAAGAACTTAGATAAGCAACATAATTGTGAAGTTAAACCTGAGTTTTATAAAAATAAAAATAAATTGACTCCTAATGCTTTATTTAAGAGTGAAAATAATAAAATGAGCAAAGATATTATCCTAAAAGCCGAAAATATTTCTAAGCAATACCGCTTAGGACAAGTAGGTACAGGTACATTGAGTCATGACCTTAACCGCTGGTGGCATCAAGTGCGCGGTAAAGAAAATCCATATCTAAAAATAGGAGATACTAATGATCGCAGTACAAAAGGCGAAAGCGACTATGTATGGGCTTTACAAGATATTAATTTTGAAGTGGAGCGCGGAGAAGTATTAGGCATAATAGGGAAAAACGGTGCTGGAAAATCTACTTTACTAAAAATTTTATCGCGGGTAACTGCCCCTACTACTGGTAGTATCAAGTTTGGTGGGCGTGTGGCTTCATTACTCGAGGTAGGTACTGGTTTTAACGGAGAAATGACCGGTAGAGAAAATATTTTTTTAAACGGTGCTATTCTGGGCATGACCAAGAAAGAAATTGCCTCAAAAATTGCTGAAATCATAGAATTCTCAGGTTGTGAGCGTTACATAGATACACCCGTTAAGAGATACAGCTCTGGAATGACTGTGCGATTGGCTTTTGCCGTTGCGGCTTTCTTAGAGCCTGAAATATTGATTATCGATGAGGTTTTAGCTGTAGGTGATGCCGAGTTCCAGAAAAAAGCCATTGGTAAAATGCAAGATATTTCAAAGCAAGGCGGAAGAACGGTTTTGTTTGTGAGTCATAATATGGCGGCGGTAAAGAGCTTGTGTACGAGGGGAGTTGTGCTGGAACATGGAAAGGTGGTTTTTGAAGGGGATATAACAAATGCAGTATCTAATTATTTAAGAGGACATTCAGAAGCACTAAACCATAAGTTCTTTAGTGATGATTACGATTATGATCGATTTAAATTAAACGAGATTTTTATAAACCCAAAGGGTGGAATAGCTGATGAGGTTTTAGATGAGGAACAAATCATTGAGTTTAATACCAGGATTATTATTAAAAATAATGCTGAAAGATTACATCTGACTTATGTACTAAAAGATGATGAAGGGGTAACCTTATTTACTTTTTCTAATTCAAAATCGGGGATTAAATTAGAAAATGGAGAGAATACTATTAAATGTACTTTTCCTAAAGGGTTTTTAAATATTGGTACTTATTTTATGGATTTGTACCTTATTGAAGATGCTAAAATAACGCTATTTACAGAATCAGATATTATGAATTTTTCTGTACAAGAATCGCAAAGGCAAATAGGTTCCTGGTTAGGAAGAGAACCTGGTTTCATAAAGCCTATGTTTGTATGGAGTAAAATATAATATCGATTAAAATTGAAATTTTGAAAAAAACAATAAAAAGAATACTCATTAAACTAATGAATCCACTTGCAATAAAGCTTGGGTATGTTAAAGTGAATAGTATCCCAACCTTGATTGTTGATGAGTTTAATAAAAATAGCTTGTTAAGCATTTTATTTAATAATTTAAAAGCAATTGGTTTTGTACCAAAACATATTGTTGATGTTGGTGCAAATCACGGTAGTTGGACAAGAGAAGTTTTAAAACATTTCCCTGAATCCTATTATACTTTATTAGAACCTCAACACTGGTTAAAGAATTCTTTCCAAGATATTTTAGACACCAATAGTAAAGTGCAGTTTTATGCAGTTGGAGCGGGTGAAAAAGCGGGTAGTTTTCAATTTACAATTGTAGATCGAGATGATAGTTGTTCTTTTAGGTATAGTGAAAAAGAGGCTGCAGCAGCTGGTTTTGAACAAATTGAGATTCCCGTTGTGACTTTAAATGGTTTGTTATTAGATAGTAAATTACCAACTCCTGATATTATTAAAATTGATGCGGAAGGGTTAGATATTGAAGTTTTGAAAGGAGCAAGTAGCTTTTTTGGTAAAACGGAAATATTTATGGTGGAAGTTGGTGTCTTTATTAAAGAATTTGATAACAGTTTTTTGAAAATGATTAGTTTTATGGATGAACAAGGCTATCGTTTGTTTGAAATTACGGATTTAAATAGACCTTTTCATCCGCAAGTTTTGTGGTTAGCAGAATTAGTTTTTATTAAGAAAAACGGCATTATTGATGCTTATAAAATTAATTTTTAATGATAAACGTAACTAGGACATTTTTACCACCTATTGAAGAATACCAACATCATGTTCAAAGAGCTTGGGATAATCAATGGTTAACAAACCGTGGGGAATTAGTAATAGAGTTAGAAGAAAGTTTAAAAGAATATTTAAAAGTTACTAATATAATAGTGACTAATAATGGAACCATACCATTACAAATAGCGTTGAAGTTGTTAGCTAATGGAGGGGAAATTATTACAACTCCATTTAGTTATGTAGCAACTACAGCAGCCATAGTTTGGGAAAATTGTATCCCCGTTTTTGTAGATATTCATCCTGAATATTGGACAATTGATGAAACTAAAATTGAGGCAGCCATTACTAGTAAAACAACTGCTATCCTTGCTACTCATGTTTTTGGAAATCCATGTAATGTGACGGTAATTGAAGCTATTGCTAAAAAGCATCATTTAAAAGTTATTTATGATGGGGCACATTGTTTTGGAGTACAGTACAACGGCAAATCAATTTTTGAATATGGAGATGTAAATACTTGTAGTTTTCATGCGACTAAACTTTTTCATACTGGCGAAGGTGGAGCTATGTTTACAAATGACAAAGCTTTACAACAGCAATTGTTTTACAGCCATAATTTTGGACATAATGGCCCCTTGGCTTTCTATGGATTAGGGATTAACGGAAAAATGTCTGAATTGCAAGCTGCAATGGGTTTGGCAGTTTTGCCTTATATGGACACAATACTTGTTGAAAGAAAAAAAGTTGTAGATTTTTACAATGCAAATCTTGATTTTTCGAAATTAAAATCTTTAAAAATACGAGAGAATACACAATGGAATTACAGTTATTATCCAGTTGTATTTGAAACAGAAGAAGATTTATTGCTAGTTGAAGAAGTATTGAATAAGAATCAAATTTACCCAAGAAGGTATTTTTACCCGTCCTTAAATACAATTGAATATACAAAAGGTAGATCAATGCCAGTTTCTGAAAGTATTGCTTCAAGAATAATGTGTTTGCCTTTGTATGTGGGCTTGTCAGAAGCAGAACTTGTGAAAATAACGCTACTAATAAATGTCGTTTTTTTATGAAAGTAGCTATTATGCAGCCCTATTTTTTTCCATATATAGGTTATTTTCAGTTAATTAATGCGGTTGATGTTTTTGTGGTTTATGATGATGTGAATTTTATTAAACAAGGATGGATTACTAGAAATAGTATTTTAGTAAATAAAAAAGAACATAATTTTATTTTGCAAGTGGAAGGGGCGAGTTCTTTTAAAAAAATTAAAGAAATTACAGTTGGAAAAAATAAAAAAAAACTGCTTAAAACAATAGAACAAGAATATAAAAAGGCCCCTTTTTTTAGGGATGCATTTCCTGTTATTGAGGAAATTTTGTCAAGTGATGAAGATAATTTATCTAGATTTTTGATATTTTCTTTATTTAAAATATCTAATTACTTGCAAATTAATACGGCTTTTAGAATTTCTTCAACTTTAGAAAAAAATAATGGGCTAAAGGGTCAAGATAAAGTTATTGCTATTTGTGAAGAATTAAGAGCTACAAATTATTTTAATGCAATTGGGGGGCAAGAATTATATAATAAAGAAATATTTGATAAAAACGGAATTGCCCTTAATTTTATTAAAACAGAGTCAATAGTTTATACTCAATATAATAATGATTTTATATCTTGGCTTTCAATTATTGATGTCATGATGTTTAACAGTTTGGAAGATATAAAAAATATGTTTGACAAATATGAATTGATATGAAAGAACAAATTATTGAGCTTTTTAAGAATTTAAACACTGAATTTATAATGAATTTTTCCGACATTGGTTTGGAAAATTATGTTGAAAAAATAATTAAAAAAGCCTCAATAATTTCAATAATTAAGAATGATATTTTGATTGGATTTATTGCTTATTATGATAACGAACCAAATAAAGAGATGGCATTTCTTACGATGATTATTGTTAAGGAAGAATTTGAAAATTTGGGATATGGAAAAAGTTTGTTAGAATTTTCATTGAAAGAAATTATAGGTAAAGGATTTAAAAAATATGGTTTGAAAGTTCATGTTGAAAATAAATATGCGATAAGACTTTATGAAAAATACGGATTCGTTAAAATAGAAAGAGAATTAAATTTTTTTTATATGGAAAAAAAAATTAGTCAATGATGGTAAGTGTTTTAATGATTACTTATAATCACGAAAAATACATTAGACAAGCTATAGAGAGTGTTGTGGATCAGGAATGTAATTTTAGTTATGAATTAATAGTAGCTAATGATTGTTCTCCTGATTCGTCAGATGGAATCATTAATGAGGTTATTAGAAGTCATTCAAAAGGAAATTTAATAAAATATATTAAGCATTCGCAAAATATTGGAATGCAATTAAACTATATTGATGCTTATCATAAATGTCAAGGAAAATATATAGCAACTTGTGAAGGTGATGATTACTGGACAGATCCTTTAAAATTGCAAAAACAAGTTGATTTTCTAGAAGCAAATACAGAATATGTAATGTGTTTTCATCAAGTTGATATTTTAAAAACAGATGGTGCCGTAGTAGATGATTTTATTACAGTAGTACCTGAAAATTATGAGACTATAGAAACTTTAGCCCGACTGGGTAATTATATACACACCCCATCAGTAGTTTTTAGAAACGTATTAAACGGATTTCCTATAGAATTTGAATTATCACCTATAGGCGATTATTTTCTTTATATGTTGCTTGCAGAACAGGGTAAATTAAAATATTTAGAACAAAAGATGGCTGTTTATAGAGAGGGAGTAGGGGTCTGGAGTAGAGAGGGAGATTATTTTAAAAATTTTAATACGGCTTATACTCACGCTTTATTAGTCCGTCATAATAATTCAAATAATTTTATATCAGCACTCTTGCTAGAACGAATTATTGGTTTTGTGAAAACTTATAAAAACCGAATAGATAAGGAAGTTTTGGAGAAATTGAATACATGTATTAAAGTAAATCAGAGTTTTTATCATTATTTTTTGGATAATAATAAGATTGAACTTGGGCTAAGTGAAACAATACAAATGAAGACCTCAAAGGAATTGCTAGTCGAGGTATGGCTACGTATAAAAAAACGTTTATGGATAGAATAACCCCTTTAGTTTCAATTTGTATTCCAACTTATAATGGAGAACAATTTATTGTTGAAGCTATGGATTCTGCAATTATACAAACTTATGCTAATTTGGAAATAGTGGTTTCGGATGATGCGTCAAATGATACCACTTTAAAGTTAATTGAAGCGTTTAAAGGAAAAACAAAAATACCCATTCGGATTTTTCATCATGAGCCAAATGGCATTGGTGAAAATTGGAACAACTGCGTTAAGAAATCAAAAGGGGAATACATTAAGTTTTTGTTTCAAGATGATGTTTTGAAAGAAACTTGTATTGAAGAAATGGTTACGTTTGCAGAAACTAATAAAGTTGATTTAGTTTATTGTAAAAGAGATTTTATTTTCGAGAAAAGAGATTTGTTTATTACTACATGGATTAGAAATTTTGAAAATTTACATAATAAGTGGAAAGCTATAAATGTTACTAATGGAGTTGTTAAAGGAAAGAAATGTTTAGGAGACGAATATTTCATGCACTCTCCTGAAAATAAATTTGGAGAACCAACCGCTGTTCTATTAAATAGACGAATTTTTGAAAAAACAGGATACTTTGACAAGGATTTAATTCAAGCTTTAGATATAGAGTTTTGGTGGAGAGTTTTGTGTTATTTTGATACTGGCTTTGTGGATAAATCTTTAATTTATTTTAGATTACATAATAAACAGGCTTCACAAATAAATCATTTTAAGGAAGTAAACGAAATGGATTTGTTACATAGGTTTTGTTATGATAAAATGTTTTGGAAAATTCACAATAAGTCAAAATGGTTTCTTTTAAAAAAGTATAATCCTTTGGTGAAATTTGTTTTCAATTCTACTTTATTTAAAAAAGTAATGTACTTGATAAATAATTATAAAACCCCTCAAAAAATTTTAAAAAAAGTAATCTCTAAATTTCAGGATAAATAAATGCTAGCAATTATTATCCCATTTTATAAACTTACTTTCTTTGAAGAAACCTTACAATCGTTAGCTAACCAAACGGACAAAAGGTTTAAGGTCTACATTGGTGATGATGCAAGTCCAGAAAACCCATTGAGCCTGATACAAAAATACCAAGGTAAATTTGAACATATTTATCACAGATTTGAAGAAAATGTCGGAGGAACTTCATTAGTAAAACAATGGGATCGTTGTATTGCTTTGAGCCAAAATGAGGAGTGGATAATGATTTTGGGGGACGATGATTATTTAGATGCTTATGTTGTTGCATCCTGGTATGAAAATTATAATCAATTTTATAAAAAAGCTGAAGTAATTCGTTTTGCTACTAAAATGATTGTTCAAGAGAATAATGAAGTTTCTGAAAAATTTGAACATCCAGTTTGGGAGTCTGCAACTGATTCCTATTTAAGAAAATTCAATCACCAAACCAGAAGTTCTTTATCAGAGTATATTTTTTCTAGAAAAACATATATTAAACATCATTTTTATGACTATCCTCTGGCTTGGAATAGTGATGATCAGGCTTGGCTTGATTTTTCTTGGAATAAACCAATTTACAGTATTAATGAAAGCATTGTTTTTGTACGTTTATCGCAATTAAATATTTCAGGTAAAACGGATAATTGTTTCCTTAAAAATAAGTCACAAGTTTCATTTTATAAAAAAATAATATATGATAAGCTTCTATATTATAAAAAAAAAGAACGAACGTCACTTTTAAGAAAATATGAAAACGAAATTCTTAAAACTAGGAAATTGACTTTGTCAGAATGGAAAGATTTATTTTATTATTACCTACGCTTTTTTAATTTTAAAGAGTTTAAAAAAATTACTAAGCGATTTTTAAAGACGATTTTTAAAAGCTATGATTACTAAAAAAGTTTCAATAATAGTACCTTGTTACAATCAAGCTCAGTATTTGTCCGAAGCGTTGCAATCGGTGTTAAAGCAAACCTATACTAATTGGGAATGTATTATAGTAAATGATGGTAGCCCAGATGATACAGCAACAATTGCAAATACATGGATAATAAAAGATTCTCGTTTTAAGTATTTAGAAAAAGAAAATGGGGGATTAAGTGCTGCAAGAAATTCAGGAATTGCGATAGCTGATGGTGAATTCATTTTGCCATTAGATGCTGATGATAGAATTAGTAGCAAATATTTGGAACTAGCGGTACCAGAGTTTGAAAGAGATCCCAATTTAAAATTAGTTTATTGTAAGGCAGAGAAGTTTGGGGATGAATCTGGAAATTGGGTTTTGCCTAATTTTAGCTTGTATAATATAAGTCAAAATAATCTTATTTTTTGTTCAGCAATATTTAGAAAGCAAGAATGGAAAATAATTGGAGGTTATGACGAAAAAATGATATATGGTTGGGAAGATTGGGAGTTTTGGATTGCAATGCTTAAGAATGGTGGTGGAGTAAAAAAACTAGAAGAAGTAGGGTTTTATTATAGAGTGAAGTCTAATTCAATGCTCGATAAAACAAAAGGATTAAAATCAGATTATTTATCAAATTATTTAAGTGTTAAACATGCTGATTTTTTTGTTGAACATTATGGGTCTTTTAAGAAGATGCAACAAGAATTAGAACAAAACCGAAATGAATATGAGTATAAATTAAAAAGCGAAAAATTTGCTATAGATGTTTTTTGTTCTGTTTTCTTTGGTTTTTCTATTTTTGGAAAATATAAAAAGTCTAAACAATAATTTCTTAGTATAAATCAAGTCAAATAATGTCCGGAAACAAAATTAAATTTCTAACCTATTATCTTCCCCAATATCATCCCATTCCTGAGAATGATTTGTGGTGGGGAAAAGGATTTACAGAATGGACAAACGTTACTAAAGCAAAACCTTTATTCAAAGGACATTACCAACCTATCTTACCAGGTGAATTGGGTTTATATGATTTACGTGTCCCTGATACTCAGGAAAAGCAAGCACAACTTGCTGCACAGTTTGGTATTGATGGTTTTGTTTATTATCAATATTGGTTTGGAAACGGAAAAATGCTGTTAGAAAAGCCAGCTGAGGCAATGCTAAGAAATGAAAATATAAAGTTGCCATTTTGTTTCTGTTGGGCAAATGAAACCTGGAAAGGGATCTGGCATGGTTTAGATAATCCAGATGTTTTAATAGAGCAACTCTATGAAGGTGAAAAAGGGTACCGTGCTTATTTTGATTACTTACTCCCTTTTTTTAAAGATGAGCGTTATATTAAGGTTGCTAACAAACCCATGTTTCATATATATAGGATAGAAGATATTCCTGATTTAGATTTATTCCTTAAATTATTTAATACTTTAGCTATTAATGAGGGATTTGGAGGTGTTTATTTTATTTCTACATTAGTTTCTTCAGTAGATGTTTTGCTTAATAACACTTCAATATATGGGCAAATTGGGATGGATGTTTTTCATAAAATGCGTTATGAAAAAAAATCTTTGTTTAAACCACGCAGTTTTTTAGGTAAAGTTGAAAATAAATTAAAACAAAAATTAACTGCATCTTATAAAATAGGGGTTAGAAAAAAACCATTAATTTTTGATTACAAAAAAGGAGTTTCAACCTTTAATATAAATTTCCCCAATCCAAAGTATATTTCCTGTGTTTTTCCTAATTGGGACAACTCTGCAAGGAGTGGAAAAAAATCTTTAATTTTTAAAAATGCAAATCCAACTGCTTGGCAGGAACATTTACAAGTAGCCGTTAATCAACTTATAAAAAACAATAATAATCCTCAGTTTATCATGATTAAGTCGTGGAACGAATGGGCGGAAGGCAATTACCTAGAACCAGATGCGAAATATGGTTTAGAATGGCTTGAAGCTGTGAAAAAAGTAAAAGAAAAACTGAATTAAAATCTAAATTTTGATACAAACACCTCTTGTTTCTATAATAATCCCTTGCTATAATGACTGGCAGTATGTTGAGCAAGCTGTTAATTCAGCTTTAAATCAAACTTATTCTAACATAGAAGTCATTGTTGTAGATGATGGATCAAATACTAAAACAAAAGAAGTCCTAAAAAAAGTCGCGTCTCGAGTTACAAAGTTAATTACGCAAGAAAACCTGGGGCAAAGCACTGCTAGAAACCAAGGAATTCGAGTGTCAAAAGGGGAGTATATTTTAGTTTTAGATAGTGATGATTTTTTTGAAACCAGTTTTTGTGAAAAAGCGATACCATTATTTTTTGCAAATGATGATATTAAAATTGTTAGCTGTATGGCAAATCGTTTGTATGACAATGGTAATAGAAATGTTTTTTCACCCTCTGGAGGTACAATAGTTAATTTTTTACAGGAAAATGAGGCGTTAGGAACCTCAATGTTTACAAAAAAAGATTGGTTATTATGTGGTGGATATGATGAAGAAATGCGAAATGGATTTGAAGATTGGGAGTTTTTTATTAGAATTTTAAAAGACGGAGGGAGAGCTTACATAATCCAAGAACCATTATATAATTATAGAAGAAGGACTAATTCTACATCAACTATAGCAAACTTTAAAAAGTATGAGCTATTGAAATATATTTATAATAAGCATCAAGAATTATACAAGAGAAATTTTGAAACCTTCGTAACTTATCTATTGTTTAAGATAGAAAGAGAGGAAAAAGAAAAGATTAAAAATACGCAACGATTAGAATTTAGAATCGGAACTGCCGTTTTAAAGCCTTTTCGGTTTATTAAATCAATTTTTAAATAAATGCAACCCAAAGTTTCCATTATCCTTGCAACTTACAACAGAGCAGAATATATTCTTGAATCACTAAAATCAATTCAAAACCAAACCTTTCATGATTGGGAGTGTTTGATAATAGATGATGGCGGAACTGATAATACTAGAGAATTAATAGCACCTATACTTGAAGCCGATAATAGATTTAAATTTTATCCAAGAACGACCAAGTATAAAAAAGGTTTACCAGGCAGTAGGAATTATGGTTTAGATCTTGCCAAAGGGGATTATATAATCTTTTTTGATGATGATGATATTGCTCATCCCCAAAATTTAGAATTGTGTGTAAATGAATTAGCGACAAAGGGTATTTCTTTTTGTAGGTACATTCGAGATGTTTTTCGAGGAAATTTTATTTATGATTTTGATTACTCAAAAAAGTACACTTCTTTTTATATAGATAGTACAGATATTAATAGAATATTACGGAATGAACTGCAGTTTAATTCTTGTGCTGTTATGTGGACTAAAGAATGCTACATTACCCATAGATATACAGAGCATTTAAAGTACGCAGAAGAATGGGAAGTTTATGCAAGAATTATTACTTCAGTAAATAAAGGTATATCGATTGACAAAACGCTTTATTATGGAAGAAAACACGATGTATCTATTACTGGTGATTTTGGTAACAGAAAATTAGCAAGTTTACGTTCTTATGCGGATGCTATAGTATTAGTAATTGATGATTTGCACAAGAAGAAGTTAGCTTCTTATGAAATAATTCGTTATTTCATTCAAATAGCATTAGACTACAAAGAATATAATTTATTCAATAGAATTATAAATAAACTAGAATTGTCATTATTTGAAAAATGGAGATGGAAGTTAATATATTTTCAACTGCCATTAAGGTTATATTTTTACGATAAATATATAAAATGGAAAAAGACAACAAACATTTAATATGATTAAATACATACCAGGATTAAATGGTATTCGCGCTATAGCAGTTATTTTTGTCATTCTTTCTCATCGTTTTCCAGCAGATAGTATTGTTAACATTTTTCCTATAGGAAGTTACGGCGTTGATGTTTTTTTTGTTTTAAGCGGGTTTCTGATCTCTCGCACACTTTTTTTTCAAATAATTGGTGACAAGGAGGTTGGTTTGACGAACCTAACAATTATAAAAAAATTCTTTATTAAAAGATCGTTACGAATTTTTCCTATATATTATTTATTGCTGTTATTTATGTTTTTAACAGGAGGTATTATTGGAAATCAATTTAGGGAAAATATTTTGTGGTATGTTTTTTATGGTTCGAACTATTTGAATTATTATGAAAACAGATGGTTTGGTTCATTAGCTCATCTTTGGTCACTTTCTGTCGAAGAACAGTTTTATATATTTTGGCCGTTGTTGTTATTGTTTGTTTTTAAAAAACGAATATTATTATTTATAGGATTACTTATTATTATCGGAACTTGCGCGCCTTTTTTCTATAGTGGATTAGGAAATATCCTGACAATATCCTGTGTTAATGCTTTTGGAATAGGTGCTTTACTTGCCTATGTTGAAATCATTAGACCGGATTACGAAATACTCTTTGTTAAAATTTCGAAGCTTATTTTACTTCCAATAGTATTGCTGGTTTGCATACATAATATAGTTGCTGTAATACCTTTTTTTTCAGAACGTTTGGCTATATCATTATTGGCAATAGCGATTATTGGGTATTGCAGGTATGATTCTAAAAGTATTTTGGTCACTTATATACTTGATAATAAAGTTTTAAATTTTATTGGAATTATAAGTTATGGGATATATTTGTATCATAATATCGTGCCAAAATATTGGGTTTGGGTGCTTCAAAAAATAGGTTGGATAACCCCTGCTTCAATTAATAAGTTTTCTTATTTGGAATTTCTTATTCAAACGGTTTTCATTATTGGGATTAGCTACCTTTCTTGGGTTATTGTAGAAAAACCAATATTAAAGTTAAAAGAAAGAATAGAATAGTGTTCGAAGTTTTGATAAAAAGCTTAAAGATGGTTAATAATTGTGCTGTTTTTTATAAATCAATGGTTAATAAAATTTTAAATGAAATTTCTAATAATAGCTCAAAACTTGAAGGTATCTGGAGCTAGTGAAGGTATTGTTTCAAGATCTTTTTTGGCTAAGCTTCGCACGCAATTCCCAGATGCTATAATTGATGTATTGTATTTAAAAAATCACGTAAGTGAAGATCAATTAGATTTATTGCCTGTAGATAACATTGATACACATGTTCTTAATCTAAAAGCTCCTTTTGTAATAAAATGGTTGAATCGAATTTCGTGGCGATTTTTCCATATTTCATTATACGACCGTTTTGTGCATCAATCTTATAGCGCCTATATCTCAAAAATTGATTATGAACAATACAATTATATCTTTATTAGAAGTTCTGGTTTAGATCACGAAACATTATTAGCAGCAAGAAACTTACCAATACTTAAAAAGGCTATTATTAATTTTCATGATCCCTATCCTTATTTTTGGTACCAAGGTTCTCATCATAAGCTGTCAGGTGTGGAGTTGTTTAGATTGAAATTAATGTTTCAAGTGGTCCAACAAGCAAAGGTATGTATGAGCACATCTCAGTTAATGTCAAATGATTTAGAGTTTTTATACGGTTCTAGAAAAAAGTTTTACACTTTACCACATCAATTCTCTAGCTCTGTTTTTAATTTAACAGATGTAGTAAGTGTGCGTAAACAAGAAAAAAAACTTGCCATTAGTTATCATGGCTCCATACAATCAGGAAGGGATATTGATGGATTACTTTCGGCATATGTAGCCATTATAAATAATAATGAAAAATTAAAAAGTGAAACGGAATTTGTATTGCGTTTGGGGGGTGGAGATATTAAGTTCTTAATTGAAAAGTACAGTAACTGCGCAAATATTATTATTCTACCAACTTTGAATTTCTCAAATTCAGCCTTCGAGCAAGCTAACTATTCTAATATTACTATTATTTTAGAAAACGGTCCATATAGTTCTAGTATATTAGTGGGAAAAGCACCCTTTTTAGCCTCCTTGAATAAAGCTGTATTTTGTGTTTCGCCACAACGTAGTGAATTAAGAAATATAATTAGTAATCCTAAATATATTGCTACTATGGGGAATGTTGAAGAAATTAAAGAAAAATTAGAAAATTTAATGTTAGAGTGTATGGTTAATTATGAACCGGTATATTCTTTTGGAAATTATTTTAGTGACATTAATTTTCAAATTAGATTGAAACAGATAATCAATAGTTAGAATTTTCTATGATAATAGATATGCTTAAGAGAATAATCAGAAAGAGATATAATATTAGTTTCTCAAAATCGGGCGATGATATTCAATTAATGAAGCTAATTAACAGTGACATTCCTGGTACCTACGTTGATATTGGTTGTTGGCATCCAATTAAAGCATCCAATACGTATTTTTTTTATCTACGAAAATGGAAGGGCATTTGTATTGATCCTAATCCTGAATTAAAGCCTCTTTATGATAAGTTTAGGTCCTCAGATCATTTTATAAATGCGGGTATTGGAAATTCAAATACGACTTTAGATTATTATATGTTAGAGGAGAGTTCGATGAATACCCTAAGCTATGAATTTATAAAGAAGCATAATTTAGAGTCTAAAATTATAAAGAAGATTAAAATTCCTTTATATTCCTTGAAAGAAATTTTAGATCAGAATTTAAATGAAAATGATAGATTAGATTTTTTTGATGTAGATGCTGAGGGCTATGATTTAGAAATTCTGAAAACAAATGATTGGACAAAATATAGACCGAAAATAATTGTCGTTGAAAGTGATGATAATTTACAAAACGATATTACATCAGAAATAGTAAAATATTTAGAACTTCAAAATTATAGCTTATTAGGTAAATCAATAATCAACAAAAATCTTGGAAACTTATTTTTAGTTTCTAATTAATTTAAAATGAGAATAGGATCAAATCCACATAAAGATAAATTACAAGAATCAAATCCCTACCTGCATCAGGTTGTTATCCCTGTTTATATCCCTAATCAGGAAGGTTATTTCAAAGATAGTTTTGCAATCTTGAAACTCTGTTTAGCATCTCTTATTGCCACAACACATTCTAAAACATTTATTAGTATTGTAAATAACGGGAGCTGTATTGAGGTAAAGGAATATCTAGACAATGAGCATAGTAAAAAAAACATTCATGAAATTATTCATACCCATAATATAGGCAAACTCAATGCAATTATTAAAGGAGTAACGGGTAATGATATTGAACTCGTGACTATAACAGATGCAGATGTTTTGTTTTTGCCCAATTGGCAATATGAAACAGCTATGGTATTTAAAAAAATGCCTAAAGTAGGTGTTGTTGGGATTGTTCCTCAGTTCAATATGTTTAAAGCGAATTGTGAAAATATGATTTTTGATAAGTTCTTTTCAGATGAGGTTAAATTTTTACCTGTAAAATCTAAAGAAGGGCTCATCAACTTTTACAAAAGCATTGGTTGGAATGATGATTATAATAAAGATTTTTTAAAATTCAGCTTAGGTTTAGAGCAAAAAGAAACGACCGTGTACATAGGGTCTGGACATTTTGTAGCTACGTACAAAAAGCAACTGTTTGACGAGGTACATTCTTATTTTAATTTTAAATTGGGAGGCGATTCTGAGGGCTATCTTGATAGTTTACATTTTAAATACGACTACTGGAGGGTTACAACATATGATAATTTTGCATTCCACATGGGTAATGTTTTAGAAAATTGGATGCAAGAGGTAACTTATAAAAATGCCCAATATCAAAACGAAATTGTATCTGGTTTTGTTAAAAATAAACCTTGTAATCAAGCAATAGTATTTATTAAAAGAAAAATAATTGCAACAATTATATTTAATAGTTCAATGTCAAAATGGTTTTATAGTTTTAAAAAACTACCTAAAAACTTATTAAAAACGTATAATTTTATTACTACATAAATCCAAGTTGTGGGTAATTGAGGCTTTCATTCATGAAAAAAAAATCATTTTCAATTTTAATAAGTACTAAAAACAGAAAGGAAGATTTACAAATAACACTAAGTAAAATTCACTATTTGTTTTTACAAGATAACGTAAGCTGTGTTGTTTATGATGATGGTTCTACTGATGGTACCTTTGCCTTTGTAAAAAATAACTTTCCGGATGTTATTCTTTATAGAAATGAAATTTCTAAAGGGTATTTATATTGTAGGAATAAAATGCTGAATGAAACTACAGCGGATTATGCGATATCACTAGACGATGATGCTCATTTTTTGACTGAAAATCCTTTACTTTTAATTGAAAATTATTTTAAATCGAATCCCCAATGTGGTTTGATTGCTTTCAGGATTTACTGGGGAACAACGATTCCTGATAATTTAATTTCTAAGGATGTTCGTTGCCGCGTTCAAAGTTTTGTAGGATGTGCGCACGTGTGGAATATGCAGGCTTGGCGTGCTATACCCAATTATCCTGAATGGTTTGTTTTTTATGGTGAAGAGGATTTTGCTTCGTATCAACTGTTTAAAAAGAATTGGGAAATTAATTATTTGCCTGATGTACTCGTAAATCATAGGGTGGATATGAAACTACGAAAGAAAAATGATGACTATCATATTCGTTTAAGGAGCTCATTACGCTCTGGATGGTTTTTATTTTTATTGTTTTATCCTGCAGTAGTTATTCCTAGAAAGATTGCGTATTCAATTTGGATTCAATTTACTACAAAAGTTCTAAAAGGGGATTGGAGGGTTTTTAAAATAATAGGGATCGTGCTAATTGATGTATTAAAAAATGGTTTTAAGATATTAAAAAATAGGAATAAACTAACTGCAACGGAGTATGTTGCTTATCAAAGTCTAGCGCCAGCAAAAATATATTGGGTACCAGAAATTCAAACTACTTAAAGGTAAAGTTTAATGAAAACAATCGTGATAATCCCTGCGCGTGGTGGTTCTAAAAGACTCACAAATAAAAACAATCTGTTACTAGGAGGGATTCCCTTATTAGCGCACAGTATTTTATATGCCCAAAATAATTTAAAATTCATTGACGCGATCTATGTTACTACAAATGATGAAGCTGTCAAAAAAACTGCAATTCATTATGGAGTTAAAGTCATTGATAGACCAGAAAGTTTGTCAGGTGATCATGAACCTACAGTATCGGCATTAAAACATGCGCTTGCAACAATAGAGTACAAAGTTGAAAATGTTATTTTATTACAGCCAACAAATCCACTTCGAACCGAAAATTTATTAGAAGATGCTTTTACTACTTTTGAATCAAAACAGTGTGATAGTTTGTTTACGGTAACTAGAAATCAAGATAAATTGGGAAAAATAATAGATCAAAAATTTGTTCCGTTTAATTATGAAATAGGACAAAGGAGTCAAGATTTAGCCCCTTTATTTTATGAAAATGGTTTGCTTTACATCACAAAAGCGGCACTAATTGCTAAAGGTATAATTATTTCTGAAAATGCCTTTCCGTTAGAAGTAAATCATATTTACGCCAATGTTGACATAGATACTCTGGAGGATTTAGAGTATGCGGAATATTTAATAAAAAAAGTGTCTCGACTGCGCTCGACATGACAAAGTAAAACAGTTGCCAGCTCGAGCGCAATCGAGCGGCATAACTTATAACGTATTTTATGAATCCTTATATAGAAATTGCAGGAAGAAAAATAGGACCCGATTTCCCACCTTTGGTTATTGCCGAGATTGGTATTAATCATGAGGGTTCCTTGGCTGTTGCCAAAGAAATGGTTGATGCCGCTCATCGAGCAGGAGTGGAGGTAGTAAAACACCAAACACATATTGTACAAGATGAAATGAGTGGTGCTGCCAAAAAAGTAATTCCAGGCAATGCCGATGTTTCTATTTATGAAATCATGGAGCGCTGTTCTTTAAATGAAGCAGACGAATTAAGTTTAAAAAAATACGTTGAAAGTAAAGGCATGCTCTTTATCTCGACACCATTTTCTAGAGCGGCGGCAAACAGATTAGAAAAATTTAATGTACCAGCTTATAAAATAGGTTCTGGAGAATGTAATAACTATCCTTTGCTAGAACACATTGCTTCGTTTGGTAAACCCGTTATTTTGAGTACCGGAATGAATACTATCGAAAGTGTGGCAAAAGCGGTAGCTATTTTTGATAAACATAAAGTGCCAGTAGCTTTATTGCATACTACTAATTTGTATCCGACCCCCATTCATTTGGTTCGTTTTGGTGCCATGACACAACTGCAGGAAGCTTTTCCAGATAAGGTATTTGGTTTGTCAGATCATACCTTAAATAACAATGCGTGTTTGGGAGCTGTAGCCTTAGGCGCAAGTATTTTAGAACGTCATTTTACCGATACTATGCAACGCACTGGTCCAGATATTGTGTGTAGTATGGACGAAAAAGCATGTGCAGATTTAATTGTAGCATCAAATGAAATTTGGCAAATGCGCGGTGGTAGTAAAGAACCAGCCAAAGAGGAACAAGTGACCATCGATTTTGCTTTTGCCACAGTATGTACTATTAAGCCAATACGAAAAGGAGAACCGTTTACCATGGGTAATATTTGGGTAAAACGACCTGGAACGGGTGAAATTTTAGCCGAACGATTTAATGAGTTGATAGGTAACATTGCTTTGAGGGATATAGAGAATGATGAGCAATTGAAATTGGAAGATATTGAGTAAATGGGTTTCGACGCCGCCGAGAAATATCGTTTGTCAATTCGAGCGGAGTCAAGAATCTAGTTTAGATGAAACGTAATTTGATAAAAGGGCTTCGACTCCGCTCAGTCTGACAGTAGTAAATGAAACAACAATTATCAATCCGAGCGGAGTCGAAAATTTTGTTTAATAGGGTTATGATTGTAAAAGGGCTTCGACTCCGCTCAGCCTGACAGTCGTAATTGAAACAACAATTGTCAATTCGAGCGGAGTCGAGAATGTGGTTTAAAAGAAAAGTGAGTTAATAAAAGAGCTTCGACTCCGCTCAACCTGACAGTAGTACTTGAAACAACAATTGTCAATTCGAGCGGAGTCGAGAATCTAGTTTAGATAAAACGTAATTTGACAAAAAGAGCTTCGACTCCGCTCAGCCTGACAATCGTACATGAAACAACAATTGTCAATTCGAGCGGAGTCGAGAATCTAGTTTACATGAAAAGTGATTTAATAAAAGGGCTTCGAGTTCGCTCTGCCTGACAATCGTGATTGAAAAATCGTATGTCAATTCGAGCGGAGTCGAGAATCTAGTTTAGATGAAACGTAATTTGATAAAAGGGCTTCGACTCCGCTCAGTCTGACAGTAGTAAATGAAACAACAATTATCAATCCGAGCGGAGTCGAAAATTTTGTTTAATAGGGTTATGATTGTAAAAGGGCTTCGACTCCGCTCAGCCTGACAGTCGTAATTGAAACAACAATTGTCAATTCGAGCGGAGTCGAGAATGTGGTTTAAAAGAAAAGTGAGTTAATAAAAGAGCTTCGACTCCGCTCAGCCTGACAGTGGAGCATGAAACAGCAATTGTCAATTCGAGCGGAGTCGAGAATCTAGTTTAGATAAAACGTAATTTGACAAAAAGAGCTTCGACTCCGCTCAGCCTGACAGTCGTAATTGAAACAACAATTGTCAATTCGAGCGGAGTCGAGAATCTTGTTAATATGAAAAGTGATTTGATAAAAGGGCTTCGACTCCGCTCAGCCTGACAGAGATGCGTGCAACAACAATTGTCCATTCGATCGGAGTCGAGAATCTAGTTAAACGAAAAACGTAATTACACGTAAGCGCTTCGACTCCGTTCCCATGACACTCGTGATTGAAAAAATAAATTAATGAAAAAAATAATATTCTTAACAGGTACTCGTGCTGATTTTGGAAAAATAAAATCGTTAATTTCAATTCTGGATGTTCATCCCAGCTTTGAGGTATTTGTTTTTGTTACCGGAATGCATTTGCAAGAGGAATATGGTTATACTTTAATAGAGATTGAACGTTGTCATTTTAAGAACATTCACACTTTTAAAAACCATACTCACGAAACTACAATGGATTTGACTTTGGCCAAAACTATTGAGGGGTTATCTCGTTACGTCAAAAAAATAAATCCTGATTTAATTGTGGTGCATGGTGATCGTGTAGAAACATTAGCAGGAGCTATAGTAGGGTCGTTAAATAATATTCTTGTCACACATATTGAAGGAGGAGAATTATCTGGTACAGTAGATGAGCTAATTAGGCATAGTGTGAGTAAATTAAGTCATGTTCATTTTGTTTCTAATGATGATGCAGCTAAGCGTCTACTTCAAATGGGCGAAATTGAATCTTCTATTTTTACGATTGGCTCTCCAGATATAGATATTATGTTTTCGGATAGTCTCCCTTTACTTTCTCTCGTTAAAGAATATTATCAAATTGATTTTGAACAATTTGCTGTAGTTATGTTTCATCCCGTAACTACAGAAGCTAATGAAATGAAAGAATATGCCGTTAACTTTGTTAGTAGTTTGTTAGCTGACAGTCGCAACTATGTTGTGATTTATCCCAACAATGATTTAGGAAGTCGGTTTATTATTGAAGAGTATGAACGATTAAAAGGAAATAATCGCTTTAGAGTTTTTCCTTCGTTGCGATTTGAATATTTCTTGACTTTACTTAAAAATGCACAATTTATTATAGGAAATAGTAGCGCAGGGATTAGAGAAGCTCCTTATTATAATATTCCTATTATTAACATAGGAACAAGACAACAAAATAGAGCAGTACATGCTGCTATTGTGAATGTTGATTATACAGAGGAAAGTATAAATAGCGCCTTAACCATAATTAATTCCCATACTGCTACTGATGTAGTAGCTGATTTTGGAAAAGGAAATAGTGCACAACTGTTTTTAGCGACTATAGAAAATGGGGAATTATGGGCCATCAATCATCAAAAGCAATTTAGAGAGTTATAATGCCAAATAAAAAAATATTTATTTTATTGCCAGACGGAATTGGTTTGCGCAATTTTGCCTATACTGATTTTCATGATATAGGCATTCGTAATGGGTTTGATAGTGTGTATTGGAATGGCACCCCTTTTGAACTCTCTACAATAGGTTTTGAAGAGATTAAAATTGAAAATGCTAAACCACATCCTTTAACTACATTGTATAAAAATGCACGTCAGCAAATTGAATTGAATTTAAATAGCAAGAAAACCAAAGACCAGACTTATAATTCCTACCGTTTTATACAGAATACTACAGGGATTAAAAATAAATTAAAAAATGTATTTATAAATACTGTTATAGCCTTTCATTCTTCTGAAAAGGGATTAATAAGTGTGCGCAAAAAAATAGTTCAAAAAGAGCAAAAAACGCTTTTTTATCATGAATGCTTACGAACATTGCAGAAAGAAAAACCTGATTTGGTTTTTTGTACAAATCAAAGGCATACTGTTTCTATAGCGCCTATATTGGCAGCTAAAGCTTTAGGAATTCCCACGGTTGCGTTTATTTTTTCTTGGGATAATTTGCCCAAGGCCACCCTGGTTATTGAAACAGATTATTATTGCGTATGGAGTGAATACATGAAAAAAGAACTTCTATTTTATTATCCTTATATAAAAGAAGCACAGGTTTTTATTACTGGATCCCCTCAATTTGAAGCGCATTTTAATCAGGAGAAAAAGCTGTCAAAAGAAGTTTTTTTTGAAAATAATAATTTAGATTTAAATAAAAAATACATTTGTTATTCTGGAGATGATGTAACCACTTGTCCCGATGATCAACGCTATTTAGAAGATGTAGCTGCAGCGGTAGCGGAGTTGAATAAAAAGGGGTATAATCTCGGTGTAATTTTTAGAAGATGTCCCGTAGATTTTTCAAAAAGATACGATACTGTTCTTGAGAAATATAGTGAAATTATTGTTGCGTTAGCGCCGTTATGGGAAAATAAAGGAACTAATTGGGGTGCTATATTGCCCACGATTAAAGACATTGAATTACAAATCAATACGATTGCGCATACTGAAATGGTAGTGAATTTAGGTTCTTCTATGGTGTTTGATTTTGCAACTAACAGTAAACCTTGTGGTTTTATTAATTATGATGTGCCTGATAAAGTAAAAAAAGATTGGTTTGTAGACAAGATATATAAATTCATACATTTTAGATCAATGCCTCATAAAGAGTCCGTTTTTTGGTTGAATAGTGCTGATGAAATAGCCTTTAAAATCGAAAAAGTTTTGAATGGTGAGCACAAATTAATAGCTACTAAAGCGCAAGAATGGTTTGAAATTATTAACCAGCATCCTGCAAATGAGGCTTCAAAAAGGGTCTGGCAAGCCATAAACGCAATTTGTAATAAATAAAAATGCTAAAAGAAACTATTTTATCTGATTATAAAAGGTGTGGTGTCAGTACGCTTGGTTTTAAAACATTGCTAAAAACCTTTGTCATCATGCCTAATCCAGGCTTGAAATTTATGACAATTTTTCGATTAACTCAATACTATAGAAAACGAAATAGATTGTTGTTCTTTTTTTTCTTTGTTTGGTTGCGAAGATTAAAAGTTAAATATGGTTTTGATATTTCATATCGAACAACAATTGGTAACGGTTTCTACATTGGTCATTTTGGCGGTATTGTTATTCATGGCGATACGGTTATTGGCGATAATTGTAATATTTCACAGGGAATCACTTTTGGTGTAAGTAATTATGGTAAAAATAAAGGCGTTCCTACTCTAGGTAATAATGTTTTTGTAGGACCTGGCGCCTGTGTTTTTGGTAATATTACCATAGGAGATCATGTTACTATTGGTGCAAATGCAGTGGTTACAAAAAGTATTTCTAGTCATTTTGCAGTAATTTCTCCAGAAGCTATAGTAATAGAAAAAGATCTTTCACCATTTTATATACACAATACAAATGTGTAAATAAAAGGTTTATTTTTGCGCCTTCAATTTAGCCCTTCAATATGTTTTTTAACTCCTTAAGCTTCGCTGTATTTTTACCCATCGTTTTTGTATTGTACTGGTTTGTTTTTAATAAAACCAAAAGCAGTCAAAACCTACTTTTAATTCTAGCGAGCTATTATTTCTATTCCTGCTGGGATTGGCGTTTTTTATTTTTATTGGTTTTTTCTACTTTTCTGGATTATTATACCGGAATCCAAATAGAAAAAAACAAGAACGAAAAAATCAGGAAATTTTGGTTCTGGTTAAGCATCGGAATCAATTTAGGGTTTCTTGGGGTTTTTAAATATTACAATTTCTTTGCCAGCTCATTTGCGACACTTTTAAGTGATTTCGGATTAAAGTCATCTCCTTTTTTGCTAGACGTGGTCTTGCCAGTGGGAATTTCGTTTTATACGTTCCATGGCTTATCGTATGTAATTGATATTTATTATAAAAGGATAAAAGCCGAATATAATTTTGTTGATTACTCTCTTTTTGTGAGTTATTTTCCACTCTTAGTTGCTGGACCTATTGAGAGAGCCACGCATTTGTTACCCCAAGTCAAGGTAAAAAGAACGTTTGACTATGAGAAAGCCAAGCAAGGTGCTTATCAATTTATATGGGGATTGGTTAAAAAAGTGGTTATTGCCGACACTTGTGCCACTTATGCCAATGCTATTTTTGATAATTATACCCATATGAATTCGTTGTCGTTACTTTTGGGAGCTGTTTATTTTGCCTTTCAGATTTATGGTGATTTCTCAGGTTATTCGGACATGGCATTGGGAATGTCTAAGTTGTTCGGGATGGATTTACTAAGAAATTTTAATTACCCTTATTTTTCTAGAGATATTGCCGAGTTTTGGCGCCGCTGGCACATTTCGTTGTCATCGTGGTTCAAGGATTATTTATATATTCCGTTGGGAGGAAGCAAAGGGTCTAAAATGAAACAAGTACGCAATGTGTTTATCATTTTTGTAGTTAGTGGTTTCTGGCATGGCGCTAATTGGACGTATCTGGCTTGGGGATTTATCAATGCTCTGTATTTCTTACCGCTTTTATTACTTAATAAAAATAGGTCTAATATGGAGATGGTGCAATTGCAATGGAATTTCGTTTCCGCAAAAGAGATCCTGCACATCTTTTATACTTTTGCATTAGCGTGCTTGGCTTGGATCTTTTTTAGAGCAAAGTCGATTACAGATGCTGTTTTGTACATCAAAAGAATATTTACCGACGGAAGTTTCAGTTCGCAATATTTGTCTAATGAAAGATACAACTACGAACTCTTGTTGATGATTATTCTTTTTGTTGTGGTCGAATGGAACAATCGATTCAAAGAAGAACCGCTTTCGGGTAAAAACAGTTGGTTCAAAGTAGCTTTAGCAATTGCTGCTATTATAGCCTTAGGGACCTATTCTGATTACAAGGAATTTATCTACTTCCAGTTTTAAAAACATATAGTACCAATTGATATGAAAAAGTTTTTACTTTTTATTTTAAAAATGAGCCTCGTTCTTGTAGTTGTTGCAATAGTGCTAGACTTTGGTTACACTACCATTTACAAACGATCAAAAAACAGAGGAAAAATTGATTATGTTTTTAATTCAACTGCGCGTGAATATGATGTGGTTATTTTAGGTTCGTCTAGAGCCAATAATCATTTTGTTTCCGATTTATTCGAAAAACAAGGCTTGAAAACATTCAATTACGGGATGAGTGGCGGGCATTTATATGAAGCTTCATTGTTACTTAAATTGATGATTGAACGCAACTATGTGATTAAAAATGTGATTCTGGAAGCCGACTTAAATTTATCCAATGATCACGAAGCAGAAGGGGTTTCAGCTAAGTTTTTACCCTATTTACATCGTTCTGAAACTGTAAAAAAACATTTTGATAAGCAAGATGATTTTAACGAGCTCTATTATATTCCGTTTTACAGGTACCTCAAGTTTGAAACAAGAATAGGTTTTAGAGATATGTTTAAAACCGCTATAAAGGAACCTACTAGAATTTTAGATAATAAAGGCTATTATCCTTTAGGCAATACAACTAAAGGAAATATGAAAAATAATATTGTCAACTTAAATCCTTTACCACATAATAAATATTATGAAGAGATTAAAGCAGTTTGTAAAGCCAATAATATTCATTTCATTGCTATCATGACGCCCATGTGTGAGAATGTTGTGGGAATGAATTATTTTGATAAAGTACATAAGGCCTACCCTGAGATTCACAATTATGAAAATGTAGTAAAGGAAAATAAGTATTTTTCATCTTGCGGACACATGAACGATGCAGGTGCTCGTATTTTTACAACTGTAGTGATTAATGATTTTTTTAAATCCAATAAATGAAGATAGCTTTTTTAACTCCTGAATATCCACACGCACTTACGGGTGCTTCTGGCGGGATTGGAACTAGTATTAAAAACCTAGCACTGGGACTTATAGATGAGGGCTGTGTTGTTCGCGTACTTGTTTATGGTCAAAACAATGACAGTGTTTTTGAAGATAATGGGATTACAATCCAACAGATTAAAAATATCAAAATAAAGGGATTGTCTTGGTTTTTTACTCGAAAAAAATTAGAACGAATCATCAATAACTTATATGATAAGCAGCAAATAGATCTTGTAGAAGCACCAGATTGGACCGGAATCACTTCTTTTATTTCCCCTAAAAAGTGTCCGGTTGTTATTCGATTGAATGGCTCCGATACTTATTTTTGTCATCTGGATCAGCGTCCCGTAAAATGGAAAAATAAATTTCATGAAAAAAGAGCGTTACAAAAAGCAACTGGGTTGCTTGCTGTAAGTCAGTTTACTGCTGATACCACAAATAAAGTTTTTGGTTTAAAAGAACATTTCCATATTATCCCCAATGCTATCGATACGGCTACTTTTAAGAGAAATCAGGAAATAGAAGTTGTACCCAATACCATTTTGTATTTTGGAAGTTTGATCCGGAAAAAGGGATTACTTGAACTACCATTCATCTTCAATGAAGTCCTTATAAACAATCCTACTGCTCAATTAATTTTAGTAGGTAAGGATGTGCCTGATATTATTTCAGGATCCACTTCTACATGGGAAATGATGCGCGGTTTATTTACTCAAGACGCCTTGCTCAACGTAAGCTATATTGGAGCTGTACCTTATGATGCGATACAAACGCATATTAATCAAGCCAGTGTTTGTGTATTTCCTTCTTTTGCAGAAGCATTACCCGTGTCTTGGATTGAAGCAATGGCAATGGAAAAAGCGGTAGTAACGTCTAACATTGGTTGGGCTACAGCTGTTGTAGAAGATGGCTTGAGTGGTTTTTTGGTTAATCCAAAAAAACACGCACTATATGCGAACAAAATAAATAGCTTGCTTAAGAATAACTCAATGCAACAGGAATTTGGTTTGGCAGCAAGACAAAAAGTGATGCAGCAATTTAGTATTGATGTCGTGGCAAAAGAGAGTTTGTCTTATTATAAATCGTTAATAAAATAGCTATTGATTTTTATTTATCACTCCCTTAAAAAAATTGCTACAATTGAAGATCATTTAGGGCAACCAATAGCTTTAGATTTTGGACTTTCAATTGCAGAAGGATTGTTTCAGCTTGCGGTTCGATATCCTAATAGTTGTATTGTTTGGTGTGCGGTTGCCTGCCAAGATAATTTAAACGTTGGGGAGTTAAGCAAACTGTTTCATCATGATAAATTACTGCTCTCGTATGACCCCAATACTGCTAATTATTTAGGAAATATGATTGGTTATGTTGATGAGTCGTTGTTTGTAAAAGTTAATAAAAAAGTATGTTTCCCTACGTGGCAAATGAGCAGTGCAGTAGGAATGATTCATGCATCGGTAGTATTAGCAGTTGGTAAAGAAATTCCATTTAACTCGGATTTTGATTATTATCTGAATTCTTTAGCAAAATTATTGATGC
Organism: Flavobacterium sp. PL002; assembly: GCF_054165825.1. NCBI lineage: Bacteria > Pseudomonadati > Bacteroidota > Flavobacteriia > Flavobacteriales > Flavobacteriaceae > Flavobacterium > Flavobacterium sp. PL002. The sequence continues at coordinate 811,044 of NZ_CM135110.1, read as the reverse complement.
CTAAAGGATTGCTCAGCTATTCAGAACCGCAACTTTTTAAAAATTGCGATAGCAAAGAAATTACAGGACACTCAAATTTCACTCTTTTCCGTTTTGTTAAGCAACATTATAAAACACGTTGGATTTTTATATTGTTATTTAATCTGTTTTTTTTCGAAAAGAAATTACTAGTATTTCCTTTTCTAGCTTCCTTTTTCTATAAAAAAAGAAACAATACTAGCATTAATCTGGATAAAATACCCGTAGCATCTTCCCGAAAAGTAGTTCGCGATAAAAGTATTGATGTTATTATTCCAACAATAGGAAGGAAGGCCTATTTGTATGCTGTTTTGCACGATTTAGCGAAGCAAACGCTCCTTCCTGAAAAAGTAATTATTGTAGAACAAAATCCAATAGCAAACAGTATATCTGAATTGGATTATTTAGTAAATGAGCGTTGGCCCTTTGAAATAAAACATATCTTCACACATCAAGCTGGAGCCTGCAATGCTCGTAATGTAGCTTTAAAAGAAGTGAAGAGTGAATGGGTTTTTCTTGCGGATGATGATAACCGATTTGAATCCTTTTTGCTTAGTACTATTTTTTTGAAAATAGAAAAGTATGGAACAAAGGCAATCACAACATCTTATCCACAAGTTAAGGAGTCTATTCTCTACAAAAATGAAATTCAGTCACTTACTTTTGGTTCAGGAAATAGTTTTATAAAAAGTGAAATATTAGAAAAATGCCAATTTAATATGGCACTAGAATTTGGTTATGGTGAGGATAATGAGTTTGGAATGCAATTACGGAATAATGGTATAGATGTTATTTATGTTCCAGAACCTTCAATTCTACATTTAAAAGCACCTAGTGGTGGTTTTAGGATAAAGCCCGTTTTTAAATGGAGTTATGATAAGCTCCAGCCCAAGCCTTCGCCAACAGTTATGTTTTTTATGTTGAATAATAAAACCGAAGAACAAGTGTTGGGCTATAAGACAATATTGTTATTCAAATACTATCAACATCAAGCGCTTAAAAGTCCTTTTTCCTATTATATAAATTTTAAGAAACAGTGGAATAGTAGTGTTTTTTGGGCTAATGAATTAAATTGTAAAGAATGAAGTTTTCTCTAATAGTCTGTACGTATATGCGACCTGAACCTTTGCTAAAATTATTGCAATCAGTTCAAAGTCAAACTCTATATCCTGATGAAATTTTAATTATAGATGGATCCAATAACGATGCAACAGCAATAGTGTTAAATGGGAATCCATTTCAAAATTTAAACTATTTTAAAGTTAGTGATGCCGATCGCGGATTGACCAAACAAAGAAATTTTGGCATAGCTAAGGTAGGAAAAGAAGTAGAAATTGTTTGTTTTTTGGATGATGATATTGTTTTAGAAAAGGATTATTTTGAACAATTGCTCAAAACATATCAGGTTTTTCCAGAAGCCTTAGCGGTAGGTGGTTTTATCAAAGAGGGGAATGAATGGGATTATGTAGGTGACAATTATACCCCTACGATAAATGAATTTTATTATGATGGCTGGAAACAGCATGAAGGAAGCAGATTTGTTCTTAGAAAAAAGCTAGGATTGGATAGTGATTGTCCTCCAGGATATTCCTCGTTATATTCACATGGACGCAGTGTGGGGTTTTTACCTCCAACAGGTAAAACATATGAAGTAGAAATGTTAATGGGTGGGGTTTCTTCGTTTAAAAAAAGAGTGTTTGAGACGATTCAGTTCTCTACTTATTTTGAAGGATACGGACTCTATGAGGATGCTGATTTCACACTTCGTGTTTCTAAATTGGGGAAGATGTACCTGAACACAGCGGCCCAATTAAATCATTATCACGACGCCTCTGGAAGGCCTAATCAATATCATTATGGTAAAATGGTCGTTAGGAATGGCTGGTACGTTTGGCGTGTTAAAAATCCAAATCCTAAGTGGAAAGACCAATTCAAGTGGCATGCCATTACCATCGTATTGACGTTAATTAGGTATAGTAATGTGGTAACTACAAAGGCAAAAAAAGAGGCTTTTACTGAAGCAATAGGTAGAACCGTAGGTTGGTGGAGTTTGTTATTCAATAAACCAAAAAATTAAAAATGAAATTTCTCATTATCACAAACGTTCCGCATCTCATAGAAAAAAAACATATTTTTGCTTATGCTCCTTATGTAAATGAAATGAATATTTGGACAAAGCATGCTGATGATTTAGCTATTGTAGCTCCAGAATCAACCCAATTTAAAACGGCCATTGATTCGGCTTATGAACATAATAGTATTGAATTTGTAAGTGTCAAAAATTTTGATGTTTTAAGTCTGAAAAATAGTCTGCTTGCTATTTCTAAATTCCCAGAAATCTGTTGGAAAATGTATAGAGCCATGCAAAATGCAGATCACATTCATTTGCGTTGTCCAGGTAATGTTGGTTTATTGGGCTGTTTTGTGCAAATTTTATTTCCTAATAAAATAAAGACAGCGAAGTATGCCGGAAATTGGGATCCAAAATCAAAACAACCTTGGACTTATAAATTGCAACAGAAAATACTGAGCAACACTTTCTGGACTAGAAACATGCAGGTTTTAATTTATGGAGAATGGGAAGGGCAAACCAAGAACTGCAAATCTTTTTTTACTGCAAGCTATTTTGAAAAAGAGAAAAAAGCTTTGATCACTAAAAATCTAGACAAGAAAATTGTTTTTGTTTTCGTAGGAGCTTTAGTTATTGGTAAAAATCCGTTGTATGCTATTCAATTAATCGAGCAATTGTATCGTAAAGGTTTTGACGTTTCTTTAGATTTATATGGGGAAGGAGTTGAACGTATCGTTTTAGAAAATTATATTTTAAAAAATAATTTAGCTGAGGTTGTGGCTCTAAAAGGGAATCAAGATAGAGAAACCTTGAAAATGGCTTACCAAGAAAGTCATTTTGTATTGCTTCCATCCGCTAGTGAAGGCTGGCCAAAAGCCCTTGCCGAAGGCATGTTTTGGGGTTGTGTTCCTATTGCTACTGCTGTTTCTTGCGTGCCTTATATGCTGGATTACGGAAAAAGAGGTGTTTTATTAGAAGAAAACATACGAGAGGATGTGTCTAAAATAGCATCGCTTTTAAATAATAAAGAGGAATATGTAATTCAACAAAAAGCCGCTTTTACTTGGTCGCAAAACTACACACTTGATGTTTTTGAAACTGAAATTAAAAAATTGTTAGTCTCATGCGTATTGTTCAAATCATAGATTCACTTGAAGCGGGTGGTGCAGAGCGCATGGCAGTAAATTATGCCAATGCTTTGGCGCAAGAAATTTCGTTTTCGGGAATAGTTGTTACTAGAAAAGAAGGCCCCTTATTGAATGCGATAAATTCTAATTGTTCTTATTTGTTCTTGGATAAAAAACAAACTATTGATTTTCAGGCTTTTTTTAAATTGAGGAAGTATATTATTACCCATAACGTTGCTATTGTTCATGCTCACGGAACCTCCTTTTTTATAGCTGTTTTATTAAAAATTAGTTACCCTAAAATTAAAGTCATTTGGCATGAACACTATGGTGCCAGAGTGAATCAAACCGCAAGTGCTAATGCGGTTTTGATTTTATGCTCTTTATTTTTTAATGCTATTTTTGTTGTCAATAAGCAGTTGTTGACTTGGGTAAAACAAAAGACATTTTGTCAAAAAGCGTATTATATTCCTAACTTCACTGCCTTTGATACACAAAAAAAGGGAACGACCATTTTACAAGGGAATGATGGACAACGAATTGTTTGTGTAGCTAATTTAAAACATCCTAAAAATCACTTGGCTTTACTTCGTGCTTTTAAAGTTTTAAATGAGGCTCAATGGACTTTGCATTTCATAGGTGAAGATTATGATGATGATTACTCCAAAGCGATTCGGGATTACATCCAATTAGAAAATTTAGAAGGCTTTGTGTTTCTACATGGTGCAAAAAGTGATGTAAAAAATATTTTGTCACAAGCTACCATAGGTGTTTTGGCCTCTACTGCTGAAGGTTTTCCTGTTAGTTTGTTAGAATATGGGTTGGCTGGGCTAGCTACTCTATCCACCAATGTGGGTTCTTGTTCAGAGATTGTTACTGATCGTGTAAGCGGTTTGCTTTTCGACCCAAATAACGAAAAGGAATTAAAAAACCAACTGTATAAAATTATTTCAGATAAGCCACTTAGAGATCGTTTTGGATTATATTTGCAGGAATCAGTGCTTCAACAATATTCAAAAAAGATTGTTTTAAAACAATTAATAGCTACATACGACGAAATAAAAAATGACTAAAGAAGAAACTACCTATCTCAAATTAATACTTTTTCATGTAGGAATAGGGTTTCTTATTTACCTCGTTCCCTTTACGTCTAAAATATATGGGTATTCCATTTTTATTTTCGGAACTTATTATGTTATAAAAAGTAAAAACAGCAATAATGAAGCGCTTATTGTTGCGGCTTATGTTGTAGGTAGTGAGGTTTTCCTGCGGATGACAGGAGGAAATCCTTTGTATGAGATTTCTAAGTATGGTGTGATTTTTTATGTTTTAATTGGAATGTATTATAGCGGTTTTTCCAAAGGGGCTTTTCCGTATTGGTTTTTTTTATTGCTGCTCATTCCCGGGGTGATTATGGCAACTTATTCCTTAAATTATGATTCAGATATTAGAAAAACAATTGCTTTTAATATTTCGGGTCCTGTTTGTCTCGGAATTGCTTCACTCTATACCTTTAGAAGAAAAATAGCATTAGAGAAAATGAATGATATCCTACTAAGTATGGGATTGCCTATTGTTTCCTGTATGGTGTATTTAACGTTTTATACGCCTAATGTTAGAGATGTTATTACCAGTACACAGTCTAATTTTGAAACCTCTGGAGGTTTTGGCCCCAACCAAGTGGCGACCTTTTTAGGATTAGGGATGTTTATCTTTTTTTCGAGGATTATACTAGAGTCTAAAACCAAAATTATGGTAGCGATCAATCTAATTCTTGCACTTAATATCACTTATAGAGGAATGGTTACCTTTTCTCGTGGTGGAATGATTACTGGTTTTTTGATGATACTGTTGTTGCTTGTTTTTCTGTACTTTAAAACAAATGGTGGAGGTAAGGTAAAATTAGGCTCTATAATGGTTTTAATTACAGTTGCATTAGTTTCGGCTTGGAGTTATACTTCTTTTCAAACAGATGGTTTAATTAATAAACGCTATGCTAATCAAGATGCAGCGGGTAGGGCAAAGGAAAGTCAGTTTACTGGTCGAGAGGATATTGCTCAAAACGAAATCAATACGTTTTATAAAAACCCGCTATTGGGAGTAGGGACTGGTGTTGCAGCCGAATTGCGAGAAAGAGAGACAGGGATGAAAGTGTTGTCACACGATGAAATTACTAGAATGCTTGCTGAGCATGGTATGCTAGGGATACTAGCGCTAGCAATACTTTTTTTAACTCCTTTGTTTTTATATTTTGAAAATAAATTCAATATGTATTTGCTGTGTTTTGTTGCATTTTGGTTTTTAACCATTAACCACGCTGCAATGAGAACTGCTGTACCCGCTTTTGTATATTCGTTGTCTTTGCTTAATGTGCAAATTTTTCAAAATCAGAAGAATAAAGAGTGACTTAGTCCGTTTGTAATTGTAAGTTGCATTACTCATTTTGGCTGTAATTTAAAAGGATTAATTAGTAATTGAAATTCTATTTGGAGGTGTTTTCTAATTCGAAAATGCTAAATTGCAGCCCAAACCACGATACAATAATGTTTAAAAATAAAATTCACTTCGAAATTTCTGAAAGGAAAATGCTGCTTCGTTCTATCGATGTATTCGTAGTTTTATTTGTATTGTATTTTGTAGGGACTCTTTTTGAACTGGACTACTTACGTGTTTCGGTAACTAATTATCATTGGGCTATTGTATTGGCTGTTTACATCAATGTTTTTGGAGCTATCTTCGAAATGTACAATTTACAGGTAGCAAGTAACGAATTTCAGGTTTTGAAAAGTACGTTGCTAACCGTTTCTACTACTGTTTTGGTGTACCTCTTAACACCAATTTTTTCTCCGCTATTGCCAAAAAACCGTTTGCAAATAATCACTTTTTTTCTCGTTGTATTAATTGCTCTTTTTTTATGGAGGATTTTTTATGTACGGTTATTGGCATCACATCGTTTCTATCAAAATGCTATTTTAATATGTGATAACGATCAAGTCGAAGAATTAATTTTAGGTTTGGAGAATATTGATCCCCATTATAAAATTGTAGGTTATGTAAGTGCTGATAGTATTGAAGACGCAATTGCTAGAACACATTATGTTCCGCATGTTAAAAAAGAAGATTTGTACTCGTATGTAAAAGAAAATAAGGTTTCTGAAATAGTAATCGCTTCCCAAAAAACCGAAGGAATTACTAGTGATCTTTATTTGCAGTTATTGCATTTATTGGAATCTGGTAATATGATTAGAGAGTATGTACAGGTTTATGAAAGTAAAACACAACGCATTCCGGTACAATTCCTTGATAGGGATTTTTATCGTTTCTTCCCTTTTAGCAGAAGCAATCAAAACAAGTTATATCTTTCGGTAATTAGGTTGTTAGAAGTTGGTTTTTCCATTTTAGGCATAGCCATCGGTGCTGTACTAGTTCCGTTTATCTTGTTGGGTAATTTCTTAGGGAATAACGGTAAGTTATTTTACACGCAAGAACGTGTAGGTAGGGATGGTGTTCTTTTTAAGATCCTTAAGTTTCGTACTATGATTAAAAATGCAGAAACTGATAAAGCTGTTTTTGCAACTTATAACGATGAAAGGGTAACTAAATTTGGGAAATTTCTAAGAAAAACACGTATAGACGAATTTCCACAGTTTATAAATGTACTAAAAGGAGAGATGGCAATTATTGGTCCGCGTCCTGAAAGACCTTATTTTGTTAAAGAAATTGCTGATAGAATGCCATTTTACACCACAAGGCATATTATTAAACCAGGGCTTACAGGTTGGGCACAGGTGAATTACACTTATGGTGAAACTATTGAAGACAGTTTGATTAAGCTCCAATATGACTTATATTACATTAAGCACAGAAGCTTTTATTTGGATTTGAATATTGCAATTAAAACGATTACTACAATAGTTTTGTATCGCGGTCAATAGTTATTACTAGATAATTATAGGAATCTTCTTTTTATTCTTAATCGCTAATCGTACCAGAATTGTAGCACAAGTAAACACCATAGGGAGTACAATTAATACATGTGCTTTGTTGATTAAAAGCACTACATAGATTGCTAAACAAAGTAGGTTGGCAACAGTCAACTTATAAATTAAGCCGCTGTTTTTAGTTATTATAAAATACAGCAGTATAAATAATAGCGGGTTGAATAATAAAATATTATAATTCCATGCTAACTCTTGATGGAAGGAATAAAATCCCGCAAAAACAAAAAACACTCCCAGCAATGCCATTATTAAAAGGTAAAATTGATTTACGCTTTTACTGTTTATCAATACTACTATAGCAAGTAGCAACAAATATGTGTAGGCATTATTCCACCATGAAAATGGACTTTCGGTTTCGTAGGATAGTATTGTTTGTGTTTTATTAGCTAATAAATGGTTCTCAAAAGACGTTTTTTCTAAGCTTTTCATTAATTCAAACGGAAGGAATATTTGTGTTCCCATACGGTCTACTTTCTCTCCAAAAATAATACTCGTTCCTAATTTCTCGTAAAAATGGTGGTCGAAATAAGGAAATAAGATTGTTCTGTAGGTTAGGTCAGTATCTGTATTTTTTACAATAGCCTTTGTTTTTAAGGTTTTGTTGAGGATGTCTACTACCATTGAGGTGCAATTCTTGTCTATAAATTTATAGGTGTAGTAGCTTTCTCCTGACGATAATGAGGTTTTTAAGTTGTCAAATAAATCTTGCTTTAATTGTTGTGATACGTTTAACTCTTGTTCGTAAACCGCTCTTTTTTCATAGGTGTACTCATTAATAAAGTCAGGGTAGGGATGTGCTACGGCAAAATATTGTAAGTCGCCTTTTACGAATTTCAAAACAAAGTTGGGCGTATTAAAGTCAAAAGCACCATAGTTGTAAACAATGTCAATGAAGTTCTTTGGATCTGCGATTCTAATTGCGGTGTGTCCAAAAAGGGAATAGGATTCATTACCGGTTCCGCAGGTTAATACGCTAACCTTTGTTTCGTCTGATAAAGTTAATTTTTGTGCAGATAAATTACTTATCGAACAGATAAGAAAGATATAAAGAGAAGCTATTTGTAAGAATGAAGTTTTCATTAGTCTGTTTTTTAAGCGTGAAATCAGTTTCTAAAAAGCGATAAGTCTACTTTTAAAGAAAAAATATTAGAGTATAAAGCGGTGCTTTGGTTTCCTAAATCTGTTAGGGCGTAGTCTACTTGGATTCCTTTGTATTTGAAACCTAGGCCTATATTGGGTTGAAAAGTTGTTTTTTCAGAACTGTCTAGTTGCACCACATTTTGAAAGTTACCAACTCCTGCTCTAAGAAAAACCAAGTTAGTATATCCAAATTCTAAACCCAATGCAGGATCAATACTTACTGCTTTTGATGAAATAATATCGTTAGTTCTTGTAAATCGCATATTGGCATTGGCTGCAGCCAAAAGACTGTAATCATAATGAAATAGAAATTTTTTAGCCATTCCGATTTGTAGTTTCGGGATTGTGATTTCAGAATTTTCAGGAAGTTCTTGATTTTGACCTGGTGCTGCATCGGCAATTTTCTGGTATTCTTTTTCATTAATATTCCATACATTATACGTAGTAGTAATGTCGCGAACCATCAAACCAAAATTCCAATTGTTTCTTTGGAATTGTATTCCAGCATCAAAACCAAATCCCCAGGAATCGGCAAATTTTCCAATGATTCTTCGAATTACTTTTGCATTTATGCCGTATTGAAAACCGGGAACGGGTAGTTTTCGAGCATAAGAAAAGGTAAAAGCATAGTCAGCAGTCGAAAAAAGACTGATTCTGTTGTAATCAATATTCCCTTGACTGTCGATTAGTTCAGTGGTGTTTAAAATATCATCTACTCCAAAACGGATTAATGAGATTCCGTATGCACTCCTATCATCAATAGGGCTGGCGTAGGCGATGTAGTCGTATTGCGCAATGTTAGCAAAATAACTGGCGTGCATCAATGCTATTTGCGAATCTTCTAACTGGGTCAATCCTGCAGGGTTCCAATAGCCTGAATTCACATCAGCTGTTGCTGCAACTGCAGTATTCGACATTCCTAGCGCCGCAGCATCTACACCAATGTTCATAAATTCATTAGAATATTTACGAACAGTTTGGCTGTAATTTGTGCTGAAAACCAAAAGGAATATAAAAAAATGCATCTTTTTCAATCGAACTGTTTTTATAAGCCTTGATGGCCGTTTAATTTTTATCAAAAATATAATTTTTTAATGAGCTTAACTCTTCCTTTTGCAAATAAATAGAATAGCAGTGCATTGTGTTAACAATCTCTTTTAAAAAATACGGTACGTAAAGGCTTATTGTATTAAATTTGTGCCCTTATACTATTAAAACATTGCTATGAATATTAAGAAACACATTCCGAATTTAATTACTTTACTGAATCTATTGTGTGGGTGTATTGCGCTAGTTTATGCGTCTCATGGCGATTATTTTGCCGCTTTTTATTTTGTTTGTTTGGGTATCTTTCTTGATTTCTTTGATGGATTTTTTGCTCGATTATTTAAAGTTGCTAGTCCGTTAGGGCTGCAATTAGATTCTCTTGCTGATATGGTGACTAGTGGTGTAGTACCCGGTTTTGTTATGTTTTTTATGATGAAGAATAGTCAACATGAAATTGGAACACACGAAATTTGGAATTATTTAGGATTTATTGTCACTATGGGATCTTGCTATAGATTGGCTAATTTTAATATCGATACGCGTCAAACCGAATCGTTTATAGGGTTGCCAACGCCAGCAAATACTTTGTTTATATTGAGTTTGCCATTGATTTTACAATATTCTGATTCTTTAATAGTGTTAGAAGTGCTAACCAATCAATGGGTTTTATTAGTGATTACTTTGTGTAGCGCTTATATTTTGAATGCTGAGATTCCGTTATTTTCATTAAAAATAAAAAAGTTTAATCTTAAAGATAATGCACTTCAAATAGGTTTTTTAACTGTTTCCTTAGTTCTTTTAGGGCTGTTTCAGTATTTAGGAGTGGCGCTTGTTATTATTATGTATGTATTGTTGTCTGTAATTAACAATAAAATGGGCAAAAAAGTAACTGCTTAAATGAGAAAAAAAACAGTTAGAAGAACAACTACTAGAAGAGTTAAAAAGAAAAGTGGCTTTTTATCGGGCTCTGTTGTTAAATTTCTTGTTGGTTTTGCGCTAATTGCTGTATTTGTAACTGGTTCCTACCACTATAGACAAGGTATTTTGTATTATCTCGGTTTCAAATCAACGGTACTTTCTAAAGAACAAGAAGAAGAAAAACGCCTCTCTGATGTGCGTAATTTTCAGGTTCTTGTTAAACATAAAGGAAAAGCTATTGGGATTGATGTTAGTGAATATCAAGACGCTATTGAATGGCTTGAGGTGGATACTTTAGAAGAAATATATCCTATAAATTTTGTTATTATTCGCGCTACGGTGGGTAATGATCGCTTGGATAGAAAATTTAAGAAAAACTGGCTTGGTGCCAAAGAAAATAAAATGATTCGAGGGGCGTACCATTATTACCGTCCTAATGAGAATTCTATAGACCAAGCTGAGCTGTTTATCAATACAGTAAGCTTGCAAAAAGGGGATTTACCTCCAATATTAGATATAGAACGGTTGCCTAAAAATCAATCTATCGCTCGACTTAAAGTGGGTTTGAGACGCTGGTTAGAAAAAGTAGAGGCACATTATAAAGTCAAGCCTATTATTTATACCGGTGAAAGTTATTATGATGATTTTTTAAAAGAAGAATTTAGCGATTACCTTTTTTGGATTGCTAATTATAATTTTTATAGAGAAAAAATACAAGACGATTGGCTCTTTTGGCAGTTTACGGAAAAAGCCAGCGTGCCAGGTATTGAAGGGAATGTAGATGTTAATATTTTTAACGGTGATTTACAGCAGCTGCAGTTCATTACTATAGAATAGCGAATTTTATTTTTTAAAGAATGCTACAAGTATGAATATAGTCACTAACGCAAGAAAAATAGATACTGAGTATGGATTTGCAAAGTTGACAGTCCATCCTGCCCATGCCAACCTTTTTGGAGGGAAAATACGTGGGTCTTCTCTATTGAAATAAAAAATCCCCAAAACCCAATTATTAGGATCTTGGTGCCATTTTTCTAAGGTTTCTTTTGAAGGTTTTTCTTGATTCATACCCAATAAATTAAAATTCAATTTTCTTTTTACGTAGTTCAAAGTTTTGACCTAAGTACACTCTACGTACCATTTCGTCTTCTACTAATTCTTCTGGTACACCAGCTTTTAAGATTCCTCCTTCAAACATTAGGTAGGTTTTATCTGTGATTGCTAATGTTTCTTGTACATTGTGATCGGTAATTAAAATACCGATGTTTTTATTTTTTAACTGTGCTACAATGCGTTGAATGTCTTCAACAGCAACGGGGTCAACCCCTGCAAAAGGTTCGTCTAATAAAATAAATTTAGGATCAGTAGCTAAACAACGCGCAATTTCAGTACGACGACGTTCTCCACCCGAAAGTAAATCACCGCGGTTGGTTCTAATGTGTTCCAAACTGAATTCGGCTATCAAACTTTCCATTTTAGCAACTTGTTCCTCTTTTGAAAGCTTTGTTAGTTGCAGTACACTCAAGATGTTGTCTTCGATACTTAGCTTTCTGAAAACCGAAGCTTCCTGTGCTAAATACCCAATACCTTGTTGTGCTCTTTTGTACATTGGGTAATCAGTGATGTTTAAATCATCAAGATAAATGTTTCCTGAATTGGGTTTTACCAATCCTACAATCATGTAGAAAGAAGTGGTTTTTCCAGCACCATTTGGTCCTAGTAATCCAACAATTTCTCCTTGATTTACTTCTACAGAAATCCCTTTTACGACACTTCTTCCTTTGTATGTTTTAACTAAATTATCAGCTCTTAAAATCATTTTCTTTGTTTTAAACGTTCTGCGTTTAATTATTTAAACATTGATTTGTTTAATCGCTACAAATTAACGAATAAACAAATCAACAATTTAAAGTGTTAACACTATTTTATTTTTACCAAAGTATCTTTATTGTTCTTGATAGAACACAAAGTGCTTTTTGACAAAAAGGGAATTATTATTTTGTTGCCTCTTCTTCTAACGCTTCCCAAAATTCGTACGCTCTTCTTAAATGAGGGACTACAATTGTTCCTCCTACTAACGTAGCGATTCCCATAGCTTCCATCATTTCTTCTTTAGTTACCCCTTCTTTGTGGCTTGTTTCTAAGTGGTATTTTACGCAATCATCACAGCGTAAAACTGCCGAAGCAACTAATCCTAATAGCTCTTTAGTTTTTACATCAAGCGCACCTGCTGCATAAGCATTAGTGTCAAGATTGAATATTCGTTTTACAATTTTGTTGTTATCGGCTAACAACTTTTCGTTCATTTTAGAACGGTACTCATTAAATTCTTCAATAATAGCTGCCATCTTTATTCTTTTTCTTTTTTATGAACAAATACTGATATAAAAATACTTGCTTCATAGATTAATAACATTGGTATTGCAACAATAGTCTGGCTTACCACATCTGGAGGTGTTACGATAGCGGCAATAATAAGGACTAATACAATTGCATATTTTCTATATTTTCTTAAAAAAGAGGGTGTTACAAGCCCTAGTTTAGTTAGGAAAAAAATGATTATTGGTAATTCAAAAAACAATCCACTGGCTAAAACCGATGTTTTTACCATTCCGATATAGGAATCTAAGGTGAACTGGTTTAAAACAACAGGACTGACCGTAAAAGTAGCCACGAAATTAACCGACATAGGGATTACTACAAAATAGCCAAATAATACTCCTATAAAGAAAAGTAAAGAAGAGAAAAAGATAAAGACTTTTGCGTTCTTCTTTTCGTTTTTATATAAGGCAGGACTAATGAATTTCCAAACTTCCCAGAGGATATAAGGGAAACTCAAGATGAATCCAGCGAGAATACAAATCCAGATAAAGACATTTACTTGTCCCTCCATCTCGGTATTCTGTATAATAAAAGGCATTTCGGTGATGCAAATACTATCTGCAAAACCTAGTGAATGGGATAGCTCACAAAAATACACATAAGTAAAAAAAGTTGGTCTTGTAGGGCCAAATATAATAGTGTCAAATAAATAATCACTAATGAAATAAGTAACACATGCCATAATAATTATTGCAATTGTACTTCTTACTAATAACCATCTCAAGTCTTCAAGATGATCTAAAAACGACATCTCGTTTTGGTTTTTCTTTGCCATTATACTATTCCTTCTTTTAAAATATCGTGTAAGTGTAAAACACCTTGGTATGCATCGTTTTCTACAACAATCAATTGTGTTATAGAAAAATCTTCTAAAATATTTAAAGCATCCGTGACCATGTCATTTGACTGGATTAGCTTTGGATTTTTAGTCATGATGTCTTTAGCAGATAAATCAGCAAAACTATCTCTTTCGTTAAGCATTCTACGAATATCTCCATCGGTAATAATACCAATCACTTTTTCGTTTTCTACCACTGCAGTAACCCCAAGTCTTTTTTCTGATATTTCAAAAATCACTTGTTTTATCGAAGCATCAGGAGCAACCATTGGTTTTAGCGTGTGCTCTAGCATGTCTTTTACACGCAATAATAATTTTTTGCCTAAAGCACCTCCTGGGTGGTATACCGCAAAATCTTCGGGTTTAAAATCTCTCATTTCCATAAGGCAAACTGCTAGTGCATCTCCCATTACTAATTGAGCTGTTGTGCTGCTTGTAGGTGCAAGATTAATTGGGCAAGCTTCTTTTTCTACGGTAGTGTTTAGGATGTAGTCTGATCCTTTTGCTAAAAAGGAAGTCATGTTTCCCGTTATCGCAATAAGGGTGTTTCCGAAACGTTTTAATAACGGAACCAATACTTTTATTTCAGGGCTATTTCCGCTTTTTGAAATACAAATGATAATGTCGTCATTTTGAACCATTCCTAAATCTCCATGAATGGCTTCGGCAGCATGTAAAAACAGTGATGGAGTACCCGTGGAGTTAAAAGTAGCGACCATTTTCTGCGCAATTATTGCGCTTTTTCCTATCCCAGTAATCACTAATCTTCCTTTAGAATTGTAAATTGCTTGGGCTGCATTTGAAAAATTTTCATCTAAAAACGCGCTGAGGTTTATAATCGCCTCACTTTCAGCTAAGATGGTTTTTTTGGCTGTAGCCAATATATTTTCTTTTGATATCAAAACAGAATGTTTAAAATTTGTAAGTGTAAAAGAAATTAGTATCTTTATAATGCAAATTTATACAAAATACCATATAATAAAGAATGAATTCAAACGAAATTGATATCCATAGGGAATTAAAGAAATATTTTGGCTTTAGCCAATTTAAAGGGCTGCAAGAAGCTGTGATAAAAAGTTTGCTTAATAAACAAAATACCTTTGTTATTATGCCTACTGGAGGAGGTAAATCTCTTTGTTATCAACTGCCCGCTTTAATGCAAGAAGGAACGGCGATTGTTGTTTCTCCTTTGATTGCTTTAATGAAAAACCAAGTAGATGCTATTCGAAGTTTGTCTTCAGAAAATGGTATTGCTCATGTTTTAAATTCTTCACTAACTAAGACGGAAATTACGCAAGTAAAAAAAGACATTACCTCTGGTTTAACTAAGTTGCTTTATGTGGCGCCAGAATCCTTGACTAAGGAGGAGAATGTTAATTTTTTAAAAGGTGTCACTATTTCTTTTGTCGCTATTGATGAGGCTCACTGTATCTCAGAGTGGGGGCATGACTTTAGGCCTGAATATCGAAATCTAAAAAATATTATTAAGCAATTAGGGGATGTACCTATTATAGGACTTACTGCTACTGCTACGCCAAAAGTGCAAGAGGATATTCTAAAAAACTTAGATATGTCTGGTGCAACTACTTTTAAGGCGTCATTTAATAGACCTAATTTATACTATGAGGTACGGACTAAGACTAAAAATATCGAGTCGGATATTATTCGTTTTATAAGACAGCATAAAGGAAAGTCGGGGATTATATATTGTCTAAGTCGTAAAAAGGTGGAGGCTGTTGCCGAAGTTTTACAAGTGAACGGAATTAGTGCTGTTCCTTACCATGCAGGATTAGATGCTAAAACTAGAGCCAAACACCAAGACATGTTCCTGATGGAAGATGTAGATGTTGTTGTAGCAACTATTGCATTTGGGATGGGGATTGATAAGCCGGATGTGCGTTTTGTAATTCATCATGATATTCCAAAATCGCTAGAAAGTTATTATCAAGAAACCGGTCGTGCTGGTCGGGATGGTGGTGAAGGGCATTGTCTTGCGTATTACTCTTATAAAGATGTAGAAAAACTAGAGAAGTTCATGTCAGGGAAACCTGTGGCTGAACAAGAAATAGGTTTTGCCTTATTGCAAGAGGTTGTCGCTTACGCAGAAACGTCAATGTCAAGAAGGAAATTTTTACTCCATTATTTTGGTGAAGAATTTGATGATGTAACAGGTGATGGTGCTGATATGGATGACAACATAAGAAATCCAAAAACGAAGGTAGAAGCCTTAGAGCAAGTAGTGAAACTTCTTGAAGTAGTTAGGGATACAAAGCATTTATATAAATCTAAAGAAATTGTCTTTACCTTAATAGGAAGAGTTAATGCAGTTATAAAAGCACACCGTACAGATGTTCAGCCCTTTTTTGGTTCTGGTATTTCTTTCGACGAAAAATATTGGATGGCATTATTGCGCCAAGTTCTTGTTGCGGGTTACCTTACAAAAGATATTGAAACGTATGGTATTGTAAAAATAACCGACAAAGGGTTAGACTTTATAAAAAAACCTTCCTCCTTCTTGATGTCTGAGGATCATGAATACAACGGAATCGTAGATGAAGCCATTGTAAGTGCCTCAAAAGTGACGGTAGCAATAGATGCTGTTTTGATGAATATGTTAAAAGACCTTCGTAAAAAAGTAGCTAAAAAAATTGGAGTGCCACCGTTTGTGGTTTTTCAAGACCCTTCACTAGAAGATATGGCTTTAAAATATCCTATTTCATTGCATGAATTGATTAATATTCATGGTGTGGGAGAAGGAAAAGCTAAAAAGTATGGTAGTGATTTTGTCGAATTAATTAATCGTTATGTTAATGAGAACGATATTATTCGATCAGAAGATTTAGTGGTTAAATCAACGGGAACTAACTCGGCTAATAAGTTGTATATTATTCAAAATATTGATAGAAAATTATCTCTTGACGATATCGCTAAAGCAAAAGGGTTAACGATGGATTTGCTAATTAAAGAAATGGAACAAATTGTTTACTCTGGAACCAAACTAAATATAAAATACTGGGTTGACGATATGCTCGACGAAGAGCAGCAAGAGGAAATCTATGATTATTTCATGGAATCAGAATCAGATAAAATTGAAGGTGCTCTCAAGGAATTTGAAGGCGATTATGATATGGATGAGCTGCGCTTAATGCGAATAAAATTTATTAGTGAAGTAGCAAATTAGTAGTATGTGCTGGCCAGAATAATCGATAGCGCTTATTAGATAAAAGTAATTAAAAAAACACTTGCAAGAACATTCTTGCAGGTGTTTTTTTATTTGTAGGTTCGTATAATTATTTTATTCAGTTACTGCATTAGGTTTACAGTTAGTGTGTAATTGGAGTAGAAAGGGTTTTTCTTTATAAATACTAATTGCATTTTTTCTATTAATTTCATCACTGGAATTTAAGCTTCAAATTAAATAGAAAGGCAGCTTTTTGCGCCACAGTTTAGGGCAAAGTGAATGAACTAGTATAAATTGGCAACACGAAATTTACGTTCCTATTTAGATGGGAACAATTTATGCAATTTTATTAAACTTAGTTTACTACTTGATCTTCTTAAAAAATCATGCTTAATGACGACTAAGTTAAGCTTATTTTCAGCGAGAATAAATTGTTCCGACTTGAAAAAAGCGTTATGATTCTTATATTCAACTGGTTTTTTTTTTTCAAAGACGTATTGGTAAGATAAGTTATAAATGTAATGGTATTTCTGTTTTTATTTTAAAACCTTATTTGTTGCTTTTTTAAGCAGCATTGGTTTAAATTAAGGCTCTTTCTCAATATAAATTTCGCCACGATGTGGTTTTAAACTATCGCGTACTTGAATCATGTTTTCGTCAGTAACCACCATAAAAGCAACGGCGTGCATCTCTGAGCGAATTTCGAAACCAGTAATGTTTAAGGGTAGTTTTTCAATCACGATGTATTCTTTTAGATGGATTTCGTGGTGTTCAGCAGTTTTAGCCGCAGCGGGACCTTTAAAATCCCATAGTAATTTTATTTGTCTAGACATTGTATTGTTTTCAATAATTGTAGCTTTCAAAGTTACAAAGACTGAATTTAGAAATTAAAGTATTTTTCATTATTTCAAACGGTTTCTCTTTTGCGTAAGCAGAATTCACTTCAAAATGCTACTTTTGCAATCTGACATTGGTTTTATTTGTTGGAATAAATATTATAGCTAAAAAAATGCCTCAAGAACATCTATTACAAGTATCGCCAGAAATTGCTGCAAATGAATTGTTGCTTAAAGAATACTTAGGAAAACTATTAAAAGTAGGTCCTAAAGTAATTAAGCAAGTCACCATTTTAAAGCGTTCTATTGATGCGCGTCAAAAGGCAATTAAAATCAATTTAAAAGTTGCTGTTTACTTGCAAGGAGATGTCGTTCCTGAAACAAAATTTGAATTACCGGATTATCCTAATGTGACTCATGCGCAGGAGGTAATCGTTGTAGGTGCTGGTCCAGCAGGACTTTTTGCAGCTTTACAATTAATTGAGTTAGGCTTAAAGCCAATAGTTGTAGAACGTGGTAAAGATGTACGCGGACGCCGTCGTGATTTGAAAGCAATTAATGTGGATCATGTAGTTAATGAAGATTCAAATTACTGTTTTGGTGAAGGAGGAGCGGGAACTTATTCTGACGGAAAGCTGTACACGCGTTCTAAAAAGCGTGGTGACGTAACCCGAATTTTAGAATTATTAGTTGCTTATGGTGCAACTCCAGATATTTTAGTAGAAGCACACCCACATATAGGTACAAATAAATTGCCGCAAATTATTCAGGACATTCGTGAAAAAATAATTGAATGTGGAGGACAAGTTTTGTTTGAAACTCGAGTTACTGATATTTTAGTAAAACAAAATGAAGTGCAAGGAATTGTTACGCATAAAGGGGAGACTATTTTAGCCAATAAATTGATTCTTGCTACAGGACATTCGGCTCGAGATATTTATGAGTTATTAGATAAGAAAAAGATATTTATCGAGGCAAAACCTTTTGCACTTGGTGTACGAGCAGAACATCCGCAATCTTTAATTGATAGTATTCAATATAGTTGTGATTACCGTGGTGAGTTGTTGCCACCGGCTCCTTACAGTATTGTGAAGCAAGTAGGAGGTAGAGGAATGTACTCTTTTTGTATGTGTCCTGGTGGTGTGATTGCTCCCTGTGCTACTAGTCCAGGCGAAGTAGTTACTAATGGTTGGTCTCCGTCTAAACGTGATCAAGCTACTGCAAATTCAGGTATTGTAATCGAATTAAAACTAGAAGATTTTAAACCGTTTGCTAAGTTTGGTGCTTTGGCTGGAATGGAATTCCAAAAAAGTATCGAACAAAAAGCGTGGCATCTTGCAGGTGAAAGCCAAAAAGTACCTGCGCAAAAAATGATTGACTTTACACAAAGTAGACTATCATCAGAGATTCCGAAAACATCCTATGTTCCAGGAACTACTTCAGTTGAATTAGGACAGGTTTTTCCAGGGTTTTTAACTCAAATATTAAGAGAAGGATTTTCTGAATTCGGAAAATCAATGAAAGGGTATCTTACAAACGAAGCAGTTTTACATGCACCAGAATCTAGAACGTCATCACCCGTGCGTATCCCTAGAGATGGGATTACTTATGAACATCTACAGATAAAAGGATTGTATCCTTGTGGTGAGGGAGCGGGATATGCGGGCGGAATTATATCTGCAGCTATTGATGGTGAAAAATGTGCGTTGATGATTGGCGAAAGCTTGCGTAAAAAATCCTCAAATCTATAACGGAAAGAGGGTTGTGTTAGACGGCATTTTGTTTTACGGGATCAAAATTATTTTACCAGTACTTTCTCTGCTTTCTAAAAAATCGTGTGCTTTTTTACCTTTCGAAAGTTTAAAAATTGTAGGCTCAGGGATTGTTATTTCTCCAGAAATTATCCAGTCAAATAATTGATTTGCTCGTTTAATACGTTCTTCTTTTGAAACTAGGTAATTCCATAAATCTCCACCCGTTAATGTTTTAGAACTATCCATTAACATTCTTGGATTTATAAAATCAGGATCTCCACCAGCCATTCCAAAAAAGACAACTTGGCCGCGGTTTTTTGTTACTTCAAAACTATCGCTTAATGTATTACCTACGCTATCGTAAGTAACATCTACTCCGTTGGGGACGAAGTTTAAAACTTGATTTTTCCAATCATTAGAATATAAAAATACTTTATCAGCACCGTTTAACAGCGCTGCTTTTACTTTATCGTTTGATGAGGTAAGTCCAATAACAGTAGCTCCTAATAATTTACTTATTTTAGTTAAAAACTGTCCCACACCACCTGCTGCAGCGTGAATAAGTACGGTGTCTCCTTGTTGTGTTTTGTGGCTGTCTGTGGCTAAATAATGTGCTGTTAATCCTTGTAGTAATATCGTGGCCGCTGTTTCAAAACTGATGGCATCAGGTAACGGAATCGCATTTTTAATGTTAACAGCAACGAGTTGTGCGTTAGCAAGTGGAACATCTGCGAAAGCGATTCGGTCACCCACATTAAAACTAGTATTATTGCTATTGATGACTACTCCAGCTCCTTCGTAACCTGCTATAAATGGCGGTGTACCTACTAAATGGTAATCACCTTTTCGTCTATAAACATCTGCAAAGTTCAATCCGATGGCTTTCATTTCAACTAAAACTTCATTTTCCTTTAAAATAGGATCTTTTATTTTGATGTATTGTAACACATCTGAAGTGCCAAATTCAGAAAAGGTAAGTGCTTTCATTTCTTGTGATGGGTATTAATTTTTAGATGTAAAGTAAGGGAATAAAATGTTAAGTGTTTGCTTGCTGTTGCCAATTTATTGTAAAAATAAAACTGGTTTTGCTATGGGTTTAAACGCATGTTTGTAAGGTGTTTTTTGAATCCAAATTTGGTATAAGCCTTAATTGCATTTTCATTGTCACTATATACATCCAAGCGTATTTCGGTTGCGTCTTGGGAATTGCACCACTCTTTTAAAGCGGCAATTATTTTAGCATTCACACCTTGACCTCGGTATTCAGGAATGGTGTACATAAATCCTAAATGGCCATAGTTCTTATGTTTTAAATAGGGTTTTGCAACTTCTAATCGGGCGTATCCTGAAGCGATTATTTGGTTGTCAACTACTGCAACAATGATTTCAACATCAGTTGCAGGAATCATTTTTCGAATATCATAATAACTTATTTTCTCCTCTTTTAAAGTAGGATCAAAAGGTCTTTCGGCAGCAATAACTCCTTGCTCAAACGCTAGTAATGTGTTCAAGTCGGCTAGAATTGCTTTTCTTATTTTTATACTGTCCATACTAATTGTTAACCGTTAGCTTAAAAGGGAGTGGGTGATTGTAAAGAGCGTTGTTTTTTAATTAACAGAATTAATACGAATAAATTGTGTTTAACAATTCGAAACAGAACGTTAAAGCCTCCTTTTATTCTATATCTTTTTGTATTTTTGTTTGGCTAAAAATAATTATGACAGAAGAAAACGTAATACTAGTAAACGAAAAAGACGAGCAAGTAGGGTTAATGCCTAAATTAGAAGCTCATGAAAAAGCAGTTTTGCACCGTGCATTTTCTGTTTTTATTTTAAATAGTAAAAATGAAATTATGTTGCAACAACGCGCACATCATAAATACCATTCTCCTTTATTGTGGACAAATACTTGTTGTAGTCATCAACGAGAAGGAGAAACCAATATAACAGCTGGAACAAGAAGGTTGTACGAAGAAATGGGATTTAAAGCGGAACTTAAAGAGCTTTTTCATTTTATTTACAAAGCACCATTTGATAACGGGTTGACTGAGCATGAATTAGATCATGTAATGATAGGGTATTATAATGATAGTCCAGTAATTAATCCTGATGAGGTCGAAGCTTGGAAATGGATGAGTATTGAGGCGGTTCAAGAGGATATGCGCAACAATCCAGCACTTTATACGGTTTGGTTTAAAATTATATTTGATGAATTCTATCATTATTTAGAAGATCATAAGTTATAATCAGGTTATTGCTAGTTATTAAAGCGATATCTAAAAAGGATTTTGTAAAAGCAAAAATCTAAAATTTGAAAAGCTAATATTTATGAAAGTTACCATAAGCAGAAAAGCACATTTTAATGCTGCACATAGATTGTATCGTAAAGATTGGTCTGTAGAAAAAAATGATTCGGTGTTCGGGAAATGTAATAACCCTAATTTTCATGGTCATAATTATGATTTAACCGTTAGTGTTACTGGCTCTATAGATCCTGAGACTGGTTTTGTAATGGATGTTAAGTTCTTAGCTGCTATTATTAAGGAAGAAGTAGAAAACCAATTTGATCATAAAAATTTAAATCTTGATGTTCCTGAATTCAAAGATTTGAATCCTACCGCTGAAAATATTGTAGTAGTGATCTGGAATAAAATCAGAAAAAGAATAAAGGATGAGTTTGAATTGGAAGTCGTTCTTTATGAAACAGCACGAAATTTTGTAACTTATAAAGGAATATAATGGCATTAAAAGTAGGAGATAAGGTTCCGGTTTTTGAATCCAAAGATACTAAAGGAGCACATTTTGATAGCCAAGAGATTATAGGTAAAAAACCTGCAGTTATTTATTTTTATCCAAAAGACAATACCTCTATATGTACGGCACAAGCTTGTAGTTTTAGAGATCAATACCAAGATTTTAAAGATTTGGGTGCTGAGGTAATTGGAGTTAGTAATGATAGTGTAGCTTCTCATCAAGAATTTGCTAAAGAGCATGCGCTGCCTTTTATTCTTTTATCTGATGAGAATAAAAAAATCAAAACGCTTTTTGGTATTCCGCCAGCTTTATTTGGTTTATTGCCAGGAAGAGTGACTTATGTAGTTGATAAAAACGGAATCATAGTGCTGATTTTTAACAGTATGTTAGGAGGTAAGCATATCTCTGAAGCGTTAATAGCATTAAAAAAAATAGTATCTTAGTTTACGGAATAATAGCTAAAGCAGACTAAAAAATATAAACATGAATGATAAAATATATCCTTTGCAATTTGACCCTATTCTAAAAGAAAGAATCTGGGGAGGTGAGAAATTAAAAACAATGCTAGGGAAACCAATTATTTCTAGTATTACTGGGGAAAGTTGGGAGTTGTCAACTGTTAAAGGAGATGTAAGTGTAGTTGCTAATGGCTCTTTGAAAGGGAAATCATTAATGGCTGTTATTGCTGAAATGCCTAAAGAAGTTTTAGGTACCGAAGTTCATGCCCGTTATGGAGATCAATTTCCTTTATTATTTAAATATTTAGATGCTCGTCAAGACTTGTCTATACAGGTACATCCTAACGATGAATTAGCTAGAAAACGTCACAATTCTTTTGGAAAAACAGAAATGTGGTATGTAATGCAAGCAGATTCAGATGCTAAAATAATTGTAGGTTTTAAAGATGATTCAAATCCTGCGGAGTATTTGAGCCATTTAAAAGATAAAGGCTTATTGTCTATTTTAGATGCTATAACAGTAAGTGAAGGAGATGTGTTTTTTCTTGAAACAGGTACTGTTCATGCTATAGGTGCCGGTTTGTTAATTGCAGAGATTCAGCAAACATCTGACATTACCTACCGTATTTATGATTTTGACCGTGTAGATGCTCAGGGAAATACTAGAGAATTGCATGTTGACTTAGCTCTAGAAGCAATAAATTATAATAAAGTAGATACTAGAAAAGAATATTTAGAAGAAGAGAATCAAGCGAACCCTATTGTTAACTGTCCTTATTTCACGACTAATTTTATTCCTTTATCAAAAGAAACAACGATTACTAAAACAGGAAATAGTTTTACTGTATATATGTGTGTTAGTGGTGAATTTGAGTTAGAGTATGCTATGACCATCTATAAATATAAAAAAGGAGATACTGTATTAATACCTGCTGCAATGGACTATTATGTGTTAAGCGGAAAAGCTTCTATTTTAGAAATTTACATTTCATAGCTAGTAATAGAAAGATTATGTGTACTTTTGCAGACGCAAATTAAAATTAAAAAAAATGGCAAACGTTAAGAATTTAAAAAAAGACATCAACTACGTATTAGGAGATATTATTGAAGCAGTTTACTTGTTCGAAATTTCTACAACTGGGAAACCAACAACAGAAACTAACGATTTAATTGACGAAGCTATCGCTGCTTTTGATGTTTTGATCGCAAAAGTTAATGCTAAAAAAGTTGAAGACAAAAAAGCACACTTCAAACAAATCAATGTTGAATTGGAACAAACTGCTAATCAATTGATTGCTAAGATCAACGAATTGTAGGCAAAAAAAACGATAAAAAATAGCAGATTTATTTTGGAAAACACGAATTCATCTGTATATTTGCACCCGTAATGAGACGCCAGCGTAGCTCAGTTGGCTAGAGCAGCTGATTTGTAATCAGCAGGTCGTGGGTTCGAGTCCCTCCGCCGGCTCATTGTAAAACCATCTAATTTATTAGATGGTTTTTTTTTGCCTTAAAGCTAAATATCTTATTAATAAGCAGTTAAAAAATAAATGAATTTTATTGTAAATATTGTTTGCATAATCAAAATTCATATGTATATTTGCACTCGAAATGAGACGCCAGCGTAGCTCAGTTGGCTAGAGCAGCTGATTTGTAATCAGCAGGTCGTGGGTTCGAGTCCCTCCGCCGGCTCATCGTTAAAACCATCTAACTTTTGTTAGGTGGTTTTTTTTGTGGGTATACCAAAAAAAAACGTCTCGTATTATTTACGAGACGTTTTTACGTTTTAACAAGAAACAAAAAGTTGTACTTATTGTTTTTTTAATCCATTAACATACTCTGTTAGCTTTTTTCCATAAAGTGATTTGGCTACTTTTGGGGTCATTGATTTTTGAATAGTATCTAGGTATTTAATATTGATATCATAAATTTCAGATAACGCAATATAAGGGGCTATTTCTTGGTCTTTATTGTTGATGGCAAAGTTAGTTGCAAACAAGTATTTTCTTTTGATATTAGAGTCTTGTTTCGCGCCTAAACTATCAATGGCTTTAAGATTCTTGTATTTTATTGCTTTAAATTTTTTAGCAATCAAATCTAGTTTTTCCTCATTAAAACGGTTATTGATTTTTTTGTATTCCTCAAGTAATTCTTGATTTTTAGAACCTGTTATTTTCGCGTCAGATAAATACGCATCTAGGTTGGTGTCAATAGTCATTTTTCCTGGTTCTGCAAAGAAGGCGATGTTGTTGTCTAATGAATTAGTAACCCCTCTATCAAGAAAAAGGTACAATACCTCTGGTGACTTTAAATCAATATCGCTTTCAAAAGTTGATTTACCATCAATGTTTATGGTGTCTATAGCAACTAGGGTTGTGTCAACCACTCTCTGGATGTATAAAGTACCTTTTTTAAGACCTTTAATATTTCCTGTAATGTGTAGGTCTGCTTTTGATTCGGTTTTATTACATGATGCTAATAGCACAAGAGAAGCGAATACAAGTATTGATTTTTTCATTGGTTATAATTTTGCTGCAAAATAAAGAAAATAGTTGGAACGATAGTACGTCGTCTTAATGTAATTTTTCAAAAAAAAATGGCAATCAGTTACGATTGCCATTTTTTTAAATTGTAGTTGCATTAATTTTTTAACCAAGCATTTTTAAGTTCGCTTTTACTTGGATCAGTAACGGTTAGCGTTTCTTTATCTTCGTAAGGGAATTTTACTTTTCCGGTTAGTGTTTGAGTTTTGTCTCCACGTTTTATTTTCACAGTGATTGCATCGTCTTCTTTCCATTTTTGGCTTTCACCAATCATGTCATAAATATTTTCTAAAGAATATGGTTTGTCATTAATGGCAACAATAATATCACCTCCTTTTAAATCTAAAGCAGTAAAAAATGGATTCAATTCAATTTCAGGAAGTACCATAATTTCTTTAGTCTCAGGATTAACAGTTATGTAAGGGGTTTGTCCTTTTAAGAAAACGTTTCCAGCTACTTTTTCAGATGATTGTTTAACGCCTACTTTAGATAAAAATTCTCCGTAAGGTATTGGTGTTGTTCCAGCTACATATTTCTTTAAAAATTCACCCACTTCAGGATAAGTTAAGCTTGTAATTTTGGCAAAAAGATCTTCGTCGTTAAATGGTTTAGAAACACCGTATTCCGTAGATAGTTTATGCATTAAATCAAGAATTCCTCTTTCTCCATTGCTTTTTTCTCTAATAATTAGATCAATACACATGCCTATTAAAGAACCTTTTTGGTACACATTAATATATTGTGCTTTGTAAGGCTCTACTAAGACATTTTTACTCATTGTTGTAAATGACATCGTATCGTTCATTGCATTTGCATGTGCAATTTGGTCAGAAAGACGACCGTAAAAATCTTCTTCACTAATTAAACCTTGGTTAATTTGAAATAAATTAGCAAAGTATTCAGTTACCCCTTCATACATCCATAAATGTTCAGACATTTTTGGGTTGTTGTAATCAAAATATTGAATTTCTTTTGAATGAATAGTTAATGGCGTCACGATATGGAAAAATTCATGTGACACTACATCCATCATTGATTTTACTAATTCTTCTTTAGGCATTATTTCTGGTAAAACAACTGTAGTTGCCGTTGGGTGCTCTAATGCTCCAAAACCTTTTGCATCCGTATCCGTCATTGTAGATAAATACAATAAAACACTGTATTTTTTAGTAGCGTTTATTTTTCCTAAAAAATGTTTTTGCGCCGTCATCATAGTTTTCATCTCAGGCGTGATGCTCTCTGCAGTAACCTTTCCTGTTGGGGAGTATACCGCAATGTTTATTTCCATTCCGTCTACGGTAAATGATGTGTGATCAGGTTTAGAGTACATAATAGGATTTTCTACTAATTCAGCATATCGCTCCGTAGTAAATACATCCAAAGTTGTGCTCTCATCAGTGTCAGTCATTGAAGTCGCTCCCCACATATCGGCTGGATGCGAAACAGTAACTTGGTAAGGAATGGTCATGAAGTTTGTAAAATAACCTACAAAACAATGGGTGTTTAATAGGATATTTTTTCCAGCATCAATATTAGAACCAGCAGGAGAGAAAATATCATCTTGTCCAAACTGCGTTCCTTTTTCAGTATCAAATGTATCGTTTACTAAATACGTTATTTTGCTTAAAGTTGTAGCTTTTGAGATAGACCAAGAGTTGTCATCCAGTTTTTTTACGTCAAGAAGGTTTCCTTTTTGATCATAAGCTTTTAAATCGTCAATGTACCTACCGTAGTTGTCTTCAGAGTAAGTTCCTGGAACCGTTTTTGGGATGTGATACGTTATTTCGTTTGTTAAAATAGTAGGTGCGTTTACGGTCACCATTACTTTGTCATCTTTGATATCAGTCAAGTTTATGGCTACTTGAACCTCTTTTTTTGCCGTAACTTGAGTAGTTGAGCTTGTTGTATTACAACCCCAAAGTACCATTGAAGCAGTTAGTACTAAAAATATTCTTTTCATTTGTTGTAGTTTTCAGTATTAGACTCAAAAACAACTATAGTGTTACAGATTTTGTAGCCTAATTTATGCAAAAAAAAAGACACTCGGGTAAAGAGTGTCTTTCTAGTAATTTGATTAATCAAATTTATTTTTTATATAATATTTTCCGTCTAAATCTTCATCAAATTCATCTATTTTTAGTGGTTTTGGCTTTGGCTTATTCGCTGTAGCTTTCTTTTTCCACATCTCAAATTTTTCAGCAGGAAGCTTTTTCTTCATTATTTCCAGAACTT
Organism: Flavobacterium sp. PL002; assembly: GCF_054165825.1. NCBI lineage: Bacteria > Pseudomonadati > Bacteroidota > Flavobacteriia > Flavobacteriales > Flavobacteriaceae > Flavobacterium > Flavobacterium sp. PL002. The sequence continues at coordinate 783,745 of NZ_CM135110.1, read as the reverse complement.
CTTTCTCGGCTAGACCAAATTCTTTTTTAATAATTTCAAAAGGATTTTTTTCTTCTAAAGCCAATGTAACAAGTTTTTCTGTTTGATCCCAGTTCAGTTCTTTGCGGTTACTCTTTTTCATCACGTGAAAATTAATTCAAATAGGTTTTAATGATTAATATAATTGATTCTAAATTAGATACCAATATTAATAAAAATAATAATTACTTCGCATGAAAAAAGTATTTTTTTTTAAAGTATCTAATTATTTTTTAAATAGCCTTTTTTTTTTGGCAGAATAACAATTGTTTTTTGTTATTAATTGTTTCTTCTAATGGCTATTTTATGAGGTAAAATCCTCCTCTATTTATAATGTAAAAAGCACTTGTGACAACTAGTGAAACAAGTGCTTTAGTGTTTTTATTAAGTATATAAGTAAGCCCAGTAAATTAGTACTAGTTGTAAAGGCATGCGAAGCAATAATACCCATGTAGGTAATCCCATACGTGCTTTTGGATTTTGATACATATAAATATGTGTAGGAAAAACAGCAATTAATAAAGCAATAATTCCCCAAGCGGCATGATTTGACAAGACAGGAATTAGTAATGCGATTCCCAAAATGATTTCGGTAATTCCGCTTATTACATTTAGTAATTTAGGATTACCGAAATAATCAGGTACTATCTTTTGGTACATTCTAGGGTTTCTAAAATGATTTATTCCAGCTAATGTGTAAATAAAAGCCATCAAATATAAATGCCAAGGAAAAGTCATATTGTTATGTATTTAATAAGAAGACCTAAAGTACTCTTTTTTCGCATCAACTAAGATTACAATATTTGTTTACGTTTAAAATTAACATTCATAATTACTATGGCAATGATGATTAATGCAATACCCATCCACTGTGTTGCAATAACTTCTTCGCCTAATAACACAAAAGCCATCATAACTGAAATAGGTAATTCTAGCGCAGAGACAATACTACCTAAGCCAATTCCCGTCAAAGGAAATCCTGCAGTCATCAACAAAGGTGGGATTATTGTTCCAAATAAAGCCATTATAATTCCCCATTTGTAAAAAATGTCATAGTTAAAGGGTGTAGTTTGTGTCGCTATCGAGAAACCAAAAACGATTACCGCTCCACCTAATAACATATATAAACTACGTTGTGCCGAAGAAATTTCTGTGGCTACACGATTTGCCGTAAACATGGTTGTTGTAAATGATGCTGCTGCAAACATTCCCCACATAAGTCCATGCCAGTCTAATTGAATTTCGTTTTTCAAAAGATTTGTAGCAAGTACAGTACCAATTAACACGATGAATACCGAAATCACTTTTTGCTTAGAAGGTAGTTTTTTCTCTAATATCATTTCGAGAATAACTCCCATCCAAACGGTTTGCATCAATAAAACAATTCCTATTGATACCGGAATATAGCGCACAGCTAAGTAGTAGAAAACACTAGTCATCCCTAACGAAGTTCCGGCTAACATTAACTGAAAAATATTACGTGAACTCGCCTTTTTTACTGTATTCTTATTTTTACTTTTTTGAAATAAATTAATCAAAAGAATCCCTATGATTCCTAAGATAAACTGAGATGAGGTAACCTCTGCAGTGGTATATGGATTTCCGGTGATTCCTATATCACCATAAGCAAGCTTCACAAAAGTGGCTAGCATACCATAACTTGTAGCGCCTAGACCCACTAGAAAAACTCCCTTTAAAACTGTATTATTCGACATTGTTATTTTTTTAGAGGGGCAAAGATACACTTTCATCTCTAAGCTTACTTTAACAGTGGGATTATTTTTAAAATAAGTCGGTTACTAGTGGGGTTTTAATCCCAATTTTTGTTGGATCAAAATTGAGTTTGTCCTTTAAAAGAGTTGCATACACACTCCTAAAATCGACTTGATGCTTTAAATCACCTTGTTGCAAATCAGATAAATTAGGGTTATTCCCAATAACATTCCCTTTATTGCTTCCGCCAATAATAAACATAGGGGCCGCTGTTCCATGGTCTGTTCCATTTCCGTTGTCGTGGACTCTTCTGCCAAATTCTGAAAAAACCACGATGGTCACATTTTGAAGTAGCTTAGCATTTTTCATATCGCTATAAAAGCTAAATAGTGCATCATTTAACTCAGTGAGTTTGTTTTTATGAAGCGTTAATTGATTGTCATGCGTGTCAAAGCCATTTAAGGAAGTATAATATACTTTCGAATTCAAGTTTCCTTTTATTAATCGGCCTATCCAAGCAAGGTTTTTTCCTAATCCAGATTTAGGATATGCATTTTCTGGGCTTGCTTGCGCCAAAGCTTTCTGGATTTGCTCTGATCCTTCTACAGCAGAATTGGCTATTTTTCGAACAAAATCTAGTTCGGGATTATCTGATAGTTGGTTGTTCTCTTCCTTACCATTTTTTATTTTGAATTTCTCAGGATCTTTAATCGTAATCGCATTAGGGACTTCTCCTTTTAACGATAGGTTGTCAATGTTGTCAATATTAATTCCTGCAGTAGGGGTGTGAGTGGCGCATTGCAAATCTAAATAACGTCCTAGCCAACCTTCATTTATATATTGATCAGCGTCAGAAGCGGTTTGCCAAATTTCCTGACTTCTAAAATGCGAACGATTGGGCTCTGGATAGCCCACGTTTTGAATCACTGATAAATCACCATTTTGTTGCATTTGCGCAAAGCCTTTTAGTGAAGGATGAAAAGCCATTTCCTTATTTCCAGCAATCACTTCGTCTTTAGAAATCGCAATTTTAGGACGCATTTCATAATACAAAGGATCCAAGTAGGGTATGAAAGTATTTAGACCGTCATTACCACCGTTTAATTGAATAAAAACGACACATTGCTCGCCTATAATTAGGTTTTGTTGCTTGCTAAAAGAGAATAAAAAATCGGGTAATAGCAGCGATCCACCTGTAAAAGTACCTGTTAAGGATAAAAAATTTCTTCTGTTCATAATATATGGAATTAAACGCTGTAATTAGATTAATTGAAACTCAGGTTCCTTAATAATGGTGTTAAATAAACGCAAGACAACTTGATCAGCATTAGGGCTATTGGGGTCAAAATCATATTTTATAACCGTTTCGTAATCAGTTTGTGACTCTGGGCTTACGCCAAATAACAAACGGTCTGTGAGTTCTGTTATGATGGCTTTGTTTTTAGCTTTTTGCCAATTTAAAGCAACCGATTTTTCTTTTTGCTTGTTGTTTTTTCGCTCACTACTCTCCTCCATTTTTCCCTGCATGTCTTGTTCGACCTTTTGTTTATTGAATATTTTTCCTTGACAATAGGCATCAGCAACCGTGGCGCGCTGTAAATAAATTTGAGTTGTCAACCATGATTTTCCTCCTTCCCAACCTTTTACATTAGGTTGGTTGAATAAATCCATACTTTGTTGTTTTATGAAATTGACAATTACATTGCTTTTTACATTTTTGACTTGGAGTTCATCAAGCAGTTGCAAACTGTATTCTATTGGATTTTTAATCTTAGAACCTGCGGTGTTTTTATCAAATTCTTCTGTAAAAATTTTTAATAACAACGGTTGAAATTCAAAATCGACTTCTCTAAAATAATCACCGTAATAGCGCACCAATTCCTCTTTTGGATCATCATAGATAAACCATTCTAGTATTTTGCGGGTCATGCGATACGGAATATTTTTTTGTTCGAAAATAATATCAACTAACTCATCTGATTTGAATACACCAGTTTTTCCGAAATAAGTAATAACAGAGTTGTCTTCAAATGGTTTTTTATAAACCGCTCCGTCGTCGCCAAGAGTTAACCCAGCCAATCCTTTAGCGCCATTTTTAATATCCTCTTCAGTATAATTTCCTATACCAAGTGTAAAAAGCTCCAGTAATTCTCTACTTAAGTTTTCGTTTATTTTTCCTTTTTTATTATCAGTATTGTCTAGATAACGTACCATAGCATTGCTTTTTAAAATGGCTTTAGTTAAAGTTTTAAAGTTTCCAAAGGCATTTTTACGCAAAATCTGGTTGTGTTGAAATACCCAATAATTCACTTTTACTTTTTGATAGGTAGCCACAAAATGGTTGTGCAATAGCAAGGTCATTTTTTCCTGCAAAGGATATTGGGAGTTAATCATTCGGTCTACCCACCATTGTTTCATTGCCTCTGAAATTTGATTTTCTTTTTGTCGGGCTTCCTTTTTTTCTTCTGCAGTAGCGTTTTTAAACATTAACCGTTGTGCCTTTAATTGTGCTGCTGTTCTTGGACCCTGACTTAAAAAATCAGGGATAGTATTGTCAAAAGGAATAGTAAAAGAATCCTCTAGAAAAGCAGTCATTCCTTTTTGCGCAATTTGGTCGTTTTCTTTATTAGAAAAACCCAATCGCAAAGACCACAGTGTGTTATTTTTCATAATAATGTATTTAGACTAACGTCTTTTATGTTTATAAACTTTGCTTGTTTTAGCTTTTTTACTTTCTTTTATCACAACTGTTTTTCGATTATTATGAATCACAATTGTAGAATGGCGTCTTTTAGGTAAGTACACATTTCGGGCCACAATTACGCGACGGGATGCCACTCGGTGAAAATAGGAACGGTGAGGAGCAGCCTTAGCATAAAAAATAGTATGGCGGTAAGGATGCCAAGTACTCCAGTATTTAGGATAAAATCCCCAGTGGTGTGGCGATGTCCAAGCAACATATCTAGGCGCATAAATAAACCGCACACTAGGCCAGAACCATACATTTACACTCACTCTGTTAGTGTTAATTGCTGCTAGTGCAGGACCGTGTTGAACTTGATTCATGCTGCTTTCTGTTTCAAATGGTTCTATAATGGTGTTTTCGGCATACAAATCAGTATCGCCTTCTATTTGCAATATAGCTTGCTCGTTGCCCGTTTTTTCGATGCCAATCGTAGCAATATCTTGCTTTTCATTTTGGTCTAAATACGTACTCAAAACAATAACGTGTGTGTCGTTATCCTTAATGTCGTCTACCGTAATATAATCTACGTTGCCATCATTATTAAGATCGAGGTTGTTGACATTATTGTTTTCTTCATTGATCAGTTTTTCAAATTCGGCTATAGAACTTGATTTTTTAAATAAGGCAAGTGCGCCTTCTAAACTAAAATTATCACCAATATTTTCTGGTAAATCATTTTCTTGTGAGTGCCCAATTGTAACTCCTAGAATAATTAAAAGGGCGGTGGTTATTTTTTTCATGATAATTAATTTTAGTTGTAAGACTTTTAAAACATTAAAAGGTTTATTCCAAAAAAGTTAAAGCTACTTTTTTTAACTTTTTATTTAATGTAAGAACTCCTTTTTAGTTTTTTGTAAGCTGAAAAATGCATTTTTATTTGTGTTTTATGTATTTGTATTTAAGTTTATTAGCTGAGTAAAGTTTTTTTAAACGACTATTTTATGCATTCTTGTAACATATACTCCATAAAGTTGACTTATGGTATGTCTTACAAAAATAACCATGAAGAAAACATATTTGATTGCCCTGTTTAGTTTGGGAAGTTTTTACACACTTTCGGCTCAAATTACCCCTGAGAAATCGGTAGAAAAATCAACCGAATTAGAAGAGGTTGCTATTATAAAAACCAAGAAAGCAATAGAACAAAAAGCTGACCGTACAATTTTTAATTTTGCGGATCAACCTAGTTTAAATACGGGATCAGTTCTAGAAGGAATAAAAAAGTTACCGGGATTAATCGCCTCTGACATTGCGGGAATGATGTACCAAGGGAAACAGTTAGATGTGTTTATGGACGGGCGACCGCTTAATATCTCATCTAATGAACTAAATGCTTTTCTAGAAGGAATGCCTGCAAATGCAATTGAAAAAATTGAAATCATTACCCAACCTGGAGCCGAATTTCCTGCTACTTCTGGTGGAGCGATATTGAACATTATTACTAATAAAAATGCTAAAAATTATCTGAGTGCAACCTATACTAATAGTACGAGCTTTACTAATTACGATGACGTACGCTGGAGGTTAAATAATAGTATTTTATTGAATGCTAAAAACAAATACTTTGGATGGCAATTAAATTTAGGTCAAAATTATAGAGAAAGTGCTATTTGGAATAGTTTAGAGAAACAAGAAAATGGATTGAACAGCTTACTTTCAAAAACAGAAGCGGATCGAGTGGGAAGAAATAATTTTATCAAGTCGGCATTGACATTTGACCTTGGTAAAGACCGTTTGTTGCTAAATTATGATTTAACGCAAAACAACAATGACAGTTATACGTTAGGAAACGGACCCGGTTTTACCGCTAACGATGCTTCAGTAAGTACAGGCTTGCGCCAAGATGCCGTAGTAACCTACCAGAAAAAATTTGATGATACAGCCAAAAAATTAGAGTTCAAATTTAATTACAACAACAATACTAACGATTTTGAATTAAATCCTGTTGGTACTTCGACAGCTACATTAGCCAATTCATCCAACCAGAATTTATACAATATCAAAGGAGATTATTCGCAACCACTTAAATTCTCGGATGAAGGAAAAATAAGTGTTGGTGCTTTGTATGAAGAGTTGCTTTTTGACGCAGCCAGTAAAGGCGTTACTAATTTAGATTACAAACGTACAACGGCGGCCTCCTATGTTGAGTTGCAATCTAAGTTTGATAAATTAAATTTTATTCTTGGCGGTCGAGCCGAAGATTACAATATTACGGGTAAGACAGATGTGACTGAATTAACGGCTTTCAAGCAATTTAGATTTTTTCCTAATGCCAGTGCACAGTACAACTTTAATAAAATGATTTATTTTAATGTGAATTACAATAAAAAAATCACGCTTCCAAGTACGTCATCTTTGAACCCAAATAATACCAATTACCAGAATCCAAATATTGATTACTCTGGTAATCCTAACTTGCAACCAACGATTTATAATAATTACGAAGTAAAATTGAGTGCTTTTGATTATGCTTTTGTGAGCTATAATATTAGTTCGGCTAAAAATCAAGTGATTAATAGAGTAGGTTTAGAAAATAATTTAGTGGTCAATACTAACGAGAATTTACCAGAAATTAAGATCCATAACTTTAGTGTGGGAATGCCAATTCCTTATATGTTGTTTACCAAAGGGCTAGCCGAAACCATGAAAATGAACGTGAATCCTGATACCATGAATTTTTTATATGTGTATGCAGGATACCAGTACCACCAAATTCCTGAGGTAGATACTAAAGGATTCTGGATGTTCAACTTCATGTCGCAAATTGTGTTACCTAAAAAAATAAAGTTTGTGGCTAATTACAATTACATTATCCCAAAAGGGAACTATTTTTATTTTATTGCGGTGAAGCCGTTTAGAAACGCATTGGACTTAAGTTTTTCAAAAAAGTTTTTAAAAGAGCAATTGACACTTTCTATTTATGCTGATGATGTTTTGAATTCAAATAGTAACGCCTTTAATTCTTATGAAACACCATTGCTAATCAATAATAAGATGGACACAAGGAAATTTGGTTTTAGTTTGAATTACAAGATTCCAACAAAAAATAAATTAGCTAAAGAAACACCAAGTTTGCTAAACAATGAGAAAAAAGAAGAAAGCGGCCTTGTAAACTAAGCTTCTTAGTAGAACGACAAATAGAAAAGAGCTGTAAAATTATTTTACAGCTCTTTTTTTTATTAAAATGGTTTGAGATGATTTGTCTCAATTGTTGTTACGAAATCAAATCGCTTAAATGTACTCGTAAGGCTTTTACAGAGATACTGATTTCCCAGAAGGATAATGCCAGAGAAACGAGCAAACTAAAGAGACTAAAACCAAAAAAATAGAGCCCGACAATTTGAAAGTCAAAAAACAAAACCAACATGGTAAACACTGATAAAAATAAGCTTGCTACTCCAAAAAGTTGCATGTAGCGAATCAAGGTGAGTCTCAAGTTGAGGTTGGCTATTTCGATAAGAATACTTTTGTTTTCTTTCTCATCATAGGTTTTTTTTAATCCCCGCACTATTGTTGCAATTGTCAAGAATCGATTAGTATATGCTAATAGAATTAATGAGGTTGCAGAGAACAGTAGGGCAGGAGTTTCAATATGTAATGTCATAAACTATTTTTTGGTTACAATCAAAGATAGTTTTTTCTATCAATTATTATAAATAGTTTCTTTAACAATTATAGAACAGCTCTTTAGGTTTTTATTTTGCGTAAGCGCCAGAAGAATAGGTTAATTCGTAACTGTGGGTGTATACTTCAAATACAATCCCAAATGGGTCTTCGACATAACACATTTGGTACGGTTTATCATTGGGATAGTAGGAGCGAATAGGCATTCTTTGTTTACCACCGTTAGCGACAATTTTTTCAACTAATGCTTCGATATTTGGATCTTGAATACAAAAGTGGAAAAGACCGGTTTGAAACGGATTAAATGGAACGGCTTCTTTTACGCCATTTGGGAACGAAAATAACTCAACTCCAGTTCCGTCAGAAGTCGATAGATGTGCAATTTCGAAAGTTTCCCAATCCTCACCAAAAACATCAATGCACATTTGGCCAATAGCAGTTTCTTTCTCTTTAGTTACTGTCGAAGGTTCCATGATCACGTACCAGCCCATTACTTCAGAGTAGAATTGAACGGCTTTTTTAATATCAGGAACAGTGATTCCAATATGTGAAAAAGATTTTGGATAAGTGTTATCTGTTGTCATAATGTATTGTTTTAGAGTACAAAATTACATTACATTTGCAAGAGCCACAATAACTTACACAAAAGTAGCATAGTTACTTAAAGGAGTAATTTGCTAATTTACAATAACTTATATGAGTAAAATAATCGAAAATAATAGTTGTCCGCTTCATTATACAATGAACTTAATAGGTACTAAGTGGAAACCGTTAGTGCTATTTCATTTATTAAATGGGGCATTACGTTCCGGTGTTTTGCAAGGGGAAGTAAACGGAATTTCGAATAAAATGTTTACAGAAACCGTGCGTGAATTAGAAAAGGACGGACTCATATCTAGAAAAGTTTTCCCGGTCTTTCCACCAAAAGTAGAATATGCACTTACGGAAAGAGGCCAATCACTAGAAGCTATTTTAAGAAGCTTAGATCAATGGGGATTAAGTGATGAGAAAAAAAAATAGTTACTAAACCGTTGATAGATGAAGCAACCATATGATGTGAGCTATTTGTGTTTATGAATTGTTTATTTACTAGAATTAAATTTGTCATTCATGACTTTTTTTAAAGTTTGATATAATTTTTCTACTTCACTTTCGATTTTTGAAAATGGAACGTTCTTCACGATTTTAATAGATTCGAAGTTATAAAATAATTGCAAGTTATACGTCTTGTCAACGTTTTGTGTAATTTGAATTCCCCTAGCTACCTTGCTGTTTTTATCTGTTTGTAGACCTAATTCCATGGGGCTATCATCTGACATTCCTAATAACTTTAGTGGCGAAGGTTGAGTTTCATTAGAAGTGAAGTTTTTACTAATTTCTAAGAAACAACCTTTGACAGAGTTTGCATTAAAGTTTGCGTTAAAATAAAATTTATGTAATAAATCTATGTCTTGTGAATTGTAAAGATTGGCTCTGTTGTTCTCGATTTCGTTATTAATTTGGTCATAAACTTTTAAGGAGTTATCTTGAATAACATATATTCTATTTCCATTTTTAGGTAGAGAGTCATTTACTTCTACCGAACGACTAGTTTTTGATGCAATAATTTTATCTTTCAAGAATAGCTCACTTAGCAGTTCGTTGTCCTTTTTAGAGATCATAATTTTACCTTTAGATTGATATTCAGTAATTTCAATTCGGTCTTTGATTAACGTAAAATGAATTCTATTAAAATAATTAACTGCAAATAAATCCCAATCTATAGTTTGTAGAATACCTTTATTCCATTTTTTACTGATATAGCTTTTATCCATTTTAATATATTCTACCCCGTCAACGATTTTACCATCCTTGTAAGTTGACTTTATATCATATTCAGGAAGCACATAACGCTCCATGTTTTTTAAGTAGTCATTTGAATACTGAAACTTTAAAATCCCTTTTTCATACTGATTTACTGTTTTAAATTCACTTTCATTACCATAAAAATAGCCGTCAAACGGCAGTCCGTTTTTATAAACACCACTATATTCTTCACGTGAATCTTCGGTAATTATAAATTGATTTTTGTAAGTAGCTATAGTTGGTAAATTATTTTCAAATTGATGTGTTATTTTTTGATCCTCATTTTGAAAACTTTTAGATGTCACTAGTTGTGTCATAGTTCCGTTTTTATATGTTGAGATCTCGTTTTTTTCTGTTAGTACCCCTTCATAAGGTTTGTTGTCTTTATATATGATTGTAGAGACTACTTTTTCGTCTTTATAAAATACGCTTTCTCCATTTTTCTTACCATTTTTTAAGGTGTAAGTTTCCACAGGTTGCAAATAGTCAAAGTCATAAGTTGTTTGTTTGCCTTCTCTTTCGAAATTTACTACATTGATAATCTCATATTTATCATTCCTGTAGCTTTCATAGTCTTTAATAAAAAAAGTGCCTTGAAATGGTTTTCCGTTTTTATAAATTCCTTTTGCAACTACAGCTCCAGAATCGGTTTTAGCAATCGCTTCACCCTCTTGCAAACCATTTTTATAAGTTGATTCTATAGTAATGTCACGATCAAATGGAATGCTAAAATGACCATCAAAGGGTTCATTATCTTTGTAAACTAATTTTTTAAGGAGTACTCCAAGTTGACTGTACTCTAAGGTTTCACCATTTTTGTAACCTTCATTATAATTAGTTATAGTACTCGTTTTGTCATTTGGGAAGTACGAAATAACTTTGCCTGATATCTGTTCGTTTACGTATGGAGTAGTAGTTTTAATTCCAGTTATAAACTCATTCTGAGTATAATATTCATAGTCAATTCCGTTTGTAACTTGATTACCATAATTCAGGCTTCCTTTTTTTAAATCTTGCAATAATTTACCTGATTTGTCATAATTTTTTTGAGAAATAAGTTCAAGTTCTTTGTAACCATATGCAGTTCGCTTATATCCTTTTACTTGTGCTAATAGATTTGAATCCAGCCAGTATTTTTTTTCAAATAGGATAGCAATATCTTCTTCTTCAACTTCTTCCATACCTTCAACCAGTTCCGCTTCTTTTACTTCTTCGGCTTCTGTTATTATGTATGGGGAATATTCTTCTTCATTATGGGTTGCGTTCTCAACTTCTTCTTCATTATAATCGGTGTCTTCTACAATTCTTGCTGGAGCTACCGTAGCTGCTAATTTTTCATTCTCAATTTCTTCTGCGAGAGAATCACCGTAATAATCATCAACATTTTTAACTGTTATAAAATCTCCAGAAATTGGCTGTCCTTTTTCGTAAGTACTCGTCATTAAAATAGTTTCGTCTTTTTTATAAATGAGGGTATTGCCGTCTTTTACCTCATCTTTATAATGTATTTTTTTCCAAAGTTTCCCATCAGGATAATAGTAAGTGAGTTCCTGATTTTGAGTGGTATTGTAATATTGAGAAGAACTAGCATCTGTTCCGTTTTCATTGTAGTAATAAATATCACCAACGTAGTTTTCCTGATTATCTTTCAGGACATAACCCTGCATTTGTCTATTTCCATTTTTGTAAAAATCTTCTATCAATACTAACTCGCCAATCTGCTTTAAAGGCATCGGTCTGTAAAAAGCATGATTTTCTTTGTTTGACGGTTTCCAATCAGCATCAAAATAAAGGGTATCTTTTTCTTGCGATTGAGCACTAATAGTGAAGAGACTAAAAATTAAGACGAATTTTATTTTTAAAAATTGATGTACTTGCATTTGCGGATTTTTTCTCGTTTTGAGAGTTGAATTATTCTGATTAAAAAAAAAGATTTAATATTATTTATTTTAATAGTTTATAAATCAGTGTCATCTCCTCATTTTCACTACTGAAATGTTCGATTTTGATCTGGAATATTATATTAGTTTCCATTTTTAGTAGAAAAATAACTCCTGATTTTATTTTTCTTAAACTATCTTCATCAAAAATGATGTCTTGAGCGTTTTTGAGATTGTAATAATTCCATTTTTGATCAACTATTTTTAATTTGGTTTGTTTTCCAGGAAAAATTGCGATTTCTGGATCTCGTGGTTCAATAAATAAATCAGCATCTAATTTTCTAATTTCTCTTTCAGAGGTATCTCCTTTAGAAATAATATTAGGAAGCACTTTGACAAACTTGTTGCTAGTCATATTGATGGCAACTGCAGGGTATTCATTTTGAACGGACTGTATTTGTAGAGTTTTTTTATTTAATACTACATGGTACTCCTCATTGACGGGGTCGAAAAAGTAATTAGAGTCTTTTTTTTCTTGAGCATTACACGTTATCGAAAGAACTATAAATAGTGTGAGTTGTACGAGTTTTATAAAATTAGGCATAGTATAATTTAATATAATTAAATTCGAAAGTTCAACACATAAGACAGCTTTTTATCTTGCAAAAAGTTGCTTATTGATTATCAAAAATACAATTAAATTATGACTCTCAACCAGCTATTGTGTTTGCTAATATAAGTACTTATCAGTAAATTTGAAATCCTGTATTTTTGGCAAGGGTCTAATAAGTACTGTTTTTGTCCTTTTGTTTACTATTTTGTCAGAACCTAATAATTGATCTACTTCAGTTCTAAGCCCAGTGATGAGGTTGAAATTAGTTTCGGTAAAAACAGTGTTTTCATCTATGACTATTGTTGAATTGTGCGTGATTTTGTGTAGTTTAATTAATTCAAAATTTCCTCTTTGGTATTTAAACTCATAATTGATGTTGCCCTTTTCTATCTCTGACCACATTGTTAAAATTCCGTTTTCAATAAAAAAATCAGGGATTTGATATCCATTGTAGGCGCCATTTTTTTCTAGAGGATACATAGCTTCAATTATTTGGTCAGATGTCACTATTAACTTCCGTTTTCCATCTGGTTGTGATAAAAAGAGTTGTAGTCTTAATGGTCTCGTCTCATTAATAATGTCCATCATAACAATGACGCTATCTGGGAAACCGTCATTATTTAAGTCGCCTGTAACGTCTCTTATCAGTTCGCTAAAATGATTTGTCTTGTTTTGCGCAGCGGTACTTGTTTGTAATAAAACACAAAAGAATATAGAGTATAGATAGCGGTTTTTCATGATTTTGATTTTATCAAACTGGTACAATAAAGTCCAACTTAATTTTTGTTAGATGTAGCACAGCTAAGATGCAATAGTAGTTTTCGACTCCGCTCGAACAGATAATTGTACCGATTTACGACAGTCTGGGTATTATTGTTATTATAAAGCAAGTTTGTTGTAAATAACGACAAAAATAAAATAAAGTAAGAAAAACGAAATCAAATATCTCAAGTGTTCTTATTGAAATTAGTATAGTTTATTGTTACACAACAATTAAATATTATCGCAGCTAATTCAAAGAAACAAAATTGATTGATTACTTTACTAAAAAGGTTTCATATTCGTTTGTGATCATTGTTGTTGATTGATATGGAACAATTGCATTAGGATCTTTATCATCGTACTGTTCAAATAGTTGATCTAACAGTTTTACTTTTATTGCATTGGGCTCTGTATTTGGAAAATAATAAAGCTTTTTTTTCTCGCCCAGAATAACCAAATTGCTCTGTTGTTTTTTAGAATAATAATTCACATATTTTGTGCTTACTTCAACAAGTTCAAACAGTCCATTAGTAAGATTTTTATTTTCAATTCCGCATCCTTGTTCTAATAATTCAAAATTAATTTTATCAGGAAATTCAATTGGCTCTTTAGCTGCAATTTCAAATGAGATGTTGGTTGAGTAACAGTCAGGCGCGCCACAATCAAAGCCGTGAAGATTGAAATTTAGATCAAATAGGATTTTATTATCAACTTGATTTACCAGGTCTCTAATATATAATTCTTGTAAGAGACTGGATTTTAGATTTTTGTTTGATTTTGACTTTAAAAGTTGCTTTCTTAAAGAATCTTGTGTCTCTTCAAAACTCAATTTAGCTTTAGTAGGCATTGTTTTCTCAGTCAAAATATTCCACTGTTTGTCCACTTTATCCTTTTTTTCTTTTGAAGAACAAGAGATCAGTAATAATGTAAAAATGACAAAAGTAATTTTCATAGTGTTATTCTAATTAAATAATTCTATTATTTGAAAATATAAGTAAAGCAGAAAAAACAATGTTGGAATAGTGAAAGCCATAATAAAATTGAGGTTTCTTTTTCTATTTTCCTTTTTTTTATTTAAAAAGTAAGCTTCATACAATAATCCCAATACCCAAATGCAATATAAGATAAAAATGTAAAAGAATACAGCTAAACCATCTCCAGTTCCACATCGTCTGTTTTTATCTAATGTTGATAACCCAATAATTGAGGCTATTGGAATTAATAGTACGAGTAATACTATTCTTAAAAACAAATGCATGAGCTCTTTTTTTTTGATCATTTTTGTTGTCGTTATGTTTAATCAATTTAGGTGGTCTTTTCTGTTTATTATTTTTACTATATGTTCAATGTGCTTTTAAATAATAATATTGTGGGAAGTTATAATTTATCACGTTTTAGAAATTAGTATGAAAATTGTTTTATTTTTTAGAATTTTTAGTAAAAATTTTCTAATAATTAAGATGTGAAAACATTATTTTTTTTACTTTAGACTGTATTTTATTTTCCAAGTAATAATACGCTTTTCAATGATTTTAAGGATAATTATATCAGGAAAACGACTGAGCCTTTTCTTTTAAAAGCAGATAAAATTTAATTTAGGATTTTAAAATCAAAAGCTAATTTTTTAGTATGAAGTAAGGTACGCCAATTGATAAAAAACAGACAAAAGAGCATTATAAATCCTAAAATAAAGCTAGCAATAGATTGCCAAGAAAAAATATTATCAATGATATTCTGTTGGTTTTCTGATGCAAACTTCCCTAAATGTAAAGTGATAGCATCGCTAGTGAATTTCCCTACTAGAAAAGGACCAATGATATAGATCGGTTTCATTTTAGAAATTCCCGCACCTAAAAAAAGTGGTGTGGTTGGTAGAGGTAGTAAAGAATAAGCAAGTACGACTAAAATTCCTTTCCATTTATTTTGATCCATTTTATCGCCAAGGAACTTAATGTCTTCATTTTTAGATGCTTTTAAATATTTATCGGCCATTAATGGTGCATATAGTAGAAGAATGTACCTACCTAATACGGATCCAATAACTCCAACAATAATAACTATCCAAACATCCAACTCAAAAAGAATTTGAAAAAATACCATTATTGTAAAAGCTGGAGCAAACGGAAAAGGAACTATGTCAAATAATAACGCGCCAAAAAAAACTAATAGATAATGCCACCACATGTGTTTGAAATTTTATAGCCAAGTTAATTAAACAAGTAATAATACTCTTTTATACTTGACCCATGAACTTCAAAACTACAATTAAATTTGTTGGAGAATAGAATAATTTTGAAGACATTTATTTATAATTGTTGCAGTTTATTCAAATTTTGATATAAATACTTTTAATTAGGAGAAATACATTATTATAGAAATAATATATTAGGTCAGTAGATTTTGTGATTTTTGAACAAGTCTTTTGAAATGGATTTTATAGTTGAAAATCAACAATTATATTTAAACACACTACTGAGCTTATTATAGAAAAATTAAGTGATTTTTTTTAACGCTTCAATAATTTCTTCCGGTTCAGAGCGGGTTCTATAATCGACATTGACATAGTTCCAAACTACGATGCCATCTTTGTTTATGATGAAAGTGGCTGGAATAGGGAGAACCGTTCCGTTTCCATTATTTATTTTTTGCAAGTCTAAGTTTCTACCCGTGCGCATGTGCTCGAGCAAAAACTCTGGAACTTCCCAAGCTACGCCATATTGTGAAGCTACTGTTGCATTTTGATCGGATAAAACAGTAAAGTTCATTTCGCTAATTTCAGATTTGGTCAAAGAACCATCAGGAACTTGTGGACTAATGGCAACGAGTGTAGCACCCAACTTATGAATTTCGTCCAATCGTGCTTGCAACGCTCGCAGCTGCAAATTACAATACGGACACCAATCGCCACGGTAAAAAGTAACAACAACAGGCCCTTTTGCTACTAAATCGTTCAGTGAGATTAGATTTCCTTGTTGATTAGGTAGTTCAAATTTTACTGCTACATCTCCTACTTTTAAAGCGTTGGCTCCTTGCTCAAATTCTTTTGCTTTGGCAATTTCAGTATCGACGCCTTTCATGAATTCAGGATTGGCTTGGCGTCCTGCTTCCATTTTTGCGTCGGTTTGTTCTTTTAATGTTTTCATTGTATGTTGTAATTACTTGTGGGTGTATTTATTTCATTAATTGGAGTTTAAAACGATACTTTTTTATTAGATCTCGTCATATCTTTTGAAAATTTCAACCATAGATTCAAATTATTTAATCTTTGCCAATTAATTTTTATCTTTATGCAGTCCCTTCGTATAAATGTTTCTGAAACCCTATAAAAGCATTTCTAATAGTTTTTATTTCTCCAAGTTCTTTCTTAGCATCAGCAATGGCTTTGTATTTTAAAACTAACAGAGGTGATAATTTAACATCATCTAATTCATCAACCCCTTCTTTTACGTATTGATCTAATACAAAGTTCAAAAACTCTTGTTGCTTAGGATTATAGTCTCTTAACTGAACTTTTGCCCTCGTTGCTCTTTCTAATCGAGGTACCAAATTTTTACTGTATGCTATATAGTTTAGCACATCAAATAAGTCACTATCCTCTCCATGAATTAAGAGACGTAAGTCTTCTAATTGTTCATTGGTATATCCTTTTTCATTTAACTCGATGAGTAATTTTTTTCTAGTGCTTGGCAAACTCCACAGTTTACGTAACTCCTCTTCATTGGCAAAGAAACTTGGCAAATCACCAAACAATTGTTGGATAAATTCCACTGAGGAAATTGGCGCTCCACTTGGACTCCAAAAGGAGGTTTTTACAGTCGAATCGATTTCTCTTTCTTTATTGTCTGATAGTTTAACTCTTATGATTTTGCCTGGTAATTTATCACATACACATGGATAATTATTACAAACCTCACAATCTTCCTGATCAGTTTTTACGCAAACGCATGGTTTTACTTGACACACTTTACAAACTCTTGGCGTTCCTCCGCCTGGTGGTGGTGGTGTAGGCTCTAAAGGCTCGCCATCCCATTCTGGGTCTTTAAAATGTTGATGCGCTTTTACAAAATCAAACAAGGTAAAATAATCTTTACCATCAAATAATCGGGTTCCTCGACCTACGATTTGTTTGAATTCGACCATAGAATCTACAGGGCGTAATAAAACGATGTTTCTAATTTCGGGTGCATCAACTCCTGTGCTTAACTTTTGGGAAGTAGTTAATATTGTTGGAATACTTTTTTCATTATCCTGAAAATCTCGTAAATATTTTTCCCCCATTGCTCCGTCATCAGCCGTCACACGATGACAATAGTTAATGCTTTTGCTTGTAGAGAATTGATTGACTAAATCCCGAATTAATGCGGCATGTTTTTGAGTAGAACAGAAAACCAAAGTCTTTTGATTTTGATTGATCAGTTCCAAGAATTTCTTAACGCGATATTCTTCTACTTGTTGAATGATGATTTTTCTACCATAATCACGATAGGTAAACGTATCACCAACTTCGGCTTCACCATCTAAAATAACATCATCAGCCGTTACCGTATATTCATCATAATTGGTTTGGATTTCTTTTACTTTAAAAGGAGTAAGGAATCCATCATTAATACCTTCTTTTAAAGCGTAAGTATAAATGGGGTCACCAAAATATTTATAAGTATCTCCATTGACATCCCGTTTTGGAGTTGCCGTTAAACCCAACTGCACAGCAGGAGCAAAGTAGTCCATAATGGCTCTCCATGAACCTTCGTCATTGGCTCCACCTCGGTGACATTCGTCAATAATAATTAAATCAAAAAAATCAGGTGGATATTGTCCAAAATTAAAATCAGAGCTACTATATTCTTCTCTGGGTTCGGCTACTGCTTGATAATCCATTTCTTCTTCCACTTCCTCTTCCTTTTGTTTACTGGTCATAAAGGTTTGAAAAATGGTAAAGAAGATACTTCCATTTGTAGGCACATGCCCTTTCTTTTTTATTTCTTTCGGGCTAATACGAACTTTGATGTTTTCGTCTATAACATCAAAAGCACCAAACGAATTAAACGCTTGGTCGGCTAGTATGTTTCTATCGGCTAAAAATAATATTCTTGGACTTCTAGTTGAATCACGCTTTAAATTCCATTTGGCATGAAATAGTTTCCAAGCAATCTGAAAAGCGATGGCTGTTTTTCCTGTTCCTGTGGCTAAGGTTAGCAACATTCTGTCTTTCTTTTCAGCGATGCCTTCTAATACTTTGGCAATGGCATTTTGCTGATAATATCTCGGTTGCCATGTTCCACCACGGTCTTCAAAAGGAATTTCGAACAAGCGTTCTTTCCAATTGGCGATTTCTATTTTATAATTTTCTTTTGGTGTTGGATAGGTCATTTCCCAAAGCTCGTCTGGAGTTGGGTATTTTGGGATTTCGCCTTCTGCGGCTTCGTCCATGTCTATTTCATAGATTTGTAAACCATTGGTAGCATAGCTGTAGCGAATGTTCAAGCGCTCCGCATAATCTTTGGCTTGACCAACACCAGAGGTATAATAATCGTCTCTTTTTTTTGCTTCTACAATACCAATTCTTCTATTTTTATATTCTAAAACGTAGTCTGCAAAAAGCGGTGTGGCTCTTCTGCCTTGACCTATTAAGCGACCTTTGGTTATGGGAAACTCCAAACGCAAACGACTGCCTTCTACAATACCCCAACCTGCCGCTTGTAAAGCAGGTGTAATTAAATCGTGTTTGGTTTGTGCTTCGTTCATATATAGCACCCTTTCAGGGTTTTTATAAGTTATCTTTAGTACAGAAGGACTACGTCCATCCTTAATATATAGCGTCCCGTTGGGACTTTTATGTTAATTCCGAAGGGATGTTATTTGATAAGGTAGGACGAAGTCCTGCCGTATGTCCATCCACATCTAGTAATCCCAAAGGGATGATATTCATCTGCATAGGGCGTAGCCCTATAATATCTAAATAGATATAGTAAAGTTAATCCCAAACATAAGTCTCATCAAATGCAACATTATATTTTTTTAAAATACCTCTATATTCCTCTTTGAAATCTTTTTTACTGTGGTGCTCATGCTGATTTTTAATATAGTTTATCACCACATCTACCTGACTTGGATTTACAGAAAATGCTCCATAACCATCTTGCCAAAAGAAATGCTCTAAACTCTTATCTTTCGTTTTTATCCATTTTGATGAATTGGCTTTTAGTTTTTGTACCAAAGTCATTAAGGCTATTTTTTTAGACAACATGCACAAAATATGAATGTGATCGGTGTAGCCGCCAACAATGAGTACGGGGCATTCTAGCTCTTTACAAACTCCTCCCAAGTACGCATGAAGTTCTTCCTCATAAGGTGGTTTTATCAATGCTTCACGGTACTTGGTACTGAACACGATATGCACATAATTTTTTACTAATGATTGTCCCATATTTTTTTTATAGTTATTAGGATTACATCCCACCCAAATCTATTTCATCCCGATGGGATTAACAAATAATAATCCCGAAGGGATGGTATTCCATAAGGTAGGACGAAGTCCTGCCTAGTATATGAAATGTATCTTAAGCCCTGAAAGGGCGACATTTAAACACATAGGGCATAGCTCTATGCACCCAAAACTACTTTTCATCCAAGCCCTGAAAGGGCGACATTTAAACACATAGGGCATAGCTCTATGAACACAAAACTACTCCTCATTCAAGCCCTGAAAGGGCGACATTTAAACACATAGGGCATAGCTCTATGCATCCAAAACCACTCCTCATCCAAACCCTGAAAGGGCGACATTTAAACAGATAGGGCATAGCTCTATGCACCCAAAACTACTTTTCATCCAAGCCCTGAAAGGGCGACATTTAAACACATAGGGCATAGCCCTATGCACCCAAAACTACTCTTCATCCAAGCCCTGAAAGGGCGACATTTAAACAGATAGGGCACAGCCCTATGCACCCAAAACTACTCTTCATCAAAGCCCTGAAAGGGCGACATTTAAACACATAGGGCATAGCCCTATGCACCCAAAACTACTCTTCATCAAAGCCCTGAAAGGGCGGTATAACTAGTATGCGTTCTGGTTATTACACCCTTTCAGGGTTTTTATTCTTGTGACTTACCACGGAAGGACTACGTCCCTGCTTACTATACTGAAGGACTACGTCCCTTCTTACTATACTGAAGGACTACGTCCCTCCTTAAATTACTTCGTCCTTTCAGGACTAGTCAACTCTCCTGCAAACGCTTTTTGGAGTATCGATTTTTTTAGGTCTTCTAAATTGTTTAGTTTTTGTTTGTAATTTGATATTGTAGAATTTACAGAATCATTTAAAGATTCGACTATTGATTCTATTTTTTTTTGATTTTCAATGTGTGTGAATGGAATCGGAAAAGTTCTCAATTTTCCCAAGCTAACAAATCCTTGTGCGCTTCCGCTTGAATTTTCAGCTATAAATTTTTGAGCTATTGAACTTTTGAAAAAGTAAAGAAGAAATTTTGGTCTGTAATTTTCGTTTGACTTAATTAAACCAACATTTTTGATGCTAAATACTCTTTTGTCATCTACAACACATGCCATTCCTCTATTTGCACCAATCATAGAAAATAGAATGTCATTATAAGCAACATTGGATCTCTTGTAAAAATCATTATGGTTTTCTAAACTGATGAATTTCGTATTTTCGAATGATATTCCATCATCAAGAATATTTTTTTGTGTTACAAAAGGTATTCCAAGTTCTTTGTCAATGTACTTTGGTGAATCATGTGTGCCATCTTTAACTTCACAGATAGTATTCAAACTCTTCTCTTCCCAACCATCACCTTTTTGACTAAAAATAGCATTCAATTTAGATTGAAACAACTCTTTTGCATTAGCTATGTTTTTTTCAATATTGGCTTTGGCTTGGTCTATGGCTTCAAAGGCTTGGTCTAGAATCGCTACAATTTGTTGTTGTTCTTGTAGTGGTGGTACAGGAACTTCAATTTCTTTTAAGATTTTGACAGATGCAACATTCTTAATTGCTGCTCCTACAGTATTTTCTTCTATTCTTTGAATAAAATCTGGACTGCTCATCCAGTAACGCAAATATTCAATATCAAGATTTTTAGAAGGTGTTAATTTTAAAAGAGCCTGATTAATTATTCCTTTCTTAATATTTGGAGGAACAATTGCTACTTTACCCATTGTCCCAGAGCAACTCATAATTAAATCACCTGATTTTAGTTCAAAGCGTTTCATTTCTTCAAACTTTTCATCATTAATAAAATATCGTATTTCAGAAAATTGATTATATATAGCATGTTGCTGCTCATAAACAGCATTTCCGTTTTCTACAAAACAGTTTTTTTTCAGACTTCCACCAAAAGGACCTCTAACAAATTTACAAACTTCACCTAATTTTTTTGATTCTAACATAATTAAATTAGCTCTTTAATAGCATTCAAAATAGATTTGGTTTCTTTATCTAAATACACCATTTCGTCTAGTATTTCTTCTGGGCTTCTTCGGGAGTGTTTGGGTTTTTTACGCTTAGGTCAAATGTAGTTTCGTCAATATCGGCTACTTTTATATTCCAAGATTGTTCAGTTTCTGGCTTTTGCCCTTCGACTGCGCTCAGGGTGACAAAAGCTTCCATGTCCTTATCGTTCAAAGGATTGGTTTTTCCCATGTTGCGTCCTGGGTTTAGCTGGTAGTACCAAATGTTTTTAGTAGGTTCTCCTTTTTGAAAAAACAACACAACCGTTTTAACTCCTGCACCTGTAAACGTTCCTCCTGGCAAATCTAAAATAGTGTGCAAATTAGAACCTTCTAGCAATAACTTACGCAAAGCTACCGAAGCATTGTCAGTATTGCTCAAAACGGTGTTTTTAATAACAATAGCGGCACGACCGCCTGTTTTTAAACTCTTTATAAAATGTTGCATAAACAAGAAAGCCGTTTCTCCTGTTTTAATGTCAAAGTTCTGTTGCACTTCTGGGCGTTCTTTTCCTCCAAAGGGTGGATTAGCCAAAATTACATGGTAACGGTTTTTTTCTTGTATATCGCGTATGTTTTCGCCTAGCGTATTGGTGTGTATAATGTTGGGTGCTTCAATACCATGCAAAATCATGTTCATGATCCCAATCACATAAGCCAAGTTCTTTTTCTCTTTTCCGTAAAGGGTTTCTTCTTGTAGTGTTTTTAGATTATCAGTGGTTTTCTCCATGCGTTGGTACAAATAATCGTAGGCTTCCACTAAGAAACCACAGGAACCAGCTGCACCATCATATATTTTCTCGCCTATTTGTGGGTCAACCACGTTAATCATGGCACGAATTAAGGGTCTTGGTGTATAGTATTGACCACCATTACGACCGGCATTACCCATGTTTTTAATCTTGGTTTCGTACAAGTGGCTCAGCTCATGTTTATCATTGGAGGCACGAAACGGAAGACTGTCTGCATATTCCAAAATCTCACGCAAGTTGTAGCCCGATTGAATTTTGTTTTTTAATTCTGAGAAAATTTCCCCAATCTTGTATTCAATCGTATTAGCAGATTCTGCTTCTTGTTTGAATTTAGCCAAATACGGGAATAGTTTACCATCAACAAACTGCACCAAATCTGGTCCAGTCATGGCAGCATGATGGTCTAGTTTTCCTTCAGCATCTTTAGGCATTGCCCAATTTGGCCAACGAAATTCTTCTTCTAGTATAAAGGTGTATTCTTCGCCTTTTAATCCGGCTTGATCAGACTTATCTTGTTCTAGTTCATCTAAGTAACGGAGGAACATCACCCAAGAGGTTTGTCCTATATAATCTAGTTCGCTATCTGCACCTGAATCTTTGTATAGCAGGTCGTCTATATTTTTGAATGTTTGTTCGAACATGTAATTTGTTTTTCTAATGCTTTTATAAGCATGTGCTAAAATAGTGCTTTTCTTTTTTGTAGTCCTTTTATATTTGATAAAAAATGCAGTAGCTCAATTGTAGCTACAAATTGTATATAATTACTGCACTTTACCATTTTTTTTATAATCGAAATTTGAAATACTAAATATTCTAGTTAGCCCCGATTGAAACGGCATCCTTTTTTTCTTGAACTAGTATTATGGTAAGAAAACTAGTTTCAGATAAAAAGATACAGTGGAAAGCGGGAGGGAAGTTCTTATGATAATCATCCGTTTTGCTCCAAAAAAAAAGCTGCCCAATGAAGGACAGCTTTTAGTATAGCATGATGCTGGTATTATTTGATCATTTCAAAACTACGTTTCACAAAAGCAGTTAATGCTTCTCCTTTAAGTAGGTTTTGAGATAATTTAGCTAAGTCTAGCGCTTGTTTTACTAAGTGCTCTTGTGCTGCTTTGTCCTCAGTACCAAGAATGGTAGTTGCTAGTGGTGAATTTGTATTCACTACTAGATTGTACATCTCTGGCATATTACCCATTCCGAACATTCCGCCACCACCACCTGACTGACTCATCTCTTTCATTCTACGCATGAATTCTGGTTGCGTGATGATAAAAGGAGCTGCTTGGCTGTCCATAGCTTCTAGTTGTACTGTATAGGTTTGTTTAGGAACGATTGTTTCTAAAACTGTTTTTAAACCTGTTTGCTCTTCTTCAGATAATTTCGAAATTGTAGTTTCGTCTTTCTTGATTAAGTTATCAATATGGTCAGAATCTACACGTACAAAAGTGATATCGCTGTTATCTCCTTCAATTTTTTGAATCAAATGCGAGATAATAGGAGAGTCAAGTAACAATACTTCGTATCCTTTTTCTTGTGCTGTCTCGATGTAAGAGTGTTGCGCTTCTTTATTTCCAGCGTATAAAACAACTAGCTTACCATCTTTATTAGTCTGCTTATCTTTTAAGTTCTCTTTTAATTCTTCAAGCGTGAAGTATTTGTTGTCTACCGTTGGGTAAAGAACAAAGGCACCAGCTTTTTCATAGAATTTATCTTCAGATAGCATTCCGTATTCAAGAACGATTTTAATGTCATTCCATTTAGCTTCAAAGTCAGCACGGTTTTCAGTAAATAAAGATTTCAATTTATCAGCTACTTTACGAGTGATATAATTCGAAATTTTCTTTACCGCACCATCTGCTTGCAATCCTGAACGCGAAACATTTAAAGGAATATCTGGCGAGTCTACTACTCCACGTAGCATCATCAAGAATTCAGGCACAATTCCTTCTACGTTATCTGTAACGTAAACTTGGTTTTGGTACAACTGAATTTTATCTTTTTGGATTTGTAAGTCCCCGCTTAATTTAGGGAAGTACAAAATACCAGTAAGGTTGAATGGGTAATCTACATTTAAGTGAATGTGAAATAAAGGCTCTTCAAATTGCATAGGATACAATTCATGGTAGAACGTTTTATAGTCTTCGTCATTTAAATCAGTAGGTTGTTTTGTCCAAGCTGGGTTAGGGTTGTTGATGATATTATCAACTTCTACCGTTTCAGCAACAGCGTCTTCTGGAGCGTCATCGGCTTTAGGTAACGTTTCTGTTTTTGTTCCAAATTTAATTGGAATAGGCATGAACTTGTTGTACTTATTTAAAAGTTCCTTGATTTTTGACTCTTCAAGAAATTCTAATGAATCTTCAGCGATGTGCAAGATAATCTCGGTACCACGTGTTGTTTTGTCAGCTGGTTCAAGAGAGAACTCTGGGCTACCATCACAAATCCAGTGTGCAGCTGGCTCGTCTTTATATGACTTAGTGATAATCTCCACTTTTGAAGCTACCATAAAAGCCGAGTAGAAACCAAGACCAAAATGACCAATAATACCAGAATCTTTTGCAGTGTCTTTGTATTTTTCTAAAAATTCTTCAGCACCAGAAAAAGCCAGTTGGTTAATGTATTTCTCAACTTCATCAGATGTCATTCCGATTCCTTGATCGATCAGATGCAATTTATTAGCTTCTTTATCAATTTTTACTTCGATAATTGGGTTGCCATATTCTACTTTGGCTTCGCCAATATTTGTTAGATGTTTTAATTTTAAAGTTGCATCTGTCCCATTCGAAATCAATTCACGTAAAAATATTTCGTGATCGCTATAAAGGAACTTTTTGATTAATGGGAAGATGTTTTCTACCGATACATTAATTTTTCCTGTTGTCATATTTAAATTTATTAGGGTTTTACAATCTCGTACAATTCTTTCAAATAAGATACCATTTACTTATAATGTGACAAATTGGCGTAAATGTTAATTTTACAACAAATTTCTAGAATATTACTACTGTACAATTCATAATGGATTGTATCTTTGCATCAGTTAAATATTAAAACGAAAACCAAAATGAAAAAACTAATTTTCTTAGCAGCAATAGCAGTAATGCTTTTCTCATGCAAGCCTGCATCAGTTGCCAATACACAGTTAAATAAAGGGTCTCAAGTAGCAGTAAAAGGGGAGTGGACAATTACCGCTGTAAATTATCCAGGATCAGAAGTAATAAAAGTAAATTCATTCCAGATTGCCGATTCAAAATGTTTTGTAGGTAGTACTTGGAAGTTTATTTCGAATAACAATAAAGGAGAAATGGCTTTAACTAGTTATGACTGTCCTGCTTTTAGTTCTCCAATCACATGGTACATTAATAAGGACGGGCAATTCATTCTTAAAATTTTAGATGCTGGTGAAAAGGCTAAAAAAGTTAGAGATGGTTATATCTTAACAGTGGCGAACCAAACGGAAACTTCTTTTCAATTGGTTGACAAAATCAACGTGGGTGGAAAATTAACGGATGTTATTTACCAATTTCAAAAATCAAACTAATAAACTAAATAATCTATTATGAAAAAGATTTCTATACTTTCAATGGCCTTAGTAATGGCTATGGGTTCACTGTTTACAAGCTGTGATGCTGTAAAAAACACAAATAACACTCAAAAAGGTGCTGGAATAGGTGCCGTAGCTGGAGCGGTGCTAGGTGGAGTTCTAGGAAACAACTTAGGTAAAGGTGGTAATACTGCTGTAGGTGCCGTTCTAGGTGGAGTTGTTGGTGGAGTTGCCGGTGGTGTCATTGGTAATAAAATGGACAAACAAGCAAGACAAATTGATCAAGCAATTCCTGGTGCAGAGGTAGAAAGAGTAGGAGAAGGGATCAAATTAGTATTGAATGAAAATGCAGTACGTTTTGATACTAACAAATCTAGTCTAACTGCTGCTGCAAAAGCGAATTTAGATAAATTAATACCAGTATTTCAAGAATATGCTGATACTAACATAACTATTTTTGGATATACTGATAGTTCAGGACCTGCTGATTTTAACTTGAAACTTTCAGGTGAAAGAGCAGCTTCAGTAAGAGATTACTTAGTGTCTAAAGGATTAGTTTTAGGTAGATTTACAGTAACTGGTTTAGGTATTGCTGACCCAATTGCAACAAATGAAACTTCAGCTGGTAAAGCGCAAAACCGTCGTGTTGAATTTGCTATTACTGCAAATGAAAAAATGCAACAAGACGCTCAAAAAGAATCAGGAAACTAAGCAATTTTCTTTTTTTTTATAACATAAAAAAGTCGTTTCGTTTTAGGATGAAACGACTTTTTTTATTTTAATTATCATTTCATTTCCGTTATTTCTAGTAAAGAAATCTATCTTTGTATCCTTAAAATTTCATATCATAAAAATGCTTCAAGTTCAAAACATCTCTTTTGGTTATAACGAAAAACCCGTTTTAAAAAACATCAATTTCACTATTGAAAAAGGTCAGAATATTGCTGTTATTGGTGAAAGTGGTTGTGGTAAAAGTACTTTACTAAAACTAGTTTATGGCTTGTATGATTTAGATGAAGGAGCAATTACATGGGGCGATAAAAAGGTTACTGGGCCTAAATATAACTTGGTTCCTGGAATGCCTTTTATAAAATATCTTGCCCAGGATTTTGATTTAATGCCGTACACTACAGTTGCTGAAAACGTGGGTAAGTTTTTATCTAATGGTTTTAACGCCTTGAAAAAACTACGTGTCGAACAGTTATTAGAAATGGTCGAAATGACCGAATTCGCAAACGTTCAGGCCAAATATTTAAGTGGAGGACAGCAACAACGTGTGGCACTAGCAAGAGTTCTTGCTAATGAACCTGAAATTTTATTGCTAGACGAACCCTTTAGTCATATTGATAACTTTAGAAAAAACGCTTTAAGACGTAATTTGTTTGCTTATTTAAAGACCAAAGGAATTACATGTATTGTAGCCACTCATGATAGCACAGATGCATTGTCCTATGCTGATGAAACAATCGTTTTACAAAACGGAATGATGGTAGACAAAGCCAACTCATTTAGTTTATATAACAACCCAATAAATAAATATGTTGCTTCTCTTTTTGGAGAGGTAAACGAGTTGAAATTATCTCAGTTAGTTCCTGTTGACGGTGCCGATGAAACAGTTTTGTTATATCCTAACCAATTAAAAGTGGTCGATAACGGGATGCTTAATGCGGTGGTGAAACAGTCGTATTTTAAAGGCGGTTATTATTTAATAAAAGCAGTCTTTGATAGAAAAGTAATTTTCTTTGAACATGACCGTCCGTTGCCAGTCAATGAGACAGTGACACTAATGATTTCATAAATATAAAATGCTTTCAGAAACGAGTATTCTGTGGGTGTTTTAAACCACATTTTAAAATGAAATTATTATCGGTACTATTTTTATCGAAAATAATTCAAACGAACAAAATTTTAGACAATAATTATTTTACTGAATGCCTAGTAGATTAGTAAGATTATAGTTGTTTTTATTGGTTGAATAAGCAATTTGTTACTTTTGAAAAACTAGGGGTAAATTCACTAGTTTCTCTTAAAAAATTGCTATTTGTTAAAAAATCAGTAATTTGTACGTTTATATTTTAAAGTATTTTTAAATTTGCAATCTTATTTTAATAAAACAACAATATGTATCATTCAAAAATTGCGGGATTAGGATATTACGTTCCTTCCAATGTTGTAACTAACGATGATTTAACAAAAATCATTGACACAACAGACGAGTGGATTCAGGAACGAACTGGTATTGAGGAGAGAAGACACATTATAAGAGGAGAGGATACAACTACATCTATGGGAGTTAAGGCTGCTGAAGTAGCTATTGAACGCTCTGGTGTGGCTAAAGAAGATATTGATTTTATAGTTTTTGCTACATTAAGTCCAGATTACTATTTTCCTGG
Organism: Flavobacterium sp. PL002; assembly: GCF_054165825.1. NCBI lineage: Bacteria > Pseudomonadati > Bacteroidota > Flavobacteriia > Flavobacteriales > Flavobacteriaceae > Flavobacterium > Flavobacterium sp. PL002. Next base: position 755,379 of record NZ_CM135110.1, on the reverse strand, counting down.
GCCAGGTGTACTTGTACAACGTGATTTAGGTTTAAGAACAATAGGTGCTCTTGATGTAAGAAATCAATGTTCGGGGTTTATTTATGCGTTATCTGTTGCAGATCAGTATATTAAAACCGGAATGTATAAAAATATTTTGGTAATTGGTTCTGAGGTGCATTCTACAGGTTTAGACATGACGACTCGTGGACGCGGTGTATCAGTAATTTTTGGTGATGGAGCTGGAGCAGCTGTTTTAAGTAGAGAAGAAGACTTGACTAAAGGAATTCTTTCTACACATTTACACTCTGAAGGGCAACATGCCGAAGAATTAGCACTTATTGCACCAGGAATGGGAGCAAGATGGGTGACGGATATTATTGCAGACAATAATCCTGATGATGATAGTTATTTTCCACATATGAACGGACAGTTTGTATTTAAAAATGCTGTAGTTCGTTTTGCTGAGGTAATTAATGAAGGGCTTGAAGCCAATAATCTAAAGGTGTCTGATATTGATATGTTGATTCCGCATCAAGCAAACTTGAGGATTTCTCAGTTCATACAAAAGAAATTTGAGCTTACGGATGACCAAGTTTTTAATAACATTCAAAAATACGGAAATACAACTGCTGCTTCTATTCCAATTGCTTTAACCGAAGCATGGGAAAAAGGGAAAATTAAATCTGGAGACACTGTAGTTTTGGCTGCTTTTGGAAGTGGATTTACTTGGGCAAGTGCGGTTATTAAATGGTAATTTTATACCAATAAAAATATCCTTTTCAAATATAAAAAAACCCGAAGTCATCATGACTTCGGGTTTTTCTTTGGGTAACCTTATTTTTATAGTTAGTTTATAGAACGCCGCCTCCTTGGCTTTCATTTTTGTCTCTTTGTTTTCTTTCAGCGGCTTTATTTTTTCCACTTCCAAAACGGTAATTAAATCCTAAATACACTGTTTGACTTTCCCAATTAAACTGCCCGTTTGTTTTGTAGGGTTTGTCATTATTAAAAGCAAAACGCATGGTGTTAAATACATCACTAAAACGAGCACTAACCGTTCCATTTCCTTTTAGAACAGTATAACTTGTTCCAATATCCATTTTCCACATGTTAGCAACGTTAAACTGAATACTGCGTTCTCTTCCTCTGTACATGGCAAACAACTGCACACGCAAATCTTTGGTTGGTTTAAAAGTATTGTTGATTCGGGCATTAAAAGTGGTGGCATCTATTGTTTCAAATTCGTAGTTTCCAGGAGTAATTTCGATTGTTCCTTTAATTTTCCTTTGATAAGCATCTAAACTAACGTTAGCGCTCCACCATTTTTTAAAATCTAAATTTCCTGACACCTCAATTCCGTAGGCGTTATTGTTGTCAAAATTGGCATAGGATAACACTTGTTTGTTTGGATTTTCTAAATTGGTAAAAAGTACTCTATTGATTTCGTCTTCAATTTTTCTATAAAAAACGCCTGAAGTAATCGAACCTATTTTTGTTTTTCTAGTATAATTCAATTCAAAGGAGTTGGTGAATTGCGGTACAAGATTTGGGTTTCCTTCTGAATCTAATGTTGCTGTACTCCATTCTCTAATTGGGTTCACTTGATCAATACTTGGTCGGTCTACGCGTCGTGAAAAGCTTAAATTAAAGGAGTTGTTTTCACTAGGGTTGTAATTCAAGAAAGTAGAAGGGTATATACTTAAAATGTCGTCGTTAAATTTTCCGTTAGCTTCAGCCACTTGTTGAAATAAAGCATCAACATTATATTGCTCCAAACGCGCTCCTGCTTGAAAACTCCATTTTTTCCACTGTTTACCCAGTGTAGCATAACCTGAGTAGATATTTCGATCATAAGTAAAATTAGAACCATAGACTTGGTCTCTAAATAAATTGTTATCTGTAGTTTCTTCTCTAAGTTCTAAACCCAATTCTAATTTTATGGTTTCACTCAATGGATTCACATAGTCAAGATTCACAATGGTACTTTTGCTAAGTACACGCACATCATTAATGAAAGAGTTAATAAGTGTATTGTTGTCTTTATTTAAGTTGGTGTAAATTGCATTTTCACGACTGTCATCTTCACCATAATTAGCTTCAAGCTCTAGATTGTGACCTTCTTTTTTGAAATTTACTTTGTAATCAAAATTATACGTTTGACCTTGATTGTCTTGACTATTTTGATAGGGTTGTAACAAGTCTACATTTGTGGTGTTAGAAACATAATCTACTGAGGTACTTCCTAAACCTTTTGAATTAAAAAATACTTGATTGGTATAAAATGATAAGGTATTGTTGTCGTTGAGGTAATAATCTACACCTACTTTAGCAAGATGAGAGGTGTTTAAGTTATCAAATTGAAAATGCTGTGTGTTTTCTTTGTCTTCTTCCTCGCTTACAATTACTCCTCTATTAAGCCGCTTGCCGTGATTAAGCCCATAATTACCATAAAAATTAAATTTTCCGTTGCGATAGTTTAGGTCGAAAGCTGAATTTACTTTGGGTGTTTTTCCAAATGTGATTCCGTTATTGATACTGCCATTAAAACCTATTTTGCTGTTTTTATTCAATACGATATTGATAATTCCGCTCATTCCTTCTGGGTTGTATTTTGCCGATGGATTGGTAATCAACTCAATTTGTTTGATAGATGCTGACGGAATTTGTTGCAGTATTTGCGATGCGTCAATCGTAGATGGTTTTCCGTCTATTAAAACTTTTACATTTGAGTTTCCTCTTAAACTAATCGCGTTTGTTTGCGGATCAATACTTACTGAGGGAATGTTATTCATTATTTCGCTGGCTGTTGCTCCAGTCGAAATTAAGTCTTTGCCCACATTAATGATTTTTCGATCTATTTTTTGAACAATAGTCGATTTCTCACTTACGATATTAACGCCTTGCAATTCAATCGCATTTTCTTGAAGTGATATGGTACCCAAATCCAGGTTTTTATTATCGCTTGACAAAGTGATGGTTTTTAAAATCGTTTTGTAACCCATAAACTGAATTTCGACATTGTAATTCTTTAAATCTAAATTTTTGATGTAAAAAATTCCCTTTTCAGAAGTGACTCCAGCTGTGATTAACTTGTTAGCCTCTTTGATCACAACGTTCACATAAGGAAGTGGTTCGCTTGTTTTTTGGTCGATGATTTTACCCGAAATACTTCCTTGTTTTTCTAAAAGATTGGCTGTGACTGCATTTTGCGCTTGCATGGAAACTAAGGTTCCAAAAAAGCATACTAATAATAGTTTGATTTTCATGATTGATGATTTTTGATTGAATATTTGATTGATTTTTCAAAGGTATTGTTTTTATCATAATATTATGTATTGCATAGTACTGTTTTATATAATTTATTTTTAAAAATTGTACGCTTATTTACTTCAAAGACTGTTTTTACAACGCTTTGTTACTTATAAAATAAAAAAGTAAAAATGAAAATAAATTAATAAACAAGGAAAAGGATTACAGTTTTGTTTGTCTTTTGTAGATTTGGAATTAAGAAAAGTCAGCAAATGACTTTTAAATTGAAACGAAATGCAATGCTGTTTTTAAATTTAATTTGGCTGAAAAGCCAATCCTAAAGAGTGGCTGGGTAACTTTCGATAAATAAAAGGCGCTTTTTTTACTTTTTTGAAGCCTAATACTACTTTTTTGCGAACATATTAGTTAATTAGAATTATCTTTGCACTCTAAAATTATATTCATGACATTACCAGAAATTCTTACACCTTCTATTGAGAAAGCAATTCAGACTTTATTTGACGTTACTATTGACAAAGTTGAATTTCAAACTACTCGCAAAGAATTTGAAGGGGATATAACAATGGTTATTTTTCCTTTATTGAAAGTAATTAAAAGTAATCCTGTAGAATTAGGAAATAAAATAGGGAACTACTTAGTCGAAAACCTTGATGAGGTAAGTAGATTTAATGTTGTTTCTGGTTTTTTAAACATAGTGATATCAGATGCTTATTATCTGAATTTTTTCAACGGAATCAAAGACGAATCAAAGTATGGTTTTGTTACTCCTAATCCAGATGACAAAGCGATTATGGTGGAGTATTCTTCGCCAAATACCAATAAACCCTTGCATTTAGGTCACGTACGTAATAACTTATTAGGTTATGCTGTTGCTGAAATTATTAAGGCTTCAGGTAAAAAAGTGTACAAAACCCAAATTATTAACGACCGTGGAATCCATATTTGTAAGTCGATGTTGGCTTGGCAGAAATTTGGTAACGGAGAAACTCCTGAAAGTACTGGTTTAAAAGGGGACAAATTAGTAGGGAACTATTATGTTGCATTTGATAAAGCTTATAAAGAACAAATTGCTCAGTTAATGAGTGACGGTAAAACAGAAGAAGAAGCAAAAAAACAAGCACCAATTATTATTGAGGCGCAAGAAATGCTTCAAAAATGGGAAGCTGGAGATGCTGCTGTAAAAGAATTGTGGGCAAAAATGAACCAATGGGTTTATGATGGTTTTGCTATTACTTATAAAAATTTAGGAGTTGACTTTGATAAATATTACTACGAAAGTAATACGTATTTATTAGGGAAAGATGTAGTAAACATAGGTCTGGAGAAAGGTATTTTTGAAAGAGATCCTGACGGTTCAGTTTGGATTGATTTGAGTGATGAAGGTTTAGACCGTAAAATTGTACTGCGTTCTGACGGAACTGCGGTTTACATGACACAAGATATAGGAACGGCTATTCAACGTGTAAAAGACATGGCAGATGTAGGCGGAATGGTTTATACAGTAGGGAATGAGCAAGATTATCACTTTAAAGTGTTGTTCTTAATCCTTAAAAAATTAGGTTTTGATTGGGCTTCAAGCTTGTATCACTTATCCTACGGAATGGTTGATTTACCTTCTGGAAAAATGAAAAGTCGTGAAGGTACAGTGGTAGATGCTGATGATTTAATGCAAGAAATGACGAGTACAGCTCAAAAAATTTCTGAAGATTTAGGAAAACTTGATAGTTACTCTGATGAAGAGAAAACAAATTTGTACAATACAATTGGTTTAGGAGCGTTAAAATATTACATTTTAAAAGTTGATCCTAAAAAGAGAATCCTTTTTAACCCAGAAGAATCTGTAGATTTTGCTGGAAACACAGGGCCTTTTATTCAATATACCTACGCAAGAATTCAGTCTATCATTCGTAAAGCTAATTTTGACTTTTCTAACAATTCAGGAATGGTAAGTCTTCATGAAAAAGAAAAGGAATTATTGAAACAAATTGAGTTATTCCCTGAGGTGATTCAAAATGCAGCTCATAATCATAGTCCTGCTTTATTAGCTAATTTTACTTATGATTTAGTTCGTGAGTACAATTCTTTCTATCAAGCAGTGCCTATTTTAGGAGAAGAGGAAATGAGTAAAAAAGTTTTTAGAGTACAACTTTCTAAAAAAGTAGCTAATATTATTGCTGCTTCTTTTAGATTACTTGGAATCAATGTTCCAGAACGCATGTAATTATTACATACTATTTAACTGTTTAATGTTTTAAAGTGAATACAACGAAAAGTTATTTTTTTCAATCATTTTTGATTATTCTTTTAGCCACACTATTTTTTATAGGAATAAAAGAAGTATTACCCAAACAACTTTTTTCTGAAAAGGAAGCTGGTACTAAAAACGTACTTATCGATAGTATGTTAATTGATGCAATAAATGCAGATAAGAATATAGAGCAACAAGGAGTAATGGGTGATTCTATTACTCCTGGTGCTACTGATTCTCTGGGTAATCCTATCCTTAATCAGCAAGTTGCGAGTAGTTCAAACCTAGGAGTTGTATTTTCGGGTGAATCTTACGAAAACTACAATGGAACGCAATTTTTAAGCGCGTTCTATGAAAAGTTATTCCAAATAGAAACCAACCACAAAGGAAAAGTTCGGATTGCCTATTTTGGCGATTCAATGACTGATGGCGATTTTATCGTTCAAGATTTCCGTAGTGAATATCAAAATAAATTTGGCGGTGAAGGAGTTGGTTTTGTTGCGATAACTTCTGAGTCAGCATCATCGCGTAGTTCTGTAACGCACCAGTATTCTAAAAACTGGAAAATGCAATCGTACTTGAATGTTAAAAATCCCATTAGGCCATTTGCTGTAAATGGTCATGTGTTTTTTGCAAATGATACAATAAATAAAACCTGGGTTAAATACCAAGCAGGAAGAGGTAAAAATACCTCTCAGTTAAATAACCCTACGTTGTTCTACGGAAGTGCTGCCAATCAAAATGGTTTTATTTCGTACCAAATTAAGAACGATACGATTATTAAAAAATTAAATCCTACTAAGATTTTAAATACTATTCAGCTTGCGCCAAATAACTTACAAGCTGTTACTATTGCTTTTAAGAAAGCAAAATCGATTCCTATTTACGGAGTGAATTTTGATAACGGAAAGGGAGTTCACGTTGATAATTTTTCGCAACGTGGAAATTCTGGAATTCCAATATCTAAATTTGATGTGCCTTTAATGAACGCTTTTCAGCAGAAGTTAGGTTACGACCTGATTGTATTGCATTATGGGACTAATGTTTTAAAATACGGAACGTTGGATTTTAGTTGGTATGATAAAAGTATGACTAGAACGGTTGAGCGTTTGCAAAAAAGTTTTCCTGGAGCGGCTATTTTAATTATTTCTACTGCAGATAAGTCGTCTAAATATGATGCAGTTATGAAAACAGATTCCGCTGTGGTGCCACTTACCAATTCTCAAAAGAGGTATGCCGCAAAAACAAAATCAGCATATATCGATTTGTATAAATTAATGGGAGGTGATGGTTCTATGGCAAAATGGGTAGAGCAAGATCCGCCTTTAGCAAATAAGGATTATACCCATTTTAATTTTAGAGGAGCTAAAAAAATTGGCGGTATGTTATTCCAAGAATTAGATAAAGGATACGAAAAATACAAGCTTTTGCGAAAGCGAGCAAATCCAATAAATCAAAATACTACTGCTGTGAAAATCAAATCAGATAGTATTACAAACAATCAAGAAAGTACCAATGGGCAATAAATTATATCTATTATTTTTAATTGGGTTCATTAGCTTTAAAGGCTGTTCGCAAACAAAGGATACCACTGACACTACTGTAACTATGGACGAAAACATTAGCACCAAATCGGTTTCTCATTCATATAACGATGAAAATGGAATTCAGAATAGTATTGAAATAGCCTCTTTTTTAGCCAAGCTAAAGCAGTTAAAAAAGGACAATTCAGGTCAAATTAATATTGTACATATTGGGGATTCTCATATTCAAGCAGATTTGATGACCAATGAGATTCGGGAGAATTTGCAAGATTATTTTGGTAATGCAGGTAGGGGTTTTATTTTTCCGCATAATTTGGCTAAAACCAATGGATCATCTGATTTTCGATTTTCATCAAATGTAATCTGGAAAAACTATAGAAACATTTTCCCAGATAATGGAGATCCCATTGGACTGAGCGGGATTTTATTAAGTACTAATTCTAAAAAATTAGTATTGCAATTAAATGCTAAAGAAGCTGCAAATGATTTTAATACTATAAAAATCATTACACCAGAGAATAAAGATTTATTTGAAATAGCAACTTCTAAAGAAGCCATTATTTTAAAATCTACTGCGCCTAAAGTGATTGTTCATAAGATTAAAAGAGGCGAAACTATATCAGAAATTGCTGAGAAATATAGTATCACTACAGCACAATTAAAAAAAGCAAACGGATTAAAATCAACCCGAATCGCTTTTGGTAAAACCTTAAAAATCCCTACTAAGGAAACTAAGGAAGTGTCAGTTTCAGAGTCTTATTTTAAACCGTTAGATTTATTAGCTACTAATAATTACCATTATTACCACTCTGATGAAGCTTTGCGTAAAATATATTTGTTACCTAATAAAGAACAATCAGATTATGTATTAAGCGGTGTTGTGTTAGAAAATGACAAACCTGGTATACTATACCATAACCTAGGAGTTAACGGAGCTAAATTTTCTGATTACAATAAATATCCTTTGTTTTTTGAGCAATTAAAAGGATTACAACCTGATTTAATAGTTGTTTCTTTTGGTACTAATGAGTCTTACGGGAAATTTACCAATGAGGAGTTCATGAGCCAATTAGAACTGTTTATAAAAAATGTAAAAAAGACCAATCCTAATTCAGCAATTTTAGTTTTGACGCCGCCACCGTCCTTTTTAGCACATCATAAATTAAATACAATTGTTGATGGTTATTGTGATGAAATTAAAAAAGGAGCGATTCAAAATCAATATGCAGTATATGATTTGTATTCCCAACTAGGAGGTTTGCACGGAGTAGAGAAAAACTTTAAAAACGGAATAATTGCTGCCGATAGAGTGCACTATACCGTTGCAGGATATCAATTACAAGGTACCTTAGTGTCAGACGAGATTATTAAATCATTTCTTAATTATAATAAGTAATAATAAGTGGATATTTTATCAGCATTACAAAATTGGTTCATGCAAACTTATGGACAAATTTCACTAGATGAAATTGGGAATTGGTTTGTTTACAATCCTAAAGAGCCTATTTTATTTAATACGGCTTTCTTTCTAGGAGTGTTCTTAGTTTTTTATCCTATTTATATTTTAACGACAAAAGTAAGTTCACGTATATATCGTAATATTTATGTGTTTGCCTTTTCGCTATTTTTCTATTATAAGTCAAGTGGTGTTTATTTTTTATTATTACTTTTTTCGGGAGTAATAGATTTTACTTTAGCCAAGTTTTTATACCAAGAAACAAACGAGCGTTTCCGGAAATTTTTCATTATCGTCAGTGTGCTTTTTAATTTGGGTTTTCTAGGTTATTTTAAGTATGCTAACTTTATGATTGTGAGTTATAATGGACTATTTGAAGGACATTTATCGTTGCAGAATATTATTCTTCCTGTTGGGATTTCGTTTTATACTTTTCAGTCAATGAGTTACATTATTGATATTTATAGAAGAGAATTAGAGCCTACAAAGAACTTTTTTGACTACATGTTTTTTGTGTCTTTCTTTCCACAATTAGTCGCAGGGCCTATTGTAAGAGCATCTGAGTTTATTCCGCAAATTTATAAAAAGACAACACTATCTCGTTCTGACGTCAATAATGCCTTGTTTATGATTATAGGGGGATTGATAAAGAAAACAGTAGTTTCTGATTATATCTCGTTGAATTTTGTTGATCGTGTTTTTGATGCGCCAAAGAGTTATACCGCCTTTGAAAATTTAATGGCTGCCTATGGATATACGTTACAAATTTATTGTGACTTTTCAGGATATTCTGATATGGCCATTGGTATTGCTTTGTTAATGGGCTTTAAACTGTCAACAAACTTTGTAACGCCCTATAAGTCGGCTTCTATTACTGAATTCTGGAGACGATGGCACATCTCGTTATCCACATGGTTGCGTGATTATTTATACATCACAATAGGAGGGAATCGCAGTGGCTCATTTGCTGGATTTTTATTCCCGTCAGTATTTTTTGGAGGGTTATTAATTTATGGGTTTTTACAATTTGCTGTTTCACCTATTCCATTAATTATAGGTATTGTAGCTGCAATTGTCTTTATCCTGACAATAGTTTTTTCTAAAAATTCAGAAAAGACAATGTATACCAATGTCAATATGATGACCACAATGTTGTTAGGCGGTTTCTGGCATGGTGCCAGCGTTCGTTTTATTGTTTGGGGTGCTTTGCATGGTTTGGCTTTGGCAGTCAATAAAGTTTTTGCCGAATATTTTCCTGATAAAAAAGGAGCAAAGTGGACAATTAATAAGGGGTTTTTTCATGTGATTTCTGTTTTAATCACCTTTCATTTTGTTGCTTTCTGTTGGATTTTCTTCCGTGCAGGGACTTTTGCAATAGCATTAGATGTATTAAATTCTATACAGCAAGTAACTTTTGATCCATCACAGTGGTGGGTTATTGCTCAAGGATATGAAAACGTATTTATTGTAATGCTTTTTGGTTTTGCTTGGCATTTTCTTCCTGCAAGAATAGTCGAATTCAATAAATCAATCTTTGATAAAATGCCTATTGTATTTAAAGCTTTTGCATTAGCTATGACATTTTGGGTGGTGTATGCAACCTCTACAAGTGGGCCACAACCATTTATTTATTTCCAGTTTTAATACTTGATAATAATATATAAAAACACCCGATAATTACAAGATTATCGGGTGTTTTAGTAACTAACTCAGTTGTAATGATTATTTATCTGCAATAAAACTGTCAATGATGGCATCAGTTTCTGCTTTAGTAGCGGTAGGTTTTAAATCAAATAAATGGGCGTAAAGGGGTTTGTTAGAAACTTTTTTCTCTAAGGTAAGATCTTTGTTTTCTGCAAAAACAGTTTGCCATTTAGTTCTAACATTCTTCCATAAATCGTTATTCTCTTTCCACCAGTTTTGCGCCGCAATACATTTAGCATCTGTTACTTTTGTATACGTATCAATCCCTTTTTCTTGAGCTAGTACTACATCTTTTCCATTTTCATTACGTACTATTTTATCATTATCTTGTTCGTGTAACCATCCCGTAGCTGTAATTTCATGAATGTTTCTTCTTTTTAAGATGTTGTAATCATCACGTTTAGTATATTCTCTTCTTGGTAACGGCGCATCGGTAGTATTCTTCCAGTAATCTTTACCGTCAATATGAACCCAACTTGCGGTTCCTTCATATCTTGGACTATCGTCTACTTGAAATACTTTTTGAGTCCATTGTCCTTTTACTTGCTCTTTTGGTAATTTTATGTATTTCCAATTGTTCTCTTTATTGTAGCTGTATAAATCTGTATTCTGGAACAACCAATCTTGCCTCCAGTGTTTTATAATCATGTCATCACTTACAATTAATAGGTGCTGTAGCATTAACTTGTTTGGTGTTTCCTCGACTAATTCTACCCATTCTAAACCATAATCGTGCTTAGTTTTTGAGGGTTTATAATTGGCAGTATCTTTTGAATATTGGAAGGTTTCTGCAAAATTAAATTTCACCTCATAACAACCACACATAGCTTTTATTGATTGTATGTCTTTTTGTTTTTTATCATTTTGACTGTGACTTATTAAACAGTTTAAAGAGATGGTTGCTGCAAGGAGTAGCTTTTTAGTAATCATAATTTTTAGAATTATTTAATTAAATTTTTTTACAAATATATTATATTTATTTAGAATAAATAAAAATAATATATACATTTGCGGTCTTATTAAGATTAAATAAAAATAATGAAATTAAAAATAACTTTATTTGTGACTCTCTTTTTATATGGAACAACTTTCGGTCAAGTCAGGGATAGTATCTCGTCAATAGAGAAATTATCTGAGGTCGTAGTTACTGGTCAATTTGAACCACAATCAATAAAAAAGGCAGTTTTTAATGTTCGTGTTATTTCAAAAGAAGACATCAAGCAATTAGCGGCAACTAATTTATCAGATGTTTTAAATCAGTATTTAAACATTACCGTAACACCAAGCGGAACTGATGGACGATCTACTGTTTCATTATTTGGTTTAGATGCACAATATTTTAAAATTTTGATTGATAATGTACCTCTTGTAAGCGAGGCCGGTTTAGGAAATAATACTGATTTATCACAAATAAATTTGAATGATGTGGAGCAAATAGAGATTGTCGAGGGTTCAATGGGAGTTGCCTATGGGGCAAATGCAGTAAGCGGTGTATTGAATATTATAACCAAGAAATCAGCAATTAACAAATGGAATATATCTGCAGCTGTTCAGGAAGAAACTGTAGGGAATGAATTTGCTTTATTTGATAAAGGCAGGCACATACAATCATTAAGTATAAATCATTCTATTGATAAATATTGGTTTGCAAGTGCTGCACTTAATCGGAATGATTTTCAGGGATTTTTAGACAATAAAAAAGGTAAAGATTATTCTGAGACTGATTTTAACCGTGGATACAGTTGGCTTCCTAAAGAACAATTGAATGGAACAGCACTTGTTGCATATAAAAAAGATGCTTTCAGAATTTTTTACAAATTTGAATTTTTAGACGAAACAGTAGCGTATTACAATAGCACCGTACAATCAGGATACAATGCTCAATTGGGATCCTATCGGTATACGAATGATAAAAGGTATATGACAAATAGGTATTTTCATAATGTGAATGCTACAGGGAAAATATTTTCTAAATTGAATTATAACGTGTCACTCTCTCATCAAAAACAACAAAGAGAAGTTGCTGATTTTAAGTATTATTTATTTTCTCAAACGGAAGCGGATAATAGTAGTATTAAAGATCAATCCATGGAAGTATTGTATTCTACGGGAACATTAAGTAATATTTTCAATAGTAAAATTATTGATCTACAATTAGGTTATGAAATAGTTAATAACAATGGCTTTTCACTGATACAAGAAGCAAATAATAGCATTGTTCCTATTCGAAAAAGACTAAATAATTATGATTTCTTTGTCTCTTCAGAGATCAATATTTTTGAAAAAATGGCTATACGACCAGGTATTCGAATTTCATCTCAATCACAATTTGAAAATCAATATGCATCTTCATTAGGATTGCGCTATTCTTTTGAAAAAGGAATTGATTTTCGAATGTCTTACGGGAAATCATTTCGCACACCTACTTTTAACGAGCTGTATTCCAAACAAATTTTTGACGGTCATTTCTTTACAGGTAACGAGAGTCTAGTTCCTGAGCAAAGTACTTCTTATGAAACGAGTCTTAAGAAAACTACTAATTTGTATTCAGGTGTACAACTTTCAAATACAGTAACTGCTAGTTTTTTAAATGTTAAGGATCGAATTGATATGGCATTAATTGGCTTTAATGAAGACACTGGCAATCCGATGTACCAATACATTAATATCAGTACGTATAAAATGTGGAATGTTTCAACGATGAATCAGTTTAAAAAAGGAGGTTTCAATTTTAATGTAGGCGCTTCTTTTATTGGGATCTCACAGGAAATAGACAATCAAGTTTATAGTTCAGATGATCGTTTTTTATATTCATTTAATATCAATAGTAGCCTTTCTTACACAATTCCAAAATGGAAAACTACTGTAGCGACATATTATAAATATAACGGAAAAACGCAACAGTTTATAGAAGGTAATTCAGCGTACGTGGTGTCTGAAATTGATGACAGCAACTGGTTGGACGTCTCTATTCAAAAAAGTTTTTTCAATGAAAAAATAGTCACCATCATAGGATCTAGAAATTTATTTAATGTTGGTAATGTTAATCAGTCAGGTGCAAATTTAGCAGCTGGTCATGCAACATCCTCTAATGTAATGCTTGCTTATGGGCGCTCTTATTTTATCAAATTTACGTATAACTTTAATTTTTAATATATATTTTAATACTATGAAAAAGACAATTTTTTCTTTGACATTCGCCTTATTAACACTTGCTTCGTGCTCAAATAATGAAGCAGACCCTATCGAGATAGCTACCGTTGGGGAGACTTTACAACCCAATGTGGGCGGTCCTAACGAACCCAATCAAGTTTATTTAGATTTAAGCACAGCAAAAATGGATGTTGTTGATAGAGCATCATGGGATTTCGGGTTTTCAAGCGGTTCTGATTTTAGAGTAGTCATTAATGGTGCCCTTAAAATGGCCGTAAAACAACTAGCTACTTCAGATATTAGTTTGCCACAAGAAATAAACAGTGCAGTAACAGTAGGGGCAGGAACTACCGCTTCTTCAAACGGATATGTAGACAACCCGACAGGAGTTTTACAAGGAGATGGAGCAGGACTTGGAACTGCTATTGCTGAAATTTCAGCTACAGAAGCTGACAATAAAGTGTATTTAGTTAATCTAGGATACGCAGTTTCAACAGAAACTCCAGTTGTAGGTTCTGTTAGTGTTGATGGGATTGCAAGAGGTTGGAAAAAAGTTAGAATTTTAAGAAACGGTACAGGTTATAAAATTCAGTATGCAGATTTAACAGCTACAACTTTTGAAGAAAAAATAATTGCTAAAGATGCGAATTTCAATTTTTCATTTTTTAGTTTAATTACTGAAAAAAATGTTGCAGTTGAGCCATTAAAAACAAAATGGGATTTGAACTTTACCATTTTTACAAATTATGTGAACTTTGGTTCAGAAGTGACTTATGGTTATTCTGATTTTATTGTTTCAAATACCAATGGAGGTACAAAAGTGTACCAAGTGCTAGAAGCTGATGGGGGATCTTATTTGGCTTTCGCCAAAGCAAATGTAGTTGAAGATAATTTTGTTTTTTCAAGTACTGATCAAAGAGTAATTGGTTCTAGTTGGAGGAGCGGTGGCGGACCGGGAACTTTACCAAGTATTAAAACAGATCGTTTTTATGTGGTAAAAGATGCTGCTGATAATTATTATAAAATAAAATTTCTAAGCATGACCAATGATGCTGGAGAAAGAGGAAATCCTATTTTAGAATATGCAATTTTAAATTAAAATTATGAAAAAGATACTACCTGTACTTAAAGTACTATTTAGCCTGATATTAGGAGGGATGATGATTTTTGGAGGAATCAAGAAATTTGATAAACCAGCTCCATCACCTACCGAAATTATTGAGACTGTAAAGAAAGGAGAAGAAGTAGCTCCTAATACCGAGATCCTAAAGATTAAAAATTACGTTTTCGGGATGAAACAAACTAATTACTTCTGGGAATTTTTAGGTTTTGTAGAAATCCTAGCTGGGGTATTATTAATAAGTCAGTTTTTCTCTTTATTGGGGGCAATAGTGGCGTTACCTGTAACCATTAATATATTCTTATTTCATTTGTTTCTAGAACCTAATGAAATTGGAGAGTTATTCCAGATGTTAGGATTGTTAATCATAAACTTAGCAATAATAGGCTTTAGTTATAAATTATGGAAACCTATTTTGATTAATAGGAACATATTACGATTGAGTTAGTTTCAGTGTTTTTTATTTTTATTTTTGAAAAGGTTAGATTCGTCTAGCCTTTTTTTGGTTTGGATAGTCAGTCAATTATTATTTAAGCTTGTTTTTAAGAGAATTTAAGTGGGTAAAACTTTGTTTCTTTGCTACTTTGACTCTTTGTACCTACAGAAGTTTGTATTATATTTGCAATTCCTAAAACAACAATTACATGTTCGATAATTTAAGCGATAAACTAGATAAAGCCTTTCATATATTAAAAGGGCACGGAAAAATAACTGAAGTAAACGTAGCCGAAACTTTGAAAGAAGTACGTCGCGCCTTACTTGACGCCGATGTGAATTTTAAAATTGCCAAAGATTTTACTACAAGAGTGAAAGAAAAAGCAATTGGACAAGACGTATTGACTACTTTGCAACCGGGGCAATTGTTAGTGAAGCTTGTAAAAGATGAATTAACAGAGTTGATGGGTGGTGATGTTGCGGGAATTAACCTTTCTGGTACACCTACTGTTATCTTGATGTCGGGTTTACAAGGATCAGGTAAGACAACTTTTTCTGGGAAATTAGCTAATTACCTTCAGACAAAAAAAGCTAAGAAACCACTTTTAGTTGCTTGTGATATTTATCGTCCGGCGGCTATCCAGCAGTTATACGTTGTAGGAGATTCTATAGGTGTTGAAGTTTATTCAGAACCAGAGAATAAAAATCCAGTTGAAATTGCTCAAAATGCAATCAAACACGCAAAAGCAAATGGTTTTAATGTTGTTATTGTCGATACAGCAGGTCGTTTAGCAGTAGATAAACAAATGATGGACGAGATTGCACTTGTTCACAAAGCAATACAACCACAAGAAACTTTATTTGTTGTGGATGCTATGACAGGTCAAGATGCGGTAAATACAGCAAAAGCGTTCAACGATATTTTGAATTTTGACGGAGTAATCTTGACTAAATTAGATGGTGATACACGTGGTGGAGCAGCGCTTTCGATCAAAACAGTAGTTAATAAACCAATTAAATTCGTAGGTACGGGTGAAAAAATGGATGCTATTGATGTATTCTATCCTGTACGTATGGCTGAACGTATCCTGGGAATGGGAGATGTGGTGTCTTTAGTTGAAAGAGCACAAGAGCAATTTGACGAAGACGAGGCAAGAAAGATTCAAAAGAAAATTGCTAAAAACGAATTTGGTTTTGATGATTTCTTATCACAAATTCAACAAGTGAAAAAAATGGGTAATATGAAAGACTTGGTTGGAATGATACCAGGTGCTTCTAAAGCCATGAAAGATGTAGAAATAGAAGATGATGCTTTCAAACACATTGAAGCAATTATCCACTCGATGACTCCAGCAGAAAGAAGCAAGCCTTCGCTTATTGATGTGAAAAGGAAAGCGAGAATTTCAAAAGGTTCTGGGACAAAAATCGAGCAAGTTAATCAGTTGATGAAACAGTTTGAGCAAATGAGCAAGATGATGAAAATGATGCAAGGACCAGGAGGTAAGAATTTAATGAAGATGATGGGCGGCATGAAAGGGATGCCAGGCGGAATGCCGAAATAATATTTTTTAAGGTTTAAGATTTCTACATGAAATTTTAAACCTTAAATTTTTGCTATAAATTTGAACAACAACTATATGGTTTTAAATTTTTTTAGTGCTTGTGAGGAAGGGCTTTTAAAATAACTTTAAGACTTTAAACTAAATTGAAATGCAACTATTAGACGGAAAAAAAACAGCAGAAGACATCAAGGGCGAAATTGCAATTGAAGTTCAAAAAATGATTAAAAATGGGGAGAAAGTACCTCACCTTGCAGCAGTTATCGTAGGTAATGATGGCGCAAGTTTAACTTATGTAGGAAGTAAAGTGAAAGCATGTGAAAGAGTAGGCTTTGAGTCTACTTTAGTAAAACTGCCAAGCACAACCTCTGAAACAGAACTGTTGAAGAAGATTAAGGAATTGAATGAGGATGAAAACATTGATGGTTTTATCGTTCAGTTGCCACTTCCAGTACAAATTGATGAGCAAAAGGTACTAATGGCTGTAGATCCAAGTAAAGATGTTGATGGGTTTCACCCTGAAAATTTTGGAAAAATGGCTTTAGATATGAGTACTTTTATTCCTGCTACTCCTTTTGGGATTTTAGAATTATTAGAACGTTACGGTGTAGAAACACAAGGGAAGCACACTGTGGTTATTGGGCGAAGCCATATTGTAGGGCGTCCTATGAGTATTTTAATGGGTAGAAAAGGATTTCCTGGAAACTCTACAGTTACTTTGACGCATAGTTATACTAAGAATATTGCGCAAATCACGACACAAGCTGATATTATTATTACAGCTTTAGGAGTGCCAAATTATCTTAAAGCCGAAATGGTAAAAGATGGAGCAGTAGTTATTGACGTGGGAATTACTCGTGTTGCTGATGAAAGTAAAGAAAAAGGATACGTTATTACAGGGGATGTTGATTTTGAAAATGTTAGTAAAAAAGCAAGTTTTATAACACCTGTTCCTGGAGGTGTAGGGCCCATGACCATTGCAATGCTAATGAAAAACACACTTTTGGCTAGAGAAATGAAAATGGCTAAAAAATAAGATTAAAGACAAACCTACTCACATAACGAGTAGGTTTTTTTTATATTAAAAAAAACTTAATTTTTAGGTTAACTAAAGTCTGTTTCGAAATAAAGAATACTTTTGCAACACTTAAAAATACAACTGTATAATGGACGATTATTATTCGGAAATGTTAAACTAATTATAGCCCTTGATCAATTTCAAGAGGCTATACTAATCTATAGAATTTTGAAATGAGAGCTTTTTACCAAAACAATAACGGATTAATAGCAGTTGAAAAATGGTTTCCTAACTGTTGGATAAACATAGAATGTCCGTCCCAAGACGAAAAAAGATATTTACTGGAGGAACTGCAAATTCCAGAGGCTTTTTATAATGACATTGAAGATATAGATGAAAGACCTCGTATTGAGGTAGAAAATGGCTGGACGCTTATTATTATGCGTATTCCAGTTAAAAGTAAAGACGTAAAACTTCCTTTTCATACCATTCCTGTTGGAGTTGTTTTTAAAGATGAAGTATGCGTTACTATCAGCTTTCATCAAACAGAAATGCTTACTGACTTTGTAAAGTATACTCAAAGAAAACACATTGATTCAAAAGATAATTTCGACCTAGTATTACGGTTGTTGTTATCGTCTAGCGTTTGGTATTTAAAATACTTAAAACAGGTTAATCAAAAAATTAGACTAGCCGAAGATAATTTGGAGAAATCCATAAAAAATGAAGAATTGCAAGCGTTATTACAAATAGAAAAGTGCTTGGTTTTCTTTATGACTTCTTTGAAAGGCAATGATATTTTGTTGCATCGAATAAAAAACATTAAGTCACAACGAGCAAATTACGACTCAGATTTATTAGAGGATGTTGAGATTGAATTGCGTCAGGCTCAAGAAACAACTAATATTTATAGTGATATATTAACAGGTACTATGGATGCTTATGCGTCTGTGATTTCTAATAATATGAATAATATTATGAAACAAATGACGTCTATTTCTATCATACTTATGATCCCTACAGTTATTGCGAGTTTTTATGGTATGAATGTGCCTAATTCTTTGCAGGACAATCCAATGGGGTTATGGATATTAGTGTTAGCTTCATTTTTACTATCTACTGTAGGTGTGTTTTTATTTAAACGAAGAAGATGGTTTTAATTGTTTGTTGATTGGCTTTTTTATTCGAATAATAAAAATTAGATATAACAAAAAAAAGAGAGGATACAATGGTGCATCCTCTCTTTGTATTTAAAACAAAATTACTTTTTAAATTAGTAACCTGCGTTTTGTTTTGTGTTTGCATTAGCATTAGTTTCTACTAATGGGATTGGGAAAGCGTATCTATAACTTCCAAAGACAATTGTACCTTTGTCGTCATAAGTTTGCTTTAAAACATCTGCAACTGGCATGTTTTGTTTTGTTCTTGCGATATCATCAAATCTAAATCCTTCAAAAGCTAATTCTTTACGACGCTCATTTAAGATGTCGTTAAGTGTAACGCTAGTATAAGCAGCAGCACCTCTATTTGTGGCAATTGAGTTAATCGAAGTTAAAACTGTTGCATCAGAATTATCAATCATGAAGGAAGCTTCAGCATTTACTAATACCATTTCTTCAAAACGAATTAAAGGCACATTTGATTCGAAAGCGATAAATTTACCCACGTTTCTTAATCTGTTTTTAGAATCAACAGCTAGCATTGAGCTCCCGCCTCTTACATCTGTTGTGCTAAATTGATTTTTGAAATTATCTAAAACAACAATATCTCCATAAGTAGTTTCAGCAAAGATATTATATAAACCATCAATTGATTCATTGTCATTATCTCTAAAAGCCAATTCAAATATTGAGTTTACCGGAGTAGGTGTAGTGTATGTAGCAACAAATTCACTTGTTAGAGCAATACGTGTTCCTTTTGCAGTAGCTTCAGTCATTGCAGTGTTAGATGCATCTTTAGCAATGGTCCAATCTTCAAAGTAAAGTGCTACTCTCGCCTTAATAGCATTTACAGCTGGAGTAGTTATGGTTTCTTTAGAACCGTCTAAATCAGTACTCATTAAAGATAATGCTTGGTCTAAATCAGCATAGATAAAATCTTTAACTTCACCTACAGTATTTCTTACTGGGCTTAAATTTTCGCTTTTAAATTCTGTTATGTAGGCAATTCCATTTGCAGATAAACCTCCGCCATTAACATTTTGTTGACCATAAAGACGAAGTAAGTCATAATGAGCTAATGCTCTTAATGTCAATGCTTGTCCTTTGTAATAGTTAATTTGATTAGTTTCTTCATCAGTAGTTCCTACAAGAGTAGCATTTATAACAATGTTACAACTTGCTACTACAGTATAAATTTGAGTGAAAGTATCTCTAGCGTAAGCGTCAGAATCTACCATGTCCATTGATCCAGGAGTTACAAAACGTCCTGAGTTACCATTTGAATAAGCGTTATCTGAGCGAACATCACCAAAAATTAATATATCACGACCATAATAAAATTTATCAGTCATTCTATTATAAGCTCCAGAAAGAATTAATCTTAAATCATTTACGGATGTAATTGTTACGACCTCTTTATTTACACTTAATGTTGGGTCTAAATCTTTATCATCACATGAAACTACTGCGAACAGTAATGACAATGCAATCACGCTTTTTGTTATTATTTTCATTGTTTTAAAATTTAAAATTCATGGCAAAAGTTACCGACTTAACTGGAGGCGTAGACAAACGAGTGAAACCGTCTGCTCTTACTTCGGGATCGTATTTTAAACGACTGTCTTTTACAAAAGTGAATAAATTGGTTCCTCTAATAGATAATGTTAGTCCGTCTAAACTAAACCTTTGTGTTAACTCTTTATCGAAAGAATATCCAAGTACTAAATCTTTAATACGGATGTAATCTCCATCGTATAAAAAACGAGTTGAAGTGGATGCAGCATTATTACTAGTTGATGTTAAGTCCATTTTAGGAACATCTGTAATATCTCCAGGATTTTGCCATCTATTTAGTAATACATCTACACCATTATAATTAACAGTAGCTCTTGTTCCAGTGCTCTGTGTATAGCTAGCCCAGTCTTCAAAAACTTTATTTCCACCAGCAAAATAAATGCTTCCGTCAAAAAACACTCCTTTGTAATCTAAATGGGTACTAATACCACCTGAATATGTAGGTAATGCTTTTCCTTGAATAGCAACTTTTGCTTCGTTATAAGAGCTAGTAACGTCTCCATCAACACCATTTACATACCATAACGGTAATCCATTGTCAGGGTTTACCCCAGCCCATTTTCTCATATTCCAAGTTCCTACCGCTTCACCAACTTTAGTGATTTTAGTTCCTGTAGCAATATTGATATCGTTTCCTGCAGGATCTTTTGCAAGCTTAGTTACTTCATTATCATTTAAGGCATAGTTTGTAGAAACTGACCAATTAAAGTTTTTTGTTTGAATTAATGAGAAGCTTAAATCAGCTTCAATACCTTTATTTATAATTTCCCCTACGTTAGATGAAACTGAACTAAAACCACTTGTTCTTGATAAGGGTACATCCTGTAGTAAATCAGATGTTTTTTTGTTGTAAACACCTAAACTACCAGATATGCGATTGTTTAAAATAGCAAAATCAACTCCTAAATCAATTGTTCTGTTTTTTTCCCATTGTAAATCTAGATTTCCGTATGAAGACGGGTAGATAGTAGGGTCACCAGCATAGTTAGTATTGTATGAAAACAATGTTTGGTATTGATTCAAGTCAATTGCATTATTACCAGAAGATCCAACAGATCCTCTTAATTTCAATTCACTGAAAATAGTATTTGCTAAGAATTCTTCTTTATGTAAATTCCATGCAGTACCCACAGACCAGAAATTACCAAAACGTTTTCCAGGAGCAAAACGAGAAGAACCTTCTTTTCTATACGTAAAGTCAAGTACATATTTCCCGTTGTAGTTGTAGTTTAATAAAGCCAAGTATGATACGTTTAACCAATCGTCATACCTACCGTTAACACTGATGTTTCTAACTACATTGTCAACATAATTTAATCCTTCAGAAGCAAAGTTTTCACCATAAGCTGCTAATTCATTGTACGTATTTTTTTGATATTCAAATAAAGCTGTAGCATCAAAACTGTGTAATTTATATCTATAGTTGTAGTTCAAAGAATTTTGAGCAACTAAATTTAAATTACGAGAAACTTGTTGTTGTGCATCTCCATTAACACTTGCGCCATCTCCATGAATAGGATTGTCGTATTGGTGATAAGTAGCTAGGTTATAGTCAATTCCAAAAACTGATTTATATTTGAATCTATCTGAAATTTTCCATTCTAAAGTATTGTTTGAGATGATTCTCGCCAAATCATTTTCGATGATATTATTTTTAACTACGTATAGTGTATTTGGTACACCAGTGTAATCTTTAATGTCATTAATATTTAAAGAACCATCTGCATTGTATGGATTAACCCATGGATTCATGAAATAACGTGCTAAGTGCGGATTAGAGAAAAAACCACCACCTTCAAGAACACCAGCTTGTTTAGAGTCTGCAAAGCTATTGTTTGTTGAAAATTTTAATTTATCAGTCAAATTTCTAGTCATACCAATTTTTGCAGTAAGGCGTTTAAAATCTGATCCAATAACAGTTCCTTCTGTTTTATTATAACCTAAAGACACGTTGAATGTTGATTTTTCATCACCTCCACTAGCAGCAATGTCAAAAGACCTTACAATGGCATCTTTATTTTTTAAAGCATTAGACCAGTTTCCTTCTTTACCATCCCAATATTGTAATCCCGCAAAGTTATCGTCAATTGCAAGTCCAGCTGGAGTTCCTAGTAAATAGCTTTCTGTACCGCTTCTATCAAAACCATTAGTGGTACCATAAGTGTTGTAAACAGCGTCTAGGTACAATTCTTTTCTTTGAGCTCCACTCAAAGGAGTTTGCCCTTTTACGGCATTATTTTGAAAACCAATAGAGGTATTCAAACTGAAAGCTGTCTTACCTGATTTTCCTTTTTTAGTAGTAATGATAATTACACCATTTGAACCTCTTGCACCATAGGCAGAAGTTGCAGAAGCATCTTTTAAAACAGTCATACTTTCAATATCATTACTGTTAATTGATGCTAAAGGTGATAAAGTAGAAACATTATCACTAGCTGCAAAAGCATCGTTGATAACGGGTACACCATCAATTACGTATAAAGGTTGGTTACTTGCAGATACTGAACCTACACCTCTAATACGAATGTCTTGAACTGATCCTGGAGTTCCAGAAGATTGAGAGATTTGCAAACCAGCAACTTTACCTTGTAAAGCTTGATCCACAGATACTACCGGTACGCCTTTAAGACTCTCTCCTGATAATTGTTTTACACTACCAGTAACCTCATTTTTACCTCTGGATACATATCCTAATATTACTACTTCTTCTAGAACTTTACCTTCCTCTTTCATTTTTACATTGATAGTTGAAGAAGTTCCTACAGTAGCAGTGAAATCTTGCATTCCAACAAATGAAAATACAATTACATCACCTGGTTTTGCTTTAATAACATAACCACCGTCAAAGTCTGTTTGTGCACTTTTTTTTGTTCCTTTTACGAGTACATTAACTCCAGGTATAGACCCTATAGCATCCGAAACAACACCCTTAATTGTTTGCTCTTGTGCAAAAGCAAACTGAATAGATAACGCCATCAAAAGCGCATAAATCCATTTGAATTTTAATCTCATTATTCTGATTTTTGAATTAATTTGAATACAAAAATCACAATAAAACGTTGAATTTTACTCCCCAGGTAGGTGTTAAAAAATGAAGTTTAACATTCGTGTAAATATTAAACGTTAAAAAGGTTAAAAAAGAATTTAAAAATTATTTTTTTATAATAAAACTGAATTAAAATGAAATTATGTTTTTAGCAAAAGGCTTGTGTTTTCACTTGCTGACGAGGTTTTAATGTTAAGTTATTGTTAACTAACTTATATTATTAAGTTATGAAATAGTCGTTACCTGTTAAATTATAATATTAAATTAAGAGTTTTAAACTGATTTTTTAATCCTATTTTAAGCATAATAATATTATGTAATACAGGATTTAAAGTTTTTATTTACCAATACAATTTACACAGTAGTCCAATTATCAATTCAAACGGATTGTAGAACAAGTATTGTATTTAAACAGTTCTTGATTTGATATAAATTAGGTTGGTCTTTATTGTAATAATTTTAGAAATTATTTAGTTGAAATTTAAGATTTTCACAAAAAAAAATAGATTGAAACGTTTCCGTCGCAATCTATTTTTTTAGTTTATAATCTATCTTATTATATAAATTCGCTTTCAAAAAGTTTAGAGAAATGATTTCTGATTTTCATTTTTATTTCTTCTTCGTCTACTTTTTCGATACCTAACTCTACGTTTAATGAGGTTACTGCTTTTCCGCGAATTCCGCAGGGTATGATATTGTCAAAATAACCTAAGTCAGCATTTACATTCAAAGCAAAACCGTGCATAGTAACCCAGCGTGAAGCACGAACACCTAGAGCACATATTTTTCTAGCAAATGGTGTTCCTACGCCTAACCAGACACCTGTTTCACCTTCGCTACGACCGCATTCTAATCCATATTCTTGCAAGGTTAAAATAATTGACTCTTCAAGGAAACGCAGGTATTTATGAATATCAGTAAAGAAGTTCTCTAAATCTAAAATAGGATACCCTACAATTTGTCCTGGTCCGTGATAGGTAATATCTCCTCCACGGTTTATTTTATGAAAAGTAGCTCCTTTTTCAGCTAGTTGCTTTTCAGATAAAAGTAAGTTACTTAAATCGCCGCTTTTTCCTAAAGTGTATACATGTGGATGTTCTACAAAAAGAAAGTAATTAGGAGTTTCTAGTTCTAGTTCTTCTCTGCGGTTTCTTATTTTGATATCTACAATACCTTTAAATAATTCTTCTTGGTATTCCCAAGTTGCTTGGTAATCTTTATTTCCAAGATCCTGAAGCTGTATTTTTTTATTCATTTTATTCAAATTCTACTTTAAAGCTTAAATCCATGTTTTCTTGTAAGTTTTCCATTGGAATATCCAAAACAAAACTTTTTTTATCCTCTGCTATCGTTGCACCATCTAAAGAAAGTGATTTTATTTTTTTAGGGAAGTGGTATTCTATAGTGTATTTGCATTGTTTAAATAAATCATCTAATTTTTTAGACAAATCATCCTCTGGTTCTTCGTCTTTATTTTTTTTAGGTTTTACTTTTTCTTTGTTTTTAGATTTTTTAAGTTCTTTATTTAAAGTTACAGTTTTAATAAAATACTTTCCGTCGTAACTAAAGCTACTATTACTCTTTTCTTTTTCTGCTGAGACTTTTTTTGAAGCTGTTTTTTTATCAGTCAATGCTAATAAAGAAGCTGCTTTAGTGGGTGAAACCATATTAGACAAACTATCTGTTACAGGGAAATCAAAGGCCATATCATAGCTAAATTCCTTATCGATTTCATCGATTTTCATTCTGATTCGAAAATTCTCTAACAATTTGAATTGTGCTTGCTCAACATCCGATAATTGAGCAATACTGTCTTTCATTGGAGCAAGGAGTTCTTTAAAAGTAAAAGTAGAATCCATTACTTTAGGGACTTTAGTAGAGTCAGTAGATTTACCCATTCTCATCAAAGCAGAAACATCAAATCCATAAGAAAACGTGCCTGATCCGTCTTCATTTAAGACCATTTTCTCTTTAATTGTACAACTTGTAAAAACAAAAATTAATAGTAATAGAGGATAGAATTTCTTCATCTTTTTTTACAAAGATACAAACTCTAGTTGAAACGATTGGTTGGTTCTTTGGATTACTCTAAGGTTACTTCAAGATTTGTACTTGTGGGATTTTCCAGGAAATCAATTATTTTTAGATTTAATTCTAATGATTTCTTATCAGCACTAATAACGGCATTGGGATTTGAAACGGTTTTTATTTTTCGAGGAAAATGATACTTTATAATGTAACTCTGAACTAAATTAAAGTTGGCTAACTGTTTTTTGAAGTTCTGTAATTTTTCTTTTTCGGTTTTATAAATTGCTTCGTCAGTAATAGTTACAATTCGGTTGAACGTATTGTCTTTTAATGTAAAACGGATGTTGTAGTAATGTTCTTCGGCAGTTAAAGCATAATTATGGATAATATCATCAACATAGTGTTCTGTTTTAGTCAAATCGGCAATGTCCTCGACATTACTAAATTCTTGTGTAATAGTATTTCTGAATTCTTTATCAAAAGCACTTTTCTTGATGTGTACTTTTACATTTTTGAACCTATTAAAAAGCTCTTGCTCTTGTGGTGTGTATTTAATAAAATTAGCGTTGTATTTATCTATATATCCTTGAAAAACATAAGTGGTATCTTTAAAAATAGTTTCTTTGGAGTACTCTTCTTTTGCAATTTGCATATAACTATTTTCGTTTCTGTGACTGTCGTACTCAATTGTTCCTGAATTATCGGGATTGATATGTACCGTTTCAGTTATCTCACAACTTGTGAACAAGGATAGTGCAAATAATAAAAGGAAAATTTTTCTCATGTTTTAAGTTTGTTTTTTAAGGTTTAAATATACAAGACTTTTATAATGCTTGTTGTTTTTTAACAAAATATTCTTACAGATAGCAGTTCGTTCAGGCCTAGCCCCGATTGTATGCGGTATCCCGCGCCTTTTTTTGGCGTGGATAAAGCGGAAAGCGGGAGAGATTGCTATTGAAAACGGAATAGTTGTGCTCCTGTAATGCTACTTTATCGATACATTATTTTAGCAATTGTTCACTTTGTTATTTTAACACATAAAGACTATCTTTGCGCTCTTAAAATTAGAGTAAAATGGCATTATCAGAACAAGAAATCATCCGTAGAGAAAAACTACAAAACTTACGCAACTTAGGAATCAATCCTTATCCTGCTAACCTTTTTCCTGTAAATCATACTTCGAAACAGATAAAAGAAAGCTTTGAAGAAGGTAAGAAGGTTATTGTAGCCGGACGTTTGATGAGTGTGCGTGATCAAGGAAAAGCTTGTTTTGCTGAGCTTCAAGATAGCGAAGGCCGTATTCAATTGTATGTGAATCGCGATGTACTTTGTGAAGGTGATGATAAAACGTTGTACAACCAAGTATTTAAAAAATTAACCGATTTAGGTGATTTTATAGGTATCGAAGGGGAATTGTTTACTACAAAAGTAGGTGCACAATGTATACGTGTAGATCAATTTACTTTTTTAAGTAAAACATTACGTCCGTTGCCTTTACCCAAGGTAGATGAAGACGGAAAAGTGCACGATGCTTTTAATGACGCTGAGTTGCGTTACAGAATGCGTTATGTGGATTTAACGGTAAACCAAAACGTAAAGGAAACATTTATTAAAAGAACAAAGTTGTTCAACGCCATGCGTGGTTTCTTTAATGATGCAGGATATCTAGAAGTTGAAACTCCGGTTTTACAATCGATTCCTGGTGGTGCTGCGGCAAGACCGTTTATTACTCACCATAACTCACTTGATATGCCGTTGTATATGCGTATCGCGAATGAATTGTACTTAAAAAGATTAATTGTAGGTGGGTTTGATGGTGTTTATGAGTTCTCTAAAAACTTTAGAAATGAAGGAATGGATAGAACGCACAATCCTGAATTTACTGCCATGGAAATATATGTAGCCTACAAAGACTACAATTGGATGATGGAATTTACTGAAAATTTATTAGAACATTGCGCTGTGAGTGTTAATGGGACTAGTGAAGCGATTTTTGGTGAGAATAAAATTAACTTTAAAGCACCTTATGCTCGTGTAACAATGACTGACTCTATCAAGCATTTTACAGGTTTTGATATCTCTGGTAAAACAGAAGCAGAATTGTTTGATGCTGCAAAAGGAATGGGTATCGAAGTAGATGCAACAATGGGTAAAGGAAAATTAATTGATGAGATTTTTGGAGCAAAATGCGAAGGAAATTATATTCAGCCAACATTTATTACTGATTACCCAAAGGAAATGTCTCCACTTTGTAAAGAGCACCGTGACAATCCGGAGTTAACAGAGCGCTTTGAATTAATGGTTTGTGGTAAAGAGGTTGCCAATGCATATTCTGAATTAAATGACCCAATTGATCAAAGAGCGCGTTTTGAAGACCAAATGCGTTTAGCTGAAAAAGGAGATGATGAAGCAACAGGAATTATTGATGAAGATTTCTTGAGAGCATTAGAATACGGAATGCCACCTACGTCAGGATTAGGTATAGGAATGGATCGTTTAATGATGTTCTTGACAAACAATGCCTCTATTCAAGAAGTATTGTTCTTCCCGCAAATGAGACCGGAGAAAAAACAAATCACAGTAGAACTAGAAGCAGACGAGAAAACAATTGTTGCTATTTTACAAGCTAATGAGAACCAAATGGAATTTGGTTTACTGAAAATTAAATCAGAATTAAGCGGTAAAAAATGGGACAAAGCTATGAAGAATTTATCAGCTTTAGGAATGACGGAAGTTGTTGTTGAAGGCGACGTAAAAGCGTGTAGATTGAAAGGATAAAAATTAAATTATAGTATTGATCAACCCTCAAAAAGTTTTAAACTTTTTGAGGGTTTTTTATTTTTATCTTAAAATTTTTATAAAGACTAAATAGGTGTTTATTTCGAAAAACAATAGTAATGGTTGATTGTATTTTAAAAATAAATAGGATCTTTTTGTAGTAAAAAAAGTATATTAGTTCAAGATTTGCCGAATTTTAGAAAAATTATACATTTTAAGAAATGAAAAAAACTATACTCATTACTATTTTACTGTCGATTGTGCTTTATTCCTGTGAAAAAAAAGGACCCAAAAAAGTATTTCTCGACAAAACTTCAAAGCAAGTCATGGCTAAGAGTACAAACGACTCCGTGGCAGTAGATGACTACAACAATAGTTTAACTACATTATTCAGCGTTCAGAATGACGATAAGACCGAAGAGATTCGAATTTCAGCCTATCAATCAAGTGAATATGATAAGTTTCTTCTTGTTGCCGATACCAATTATGTCCTTATTTCTAAATACTTAAAAAGGAATGAAAAATTTATTCTTTCTAAAAAAGACACTTTGGTCTACAATGAATACACCTATGCTACAATAGAACCTAGTACCCTAGCTAAAAAGAAAATTGGAAATAAAGACTATGTATCGCTAGTTATAAAACAAGAATATAAAGGGACAGCCGTTACTGAAAGGAATGTAATTTTTTATATGGTTTCTTTAGAAAATTTTAAAGTGTATACCCTTGTATGTAGTAGTTCCGGGACTGTAAGAGCAACGCATTGTGATGATTGTATAGATGGAGAGTTATCTTCAAATAAAGAATTAGATGCTAAACCTGAAATAAAAAAATCTTTATACGAAGTAGCTAATAATAGCAAATTTATATACCATCCTTCAAAAAAAGAATTGGATATTTCCTATTATAAAAATTACGACTCAAAATGGTATATTGACAATAAAACAAACAATGATCTGGCTAATGGCTATTCGGGCATTAATGATACTATATATAGCACTTATTATAAAGAAAATATTTTTGACTTTACAGGTGATCTAGATGGTCGAGAAACTATCGAAAATGAGTATTATAAAATAGTCAATTTTTCTCGTAATAATGTTTTAGGATTTGATAAGCGCAAACAATTGTACTTTCCTATTCATATAGAAAGCTGTGCGACAGGATGTAATAAAATAGTAACTTTTGTATCTGACCAAGAGATAAAGATTTTATTTGATGAAGACTATGAAAAAGAGTATTCGATAGTAAATCTGGAACGGATAAACTTTTTAAATCCAAATCTCGTAAGACAATCCATTACAAAATAAGTAATTGTTGTATCTGTTTGGAAGGGCAAACACAATTTCAATGTATAAAGAGTTGAAAGCTTAAAAAAATCAATTCAATATTTTTTGGAAAGGAACTTCAATTATATTTTCCTTTTTTTTATGATTAAAAAATTACTCAACATTTCCTTGTACCTATTTTCTTTCGTTAAAAAAGTCATAAAATTCTTATTGATTTAATTTAAACCGCTATTTTTGAGACATTAAAACAAGAAATTATGAAAAAAAATATTTTATCGGCGGTTGCGCTATTTGCTTTTGTATTTGCCAATGCTCAAGCTAATGACGGTCAAGTTTCAAAAGGAAAATGGCTTGTAGAAGTTAATACTGGTTTCGGTTCTAATGTAGGTTCGACTGCATTGTATTTTAATTCATCTGATGGTGTGACTTCTTACAACATTGGTGCCGAAGGAGGTTGTTTTATCAAAGATAACTTAGCTTTAAAGTTAGGTTTAGGTTATGGCGAAGTAGATGGTAAAGGAGACCCTATTGCTTATAAAATTGGTGCAAAGTACTATCTGAAAAAAATGATCCCAATCGAACTTTCTTATAATGGAGTAGGTTTTGGAGATGCAGATGCAAATCCAACGTATTTAGGTTTACAAGCAGGTTACGCATGGTTTATAGGTAAAAATGTAAGTATTGAGCCAGGATTACGATATAATAAAGCAATTAATGATCAATATTACGATGATAAATTCCAATTGAATGTTGGTTTTGCATTACATTTTTAATAGTAGAACTATTTAAAAAAAAATCGGTTTGAAATTTTTAAACCGATTTTTTTTTAGATTACTTATAGTGTTTGATTTACTGTTGAACTTTTTAAAGCTTAAGCTAAAAAAGCCATTTTGTTTTCTAATTCATTATTGCGCAATAGGGTTTCTATATTTCCTAAAGTTGTCAGAGCAATTTGTGTCAATGCTTCTTTAGTAAAAAAAGCTTGGTGTGCTGTTACAAGAACATTTGGAAAACTCATCAATCGCTGAATTTCATCATCCTGAATAATATCATCTGAGAGGTCTTTGAAAAATAGTTTTTCCTCTTGTTCGTAGACATCAATACCTAAATAACCTACTTTTCCTTTTTTTAAGGCTTCGATCACATCCGAAGTTTGAATTAATCCGCCACGACTGGTATTAATTATCATGATATTTTCTTTCATTAGGGAGAGTGAATTTTCATTAATAAGGTGTTTTGTTTTTTCGTTCAACGGGCAGTGTAATGAAATAATATCAGTTTCTTGAAAGAGAGAGTTGAGGTTGGTGAAGATAACACCGTCTTTTTCCATTTCTGGATCAACAACCACATCAAACGCTAAGACCTTGCAACCAAAACCTATCGCGATTTTAGCAAATGCTTTTCCAATATTTCCTGTTCCAATAATTCCAATGGTTTTGCCGTGCAAATCAAAACCTAACAATCCGTTTAAAGAAAAATTTTGCTCTCGAACTCTGTTGTAAGCTTTGTGAGTTTTTCTATTTAAAGTCAAAATCATTGCCATAGCATGTTCAGCGACGGCATCAGGAGAATAGGAAGGAACGCGACAAACGTGAATACCGTGTTTTTTTGCGGCATCTAAATCTACGTTGTTAAATCCGGCACAGCGTAAAGCAATTATTTTTACTTTTTTATTGGCCAATGATTCAATGACTTGAGCGTTGACAATGTCATTTACAAAAACACAAACAACGGTTTCGTCTTGAATTAACTCAACAGTTAGCGCATTTAATTGTGATTCAAAAAAATGTAATGAAAACCCAAAATCAGCATTACGGTTTTCGAAAAATGTTTTGTCGTACGACTGTGTAGAAAAGAAAGCAATCTTTGTTTTTTTAGTTAATGTAGAGGGTTGCATAGTCTGTAGTTGAAAATAGGTTGCGTAAATTTACACAATTCAGCATTAGGCTAGAATTATATTTTAAAAAAGACTTTAGTGATAAAAAAAATGACTTGAGATTATCAAGTCATTTTTAATGTTTTATGCTAATTGTGGAATAGCAATGCTTAGTAATTCGTTTTTATAACGATCAAGCAATGTTTGTTCGCTATGGTTTTCTATTTTAAAAGAAGGATTTGCAAGAAATAAATTCTTGTAATAATCAATTCCCTCTAATAAATTGTTGCTAAATAAATTCCATTTTTTTATTTGGGCAGCTGTCACTTCAGTCGAAATTGTGTTGATTTCGTTTTTTAAATAATCAACATACATTTTTAATTCTTTGACAAACATATTGGGACGATCCGTAATTGTAAGTACAGTATCGTTTCCATAGATATGCTGTACCATTTTATACAAGGAAACTTCTTGATCAAAATAAGCCATGTTAGGTCCAGGGCAAACAACTACACCTTGGGCTTGCCCTTTTATTTGCATATCGTTTTCAAGATAAGATGCATTGGCTAGGCCAACACAAAGACAAGATTTATCCGTTATTTTATTCTTGGCATTGTCATACATAACGGCAGTCAAAGTTTCTTTATTGGCTTCTAACTCTTGTAATTTTACATCTTGGTATTTTTTAGAAGCGGTGCAAATTCCTTCGGGACCAAATTCTTTACTCAAGGCTAAAAACTTTTTAGGACAAGAACTTCCTGCTTTGTTATCTTGAATTCTTTTTTGTTTTAGAGCTTCATTAGTTGTTCCTCTTAAGGTGTTAAACGGAATCCCTAATGGAGAAATCGGACTTAAATACAAATCTTCTTCTTTGGCTTTTGCCAATAATTCTCGTGTTGATTTATCTACAGAGGTCGCTTCAGGAACTAATAAAAATGGTGATCCCCAACCTACTGAATCTACTTGATAATGAGCTAATAAAAAATCATGTTCTTCCGCAGTTCCTACTCCGCCCTGCACAGTGATTTTAAGGTCTAATGGTTTTTCGGGTATGTGTTTTCCTTTTATTGTTAATGCTTTTACCATTAACTCATGTGCTGATTGAATTAATTGTGCTTTCTTTTCTTTAAATTCTTCTAAAATAGGTCCTAATAAATAACCATCAGTAGCAAAAGCATGCCCGCCACAATTAAGTCCTGATTCTACACGATATTCTGATACCCAAAGTCCTTTTTTAGCCAAGAAATTTCCTTGTATCATTGCTGAACGAAAATCACTTACTTTCAAAATAATCTTTTTATTAAGTTGGTTGTTTTCGTTAGGAAAAAAGGCGTCAAAATTTTCAAAATAGCTATACAATCTTGGATTCATCCCAGCAGAAAGTACCACAGACGAACTCAAAGTACTATTAGCAAAACCGCGTAATGAAGCATGCGCATCATTAAACTCAGTTGCTAATTGCTCGTCTTTAATGAAATTATCTTTATCGACTTTAGTCATGATATTTACATCAATTTCACCTGCGCTTAGGTTGTTTTCAAGGTAGTTCATAATCGTTTCCTTTCCTTCTTCCATCAGGTTTTGCAAACCTTGTTTGATATCGGATTTGTTAGGCAACATGGCTATGTAGCTTTCTAATGTTTGTTTGCTTTCGCTTAATTCTTTTTTGAAATTTTCAAATTTGTCTTTTACAATTTTGTCGACTAAATTCAAGTAAGAAGTTACTCGTTGTGCGCGATAGTCGTGCATCTTCTGAGTGATTTCTTGGTACGGAAGATTAAATTTGGTACTATAAAAAGCACTCATTTTTTCAATAAGATCATCATCAATAATCGAAATCACTGATGAGATTCCATATTTAGCAACTCTAATAGGACTATCAATAGTGTACGCTAGTCCCATCACAGGAATATGGAAGGTATGCATTGGTTTAGAAATTGTCATGGATGTGTTTTTAAATAATAATCCACAAATATTACAATTCTAACGCATTAAAAAGCTGATATTTATCATTTGCCCTTTTTTGTGTTATTTATAAGTTCATTAAAAGCGTTTTATAATGAAAGCTCTATTGTTTTTGGAACTTGATTTTCGAAATAAAATAAACAAAAAAAAAACACCTCAAAAAACGCTTGTTCTTTGAGGTGTTGTTTATTAATTAAGACAAAATTTGTTTAATATTCATTCCGATTTTTAAATCTAGGATCGTCTCTTTTTATGAATTCGGTTCTTCTTTTAGGAACTTCTGCTTTTGGTAGGCTAGCTTCTTCCGTTTTACTCGAAGGTTCGATAAGTTCGTTTAATTCTTTTATTTCGGCATCTGTTAGATCACGGTAGCGACCTACAGGAATATCTAGTGAGATATTGATGATTCTGATTCGTTTTAAGGCGGTAACATCATATCCTAAATATTCTGTCATTCTACGAATTTGGCGGTTTAGACCTTGTGTAAGAATGATTTTAAAAATGTATTTGCTTATTTGTTCTACTTTACATTTTCGGGTTACCGTATCTAAAATAGGAATTCCGTTCCCCATACGTTCTATAAAACGATCCGTTATGGGTTTGTTTACGGTTACCGTATATTCTTTTTCATGGTTGTTTCTGGCACGAAGTATCTTGTTTACAATGTCACCGTCATTAGTCATGAATATTAATCCTTCACTGGCTTTGTCCAATCGGCCAATAGGAAAAATACGTTTAGGATAATTGATGTAGTCTACAATATTATTACGTACGTCTAAATTAGTAGTGCACTCGATTCCTACCGGTTTATAAAAGGCTAGATAAACGGGCTTTTCGTTTCTCTCTCTAATCAATTTACCGTCAATACGTACTTCGTCATTTTGAGAAACCTTTGTTCCTAGTTCAGGTACTACACCATTGATAGTAACTCTACCTTCTTCAATGATTTTATCTGCTTCACGGCGAGAACAAAATCCTGTTTCTCCAATGAATTTGTTAAGACGTTTTAGATTTTCTTCCATAGTGCAAAAGTAATACTAAATTGTTTAATGGTTGAGTTGCTGGTTTGTTTATTTATCTCTTTCTATAAAAGAGCTTTAAAATACTAGTTTGTATCAAATAAAAAGCTAGCAATTTTTTTATAAAGGATATCATCGTGTAAACTATGTCCCAAGCCTTTTGTTGTTACAAAAACAGCATTCTTCCAGGTTTTGGCAATTTTTTCGGCTTCATTAAATAAAACGATTGTGTCATTAGTATCATGAGCAATAAGTCCTTTAGTATGTATTTTAGAAGCAAAATATTTTCCCGAAAAATTATCTAGTTTTAGTTTAAAATTATCGAGATAATGTTTTTCTAAACCGCTATAAATTGTGGTGTTTAAGCTCAACATATTGGTATAGTTTGTTAGGATTACTTTAAAATCACTTGGTGAACCTAAAATAACCATTTTTTCAATATTCTGATTTTGGTATTCTGCTTGGTAATAAAGGCATGTTTTTGCACCTAATGAATGTCCTACTAAGTATTGAGGTTGGTGTTTTTGAGCCAAAACATCTATAAATGATGCATACTGCGGAATGTTAAACTCTTTTCCGCTAGAGAGTCCGTGAGCGGGACCATCAAGCGCTATAATAGTGCTTCCGGATTGTTTTAAGTAAGGAAGTATGTTTTCCCAGCGTGAGGCGTTACTTTCCCATCCGTGAACTAATAAGATGGTAGTATCGTTACCTTTCCAAGTATAGGTTTGAAAATGTTCTTTATTGTGAAAGTGAGTTTCAGTAACTGCTTCTCGCAAAATTTCAGGAAGGTTGTTCTTATCGAGTCTTCCATCACGAGGTTCGCTAAATAAAGAGTAGGCGAGCTGTATTGCTTTGTCAGGATATACTAAACTGAGGATGTTAATGTATAATCCGATAGACTTGGTGAAAATAAATTTAAAGGTTTTTTTCATAATAAAAAAGTCCCGATGTGCATCGGGACTTAAATATAATTAAAATTTAGAAAATAACTTTTCCATTTTTTCTTTTTCTTCATCGGCTAGTCCGCTGTCAACTAAAATTCTTCCTGAATGCTCATCAGTGATGATTTTCTTTCTAGAAGCAATTTCAACTTGAGTTTGTGGCGGAATCGTAAAGAATGATCCTGCAGAAGCGCCTCTTTCGATAGATACAACTGCTAATCCATTACGAACACTAGTTCTAATTCTTGTGTATGCTGCAAGAAGTCTGTCTTCAATTGAGTTTTGAAACTCAAGAGATTTTTCAGTCAAATAAGCTTCTTCTTTCGCTGTTTCAGCCATAATAGCTTCAAGCTCAGATTTTTTGTGCTTTAAGTGATTCGATTTTGTTTCTAATCTGTCTTTAGACTGAGAGATAACTTCTTTTTTGTGTTCAATAGAAGCTTTCATTTCTTTAATTTGCTTTTCAGCTAATTGAATTTCAAGTTCTTGGAATTCAACTTCTTTAGTTAAAGAGTTAAATTCTCTATTATTACGAACACTTTCTTGTTGTTTTGTGTATTTTTTGATCGCCTCTTTGTGCTCATCAATTGCATTCTTTTTTGATTTGATTAGGTCTTCAACTACTTCTAGTTCCCCTTTCAATTTCTCAGAACGTGTGCTCAAACCAGCAACTTCATCTTCTAAATCTTCCACTTCAAGAGGAAGTTCACCTCTTACATTTCTAATTTCGTCAATTCTAGAGTCAATCAATTGTAAATCGTATATTGCTCTTAACTTGTCCTCAACACTTAATTCTTTCGTATTCGCCATATTCTATAAGTACTTAACTGGATTTGTATTTTCTTCAGATAAAATTATTGCAAAATTAAGGATTTTTTTCCGAAGATAATCAACAATATAATTTTTTGTATACCGTTCGCTCTCAAAATGTCCAATATCTGCTAAAAGTAGGCTATTTTCGGCTTCATAAAACTGATGATATTTTAAATCTGCAGTCAAGAAAGCGTCGGCACCAGCCATAATTGCGTTTTTTATGGCATAACTTCCTGATCCACCTAAAACAGCAACTTTTTTTATTTTTTTATTGGTAAAAGCCGAATGTCGTATTCCATCTGCGATCATTTTACCTTTTACAAGCATTAAAAAGTCTTTTTCATCCATCGGTTCTTCAAATTCTCCAATCATTCCAAGACCAATATTCTGATGATTATTCTCTAATTCATAAATTTCGTATGCTACTTCCTCATAGATATGATTGTTAAATAAGGCTTTTAAAATTTTCGATTCTAAATATTTTTCAAAAGTAACTTCGATTTTAATTTCTTCTGCTTGAACAAATTCAAAACGTTCTCCTATTACGGGATTACTATTCTGTGTTCCTTTATAGGTTCCTATTCCATTAGTGTTGAAACTACAGTTTTCATAATTACCTATTTTTCCAGCTCCAGCTTCAAAAAGGGCTTCTCGAAGTTTTTCTGCATTATCTAAAGTAGTAAAAGCGGTTAGCTTTCGAATAAAATTTTGCTTCGGAATCAGTATTTTAGTATTTGTTAGTCCTAAAGCGCTGCAAAATATTTTATTGACACCTTCTTGATGGTTGTCTAGCGCAGTATGGACGGCGTAAATAGCGATGTCATTTTTTATAGCCTTAATTATCGCACGTTCTACATAGTTTTTTCCAGTAATTTTTTTTAGACCTGAAAACAAAATAGGGTGAAAGCAAACTACTAAATTACATTGTTTTGCAATTGCTTCATCAATGACGCTTTCGAGTGCATCGTGACATACTAAAATTCCAGTTGCTTGTGTGTTTTGATCTCCAACTAATAATCCTACATTATCAAAATCTTCTGCATAGGCGAGAGGTGCCATTTCATCAAGTACAATAAGGATGTCTTTTATTTTCATTTTTTCATTTTTTTGAAGTAAACAAATTAACGAATAAACAAATCAACTTTAAAATAAAAAATATACTTTCGTATTATGAATGTACTTCGAAAAATACTTTTCCCCTTTGCAATCCTTTACGGACTTATTACAAGTATTCGCAATTTTTTATTCGATAAAGGAGTCTTGAAGTCTGCAAGTTTTGATTTGCCAGTCATTGCTGTTGGTAATTTAAGTGTAGGAGGAACTGGAAAAACGCCTCAGATTGAATATTTAATTAGATTACTTCAAGACG
Source organism: Flavobacterium sp. PL002 (assembly GCF_054165825.1). Lineage (NCBI taxonomy): Bacteria > Pseudomonadati > Bacteroidota > Flavobacteriia > Flavobacteriales > Flavobacteriaceae > Flavobacterium > Flavobacterium sp. PL002. The sequence goes on along the minus strand of NZ_CM135110.1, from coordinate 718,028 downwards.
AATACCGCGTGGCTACATTAAGTCGTGGTTATAAAAGAGAATCAGCGGGTTTTATTCTTGCTGATGCAAATTCAAATGCTAAAATCATTGGCGATGAGCCTTTTCAATATTATCAAAAATTTAAAAAAATCCAAGTTGCTGTTGATGCAAGTAGGGTAAATGGTATTGAACAATTGCTTTCGCAAAAGCTTCCCCCTCAAGTTGTTTTACTTGACGATGCCTATCAACACCGCAAAGTAAAAGCGGGTTTTTATGTTTTACTGACTTCTTACGGTGATTTATATGCAGATGATTTTATGCTCCCTACTGGAAATTTAAGAGAGTATAAAAGTGGTTCCAAAAGAGCAGATGTTGTTGTAGTGACTAAATGTCCTACAGCGGTTTCAGAGAATGAACGGCAGTTGATTGAAGCTAAGCTTAAATTAAAAACAAACCAACAATTGTTTTTTACTACTATTGCTTACGATGAATGTATTTACTCTTCAAAGGAGCAAATTAATGTGGCTGATTTAGTAGGACGAGATAAATTACTTTTGGCAGGAATTGCAAAACCTGAGTCTTTTTTTGCATATTTGCAGGCTGCAAATGATGTAACGATGGTTTATCCAGATCACCATCAATTTACAGCAAACGATATTTTAGAGATAAAAAATAAATCAAAAAACAAAATCATTATTACTACCGAAAAGGACTTTGTGCGATTAAAGGGATGCGGTCTTGAGGATCAACTTTATTATTTGCCTATAAAAAGTGCCTTCCTTAGTGGTGAGGATTTGTTTAGAAAAAAAATCATGAATTATGTGGGAACAAGTACAAGAAACCGTTAATTACATTAACAAAATAAATAATTTCAATCCTGAATATGGAGTCATTCTAGGATCAGGGTTAGGTAGTTTTACTGAAGATATTGATATAGCATTTACATTACCATACAATGAGATTCCAAATTTTCCTGTTTCTACAGTGCAAGGGCACAAAGGAGCATTGGTTTTTGGGACTATTGGAGATAAAAAAGTAGTAGCTATGCAAGGTCGTTTTCATTATTATGAAGGCTACTCTATGAAGGAAGTGACTTTTCCAGTGCGTGTTTTAAAATATTTAGGTGTTAAGAAATTAATTGTTTCTAATGCCTCAGGTGGAGTGAATCCTGATTACAAAATTGGAGAAATTATTATCATTAAAGACCATATCAATTTTACTCCAGAGCATCCTTTACGTGGTGCAAACGATGAGCGTTTTGGTCCGCGATTTGTAAATATGAGCGAGCCTTATTCTAGAAAAATGATTGCTAAAGCAAAAGCGTTAGCAACAGAATTAAATATTGAGGTTAAAGATGGAATATATTTAGGACTTCAAGGTCCTAGTTTTGAAACTTTGGCAGAATATAAAATGGTAAAAATCCTAGGTGCTGACTGCGTAGGGATGTCTACTGTTCCTGAAGTTATTGTAGCACGTCACATGGACTTAGAGACTTTTGGTGTATCAGTAATTACAGATATAGGTGATGAGGCTAATATTGACTCAATATCACATGATGAAGTACTAGAAGCGGCGCAAAATGCAGAGCCAAATGTTAGAAAATTAATAAGAGAGTTGATTAAGACTTACTAGTAGTTAACATGTTATTCATAATAACATTGTAGAAATCTTCGGGAGCGAATGGCTTTGTAACCACATCGTTCATACCAAAGGATAATAGCATTTCTCTATTTTCATCTAGAGAAATTGCTGTTATTGCAATTATAGGGGTAATTTCATTTGACTTCCTGATTTCTCTAGTAGCAATCGTACCATTTATACCAGGTAAGTGCACATCCATTAAAACCATGTCGTAACTATTGTTTTTAATGTTTTTTATGGCTTCTTCGCCATTATCAATAATAGTACATATAACGCCTTTATTTTCAAGCATTTTTGTAGTAATCATTTGATTGATTTTGTTGTCTTCAACAACAAGGAATTTTTTATTTTTTAATATTGCGTAGTCTGATTTACTTTGTTTTAAGTCGGCTTTTAAGTCATTGTTAATGTCAAATTCTAAATCAAAATAGAACGTAGATCCTTTTCCTAATTCGCTGCTTAATTGTATCGTACCTCCCAGTATTTCAATTAATTTTTTTACTATCGTTAATCCTAAACCTGTTCCACCATACTTGCGATTAATTTCTACTGATCCTTGTGAGAAACTTTCAAATACCGTTTCTAGTTTGTCTTTTGATATTCCTATTCCGGTATCAATTATTGTAAAATAAATGTGTGCTTTTTTGTTGTCAAGGATGTTAGTTTTAGTAGTAACAGTTACACTTCCGTCTTTAGTGAACTTAAGTGCGTTGTTTATTAAATTCATGAAAATTTGAGACAGCTTAGTAGGATCTCCTACTAAGCTGTCAGGGATATATGAATCTAATTGTAAAGTGAAATTATTATTATTTGTTTTAGCTAAACCGTTTAGAGAATTTTTAATGTCTTCTAATAATTCTTTTAGATTGAAACTAATATTCTCAATTTCTATTTTGTTAGACTCGATTTTGTTAATCTCTAAAATTTCATTGATGAAGGTAGAAAGATAATTTCCTGAGAATTTTAAAGAAGAGAGGTAATGTAGTTGTGATTTCTTTGGATTTTCCTCCATTAATAGATGCGTTATTCCGTTGATTGCATTTAATGGTGTGCGTAGTTCGTGACTAACTGTAGAAAGAAATTCAGATCGTGCCTTAGATGCTTTTTCTGTTTTTTCTTTTTCGAGGATTAACTCATTATTTTTTTCTTTTAAAAGTAAGTTAGTCTTGTTTCTAATAATGTTGTTTTTGTATAATGATAAACTCAATAACGACAAAATAGATATTAAAGCAACGGCGAGAATATTAATAAGTTTAGAGAATTTATTAGTTTTTTGTTTCTCTGCATTTTCTTTATTAATGCGTTCAATGTTTTTTAAACGCTGTGTTTCTTTAAAGTTTTCATAATCGTCAATACCTAGTTTTTGATTATTTAAAATGTCTATACTCTCTTTTAGGTTTAAGTGTTGTTTTAAATAAGCGTACGCTTTATTTTTTTCAAGCATTTTTTCATGAACATAGCTTAACGCTAATAAAATATTCGAACGCTGTTGTAGGTTTTTGTCTTTAGTACTTAATTCGTAAGCTTTGTTAAAGTAGTTTAAAGCAAAATTATTTCTTTTGCTATCAGATTCTATAAGTCCCATTTGGTAGTAGGCTTCTGTTTTTGACTCTGAATTTTTAACAGTGGTGGGTAAAGTGATTATAGCGTTGAATAAATTTTTGCTTTTTTCAAGGTTGCCTTTTTCTCTAAAAATTATTGCTTTTTGAAGATTTATTAGATAGGAATTATCGGTGATTTTTAAAGCTCTTTTAATTTGTTCACTTTTGTTGAAGTAAATAGTTGCTGTATTAAAATCTCCTTTTCGACTTTTGGTTAAACCAAGGTAATAATAAGCTTCTGAACGCTCAACTGAGATTGGGAAATTTTCAAAAAGCGTAATACTCTCTGTAAGAAAATGTGTAGCATCATTATTTTTATTAAGATCATAATATATTTTCCCTAAATGAAATGTTTGAATAGCTTGATTTAATTTGTCTGAATTTACCTCACTGTAATTGATTGCTTTTTGAGTGTAATCAATTGCATTTTTATAGTTGTTTTTTAGAATGTTAGTTTGAGCTGCTTTGTTATAAAAAGAAATGCTATCTACAGGCTCTTTGTCTTGAGCGTATAGAAGTGAGTTAAAAAAAACAATAAAAAACACAAAACATTTCATTTAGTTTTTCTGTATTATTTTGCCATTGTTAGCAATATTAAGTCGATTAATCGTGATGAATAGCCAATTTCATTATCATACCAGCCTACAACTTTTACCATTTTATCGATAACAGATGTTAGCTGTGCATCAAAAACACAAGAATTTTTATTTCCAATAATGTCAACTGATACTATAGGGTCTTCTGTGTAATCTAAGATTCCTTTTAAATTATTTTGAGCTGCATTTTTAAAAGCAGCATTAATTTCTTCAATTGTCACGGCGCGTTTCACATTAAATGTAATGTCTGTCAATGAGCCATCAGGTACAGGTACACGAATACCACAGCCTCCTATTTTTCCCTCTAATGTAGGGAAAATTTTTGTCAATGCCTTTGCTGCACCAGTTGTTGTAGGAACAATTGATTGGCTAGCACCGCGAGCTCTACGTAGATCCTTATGGGGTTGGTCATGTAAACTCTGGTCTGTTGTGTAAGAATGTATTGTGGTAATGTAAGCTTGCTCTATGCCACATAATTCTTTTATTACTTTCATCATTGGTGCTGCATTATTTGTTGTGCAGCTCGCATTTGATATAATTTTTTCTGTACCGTCTAATATATGTTCATTAACACCTAAGACTACTGTTTTTATAGTGTCAACTTCTGATGGAGCAGATAAAATTACTTTTTTTGCTCCAGCAATAATATGACTATTTAACTCGTCAAAGGTTTTGTATTTTCCTGTTGATTCTATTACATAATCAATGTTTAACGCCTTCCAATCTAGGTTCGCAATGCTCTTTTCGTGAAAAAAAGCAAAAAACTGTTCCTCAATATAAAAACCGTTTTTATCTAGATTTATTGTGTGGGGTAAAACCCCATGTATGCTATCGTATTTTAATAAATGAGCCATTGTCTTCGTGTCGGCAATGTCATTTATAGCTACAACCTCTATTTTTGGATGGTTTAGAAGTAGGCGAAATAAATTTCTACCTATTCTCCCAAAACCATTTATGGCAACTCTTGTTTTCAATTTTTATGGCGAGATCTCTTAATCGATTAATAAAACAACCGACTAAATATTTTATAAAATATGTTTTTGTGCTTTGTAAGAAGAACGAACTAAAGGTCCGCTTTCTACATGTCTGAAACCTAATTCTAATCCAAATTGCTCGTATTTTGCAAATTGCTCAGGTGTGATAAATTCTTTAACAGGCAAATGCTTTTTACTTGGTTGCAAGTATTGACCTATAGTCACAATATCAACATTAGCATCGCGAAGGTCTCTCATTGTTTGGTAAACTTCATCTTCTTGTTCACCAAGACCTAACATAATACCAGACTTGGTACGCTTGATTCCTTTTTCTTTCAGGTAACGTAACACCTCTAAGCTTCGGTCGTATTTTGCTTGAATACGAACTTCACGTGTCAATCTACGTACTGTTTCCATATTGTGAGAAACTACCTCAGGATTTGCCTCAACTACACGGTCTATGTTTCTTTCGATTCCTTGAAAATCAGGAATCAGCGTTTCTAGAGTGGTATTTGGGTTCATTCTACGGATAGCTTTTACAGTTTCAATCCAAATAATTGATCCACCATCTTTTAAATCATCTCTATCAACGCTAGTAATTACTGCGTGTTTGATGTTCATGATTTTAATAGAACGTGCTACTTTTTCAGGTTCATCCCAGTCAACTGTTTCAGGTCTTCCCGTTTTTACACCGCAAAAACCACAAGAGCGAGTGCAGGTATTTCCTAAAATCATAAAAGTAGCAGTTCCTTCACCCCAGCATTCTCCCATATTTGGACAACTACCAGATGCGCAAATTGTATTTAAGCTATATTTATCTACTAAGCCACGTAACTCAGTATATTTTTGTCCTATTGGGAGTTTTACCTTTAGCCATTTTGGTTTTGCAACAGGTAAATTAGTATCTATAATAGTTTCCATAAATTAATTTTCAATACTACAAAGATAGGGAAAGTGTATTTAAAATATAGCGATTAACATCCCAAGGTTTGAGATACTTTTTTATTAGAAGAAAGTGGTTTTTGTTTTAGTAGCTATTTTCAAACATGAAGTTTTAAACGATCAGATACTTAATTTGTAAAAAAGTTGTTTTGTAAAATAAAAAAAGCATAATCGGTTAGATTATGCTTTTTAAATTATTAATTTACTTGAACCATTATGGGTAAGTTGTAGGCAGTACGAACTACTTGTTTATCGATCATTCCTGGTAACCATTTTGTTCTCATTGATTTCAAAACACGAATAGCTTCTTTGTCTAATCCGTAACCAGGGTTATTTTTTACTTGTATGTTGCTCATTGAGCCGTCCTTCTCTACAACAAAGGATACATATATTTTTATGGTTTTTTCATTATAAATTTCTGGAGATTCAAATTTATTAGCCACAAAAGCATAAAATTTATTGATTCCTCCTGGAAATTCAGGTAATTTATCTAAAATAGCGCTTGTTACTAACGTGTCACCATAGTTAGTAGGTGTGCTAAAAACTACATTGTTACCTTTTGAAGGAAGCGTAGGGTTTTTACCTATAACTCCAGTTGTGTTGTTAGTGGTTGGTTGTATGACAACAGCCTCAACATTAGTTGCTATATCTGGCGTTGCAAGCTCAGGTTTTACAATCGTAGGATTTACTAATTGCTTTTTAATAGTAACTTCGGGGATTTTCTCCACAATTGATTTTACCGCTGGCATTTCTCTAATAGGTTCAGCTACTGGAGGGGTTATGTTTGCGATTTCAATAATTCTCTCAATTGGGTCTAATGGAGAAGAAGATGTGATCGTACTACTAGTTTGAAATAATCCTACTATCTTTGGAATACACACTATAGTTGCGCATAATAACACACCTATAAAGAGTGCAGTCAAAGATGTTTTTCCACTGTCTTGACGCAATTGGTAGGCTCCGTATTCCTTGTTTTTGTGCTCGAAAACTAGATTAATCCAGTTCGCTTCGTAGATGCTTTGTTTTGACATAGTTTAAAGATTTAAAGGTTAGGTAATTATTAAATCATAAGCAAAAAGGTATTCAAGTTAAAACGAAAATCACAAGAATTTCATTACTGTAATTTAGTTAATTTTTAAATACAAAAGCATTTTATTTGTTAATATGTTTAAAATAATTTAACCATATCGTTTTTTAAGTGTGAAATGGGTGGTGTTTACCTTTTGTTTCTAATGATTTCAGCCAGTAGCTTCTTAGCGCGAAGCAATTTTACCTTTATATTACTTAATGGTTCATTTATAGTTGTAGCTATTTCTTGATAACTCATTTCTTGAAAATAACGCAATTGAATTACTTCTTGATAATGTGGTTTTAGCTCTTTAATGTAACGTAATAAGCGAAAAAGGTTTTGTTCAGTAATCAATTCGTCTTCTGCAGATGGAGTGGTATCTGCAATATTGTATGCTTTTTGATCTTCTTTGTCAGTGATCTCAACAAAAAGACTGGATTTCTTTTTGCGTAATAAATCAATATGTACATTTTTAGCAATACTAATTAACCAGGTGTTAAACTGAAATTCAGGATTGTAAGTGGCTATTTTGTCAAATGCCTTAGAGAATGTTTCAATGGTGATATCCTCAGCACTGGTTTCATTTTCTGTTCGTTTAAGTATAAAACCATACACTTCATTCCAGTAATGATTCAATAGAAAGGTAAAGGCAGTTTGGTCCCCTTTTTTAGCTTTTTCTATTTGAGTTATTATTTCCAATTTGCTGGTTTTGAGAAAATATTAGCGAAAAATATATTAATTTGTGTGAATATAAGTACTATTTCGACAATAGGAAACCAATATTTTAAATCTTTTTCATTTAATTTTCCTGCAGTATATCCTACCACTGTCCAAGCGCAGCTATATCTAATTAAAATCAAGGCGAGTACAATTATCCATTGAAATTGAAATGCTAATAAAATTATAGGTAAAATAAGGAATAACAATTGAGAGCAATAAAAAACACCAAGCTTTATTTGATCTCTTTTTTTATAAAAATTTGCTGTTGCAATATGGCGTCTCTTTTGCGTAAGCCAGTCTGAATATTTTATTTTAGGTTTAGAATACGTAAAACTCTCCGGAGAGTAAGCTATAGTTGTGTTTTTTGCTGTTGCGGCTTCATTAATGAATAAATCATCATCACCTGAGCGAACTTGAATGTGGTTGATAAACCCATTTACATTAAAGAAAACGTCTTTTTTATAGGCTAGATTTCTTCCTACACCCATATAAGGACTTCCTATTTTAGCCCAAGAAAAATATTGTAATGCTGTCATTACCGTTTCAAAACGAATTATTTTATTTAAGAATGATTTCGCTATTTTTTCATAACCACCATATCCTAAAACAATCGTTTTTTGCATTGTGAATTGTGAGCTCATTGCTGTGATCCAATCTTTTGAAGTTGGGTAACAGTCAGCATCTGTAAAAAGGAGGTAATCTTTACTTGCTGTTTTGATACCTAAAGTTAAAGCATATTTTTTATTACCCCAAAAAGCTTCATTATTCTCAACTTTTACAAGGCGGATGTTGTTGTATTTTTTTTCGAATTCTTCAAAAAGTTCTAATGTATTATCACTAGAAGCATCATCGATTAAGATAATTTCAAAGTCGGGATAATCTTGTTCAGCTAAAAGCGGAATGAATTGTTTTACATTTTCCTCTTCGTTTTTAGCACAAACAATTACAGAAATAGGTAGTTTTTTAGGGGTTACTTTTTGCTTTTTTGCGAAAGCGAACTTCCCAAAAACAACTAAATAGTAAAGAACCTGAAGAAAAACAATAAAAATAAAAAAGTAAAGAATTAGTATAAGCATCAGAGTTTAATGTGTGTTTAAATCGTCTGCAAAGGTATGAATACAATTAGTAAGTTTATATTTTAAATTATGAATTTTATAATAAATTATCGAGGACATTTTTTATTTCTTATATCATTGCTACAGCTTCTAGTTACTCTGTCTTTTCTAACTCCAAAATAATGTTTTGATAATTTTTTGTATCTCTATTTTGAGATAACTTTTTAGTAGCTTCAATTGCAGTGATATTTATTTCAAAGGCTACAATTCCGCGGCTTTGTAGTATTATTTTAGTAGTTAAGTTATCAGCTTTTTACTGGATTTTCTTTTGATAGCTGTCCTTCTAAAATAGTGTTTCTCGTTTCATCTGTACTTAATACTAACGAAATATGCGTAATACATAATTTTAAAGCTGTTTAATTGATCAAAAGGCCACAACCATTTTCTTGAATAAATTGATTTATTTCTTCAGTATTTTTATTCTTGTAAATATCAGGAGTGTATATTTTGATACTAAATTATGTTGACTTCGGCTTCAATATGTATGCCGTACGTGCGGAATATAGTTTGCTGTATTTCTTTGGATACATCCAAAATTTCCTGACCAGTAGCGTTGCCGTAATTCACTAAAACTAAAGCTTGGTTTTTATGAACACCAGCATCACCAAAACGTTTTCCTTTAAAACCTGCTTGCTCAATTAACCATCCTGCAGGGACTTTTACTTCGGTTGCTGAGATTTCAAAATATTTCATTTCTGGAAATTTAGCGTGGATAGGTTCAAATTCAGATTTAGAAATGATAGGGTTTTTAAAAAAACTCCCGCTGTTTCCTAATTCTTTTGGATCAGGTAATTTACTTTGACGAATGGCAATAACGGCATTACTAACGTCTCTTAAACTGGGAATTGTTATGTTGTTTTTATCCAATTCGCCTGTGATGTCTCCGTATGAAGTATTTATTTTATGGTTGCGTTTAGTCAATTTAAAAACTACTGATGTAATGATATATTGGTCTTTTACATTGTTTTTAAAAATGCTTTCGCGGTATCCAAAATGGCATTCTACTTTATTAAATGCAACACTTTCTTGATTTGCAATGGCAACGGTATTACATGAAACGAAGCTATCTTTAATTTCGGTGCCGTAAGCGCCAATGTTTTGAACCGGTGTTGTGCCTACGTTTCCAGGAATAAGCGACATGTTTTCTAGTCCGCCAAAATCTTGATTTATAGTCCATAGCACAAATTCATGCCAGTTTTCACCCGCCTGACTTTCGACCCAAACAAAATCCTCATCTTCGTCAATTATTTTTTTTCCTTTTAGATCAATATGTATTACAAGTGCGTCAATATCCTGTGTTAATAGCATATTGCTGCCGCCACCTAATATGAATTTAGTAACTGATTGGGTTGTTGCTAAAAGTGTTTTTAATTCGGTAACAGACTTTATTGCAATGAATTGTTTTGCTTTGGCTTCGATGCCAAAAGTATTATAGTTTTTTAAAGAAAAATTATATTGAATTTCCATAAAAGTAAATGCTTTGTATTAAGGTGAACAAGTTTCAAAAGTAAGAATTAAAATTTAGTTGCATAGGTTTTCAACCAAATATGCATCATAAATAACGGCATTATGTATGCGGTCATTCTGTTATCTCCTTTTTCTAGGTTATGAATAAGTTTGCGGCTGTCGATATTTTTAAAATAGGACATTTCAAAAAGGTCGCTTTTAGCAAAAGCCGATAATTCTTGTTTAAAAACGGCGCTTTTTACTAAATAATCTCCCCATGGTGCGCTTAGACCAATTTTTTTAAAATTTAAAATTTCTTTTGGTAAGCGTTGTTGCATGGCTGTTTTTAAAATGTATTTCCCTTTTTTACCTGTAAAAAGCCATTTGTCATCAAGACTACCTAATCCAGTAATTAATCGTTGATCAAGAAAAGGTTCTCTACACTCTATAGAAGCGCCCATGGTGGTGCGGTCATTTCTATCTAATAAAGATTGTAAGTAGGTGTGTTGGTCAAAATATAATGCTTGACGTCTTAAGTTATTTGGGTATAGTTCTTTGGCTTCTTGATAAATGTTATTTCTATAGTCGTTTTTTGGAGCCGTTTGCATACCAAACATTGTTGCAATATCCTGAGGATAAATATTCGATCCATTATAAAGCACTAAATCGGCTTGTGATTTTATTTTAGCGTAACGTGCTAATTTTTCATAACGAGGTTTTTTAGCAAAAAAATCTAAGTTTCCTATTGTAGCAATTGCAGTTAATAAAGAAGGGTGTTGTAAGGCTTTGTAGCGCACATAACCGCCCATCAATTCATCGGCTCCTTCGCCTGATAGTAATACTTTAACGCTGCTTTTTGCTTTTTGAGCAATCGTTAAAAGATGCGGTTCGTTTAAGTGCATAATAGGTTCGTCTTGAAAATAAGTAGCATTTAATAAGCTATCGTATAGTTTATCGTCTTCAAGTTGTATGGAATGAAAATCGTATCCAAATTGGTCTGAAAGCATTTTTGCTAAATGAGATTCATTATGTTCTACTTCTTTAAAACCAATATTGAAAGTTTGTATGTTTTTAAAATTTTGAGTTTTCAAGGAAGCTAAAACAGAAGAGGAGTCTAAACCACCACTCAATAAAACGCCTACAGGAACATCGCTGACCATGCGGAGTTTTATAGATTCATCAAATGTGGTTCTAAACCAATCAACAGGATCTTTAATTATAGGTTGGTTTTGAATTTCTTTTTTTAAATCCCACCATTTTTCAGAAACTACTTTTCCGTTTTCATGAATTGTGATATGGTGACCAGGAAGCACTTTTTTTATGTTTTGATATAAAGTATTTTCCCCGGCAACAAAACGGTTGAAAATATATTCTTCGACGCCATCTTGCGCTATTTTTAACGGTACGCCTGCTGTAAATAGGGCTTTTTGCTCTGAAGCAAAATAAAGCGTTTCATTATAAAAAGAATAATATAAAGGTTTGACACCCATTCTATCTCTGGCTATAACGAGTTTTTTTTCTTCTTTATCCCAAATGGCAAAAGCAAACATTCCGTTGAGGCGATGGAGCATTTTAAGGCCGTATAGTTGATAGAGTAGGAGTAAAACCTCAGTGTCAGAGCTCGTTTTTATAGTGTGTCCTTTGCTTTTTAATTCAGGGTAAAAATCTTTAAAATTGTATATCTCTCCATTGTAAACCAGTACATAACGGTTATTTTCAGAAATAAATGGCTGGTGACCCGCTGCAGAAACATCTAAAATGGAGAGGCGTCTATGTCCTAATCCAATATTATTTTCGATAAAAACCCCTTTATCATCAGGGCCTCTATGTTCTAATGCGTCGCGCATTTTTGTCAAGCAATTAAGGGCTACTTTTTTTTGTGACTGAAGATGTAAAATACCGTTTATTCCGCACATAGTTATTGGTCTTGGGAACTTAGAATAAGTTCGTGATATTGAGTTGCAATTAAGGTCATGTTGACTTTGTAATTTGCTTTTTCTCGTACTTGCTTTTCATTGAAAGTAATTGCTGTTTTGCGATAGTTTTCATTTTCAAAAGTAGTCAAAATAGTTTCGGCAAGGGCTTTGTAATCGTCTATTGGAATCAAAGATCCGTTTTGATTGTTTGTAATCCATTGCTGGTTTCCTTCTATGTTTGTGACAATTGGGTAGCAGTTTGTAGCCATTGCTTCAAATAAAGAAGCCGAAACTCCCTCGGTATTGGGCATGCTAATATAAAAGTTGGCTTTTTGTAAATAGTGTGGTAATTCAGGATACGAAATTCTTCCGACAAATTTTACTTTCTGATTGAGTTGTAATTGTGTAGCTTGTTTTTTTAAATCATTCCTGCAATTACCATCACCAATAAAGGTGAGTTCAAAGTCAATTCCCTTTTGCTGCAGCATACCAAAAGCTTTTAAAATAATTTCATGGCGGTATTCTGTTGTTAAAGAACGCGTTACCACGGCGCTAATTTTTTTAGATTCAAGCGAAGTATTTGGTTTAAAAAAATCAAAATCAATTCCTTTAGGTAAAACCATTACTTTTTTCATATCTACCTTAGCGGCAATCATTGCTGGGATCATAACTTGTCCCCAAGCGTGAATCAGGTTTGCTTTTTTAAATGCATATCGCTGAATTATTTTTTTTATGTGATAACTAAAAGAGTGTATGGGCCATAAATCCGTAATTCCTTGTTGTGCAATAACAATGCACTTTGCACCTGAGAGTGCTGCAAGAAAACCGTAGCTGGTAGTTCTTTCGGCAATTACAAGATCAGGCTGGAACGACTTGATTATTTTTTTTATTCTAAAAGGAGCACTTATAAATTCGGCTCCTCTTAATAAGCGGTTGATAAGGTTGTTTGATGGCGTTTTTAATTCCCAGCTGATAATTTCAAAGTCACCAAATTCTGTTAAACCTTTGCACCAAGTAATGGCGTCAGCTCGATATGTTTCACCTAAAAAAAGTATTTTTCTTTTTGTCATTACTATTGTTTAGAAGTCATCATCAACAGCTAGGGCACGATTCATGAATTCATTTAGCGGTTTTAAAAGTAATAGTTTTTTACTTTTTTTAGTTACAAAATCTTCTTGCGTAATTTCATTAATGTCAAATTTTTGAAGTACTTCAAAGCTTTTTAATTTTAATAATTCTATAGCAGGATGTTCTTTGTCGTATCCTCTTGGTGGGTTTTTAAGAGTACTTTTTTCATTTCGAGCAAACGTTCCAAACTCTTTCTTGAAAATTTTATTGTTGATGATTTCCTCTAAATCTTCATGAAAAAAGGCGATTTCCTTGCGCACTTTTTTTAAATCATCCGGTAGAGGGGAGTAAAAACCACCCGCAATAAAGCTTGCGCCCCTTTCTATATGTACGTAATAACCTGCTCTATTGTTGCCTTTAGCTCCGGAGGATAACCAAACGCCAACATGTGATTTGTAAGGCGACTTGTCTTTAGAAAATCGTATGTCTCTATTGATTCTAAAAGTACAGTTTTTTACTTCTAGCATTTCAAGTGAAGGATCTAAAGGTTTCATGATGTCAAGAAAAGCAGCTACCAGTTGATGGTAATCTTTCTTGAAGATCTCATATTTTTTTTTATTAGCAATAAACCAATCTCTATTGTTATTTGCTTTTAAGTCATCTAGAAATTCTAAGCTATCGTTTGTTAACATTACAAATGTATTAGTTTTGAGTACTTTTATGCCCTGTTGCACTCCATTTTAAAAAGCCTCCATCCATTTCGTAAATAGTAGTAAAACCTAATTCGTTTAATTTACTACACGCTTTTTTACTTCTTCCACCACTTTTGCAATACACAAAAACAGGTTTTGTTTTGTCTAGTTTTTTAGCATCTGCTTCAAATTGAGTTCCTAGCCAATCTATATTTTTGGCGTTAAGCAAATGCTCTGCGCTAAATTCTTCAGGAGTTCGCACATCTAAAATTTGAGCATTTTGTGTGCTTTCTATTTTTTCAGCAAAAGCCTCAGGACTTATGGTGGTTACGCTTTGTGAATACTGTTTTTGACAACTTAAAAAAAGAAAACTAGAAAGTAAAAAGATTAAAAATGATTGTTTCATGATATTGGTTATTTTAATTAATATAAAAGTAGCTATTTATAAAAGTTTTTTAGAGTCGAATCTAAGTTAGCGATTATAAATTGAATATTTGATAGGGTTGTTGTGTTGATTTTACAATTGCTTCCGTCCTTTCCGGGTGTGTGTCTGATATAAATAATTGACCAAAAGTGGCACTGTTTACCATTTCTACGATTTTAGCAACGCGATTTTCGTCTAATTTGTCAAAAATATCATCAAAAAGAAGTAATGGTTTTACACCACTTTGTTTTTTTAGAAATTCAAATTGTGCTAATTTTAAAGCAATTAGAAATGATTTTTGTTGGCCTTGTGAGCCAAACTTCTTAATCAAATGTCCGTCAATTTCAAAGGCTAAGTCGTCTTTGTGCGTGCCTACGCTTGTATATTGCAACGCCCTATCTTTATTTATATTTTCATGAAAAAGACTCAGTAAATCTTTTTGAAACAAATGACTTTCGTAGACAATTTGCACGGCTTCTTCATTTCCAGCAATGGCATAATGATGTTTATTAAAAATAGGAATAAACTCTGCTATAAACTCTTTTCTTTTTTCGAAAATATAACTCCCAAAAGCGTCTAATTGTTCATTATATATCGCTAAGGTGTCTTTTTCGAAAACATGATTTAAGGCAAAATATTTTAATAGTGCATTGCGCTGGCTCATCACTTTTTGATACTGAATTAATTTTTGTAGATATTCAGGATTTGATTGAGAGATAACGCTGTCCATAAATTTTCTACGCGTTTCGCTTCCTTCTACAATTAAGTCGCGATCTGCAGGGGAGATAATCACTAAAGGAATAAATCCTATATGATCCGAGAATTTATCGTAGGCTTTGCCGTTGCGTTTTAATATTTTTTTCTGCCCTTTTTTTAAACTGCAAACAATTTGCTCTGTGCGTTCGTTTTTGACGAATTCAGCATCAATTACAAAAAAATCTTCTCCGTGTTTGATATTTTGTACGGCCAAAGGGTTAAAATAACTCTTTCCGTAAGCTAAATGATAGATAGCGTCAAGCACATTCGTCTTACCAATTCCGTTTTTACCTACAAAGCAATTGATCTTACCTTCAAACTCAAAAGTAGCTTCTGCAAAATTTTTATAATTGAATAAGGAGATTTTTTTTAAATACATTTAAGGCTTGCTGGTATTGAAGATTTTATTGTTTTTGAGTGGTATTTATTGAGTGGGTAAAATTATTGAAAAATATCGATATAATACTCTTTTAACGTTTTTCTGTTGTTAAAGTTTTATCTTTGTAATGATAAGATGATGCGCTAAATAAATAGTTTTTTTATATTTAAATATAAAAATCTTGTTTTTTTGCGTGGGTTTGAATAAAAATTTTATTTTTGCGGTTCACTAAATATAAATTTAAATGGCTACTTACAGTAAAAGAGGATATAAGGCTCCAAAAGAAAAGGAAGTAAAAGATACAGTTGAAGATGTTAATATTGACGGAACAGACAGTACTACTGAAGAAGTTTTTTCGAAATTAGACGAAACTGCTTCTAAAACGGAAGACTGGGTAGCTAAGAATCAAAAAGTAATTATTGGTTTTGTAGGTGCTGTTGCTTTACTTACTGTAGGGTATTTAGCGTATCAAAAGTTTATTGCAGAGCCAAAACAACTTGAGGCGGCAGATGAAATGTTTGTTTCACAACATAATTTTCAATTAGCTACTGAAGGAGTTGCTAGTGATTCACTTTATAAATTAGCATTAAACGGATCAGAAGGGAAATTTGGATTCATAAAAATCGCAGATGAGTACTCAGGTACTGATGCAGGAAACTTAGCTAATTACTATGCTGGTATTGCTTACTTGAACACAGGTAAATATGCTGAGGCAATTGATTACTTGGGTAAATTCAAATCAGAAGATATTGTTTTGAGTGCTTTAGCAAAAGGAGCAATTGGAGATGCATATTCTCAAAAGAATGAACAACAAGAGGCTTTAGATAATTATTTAAAAGCAGTTGCTGCTAATAAAAATGATTTTACTACACCACGTTTCTTGTTGAAAGCTGGAAAAACAGCTTTAGCTTTAGGTAAAAAAGAAGATGCTTTAAAATACTTTACTGATATTAAAGATAATTTTGATACCGCTCCAGAAGCAGCACAAGTTGATGCTTTAATTGGAATGGCACAATAATCAAAATTCAGATTTAAAATCTAAATTTAAAAAATAATACAATGGCTACCGTAAATAAAAATTTATCTGTTTATGATAAAAGCACACTTCCTAAGGCGAAAGATTTTCGTTTTGGGATAGTAGTTTCTGAGTGGAATGATACCATTACTGAAGGACTTTATAAAGGAGCTTACGATGCTTTTTTAGACAATGAAGTGGTTGATTCTAATATCATCCGTTGGAATGTTCCTGGGAGTTTTGAGCTTATTTATGGTTGTAAAAAAATGTTGCAAACTCAAAATGTTGATGCAGTAATTGCTATAGGTTGTGTTATTCAAGGGCAAACAAAACATTTTGATTTTGTATGTGAAGGTGTTACTCAAGGAATTAAAGACCTGAATGTTCAAACGGATATTCCAGTTATTTTTTGTGTGCTTACTGATAATACAATGCAACAATCTTTAGATAGAAGCGGTGGTATTCACGGAAATAAAGGTACTGAGGCTGCTATTGCTGCAATCAAAATGGCTTTTATTCGTCAACAAGCCTCTTTAACTCACGAATATAAAAAACAAGCTTTACTAGCTTCTGGACAATTGCAAATTGAAGATTTGCCTTTGAAAATAGAAGAATAAAGAAGTAAATATTTCATTATGAAACCTATACTGTTCTAAAAATGGTATAGGTTTTTTTTGTTTTATTTATGACGGTCTAAAGGCTTAAAGCCAATGGAAATTTGTTAAATTTGTATACTTTATAAGCTTACTAGCTTAATTTTTTAAAACTTCAAAATAAAATTTTTAATGTCGAGTATAATTCAATTACTTCCTGATCATGTTGCGAACCAAATTGCTGCTGGAGAAGTAGTTCAA
This sequence comes from Flavobacterium sp. PL002, assembly GCF_054165825.1. NCBI lineage: Bacteria > Pseudomonadati > Bacteroidota > Flavobacteriia > Flavobacteriales > Flavobacteriaceae > Flavobacterium > Flavobacterium sp. PL002. The sequence goes on along the minus strand of NZ_CM135110.1, from coordinate 700,841 downwards.
AGACCAGCGTCAGTTGTTAAAGAGCTACTTGAAAATGCTGTTGATGCTAATGCAACGGATATTAAATTGATTATAAAAGATGCTGGAAAAGCATTAGTACAAGTGATCGATAACGGAAAAGGAATGAGTGTTACTGATGCTCGTTTGTGCTTTGAACGTCATGCTACTTCAAAAATTAGATTAGCCGAAGATTTATTTTCATTGAGTACTAAAGGATTTCGTGGTGAAGCTTTGGCTTCTATTGCAGCAATTGCTCATGTTGAAATGAAAACCAAACAAGATCAAGAAGAACTAGGGACACAAATTGTTATTGAAGGGAGTAAATTTGTCTCTCAAGAAGTGGCTGTTTTGCCAAGAGGGACTTCATTTGCAGTTAAAAATTTGTTCTTCAATATTCCTGCACGACGCAATTTTTTAAAGTCGGATACGGTAGAATATCGTCATGTTGTTGATGAGTTTCAACGTGTCGCATTGGCACACCCAAAAATATCTTTTACCTTTTACCATAACGGAAGTGAGATGTTTAATTTGCCAGTTTCAACAATGAGACAGCGAATTGTAAATATTTTTTCAGGTAAAACAAATGAAAAATTAGTTCCAGTTCAAGAAGAAACAGATATTATTATTATTCAAGGATTTGTAGGTAAACCTGAATTTGCTAAGAAAAGTAGGGGAGAGCAGTTCTTTTTTGTAAATGATCGTTTCATAAAAAGTGGTTATTTGCACCATGCGGTTATGGCTGCTTATGATGGTGTTTTAAAAGATGGTGCACAACCTAGTTACTTTTTGTATTTAACAGTACCGCCAAATACAATTGACATCAATATTCATCCTACCAAAACAGAAATTAAATTTGATGATGAACATGCTTTATATGCCATTTTAAGAGCATCTATAAAACACAGTTTAGGACAGTTTAATGTAGCTCCAGTTTTAGATTTTGATAGAGATTCTAATTTAGATACACCTTATAGTTATAAGGATTTACAAGGGGAAACGCCTACGATACAGGTGGATAGGAGTTTTAATCCGTTCTCTGATGATAAAATAAACAAACATTATTCCTCAGCTTCCTCGGCATCGTTTCCGTCTTCTTACCCTAAAAAGTCAGAGCAAGGGCCTAGTTGGGAAAGTTTGTATGTAGGTTTAGATAATGATTCAGGGAATAATAGTGACGAGATTTCGTTTGAAAGCGAAGCGGTTACAGGGTCTTTATTTAATGATGAAGATGTAGAGCAAACAGTTAATAATGCGTACCAAATTCATAAAAAATATATTGTATCTCCTATAAAATCAGGAATGGTTATTGTGGATCAACAGCGTGCACATCAACGTGTTTTGTACGAGCAATTTTTGACTAATATGACAGTGCAACAAGCGTCAAGTCAGCAATTGTTATTTCCTTTGGATTTGTATTTTTCATCTGTAGAGATGGAACTTATTGAGGAATTGAAGCTGTCTTTGATAAATACTGGTTTTGTTTTTGAAGAAACTAAGGCGGATCATATTATGATTTCAGGGACACCGGTAAATGTTACAGAAAGTGAAGTTTCATTAGTGCTGGAGCAATTATTAAGTGATTTGCATGATGGAATACCAGAGAGTAGTTTTAGTCAAAATGATACAATAGCTAAATCAATGGCCAAGAGTTTAGCTGTAAAAACAGGGACTTCATTAACGGTTAAAGAGCAAGAGAATTTAGTCAATGGACTTTTTGCTTGTAAAGACCCAAATGTTTCCCCATTTCAAAAACCCACTTTCATCACCATGCGTGTGGAAGATATAGATAAAAAATTTGCATTATGAAAAATTTAACCGAAGCAGTAAAGCAATTATTGATAATTAATGTGCTGTTTTTTATTGGCACACAAATCGTAGGAGATGGTGCTTATAAATTTCTAGCCATGTATTTTCCTGAAAATGAAAATTTTCATTTTTGGCAAATTATTACCCACATGTTTATGCATGGCGGGTTCATGCATATCTTCTTTAATATGTTTGCCTTGTATTCTTTTGGCTCTGTTCTTGAGAATATTTGGGGAACTAAAAAGTTTGTTTTCTTTTATATTTCTTGTGGTTTAGGTGCTGCTTTATTGCATACAGGAGTTAATTATTACTTTTTTAACGAAAGTTTGAATACGCTTATTGCAAATGGTTTTTCTAAAACAGAAGTTTTACAACTATTAAATGAAGGTAAAATTAATACACAATGGCAAGAATTATTAACAGTTTCTGAATTTCAAAACTTCACTGGTGCTTATATGGGTACGGTTGTAGGAGCATCTGGTGCTATTTACGGTTTACTAGTGGCTTTTGCGTTTATGTTTCCTAATGCTGAGTTAGCACTTATGTTTATCCCTGTGCCTATTAAAGCAAAATACTTCGTGCCAATATGGATGCTTTTATATGATGGTTTTTTTGGTATCTTAGGTAATTCTTTCATGGGGATTGGTCAAGGTGTTGCGCATTATGCTCATATAGGTGGTGCAATTACAGGTTTGATTATGGTGTGGATTTGGAAAAAAAACCAGTTTAATAATAAACGTTGGAACTAAATAATGCTTGCGTGAAGAATGGAGTATAAACGCTAAACTAAAAGGATGAATATTTTAGAAGATTTAAAATTACAATACAAGCTTGGAGGAATAGCACATCGGTTGATTTACTGGAATGTTGGTTTTTTTCTGATTTCATTGGTTTTTTTCTACAACTTTCAAGGAGGTAGTTTTAATTTTCCGTCTTGGCTTGCACTAAAAACAGATCCTAATCCTTTTATCTATTCTCCTTGGACGCTTTTAACTTATGCTTTTTTTCATGATGGTTTGCTGCACTTGTTTTTCAATATGATTATATTGAATTTTTCAAGCAGGTTGTTTTTAACTTTTTTTACTCAAAAGCAATTTCTGGGATTGTATTTTTTGAGTGCTGTTTTTGCAGGAATTGTTTTTATAACAAGTTATTACTTTTTAAATATAAGTTCAGGTATTGTAGGCGCTTCGGCAGCAATTATGGCAATCTTAGTGGCGGCAACTACCTACCAACCATTAATGAATTTGCGATTAATGTTTATTGGTAATGTGAAATTATGGCATGTTACTGCGGTGATTTTAATTTTAGATCTTATGCAGTTTCGTTTGGGCAATACGGGAGGTCATATTTCGCATTTAGCGGGTGCTTTTTTTGGATTTGTGTTTATTCAATTATTAAAAAACGGAACTGATTTAAGTAAGATGGTTACCGCTGTGGTCGATTTTTTCACTAATTTATTTAAAAAATCAAATAAGACACCTTTCAAGAAAGTACATAAAAATTATCAACCTCCTGTTAAGGAGAGGGCTACGTTAAAAATAATTACTAAGGATAAAGCACAACAACAAATTGACGAGATATTAGATAAAATTAGCCAATCAGGTTATGATAGTTTGTCTAAAGAAGAGAAAGAATTTTTGTTTAAAACAGGTAAATAATAATTGTATTTAAACGTTGTAACTGTAGCACAATAATCACTGAACAATCAAAAATATGAAAAACCTTTCTTGGTTCAATAAAGGCATGTATTTATTAAATATGTTGTTAATATTGGTAACATTTATTGCGTATGTGCTTCCTTTTCTGGCACCAAAAATGTTTCCTATTCTTTCAGTGTTAACGTTGATCATGCCGCTATTTTTTATACTTAACGGCTTGTTTTTTATATATTGGGGTATCCAGTTTAAAAAGACGATGGTGTTGTCAGGTTTGGTACTATTAATGGGGATCACTTTTATAAATAAATTTTATAAGTTTTCAGCAAAAGAACTTCCTGATGATGATAAGGCTTTTGTTGTAATGAGTTATAATGTTCGTTTATTTAATCTTTTTAAATGGTTGGATAAAGAAGATGTTCCTGGAAACATACTGTCTTTTATTAATGATAAGAATCCGGATATTTTATGTATTCAAGAGTACTCTAATTCAGCTAATATTGATTTGAAAGTATACCGTCATAAGTTTATTTTAATGCAGGGGAATAAGATTAAAACAGCGCAAGCTATTTTTTCGAAATTTCCAATTATTAAAGAAGGAAATATTGCGTTTCCTAACTCGAATAATAATGTAATCTACGCTGATATAAAAAAAGGGAAAGACATCATTAGAGTGTATAATATGCATTTACAGTCTATAAAAATATCTCCAGATGTAAATGAGATTTCCGAAAACATTGATGTCATCAATCAAGAGAAATCACAAATGATGCTTTCTAGAATCAGTAAAGCTTTTAAGCAGCAGCAACAGCAAGCAGAGATTTTTAAAGAGCATAAAAAAGATTGTAATTATCCTATTATTATATGTGGAGATATGAACAATAGTGCATATTCTTATGTGTATCGCGGAATAAAAGGGGGGTTAAAGGACGCTTTTGAAGAAGCCGGTGTTGGCTTTGGAAAAACATATAAATTTAGATATTACCCAGCAAGAATTGACTATATATTTGCTGATGCAAAAATGAAAGTCAAAAAGTTTGAGACCTTCTCTGATTTTGAAAATTCAGATCATTACCCTATAATGGCCGAGCTTTCTATGGATTAAAATTTTTAGACTATATTCTATTCTTAAAGCGTTTGTTCTTTTAAGTAATCTACAGTAAACTTCCCTTCGTTAAATAATAAGTCTAGTATGCTTAAGTTGTTTATAAAGCCATGTTTGTCATCAAAAACTTGTGTATAGGCAGCAAATGAAGAAGTATCTTTCTTTCCATTTACTAGATTGCGATGATCCAAGAAGAGATTTAGATTTACTTCATGATGGTATACTGTAGTGGTATCAAAATCAAATTTTTTACGCAAACTTTTAGATACAAAATCTAGAGTTTCATAATTTAAATCCAATAAAAAATTGTGTTTTTTTTCGAAAATTAAACGCAAGTCGTCTTCAAAAAACTCAAAGAACGGGGAGTTTTTATACGCTGTTTCTAGTGATTTGTAGTGCTGTTTTTGCCAGTCAAAGTCGGAATCAATTTGAATGTCTTTCGTTTTTTGGTGCCCTAATTTAGCATGTCTAACTGGAATGTTTAATAATTGTATTCCGTTTGGACTATAAATATAAGTTCGGTTACGATTTGTTTGCTTTTGAAAATTATCTTCTATTTCATAAATCACTTTATCAGCTTGTGCTATAGCAACAAAATGACTTATTGAAGGGAAGTAGGTAGGATGTAATAACGTATTCATTTTTATGTAAATTAAAAGTATTACTAAAATAGAAAGTCATAAAGTACTCTTTTAGGAATAACTTTATGACTTTCGATAATTAAACTTTTGATTATGCTTTATTCTCTTTTCTTTTTTTCCAAAAGTATTCACCAACAAAAAATGCTGCCAATGCAATTAAGAAAAACTTAAAGTAGGACTGTGGTTGTCCTTCTCCACTTACTGTGGTGAAAACTCTGTCCCAGCGCACTTTATTGAATCCTTTTCCGTTTGTATCCCAGCTCATCCAGATAAAAACAGGTTTACCTACAATATGGTTTTCAGGAACAAAGCCCCAGTAACGACTGTCTTCGGAGTTGTGGCGGTTGTCTCCCATCATCCAGTAATAATTTTGTTTAAAAGTATAGTCTTTAATGACTACCCCATTTAATCTGATTTCATTGCCAGTTACCTTTAAATCGTTCTTTTCACCATTATCATTTAACTCGTATGTGCTAATTATTCTTTCATAAAAAGGAAGTGTTTCACTATTAAGTGCTACAGTTTTTCCTTTTTGCGGAATGTATATTGGTCCCAGGTTATCTTGATTCCAATTAGTGTTGTGAGGGAAAATTCCACTTTCAGGAGTCTTAGCGATACGTCTTGTAACTGCAGTTATTCCAGGAATACTTTTTAAATATTCAGCACTAGCTGCGGTAAGAGCACTAAACATTAGTGTATCTCTTTTTTCGGGATTCTTGAAATAAGCAGGATCTGTAATGTCTAATTTTTTTAATAAGTACTCAAAGTCTATGTTTGTTTTACCGTCTAAAGCAACTTCATAAGAAAACTGAGGTTTAGCTCTTTCAGGTAACTGCAGCACTTTGCCGTCTATGTAAACAATTCCGTCTTTTACAGAAAGTCTGTCTCCAGGAATACCTACGCATCTCTTAACGTAGTTTGATTTTTTATCTACAGGTTTGATAACTCCAGGTCTTCCTTTAGGTTCAAAAAAGTAATGAACAGTATCAACAGGCCAGTTAAATACAACAATATCTGTACGTTTAATATCTTCAACTCCAGGCAATCTAAAATAAGGTAATTCAGGCCATTTTAAATATGATTTGCTTTTTGTAAGCGGTATAGAATCATGAACCATAGGTAATGCTACAGTGGTCATAGGTACTCTAGCGCCATAATTTACTTTACTCACAAATAAGAAATCACCAATAAGCAATGATTTTTCAAGAGAAGAAGAAGGAATTGTAAAGGGTTGTACAAAATAAGTATGTACAAATGTAGCTACAATTACGGCAAATAATAGAGAACTTACTGTATCTGCGGCTTTATTTTGTGGACTTAAAGTTCTGTCAGCGGTATAGTTTAAGTCTTGTGTGTAATTAACATAGTAGATGTATAAACCACAAGTAATTATTCCTAAAAAAGTGTCTAAGCTAGTTCTTTTTCCAAAACTTCTTAATGTTTCAATCCAGATTACTGGAAACATAATTAAGTTAATAATTGGGATGAAAAGTAATAAGGTCCACCAAGTTGGTCTTCCTATGATTTTCATTAATACAATTGCATTGTAAACAGGAATTGCTGCTTCCCAACGCTTTCTTCCTGCGGCTTCATATAATTTCCATGTTCCTAAAAAGTGAACAATTTGAATCAGTAAAAAAAACACAAACCATTGATATAGTGTCATAATTATATATTTAAAGTTGAGGCAGTCACGCCTTTATAGGCAAAATTATTTTAGATCCAGTACGTCTTTCATGGAGAATATTCCTTCCTTTCCAATGATCCATTCAGCAGCTATTACAGCTCCTAGTGCAAATCCCTCACGGTTGTGAGCAGTATGTTTTATTTCAATACTATCCACTTCAGAATTATAGTTTACGGTATGTGTTCCAGGAACACTACCGATTCTTTTTGCTTCAATATGAATTTGGTTGGCTTCAGGATTTTGTAAAGTCCACGCTGTATAAGTACTATTTTCTATAATTCCTTTAGCTAAAGAAATAGCCGTTCCGCTTGGTGCATCTAGTTTTTGTGTGTGATGAATTTCTTCCATTGTCACATTATAGCTATTTAGTTTAGCCATCATTTTAGCTAGATATTCATTAAGTTCAAAAAAGATGTTTACACCAAGGCTAAAGTTAGAACTGGAGATAAAAGCACCTTTTTTTTCTTGGCATAACTGTACCATCGCATCATAATGGTCTAACCATCCTGTAGTTCCTGAAATTACAGGTACATTTGCATTGAAACAATTTGAAATATTACTAACAGCAGCCAAAGGAACACTAAAGTCTATAGCTACATCCGCATTTTCAAGTCCGTCGTAACTATTGTTTTGGTCTTTTTTTAGGACAATCTCATGTCCTCTTTCAAGAGCAATTCTTTCGATTACTTGGCCCATTTTGCCATATCCTAAAAGTGCAATTTTCATTTGATATATTTTTGATAATTTATAAGAAAGGCCAAAAAGAAGGTTTCTTTTTCGATTCTAAAAACTATAGTTAAGTGTTAGTCCTACGTTTGTTCTATATGTTACATCATTTGGGTAAAGAACAGGTTTAAGAGATAAATTTCCGTCAACATTAAACTGCAGTAAGGCAGCATCAACATTAGCGTCTATAATATTTAAAGCGTAAAATGCTGCAATAAATAATGCAGATAAATCTCTATTGCGTTGATACACTTTTTGAGCAGCAATTAAACGGCTGTCATCTAAATTAGATAAACTATCATCAGTATACCCTTCTAGTCTACGTTTATAAGCATCTCTAAATAAATGGTATTTTTTATTGCTATCTAAATAGAAATAAAGGCTCGTTCCTATAGCACCATATACTAAAGGAATTTTCCAATATTTTTTATTATAAGCTTGCCCTAGACCTGGAAGTATGGCAGAATAAAACGCTGCTTTTGCTGGTGTAAGTGGATCAATATTGTTACTAGTTGATTTTAAGGTGTCTTTTACTGTTACAGGTAAAACTGTTTTTACCTGCGCTAAAGCAGAAAAGCTACTTAGAATAAAAAATAATAATCCTATGTGCGTTAACTTGTTCACCTATTTTTTAATTAATTCAAGTATTCTATTAAAATCTTCTTCTGATTGAAACGGAATTGTGATTTTTCCTTTTCCGTTACCAGCAACTTTTACATCAACAAGATTTCCAAAGTAGTCATTGAAAACCTTCTTTTCAGATGGGTCAATTTCGAATGAAGCTGTCGCGGGTTTTGTAGTGGTTTGTGGCCTTAAACCTTCATGATGTTTTTTTACCAACGCTTCGGTATCACGTACAGAAAGATTTTGGCTTACAATTTTATGATAAATATCTGTCTGAACGTCTAAATCTTCAATATTGATTATAGCGCGACCATGTCCCATACTAATAAAGCCATCACGAATTCCGGTTTGGATAATTGGGTCCAGTTTTAATAAACGTAAGTAATTAGCAATTGTAGAGCGTTTTTTTCCTACGCGATCACTTACTTGCTCTTGAGTTAATTGAATTTCATCCATTAATCGTTGGTATGAAAGAGCAATTTCAATTGGGTCTAAGTCATGACGTTGAATGTTTTCAACCAATGCCATAACTAATGATTCATTATCATTAGCGATACGAATGTAAGCAGGAACGGTGGTTAATCCTATGAGGGTTGAGGCACGTAAACGACGTTCTCCAGAGATTAATTGAAATTTATTATAATCTAATTTACGAACTGTTATAGGCTGAATTACTCCAAGTTCCTTGATAGATATGGCTAATTCTCTTAATGAATCTTCGTTAAAATTGCTACGAGGTTGAAACGGATTTATTTCAATAGCACTAATTTCAAGCTCAATTATATTCCCTACAACTTTGTCAGCGTTTTTATCATTTACTGATTGAATATCATTTTCAGGATCTTTTAATAATGCTGATAATCCTCTTCCTAAGGCTTGTTTTTTAATTGCTTTTGCCATAAAACTATTTACTGTTTTTCTTTATAATTTCTTGCGCTAAGTGCAAATAGTTGATTGCTCCTTTGCTTGTTGCGTCATAATTGATGATGCTTTCTCCAAAACTTGGTGCTTCACTAAGTTTTACATTTCTTTGAATAATAGTTTCAAAAACCATATCATTAAAATGTTTTTGAACTTCTTCAACTACTTGATTTGACAAACGTAGTCTTGAATCATACATAGTCAATAACAATCCTTCAATATCAAGGTCAGGATTATGGATTTTTTGGATACTTTTAATGGTATTCAATAATTTACCCAATCCCTCAAGTGCAAAATATTCGCATTGAATAGGGATGATAACTGAATCGGCTGCTGTTAATGCATTTAGAGTAAGTAAGCCTAAAGAAGGAGCACAGTCTATAAGGATAAAATCATATTCATCTTTAACACTTTCTAATGCTTTTTTAAGCATGTACTCTCTATTTTCTTTGTCTACTAATTCAATTTCGATCGCAACAAGGTCAATATGTGCAGGAATAACATCTACATTAGGTGCTGAGCATTTAATGGTAGCTTCTTTTGGAGTGTTGCTGTGTTCTAAGATTTGATAAGTTCCTATCTCTACACTCTCTACATCAATTCCTAATCCTGAACTAGCATTAGCTTGTGGATCAGCATCGATAATTAATACTTTTTTTTCTAAAACTCCTAGAGAAGCAGCAAGATTTACTGATGTTGTAGTCTTTCCAACTCCTCCTTTTTGATTAGCAATCGCAATGATTTTGCCCATGTGATTTTGTATATTTTGAACCGTAAAAATACAATTTATTATGGTTTCTAAAAATCTATTTTGTTAACATTTGTTAAACATTGATTTGTTGGGCTTTGATAACATAAAAGTGTATGCTCTATCTATTATTTTTATTTAGGTTTTTATTTTTTTTAAAATAGTTTGCAAAAGTAAAAAAGAGTTGTATCTTTGCACCCGCGTTACGGGGTGTAGCGTAGCTCGGTTATCGCGCCTGCTTTGGGAGCAGGAGGCCGCAGGTTCGAATCCTGCCACCCCGACTAAAACCTTCTTGTTCTACAAGAAGGTTTTTTTTATGCTTAAAAATGAACTTTTGTTTTCGATTTCATGTAAGTTAATTTTAAGAATTTCATTTCTCTCCAATACTTAATAATAGTATGTTTTTATTTTGAAACTTCTTGATCATAATTTAATTTGAACTCTTTTGGTGAAATATTGTGTTTCTTCTTGAAAGCTCTGTTGAAGTTCGAAAGTGAGTTAAAGCCGGCTTTATACGATATTTCATTTATAGACATATCTGTTTCAGTTAATAATTTGGTTACGACTCCCAGTCTATAATCTTGTAGATAACTTGTGAAACTATGGTTTGTTCTTTTTTTAAAATAATGACTAAATGCGGATTCAGACATATTTACCATTTCAGCTATTTTTGAGAGTTTGATTTCACTGTTATAATTGTTTTTAATGTAATTGGTAATGAGTGAAATTCGTCTACTCTCTCTATTTTGATTATAATTAGCACTTGGCGGACTGCTTAAAACTTTAATGTCTTTGGAGGTTGATAAAATATGCAGTATTTCAAGAAAAGTCAGAAAAGATTTAAAATCGGTGTTTCCTTTAATTGTTGCAATCTTCTCAGTAATTAAATCTTTAGTCGGATTTAGAAATGAAATACCGCACTTTGAAAGTTCTAACAGTTTTTTTATATCTTTTGATACTGCGTAACTCATTATTTTTGAATGTAAAAAATGTTCTTGAAATTGTATAGTTACTACTTGTGCATTGCTTATTATACTTTCTGATTTCCAAATATGTTTTAATTCAGGTCCTAAAAGTGTTAAATCTGTCTCCTCGCATTTTTCAAAAGAATCTCCTACTGTTCTAGAACCTTTAAAATTTGAAATTAAATTTAATTCATATTCGTTATGAAAATGTAAAGGATAATCAAATAAAGCATTTTCATGTTTTAGAATCACAAATGGATCATCTGATTTAATTGGGGTAACTTCTTTGATTGATTTCATGAAATATAATGGTATGACGTAATTTGCTTTTGAAAGATATTCAAATTTAATAATTTAAAATTAATTTGATGATTATTTATTAAAATGATAATTTAATCGGTTATATTTTATTGTATAATTCAAAAAGTGCATAGTAATCAGCATTATCACGTTATTATAAAGTTAAGATTTAATATAATTTTGACATTCTAATCTTTTAAAAACTAACCAAGATGAATAAACTAACTAAGACATGGCTGTTCTCTGTCATTTTGACCATAGTGTGCTTAACCAGCATGAGTGGGCAAATAAACATTGGAGGAATCGTAACCGACAAGCTAGGTATGCCCTTACCTGGTGCAACTATTATAGAGAAAGGTACAAAAAATGCGACTGCGACTGATTTGGATGGAAAATTTCAAATTAAAGTAAGTGCGCAAAGTTCAGTTTTAGAAGCTTCTTATATTGGTTTTGTTAAATCGGTTTTTAAAGTCGGAACTAAGAATGAGATTAATTTTACTTTAAATGAAGATATTTCAACCTTGAATGAAGTGGTTGTTATAGGTTATCAAACGGTTAAGAAAAGTGACGTTACGGGCTCTGTTAGTAAAATCAATACAGAAAAGTTATCAGAGATTCCGTCGAACTCTATTGAAGGACTTTTGCAGGGTAGAGTTTCTGGATTAGTTATCAGTAATTCGTCTGATGATCCAGGAGCAGCTTTAAATGTAAGGATTAGAGGGGCTAGTTCTTTTACAGCGACCACTCCTTTAATAGTAGTTGATGGCTTTCCGTTAGGAGATGCAGGTAACTTAAAACAAATAAATCCAGCAGATATTGTTTCTGTGGAGGTGCTTAAAGATGCTTCAGCAGCTTCTATATATGGTTCAAGAGGGGCAAATGGTGTAATCTTAGTGACTACAAGAAGAGGTAAAGAAGGTAAATCTGAGTTTAACTTTACGGCAATAACTAGTCTAAGTTCTTTCGCATCTAAGTTTAATATTTTTTCTAATCCTGTTGATTTAGCCATCACTACAGACGAGGCTAGAGTAAATGGTGGTTTATTACCTATATATATAGGTGGTCCTGATGTGAATGGAACCTATTATCCTTCAGTTGGTGAAATTAGAAAAGGATACCCAACAACGGATTATGTAAATTATGTTTACAGAAATCCGGTTAATCATAATTACAATTTTAGTGCTTATGGGGGATCTGAAAAGACAAAATATAATTTTGGACTGAACTTTAATACTCAAGATGGTATTGTTAGAGCAAATGAGCTTTCAAAAGTAACAGTGAGTTTTGGTATCGATCAAAAACTAAGTGAAAAGGTTTCTCTTTCGACAAATTTAAACTTTTCTAGAGGGGATAGAAATGATAATGGAGGTTTATCTTTTAATAGAAATATGCTATTTCCACTGTATAATAAGGATGGTAGTTATTACAAATTTGCACAAAATGATTTTGATAATCCTGCTGCTTTAACGGCATTAAGAAAAAATGAAGCGAAAACTTTAGACCTTATTTCTTCTTCTATTTTGCTTTGGCAAATTACAGATGGACTTAAATTCAAATCTCAATTTAACTACAGTTTAGGTTCGTCAATTCAAGATAGGTATTTTCCTAACACCTATACACAGTTAGGTTTTGAAGGTAATGGGGTAGGTTTTATCGATAATTTTCAATCTCAAAGGGTGGTTGTGGATGCTTATTTTACATATCATAAAAATTTTAAAGAAATTCATGATTTTACTTTATTAGCCGGCTATTCAAGTGAGTATTTTGAACAACGTACTTCCCAATTAAGAGGACAAGATTTTGTTAATGATGTTCTTGGCGCAGGGAATTTAAGTTTAGGAAAAGAACAGCGAGTTTCTAATGATCTTGCTTCGAATACTTTGCAGTCTGCAATAAGTAGGTTTAACTATGGTTTCAAAGATAAATTGCTCTTTACTTTCACAGGGAGGGTAGATGGTTCTTCAAAATTTGGAGTGAATAACCAATATGCATTTTTTCCGTCGGGAGCAATCAGTTGGAAAATGCAAAACGAAAAGTTTATTAAAGAAGGTTTGCCTTTTGTAAATGAGCTAAAACCTAGGTTAAGTTATGGTATTGTTGGTAATCAAGCCATTGGGAATTTTGAAACTTTAAACAGGTTGGGTCAAGGTCGCTTTTTTACTAATGGCAGTTTTGCTACAACTATTGGGCCTGCTATAATTTCTCGAAACGGAAATTTTATTGAATCTCGTGGGTTAGGAAATCCAGACTTGAAATGGGAAACTACAAAAATATTGAATTTTGGTTTAGACTTTTCGGGCTTTAACCGCCGATTGGATGTTATTATTGATTTATATAATAAAACAACCAAAGATTTATTAGTAGATAGTTCATTGCCTCCTACTTCTGGATTTGATTTTGTAAGGATTAATGCTGGAGAAATAGAGAATAAAGGAATCGAAATTGCAGTTAACTACAAGCTAATTAAAAAGGCAGATTTCAATTTGTCTGCGGGAATAATTTTCAACAAAAATGCAAACAAAGTTATAAGTTTGGGGCCTCCTTCTAAAACATCAGTTCTATCAGATGAGTTTGGGAATCAATTTAGGTTTACAGGGACTAATTATAGAGATCAGTACCGTTCTAGAGTAAATGTTTTTGCAATTGACCAGCCAATAAATGTTTTTTACGGTGCTAAAGTTCGCGGAATCATTCAATCAGAGGCGGAAGGTTTGACTTATGGTCTTACAGGTGCAGCTGCCCAGCCAGGCGAATTTTTATATGAAGATCTTAATGGCGATGGTGTGATTGATCCTTTTGGAAAAGACAGAACTATCATTGGAGATCCAAATCCAGATTTCTCAGCAAGTTTCACATTAGATGCGACTTATAAAAAATGGGACTTAGCTGTTTTATTCAATGGATCCTTTGGAGGTGAAGTGGTTAATATAAATCAATTCAGCACAGGAGCAGGTGGTGGTCAGGCTAATAATTTATTAAGTAGATGGACTCCAGATAATAGATCTAATGATTTTCCTTCTTTAAGACAAAATCGTAGTGTTGCTTTTTCTGATTGGTGGATTCAAGATGCTTCTTTTGTGAGAATACAAAACTTAAGAATAGGGTATAATTTACCAACGGATCAGATCAAGTTTTTTACAAAAGCTAAAATTTATTTCAGTGGTGATAATCTTTACAGTTTCACAAACTACAAAGGAGTAGCTCCTGAAGTTAATATTGAAGGAATAGATGAAAATAGCGTTCCTAGATTACGCAGGTATTCATTAGGAATACAGTTATCATTTTAAATCAAAATAGTATGAAATATATATATAAATTATTAATAGTTTTTGCACTAACAATTAGTGTTTCTTGCTCCTTAGAACAGGAACCAACAACGTTTTTATCTGATAATAACTTTTATAATACACCAGCAGAAATGGAATCGGCAGTTTTGCATGCTTATGAAGTAATGACGTATCTGGATTATACAACAACGTATATGAATATTGCTACTACGGCAGCTGAAGAAACAATTCCAAAAGAAGGAGAGGGTTTAAATATTGATCAGTTTGATCGTTTTCAAGTTGATAATAGAAATCAGAATTTAGAGTTCTTTTTTAGACTAAGTTATATTGGTTTGAATAGAGCCAATACAGTAATCGAAAAATCTCGCGTGGCAACATTTAATGAGGAGCTTAAGAATAGATATTTAGGTGAAGCTCTGTTTTTAAGAGCATGGCATCATTTTATGCTTACTAAATTATTTGGAGAAATACCATTAAAAGTGAGTGCAGTTGACGAAATATCTGAAGTATTTGGAGCTAAAAATGCACCATTGGAAGATGTCTATGCTTTGCTGATCAAGGATCTAAATGAAGCGATTTCTCTGTTGTCAGTAAAAAGAGATGGTGGTAGAGCAGATAAAGTAGCAGCACAAGCATTACTTTCAAAAGTTTATTTAACGATGGCTTCTGCCAAAAATTATTCTAGTCCAGGATTCAATTGGGTTTCAGATGCAAATACATATTACACCTTAGCTTCTCAATTGGCTTCAGAAGTAGTGAATAATCAATCGGTTTATACTTTTGATACTAATTTATTGAATATCTATAGAGTTGATACTCCAGATACTTATAATGGTCCAGAGCACATATTTTTCATCGCTCAAGATAGAAATGGTTTGCAAGAAGGGGAGTATTCTAAATTATCTAAATATTTCATTCCAGCTGATACGCCTGCAACCTCTTTTACTGCGGATGGAACCAAATTACATATAGGTTATAATGTTCATGTGGCCGAAATACCTTTTTTGAACTCATTTGATATCAAAGATAAGAGACGAAACGATTTAGTAATTGATGAACTTTTTGATGAAAGTGGAGCAAGTGTCTGGACACCAGCTGGCGGACAGTCCCAACCTTTTACAAGAAAATATATTGACCCGCTATTTATAGGTGATAATACAAGCACACATCCTTATTTATTAAGATTCTCAGATATTCTATTAGTTTATGCCGAAGCACAAGGACCTACTGCTGCGGGTTATAACGCAATTAATAAAATTCGCCAACGTGCAGGATTATTAGACTTAACTCCGGGATTATCAATGCCTGAATTTAGAGAAAGAGTAATAAAAGAAAGATCATTTGAATTGGCTTTTGAGGCTAATAGGCTGTATGATTTAAGAAGAACTAATAAAGTGGAGTCTGTTCTAAATGGTATTTATGGCAAATCACTTGGAAGTGGATTATACTTTTATCCAATCCCTGCGATTGAAGGAGAATTGAATAAATAAAAATAAAACGAATTAAAAATTAAATAATATGAAAACTAAAATTTTTAAATCAGTAGTAGTTCTGACCATGATTCTATTTGCTTTTTCATGTGAAAATGATGCGATGGATGGTCTAGTAAGGGAAGATCGACAAATAGTATCTTTTAAATTAAATGGGCAAGTTGGTCCAGCTATTATAACTCCTATTGGAGATGATGAAGGTGTTGTTGATATTTTTGCAGTAATGGCAGGAATTGATTTGAATGCTGTACTTCCGTTAGTTGAAATATCCGAAAAAGCGACAATAAGCCCAAACCCTAATGAGAGTGCCAATTTTAATACCAATGGCGGATCTTTTGTATACACAATCACTTCTGAATCGGGAAAAACGAGAAAATGGAAGGTGAACCTAAAACCATTTGTATCTGAGATAGACGGTGATTGGGGAGTAACATCTTTCAAATTTGATTGGTTTATTGGTAAAGGAGAATCATGGGGATGGGGCGAGAATAATGCCGATTTAACCGCTGCATTGTCAGATGCAGGTCTTGAAAAAGACAACACATTGGAATTGGTAACGACACTAGTAAATGAATCAGGAAATCCAGAAGGGACTTTTGATTTTGGATCTGGAGCAGATATGGAATTTGCTAGATTCATTGTAAATCCTGATCATGCAGGCCAAGTAAAGGACTATTCATCGAGATTTAGAAAAATGCCTATTGGTAAAGGAGTTTTTGAGTATAATGTAGCTGGCAAAGTTTTGACACTTTGGAGAGGGAATAAAAGCGGAATAAGTATTGAAGGAAAAGTGACTAAAAGTGACACTGGAACAATATCTATTGCATTTGACAATTGGGTTAATGAATTTACATGGGATCATTGGGGAGCCGAATCTCAAATTCAAAATTCTTACACAATCTATTACAACTTTGTATCATTATAATTATATAAAACGATGAAAAAAATAAAAAAACGATTCATTAATGTGAATGTAATTAAAGGCATGATGAGTATTACATTATTGTTTACAGCTCTAATGAGTTGCTCAAATGATGATGATAAAACTAAAAATGATTCTGCAAACAATGGAATAGTTGTTAAAACGTCTGAAGTGATTAACAGTAGCTATATTGGTAACGGTGTGCAATGGGATCCTTATCCGCAAGCGTATAAATATTGGAATAAGCCAATTAGTGCTACCGATTGGGACAAAATGTATAAGCGTTTACAGTTTATGAAACCTAGTTTTGTTAGAGTAGTAATTGGTGCTTATGATAAATACGCATCAGGTAACGCAGATGGTTATGATCCTGAACTTTACATTGAAGGTTTGGAGAAAGTTTTACAGCATTGTCAAGATAACAATATCACCGTTATGTTTGGTGATTGGGGTTTTGGACCTTATGACATTAATGCCAATACTGTTATTCAAAGCAGGGTGGAAAATGCTGCTAAATATTTGGCTTATCTAGTAAATACAAAAGGGTTTACTTGTATCAAATATTACAATACTGTTAATGAACCTAATTATAGTGCTTCTGCAAATGGCGGAAACTACAACTTGTGGAAAAAAGCTTCTTTGGCTTTTTATGATGAAATGGTAGTATTAGGTATTGATTCTAAAGTGAAATTAGCTGGACCAGATATTTCTTATTTTGGAGAAAGCGACTTAGAATGGTTTTCAAAGTCGGCTCAAGATTTTGGATCGAAAATCGGAATTTATGATGTGCATTTATATCCATCTAAAGGTTCTATGTTTAATAATGAGTTTGAAAACACATTAGCCAAAATCAAAAAAAACATACCAGCAGGAGCTGAAATTGTTGTAGGTGAGTTTGGTTTTAAATATGAAGTTGGAAATTCTAATATGGATAAAGCACTTAGCGCGCAAAATATTAGCAACATTAATGCAGATCCATTTATAGGACAAGATTCAAATACAATGGTCAGTCAATATTTTTATGGTGTAGACATTTGTGCCTTAACAATGAAGATTATAAATGCTGGTTACTCTGGAGCGATCAATTGGGGACTAGATGATGCAATGCATAGTAACTCATCATCTGTTACAGATCTGAAAGTATGGGGATTTTGGAACATTCTTGGTGAAGAATTATTAGGTGATGCTTCCAAAGAAGAACTACGACCTCATTTTTATTCTTATTCTTTACTAGCAAGATACATGCAAAAAGGCAGCAAGGTTTTTAAAGTTGAATTGCCTTCAGTTGTTGGACTAGATATTATAGCAATTGAAAATGGAGGGAAATACATGATCGCCATCAGTAACATGCATAGCAAAGAGTACACAATGCCACTCTCAATTGACGGTATTTCACAATTAACTGGTGTCAAAAAATTTGTTTACAAAGAAGATGGTAGAAAAGTAGATGCTAATGGTTTCCCTCTTCCAGAAATAGAAAACATGGTGCTTAAATCAGGAGAAACAGTGAGTATTCCTAAAGAATCGGTTACTGTTTTTACAAATTTTGATTATTAAAACCCAGCAATATTTTGATATATATCTAAAGCATATAGCATAAATAATAAATAATAAGCAATGAACGATACTCAACAAAAAAGCGTAAAAGTAGTACGCCTAAAAAAACACGAAAACAATCCTATCTTTAGTCCAAACCCAAATAATTATTGGGAAAATATCGTAGTATGTAATCCTGGTGTATGGTATGAAAATGGAAAATTTTCAATGCTGTATAGAGCTGCGGGTGATGATACAGAGCATTTTATTAGATTTGGATTAGCAGAAAGTGAAGACGGAGTGAATTTTAATAGAGTTTCTGATGAACCTGTTTTTTCGCCAAGTGTTGACGGTCCAGACATGGGTGGGGTTGAAGATCCTAGAATTGCAAAATTTGGTGATGAGTTTTATATCACTTATGCTTACAGGCCATTTCCTCCAGGTCAATATTGGAAATTTGCGCATGATGTAATTTTGTTGCCAGAATCAGGAGAAGATACGCCATTGGTTTACAAAAATAATATTGCGAACTCGGGTCTTGCTATTTCGAAAGATTTGAAAACGTTTAAAAGATTAGGTCGCATCACTACATCCAATCTTGATGATAGAGATGTTATCCTTTTTCCAGAAAAAATTAATGGCAAGTATGCCATGCTTCACAGACCAAAAGAATGGATTGGTGCTGCTTACGGAACAGAAAAACCAGCAATATGGATTCGTTTTGCTGATGATTTAATGGTTTGGGAAGATAAAAGCACCCTTTTGATTTCAGGTATAAATGGAACTTGGGAAGAGAAAGTAGGAGGGAGTACGCCACCTTTGAAAACTAAAGACGGTTGGTTAATTATCTATCATGGTGTAGAAAATGGTGGTTTAGGATACTACCGTGCCGGTGCAGCATTATTAGATCTAAACGACCCAACAAAAGTGATTGGTCGATTGGAAAATTGGATCATGGAACCAGAGCACGATTATGAAATAGAAGGATACTATAAAGGTTGCGTTTTTCCAACAGGAAATGTAATTATTGAGGATACTTTATATGTTTACTATGGTGCAGCAGACAAATACATTGGTCTAGCAACTTGTAATATCAATGATTTATTAGAAGAACTAAAAAAATAAAATGAAAAAACATTTCAGATTAGTCTTTTTTATAAGCTTTCTTGTTTTGTTAAGTAGCTGTGTTAGTGTTAGCAAACAAAAGAAAGCTGACATTGACATAGCTTTCAAAACCTCAAATGCTGTCAATGCTCCATTTATTGGGCATGGCGTACAATGGTCAGCGTATCCGCATGCAGATTCAGAAAATGCAGAGTGGGGGTTTTTAATGACAGAGAAAAAATGGCAGGAACTTTACAAGCGATTAGACTTTGTAAACCCACATATCATTCGGGTGATGGATGTTGCCACTTGGAGATATTACAAAGGCTTGGATGCAAATAACCAACCCATCTTAGACTTCAATAATCAGGAGATGAAAAGTCTCTACAAGTTGTTAGACTATTGTCAAAAAAGAAATATCACCGTCCTTTTTGGAGAATGGGGTGCGCCAGGATTGTGGAATTTAGATAAAAGTATTCCTGAGATTGAGCGTGCTGATGATGAAAGATGGATCGAAATGATAACTAAATATTTAAACCATCTAATTATTGAAAAAGGATATACTTGTATTCAATATTATAATTTGGTAAATGAGCCTAATGGTTATTGGGCATCGACAGATGGTAATTGGGACGAATGGAAAGCAGGATATAAAAAACTTCATCAAGCATTAATTAAAAAGGGATTGGATAAATACGTTCAATTATCAGGTCCAGATGCAGTAACACAATGGGATCATCCTAAACATCCTAAAAAAGCAAATGATTGGGTGTTTTCAACAATTAATGAATTAGATGCTAGTACAGGTCTTTACGATTTTCATATTTATGCCGATCAGGATCTCATTCGAACAGGAAATTTTATTTCTTATCTAAAACTCTTTACTACGGAAATTGAAAAAACCAAGAAGCCGTTGGTTTTGGGAGAATTGGGAATGAAATATAGTGGAGATTTAAAAGAGGAGAATTTCAAAAAAGGGGAGAATGATCCTTTTGCAGGAGCAGATGATTCTTCAATGTTTGTTTATGATTATTTCTATGGTGTTGACATGGCCGATGCTGCGATTCAAAGTATGCTTGCGGGCGTAGGTGGCGCTGTTGCTTGGGATTTAGATGATGCAATGCATACCGTGGGTGATTTGGGTGAGAAAAATCAATTGAAAAAATGGGGAATGTGGAACATTTTATCCGAAGAGTTTGGCGATTTAGCAATTGACAAAACTCCTAGACCGTGGTCGTATTCTTGGACATTACTTTGTAATTTGTTTCCACCAAAAGCAACTATTTACCAACCAGAATATTCCGCTGTAGATAAACAAATTCGTTCAGTAATTTCGGTTGATAAGGATAGCTTCTCTGCGGCTGTTGTAAATCGATCTAAGCTGTCAAAAACAGTTCGTTTGAAAACAGAATTACTTTCAAAAGTAAAAAAATTGTATGTCTATGAATATTCAGAAGGACATCGACCAGTAAATAAAGAAGGCTTTCCTGTGGTTTCAAGAACGTTGAAAACAAATTCAAAAGAAAAAATTGTAGTTGCCGTTAAAGAAAATAGTATTGTTTTTCTAAGTACAATTTTAATTAAATAAAAATCCCTTTTAGGGTATCAAAATAAGATGGGGTATAATTTAGACATTATAGATATATCAGTTTTAGTACTGTATTTTGTTTTTATTGTTTGGTTTGGTATAAAATCATCCAAAAAAGGAAGTGAATCTACTAGTGATTACTTTCTTGCAGGACGAAATATGACTTGGCCAATCATTGGTTTTTCATTATTTGCAGCAAGTATCTCGAGTACGACTTTAATCGGTAAAAGTGGAGATGCCTATTCAACTGGGATAGCTGTTTTTAATTATGATTTAATTTCGGTACTAGTCATGGTCTTTTTTGCTATGTTCTTTTTGCCTTTTTATATAAAATCTGGAATTTTCACTATTCCCGAATTTCTAGAAAAACGATTTGACAAAAGGTCAAGGTATTACTTCTCTTTCATCACATTATTGGGATCTACATTTTTGGATGCTGCAGGTGCTTTATACGCTGCCTCATTATTAATGAAATTGGTTTTTCCAATGTTGTCAATCATGGAGTTGTCTGTCATATTTGCAGTAGTTGTAGCTGCATATACCATTCCAGGAGGGTTATCGGCAGCAATTAAAGTCGACTTAATTCAAGGAATATTATTACTTGTAGGTACTTTTATTTTAACCTTTTTGGCCATGCAAAATGGTGGATTAGATTATTTGAAGAACTTGCTTTTAGAAGGAGATTACATGATGAAATTAATTCGACCTATGGATGATCCATCAGTGCCATGGTTAGGAATGATCGTCGGAATCCCTATTCTTGGATTTTATTTTTGGGGAAACAATCAGGTTTTAGTGCAGCGTGTTCTTACGGCAAAATCTATTGATCATGGTCGAAAAGGGATACTTCTAGTTGGATTTTTAACGGTATTATTAATCTTCATTATTATTTTTCCAGCAGTTATAGGGAAACACCTTTTTCCAAACTTGCCTAAAAATGATATGGTATATCCTAAGCTGGTGATAGAACTTATGCCTACGGGGTTATTGGGGCTAATGTTAGCGGCAATGGTTGCGGCTTTGACCTCTACTTTAAGTGCTTTGCTTAACTCTGTAGCTACTTTATTCACAATGGATTTTTATACAAAATTCAAAAAAGATTCTACACAAAAAGAACAAGTGTATGTTGGTAAAATTGTATCCATAATAGTATTGATTTTGGCTGTTGCATGGGTTCCTTTTGTGTCTAAATTTGATTCTTTATTGAAATATTATCAAGAAATGCTAACCTATATTGCTCCCCCTGTAGTGGCCGTATTCTTCTTGGGTGTTTTCTGGAAACGCATTAATAGACATGGAGCCTTTTGGGGTTTAATGGGAGGAGCGTTTGCTGCTATAGTTACAATCGTAGCCAAAGTAGGCTTTGATCACGAACTTTTTGGAGATATTCATTTTTTACTTAAAGTGCCGTTCTACTTCTTATTCAGTGCTGTTATTATAATTATAGTGAGTTTGCTTTCTGAGCCAGATGATGAAGAAAAGATCAAAGATTTGATTTGGACCAAAAAGATTTATCATGAAGAAACACAAGAACTTATTGGTGTTCCTTTTTACAAAAACTTTAGAGTTTGGTCATTAGTACTAATCGGATTCTGCTTTTTAGTATTGTATATGTATCATTAATAACTTCTCATCAGTTTGACGGCTTTTCAACCGATAATTTTGAACTTAAAATTACTTATTCCAGAAAATAATACAGCGATAAAATGAAAAATCACCTCTTTATAATATTGCTAATTTTAATAGTATTAGTGAGTTGCAATTCAATAAAGCAGAGTACAATTCGAATCTATCCAGAACAAGTAGTTTCAAACAATTTTATTGGAAATGGAGTGCAATGGTCAGCTTATCCACATGCAGATACTGAAAACGCTGAATGGGGGAAATTAATGACTGACGAAAAATGGCAGATGAATTTTAAAAGGTTGGATTTTATGCAACCTAAACTATTCCGTGTTATGGATCAAGCAAATTGGAGATATTTAGTTGGTTTTGATGCTAACGATAATCCGATCTTAAATTTTAATACTCCAGAAGTTAAAGCTGTTGAGAAAATAATGGAGTATGCTCAAAAAAATAACATATCGGTTCTTTTTGGTGAATGGGGCACACCTTATAAAGTGCATGATATAAACCATGGTTTAGAGAATAAATTTTCAGGAGCTAGTGATCCAAAATGGATACATTGCATAGTTGAATATCTCGATTATTTAATAATTACAAAAGGTTACACTTGTTTAAAATATTACAATTTAATTAATGAGCCAAATGGAGATTGGGCAAGTACTAAAGGAGATTTTAACGAGTGGAGAGATGGGGTGAAATTATTGAGTCAAGCATTAAAAAAGAAAGGTCTAGATAATTATATTACGGTTGCCGGTCCAGATGCTGTAACTCGATATGACAATCCACAATCTACATATGGCGGAGCTGGTTGGGTTGAAGAATCTGTAAAACAATTAGATAATTGTATTGGTATTTATGAAGTACATGATTATACAAGACACGATTGGGTAAAAAACGGAAAGTTTCAAGAGTTTCATGAAAGTGTGGCTCAATTTGCTAAGCAAGTAAATAAACAAATTATTTTTGGGGAACTTGGTTTTAGTAAAGGTGGAAAAGAGAACCAAGATCGAATAAAACAGGATCCTTTTACAAGTAAGGATAGTCAAATGGAAGTCTACGATTATAGCTACGGAATTGGTATGGCAGATGCTGTTATTCAAACTATGAATGCTGGATATTCTGGTACCGCAGCTTGGGCACTAGATGATGCCATGCATACCTTGGATGATATCGGAAATAAAAATGAGTTGAAACGTTGGGGAATGTGGAATAGTTTAGGTACTGAAATTTGCAACAATCCTGATGATGAAAAAATGAGGCCTTGGTTTTATACATGGTCGTTAATGTGTCGTTATTTTCCAGCAGGAAGTACTATTGTAAAAACGGATGTTTCGGATATTGAAGGTGTGCGTTTAACTGCTGCTGTTTATAAAGACGATTTTACGATAGCAATAGTAAATAATTCTGAGGTTAATACTATTATTTCACTATCAGTACCTACAAAAAAATCACTGCAAAAGTATATTTATAAAGAAGGTAATTGTCAAGTTGATGAAAATGATTTTCCTATTCCATTAGATAAAAATATTGAAGTTGGGAAATTGAGTGAATTAAAAGTCCCTGCAAATAGTTTTATACTACTAACAACATTAAAATATTAAAAATGAGAACGAAAAATTTAGTTTTACTAGGGTCACTTTTATTAACTTTTAATATGTTTTCACAAAATCCCAATTTACATATTTATTTGTGTCTTGGGCAATCAAATATGGAAGGTTCTGCAACAATAGAAGATCAAGATAAAGTAGGTAACGATCGCTTCAAGGTTTTGGCAGCTATGGATTGCTCAGATTTTGGTAGAAAAAAGGGAGAATGGACTATAGCCATTCCACCTTTAAGTCAATGTTGGGCTGGTCTTTCACCTGCTGACTATTTTGGTAGAACTATGGTTGAAAAACTTCCAGATAGTATCACCGTTGGTGTTATTAACATTGCTATCGGAGGATGTGATATTAGGTTATTCGATAAAAATCAATGGCAAAATTACACTTCAACGTATCCAGAACAATGGTTTCTAGATAAAATTAAATCATATGGAGGAAATCCATATGAACGATTAATTGCTCTAGCAAAAGAAGCTCAGAAAGATGGCGTAATTAAAGGGATTCTATTACATCAAGGAGAAACAAATCAGGATGATCAAAATTGGCCTTCCTATGTTAGCACTGTTTATAACAATATATTAAGCGATTTATCTTTAAATGCTAATGAAGTTCCTTTATTAGCAGGTGAAGTTGTGCACGAAGAACAAGGTGGAAAATGTGCAAGTATGAATGCAATAATTGATAAGTTACCCGAAACTGTTCCAACTGCTCATGTGATTTCTTCAAAAGGCTGCAGTGTTAGAACAGACAATGTGCATTTCGATTCAAAAGGTGTAAGAGAATTAGGAAAAAGATATGCTTTAAAAATGCTTTCTTTAAAAGGTTTGGAGCCTAAAATTGGAGAGAAAACAAATCCTAATAAATCACTTATTTCAACAGAAATACTTCCTAATAATAATGTAGCATTTAGAATTTATGCTCCAAATGCTAAAACTGTAAATCTTCATTCTGATGACAAATGGGATAAAGTAAATTTCACAAAAAACGAAGAAGGCATATGGGAGGGGATTTGGGATAATGTAATGCCAGGTGTCTATAGTTATAAGTTTATTGTCGATGGGGTTGAAGTGCAAGATTCAAAAGCTATATCTATACAAGATAACGTGCCAATTATTAAAGTAACCAATGGAAATAACTTTTTTTCAATGAAGGATGACGTCCCTCACGGGGGGCTTACAAAACGTTATTACTACTCTAAAGTACTTAAAAAAACACGTAGGTTACAAGTATGGACACCAGCTGGTTTTGAAAAGTCTAATAAAAAATTACCAGTATTGTATTTAATTCATGGCGGTGGAGGTTCTGATACTTCCTGGTCAAATATTGGTTGTGCAAATGATATATTAGATAATCTATTAGCTGAAGGAAAGATAGATCCCATGATTGTGGTAATGCCCAATGGATCTATAGAAACTGAAAATGGTTTAGGTAAAGTTCCGCTTTTTAAAGAAGATTTAATGACCAATATTATACCTTTTATTGAATCAAATTATAGGGTGCTTAAAGATTCAAAACATAGAGCTATTATGGGTTTATCAATGGGAGGGTTGGAAACTTTAGAAGCGGCAGCTTATCATTACAAAGATTTTGACTATATAGGTGTTTTAAGCTCTGGATGGTGGATAAGTAATTCATGGAAAGAGAAAAGGGGAACTATAGATGATAAAGAAAAAAGAGCGGCACATTTAAAGCAAATAGCAAACGATTTTAATAAATCAGTAAAACTGTTATACTTCACTCAAGGAGGAAAAGAAGGTATTGCGTATGAAAACGGAATGGAAACTCAAAAGCTCTTTGATGCTGCAGGAATCAATTATAAATATAGTGAGTCTCCTGGAGGCCATACTTGGATGGTTTGGCGTAAAAATTTATGGGATTTGGCTCCATTATTATTTAAACGATAACAGTATTTTATCTTTATGAAAAATAGAAATGTGAAAAGCGAACGGTTCAATTTTGTAATAGTTTTATTAGTGTTATTGTGTGTTGTGTCTTGCCATAAAATACCTAATACTATAAATCAAAATTTAGATACCAATTGGAGTTTCAAAAGCGTGCAAGATTCACTGTGGATGCCAGCAACGGTTCCAGGGTCTGTACATACAGATTTAATTTCAAATGGAATTATTGAAGATCCTTTTGACAGGTTAAATGAGAAAGATATTCAATGGATAGACAAAAAGGATTGGGAATATGAATCTTCTTTTAAAGTTGATAATTCTATTTTTGAGAAAGAAAAAATCGAGCTAAATTTTAAAGGTTTAGATACTTATGCAACTGTTTATTTAAACGATTCTCTACTTTTAAAAACCGATAATATGTTTGTTGATTGGCAAGTGGATTGTAAGCAATTTTTAAAATCAGGTAAAAATCAACTTAAAATCGTATTTGATTCTCCCGTAAATGTTGGTTTAAAAATGCGTGAAGATTTGGGTTATCAATTGCCGAATGCAGTAAATGACCAGTCGGAAAATGGTGGTTTAGGAAAAAAACAAGTGGCAGTTTTTAGCAGAAAACCAGGCTATCATTTTGGTTGGGATTGGGGACCAAGGTTAGTAACAAGCGGTATTTGGCAAGACATTGAGCTAAATGCTTGGGATAACGCTACTATTGAAGATGTTTATATTAAACAAAAAGAAATTTCAACTGAATTAGCAGTTTTAAGTGCTGAAATTGAAATTAATGCCACTCATAATTTTAATAGTGAAGTAATTATTAAAGTTGACAGTGTTTTAGCAATTCAAAAAATAATTCAACTTAAAAAAGGAATTAATAAATTTAAAATTCCGTTAGAGATTAAAAACCCATCGTTGTGGTGGACAAATGGATTAGGAACTCAAAAGTTATATAAAATAGAAGTTGAATTAAAAAAAGATAAAGAATTAGTCGCTTCTAATTCAAAAAACATAGGAATAAAAACGTTGAAAGTAATTCAACAAAAAGATAGCGTTGGAGAGAGTTTTTATTTTGAATTAAATGGGCATCCTGTTTTTATGAAAGGTGCCAATTACATTCCTCAAGACGTTTTTTTAAATCGAATTTCAGTAGAAGACTATGAAGAGGTAGTAAATAATATGGTGGAAGCCAATTATAATATGATTCGTATTTGGGGTGGTGGTATTTATGAAAAAGAGATTTTTTACGACTTATGTGATCAAAAAGGAATTTTGGTTTGGCAAGACTTTATGTTCGCTTGCGCCATGTACCCTGGTGATGTAGCTTTTCTACAAAACGTAAAGAAGGAAGCTATTTACACCGTTAAAAGATTAAGAAATCATACAAGTATAGCTTTGTGGTGTGGTAATAATGAAAACTTGACGGCTTGGAAAAACTGGGGGTGGATAAATGAAATAGTAAATACTCAAGGTCAGGAAGTAGTAGATAAAGTGTGGAAAGGTTATACAGATGTTTTTCATGAAATTTTGCCACAGGTTGTTGAAGAATTAGATAATGATACTTTTTATTGGGCTTCATCGCCAACTTCAGCAAGAGGTGTAGATGCTACATATACTTCTGGAGATTATCATTATTGGAAAGTTTGGGGTAATCAAGCACCAATTTCAACCTACAATGAAGCCATCCCACGTTTTATGTCGGAATACGGATTTCAATCGTTTCCTGAATTTTCTTCAGTGAAAAAATATACGGAAAAACAAGATTGGGACATTTATTCGGAAGTGATGGAATCGCATCAACGTTCAAACATTGGTAATAAAAATATTGAATTTTATATGGATCCAATGTATAAAAAGCCGAAAGATTTTCAATCGTTTTTATATGTGAGCCAGTTGTTGCAAGCAAAAGCAATGAAAATAGCTATTGAAGCCCACCGAAGAAATATGCCCTATTGTATGGGATCTTTGTATTGGCAAATAAACGATTGTTGGCCAGTGGCTTCGTGGTCAAGTATTGATTATTATGGCAACTGGAAAGCATCTCATTTTAAAGTTAAAGATTTGTATAAGTCTGTGAAGACAATGTTTTTTGAAAAAGACAATCAACTCGAAATCCATATCGTTTCGGATGACTTGAAAAATAAAACAGCAAATCTGAAAGTTGCGCTAATGAATTTTCAAGGGGATGTCTTGGATAATTTTGAAATACCTATTAATATAAAGTCCAATTCGAGTAACATTTATTTTAAGTCGGAGTTATATAAGTTGCTAAAAGAAAACAAAAGAGCAAATATGTTCATTGTAGCAGAACTAATTAATGAAAATAAGGATGTTTTTGATGAAAGTTTATTCTTTTTTGAAAATCCAAAAACATTAGCATTAACAAAGCCAACTTTTAATCTTACAGTTAGGAAGAAAGAAAATGAAGGATTGGTAGTAGAAATTATTTCTGATGTTTTAGCCAAAGATGTGCGTGTAAATACGACTGTTGCCGGACGATTTTCAAATAATTATTTTGATATGGTTCCTAATAAAAAATATGAGATTTATTTTGATTCTAAAGAAAAAATTGAGCTCGAAAAATTTAAAAAAACGTTAGGGACCCTATCTCTTTATAATTCATATAAAAAATAATAAAATGAAAGCATATCCTATAAAATTTGAACCAATTTTGAAAGAAAGAATCTGGGGAGGTGAAAAACTAATTCAGATATTTAAAAAGAAATCTGATAAAAATAATATTGGTGAGAGTTGGGAAATTTCAGATGTAGAAGGTGCTGTCTCTATAGTTGAAAACGGAGAGCTAAAAGGACAGTCCTTACGAGATCTACTTAAAAAATTCAAAGGAGAGTTTGTAGGTCATAAAGTATACGAGCAATTTGGAGATGATTTTCCTGTTTTAATTAAGTTTATTGATGCTAAAACACCACTTTCTATTCAAGTGCATCCAAATAACGAATTGGCAAAAGAACGTCACAATTCTTTTGGGAAAAATGAAATGTGGTACATTATGGATTGTGACAAAGATGCAGCTATTATCGTAGGTTTTAATAAGGAAGTATCTAAAGAGGAATATTTAAACGTATTGGAAGAAGGTAAAGTTTTAAACATTCTAAATTCAGAAAAAATTAAAGCTGGTGATACATTTTATATTCCAACAGGGAGAGTTCATGCAATTGGTTCTGGAACTGTAATTGCTGAAATCCAACAAACATCTGATGTGACTTATAGAATTTATGATTATGAACGAATAGACGCCTCAACAGGTCAACAACGTGAATTGCATACCGATTTATCTTTAGATGCCATTGATTATAAACTGTATGGCAATTATAAAACAGCATACGAAATACAAGAAAATAAATCGGTAACATTAGTTCATTCTCCCTATTTTAAAACAGATGTCATTGAGGTTAAAGGAGCAGTTTATCAAAATTATTCTGATTTGGATTCATTTGTAATCTATGTTTGCGTAGCTGGAAGTTATGAAATTGAAATGGACGGAAAAAGGGTTCTTGTAAATAAAGGAGAAACGGTTTTTCTTCCAGCTAACAGTACTGAGGTCGTTCTAAGAGCTAATGAAGCTAGAATTCTTGAGGTTTATTTTTAAATATTGTATTGTTTGTAAATTATTTTTGTAGCAAGAAGTCTTTTAGAACTCAAGTAAAACTTTTTTCACCTCTATAGTGACATAATAAAAACTGATTGGGGTAGCTCTTATTTTTAATTTTAAAAACTTACTTTTGTGCTGCAATAAAATTAAAAATAAGATTATGTCACATACTATCGAAAAAATAAAATGCCTTATCATAGGTTCAGGTCCTGCAGGATATACTGCCGCTATTTATGCTGCTAGAGCAAACATGAACCCAGTTTTATATCAAGGAATGCAACCAGGTGGGCAATTAACAACTACAAACGAAGTTGAAAACTGGCCTGGAAACCCAATTGGAATTACAGGACCAGAAATGATGGTGCAGTTGCAAGAGCAAGCACAACGTTTTGGTACTGACGTACGTGACGGATGGGCTACTAAAGTAGATTTTAGTGGTGATATTCACAAAGTATGGATTAATGATACTATCGAATTGCATTGCGAAACGGTAATTATCTCTACTGGAGCTTCAGCTAAATATTTAGGATTGGCATCTGAGCAACACTACTTGCAAATGGGTGGTGGAGTTTCTGCTTGTGCTGTTTGCGACGGATTCTTTTATAGAAATCAAGAAGTAGTTATTGTAGGTGCAGGAGATTCTGCTTGTGAAGAAGCACACTATTTATCTAAACTTTGTAAAAAAGTAACCATGTTAGTGCGTAGCGAAAAATTTAGAGCTTCTAAAATCATGGAAGAACGCGTTCGTAAAACTGAAAACATTACAATTTTATTAAACCACGATACCCTTAAGGTTTTAGGAGATGAACAAGTGGTAACAGGAGTTGAAGTTTTAAATAAAACTACCGAGGAGACCTATGAGATTCCAGTAACTGGTTTCTTTGTAGCGATCGGGCATAAACCAAACACAGATATTTTCAAGGACTACATTACACTTGATGAAACAGGTTATATTGTTAGTGTACCTGGAACTTCAAAAACTAATGTTGAAGGTGTTTTTGTAGCAGGTGATGCTGCTGATCACGTATACCGTCAAGCAATTACTGCTGCGGGTACAGGTTGTATGGCTGCACTAGATGCAGAAAGATATTTAGCTTCAAAAGAGTAATCAATAAGTATATTAATAAAACAGCCCCATTTATCAACTGATAAATGGGGCTGTTTATATTTAAGTACAATGTTTATTTTATTTTCTTCAATAATTTAGCTTCATCCGTAAATTTCCTAAGATCAATTTTTCCATTTCCGTAAAGATCAATTTCTGACTTGTTAGATGCTTCAATTATAACTGATGTATCTGCACTTACTGATGCTTCAGAATAACTTTCGGTTTTTATAACCATATTTTTTACCGCTAACTTATTTGCAACTAATTTTGCATTGTGGTCTAATCGTAATGTTGCACTTGCTGCATCTCCTTCAATTTTAGCGTCTGATTTTTGATATAAATCACAAGTTAAATCAGTTGATGATAGTAAAGATTTTAATGAGCTGTCTTTACTAAGAACGATTTTTGTTTTCATCGCTTTTAAATTCAACTCAATTTTTGATTTATCATCTGCTTCTAGCGTAAAGTGTTTTACGTTAGCATTCATGAATATTTTTGAATTGTCATAAGACTGCACTTCTAACGTATCAACCATGATTTCTTGAATGGCATTTATTTCTACTTCATTTTTAGAAATAATTGATTTAAGTTCATTTGTGTAAGTGATTTTTACCATTAATTTTCGATACCTACTTGCTTCTTTGTTTGTATAAACATGAAGTCCTTTTGGATTAGCATCAATAACAATAATATCATGCAAGTTATCATCGGCTTCAATTTTAATGCCTGCTATTTCTCCTTTTTCAAGATGTACTTCAATATTGTCTTCTACTAATAAAGCGCTAAAGCTTGAAATATCTTTTAACTCAGTAGTTACTTTTCTGGACCCCTTTATTTTTTCTTTTTTTTGTGCTAAAGCCACCGTAGTAAATAAAGTTAGTAATAGTATCGTAGTTAATTTTTTCATTTTCATTTTAAATTATGATTTTGACAAATATAAAAAAAATCATCCACGAATGATGGATGATTTCTTCATTAATATAGTCATTTATTTTAGTCGATGTCAATGCTACCGCCAGAACTAGTTTTTCTCTCTATAGATTTTGGAGTCTTAACATAGGTGATTGATCCACCACTTGATGCTTTTGCTTTTAAGCTTACAATAGGATTTACTTCTATAGATCCACCACTGGATGCTTTTGCGGTAACTTCATTTGCATGTAAATCTTTAGTTTCAATAGACCCACCGCTAGAAGATGTTGTTTCAAGAAATAAAGCCAAACCGTTTAGGTAAATACTACTTCCGCTTGAGGTTTTGCACTTGATTTTATCAGCTTCAACTTTTAAGTTAATATCTGCAGCACTTGAACTAGTGATGTCAATAGCATTGCTTTTTAGAATATTAACGCTACTAACGGTAGAGGAGCTTGAGGCTTGAATTTCGTCAATGATAGGCATTTTTACAATTACTTTTTTAGAGTCAACATCAATAAAAGAATTGTAATCACTGCTAATAATTAAAACCCCGTTTTCAACTTTTGTAATAATGTTTTTTTGTAAATTATCATCTGCCTCAACAGTAACTTCAATTTTGTCTGACTGTTCAATAACAACATCAATGGCATTGCTAACATCAACATTAGTAAAGTCTTGATCAATTGTTCTTCTTTCTGTGGTTACGTTTCCGCTTCCTGTGATTGATTTTAAATTAGTCGAATAATTACATGAGGTAAAAAGTAGTGCGGTTAGGGTAACTAAGATAAATTTTGTGATGATTGTGATAATTTTTAGCATGATTATTTTGTTTTGATTATGATTCCATCTTTGTTTATTCTTAACTCATGTATGTCTTTACTTGAACCTTTAATACTGTCATTAGTAATAGATAAACCATCTTTATTGATAGTAATCGAGTTATTTTCTTTGTCCTCTATATGTATGTTTATATTTTCGTTATCGTAATTATCATCTGTATCATAATCATCCTCTTCATCTGCAGGACAATCTAGACATTTTACTTTAGATTCAAATACTTTGTACAAGTACTTGTCTGAACTGTGGTGTAAGTTAAAGAATTCGTCATTAGATCTATCGTAGTTTCGAACGCTTGAGTCTACTTGAAATAATGTTCCTTGTGGTAGGAATAACGTGATTTCAACTTCTTGATCTCTATATTTGTTTTTGATATCTGTAATTAAATAATTATCTAAAATTAATTGATTGTTTACTATTTTATAATGGTATTTAATTTGCTCTGCTCTTCTTTTAGCTTCTGATAACGAGGATCCTTTAGCTTCTTTTTCAATTTGAATGTATGCTGTTTTATCATCAGTGCTTTCAATTCTAAAACGTACTTGGTTGGAGTAAATTATGTCGTTGTTAAGTGAGTCTTGAGTAATTTTAAAGTCATTGCTATCATTTACATTTTTGGCAAAATAATCATTGTGCACAAATTTAATTTGTAAAGTATCTGTGGCTTGTAATGCAATATTTTGTTTTTTTACAATTCTACCATCATTTGAAAAAGCTGATGCTTGTTTAACTCCTATTGAAATCAAAATTGCAATTGCAATAATCCAAAGCGCTAGTAATGTAGATTTAGCGATATTCCCTATAGATTTTAAACTTGGAGATACTAATTTGAATCCTAAAAGCGTCAAGAAAAAACTCGGAATAGCAACAGCAATGAAAACTAATAATCCAAAAACCCAAATAGGATAATCAGTAAAGTTTCCAGACTCAATGAATTGATGAAAAGGAAAGTTGTTAAAATGAACTGAACCTAATGTTAATGCGCCAACTAAAAAAGTAATAATTAAAGATAGGCCAGAAAGAATTAAAATAATTCCAAGAAACTTAGCAAAAACTTTAAAAACATTCATGATAAAGTCACCAAATGTACTTCCTAATCTTGTAGCGCCACTTTTAATTTGGTTACCATATTTATCGTAATCAGCATTTTTTATTTTATCTGAAACATTTTCAAATTCCTCTCGAACTTTTTTTTCAATATTCGAAATATTTACTGGTTCTCCAGTCATTTCAAGCTTTTCTGATGTAGTTACCGCTTCAGGCATCACTACCCAAAGAATAATGTAAGCCAAAACTCCAGTTCCAGCACCCCAAACTAATAATATCAGAAGGACTCTAATCCATACGGCTTCAATCCCAAAATAATGTCCAAGACCAGCAGCAACACCACCTATCATTCCTTTGTCTTTATCGCGGTATAATTTTCTTGATTTTCCGGTAGTGTTGTAATTGTTTTGATTAAAATTTTGCTGTGTAGCATTATCATCTTCAATAATGTAATCTTCAGGTTGTCCCATTACGGCAATCACTTCATCTACATCTTTCAAGCCTACAACATGTTTTTCACTGCGTTGTTTTTCAGTCAATAATTCGGATACGCGCATTTCAATATCTTTGATAATCTCTTCATGTCCTGATGAGTTGGATAAAGAACGCTTTATAGCGTCAAAATAACGGGTTAGTTTTTGGTATGCATCTTCATCAATATGAAAAAACATTCCTCCTAAATTTATATTTACTGTTTTGTTCATGGCTATTATTTTTGGTTGGTTATTAGGTTTACAGCATCAGACAGTTCTGTCCAAGTACCATTTAATTCGTTTAAAAAAGTTTGTCCTATTTCAGTCAAACCATAGTATTTTCTTGGTGGTCCTGATGTTGATTCTTCCCAGCGATAACTGAGTAAACCGTCGTTTTTTAATCTCGTTAGTAAAGGGTAAATAGTTCCCTCAACAACTAGTAATTTTGCGTTTTTTAAAGTGTCTAATATTTCTGATGTGTATGCGTCTTTTTCTTTCAATACAGATAAGATGCAAAACTCAAGAACACCTTTGCGCATCTGGGCTTTTGTGTTTTCAATGTTCATAATTTCATTTTTGTTTGTGGATTAAACTGTTCATTCTTTGATTGATTTTTGATGATTGTAATGAATTTTTTAGAAGCTAATCCTGCTATCCGCTATATCTTTTATATCTTGAACTAGTTTTCAAAGACTTGAAACTAGTTCAAGATATAAAAGGATGCCGCTTCTATCAGGGCTAAGCGACTATTTTATAAAGTTGATTGTTGCAGGGTATTTAAATAATTCTCCATTTGATGTTTTGATAGCTGCATAAACAATTAAAAAGAACTCTGCTACTTTTATGGTTGCTGCTAAGAACAGTGCTATAAATCCAGCGGTGATTAACCCGATGTTACTGCCAAAATCAAAATGATTACTAGAGAAATGGTCTTGGGTAATTATAGTTTCAAACGGAATATTATTAAAAATTGTAAATAAAAAACAAGGAACCGCAATTGATATTAAAATTAAACAATACATTAATAAACTCAGTTGAAAATTTAAAGCTTGCTTCCCGTTGTAATCTACAAACTCCGAAGAGTCTTTTTTTGTAGACCATATTAAAATGGGAAAGATATAATTCCCAAACGGAATAAAATATTGCGTTAACATGCTCAAGTGAATAAATGTTGCTGTGTTTTTTTCGGTTACTGTTTTCATTTTAATGTGATTTTGAGTGCTAATTATTTTTTTTGATTGATGATTGAAACTCCAGTTTCTTACTGCCTTTTCGGTTACCTAGTAATTTCTTATGCAAATATATGGTTAAAAACTAGTATCTTGTATCGCATAGTACCATATGTTAACATTTTTTTAACATAAAAAAATATTATGTGTGCATAGTATTTTTTTGTAGATTAGCAAAAAAACCAGTCATAATGAATCTTACAGCTTCAAAACTTAATAAATTCTTACTCTTTAAGTTACCCTCTGCTTATATTGCAGGAGTAAGAGTAAAAGATATCGACGAAAAAAAATGCGTTGTATCAGTTAAACACCGTTGGATCAATCAAAATCCATTTAAATCAATGTATTTTGCGGTTCAAGCAATGGCAGCCGAGTTAACAACAGGTGCCTTAGTAATGTATCAAATACATAAAAGCGGCAGAAAAATATCAATGTTAGTTGCTAATAACAAAGGGAACTTTACAAAAAAAGCAACCGGACGTATCAATTTTATTTGCAAAGACGGTCTTATTATAGAAAATGCGATCAATGCAACTATCGCTACTGGCGAAGGCCAAACTTTCTGGATGAAATCTATAGGAATAAATGAGGACGGAATTCAAGTATCAGAAATGGATTTTGAGTGGAGTGTGCGTCTTAAATAACTAGATATCTGAATTTATTATATAAATAAGAAAGCCTCCCTAGGGAGGCTTTCTTATTTATGATGCTTTCTTCATACAGCATTTCTTATCTTCTTTGGTGGCTGTTGTAGCCACACATTTTTTACCTTCAGCTTTGCATTTTTCCTTGCATTTAGCA
This sequence comes from Flavobacterium sp. PL002, assembly GCF_054165825.1. Taxonomy (NCBI): domain Bacteria; kingdom Pseudomonadati; phylum Bacteroidota; class Flavobacteriia; order Flavobacteriales; family Flavobacteriaceae; genus Flavobacterium; species Flavobacterium sp. PL002. The sequence continues at coordinate 664,585 of NZ_CM135110.1, read as the reverse complement.
ACTTCAGCAGCAGTCATTGTTTTTGCGTCAGCAGTTTTCGTACAACATGTCTTTTCTTTAGTTACTTCTTTTTTAGCAGCAGTCTTTTTTTCTTGAGCATTTGTACTAATAGCAAATAAAACAAAGGCAGCTAGGATAGTTATTTTTTTCATAGTTTTTTAATTTGTATTAACGTCCAAATATATAAAAAAAAGCGAAACGATTTGATGCCAATATCTTCACAGATGTAGTATTTTAAAATTAAAATTCGTGCTCTTCTTGTTTTTCAAAACGAACCTTCTGAGGGTGTTTTTGAATGAAAGAAAAAATCAATTGCATAATGTACTGATTTGTAGGATAAGGAGTCATGTGATCTTTAATTTGAGATAAATCATTAATAGCAATGTCATTCTCTATATATCCCATACCGTAAAAATGCCCTTTTTCAACCCAAATATAACTGTGTTCTTCATTAGTTCTTCCTTTATCTACGATAGCAAAAGTAGGTCTTTTTTCTAAATAGAAAGCTATTGCTGCCTGTACTTGGTCGTTGTGTTCCTCAATATTAGGGAGTTCTTCTTGATCACTTTGCAAAGGGAGAACCCCATCAGGCATGCTTCCATATTTACAAAAACGATGATCAATTTTAAACTGCTGTGCTAATTCTCTAAGTAAATTTATTCCGTTGTATATCGTGTCAAATGTCTCTATGCAGCTCTGGTTTTTGGCTATTTTACCAATGGCTAAATACCTGTATCCATTTCTTGCCTCATATTCAAATAAGCCATATTTTGGCTCAAAGCGTTTTAACGCTTTATTGTAAATTGGCCACAGTTTTTTTATTTCGATACATTCCAATAGTAACGCCATCATTTCGGTTCCACAAATTTCAAAAGTAATGGCGCATATATCCTTTAGAAAATTTTGTCTTTGCGGAGTAATTTTATGTCCGCTAAAATGGGATGCTACTCTTTTCTTTAAATTAATCGCTTTCCCTACATAAATTACTTTATTATGTTCATCATAAAAATAATAGACACCAGGTTTTTCAGGTAATTGATCAAAATCTTCTCTTGGTAGGTTAGGAGGTAAGCGTTGCTCTTGTGAAGTCTTCTTAATCATTTTGTCCATCTCCTTGTCAGTATCCCATTCTAATAATCGAGAAAAAAGAATGGCAGTTGCATCGGCATCACCACCTGCTCTGTGGCGGTTTTCTAAATCAATATCTAGAGATTTACAAAGTCTTCCTAAGCTATAGGAAGGTATTCCGGGTCTAATTTTTCTAGACGCTCTTACAGTGCATAATTTTTTTGCTGTCCATTTAAGTCCTGCTCTTTCTAGTTCATGGCGTACAAAAGAGTAATCAAAATTAACGTTGTGTGCAACAAAGACACGATCAGATAGCAGTTCAAAAACTTTGTCTGATACCATCTCAAATACTGGAGCATCGCTAACCATTTCATTAGTGATTCCGGTTAAGGCAAAAATAGCTGGCGGTATGTCTTTTTCAGGGTTTATTAATGTTTCCCAGCGATCAATTACTTTTTCACCATCGTGAATGACTATTGCAATTTCAGTAATTCGGCTATGACTAGCATTGCCTCCAGTGGTTTCAATATCAACGATAGCGTATTCTTGCTTTTTCATTAATGGTGTAATAGGGTAAAAATTCAGTGTGTTAATTGGGGTGTTTTGATGTAAAGTGAGTGTGAAATTAAAAAGTAATTTAATTGGTTAAACCAATACTGTTTTTTACTTCTTTAATGTCTCTTTTTAATTCTACAAACATGTTTTTTATTGCATCATTCTCTAGAGCTTCAGTTTTTTTGTCACTTTTAGCAATGCTGCACTGGTATTCCCAAATTTCGAGAATATCTGAAGCTTTTACTTCATATGCAGGATAGAAATAATTATCGGATGCAACCACCAGAGCATTTTTTTTATTTTTATTAAGACGTTTGTATACCATACCTTCATTTCGAGTGATTAGAATATACGTTTTACCATCTAAAACTTCGCCTAAATGCTCTACATACCTGCCTACAATTATGTCACCATCTTGATGCGGTGGCATTGAATCTCCCTCAACAGGAAAGCCACGGTATTTTCCAACACCTAAAAAGGGTAACGAAATTTGCTGTAATTGTTCAATGTATTCCGGGTCAGCATAGCCGCTTAAATACCCCGCTTTTACTGTTTGAGTAACAATTTCAATTCGGTTTTCACCCATCTCATCAACTTGAATAGGTAGAACCAAACGATTATTCCCAAGTTTTAATAAGTCATTGACGTCAATTTCTCGAATGTCTATTGATAATAATAAGTCAATAGTAATTTGGTAAAACTGAGCTATCTTTTTTAAGATGTTATAAGGTGGCTCCGAAGTTCCATCTTCATATTTTACATAACGTCCGCGAGTAATCATAAAGCTTTGAGCAACTTTCTCTTGCGAGATTTTATGATTAATACGTAACGCTCTAATATTATCTGAAAATAGGGACATAACTAATTTGTTATAATTTATAACAGCAAAATTAGTGAAAAATGTTTTAATCTGTACTAATTTTAAAATATAAACTTTCAACTAGCTATAGTTGTGTTATTAATGCAGTTTTTAATTTTTTTAAACACCGTTATCAATTAGTTTTCGAATATAATATGCAAAGGGGTGTAAGGTTCTATTTATTCTACAATTAAAATATAACTGCTTTTTCAGGATAAAATACAGTTAGGTATTAATATGAAATTATTTCCTTAATGGAATACCGATATTAGGATAATCAGTGATAATGCCGTCTACATTCATTGTTAGTAAACGAACCATATCTTCTTTATTATTAACAGTCCACGGAATCACTTTCATGTTTTTTTGATGAATATTTTCTACCTCAATGTCATTTAGAAGCACATAGTAGGGACTGTAAATTTCGGGTATAAAAGTTAGCGCTTTCATATTCGTTTCAAAATCATTTTCGAAAGTTAAAAAGGAAAGTTGGTAATCAGGATACGTTTTATGAAGGTATTCTAATACTCTGGGATCAAAGCTTTGAATCGTAATTCGGTTTAGGAGTAAGTTGCTTTTTTTTAATTGTGAAATTAAAAGATCCGAAAAATCCTTTACGCTTGGTTGAAATCCATTAGCTTCTTCTTCAGGTGTGCTTTTAATTTCAATATTATAAAAAATAGCTGGATTTCTAGTCTCTGCATATTTTATGACTTCAGCTAGTAAAGGTTTGTATGTTTTTAACTTTTCTTGTTCTGGAAACTTAGGATTTCCAATAGCGCCTACATCGTATTTTTTTATGGTTTTATATTTGTTCTTGTAGATATTAAAAGCTAGCGCATCTTCTTTAGTTATGTTTTTTCCTTTAGCATCTAATGTAATTTCGTAATTCAACCACGGTTCATGAGAGACTACGACTTGATTGTCTTCACTAATTACAACATCTAATTCTAAAGTGTTTACACCTAAATCTAACGCTTTTTTAAATGCAGGAAGTGTATTTTCGGGCGCTAGTCCTCTTGCTCCGCGATGGCCTTGAAGTTCAAAACCAAATTTTCGTTCTTTTTTTAGAATGACAGCATCTATGAACGATGTGGTTTTATCGAAAACATTTTTCCAGTCATTAGATCTCAGATCACAAGCAATAACGTGATTTCCTGCTTCTGGAAAAGCTACTTTAATCTTTTTATCAGGAGCTGTTCCTAGGCTTTCGTACATTTTTAAAATTGCAGGAACAGAGACAACTTCGTCTTGCTCTTTTTCGCTTTTATAGTAGTAACCAACAAATACAGGAACTGTGACTTTTTCAAAATTTTGTGCAGTCATGGTACTTTTTAGCATTTTTATTAATGCTTCGTACCCATCAATGTGGTAAGAGGTAGACCAGTATTTTTGTTCCTTTTCGGGTCTGCTTTGTTTCATGATTTCGCCACCATTCATTTTTATAAAGCCTGCTTTACCTTCAGGAGTAAGAATAGAAGCAAAGGCAGGATTTTTTAAATCGATAAAAGGCGAGTACATAATTAAACCAGCAATAGATGGATCTTCTGAAGCTAATTTTAAACTCAGGGTTCCACCTGTAGAAGTACTTACTAAAATCACTTGTTTTCCTATTATTTTCCCTATTTCCAGAGCCTCTTTTGCGGAAGCGATATAATTTTCAGGAGTAAGATTCTTAAAGTTATCCTCTCTATTCAATCCATGTTCTTTTAATCGAGACAAGTAAACGTTAGCATTATATGTTTTAGATAACATCGACATGATGGGTTGGCCTTCTCTATTGCTGGCGCCAAAACCATGAAGATACACAAATGCAATAGGAGATTGTTTTTCCTTAAAATCCTTTGCCCAGATTATTCTAGCTTCGTTATCGGGTTTCAAATTTTCGAGTTTTTGTTCGGCTGCATTAATGGCAGTTTCAAGCGTATTAATTGTACTTTCTTTAGTTACTATTTGTGCATTAGAAAGGCTAATAGATAATGCTAAAAGTACTGTTAATAAATGTTTTTTTATCATAATGGTATAAATTAAAAACTACGTTAATCAAGATAATATAGTTTTACTGTGATTTATTATTGTTTAAAAATCGGCTTTAAGATACACTCCATGAAATCTGGAAGCATCACCTATAAAAGTAAGTGTTCCAAAAGCAGCACCATCATTTCCTGCGTTAATAATGTGTTATTTATCTGAAAGGTGATTTTGTATTTCTTTTGTATTTTAACGCCTCTTCTCATGTTTACAATGACATTAGCTTACTGAGAAAATTTAGGTAAGAGTCTAAGTTTTTAAGAAACTTTTATGCAATAAAAAACCCTTAAACAATTGTTGTTTAAGGGTTTGAATTATGTAGCGAGAACGAGATTTGAACTCGTGACCTCAGGGTTATGAATCCTGCGCTCTAACCGACTGAGCTACCTCGCCAAAAGGCTATTGAACAACCATCCCTGATTGCGGGTGCAAAGATATAAATAATATTAAACTTCGCAAGCTTTTTTGAAATAAAAAAAATAAATTTAAAAAGATTTTTTTTTAGACTTTATATTCTATATATTCGAAAAAAATTAAATGAGCTCATGGATCAGAAAAAACGTTACGAAATAGAGTTTCCTATAAATTCATCTCCGCAGTTATTGTATCAATATATTTCAACTCCTTCTGGTTTGTCAGAATGGTTTGCTGATAATGTAAATTCACGTGGTGAGTTTTTTACTTTTATTTGGGACGGATCTGAAGAAAAAGCGCGCTTGGCTTCTAAGAAATCTGGAGAGAAAGTGAAGTTTAAATGGGTAGATGATAGTAATAAAGATACAGAGTATTATTTTGAAATGCATATTCTTGTAGATGAGCTTACTAAAGATGTTTCTATAATGGTGGTTGATTTTGCTGAAGAAGATGAAATTGACGAAGCTAAATTATTATGGGAAAATCAAATTTCTGATTTGAAACATCTAATTGGATCTGTATAGTAAAATTGTATTTTAAAACTTATATTTGCCCTGAACAAAATTCAGGGTTTTTTTATGATTAATTTTAATGGGAATATCGCACTTCAAGACAGTAATATATTAACACAAAATCGTGCTTTTTTATACGGAGACGCCGTTTTTGAAACGGTTAAAATAGTCAATTCTAAAGTCCTTTTTTTAGAGGATCATTATTTTAGATTAATGGCTTCTATGCGTGTTGTGAGAATGGAAATTCCTATGAATTTCACCATGGAATATTTTGAAGAGCAAATTATTTCCTTAGTTACTAGAAATAATATAGCAAATTCTTCTAGAGCTAGAATTACTGTTTATAGAAATGATGGAGGTTACTACCTGCCGTTAACTAATGAAGTTTCTTATTTAATACACGCTTCGGTGATTGATGAGGTTTCTTATAGTGTCGAAAAACAAGTTTATGAAGTTGATTTGTTCAAAGATTTTTATATTACCAAACAGTTATTATCTTCTATAAAAACAACTAATAGGTTACTAAATACTACAGCAAGTATTTATGCCCATGAAAATGGGTTAGACAACTGCTTATTGTTAAATGATGCCAAGAACGTTGTAGAAGCAATTCAAGGCAATATTTTTATGGTTTTAGGGAATAAATTGATTACTCCTCCTGTTTCTGAAGGCTGTTTAAACGGTGTTATGAGAAAGCAAATTTTGGCTTTAGCCAAAAAAATAGAAGGACTAGAGGTTGTAGAAGAAATTATTTCGCCTTTTGACTTACAAAAAGCCAATGAATTATTCATCACCAATGTAATAAAAGGTGTGCAACCGATAACTAAATATAGAAAAAAGGAATTTATAACTACTGTTGCTCAGCAATTATTAGAATTATTAAATAAAAGTATTCAAGTAAACTTAGTTTAAATAGGGGTTTTCGGGTGCATTTGACCAGATTAAATAATCCCCACCAAGTTCGATAATTTGTTCTTTCCAGAAATGGGTAGCTGACTTCCCTATAATTTTATTTTTGTAATTATTAGGAGTGATAATCCATGAATTTGCATTCATTTCTGTTTCTAGTTGATTCTCATCCCAACCTGTGTAACCAAGAAAGAATCTAATATTGTCTTTATTGATTTGACCTGTGTTTAAAAGCTCTTTTGTAGACTCAAAGTCTCCTCCCCAATATATTCCGTTTGATATTTCGATACTATTCGGAATCAAATCTGGAACATTGTGAATAAAATAAAGGTTATCTTGCTCTACAGGACCGCCATTGTAGATTTTAAATTTAGAGGTTATTTCGGGTATAAGGTCATTTATGGTGTACTTCAAAGGTTTATTGATAATAAATCCTACTGAGCCTTCCTTATTATGGTCAGCCAACAAAATCACAGATCTATTAAATGATAAATCTCCAATTATAGAAGGCTCAGAAATAAGCAGTTGTCCTTTTATTAGTGTTTCTGAAATCATATTTTCTGCAATTTTTTTATTAAAATTAAGAAAAATTTTTAAAAAAAACCAACTTTACTCGTTTAATTGCATAAAAAAACCCTCGATGAGGAGGGTTTTACTATATTACAAGGTTGTAAACTTAATTAGTTTACTGCTCCTTCTAATTCTGCTCCAGCTTTGAATTTTACTACATTTTTAGCAGCAATCTGGATTGTTTTTCCTGTTTGAGGGTTTCTACCATCTCTTGCAGCTCTAGCAGAAACAGACCAAGATCCGAAACCTACTAAAGATACTCTTCCGCCTTTTTTCAAAGTGTCACCTACGTTTCCTAAAAAAGATTCTAAAGCTAATTTTGCAGCAGCTTTTGTTATTCCTGCGTCAGCAGCGATAGCATCGATTAATTCTGATTTGTTCATAATAATGGCGGATTCAAGGGTCTAGCGCAACAGTGTTAGTTTTTTTTAATTAATCAAATTTAGTATTTTTCTTAGATAATGTGCTTAATTTTAGAATAACTTTTTTGGCTTTTTAAGGAGCCAAAAGTTATTTCCAAACTTAAGCCGTTGCTTGATTCATTTTGTTGATTTCCTCGCTTCTCATTTCATTAGGTGTCTTGAAACCTAAAACCTTTCTAGGTCTGTTATTTAGGTTGTTTTCTATTCGTTTTAGTTCTTCAATAGTTATTGTGTTAAAGTCGGTTCCTTTGGGTAAAAACCTTCTAATTAGTCCATTAGTATTTTCATTTGTTCCTCTTTCCCATGAGGAGTATGGATGTGCAAAATAAATATCCATTCCAGTTTTTTCTGAGAGCCATTTATGATTAGCCATTTCTATTCCGTTATCGTAAGTCATTGTTTTTCTGAGGTATTGAGGTTGTTTATTTAAGAGCTTTGCAAATTCGTGAGTTACTGTTTTGGATTTTCTGTTGTTGATTTTTACAATAATTAAAAATCTAGTTTTTCTATCTACAATGGTTCCAATAGCACTTTTGTGTGCTACACCAATCATTAAATCTCCTTCTAAATGTCCAGCTTCAAGGCGTTCCTCGATATATTTAGGTCTATCATCAATACTGACTTGGTCTTTGATTCGAGTTTTTTTTATACCATATTTCCTTTTGTCCCGTCTTTTGTGATGATGATAGGGTAGAAGTTTGATTAGTTTTTTACCCAACGTAGATTGTCTAAATCTATAAATATGCTTATAAATAGATTCGTAAGAAATGGACATAATAGGGTCATTTGGGTATAATACCTTGATTTGTCCAGCCATTAATTCAGGGCTCGTCCCCTTTAATAAACTTCTATAAATGAACATTTTAAGTCTGGGATGTGAGTTTATTTTATCTTGAGTTCTTTTGATTTTATTGTTTTCTAAAGCATACCAATGTGCTAAATCAGCCTTGTAGATGTCGGTTGGCTTTAATATCCAAAGTTTCACTTCTTTGGTAATGGTGGATCTATTTCGGTTTACTTGTTTTGCAATGTAGCTTTTGGACTTATTTTCCTTGAGTAAAGTCTCAATTATAATACGTTCTTCGAAGGATAATCTTTTGTACTTTTTTTCCATAATTCAACAAAGATAAAATTTATCATTTGTTGCGTTAGGTTCTTGAATTCTCCAATAGTTATTAATTGTTGGTTAAAAAAATTGTCGATAGCAAATTTAGCAGGAAATCCTTACTACACAAGCGTTTCCGCAGATTATAGTGCATTTTGTTAATAACTTAGTTTTTTTGTTCATAAATCATTGCGATATTTTTTTGTTTTTGCACAATACCCTTGTTTTATTGACGTTACTGCGCTTTTGCTTCCTCTGTAAATGAGACTCCATTTAACAATTCGGATACTTTCATTCTCTTTTTACCAGGAAGCTGTAAGCTTGTTATTTGGATGAATCCACCGTCTGCAGCAATTTTCATTTCTTTTTTGGTACATACAATACTTCCAAAAGCAAGCGTGTGTGCCTCTTCTACAACATTTGATTCGTAAATTTTGACACTCAGTTCTTCATTTTTATCTAAAAAATAACACCACGAAGCAGGGTAAGGGCTCAAGCCTCTTATTAAATTATTGATTTCTACAGCTGGTTTTGTCCAGTCAATCTTGCAGTTTTCTTTGTTTAACTTGTAAGCGGTTTTGGTTTCTGCAGTTTCTTGTTGTACAAGGGCTTTAGCTTCTTTTTTTTCAATTAATGCTAAAGTTTTATTGACTGTTTCACAGCCTAATAACATTAAGCGATCATGTAGTTGTCCTGCGCTTTCATTTGGATCTATAGCTGTTTCATCACTTAGTATAATTGCGCCAGTATCAATTTTATCATCAATAAAAAATGTAGTAACACCTGTTTTTGTTTCTCCATTTATAATTGCCCAGTTAATAGGAGCGGCTCCACGATAGTTGGGTAATAATGATGCGTGTAAATTGAATGTACCTAGGGTAGGCATTGTCCAAACTACTTTAGGGAGCATTCTAAAAGCGACAACAATTTGTAAATTAGCATTCAAAGCTTTCAATTCCTCTAAAAATGACTCGTCTTTTAAGTTTGTAGGTTGTAGTAATTTTAAATCATTTGCTACAGCGTATTCTTTAACTGCTGAATATTTTATTTTTTGTCCGCGTCCTGCTGGTTTATCTGCAGCGGTGATTACGCCTACTACATTATATTCTTTTTTTAAAATACTGTCAAGGATTCCCACTGCAAATTCAGGGGTTCCCATAAATACAATTCGTAATTTTTCCATTATATTTTTAAGGTGTATTTATTGTTAGCTTGGATTGTAATCTTTTCGTTTTCTAAAAGATCTTGAATCACAAAGATAACATCGTTACTGTTATTATTAGTTTTAATTTGAAGTTCTCTCGAATTTAAATCGGCTGTTTTTAATAGTGCAATTATTTCTTTGGTGAGAGAATTGACATCTGTTTTTTTATTCTTTTTAGTAATGCAATACGAGCAAATTCCACAGTCTTCATCCGTTTCTTCTCCAAAATAACTTAAGATTAACTTGCTTTTGCAGCTAGTACAGTCATTAATATATTTTAAAACAGAACTGAATTGCTCTTTTTTTAATTGATTTTGATTTTCTAGATATTTCGCAACCTTACTAATGGTTCGCTCATCTTCTCTAATTTCGTTAAAAGTAAGTAGCGCATCGTTATTTTTAGAATTGTATGCAATAATTTCTTTTTCTTTTAGCTTATGCAAAAGAGCCAAAATTTCGCTTTCTGAATGATGCGATTTTTTAGCTATCAAGGTGAGGTTAAAAGCAGTTTGTATTTCATAAATTCCAGGATAAGTCCTTAATATAGTAAGGATGATTTCTTCATCATTAGTATTTAAACTGGTATACCGAATCACTTCTTTTGAAGAAATGATAAATTGGAGGCTAATTTTCTCTGAGAATTCTTGCGATAAAGTTATAATACCTTGTCGGTCTAGAAACTGAAAAGCATTGTAGGTTTTTAATACGGGAAAATTATATTTTGTACAAAAATGATTAAGATTAAAAGGAAATTGTTCGTTAATTCCTTCTCCATAGGCAATTTGGAAATAATTACACAGTTTTTTGTAAATACTATTAAGGAAACTTTTATCTGCAAGGATGCTTAGAAATTGATTTTCGGCTTGTATGATGTCAGATGGGTTCGTTAGTAAAACGGCAAATGCCTTTTGTTCGTTTCGACCTGCGCGACCTGCTTCTTGGTAATAGTTTTCTAGATTCTCAGGGAGTTGAATGTGAATTACTGTTTTTACATTTGCCTTGTCAATTCCCATCCCAAAAGCATTAGTGGCAACAATAACTTGCGCTTCATCTTGAATCCACAACTTCATGTTTTTATCTTTTTCTTTTGAACTAAGACCACCGTGATAATAAGTAGCTTTGAATCCTAAAGCATTTAATTGTGTGGCAATTGTGGTACACGATTTTCTGTTTCGTACATATATAATAGACGACTCTGGATTTTTCTTTAATATTTGTTCAATTCTAAAGAGTTTATCTTCGGTTTCAAATACCATGTAGGCAATGTTTTTTCGAGCAAAAGATTTTTGAAAAATTTGTGGATTTTCTAATCCTAGTTCATTTATAATATCGTTTTTAGCTTTTGGAGTTGCAGTGGCAGTCAGCGCTAAAAAAGCTGTATTAGGAAAATGTGTTTTTAGATTCGCAATTTTTAAATATGCCGGTCTAAAATCATGACCCCATTGTGAAACGCAATGTGCTTCATCAATGGTAATTAAATTTATAGGAAGTGCTTTAATTCGTTCTAAAATCCAGTCAGACTGCAATCTCTCAGGAGATAAATATAAAAATTTATAATTCCCAAATTGACAATTGTCTAAAAGATCAATCATCTCATCTGATTTTATTCCGCCGGTTAAGGCAATGGCTTTAATGTTGAGTTTGTTTAAGTTTGCCACTTGGTCTTTCATTAGCGCAACAAGTGGTGATATCACAAGGCAAATTCCGTCTTGCATTAAGGCGGGTACTTGAAAACAAACTGATTTTCCTCCACCAGTAGGTAATAAAGCAAAAGTATCTTGACCGCTTAAAACGGAATCAATTATTTCACTTTGTAGTGCTCTAAAAGAGTCGTGTTTCCAGTATTTTTGAAGAATTTTTAGTGCTTCAGACATTCATTTTTAATTTTGAATTATAAATTCGGATGGGTAAAAATGATGTTTTCGATAAAAAGGAAAATACAATTAACCCGAAATTTTGTCTAATATAAAAAGAATTCTGTTATCTACAGTATCTTTTGGTACTTCAATAAGGTTGTAACCGTAACCATTGTAAGTTTCTATAAGGTGATTTTGAATTAGTTTTGCCTGCTCGTAATTTTCATAACGTGCGTCATCACTAACATAAATTTCTTCCCATGGAGGTAAGATAAATATTTTAGAATAGGTGTATTCTCTACAAATGGCGTCAAAAGAGGCTGGGTAGCTGTCGCCAATGTAGTGCATGTAAGCAAGTACGTCTGGGATTCCGCGATCGATAAAAACAACTTCGTGCGGCTCATTTTGAGCGCTAATAAATTGTTTTTTTCTGCCTTCAAGTAAAAGTTCGCTAAACAATAAAGGTTTTTCAAGGAACAATTGTTCGATTCCTTGTTTTTTTGCCTCTAGAGTAACTTCTCTTGAAATTTCGGGATAGCAACAATAACCTTTCGTTATTAATCCGTCAATAAGAGTACTTTTTCCTGTTCCAGGACCGCCGATAATTATGATGATTTCTTTATGCACTTTTTGGAAATAAGGAGCAAACTTACTTAAACTTATTGGAAATTGAAAAGATGAGGCTATAAAATGTCAGTTTATATAAAAATTCATATTTCAGAATTCATATTTTGCGTTTGAAAACGTATCTTTGCTTTAATTTTTTACAAAAAATGGATAAGAAAACCGAAGAATTCTACGACAGGTTAGAAGCAGAGTTGGACAGAAGTAATGATTGGCCAGCTTTGTATTTATTTAAATTTATTGTTCCATCAGTAGCAGATAATGTAGAGCGCGTTGGCCTTGCATTTGATTGTATGGGAGCAGTGATTAAAACTACAAAATCAAAAACAGGTAAGTTTACAAGTATTTCTGTAGATGTGACTATGAAAAGCGCACAAGAAATAATTGAGAAATACCAAGAAGTTTCTACAATAGAAGGTATTGTATCGTTATAGAGAATAATATGATGATTTGGTAAACAAGCATTTATTTGCTATTTTAAAAATTATTAATATATTGTATTGCTTCAAAATAAAATTCAAATATGAATTCAAAATATACTAAAGAAAATGCAAATGATGTTGTTCATCATCTGGAATATAATGCGGAGAGATCACATTTAATTATTCCGGAATATGGACGCCATTTGCAAAAACTGATTGATCAAGCTACAGCTATTGAAGATAGTGAAGAGCGTAACAAGGCAGCCAAATATATTATTCAGGTGATGGGGAGTTTAAATCCACATTTAAGAGATGTATTGGATTTTCAACATAAACTTTGGGACCAACTGTTTATTATGTCTGATTTTAGATTAGATGTGGAGTCTCCATATCCTATTCCTTCACGCGAAGTATTGCAATTAAAGCCTGATGTATTAAAATATCCTCAAAATTTTCCAAAATACAGGTATTATGGAAATAACATCAAGTACATGATTGATGTTGCAAATAAATGGGATGATGGAGATATGAAAAATGCATTAGTCAAAGTGATTGCAAACCATATGAAGAAGTCTTATTTAAGTTGGAACAAAGACACTGTTAAAGATGATGTTATTTTTGAACATCTTTACGAACTGTCTGATGGAAAGCTAAATTTGTTACAAAGTTCGGAAGAGCTTTTAAATACCACTGATTTATTGCGTACTAATAAGAGAATTTCGAATAAAATTTCTCCCGCTGGACAACCAAAAATTCAAAGCAATAAGAATGCAAAAGTGGGTAAACCAAAATATAAAAAACAATAATACTATTGATTTAATCGTCATTATTATAAAGGCTACATGATTTTTTAAATGTTTTTTTGTAATTATGATAACTAAATAATTTATAACTCTAAAGTAATATATGGGAATTTTCAAAATAGAAGGAGGCATTCGATTAAAAGGAGAAATTACTCCTCAAGGAGCAAAAAATGAAGCATTACAAATATTGTGTGCTGTTCTTTTAACTTCGGAAAAAGTGGTGATTAATAATATTCCAGATATTATTGATATTAATAAACTGATTGTTTTATTAGAAAACTTGGGAGTTAAAATTCAAAAAAACGGACCAGGATCATATACTTTTCAAGCTGATGATATCAATATTGATTATTTAGAAACAGAAGCTTTCAAAAAAGAAGGTGGTTCACTACGTGGATCCATTATGATTGTTGGGCCATTATTAGCTCGTTATGGAAAAGGATATATTCCAAAACCAGGAGGAGATAAAATAGGAAGAAGACGTTTAGATACCCATTTTGAAGGTTTTATAAATCTTGGTGCTAAATTTAGATACAATAGAGAAGATCACTTTTACGGAGTAGAAGCTCCAGATGGTTTACAAGGAGCGGCTATGTTGCTTGATGAAGCATCTGTTACAGGAACGGCAAATATTGTTATGGCTGCAGTTCTTGCTAAAGGAAAGACTACAGTTTATAACGCAGCATGTGAGCCGTACTTACAACAGCTTTGTAAAATGTTGAATTCTATGGGTGCTAATATCACTGGTGTAGGATCAAATTTATTGACTATTGAAGGAGTTACCAGTTTAGGCGGTTGCGAGCATAGGATTCTTCCTGACATGATCGAAATAGGGAGTTGGATAGGTCTTGCTGCTATGACTAGAAGTGAAATTACGATTAAAGATGTAAGTTGGGATAATCTAGGAGTGATTCCTAGTGTGTTTAGAAAACTTGGAATAACATTAGAAAGAAGAGGAGATGATATATATATTCCTTCTCATGAAAATGGTTATAAAATTAAAACGGATATTGACGGTTCAATCCTAACTATTGCTGATGCACCTTGGCCTGGATTTACGCCTGATTTACTAAGTATTGTTTTGGTTGTGGCAACTCAAGCGCAAGGAGATGTGCTGATACACCAAAAAATGTTTGAAAGCCGTTTGTTCTTCGTCGATAAATTAATCGATATGGGTGCAAAAATTATGTTGTGTGATCCGCATAGAGCGGTAGTTATGGGGCATGATTTTCAGTCTCAATTAAAAGCAACAACCATGTCATCTCCAGATATTCGTGCTGGAATTTCCTTGTTGATTGCGGCGCTTTCAGCAAAAGGAACAAGTACAATTCAAAATATTGAACAAATTGATCGTGGATATGAAAGAATTGACGAAAGATTAAGAGCTATTGGAGCAAACATTGTTCGAGCATAATATAAAAATCATTTTTTTTTAATCGTTTAAATAATTCTTTTGTTCACGCTAAAAGTTTTATTTAAACGATTTTTAATTTCCTATTCTTATGTCCTCAGAAAAAACAGCAATAAAAGCAACCTATTTTAGTATTTTAGGAAACACTTGTTTAGCTATTATAAAAGGGTTTGCTGGTTTTTTTGGAAACTCCTACGCTTTAATCGCAGATGCAATTGAATCGACTACAGATATTTTTGCTTCCTTCTTAGTTTTATTTGGCATCAAATATTCAAACAGACCTGCTGATAGGAATCATCCTTATGGTCATGGTAGAGCAGAGCCTTTAATTACTTTTTTGGTGGTTGGTTTTCTAATTACTTCGGCTACAATTATTGCTTATGAAAGTATTGTAAATATCCAGAAACCGCATGGTTTGCCTAAACCTTGGACGTTGATTGTCTTGGGGGTAATTATTATTTGGAAAGAATATTCTTTTCGACTAGTAATGAAAAAAAGTATTGAGACAAATAGTTCATCGCTTAAAGCAGATGCCTGGCACCATAGAAGTGACGCAATTACTTCTGTAGCGGCTTTTATCGGAATCACAATCGCACTTTGTATGGGTAAAGGTTATGAGTCTGCTGATGATTGGGCTGCACTATTTGCTTCTTTTTTTATACTTTATAATAGCTATCTTATTTTTAGACCCGCTCTAGGCGAAATTATGGATGAGCACTTATATGATGATCTCATTGCTGAAATTAGAAAAGTTTCTGGAACAGTTATAGGAATCATAGATACCGAGAAATGTTATATTCGAAAAGTAGGAATGAAATTTCATGTTGATCTTCATGCTGTTGTAGATGGTACTATATCTGTAAAAGAGGGGCACGATCTAGCTCATAATCTAAAAGACACATTGCAAGATCAAATACCTCAATTGGGAAATGTTTTGATTCATGTAGAGCCAGATTTTTATGAATAAATATAATTTAGGTTTAGAAATTAAAGCACAAAGGAGTGTACTGCTAATTCGTAACTCTTTAGACCAAAGCCTAATATAACTCCTTTTGCGTTACCAGAAATATAGGATTGATGTCTAAAGCTTTCTCTTGAAAAAGTATTGGATATATGTACTTCAATAACGGCTGTTGTGATCGCTTTAATTGCGTCACCTATTCCTATAGAGGTATGCGTATACGCTCCCGCGTTCAAGATGATTCCATCATAAGTGAAACCATATTCTTGAATTTTATCAATTAGTTCTCCTTCAATGTTACTTTGAAAATAAACAAAATCAATTGCAGGAAATTTTATTTGTAATGAAGTGAAGTATTCCTCAAAAGTCAGACTACCATAAACTTCAGGTTCTCTTTTTCCTAATAAGTTTAGATTTGGGCCATTAATGATGCAAATTTTCATAATTCTGTTTTTGTAAAAATAAAAAAACCGTTCTAATAATAGAACGGTTTTTATAAAATGTTTTTTATTATTTTAGAAAAAGAAACCAGCAGAAACTTGTACAACAGAGTTCTTAGTTTCAGCATCTTTTGATACATCAGTAAGACCTAAATTATAACGACCTTGAAGGAAGAAGTTCTCTGTAATTTTCACACCTAATCCTGCATTTACAGAAAAATCAAATGTATTAGAGTCCTTAATATCAACATTATTTTTCTCACTTAATAAAAAGGAGGCTTGAGGTCCTACTTCTAAACTTATAGTTTTATTTAAGTAAACTTTAGCTAAAACTGGAATGGCTAAATACCCTAACTCATTTTTAAATTCAGTTAACGCATTTTTGTATGTAGCCCCTTGTGTAGAGTATAATAATTCTGGCTGTACAGCAAATCTATCTGTAACTTTGATTTCTGTAACTAAACCTGCATGAAAACTTGTTATTGCATCTGTTTGAATTTCAGGACCGTTTATATTGGCGTAATTTAATCCACCTTTAATACCAATTTTAACCAACTGTGCTTGTGCGCTAAATGACATAGCTAAAAGGGTTCCTGCAATTATAAATGTTTTTTTCATAATATTAAATGTTATTTGTTTGTCGATGCAATATAGAACTCTTTAGTGTGTGCAATGTTGTGAAATTATTTTTTATTGTTTTAAGATTTTAATGGTAATTTTTTGTATTTATAAGTAAATACTTGTTAATTTGTTCATAAATTATTATTTTAAGAAGTCACTAAATTTAGTGATAATTAAAGTCCTTAAGTGTTTGTTGAATAATTACTTACATTATATTTTACTTTATTATAGTTAATTTCTTATATTTATTTAATTTTTTTCATAGTTTAATTTATAAGAATAATTATATATTTGCTTCTCAAAAAATTAAATAAAAAATCAAATGAAAAAAATTATTTTAACAGTTGCTGCGGTTTTTGCTTTTGGGTTTGCAAATGCGCAAAGTGGAGATCAATCAGGTGAAAACTTTGGATTTTCAAAGGAAGATATTTTTGTAGAAGGTAACTTAGGTTTTAGTTCTTCTAATGATAAAAATACGGAAACTAAAGTCAATAATTTCTCATTTACTCCTAAAGTGGGATACTTTTTAGCAGATAATTTTGTACTAGGTGTTCAGTTAGGTCTTGGTAGCGATAAAACTAAAGTTAGTGGAACTGATGCTGGTAAAAATTCAAATTTTAATGCGGGTGTTTTTGGTCGTTATTATTTCTTAGAATTAGGTAAGAGATTTAAAACGTATGCTGATGCAGAAGTTAACTTTGCGAATTCTAAGTACGAACTAGGACCTATTGAGAATAAAAGTAATGGTGTTTCAGCAGGAGCGGGTCTTGGAATCAATTATTTTGTTACTAAGTGTGTAGTATTGAATTTTTCTTTAAGAAATATTTTAAGTTACAGCTCTTCAAAACCAGATGTAGCTGGTGCTAAAAGTACTTCACAATTCGGTTTTGATTTAAATGGAAATGTAGCTAATCCATTCGCTACAGGAAGCTTTGGTGTTGGATATATTTTCTAATACTTATATTATTTAATATTTAAAACCTCCCAACTGGGAGGTTTTTTTATGCGTTTAAAATGCGTTAATTTGTACTATGAATTGGAGTACTTATATTAAAAATTTTCAATCCTATTTAAAAATAGAACGAGGCCTGTCAAAGAATACTATTGAAAACTATTCTTTTGATATAGAACGTTTGCGTTTGTTTTTAGATCAAAATAATATTGAAGTTTCACCAATAAAAATTGAAGAGGAAACGATACAGCAATTTATTTATGCAGTCTCTAGTCAGGTGAATGCACGATCCCAAGCCCGGATTATTTCGGGGTTAAAAAGCTTTTTTAGCTATCTTATTTTTGAAGATTTTCGAGAAGATAATCCGCTTGAACTTATTGAAACTCCGCGTACGGCTAGAAAATTACCAGATACATTATCTGTCATTGAAATTAATTCGCTTATTAGTGCGATAGATTTAGCTACAAATGAGGGCGAACGGAATCGTGCTATGTTAGAAACTTTGTATGGTTGTGGATTACGCGTGTCAGAATTGGTGGAGTTAAAGATATCTGATTTGTACTTTGAAGAGGGGTTTTTAAAAGTCACTGGCAAAGGAAATAAACAACGTTTTGTTCCCATAGGTGATTTGGCTCAAAAATATATCGGATTCTATAAGAACGGAATTAGATTACATGTCAACATAAAGAAAGGTTTTGAGGATACCTTGTTTTTAAATAGAAGAGGGGGACAGTTAACAAGAGCAATGATTTTTACTATAATAAAAAATCTAGCTGTAAAAGTTGAATTAAGAAAAAAAATTAGCCCACATACTTTTCGTCATTCTTTTGCTACTCATTTGTTAGAGAACGGTGCTGATTTACGTTCCATTCAATTAATGTTAGGGCATGAGTCTATAACAACAACAGAAATCTATGTACACTTAGATCGAAAATTTTTGGCTAAAGTAGTTAATGAGTTTCATCCCAGAAAATAGTGTTCAGTTCGTTTTTTTTACTAAAAATCAGTATAATATAGTTCGGCTTAGTTGTTGTAACATCTAGCTTAATTGAGATGTAATACTGATTCCTGATTCCGTTCTGTATCTTAAAATGTTCTTTTTTATAAATAACATGTAGTATACTGAAGAGGTGCTAAATTGTGCTATTCACAAAAAAAAGCACCTCAGTTAAACTGAAGTGCTTTTGTATTTTAATCTCTATTTGAATAAACTTTTATTTAGCGATATTCACCGCTCTAGTTTCTCTAATTACAGTTACTTTAACTTGACCTGGATACGTCATCTCTGTTTGAATTTTTTGTGAAATTTCAAAAGACAGATTTGCGGCATTATCATCAGATACTTTTTCGCTTTCAACGATTACACGTAGCTCTCTACCTGCTTGAATAGCATAGGCATTTTTTACTCCTGTGAATCCGTAAGCTACTTCTTCAAGATCTTTTAAACGTTGTATGTAAGAGTCTAATACCTGACGTCTTGCGCCTGGTCTAGCTCCTGAAATTGCATCACAAACTTGAACAATAGGAGATAATAATGATTTCATTTCTATCTCATCATGATGCGCTCCAATAGCGTTGCAAACTTCTTCTTTTTCACCATATTTCTCAGCCCATTGCATTCCTAATAATGCGTGAGGTAAATCACTTTCTGCATCTGGAACTTTTCCTATATCGTGTAATAATCCAGCTCTCTTAGCTAATTTTACGTTCAATCCAAGTTCAGCTGCCATGATTCCACAAAGTTTAGATACTTCGCGCGAGTGTTGCAATAAGTTTTGTCCGTAAGAAGAACGGTATTTCATACGTCCTACAACTTTAATTAATTCTGGGTGCAAACCGTGAATTCCTAAGTCAATAACCGTACGCTTTCCTACTTCAATAATTTCATCGTCAATTTGTTTTGTAGTCTTAGCAACTACTTCTTCAATACGTGCAGGATGAATACGTCCATCAGTTACTAATTTGTGTAAAGCTAAACGTGCTATTTCTCTACGTACTGGGTCAAAACAAGAAAGAATAATTGCCTCAGGTGTATCATCAACAATGATTTCAACTCCAGTTGCAGCTTCTAATGCGCGAATGTTTCTACCTTCACGACCAATAATTCTACCTTTAACATCATCAGATTCTATATTAAATACAGATACGCAATTTTCCACTGCTTCTTCTGTTCCAACTCTCTGGATCGTGTTAATGATGATTTTTTTGGCTTCTTGTTGCGCAGTAAGCTTAGCCTCTTCAATAGTATCTTGAATATGAGACATTGCTTTAGATTTAGCTTCGGATTTTAGTCCCTCTACTAATTGATTTTTAGCTTCTTCAGCAGATAGTCCTGAAATTACTTCTAATTGCTGTAATTGACTTTGATGTAATTTGTCTACTTCAATTTGTCTTTTATCTAAAACGTCAATTTTAGCGTTAAAATCGTTAGTCTTGTTAATAAAATCATCGTTAACTTTTTTAGTTTTCGATAATTCGTTAGAAATTTGGGATTCTTTGTCTCTAATTCTTTTTTCTACTTCAGCAACTTTCTTATCTCTAGAAAGAATTACTTGTTCGTGTTCCGATTTAAGTTCAATAAATTTTTCTTTCGCTTGAAGGATTTTATCCTTTTTTATGTTTTCGGCTTCAACTTTAGCATCTTTTAAGATAGAGGAAGCTTCTTTTTTTGCGTTCTTAATTAAATTAGAGATGTTGCTTTTTTCAATGATTTTGGCTATACCAAAACCGACAATAATACCTATAATTCCTGAAATGATCGTTAATATGTCCATGGTTTGTTTAAAATTTATATATAAAAAAAGCCTACATTAGTCTTATTGTATAAACTCGAAAAGACAAGTTTTGAGCTAACTCACTGTTCAAGTTTCCTCGCCGGAGCGTGGCATGCTTTAGTAGTGATGATTCGCCCATTCTAAAATGTTAGTGTTGAGTTTACCAAATATGAACTAATGTAGGCAGTATCTTAGTTTCTGTAAAGAACGTTTAATTGTCGAGATATTGATCTAAAAGCGCATTCAATTTTTTAATTCTTTCAATAGTCTCATCTCCATTGATTGCATTATCTATTTGTTTTTGTTCTACTTGAGAAGCAAATTGTAGCGCACACATGGCTAAAACATCTTGCTTGTCACGAACAGCGTAATTTTCTTCAAATTGTTTCATCATCACATCAATCTTTTTAGAAGCACTCCTGAGTCCTTCTTCTTGAGCAAAATCCACTGTTAATGGGTATACTCTGTCTGCGATTGATATTTTAATTTTAAGCTTTTCGTCCATATTTTGTTAATCTGAAAGTTGTGCTATACAATAATCAATTTCACGAATTAATGAATTTATTTTAAGCTTTGTATCTCTTTTATTATCGTCACTGCCTAGTAATGAGTTGGCAATTTTTAGTGTTTCATATTGCGCTTTAAGTGCTTCAATTTCATTTGATTGAGATTGTATGATAGCTGCAGATTTTGTTAATTCGACCTTTATTTCTTGATTGCTTTTATCTAAACTTTTTATTTTTAATATGAGTTTTTCAATTTTATTTTCAAGAGTATCAATTATTTCTACAATTACACTCATTATATTTCCTTTTCATTACTTAATATTACAAATTTAGTATTAGTTTTTATTATTACAATATTTTATTCGTTTTTTTATTCTAAAATAGTCAAACTATTGTCTAGTAATTGATTACGAAAAGTGTTTTTTTATAAAGTTAAACGAATTACTTTTTTTACCTTAGCAAAAATGTATATGATGAGATTTTTGACTTTTTTTTTAGTGCTTTCCACTAGTATTTTCGCACAAAATAACTATCCTAAGGATTATTTTAGACTGCCTCTAGATGTTCCTGTTCAGTTATCGGGTAATTTTGGGGAGCTACGTCCCAATCATTTTCATACTGGTTTTGATTTTAAAACTTTACAACGTGAAGGACTAGAGGTTCATGCTGTCGCAGATGGTTATGTGTCTAGGATTAAGATGTCCCCTTACGGAAACGGTAAAGCAATTTACATAACACACCCTAATGGATACACATCAGTATATTGTCATTTGCAAAATGCTGACGCTGAAATTTTAGATTATATTCACAAAGCTTATTATAAGGAGAAGGCTTTTGAAATTGAGTTATTTTTAAAACCTCATGAGTTGCCAGTTCGTAAAGGTCAGGTAATTGCTTTTTCAGGAAATACAGGTTCTTCTCAAGGTCCGCACCTTCATTTTGAGTTTAGAGACAGTCAAACAGAAAAAATTATTAATCCTTTGTTGTTTGGTTTTGATAAAGAAATTAGGGATACTAAAAAGCCTGTAATTTCTGCATTGTATGTTTATCCTGTTGAAGATCAAGCCGTAGTTAATCAATCTAAAAGACCATTATTGTTGAGTCTTTCTTTGCAAAAAGATGGTACTTATTTAGCAACTAGCGTGAAGGCAAATGGAAAAATTGGTTTCGGAATTACAGCTGAAGATTATGATAATGTTTCCTATAATAAAAATGGGGTTTATAAAGTACAGACTTATTTAAATGGTAAAGAAAGTTTTGGATATCAATTAGATACTTACTCTTTTGATGAAATGCGTTATATTAATGCATTGATTGATTATCCAAAATACAAGCAAACCTACCAACGCGTTCAAAAATTATTTATGAAAACGCCGTATCCTTTAAGTATTATTAAAACAGATGCGACTAACGGAGTTATTGATGTTAAACCTAATTTAGCTTCGGTGTATCGTATTGAAGTTTCTGATTTTTTTGGAAACTTAAATGTAATTACGGTTCCTATAACTTATGATTTAACAAATCCTATCGTCGAGAAAGAAGTTGTGTATTCAGATTATTTTGTAAAAGTAGCGAAGGATAATATTTTTACAAAAGACAATATGAGTGTGTTTTTACCTGCAGGAACTTTTTACGATGATTTTGATATGAATTTTAATGTAAAAGGAAATACCTTGTATATGGGTGATGATGCCATTCCAGTGCAATCTAATTTTACGATTTCTATTACTGATGATTCCTATACTGACGAGCAAAAAGAAAAAGTATTTATTGCTGATATAGACAGTAGAGGCAGAGTTGGTTACAATTATACTTGGGTTAAAGGCAATGTTTTTTCGGCAAAAGTAAGGACTTTAGGTAAGTTTAAATTAGCTACTGATACTACACCGCCTTCAATTGCAATTACGAGTAGTGTAGAAGGGAAGTGGATTAGCAAACAAAAAACAATCCAACTTAGTATAAGTGATAGCGGATCCGGTTTAAAATCGTACAACGGTTATTTAAATGGAAATTGGATTTTATTTGAATATGATTATAAAACCCGAAAAATCACCCATGATTTTAGTGACGGAATAGTTGCTGAAGGAGCAAATGATTTAAAAGTGATTGTAATTGATAATGTAGGGAATTCAAGTACCTTTGAGACACATTTTTTTAGAAGTCAACAATAATAATAGAAAAACTTGAATACCAATAAACTTTTTTTTGTTTTAATTTTATTTTGGGCAATGATGCCTGTTTTTGCCCAAACTGCTAGGGTAAAAGGGATTGTTTTAGATAAAAATAACCTTGCTGTTAGTGACGTGAATGTTACGGCATCAGACTTGGTTACGCAAACAAATGAGAACGGATATTATACTTTGTTTGTTCCTGCAAATAAAAAAATTACTTTAGTTTTTACTCATATCTCTTTAAAGAAAATAACTGTTTCTTTGAGTTTAAAGACAAATGAACAGTATGAGTTTAATTTATTAATGAGTGATCAACAGGAGCAAATGGGCGAAGTGATTGTGACCACTAACGAAAAGAAAAATACGACAGGGGTAACAATTATTTCTCCTGAAATGATTCGGAAAATTCCTGGTGCTAATGCTGGAATCGAAAATATTTTAAAAACATTAGCGGGAGTAAACTCTAATAATGAATTAAGTACTCAATATGCTGTTCGTGGTGGGAATTATGATGAAAATCTAGTTTATGTTAACGAAATTGAAGTGTTTCGTCCTTTTTTAATTCGGTCTGGTCAGCAAGAGGGACTGAGTTTTACTAATACCGATTTAGTGAAAAATGTTGATTTTTCTGCGGGTGGTTTCCAAGCTAAATTTGGCGATAAGCTATCTTCGGTTTTAGATATTACTTATAGAGTACCTACGAATTTTGCGGCAACAATGGAGGCGAGTTTTCTTGGCGGAAGCCTAGCGATTGATGCTGTTTCTAAAAATAAAAAATG
This sequence comes from Flavobacterium sp. PL002, assembly GCF_054165825.1. NCBI lineage: Bacteria > Pseudomonadati > Bacteroidota > Flavobacteriia > Flavobacteriales > Flavobacteriaceae > Flavobacterium > Flavobacterium sp. PL002. The sequence continues at coordinate 640,616 of NZ_CM135110.1, read as the reverse complement.
GTCTGCAATTACAGGTGTCCGTTATAGAAATAATAGTTTATTAGTAAATAGTCAAGATACCGAAACGAATTACACGCCCTCATTTGTAGATATTCAAACAAATATAAATTATAAGGCTTCCGCCAAATGGCAGTGGAGTTTTTTAGGAAATATTTCTCAAAATAAGTACGATTATAGTCCGTTAACAAAGCAAACAAAATTTGGTACAATCGATAATCCTATCACACTTTCGGTTTTTTATGAAGGGCAGGAAAAAGACAAATATGATACGTATTTTGGTGCTTTGAAAACTACTTACAAACCAACCGAAAATTTTACTTTAAAACTAATTACATCCTTATTTCATACGCAAGAGCAAGAGCATTTTGATATTTTAGCGCAGTACCGTTTGGGTAATGTAGATGCTAATATTGGTTCGGATACGTATGGTGATGTAAATTATACGGCAGGAATTGGTTCACAATATAGTCATGCACGCAATGATCTGGATGCTTTTATTGCGAATATTGAATTGAAAGGAATTCATGATTGGAATGATAATGTGCTTGAGTGGGGAGTAAAATATACTAGGGAGTCAATTAGAGATCGCATAATTGAATGGGAGGTAATTGATTCGGCTGGTTTCTCGGTTAGTGCCCCTAATTTAGATTTTTTAAAAAAAGACGAACCTTACACGATTTACTCAGGACCACTTGCGCCATATCAAAACATTCGTGCTAAAAACTTTAATAATATAAACCGTTTTTCTGGATATATACAATGGAGTAAAAAAAGCAGTATAGGTAATAGTGAAATATGGTATAATGCTGGAATGCGTTTTCATAATTGGCAAGTTTCAGGTAATGCTATCAATGGTGATAATCAGTTTGTATTTAGTCCCAGAGCACAGTTTGCCATAAAACCAGATTGGGAAAAGGACATGGTATTTAAAATTTCGGGAGGTGTGTACCATCAGCCGCCATTTTATAGAGAGTTACGTGCTGCAGATGGGGTAGTACAGCCAAATGTAAAAGCACAGCAATCCATTCATATTGTTTTAAGTAATGACTACAGTTTTAAAATGTGGTCACGCCCTTTTAAATTAATATCTGAGGTGTATTATAAAACCTTGACAGATGTAAATACTTATACCATTGATAATGTTAGAATACGATATGCAGCATCTAACAATGCAAAAGCATACGCACAAGGTATAGATGTTAGGTTGAACGGTGAATTTGTGCCAGGTACTGAATCTTGGTTTAGTTTTGGTTATTTAAAAACAGAAGAAAATAGTGCTGATCGTGGTTTTATCGCACGCCCTACAGATCAAAGATTGAAATTTGGTGCTTTATTTCAAGATTATATGCCTAATATTCCTAGTGTTAAGTTATATTTAAATATGGTTTATAATACTGGTTTGCCTGGCGGTTCACCTGCTTATGCTGATCCTTATTTGTATCAAAACCGACTAAATGATTATCGTAGAGTGGATGTTGGTTTCTCTAAAGTATTTATTGATGGTGCTAATTTGAAACCAAATAGTACTCTTTTTAAAAATTTTAAAGAGTTGGCCTTAGGATTCGAAATTTTTAATCTTTTTAATAATCAAAATGCAATTACGAATACGTTTGTAAGGGATGTATATTCTAAAAACGAATACGCAATACCCAATTACATGACTACTAGAGTTTTTAATATCAAGTTGAGCGCTAAATTATAGCAGTTTTGGAATTGTCTGTAGTGTTTTATGGGTGTTTTAAGTACATAAATTGCTGTTAAATGATGAATCCGTTTTTAAAATTGATTACATTTGAATTTATTTTAATATTACATCCTTATGAAAAGATTACATATAGTATTGTTTAGTATTTCTATTTTATTTTTAGCAAGCTGCAAGAAAGAAGTAGAAAAGCCTAAAGTGATTTATGATGCTACCAATAAAGCTAAAGGAGTTACAAAGGTAGATTCTGCACAAGTTTCGATAGCAGATTTGCCAATACAAATGGAAGGCACAAATTATTTAATACATCCTATTGCTGATCTTAGAGTTTATGAAAGAGGAACGAAATCAAGGTATGGTTCGTCTAGTGTAATTGACTTAAGTTTTACAATCTCTAACTATGGAGAAAATGAAATTACAGGTTATTTGCAAAATATAAAGTTTCAAAAAATAGGTTCTGATTCTATTAGACCATTAACTGATAAACCTGCTTTGATACAAACGGCGACTTATTTAAAATCAGTTTCTGATCGAGCTGGTAAGCAAGTTATGGTTTATACGATGTATGATGTAGATACAAATAGAGATGGTAAGTTAGATTCTAGTGATATTAAAGCTCTGTATTTAAGTGATATTAGCGGTGATCGTTTTACAAAAGTATCGGCTGATCTTCAAGAATTAATTGACTGGAGTTTAATTGAATCTACAAATAGATTGTATTTTAGAACTGTAGAAGACACCAATAAAAACGGACAATTTGATAAAAACGATGTGCTACATTATAACTATATCGACTTATCTAATTCAGAATGGAAAGTAGCTTCTTACATGCCTATTTAATCATTTTTTAAATCAAGATATCACTTTCTAAATCAGACTTTTCGATTTTAAAATCAAATCCTAGTTGCGCTACTAATTGAATGACTAGGTTTTTATACCAATTCTCTGATTTGGGATGAATGTAGATTTTTTCAATTAATTGATCAATATCAACATTAATTTTTAGCCCATCATTTAATGTAATCTTATTTTCTTTTACGTCAGATATGATGCGGACTTCTCTCTCGTACTGAAAACTTTTCCGTTTAAACAAAAAAGGAAAAAACATATCGTCAAACGGAATGTATTCTTTTTTGTAATCAATATAGTTTACTTCTCCAATATATTGAGTGTAGTTGTTTTCTGGATTCAAAGCTTTTTGTAATCTACCTATGGTCGATTGGATGGCCAGTCCCTCACTGTTTTGTGTAAATATTTGCCACATCGCAAATGATTCGTATTCGTTGATATGCCAACTGCTAATAGCTACTTTTTCACGATGTGTCTTGTAATATTTTAAAAAATCTGGATTGTCTATAGATAGTTTTTTTATCTCCTCAAAAGTAGGTTCGCTAAAGGTACCTTCGTACTGATCTTCGAATTTATCTGATCGAGACATAAATAATTTTTTAGACATTAAAAGGTCTAGAAATTTAGATAAATCCAAGTATTTCCAAACAATGGTGTCTGGATCTTCAGGTAACTTTATATCCGGATTACTGAGGTACATAGTTCTTAATTTGAGAATGTAAAATTACTAAAATTAAGATTCAAACGACTGCATTGTAACCAGTTTATTATAGGTTCCGTTAAGGGTTATTAATTCTTCATGTGATCCTTGTTCTACAATTTTTCCTTTTTGCATAACAACAATAATATCTGCTTTTTGAATAGTCGATAAACGATGCGCAATTACAATTGAAGTTCTGTTTTGCATCATGTTTTCTAAGGCAACCTGAACAAATTTTTCGCTTTCTGTATCTAATGCTGACGTGGCTTCGTCTAATATCATAATAGGAGGGTTTTTTAGTACAGCTCGAGCAATCGATAAACGTTGTTTTTGTCCACCAGAAAGTTTGTTTCCGCTATCTCCTATGTTAGTATTGATTCCTAAAGGCAATTCTTTTACAAATTCGTAAGCATTAGCAATTTTGAGCGCTTCTATTATTTCTTCGTCTGTAGCGTCTAGTTTTCCTAAGGCAATATTAGCTTTAATGGTGTCATTGAATAAAATACTGTCTTGAGTCACTAAACCCATTAAACCACGCAATGATTGTAGATTGATGTCTTTAATATTGATGCCATCAATGGAGATTGTTCCATCATTTACATCATAAAAACGAGTTAGTAAATTAGCAATAGTACTTTTTCCGCTTCCAGATTGTCCCACAAGCGCAACGGTTTGTCCTTTTTTTACTTGTAAAGAAAAATCCTTTAAAACAATTTCATCTTCATATTTAAAGTTGATGTTTTTAATAGATATATTAGAATCGAAAGTTGTTTTATAATCGGCTTCAAGTTTAGAAGTAATCGGGTTTTGCTGGTCTAGAATTTCTAAAACTCGTTCTGCGGCAGCATTTCCTCTTTTTACACTATAGGATGCTTTAGAGATTGATTTTGCAGGAGTAAGAATGTTATAAGCTAGTCCCATATAAGCAATAAACGAAGCTCCATTCAGGGTTTTTTCGATCAATACCATGTTTCCTCCGTACCATAATAAGATGGCAATAACCATTATTCCCATAAATTCACTCATTGGAGAAGCTAAGTTTTGGCGGTTACCTATAGTATTTGATAATTTAAAAAATCGTTGTGTTGATTGCCCGAAGATTGTATTGAAATAATTTTCGGAGTTGTATCCTTTAACCACTTTTAAGCCACCAAGCGTTTCTTCTATCGTTGATAAAAAGATACCTTGTTCCTCCTGTGCTTGTGTTGATTTTCTTTTTAATTGTTTTCCGATAAGTGAAATTATATATCCTGAAACCGGAATAAAAATAAATACAAATAACGTTAATTGTGGACTTATAGAAAGCATGGCAAGTATTGTAAATACAATAGTTAACGGCTCTTTTACAACTAGTTCTAAAATGGATAAAAAAGAAGTTTGTACCTCATTGACATCAGCTGATATTCTTGCAATTACATCTCCTTTTCTTTTCTCTGAGAAAAAGGCTAAAGGTAATTCTAATGTTTTTTTGTACATCGCATTACGCATGTCTCTCAAGATACCGTTTCGTAAAAAGGTAATGAAAAACATGGCAAGATAATCACTTAAATTTTTCAATAAAAAGATCGTTATGATTAATGCTACCATTACTGATAGCGTATATCCTACTCCGTAAGTATCTGTAGCGTGTGTAATGAAGTAGCTAATGTAGTTTTCTGCATAAGTTTTTAGTTCCCAGATTTCAGTGTAAACTGGTTTAACTGTGTTTCTTTTTGTTTGGTCAAATAAAACCTGCATCATAGGGATCAATGACATGAAGGAAAGGGTGCTAAATAGCGCGTACAATACATTAAAAAAGATGTTTAAGTAAGCGTATTTTTTATACGGAACGATAAAAGAGAATATTCTTTTAAAATTATTCATTGTGATAAGTATAATTAAGACCCGACTGTTTTTTAAAAAGCAGTCGGGTCTTGTAGTTTATAGTTGAATTAAAGCTATTAATTCAATTGCATTGAAGCAATGATGTTTTTTATTTTATCGTCTAGCACTTCTTGAACAGCTTCAAAATCTTCAACATTGTCAAGAGTTGTATTAACACTGATGTAGAATTTTATTTTTGGTTCTGTTCCACTTGGTCTAGCACATATTTTTGAGCCATCTTCAGTGTAATAAATAAGCACGTTTGATTTCGGAATTGTCATTTCTGATTGTGTTCCGTCTAACAAGTTTTTAGCAACCGATGATTGGTAATCTTCAACCATAATTACGCGCTCTCCATTTATTTCTTTTAATGGGTTTTCGCGTAAATCAATCATCATTTGAGTGATTTGTTGTAATCCTTCCATTCCTTTTTTAGTAATCGAAATCAAATGCTCTTTGTAGAAGCCGTTGTCTATATATAGTTTTATAAGTTCTTTATAAACCGTACTTCCATTGGCTTTAGCCTGAGCAGCAATTTCGCACACTAATAAGGTAGCTGCAACAGCATCCTTATCACGCACGGCATCACCTACCATAAATCCAAAACTTTCCTCTCCACCACCTATAAATTGTAGCTCTGGAAAGTCCTTAATCATTTTAGCAATCCATTTAAATCCAGTTAAACCCACTTTACATTCTACATCATAATTAGTTGCTAATTCCATCATCATAGGAGTAGAAACAATGGTAGATCCTACAAACTGTTTTCCGTTTATTTTACCTGCCTTTTTCCATTGTTCGAGTAAAAAAGCAGTCATTAGAACCATCGTTTGATTTCCGTTTAATAAGGTCATTTTGCCATTATTATCACGTACAGCAACTCCTAAACGATCGCAGTCAGGGTCGGTTCCTACTACAATATCGGCATTTGTTTTATCAGCTAGGGCTAACGCCATAGTTAATGCTTCTGGTTCTTCAGGATTAGGTGATTTTACTGTTGGGAATTCCCCATTAGGAACCGCTTGTTCTGGTACAATATGTACATTAGTATATCCAGCTTGAGCTAAAGTTTCAGGAATTATAGTGATCGAAGTTCCGTGCAATGACGTAAAAACGATATTCAAATTCTCTTTCGATTCTTTTGCAGTATTAAAACTGGCATTTTTTATAGATGATGCTATAAATGCTTCATCGATATCTTTATCAATATAATGGATCAAAGCTTCATTAGCATCAAACTTGATTTCGCTGTAATTTAAATTTTCAATTACATCAATGATTCCTTTGTCTTCTGGTGGTACAATTTGTCCACCATCTTGCCAGTATACTTTATAACCATTGTATTCTGGTGGATTATGTGAGGCAGTAAGGACGATTCCGCATTGACATCCTAAATGTTTCACTGCAAATGATAATTCAGGAGTAGGTCTTAGTTCTGAAAACAAATAAACTTCAATACCATTTGCCGAAAATACATCAGCAACCGTTTTTGCAAGTGTATCACTGTTTTTACGGCAGTCATAAGCAATAGCAGCTTTCAATGGCTGGTTTGGGAAAGCCGTTTTTAAATAATTAGAAAGGCCTTGCGTGCTTTTTCCAAGCGTATATTTATTGATTCGGTTGTTTCCTACGCCCATTACACCGCGCATTCCGCCGGTTCCAAATTCAAGGTTTTTATAAAAACTCTCCTCTAGTTCTTTAGGTGATGATGCAAGTAATGTTTTTACGTCTTCCTGTGTTTTTATGTCAAACGAAGGTGTTAACCACTCATTTACTGCATCTAAAATATTTTGCTTGATATCCATATGTCTATTTATTATCAGTTAATTATATCTGTTTTTTAAGGAGCTTTTTCCTGCTATTCGCTCTATCTTTTTATCTTGAAAAAAACAAGATAAAAAGGATGCCGCTGCTATCAGGGCTAGGGTAAATTACAAATTAACCTCGCTTGAGATTTTATAACGCTCTTCGTTGTTTTTAGTACGCAGGATAATTTCGCCAAGAAACCCTGCTAAAAATAATTGCGTTCCTAGTACCATTGTTGTCAAGGCAATAAAAAACCACGGATTATCAGTCACTAAATTATAACGCATGTTGTTGTACATGTGGTATAGTTTAGAAACCCCAATATATCCAGCAAGTAAAAAACCAATGATAAACATTACGGAACCCATGGCCCCGAATAAGTGCATTGGTCTTTTTCCAAAACGGGATAGAAACCAAATAGTGATTAAATCTAAGAAACCATTAATAAATCGTTCCATTCCAAATTTAGTTTCACCGTATTTTCTCGCTTGGTGCTGTACTACTTTTTCGCCTATTTTTCCAAAACCGGCATTTTTTGCTAAAACGGGGATGTAACGGTGCATTTCACCAGACACTTCCACGTTTTTCACAACGATATTCTTGTATGCTTTTAACCCACAGTTAAAGTCATTTAACTGTACGCCAGATGTTTTTCTAGCCGCCCAGTTGAATAATTTTGAAGGTAAGTTTTTTGCTACAACAGAGTCGTAACGTTTCTTTTTCCATCCAGAAACTAAATCATAATCCTCAGAGGTAATCATATTATATAGTCCCGGAATTTCTTCGGGGCTATCTTGTAAATCAGCATCCATGGTGATAATAACGTCTCCTTGAGCTTTAGCAAATCCAGCATGTAGAGCTTGAGATTTACCAAAGTTTCTCATAAAACGAATGCCTTTTACATTTTTGTTTTCGGCAGCAAATTGAGCAATAATAGACCACGATTTGTCACTGCTTCCGTCATCAAGAAAGATAACTTCATAAGTGTAATTGTTAGTCTGCATCACTTTTATAATCCAAGTGTATAATTCTTGAAGCGACTCCTCCTCGTTAAGAAGGGGGATTAATATGGATAAATTCATTAATTTTTATTCTTGTGTTGATTTGCTTTTAAAAATTGCGGCTAATATTAATCCTAATATAGCACTAAATAAAATACTGAAAATAGATCCTTTTAATTGTTCTAATGGTGAAAACTGATCTGTTTCTTTTAATTTTGTAATTGCTTCGTTAATAGATGAGGCTGGTGTGCCAAAACTGCTTAAAGTTTTAGCTAAATATTTAGCAGATAATTCTCTAATGGTATCTTTTGCAGCTGGATCAATATAGTTGAATAAAATAATGCTAAATAATACAGATAATAATATTCCAATTACTGCAGATATAAAATAAGTTGTAAAAGCATCTTTAAAAGGGAATATTCCCTTCAAGTCTTTTTTTGTTTTGTTAAGTAATATAATACCTAATATTATATAGATAGCCATAGTAGCAAAACCTATCCACGGAGAGGTAAATAATTTTAAATCAACAATATATATAATAGTGGTCATTAATATTGATACAACACCAGTTATAACACCAAAATTCACACCGTTTTTCTTTACAATTTCATTTACCATAATTAATTTAGTTTTTTGATTAATGCACAAAGATAGTAATTCCCAATTTATAGTAGTGATAAAAAATATTTTTACTATTTTATAAAAAAAAGCAGTCAACGAATTGTTTATTGAAAAATAATTGTAAATTTGCAAACTCAAAATAACAGAATAAAACAAAAAGTTATAATGAATTTATACCTTTCCCTTTAACAAGGAAAGCTTCAAAAGGAGTTATAACCAAACAAATAAAAAAGAATTACAAGATGAAAAAAGGTGTACACCCAGAAAATTACAGATTAGTTGCTTTTAAAGACATGTCAAACGAGGATGTTTTTGTTACTAAATCTACAGCAGAAACAAGAGAAACTATTGTACACGAAGGTGTAGAATATCCAGTTGTAAAAATGGAGATCTCTAGAACTTCTCACCCTTTTTACACAGGTAAAAACAAACTTATTGATACTGCAGGACGTATTGACAAGTTCAAAACTAAATACGCTAAACACGTTAAATAATTTAACTTGTTTTCAAAATACCGAAAGCCTCGCAATTTGCGAGGCTTTTTTATTTAGTAGAAATAATAATTATTGTCGTGTTTTTATTTTTTTAAATTAAAATGTTTTTTTGGGATTAACTACTTCAACGTTGTTGTTTAATAGTTCTATAATATTTAGACTAAGATTGCCTTTTTTAAAAATAGTTTAATCTGTATGGAGTTCTTGTAATTTGTGTTGACTTTTAAAATTAAAGAATATACTTAGAAACATTTTAATTGCGTTTGTCTTCTAAAGCATACCAATCAAAAACTTTGTAACTTTGCTTTTTTGTAACTTTGAAAAACGCTAAAATGAATTATATACTTTTTGATGGTCCATCTCGTAATGCGCTATTGCCTTTTACTTTTACTAAACCTGTTGCTGATATTTTAATTGGTATCGTTACTATTCGTCAAAAATGGGAAATGCACCTTGGGTCCACAACCACTACTTTAACCGAGGAATATTTGTCTGACAAATACCCTATGGTTGAGTTGGAACAAAATGTGATGATCAATGCTTCATTTTTACCTACGACAGAGTTAGTAGATTTAATAACCGACTTACAAGAAAGACAAGCAATTTTTAAAGGGGAGGAAGTAGTTGCTTTTTTCTCTAATGATGAGCAAGAGCAAGTGGATTTTGATGACTATGAAATTATTGAATTCGAAGGTGAGGTAATTACAATAAACCATCCATCAGATATTTTTTCTAAAAACAGTGATGCTATTCATCAGGATTTTGAATTTTTAACGGCTGATCGCGTCTCGCAACCTATTCCTGAGTCGGTTAATGTAATTTCACCAGAGAATATTTTTATAGAAGCGGGTGCTAAATTAGAATTTGTTACTTTGAACGCGTCAACTGGACCTATATATATAGGTAATGATGCTGAGATTATGGAAGGTTCTGTAATACGTGGTCCTTTTGCACTTTGTGATCACGCTGTTGTAAAACTAGCTACAAAAATATATGGAGCAACAACTGTTGGTCCGCATTCTAGAGTAGGAGGAGAAGTGAATAATTCGGTTATTTCGGCTTTTTCGAATAAAGGACACGATGGTTTTTTAGGGAATTCTGTTTTAGGGGAGTGGTGTAATATTGGTGCTGACAGTAATAATTCTAATCTTAAGAACAATTACGAAGAGGTGAAATTATGGAGTTACGAAACCGAAGGATTTGCTAAAACTGGATTACAGTTTTGTGGTTTAATGATGGGTGATCATAGTAAATGCGGAATCAATACCATGTTTAATACTGGGACTGTTGTTGGAGTGAGTGCTAATATTTTTGGAAGTGGTTTTCCTCGTAATTTTGTTCCAAGTTTTTCTTGGGGTGGCGCTTCGGGATTTTCGACTTACATCACTAAAAAAGCATTTCAAACGGCAAAAATAGTAATGAGCCGCCGTAATGTTGATTTTGATGAACAAGAAGCAGCTATTTTAGAACATGTGTTTGAAGAAACTAAAAAATGGAGAAAAGAATAGTATTTTTTCTTTATTCTAAAATAATTATATAAAAAACTTAAACTGTCATATAGAAAAATAGGGCAGTTTTTTTTGTGCCCTATTCTATGTTTTTTTTAAAATTTAGCTGTTTAATTTCAAGTATTTCTTAATTTTTTGAATTTAATTTAAAATTAACCTCTTTTTAAGGCAGGTTGTTTCTGGTTTATTAGTGCGTTAAATATATTTTTAAATGTGTATTGACTAGTTTTTTGTCTTCATATGTTATAGTTTTATAAAAAAATAGATGCAAAGAGTTGTTTTTGCTGATTTTTTGATAATTATTAATTTAAAATAAATTTATGGAAGAGATTATTGGAGTGTTGAATGGTATTGTTTGGAGTAATGCTTTAATTGCTTTGTGTTTAGGAACGGGGCTTTATTTTTCTATAAGAACACGTTTTTTACAAGTACGCCATATCAGAGAGATGTTCCGATTATTATTTGATGGTAAAAGCTCTGAGTCTGGAGTTTCTTCTTTTCAGGCATTAGCCATGTCATTGGCAGGTAGAGTGGGTACTGGGAATATTGCAGGTGTTGCTACAGCAATTGCTTTTGGAGGGCCTGGAGCCATGTTTTGGATGTGGATGGTTGCTTTTTTAGGAGCAAGTACTGCATTTGTAGAAGCTACATTAGCACAAATTTATAAAGAGAAACACTTAGGGCAGTTCCGTGGAGGCCCTGCATTTTATATAGAAAGAGGTCTAGGAGTCAAGTGGTTCGGAATCTTATTTGCAATAGTTTCTGTTATTTCAGCAGGGCTATTATTACCAGGTGTTCAAGCAAATTCAGTTGCTGATGGGTTGAACAATGCTTTCCAAATGGATACAAAAGTTTCTGGCTTGATTGTCGCTGCAATTTTTGGTGCTATCGTTTTTGGAGGCGTTAAACGTATTGCTAAATTCACAGAGTTTGTTGTGCCTATAATGGCTATCGGTTATATTTTGATTGTATTGGTGATTATAGCTATTGATTATGATCAACTTCCAGGTGTTGTTTCTTTAGTTTTTAGAAGTGCTTTTAATATGGAAGCTGGTTTTGGAGCTGTTTTTGGACTAGCTATTCAGTGGGGAGTTAAAAGAGGAATTTATTCTAACGAAGCGGGTCAAGGTACTGCACCACACATTGCAGCTGCTGCCAATGTTTCGCATCCTACCAAGCAAGGTTTGGTACAATCTTTTTCGGTTTATATTGATACTTTATTAGTTTGTTCGGCAACTGGTTTTATGTTGTTGATCACAGGAAAGTATAATGTACAAAATCCAGGTTTTGGAACTGATGGAGGTGCTGAGTTTTTATATCATGGAGCGCAAAATGTTTCTGTAGGGCCAGGATTTACGCAAAGTGCAATGGACAGCGTTTTTCCAGGTTTTGGTTCTTACTTTGTTGCTATTGCGTTGTTTTTCTTCGCTTTTACAACTATCCTAGCGTATTATTACATTGCTGAAACAAATATTTCTTATTTAACAAGAAACTTAAGTTCACCTATTTATAATCATATTTTAAAAGTGGTGATGATGGTTGTGATTATGTATGGTTCAATCAATCAAGCAAAATTAGCTTGGGATATTGGAGATTTAGGAGTGGGATTAATGGCTTGGTTCAATATAATTGCGATTCTGTTATTACAGAAGCCTGCTCTATTGGCGCTTAAAGATTATGAAAGGCAAAAGAAAGAGGGAAAAGATCCTGTTTTTGATCCAGAAGATATTGGTGTCAAAAATGCACATATTTGGAACACCATAAATAAAAAATAAAATTATTTATAGTTTATAAAAAAGCTTCTAAAGACTAATGAAAAGGTTTTAGAAGCTTTTTTATTTTAATTAAATACAATTGTAAAGAAGTAATTAGGAGGGATTGTTGAAAAATAAATTGACCTCGTTTTTAAAAATATTCAAAGGAATACCGTGTCCTAATTCGATTATAAGATGTAGTCTAAAGTTAGCGTTAAAAGGAAGTGATTTCATTATAAACGCAATGTTGTCTGATGCCTTGATAATGTCATCTTGATTCCCAATTACAATTTGTAATAATTGCCCGTGTTCCTTATCTATAGCAGGAATATTTTGTAAAATTGAAGTTCTATAGGGTAAAGCAGGATTAAATATTAACGTTTTTGTTTGCATTAATTTAGAAAGGTAAAAACCTGTAAACCCGCCCATGCTGCTACCTATGATAATATCGATGTTTTGGGTTTTATATTCATTATATAGTGTTTCAATCATATTAGGGTTTTCTTTATAGTCTAAATCTGGTGCTATAATAGTGCCGTATTGTTCTAGAATAAGCTTTTTTTGTGGACTTAGTTTACTTTCAAGACCGTGTAGATATAAAATAGTCATGCTTTAGTTGTTTGATTATAATTTCAAGACAAATATACAGTGTGCTACTGTCAAATGATGAAGGTGGTAAGATTGAATTTTAAAAGGGGGGCTTCTCTCGAGTTTTTTCTTCTTATTTCAAAAGCAGTATTAAAATTGTCTAATTCTCTATTTAAACTATCTTTGCACTTTTAAAAAATTACCCGGGATAAAACTTTGGGTAACCAAATCTACAAATCAATAATATAATGATTACAGTTAACGATGTTTCAGTACAGTTTGGTGGTACTACGCTTTTTAGCGATGTTTCTTTTGCAATAAATGAAAATGATAAAATTGCCCTTATGGGAAAAAATGGAGCGGGAAAATCTACGCTTCTAAAAATTATTGCAGGACAAAGTAAACCATCAACCGGAAATGTATCGGCGCCAAAAGAAGCTGTAGTGGCTTATTTGCCACAGCATTTACTAACTACAGATGGTGCTACTGTTATGGAGGAAACTTCTAAGGCTTTTGGTGAAATCTTAGGTATGAAAGCAGAAATTGACGAAATCAATGAGCAGTTAACTGTTCGTACTGATTATGAAAGTGATGCGTACATGAAGTTAATCGAAAGAGTTTCTGATTTAAGCGAGAAATTCTACGCTGTAGAAGAAGTAAATTATGAAGCTGAAGTAGAGAAAATATTAACAGGTTTGGGTTTTGAACGTGAGGATTTTACGCGCCAAACTTCTGAATTCTCAGGAGGATGGAGAATGCGTATTGAGTTGGCTAAAATCTTATTACAAAAACCAGATTTGATTTTGCTAGATGAGCCTACAAATCACATGGATATTGAAAGTATTCAGTGGCTAGAAGAGTTTTTAATCAATGAAGCAAAAGCGGTAGTAGTAATTTCGCATGATAGAGCGTTTGTAGATAATATTACAAATCGTACTATTGAAGTTACCATGGGGCGTATTTATGATTATAAAGCTAAATATTCTCATTACTTAGAATTGCGTAAAGACCGCCGTATTCATCAACAAAAAGCGTATGATGAGCAACAAAAAATGATTGCTGATAATAGAACTTTTATTGATCGTTTTAAAGGAACTTTTTCTAAAACAGATGCCGTACAATCCCGCGTTAAAATGTTAGAAAAATTGGTAATTGTTCAAGTTGATGAGGTAGATAACTCTTCGTTAAGATTAAAATTTCCTGCTGCAGCCCGCTCAGGACAATATCCTGTGATTGTAAAGGATTTAGGGAAAACTTATGGAGATCATGTTGTTTTTAAAGATGCTAATATTGTTATCGAAAGAGGACAAAAAGTTGCTTTTGTTGGGAAAAACGGAGAAGGAAAATCGACCATGATTAAAGCAATCATGAAAGAAATAGGCATTGATAGCGGAAGTTTAGAAATAGGACATAATTCTCAAATAGGATATTTTGCACAAAATCAAGCGTCATTATTAGATGAAAATGCTACAATATTTGAAACTATTGACGGAATTGCTGTTGGAGATGTGCGTACGCAGATAAAAAATATTCTTGGTGCTTTTATGTTCCAAGGAGATGATATTACTAAAAAAGTAAAAGTACTTTCAGGAGGTGAAAAAACGCGTCTAGCAATGATAAAATTGCTTTTAGAGCCGGTTAACTTGTTGATTCTAGATGAGCCTTCAAATCACTTAGATATGAAAACTAAAGACATTATTAAAGACGCACTACGTGATTTTGATGGAACTTTAATTTTAGTGTCTCACGATAGGGATTTCTTAGAGGGGCTGGCTACAAAAGTTTTTGAATTTGGAAATAAACGTGTAGTAGAACATTTTGAAGATATTACGGGTTTCTTAGCAAATAAGAAAATGGAAAGTATGAGAGAGATTGAGAAGTAGAAAAAGTTTTAGATAAAAATAAAAAGAAGACCTGTAGTATGATAACTGTCAGGTCTTCTTTTATTTAAAATAGATTAAGTGTAGTTTTTAAAGTCTTATTCCAGGTGGTAATAATTCTTTGTATTCGGGATTTTTTTTAAAGAAAACGACTATTTTAGGTAATATAGGTACTACTCTAAGTTTTTTTTCGATAGCAATAGCCATTATTTCTGTTAGAAAGCTAGAGAGGAAAGCTTCGTTTTCAAAATCCTCAGGGGTGTTTATTTTAGTGAGGAAAATCTTTTTTTCCTGAAAAGAATATTCTACTGAAATCAACCCGTCTTCAAAGGTTGTTTCAAATTGTCTTGCAAAAGTATTGTCTTTAATTTCCATGATGGTATTTTGTTCCAAAAAATTTATTTAATAAATGGGAGTGAAACAGTAATGACTGTTAATTATGGGTGATCTGACTTTTTTTGGCGATAGATTTGTGTTTAAATAATAATTTTTAAAGTAATTTTTTTTAATGATGCGGCACTTAAGCTACATTGTGAAGTGTGTTAATAAAATGGATGGCACTAAAAGATTGTAATATTGTCTTTTAATGATGTCGTTCTAACAAAGGTATCGATTTGATTTTCAATATCAAATGATTTTAACGCTTCGTTAAAGGACCATTTTTAGGACTTTGTTTATTACTTTAAAAAGGAGTTGTTTTTGTTTAGAATTAAAAATGACGGCTCATAATTTAATCCTAATTTAGTTTTAGCAATAGTTTGTTTCTCGATAAAATAAGTATTTTTATGGAAGAAATAGTATCAAGAAAAAGTCTTTTTTATAAAAACATTCAATAATTATTATGAGTAAAATCGCTGTTTATTTTATGCCTGGTTTGGCGGCAAGTACTTCTATTTTTGAACGAATCGAACTTCCAGAAGAACAATTTGATGTTCACTTGTTAGAGTGGGAGATTCCGTTAGATAAGGAAACATTACCTGATTATGCAAAACGTATTGCTCAAAAGATTACTCATGATAACCCTGTTTTGATTGGGGTTTCTTTTGGAGGGATATTAGTGCAAGAAATGGCTGCTTTTTTAAATGTTAGAAAAGTAATTATTATTTCAAGTGCTAAAAGTAACTTGGAGTTTCCGCGCAGAATGAAGATTGCTAAGTCTACTAAAGCATATAAGCTTTTACCAATGCGTTTGCTTTTAAATATAGAGAATTTGGCTAAGTTTTCTTTTGGAGAAAAAGTGAATAAACGATTAAAATTATATGAAAAATTCCTCTCAGTAAGAGACTTGCGCTATTTAGAGTGGGCAGTAGAGGAAGTGATTCTTTGGGGTAGAACGGTTGTTGATGCCTCTGTTGTGCATATTCATGGTGATAACGATGATGTTTTTCCTATAAAATACATTAAGGACTGTATTGTGGTTAAAGGCGGTACACATGTAATGATTTTGAATAAATACCGATGGTTAAATACTAATTTACCTGCTATTATCATGGGAACTTATAAAGAAGAAATGCAATTAGAAGAAACTGAAAAAGAGGTTTCGTAAAATAATTTAAAAGGAAGAGGATGAAAATGATAGAAAGAGTAATTTTAATAGCAGCTTTTATTTTTGTAAGTGGTCTGTTGATTTTTGCGGTACCAAACAATGCTAAAGAGAACGAAAAATTAAAGCTAGAAGAGCCTGTGGATTATTTTCCGTCGAAAGCTAATTTTGCTTCTGAAGAAACACCTTTGCAAATTGATGATGTAAAAGAGCGTTTGGACAGGGAGTTGATTGTGAATATTAATTTGCATGCATCGACAATTTTAGCAATAAAAAGAGCCAATCGTGTTTTTCCTGTTATCGAACCCATTTTAAAACAAAATGGTGTTCCTGATGATTTTAAATATCTAGCAGTGATTGAAAGCGGACTCGTAAATGCAGTTTCGCCAGTAGGAGCAAGAGGAGTGTGGCAATTTATGCCTGAAACGGCAAAAGAAAGAGGGATGGAAGTGAACGATATCATTGATGAACGTTACCATCTTGAGAAAGCCACGCAAGCGGCTTGTAGTTACTTCTTAAGCGCTAAAGCTAAGTTTGGCTCTTGGACCTTGGCTGCTGCGTCTTATAACGGCGGAATGGGCGGCGTAAATAAGCAAATGGATATTCAAAGAGAAACTAATTACTATGATTTACTTCTTACTGAAGAAACCTCTCGTTATGTTTTTAGAATTTTAGCTTTAAAAGAGATTATGAAAAATCCTTCAAAATTTGGTTTCGACATAAAAAAAGAAGCATTGTACACGTTGATTCCAACAAGGAAGGTTGAAGTAGATAGTACGATTGCTGATTTGACCACTTTTGCTAAAGAGCAGGGGATTAATTATAAGATTTTAAAAATCCATAATCCATGGCTTAGAGATAGAAAGTTAGAAAACTTAACAAATAAAAAATATACGATTGAAATTCCGTTGAGCGGGTACTAAAAAAAAACATCCGCAATTGCGGATGTTTTTTTGGTATCTAAAAAATGAAATTATATTTTTTTCATTTGATCTTTCATCATTGTGATTTGCTCTTTTAGCATTCCTTGTTTGTCTAAACGTTTTGCTTCGTTCAATAAAGTAGTTGCTTCTAGCTTTCTTCTGCGTGACATAGCAACTCCAGCAAGGTTTAATTTGGCTACAGCCAAATCCATATCCATTGATAAACCTAATTCTATTGCTTTTTTGAAATATTTCTCTGCTTGGTTGATATTTGTTTGAGAAACCATGATTCCTTGAAGGTAGTTAAAGTACCCTTGTTGTTTTTGAATTAAAGCAGTTTCTGGATTTTTGATGTAAGACAACCATTTTTGAGCGCCTGGAAAATCTTGTTTTCTTAATTTTAGAAAGGCTAAAAGGATAAATTCATTCTTAAAGTAAATAAAAATTGGAATTGCTGTTAACAGTAAAAGGAAAATTCCGTTTCCTATATTGCCTTCAGTAAATTGCCAAATGCCAGTAATTGTTATAAGTCCAGCGATAATTAGTTTGATATTCTTGTGAAACATAGTGTGTATATATTTAAGATTGCAAAGATAGTAAAAGGAATTAAAAATATTTTTATAAAACTACTTGCAAGAAAAAAAAGTCTTTGTATATTTGCACTCGGTTTTAGAATAACAATTATTCAAATCGGAAGAAGACAAATAACTAAGATTTAAAGATACAAAGCAATGAGCAAAAGAACATTTCAACCATCGAAAAGAAAAAGAAGAAATAAGCACGGATTTATGGACAGAATGGCTTCTGCGAATGGAAGAAAAGTTCTTGCTAGAAGAAGAGCTAAAGGAAGACATAAATTGACTGTTTCTTGTGACCCAAGACACAAAAAATAATGTTTGTATAAACATAAATAAGGCGTTACTTTTTTTAGTATCGCCTTTTTTTATACCTTGTCGTTAAATTATTATTTTTTTTAGAAGCATATCCTGATTTTTGTAACAAATAAAAAAGCTATTTAGCTGATTTATAATTACACAGATTGAAACAAAAACTACTACAACAACAACTCATAATTATAATAAAATGCCAAAAGATACATCCATAAAATCAGTTTTAATAATAGGTTCAGGCCCTATTGTTATTGGTCAAGCTTGTGAATTTGATTATGCAGGTTCACAATCGGCACGTTCCATTCGTGAGGAAGGAATAGAAGTTATTTTGATAAATTCTAATCCGGCAACGATCATGACCGATCCTACAATGGCCGATCATGTTTATTTGAAACCGTTAACTACAAAATCAATAATTGAAATCTTAAAAGCACATCCGCAAATTGACGCAGTGCTACCTACAATGGGTGGGCAGACAGCGCTTAACTTGTGTTTAGAAGCCGAAGAGAAAGGAATTTGGGCTGATTTTAATGTAAAATTAATAGGTGTTGATGTAAATGCAATCAATATCACCGAAGATAGAGAGCAGTTCAAGCAATTGCTTAAAAAAATAAATGTACCCTCTGCACCTGCTGAGATATGTACTTCTTATTTAAGAGGAAAAGAAATTGCACAAGAATATGGCTTTCCATTAGTGATTCGCCCTTCGTTTACTCTTGGAGGAACTGGAGCAGCTATTGTATATAAAAAGGAAGATTTTGATGAACTGCTAACAAGAGGTTTAGAAGCTTCTCCTATTCACGAAGTCTTAATTGACAAGGCTTTAATGGGTTGGAAAGAATATGAATTAGAACTATTAAGAGATAAAAATGACAATGTTGTCATCATTTGTTCTATCGAAAATATGGATCCAATGGGAATTCATACTGGAGATTCAATTACGGTAGCACCAGCAATGACTTTATCTGATTCTACTTTTCAAAGAATGCGTGACTATGCAATTCTAATGATGAGAAGCATTGGTAATTTTGCAGGAGGTTGTAATGTACAATTTGCTGTTTCACCTGATGATAAAGAAGATATTGTAGCTATCGAAATCAATCCTCGTGTGTCTCGTTCATCAGCATTAGCTTCAAAAGCAACAGGTTACCCAATTGCTAAGATTGCAACTAAACTGGCTTTAGGATACAATCTTGATGAATTACAAAACCAAATTACAAAGTCTACTTCGGCTTTATTTGAACCAACATTAGATTATGTTATTGTGAAAATTCCTCGCTGGAACTTCGATAAATTTGAAGGTGCTGATAGAACATTAGGACTTCAAATGAAGTCGGTTGGTGAAGTAATGGGAATTGGACGTTCGTTTCAAGAAGCATTGCACAAAGCAACGCAATCATTAGAAATAAAAAGAAACGGTTTAGGCGCTGACGGAAAAGGCTATACAAACTACGAACAAATTATAGAGAAACTGACTTATGCAAGTTGGGATCGTGTTTTTGTAATTTATGATGCCATCGCAATGGGAATTCCGTTGAGTCGTATTCACGAAATCACAAAAATCGACATGTGGTTCTTGAAACAATATGAAGAATTATATACTTTAGAGAAAGAGATTTCGAGTTTTAAAGTAGATAGCTTACCAAAAGAGCTTTTGCTTGAAGCGAAACAAAAAGGTTTTGCCGATAGACAAATTGCACACATGATGGGATGTCTTGAAAGCGCCGTACATACAAAACGTATGGATTTAAATGTCAATCGCGTATTCAAATTAGTAGACACTTGCGCGGCTGAATTTAAAGCTAAGACACCTTATTATTACTCGACATTTGAAGCTGAAATTGAAAAAGCTGACGGTACTCGTTATGTAGATAATGAAAGTGTTGTTACTGATAAAAAGAAAATTATAGTTTTAGGCTCAGGGCCAAATAGAATTGGACAAGGTATAGAGTTTGATTATTCTTGTGTACACGGAGTGCTAGCTGCAAAAGAGTGTGGCTATGAAACCATCATGATCAACTGTAATCCTGAGACAGTTTCAACAGATTTTGATACAGCCGATAAATTGTATTTTGAACCTGTTTTCTGGGAGCATATCTACGATATTATTCAGCATGAAAAACCAGAAGGGGTAATTGTGCAATTAGGTGGGCAAACCGCTTTGAAATTAGCTGAAAAATTATCTAAATACGGAATCAAAATAATAGGAACTAGTTTTGATGCTTTGGATTTAGCCGAGGATAGAGGACGTTTTTCTGATTTATTGACTGAATTAGATATTCCTTTTCCACAGTTTGGAATTGCTGAAACTGCTGACGAAGCTGCTGCACTTGCTGATACATTAGATTTTCCATTATTGATTCGTCCTTCTTATGTGTTGGGTGGTCAAGGAATGAAAATTGTAATCAACAAGCAAGAGCTTGAAGAGCACGTGGTGAATTTATTAAAAACAATTCCAGGGAATAAATTACTTTTAGATCATTATTTAGACGGAGCGATTGAAGCCGAAGCCGATGCAATTTGCGATGGAGAAAATGTGTACATCATAGGAATTATGGAGCACATCGAACCTTGCGGAGTGCACTCTGGAGATAGTAACGCTACTTTACCACCTTTTAATTTAGGGGAGTTTGTAATGCAACAAATAAAAGATCATACTAAGAAAATAGCATTAGGTTTAAGAACCGTAGGTTTAATCAACATTCAGTTCGCTATAAAAGACGATATTGTTTACATTATTGAAGCTAATCCTAGAGCTTCTCGTACGGTACCGTTTATTGCAAAAGCATACGGCGAACCTTATGTAAACTATGCGACTAAAGTAATGTTGGGCCACAATAAAGTAACTGACTTTACTTTTAACCCACAATTGAAAGGATATGCAATCAAGCAACCTGTTTTCTCTTTTAGTAAGTTCCATAATGTGAACAAGGCATTAGGGCCAGAGATGAAATCTACAGGAGAGAGTATTTTGTTCATTGATGATTTAAAAGATGATCAATTTTACGAATTATATTCTAGAAGAAAAATGTATTTGAGTAAATAAGCTACAATATATATTTATAACTAAAAGCTCCTTAATTGGGGCTTTTTCTATTTTAGAGAGTTGATTGCCTTTGGGCTATGGGAATTATTTTTGAAAAGTGTTTTTTATTTTAGGTCTTAATCGGTTACTTTTGAAAATATAAATTGGTTGACCACTTGATTTGTCGCTTATGACCAGCAATAATAATTTTAAATTTTATAATTCATGAAAAAAGTAATGATAATGTTACTGTTTCCCTTGTTTATGATAAGCAATGCGCAGGCTCAAATTTGTGTATGGAATATGGAAAGTTTGGCTCAAGCCAAAGCTAATAAGACTAAGGAAGTTCAATTGATATTAAAAGACGCCGATAAAAAGTTGGCTCAAACGATAACAACTGTTATTGATAAAGAGATGACACCCTCCAGTGGAGACAAACATGATTATATGAGTATGGGACGTTATTGGTGGCCAGATATTACAAAAACGGATGGCTTGCCTTATATTAGAAAAGATGGTCAGTCTAATCCTGAAATCGAAAAGTTAGATCGCTACCCATTAAGTAATTTTGCTAAGAGTATTGAATCACTTTCTTTAGCGTATTACTTAACTTCTGACGAGAAGTATGCACAAAAAGCGGTTGAAAATTTAAGAATGTGGTTTGTCAATCAGGAAACAAAAATGAATCCGAATATGAATTACGGACAAACAATTCCAGGAGTTAATAGCGGTACGGGTAGAGGAGAAGGAATACTTGATACCTATTCTTTTTTTGAAATGTTAGACGCCGTTGAAATACTGAAGAAATCCAAAATGTTTACAAATGAAGATCAGATTGTTATAAAGAATTGGTTTAAAACGTATGTGAATTGGTTGCAAACAGCTACTGTGGCTGCCGAAGAAAGAACAGCAAAAAACAATCACGGAACTGCTTTTGATGTGCAATTAGTGCGTTACGCCATTTTTATTGGTGATCAGGATTTAGCTAAAAAAATAGTAAATGAGTTTGCTGAGAACCGACTTTTTAAACAAATAGAAGCGGATGGTGCACAACCGCTAGAATTAGCTAGAACAACTGGATTGGGATATGCTACTTTTAATCTAACTCATTTTCTGGATATGGCGCAAATGGCAAAAATATTAGATATTGATTTGATTCACAAGCAATCTCAAGATGGAAGAAGTATTTTGAAAGCAATTGATTATCTTGTTCAATACGTTAATAAGCCGAAATCAGTATTTCCTTATCAGCAAATTAAAGATTGGGATGGCGTCCAGGGAAAATTAATGTGGCAATTGTACCGTGTGGACAAAATGCTTGAAAAACCCATGTATCAAAAGTATTATAAGAAAAAGTTGTCTGGAGTAAAAAAGAATAATAAATCTATTTTGTATTAATTTAAAAAAATAGAAAAGCCCCTTGATGGGGCTTTATTATGGGGAGTATTTACTATGATTTTCTATTCCATTATTAATTCTATAGGAAAACGATCCGCTACTAAATTCAAAATTACATTATGTTCTAAATATGCTTTTAAACCTGCTAGAACTAAAGTAAAAGCTTCTGTAGTATCTCTAATTTGGGAACATATTTCATCTATTTCCCCTTGGATACCATTGAAGGTAATTGTTACAAAAGTTTTATTTTCGCCTAAATCATTAAATTCCCATTCTACAATTGCTTTTTCATCTGCTCCCCATTGAATCAAAATCGTTTCATTAGATTTTATTTCTAATACTTTAACAGTGATCTTATGGTTGTCGTACATTTCCCAAATCCAATCAATTGATTTTCCTTGTTCTAATTTTCCAGATGCTCTCGTAAACCAAAACTGCGTAGTTATTTCAGGGTTGATGAACGCTTGAAAAACCGTTGCTATTGGTTTTCTGATTAGCATAGAAGTTTCAGCATAAGAGGTGTTTTCAATCGTCATGTATTTAATTTTATAAATTTATTTTAATATGAAAGTTTTGTATTCCTCTTTTGTAAAAGGGTTGTCATAAATAGTAAAACTCAGGCTAAGGTAAAAGAGAACAGCATTGTCTCTCGCACGGCATATAATTTGTGTAATATTTTTTTTCAAAAAGAAATCAAATCGGTTACTATAAGTTTTCCAACTCCTTATTGATTTCTTTCAACTGCCATTTGTATTAATTGCACTTTTGCCTTTTCGTTATTTTGGCATCGAAACACACAGCCAATATGAGGTCATTTTACATCTATTTTTTGGACAGAAATCATTTTTTTTATTGATTGAAAGAAGCTTATAACGCTGCTTCTTTTTTAAATATTTTCTTGAATAACGTAACAATTGCAAAGGCAAAAATACCACCTACTAGCCCAAATAGAAATTCTCTTGCCATATCAGGTAGCTTTACTAAAAGACCATGTGAAGCTTCAATTTTATGAGCAAAGATGCCACCAGCGACTAGTAACAAAGCAATTGTTCCTACAAAACCTAAAATTTTAATCACTTTGGGCAATGCTTTAATTAAAAGGTCACCTATAAATTGTGCAATTTTAGTAGTTCTTTTTTTAAGCAACCACCCTAAATCGTCCATACGAACAATCAAAGCTACAATGCCGTAAACTCCTACAGTTGCTAGAATGGCAATAAAAGTAACTACTAAAATTTTATTTAATATAGATTCACCTTCAACTGTTCCTAGCGCTATAATTACAATTTCGACAGATAAAATAAAATCAGTTATAATAGCTGATTTGATTTTGCTTTTTTCAAGTAATAATATTTCTTCTTCTGATAATGTAACTGTTTCGATTATTTTTTCGGCGTGATGGTGCGGAAAAAAGTATTCGAATATTTTTTCTATCCCTTCGTAGGAAAGATACACTGCCCCTAAAATCAATGTTATTGAAATTGCGGCGGGCACAAATGCACTCAATAAAAAGGCAAAAGGCAATATAATTAATTTATTTAGTAAAGAGCCTTTAGTGATTGCCCATAAAACGGGAATTTCTCTTGAGGATACAAATCCCGAAGCTTTCTCAGCATTAACAGCCAAATCATCGCCTAATATTCCAGCGGTTTTTTTTGTAGCAACTTTACTTAGTAACGCAACATCATCCATAAGTGCTGCAATATCATCTAGTAGGGCAAAAAATCCTGAAGCCATATATTTATTCTTTTGTTTATGATTATTTAAATGAAAATTTCTTTTTAATAAGTTGCTAATAAAACAATTCTTATCCTTAAAAAGTTACCTGATTTAATGGATAGTTTATAATTTATTAAACTTAGTACTTAATTTGTGCTGCGTTTGTTAATAGAAAATAGCAATCTCATCAAGCTCTTTTCTTCCTAAATCCGGCACCCAACATTCTTCTGCTGGATAGCCAACGGGAATTAGTAAAAAGGGTTTTTCATTTTCAGGTCGATTTAGAATTTTACTAATAAAATTCATAGGGCTGGGAGTGTGCGTTAAGGAAACCAAACCCGCATCATGAATTGCGGCTAGTAAAAAACCACTCGCTAGACCCACGCTTTCTTGAACGTAATAATTGTTTTTCTTTTTTCCTTCAGGACCAAACTCATAAATGCGTCTAAAAACAATGATGAGGTAAGGTGCGATTTCAAGGAAAGGCTTGCGCCAATCAGTTCCTAATGGTTTTAAATCATCAAGCCAATCGCTAGACATTCTAGACTCATAGCTTTCAAGTTCTTCTTCTTCGGCTGCAATGCGTATTTGTTTTTTTATTTCGGGATTTTCGACGACACAAAAAGTCCAAGGTTGTTTGTGCGCGCCAGATGGTGCAGTAGATGCTGTTTTTAGGATGTTTTCAATTACTTCGCGCGCAATAGGGCGATCAGCAAACTCTCTAACCGAGCGTCGGCTATCCATTTTCTTGTAAAATAATTGTGAACGATCCAGCATTTCTTGGTCTGAAAGAATGGGTTTACTATAACTTATATAAGGATGGTCTTCAATGATTTTTTTTTCTGGCATGGGTAATAGTTTAATTTTACGTTCAAATATAACCATATTTATTAAAGTGGCATATAGATTTTGAATTGTCTAAAGCTGTTTTTTTAGACTCAAACAATGCGTTTGTTTAATTTTTTTTCTATTTGCAAAAACATTAAATAAAGATTGTTGTTTTTATCAAAATTAAAGAACACTCGTTTTAAAATCATTTTACCTAATTTTACCGTCTAGAAGTATAAAAAATGGCATTGTTAGATAGAGTAAATCAAAAGGCGAAAGCAGATAAGAATTCTGGTTTTGGAACCAACTCCAATAGTTATGGTGGGCGTTTCATTAACAAAAACGGAAAAGCAAATGTAGAAAAAGTTGGCATGCATGTTTTTAATCGCATCAGCTGGTACCATACCATGATCGAGATGAATACCTGGAAATTTATGTTCATTATCTTGTCATTTTATATAGGTATCAATTTTATTTTTGCTTCTGTTTATTACGGAATAGGAATTGAACATCTTGACGGAATAACCAATACAGACAGTGAAATAATAAAATTTGGACAAGCGTATTTTTTTAGTGCGCAAACTTTTACAACCGTAGGTTACGGTCATATAAGTCCAACGGGGTTCTTAACAAGTGCCTTATCAGCTGCCGAAGCACTAATGGGGTTACTGAGTTTTGCTATTGCTACAGGATTATTTTTTGGACGCTTTAGTAAACCAACCGCTTTCTTGAAGTTTTCTCATAATGCTCTTATTGCTCCATATGGAGAGGGAACGGCATTAATGATTCGTATTTCCCCATTTAAGAATACTAATTTTACTGATGCTGAAGCACAAATGACACTAGGAATGAGTATTATGGAAAACGGAATCCTGGCCAATAAGTTCTATCAATTGGATTTAGAATTAGAGAAAATTTCGGCATTAACATTGAGTTGGACATTGGTTCATCCTATAACTGAAGATAGTCCGTTATTTCAATTTGCTGAAAATGACTACAAAGACATACATGGAGAGGTTTTAGTTTTTATAAAAACATTTGACGATATGTTTAGTACTACTGTTGCTACAAGATCTTCCTATACTTTTGAAGAAGTCGTCTATGGAGCTAAGTTTATCCCTATGTATGCTCGAAATCAAGATAACTCTAAAACGATACTTAACCTGGATAAATTAAATGAATTTCAAAGGGTTGTATTGGCTTAATTAAATTATTTTTAACAAATTTAGGGTTTTATAGCATAATTTATTTTACATTTGTTTATCAAATATTAAAAAACGATGAACAATATAAAAAATGTTTTTAGCATTAAGGATCTTGAAAATCTTTCTGGAATAAAAGCACATACCATACGCATCTGGGAAAAAAGATACAATGTCTTAGAACCTATGCGTACGGACACTAATATTCGGTTGTATGATTTAGCTAGTCTCCAAAAGCTTTTAAACATTACTCTGCTTCATGAGTATGGTTATAAAATTTCTAAAATTGCCGCTTACGCAGAAGAAGAAATCCCTGCACTTGTTAGAGAAATTACTTCTTCTAAAAATGCTAAAAATCATGCAATCAGTGCTTTTAAAATGGCGATGATGAATTTTGATCAAGAGTTATTTTTTAATACTTACAATTGGCTTATAGCCGAAAAATCTTTTAAAGAAGTCTTTCATCAAGTATTCATTCCTTTAATGAATGAATTGGGTGTTTTGTGGCAAACGGATACTATTTCTCCAGCTCACGAACATTTTATGAGCTACCTAATCAAGCAAAAACTAGTTTTGAATATTGAAGGACTGCAAACGCAACCGGCTACTAAAACTCACAAAGTTTTTGTGCTTTCACTTCCTATGAATGAAATTCATGAACTAGGATTGATGTATATTAATTACGAAATTCTTTTAAAAGGGTATAAAGCAATTTATCTTGGAGAGAGCATGCCTATTGAGAACTTAAAAGATCTTAAGAAACATTTTCCTACTATAGTTTTCGTTTCTTATTTAACAGTGCAACCAGACCGTAATGCTGTAGATGAATTTGTAGATCAAATGACGGACCAGCTTGTAGATGAGAATACCAGTTTATGGTTCATAGGACGAATGGTAGAGTTTATTACTAAGGAAAATAGGAACAACCAAATCAATGTTTTTAATTCAATTTCAGAATTAGTAGACGAACTTTAATAGTTTTGTTTAAACATTTTGTATATTTGCTAAACAAATGAAAAAGAAAATTACAATTATAGGTTCTGGATTCTCAGCTTTGGCTGCAGCATCTTATTTAGCGAAAAGCGGACATGATGTTTCCGTTTTCGAAAAGAACGATTCAATAGGTGGTCGCGCTAGACAATTAAAAAGTGATGGATTTACTTTTGACATGGGACCAAGTTGGTACTGGATGCCAGATGTGTTTGATCGTTTTTTTGCTGATTTTGGAAAAAAAACTAGCGATTATTACGAGTTGGTAAAACTTTCTCCAGCGTATCGCGTATATTATGGTGTTGACGATTTTATTGCCATCGCTGATAATTTACCAGAAATCGAAGCTACGTTTGAAAAGATTGAAAAAGGCAGCGGTAAGATATTGCACGATTTCATGATGGAAGCGCAAAGCAATTATAATATCGCTATTAAAGATTTAGTATATCGTCCAGGAGTTTCCCCGCTAGAGTTAGTGACCGTGGAAACAGCCAAGAAAGTCGGGCAGTTTTTTAGTAATATTAGTAAAGATGTTCGTAAGAAATTTAAAAATGAGCAGTTAATTCAAATTTTAGAATTCCCAGTTTTATTCTTAGGAGCGAAGCCTTCTGATACGCCTTCGTTTTATAGTTTTATGAATTACGCTGATTTTGGACTAGGAACTTGGCATCCTAAAACGGGTATGTTTGATGTTGTTAGAGCTATGGAAAGTCTGGCAAGAGAGTTGGGAGTAAAATTCCAAGTCAATGCTAGTATTGATAAAATTATTGTCGAAAATAAAACAGCAAAAGCAGTTGTTGTAAACGGAAAAAGAATTGATTCGGATATTGTATTGAGCGGTGCTGATTATCACCACACAGAAACTTTATTAGATGAAGAACACAGAGCATACTCTGAAAAATATTGGGAAAGTAGGGTGTTTGCACCATCTTCACTGTTGTTTTATGTAGGTTTTGATAAAAAAGTGGAAAACATATCGCATCATGCATTGTTTTTTGATGTTGATTTTCAGCAACATGCTAAGGATATTTATGACGAACCTAGATGGCCAAAAGAACCATTATTTTATGCAAATTTCCCATCGTTAACAGATAAAACTGCCGCACCCGAGGGAATGGAATCAGGTTTTTTCTTAGTGCCATTAGCACCAGGAATTACTGATACAGAAGCATTAAGAGAAGAGTACTTTGATAAAATAATCTCTCGTTTTGAAAATTTAACACAGCAAAGTGTTAGAAAAAATATTATATTTAAACGTTCCTTTTGCAAGAATGATTTCGTTACAGAATACAATTCTTATAAAGGAAATGCCTACGGAATGGCAAACACACTTTTTCAAACGGCTTTTTTAAGGCCAAAACTTAAAAGTAAAAAAGTAGAAAATTTATTTTTTACAGGACAATTAACCGTGCCAGGACCAGGTGTTCCTCCGGCTTTAATATCTGGTAAATTAGTTTCAGATTTAATAAATAAGCAATCTTAGAACAATAATTATGAAGCAATTATTTGACGATGTATCTTTTAAGTGTAGTAAATTAGTAACAAAAAACTACAGTACGTCTTTTTCTTCTGCAGTGTACATGCTTTCACCAAGCATTAGAGACGCTATATACAGTATTTACGGCTTCGTTCGTTTTGCTGATGAGATTGTAGATACTTTTCACGGATATGATAAAGAAGAGTTAATAAATGATTTCGAGAAAGAATATTATAAAGCCTATAAATCAGGTATTAGTTTGAATCCTATTTTGAACTCTTTTCAATTTACGGTTAAGCAAAATAATATCACTGATGATCTTATTCAAGCTTTTTTAAAAAGTATGAAATTAGATTTAGTTAAGTCTGACTATAACAGTAAAGAGGAATATGACGACTATATTTATGGTTCTGCAGATGTAGTAGGTCTAATGTGTTTGAAAGTATTTGTTAAGGGAGATAATGCCCGATACGAACAGTTAAAAGGAGAAGCGATGCGATTGGGTTCTGCTTTCCAAAAAGTGAATTTCTTAAGAGATTTAAAAGATGATAATCTTGTTTTAAATAGAAATTATTTTCCTGGAGTAGATTTAAATTCTTTCGATGAAAAAGCAAAAGCGCAAATTATTGCCGAAATTGAAGAAGACTTTAAAGTTGCCTATGAAGGGATTAAAAAATTACCAATAGAAGCAAAATTTGGGGTCTATACTGCTTATGTTTATTACAAGAAATTATTAAAAAAATTAGCAAAAACGCCTTGTCACGAGATAGGGAATGCTAGAATTAGAGTATCTAACTATACCAAAGCCGGATTACTTGCTCAATCATTTGTAACGTACAAATTGAGGCTAGTACAGTAATCAAAACCACAATAACGGATTAAAAATATTAAATAAAATTCAATGATCTCTTTTTTAATTTTCATTAGCGTTTTCTTGGTTATGGAGTGTGTAACTTGGCTCACACACAAATATATTATGCACGGTTTAATGTGGTATTTTCATGAAGACCATCACCAACCTAAATACGCACACCCTTTTGAACGAAATGATATTTTCTTTGTCATTTTTGCCATTCCTAGTATCGTACTTTTCTACTACGGTGTGCAAGGTGGAATGAATTATTTGTTCTTCATAGGTCTAGGAATTACCGCTTACGGTTTTTGCTATTTCATGATTCACGATGTATTAATTCATCAGCGTTTTAAATGGTTCAAAAACACAAAAAACAAATACTTAGTAGGTCTTAGAAAGGCCCACAAAGTACACCACAAGCATTTAGGTAAGGAACACGGAGAGTGTTTCGGGATGTTATTTGTACCTTTTAAATACTATAAGATATAATAGTATTAGGGCGTGACTCTTCTCGATAAAAATCGAGAAGAGTCGGGCTTTACGGCTTTATCTCTACGTCCCTAAATAAAAGGGACTACGAGGATACCGCCTTCAATCCCTCACGCAGTAAATTGTGCGAGAAAATCTCATTTTTAAAGAACAATACCATGAAACTTTATAAAAAAGAATCAGTGCAGTATGTAAATGCTAGCCTAGAAGAATGTTGGGCTTTTTTCTCTAGTCCAAAAAATCTACAAAAAATTACTCCGGGTGATATGGGTTTCCAAATCACTGATTTTGATGGAAAAGACATGTATGCAGGACAAATAATCCAATACAAAGTCTCGCCATTGGCAGGAGTTAAAATATCATGGGTAACAGAGATTACTCAAGTAAAAGAAAAAGCTCATTTTATAGATGAACAACGTTTTGGACCCTACGCTTTCTGGCACCACAAGCATTTTTTTGAGGCTACTCCACAAGGCGTTAAAATGACAGACGTGGTGCACTATGGCTTACCATTAGGTTTTTTAGGACGTATTATGAATAGTTTAGTAGTAGAAGGGAAGTTAAACGAAATATTCGCTCACAGAGAAAAAATGGTTGACAAACTTTTTAACGGGAAATAATTATGAGTAAACAAAAAGTTGTTTTTTTTTGGTTTCGTCGAGATTTGCGATTAGAAGATAACGTGGGGCTTTTTCATGCATTGGAGAGTGATTATCCAGTGATTCCATTGTTTATTTTTGATACCGCAATTTTAGAAAGCTTGGCTAAAAATGACGCTCGTGTTACTTTTATACATCAAACGCTAGAAAAGATTAACGCTGATTTAAATGCGTTTAATAGTGCTCTTTTAGTCAAAAATGGTGAGACGTTAGCAGTCTGGAAAGCGCTCTTTGAAGCGTATGATATTCAATCTATATTCTTTAATAAAGATTACGAGCCCTATGCTATAAAGAGAGACCTAGCAATTGCTGATCTTGCTTTGAAAAATAATGTTGCGGTTAGTGCCTTCAAGGATCAAGTTATATTTGAAGAACTCGAAATCACAAAAGCAGATGGTTTACCTTATACCATTTATACTCCTTTTAAAAACAAATGGCTAGATAAATTCAAGCAAATAGGGACTTTTCCTGATTACAGTGAAGAGAAGCAATTTTCTAACTTCTATCCTTCTAATTTTGAATTTCCCACTCTTGAAGCCATCGGATTTACAGAGAGTACGATACAGGTTAAACCGCATAATTTGACTAAAATCTCAAATTACGATGAAACAAGAGATTTTCCAGCTTTAGATAGTACGTCTTATCTTTCTCCTCATTTGCGTTTTGGAACTGTTAGTACACGTAAATTAGTGACCTGGGCTAATAAAAAGAACGCTGTTTTTTTAAGTGAATTGATATGGAGGGAATTTTTTATGCAAATTCTCTTTAATTTTCCTAAAGTGATGACTAATAACTTTAAGTCAGCTTACGATGGAATAGAATGGCGCAATAACGAAGAAGAATTTAAAAAGTGGTGCAAGGGTGAAACTGGTTATCCCATGGTGGATGCCGGAATGCGACAATTAAATGAAACGGGATACATGCACAATAGAGTGCGCATGGTTGTTGCAAGTTTTCTATGCAAACATCTCTTAATTCAGTGGCAATGGGGAGAGGCTTACTTTGCTGAAAAATTATTGGATTATGATCTGTCTGCAAACGTGGGAAACTGGCAGTGGGCTGCAGGTACCGGTTGTGATGCGGCGCCCTATTTTAGAGTGTTTAATCCCGAAATTCAATTGAAAAAATTTGATGGAAAGGGTGTGTATATTCGTCAATGGATCGCAGAATTTGATTTGGGTTATGGTCAACCTATGGTAGAACATGCTATGGCCCGTGACCGAGCTATTAGCACCTATAAAGCAGGAATCTTAAAATAGAAATATAAAAATCCAATAATTTTTAAAGGAACAAACCATTAAAGAGTAAGAAAAGTTAAGATTAAAAGCTTAATATTCTTATTTTTTTAATGGTTTTATTGTTTTGGTGGTAATCTTGTCAATTATTGAGACATTTAGGAAGGAGGGTTGCATATTGAATGTCTCTCAATTTCTTTATAGTTTAATTGGTTTTTGAGTTGATGCTTGTAATACAAAGGCATGAAGAAAAGTAAATAGTGCATACTGAATGTGGTATAATTACTTATTGATTTACTATTTTGATTTCGCTTTTTTCTATTACTAAGTAGTGACAAAATATACTTCATGCGGATATTATAAACTTGATGGCTTTGTTTTCTTTTTCTGAAACGATATATGAATATAAAACTAGATATTTTGAGAGTCTAGACTCATAGCCCAGATAGTAGCGGCATCCTTTTCTTTTTTATTTAAAAAAGTAAAAGATATAGCGGATAGCTGGATTAAGCTCCTTGAAAAAGCACTATTTGATCAATTTCTTTAACATTCCCTCAAATATAAATCCGTGGAAAGGTAAAACAGCATACCAATATAATTTCCCCCAAACACCGCGGGGCTTGAAAGTCGCTGATTGATACAATGTGTTTCCTATAATTTTGAACTCAAGCCATGCTTCTCCAGGGAGTTTCATTTCGGCAAAGAGAATTAGTTTCCCCTCTTCTTTATTGGCATATAAAACGCGCCAGAAATCTAAGGCATCGCCAGCATGAATTTCATGTTTGTTTGTTCGCCCTCTTCGGGAACCTACGCCTCCATATAATTTATCAATAAAACCGCGTAAATCCCACAACCAATCACCATAATACCATCCCGTTTCGCCGCCTATGGACCAAATTTGGTTGATAGTATAGTTCTTGTCAATGATTTCTTTATGTCTACGGTCAAAAAAACAATCTTTTTCAGGGACATTAAGATAAGTAGAGATGTTGGTTTTAAAGCGTCCGCTAACTAAGGAGTCTTTCCAGCTTGATACTACATTATTGGCTTCAATTTTAATCAATGCTTTTGATAATGCCTCTTCATAAGGCATTGGTTTTACATGGAGTAAATCATTAATCCGGGTGTCATTGCAAACTACTTCTACCTTCATGCTACTCACTAAAGCCGAGGCTAGCTTGTATGAAGTTGAGGTAACAAAGTAAAGCCAGTAGGAGGAGAGTTTAGGCGTCATTACGGGAACCGTAAAAATCCAACGTTTTAATTTTTTAGCTTTGGCGAAAGCCAATAACATTTCCTTATAGGTTAGAATATCTGGCCCACCAATATCAAAACTCTGGTCATAAGTTGAGGGATTCAATAAAGATTTTGATAAAAATTCCAGAACATCGCTTATGGCAATAGGTTGGCACCTTGTGTTGAGCCATTTTGGGGTAATCATTATAGGCAACTTGTTGATCAAGTCCCTAATAATTTCAAAAGAAGCACTACCTGAACCTACAATTATTCCTGCTCGTAACGTAGTCATTGCATACGTTCCTGTGTTCAAAATTTCTTCAACTTTTTTTCGTGAGGATAAATGTTTTGAAAGTGAGTTGTCATTTATTATTCCGCTGAGGTAAATAACTTGTTGTGCTTTTGTCTGGTTGATTCTTGAGACAAAATTTTCTGCCGAAGTTTTTTCTAATTGATCATAGTTATCAGCTGAGCTAGACATAGAATGTATAAGATAGTAAACAGCGTCTATATCAACAGGTATGGTACTTAGCGTTTCTTTTTTTAAAAAGTCGACCTCCACTACGGTGATCTTATCCTTATATTGTATTGGAACAAAAAAACGATTGATATCTCTCACGCAACAAACTATATCGTGACCTTGTGCTATTAAAATAGGTAAAAGTCGTTTCCCGATATAACCTGTTGCGCCTGTTAAGAGAATTTTCATATTATTATTTTGTTTAGCTCAATTTGTTTGAAATCAAACTGATGAATTCTTTCCTGGTTTTATTTTTTTCGAATGCACCTGTAAAAGAAGAGGTCGTTGTAAACGAATTTTGTTTTTCAATACCACGCATTTGCATGCACATGTGTTGCGCTTCTATAACCACAGCTACACCAAGAGGTTCTAATGCTTCTTGAATACAATCCTTGATTTGGTCAGTTAACCTTTCTTGTACCTGCATTCTACGTGCATAAGCATCTACAATTCTAGGAATTTTACTTAAACCTACTATTTTACCATTTGGAATATACGCAACATGTGCTTTTCCAAAGAACGGAAGCATGTGGTGCTCACACATAGAATAGACCTCAATATTTTTTACTACAATCATTTGACTATGATCTTCAGTAAATAAAGCCGACTTCAATATTTCTAAAGGATCTAGATCATAACCGTGCGTTAAAAACTGCATTGCTTTAGCCGCTCTTTCTGGTGTTTTTTCTAATCCTTCTCTGGTTACGTCTTCGCCTAAACCGTTTATTATTGTTTTGTAACTTTCCGCTAATACAGCTGTCATATCTGTATTATAATTTTCTTTTTTCTCGTAATTTTTCATCTTGTTAATCCTGCGCTTTATTATTGCAATTTAATTGTATATTATATTTTAAACGTAACGATTCCGTAGTCCATTTCAAATATTTGTCCTGATATTGATTTTGCTTTTTCAGATATTAAAAAATCTGCCATATCTGCTACTTCTTCGGGTTGTAAATAACCTTTCATTGGGTGGCGTTCAATCATATTTTCCTTCATGCGGTCGTTGCGTAAAATACCTGCTGAAAGCGAAGTCTCAGTAATTGTGGGAGCAATAGCATTGATGCGAACAACAGAGGCTAATTCAGCTCCTAGTGATTTTACTAATCCTTCTACTCCTGCTTTTGCAGTAGCAATACTTGCGTGAAAAGGCATTCCTAGTTTTGCAGCCACAGTACTGAAAAGAACGATAGATGGATTATTCCCTTTCTTTAAAACGGCTAGGTATTTTTGAATGACTTTTACTGCTCCTATAACATTGATTTCAAAATCGTTTCTGAAATTTTCGATACTTAAACTTGCTATTGGTTTTAAATTGATAGAACCAGGACAGTAAATTATTGTGTCAATATTTGCAATTTCAGGAAGCTCTTGCTCTAAAACATCTAAAGAAAAATGGGTTAGGTTAGCATGAGTTATCTCAGGAGCATTTCTACTAATATTGTAGATTTTATTATGTTCTAACTGCTGCAATAAAATAGCATTTCCTATTCCTTTACTACCGCCTATTATTAAAATGTTTTTCATAATTTTAGTATTATCTCTTCGAAATCTTATTGTTATTTATTTGTCTTTGACGGCTACATTTAAAACGACCTTTTTCAAAATCACGTAACTTTTCATGTTTTGTTTTTCTTCCTTGAACCCGAGCGCGCCACATTCTAAAACTAGAAGGCTTCATTTCAGTACGCATTAAGTCAATAACTTCCTGCTCTTTTAATCCAAATTGCATTTGTATAGCTTCAAAGGTTGTACGGTCTTCCCATGCCATTTCAATAATTCGGTCTTTGTCAATGTCATTTAGGGTTGTATTCATGAATTGTATTTTTGGTATTCGTTAACTACTATTTTAGCTTTCAAATCAAACATTAAGTTGTAAAGACCAAAGAAGGTTCTATTCATGTAAATAAAATGCTTAGAACCTCGGTTTCCATTCATTTTTCTAAGATTAGTATCTTTTGAAAAACGTTCTCCTAGTTGGGCAATACTTTCAAAAAAAGCTTCATCGGCAAAGTCAAAAGTAGTTGATTGAAACGGTTTTGTAAAAAGCGACAATAGATCATGAAACATTTGAGTGAAATAAACAATTTCTTCTTTAGAATCATCTGCTCTCAATATTTCTAATTCAAATAATTTAGCACTAAATAATTTAGGGTCATTAATTACGTTCTCATTTATTAATTCAAAATAAGGAACATAGAATTCATTTGGAATTGTTTTCATACAACCAAAATCCAATGCAACCAATTCGTTTTTATCGCTTACT
Organism: Flavobacterium sp. PL002; assembly: GCF_054165825.1. Taxonomy (NCBI): domain Bacteria; kingdom Pseudomonadati; phylum Bacteroidota; class Flavobacteriia; order Flavobacteriales; family Flavobacteriaceae; genus Flavobacterium; species Flavobacterium sp. PL002. Next base: position 604,597 of record NZ_CM135110.1, on the reverse strand, counting down.
AAGAAGTTTCCTGGGTGTGGATCAGCATGTACTTTCTTTAAAATGTGAATTTGGTACATGTAAAAATCCCAAAGTGCTTGGCCTAGCTTGTTAGCTATTTCAGGATTGGTATTTTTAAATTCAGATAAGTGAACACCAGTCATCCAGTCCATTGTAATTATTTTCTCTGATGAAAATTCAGGGTAATAATTAGGGAAAACAAGATTTTGTATTTGCTTACAAGCCGCAACTACAGCTCGGCTTTGTTCTAGTTCTAAAATATAATTTGTTTCTTCAATTAATTTATCTTCTACTTCTTTAAAGTATTTGTCAGAATCTTTTCCTTGCAGATTGAACATTCTAATAGCGATTGGTTTTACTAAAGCCAAATCAGATGAAATACTATTAGCCACACCAGGATATTGAATTTTTACGGCTAGTTTTTTTCCGTCTTTCATTGCAACATGGACTTGACCAATACTTGCTGCATTGACCGAATTAGCATCAAATTCATCAAATATCTCGTAAGGTGTTTTTCCCAAGTTTGTTTTAAAGGTTTTTAAAACTAATGGAGCTGATAATGGGGGTACAGAAAATTGAGATAATGAAAATTTCTCCACATAAGCTTGTGGTAAAAAGTTTTTATCCATGCTAAGCATTTGTGCCACTTTTAAGGCACTTCCTTTTAAACTTTTTAAACCATCGTAAATGTCTTCGGCGTTGTCTTCATTTAGTTTATCACGAGTTAAGTCGCTATTTACTATTTTTTCGCCGTAATATTTCAAGTAATTAACGCCAACTTTTGCACCTGTTTGCACTAGCTTCGTTGCTCTCTCAATTTTAGAGGTAGGTATGTAGTCTATCGTTTTCATTATTTTTTTTGCATTTTTTCTTTAAACATAAATTTCCCAAAATCAATTAGGCTGTCAATAGGAGCGATATTCATTAATTCAAAACTTAGTTTCACCGACTTTTCAATGTAAATATCAGTTTTTTCAAATCCAGCTGAATCATCTTCTAACCAAAATTTCATTGTCATTAATAACTGTATCCAGGAACTTTCCTGCAATGCTTTTTCTTGCATTTTTTGAAGTTTCTCCACTTTGATGCGCTGATCGTCAGTAATTATAGTAACTACATATTCTAAAAATGCAGTGCGTAAACTACTCAATTGCGTTAGGTTTTTAAGCTGGTTTTTATTTGAATTTAGACTTTGACTTACATAGCTTCTATTTGCAGTTAATAATTCAAAAAAAGTAAAATAAAAACTTAACATTTTACTCTTCATATCGTATTCAGGATAATTAGGGTCATTATGTAAAAGTGTTACCGTTTTTTCTAAAAATATTTTGTAAATTTCCTTTTCAATACTTTCTAAGGTTCCAAAGAAGCTATAGAATTCTGATTCAGCGAAATTGTTCTCCTTCGAGAATAAATAAACTGATTTTGGCTTTTCATTGTGTTCCAATGTATAGTCCATATATAGTGAAACTATTTTGTCCTTTGATATTTGGGTTTTCTTAGTTGCCATTTTATTTGTTTTTAAATGAGAGTATAAAGATAATAAATTGTTTAACAATAATACGTTAAAGTTAAACAAAAATAATTGTATCTTTGTTAGAGCTTAAATTTTAAACCTATGAAAAAGAATGTTTTAATAACGGGAGGTACCGGATTTGTTGGTAGAAGCTTAACAAAATTGCTTTTAAGTAAAGGATTTTCAGTTTCTATATTAAGTAGAACTAAACGTACAAATGCTAAAGATGTGTTCTATTATACTTGGGATGTAAAAAAACAAACCATTGAAGAACAAGCCATACTCAATGCTGATTATATCGTGCATCTTGCAGGTGAGAATATAGCAGGTGAGCGATGGACGGCAAAAAGGAAACGTGCTATTGTAGACAGTAGAGAATTATCAATTAAATTGCTTCATACTGTTTTGCAAGAAAACAATAAAAAACTGGATGGTTTTATATCAGCTTCTGCGATTGGTATTTATGGCGCTTTAAATGGTGAAGAGGTTTGTTCAGAAAATACGCCGCCGGCAAATGATTTTTTAGGAAGAACATGTCAAATATGGGAAGCCGCCGCAGATACTATTGGAGCTTTAGGAATTCGTACCGTAAAAATTAGAACAGGATTAGTACTGGGTAAAAATGATGGTTTTTTAAAGAAGTTAAAACCTATTTTTAAGTATAGATTGGGTTCTGCTTTAGGTTCAGGTAAACAATACATGCCGTGGGTTTACATTGATGATTTGTGCGCTTCCTTTTATGCAGCGATTAATAACGAATCCATGCACGGACCCTATAATGTCGCTTTAAAAGATGACACTACTAATGCTTTATTTTCTAAGATTTTTGCAGCAGTATATGGTTATAAAATATGGTTGCCTAACGTCCCTGCTTTTTTAATCAAATTAGGAATGGGCGAAATGTCAAAAATTGTATTAACTGGTAGACGTGTTACTTCAGATAAGCTCTTAGCAACAGGATTTTCTTTTGAAGTAAATGATATAGAAGAGGCGTTGCGTAAATCGATATAATGAAATTATTTTAAATCCATATCAACCGATACATTCACTTCTTTTGCGATTTTATTTCTCACCATAAACGGAATCTCAATTTTAAAATCATCAGTGTTCAAACTAAAATTTGTTGTGATTTTAATTCCAGTTTTCGTTTTAACGATACTCGCTGGAACACGAATCCCTTTTGACTTACCATGAATGTAAATTTTTCCTTTTATATAATGTGTCTTTGAAGTAGTAGTAATATTCTTTAAATCAAACTTTTCAATAATTCCTTTAAAAGTAGCCTTAGGGTAACGATCGCTTTCTAAATAATTTTCGTTAAAATGTTGTTCCATCAAGCTTCTTTCGAAATGGAAATCACGTACGTATGCTACAAAATTGATATGTCCTTTGGGTGAATATAAAACGCAATGAACCTGATCATTTTTGGCAGTAACCGCTTCAAAAAAAGCTACAGATGCTTCAAATACGATAGTCCCTTTTGAAGTTGTAATTTTATCTTGAGCTAGTATTGTATTGGAGAAAAATAATAAAAATAGGAGTAGTGTTCTGTTCATAAAATTTCATTTTATCGTTCTCTTAAAGTTACAAATAAAACTACTGATAGATAGGTTTTTACGAGATTAATTTCCATAAAAAAAGAGGGCGAAATAATTCAGACCCTCTAGTTTTATTTTTGATAAAAAATTCACCCTAATTCTACACGAATATTGTATTTTTCTAGACTTGCTAATGTTTCTATTGAACTGTAATTGAAGTTTTCTTCGTGACGGTCTTTCTCTTTTTTAAGCGAAATTTGCTTCAAGCAATTACAAAACCGACGAACTTCTTCTAAGTTTGATAATATTAAGCCTGGAACTTTTGCATTTGCTCCAGTACTGTCTTTAGATACCATTGTAAAGTAAGACGAGTTACAATGCTTGATATGTCCTGTTTGAATGTTTTCTGCTTCTACTCGAATGCCTATAATCATCGAGCTTTTTCCCACATAATTCACGCTTGCTTTCATCGTAACTAATTCTCCTACTTCAATAGGTTTTAAAAAGTTGACGGTATCTACAGATGCTGTTACACAATAATTACCGCAAAATTTTGAGGCACATGCAAATGCAATTTGATCTAATAAAGATAGGATATATCCCCCGTGAATTTTTCCGCTAAAGTTGGTATGTGAAGGTAGCATTAGCTCTGAAATACTGATATTTGAGCAGGCTACTGTTTTAAAAGTATGGTTCATATTTATTTTGAATTAAAAGGAGAATTTTCTTTGTGGACTTCTGTAACATAATACTTGGTGTCTCCCCACCAAGGAAATGTTTTGTAGCGTTCAATATAATTAAGTTTTATGTATTGCCCTTCTAAATTTTTTAAATCCTCAATAACTTGTTTGTCTTTGTCTAAAATAGAGAATGAAAAAATTTGTGATCCTGAAAGGCCTTGACTTATTTCTCCTTCCCAAGTTTTAAAGAGCATCCCTTTGTGGCTAATTTTTATTAAATGTCCTGAGCGTACACCATCACTGTACGTTGCATAGTAGATAAAACTAAAATAGCTTATCGTTGAAAGGATAATTATTCCTAAAGTAATCGTGAAAAATTTTTTCATTTGGGTCAAATTATAATTGGTTTTCGTTTTGTTCTGCTCGTTGTATTACTTTTTCGGGTAGGGCTTTTTTAGCTTTTGCACCCATTTTTTTTAATTTTTCTACACTGGTAATGAGGTTTCCTTTTCCTTCTACAAGCTTATTCATTGCACCATTATATTCAGTTTTACTTTCATCAATTTTTTTTCCTAACCGAATTAAATCTGCAACAAAACCTTCAAACTTATCGTATAAAGCACCAGCTTGTCTGGCAATCTCATAAGCGTTCTCTTGTTGTTTTTGATTGGTCCACATACTATCAATCGTGCGCAAAGTAGCTAATAATGTGGCTGGGGTAACTATAACAATGTTTTTTTCGAAAGCGCTGTTGTAGAGCGTAACATCTTGGCTTAAAGCCAAAGCAAAAGCGGGTTCTATAGGAATGAAAAGCAGTACAAAATCAGGGCTTTCAATTTGATATAAATCGTGGTAATTTTTATTTCCTAATTGTTCTACATGGCGTTTTATAGAAAGTACGTGTTCTTTTAAATAGGTCGCTTTTAAATCATCATCCTCTTCATTACTAAATTTTTCATAAGCAGTTAAGGATACTTTTGAATCTACAATCATCTTTTTACCATCAGGTAAATTAATCACTACATCTGGGAATACGCGGTTGCCCTCTGCGGTTGTAAAGGCTTGCTGGACTTCATATTCGCGTCCTTTTTCTAAACCTGATTTTTCTAAAACACGTTCTAAAACAAGTTCGCCCCAGTTTCCTTGCATTTTACTATCCCCTTTTAGTGCTTTGGTCAGGTTGATAGTCTCCTTACTCATTTGAATATTCATTTCGCGGAGACCAATAATCTGTTGGCGTAAAGCTGCATGATAATCAATGCTTTCTTTGTGGGTATCTTCGACTTTTTTCTCAAATAACTGAATCTTATCTTGCAACGGAGATAAGATGTTTTTCATGTTTTCCTTATTCTGTTCTGTGAATTTATTCGATTTCTCTTCTAATATTTTATTAGCAAGATTCTCAAATTCTTTGGTGAATTTTTGCTGTAATTTATCTACTTCGTCTCGTTGTTCTTTATTTCGTTCCCAGAGATTCTCAAAATCGGCTTCTTTTTTAGAAAGCTGAATCGCAAAACTATCTTTTTCATTTCGGATTGTTTCTTTATCTATGTTGGCTGTTTCAATTTTTTTTTCGAAAGCGACTTTTTCAAAATTAATTTGCTCTTTCAATTGATGAATTTGAGTGTTCAGAGCTAATAGTTTTTCTTCAAGACTTATTTTTTCAGTTTGAAATCGCGCAGAAAAAATAAGTTTTCCAATGAAAATTCCTATCGCTAATGCAATAATAAACAGGATCAAAAACGAAGGCAACATAGTAGACATTATAACTTTTTTTATTTGAAAGTAAAAATAGGTATAATATAGATGCTTGGCGTATTTATCAAAAAAAAATCTGAACAAAGCGTTATAAGAACACTTTATTCAGAAGTAATGTTGGCTTTTTTTATAAAAAATAGCGAGTAGTGTCTATTTCTTTTGATATACAATCCCAAAAGACAAGATATTGTTTGCATACACGTTTTTGGCTTTCACAATAGCACTATTAGAATTAAAATATTGTGCTGTAATCCCAAAGTTTTTATTGAGTTCATACATTCCTCCAAGTGATATTCCGGTGTAGCTAGTTCCGTCTCCGCGGATAAAATCAGCTATTTGAGGGTCTTTTCCAACTCCTTGTAAAATAGAAATTTTAGAATTTACCCATAATTTATCAAAGAATTTATAACCCACTTCAGCACCAAATTGTAATTGGTTTTGAAAATCCCTGTCTTGGTATTTAGTTCTGTAGTTAAATGCTCCGTACGCACTCGCGTAAAGATTTTTTGGAGAAAAAGAGTGCGAAACAGCCAGCGTAGTCCAAACATTAAATTCGCCATCTCCAGTAGGAAGGTTAATTTGATCTAGTGGGTTGCTATTGTTTTTAGCAAATAATTCTTTTTTACCAGTTGGGAATTCAGGAGCGACACTTATCGATAATGGAAATGATTTTTGCAATAGCGCATATTTCAGTTCTAATTTCACATCACCAAAACCACTTACTTTATTAGTAGTTTCATAACTGTTTTGCTTAAAAAGAGGTACCAATGTAGCAACCGTAAAACGATCAGTAATTCCGTATTCTCCATAGAGTGCAATTTGATTTTGTGTGAACTCACTTGTTTTTAATTTGTCTCCATCTATGTTTCTAAAATCGGTAGCGTTATAAAAACTATAATCTAGTTTAAAAAAATAGGTATCTTTTGCTTTTGTCCAACCACTTTGCGCCTGAGATAGTGTGGTGAAAACTAGTGCGATTATAAAAGTAAGGTAAAATGTTTTTTTCATGACTTTCTTAATTTTAATAAAGGGCATCAGTTTTATAATTGATGCCCTTTTAATTAACTATTAACTATAATCTATTGTAATTTTCCGTTTCCAAAAGGGATGTTTGCAGAACCACACCATACAATTACATATTGTAAATCAGTTGGTATTGTACCGTTTACTTTATAGTAAGCCTCACCATTTTGTGATACGATACCAATTAATTTTAAATCTGGATTTCCAGTTCCTGGACTTGCAGTAAATGTTGCTGTTTTAGACAAGTAAATGGTTGCTGTACCAGTACCTAATTCAGTAGTAAAATCAGAACCTAAATGTACAAACGTATTGTTTGATGTGTCGGTTCCTATTTCTATTTTCCCAGCAGTAGGTGTGCCATTTTGAGCTGTCAGTGTGCCTGTTTGTGTTGCTGTAAATTGTCCTGTAGGTTGCGTAGAGTCAACTTGTACTGTAACAGTTTCGGTATCATCACTAGAACATGAAACGATTGATAATGAAATAAATGCTAATGCGATAATTGTTAAGAAATGTCTTTTCATAATGCTTGTGTTAAGTTTGTATTTGTTTTTACTGTTGCAAATGTCCACGATAAGTATCACCAAAATATCCCGAAAGAATTACAAAAGAATAAACTTTGAGTTTTTAACTATTATTAAAGACAAATGGGTATAAAAACAATTGTTTCTATACCCATTTTTGGTTTGTTATACGATTAATTATTCCTCATCGAGTTTCATATTCCCTCGGTTTTTATGATTATCTGGATGTGAATTTGGATATCTTTTTGCGGTGATATCTGAATTTCGATCTTCATTTTCAACAGTATTCATAGCTTCTTCCTCAGTGATTACACCGCGGCTCATGCTTTCATTTTCGTTCCAAGTTCTTTCTTCGTCTGGAATTGAGGCTATGGAACCATCAACGTTTCGGGCTCTATCGACCACTCTTTCTTTACCGTCTTTATCGACTTCAATTTCTTTATTTAGCAGCGAGTCTTGTGACTTTACATCTTTGTCAATGTGTTTATCGCTAAATCCTTTGTTTGTATCCTTATTGTCGTTATTTGAATTGTTATTTTCCATGATGTTTATTTTTTATTTAAAATTACTACAATACTTACTCTTGAGTGTTATGCTTTTTTGAGAAAAGTTTACAAGACTTTTTGTGTTTAATAGACCGCTAATATGGAATGTTTTAAATTAATTATCAAAGCTTTTAGATGTAGTTTAATGTTCTAAAGACTATTTGATACTATTAAAACAACGTTATCTTTGCCTTTTAAAATGTTATTCTAAATTTCTTTATGGCACATTCCCATTTTATACTTCATAAGCCCTACGGTTATTTGAGTCAATTTATATATGAGTTAAAACGAAAGAAAAAACTGCTTGGTGAATTACATGATTTTCCTGAAGGCACAATGGCTATTGGTAGATTAGACGAAGATTCAGAAGGATTGCTTTTATTGACCACTGATGGTAAAATGAGCGAAATTATTCGTTCTAAAAAAGTTGATAAAGAATATTTTGTACAAGTAGATGGTGTGATTACACAAGAAGCTATTGATATAATGAAAGCAGGAGTTGAAATAGGTTTTGATGGCGGGAAGTATACCACTAAAAAATGTGATGCGCGCTTGATTCATGAAATTCCAGATTTTGGTCCACGAGCTAAGAAAATTAGAGATGAGCGTCATGGTCCAACAACTTGGGCTTCTATTACTGTTAATGAAGGTAAGTTTAGACAAGTGCGTAAAATGACAGCTGCCGTGGGTTTTCCTACATTAAGATTGGTTCGTGTACGCATAGGAAACGTGCATTTGCAGACCTTAAAGGCTGGAGAAGTATTGGCTGTAGACGAGTTTAATTATTAAACTTTTTAGCATTCATTTTAACAATTTATCCATTAAAAAATTAGCTAGTTATGTTGAATATCGTTCTCGTAGAACCCGAAATACCTAACAACACCGGAAATATAGGAAGGTTGTGTGTAGGAACAGAAAGTAGGTTGCACTTAATTCATCCTTTTGGGTTTGTGATCAATGATAAAAATTTAAAACGCTCAGGTTTGGATTATTGGGTACACCTTGATGTAACCGAATATCAAAATGTAGCCGAATGGAAAGCTCAAATTCCTGATTTATCCCGAGTTTTCCTGATGAGCTCCCATGCCGAAAAATCATATTTAGAAATCGAATTTCAAGATGGAGATTGGTTGGTTTTTGGTAAAGAAAGTAAAGGATTGAATGAAGAGGTTTTGAAGCAATTTGAGAATCATTTAAAAATCCCAATGTCTGAAAATATTAGGAGTTTTAATATTGCGAATTCAGTTGCTTTTGTAATTGGGGAAGCAAAACGCCAAATAGAACTGAAATAGTTTGGGTTTACAAATTGCCTAGCCCAGATAGCAGCGGCATCGCCCTATTTGAAAAACAAGGCTTTTTAGCCGTAGTTTTTTATAGGGAATATAGCGAATAGCTGGAAAATGCTCCTAAATAAAAAAGGTGTTAGCTAATGATGAATTTGCCTTTTTGACTATCAAATACAATGTTTTCATCTTGAAATAAACGGTTAAAACTACCATCTTGAATAAAGTTGCAAGGTATGTCTTGGCTTATTTTTTCAGGAGTCATCAAGATCATCTCGTCACTTAACTGGATGGCCATATCAATATCGTGTGTCGAGAATAAGATGCATTTATTGGTTTCTTGCGTTAGTTTTTTTAAGAGTTTAAATAGCGCTACTTTATGCAATAAATCTAAATGTGTAGTGGGTTCGTCAAGAATAATTATGGGACTGTCTTGAGCTAAGGCACGAGCTACAAGTACTTTTTGTAGTTGTCCGTCACTAATTTCGTAATGTTTTTTATTTGCTAAATGCGTGATTTGGCTAAGTTCCATCGCTTCGTTTACTTTAGCAATATCAGTAGGGCTTAATTTACCAATCCAGTTGGTATAAGGCTGACGCCCTAATGCGACCAATTCAAAGACTGTTAAATTACTTGGTGGTAATTTTTCGGTTAACACAACACTTAAATTTAGTGCTAAAAGCGCAGGGTTCATTTTATGGATATCCGCTCCGTTGATGGTTACTTTTCCTGCAAGTGGTTTTTGAATTCCAGTTAGTGTTTTTAATAACGTAGATTTCCCAATTCCGTTTGCGCCAATTAAAGCAATTAATTTGCCTTCGTTGAAATTTAAGTTCAAATTTTGGGCAATAACCGTATTGTTGTTCTTGGTTTTATAACCAATACTTAAATTTGAAGTGCAAAGAATAGTGGAACTCATTAGTTGTGTTTTAGGAGGAAGGATTACCCCATCATTTTCTTTTTTCGCACTAACAACCAAATCACAATGGGCGCACCAAAAATGGAAGTTACGGCATTAATAGGCAAGTTGAAATCATGGCCAGGAACTTGAGAGATACTATCGCAAATTAACATAATAATTGCTCCCAAAAGCAAGGTGCTCCAGAATAAAACCGTGTGATTACTCGTTTGAAAAACAAGTTTAGCAATGTGCGGTACCGCCAGCCCAATAAAAGCGATAGGTCCTGCAAAAGCTGTGATGCTACCGGCTAAGATACTTGTGGCAAGAATTATAATTAATCGGGATTTTTTATAATTAAGGCCCATGCTTTTAGCGTAGTTCTCTCCTAAAAGAAGGGCGTCTAATGATTTTATACTTAGTAAGCTTAGTGCTAAGCCTGTTAAAACAGCTATTGCTAAAATAAGAATGGATGTCCAAGATAAATTACCCAAACTTCCTAAGGACCAGAAAGTGAATTTTTGCAACTCTTCGGCAGTACTAAAATAAGTTAAAGTGTTTACAATAGCACTTGTTAAACTACCAAACATAAGTCCTACAATTAAAATCGCCATAGTATCTTTTAATCGAAAAGAAACCATCAGTACGGATAATAAAACTAGAAAGCTTCCTAAGCTAGATGCTAATACAATTCCGTATGATGAAAGTAAAAAACTCGCAATAGAAGCAGGCAAAAAAGACGCGCCAAGAATAATCATGGCGACACCTAAACTAGCACCTGAACTCAGTCCTAAAACATAAGGTCCCGCAAGCGGATTTCTAAATAATGTTTGCATTAACAAGCCACTAGTTGCAAGCCCCATTCCTACTAAAACAGCCGTAATAGCTTTAGGTAAACGGTAGTTCACAATGATGTATTGCCAACTTTCCTTAGAGGCAATAGTACCTGTTAAACTTTTAAATACTTCTTTTAACGGAATCGAAACTGAGCCCAAGCTAATGTTAACGACAAAAAGCGCTACAACAGCCAGTGCTAAGCTTATAAAAAGAATGCTATTTCGTTTGTTTGGATTCAAATTATTGTAATTGTTGGTAAAAGTGTGGCGTATAATTAGGCAATAATTCAGGGTGTAAGATTTTAATCAAATCTTTTAAAACCCAGTCAGGACGAGTAGGCGACCACTCAAAAAATAAAATCCCTCCTTTTGCACCTTTATGAATTGCATAAGAATATACTTTTTTATTTTTGAAAGCTTCAAATTCAGCGTAATGGGGATTACTGTCTGATAGTTGTTTTAATGTAACATAGTCTCCTGGAGCAATCCAGAAATCAGCTTGTTGGGCTTTTTCTAAAACAACTTCAAAAGGTAATGCTAAACCACCGGTTCCTTTTGTATTTGCCCATAAATAATTTGCTTTAGCATCTTTTAAAAACAAAGAAGCCCAGCTTTCACCTTGAGGTACATACCACTGATCTTGGTACATAGCACCACAAAGTACAGTAGGTTTTGTAGTTGTATTTTGAACCAATGCAAGGGTTGTTTTATATTCTTTTTCAATTTCTTTAAAAGTAGTATTCGCTTTTTGATCAAGACCATATAAGGCACCAAAGAATTTAATCCATTCGGCTTTTCCTAGTGGAGACTGTTCTGTCCAATCACCATTAAACAACACTTTAAGTCCGCTTTTTTGTAAAATATCTAGCGACGGATTGCTGTTGCTGAGTCCAAAACCTACAATGACATCAGGAGCAATATCAATAAGTACTTCGGTGTTTAGGTTTTCGTTTTTTCCTACTTCACGAACTTTTCCTGCGTCGATGTTTTTTCTGGTTTTTTCAGACGAAATATAATCGGTATTTGGAAAACCAATCAAGCTGTTCTCTACGCCTAAAATTTCCAACGATGGAATGTGTGTTGTTGAGGTTACCACTATCGATTTTATGGGAACATTTACAACTGCATATTGTTTTAAGCTGTCTGGGATGATTGCGTTTTTTTCTTTTAAAATATAAGTAAAACTAGCTGTTGCGTTAGGCCAAGGTTGCGTCACTTTAAGTAATGAGAAGCCTTTATATTTATAGATTTCGAATCCTTTAGCGTATTGAATTTCATTCTTTACAACTGAATTAATTTCAAGAGGAGCTTCTTTTTTACATTGGATAAACAACATAGAAATTAGAAAGAAGAATGCTGTGTTTTTTACGAATTTCATAAATCTAATTTTTTTACAAAAGTATTGTTTTGTTTTAATAAAAATAGACTTGTGTGATATTTGATACATTTTTTTCCATAAGAATGAAGTAATTTTACTTAAAAAATAAACCATGAGAGATAATTCAAATACCTTTATTTATATTGTGGCAGGCATTATTATTTTGCATTTTGTTGTCGGCTTTGCTTGGCTAATTATTAAACTTTCTAAAAAGAAAGATAAGGATAGTTAGCATTGTAATTCTTTGTATATATGCTGTTTATGTGTTTATGTTTTTTATTAAGGTTAATTCTAGCGGGATTTTCGATAATATCTTTCATTTATTCTATATTTGCACTCGAATTGAGGTTGTGATACTATTTTTTTTCAAAAATCACATTAAAAGGGAATTAGGTTCAAGACCTAAGCTGTTCCCGCAACTGTAAGCTATTATGCTTGTTGTTACTACAAAACCACTAAGTTAACTGAAATTTTCAGTTTCTCGGGAAGGTAAACAACAAGACGCAAGCCAGGAGACCTGCCTTTTTTCTTAACAAATATCGAACTCTCGGGAAAAAGAGTTCAGAAATTATGACTAGAAATAAACTTTTTTTATACTTCTTTTTGCTTTTGTGCCAATGTGTTTTGGGGCAGCATGATACTATTAATAGACTTAAGGAAGTTATTGTATCAGACAAACAATTAAAGACTTTCTCGAACACCCAATTCATTCAGCGATTAAGTGATACTTTGATAAGTAGAAGTCAAGCTTCGCTAACATCACTATTAAATTATAATACCGTTATTTACTTTAAAGAAAACGGTTTAGGAATGGTTTCCTCTCCCTCATTTAGGGGAACTACTGCGCAACAAACTGTTGTGGTTTGGAACGGAATCAATATCAATTCGCAATTACTAGGGCAAACAGATTTTAATACAGTTTCTACACGTGGTTTTAACTCGATTGATGTAAAAGCAGGTGGTGGTAGTATTGTTTATGGAAGTGGTGCTATAGGTGGTACTATTCATTTAAATAATGATTTAAAATTTACAGATTCTTTTAAAAACGATTTGCAAATTTACTATGGCGATTTTAATACTTTGAGTGCTACTTATGGGATTACAGCTGCAACAAATAAAATTAGTTTTGATGCAAGTTTTAGTCGCAACAGCTCAGACAATGATTTTAAATTTGTAAAAAAAGACGGCAGAAATAGTAATGGAGAATATTACAATAATACTCTTGATGTAGCTTTTGGGTACAAAATAAATACTAGAAATAGCCTTAAATTCTATAGCGAAATATATGATGGAGAACGCCATTTTTCGTTAACATCTCCTAATGCTACTAAAACTAAATATCAAGATTATAATATTCGAAATTTACTAACGTGGAGTAGTGCTATTGGCAAATTTGATACCGACTTGAAACTGGCTTATATCACAGAGCATTACAGCTATTTTGAAGACATTAAAAGAGATGGTTTTACTTCGGGTGGTGTAAAAAGTTTTATTGCTAAATACAATTTAGATTTTAAACTAGCCGAAAATATTAAAGCGACTACAGTTATAGATTATACCAGTAATAAAGGTCAGGGTTCAGGAATTGGAGAAAGTAGCAGAGAAATAGCAGGAGTGAGTTTCTTTTGGAAACATTTTCTTAGTGAAAAATGGAATTATGAAGGAAGTGTTCGTAAGGAATTTTCAGATGTTTATAAAAGTCCGGTGCTTTTTTCTATTGGTTCAAACTATAATTTCTCGAAGCTTTATGAACTAAAATTCAATTTGTCAAGGAATTATAGAATTCCAACTTTTAATGATTTGTATTGGGTAGGAAGTGGAAACATTGATTTAAAACCAGAGAATGCGTATCAATTTGAGGTGGGAAACGAATTTAATTATAAAAAAGTTCGATTTACAGTCACAGGATATTTTTCAAAAATTGATAATATGATTCGGTGGTTGCCTACGAACTCAGGAGATTGGTCCCCAATAAATACAGATAAAGTTACTATATACGGAGCCGAAGTGCTGCTGGGATGGCGCAAGAATTTTAGAGAACACAATTTTGATTTAAGTGGAACTTATTCTTATACTAATTCCAAAGATGAAAGAACACAAAAACAACTTTTTTATGTTCCTTACCATAAACTAACAGCTTCATTATCTTATAGTCGTAAAAAACTAGCTGCTTATTATCAATTTTTATATAATGGGGAGGCTTTTACAACTTCGGATAATAATCCCAAATATGTATTAGACGGTTACCCCATTTCAAACCTTGGCGTAGACTATAATTTCAGTAAAAAAAATACTTTTAAATTGGGTCTAAAGGCAGGAAACCTTTGGAACAAAAATTATCAAACGTTGCCTAGCCGTTACATGCCGGGTAGGAATTTAACACTTTATTTAAACCTTAATTATTAAAAAATGAAATTAAAAAATCTTTATTTAGGAATTCTAGCATCTGCTTTTTTATTCACTTCTTGTAGCAATAATGACTCAGATGACAATAACCCTGCGGGAGTTTATGACAACGGTGTTTTTATTTTGAACGAAGGGAATTTTGGAACACCAAATGCTTCGGTATCTTTTTTATCAAACGATTTATCTGTTTTTCAAGATGATATTTTTAATGCTGTAAATGCTACAGCGGTTTTAGGAGATGTTGCACAATCAATGAGTTTTTTCGGGGATAAAGCTTTTATCGTTGTAAATAATTCTAATGAAGTTAGGGTTGTAAATCGTTATACATTTGAAAATTTAGGGGTTATTACTGAAAAACTAGAGAACCCACGTTATAGTGTTGTTCTAGAGGGTAAGTTATACGTTACAAATGCTATTTCTAAAGCTGTTACTGTTTATAATGCTAACACTTATGAATACATCGCATCTATAGCTTTGGATAAAACTGATGAACGTATTGTTGCTGCAAACGGAAAGTTGTATGTAATGAATGGTGCTTATGGTTCTGGAAACCAAGTGACAGTTATTAATCCACTTACAAATACTGTTGCAACGACAATTACTGTTGAAGAAGGAATTAATTCAATAGAAGCTGCTGGTAATATGGTTTATGTTTTATGTGGTAACAGTGATAAATCTAAATTATTCAAAATTAATACTACTACAGATATTGCTACTTCTTTTGAATCAACTACGTTAAAGGATTCTTACAATATGGATATCGATGGATCTAAAATCTATTATACAAGTGGAGTAGGAGTTTATGTAATGGATTTAAATGCAGCAAGCTTTAGTGAAACGGCTTTATTAACAGTAGCGGATAATAACTATTCTACATTTTATGGTTTTGCTGCAATTGATGGTAGAATTTATACAGCTGATGCTAGTGGTTTTACAGCTGATGGTGTTGTTACAGTTTACAATGATAAAGGGGTAGTATTAAAATCAGTAAATGTTGGTAGAGGACCAAATGGTTTTTACGATAATAACTAATTAATAGGTTTATAGTCCTGTTACTGTTCTTTGAAAGTGGTATTTCAAAAGGATAAATAAAAAGCCAGTGAAAATTCACTGGCTTTTTTATTTTAAAAAGGATGATTATTTTTAGTCCAAATCTTTCAAAATACTTTCAGTTGTATTTTCAATGTACATTTGGTTTTGATGATTCAATGCTTTAGAATCGGTAAAGTATTCTATACCTTTTTCTTTGTTTTGTTTGATCATTCTACCAGTTCCTGTTATTTTTCCAATCGCAGTACTTAATAAAGGTTCGTCTCTATCACCTAATATACCTAAAGTACTGATCTTTTCCTTTAATAAATAATCAGGAGTTAAGCCACCAAGGTAATCGCCAAAGTTAACTGAGTTTACAATGTGTGCAACAATAGGCTGCATAGCGTAACGGTGGTTTGGGTTTCTATTAGAAGAACCAAAAGTGGGAGAATCATATAATGTTCGCGAAGCTACATTTTTACCATAAGTCAGGTCTCCAATTTGGACTACCTTGATGTACGGTTTAAGACCATTTATGATCATTTCACTTGCTGATGCGGTGCTTTTAGAAGTTAAAACATATACAGTAGTAAGGTTAAGGCTGTTGATGCTTGCAGGGTCTACAAACTGATAATTAGTATTGTTATCACTGTTTTTATCGTTCCATTTTAATTTAGAAAATGTTTGTCCTTTAAATTGCCCTGTAATCATACTCGCTAATTGTGTAGCCGTATTTACTGATCCACCTCCATTATATCTCAAATCAAGTACTAAATCAGTCACTCCTATCAAGCTACCAAAAGCATTGTTTAACTGGCTGTCATAATTTGAAAAGAATCCGTTGTACATTAAATAACCAATCTTGTGGGAACCCTCATTAATGATTTTATTAATCAGTATAGGATTTTCATTTAAGACCGTTTTAGTCAAATCAATAGATTTGCCATTAGGAGTGACTACAGTATTACTGCTTGCGTCAGTACTAATGGTAGCAAAATTTAAAGTATAACTTTCTGATGATCCAAAAAGCAAATTAGAATAATTGCTTCTAGTAAGTTTTGTACCGTTAACTGCATAAAATACTTCACCACGTAAGATGTTTTTTGTGGCAGCGTCTGAATTTGGAATAATGTAACGTACATATCCATAAACGTCATCACTATCATTAGATACAAGACTTAGTCCAAAATCGATTCCGTTGTTTTTTGTAGTTCCTTGTAATTGACCTTCAAGTTCTAGGTAGTCACTAACAATCCAGCTAAATCTATCTATAGCTTGTGTAGGGTCAGGATATAGGCTTGAGGGTTTATTTAGTAAGCTTTGAAACAATTCTTCAGGAACGGGAAAGCCTTTAAGAAAAATGTTTAGCTCATCTTGCGAGGCATATTTTTTTTCGTCTAAATTAGGCACATCGGGTTGCCATAAATAATATTGATTTAAACCTTTCCATATAAAGTTTTGAATTTCTATGTCGTTAGGTCCTGTGGCTACATCATCATTGTCTTGACAACTCTGAAAAGCGAATCCGCATAAAAATAATAATAGTGCAATTTTGTAGGTAGATTTCATTTTTTACTGATTTGGTATAAAAATATAAACGTAAAAATAGTGTCTTTAGTTTTAATCGCTTGATTTTTTTAAGAAAAGTATGAATTTATTATTAGTAAATGGCCAAAACTTATATTGAGATAAACAGGTTTTGATTTCGATAAAAATTATAACGGTATTTAATTGAAAATGAAAGGCTGGTTTGTTGTTTTATACTGTTCTAAAAGGAAGGTTGAATTTTTAACTTAATACCAATCATTAATTTATTAGTTTTGCTAACATAAAATTGGAACATATGAGCCAAGCGGAAAATAAAAAGAAGCGTTTTTATTGGTTAATAATAGCTTCTATAGTGCTCTTAATAAGTTTAGTACTTTGTTTTAATGGGAATTCTGAATCCAAAAATAATGATTTAGGTACTTGTGACAATCCTGAACAAGCTTTTAAAGAAACACAAAAAGCATTGATGATGTTATCTACTAATGTAAATGTTGGCATAGAAAGTGTATTGTATATTAGAGAATACGAAGAATCAAAGAATTTAATTTTCAAAAAATCCATAAATAAGAAAAAATGAAAAAGTTTATAATTACATCATTACTATTGTTAATAGCTAGTCCTTTTTTTGCGCAAGCAAGTTTAGATAGGTTTAATGACCAAGATAATATTACTGCAGTTGTAGTCAATAAAAAAATGTTTGACTTAATGAGTAAGGTAAAAGTGGATGCGTCAGATAAGGAAACGCAACAATACATGAATCTAATAAAAAAATTAGACAACTTAAAAGTATTTACTACAACCAATACTAAAGCTGCTGCTGATATGAAGTTAACTGCAGATAAGTATGTAAAAACTGCTGGTCTTGAAGAATTGATGCGTGTAAATGAAAACGGAAAAAACATTCGCATATTAGTGAAATCTACTACTGGTGATACAAATATAAAAGAGTTGTTGATGTTTATTGAAGGAGCTAATCAAGCTAATGAAACAGTTTTGATGTCATTAACGGGTGACTTTGATCTTAATGAGATTTCGGTTCTTACTGATAAAATGAAAATTCCTGGTGGAGATGATTTGAAAAAAGCAACTAAGTCAAGAAAATAGGCTGCTTTCGCAAAAGTTTATTAGGATTAGGAGCTGATTTAAAGATTAAAAAGGATTTAACTTTTCAATAAAGTTAGATCCTTTTTTTGTTATAAGAGTATTAGTTTATGAAATTAGCGATTTAGTTAGAGGTAAATGTTCTCTCTTTTGAATGAGTTTAGAAACTTTTAATAGCTAATTGTAGCTGTTTCCGCTGTTTTTGGGAAATTATTAGATTTTTAAAATGTTAAATTTTTTCTGATTGCTATTAAGAATCAGTGAGTTGGTTTTTTATTGAAAAAATAATAATTTTTAATTGCATTTAACGCTTGTAATATCCGACTTCTGTTGTATCTTTGCCACCGCAATAGAGCAGTGGGTCTGGTAGTTCAGTTGGTTAGAATACCTGCCTGTCACGCAGGGGGTCGCGGGTTCGAGTCCCGTCCAGACCGCAAAAATTGCAAAGCCTTTCAAGAAATTGAAAGGCTTTTTTTATTTCCATATTTAAGTTGTGAATTACTACAATTTCACATTTTTTATAATTACATGTTTAATAAAAAAGGGATCATAACGAAAACCTGTGGGGAAGTAAAAATTAGGCATATATATTTGTTAGCCTAAAAAGGAAGAACTCGATGTTTCTTACTCCTCTAAATTGAGACCTAAAAGCTTTTATCTTTGCGTTAAAAGATTCTGCAGACGCATTTGTACTTCTGTTATCAAAGTAGTTTAGTATTGTTTGATAATGATTCTGTATCGTTCTAGATATTGTATTAAAGGATTTAAATTCTGCTTGATTTACTTTTTCATGCCATTTAGCTAATCTGGTTAGTGCGTATATTTTATCAGTTGTGTTTTCAAAAACATTTCGTAAATCTTGAGCTAATCCGTACGCTTTTTCAATATCGGGGTATAATTCGAATAGCAATTTGGCTCTTTCCGTTTGTTTTTCTGACCATTTTGATTTGTTTTTATACAAGATGTATCGACTTCGGGCTAGTAATTGCTTAATGGTATCTCCATTTGATAAAATTGTAGGTTCGAATTTTTTCTTGTTTTTCTTAGCTTTTTCTATAGCCTCGTTTTCGTGGTCTATTGCTTGCCAACGGTATTTTATTCTTATTTCTTGTAAAGCCTCTGTAGCTAGTTTTTGTACATGAAATCTATCAGTAACTCGTGTTGCATTTGGGAAGCATTTCTTGGCGATTAGACCCATATTTCCTGCCATATCTAAAGTGATTTCAGTGACTAAATTTCGTCGCTTAATTGGGATTTTTTCAATGATTGAAATTACTGTTTCAGCTTTAGTGCCAGCAATCATAGCTACTATAGCTCCTTTTCTTCCTTTTGCAGTTTTGTTTGTCAAAATAGTATAGAGTTCACCATTGGATAGTGAAGTTTCGTCTATAGACAAACGTTTGCCAATATTTTGGGCAAATAGAAGCCATTGTTTAGCATGTGGTTTTTGATCCCAAATTTTAAAATTACTTAAAAAATCCTTGTATTGATGTTGTAGATTTTTTCCTTTAACTCCATAAAAAGAGGCTATGGCATTACAGTCATTAGCCTTGGAATCTATTGATCTCTTTTAAAAAAGACGCAAACTCTTGTGTTACTCGAGTTCCGTCTGCTACTAAATTCCAATCTCTAAATACAACTTTACTAGTGTCTTCATTAAGCCATCTTCTGCGTGTGATATGAAGATAAACCTGATGTCCTCGAATGGGAAAATCTTGAACTGTTATTTCATCAAAGAATCCCTTGGAACTTAGTTTCTCATTACGATATTCTTTAGGGGGGGAATTAATCTCTTTTAAGTATAAATGCAAAACTTCATCTGCTTTCTTGTATGAGGTTAACTCAAAATAGTCAACAATAATTTCGGGTAGTAATAATTTGAGAAGTTCGGTAAAAGAATCTTGCATTTGTATCTTATTTTTAAAAACACAAATATCCCTTTTTTAATATTTCCCCACAACTTTTAGACTTGATCCTAAAAAAGCCAGTAAAATTATTTTTTACTGGCTTTTTTTAAAATTATTTTTACTGAGAAGATAAATCACTATTTCTTAATAAATCGTTTTACAGTTTTGATACCTTCTTTTTCTAGAACAATAAAATATATTCCTGCTTTGAGCATAGAAACATCAAGACTATTGGAGCTTATTTTTTGTTGTAAAATTAAACTACCTTGAGAATCAACAATATTGCAATTAGTACCTGCAATATCTTTAGAGAATAAAAGCATATTCTCAACTGGATTTGGATAAATAGCAAGTATTTTATCGGCTTCTAAAGTTTGATTTTTACTTGTAAAGTCAGCACTTATCTTAGCTGTACTATCTGTTTTAGATATTTTGATCCAATTGATGTTTACACCCGAATTTTTAATAAATAATCCAAAATTATAGGTTCCAGCATTGACGTTTACAGTATGTGAGATCGTTGTCCAGTTTTGCCATCCACCAGTGTTGGGTACATCTAGTGAACCTAGTACAATTGACCCTGCGTTTAAGTCAGATGATATTTTGGCTCCATTAACAGCACTAGCCACTCTGTATTCTATCAAGTAAGAATCAGATGTTGGAAAGTTAATGTTTTTGTATGCCATCCAATCATCTGTGTCAGTATAAGCTACATTTAAACCTCCTCCTGTGTCTGTGGTGGTTTCTGTTTTAATACCATTCATAGAAGTGTAATTTTCGGCTTGAATTAAAGTAGAAACCGCTGTAGTTGCTGGTACTAATTTCCATTGGCCACTTAATTGGTCTACATTTTCCCATTGTTGAATATTAGCATTATTGGCAGTGCTAAAAGCAGCTACTTCTACTAATTTCCCACTATGTTTGGCTACAATCTTGTAATATCCATCTCCTGTTGGGACTAATATAAATTGTTGATTTGCAGATCCTGCATAAGTATATTGCTCGATATTGGAACCATTTGTTTTGGCGAATTCTTTTACGTCTAGTGATAAGCCACTGTTTTTTGCTATGATTTTGTATAATCCATCTCCTAAATGTGTGAAAATAAATTTTTGATTATCGCTGGCAGTAGGGTTTCCTTGAGCAATGTTAGCATTGTTAGCTGTGCTTAAGCTGGTAACCTCCATGTTTAATCCGCTGTTTCTATTTTGCAAAAAGTAGGTTGTGTTTCCTAGATTTGTTGCGCCATTTGCAAGAATACGAATAGAACTTACTTTGTTGTTCCAAGTTATATCAAAACAACTTTTGTCAGCAGTAATTGTTGTAGAAGTACCACTAAAATTATCATCTTGAAACAATATAGCTTGAAAACCTTTGGCAACTCGCAAAGATGAGATTGCATCTTCTTGCAGTCCCAGTGATTTTAATCGTGCTAAATTATAATCGCCCATAGTTAAACCGCCAGAAAAACCGCCATAATTACAATCTTTATAAGCCGTAACAACATCTATAGTTGCAGGTATTGACGGGGTGTTTACCTTTTGATATACTCGAACATAATCTACTTGCATTTCTGCAGGAAAACCATTGTTGTCGATATTTTGTCCAGGCCAATCACCTCCAACAGCTAAATTAAATAAAATGAAAAAATTATTATGAAACTCATCGGTGCTATTTACGTTCCCTGCAATACTAACTTCATGATATTTTACTCCATCCAAAAACCATTTAATAGTATTTTCATCCCATTCAATTCCATAAGTGTGAAATGCTGTTACATTGGTGTTTGTAGGACCGCCATATTGTACATGCCCGTTATCGTCCCAGTGAATTGTGCCATAGATATCTCCTCCTGTGTTCACATGTTCCATTATGTCAATTTCGCCACACATTGGCCATTGAACAGAATCAATATTATCTCCTAACATCCAAAAGGCAGGCCATATTCCTTGAAAAGAAGGCATGGCAATACTGGCTTCTATTTTGCCGTATTTCCATGATTTTTTTCCTTTAGTTGTCATCCTAGCCGAAGTGTAATTACCTCCGCCAAAAGATTCTTTTTTAGCAGTTATAATTAATTTCCCATTGGATACTGTTGCGTTTTCTTTGCGGTAAAATTGCTGTTCATTGTTTACCCCAAAACCTGTTTCAAAAACCCAATCGGAACTTATAGTATTGTTATTAAATTCGTCTTGCCAAACCAGTTGCCAATTTTGGGAATACCCCATTGTCATAAAAAACAATAAGATAAAAGTTGTTTTATATTCTTTTTTCATAAAATTAATTTTGTGTTATTAAAATTATTCAGTTGCTATACGTTGCAAATAAAGCAAATCATAACAAACTGAATAATTTTTTAATAGATTGAATATATTAAAGTTTTTTTTATTTCTTAATAAATCGTTTTACAGTTTTTACACCTTCTTTTTCTAACACTATAAAATAAATCCCCCCTTTTAGTTGAGATACGTCAAGGCTATTACTACTTATTTTTTGTTGCGTAACTAAATTTCCTTGAGAGTCAACAATATTAACAGTAATTCCTGTAATATCTTTAGAAAACAACAATGTATTCTCCACTGGATTTGGATAAATAATAAGTGTTGTGTCATCTTGTAAATTTTGAATTTTAATTTCAGAGTCTACGCTTAACTTAGCTGTACTGTCTGTTTTAGTTATTTTTATCCAATTGATATTTACACCTGAATTTTTAATAAATAATCCAAAATTATAGGTTCCAGCATTTACACTTACGGTATGTGATATTGTTTGCCAATTTTGCCAAGCCCCAGTGTTTGGTATATCAAGTGATCCTAGTACTATTGATCCAGCATTGAGGTCAGATGATATTTTAGCTCCATTAACTGCACTTGCTACTCGGTATTCTATTAAGTAAAAACCAGATGTTGCAAAGTTGATGTTTTTGTAGGCCATCCAGTCACCAGTGTCAGTATAAGCAACATTTAAACCTGCTCCTGTGTCAGTGGTGGTTTCTGTCTGGATACCACTCATTGAAGAGTAGTCTTCGGCTTGAATCAATGTAGAAACGGTTGTAGTTGCGGGTACTAATTTCCATTGCCCACTTAACTGATCTACATTTTCCCATTGTTGAATGTTGGCGTTATTGACAGTGCTAAAAGCAGCTACTTCTACTAATTTTCCACTATGTTTGGCTACAATTTTATAATATCCATCTCCAGTTGAAACTAATACAAATTGTTGATTTGAGGATCCTGCGTAGGTATATTGCTCAATATTGGCTCCGTTTGCTTTGTCAAATGCTTTTACATCTAGAGACAAACCACTATTTTTTGCTATGATTTTGTATAACCCATTACCTAAATGGGTAAAAATAAATTTTTGATTATCAGCAGTTGTAGGAGTTCCTTGTGCAATATTAGCATTGTCAGCTTTGCTTAAACCGGTAACTTCCATGTTTAATTCGCTGTTTCTGCTTTGCAAATAGTAGGTTGTATTTCCTAGATTTGTTGCACCATTTGCAAGAATTCGAATAGAACTCACTTTATCGTTCCAAATGGCATCAAAACAGCTAATATCCGCACTAATGTTTGTAGAAGCACCACTAAAATTGTCGTCTTGGAACAATATAGCCTGAAAGCCTTTAGCAACTCGCAGCGATGAAATGGCATCCTCTTGCAATCCTAATACTTTTAAACGAGCTAAATTATAATCACCAATAGTTAAACCGCCAGAAAAACCGCCATAATTACAATCATTATAAGCAGTAACAACATCTGTTGTTGCTGGTATGGATGGGGTTGAGCTGGCATAACCTCCAAAAGTAGCAACAACCTTAGTAGGCTGTGATGTGTGTAGTGATGGAGATTGATCTGCTACATCATCATAAGCAAATCCGTAGGACAAATTATCAACACTGATACCTGGTAAATGCCAAAATTTTGAATAATGATTTGTAGGATTAGCTTGGTAGAATTTTGACGCATCATACCAATTTTGTTGTCCAGGATTTGTTGTTGTTACATTAATAACGTGTCTGTTTATGGCAGCTGTTAACTGTGCTTGAATAACAAGATCTAAATCTCCGTCAACTAATCTTCTATCTAAAACACCTTTGCCTTCAAGAGCTTCTTGAGTTGAAGGTCTGCTTTGAACTCTTCCAGTGCGTCCAGTAAAACCACCAGATTGTCCAACCACTTCTAATTGTTCTCCTATAATTCTACCTTTAAAAACGCCTGCATTACCAGCGTAAAATATCAAATCTTCATTTTTGTATTTTTCCCATATTTGATTAATATAGGATTTCAAATAAAAGGCTTGAGCTCCAGCTGTTGTTCCATTTGTTCCGTCTGCAAAAGCGGGTGTTTTAGATGGTGCTGTAATTTCTCCTGTTGTATTGTTTACGCAGCCTTGAAATTCAGTTGGTACATTTGCTTTGAAAGCAGCAACAATATCTTCATGTTTTTTTAGTTCTCCTACACGTTTTTGATAGCCATTAGTTCCAAACAATTCAAGCCCCATTGGGTATTTATACGAGTCGACTCTTGATGGGTTTCCGAAAAAACCATATTGATTATTTGTTAACTCAATAATTTCGTATAAAATGCCTTGATTAGGGTCTGATGCATTTAAAGGATTTGGTGAAGTATAGCCAGAAGGGGCTCCGTTAGCTCCAAAAAAATAAAAATACAATTGTTGTCCTCTAGCAATAAAAACTCTACAGCCAGAAATCAAAGGCAAAGTAAAAGTTTTGTTAGGAATGTCACTTAGTTTTGTGAAGCAATTGGCGTATTTTGAATTTAATCCTGGGCCTTTGTTTCCGTTAATAGTGGGTCCTGTAACTGTATTGTATGTTGCGTCCATCGGTAATACTTGACTCGTTTTGGCATTTACCCAAACATGATTTCCACTGTTGTTATCAATACCTACAATTGCTACATATAATTCATTGTCATTAAATGTTGAGGTATTATTAATGGTAAATGGGATTGCTCCTTGACCATAAATAAAGCTAGATATTAAGAGTAGAAGGATCGTTTTTAAAGAGGTAATAAAGCCTCTTAGTTTATTTTTTTTCATAATTGTATTTAAAATGATTCAACTTTTATTGAACCGTAGGTTAATTTTTTATCTGAAGCTCACTATAAAGATTAAAAGTTTTAGACTTATAGCTTCTTTTATTTTTGGATAATTAGTTTATGAGATTCAACAGTACCATTTACATCGGTTTGTACAATGTAAATTCCCGTTTTTAATTCACTTAAATCCATAAGAACCTTTTCTTCTTGAAAGAATTTTTTTTGCCAAACAATGGCACCACTAAAATCAAACACTTTTACACTAGTATTTTCGCTTGTATCTAGTGATACGAATCCAGAACTTGGATTAGGGAACAATTTTCCAGAAGCGCTATCTGACACTGCTATTTTTGAGATATTTTTTTTAGAAATACCGTCTACCTTATCAAAAAACCATTTTTGATTACCACCACCACCATATGACCATTGCTGTATATTAGAGCCATCATTATTTCCGGCAGCATCCATTGATTTACCACTTCCTCTATTGATTAATTTATATGAGCCATCTCCGGTAGCTTCAATTTTCCATTGCTGATAGGCATGATTTGCATAATCCCATTGTTGTATATTGCCTCCGTCAGCATTTGAGTAGGAACCAACTTCTAAGCATTTTCCGCTGTTGCTGTTTATTAATTTCCAATAACCATTAGCAATACTCTCGGCTTTCCATTGTTGATTACCACTACCACCGTAAGTCCATTGCTGAATATTTGCACCGTTATTTACTGAAATATCAGTGACATCAACACTTTTACCGCTTTGTTTTCCAATAATTTTATAGGTAACTCCATTTGAAATACCGTTACCTGGTGGGTTTACAGCAGCTGAATCAGGCAAATAGAAATTTCCGCTTAAAAGAAATAAATACAGTGTTTTAAGTGTTTGATTGTAGTAAGAGTAAGGTTCGTTTAGAGTAATTAAATCAGAATAGGAGTTGTTTAAATGATCTTGATTATCACCTCCCATTGCTGCCGTTGCAAAAGCACCCACAAAAGTTGCATTGTGATATTGGCCTGATTTAGTCCCATTTTGATTATAACCATCAACAATATTTTTAGTCCCACCCAGATTTACCCTTACAAATTCAGATGCTTTTTTTGAATAATTTTTAGCGTCTGCATTACCATACCATACATAATCTACTGCTATTCTCCAAGGAGTGCGTGCTGCATCATAAGAGTATTTAGTACCTCCGTTGGCATAGTTATAAGCTTCACTTGAATGAGTTCCTGAGGCTGTACACCAATCAGAAACTAATCCTCCAGTTGCTCCGTTTACAGAGAGGTTGTTGTTGATTATTTGGTAACATTTGCTAGCAACATTATCCCAAAATGAGTCATTCATAAACAAAGCAAATTTCCTGAAATAAGCAGGAGCAAAGTAAGAAGGGTTGGTAATAGATGTGCCACCAAATTCACCGGGTTTAAGTACAAATGTAGTTTGCTCAACTTCGTGTGTTTTTATGGCATTAATTAAAGTTTTGGCGTCATTACTATAATTAATAACCCCCGAAGAATTCCATTGATAATCAGCTACAATGAGTGCCATGGCAGCATCAACTTCAGAATCTGTCGCGCCACCTGTTCCAGCCGCACCGCCAATACAACCGTTAATTTTCCAATTCATCAATCCTGCGGCATCTCTATTATCTTTATAATAATTCCAAAGACCATCAAAAATGGTTCTTTCGCCAGCATAAGCAGTTAGCAACATTCCGTATGCAATACCTTCAGAGACTGTTTTACTTGGGTCATCAAACTTTACTCTATAACGGCCGTTACCACATTGTTCTAAAAAGTTTGTTTTCCAAATAGTATAATTGGCAATTGCATCTTGACTATTTCGATTGCTAGGCATCAGCCCTTGATTGTAATTTTTATTTGCGGGGAATACTTGCGTTTGTGCAGTAATATTTAAACTCATTACTGTAAATAGAATTATTAAGAAATTCTTAGTTATAGTAGTTGTTTTTTTCATGATTGTAGGTTTTTTAGATTCTCATAAACTTTTTAAAAAGTGCGATTAGGAAAAGTTATTTCGGGATTTTAATAACTTTGAATTCCTTTTTTTGCGGTCAAGTTTGAGAATGCTTATTGTACCAATCACATTGTGAAGAAATCATATATATAGTGCTTGTGGTAGAAGCCTCTTCTATCATGATTTGATAGGATTTTTTTTGTTCCATGATTTTAAGTTTAAGGATTAAATTGAAATAATTATATCTGCAACAAGCAGGTATTTGTTAATGGTTTAACAATATTAATATTCAAAGTTTACTTAGCTTAAAATTGGACTACGGTTTGACTACGGTGTTGAAAAAAAACTATGCCAGGTGCTGTAAATACTGGAGGTTAATGTTTTTGTCTAAAAGTTTAAAATGAATTCTGTGATATTTACATCCGAGGAAAGTTGTAGTTTTTTACGAATTCTATATCGAGTGTCCTCAACCCCTCTTACTGAAATACCTAATAGAGGAGCTATTTCTTTGGTGTTAAAATTCATTCTTAAATAAGCGCATAAACGCATATCTCGTGGCGTTAACTCAGGGTAGCTATTCTTTAATCGTTGTATGAAATTGTCGTGCAATTGATTGAAAATTTCTTCAAATTCATTCCATTGTTGATCTCCTTGCAATTCATAATCTATGATACGGTTGATTTTTTTTAACAAACTAAAGTTTGTATCTAAATCATTATGCACATTAACTTTATTAATCAATTCTTTTATCGATAATAGTATTTTGTTTAAATGGATGAGATTGACAGTGTTTGAGGCAACTTTAGCATTTTTAATATTTATTGTAGCTTCTAAATTCTTACATTTATTAATTATTTTTTGATGTTCTAAAGCTAGTTTTTGTTGTTTTGCTTTTGCATGATGCAATAATGTTTGTTTTTCATGATTGATCATCAATTGTTCACGTTCTCTTTTAGCAATTGTTTTTTGATACTTTATTATACTGTAAATTAAAATATTAAAAAGTAAAAAATAAGAAAAATAAGCCCACTTAGTTCGATGCAAAGGTGGTAATATTTGAAATTTAAAAGTTGTTTCGTCACTAATTACATCATATATGTTTTTTGCTCTAACATGAAAAATGTATTCATTCTCAGGTAAATTAGTATATTCTTTTTCAGTTATTGAACTCCATTCAGACCATTTGGGTTCAAAACCTTCAAGCCAATATTCATATTTTGTAGCATCTGTATCATCATAACATAATAATGCAAATGAAAATTTTATTGCGTTGTTTGAGAATTCTAAAATTGGATAAATAGGTTTTTTATCAGATTTTGGTATTTTTATATCCGCATCGTAAGTACTAGAAAATAGTAAGCTTTCTGTAGGGAAAATACATTTGACTTCAGAGATTGCTGATTTGTATTTAGATTTGTAGTTTTTATTTTTAGATTTATTAAAATGAATCAAACCTCCTTGTGTTCCAAAAAACACATCACCGCTTTTAGTTGTTTGTATGTTTTCGAAACCTGGAATTTGGAAATATCTTAATTTTTTAAAAGGCATTTCTTCAACAGTAAAACTCTTGTTGTTGTTTTTAATGATATTTCCGGTATTTTCGTCAGCTGTGTACCAAATAGTATGATTTGAATCTGCCTGAAGTAAACGAACATGATTTTGGTTGCCTAATATTTTTTTAAAAAAAGGATCTAAAATCATTTTTTTTGAAAGATTATCATATTTATAAACACCTTTTGTGGTACCAAATACTATTTTGTTATTAATTTTAAAAGTACTTAAAAAGGTACTAGAAGGGAATCCATCTTTTTTTGTGTAAAAATTAACGCTAGCTATCTCGTCAAAAAGATTGTTTAATTTTATTTTATATATGCCCTTATAGCCATGCGCTATCCAGATATTTTCATTGTCATCTATTTCGATTACTCTACAGCTTTCGTTAAATCCTTTTATCTTTTTTTGATATACCCAAGAATCACCTATTCTATTTAATAAATGTAGCCCTGTGTATCCTCCAGCTATTATTATATTTGGGTGATCAGGTATTATTATTGCTTTCCAGAAGCCGTCAGTTTTAGAAACTAGTTTAGCAATATTATCTTTTATTTCAAATATTCCGTTGTTTTCAAACGCAAGAAGTGTATTATTGTATACTCCAATATTCCAAACATTTTCCGACATTCCGATTATGGGTTTAAAATGGGTATTTTTGTCTTCTTTGTTTTTATATGCTTCCCAGTCTAAGTAAAATAAACCATTATCAGTTGCTACATAAAGATGTTTGTTGAAAATTTGGCTACTATATATTTTAGCTTCAAAGCTTGTCGTATCTAATATTCTTGATAAGGGGCTTGAGATTTTGATGAGATCAATACCTTCTTTTAGGGTTGTCCATAAATTACCTTCAATGTCTAGTTTTAGATTAGTTACATATTCGTTTTGTAGTCCTTTTTGTTTGTTTATATGTTGTATGAGTTTTCCTGATGTGTCAATAATAACTACTCCTTTTTGACGAGTTCCAATGGCGTAATATTCATTAGGGAGTAAAATAGCAACTGATATTTGTCCTTTTTTTAATAAAAAATCAGCTTCGGTCTTAAAAGGTTCAAAGTGTTTGTCTTTATAAGTATAAATTCCGTTTTTCTGGGTTAGGATAGTTAGGCTGTTTTTATTTTTAAAAATTTTCCGAATTTTCATTCCAGCAAATTTCTCACCATCTTTCATTAATACAAGCATGTCATCTTTTAATAAAAACAATCCTTTTTTATTGTCAGAGACGTAGATGGTTTTTTTATCTTCAAAAAAATCATTAAAATTGGTGTCAGATTCTAATACTTTTATTTCATTGTTTTTGTAAATGAATATTTTTTCTCTTGAAAAATAAATTACTTCATTATCCCTAATAATTGTGTGTATTACTTCTCCGAAATTTTTTTTAGTTTCAGGTACTAATTTTAATAATGAAGTGTATTTATATTGGCCATTTACTTGTTGAATCGCATACCCAAATTCTCCTTGCGCTCCTATATATATCTTGTTGTTCTTGTCTATAGCAAGAGAACGAACCATGCTTTTATTATTGGTTTGTATTACTATGTTCCATCTTACTCCGTCAAACTGTAGCACTCCAAAATGATTAGCAAAAAGCATTTTCCCTTCATTGTCTTGAATGACGTCGCAATTTTCCGATGCTGCATTGTATGTTTTTGAAGTGTAATTTGTTATAAATGGAACGCCAATTTTTTTAATCTGTGAACTCATTGTTAATTTTGCAAAGAGTAATATAAGGATTGTAAATTTTGATAAAAATTTAATCATTTTGTCTAGAGCTGTGGGTTATCTAATTTCTTGGTTGTAATACTATTATTTATAATCATTCGGGGGATAAGGATTATATGTGAGCTATTATTTTAATAAAATAAACAGTATGTGTTTTAATAGATTTTGTAGCTTTAAATATAAAAAAATGTTTTAGGAGTGTTAATTTTTTAAATTTATGTAATTATAACTCTGTAGCGTATTCTTTTATTGTATTTGATATGATTATGATTTTTTGTTGAAAATTCAAAATAAGATAGTGTTAGACTGTATCGCTTTTAAAATTTAATTGGATCAAGTCTAAAAGTTGTGGGGAAATATTAAAAAAGGGATATTTGTGTTTTTAAAAATAAGATACAAATGCAAGATTCTTTTACCGAACTTCTCAAATTATTACTACCCGAAATTATTGTTGACTATTTTGAGTTAACCTCATACAAGAAAGCAGATGAAGTTTTGCATTTATACTTAAAAGAGATTAATTCCCCCCCTAAAGAATATCGTAATGAGAAACTAAGTTCCAAGGGATTCTTTGATGAAATAACAGTTCAAGATTTTCCCATTCGAGGACATCAGGTTTATCTTCATATCACACGCAGAAGATGGCTTAATGAAGACACTAGTAAAGTTGTATTTAGAGATTGGAATTTAGTAGCAGACGGAACTCGAGTAACACAAGAGTTTGCGTCTTTTTTAAAAGAGATCAATAGATTCCAAGGCTAATGACTGTAATGCCATAGCCTCTTTTTATGGAGTTAAAGGAAAAAATCTACAACATCAATACAAGGATTTTTTAAGTAATTTTAAAATTTGGGATCAAAAACCACATGCTAAACAATGGCTTCTATTTGCCCAAAATATTGGCAAACGTTTGTCTATAGACGAAACTTCACTATCCAATGGTGAACTCTATACTATTTTGACAAACAAAACTGCAAAAGGAAGAAAAGGAGCTATAGTAGCTATGATTGCTGGCACTAAAGCTGAAACAGTAATTTCAATCATTGAAAAAATCCCAATTAAGCGACGAAATTTAGTCACTGAAATCACTTTAGATATGGCAGGAAATATGGGTCTAATCGCCAAGAAATGCTTCCCAAATGCAACACGAGTTACTGATAGATTTCATGTACAAAAACTAGCTACAGAGGCTTTACAAGAAATAAGAATAAAATACCGTTGGCAAGCAATAGACCACGAAAACGAGGCTATAGAAAAAGCTAAGAAAAACAAGAAAAAATTCGAACCTACAATTTTATCAAATGGAGATACCATTAAGCAATTACTAGCCCGAAGTCGATACATCTTGTATAAAAACAAATCAAAATGGTCAGAAAAACAAACGGAAAGAGCCAAATTGCTATTCGAATTATACCCCGATATTGAAAAAGCGTACGGATTAGCTCAAGATTTACGAAATGTTTTTGAAAACACAACTGATAAAATATACGCACTAACCAGATTAGCTAAATGGCATGAAAAAGTAAATCAAGCAGAATTTAAATCCTTTAATACAATATCTAGAACGATACAGAATCATTATCAAACAATACTAAACTACTTTGATAACAGAAGTACAAAGGATCAAGTCTAAAAGTTGTGGGGAAATATTAAAAAAGGGATATTTGTGTTTTTAAAAATAAGATACAAATGCAAGATTCTTTTACCGAACTTCTCAAATTATTACTACCCGAAATTATTGTTGACTATTTTGAGTTAACCTCATACAAGAAAGCAGATGAAGTTTTGCATTTATACTTAAAAGAGATTAATTCCCCCCCTAAAGAATATCGTAATGAGAAACTAAGTTCCAAGGGATTCTTTGATGAAATAACAGTTCAAGATTTTCCCATTCGAGGACATCAGGTTTATCTTCATATCACACGCAGAAG
Organism: Flavobacterium sp. PL002; assembly: GCF_054165825.1. Classification (NCBI taxonomy): domain Bacteria; kingdom Pseudomonadati; phylum Bacteroidota; class Flavobacteriia; order Flavobacteriales; family Flavobacteriaceae; genus Flavobacterium; species Flavobacterium sp. PL002. The sequence goes on along the minus strand of NZ_CM135110.1, from coordinate 572,380 downwards.
ATGGCTTAATGAAGACACTAGTAAAGTTGTATTTAGAGATTGGAATTTAGTAGCAGACGGAACTCGAGTAACACAAGAGTTTGCGTCTTTTTTAAAAGAGATCAATAGATTCCAAGGCTAATGACTGTAATGCCATAGCCTCTTTTTATGGAGTTAAAGGAAAAAATCTACAACATCAATACAAGGATTTTTTAAGTAATTTTAAAATTTGGGATCAAAAACCACATGCTAAACAATGGCTTCTATTTGCCCAAAATATTGGCAAACGTTTGTCTATAGACGAAACTTCACTATCCAATGGTGAACTCTATACTATTTTGACAAACAAAACTGCAAAAGGAAGAAAAGGAGCTATAGTAGCTATGATTGCTGGCACTAAAGCTGAAACAGTAATTTCAATCATTGAAAAAATCCCAATTAAGCGACGAAATTTAGTCACTGAAATCACTTTAGATATGGCAGGAAATATGGGTCTAATCGCCAAGAAATGCTTCCCAAATGCAACACGAGTTACTGATAGATTTCATGTACAAAAACTAGCTACAGAGGCTTTACAAGAAATAAGAATAAAATACCGTTGGCAAGCAATAGACCACGAAAACGAGGCTATAGAAAAAGCTAAGAAAAACAAGAAAAAATTCGAACCTACAATTTTATCAAATGGAGATACCATTAAGCAATTACTAGCCCGAAGTCGATACATCTTGTATAAAAACAAATCAAAATGGTCAGAAAAACAAACGGAAAGAGCCAAATTGCTATTCGAATTATACCCCGATATTGAAAAAGCGTACGGATTAGCTCAAGATTTACGAAATGTTTTTGAAAACACAACTGATAAAATATACGCACTAACCAGATTAGCTAAATGGCATGAAAAAGTAAATCAAGCAGAATTTAAATCCTTTAATACAATATCTAGAACGATACAGAATCATTATCAAACAATACTAAACTACTTTGATAACAGAAGTACAAATGCGTCTGCAGAATCTTTTAACGCAAAGATAAAAGCTTTTAGGTCTCAATTTAGAGGAGTAAGAAACATCGAGTTCTTCCTTTTTAGGCTAACAAATATATATGCCTAATTTTTACTTCCCCACAGGTTTTCGTTATGATCCAGTACAAATGCGTCTGCAGAATCTTTTAACGCAAAGATAAAAGCTTTTAGGTCTCAATTTAGAGGAGTAAGAAACATCGAGTTCTTCCTTTTTAGGCTAACAAATATATATGCCTAATTTTTACTTCCCCACAGGTTTTCGTTATGATCCATTTAATTCTTGTTTTATGTAGATCTTAAAAGTGGTATAAAATAAAAAAGGTCAAGTAATAAATTACTTGACCTTTTGTGACCCGACTGGGGCTCGAACCCAGGACCCCATCATTAAAAGTGATGTGCTCTACCAACTGAGCTATCGAGTCATTATGTATTTCTAAAAAAGGATAATTGGTTTGTCCTCTTTGTGTTTTATTCTTTTTTTATTTGTGACCACGGTGGGATTTGAACCCACACGCCCTTGCGAGCACCAGCCCCTCAAGCTGGCAAGTCTACCGTTTCTCCACGTGGCCGTGAAAATAAAATGGTCAAGTAATGAATTACTCGACCATGTTGTGACCCGACTGGGGCTCGAACCCAGGACCCCATCATTAAAAGTGATGTGCTCTACCAACTGAGCTATCGAGTCTTGCTTTCAAGTAAATTATGTGTTGATCACAATTTGTGACCCGACTGGGGCTCGAACCCAGGACCCCATCATTAAAAGTGATGTGCTCTACCAACTGAGCTATCGAGTCATAATTTCTTTGCTTGAATGCGGGTGCAAATATAAGGACTTTATTTGATGTTTTCCAAAGTTTTTTGCTTTAAATTTGTCTTTTTTTATCAATTAATTATAACGGTCTAACTTATAGGGATTTATTATATGAAGAAAATTGTGCTATTAGGCTATATGGGTTGCGGAAAGTCAACTATTGCCAAAAGTTTGTCTCAAAAAAAACAGATTCCATTTATAGATTTGGACGAATATATTGAAGAAAAGGCTAAATTATCAGTGAAAGCTATTTTTGAACAGCTAGGAGAAATCAAATTTAGAAAGATGGAACACGAAGCTTTTGTTGAGCTATTACAATTAAACCAATCGATAATTATTGGTTTAGGAGGAGGAACGCCATGCTATGCAAATAATCATGAGTTATTAAAAGGGGAAAATGTAGAGGCTATTTATTTAAAAGCATCCATTGCTACTTTATTTAGTAGACTGTCTCCTAATAAAAGCAAAAGACCCCTTATTGCTCATATGAATGACGAGCAAATGAAGGAGTTTATTGCAATGCATCTTTTTGAAAGAAGCTATTTTTATAATCAGGCTACTTATGTGGTTTCTGTAGACGAAAGAACTATTGAGCAAACGGTAGTAGACATCGAGGCGGTTTTAGCTTAAATAAGCATAACTTTCATTGTTTTCATCAAATACTACTTGTACATGTTCTAATAATGATGTAGAAAGAGAGATGCCTTTAAAGTCAGCCTTAACGGGATACTTCTTGTGATTACGATCTACAAGTACCGCTGTTTTGAATTTTTTTAAGGGTACGTCTAAAAAATGCCTTACAGTATAGATTAATGTTGTACCTGAATTTAATACGTCATCAATAAGGATTAAGCCTTTATTAGTGTAAAGTTCTTTATCTAAAGAAGTCGTGATAGCTTGCTCTGGATTTTGTTTATTGATGTATACTTCGCATAATAAAACCTCAAGAGGTGAAATTTTGTTTAATTCTACAGCGATTTTCTCAGCAAAAATATAGCCGTTAGAAGTAATTCCAGCAAGAACAACTTCTTTTTCGTTTACAAATGTTTCGTAAATTTGATAAGCAATTCTGGTAATTTTGTGCTCAATTTCTTGATTGGTTAAAATGATGTTTTTGCTCATTATTGTTTTGTTTAGTAATTTTAAATTTCAAGAGATTTTATACACTTCGAGTCTTATACCTCTTGAATTAATCCTCCTCGTCCGTTTTTATTTCGTTACCGAATTCGTCAATGTCTCTTCGGTCTTTTTTAGTAGGTCTTCCAGTACCGTTTTTCCTATAATGATCTTTCGATAATTTAAGTAATTCTAAGTGTTGGTATACTTCTGCTGGAGTATCGTTTCGTCTGTAGATATCGACTAATTTAGCTCCAACACGACTTTCCGGAATGTCTAATACGGTTATAATTTGGGTTATTTGGTCTTTTCGGAAGGTGATTTTATCCGTAGGAAAAACCTCTTTTGACGGTTTTGCAACCATACCATTTACAGTAACATGATTCTTTTTACAAGCCTCAGTTACCATGTTTCGGGTTTTGTAATATCGGACACACCATAAAAATTTATCGATTCTCATAAATATTCTAAAATCAGAGTTAAATAGTTTACAAAAATAAATCAATATTGTATCTTGCGCACTTAAAAATCAGCTATAATGAACAAATTTAAGTATTATTTTATTTTATCAATTACAACACTGTCTTTATTTTCATGCTCGAAAAGTGATGACTCAGTAGAACTTACTCCACCAAGAGAGTATGCTGATCAATACCCGACTGATATTAATGATATTGAGCAATATTTAAAAACATATTATGTTAGTGTTTCAGCTGATTTAGATGCAACAATAACTAAAATTCCAGATGGAGGAACTCAAAAATCAATTTGGGACCAAACGGAATATGAACTAAAGTTCAGAACAGTTAATTTACACGGTATAGATTATAAAGTATATTATTTAGTATTGAATGAAGGTGTAGGAGAGTCTCCAACAAATACAGACGCAGTTTTAACAGCTTATAAAGGAGAGTATTTACAACAAGTTACTGGCACAGACGCCACGACAACACTAACTTCAACTGCTTTCGAAGAGGTGAAATTTCCTCAATCTTTTTTTAATTTATATCAATTAACAATTTCTGGAGGAGTTAAGGCGTGGCCTGAAATTTTCCCACAATTTAAAACTGGAACATACAGCGCAAATGCGGATGGATCTGTGAGTTATCAGGATTTTGGGGCGGGTGTAATGTTTATTCCTTCAGGATTAGCTTATTACTCACAAGGGCAGGGGGTGATTCCTTCTTATGCGCCACTAGTATTTAGTTTTAAATTATATGAAATTCAACGATTAGATTCTGATGCGGATGGAATTCCTAATTATTTAGAAGATTTGAATAATGATGGATATATGTATGATTTTAGAAGTACAATTAATTACCCTGTAACGCCAGCGGTTAATGCTGATGATACTGATGGAGATGGTATTCCTAATTATTTAGATATAGATGATGATGGAGATGGTTTCGGTACAAAAATAGAGATTACTGGTGCAGACGGGGTGGTTATACCATTTTCAAGTATACCAAGTTGTGATGGGAATACAACAGATGCTGCGAGAATTAAAAAGTATTTTGATAAAAACTGTCATTAATAATACATTTTTTGTGAAGTACTAATCCTATTCATTTTGTTGTGAATAGGATTTTTTATGCTTCTAATTTTGTTTAATTTTTAAAATTAAATGATGGCTAGATTTGGTAAAAAATAATGGAATTAAAATAATAAGAGTATCATAAAAATAAATAAAATTTTTGAAGGTTTTACATGTTTTTGGTTTGACACTATATCTAGTGCTATTAGTGGTTATCAGATCTGGCGTATCATTTGTAGTATGTGATGTTTTTAATAAGTTTTTTACTTGTTAAAAATATGTTAATTTAAAATTTTTTTTTGGTTATTGTATTATTTTTACTGCTTAATCATAAAATTTTTAAAAATGAAAAAATTATTATTTTTTTTTGTTACTGCCTTGCTGATTTCTTGCAGTCAAGATCAAGTTGATTCAGCTGCCCAGTCAAGCGACCCGTCATCATCAGTTTTGGAGGGTAAATTATTATCGTTTAAAGATGATAAATCTTTCATCAATGAGTATTCACAATTATCTGAATTGAAATCAGGTGAAGAAAGAATAAGTTGGATTTCAAAAAAAGGTCATGTAGGTTTTTTGAATTCTAACTCTGATATATTGGAAGATGTATTGGATGAAAATCGTATAATTTATTCAGATGCACTAAAGGCAATTGTTAATGTAGAGTCAAAAGTTAAAATAGGGGGAAAAGTACTTTGGTTACATGGGTTAAATTTATATGAATTAAAAACAGAGGATGAAAATAAGACTACATCTGAATTATTAATTTTAGAAAAAAATTTAAGTATTTATGGTAGCGTATTTAATGCTAATAAGTTAAAAGATGTCCCTAAAATAACCAGTAGACTTACTATTCCTAATATAAATGGACGCTCATTTACTTATTCTAAATCCGCCAATGATAAAAATTATTATATGGTAGTCTATAATGAAACAATAGCACTTAATGGCAATTCAACTTCAAAAATGTATTTAAAAGCTTATATGACTTACAGATCTTGCTCATTTTGGAGATGCACCAATAAGGATGATAATACTACTGGTAGATATTTATATTTTAATGTGAATTTTGTACAGCCATGGGTCTCTGTAGTTAGTAGTGGTTATACTTATGCAGGTAGTGGTGTGCAAACTATTTTATTGGCAAATTTAATGAGCGGCCCTTTTCAAAGTAATGATTTTAACATGGATGGGAATGTTAGAATGATGGTTTCAAATGGTTTTGATTGGACTCAGACGTTTTAAGATTTCGTAAAATATATTACCTTAATCGTTTCACGAAATAGAAATGTGAGTTTTGCATGGTAATAAGGTCATTGATATAATAAGGAAAGCCGTTAACTTTATAGTTAACGGCTTTATTTATGATGTAAACAAATAGAATTATTTTCGAGCAATAACTCTTTCAACAGCTGCAACAATTGCTTCGTTGTTTAATTTGTATTTGTCCATTAATTGAGCAGGAGTACCTGATTCTCCAAAACTATCATTAACAGCAACAAACTCTTGTGGAGCTGGCTGGTTTAAGGCTAATACTCTTGATACGCTTTCGCCAAGACCTCCTAGTATGTTGTGCTCTTCGGCAGTAACGATACATTTAGTTTTAGCTAACGATTTTAAAATTGCTTCTTCGTCAAGTGGTTTGATCGTGTGGATATTGATAACCTCAGCAGAGATTCCTTTTGCTTCTAGCGCTTCGGCAGCAATTAATGCTTCCCAAACTAAGTGTCCTGTAGCAACAATAGTCACATCTGTACCTTCACTAAGTAAAATTGCTTTCCCAATTACGAAAGGTTCATCTGCAGGCATAAAGTTAGGTACAACTGGACGTCCAAAACGCAAGTAAGCTGGCCCTTGGTGATCAGCAAGCGCTAACGTAGCTGCTTTAGTTTGATTGTAATCACAAGTATTGATTACAGTCATTCCAGGAAGCATTTTCATTAACCCAATGTCTTCAAGAATTTGGTGTGTTGCTCCATCCTCTCCTAATGTTAATCCAGCATGTGAAGCACAGATTTTTACATTTTTATCAGAGTAAGCTACTGATTGACGAATTTGGTCGTAAACTCTTCCTGTAGAGAAGTTAGCAAAAGTACCAGTGAAAGGAATTTTACCTCCAATAGTTAAACCAGCAGCAATTCCAATCATGTTTGCTTCAGCAATTCCAATTTGGAAAAAACGTTCTGGGTGATTTTTTTTGAAATCATCAAATTTTAATGATCCAATTAAATCCGCACAAAGGGCAACAACATTTTCGTTTTTTTGACCTAATTCAGTCATTCCCGCTCCAAAACCTGAACGCGTATCTTTACTTCCTGTATTTGTATATTTTTTCATTTTTTTAAATTCAAAGATTTAAAAATTTAATAATTGAAAGATTTTGAGTGGTAATTCAAAATTTACAATTCAAAATTTAAAATTATTTAGTAATCACCTAAAGTTTCTGGGTTTTGAGTCAATGCATTTTCTAGTTGTGCATCATTTGGTGCTTTACCATGCCAAGCATGAGTGTGCATCATATAATCAACTCCGTGCCCCATTTCTGTATGTAATAATACACAAACTGGTTTTCCTTTTCCTGTTCTAGATTTTGCTTCGTTCATACCTGCAATAATCGCTTCAATGTTGTTACCTTCTGTTATTTCAAGAACGTCCCAGTCAAAAGCTTCAAATTTAGCTTTGATGCTTCCCATTGGTAGAACCTCATCAGTAGAACCATCAATTTGCTTTCCGTTAAGGTCAATAGTAGCAATAAGATTGTCTACTTTTTTAGCAGACGCATACATAATTGCTTCCCAGTTTTGTCCTTCTTGTAATTCACCATCACCGTGAAGTGTGTAAATTAAATGGTTGTCATTGTTTAATTTTTTTGCTTGAGCAGCACCAATACCTACTGACATACCTTGACCAAGTGAACCTGATGCAATTCTTACTCCTGGTAAATGGTCATGAGTTGTAGGGTGTCCTTGCAATCTCGAGTTGATTAAACGAAATGTAGCTAATTCAGCAACTGGAAAATAACCAGAACGTGCTAATACGCTATAGAATACTGGAGAGATATGTCCGTTTGAAAGGAAGAATAAATCTTCTCCTATTCCGTCCATATCAAACCCTTCTTTGCGTTCCATAAGGTTTTGGTATAAAGCTACTAGAAATTCAGTACAGCCAAGTGAACCTCCAGGATGTCCTGAGTTTACGGCATGTACCATTCGAAGAATGTCTCTTCTTACTTGGATAGTTAAATCGTTTAATTGTTGTGTGTTAGGCTTCATTTTGTGTGTAAAAGTTAAACTATTGCAAATGTAATTTTTATTTTGGCGTAAGACAAATGATTTTGGATTTTGTTGTGATGCTAATTTAAGGTTTACTTTGAGCTATCTAGACGAGTAAATACCACAATTTCTACAATTTAACAGTTGTTTTTTAACGCTACTCTTTTTAAATCTTGGACGAATTATTATCTTGCAAGAATGTATCAACAATTAGAAAAAAGCATCGGAGAAAAAGTATCTTTAACAGCGGCAGAATTTGAGTTATGCAAGACTTTTTTTATTCCAAAAAAACTCCGTAAAAAACAAACTTTATTACTCGAAGGTGACGTTTGCTCTTACAATGCTTTTATCGAAAAAGGCGTACTGCGTTCCTATACCACGGACGAAAAAGGAAACGAGCAAGTCATTCAATTTGCATTTGAAGGATGGTGGATTAGCGATTTATCTAGTTTCTTACTAGGAAGTAATTCAACTTATACGATTGAAGCCATTGAAGATTCTGAACTTTTATTGTTAACCTATAGCGCTCGAGAAGAGTTGATGATTCAGTTGCCTGTTTTTGAACGTTATCAGAGAATTTTGTTACAAAACGCATTTATAGCATTACAAACTAGAATTAATGCTGCTTTAAATGCTTCGGCTGAGGAAAAATACATAAAGCTAACCGTTTCCTATCCTGATGTCATTGCTCGTGTACCACAGCACATGATCGCTTCTTACCTTGGGTTAACCCCAGAAACACTGAGCCGAGTGCGAAAACAAATTAATCTTCGCAAATAAAGATTACTCAAAATACTTGATTTAGATCAATGCTATTTCTTATTATACCTCAAGTATAGTAAGCGTGCTCTTGTTGTAGTTTTGCATTATTAAAATCAAAAAAATGCAAAACATAAAAACAATTGCCGTAATAGGCGCGTCAGATAAAAGAAATTTTGCGGTTCTAAACGAACTTGCTGCCCGCTACCAAATGTTATTATTTGATAATAATGAGAAAGCACTTTTAGAGATTCATCAAGCACTCTTAGCTCAAAATCGCTACGCTAAAATCGAGAAAATGGCATGCGCAACTAATGCAAGTTGGGAAGCTGATATTATTATTCTTTCGGGTTTTTGTATTAATGATTCTAATGTAGTGCAAAAAATAAAAAAAGTTGCTACAGCTAAAACAATCATTATTATGGAAAATGACGATGAATTTACTAAGTCAATCAACCATCAGGTGAGTTTTGATCTTATTTTTCCTCATTCTAGAATTGTTGAAGCAATCAATATTAATAGTGATGATGATAATGAAAACGAATTTTTATTAGAAGGACATGATTCTTATGCCTTAGACACTGTTTCGCATATTTTTGAAAATATAGGTTTTACAACCTACGTTTCGCAAATAAATTAAAAAATATAAAACATACCACGATGAGTAAAATTACATTATTACAACCGTATACTTTCAAGGCTACAAAATACAACAACCGTATGGCTATGGCCCCAATGACAAGAAGCCGTGCAGGAAACGAAGGTAACTTGGCTACAGCAGAAATGGCGATCTACTATGCTGATCGTGCTGCTGCAGGTTTATTGATTACCGAAGGAACTGTAGTGAGTAAAAAAGCGGTTGGTTTTATTAATGTTCCCGGAATTTATAGTAAAGAACAAACAGAAAACTGGAAACAGGTTACGCATGCAGTTCATGATAAAGGCGGAAAGATTTTTGTACAATTATGGCATACAGGAAGGTTATCACACCCTGAACTACATAACGGAGAATTGCCTCACGCACCATCAGCAATTAATCCTGAAGCTAAAGCCTATGTTGCAAGTGGTTTTATTGATACCGTTACTCCAAAAGAAATGACTGTGGGTGAAATTAAAGCAACAATTATCGATTTTAAAAACAGTGCTAAAAATGCTGTAGAAGCTGGTTTTGACGGAATAGAATTGCATGCTGCCAATGGGTATTTATTTCATCAATTTTTTAACGGATGTTCTAATGCGCGTACTGATGAATATGGTGGAAGTATTGAAAACAAAGCCCGTATTTTATTCGAAACTTTAGATGCTTTAAAAGACGTTATCAATTATTCTAGAGTAGGTGTGCGTTTAAATCCGTCAATGCATGGAGTTCAAGGAATGACAGTAGATAAAGACACTATTGACACACATGAATATATTGTGAATAGGTTAAATGACTATGGCTTAGCTTATGTTCACTTAACGGAACCTTTTACTGATGTAAGTGAAGTTCCTTATGCAGTAACTGAAATAGCAAAACATTTTAGACCTATTTATAAAGGGTTGTTAATGATCAACAAAGGATTTACTAAAGAAACAGGGAATAAAATTATTGAAGATGGTTATGCTGATATGGTTGCTTACGGAGTGCCTTTTATTGCAAATCCTGATTTAGTAGCTCGTTTTGAAAAAAATGCGCCTTTAAATACGCCTGATCCAAGTACTTTTTACACTTTTACAGAAAAAGGGTATAATGACTACCCAAAAATGGAGGCCTAATAATTAAAATTTAATTTGTGAATGAGATTTATTTTTAAAACGATTGCTAGTGATGCAATGCAGTACTCGTTTGAATGTTTAAATCTCATTAAGTATAAAAAAAAGCCCCAAATTAAATGGGGCTTTTTATTTTTTAGACTAAAAAATTATAGTTTATTTTGTAAGCTACTCCAGCCTCCGCCATTGTAGACAGTAGTATAGCCGTTTGTTTTTAAAATACTTTTAGCCGATGCGCTTCGCATTCCTGATGCGCAACAGGTAATAATTGTAGCGTCTTTTTTTAATTTTGATAAATGTTTACTTAGTTCGTTAAGTGGTAAGTTAATGGCTCCTTTTACATGACCTTGTTTATATTCTGCAGGGGAACGAACATCTACTATCACTGCGCCTTGCTTTACTAATTCACTAAAATTTACCGCAGGACCAATTCCGAATATTTTTTTTAAGAATGCTATCATTTATTCTGTTGCTTGAGATTTGTAATAATTAACGTCTAACCAGGAGCCTCCGTTGTAACATTCTATTCCGTTTTGAGAAAGAAAGTGCTGTGCTTGTCCGCTTCTGTTTCCTGAAGCGCAACATAAAACTAAAGGTGTTTTAAGTTCTTTAATTTCTTCAAGTCGCTCTGGTAGTTCGTTCAATGCAATGTTTATTGCATCAGGAACACTACCGCCCATAAATTCAGCATGCGAGCGAACATCTACAATTGTTCCTAAATTTTGTTTTATGATTTCTTCTAGTTTCATAGTTATAATTTTAATGTTATTTTTGCTTAAAGCGAAATGGACGTATTTTATACCAATACGATCATTGGTTTCATTAGGTACAAAAGTAAAGTATCAAAAAAGGTTTCACAGTAACATTTGTTACACAACTATAAAAATGGTGCTTTTTAGATTATAAAAATTCTGAATGTTTATTTTATTTCTTCTAGCAGTTTAATAATTTTGTCTAATTTTTCGATTTCAATACTATTCAATTTTGCTGATAGTGCTTCAATTTCTAATTTTGCATCAATATTTGTTTGGTAATCTGCTTGCGCTTGTACGCGGTCTCTTTCGTTTTGTCTGTTTTGAGACATCATAATTATAGGCGCTGCATAAGCTGCTTGTGTTGAAAAAAGTAAATTCAATAAAATAAAAGGATACACATCCCAGTGCTGTACAAAGGCAACTAAATTAAGTCCCATCCAGAAAAAAACTAAGATGGTTTGTATGATTATAAATTTCCAAGATCCCATTCCTTTCGCTACGGAATCAGCTATTCGGCTTCCGTAGTCTAAATTATCATGGTGTTTTTGATGCCAGTTTTTCCCTTTTAACATGATGTTGTTTTTTATGTGATAATACCACAAATGTAATCATTAACAACAATGATAATATACTCGCATTTAAAGTTCCTAAATCCAAGCCCCCTTTTGCAATTGGCTTGGTTAAAAAATCACCAAAAGTTGCACCAAAAGGTCTTGTGAAAATGAAAGCAATCCAAAAAAGAACTACTTGATTGATCTTAGTTGTATAATGCAATAAGGTAACAATAACGATCATTGTGGCAGTTACAAAAGCACCGTTTAGATAGCTCAATCCCAAGTTGTCACTTAGATAATCGCCAAAAGCAGTTCCTAAACTATTCGAGAAAAGAATGGCAATCCAATAGTAGCCTTCTTTATTTTTATCTAAAATGGGGTAAACAATGAGGTTTTTATATTTTGTATACCAAAGCAATAACGTAATCAGCAAACCACTTAATAATAATAAGGTACCTAATGTATACCCTAGTTTAAGCGTGCGATCTATATAGTCAGAAATTTCAGTGCCTAAAGTAGTTGTGGCAATAATTACTAACCAGAAATAGGTAGGGATGTACTTTTTTGTGTTCAATTGCATCGTCAATACGACTAGAAAAAAGGCGATTGTTATGAGTAATGCTACGGTGTATCCTAAATTTAAGGTTTGCGCAATATAATCACCTAAAGTTTCGCCTAGTGTAGTTGCTACGATTTTCATTAACCAAAATAACAAGGTTACTTTAGCTACTTTGTTTATTTTTTCCATTGATAATAGGAGTTTTGAATTTATTATCTAAAAAAGAATGTGTTCAAAATATACCTATCAAATGTAGTGGAAACAGTAATACAGTAAATTAAAGTTTGATTAAGATGTTGTTTTTATCATTCATCTATATATTATTACCATTCATCGGTATTAAAAAGGGAGCTGAGCGATTTCATTATAATTGAACTCAAGTCTTACTGTATCTTTGTTGTATAGTTAGCAATAAGGGATATAAAAATAAGGTATTTATTGTAATTGGTTATTATGTTAAGTTTTAAAAAAGGTCAGTAAAATAAGTGTATCTGTAAATGCAATATCTTGAGATAAGGCTAAATCGTTTAGCAACACTTTGAAAAAATACAGAACTGACAAATTGTTTTCATTATTTTGATTTTGTTTGTTAATTAGTACAAAGATTAATTTTCCCTTAATTAATCATAAACAACAGTCTTAACTTTATTGTTAAGGCTGTTTTTTTAGTTATTGACTTATTTTATTAATCAATGTTTGTAAAATATCCTGTCCTTCAGCCCAGTTTTTCAATTTTGATGCGGTGTTTAAATGCCCTTTTGTACCTACATTTACAAAATCACTTCCCCATTTTTGAGCTAAATCCATTGCTTTTTCAACAGCAATATAGGGATCGTTATCCGTTGTAACCACTACAGATGCGTACGGTAAAATAGCCACAGGAATAGGAGCAAAATTCCATGTTTCTTCAGGTGTATGCGCTTCTGAATCTACATCGGCTGGAGCTACGAGCATCGCACCAATCACTTTTTTATTATAGTTCTTCGCCGTCCAGTGATTTACTAAAATAGTTCCTAGGCTATGCGCAACAATAATAATATTACCATCTATAGCTGCAATTTTAGATTCTAAAGCAATGAGCCAATGTTGAAGCTGGGGTTTGTTCCATTCGTTTTGAATTAATTTCTCTGAATTTTCAATTTGGTTTAACCAATAGCTTTGCCAATGTTCTGCTCCAGAATCTCCTAATCCAGGCACAATTAAGATTGTATATTTCATAAAAGGATTTTTAAAGTAAGTAATAGTATTACAAAACTAAGCAATAAGATGCGCAGTTGAAACAGTTGTTAATACTTATATAATTTTAAAGCGCATATTTATTGGTCTGTTTGATAATTGATATATTTGATAAAAAAATGCGTTACACAATAGCTTCACTAATTATAATGAGCACTCTTTTCCTAGGAGGTTGCAGCTCAAAAAAAATAAAAGACACCACTTATTTAACGACTTCAATCGCTAAAGAAACTAGTTTGCCTAAATTAAATATTTTTGTTCCAAAGAATATTAAAGAGGACGCAGCTGTTCTAATTTTTGTTCATGGCGGAAACTGGAATAGCGGCAATAAAGACACCTATAATCTTCTAGGAAGAAATTTTGCTAAAAAAGGTGTGATTACCGTAATTCCTGATTATACTTTGAGTCCAGCAGTAAGTTATGACGAAATGACCAAGGAAGTTGCTGCAGCAATCAAATGGACACAAAAAAATATTAGCCAGTATAAAGGAAATCCAAAGCAACTCTTTATTACGGGACATTCTGCAGGAGGACATCTTGCCGCACTTGCAGTAATGAATCCTAAATACGGAATCGATCCTAAATCGATCTCTGGAATTATTTTGAACGATGCAGCAGGACTAGATATGAAAAATTATCTAGAGGAAAACCCACCAACAGTAAAAGAAGATTATTTGGCTACTTGGACTAATAGTCCTGAAAACTGGAAAGACGCTTCGCCTATTTATTTTTTAGATAAAAACACACCGCCTTTTTTAATCTACTTAGGTGATAAAACTTATTCTTCAATAATTACAGCTAACAATCGTTTTTTAGAAGCATTAAAACCATTGCAACCTGAGGTTAATTTAATTCATTTAAATAAAAAACACGTTCCTATGGTTACGCAGTATTTCTGGCCTTGTAGTAATAGATTTGATGAGGTAATTAACTTTATTGATAAAAATAAAAAGTAGATTTATAAGGAATCGTTGCTATCGTTTCACTTTAATAGTAACGGTTCTTGGTTTTTTCTTGCTACTATCATATACTTTTTTACCACCTACATAAGTCATTAAAACGCTTAGGTCTTTTATTTTTACAGGATCTATTTTAGTTAAGTCACCATTGATGATTACAAAGTCGGCTAATTTTCCAGGTTCTAAAGTCCCTTTTACTTTTTCGTCAAATGATGCGTATGCTGCATCTTTGGTATAGGCATTTAGTGCTTGTTCTACTGTGATTTTTTGTTCTGGAATCCATCCATTTGGATTTTTGCCATCTAATGTTCTTCGGGTAACAGCAGCATAAATACCTAATAAAGGAGATGTAGGTGCAACAGGCCAGTCGCTACCAAAAACCACTTTAGTTTTTGCATCTAGCAAAGATTTAAAAGCATAAGTCGTTTTAATTCTTTCAGGTCCTATTAACTTTTCTGCCCATCTACCATCGTCAATTGCGTGGTAAGGTTGTACGCTAGCAATTATTCCTAATTCAGCAAACTTGCGCATGTCTTCAGGAGCAATATGTTGGGCGTGCTCTACTCTAAGTCTACGGTCTTTTTTACCGTTTTTAGTAATTAAATCTTCATAAATAGTTAGAATAGTATGTATGGCATGATCGCCAATAGCATGTACAGTTATGTTTAGATTTGCTTTATCAGCACTAAAAATCCATTCCGACAATTTCTTTTGATCTGTAATCAAGAAGCCTTTGTCATTAGCTTTATCAGTATAATCAGCATTAAAAGCAGCAGTATGAGAGCCTAAAGTACCATCAACAAAACCTTTAAGAAGTCCTCTTTTTAACCATTTGTCATTTTGCAAATCAGTGTCGGCAATTTCAATCCATTTATTTAACGGTCTGGCACCATAGATGCGTAAAGTTAAATCATGTTTTTTTTCTTGTTTTTTTGCCGTTTTATAACTCGATAAACTATCTAAATCGTGTACTGATGTTACACCGTTTGCTGCAAAATACACCATGGCAGCTTTCAAAGCATTTGTTTTTTGTAGCTGTGTTAATTCAGGTATTTTATCCTGCATCAATAGCATGGCATTTCCTTTTAATATTCCAGTAGGATTCCCATTTTTGTCTCTTACAATTTCTCCTTCGGGTACGTCACGAGTGTTTTTATCAATTCCGGCGTATTTCAATGCAGCCGAATTTGCCAATAGCATGTGCCCATCAAGGCGGTAAACAACAACGGGGTTATCAAGAGTATATTTATCGATCCATTCTTTTACAGGAAGTGCACCTCCCCATAAAGTGTGATCCCAGTTTCCTTCTAGAATCCATTCTCCAGGAGCTAGTTTTTCAGTGAAATCAGCAATACGTTTTGTAAATTCGGCAGGAGTTTTAGCATCTCTCAACATGACACTTAATAAACTATTTCCTCCTTGTAATAAATGTACGTGCGAATCAATAAATCCAGGAGTTATAAAATTTCCTCGGGCATCAACCATTTTAGTTTTTTTACCTCTAAGTTCATTCATTTCCTGATTTGTACCTAAAGCTAAAACAGCATCACCAGAAATAGCCATGGCTTGCACTTCCTTTTGATTAGGATTTCCAGTCCATATAACGGCATTAGTAATAATTAAGTCGGCTTTTTTAGTTTTTTCTTTACAGGAAGATAACAGTAATAATAAGGTTAAAAATGGAAATAGTAGAAAAGTTTTATTAATTTTAAAATGCATATATCTTGTTTTTTATTAGCTTGGTTTGGTCGTGTTAATTTGTTGTCTCTATGGGAGTTTTATTCTAACTTTAGCTATAAATAAAATACAGCTATTTGCTTTTGCAAAAGCACATTAGGATAACTTAATGAGCTACAAATTTAAGTCCAATAATCGAGCTAATTAGGGTAGTTAAGAAAAATAATCGCCAAAAAGTGATTGGATCCTTAAAAAAGAAGATTCCTACGAGTACCGTTCCTACAGCACCAACTCCCGTCCATACTACATACGCCGTACCAAGAGGCAAGGCTTGTGTTGCTTTTATTAACAAGGTCATACTCATTATTAGAGCGACTAAAAATCCAAAATACCACAAGTTAGATTCGGTTCCAGAAGTTTCTTTAGCTTTACCAAGACAAAATGCAAAGCCAACTTCAAACAAGCCCGCAATAATTAAAATAATCCAGTTCATAATTTCATCCTTTTTTACAAAGGTAGCGCACTTTTTTTAGTATTGAATTTTATTACTAGCACAATTTTTTCTATTTTAATTCTTCTGTAGCAGTTTCTATAGTATGTTTCACAAATTGGTTTGCTTCAAAATTAAGACTTAATAGAAACCTCAAATAGGAAATAGTATTTTGTAAATGCTAAAATGAAAATTTCCATTTTGGTATACCTATATAGAAAAGGAGGAAAGCATTTCTAAAAAGTTAGACAGACCTTTGCACTATGAAATGAGCAACAACGAATTTTAGTTATAAAACCAATGAAGATAAGCGAATGGCTTATTCCTAAAAAAAATAGATCAAATCTTAGCCTGTTTTTACTTTTTTTCCAAGAATAATTTATCCTAATGTTTGGGCTTGTATAGTTTCTTTATTTTCTGGAATTATAAATCAGTAGAGTAGTAAAGGTGTTTCTTGTCAACTTTTATTCTTTTTAAACTTGATATTAAATACAAAGAGCTAAGGAGTACTGCTTTAATATGAAAATCCGATCAGTATAAGCAAATCGGATTTATTTTAAAGAGAATATTATTTTAGATAAAAAAATTAGGTTAACTGCAGCCTTATATTTTTTTGTTTGTTTATGATTCAGTTTGTTTCGTTTTTTTTAAGCTATAGATGATAAAATAGATTCCCATTATTATAAAGGGAATACTTAAAATTTGACCCATATTTAATTTCATTCCTTCTTCAAAATCTACTTGATTTATTTTAACAAACTCAATTAGCATTCTCATTATAAAAATTAAAGTGATGGATAAACCAAAGTAAAAACCATTACCTAGCTTTATTTTTTTAGATTTATAAATACTAAAAACGATAATGAAGATTACTAAATAAGAGATTGCTTCATAAAGTTGTGCTGGATGCCTTGGTATGTTGTCAATTCGTTTAAAAATAAAAGCCCAAGGTAGGGAAGTTGGGTTTCCAATCATCTCGGAGTTCATTAGGTTTGCTAGTCTTATGAATGTAGCTCCAAGTGGAGCAACAATAGCAATTAAGTCAAGTATTGTGATGTATTTTATAGTATACTTTTTAGAATATAAATAAAGAGCAATTAATAAACCAATTGTTCCTCCGTGACTTGCTAAACCGGCATAACCACTAAACTTATAGTCACCATTTATATTTTGTTGAATGGGTAAAATAATTTCTAATAGGTGTTTAGAATAATAGTCAAAATCATAAAAAAAACAGTGCCCTAATCTAGCGCCTACAAATATACCTACAATACCGTAAACAAATAAAGCCTCATGAGCTTCATTTGTTAGTTTTTCATGTTTAAAAATTCCTTTTAAAATATACATAGATAATAATAAACCACTAATAAATAGTAGGCCATAATACTTTAAAGGAAAACCAAAAATAGTGATAATTTCAGGATCGAAATCCCAGTTAATGTAAGTTGCAATCATAATTTAATTTTATAGTTTTATAATTTTTAATTGAACACTAAATACGCTTTTCTATTTAAGTAATGGTATTAGTACGTCAATTTTAGAGGCCTGTTTTTTAATTTTTTTTTAGTTGATGAGTGGTGTAAAATAATATGCCTAATACAACTGTAAAACCTAGAATTATTAATGAAAATAATTCAAATATTGATTCTCCAATATATTTATTTTCACCAAAGCACGGATTTTCATATCCCCAATTATTTCTATCGCTGATTCCTTCATCTTCATAATTTACACAAGCCAAATATTCAGGAAATACTATACCTAAATAAAATAGAATAAAAGGAATGTAAACTACAAGAAGTGTAATGATAACACTTTTTATAATTTTCAATTTTAATTTTTGTTGCATAA
Organism: Flavobacterium sp. PL002; assembly: GCF_054165825.1. Taxonomy (NCBI): domain Bacteria; kingdom Pseudomonadati; phylum Bacteroidota; class Flavobacteriia; order Flavobacteriales; family Flavobacteriaceae; genus Flavobacterium; species Flavobacterium sp. PL002. Next base: position 554,058 of record NZ_CM135110.1, on the reverse strand, counting down.
CTTGTGATTATAAAACTACGTACAGTTATTCTCAATATTAATTTGTTAATCGAAAATTTAGTAGTTTTATTAGCAATGCTAAATTATAAAAAATAGCTTACGAAAAATAAAAAAAAACATCGTAAAAATAGTTCGGTATTGTGTGATAAATAGTCTATTAATGTAAAAATGAACTCGCAACTAAAAAAAAATAGAATACATATAATATTCATTCTGTATTTCCAAATGGGGTTTAATTAATAAACACTCTTGTTATTTTTCATTTCAGAAGTATACCTCATAAAGCTCACTTTTTTTGAGACCTTTTTAGCGTTATAAACTATGTTAAAAGTCAGCTACTAATCTAAACTAACAATAGTAAGTCCTTATCTTTGTTAGACAACTTTATTGAAATCGAAAAATAAAAAAGCATGATATTAAACAGTAAATTTATTCTCGAAGGAGCTTTACAGCAAAAGTTTGCTATGGATTTAACTTATTCTGAATCTCAGGATCAAAAAGGAGTAATTGTTTTTTGTCATGGATTTAAGGGTTTTAAAGATTGGGGTTGTTGGCAAATGGTGGCTGATTATTTTGTGGATAATGGTTTTGCTTTTTTAAAGTTTAATTTTTCACACAACGGAATGGGTTTAGAAGATTCAGTCGAATTTAACGCACTAGATAAATTTGCTACCAATACTTTGGGTAAGGAAATGCAAGATATTCAAAGTGTAGAACAGTTTATAGTAAACGAATTACCAACAATATTACCCATAATAAACACCGATAAAATTTTTATTATTGGTCATAGTAAAGGAGGTGTTTCGGCATTGCTGTATTGTACCCAATACGATACGAAAATTAAGAAGGTTTGTACGTGGGCGAGTCCATTTGATTTTCATCGTTCTTGGAATTCAAAATTCATCGACAAGTGGCGAGCAGATGGTGTGCAGTATATTAAAAATGCGCGAACCAATCAAATGATGCCTTTAGATATAAGCGTTTTGAACGATTTAGACAATAATAAAGAAATTTACAGTTTGGTTAATGCGAGTCAGCAACTCCAAATTCCCTATTTGATTATTCAAGGAACAAATGATCAAGCGGTTAAAATGGAGGAATTTAATTTGTTAAAGAAATATTTTAGTAAAGCAAAAACGCATGTTATTGATGATGCTAATCATGTTTTTGGTGGTTCACATCCTTATGAAGGATCAGATTTGCCAGAACATACTCAAGAATTGGTTCGCGTGACTAAGGATTTTTTCTTGTAGATGGTATATGGTCAAAAGTAAATATTAATCTGCTTTTTGATTATAATGAGCTTCCTTAAAAATCCAAATTTAGATTGTAAAAATAAAAAAGCTTCGCTAATTATTTAATTAACGAAGCTTTTTTCATAATGAAAGGTTATTTTAAATGAGCGCTTTTTTTCTAAAAATATAAGAGATTATAAGTGCAATAAAAGCAATTATCGCTAGAAGTTGTTCTCCGTCATTTACCATAATATGGGCGAAAAACGCTAAAACTACAGCAAAGAAAAATGCAGCGTAAGCCCATTCTTTTATAATATTGAATTTTGGACTCCAAATAGCAATCAAACCTAAAAGTTTCGCTGTAGCATACGGGTAAATGATATAGGTAGGATAACCTAATTTTACGAATTCAGTTTTTACATAGTCGTGATTAAAGAAATACATTCCAGAAGATAGTAATATCACCATTGTAAAAATGATAGTTGCTGCGTAATATATTATTTTATTTTTATTCATAATAGTATGCTTTTTTTTTAGGTGTTAATAAATATTGATCATGGCCAAAGATATCAAAGTAACCAATAAATAAGTAGTTTTCACCCGTAAGTAATTTTTTTGCTAGTTTAGTTAGACTGTGTGTGTATAAAGTACTTACCTAATTGAAATAACCGGTATGTTTTAAAAATTAAAAAGGGTTACTCTAATTCCAATCTTTCAATACGGTTGCCAATAGTAAATTCTTTCATTTCTGATTCCAGAATACTAAAATCTTCTTGTTGTACTTTTCTAATTATAGCTCCGTTTCTCATCAAGTAAATCTCATCGCAAGTGGTGGCTAATGTCGAAAATATGTGAGATGACATAAGTATTGTTTTGTCTAATTCCTTGAGTTTATGAATAATTTCGGTAATAATTACATTGCTTTGAATGTCTACTCCGTTAAAAGGTTCATCTAAAATAAATAAATCGTTTTTTTGGATTAAAATAGCCGTTAACGCTAATTTTTTTTTCATTCCAGTAGAGTAAGTTGAAGCATATTGATTCAGGGGTAAATCAAATATATTTTGTTTTTCAATATTTGGAACTACTTGATTTCGTGCATTTGCAAGTAATTGAATGTATTCTTTAGCTGTTATTTTCGAAAAAAAGAAAGGCTCAGTTAGTAGTAATCCTAAATGATTTTTTAAAGTGTCAAACTCAGACTCTATTGTGCCATCATATGATTCTAGCCCTGCTATACACCTAAATAAAGTGGTTTTTCCTGCTCCATTTTCTCCAACGATACCATATACTTTACCTTTTTTAAATTCAATGTCAATGTTGTTTAGTGCTTGTTTTTTTCCAAAAGATTTGGAAAGCTTGTTGATTTTAATCATTCTAAAATAGTATTTAATCGCTTAATAGATTGGAAATAAAAAAACGGAATTACGATAAGTATTATTGGAGGGAAAATAAAAGTTGAGGCGACTATTATTCCGTGAGTTAGGTTTTTGTCATTAGGAAAAGAAACATATTTGGCATAGATAACCATAACTAAATAAGCATAGCATAATAAAATAGATCCAATTATAAAATCGACTTGATCAAAAAAGAAAATACTTAGCAGTGTTATTGCTGGGATCACTAATAGTGTAAAATTAAATAAGGCTATTTTGATTTTCTTTAAAAGAAATTCTTTAGGGGATAAACTAAAATTCCATACATAGTATTCGTTTTCTATTTTTGAATAATAAGAACAGCAAATAAGACCAATTACTAGAATAGCAAAAATTCCAAGATTAAAGTTGCTCACTTTAACAGCGATAAAAGCCAACAAATAAGCAAATGGAAAAACAAAAAAGGTGTTTCTAAAACCTACAGTAAACTCAAAAGGTTTTTTACCAAAAGGTGTGGGAACTGTAAAGTTCAATCGAGTATTAAAATTAAAAACTACAAGAAATAATGGTGATGTTATTAGAATGAGGGCAATGAGAATTTCCTGTTTGTAAATCGCAAAAAGAATGAAAGGAGTCGCGAAAATTAAGTTTTCTATAATTCGCAATTTGAAATATTTCTGTTTATCAAAAATAGATTTCAAAAAATCATTTCGTGCCTTTTCATTAAGTTTTGAGATAAAGCTCCATGCAATTAAAATATAAACATAACCAGCGAACGCTGTTTTAGAAAATAAATAACTCGATAGCAACACGAAAACACAAGGGATCACTATATAGGCAATTAAAAGCGCTAGTCCAAAGTCAATTAATTGTCTATTGAGCATTTTAAATTGAAGTTGGAAGTAATTTATCATGCTTTTGTTTTAGTTCAGATTGATTATTGTTTCCTCTAAATTAAATGTAGGTAAATTTTAATTTGATACTTGAAGCCGAGCTGACTTTGAAGAATAGATTAATAAATGGATACTTTTTATTATTGAAATTTCCGCTATTATTTATATTCTTTACTGACTACTTTACTTTTTTTTACTTCGGCGTATTGACAAAAAAATAATGAAATGAAATAAAAATGTATGCTTGAAGATTTATGATGATCTGCTTGAAGAAAGTTAGTATTATTTCTTTTAAATTTTAATAGAAAAAGTTTACTGATACAAGAATATACAATTTGGATGATTCAACTGTTATTGTATCAATACCTTTTAGTGTTTTCTATTAGATACAAAATGAGTAATATACTTATTGAAAGGATAATCATTGTGAGCCAAAAAGTAAGTTTTGAAGATGGTATAAAAGCCTCGTCATCGAGTTGTTTTTCTGTTTTTTTGAATTTGATGTAGGCGAGTAATAGTACAATTGCTCCTACAGCTACTAATATTATTCCTATAATCGATGAATAACCATGTTGCGGAGGAAGTGTGGTGTTTTTACCAAGTAGAAGTGAGATTTGCTTGATAAACAAAGAAAACTTTACCACTACAAATCCAAAAGCCATGATTCCGATACTGGTTCTAATCCAAGCTAGAAGCGTGCGTTCGTTAGCGAGGTGCTCTCTTGCATTTTGTGGATTAATTGGTTTTTTTGTTTTGCTGCTGTCGTTATTTTTTATCTCTTCCATTTTTTTGTTATATAATACCTATTGACAATTTAGTTAACTACAAAAATAAACTTTACGGCCTAGCTATTCTATGGGCTTGGTACTAATTACAATTCCAGTTAATAGGTCGTCATTTACAAATGATAGTTTGTAATAAATGGTATCTATTGAGAATTCTACAACCATGAATGCGCTACTTTCAGTATCGCTTACTTCATAAGATTCTTGATAACGGACTGCTTTGTATTTTTTAAATTTATAAAAACACTCTTCTGCGTTAGATTGATTAAATTGAAGCCCTAATGGCAATCCTGCAACAATCGTTTTAGTGAAATTGTTAATTGTAATGCTTTCACTACCATCATTCATTTGAGCAAAGTTTAAGAAAAAATCACTGCTTTGTGACCATTGAAAATAAAAGCCTTGCTCACAAGAAGAACAATCTAGCGGTCTAGGTTGAAAACCTAAATGTTTAGTAAAAAAACCTGCATTAGTAGGTAGTGTGATTGTTTTGTTGGCGTTTAGAAGTGAATTCAGTTTTAATGAATTAGGGGTTTCTTGTGCTAATGAGGCTATACTAAAGAATATAGAAAGGAATAGTAATTTGGTTTTCATATTTTTTTAATGTTGTAATGTTATTTAAGGTGATATGTATCTTAAAATCCAAATATATTAATAATATTTTTAGTATAAATAATCATTTGGGTTATTATAGCTCTTTTTAATTACAACTACGTATTTTGCGTTAGGGTTAGTAACGGCTTCCTTTTTGTCGCTTTTTTGCGACAGAAAGATATAGTGAATAGCCTAACCTCACTGTAACGGAGTGGAAGCGAGGATACGCCCAAAGTATCCTAATAAAAGCCCGAATTATTATTTATAAATCGGACTTTTAAGTTGTTATACTAGCTGCTTTTAGGAATTTTTAAGTTTGCTACCTATTTCAGTTTTCCTTGTGAAAAAAGTCTACGAATTTCTTTTTTGTCAAATTTACCCACACTTGTTTTTGGAATTTCATTCAGATAAACATAGTCTCTAGGAATTTGATATTTTACAAACTCTCTGTCCAGAAAAGCTATTAAATCGGCATCTGTAGTCAGTTTTTCTTTATTGACTAAGACAATTGTAGCTAGTGGTTTTTCGACCCATTTTTCGTCTGGGATGGCAATTACAGCTGCTTCTCGAATGTTTGGATGTGCCATTAATGCCGACTCTAATGCTACGCTTGATATCCATTCACCACCACTTTTTATAAGGTCTTTGGTTCTGTCTTTAATTTCCATATATCCATCAGGATCTATCGTGCTTACATCACCTGTTTTAAACCAACCATCGTTTGTAAAACTTTCTTGATTATTAGTTTTAAAATAGGAATTGATTACCCAAGCTCCTTTTATTTGTAGTTCTCCCATGGTCTTACCATCCGAAGGAGCTAGTGTCCCTTCATCAGTCATAATTCTAATTTCGACTCCAGGAAAAGCAAACCCTTGCTTGGCGCGAATGTCTAATTTCTCAGTAGTGGATAAATTGTTATGCTGAGGTTGTAATCTAGAAACAGTGCCTAAAGGAGATGTTTCTGTCATTCCCCAAGCTTGTACGCCTTTGATTCCAAAATCTTTTTCAAATCCTTCAATAAGGCTTTTGGGTAAGGCAGAACCGCCAACTAGATATTCTTGAAGTGCTAGTTTTTCTTTTGGTGGGTTTTCCTTCATAGCATGATACACGCCTAGCCAGATGGTCGGTACTCCATTTGCTTTGGTAACTTTTTCTGCTTGGAGAATAGAAATAAGCGCCTCGGGTTGTAAATTTGAGGAAGGTAGTACCATATTTGATCCAGACAACAAACACAAGTAGGGGAACCCCCAAGCCATGACATGAAACTGTGGGACAATTAATAGGAGTGTATCCTCATTGCTGAAATTACCGGCATTGGGTGATATAATATTAGTTGCATGCAAATAAGTCGATCGGTGCGAATATAAAACCCCTTTTGGTAAACCCGTTGTTCCGCTGGTATAACACATGCCACAGGCGTCGTTTTCGTTTAATATTGGCCATTGGTATTCTTCGGACTGGTCTGCCAGTAAATCGTCATAGTGTATTGTATTTTGCAAGGTTGTTTTAAAATCTTTTGGGGCATTTAGCAACACATAACACTCTACTGTTTCGAGTAGTGGTGCAATTTTTTCTAGTAATGGGACTAAGGTTGCGTCTACAAAAATAACTCGGTCTTCGGAATTATTGATTATATATTGGGTTTGGCTACTTGATAGTCTAATATTTATAGGATGACAAACGGCTCCAATACCTGATATTCCATAGTATAATTCGACATGGGAGGAATGGTTCCACGCAAAAGTACCGACTATATCTCCAGGATTGATTCCTAATTTTTTTGTCAACGCATTAGCTAATTTTTTACAGCGCTTGTACATATCGCTAAAAAGATACTCGTGTCGAGTTCCGTCAGGCAGATAGGTTATTATTTTTTTATGATGGTAAACGCTGTTGCCATATTCAAGAATAGTTGTAGTTGTAAGTGGATAATTCATCATTAAGCTTTCCATTCCAAAAAAATTAAAATTAGTGTTCAATCCCATTATGATAATTGCTGTAGAATACGCAATCGGTTTTCTATTTGACTTTAACGATAGTAATTATTTACTGTTAGTAGTGTCAAATTTATGATACCTCTTGCTAATTTAGTCATTTTTTAATCAGGTTAAGAATAGGAATCAAAATTTGCTGCTAAGTTTATTTTTAAAAATAAATTCAGTAGCATTAAAAACTTTTTTAGTTCAAATTGTCGTTTTGGCTTTGAAGACTTATTTTTAATTGTAATAGTGTAGTTTTGCGTTAGGGATAGTAACGGCATCCTTTGTGTCGCTTTTTTGCGACACAAAGATATAGTGGATAGCCCGCCCAACTTAGCAGCGTGGAGGGACGACAAAGCGCTAAGGCAGGGAACGCCCAAAAGGAGGTTTTAATCAAATAGTGGTTTTTGATTGTTGAATTTTTGGATGTTTAGGAGTATCTTAAAATGCGAATAAATTGGCATTGCGTATTAGTTTTTAGGGTAATTGCTAAATCTTAATTAATTTTTGTTGTTATGTAATTTTCAAATTGTGTAATTAACCTATCTTTGCGCTTCCGAACTATCGGGAGAAAAACGTTACTATGAAATTTGATTTATTAAAAAAAGACCCGTTGTCTAAAGCCAGAGCGGGAAGTATTACTACGGATCACGGGGTTATTGAAACGCCTATTTTTATGCCTGTAGGTACTGTAGCTTCGGTAAAAGGGGTGCACCAAAGAGAATTAAAAGAAGATATTAACCCAGATATTATCTTGGGAAATACGTACCATTTATATTTACGTCCGAAAGTTGAAATTTTAGAAAAAGCGGGCGGATTGCATAAATTCATGAATTGGGATCGCAATATTTTGACTGATTCAGGTGGTTACCAAGTGTATTCACTATCGGCTAACCGAAAAATTAAGGAAGAAGGAGTAAAGTTTAAATCACATATTGACGGATCTTACCACTTTTTTACACCAGAGAATGTAATGGAAATTCAGCGTTCCATAGGTGCTGATATTATCATGGCTTTTGATGAATGTACGCCATACCCATGCGATTATAATTACGCTAAACGCTCTATGAAAATGACGCACCGATGGTTAGACCGTTGTGTGAATCATCTTGAAAAAGTGCCTGTAAAATATGGTTATGACCAAGCGTTTTTCCCTATTGTTCAAGGGAGTTGTTATAAAGATTTACGCCAGCAATCAGCGGAGTATATTGCAAATTCAAACCAAGTAGGAAATGCTATTGGAGGACTTTCTGTAGGGGAGCCTGCTGAGGAAATGTATGCCATGACTGAGGTAGTTTGTGAAATCCTGCCTGAGGATAAACCACGTTACTTAATGGGAGTAGGAACACCTATTAATATTTTAGAGAATATAGCGTTAGGTGTGGATATGTTTGACTGTGTAATGCCTACGCGTAATGCAAGAAACGGAATGTTGTTCACGGCAAATGGTACGATTAACATCAAAAATAAAAAATGGGAGGCTGATTTTTCTCCTATTGATGAGATGGGAATTACATTTGTAGATACTGAATATACTAAAGCGTATTTGCGTCATCTTTTTGCCGCTAATGAATACTTAGGAAAACAAATTGCTACGATTCATAATCTTGGATTCTATATGTGGTTGGTTCGTGAAGCTAGAAAACATATCTTAGCAGGTGATTTTAAGCCTTGGAAAGAAATGATGGTAAAAAATATGGATCAAAGACTTTAAAATATATTGATTTGTTTCATCGTTATGCGGTTAAATGATGAAAAAAATAAACGATTAAATTTTCCTATGTTAACAATAATAGATAGATACATCCTGAAACGATACTTAACCACATTTGCGGCTATGTTGTTGATGTTTATTCCTATTGGGATTATTATTGATGTCTCAGAGAAAGTGAATAAAATGATAGAGAACAAGATTCCGTTGATGGAAATTGCGATCTATTACTATCATTTCACTATTTATTTTGCTAATTCGCTCTTTCCTATATTCCTGTTTTTATCCATTATTTGGTTTACTTCAAAATTGGCTAACAACACAGAGATTATAGCTATTCTAAGTTCCGGAATTTCGTTTACACGTTTTTTAAGACCCTATATTATAGGGGCTTCAATTATTTCAGTATTTGTACTGATTATGGGTTTTTATGTTGTTCCTAAATCCAGTGAAGGGTTTAATTATTTTAGGTACACTTATCTTAAAGGAGGCGGTAAACAAGCCATGATGGGGAATAATACGGATGTCTACCGGCAAATTAATGATAATGAGTTTATTTATGTCAATAGTTTCAATACAGAGTCTAAAGTAGCTTTTAATTTTGCTTTAGAGCGATTTGAAAAAGAGAAATTAGTTTCTAAAATTACTGCTAGCAGGATAAAATGGAACCCAAAGGACAGTACCTACACGATGTTTGATTATACCAAAAGGACGATAGGTGCGTTAGGAGATAAGATTGAAAAATCACCTGAGAAAAAGACGAAGTTTACTTTTGATCTTGAAGACTTGACTCCTGTTGTCTATATTGCAGAAACGTTGAGTCTAGATAAATTAAATAAATTTATTGATAAACAAAAAAAACGAGGTTCCTCAGATATCAATGTATATATGGTGGTTTTGTATAAAAAATACAGTGTGCCTGTTTCGGCGTTTATCTTGACCATTATTGCTGTTTCGGTTTCTTCTATGAAAAGAAGGGGAGGGATGGGAATGAATTTAACCATTGGGATTGCTATTGCTTTCGGATATGTTTTCTTTGACAAGATATTTGGAACCATTGCAGAGAAATCTACTTTTTCACCCTTTTTAGCGGTTTGGTTTCCCAACATCTTTTTCGGAATATTAGCTATATTTTTATTACGCAATGCAAAACGATAAGTTCAAAAGTTACCTAAGCCTTCATTTAATTGTGTTTATTTGGGGATTTACAGCCATTTTAGGGGCGTTGATAACCATAAGTGCTGATGCTATTGTATGGTTTAGAATGTTATTAGCTGGAGGTTTTCTAGGGTTGTTTATTATTTTTAAGAAAAAATCTTTTAAAATTCCTACTACGGCTTTTTTTAAACTCGTTTTTGTTGGGCTATTGATTGCCTTGCATTGGATTACTTTTTTTCACGCCATTCACGTTTCTAATGTTTCTATAACCTTATCAATTTTTTCATTAGGGGCTTTTTTTGCGTCTTTATTGGAGCCACTTTTTTATGGTCGAAAAATACTCTGGTACGAAGTTTTCTTTGGACTTATCATTATCGCTGGTCTTGCGATGATTATGAAAGTAGAAGTGAATTATTACGAAGGGATGGTTTTTGCATTAATATCCATAATATTAGGGGTTTTATTCACGCTTATGAATGGCAAGTTGATTCATAAACATGATTCAGCAGTTATATCGTTTTACGAATTCATGGCGGGAGTTTTTTTCATAACTATTTACTTTTTATTCCAAAATAAATTCACAGCAGACTTTTTTGAAATCAACCTTAAAAATTGGGCGTTGTTGTTAGTTCTAGCTTCAATTTGTACTGCTTATGCTTTTACTGCTTCGGTTAAAGTAATGGAGAAATTAAGTCCATATACAGTGATGCTGACTACAAATTTAGAGCCTGTTTACGGAATCATTTTAGCTTATTTTATCATTGGAGGAAAAGAAAAAATGAGTTTCTCCTTTTACGTAGGTGCCGTCATAATTATCATAACCGTTATCCTTAACGGAATTATAAAACACCGAATAAAACCAAAAAACACTCCAGTTGTAAGCAATTAATAGTTGTTACTGAATGTCTGGTCTGAATTTTTTAATATATCAATACTAAAAACAAAAATTTTTATAATGAAAAAACTCTTTTTTTTAAAACCAATATTAAACTTCTTTTTAATTGGATTACTGATCACAACTTTAAGTAGGTTTGTTCTCTTTATTATATTTAAGGACCGTGTGGTACAAACAGAAGATTATTGGATGATTTTTCCAATAGGTTTGCGTATGGATATCATTTTGTTATCTTATATTTCGTTTTTACCAGCCTTATTATTATCTGTTTTGCCAGATAATTATTTGCAAAAAATCAAACGTTTTTTTACAGTTTATTTTCTGACTTTTTTGTTTTTAATTCTGTTTATGGAATTAGCGAGTCACGATTTTATTAATGAATACGATACGCGACCAAATAAATTATTTATTGACTATCTAATTTATCCTAAAGAAGTAATGGGCACTTTGGTAAAAAGCTATTTAGGATCTATGATTTTTTCTTTCTTGTTGCTAACCGTAGCATTATACTTTAGTATTAAAAAAGCGGGGGTATTATTCTTTCCAAAATTTACAATGTATCGTACAAAATTAATGTTATTTCCTTTAGTTGCTTTTTTGTTATTTTTGGGAGCAAGATCTAGTTTAATTTCTAAGCGACCTATAAACGCTAGTAATGCTATATTTTCTACAGACCAATTGACTAATAATTTAGGATTGAATTCACTTTACACAGTAGGATTTGCTTTGTATTCAATAAAGAATGAAGGAAATGCTGAAAAAATGTATGGTAAGATGGATGCTAATGAAGCGCTATCTCGTGTGAAGAAATATATGAATGTTGATGAAGCCGCCTTCACCGATCCCGATTTGCCTTTAATGCACTTACAAAAAACGGATAGTGCTATTGCTAGACCTTACAATGTAGTGGTTTTTTTACAAGAAAGTTTAGGAGCGGAATATGTAGGGAGTCTTGGTGGATTGCCGTTAACGCCAGAATTTGATAAGCTAACTAAAGAGGGAATGTTATTCACAAACATGTATGCAACAGGAACGAGAAGTGTTCGCGGAATCGAAGCGGTGATTACTGGTTTCTTGCCATCACCATCTGAAAGTGTGGTGAAATTGAGTAACTCTCAAACGGGTTTTTATACGCTTGCGCAAAATTTTAAAGAAAAAGGATACCAAACGAGTTTTATTTACGGTGGTATGGCTAACTTTGATAATATGGCTTCCTTTTTTAATGGAAATGGTTTTTCGAAAATAATTGAAGAAAATGATTACGATAGTAAAAAAGCTGCTTTTAAAGGGACTTGGGGATATTCTGATGAGGATTTAGTAGTGAAAGCAAATGAATATTTTAAATCTCAAGGTGATAAACCCTTCTTTTCATTGATGTTTTCAACTTCAAATCACGAACCATTTGAATTTCCTGATGGCCGAATTAAATTATATGATAAAGAGAAAAATACCGTCCATAATGCAATGAAATATGCTGATTTCTCAATTGGTAAGTTCTTTGAAATGGCTAAGAAGGAGCCTTATTTTAAAAACACTATTTTCCTAATTATAGCAGATCACAATACGCGTACTTACGGTAAAAATTTAGTGCCTATTAATAAATTTCATATTCCAGCATTAATTATAGGGCCAGATGTTCCTAAAGGAGTTGATTATGCAAAATTGTGTAGTCAAATTGATATTGCTCCTACGTTATTGAATTTTATAGGGATGGATTTAAATAATCCAATGCCAGGTAGAAACCTGATGAAATTACCTGCAACCACAACTGGAAGGGCGATTATGCAGTTTCATAACAATAATGCTTTTAGAGTAGGTAATGAAGTTGTAATTTTACAGCCTAATAAAGAACCATTGCAGTTTAAAATGGAAAATGATACTGTTTTGATACCAACAAAACTAAATCCAGAAATGGCAAAAGATGCTTTGGCACATATTACGGCAGCTTCTTATTTGTATAAAGAGCGAAAATACAAGACTAAAGAACAAAAATAAAACGATAATAAATACGTGTTTTAAGACTGATTATTAGTGTTTTATTCTTTTAAACCAGTTTTAACAAAGAGCAATTGTTTTGATTGTATCTTTATAGTCACGTACTAAAGTAAAAAATAAGAGGTTGTAAATGATTTAATATTTTATATTTGCAGTCCAAATAAACAACTAAAACGCACAAATACTATGGAATATTTAGATTTTGAGCTTCCAATAAAAGAACTAGAAGATCAGTTAGAAAAGTGTCAAGTTATTGGTCAAGAATCAAATGTTGATGTTTCAACTACTTGCAAACAAATCAATAAGAAACTTATAGATACTAAAAAGCATATTTATAAGAACTTGACTGCTTGGCAGCGTGTACAATTATCAAGACACCCTAGTAGACCTTATACTTTAGATCATATAAAAGCACTTTGTGGAGAAACTTTCTTAGAGCTTCATGGTGATAGAGGTTTTGCTGATGACAAAGCCATGATAGGTGGTTTAGGTAAAATAGGCGGACAGTCATTTATGATTGTTGGACAACAAAAAGGATACAATACTAAAACACGTCAATATAGAAATTTTGGGATGGCAAATCCTGAAGGATATCGTAAAGCTTTGCGTTTGATGAAAATGGCAGAGAAATTTGGTATTCCAGTACTAACATTGATAGATACTCCGGGTGCTTATCCAGGTCTTGAAGCCGAAGAGCGTGGACAAGGAGAAGCGATCGCTAGAAATATTTTTGAAATGGTACGATTAAAAGTACCTATCATTACTATTATTGTAGGTGAGGGAGCTTCTGGAGGAGCTTTAGGAATAGGTGTAGGTGACCGTGTTTATATGCTAGAAAACACTTGGTATTCGGTTATTTCACCAGAGTCATGCTCTTCTATTTTATGGAAAAGTTGGGAGTACAAAGAACAAGCTGCTGAGGCTTTGAAATTGACTTCATCTGATATGAAAAGACAAAAACTTATTGATGATATTATCCCTGAGCCATTAGGTGGTGCTCATTATGATAGACCTACCACATTTAAGGCTGTAGAGGAATATGTTTTAAAAGCATACGGTGAGTTGAAAGACTTGTCAACAGAAAAATTAATCACTCAAAGGATGGATAAATACAGTAAAATGGGTGAATACAAAGAATAATATGTTACAAACTAAATTTAAATCCGAAACTCTTTAGTTTCGGATTTTTTTTTGGAGTTATGAACAAAAATAAAGCACTTATAAACAATTTTTTGTAATAACTCAAAAGAAATAATTTTTAAATTTATGTTACTTTTGCAGTATGGAGAATTTCAAAAATATAAACCCTGTAAAGGTTGATAAAACAACAATAATTAGCTTAGAAAAAGGAAAATTGCCACCACAAGTACTTGAACTTGAAGAAGCAGTTCTTGGAGCAATGATGATTGATAAAAAAGGGGTTGATGATGTAATTGATATTCTACAACCAGATGCCTTTTATAAAGACGCACACAAGCATATTTTTGAAGCAATTGTACAATTGTTTACAGAGACACAGCCAATCGATTTATTGACTGTATCAGCACAATTAAAGAAAAACGGAAAATTAGATTTAGCGGGTGGTGATTTTTATTTAATCCAGCTTACGCAAAAGATATCCTCATCGGCACATATTGAATTTCACTCCCGTATCATTCTTCAAAAATTTATTCAAAGGAGTTTGATTCGTATTTCATCAGAAATTATCGAAGATTCTTATGATGACTCTGCTGATGTATTTGATTTATTAGATAAAGCCGAATCAAAACTATACGAAGTTACCCAAGGGAATATCAAACGTAGTTCAGAAACGGCACAAAGTTTAGTATTGCAAGCAAAGAAACGTATTGAAGAAATTGCTGGTCAAGAAGGATTAAGTGGTGTAGCAACCGGGTTTGAAAAATTAGATAAAATTACCTCAGGATGGCAACCAAGTGATTTAATTATCATTGCAGCGAGACCTGCAATGGGAAAAACAGCATTTGTATTGTCTATGGCGCGTAACATGGCTATTGATTTTGGGATGCCAGTCGCATTATTCTCTCTGGAGATGGCATCGGTACAGTTAATTACGCGTTTAATTTCGTCAGAAACAGGTTTGTCTTCTGAAAAATTACGTACTGGAAAATTAGAAAAACACGAATGGGAGCAATTAAGTACTAAAGTAAAGAACTTAGAAAAAGCCCCCTTGTTTATAGATGATACGCCATCGCTTTCTATCTTTGATTTAAGAGCAAAAGCAAGACGATTAGTATCACAACACGGAATCAGAATTATCATCGTAGATTATTTGCAATTAATGACTGCAGGTGGGAACGGTAAAGGAGGAGGAAACCGTGAACAAGAGATCTCTACAATTTCCCGAAACTTAAAAGCATTAGCAAAGGAATTGAATGTTCCTGTTATTGCATTATCCCAGCTATCGCGTGCGGTAGAGACACGTGGATCAAGTAAACGACCGTTACTATCTGACCTTCGTGAATCAGGAGCTATCGAACAAGATGCCGATATCGTATCGTTCTTATACCGTCCAGAATATTATAAAATAGACGAATGGGATGATGATGAAGCTTCCCCTACAGCAGGCCAAGCAGAGATTATGATTGCAAAGCACCGTAATGGTAGTATTGAAAACGTGAGACTTAAATTTATAGGACATCTTGGTAAATTTGACAACTTAGAAGACTTTACAGGGGGTTATGATGATTTACCGTCTTCAATGAATCAGGATGATAATTCAGCCATCACTAAAAGTCTTCCTTCTGCACATGAAGCTTTTGGAAGTAATTTAAATGACGACGACGACGACGATGATATGCCGTTTTAGAAAAAAAAAGCTTATTAATTTAAGCTTTTTTTACGTTTAATTAATAGTTAACTGTGTAAATAGCTGCTTTTTGTGTGTTGAAACGCTAAAAATTTGTAGTTTAGCACAACTATTAACAAACCTTTTAACTATTAACCAATAAAACGCAAAAAATGGCAGAAGAAAAATCACCTAAAAATGTTGCAATTCCTTTATCAACTGCAGAAGTTTGGACAAAAAATCACCGAGATAATTTTTCTGATGAAGGTTCTAAAAAAAGAGTAGATTCTTATTTGATACCAAAAGAAACATTAGAAATGGTTTTGAAGTTAGGTACCTCTAAAGTGAGAGCTTATGTGGGAGTAAATGATAAAAAAGAAAAAACATTAATTTTTGTAGGATCAGAATTAGATAAAGCTACAGGTATTTATCGTGATGTTTTTGGATCAGAGGTTATGGGAGCTGATGGTGCAGCATCAAAAGTTGTTTACGATTTTTCGGAACCAAGTCCTCCTTGTAAACCGGATAATACAAGTCCATTAAATTAAAATACTATTTTGAATTTATTTTTCGTTAATATCGGATATGCCTTATTATTAATGAATACGGTACTCTATTTTAAAGGTTTTTCTAATCAAGGAAAAACCTTTAAAATTTTTACAGTTTATCTTTTAGGCACAGTTTTAATTCAAATAGCATCAAAAACACTTTTGATGCTAAATAATGATAATCTTTTTTTATCTCATTTTTATTTTATAGGTCAGTTTGTGATGTTGAGTTTGTTTTTTAAGAGCTTATTTAAAATAAAGAAACAAAAATTATTGGCAAATTGGATATTATTAATTGGAATAGCTGTTTTAGCAGTTCAATACTCTTTAAGTCCTAATGTTTTTTTTAGATTTAATTTATTCGAAATATTTTTAACTTCTTTTTTAATTATCATATTAGCTGTAGTACATTTATATAATTTATTGACAGAAAAAAAAGTGTTTTATTATTGTACAGTAGGAATGCTACTTTATCTATTTAGTAGTACAGTTCTTTTTTTTGTAGGTAATTTATCGGCTCTTTTGAGTAAAGAATACCAATTATTGCCTTGGACTTTAAATGCGCTCTTGATTATCGTTTACCAGCTATTTATTCTATTCGAATGGAAAAAAAGTTTTTATATAAATCAATATTAAAAAATGAAAATAAACCAACTCTATGAAAAAGAAATTGTTGCAATTATTTTGTACACCTCTCTTTTTTTTATAATTCTAGCCGTTGGATTAGTAGTGTTTTTCTATTTTTCGAGAAAGAAAATTATTAAAAAGGAATTAGAGAAAAAAGATTTAGAGATACATTTTCAACAACAACAACTTCATGCTATAATTACTACACAAGAAGAGGAACGTAAACGCATTGCTCAAGATCTTCATGATGATATTAGTTCTAAGCTTAATGTTGTTTCGTTAAACAGTCATTTGTTAAAAACGCCAAATTTAACAGTACAGGAAACGAATGAAATCACTTCAAATATTGTAAATTTAACTGCTAAAGCGCTTGAAAGTACAAGACGTATTGCTCATGATTTATTACCAGCTGTTTTAGATAAATTTGGTCTCCATGCTGGTATTGAAGAATTGTGTTCAGAGTTTACTAGCAGCAAGCAAGTTCAGGTTGATTATCATAATAAAGCGGTGTTTGCGGTTAATGATAAGGACAAGCATTTACATGTTTTTAGAGTTTTACAAGAATTGATGAACAACTCGTTGCGTCATGGTAAAGCCTCTTCAATTTCGTTGCTTTTTGAAGAAGAACAAGGGCATGTGGTTTGTCATTATAAGGATAATGGGAAAGGTTTTGATACTACAGATGCTAAAAATCAACATGGATTGGGAATGAAAAATATTTTAAGCCGTATTAGTGTTTTAAAAGGAACTATTGAAATAGAATCGGCTGTGGGCCATGGGGTGCAAGTTGTTTTTAAATTTTAATTTATGAAAAATAATATTAAAGTGTTATTGGTTGATGATGAGGTGCTTTTTAGAAAAGGAATTGCCTTTATTCTAGAAAGAGAAGAAGATATTGAAGTTGTCTACGAAGCTTCAAACGGAAAAGAATTGATTGATTTTTTAGAAACTACTACTGAACATCCTGATATTATTCTTACTGATTTAAAAATGCCTTTATTAAATGGTGTTGAAGCAACTAAGTTAATACACGTTAATTTTCCTAATATTAAAATTATTGCCTTGTCAAGTTACGATTCGAAATCTTTTGTAGCAAATATGATTGATGTAGGAGCAGTATCTTATTTAGTTAAAAACGCTACTCCACAAGAGTTATTAAAAACGATACGAGAAGTTCATAACGTGGGTTTCTATTATAATAATTACGTGATGGAAGTCATCAAAGAAACAGTTTTAGATGGTGCTAATAAAAGACCTTTTGAAATTGTTCTTACGAATAGAGAAAATGAGGTGCTGCAGTTAATTTGTGATCAAAAAACCACAGCCGAAATAGCCGAAATATTATTCCTAAGCCCAAGAACAGTAGAAGGACACCGTAATAACTTATTACTAAAAACAACGTCAAAAAATATCGCTGGATTAGTGGTTTTTGCCATTCAAAATAAAATAATTCTTATTTATGATTGATTTTATGCAATCATAAATTTAATGGCTAAAATAAAATATAAAATGATAGTCATTACTAATAAACACAAGCCACCTTTTTTTATAAACTTCATAAGTCTTGTTTCTGAAATACTTTTAGAATTTTCCATACTCTTATTACTTTAGTTAAATAATATTCAAATTTATTGTTTTAACTTAAAATGTGTAAGCGTATAAATACCTGATTTTATTACTATAGCTGTTTATTTCAGTATTTTATTATACTACAAGCTGAATTGTGTAGGATCGAATATTGTGGTAAAGCAATAGTGGTTCTCAACTTTGCTCAAATTGACAATTGATCTGTTTTATAAATAGTATTGGTATAATTAGTAGATTGTATCAAGTTAGTTTTATATTTGATAAAAAATAAAAATAATGATTGCTAAAAGAATTCTTTTTTTATTCCTTATTCTGATTTCTGCCACTGTTAAGGCTTCTTTTATTTTGTTGCCAATGGATGAAACTACTCAAAAAAATCATCTTAAAGCTTACGGAATTACCTATTGGTGTCTGAATAAAAATTATAAAGCGAGTTGGTTGTTAAATTATAGAGGAGGTTCTTTTTTGCTTCCTGATGCTGAAGAAATCAGAAAAGAATGCCAAATTCGAGGTGTAAGTTTTGAAATTTTATCAGACAGCGAACAAGAGAAAATCAGTAATGAAATAGCAAGTCCATCGCAAAATATGGAGACCGTTATTTTAGAACGCGTGCCTAAAATTGCAGTTTATACTCCTAAAGGAAAACAACCTTGGGATGATGCTGTAACTTTAGTTCTAACTTACGCTGAAATTCCTTTTACCGCTATTTATGATGAAGAAGTTTTAAGTGATCAACTAGTTCTATACGATTGGTTGCATTTACATCATGAAGATTTTACAGGTCAATACGGTAAATTTTATGGTTCTTATAAAAATGTACCTTGGTATATAGAACAAAAAAATGCGGCCGAAGAACTAGCACACAAATTAAATTATGCTAAAGTTGCTGAGGAAAAGGGGGCTGTAGCCAAAAAAATACGAGACTTTGTAATTGGGGGCGGATTCATGTTTGCAATGTGTTCTGCAACGGATAGTTTTGATATTGCCTTAGCTGCTGATGGTGTTGATATTTGCGAGCCTATGTTTGATGGCGATAGCAGTGATCCTAACTATCAAGCCAAGTTAGATTATAACAATTCTTTTGCGTTTAAAGATTTTATCTTAGAACGCAGACCGGATAAATACGAGTTCTCGGATATTGATGATACTGATTCCCGACGAATTCCTATGGAGAAAGATTATTTTACGTTAATGGAATATTCAGCTAAGTGGGATCCTATTCCGAGTATGTTGTGTCAAAATCATACACAGCTTATAAAAGGGTTTATGGGGCAAACTACAGCTTTTAATCCTGCAGTGATTAAGTCTAATGTTTTAGTGATGGGGAGTTGTGAATTGAATGGAGAAGCGCGTTACATTCATGGTGAAAAAGGAAAAGGAATGTTTACTTTTTATAGTGGCCATGATCCTGAAGATTTTCAGCATAGAGTGGGTGATTCGCCTACTGTTTTAGACTTACACGCAAATTCACCAGGCTATCGATTAATCCTGAACAACGTTTTGTTTCCTGCAGCGCGCAAGAAAAAACAAAAAACCTAGACTAGATTTAAATACAAAGGATTACAATGAATTATTCGAAAATATTAGAAGAGATTACTCTTGAGTTAGAAAGTTATACTACGGTAGGTCAGGTTACCAACACCATCCCGGAACTAGCGAAAATAAACCCAGATAAATTCGGAATTCATTTAACCACTATTGAGGGAGGTGATTTTGGAATAGGGGATAGTCAGGAGCGATTTTCGATTCAGAGTGTTTCTAAAGCTTTAACAGTTGCCTTAGCTTTTTCATTTTTAGGTGAAAAAATATGGAAGCGAGTAGGTGTTGAACCTTCGGGAACTGCATTTAATTCGCTAATACAACTTGAATATGAAAAAGGAATTCCAAGAAACCCATTTATTAACGCAGGAGCAATCGTAATTGCAGATATGCTTGTTTCTTGTTTAGAAAATCCAAAAGATGATTTTTTAAGATTTATTAGATTGATTTCTGGAAACCCAAACATTGATTTTAATCTCTCAGTAGCACAATCAGAGAAAGACACACGATTTAGGAATGCTGCTTTAGGTAATTTTTTAAAGTCTTTTGGTAATATCGAAAATGATGTAGATGAAGTCTTAGATTTTTATTTTTATCAATGTTCTATTGAGATGAATTGTGTAGAACTAGCGAGTGCTTTTTTCTTTTTTGCAAACGAAGGCAAGACTAGAGATGGAAAATCAATTTTAACAACAAGTCAGGTAAAAAGATTAAATGCCATTATGCAAACTTGTGGTTTTTATGATGAATCAGGTGAGTTTACTTATAAAGTAGGTTTGCCAGGGAAAAGCGGAATAGGCGGAGGAATCGTAGCGCTGTATCCTAAAAACTTTGTAGTAGCAACATGGTCACCTAAATTAAATAAAAAAGGCAATTCAGAGCTAGGGATGCATGCTTTGGAATTATTGACAACAAAAACAGAAATGTCTATTTTTTAGACTTTTATCTTGATGTAATTTACAATTGAAGTTTATCTATCGCACATTAAACTCCAGCCAAATAGGAATGTGGTCTGAAATTTTCCTAGCTTCTAAAAGTGAACGGAAGGTTTTGTAAAAATGAATGCTACCGCTGTTTTTCTTATTAATTTTATAAGTATTGTAAAAAATATTATCGTACTCTGATGCCAAGCATTTTCCTTTTTTACAAGCACGTTTTAATGACGTTTTTTGGTTTACCAAACTTGGTAAATAGCCACTTTTTTTTAATGGGTTGAAAACAGAGTGCGATTGCGGACAGTTAAAATCACCCGCAAAAATCAGGTTCAAATTAGGGTATTCTTCTGGAAGGAATTTAAAATATTTAATTTCAGTTTCTGGTTGTTTATTTTTAGTAATTGCATGAAAATTCACAACGGTAAATTGTTTTCCTTCACTTTCAAAGGTGCAGTAAAATGGCTCTCTGTCAATTTGTAAATGGTATTTTTGCTCAAGCCACGCATTGCCTATTTTTTTAACTTTTGCTGTTTTCCAAAGAAAAGCATATCGTTCCGTTTTATAGGCGCTACTAGTTGTGGGTTCGCTAATTTCATAATTCCATTTACTTCCCTTTCTATTCAATTCATCAGCGAGTCTTGCAATTGCTTGTGAACCGCCGTAACCTGCAACAACTTCTTGAATAGCAATAATGTCATAATCACGAACAATTGTAGCAATGAACTCAATTTCTGCGGGTGATTTTGAACGACCAATATTTTCAATATTCCATGAAAGTAATTTTGTCTGCGCACAAAGGATTACATAAAAAAAGAAAAATAAAAGGCTAAAGTATTGTTTCATTGTGGGTATTGGTCGCTAATTTTGGAAGTATGCAACTTAATACTTTTTAAATCCAAAAACAGTTAAACAACAGGTTAATATTATTTTTTAACCTTAAGAACTAATTTTAGTTTGTACTTGAAACCATCATCATCAGTAGCGATAATATTATTGGCGTTTATTTGTTCAAAAATAATATCTTTTTTTCTTCCATCTTTTTGTATTAGCGTTCCAAGACCAGTATTCCCTTCAATAATTCCTTCTCCGTGAACTGTGTTTCCGCTTTCATCAGTACCCGTTATGGTGACTGAATTAGGAGTTGTAAAACTGTCAATCGTAACTTGACTAGTTTCTTTTATAGGTACTTGTCTTTCAGGCGGTTTGTCGTTATTTTTTTCTTTGTGTTCACAACTAATATTTGTGAATATAACTAATAATAGTATTGTTTTTATAATGATATTAGAGGTTTGCATTTTGTTTTTTCGCAAAAATACGACGCCGAAAAAGATTTACTTTACGGGAAACCTCATTTTGGTATTTTTTTTTCGAAAATAATTTTCTTAGCTTGTTATAAGGAATAAAAAAAAGCTTCTAAGAATAGATCTTACAAGCTTTTTTTAAAATATGCGGCAGTTAAATTTACGCTGTTTTTTTTGCAGTTAAGACAAAATAGAGTCCAATTAATATAAAAGGAATACTCAACCATTGTCCTGTTGAAAGAATATTACCTAAATCACTTTCAAAACCTCCTTGACTTTCTTTAACCGATTCTACAATCATACGAACTGTAAATAACAATACTAAGAAAAGACCAAATAAGTATCCTGATTTAAGTCTTGCCTCTGTTTTCCAATATAAGAAGAACAGAATTGCAAATACAAATACATAACAAAAAGCTTCGTATAATTGAGCAGGATGTCTAACTGGAACTTGCGCTAAATAACTCGCAAACTGCGGATCGTGTACTATTGCTTTATAAGCATCATTTGGGTTAGCCATTTTTGTAGCGTTTACTACATCTCTAGGGCTAAACTGATCACGAATAAATCGGATTCCAAAAGGTGAGGTTGTTTCTTTACCTATGATTTCAGAGTTGAAAAAGTTTCCTAGTCTTACAAATATTGCACCACTAGCTACTGGGATGACTACACGGTCCAAAATCCATAATAGTGGCTTGTGTAGTACTTTTTTACTAAAATAATACATTGCTACTATAATTGAAATAGCTGCGCCATGACTTGCTAATCCTTGGAAACCTGTGAATTCCCAACCAGGTATGAAGCCAAATAATAGACCATTTATGTCTTCTCTTATTGGTAAAAGAATCTCAATTAAATGATTGCGAAAATATTCCCAATCGTAAAAAAATACATGACCCAAACGAGCCCCCAACAAAGTAGCAAGTACTGTCCAGATAAAAAGAGAGTCTAATTTTTCAATAGATTCACCTTCACGTTCAAAGATGTTTTTCATGATATACCATCCCAACCCAAATGCGATTACAAACATAAGACTGTAGAAACGAATCATAAAAAAACCAAGATCAATTCCTTCTGATGGGTTCCAAACTATATTTAAAGCGTGTGTCATTATTTTTTTATTTTATGTAAAAATACATTTTTTGTCAAGAGTTTCGGTATGAAATTTACGTTAAAAATTGACTTTAATTTTCAAAGTTACATTGTGATTTTTACTCATGAGTACATTTCTTTTTAGGAACAGGATCATAACCTGTTTTTCCCCATGGATTGCAACTCACAATTCTTTTTAAGCCTAAAAATCCACCGTAAAATAAACCATGTTCTTTCAAAGCTTGAATCATATAAGTAGAACAAGTAGGTTCAAATCTACATGCAGCGGGTGTTAAAGGTGATATAACAAGTTGATAAAAACGAACCAGTACTAAAAATGGAAATATGAGTATTTTTTTCAACATTTTTTTCTTAATTACAGTTAGTACTATACAGTAAAAGTAGTACCTTCTTTACCATCTTTTAATTGAATTCCTATAGCAATTAATTGATCTCTAATTTGGTCAGACAAAGCAAAGTTTTTATCAGCACGCGCTTGATTACGCATACCAATAAGCATGTTTACAGTTCCTTCTAACTTATCAGTACTACTGTCAGCTACTTTTTCATCTTCTAGACCTAAAACATCAAATATAAAAGCATGCATCGTAGCTGCTAAAGAAGCTAAATCTTCAGTAGTTAGGGTTTCTTTATTGTCGTTTATCAAGTTGATATAACGAACCCCTTCAAATAAATGTGCTATTAAAATAGGGGTATTAAAATCATCATTCATTGCATCGTAACAAGCTTGTTTCCAACTTGCAATATCTAGTGAGCTTTTAGTGCTACTGTTTAAAGTTTTAAGAGTGTCAAGAGATTCCATTAATCTTTTGTATCCTTTTTCGGCAGCTACAATAGCATCATCAGAAAAATCAAGAATACTACGATAATGTGCTTGCAACATGAAAAAACGTGCTACAGATGCAGAAAAGGCTTTGCTAAGAATTGTATTTTCTCCAGTCAAGATTTCTCTTGGTAAAATATTATTACCAGTAGATTTTGCCATTTTTTTACCGTTTAGCGTAAGCATATTAGCATGCATCCAGTAATTTACTGGTGTTTGACCCGTACAAGCTTCGTTTTGAGCAATTTCGCATTCATGATGAGGAAATTTTAAATCCATTCCACCACCGTGAATATCAAAATGATTTCCTAGGTATTTAGTACTCATTGCAGTACACTCTAAGTGCCATCCTGGAAAACCATCACTCCATGGAGAAGGCCAACGCATGATGTGTTGCGGTTCGGCTTTTTTCCATAAGGCAAAATCTTGCGGGTTTCTCTTGTCAGATTGTCCGTCAAGATCGCGGGTGTTAGCTAACATGTCTTCAATATTTCTTCCGCTCAAACGTCCGTAATGATTTGTTTTATTGAATTTTACAACATCAAAATAGACAGATCCATTTGCTTCATAACCTATTCCCGAGTCAATGATTTTTTTAATAATTTCAATTTGCTCAATGATATGTCCTGTTGCAGTAGGTTCAATACTGGGAGGTAAGAAATTAAAAGCTTTTAAAATTTCATGAAAATCAATGGTGTAGCGTTGTACAACTTCCATCGGTTCTAATTGTTCTAAACGCGCTTTTTTAGCAATTTTATCTTCACCATCCTCTGCGTCATCCACAATATGTCCTACATCTGTAATATTGCGTACATAGCGCACTTTATATTCAAGGTGCAACAGGTACCTGAAAATCACATCAAATGACATGAATGTTCGTACGTTTCCTAAGTGTACATTGCTGTAAACCGTAGGGCCACAAACATACATTCCAATATTTCCTTCGTTGATAGGTACAAAAGTTTCTTTTTCTCCCGAAAGAGAATTGTATATTTTCAGTGTTTGACTTGTATATAAAGGCATGTTTGTTTTTTAGTAGCTATTCCTGCATTTTGTTTCAATTCTTTTTATTTTTGATGAAAAATTATAAAGGATTTTACACTGTATTCAGGTCTAAGCTATTGTTTAATTAATCAAATAATTTATTTAATCTAGAATTTTGTTTCTAATTTAATATAATCTAAAAACTCTCTTCTTGCTTGAGGATCTTTAAATTTACCACCAAATTCAGAGGTTACCGTACTGCTTTCAATATCGTTAATCCCTCTTGAATTTACACAAAGGTGTTTCGCATCAATTACACAAGCAACATCTTCTGTTCCTAATGCATTTTGTAGTTCTTGAACTATTTGCATTGTTAAACGCTCTTGTACTTGTGGTCTCTTAGCGTAATATTCAACAATACGGTTCATTTTTGAAAGACCAATTACTCTCCCATTAGAAATATAAGCAACATGTGCTCTACCAATAATAGGCAATAAATGGTGCTCACAAGTAGAATATAAAGTGATGTTTTTTTCTACTAACATCTCTCCGTATTTGTAATTGTTGTCAAATGTTGATGCTTTGGGCTTTTTAGCAGGATTCAATCCACCAAAAATCTCTTTAACAAACATTTTTGCTACACGATTAGGCGTGCCTTTCATGCTATCATCAGTTAAATCCATTCCTAAAGTCAATAGAATGCTTTCAACGTCTTTCTTTATTTTTTCAATTTTTTCCTCGTCAGTAATGTCAAATGCGTCGTCTCTTACTGGGTTTGTTGCACATGAAGCGATATGATTATCACCTATTTCATCATGTAATTCTTCCTTATTTATCATTAAAAGCTACTGTTATTTTGTGTATAATTTCAGGGCGTAAAGATAATTAATAAAAACTAAAGATTTTCTAAAGGTTTTATTAATTAATGATCTCTTTTTAAAGCCAGATTAAATGCATGGATTTTGGGTCGTTCGATAAAAGCAAGAAAGGCAATAACAGTAATTATGTTATTGCCTTTTATGATATTAAAAATAGCTTAGTAAATTGTATTTATAAAAGTAAACTAAGTCTTTTTTATCTTGCGTTATAGGTAGTAATGGCTTCTTTTAAGATTCGTACTGCTTTGATCAAATCGTCTTTCTTTAATACATAAGCAATTCTTACTTGGTTTAAACCTACTCCAGGAGTAGAATAAAAACCAGCTGCAGGCGCTACCATAACTGTTTCTCCGTTAAAATCGTAACTTTCTAAAAGCCATTGTGCAAAATGATCTGCATTGTCAATAGGAAGTTCAGCGATACAGTAGAAAGCTCCTTTTGGGTTGGCTACTTTTACGCCTTCAATTTTCTTAAGTTCGGTTATAAGTGTATCTCTACGTTCTCTATATTCTGAGATTACTTCGTCAAAATAACTTTGTGGTGTATCAAGAGCTGCCTCACTTGCAATTTGTGCAAATGTAGGTGGGCTTAATCTTGCTTGAGCAAATTTCATTGCAGTAGCCATAAGTTCTTTGTTTTTAGAAACAATACAACCTATTCTTGCGCCACACATGCTGTACCTTTTTGAAACCGAATCAATCATGATTGCGTTTTCTTCTAGTCCAGGGATATTCATTACAGAATAGTGAATATCTCCATCATAAGTAAATTCTCTATATACTTCATCAGCAATCAAAAACAAATCATGTTTTTTCACGATTTCAGCAAGTTGCATCATTTCTTCTTTTGAATACAAGTAACCGGTTGGGTTTCCTGGATTACAAATAAGAATAGCTTTTGTTTTTGGTGTGATTAATTTTTCAAAATCAGCAATAGGAGGCAATGCAAAACCTGTGTCAATTGATGAAATAACAGGAACTACAGTTACACCAGATGCAGTAGAAAAACCATTGTAATTTGCGTAAAATGGCTCTGGAATAATGATTTCATCACCTTGATCCATAGTACTACCCATTGCAAACAATAAGGCTTCTGAGCCACCTGTTGAAACGATAATGTCTTCTGGATTGATAGGTAATCCTGATTTTTTATAAAACTCAGATAATTTATTTCTATAGCTTTCAAAACCAGCTGAGTGACTGTATTCTAATACTTTTATATCAATATTTTTTACAGCTTCCATGGCAACTTCAGGAGTTTTAATATCCGGTTGACCTATGTTTAAATGGTAGACTTTATTTCCTTTTTTCTTAGCAATTTCTGAATAAGGTACTAATTTACGTATTGGTGATTCAGGCATTTTAGCACCTTTGTTTGATATCTTTGGCATATTTCTAATTGTTGAATTGCAAATTTGCGATTTTTTTTTCGAACTTAAAATTCGTAATCTATCTATTTAGTGTTAAATAAGAATTAATAAGAGGTGGATTCAATTAACAAATGCAACCTCATGCACATTGTTTAAGTTTTTGCTCAAAAATTTCATTTGGACTTTTAAAACCAAATCTTTTTCTGGGTCTGTTATTTAATTTATTTGTTACTCTTAAAACCTCTTCTTCTGTTATTAAATCAAAGTTATATTTTTTTGGAAAATATTGTCTTACTAGACCATTTAAATTTTCATTAGCACCTCTTTCCCAACTACAATATGGGTTGGCAAAAAAGTATGAGATTTCTAGTATTTCAGATACTTTTTTATGGTTTGCAAACTCTTTCCCATTATCAGATGTGATGGTGTGCAAAATGGGTTTCCAATCCATTAATAATTCAATTAATTTCTCCTGAATTTCTTGTGATTCCTTACTGTTTATTTTAGCCATTTTAAGCACACCTGATGCTCTATCATTTATTGTTAACAAAGCTCCTTTGTGATTTTTACCTATTACCAAATCAATTTCTAAATCCCCAATTCTTTGCTTTTCTTCTACAACCAACGGCCTGTTTTCAATACCAACTCTATCTTTAATAATACCTCTTGAGCCTTTTAAAGCCCCTCTTTTAGCATATCGCTTTCCTTTTGTGCGTAGGTGCTTATAATGTTGTCCGCCTTTCTTTTTGTCGCTCCAAATGAATTGATAAATTGTTTCAATCGAAACACATTCAAAGTTTTTATCACTGCAATATCCTACTATTTGTTCAGGACTGAAATCTTCTTCTAAAAGATGAATAACATGTGCTTTTATCTGTTCAGTAAAGCGTATTTTCTTAGCTTTTTCATGCTGTCGAATACTGGCTTTACTTTGGGCTAATTTAGCTTTATAAACTTTATTTCTTTGATCGGAATTTCTGGATAGCTCTCTTGAAATTACAGATTTATCTCTACCTATAACCTCTCCAATTTTACTCATTGAAAATCCTTGTGAACGAAGTGTAGCAATTTCGTATCTTTGTTCAATCGTTAAATGTGACATCTTTTTTTTGTGCTTAGTAACCCAAAAATAAGAGAAATTTTTTTCGTAGCCTACTGATAAGTCTTGAAGATCTAGATCTTCAAGACTTATCAGTAGGCTTTATTTAAACAAATAAGGAGTGTTGCATTTATCACTTGAATCTAAGAGACTAATTTTTGCTAAATTTATGAAAATGATCCTTTATGAAGAAAATCATCTTATTTGTTTTTTTATTTTTATCCAATGGCACTCTTACTGCTCAATCTGGTTTTTTATTTAAAAAAGACGTGAATAAAGTTGGAATTCCATTTCAATCAATTAATAATCTGGTATTTATTCCGTTAGTGGTCAATGGAGTCGAATTGACTTTTTTACTCGATTCAGGAGTCGAAGAAACTATTTTGTTCAGTTTAGAAGACACAAAAGGACTTGATCTTAAAAATAAAGAAACTGTAAGTCTTGTAGGTTTAGGAAGTAAAGAGAAAATTGAAGGATTAAAATCTACAGGAAATCTTCTTGAAACAAAAGGGATGATTTCTAGAAACCACCTTTTATATGTAATACTAGATCAGGATTTTAATTTGTCCTCGCATGTTGGAATTCCTGTGAACGGAATAATAGGCTACTCATTTTTTAAAAATAATCTCATCGAAATTAATTATCAAAAACGTAAAATATTCTTTTATAAAGAAACAGCTAAACGGAGAAAAAGAATAAATAGAAAATTTACTAAAGTGCCTATAACTATAGAAGGTGCTAAGCCATATGTATATAGTAATGTAGTTTTAGAAAATTATAAAATCCCCGTTAAACTATTAGTAGATATAGGAAACAGTGATGCTGTTTGGCTTTTTCAACATAAATTAGCAACGATTGAGTTGCCTCCAAAAAACTTTGAAGATTATCTAGGTCAAGGTTTTAGTGGCGAAGTTATAGGTAAAAGAGCTAAAATAAAAGCTTTTGAAATGGCAGGATTCCAATTTGAAAATCCTATAACAGCATTCCCTGATAGTGTTTCTACCAAACATGTCAAGATGGTTCCTGATCGATTAGGGTCTGTAGGGGGAGAAATTTTTAAACGTTTCACAGTTGTTTTAGATTATAAAAATGAAGCATTGTTTTTAAAAAAGAATAGGAGCTATAGTGCACCTTTTACCTATAATAAGAGTGGTGTAGAAATTAAGCATATTGGAATGCAATGGGTCAAGGAAACCGTTCATCTAAAATTAGAACCTAAAATTACTGAATATAAAGAAATTGCAATCCAAGAAAAGAAAACAGATTTTCAGTATAAATTTAAACTCAAACCAGTCTATGTAATTAGCAACATAAGAAGGAAATCAGCTGCCGAAATTTGCGGTTTGCAGGAAGGAGATATTTTGATAAAAATAAATGAGAAACTCACACACCGTTTTTCATTACAGGAGCTAAGTCGTTTTTTAAAATCAGAAGAGGAAAAGTGGATCAGTTTAGAAGTAGAGCGTAACAGTCAATTATTGAAATTTAGCTTTCAATTAAAAAATTTGCTGTAATAAAAAAAGCTTCTTGATTTTATGTCAAGAAGCTTTGGTGTTATTATTTAATAAGGATTAATTGGCTACAACTTCCCCTTTAATTTTTAAAGGAATTCTACCTTCAGGATAGTTAATGGCATTAGACTCTACCGTAATTGTTTTCCTAATTGGTCCTGGAACCATATTGTATTTAACCTCTATCTTGCCTGATTTTCCCGGTAATACACTGTCATTTTGTTTTGATAAAATCGTACAGCTAGAAGTAGATTGTACTCCTGTTATAATTAATGGAGCGTTTCCTGTATTAGTAAAAACAAATGATCTTACACCGTTATCTTGGGCTTTTGATACGGTTCCGTAGTCAAGTGTATTGTTGTCATCTTTAAACTCAATTTTAGCTCCGCTTTGTGCAAACCCAATACTACTAAATAATACGACTGCTATTACTGTTGCTATTTTTTTCATTTTTAAATGTATTTGTTAAAGTAAATATAGTTTCTTTTAATTACTACACAAATTTTTATTTCTCTTTTTATAGTCTACTTAATTATTTACTTTTGTTCCCTATAAGAATTACAATAATTAGACCAAAGTACAATAAGTACGTTTAATGACACTTCAATAGCTTGCGTGTCAGTTAAATATTAAGTACTTTGATCACCAATTTAATGATTAATCGAATCCACTATACAATGACAATTCCTGCACAATTTGACGCTAAGACTATTGAAGATAAATGGTATGCCTACTGGATGGAAAACAATTATTTCCACTCAGAGCCAGATCATAGAACACCTTATACTATTGTAATTCCTCCACCTAACGTAACAGGAGTCTTGCACATGGGGCATATGTTGAATAATACTATTCAAGATGTTTTAATTAGAAGAGCTCGTCTTAAAGGGTTTAACGCTTGTTGGGTACCAGGTACAGATCACGCCTCTATTGCTACCG
Source organism: Flavobacterium sp. PL002 (assembly GCF_054165825.1). Lineage (NCBI taxonomy): Bacteria > Pseudomonadati > Bacteroidota > Flavobacteriia > Flavobacteriales > Flavobacteriaceae > Flavobacterium > Flavobacterium sp. PL002. The sequence goes on along the minus strand of NZ_CM135110.1, from coordinate 523,378 downwards.
AAGCTAAAGTTGTGGCTAAATTAAAAGCCGAAGGAATCAATAAAGCAGATTTATCTCGTGAGGAGTTTTTGAAACATGCTTATGATTGGACTGACAAATATGGTGGCGTTATTCTAGAACAATTAAAAAAACTAGGAGCTTCTTGTGACTGGGAACGTACTAAGTTTACGATGGATCCAGACATGTCAGCTTCTGTAATTCGCTCTTTTGTTGATTTATACAACAAAGGATTGATTTATCGTGGGTACCGAATGGTAAACTGGGATCCCGAAGCGAAAACAACCTTATCTGATGAAGAAGTTATTTTTGAAGAAAGACAAGGAAAATTATATTTCATACAATACAAAATTGAAGGAAGTGAAGACTTTTTAACGATAGCAACAACGCGTCCAGAAACTATTTTTGGAGATAGCGCTATTTGTATCAATCCTAATGACGAACGTTTTGCTCATTTAAAAGGAAAGAAAGCCATTGTTCCTATTTGTGGTCGTGTGATTCCTATTATCGAAGATGAATATGTAGATATCGAATTTGGAACAGGATGCCTAAAAGTGACTCCTGCCCACGATATGAATGATAAAACGCTAGGAGAGAAGCACAACTTAGAAATCATTGATATATTCAATGAAGATGCGACTATGAATAGTTTTGGTATGCATTACCAAGGAAAAGATCGTTTTGTTGTTCGTGATGAAGTTGCTGCAGAATTAGAAAAAATTGGAGCTCTTGCAAAAACAGAAACGCATTTAAATAAAGTAGGAACCTCTGAAAGAACCAAAGCAGTAATCGAACCAAGATTATCAGATCAATGGTTCTTAAAAATGGAAGATTTAGTAAAACCAGCGATCAAATCAGTTTTAGTAGATGGAGATATTAAATTACATCCAAAACGTTTTGATAATACTTATGCACACTGGTTGAATAACATACGCGACTGGAATATTTCTCGTCAATTATGGTGGGGACAACAAATTCCTGCTTATTTCTACGGAGATGGGAAAGAGGATTTTGTAGTTGCCGAAAATATTGAAGATGCTTTAAAGTTAGCACGTGAGAAAACTTTAAACATTAAACTTGAAACAAAAGATTTAAAACAAGATGTGGATGCCTTAGATACTTGGTTTTCTTCTTGGCTGTGGCCAATGTCGGTTTTTGGTGGCATCATGGATCCAGAAAGCGAAGATTTTAAATACTACTACCCTACAAATGATTTAGTTACGGGCCCGGATATTTTATTTTTCTGGGTTGCGAGAATGATTATTGCAGGATATGAATACACAGGTAAAAAACCATTTACCAATGTGTATTTAACGGGATTAGTTCGTGATAAACAAAGACGTAAAATGTCTAAATCATTAGGGAACTCACCAGATCCACTAGATTTAATTGAAAAATTTGGTGCCGATGGAGTTCGTGTAGGATTGCTTTTGAGCGCTTCTGCAGGGAATGACATCATGTTTGATGAAGAATTATGTAATCAAGGAAAAGGGTTTACCAATAAAATATGGAATGCTTTTAAATTGATTAAAGGATGGGAAGTTTCGGATGCGATACCGCAACCAGAATCTTCTAAGGTAGCAATCGAATGGTACGAAGCCAAGTTGCAACAAACGCTTTTAGAAATTGAAGATAACTTCGAGAAATACAGGATTTCAGAAGCATTAATGGGAACTTACAAATTAGTTTGGGATGATTTCTGTTCTTGGTTCCTTGAAATGATTAAACCAGCATACCAACAGCCTATTGACAGCGTAACTTTTGCGAAAGCGATAGAAATGCTTGAAAATAACTTAAGAATATTGCATCCGTTTATGCCGTTCTTGACCGAAGAGATTTGGCAAATATTAGCTCCAAGAACAAAAGAAGAAGCTTTGATCGTTTCTACTTGGCCTGAATTAAAACCTTTTAACGTGGCTTTAATTACCGATTTTGAAAACACAATGGAAGTGATTTCTGGAGTGAGAACGATTCGTAAAGACAAGAACATTCCGTTTAAAGATGCGATTGAATTAAAAGTGATTAATAATGACAATGTATCTACTTATTTTGATTCGGTTGTAACCAAATTGGGGAACATCACAGCATTAGAATATGTTACTGAAAAAGTAGATGGCGCATTATCGTATCGTGTAAATTCGAATGAATATTTTATTCCTATTACGGGAAGTATAAATGTAGAAGAAGAAATTGGAAAACTGACAACAGAATTAGAGTATACAAAAGGATTTTTGAAATCAGTTCAAAATAAATTGTCTAACGAGAAATTTGTAAACGGAGCTCCTGAAAAAGTTTTGGCAAACGAAAGACAAAAAGAAGCCGATGCTTTAGCAAAAATTGAAACAATCGAGCAAAGTTTGGCTGGTTTAAAATAATAACCATAATTATAGTATTGCAAAGCCCCATCTTAAAGAAAAATAAGATGGGGCTTATGTTTTTATGTAGGTTACGAAGCTCAATTTTGCAAGCTTTGAATGCTATTTTTCAGGGTTTTACCGATAAACGACAAGGCTAATGTATTTCATAGGGTTTTTATTCCTTTAATCGATAGATGTATTCTTTCAATTTATTAGTTTATTACTTTTGTTGCTTATTAGTGAAATACCACAACAATACCACAATAATTCCCCATGAAAAAATTATTTAGTTCTACTTATAGTAAAAACTATTTCGATGGTTATGCTATAGGTTCTAATCCGCTCTTATCTTTAGAGGGTAAAAAAAGTAAAGCATTTGTAACCGGTTTTAAGTCGGGCCGCTTAGATTACGAAAATATGAATGGTTTAATTTGTTACGGAATCCCACAACGCATTATCACTGAAAAAATTTTAGAAGACTTCCTTATTGCAGGTATGTTTGGCTTTGATATTGATGCTGAGGGTTACACTGTTTTTCAGATTAATATAATTTCACAATGGTATCAAAGTGGTGTGGAGAAATACGAGCCAGAACAAAATTTAATTTTAGAGGCATTACTTAATGCTAATAATATTGAAATGAGCTTGGCCCACCAATAGTTATTTTTAAATAGTTTTAAAAAACAAAAATCCGTAATAATGCATGCACTATTACGGATTTTTTTAGGTCTAATTTTTATCGTTTAAAAGTATTTTGAAACTATAAATTAATTAAAGTTTAGATTAAAACTGGTACGTTAATGAAGTCATTACTTGTCTAGGAGCAATAGGGTTAGCGCTGTAATTTTCATGAACAGTATAATTTAAGGTATTACCAACGTTAGATAATTTGCAAAGGATTGCTATTTTTTTCCAAGTATATCCTGCAGATACATCTACTGTTGTGTATCCGTCAATAGGTACTTCACGATCATTAATGCTAGTTACTCCAGTAGTTGCATCTATTACAATTTGATTGTTCCATCCCGCTACTCGATTACCAATGTAATTAGCAGATGATCCCAATGATAGTCCTTTTAATATACCAGAAGGCAATGTGTAAAAGAAGCTTAAATTAGCGGTGTTTGACGGTGTTCTAGCTAAACGATCACCTACTATGAAACTACCGTTTAAACCAGAAGTTTTAGTGTAGCGCATGTCATTATAACTATAACCTGCAATGATGCTCAAACCTTCAGCTGGCCTTGCTGTAATATCGATTTCAACTCCTTTACTTTTTGTTGCTCCACTTAATACTTTGATGCTTGAATCACTATTATTCGATCCATCTGCTTTGAACTCTGCTGTTTGAGCTAAGTTGCTGTTTTCTATTTGGTAAACAGTAAAATTTGTTGAAACTATTCCGTTCCAGAAATCTTTTTTGATACCTATTTCATATTGATCAATTACTGATGGTTTGATTGCTTTTAAATCAACTGTTGTTCCTGAATTAGGTGTAAATGAATTTGCGTAGCTAGCAAATAAGGACAGTGCAGTTGTAGGTTGATAAACTAGTCCTACTTTTGAAGTAAAGGCTTGGTCTACACGGTTTGCGTCATCTGTAATTTTAGTAGGCGTAGTGGTCAAATCTTCCGTGTTTACTTGCGCTTCTTGCCATGACCAACGTATTCCTGCTAAAACTTTGAATTTTTCAGTAAGTGAAATTAAATCTTGTGCGTAAACGCCAAAACGGTTTGTTTCTGTTTTTACAATTTTAGTAATTGCAGCATCAGGAATACTACCTCCTTGGTCAAAATTATCAAAATCAAAGATGTTTCCGCTACCATAAGTAGAAGGGGTAAATTTAAAAGTGTATGCCTGAACAAAGGAGTTCTCAAAATCTACTCCAGTAAAAATTTGGTGTTTAATTTTACCAGTATTAAAATTCCCTATGAAGCTTAATTGTTCTGATAGGATTTGTTCTTGATTTTTATTTTGTCCTAACGGTCGGCTCCAAGAACCATCTGCAGCAGGCTGAATACGTTCTGTTCCTTTAGAAGTTCGGTTGTAATCCTGGAAAGAAGAGTTGAAGTTTAATTTCCAGTTTTGGTTAAACTCATGATTTACTAAAGCGGAAACACTAGCTTGTTTTGTTTGTCCGTTTGACCATGTCGCACCTAAATAGGTGTTTCTTGGAACAGCAGCAGTTACTTTACCAATAATTCCTGTCCCAAAATCAGGCGTCCAATCATCGTGTAAATAATCTCCTTGTAACGTGATATCTGTTTTATCGCTTACTTTAAATAAAAAAGAGGGATTAATGTAATAACGTTCTTTTTTTACTACATCTCTGTAGCTTTCGGAGTTTTCGTAAGAACCAATAATTCGGTAGGCAATAGCATTGTTTAGAGGACCATAAATATCAATAGAAGGTTTGTAGAAAGCATTGCTCCCCATTTGCATGCTAATTTCTCCACCTTTATCAAACGTAGGTTTTTTAGTTACCATATTCAATATTCCTCCAGGTGCCACGTTACCAAATAATAATGCAGCACTTCCTTTTAATAATTCAACACGTTCTAGCGAAGACACTTCAGGAATAGAGCCATTTGTAAAACGGAATCCATTTTTAAACATATTATTGCTAGACATATCGTACCCTCTAGACCAGAAAGTTTCTTGGGAACCTCCTCTTGCAGATCCTACGTAAACACCATTTGCGTTTTTAATAACATCACTTAAGCGTACTGCTTGCTGTTGCTTAATAACTTCACTGCTGATCACTTGTACACTCTGTGGAATGTCCATTGGCTTTAAGCCAGAACGTACTACTGATACATTTTTTTTATATTGATTAGCTTTGATAACTACTTCATTAAGGGCTTCTCCTTTTTTGTTTTTAACAGTGTCTTTTTGTACAGTGTAAAACGCTTTATTTGGGCTGAGTCCTGACGTGCTAGCTATTTCTTGCGCTTGGCTAGAAATACTAAATAGTAAAGCTATTGTAGGGAATAATATGGATTTCATGTTGTTTATTTAGATTTATTTAAAATAACGATGCAAATTTACACGCTTTTTTGACATGTGCAAAGCTTATTTAGACTTATTATTAATAATTTGTTTATTTTTTTGTTTTCCAATGCTTTACAATTAAAAGAATATGACTTTCCGTTTTGAGTGCTGAAAAATTGGCACACAAATTTTAAAGATATTAGCAAATCTATTATGATTATTTAGGGAAAATCTATTAAAACTGCGTGCCTATATAATAGAGACCAAGTAGTGGATAGTCCATAAAAATAAAATACAAATTGAGAAGATGGGGATACTTTTAAAGTGTGGTAGTTATTTTTCTGACTTCTTTTTATTTCGGCCCCACCAAATCAAAGTTCCGGTAACAGGTAAGCTTGCAATAAACAGACTTATGAAAAATGCAAATATTTTTCCGGCTAAGCCAAAGATGCCACCAGTGTGAATGTCATAATTTAGTTTTAGCAATTTATCGGCAGTAGTATCATTTTTCAGTCTTCCCCAAATATGATTTACTTCAATTTCTTTTAGTGTAAATTGATCAAAATAGCGGTAATCCATTGTCCCATAAGTAGTTTTATTGTCATTCGCATTTGCGGCAATCGCTGCAGTAGGGGTTTCTGGTGGATGAACTTCTATCGATTCGGCCGTTGGATAATCATGAACCATTTTTTTATAAACAAAATCTAACGGATTTTCAACCTTGGGATTTAAAGAGTTTATTTTTGAAGTTGGTTCTTCATAAATTAATGATTTTTCGCCTCCCATTATGGTATAATAAGAATAAGCAAACCATTGAAAACCCCAAACTAAGCCTGTTACGGCAAAAATAAAAGCAATAATCAAAACATAGAAACCGGTAATATTATGTAAGTCATAATTTTTTCTTTTCCATTTCATGCCTTTTTTCCACTTAAATGAAAAGCGTTGTTTGGCGGCGTTTTTATTTTTTGGATACCAAAGTATAAACCCAGAGATAATTAGAAGTAAAAACAGCAATGTGGCACTTGCTACTACAACTTGACCAATAGCGTCTGGCAACCATAAATAAAAGTGACCATCTAAGATAAAATGAAAGAATCCTTCTTCATTATTGACCGTTTTAATCACTTTACCCGTGTAGGGATTTAAATAGCTAGTGTAATAATAACTGGGTTCATAATGAAAAAATATAGCTTCTACGGCATCTGTTTTTGTATTGTATTTTAAGGCGTGTAAGGTTTTTCCAGGAAGCTGTTCCTGGGCAATTGGAAGTAATTTTGAAGGGGGCAAAAAAGGGGATTGCTGTTCTATTACAAATCGATAATCTTCAGTTAAGTTCTGAATTTCTTCTTGAAAGGCATATAAACAACCAGTTATGGCAACGATAAAAACAATTATTCCAGAGGATAAACCCAACCAGAGGTGTACTACGCCAACAGTTTTTTTGAATGTCATTTTCATGTGGTGTAAAAATTATAATAACTCCGCTTAAAATATGCGGAGTTATTGGGTGATAGATTGTCTCTAAAATTAGAATTTGTAGGCTACAGTAACTCTAGCATTGGTACCTGCCTCTGCTTGCCAGTAGTACATGTCAGTATAGCTGTAATAACCTCCCGAGTATAAATATTTATTCAAGATATTATTGACAGTAAGGTTTATAGTTACTTTTTTCCTTTGATACGATAAGCCTCCATCTACTCTAAAGTAATTAGGTAAGCTAGCAGTATTTCCATTCGAAATAAACCAAGGTGCTCTTTTTACCTGATATTGGTATCCTAATGAAACACCAACTCCGTTTAAAGCTCCTTTATCTATTTTGTAATTTAACCAAGCGTTTTGAATGTGCTTAGTGCTTCCTGGAACTTGCGTTCCTACGAGAGAAGCATCACTATCTTTAGTTGTTTTTCCTTCGGTGAAGGCATAGTTTAGGATAAGATCTAAATTATTAAAGATTTCACCTCTAATATCTACCTCAAGACCTTTTACTTTTTGCTGTCCGCTTTCTCTACTATATTGCATAGCTGAAGTAGAATGTTCTGCATCAGCAGTTAGTACGTTGTTTTTTGTGATTTGGTAGGCAGAAACAACTGAATTCCATTTTCCGTTCAACCAGTCTCTTTTTAAACCAAATTCGATATTTCCACCGGTCTCAGGATTAAAAGAATTTCCTTGCCAGTCAGCGCCGTAGTTTTCATTAAAAGATTGATCGTTTACAAAATAGGCTGATGTATTTTTATTAAAGGAATAACTTAAGCCCACCCTTGGTGTAAACCTACTGTTTTTAGTATCTCCAGCGTAATAGTTAGCTGCTTTAAGCACAGTATATCTTCCTGCTAATGTCAATCGCAAGTTATTGTCAAAGAAACCTAATTCATCTTGTACATAAAGTGCTTTATAATTGTTTTGGTATTTTATACCTCGGTCTTCAATATTTGTACTTCTGTCAAAAGTAGGGGAGGCGGCTAAGGTTCCGTGTACCGGATTATAGATGTCTAAATCAGGCATGCTGAAGGACTGCATCCAATCGTGATAAAAGGTTTTATCGCTTAGATCAACCCCAGATAAAATTTTGTGAGAAACGGCTCCTGTTTTAACTTCACCATTTACATACGCTTGTCCCACATAAATTTTTCCTAGAATATCCCAAATGTTTCCAGCACGTTTAAGAATAGCTTCATTAGTACTATCAAAACCATTAGGCCACAATGAAAGCCCTTCTTGTTTGTAGTTTAGGTAAGAAGATTGGGCTGTAAATTTCCAGTTCTCATTTATTTTGTGTTCTACAATGGCAAGAATATTTTTTTCTGTCATTTTTGTAGGATCTAAATTAGCTTCAGATGTGGAGAAGCTTCGAGGCAAATCAGCATATCCTTTATGTGAATAAGAATAGTTAGAACCCACTGCATTTACTTTAGAGAATTGTTGTGTGTATTCTAATGTTACTGCTGTCTTGTCTGAAAATAGATATTTTAATACAGGAGCAAAGCTATAGCGGTCATTAAAATCAAAATCACGGTAGCTGCCTTTCTTTTCGCCCATCACATTAATTCTGTACAGTAATTTTCCGTTGTTAGTTAATTTTCCGTCAAAATCTAGTGTACCTCTATACATATCAAAACTTCCTAAAGTCAAACTTGCTTCTCCTTTAGTACGTCCGCTAGGTTTTTTAGTCACTACATTGTAAAAACCACTTGGGTTTCCGTTAGCCAACATAAAGCCGGCAGGACCTTTTACAAATTCGATACGTTCCACCATGCTCATGTCTTCCGTAAGTGGGCCCCATGTTGAACTGATATTCATACCGTTCCTAAAAGCGGCAACTTGACTCCCTCTCATGGTGATATTAGCATAATTGTCCCAGTGTTCTACTCTGGTTGCACCACTAACGTTACGAGTAACCCCTTCGAGCATATTGAAAATTTGTTGATCATTGATTAATTTTCCAGTGATCACCTGAATGTTTTGCGGAATCTCAATAATAGGAGACTGTAAACGAAGTGAAGACGAAATTCGATTGGTTTTAAAAGCACTTTTGTTACTTAAAATAACAACTTGATTTAATTCATTACTGGATAAAGTAAGCGTGATGTCTACAGTAGTGGTTTCATTATTAGTTAACGTTACAGCTCTTTCAACGTCGTTGTTCCCTATTAGGGTAACTACTAAAGTATAGTCTCCTTCGGCTAGATTTTTAATTATAAAAGTACCGTCATTGTCTGTTATGGTTGTTTTGTTTTTTCCTTTTAAGGTTATTGTTACTCCTTCTGCAGCTTTATTTCCACTGCTGTAAACAATTCCTTTTATAGCCGCTGTTTGTTGCTGACCAAAAGTATTCATTGAAAACAAGGAAAAACAGAGTAAGAATAGGTAGAGTGGTAGTTGTTTATTGAAATAGTACATGTTAAAATTAATTAAGGTTAAATGTGTTTAATTATTATTTAGATTTAATAATAATAGTGCAAATCTATATTTTAATTTTTATTCAACAATAGTTATTTAGATTAAATAAAAATAAAGTTATTAACGAAATGTAATACAGTGTTTTATAAATAAAAAAAACCTAGCTGGAAGGCTAGGCTAATTTAGTAGAATACTGTAATTTTAAAGAAGCACTTAATAAATTTTAATATTTTTATCAAAACCGAGTACAATATAGCTTAGTTTAGTTTTGTCACATTGAGAATAGTCGTATGTAATCGTATTTTTCGAATATGCTTAATATGGTAATTGTACTGTTTATAAAAATTTTTGGTGCTATTTAGAATAAAAATCCCATGTTAATTTCGAAATATCAGCTATTATCTCTTCACTTTCTTTAAACGTTTCCGTAGTATTTTGTAGAAATATAGCTAATATAAAGTGTTTGCTATTGGGTAGTTTTACAATTCCAATATCGTTTATTGCAGCTGTTAGGCCATCACTATTTGTACCTGAAGTTCCGGGTCTATGGGCTACTTCTGCACCTAGAGGTAGCTTGCCTTTTATTCTATTTTGCGCTACTGAGGTTACCAGCATTGCATTATAAAGAAACTCACAAGACTTAGCGGTCAATATTTTATTTTGATATAATTTTCTCAATAGCGCAACGGAATAATTAGGTGTTGTTGTATTTACTAGTTGTGCATTCCAACTTTGATGCATTGCTTCTTCATCATTATGAATAATAAAATTGGGATTGTTAATAAAACTTTCAACTACTTTGACTCCACCAATTCTTCTTAATAAAACATCACATAAATTGTTGTCACTTTGAGAAACGGTATACTGCAAGGCTTCTTGTATAGTTATAGAAACATTTCCATCAGGATATTTATCTCTAAACGGACTCCAAGTGTCAGCAAGTAATTCGGTTTTATTAATAAAGAGTTTGTCGTTTAAGGTCAATTCGCCTTTATCTACTTTATTTAATACCGTTAGTGCAATATGAAACTTAAAAACACTCAACATAGGAAACAACTTGTTTCCGTTAATACTTAGAGTGTCGCCGCTTTCTAAATCTAAAATAGATACGCCAACTGTAACTTGTTTTGAGGAAATTAAGTGCTCTATCTGAGATTTTAATTCGCTTGACTTTTGTGCAAAAAGTTGAGAAGAAAGCAGTAAAAGGGAACTTATTATAAAAAGTTTTTTCATGTTTAGTGGTGTTACTCTTTTTGCCTAAAGATCTGCTTTTTTATCGGATATTTTTTTATAATTCGTTTTTTGATTCCAGTAAATAATGTAAAGGGCTCCAATTATTGATGGCGTAATCCAAGTAATCAAATTCCCAATTCCTAATCCTGCAACTATGAAAGCAGTAATGGAGGCGATTAAAGCGCCAATCATTTTCCCGATGTGTTTTTGAAGCCAATTATTTTTATTTTTTGAAACATTTTTAAAGAATAGAAAGTCTTTTACTGTCATAAATAATCCTAAACTACCAAAAAAGACAAATAAGATTCCGTTAGTAATGTTATTCAAAACACAATAAATTCCAATTAGAATCATTACTAGCGACAAAAGAAGCATTGTCCCTGATATAATTTTATCAAATAAATCAGCTTTATTTTTAGACTTAAATTTTATCGCACGATTACCTGATACCACTAGATAGATAGTAAATATTCCAATTAGAAATAAAAATAAGTTATGATGTTTTGGTATCCAGCAAATTAGTAATGATAGTACAGAACTTGTAAGCATTCCTACTGAGAATAATTTTCCTAATTTTTGATGGGTGTTAGTTCCCTTTTTAGAGATTATACTTCCTACACCGGTTATTAATCCAATTCCGCCAAAAAAGGCATGAATGTAAATTAAGATTTTTATAGTTTGTTCCATTTTAACTTTATTTAGTTACTGTGGTTCAAACCTCGTATTATAAAGTGATTTAATAAAATAGTAATTACCCAACTGTAGATTATTATGGTTGAGTTGTTAAATGAAGGTAATAATTCGTTTTTTTATTGGGCGTTATTATATTTTAATGAAACATAAAAATATAATAGTAGGGCATGAGTTTTAAAATGCTGTGTGTAGTTCTTAAATATTTTTTTTAATCAGTACTTTAATTTTAAAGAGATAATGTTAATTTTCATGACTATCCGTTACTAGTCTTTAATTTTAAACATTGTTGTCCGGTAAAAATAATTTGAAAGTTATTTTTTCTTTATTTTGCAAGGCTTGACGAGGTTTTAACCTAGTTCAGCTTGTTTTCGAGTACTATCTTGAGAAGGCGGATTCAAGGGTCTAGCGCAACAGTGTTAGTTTTTTTTAATTAATCAAATTTAGTATTTTTCTTAGATAATGTGCTTAATTTTAGAATAACTTTTTTGGCTTTTTAAGGAGCCAAAAGTTATTTCCAAACTTAAGCCGTTGCTTGATTCATTTTGTTGATTTCCTCGCTTCTCATTTCATTAGGTGTCTTGAAACCTAAAACCTTTCTAGGTCTGTTATTTAGGTTGTTTTCTATTCGTTTTAGTTCTTCAATAGTTATTGTGTTAAAGTCGGTTCCTTTGGGTAAAAACCTTCTAATTAGTCCATTAGTATTTTCATTTGTTCCTCTTTCCCATGAGGAGTATGGATGTGCAAAATAAATATCCATTCCAGTTTTTTCTGAGAGCCATTTATGATTAGCCATTTCTATTCCGTTATCGTAAGTCATTGTTTTTCTGAGGTATTGAGGTTGTTTATTTAAGAGCTTTGCAAATTCGTGAGTTACTGTTTTGGATTTTCTGTTGTTGATTTTTACAATAATTAAAAATCTAGTTTTTCTATCTACAATGGTTCCAATAGCACTTTTGTGTGCTACACCAATCATTAAATCTCCTTCTAAATGTCCAGCTTCAAGGCGTTCCTCGATATATTTAGGTCTATCATCAATACTGACTTGGTCTTTGATTCGAGTTTTTTTTATACCATATTTCCTTTTGTCCCGTCTTTTGTGATGATGATAGGGTAGAAGTTTGATTAGTTTTTTACCCAACGTAGATTGTCTAAATCTATAAATATGCTTATAAATAGATTCGTAAGAAATGGACATAATAGGGTCATTTGGGTATAATACCTTGATTTGTCCAGCCATTAATTCAGGGCTCGTCCCCTTTAATAAACTTCTATAAATGAACATTTTAAGTCTGGGATGTGAGTTTATTTTATCTTGAGTTCTTTTGATTTTATTGTTTTCTAAAGCATACCAATGTGCTAAATCAGCCTTGTAGATGTCGGTTGGCTTTAATATCCAAAGTTTCACTTCTTTGGTAATGGTGGATCTATTTCGGTTTACTTGTTTTGCAATGTAGCTTTTGGACTTATTTTCCTTGAGTAAAGTCTCAATTATAATACGTTCTTCGAAGGATAATCTTTTGTACTTTTTTTCCATAATTCAACAAAGATAAAATTTATCATTTGTTGCGTTAGGTTCTTGAATTCTCCGAATTCGATGTACTAAAAAATATAATTTTTGGTTTGTTATATCGAATTTTATCCAGTTGCTAAATAATCATCAAATAAACCTATTTGACCATCTTTTATATGATCTAATTCCCAGTCTTTTTCAGGACTTTCTAAGAATTTAGTTAGGTGAATGTAATTGAATAAATGAATTCTACAAAAACTAATTAAATTCGAGAAAGACCATTGTCGTTTCAAGCTTTTCTTTATCACGCCTAGCAATAGATTTACTATTAGAACACAGTAAATTTGGATTTTAATAGCGTTTTCATTGTCTCCTAAAAAATATTTTAGAGGAAAATTTTGCTTGATTTGTTTGAACAAAAGCTCTATTTGCCAACGTATTTTATAAAGTGCAGCTATTGTGTCTGCTCTAAAGTCAAACAAATTACTAATAAACTCAAATCTTCTTTTGTGTTCTCTGTCATAGTACATTATTTTCCTTAATTTCAATTTGGTTTTTACGCCTTCCTTATTGACTTCAACTTCAATTATTTCGTCCGATAAAACACCGCAGTGAATGTTCCTTGGAATGTCATTTGTTTGTGTTACTTCATATTTTGCATTCTCTTTTATTCTCGTTACAAAACCTGTTTTTTGAGCTGTAAAATGCTCAAAAGCTTTGTAATCATTGTATCCTTTATCGAATATATAAACGGTATGTTCATCGCATTTTAGTCTTTTCAAAAACTGATGATCATGCGTTATGGCTGATGTGAACCAAACTAAACTTGGTACTTTTTCATCGGCATTTATCACACTATGCGATTTAATTCCTCCTTTACTTTTTCCGTCAACAGACTTTCTACCAACACATTTTAATATATCTTTAAACAAGCTTATTGTGGTGCTATCTACAATCTTAACATTCTTCTTCAAAGCTTCTTTAATTCGACTGTCCGATAAAACGAAGCTATATTTCTGAAGTAAATTGGTATAAATTTCTTCAAAAAACTCAACCTTACGTCCCTTGTTGGCATCCGCCAAAGTACTCTTTTTGGGAAGAGAGTTGATTCTAACAGTTTCTTCCTTACCTGACAAACCAAGCATTCCTCCAGATACTTCTCGTAAAGAGTTGCACTTTTCTATGCAACAAAATATCATACTAAATAGATGATCTTGACTCTTGAAACGTTTTACATATCGGTCTGAATTATATTTCTCAACAGCTTTCTGAATCATGGAGTCATCTATTAAAGAAATTAGCTGTCCGAAAACAGACTTAGTCGAAAAATACTTATTTTTACCCATCGTTATTTGAATTTTGCAACTCTAAATTACGATTATTTTAAGAAGCCATTAATTTGGCTTCTTTTTTTATCGGACAACAATGAATTTTAAACTAAAAAAGTGGATCATTTTTCAAACTAATTTTTATCAATTCAAGCGGAGTCAGAATACAATTGTGATTTTTAATTTAATTAAGTATTATTATACAAATAGTATTAAGAAATAGAAGAGTTTCTATTTTAAAAAGGTAACCATGTCCTCGTTAACAGCTTTAGACTGGTCAATGCTTAAAAAGTGTCCTGCATCTTTTATTATTTTTGATTGCCCTTTTACTAAAATGTTTTGAACTTTTACTAAACTTTTTTCAGAATTAATAACATCATGATCACCAATTAAAACAAGAACAGGATGAGTAATTAATTTTAAATCATCATCGGAAAAAGGCTGCATTTTAAGCATCCCTGTATTTGATTTAGCATATTTATTGGCCAAATAAAACTGTTTGTTATATACTGGGCTGATGTTTTCAGGATGTGTTGAGAATATTTCCATTGTTTTATCAAATTTTTTCTGACTGGGAAAAAGTTTTAAAAACAATGCCGTTGTTGTTTTCCCAATTTTATCAACAAATTCGAATGTTTGTGCCGGACTTAATAAAATCATTTTGTTTATAGAATTATTCTTTTGAGTTGCTAATAAGGTAGCAATCCAACCGCCACGAGAAGCTCCAATAATATCAAATTGCTTTAATTTGTAGTAATTAAAAATATCATTGTACCAAATAACAATATCATCAGCTGAAAGGGATTTTGATGTTAAAGTTGATTTGCCTGGTTCTTCTAAAAAATCGATGGCATAAATACGATGGGTTTTTGCTAAAGCTTTTATATTGGGATACCACATTGTAGAGCTGGCATCCATGCCATGTAAGAGTACTAATTTTTTTCCGTTTTTAGGACCTGCTAATACGATATGCGCTGTTCCAAATCTAGTTTTAATATTTTCTTGCGAATAAGGAATTCCCCAAAGTTTTAAGGAACGATTATAAGATTTAATATAAGTAGTTTTTTCTTTTTTTGATTGAAAAACGTAATCATCAAACTTTACTTTTTTTGAGGAAGCACAACCAGCAACTAAAAATAAGAAGGCGAATTTGAGTAATAATTTTGACATAATGATAAAATTCAATTGGTGTCAAAGGTACTTTATAAACTTATTTTAAAGTTTTAGAATTTCATGTAAAAATTATATAATTATACTTTTAATGAATGTTGATTTCAAAAGCTACTTAACAAATTGTTGTTACGTAGATTTCTAACTATTCTCTTTCAAAATGCTGTACACTACTTCTTTAGTTGGTTTTTGATCTTTTAATTTTTCTCTAACGACATCAAAAGATACTTTAAAAGCACAACCTGATTTATAATCGCTGCAACCGTAAGCAGTATTTCCCTTGATAACCGTACCTTTTTGACATTTTGGACAAGCTAATGCATCAGCAGCAGTTTTGCTCTCTGTTGATGGAGTAGGTGAAGCTGATTTTTTAGGTTCCAATATAATTTTGAAGTTTTCGTCAAAACGAAGTAATCCTTCTACTGTACCGGTATCCGTTTTAAAATCTTTTAAATTTACTGTAGATCCTTTTTGTAGTAAACGCAGGTACTGATTCTCTGATATTTTTTTATCTGCAAAAGTAAATGGCAATACAAAGTCGCAACCCACTTTATAATTGGCACAACCGTAAGCCGATTTCCCTTTTAAAAGTGTTGTTTTTTTACATTTCGGACAAATTTCTGCCGCGATTCCTGCTGCTTTCTTTTTTTCGACTTTTGCTTCTTGTTTTTGAGCAGTGCCAGCATGCGAAATATTAGCACGGGTAGTTTCACTTCGAACTTCATACACTAAAGCATCTACCATGCGCTTCATGTTGTTGATAAACGCCGCAGCACTAAATGTTCCTTTTTCTATGTCTTTCAATTGCTTTTCCCAAGATCCAGTAAGTTCAGCTGATTTCACTAAATCATTTTGAATAGTATCTATTAGTTGAATTCCGGTAGGAGTGGGTAAAACTTGTTTTTTATTCCTAACGATATATTGGCGTTTAAAAAGGGTTTCAATAATATTCGCTCGCGTTGACGGACGACCTATACCGTTTTCTTTCATTAATTCGCGTAGGTCTTCATCATCAACTTGTTTTCCTGCGGTTTCCATAGCACGCAGTAAAGTTGCCTCAGTAAATTGATTGGGAGCTTTGGTTTCTTTTTCTAAAAATGATGGTTGGTGCGGGCCTTTTTCTCCCTCAACAAAATCTGGAAGTAGGTCAGTTTCTTTCTCTTTTGCATTAGCATTTTCAAAAACAATACGCCATCCTTTTTTGAGAATCACTTTACCAGTAGTTTTAAATAAAACATCTGCAGCTTTACCTATTACTGTAGTATTCGCAACTGAACAATCATCATAAAATACGGCTATAAAGCGTTTGGTAATAATGTCGTAAACCTGCTGTTGATTGAATTGTAAATTGCTCTGGATTCCTGTTGGGATAATTGCGTGGTGATCCGTTACTTTTTTATCATTAAAAACTTTTGTTGATTTTTTTATTTTCTTTCCTAAAAGAGGTTCTGTTAATGCGGCATAATTCGTTAGCTTTTGTAGAATTCCAGGCACTTTTGGATAAATATCATTGGGTAAAAAGGTGGTGTCTACTCTGGGGTAGGTCACTACTTTTTGCTCGTATAATGTTTGTACAATTTTTAAAGTTTCATCTGCTGAAAAACCAAATTTTGTATTGCAATATACTTGTAAGCCCGTTAGGTCAAAAAGCTTTGGTGCAAACTCATTTCCTTTCTTTTTTTCGATAGAAACAATCTCAAAATCACTTTCTTTAACTTTATTAGCTAAGCGTTCTCCGTCTTCTTTTTTCAAAAAGCGGCCGTCCTCATAACTAAAAAGCGTTTCTCTATATAACGTTTGCAGTTCCCAGTAGGGCTGCGGTTTAAAATTTTCAATTTCTTTCCAGCGATCAACCACCATAGCTAATGTTGGCGTTTGTACGCGACCAATAGATAAAACTTGTTTGTAGCCACCGTGTTTTACGGTGTATAAACGAGTAGCGTTCATACCAAGTAACCAGTCGCCAATGGCTCTAGAAAAACCCGCATAGTACAAGTTATCATAATTTGCAGATGGTTTTAAGTTGTCAAAACCCTCTCTAATTGCCTCTGTAGTTAAGGATGAAATCCAAAGGCGTTGTACTTCTCCTTTGTAGTTGGCTTCATTCATAACCCAGCGCTGAATTAACTCTCCTTCTTGTCCAGCATCCCCACAATTAATTACTAAAGTAGCTTTATCGAATAATCCTTTTATGATCCTAAATTGCTTTTGAATACCTGAATTCTCCACTACTTTAGTTTCAAATTTTTCAGGAAGCATGGGTAAGTTGTTCAAATCCCAACTTTTCCAATAGGTTTTGTAATCGTTAGGTTCTTTTAAAGTACACAAATGTCCAAACGTGTAGGTGACTGCGTAGCCATTACCTTCATAGTAGCCATCATGCTTAGTGTTAGCTCCTAATACGGATGCTATTTCTCGTGCTACACTTGGTTTTTCGGCAATACAGACCTTCATTTTTACTACTTGTTTTGAGGGCGCAAATTAGGAATTTAGAAGTTGGTATGGAAATGAAATCTTCAGGAGTTATGAACGAATTGAATAGGGCTTAAGATTAACAAGGTTGTTTTTGAAAATTATAAATAGTGATTTAAAACTCCAAAAAAAAACTACAACTTGTTAAGGCTGTAGTTTTAAATATTTTAATTATCAGTTATTCCATAACCTCTTTTCTTTTTTTCATTATTACAAAAAATGAGATTGTGATTAGAACAGTGATTACTAAACCAATCCAGTTTGAAGTAGCTACATCAAGACCAAAACCAATTGTAGGGTCATAAAATAAATAAGAACCTATTACTGAAGTGATAAAGAAAGCAGGTGCTAGTGCAATGATATAGTGTGTTTTCTTTTGGTACAAATAAACAGCGCCAATCCATAAAGCGATTGCTGCAGTTACTTGATTCGCCCAAGAGAAATACCTCCACAATAACTGAAAGTCCATATTAGTAAGAATATAAGAAATTACGAATAACGGAATAGCAACCATAAAACGATTTTTTAATTCTTTTTGATCTATTTTTAAGTAGTCAGCAATAATCATGCGCGCCGCTCTAAAAGATGTATCTCCTGATGTAATAGGTAAAACAATAACCCCAAGTACAGCAATAGTGCCTCCAACAGTTCCTAAAAATACAATTGCAATTTTGTTCACTACTGCAGCGGGACCACCATTTGCTAAAAGCATACTTAGATCATCCCCATTCATTAAGCTCATTGCTGCTGCTGCCCAAATCATGGCAATAACTGCTTCAAGAATCATCATTCCGTAAAATATTTTTCGACCATCTCTTTCATTATCTATTGTACGAGAAATAATAGGAGATTGGGTAGCATGAAACCCCGATAATGCACCACAAGAAATGGTTAAAAATATAACTGGATAGTAGGGGATATTTTTTGGGTGCAAATTTTCAAGCGTTAATTCGGGTATTGGGTTTCCGTACATAAACATTCCAATACAAATTCCTACAGCACTAACGAGTAGCATAAATCCAAGTACAGGATAGATTTTCCCAATGACTTTATCAATAGGTAAAACCGTAGCAATGATGTAATAGATAAATATACACAATACAATTATACTCAGGAGGCTGGAGTCATCACCAATTAAATCATCAATCATTTTAGCGGGCGCAGTGACAAAAACAGTCCCCACTAAAAGAAGCAATAATAGCGTGAAAAAGTTGACTATGTGGCTAAAATATTTGCCTAAAAAACGAGAAGCTAATGCAGGTAAATGAGCACCACCGTACCGTAATGAAATCATTCCAGTAAGGTAATCGTGCACGCCACCAGCGAATATAGAACCAAAAACAATCCATAAAAAAGCAGAAGGGCCGTAAAGTGCACCTAGAATTGGGCCAAATATAGGTCCTACGCCTGCGATATTCAAAATCTGGATAAAAGCATTTTTGTTGCTATTCATGGGAACAAAATCAACTCCATCTTCAAGAGTATGAGCGGGAGTTGTTTTATTAGGATCAGACTTGAATGTCTTGTCGACAAACTTTCCATAAATAAGATATCCTAAAAGTAATAAAATAAGGGAGATAATGAATGTGATCATATTTAGCTATTTTTATTATGAATAATGCTACTATTCTTTAAATATAATATTTTATTGGTAAATAAATATAGCTTTTAAATTGTTATTCGTTTTTTGTGAAATTCATTGAGAATAAAACAATCTTGTAAGCCAAAAACGGGTTTTTGCGATTATAAATTGCTGTGTTTAATAATGTAGTGTTTTTTTTTGGATGGTAAATGCTGTATTCTTAAATGGGATATTTCCAGATAGAATACTTTAAAGTTTGGACTGTTTTAACAGTTCGTCAAAATTAGGTTCGTCAAACAGTAGTTCTGTTTGCTTATTAGTTTCGCAATTATTTACAATTAACGGAAGGCTTTTTATTTTATCAGATGCAACCATTAAGTAGTAGTAATTCATATCGGTATTGATTTCTTCAAAAACGGCAATTCCCTTTTCGTTATCAATAATATGAATAATCAGTTTTTTGTCTTTTTGGGTTACGCCAGTTAGTTTGAATTCGAACGTAGCGTTGTCAATTTTATTCTGTTCGATAATTTTACTTGCAAAAGGACCTTCGCCAGTCCAATCAATAAATTCGTTATCATCAATTGAAACCTTAAAATAGGTATAAAAGTCACAAGGATAGTAGGTGTAAAATTTACCTTGGTATTGTTTTATAGGCAACCATTTTGTTTGTGCAATAATAGGTGTTTTTTTAATAAGCGGAGATTCGTTTTCTTTCAAATAATCAATTGAAAACTGATAGCTTACATCATCAGTGGGACTAAAATCCCAATTATTGATGCGATCATAATAAGAATTATTTGGGTTGTCAATCAAAGTAATTGAGAGCGCTGTATCATCAACGCTAACTTTTTTTATAAAAACAGAATCCTTAATACTCCCTTGTCCAAAAGAGGAAAAACCTATTGCCAGAATTACAGTCTTGATCGTATTTTTAAATATTTTTTCCATAAATTTTCAATCAATTATAAAGTTTTATTAGAATGAAAGAATCGTTTAGGAGTATTTAAACTACTCTAAAACTAAATTTAGAAACGTAAAAAACAGGTATTATATTATCAGTGTGAACGTTTTAGGTTCTATCACTTGTATTAAATGCTAGGATACTTCAATTATAATAAAATGCGAATTAGAGTAATGCTTGTTTTGAAAGTTATTTAGCATAGTTTGATTCGAAAATTCGATATTTAAAAAGGCCTACGACTATGGCGCCTCCAATACCGTTACCCAACAAGGCCAGAATTAAAAACCATAAATAATCAAAAAAGCTAACTGTGTCTGAAAACAGGAAGGCAGCAAATACCTCAATATTACCTACAATACTGTGATGAAACCCTCCAAAACCAATAACAGCAGTAATCATAAAAATTAGAAATATTCGTGTTAGTGAATTCTTGGCGCTATTCAATAACCAATTTAGCAAGCCCATTAACCATCCAGCAACTATTGCACTTAAAAAGAGTACCCAAGCATCATGATGGACTACGTGAGACCCTATTTTCACCATTGTTTCATGTGTGAATAAGTTTAATTGTGGGGCTAATAAACCAATAAATAATGTAAAAATAATTCCACCAACAATATTGCCTAATATTACCAAACCCCAAATACGAAGCAATTCTCTTATTGATCGTTGCCCATTAAGAACAGGTAATGTTAGAACAGAAGTTTGTTCAGTAAAAAGAGCCGACTTGCCTAAAACAACAAGAATGAACCCTATAGGGTAGACCAAACTAAATAACTTAAAAATTGTATTTTCGGCTAAAGTGCCTTCTAGTAAATAGTATAAGGTACAAATCATGAAGTAACTGAAACCTATTTCAAGTCCTGCAATAATAGCACTTAATGTAATGGCTTTATTTTTAATTTGGAATATCTCTTCGCCTTCATGAATCACCCGACTTAATATTTCGCGATATTCATTTACACCATCTACTTCTTTTGATGTTTGCTCTAATTCTTCCTGATATTTTTCTTGTTCTTTTTCTTCAGTTTTCATAAGACTATTTATTAGTAGCAGAACTACTGTGATTTTAAAAACCATCCGTCCTGCTGTACGCTTTATTCCTGATAAGTAAACTACGGCAAAAATGCCTTGTTTACTAAATCAGGCGATACCGCTGCCATCAGGGCTAGGGGAGTCTGTTTTTTACTTTTAATAAAACATAAAGAGAACTGCTAACTAGTCGTTCTCGTCAACAAGTAATTTTAGAGAATTGATATAATCAGTATCAAATTCGATTACTCTTACTTTACTGTGCTTGAAACTCATCACACCCTCAAATTCACCCTCTGGACTCAAGAAGTCCATGACCAATTCCTTATCTGTGAATTCCATTAACTTACCTAAGTAAACCGCCTTATCTGATTTTTTAGCAACTTGAAAAACGGGGTACTTATTAGCCAAAAAATAAATAATTGACGCTAAATTGGTCAAAGGAATAATTTCTTCAGCACTTGTTTTTAGTCCCTTAAGTTTAATTACTTTCTCTGTAAACTCGTGATCCTTATCCTGAATAATTGCTTTTACGTTTTTGTTTTTTAAAATAGTAAAACCATCAATTATAAAATCAACAGGATTATTTTTAAGTAAAATCCAGTCTTCTGTCCAGTCAATTAAAAAACCGGTAAAAATGTCTTTCTTATCTTCAAACTCAATCGAAATCAGTTGACGTAAATATTTTTCCATAATGTAATGTCGCTTTATAGAGCAGCAAAATATTGCTGCGTCAAGTATTTTTTTAAAATCTCAATTTAAGAATATTATTGATAGCAACAAATTTAATTGTAATAGCTCATAAAAGAGTAAAAGCATTTTAATGTTACTATTTAAAGCTGGAATATTGATAATGCAATCTTATAATGGGTTTTGTCTTTAGAAGATTACAGTAAAGCAAAGTTAACTAGATACAAAGTTATAAGTTGTATTGCGCATATCATTCCGTGTTTTATTATAGTTTGTTTGAATTTTTATTTCCTGTTGCAAATGATAAATAGATTTTAAAATAATAAGCTTAAAATTGGGGTCATATTTATAAAAACATAAGAGAGGTTGATATTTAAGTCCCTTAGCCTTCTTGTTGCTATAGCTTGTATGGGTACAAAAGTTGGCAGGATAATTATATTTATATAAAATAAATTAAAAATTGTTTCATTATCTAAACTCATTTCTGATAATAAAATAAGTATTGCTACTTGTGATAGTAATAAATTCGAAATTCAGTACTTGTAGGTTTTTCAGAAAAAGAAGGAATTAAAAACAAAGTATTTTTAAAATATCGCATCATTTTTAACTTTCCTTTTTAATAATAATTGTTTTAGACCAAAAATACTTAAACGCAAATAGTTTTAAATGTTTGTTTTTTTTATGAAATTAATCAAGATTTTCAGGTGTTTTTTTTCTTTTTTCCAATTCAGAAATTTTCTCCTCTTTCAGTGAGTATGATTTAATCATCATAACAGTTATGACGGCTAATAGTATTCCAAATATTGATATTACAATTTGCGCAATGGTGTTATTCAAGTAATCTTCGATTGTTTCTGCTTTAAAAGATGATTTTAAGATA
The DNA here is from genome assembly GCF_054165825.1 of Flavobacterium sp. PL002. Lineage (NCBI taxonomy): Bacteria > Pseudomonadati > Bacteroidota > Flavobacteriia > Flavobacteriales > Flavobacteriaceae > Flavobacterium > Flavobacterium sp. PL002. The sequence continues at coordinate 500,576 of NZ_CM135110.1, read as the reverse complement.
TAGTTCCCAAAATAGCTAGTTATAATCCATAGACCCCACCATACTCCAATTCCCGAATTGCTATTGTCTAATATTTCATCTGTATTTGATTTTATTAGAGCAGTAGTTTTATGATGCATTTCTTTCATGATTTGGTAAGGACGAAAAAAGGATATTATTGGAACAAACCAACTACCTGCGGCCCAACTTTCAGAATGATTACAGTTTGCTCTTATGTTGAGGTTATAATAAGCACGTCTAAACCATTGAATAAAAGTAAATGCAGAAATAAAGAAAACTATTAAATAAATAATTCCTATTATTTGAACTCTTGTATCATTTGCACTTATTATTTGATCGCTAACGTATTCATTATTTTGTAATGAACAGAGTAATTCGTATTGTAAATAAAATGAATATACTGAAATAATATCAACAGCCGAAACCAACCAGATTAATAATTGAGCGCGATTTGCTCTTTGTAAATTTGGTTTAATTGCATTAATCTTATTTTGAAAGCCTAAAACAATGTCATTATCCAAAGCAAAGTCTTTACAAGTATTTTCGAACTCGATGTTTTTTCCTTTTAGATTACAAATATTTTCTTCTTCGCTTACTCCTTTTTTTCGATTCAAACATTGTTTGCAATTATCGAATTGTTCTGTAGTCATTTTTAAGTTCGGTTTTTAATAACTGGTTGCTGGTTGTTTTTTATGAAAGCCAATACTATTCGTAATAAATTAATAGCGATCTCACAATTCAAATATATACTATTTTGGCTATAATTATTAAAATTAATTGATTGATAATTGCTTTTATTTTTTGGTTTAAACCAAAAAAAAACCTTGCGTGATGCAAGGTTTAGAAATAAGTAATTTGGTTATTTTATTTTGTTCTAATCAGAATAAATTTTTCACTGCTTGGTTTGCCTTGTTGCGTTCCAGATATTTCAGTTACTAAGCTATCTTTAGAAACCAAAGTATAGGTGATTTTTTGTGGATAATTGTGCGTTGGGTTTTCAAAAACCAGCGACTTATCGGTAGTTTTTGTTAATGGGAAAGCAACGGCTTTGTCGTCATTTTGCCCCATTACGGTTGCGTTGTAGCTAAGGTTTTCTCCTAATTGCGTTAGTTCAATGGTCTCGTTATGGATGGTATCTTTTCCTTTTAAGAAGTAAGAAGTTCCTGTGTAAGTACTGTCATTTACTTTTTTCCAAGATTCTGATAGTGTGCCGTCTTCTGATTTATTTTCCCAGTTTCCTAGCATTAAGCGAGCGGTTTTTATTTTGTCTTTTTCGTTGTCATTAGTTCCTATTTCTTCTGATTTTTTACAGGAAAAAACGAGTGTGATAAGTAGTAATAGGGTAATTTTTTTGTACATAATAATTTGATTTATGATGGAATTGAACACAACAAATTTATGAAAAATAAACGCAACTAGCCCAGATAAAAGCGGCATCCTTTTTATCCTGAAAATTGTTCTGGATATGGAATTGCTTTCGGGATAAAAAGATATAGCGGCTAGCTGGAAATAGCTCCTAAAAAAACTGTATGCTAACAACTGTTAACTGTAAACTATTTTTCGTAATTTTGCACTCCAAATATAAGGACTAAGATTATGTTAGATAGACTTCAAATAGTTAAACAACGTTTCGATGAGATTTCGGATTTGATTATCCAGCCGGATGTCATCTCTGATCAGAAGCGTTATGTGCAATTGAATAAAGAGTATAAAGACCTGAAAGCATTAGCTGAAAAAAGAGACGAATACGTGATCTTAATGGCGAATATTGATGAGGCAAACGAAATAATTACCGATGGTAGTGATGCGGATATGACCGAAATGGCCAAGATGCAACTAGATGAGGCTAAGGAAAGATTACCGGAATTAGAGGAAGAAATTAAGTTCATGTTGATTCCTAAAGATCCTGAGGATGCTAAGAATGTTATGGTGGAAATTCGTGCCGGAACAGGTGGGGATGAAGCGAGTATTTTTGCAGGAGATTTGTTCCGTATGTACACTAAATATTGTGAAAACCGCGGATGGAGAACATCTGTAGTGGATATGAATGAAGGTACATCAGGTGGTTTTAAAGAGGTTATCTTTGAGGTTACTGGTGAGGATGTTTATGGAACGTTGAAGTTTGAAGCGGGTGTTCACCGTGTACAACGTGTGCCCCAAACAGAAACACAAGGGCGTGTGCATACATCAGCTGCTACTGTAATGGTTTTGCCAGAAGCAGAAGAATTTGATGTGCAAATTGATATGAATGACGTTCGTGTGGATTTCTTTTGTTCGTCAGGACCTGGAGGACAATCTGTAAACACAACGAAATCAGCGGTACGTTTAACACACGTTCCTACGGGTTTAGTGGCGCAATGTCAGGATCAAAAATCACAACACAAGAATAAAGATAAAGCGTTTATTGTATTGCGTTCTCGTTTATACGAACAAGAATTAGCTAAAAAACAAGCCGAAGATGCTACTACACGTACTTCTCAGGTAAGTTCAGGTGACCGTTCAGCTAAGATTCGTACGTACAATTATGCACAAGGTCGTGTAACTGATCACCGTGTAGGATTGACATTATATGATCTAGGAAATATCATGAATGGTGACATCCAGAAAATTGTTGAAGAACTAGCCTTAGTGAACAACATGGAAAAATTGAAAGAAGCTAGTGAAGTTTATTAATTAAAATAAACAGTACTCAAAATAATGCATCAAGAGAATGGAATAAATAATCTTGTGTACAGAATAAATAAGTTGAAAATGCCATACTAATTATTTAGTATGGCATTTTTTTTAAATAATCATAATGTTAACTTAGTAATAACAGGAAAGTTGTTCTTAAATTTTTCTTATTTTTGCCACAATTATAAGATTAATTAAAAGAATCTAATTCGAAAGAAAATGAAAAAAAGTTTATTGTCTATTCTTGTTTTTGCAAGTTTTGCATCTGCAAATGCGCAGTCTTACCTTGGGTACACCCATGATAATTATGCGGGAGTTCAAGGAGTGTTGTTTAATCCGGCATCTATTGTTGATTCTCGTTTTAAAACAGATATCAATTTGTTTTCTATAAGTACTTCTATTAATAATGATGCTTATGGAGTAAGTTTATCTGACGCTTTAAAATCAGATTATGATTTTGACACACAAGCAAGAAAGTCATTTTCGAATAATAATAACTTGGCTTTCAATACGGATATTATGGGGCCATCGTTCATGTTTAACATTGCTCCAAAACATTCTTTGGCAATTTTTACTAGAGCGAGAGCATTTGCAAATGTGCTTAATGTAAACGGAGAAGTGGTAAATGATATCACTAAAGATGCTAATGTTAGTTTTCCTACAGGTACATTAGGAAGTCCTAATGCTATTGGGAATTCATGGGGAGAGCTGGGAATTTCTTATGCAGCTGTTATTATGCAAAATGGGCAACATTTTTTAAAAGGAGGTGTAACAGCTAAATATTTACAAGGTGTCGCTAATTACCAATTACAAGGTAATAATGTAACGGTACGTTATGATGATAGAGGAAATCCGCTAATAGATACTTATACCACTACTGGTACTGCAGTTTATGGATCAAGTCAAGATTTTGCTACAAATGACAACATTGATATTGATTCTAAATCAAGAGGTTTTGGTTTTGATTTAGGTTTGGTTTATGAATGGAGACCTGATTATGATGCTTCAAGAACAGATATTAATAATCTAAGAGATGAGAACAAATACAAAATTCGTTTTGGTGTTTCGGTGACTGATATAGGTTCAATGAAATATGACAAGGGAATTTTGAATAGTTATGATTTGAATAAAACTATTACTGCAGCAAATTATCAAGATGCAGATAATTTTGATGAATTCATGAAAAACAATTATGCAAATACAGTAATCAATGGTTCAGTAAAATCATACTTGCCAACGGCTTTACACGCAGATGTGGATTGGAATATTCATAGAAAATTCTATTTGAACGTAAATGGAGATTTTAATGTTGTTGATAAAAACAAACTAAGTCAAAATAGTATTGCTAATAGAGTGAGTTTGACGCCTCGTTTTGAGTCAAAATGGTTTAGTTTCTATGTTCCTATTTCTTATATGGATTACAGCAAACAAGCACAAGTGGGTGTTGGTTTACGTACTGGTGTTTTCTTTATAGGATCTGGTTCTGCAATTTCTAATCTTATTTCTGATAATTCAAGAGCAGTTGATTTCCATTTAGGTTTAAAAATCCCTATTTATCAAAAGAAAGACGCTATTGTTGAAGTGACAGAGGTAATGATTGAAGAGACTGCACTTGCTCCGGATAGTGATGGAGACGGTGTGATTGATAAAGATGATGCTTGTATTGATATTGTAGGTCCTGCTGATAACAAAGGTTGTCCTTATCCTGATAGTGATAATGATGGAACATTAGACAAGGATGATAAATGTCCTACAGTTGCAGGTCCAACAGAAAATAATGGATGTCCATGGGTAGATAGTGATGAAGATGGAGTTGCTGATAAAGATGATAAATGTCCTACTGTAAAAGGTACTGTGGCAAACAATGGTTGTCCTGAAGTTACTGCTGAAGTAATTATAAAATTAAATACTTTCTCTAAAGCGGTATTGTTTAACTCTGGAAAAGCTACAATTAGAACAGAGTCAAATGCTAAATTAGAAGAAATTTTAAAAGTGATGAATGAATTTAATACTGCTAACTTTATGTTAGAAGGATACACTGATAGTACTGGTTCAGTAGCTAGAAATTTACAATTATCAAAAGAAAGAGCTGCAGCGGTAAAGGATTATTTGGTTGCTAAAGGAATTAGCGCTGATAGACTTTCGTCAGAAGGATACGGAATTATTAAGCCAATTGCTTCTAATAAAACTGTAGTAGGAAGAGGATTAAATAGAAGAGTTGAAATTGTATTAGTGAAATAAATCATAAAAACAATAGTTATATTTTATAAAAGAGGTCTGAATAGGCCTCTTTTTTTGTTTAAAACCAGCAACTGATATGATTTGCATCAAAAGAGAGCATTGTCCAATCATATTTCTTTCATATCGAGTATAGTTGAGATGCAATAAAGATTCTAGATTTTGCTCGAACTTATATTTTACTCGTTTTATAAATTGCATTGGTTTTAATTAAATACCATGCTCACACATTTTTTCAGGAATCACAGATATTTCCAAATTAATTGAATTCAAGTTTGTAAATTTGCTGAACAAGCAAACTACACATGACTACACAACAACTTATTGAGCAAATTAAAATTAAAAAATCATTTCTGGCTGTAGGTCTAGACGTTGATTTAGAAAAAATTCCGCAACATTTATTACAACTTGAAGATCCTATTTTTGAGTTTAATAAAGCCATTATTGATGCTACACATGATTTATGCGTAGCCTACAAACCCAACATTGCTTTCTTTGAAGCATACGGAATTAAAGGATGGATGGCATTGCAAAAAACGATCAATTATATCAACGACAACTACCCTGATATTTTTACAATTGCCGATGCAAAACGCGGCGATATAGGAAACACATCATCAATGTATGCTAAAGCATTTTTTGAAGATTTGAACTTTGATAGCGTTACCGTTGCTCCTTACATGGGGAAAGATTCAGTGGAACCCTTTTTAGCCTTCGAAAACAAACATACGATTATGCTGGCTTTAACATCAAACGAAGGAGCATTTGATTTTCAAACGCTTTTAGTAGACGGAAAAGAATTGTATAAGCAGGTTTTAGAAACTTCTAAATCTTGGAAAAACAGCGAAAATCTAATGTACGTTGTAGGGGCTACAAAAGCAGAATACTTTACAGAAGTTCGTAAAATTGTTCCTGATTCTTTTTTACTAGTTCCTGGAGTAGGAGCACAAGGAGGGAGTTTAGCAGAAGTATGTAAATACGGAATGAACAATAACATAGGGCTATTAATAAACTCATCAAGAGCCATCATTTATGCTTCAAAAGAAACTGATTTTGCTCAAAAAGCAAGAGTAGAAGCTTTGAAAATGCAACAAGAAATGGAAGAGATCGTTAGTTTAAAGTTTAAGGTTTAAAGTTTATTGGATTATGTAAAAATTTTAGACACGAATTGCACGAATTGGCACGGATTAAAAGTAGTGATCTTGTATTCTCCGCGGTTAAACTTTAAGCTTTTTTAAACCTTAAACAAATTAAACTTTTCTCTTTTGAAACAAAAAACCCTAACAGACCAGCTCGGAACAACACACACTTTTCAGACTTCGCCTAAGCGTATCATTTCTCTAGTTCCATCTCAAACAGAATTGCTGTATGATTTAGGATTAGAAGATAAAATTATTGGTATCACCAAGTTTTGTGTACATCCGTATCATTTCAAATCAACCAAAACGCTTGTTGGTGGTACTAAAAAAGTTAATTATCGAAAGATAAAAGAACTGCAACCTGATATTATAATTTGCAATAAGGAAGAGAATACTCTAGAAATAGTAGAACGCTTACGCGAAATTTGCCCTGTTTGGGTAACTGATATTCACAGCATCGAAGATAATTTCCAAATGATAACTGATTTTGGGCAACTTTTTAATGCGCGTACCGAAGCCAGAAAGTGGAATGATAAACTCGCTTTTGCTTTAAGCGATTTTAAAAATTTTATAGCAACTATTCCAGTTAAGAAAGTGGCCTATTTTATATGGAAAAAGCCCTACATGGTAGCCGGTTCTGATAATTTTATTACTGCATTATTACAACTAAATCACTTTGAAAATATATATAAATATAAAGGTCGTTATCCTGAAGTAGCTATTGAAAATATAGTAGAAGATGGCGATCCTGATTTTATATTTCTATCCTCAGAACCTTTTCCGTTTAAAAAAGAAGATGGTTACGAGATTAGTAATTATACCAAGAAAGCGCAAACTGTTTTAGTAGATGGTGAAATGTTTTCTTGGTATGGTAGCCGCTTGATAAAAGCATTTGAATACTTTAAAATGTTGCATCGTAATATTAGTAATTAGTTTTTTGCTTTCGCAAAAGCGTTACCTTATAAAAAAACCATTTAGAAATTAAGTTCGACATACTTAATTTCTAAATGGTTTTTAAATTATAGAATGTTTTTTTTAGGTCTAAAACAAAAATTCTAAAGTGGTGTAAAACGACCTATTATCTGATGGGATAATTCCTGGGCCAGGATATCCTGTTGCTCTTCTTGTAAAATAACTGTGGTTGGTGAAATTCGTTACTCCAGCTTCTAATTTCCAATTTTTCCATTTGTATGAGCATGAAACATCTGCTACGTAGTACGAAGGTATTTCTCCAAATATCCCGTAAGTGTTATCATTGTTATCTGTAATACTATTATTAGCCTCTGTAAATTGTGACGAGACATAAGTAAGTTGTAAGCTCGTCATGAAGTTTTTATATCCTATTCCAGTTCCAGTTTTGATATTAAAAAGCGGAACAAATTCTACTTTATTTCCTTCAATATTAGGAGCGTCAGATTTTAAATATTCTGAGTTGGTAACGGCAATATTCGAAAAAGCATTCCAAGTAAAGTTCTCATTATCTTTAAAGAATGTTTTACTCAAACTCCAGTCAAACATACTCTCGAAACCATAGGTAACTGCTGTTCCTATGTTAGAGCGGTAACGAACCACAGCTGCAGCTCCATTGGGATTACGGGTTTCATATTCACCAATTTTATCGTTGTAATACAAGCCGTAAACACTTGCGTCAAATGTTACGTTGTTCCCTAATTGACCACGCACACCAATGTCTGAAGTAAAACCTTTTTCATCACTTATATCGGGATCAATCACATTACTAGGACTTACCGTACGGATATCATTAAAAGTAACTGATCGGTAATTTTGAGATACGTTTCCATACATTTCTATTTTGTTTGTTGGTTTATAGCTTAAACCCACACCTAATAAAACAAAATCTCTGTCCTTAATATTATTCTCAAATTGTTCATCATCAAGAATTACATTTCCAGCTAAATCAAGATTTATTTTTCTGTAAGAACCTTTGGCTTGCGTTTTTATTTTTTCGAATCTAAACCCAGGCGTAATCGAAAAGTTAGAAGTGATTTTAAAAATATTTTCTCCAAAAACTGCTAAGTTTAAATTTGGGAAAGTATAGTTAGATTGATTTGCATAGGAAGGAAATTCAGTAGCTGCTAAGTTAAAATTAGCATCACTTCCTTTACTTCCAGGACCTTGAATTCCAGTGTTTTTGGATTGGTAATATTTAGCACCAATTAAAAATGCACTGCTGTTTCCTCTTAGATTGTATCGTTTTAAATACCTCGCTTCGGCACCCCAATTTACAAAATCACCTTTAATTAAATCCCTTACAGTTCCATCAGTATCTATACTAGAAACACGATTAGAACGGAAACCTACTGTTTTTCGGCTTGCATTTAAACCAAATAATTGTAATGAGAAATCAGCACTGTTGTTGAATTTGTGTTCAAGTTTTAAAGCAAATAAATTCCAGTCTACAGCAAACCAGTTTCTAGCACGATTACTTTGTCTTGGATTTTCATTAAACATAGCATCTGTTAGTCCACCACCTTGTTGTGCTAAGTAGTTGAAATAGGTGTAATCAAAATGTAGTGCTGTTTTGTCGTTGAATTTATAATTTAAATTGGCAAAATAGTTCTTACTCTCAAACTCAGAATTAGGTCTAAAACCATCACCTTTTTTATAATTGAAGAAAGTATAATAGCTGAATTTTCCGTTTGTACCACTTAAAGAAGTGAAATTAGTAAACAAACCATAAGAACCTAAAGTGTTTCTCGTTACTAATTCAAAAGGTTTAGTTGTTGGAGACTTTAATTTAAAGTTCACTAAACCACCAAACTGAGTTCCGTATTGTAAAGAAGCCGCTCCACGAATTACTTGGATTTCATCCAAAGCTTCGGTAGGAGGTGCATAATAACTTTCAGGATATCCTAAAACGTCGGCACTTATATCGTAACCATTTTGGCGGGTATTGAAATTAGAAGTTCTGTTGGGATCTAGTCCACGTCCTCCAATGCTCAATTGCAAACCACCATCTGAGCTTTCGTTAATTGTTATACCTACAACTTGTGCAAATATTTGACGTGCATTATTTATTGCTTTATTAACTGTTAAATTGTCAATGGCAATTACCTCGGTTTTTTTACCAGCATAAATCGCTGTTCCTTCAATGTCTTTAAGCTTGTGAATAGCTTGTAATTTTTGATTTTGTTTTTTTATAATAACTTCGGTAAGCTTGTTTATCTTGACTAAAACAATTTTGATTGTACTTCCTGTAGAAATACTGTTTTGCTCTACAATGCTGTAGCCTTCTTTAAAAAAGACAAAATCAAAACTAGCTGATTTCTTTTGTTCTATTTCAAAAGATCCATTTGTGTCTGTAAATAATTTAGTATTTGTAGACCTATTAAATACTTCTACTCCGGACAATTTTACTCCGTTACCATCTGTGACTACGCCAGAAATTTTATTCTGTGCAAAAGTCAATATGGGAAGTAATAAGAATAAAAACAGACTAAAATCCTTTAATGTTGTCATTAAAAGGGAGTATCCAGGTTTTGTGTTTGAAACTTTCATTTTCGTTCGCTAAATTTATTTTTGAATCTATATATTTCTGACTTAATCTTCCGTTTAGTGCTACGTAGCTTTCTACATAAACTTCGGGATTATTAATGCCTTGTTGTTGATAGTAATTGTGTAGATAATGTGCATACTCTAAAATAAAATCAGGCTGAAAAGCCATTTGTTTTTCTTGAAAAGTAGTTAAAAAGTGACTGTTGTTAACAATGATTTCCTTTTTAGTAATGGCATCTCTTACGGTAAATGTTGCGTAACCTGCTTTCTCTATTAGCATGACGCGCCAAGAGAAACGAAAACCTTCTTCGGTCCAGAATAATTCATTAGGATAGCAAAAATATCTAAATGGAAACAGTAATTGCAAGAATACAAAACAGCCAATAAATGTTAATTTGGCTTTAGCCAAAAAATTAAATTCTTGTATTTTTTCTTTTCCATTTTCATAGATGGCAATGCTGCTAGAACCTACTTTTGAAATGGAATTGAGTATTTTTTTATGCAAATCAGGGCTAAAGAAAATCAATGAACTAATGATCATTACATAAGGAAAAACGCCAATTGGGAATAATATTTTAGTTAAGATATGGAATACCACAACTAAAATAAAACCAAATAATCGCGTTCTTTTATAGAGTAATAAAAATACGATTCCAAGATCATATATTGCGCCTGTCCAGCTAAAAGCGTAATGCACCCAGTTTTGATTCAATAACGATCCTAGAAAAGGAAGATTTGAGTTATTAGGCAGCCAAATTTTTAATGGCATAGCGCTGATAAGCCAGTCTGAATTAAGTTTAGCCAGTCCCGCATAAAAATAGACGATGGCTAATAATAGTTTTAGAATATCAATGTTCCAAGTTGGGATTTTTTCAAAACGTATCTTCTCATTTTTATACGCATCAACAGAAAAATAACAGTTTGCGGGTAAAAATAATAATACAAAGCTGATTATTGTGATAAAATAATAATGATTGAGATAAGTGGTTTTATCCATTAATTCAATGTAGGTAAAACTCAAAAAAAAGGCGAGTATTGACCATTTGTATTTGTAACCAATAGCTACAAATAGTGCTGAAATCCCAGCAATTATAAATATGAAATAGGTGTAATTACCAATAGGTTTGACCCATTCAAAGCCATAATAGGTAAAATGGAAGTTGGGCGTAATGTAGAATTTTTGAATCCAACCATAACTCGCAAAACGAATCAAACTCAATAGCATCATTAAACCAAACGCTAGCCTGTAAAAGGCTAGCGTTGCGGCTGAAGTATATTGTTTGAAATAATTGTGTATCATTATTGGGAGTGCTAATTATCAAAAGTCTGTTGTATTTTAGACTTTATTAATCTCCGTCACCATCAACATAATCAATAGTGATATTTAATGCTTGCATCATATCTAGTTTTGTATAAACAACATTTTGTTGTAAAACGTCGTAAGCAACAAGAATTTTAGCTTTATCAGTAGTTATCTGAGTAAAAAAGTTAGCGTTTAATGTGTTGTTTGAAGCAATTATTGCTACATACTGATCATTAATAATAGTGCTTAGCTTTTGGCCACTTCGCATAGCATTTACAAAATCTAGGTAAGATTTTAAACCTTCACCAGTTGTAGTGTTGTTAAAGTGTTTTCCGTTAAAGAAATCTTGTGATGCTTGTACTGCTGTATTTAGCAACTCTCTTGAAACATCTTTTTTATAGAAGGCTTCTACTTTTTCAGGAAGAGCCGTACCGGTAGAGAAAACACCTGCAGGGATACCAATTTTTCCAGAACGTACATCCTTTTCTAAATTTTTGACAAATACGTTTGTTGAGATATTTACAGATCCACTTACTGAAGTTCCACTATTTGCAATGTAAGTACTTCTGTAAGATGAGTTCCAGTCAGTCAAAACGGCATCGGCTGTTGTTTTTAATCTTGAAGTAACATCAGTTAAATATTTTTGGTATTTGCCAGCATTTGCATTAGTGCTATAAAAAGTCACAATCTCAGCATCAGTAGTTCCTAAACCGTTGATTAAATAATCTAAAGCAGGAAAACCTTGTTTGTCAAATTGAGATAATAATGAGAGGTTATATCCACCAGACATAATGTTGCTTTCAATTTCAGCAGCATTAGTAGGGTAGGTATTGGCACTTTCTTTTAAATTAAGATCTTCTGATTTCCCAAAACTATAAATGGCTACATATTGATATGCTTTATACGCTTCTAACCAAGAAGTTCTTACTGTTGCAAGATTAACTTCGTTTGCAGTTGCGTTAAAATTGGTAATATCAGTTGCTAAGATTTGTAATTTAGCTTGATAGTTAGTATAGCTAGGGATGATAATGTTGTCAGCCCAATTTGTTAAAAGCGTTTTTCTATCAAAATTGCTTGATGCTGTTGTTTCATCGGTGCTATCGCTAGATGAACAAGCTGCAATAGTAAGTAATGCACTAAAAAATATAAATAGTTTCTTCTTCATGTTGTCTTATTTTTGGCAAAAATACAAAACCAATTGTACTTATCTGTATTTATTCTAAATTAATTTACTGTAGCAGCTTGCTCCACTGTAAAACCAAATGTTGTTGCGATTTGTGTAGAAAGGGTGTCTAGTTTAGCACCTAAAGTATCAATATCCCATAATCCATTTGTACCACTAACCATTGAGGCTAACATAGCATCAACTTCCGTTTTTGATAAGTAAGGATTGTTAGTACCTGGTTTGTTTGTATAACGTAATGAAATAATAAAACCGTAAGCTTCAGAAAGTGCGTGGAAAGCTTTTGCCCCACCATCAGTAGTTAGTTTTCCTTTACCATCTTGTAAATAATAAACCGCTCTTACTGCAGGAACTAAAGCTAGTTTTGCTTTGATAATATCAATTTGCGCATCACGAGTGGTGTAATCATTAGCAACAATTGCAGCTCTACCAGTACGGAAAGCCAAATCAATATCTGTTTTTAAGGTATTAAAATCACTATCAGCATTTACTTGTGAAATATAACTACTCCAGTATTTTGTGCCATCTGCACCATAAATGTAACCGTAAGCTTCATCCCAAGCATGCTCCATTGTTGTGTATTCCTTGTCTTCTTCAAGTACTTTATTAGTATTATTGATTTTATTACTCGCTTCGTCTAGTTTATTTTTACTTAAATAATTGTTTACAACTTGATCCATAAAACCAGCACCCATCATTCCTTTTAAAAGAACTTGTTGCGGCTCTAATCCATTTGCGGCAAATAATCTTGAACTTGAACCATCAAGGTAAGATCCTGCTACACCAGCCGAAGCTACAGTACCTAAACTAGCTTGGTTAGCGAGTGTTAATTGTGTTTCAAAAAAAGCTTGAACATTTGTTTTTTCTACCGTGCTTCCGCCGCCTAGGAATAATTCAAAATAATCTTTTGACGCTGCAGTTTTGTTTTTTAATTGCTTACCTGAAGTATTTAATTCAGTTGTAGAAAACGGATTGTTAGTATTGCTGTACATGTTAGATAGAACTGCATTGTCTACAATAGTTCCTGCAGTTGCAGCTGTTTTAATATAATTCCCCATTTCTTCTAACATCAATAATCTACTAGATTGACCAGAATAATCAACAGAGGTAACGCTATTTCTCTCGAAAGTATAGGTTGCCGGAATAGTATAATTTACAGTGGTATCATCATTGTCATTTGAACAAGATGTAATAGATAATGATGCAACAATTGCCGAAGCGAAAATTAATTTAGAATATTTCATATTGGTTATTAAGATTAAATAAAAATAATTTCCGCAAAGATATAAAGTAGTTATTGATAGGCAAGTTTTGTTTAGATTATTTCTAAATAACTTTTAAACAATCATTATTAATGCTAAAAAAATCCAAATAACGATACCTTAATTTAATCTAAAAATTTATTTAAAATAAATCTAAATTAGCTTTGTCAATTCAAACAAACCATATATTTTTGCCTTAAATTTAATTATTCTAAATAACAATAATATGAAAAAAGTAGTTCTAAGGACATCCTTATTTTTATTACTTGCGACTTTTACTTTCTCTTGTAATAGTACAGATGATAATGCTGACAATATTACAACTGTAACCAAAAAGGAGGTTGTAGCAAACTATGCGAATATTGCTTACGCAAATTATAAACAAGCTTATGATGACGCTGTAGTTTTAGAGACTGCTATAAATGCTTTTACAGATTCGCCAACGCAAGCTAATTTTGAAGCAGCAAAATCTAAATGGAAACAATCAAGAGAAAGCTACGGTACAACAGAAGCTTTCCGTTTTGCAAATGGACCTATCGATGATGAAAACGGACCAGAAAGCTTGATGAATGCTTGGCCATTAGATGAAAATTACATTGATTATGTAGATGGAGCAAGTGCTTCAGGAATCATTAACGATCCTATTACTTTTCCTATTATCGATAAAGCATTTTTAGAAGTTGAAAATGAAAATGGTGGAGAAAAGAATATTAGTGTAGGATATCATGCGATTGAATTTTTACTTTGGGGACAGGATTTAACTGCCCCTTCTGAGAAAAAAGCTGGATTAAGACCTTATACTGATTATGTTGTAGGAATAAATGGAACAGCTGCAAATCAACTTCGTAGAGCGGCTTATTTAAAAGTATGTGCTGATTTATTGACTGATAATCTAGAATATATGGTTAACCAATGGAAAGTAGATGGTGTTTATAGAAATACTTTCTTAGCATTATCAGATGATCAAGCAATCAAAAATATATACTTAGGGATGACAACTCTTGTTTCAGCTGAATTACCTGTTGAGCGCATGTATGTGGCTTTAGGAAATGCAGATCAAGAAGATGAACATTCTTGTTTTAGTGACAATACGCATAGAGATATTGCACTAAACTTACAAGGTGTTATCAATGTTTACCAAGGTAAATATGGTACAATTGATGGTGCTTCGTTAGAAGATTTAGTAAAACAAGTTAATGTTGATGTCTACAATGATACTGATGTTGCTGTTAATGCTTCATTGACTAAAGTAAGTGCAATTTTGACGCCATTCGATTTAGCCATTTCCGGTGGAATCGACTCTGTAGAAGGTGCTAAAGTTAACGCGGCAGTTATCGCTCTTAAAAGTTTAGGCGCTAATTTATTAGCTGGAGCTTCAAAAATTGGAATTACCGTTAACGGATAATTTAATAAAATATGTATAACTAAAGTGTCCTTTTTTTTAGGACACTTTTTTCTGTTTAAAGCAATGAAGAATAATGTAAAAATTTTGGTTTTGTTGATTAGCTTTCAATTTCTTAGCTGCAGTAGTAGTGATGATAAATACATTCCGCTTACTGCTGAAGAAGGAGAGCAATTTTCAGGTGGTGAGACTACCTTTTTTAATGCTACTGAAGAGGCATTTGGTTTCTCAGCTCCTAATTTGACTTTTGAGGAAGAAGGTGATTTCGGGATAGGGAATTCCTTTTTCCGTCAAAGTTGGGTTACTGCTCCTTCTTCTACCACTGCTAGAGATGGTTTAGGACCTTTTTTTAATGCCGTTTCCTGTTCTGGATGCCATTTTAAGGATGGTAGAGGAAGACCGCCTTTAGTAGATGGTGAAACAGCGCATGGTTTATTACTTCGTTTAAGTATTTCAGGTGTTAATGCTAACGGAAGTTATTTTCCCGACCCTATTTATGGTGGTCAATTGCAAGACAACGCTGTTTTAGGTCAAACCGTAAAAGGAAAGTTTAATATTGTTTATCAGGATGTCACCGAGACTTTTGAGGATGGAACTACGGTAGTACTTCAAAAACCGAATTATATCTTTAATAGTTTGGGGTATGGTGCATTTGCTTCAGCTATAAAAGTATCTCCTAGAGTAGCCAATCAAATGATAGGTTTAGGGCTTTTAGAAGCAATTGATGAAAGTACATTATTAAAATGGGCAGACCCTAATGATAGTAATAATGACGGAATCTCAGGAAAACTTAACTATGTCTATGATATTGCCTCTAATTCTAAAAAAATAGGTCGTTTTGGCTGGAAAGCTAACCAACCAAATGTGCGTCAACAGGTAGCAGCAGCTTTTTCTGGAGATATCGGAATAACATCGAGTTTATTTCCTGATGAAAACTGTCCGCCTGGTGTAGATTGTGATGCAATTCCTAACGGAGGCGCTCCTGAAATCACGGATCTTAATTTAAACAGAGTTGCCTTATACTCTAGTACGCTTGCAGTTCCTGCCAGAAGAAATTATACGGAGCAAAATGTTTTAGAGGGGAAAAAAATATTCGAAACAATTAATTGCACGAGTTGCCATATTGCTAAGGTCCAAACTGGAAATACGCATGCTATTACAGCCTTACGTAATCAAATTATTAGACCGTATACTGATTTATTATTGCATGATATGGGAGAAGGTTTAGCAGATAACGCTCCGGATTTTGAAGCTTCGGGAACTGAGTGGAGAACGCAGCCTTTATGGGGAATTGGTTTAATTAATACAGTAAATAAGCATACAAATTTAATGCACGATGGAAGGGCTAGAAATGTAACCGAAGCTATTTTATGGCATGGTGGTGAAGCCCAACAATCTAAAAGTAGCTTTAAAAAACTTTCGGCAACGGATAGAAATAAACTCTTAGAATTTATAAATTCGTTGTAAAACAATTAATAAGATACTACTAAAAGGGACCTGATTTAACGGTCCCTTTTTTTGTGTAAAAAAAGGAACAGTAGTAATTGGAAATATTATGCTATTTTTGCAAAAAAAAAGCGTGATTAGTTATACCCTATACGAAAACAATAAAAATGCCCAATGGGTTACTTTTGTGCATGGTGCAGGAGGGAGTTCTTCTATATGGTTCAGGCAAATTAGAGATTTTAAAAAACAGTACAATGTTTTATTATTAGACTTACGCGGTCATGGAAACTCTAAAAATACGCTAAAAGCAGCTTTTAAACAAAAATATACTTTTTCGGCTTTAGCCAATGATATTCGGGAAGTATTAGACCATTTAAACATCGAGAAGTCCCATTTTGTAGGCATCTCATTAGGAACAATTCTCATTAGGCAATTGGCCGAAATGTATCCTGAACGTGTGCAGAGTATGATTATGGGGGGAGCAATTTTAAAGATGAATTTCAGGTCTCAAATTTTGATGCGTCTTGGTAATGCTTTTAAAAATGTCATGCCCTATTTAGTTTTATATCGGTTTTTTGCTTTTGTGATTATGCCCAAGAAAAATCATAAGCAATCCAGAATTCTCTTTATAAACGAAGCTAAAAAAATGTATCAGAAAGAGTTTATAAAGTGGTTCAAACTAACCACAGAGATAAACCCCATATTAAAATGGTTTAGACAAGTAGAACTTAATATTCCTACACTTTATGTTATGGGTGAAGAGGATTATATGTTCCTACCTTCAGTACGTAAAGTTGTTGCTAGTCATTATAAAACATCACAGCTATTTGTGGTAAAAAACTCTGGGCATGTTGTGAATGTAGAACAGCCTGTAATCTTCAATAAAGCAGTTTTACAATTTATGGGTAATACCCAATAAAAAATGCCAGCATCTAGAAGATGCTGGCACATTTAACTAACCAAAACCAAATAATAAATAACCAGTTTATTACTCCTGCAAAGTTAAACCATAAGCTTACCTATTGCTGTTAATATTGTGTTATTAGTTTGTTGTTTATACGTTAAGATTTGATTTCAACTTTTTGGTTTTTTTACTTTTTATCTTGCAAAGCAAATACTTTTTTAAGAACGTCAGAAGTTCTTGCATTTAAGTTACTTCTAATGTCTTTTTCCTCTACAGTAATCATTTTAAATACACCATCAAGCGCTTTGTTAGTAATGTAATCTGTAATATCTGGATTTACTTTAGAAACAAATGGCAAGGTATTGTATTTATTTATAATATTTCCCCAAACTACATCAGCACCTACTTTACCAATCGAGGTTTGTACTACGGGATTGAACTTCGCATACAATGCAGTGGTTGTAGAATTTTGTAAATAACTAGTTGCAGAATTATCAGCACCCAGTAAAATACTTTTTGCATCTGTAATGCTCATGTTTTGTATTGCAGAAACAAAAATAGGTGTCGCTTCTTTTACAGCATCTTCGGCAGCACGATTTAGTGCTTTTATTCCGTCGTCAGCTAAACTACTCATTCCCATTTTACGTAAAGCCTTGTCAACCTTGACTAATTCTTCGGGCATTAAAATCTTTACGGCCTCATTTTTATAAAATCCGTCCGCCTCTGTTAATTTAGAAACTTGTTCTGTAACTCCTTTGTTCAAGGCTTCTTTTAATCCAGCAGCAATATCCAATCCCGAATTTGGCCCGCTAATTTCGGTAACTTTATCAGTCGCTTTTTTAAGCAAATCTTTGAATTGTGCGGAACTAATTAAAGGAATAAACAATAGTAATAGTAGTAATTTTTTCATTTTTAATATTTTTGTATAGGTATAATCTAAAACTATGCCTTTTTAATACATTTTGATTTAATATTTTTTTGAACCACTAATTAATAAGTTTAGAATACTATTATTGGTGATTAGTTTTTGCTTTTTTTTGTAACTCAGTTTTAACTATTCAGTAAGTGGTGAAACCGAAATTAGCTGCTTTAATTAGCGTCTATTTCTAAGAAAATATTACTGTTTTATTGCTATATGTCATTACTTTTCTTTCGGCATGTAATTTTATGGCTCTTGCCAATACGATTCGTTCTAAATCTCGTCCTTTCATAATAAAATGCTCTACGGAGTTAATATGAGAAACTCTAGTAATATCTTGTTCAATAATTGGTCCCTCATCAAGTTCTTCGGTCACATAATGACTAGTAGCACCTATTATTTTTACTCCACGTTTAAAAGCCGAATGGTACGGTTTTGCACCAGGAAATGCAGGCAAAAAAGAATGGTGAATATTGATGATTTTATTCTTGTATAAGCCAATCAATTTTGGTGTTATGATTTGCATATAACGAGCCAAAACCACAAAATTTACTTCGTACTCTTGCAGTAACTCGATCTGTTTTTGCTCTCCTGCCTCTTTATTGTCTTTAGTAAAAGGAACATGGAAAAACGGAATATTAAATTGGTCTGCAATTGGTTTTAAATCGATATGATTGCTTATAATCAGAGGAATTTCGATATTTAATTCTCCAGCGCTATAACGCCCTAGAATATCATACAAGCAATGGTTGTATTTAGATACAAACAAAGCCATTTTTGGTTTTAAATCCTTGTTGTAAAAATCCCATTGCATATTAAAATCGTGTGCAATAGTTTTTTTAAAATCTTCTTTTATCGAAGCCAAAGAAATAGTACTATTAGTCAGTTCACTTTCAAGTCGCATGAAAAAAACATTTTGCTCCACATCAACATGTTGGTCAATGTAGGTAATATTTCCTTCTACTTTTACTATAAAATTTGTCACTGCGGCAATAATTCCTTTTTGGTCTTTGCAATGAATAAGTAAAGTGATTTTTTGCATTTGGTTGGTTGTTTTTTGGTAATAGGTGTTAATTATTTATTGTCTTGCATAGCAAAAACCGATTGTAATAAAGGAGAAGTTCTAGAAGTAATATTAGTCCGAATATTTTTCTCTTCAACAGCAATCATTTTAAAAACGCCATTCATCGCTTGAGTAGTAACATAGTCATTCAAATCAGGATTCACTTTGTTTACAAGCGGTATACTATTGTATTTATTGATGATGTTTGTCCATACTTTATCTGCGCCTACTTTGCTAAATGAGTTTTTAATCACCGGATTAAATTTAGCATACAAAGCAGTCGATGTACTATTTTGTAAATAAGTCGTTGCTGCCATGTTATTTCCTAGTAAAATGGTTTTTGCGTCAGTAAAATTCATGTTTGTAATCGCGCTCACAAATATAGGAGTAGCTTCTTTTACTGCATCTTCGGCAGCGCGGTTGAGTACTTTTAGCCCTTCGTCAGCAAGTGAACTTAAACCAATGCTTCTTAAACCCGAATCTACTTTTCGTAATTCTTCAGGTAAAAGAATTTTTACTGCTGCATTTTTATAAAAACCATCCGTAGCGGTCAATTTTGTTACTTGTTTCGTGATTCCGTTATTCAAGGCTTCTTTTAGTCCGCCCGAAATATCTACTGTGCCAATAGTTCCTAATCCAGGGTATTGTGTGGCGATTTGTTGTAATTCGGCACAGCTAGAAAGGGTAAATACGACAACTAAAATCAATACTTTTTTCATGTTTCTTTATTTTATTTTTCAAAAATACTATTTATATCATACCGAGAAGCATATTTTTCTTTAGAAGCAGTAACTTTATGTTATATTTAGGAGCAGTTGTCCTGCTGTACGTTATATCCACTTTGCAATTGCTGAACACCAGCAATTACAAAGCGGGATGCCACTTCCATCAGGGCTAATTATCACGTTTTCTGCTTTTTTATCAACATCTCAAAGGAAGATTCTACAATCATTAAAAATTTTTGTAAATTGCACTCTTAAAATTATCATATTCTCAAAATGAATCCACAAACACCGTATATTCCTAAGAATAAAGTAAGAATAGTAACTGCAGCCTCTTTATTTGATGGCCACGATGCAGCTATAAATATAATGAGACGAATTATTCAATCTACAGGAGTAGAGGTAATTCATCTTGGGCATGACCGTAGCGTTGAAGAAGTAGTAAATACTGCCATTCAAGAAGACGCCAACGCAATTGCTCTGACTTCCTACCAAGGAGGGCACAATGAGTATTTTAAATACATGTATGATTTGCTGAAAGAAAAAGGAGCGGGTCATATTAAAATCTTCGGTGGTGGAGGTGGAGTAATCTTACCTTCTGAAATTGCTGAATTGCAAGCCTACGGAATCACACGTATTTACGCTCCAGATGATGGTCGTTCTATGGGATTACAAGGAATGATAAATGATTTGGTAGAACGTTCTGATTTTCCTACAGGTAATAAACTAACAGATGAAGTGGCGCAATTAGCCTCAAAAAATCCAACAGCTATCGCAAGAATTATTTCTGCGGCTGAGAATTTCCCAGAGGTTGCTAAGCCAGCTTTAGAAGCTATTCATAAAATGAATGAAAACTGTAAAACTCCAGTTCTAGGGATTACAGGTACTGGTGGGTCAGGAAAATCGTCATTGGTCGATGAATTAGTTCGTCGTTTTTTAATTGATTTTCCAGAAAAAACAATTGGTTTAATTTCTGTGGATCCATCAAAAAGAAAAACAGGAGGAGCGCTTTTAGGAGATAGAATCCGTATGAATGCGATCAATAATCCTCGTGTTTATATGCGTTCTTTGGCAACGCGTCAATCTAATTTGGCTTTGTCTAAATATGTTGCCGATGCGATTCAAGTAATCAAAGCAGCAAAATACGACATTATCATTCTAGAAACTTCTGGAATTGGGCAGTCAGATACAGAGATTATGGACCATTCAGATGTTTCATTATATGTAATGACACCTGAGTTTGGAGCTGCAACTCAATTAGAGAAAATCGACATGCTTGATTTTGCTGATTTAGTAGCACTAAATAAGTTTGACAAACGTGGTGCTTTAGATGCCATTCGCGACGTTAAAAAACAATACCAACGCAATCATAATTTATGGGATATAAATCCTGATGAGATGCCTGTTTTTGGAACCATTGCTTCGCAGTTCAATGATCCTGGAATGAATACGCTGTACAAATCGATTATGGATAAAGTAGTAGAAAAAACAAGTTCCGACTTGAAATCTACTTTTGAGGTAACTCGTGAGATGAGTGAGAAGATATTTGTGATTCCACCGCATAGAACACGTTACTTGTCTGAAATTGCTGAGAGTAACCGTAAATATGATGAAACAGCTGTGAGCCAACAAAAAGTTGCTCAAAAATTATACGGTATTTTCAAAACGATAGAATCCGTTTCAGGTAATGTTCCTGTTATTAATAAAGTGGGAATTGATGATACATCAGTTTATCCATCAGCTATTAAGGAACAAGATGAAAATAACATTTTCCTAAACCTATTACTGAATCAATTTGATAAAGTAAAAATGGATTTAGACCCCTACAACTGGGAAGTAATTTTGACTTGGGACGAAAAAGTAAATAAATATAAAGATCCTATTTACTCGTTTAAAGTTAGAGATAAGGTAATCGAAATAAAAACGCATTCAGAATCATTATCACACTCTCAAATTCCGAAAATAGCCTTGCCTAAATACGAAGCTTGGGGTGATATTTTGAGATGGTGCTTGCAAGAAAATGTTCCAGGAGAATTCCCTTTTACTTCAGGATTGTATCCTTTTAAAAGAGAAGGCGAAGATCCTTCTCGTATGTTTGCGGGTGAAGGTGGGCCAGAACGTACTAACAAGCGTTTTCATTATGTAAGTGCTGGATTGCCAGCAAAACGTTTGTCAACAGCCTTTGATAGTGTGACTTTATATGGTAATGATCCGCATGTACGTCCAGATATTTATGGAAAAATTGGTAATGCCGGAGTTTCTATTTGTTGTCTAGACGATGCTAAAAAATTATACTCTGGTTTTGATTTGGTTCATGCGTTAACTTCGGTAAGTATGACCATCAACGGACCAGCACCCATGTTGCTTGGCTTCTTTATGAATGCCGCAATTGATCAACAATGTGAATTGTACATCAAAGCAAACGGATTAGAGAAAGAGGTTGAAGCCAAAATAAAAGCGATTTATAAAGAAAAAGGAGTGACTCGCCCGGTTTACAACGGTGATTTACCTGCAGGAAATGATGGTTTAGGATTGTATCTTCTAGGAGTTACGGGTGATCAAGTTTTACCTGCGGATGTATATAATGAAATAAAGGTGAGAACGCTTTCACAAGTACGTGGAACGGTTCAAGCAGATATTTTGAAAGAAGATCAAGCGCAAAACACTTGTATTTTTTCAACAGAATTTGCCCTACGTTTAATGGGTGACGTTCAAGAGTATTTTATTACTAATAACGTAAGAAACTTTTATTCGGTATCCATTTCAGGATATCATATTGCAGAGGCGGGTGCCAACCCAATCACGCAATTGGCATTTACGCTTTCTAATGGATTTACGTATGTAGAATACTATTTGAGTCGCGGAATGAGTATTAACGATTTTGGACCTAATTTATCCTTCTTCTTTTCAAATGGAGTAGATCCTGAGTATGCGGTTATAGGTCGTGTGGCTAGGAAGATTTGGGCGAAAGCCATGAAAACAAAATACGGTGCTAACGAAAGAGCCCAAATGTTGAAATACCATATTCAAACATCAGGACGTTCTTTACATGCGCAAGAAATTGATTTCAATGATATCCGTACAACATTACAAGCCTTATACGCTATTTATGACAACTGTAACTCGTTGCACACTAATGCGTATGACGAAGCGATTACAACGCCTACAGAAGAATCTGTACGTCGTGCAATGGCAATTCAGTTGATTATTAATAAGGAGTTAGGTCTAGCCAAAAACGAAAACCCAATTCAAGGTTCGTTTATTATCGAAGAATTAACAGACTTGGTAGAAGCGGCTGTTTTATTAGAATTTGATAGAATTACAGAGCGTGGAGGAGTTCTTGGCGCCATGGAAACAATGTACCAAAGATCAAAAATTCAAGAGGAAAGTTTGTATTATGAAACTTTGAAACACACGGGTGAATTCCCAATTATTGGAGTAAATACCTTTTTAAGTTCAAAAGGATCTCCAACAGTTATACCGGCTGAGGTAATTCGTGCAACAGAAGAAGAGAAACAATTCCAAATTCATACTTTAGAGAATTTGCATAAAGCAAATGCCAAACAAGTGCAAGTGCAATTGGAAAATATTCAAGATGCGGCTATTAAAAACGAAAATTTATTTGATCATTTAATGGAAGTGACAAAAGTGTGTACGCTAGGACAAATAACAGCTGCTTTGTTTGAAGTAGGAGGACAATATAGAAGAAATATGTAAGCAGAGAACCGCTTTTTGCAAAGCAAAAAGCGTGTGAATCGTTTATCCCGATTTTTATCGGGATATATAAGAAATATTAAAACAAAAAAATGCGGAAATCACTTTCCGCATTTTTTTATTGCATTAATTGAGAATTACACTTGTTGTTAGTGCTTTCCTTCTTTAATTTCTTCTACCATTTTTTTATTAAATGCTGGTAAATCGTCAGGATTTCGACTAGTCACTAATCCTTTGTCTACAACCACTTCTTGATCATGCCAGTCTGCTCCTGCATTAATTAAATCAATTTTAATAGATGGATAAGAGGTCATTTTTCTACCTTTAACTAAACCAGCACTAATTAAAATTTGAGGTCCATGGCAAATGGCTGCTACAGGTTTTCCTGCTTCAAAGAAATCTTTAATGAATGATAAAGCATTTTCATCAGTTCTTAATTTGTCTGGATTGATAACTCCACCAGGCAAAACTAATGCATCGTAATCAGTAGCTTTTACATTTTTTAACTCTTGGTCTACTTTGTAATCTTTCCCCCAATCAGTAGATGCCCATGATTTTATGCTTCCACTTTCTGGACTTACTACATCTGCTTGCCAACCTTGTTTTTCTAAATATTCTTTTGGTGAACTTAACTCTACTTCTTCAAATCCGTTTGTCGCTAAAATTGCTATTTTCTTACTCATAATAGTATAATTTGTGTGTTATTATTTTGTTTGATATAAAATTACAAATCACTTTAAGAAACAAATCATAATAGGTTATTAAAAAAGAATTAATCTTTGTTAAAAGAAAAGTGTGTATATGTTTATGGTAGAGTAAATAAGATACAACAGTTTTTTTTACTTTGGCTCTAAGCCAAGATTTATGAATAATAATATTGTTTTATTTGATGGTACAGGAAATTTTATAAAATAAATTGTTGGTATTGATTTTTTTTATTTTTTGGCGTAAAGCCTATAATATGCTGCTATAATTGTTATTTGTTTTGTGTGATTTGAAGCTTTGAATAGAGCGTATACTATTTTTTGGCACAGTTAATGAATACTATCAAAAAGTAACCATTTAAATAAAAAGATTATGAAAAAGATATTTACCTTATTAGCCTTTGTGGCTGTTTTAAGTTTGCAGAGTTGTACAGTTTCAGAGGAAGTTTACATTGATAACACTCCTAGAACTGAAGTTTTTGAAGTACCAACTTCTTTTGTAGCGGCTAACAATTATAGTAAACAAATCGTTTTTAACCCTAATATTTATTCTTCTGATGAGGTTTTAGTGTACCGTTTGTCGGGTAGCAATGTTTGGGAATTATTACCAGAATCACATTATTTTAATGATGGAAGTTTTGATTTTGGATATGAATTTGATTACACAAATAGGGATGTAACAGTGTACTTAACGGGTAGTAATTTAAAAACAGTTCCAACAAATTTTAGATTAGACCAAATTTTGCGTGTCGTAATTATCCCAGATAGTTTTGCGAAATCAATAAATAAAAAGAATTACGTAGATGTGGTTACTGCTTTGAATCTAAAAGACGACCAAATCAAAACGATTAATTTTTAAAAATATAGTTGAAGAGGAGGTATGCATATCTCCTTTTTTTATGTTTAACTTTGGTTGATTAAAATAAAAAAGAACCTTTTAAATTTTATACTTATGAAAAAAATAATGACACTTGTAATGTTAGTAGGGATGGTAATCGTTTCTGGATGTAGTGGATCAGATGGTGCTCCAGGTTTTGACGGTCAAGATGGATTGGATGGACTTAATGGATTGGATAGTGAAGTTTTTCAACTTAATAATTTTGATTTTGTGAAAGATCCTGTAGTTGGTTACACAATTTATCAAAAATTCACTCCAGTTATATTGTCTTCGGAAAATATATTGATTTATAGAAAAACAGGAACTACGACATCAAATGATCCTATTTGGCGCCTGATTCCTAATACAATAAATGCAACACAGGGTGAAGTGAAATATGATTTTGATTTTAGTAAAGAAGATTTTAGTATTTATGTTAGCGCTACTTATGATTTAGCTTTGACACCAGCCTACATTAATAATCAAACGTTTAGAATTGTAATTGTACCAGGGACTATGTCAACAACAATTGATAAAAATAATTATCTAGATGTTGTTTCCTCTTTAAATATTAATGAAAGCCAAGTTAAGGCAATTAATTTTTAATACTTTTGGATTATGTAATATAAAAAAAGGAAATCGTGAGATTTCCTTTTTTTATTTAGAGCAATTACGCCCCTTATTAAAACCTGATTCCTTTTTTTTTAGTTTTAAATTTACCTTTGATTAGCAATAAAATCCTTGTGTAATTTATAAAAACAAATTATTTTTTACTCCTAATTTCTAAATAATTCTTAGAACAGTTAATACGTGACAAGTAATTAACTCTGATTATTAGCAGAATACGATAATTGCAAAATTTAGCTATAAAATTGAGTAGGTTGGTAATTAAGACGGTTGTTTTTGATAAATGTGTAATTTTAGAAGATGTACCCTTAAAAAAAGGAGGTAAATTTCATCTAAAGTGATAATTATTCTATATTTGCACTCTATTAACGGGGGTTTAATTAAAAAAAAAATTATGTCAACAATACGTTTCCAAGCTTTAAGAGAAGCTTCAACTAGAAAACCAGTACAATTTGAAGAAACAGGCAGGAAATCTGCTATTTTCGGTTCAAATGTTTTTAATGAAAAGGCCATGAAGCAATATTTGACTTCAGATGCTCTTAAAGGAGTTCAAGGTGCTATTCAGCACGGAACAAAAATTGACAGAAAATTAGCTGATTATATCGCAATGGGTATGAAAGAATGGGCACTTGCAAAAGGTGTTACTCATTATACACACTGGTTTCAACCATTGACAGGTGCTACAGCTGAAAAGCACGATGCTTTTTTTGAAACATCTTATGATGGTAGTGATCCAGTAGAAAAATTTGGTGGAGCACAATTAGTACAACAAGAACCAGATGCTTCTAGTTTTCCAAATGGTGGAATTAGAAATACATTTGAAGCAAGAGGGTATACCGCTTGGGATCCAACATCTCCTGCGTTTATATATGGTACAACTTTATGTATTCCTACTGTTTTTATTTCTTATACAGGAGAAGCATTAGATAATAAAATTCCATTATTAAGAGCATTATCTGCAATTGATGAAGCAGCTACTGATGTTTGTAAATATTTTGATAAAAATGTAAAGAAAGTTACTGCAACTCTAGGATGGGAGCAAGAATATTTCTTAATCGATAGATCGTTAGCAGAGTCTCGTCCTGACTTAATGATGACTGGAAGAACATTATTAGGACACACATCTGCAAAAGGACAACAGTTAGATGACCATTACTTTGGTTCAATTCCTACTCGTGCGTTAACGTACATGAGAGATCTTGAACAAGAATGTATGTTACTTGGAATTCCAGTTAAAACACGTCATAATGAAGTAGCGCCAAACCAGTTTGAGTTTGCACCTATTTTTGAAGAGACAAATCTAGCTGTGGATCACAACTGTCTATTGATGGATGTAATGCAAAAAGTGGCTGAACGTCATGATTTAAAAGTATTACTTCATGAAAAACCATTTAAAGGAGTTAATGGTTCAGGAAAACATAATAACTGGTCGCTGGCTACTGATACTGGTGTAAATTTGTTGAGTCCGAGTAAGACACCAATGACTAATTTACAGTTTTTAGCTTTCTTTATTAACACAATTAAAGCGGTAAATGATCACGAAGCGTTGTTAAGAGCAGCAATTGCTACAGCAAGTAATGATCATAGATTAGGAGCTAATGAAGCGCCACCTGCAATTATCTCTGTTTTTATTGGAGCACAATTGACTAAAGTATTAGAAGAGTTAGAAGGTGTTACTACAGGTAAATTATCTCCTGAAGAAAAAACAGATCTAAAACTAAATGTAGTTGGTAAAATTCCAGAAGTAATTCTCGATAATACAGATAGAAATAGAACGTCACCATTTGCTTTTACAGGAAATAAATTTGAGTTTAGAGCGGTAGGTTCTACTGCAAACTGTTCTAACGCGATGACTACTTTAAATACTATTGTTGCAAAACAATTAAAAGACTTTAAAAAAGAAGTAGATTCATTGATCGAAACAAAAGACATGAAGAAAGATGATGCTATCTTCAACGTTTTAAGAGAGTATATCAAGCATTCTAAGAAAATTCTTTTTGAAGGAGATGGATATAGTGAAGCTTGGGAAATTGAAGCTGCTAAAAGAGGCTTGAGTAATTTTAAAACTACTCCACAAGCTTTGAAAGCAAGAGCATCAAAACAAGCTTTAGATTTATTTTCTAGTATGGGAATCATGAATCATATAGAGGTTGAAGCTCGTTATGAAATTGAATTAGAAGAGTACACTAAGAAAATTCAAATTGAAGGAAGAGTTTTAGGAGACATTGCTACAAATCATGTAATACCAACAGCAATTCGTTACCAAAACACACTAATTGAAAACGTAAAAGGATTGAAAGATATCTTTGGAGATGATTTTGAAAAAATTGCTAAAGAGCAAATCATAATCATAAAATCTATTTCTAAACATATTGAAGGAATCAATTCTAAGGTTCTTGAAATGACTAATGAAAGAAAGAAAGCAAATGTTTTAACAGATGCTCAGGAAATGGCTGAGGCTTATTGTGATAATGTTAAGCCTTACTTTGAAATAATTAGAGAGCACTGTGATAAATTAGAACTTTTAGTTGATAATGAATTATGGACTTTAACTAAATATAGAGAATTGTTGTTTACAAAATAATTCTTAAACAGCTTTATAATTTTAACCGCTTCATTATTGAGGCGGTTTTTTTGTTTTTAATAAAATCAGTTTTAGGAATTAATTTGCTTAATATTAGCTCACTATTATAAAAATTTACGGGTTGATGCATAAGGGAATCTTAATGTAGTTTAAGACATAATTATTATTGATTATATTTTTTGTTTAAATGGCAATAACTTGTTTAATAGTGATAATGATTGCAGTATGTTTATTTTTTTTATTGTAAATGTTGTGATAAACTTTGTTTTTATTGCTCAATAGTAGATAGGTAATTGTTTTCTTATACATGATTTTTAAATAAATGCATTTCATCGGATTAGAATTGCTTTTTATCGAAAAATAGTTAATTATTTGAAAAACAAGTATTTATACGGGTGTCTTTTCTGGAATACTTTTATATCTTTGAAATGTAATAATTCGGAAAAAGTTAATCATTATGTTTAATGTTTTACGAGATATTAATGAGAGAGATTCCCAAATCACTTTTTTAGGCCTACATTAAATAAAAAAGTTTCCCCACAACTTTTTTAAAACCTACATAATAACTTGTATTAATAACCAATTAAATATATTTATTATGAAAAAAGTAATTTTAAGCGTCTCAGCGATGCTATTCGGATCGGCAATGGTTTTGGCTCAAGGAGCTCCAGTTTCTACCTATGCAGCAAATTACAGTATTGTTACAGAAACAGGTAACAGCAATTCAGCAAACATTATGCAAACAGGAGACAAACATGTTTCTGAAGTAACTCAAGACGGAATGAATTTTGGTTTTGGAGGTTTTAAAAACGAGGCATATGTTAAGCAGTCTGGAGATAATCAAAAAGCTATTATTGGATCACATGGTGATAAAAATATTGCTACAGTTGTGCAAAAAGATGAATTCAATTTAGCTACAATTGACCAAGGTGTAGGCTATGCTGAAAAAAACGAAGCTACTGCTAAACAAGATGGTTCTAAAAATGAGTCTACTCAAACACAACGCTTTGATAGAAACACAGCTTTTGTTAAACAAGATGGGGATAAAAACACCGCTTTTCAAACTCAAAGCACTTTGTCTAACTTAGCTAAAGGAAGTGAAGCTATTATTCGTCAAGATGGTAACAGAAATATGGCTAGACAAACTCAAAATGGGGAGGATAATTATGCTAAAACTACTCAAACAGGTAATTTAAATAAAGCTTGGTCTACTCAAACAGGTGATAAAAATAGCGCAATAACTAGTCAGGACGGTAATCGTAACAAAGCTTGGGCTACACAAACAGGAGACAAAAATGAGGCTATAACTAGACAATCTGGAAATGATAACTGGTCTACTATTGCTCAACTTGGTGATAATAACTTTGGTAGAGTTGTACAAGAAAACGGATTGCAAATGAGTATTGTTTCTCAAACAGGAAACAGTAATTCAGTAAACGTTCATCAAGACTAATTAATTAAATATATAAAAGAGGTAGTTTAGTAATGAACTACCTCTTTTTTTTTAAACTAATATTATGAAAACTAAAATATACATACTTTTAATTGTGTTTTCATTTTCTCAAATGGCTATTAGTCAGAATAGTTTGGAGGGTATAGGTAGTGAAAAGACAAGTTCCTTAAGTGACTTTTCTAAAGAAATGAGGTTTCATTTGATATCCCAGATTAATTTTAAAAATGAAAAAAATAATCTACAAAAGGATTATTATCAAAACGAAAATTTAAATATTAATCAAATCGGTAGCTATAACTCTATTAATGTAAAAATATCGGCTAAAGTTTTAGCTCTTGATGTTTTACAAAAAGGAGATGAAAATAGATTACAATTAGATAAACAAGTTAACGACTTGAAACAAAAAGTGATTCAAGAGGGACAAAATAATACGATTAAAGATATTTCTCTATATAGGACTAGTAATGATGTAAATACAGAGTTTATTCAAAAAGGAAATAACCAGACTATCCATAACTACGGAGAAAATTCCATTTCAAAAGATATGAAGGTTATACAAAAAGGGGACGGAGCAGCTGTTTTTATTTTTAATCATAAATAAATGAATAATGAAATGGAGTAATTTATTTAATGGAATTGTAGTTTTTCTATTTACGGTAATGTGTTATTCTCAAACGACAAATACAAAAGTAAAAGCTAAAATAGAATTTGAAGAAAATGATGGGGTTATTAAAATAACTGGAACAGCTGAAAATTTGACCGAAATAGTACAAAGTGTTTCTTATACTTCGACAGTTATAAAAAAAAATAATTCTAATAACAATTCCTCTAATAACGTACAAGAAGGTTTGTTTAGTTTAAAGGCTAATGAATATAAAAACCTATCTACAACTCAGGTAAATTTGAGTAATGGAGATGAAGTAATTGTGTTGTTACTTTTTTATGATGAAAATAAAAAACTCATTGGAAAAGATAGAGTAGTTTTTGGTGATGAAAAAAAAAAGTAGAAGTACTACCAATTGATGGCTTTGAGCTCAGAGGAATCGTTTCAGATGAGACAAAAACTAGAATGGGTAAAGATTTCTATGATTTGTATTATTATCTCTATAATGAATATAGAATAAATTCTAAAGAAATAGTTGCAGTAAATGAAGAATTCAGCTTTTCAAGGAATACAAAAATTATGATAAGTATAAACAATGAGCTTGTTTATGAATTTTTATCTCGGCCTGATGAGGATTATCTTGATACAATGGCTAAAAAAGCAATTTATGAAACCTACCTGCATTTAAAAGATTTAGAAAAGAAAAGTGAATATTTCACTCAATACTAATTAAACATAGAAATTATGAAACTCTTATTTTCTTTATCAATATTTTTATTCTCACTATCAATATTTGCTCAGGATTTAGTTTATAAACCTAAAAATCCAGCTTTTGGAGGTGATACCTTCAATTATCAGTGGATGATTAGTTCAGCAGAATCTCAAAATAAATTTAAAGATACAAGCACTCAAGCTACAGAGCTGACTGAATTAGAGCAGTTCACAAAGGATTTGAATTCACAGTTACTGAGTTCCGTTTCAAGGTCTTTATTCACACAACAATTTGGAACAGAAGGAATATCTGCTGGGAGTTACGTTTTTGGAAGCCTTTCTGTAGAGGTTTATCCTTCTTCGGGAGGATTAACAGTTGATATATTAGATACCAAAACGGGTGAGCAAACACAAGTAATCATACCAAATCAATAATATGAGATTATATAACTACTTTATCCTATTGCTATTTTTTATTATTTCTAGTTGCGGAGCTTACTATAATCAACCTACAGGAGTTGAAAAAGCGGTTATTGGCGAGAGTACACCTGCAACAACATTACTAAAAGAATTGCCTAAACCTAAAGAGCCTATTGTTGTAGGACTTTATAAATTTAGGGATCAAACAGGACAGTATAAGCCTTCTGAAAATGGAAGTAATTTTAGCACTGCGGTAACGCAAGGGGCTACTTCGATATTAATTAAAGCTCTAGAGGATTCAAAATGGTTTGTACCTATCGAAAGGGAAAATATAGGAAACCTTCTGCAAGAAAGAAATTTGATTCGCTCTACAAGACAAGAATATACAAAAGACGCTGATCCTAATGTACCGCAAATAACTCCTTTGCTTTATGCTGGAGTTTTGCTTGAAGGCGGAATTATTTCGTACGATACTAATATTATTACAGGAGGTTTTGGAGCAAGATATTTTGGTACGGGTGGTGCTATAAAATACAGGCAAGACCGAGTTACTATTTATCTAAGAATGGTTTCTACTGCCAATGGTAAAATTTTGAAATCAGTTTATATTTCAAAAACAATACTTTCACAAGCTATTGATCAGAGTCTTTTTAAATATGTGAGTTTTAAAAGATTATTAGAAGTCGAAACTGGATATACAACTAATGAACCCGTACAAATGGCAGTTACAGAGGCTATAGAAAAAGCAGTTGCTACTTTAGTTTTAGAAGGAATTAAGGAAGGAATTTGGGAAGCAGATGCCCCTAAACCTGAGATTGACTCTTTGCTTTTAAAATATGAAGAAGAAAATAAAGAAGCTGATGTAACGGCAATATATAATAGAGAATTAAAAGAGAGGAGATCGCGTTTCGCTATAGAAATTGCAGGAGGAGCAACGTTAATGGATGGAGATTATGAAAGTCCGTTAGTGCGACCTATGGGGCGTGGTGCTTTGAAATATTTTTTTTCACCTTCATTTAATTTGAGTGCTTCTACAAATGTTATAGAACTTGCTAATAAAAACCTTATAGATGTAGGATACGCAACGTTTGATCTTAATGCCGAATTTATTTTCTTGCCAAAAGACAAACTTACACCATATATTTTTGCAGGAGGAGGTTATGGAATGAATCGCAAATTCGAAAATCAACATGTAAAAGTGCAGTATGGAGGAGGTTTTGAATATATGGCTTCGGATAATATAGGAATTAAAATTTATGGAGAACATAATTTGAATTTTAGTGACAATATAGATTATATAAAAAGAGGAGTAAGAGATGATTTTTATTACAGATTTGGTTTGGGTTTAACTTATTATTTTCCAAATAAAAAGAATACAGTTTCTGGGAAATAAATAGAATATAATTCTCAAAAACATAGCCTTTTCAATAAACAATAATTAAAAATGATGAAAAATATTTATCTTAAAATTAGTTGCTTTCTTTTATTAATAATTTGCTCTTGTAGCGAGGAAAAATTTGCTGGTGAAGAATTTGGTGCTATAGAAGGTAAGGTGGTTAGCGCTGTAGATTTTCTGCCTATTGCTAATGTAAAGGTTTTTTCAAGTCCAAATTCTAGTATTGTTTTTACAAATGAAGAAGGCAAATTTTCAATTCCTAATATAAAAGTTGGTGATTATTCTTTTGAAGCACAAAAAGAAGGCTATTTGTCAAAATTTGAATCGGCTACTATCAATGTTGACAAAACAACTAATGTTGTATTCGAATTAAAATTATCAACAACAAATAATAAACCACCGGTTGCACCTGCGCTTGTTGCTCCACTAGATAATGTGAACAATCAGGCGTTAGAATTAGGTTTAAGTTGGACAGCAACTGATCCTGATAAAGATGTCTTAAAGTATGAAATTACACTAAGGAAAAGTAGCAGTGATGAAGTAATCGTATATTCGGATATTACAGATACAAGTTATACTCTAAAAGAACTGTCCTATAATACAAAGTACTATTGGCAAGTTTCAGCAACTGATGGAATAAATCCTCCAGTTTTAAGTGCAGTACAATCTTTTACGACACTTGCTTTTCCAAATACTCGTTTTCTATTTGTAAAGAAAATTAATGATAATAACGTTATTTATTCGGGTGATGATAATGGCAATAAACAACAACTAACTAGTTTAAGTTTGAACAGCTGGAGACCAAGGAAAAATAATCAAGCCAATAAAGTAGCATTTATTAGATCTAGCGGTGCTCAAAATCATATTTATACTATGAATCCAGATGGATCAGGGGTTTTAAAAATTACAAACTCGGTTCCTATTGCAGGTTTTAACTCTGAGTTGCTTAATTTTTCATGGAATACTTCGGGGAGTCAAATTATATATCCATCTTTTGATAAATTGTACCGTATTAATAAAGACGGTAGTGGTTTAACTAAGATTTACCAAACTACAAGCGGAAAATTTATATCAGAATGTGACTGGAGTAATGATGGAACTAAAATTGCTTTGAAAGTTAATGATGCAAGTGGTTATAATGTTGAAGTCTTTGTGATAAATACTTCAGGTGTTGTGGTTGATCAAGTACTTTCAAATTTTCTTGGAGCTGTAGGAGGTTTAAATTTTTCAGTAACGGGACAAAAAGTAATTTACACTAGAGATGTGTCAGGATATGAAAATGCTAATTACAGACAGTTAGATACTCGAGTGTTTCAATATGAATTCAGTAGCGGAGTAACAACTGAAATAGGAATAGAAAAACCTATAGGAACAGTAGATTTAGATGTGCGTTATTCTCCTAATGAAGCAGAATTAATTTTTATGAATACTTCAAATGATGGATTATCAACAAAAAATATTATCAAATTTACACCATCAGTCAATAGCTCAGGAGCTTCAAGGACTATATTATTTACAGATGCAAGTATGCCTGATTGGGAATAATAAATAAAAATTGTCAAGAATACCTAAAAGCACCTATTTAAACAGGTGCTTTTTATATTATATAGCACTTATTTATAGTATTAAACCCCAATTCTTACAGATAAGCAATGCTTAATAACCCAAAAAAAATATTTACCTTTGCCAAACAACCCAGTTGCTGATTAGCGACTTACACAACTATACTAAATGAGTTCAGATACTAGCAAACGATATGCACTTAGAGGTGTGTCGGCATCAAAAGAAGATGTGCATAATGCCATAAAAAACATTGACAAAGGATTGTTTCCTCAAGCCTTTTGTAAAATAGTTCCAGACTACCTTACCCAGGATGAGGATTACTGTCTTATTATGCATGCTGATGGTGCAGGTACAAAATCATCTTTAGCTTATATGTATTGGAAAGAAACAGGAGACGTTTCAGTATGGAAAGGAATTGCGCAAGATGCATTGATTATGAATATTGATGACTTATTGTGTGTAGGTGCTACAGATAATATTTTACTATCATCAACAATTGGTCGAAATAAAAACCTAATTACCGCTGAGGTTATTTCTGCCATTATCAATGGTACCGAGGAGTTAATAAAAGAATTAGATTCCTTTGGCGTAAGCATACATTCAACAGGAGGAGAAACAGCTGATGTAGGAGATATTGTTCGCACAATAATAGTAGACTCTACCGTTACTGCACGCATGAAACGTTCTAAAGTGATTGATAATGCTAACATTAAAGCAGGTGATGTTATTGTAGGTTTGGCCTCTTTTGGTCAAGCAACTTATGAGAAAAGCTATAATGGCGGAATGGGTAGTAACGGCTTAACATCGGCACGTCACGATGTTTTTGAGAAATATTTGGCTACTAAATACCCAGAAAGTTTTGATGCAGCTGTTCCTGAAGAATTAATTTATTCAGGTCAGGTAAAATTGACTGATGCCGTGCCTAATAGTCCTATTGATGCAGGTCAATTGGTACTTTCGCCTACTAGAACTTATGCGCCTATTATCAAGAAAATTTTAGATAAATATAACTCAGAATCAATTCACGGAATGGTGCATTGTAGTGGTGGAGCACAAACAAAAATTTTACATTTTGTAGAAAAGTTACACATCATAAAAGATAATTTATTTCCAGTCCCGCCTTTGTTTCAGTTAATTCAGGAGCAATCAAAAACTGATTGGAAAGAAATGTACCAAGTATTCAATTGCGGGCACCGTATGGAACTTTACGTACCAGAGCAGATTGCGCAGGATATTATCGCTATTTCAAAATCATTTAATGTTGATGCTCAAATCGTAGGAAGAGTCGCAGCAGCCGATGCTAAGAAATTAACGATAACAAGTGAATACGGTACTTTTGAATATTAATAACAGCTATATTTTTAGGAGCTAATCCCGTTATACGCTATATCTTTTTATCTTGAATATGTTTCAGAATCCTGAAAAATATTCAAGATAAAAAGGATGCCGCTACTACCGGGGCTAAAAAATAAAACCCATGTACGAATTACTTTTTTGGAAATACCTTGAAGGAGTTTATCTCAATCATCAAGAGGTTTATGAAGCATTAGAAGTCGAACCTACAATTGAAGGTTTAGAAGCACTACCTGTTCAAGTGATTTTAAATAGAATAGCTTCTGTTTTTTCTAAATGGGAAAAAGTAGATGATACGAGTTGGAAAAATACAGCTGGAGTAGGTGCATTTCATGTAAGAACTACACCGCAAAGTATACAGATTGATTGCTATGGAACTGAAGGCAAAACAATGGACAAATTGGTAGATATCATGGACGAATTTAAATGTCCTTTATACGATCCACAAGTTCCAGAACGATATGATGAAATGAGCGAATAGTTAGTTTTATTTATGTAGAAAGAGACATTAGGTGAATAAAGTAATTTATTCCTTTAGTGTCTCTTTTTTTCTTTAATGCTATTGATAAAAATGAGTATTATTGTAAAACTAAACAATATATAAAATGGATTTTAATTTCATGCAAAACACTATTCTTGAGGACGATGTGGTTATACTACGTCCGCTTCAAGAAACCGACTTTGATAATCTGCTTCCTTTTTCTATAAACGAACCTGATACGTGGTTTTATTCTTTAGTTAGAGCAAACGGTAAAGAAAATTTAACACAATATTTAAAATCAGCTGTACAAGGAAGAGACAATGAAAGTGAGTTTCCTTTTATTGTTTTTGATAAAAGAACAAATTCCTACGCAGGAAGCACGCGGTTTTATGAGATTAATTTTCAGTATAAAACATTGCTTTTAGGTTTTACTTGGTATGGCGAACAATTTAGAGGAACAGGTTTAAATAAACACTGTAAGTTTTATTACTACAATATGCTTTCGAGAGCTTAAATATGGAAAGAGTGGAGTTTAGAGCAGATAATAGTAATACTAGAAGTATTGCTGCAATGAAAAGCATTGGATGTGTAGTTGAAGGAGTGTTGCGCAATCACATGCCTACTCATGGTAGCGAAATAAGACGTGATAGTATTGTACTCAGTATTTTAAAAAAGGATTGGTTTGAGTCAGTAAAGCAAAAAATAAAAGCTTCATTAGTATAAGCATTTTAAAAAATCATTTATTTCAAAACTATATTTGTAGCACCATCATACAGTGATTATTTGATTAATTATATATCGTATTTGTGAAAAACTTTACGAACTTTGCAGTCGAGTAAATGACTCAGCTTTCAATAGAAAATACAATTGTATTTGGGGTGTTGAATAAAACCAAATTAGAAAAAAAAAGCAAAAGATGAAAATAAATTTAAAAAACGGAATAGATAAACTCATTTTCGGAATGAAGCAAAACGATGTAATTGCTGTTTATGGTAAGCCAGATAGAAATTATAAAGATGAAGATGATAATGTTATTTTTGCTTACAATGCACAAAAAATCCGATTAACATTTTATCAAGAAGAGGAGCTTAAGTTAGGTTACATGGTAGCATCAAGCCCTGATTTAGAATTATTCGATAATAAAGTTATTGGAAAACAAATCAAAGAAATTAAGAAAGAGCTGTCTAGAAAAGGTGTTGCTAAATTTACACAAGAAGAGTTTGATACTTTTGAAAATTATTTTAATGAAGACAACTGGTTTATTTTACAAACTGAATTTGATGAGGTTGTGAAATTCGAAATTGGTGCCATCATCAATGATAAAGATCAATTTGACTGGAAATTCAGTAAAAAATAATTAAAGTTATACTAATTCTAGTACAACTTAATTCTTATCAAATCATGAGCAGTCGAAATGCACTAATGGTTTTCGACTCCGTTCAAACTTAAAATTAGAATGTTCTATAAATAGTAAGGTATTAAAAACATTAATCAGCTTACTACTAAATAATTAGTAACAAGAAACCCGATATGTAAAGATACATATCGGGTTTTTTATATAGTAGTAAAAGATAGTTATTGTTTAGGAGCGGGTTGTTTATCAAATAGCTCTAACTCAAAAATCAAATCTGCATTAGGGGGAATTACACCTCCAGCGCCTCTTTCTCCATATGCTAATTTAGCAGGAATAAAAGCGATTAATTTATCTCCGTAGGACATTAAGCTTAATGCTTCTATAAAACCAGGGATCATGCCTTCCTTACGTCCAGCTTGAAAAGGGAAAGCATTGTAACCGTTTAATGCGGCTCTTTTTTCGTCAAACTTTCCGTAAGTTTTGTTTACATCTTCATAACTACTGTCAAATAAGTTTCCGTCTTCAAAGTAACCTGCGTAATGAAAGTAAAAAGTACTTCCGTCTACTGGTTTAACTCCTGTTCCTTTTTGGATGATTTTATATGTCAACCCTGAATCAGTTGTTGTCGCGCTAGTTTTAGTAGTAGTAAAGTAAGCTAACTTTGCCGCAACTACAGGAGCGAATTTTTCCTTATAAGCTTTTTCTTTTTCAAGTTCAAGTGCTGCTTCTTTCTTTTGTTTTTCTTGTTCTAATACCGCTTCTTTTTTTGCGTCTTCTGCTTTATTATTAAAGTAAGTTTCAAAAACTTTAGGAGCATCAAATTTTCTAGCAAGAGAACCTTTGCGCGTAATGGTAACTTTAGTCATTACATCATTTTGCAAAATTTTATTAACAACATCCATTCCGCTTATAACATGACCAAAAATAGTATGGCGATTGTCTAGCCATGGCGTGTCTTTGTGCGTAATGAAAAATTGACTGGAGTTACTTGCAGGTCCTGAATTTGCCATAGCAAGAATTCCACCTTTATCGAATTTTAAATCAGTAAATTCGTCTTTAAAAGCATATCCTGATCCACCGGTTCCGTTTCCTTGAGGATCTCCAGTTTGAATCATAAAGTCGTTAATAACACGATGAAATTTTAAACCATCATAAAACGGTTTGTTTTTTAATTTAGCATCAGTAACAAAAATGTTTTTTCCTTCGGCTAAAGAGATGAAGTTAGCTACAGTAATAGGTGCTTTTTGATATTCTAAAACAAGTAGAATATCTCCTTTATTAGTAGAAATTGTTGCAAAAATACCATCAGCATCTTTCTCGTTTTTTACAACTGAATTAGCAGCTGCTTTACCTGTAGCTACTTTTTTTGTAACCTGTGCTTGCATATTTACTATTGCTAAAAATACAAGACCTAATAATCTTAATTTCATTATTATGAGTTTAAAAATAATTAATTATAATTTATTGTGGAGTCACTTCCATCAATTCTATTTCAAATATAATATTAGCATTAGGCGGAATAACATCTCCAGCGCCACCAGCACCGTAAGCTAAATGTGCAGGAATAAATAATATTGCTTTTTCGCCATAAGATAATTTCTCTAATCCTTCAATAAAACCAGGGATCATACCTTCTTTACGTCCCGCTTGAAAAGCAATTGGTTGGTATCCATTTTGAGCAGCTCTATTTTGATCAAATTTCCCAAAAGTTCTCGCTACATTTTCAATACTACTATCAAAAAGTTGGCCATCTTCTAGGAATCCAGCATAATGAATGAATACTTGTGTTCCTTTGGTTGGTTTTTTATTAGCTGTTTTTTTAGTAATTACATATTGAAGACCCGTAGAAGTTTTTGAAACTTTACTTTTTAAAGCAGTAAAATACTTTACTTTGTCTTCACGAACGTCTTTATATTTCTCGTCGTAAACTTTTTTATTTTCTGCATCAGCAGCTAATTTTTTCTTTTGATTTTCTGATTCAACAGAGAAGTAATCGTAAAACGTTTTTACAGCATTGAATTTTTTTGCCGCCTCACCATTTCTGATAATTGTTACTTTATTGATGTAGTCATTTTGTTGAATTTTATTAACTACTTCCATACCTTTTTCTACAACATGACCAAAGATAGTGTGCTTGCCATCTAACCAAGGTGTTGAAACATGTGTAATGAAAAACTGACTGCTGTTTGTTTCAGGACCGTTATTAGCCATAGCTAGAACGCCACCTTTATCAAATCTTAAGTCAGAGAATTCATCTTTAAACTTATAACCTCCATCACCAGATCCCGTTCCAAGAGGGTCACCAGATTGTATCATGAAATCGTTAATAACACGGTGAAATTTTAAACCATCAAAAAAGGGCTTTCCTTTAAGATTGTTATTGGTAACAAAGTCATTTTTACCTTCAGCAAGAGTAACAAAGTTAGCCACAGTAATAGGTGCTCTTTTATAATCTAAAGCAACAATGATTTCTCCTTTACTAGTTTCTAATTTTGCATAAAGACCATCAGGAAGGTTGCTGTTATTATCTTTACAAGAAGATAAACTAACGATTGCGAGTAATACAAATAGGATTCTTTTTTTCATATCTAAAAAAATGTTAACTTATTTTAAAGTGTCTTTGGGTTGGTTTGTAGTAGGTTTTTTTGGTGTAACTGTAGGTTTTATTGTTATTTCATTAATATTTTTTTTAACTGAAGGAGTAGCTGTATTAGGAGCAATAACCGTTTTTTCTACTGTTTTTTTCTTAGCACTAGCTTCGGGTTTGAAATCGTTTAAAGTTACAGTGACTATTAATGGTTGATTTGTTCCTATTTTTTTATCATCACCGTGATAACCATATCCCATGTGAGAAGGGAATAAAAAGTTTACTTTCTCAGTTTTATGCATTAATTTAATAGCGTCTCTTAATCCCATCATTATTTCTTGCTTGTCAACATAATAAGTTTGTGGTCTTAATTCAAGATCAGAATAAATAACATTGCCATGTAAGTCTTTTATCTCGTAATCAAAATAAGCTACATCACCTTTCTTTGGTGTTAATGTATCTAATGTGTTTTTGGTATCGTAAGAATACCAATATCCTTTTGCTGATGATAAATAAGTTACTTGAGGATTATTTTTTATTACCTCTTTTATCAAATCCTCCTCTGAAGCAACCAACTTTTTATTTCTTATGATTGATTTTTTCATAAAAGCTCCTGAAGAATGTGAGATAGGTCTTCTTGCTTCCTGATGTTGTTTACAGCTAGATACGATGAGTACTAAAAGTATTGTAATTGCAATTGATGATTTAAATTTCATGTACTATATTGTTAGTTGTGCTACTAAATTTTCAAATTTAACAATAGTTTCTTCCATAGAAACTTCTGATCTTCCGCCTGCAGCATTGCGATGTCCGCCACCATTAAAATGATCTCTTGCGAATTGATTTACATCAAAATCTCCTTGTGAACGGAACGATATTTTGATTATTTTTTCATCGGTATTTTCAATGAAAATTGCTGTAAAAACAATTCCTTTTATACTCAAACCATAATTTACAATTCCTTCAGTATCTCCTTTTACATATTCAAAAGAATTTAATTCTTCTTGAGTAAGTGTCGTGTATGAAGTATTATGATGGGCAAGGACTTTCATGTTTTGAAGTGCTCGTCCCAATAATTGTAATCTTTGATAGGAACTATTCTCAAACAGTAAATTTGGGATTTTAGTATTTTCAACACCTAAATCTATTAATTCAGCTACAATGCGATGGGTATTACCAGTTGTTCCTGGAAAACGAAAAGAGCCAGAGTCAGTAAGGATTCCTGTGTAAATACAAGTACCAATAGTTTTATCAATAGCGTTTTTTTTATCTAAAAAATTAATGAAGTTATATAGCATTTCACAGGTTGATCCAAAACCAGTGTCCGAATAAGTGTAAGCCGCATAATCATCAGGTTTTTGATGATGATCAATCATAATGTATGTTGATTTTAACTCGGTTAATACTTTCTCCATTTCGTTACCTACGCGGTGAAAAGCATTAAAGTCAAGAGTAAAAATTAAATCAGCTTCTTGCAATATTTTAGTGCAGTTTTCTTTATCTTTTTCAAATATTTTAACTGTTTCTGAACCTGGTAACCAAGCCAAGAAATCTGGAAATTCATTAGGAGCAATCACAACTGCTTCGTGATTGTATTTTAATAAAAAGTGGTATAATCCTAAGGTTGACCCCATGGCATCGCCATCAGGGCTTCTGTGAGGGATGATAACAATTTTTTTTGGTGTTGCCAGTAGCAACGCGATAGCTTCAATGTCTTGTATTTTCATAGTGTGCGAAATTACATTTTTTTAATGTAAAGTTGGAATTCATTTGTAAATAAAACCCTTTTTTTAGCGTTAAAAAAGGTCTAATTTTTTTCTTTTAATTTTTTCGTATAAATGGTATTTAGCGCCTTTAACTATCTGAGCATGGTAAATACCTACAGATCCAGAGGACAAATAGGCAATAAAACAAGCGGTTCCTATGTAGATACCTGATTGAATCCCGAATAGTTCGAGTCCCATAACTGTGCAGGCAATAGGAGTGTGTGTGGCTCCAGAAAAAACTGCTACAAACCCCATTCCAGCTAATAATGCAATAGGCAACGGAATAAATAATGACAAGGCGCTTCCTAATGTGGCTCCAATGAAAAACAGCGGCGTGACCTCGCCACCCTTAAATCCTGCGCCCAAAGTAAACCCTGTAAAAAGAATTTTTAGTAAAAAATCATAATAGTTGCTTGGAGTAGAAAAAGACTCAACAATCATAGGTACTCCGAGTCCAATATATTTTGTAGTTCCTATAAAGTAAATAATAAGCGCTAAAACGGCCCCTCCTATAAAAGGTCGTAATGGTGCATATTTTATTTTTTTAGTGAATAATGCACCCCAATAATGCGTACTTCGTGAAAATAACATTGCAGCTAAACCAAATAGGATACTTACTGGAATAATCCAAAGAAGTATTTCAAAATTAAAATCAGGTACATTAGGAATAGCATAATGTGTGTGCTTTACCTGCCAAATGTCGACGGTGTAATAAGCAAAATAGGCAACTATAAAAGATAGAATAGTACTTTTAAGAGTGATTTTGCTAAAATACACTACTTCTAAGGCAAAAATTGCACCTGCTAAAGGTGTTCCAAATACTGAAGCAAAACCAGCACTAATTCCTAATATGATAATTGTTTTTCTTTCGGATCCGTCTAGTTTAAAAAGAGATGTGAATTGGTCTGCTATTGCGCCTCCCATTTGTACAGCAGTTCCTTCTCGACCTGCTGAACCTCCAAAAAGATGTGTTGCAATCGTTCCAAAAAGCACTAAAGGTGCCATTATAAAAGGAATTTTTGCTTTTGGCTTATCGTATTCTTCTAAGAGTAAATTATTGCCTCTTATAGCAACTGCTCCATAATAATAGTAGCTCAAGCCTATCAGTAAACCAGCTATTGGCAGCAGCCAAATAATCCAAATAGTATTGGCTCTAATTGTTGCCGCCCACTCAAGCGAAACAAGTAAAAAAGCGGATGCTGATCCTGAGAAAAAGCCTATCAATGCACAAATAAGTAGCCATTTAAAGACTGATAAAAGGGTGTTTTTTATTTTAAGTAAATTCATTTGTTAGTTTACAAGAATTGTAATCTTGTTATTTTAAAGGAGTATTTACAATCCTTTATATTATTTTTATGCTATTACTGCCGTGAATTCTATTTCTACAAGATATTCGGGTGCAATTAATTTACTTACTTCGTAAAAACCTGTTGTAGGTTTGATGTCTTTAAAGTAGACAGAATGCGCTTTGGCGACAGCCTCAAAA
This sequence comes from Flavobacterium sp. PL002, assembly GCF_054165825.1. Classification (NCBI taxonomy): domain Bacteria; kingdom Pseudomonadati; phylum Bacteroidota; class Flavobacteriia; order Flavobacteriales; family Flavobacteriaceae; genus Flavobacterium; species Flavobacterium sp. PL002. Next base: position 457,126 of record NZ_CM135110.1, on the reverse strand, counting down.
CTAGTAATATCTGTTGTGAAGATTCTTGTTCTAATGACATCTTTCATGCTTACGTTTAAATCTTCAAGAACTACAGCTACTCGTTCCATGATATTTAAAGTTTGTGCATAGGCATCAGTAGCTTTTACTTTGTCATTGTCAACAATAGCAACTGTTCCAGAAACTTCTACAATGTTGCCAATCCTTACAGCACGGCAATAACCCATTTTGTCTTCCCAGGGTGATCCAGTAAGTATGTTTTCTCTTTTCATTGTGTTTTATTTTAGCTTATTTTAAAGCAAATTGATTCAAAAACAATTTTGGTATATTTTTTGCAATTTAGGAAAAAAACAACAACGATTTGTTATTCTGCGGGTTGATTTAATAGCATTATTTAGCTTGACTTTACAATCAGGGAATAATAATCACTAAAAAAGACTGTTATAATAGTAAGTTAAATTATATGTGGATTTGTTGATATATAATTTTGGTTTTTTATTTTTAAAAAAAAAATAGTTCAATACCATTCAATATAAAGCATCATGAAAAGAATACTTTTTTTAATTCTACTAATAGGTACAACCGCAATGGGGTATTCTCAGAACGAGTTTAGCAGTAAATTTAAAGCTATTCCACCAGTTGATAATGGTTATAAGGCTAAAAAAACGATTCCGCCAACTAATGAACCTCCGGTTATTGTAGCGCCCAATGTTTTTAAAAAACCAGATCCTTTTACACCGCCAAGTACTAATTTTCAAATAGGAAAACCCGCTCAAATGACGATGACTCCTAAAAACGATTTTGTAAATCCAGGCGATGCTATTGTTGAGAAATTAAATAAGAAAGAAGATAATCCAGAAGCTATTGTTTATAGAAAGAATCAAAATCTTGGTGATTTTAAAACAAATTCAACAACGGCAAAAGTATTGTATCGTGATGCTGCGTATGTTGATGGGGATCAAATTAGAGTATATCTAAATGACAAAGTGATTCAGTACCAAGTGAATCTTGATAGTGAGTTTAAAGGTTTTGAGATTGAATTACAAAAAGGGTTCAATAAAATTGACTTTGAAGCTTTAAATCAAGGAAGCTCAGGGCCTAATACCGCTGAATTTAAGGTTTATGATGACAAAGGAGGATTAATATCTGCTAGTCAATGGAACCTAGGTACTGGATTTAAAGCGACAATAATTTTAGTTAAAGAGTAATTGTTAATTAAAAAGGATCAGCAGTAACTCTAAAATTCATGTCAGCTTTTATAGTTACGTCTTTAGTAACGGTTTCTTTTAAAACTGCTTCTGTGCGAATTTTATAACTTGAAGCTTTGATGTATTTGTCAAGTTTAGCCTCAGTAGAAATTAATTGTATAGTATTATCAGTAGTATTTATATTGTCTAAATAAGCCAATTCAATTTCGTCATTTGCATCTGTAGATATGTACAAATGAACTGATTTTAAAAAGCTAAAACTTTTATCAGATGGATCTGTTATAGTAAGAATTAAGTCTTTAAGTTTAACTTCTTTTACTAAGTTAGCTTTTGTTTTATTGTTTTCAAATTCACTACTTGAATTGGTTGTAATATCAGGAGTGCTAATTTCAAAAGGTGTTCCTAGAGGTAGGTTACTGTCAATTTGTATGCTAGTACTGTTAGAGATTGTAAAGGTTAACAGTTTGTCTACAATGCTACATGAAATTACAAATAAGGGTAAAAGGAGAGTTATTGCGTAATTTTTTATTTTCATAATATGATTTTGAGCTGTTTAAGCAATTGTTAATAAAAATTTTTATTTTACAAAAGTAGTCTTTTTAATAATAGTGCTTAAGTCGTGTTGCTAAATTAGTATTAGAACTTGTTAGCGGTTTTGTTTTTTGTAATGAATTTCAGTTGTTTAACACTTGTTTTTTACTTAAAACCTTGTGTTGGAAAAAAAATTCAATTTTTTCAAAATTCAATTTTCCAATTCAAAATATAAAAAGTATTTTTGCGCATGCAACACAACGTACTTATTTTAGATTTCGGATCGCAATACACTCAGCTTATTGCGCGTAGAGTTCGCGAATTAAATATATTCTGCGAAATTTTCCCTTATAATCACATACCTAGTGATTTATCCAGTTATAAAGCCGTAATTCTTGGTGGAAGCCCCTTTTCTGTTCGTGGAGAAGATGCTCCCCATCCTGATTTATCTCAAATTAGAGGAAAATTGCCTTTACTAGCGGTTTGTTATGGCGCACAATACTTAGCTCACTTTAGCGGTGGAGAAGTAGCGGCATCAAATACTAGAGAATATGGTAGAGCTAATTTGTCTTTTATTAAAGAAGACGAGATATTCTTTGAAAATGTTTCAGTGAATAGTCAAGTTTGGATGAGTCACAGTGATAGTATAAAAGCTTTGCCTACTAATGGGGTAAAACTAGCGAGTACTCATGATGTAGAATTTGCTGCTTATAAAATAGAAGGCGAAACTACTTATGCGATTCAATACCACCCAGAGGTTTTTCACACCACAGATGGTTCAAAAATGTTAGAGAATTTCTTGGTGAAAATTGCCGAAGTTCCACAAACATTTACACCAAATGCTTTTGTTGAAGAAATGGTTGCTGAGTTAAAAGAGAAAGTAGGAAACGATAAAGTTGTTTTAGGACTTTCTGGTGGAGTAGATTCTACTGTAGCAGCAGTTTTATTACATCAAGCTATTGGTGAAAACTTGTATTGTGTTTTTGTAAATAATGGTTTGCTTCGTAAAAACGAATATCAAAGTGTGCTAGATCAGTACAAGGGAATGGGCTTAAACGTTAAAGGAGTAGATGCGGGAGATCGTTTTTTATCTGAATTAGCGGGAGTAAGTGATCCTGAAACAAAACGTAAAATTATAGGAAGAGTTTTTATCGAAGTTTTTGATGATGAATCACATCTTATAGAAGACGTAAAGTGGTTAGCTCAAGGAACGATATATCCGGATGTTATTGAGTCGGTTTCTGTAAAAGGACCGTCAGCAACTATAAAATCACATCATAATGTAGGTGGTTTGCCTGATTACATGAAATTAAAAATTGTAGAACCTCTTCGCATGCTTTTTAAAGATGAAGTACGTAGAGTAGGGGCTTCATTAGGAATTGATCCTGAACTATTAGGAAGACATCCTTTTCCAGGTCCAGGATTATCAATTCGTATTTTAGGAGATATCACTCCAGAAAAAGTGCAAATTTTACAAGATGTAGATGCTGTGTTTATTGATGGATTAAAATCTTGGGGATTGTATGATAAAGTTTGGCAAGCAGGAGCAATATTACTTCCTGTAAATAGTGTAGGGGTAATGGGGGATGAGCGTACTTATGAAAAAGTGGTTGCGCTACGTGCGGTAGAATCTACTGACGGAATGACGGCTGACTGGGTGCACTTACCTTATGAGTTTTTAATGAAAATCTCAAATGACATTATAAATAAAGTAAAAGGAGTAAATAGAGTAGTATATGACATTAGCTCTAAACCACCAGCGACTATTGAATGGGAATAATAAATTTTTAGTTATATATAAGGTTTTTTGATCTCGAATTTCCTTAATTTTATAAACGGTATCAAGTTTTTGGAATAAAATTTGATACCGTTTTCTTATCTTTGACTTAATAATTTTTAAATAAATAAAATGAAATATTTTTTTGCTACTTGTGCTACATTTTTGTTTTTTGCCGGAACTGTTTTCTCGCAAAACAAAACCTTAACTCATAAAGTAGAGAAAGGGGAGACAATCAATCAAATTGCACAGAAATATCAAATTACACCGTTTGATATTTATCAATTAAATCCAGATGCACAAAGCGGACTAAAATTGAATACGGTTTTGTTGATCCCTAATAAAAAAGAGGCTGGTGTAAGTGTGCAAAAGGTGAAAACTGTTCCTTCTTCTGGATCAATAACACATATGGTTATTGCTAAGGAAACACTATACGGGATCGAAAAACAATATAAAATTTCTGATGCCGACTTGAAAAAAGCAAATCCAGATATTGAAATTGATGGATTGAAAATAGGAATGCTTTTGACTATTCCTTCAAAACATCCTACTAAAGCTGCTGTTAAAAAAGTAGAAAAAGAGACTACGAAACAAGAACAAGCGGTATATCATGATGTATTACCTAAGGAAACTAAGTATTCTATAGCGCGACAATATGGAGTTACAATTCAACAAATTGAACAGCGCAACCCTGAGGTTGTAGATAACTTACCTATTGGATATAAATTATTAATCAAAGGCAATCCTTCACAAACTATAAATGAAGTTAAGGCTGTAGCAAAAGAGGAAATTACAGATTTAAAAAATGCCGCTATTGCAAAAGATACTGTAGTTAGTTATATCGCATATGAAGTTCAGCCAAAAGAAACACTTTATAGTCTTTCAAAAATGTTTGATATTTCGCAAGAAGAGTTAATAAAGCTAAATCCAGAATTAAATAATGGAGTTGATATTGGTATGCTTTTAAAAGTACCTTCAAAAATTGCTGCCGTTATTCAAGAAAAAAAGGAATATGTTTCCTTAAGTAAAAATATTGCTGAAGGGAAGCGTAAAAAAATGGTGTTATTACTACCTTTTAATGTTTCAAAAATTGAAGGAGATACCGTAAATTCAGCTTACAGTAGATTGAAAAAAGATAAGTTTTTAAACATGACTCTTGATTTTTATGCGGGTGCATTAATTGCCATTGATTCAGCTAAAACATTAGGTCTTCCTATTGATGTAGAAATTTATGATTCTCAAGAAAGTAAAAACAGCTCTAATGTTGCGGCTGTAATTAGAGATAATAAATTACAAAATGCTAATGCTATCGTAGGGCCTTTTTATCAAAGTAATGCCGAAGTAGCTGCTCAAGCAGTAGCATTGAATAATGTCCCAGTTATATCGCCACTTTCTAAAGATGTAGGTAACGCTTATGCAAATTTATATCAAGCGGTACCTTCAAATGAAGTTGTTAAGGGGACAATGTTTGACTATATGCGTGCTCAAAACGGAAATATAATGGCTGTTGTTGATAAAAAGAAAGAATCTATTCTTAAATATCTAAGAGAATATCAAAAAAATGTTCCTCTAGTGGCTTTTAAAGAGGACGGTAGTGTGTCTGCAGAAAGTTTAAAAGGAATGTTGGTGAAAGACCGTATGAATTATGTTGTCATGGAGACAGCTAATACTTGGATGATTAAAACAACAATTGCTGCTATGATAAGTGCAATGCCTGCTTATCAAGTACAATTAGTGATTTTAGAGCCTAATGAAACACTGGATTTTGAAGAGATAAAATTCTCAAACTTAACGAAGTTAAAGCTGATGTATCCTTCGGTAATTCGCGACTGCGTTACTCCTGAAGCTGCTATTTTTGATAAAAAATTTAAAAGCGCAAATAATATTTATCCTAGTGATTATGCTACTCGTGGTTTTGACGTTACCTTTGATACAATGATGCGATTGGTTCAAAATGTAAAATTTGAGCAAACTGTAAAAGTTGCTGCAACTGAATTAGTAGAAAATAAGTTTGAATATTATAAAAAAGAAGATGGTGGATACACTAATAAAGGGGTGTTTATCATGTATTATGACACGGACTTAATTATAAAAGAAGCTAAATAATGACTTCAAAAGTAACTTATTTAGGTGGTTTAAGAACATCATCAATTCACGTTTCATCAGGAAGTGAAATAATGTCAGACGCTCCTTTAGATAACAATGGAAAAGGCGAAGCTTTCTCACCTACTGACACTGTAGCGAATGCATTAGCAAGTTGTATGATGACTATCATGGGAATAAAAGCAGGTGATTTATCGGTTGAGATGGCTGGTACTACTGCTGAAGTAACTAAAATAATGAACGCTGAGCCTAGAAGAATAGGAGCTATTGAAATTATTTTTAATTTGGTTGGAACCAATGATCCAAAAAATAGAGCAATTCTTGAAAGAGCCGCTTTGACCTGTCCTGTTTTTTTAAGTTTACATCTAGATATCGAAAAGCGAATTTCTTTCAACTGGAAATAATATGAATTAACAACAAGAATTGAGAAACAAGAAGTAGTGACTTTATTGTTTGTTGATTCTTGTTTTTTATAAATAACAATGGATCAAAATCAAAAGGAATTAATAAAATTAGCACATACAAAAATGCCCTTCGGTAAATACGAGGGGCGTTTTCTTATAGATTTACCAGAGTATTATGTCGTGTGGTACCATAATAAAGGATTTCCTAATGGTGTTTTAGGAGATCAATTGCGATTAATCTATGAGTTGAAGTTAAACGGATTAGAAGAATTGATTCGGAATATTAAAAAAAGATATCCCAAAGGGCTTTAGTGAAAGTAAATAATTGCTATTTACCTCAAAACTTGTTCGTTAATCAATTGACAATTTTCTAAATTATCTCTTTTTTAAATTAGCATATTCTCAATTTATAATCGTATTTTTGCCAAGTTTTTTACACAACTACAATACAAACAACAACATAATGAATCAAACAAAATATATCTTTGTTACCGGTGGTGTGACTTCTTCTTTAGGGAAGGGGATTATAGCAGCATCTTTAGCAAAATTATTACAAGCAAGAGGGTACAGGACGACAATTCAAAAATTCGATCCTTATTTAAACGTTGATCCAGGAACATTAAATCCTTATGAACACGGGGAGTGTTATGTGACTGATGACGGTGCTGAGACTGATTTAGATTTAGGTCATTATGAGCGTTTTTTAAATGTACCTACTTCTCAAGCTAACAATGTAACTACAGGAAGAATTTATCTTTCGGTTATTGAAAAAGAGCGTAGAGGAGAATTTCTAGGTAAAACGGTACAGGTAGTTCCTCACATCACTAATGAAATTAAAGACAGAATGCAATTACTTGGTAAATCAGGTGATTATGACATTGTGATTACTGAGATTGGTGGGACTGTAGGAGATATTGAGTCATTACCATATATTGAATCTGTTCGTCAATTAGTTTGGGATATGGGTGAAAATAATGCTATTGTTATTCATTTAACATTAGTGCCTTATTTAGCTGCTGCGGGTGAGTTAAAAACAAAACCTACACAACATTCTGTGAAAACTTTAATGGAAAGCGGAATTAAAGCTGATATTTTAGTTTGTAGAACAGAGCACGAAATTTCAGATGAAATTCGTAATAAATTGGCTTTGTTTTGTAATGTAAAAAGAGAGGCTGTAATTCAATCTATTGATGCAGATACAATTTATGAAGTACCTAATTTAATGCTTGAAGAAGGATTAGACTTAGTGGCTTTAAAGAAATTAGACTTGCCTAAAAAATCAGCTCCAGATTTAAAAACTTGGAATACTTTTTTGAAAAGATTAAAAAATCCTAAACATACTGTAAATATTGGTTTGATTGGGAAATATGTAGAAATGCAAGATTGTTACAAGTCAATTTTAGAGGCTTTTATTCATGCAGGAGCTACTAATGAAACTAAAGTAAATGTTATTTCAATACATTCAGAACATATTGATGCTTCAAATGTAGCTGAAAAATTAAAAGATCTAGACGCTGTTCTTGTTGCGCCGGGTTTTGGTGAAAGAGGTATAGAAGGTAAGATTGAAGCCGTGCGTTATGCACGTGAGAATAAAATGCCATTCTTCGGGATTTGTTTGGGAATGCAAATGGCAGTGATTGAATATTCAAGAAATGTTCTAGGTTATGCTGACGCAAATTCTACTGAGATGAATGAAGCGACTAAGCATCCAGTTGTAAACTTAATGGAAGAACAAAAAACAATTACTGATAAAGGTGGGACCATGCGTCTTGGTGCTTGGAAATGTAATATTAGGCCAGATACGTTAGCTTATAAAATCTATGGTAAAACGGATATTACAGAGCGTCACCGTCACCGTTATGAGTTTAATAGCGCTTACGCAGATGAATTACAAAAAGCAGGTTTAATTGCTTCTGGAGTGAATCCTGACACAGGTTTAGTAGAGATTGTAGAGATTGAAGATCATCCTTTCTTTATAGGAGTACAGTACCACCCAGAATATAAAAGTACAGTAGCAAATCCGCATCCTATTTTTGTGAATTTTGTTGCAGCAGCTGTAAAAGCTAAGAAAAAATAATTTTAGAATACGCATATATAGTAATGCCTAATTGAGCTTGTTATCAAGCCAGGCTATAAATAATAATTGAATATAATGGAACAAAAAAAGTTTGACCCTAATTCGTTAATTGGTTTTGTATTGATTTTTGGTATATTGATTTGGATGATGTACAATAACCAACCAACTGATGCGGAAGTAGCAGCAGAAAAAACCAAAAAAGAATTGGTAGTTAAAGAGGATGCTAAAGCAAATAATGTAAAAACTACCGAAAAAGCTGCAGTTGTAGCCGTAGGAGATACATTGCAAATAGCTCAACTACAAAAATCATTAGGTAGTTTTGCCTATTCAGCAGCACTTCCATCCGCTAAAGAAGGTTTTACAACTATTGAGAATAAGTTGGTTACTTTAAAAATCGCTAATAAAGGGGGGTACATTGTTGAGGCTACTTTAAAAAATTTCGAAAGATTTAAAAAAGGATCTGGAGAATTAGTAAAACTTGTTAAAGATAATAATGCGAGTTTAAACATTCAATTGTTTACTAGTGACAATCATACTTTAAATACTAAAGACCTTTATTTTGAACCTACATTGACAAAAAATGGTGAAGACCAAATTTTATCAATGCGTTTAAAAGCTGGAGCAAACCAATACTTAGAATATAAATATGTGCTTAAAGCAGATGATTATATGCTAGATTTTGATATTCAGTCGCAAGGATTGAGTAAAGTTTTGAATACTTCTAAACCATTAAATTTAGAGTGGGATTTAAAAACGTATACGAATGAAAAAAGTATTACGTATGAAAACCGTTATTCTGAGTTGTATTATGAGCATGAAGATGGAAAAAGTAACTATTTAGGATTAGGTAGTCAAGAAGATGATATTGTTAAGGACGTATCTTATGTAGCCTACAAGCAACACTTTTTCACTTCTATCTTATTGTCAGCTACACCTTTCGAGCAAGCAGAGTTACACTCGACTAATTTAGTTAAGGATGATAAAGTAGATACTACTTTTACAAAGCAATTTAAAGCGGTTGTTCCTTTAGCTTTTAAAAATGGGGAAATTGACCAAAGAATGAATTGGTTCTACGGACCAACGGACTATAAGTTATTAAAAACGTACGATAGAAATTTAGAGGATATTGTTGCTTTAGGTTGGGGTATTTTCGGTTGGATTAACCGTCATGCTTTTATTCCTATGTATAGTTTTTTAAGTATGTTTATTTCTCACGGTTGGGCAATTGTTATTTTTACTATTTTAGTAAAATTAGTTATGTCGCCTATTACGTATAAATCGTTTTTGTCTCAAGCAAAAATGAAAGTTTTACGACCTGAAATTGCTGAGTTAGGGGAAAAGTTCAAAAAAGACCCAATGAAAAAACAGCAAGAAACAATGAAGCTGTATAATAAAGCAGGTGTGAACCCAATGGCGGGTTGTGTCCCAGGTTTATTACAAATGCCAGTGTTTTACGCTTTGTTTCAATTCTTCCCTTCAGCTATAGGTTTAAGGCAACAAGGGTTTTTATGGGCAGATGATTTATCTTCATTTGATTCTGTTTACCAATTGCCTTTTCATATTCCAGGGTACGGAGATCACATAAGTTTATTTCCTATTTTAGCTTCTATTGCTATTTTCTTTTACATGAAAATGACTACAGGAGATCAACAAATGGCTGCGCCTCAACAAGAAGGTATGCCAGATATGGCTAAAATGATGAAAATCATGATTTATGTTTCGCCATTGATGATGTTAATTTTCTTCAATGGATATGCATCTGGTTTGAGTTTGTATTATTTTGTATCTAACTCAATTACTATTGGTATTATGCTTGTAATTAAAAACTACATTATTGATAGTGATAAAATTCACGCTCAAATTCAAGAAAATAAATTAAAAGAGCCTAAGAAACAAGGTAAGTTCCAGAGAAAATTACAAGAAGTAATGGAACAACAAGAAGCGGTAAAAGCGCAACAAAAAAAGAAATAGTTATTATTTTAAACATAAAAAAAGCTTCCAGTGATGGAAGCTTTTTTAGTTTAGGATACTTATGAATTATAACATAGGTAGTAATACTTTGTTTAAAACATGGATAACTCCATTAGAACATTGTACGTCTGTAGCTACAATTGTAGAAATTCGGTCATTTGCATCCTTAATTTTTGCGCCACCAGTTAATTGTACTGTAAATGATTGTGGCGTTTCTAATGTAGGAACTACTTGTCCTTCAGTCAAAGTTGCTGCTAATATATTTCCAGAAACTACATGATATTTTAGTACTTTAGTTAAATTCGCTGCAGAAACACTTGCGATCCCATCAGTTAATTCGGTATCTAATGCTGTAAAGGCATCATTAGTAGGGGCAAATACAGTAAATGGTCCTGTACCTGATAAAATAGATACAAAATCTGGTTGATCATTGCCAGTTAGAGCGCCAACTAATGATGTGAAATTTGGATTAGCAGTCGCATGAGTTACAATTGTAGGTAAGTTGATTACGGCATCAACAATATGAATTACTCCATTTGATGCCATTATATCTGCACTAGTTACCATGGCAACACCATTTAATTTTACAGTACCACCACTAGTATTTACAAACATGCTTAAGTTATTTGTTGCTGAAGCTGTTCCTTTTGCTAATGTTTTTATATAGGTTGTTGTAAGATCAGTAGATTTTATTGTACCACTAATAACATGATTTAATAAAATTTCTTTTAATGCAGCAGTAGGTACGTCATTAATAGTAGCGTAAGGTGTAGTGGCAAGAAATGCTGTGAAAGCTGCATTTGTAGGAGCAAAAACGGTGTAATTATCAGTTCCTTGTAAGGTTACTGCTAAATCTGCTTTGGTTAAAGCTTGGACTAAAATGCTAAAATCTGGTGTTTTTGCAGCAATACCTGTTATGGTATTATCTGTCGCAACTGGTTCATCATTATCATCATTACTACATGATGTTGCTGAAAATGTCAATGAAGCAACCATCATTAAAAAATAGGTTTTAATAAATTTTTCATAATTGTTTGTTTTAAATTTTGAGCAATTTAAGATAATTTGTTTAACTTTTAGTTAATAATAATAAACATAATATAAATTTTGTGATAATTTTAAATTTTGTTTATTATTATAATAACTATTGATTATGAGTTTTTTAGTTGTTTTACTCTGTTATTGTTAAGCTTTTTTTTGATTTTATGTGTTTTATTTTAAAAATGATAAGTTAAACAGTTTTAACATATGGTTATTTCTTTGTTTAATGATAATTTTAAATTTTTATACATAAAAGTAATATTATGGAAATTGAAAAGTTCTTGTGTAAAAGGATTATTTTTGCATTTCAATAAACCGCATCTATTAAACTTATAAATTATTATGAAATACTTTAAAGCTTTTTCATTGGCATTTTTAATTTGTTCAACTCAATTATTATTAGCACAGACTAATGTGAATAAATTAGATAGTAAAGGGAAAAAAGAAGGTGTCTGGAAGGGGACTTACGAAACTTCTAAAAGACCGAGATATGAAGGAAACTTTTCTCATGGAAAAGAAATCGGCCTGTTTAAATTTTTTGATGATACAAAAGCAGGAAGTATTATTGCTACAAGAGAATTTAATGATAAAGACACAAGTGCTTATACTATTTTTTATGATCAAGCCAATAATAAAGTGAGCGAAGGTAAGGTAGTCAATAAATTATTTGAAGGGGAGTGGAAATACTATCATCAAGCTGCAAAAACCATTATGACACTCGAGAATTATAAGAATGGTAAACTGGAAGGGTTACGATCTGTTTTTTATCCAAATGGAAAAATTGCTGAGGAAATCGTGTATAAAAATGATTTGAAAAACGGAATGTGTAAAATTTATTCTGAAAACGGATTTGTTTTAGAGGAAACGATGTATGTTAATGGAGAGTTTAATGGTCCGGCTATTTTTAGAGATGGTTCAGGGAATATAGCTTCTTCAGGGAAATTTTTGAATAATAAAAAAGTGGGCATCTGGGAGTTTTTTGAAAAAGGAAAGAAAGTGAAAGAATTGAATATGAGTTTTCCGCAGACCAATTCTAAATAGTATCCTAATTAACGCAGTACTAAGATCGCTACTCAAATAAAACGTTGTAACTTTGCAGTCTTATAAAATAATAAAGAATTAAGATGAAACGTGTTGTAGTAGGACTTTCTGGAGGTGTAGATTCAAGTGTTGCCGCTTATTTATTGCAACAACAAGGATATGAAGTGATTGGTCTTTTTATGAAAAACTGGCATGATGACTCTGTGACAATTTCAAATGAATGTCCTTGGTTAGAAGACAGTAATGATGCATTATTAGTTGCTGAGAAATTAGGAATACCTTTTCAAACTGTAGATTTAAGTGAAGAGTATAAAGAAAAAATCGTTGATTATATGTTCAACGAATACGAAAAAGGAAGAACTCCAAATCCGGATGTACTTTGTAATCGTGAAATAAAATTTGATGTTTTCATGAAAATTGCTTTAAGTCTTGGTGCTGATTATGTAGCAACAGGACATTATTGCCAGAAAAGTGAAACAACTGTAAACGGAGAAACAGTTTATCAATTAAAAGCGGGTGCTGATACTAACAAAGATCAATCGTATTTTCTTTGTCAGTTATCACAAGAGCAATTGGCTAAATCCTTGTTTCCTATAGGTGAATTAACGAAACCTGAGGTACGAGAAATAGCAACTGAAATGGAATTAGTAACCGCCGAAAAGAAAGATTCGCAAGGCCTTTGTTTTATTGGTAAAGTACGTTTGCCAGAATTTTTACAACAAAAATTGCAACCAAAAGACGGGTTAATTGTTCAAATAGATAAAGATGATGCTGTATATACTAATTTAAATACAGTGGCATTGACTAAGGAAGAAGCTTTGGTTCTTGCTTCAAATAAAATTGCTTATACTCCAGAAATGGGTAAGGTGGTTGGGAAACATCAAGGAGCGCATTATTTTACTATAGGACAACGTAAAGGGCTTAATGTAGGTGGTACTAAAGACCCTTTGTTTATCATAGGTACTAATGTAGATACAAATACTATTTATACGGGTTTGAGTAGCCAGCATCCAGGATTGTTTAGAAAAGCACTTTTTATTGACACTCCCGAAGTACATTGGGTACGATCTGATATGGCATTAGAAAATGGTCAAAAAATGGAGGCAATGGTTCGAATTCGATACAGACAGCCACTTCAAAAAGCAACGTTACACCAGCTTGAAAACGGAATGTATATTTCATTTGAAGAGCCGCAATCAGCAATTACTGAAGGGCAATTTGCTGCTTGGTATCTTGGAGATGAACTAATTGGTTCAGGTGTGATTTCGTAAAGCATCCTTATTTATATGAAAGTCAAAAAACCAGACTACAGTTTTATTTACTGTAGTCTGGTTTTTATTATTTATAATTAGTAGTTTAGTACACTAATTTAATAATTGATTATGAAAAAGCTTTACCTACTACTTTTTTTATCAATGACAACAATCACTTTTGCACAAGAGGATGCTTGGGTGTACTTTAAAGAAAAGTCTAATGCACAAACTTATCTTGATTCTCCGTTAAAAATGCTCACTCAAAGGGCTATTGACAGAAGAGCTAATCAAAAAATTCCATTTGATTTAAAAGATATTCCTATTGATCAAACCTACATCAATAACATAAAATCAGTAGCAGGAATTACGGTAATGGCTAAGTCTAAATGGCTAAATGCGCTACATATTAGAGGAACTCAAACAGCAATTAATGGCTTGAAAACAATTGATTTTGTTGACAAAGTAGATTTTGCGAATAAAAGTTTAAACGGGACCGGTCGATTTATTCAATCTAATAAAATTAACAGGCTTACTCAAGCTAGAGCGATCACTAAAGTAGAAGAAACAGCGGTGAATTATAATTATGGAGCTTCATCTAACCAAATCACAATGTTAAAAGGAGACCTTTTGCATCAGCAAAATTATACTGGTTCTGGAAATGTTATTGCCATTTTAGATGCTGGTTTTCCGGGAGTAAATACTACTGCGCCTTTTAAAAGATTACGTGATAACAATCAAATTTTAGGAGGATATGATTTTGTGAATAGAAAGGAAGATTTTTATGCTTCAAGTTCGCACGGAACCTCTGTTCTATCGACAATGGGAGGTTATATTGATAATTCGTTAGTGGGTACAGCACCAGATGCAAGTTTTTATTTATTCATTACAGAGGATGAAAATGCCGAAAACCCTGTTGAAGAATCGCTTTGGGTAGAAGCAGCTGAAAAAGCAGATAGCTTAGGTGTGGATATTATCAATAGTTCATTAGGATATTTTGATTTTGATAATAGTTCCTATAGTCATACTTATGCGCAAATGGATGGGCAAACTACATTTATTTCAAGAGGTGCTGAGATTGCTTTTAGTAGAGGAATGATGGTCGTAATTTCGGCTGGAAATTCAGGAAGCTCTATTAATCCTCATATTGCTGCTCCGGCAGATGCTGTTTCGGTTTTGACAATTGGTGCAGTCAATAGTAGTAAATCTCGTGTTTCATTTAGTTCAATAGGACCTTCGTATGATAGTAGAATTAAACCAGATGTAATGGCACAAGGATTTGCGACTGTTTTATCAAATGAATTTGGCCAGATCACCACCGCAAATGGAACTTCATTTTCTAGCCCAGTCATAGCAGGGATGGTTGCTTGTTTGTGGCAAGCATTACCTGATAAAACCAATAAAGAAATTAGAGCGATAATTGTAGAATCGGCAGATCGTTTTACAAGTCCAGATAATAACTATGGATACGGAATTCCCGACTTTAGTTTGGCTGTAGCCAAAAACCTAACTGCTAGAGACTTTATTGCTAATGATTTTTATATCTATCCTAATCCAACTAAAGATTTAGTTCAATTTCCCGTACCAAAAGATTTCAATAATGGAAAAGTATATTTTTATAGTACATTAGGAAAAAAAGTTTTGGAGGAAAATATAAATAAAGAATCTAGTTTTATTTCATTACAATCTTTAAGTAATGGGGTATATTTCTATACATTTGAAACAGATTCGTTTGTTAAAAATGGAAAAATAATAAAACAGTAAATAGTACTATTCGATGAATAAGATTACCAAACTTTTCAATATTAAATACCCCATTATTCAAGGAGGAATGATCTGGGTTAGTGGTTATAAATTAGCTAGTGCCGTGAGTAACGCAGGTGGTTTAGGACTTATAGGAGCTGGGTCAATGTATCCAGAGGTGCTGCGAGAACATATTCAAAAATGTAAAAAAGCCACAACAAACCCTTTTGGTGTTAACGTTCCTATGTTGTATCCTAATATAGACGAAATTATGAAGATTATTGTTGAAGAAGGTGTGAAAATTGTTTTTACATCGGCTGGTAATCCTAAAACTTGGACTCCTTATTTAAAAGAAAACGGAATACAAGTGATACATGTTGTAAGTAGTACTGTTTTTGCTTTAAAAGCACAAGATGCAGGGGTTGATGCCATTGTTGTTGAGGGTTTTGAAGCGGGAGGACACAATGGGCGTGATGAAACAACAACGTTGACTTTGATTCCGATGGTGAAAGAAAAAATAAAAATTCCGGTTATTGCAGCGGGAGGAATAGGTACCGGTCGTGCAATGCTTGCTGCTATCGCGCTTGGTGCTGATGGAGTACAAGTAGGAAGTAGGTTTGCCGCTTCATTAGAATCATCGGCACATGATAATTTTAAACAAACAATTGTTGAAGTAGGAGAAGGAGGGACGCAATTAACACTTAAAGAGCTTGCGCCTGTACGATTGGTAAAAAATAAGTTTTTTAATGATGTTCAAGAACTCTATGCAAATCACGGAAACAAGGAGGATTTAATATCGCTTTTAGGTAGAGCAAGAGCTAAACGTGGTATGTTTGAAGGTGATTTAATTGAAGGTGAGTTAGAAATAGGTCAAGTTGCAGGATTGATTCATGAAATAAAATCATCAGCGACTATTATTGATGAAATGATAGCTGAATTTAAAATGGCACAGAACGAAGTAGCTTCCTTTAGTTTTTAATTGAAATCATGATGAATAATTATAAAGTATATGCAATAGCATTTTTTTTGTTTTTAGGAATACAGCAATCCTTTGCACAAAATTATAAATTTAGAACATCAGGTTTTAGTGTTCTTGAAAAAAATGAAAGAGGAAAATGGGGTAGTTGGTCTGATTTGAAGCTGGTTACTATCTCAATAAATTTAGATACTGAAAAAAACAGGTTTGTAGTTTATTTACCTTTAGTTCAATTATTTGAGATTGCAGCTTATGAACCTACTGAAGAGAATGAATCAGATATTGTATATTCCTTTGTTTGTAAAGACACGAACGGAGAGGATTGTGTGGTAGCTATCATTACTCGAAAAAAACAAGACAATAGAAAACAACTCTATATTACTTATAAAGATAAAATCATTGTCTATAATATTGTTAATGCACAATAGTTATTTCTATTACTATTTAAAACAGAATCCAATTACCATTAGAACGAAATAGAGACACGTTACCGTATTTTAACTGCGCTTGATGGGATAAATAAAGTACTATACTTTAGTTGTTCTTGGTACTCTAATAAAGGTACAAAAAAGTGGACAAAAAAAAGTAGACGTTAATCTTAACGTCCACTTTTATAAAGAGCTCTTTTTTTATTTTCGAATATAAAAAGAGTGTACTGTATTTTCTTATTAGAACTGCTCTCTTCCTGCAAAATGGAAAGCACCTTCGATAGCTGCGTTTTCATCACTGTCAGAACCGTGAACTGCATTTTCTCCAATAGAAGTAGCGTATGCTTTACGGATAGTTCCTTCAGCAGCTTCAGCTGGGTTTGTAGCACCAATTAAATTTCTGAAATCTTCAACTGCATTGTCTTTTTCTAAAATAGCAGCAACAATTGGTCCTCTTGACATAAATTCAACTAATTCACCGTAGAAAGGTCTAGCAGCGTGAACAGCGTAAAATGCTTGAGCATCAGCAATTGTAAGTTGAGTTAATTTTAAAGAAACGATTTTGAAACCTGCATTAGTAATCATTGCAAGAATGTTTCCGATGTGTCCGTTAGCAACAGCATCAGGCTTAATCATTGTAAATGTTCTATTAGTAGCCATTTTTTTATTTTTTAGATTTTGTGCAAAAATAGTTTTTTTTGTTTAATAATGTTACAATTTTTCTATTATAGTGTGTCAAAAATCATTATAACGTAATAATTTCAAATTTTTGCTCTAGCGGATGCAAACTTGCAATCAATTTCGGAATTAAATCAACTCCGTTTTCAAGATAAAATTCAGAGAAATTTGCCTGTCTTTCTTGCAAACTTTTATTAGGGAATAATTCATTTTGTAAGTCGGTTGTGCGTTCAATTTCTTCGCTAAACTTTCTTTTTTGTGCTTTTAGCAAACGTTTTTCTAAACTCTCTAATCCTTTTGTTTGTTTCACTTCTTGCGCTTTTACGGCTCCAGTAAATGATTTATCTGTTTGTTTAGCTAATTCAAATAAAGCTTTAAATTGCTGCTGTAATTGTTCTTTTTGAGGTGTTAAATCAATTGGGAATTCAGAACTTTTTTGAGTGACTTTATTTATAAGTTGTGATTGTTTTGCAAATAAATCGCTCCAACTCAATTTTAGCTTATCTATTTTTTTAATTTGCTTTTCGGTTGCTAATAAAACGGAATTACGAACTAAAAGCATTGGGAAAGTAATATTCACAGCATTAAAGAACGACTTTAATTCCAGCCAGTAGGCAATTTCGCCTCCACCACCTATGTAGCATAGATTGGGTAATATAACCTCTTGATAGAGTGGACGCATAATTACATTAGGGCTAAACTTTTCAGGATTGTTTTCTAAAAGTTGTATTATTTCAGTTTCTGAAAACGCCATTTTAGTATTGTTAATGCTATAAATATTGTTTTCAAGAATGATTCGTTCTCGTAAGTCATCTTCAATATAAAACAAGTTTATCTCTCTAGGATTAACTTGGATATTGTATTCTTTTAGTTGCTCAGTTGTTTCTAGAACAGCTTTATGAGAAGTTTGTTTTAAAAGTTCTTCCTTTATATAAGGAATAAAGTTTTGTTTCAACGCGCGCTCATCAGCATCAATAATTACTAAACCTAGTTCTCCAAAAAGTGCATTAGCTAACTGTCTTGTTGCACTAGCTAGGTTATCATGCTGTAAATACGCCTCTTTGAATATTTTTTTAAGTGTTGTAGCGTTCGTGCTAGTTCCTAGTTCTTGCTGGTAGATATCAAAAAAATCAGACAACCCTTCAGTTGATAATCTCCCTACAGGTCCAGTACTTTCTTTATTCCATCTGAATTTTTTTCCTTTAAAATTGAAATAGTTTATTTCTTCAAAATCATGATCCTCAGTCGCCATCCAATAAATAGGAACAAAATTATAGGCAGGATATTTCTCTTTTAATTCTTTAGTAAGATTAATAGTAGATATAATTTTATATAAAAAATAAAGTGGTCCACTAAATAAATTAAGTTGGTGCCCTGTTGTAACGGTAAAAGTATTGGAACCTTTTAGAGCTTCAATATTCTGCTTAGTTAATGGGGAAATGTTTAATCCTTCGTATTGTTTTTGTAAAACAGTTACCAGCTGCGCTCTAGAGGCATCATTAAAATTGGCTTGTTTTTCAAGAATTTGTGCTTCAAAGTTTTCAAGTTTCGGAAAACGGTTGTATA
Organism: Flavobacterium sp. PL002; assembly: GCF_054165825.1. NCBI lineage: Bacteria > Pseudomonadati > Bacteroidota > Flavobacteriia > Flavobacteriales > Flavobacteriaceae > Flavobacterium > Flavobacterium sp. PL002. The sequence goes on along the minus strand of NZ_CM135110.1, from coordinate 438,353 downwards.
GTGGTGCTAGGTTTGATTTTTCGTCTAAATAATCATTCATCAAAGGCGAGAAATATCCAGAATTTTGATAGCTGATACAGTCGGTAGGCATAAGTTTGAATTTCTAAATTTAATGCTAAAGTAATAAAAAGTAAAGTTACGCTTTTTAGGTTTATGAAAGCTTTGTGAATTTTTCAAATGTTAATAATAAAATCAATAAGAAATTTATTTTTAAAAAAAAGAGGCTGTCTTTTCAGACAGCCTCTTCCCAAGATTTGGGGTTACTCGGGGTGCAATATAATTGGTTATTATATTTATTATTGAAATGCGTAAGTAGTTAATCTAAAATTGCTTGATGCACTTGTGAAAGTGTATATTTTGTTTGGAGGCCCTCCAAATGTGAAGTTTTCACGCTTTACATACAATCCTTTTGGGTTCATTAATTCAGCATCTATTTTTGCTAATACTGCTGGCGTACTGCCTGAATCCCAGCCAAGATCTTGAAATATGATTGTTTTGTTAACAGGGTCTTCAATAACTTGTACATTATGATATTCAGTTGCTTTACCACCTGCAAAAACATACTGTATGTAACTACCAAAAGCAGTATTAAATTGTAATTGCACTCTACTAATAGTGATTCCTGCTGGTAGATTAGCATTGATCTCAGCTAATAAAGTTTTTGCTACTAAAGAGTTTGAAGGAGCACTACTTAAAAATGAGGCTATGTAACCAAAAGCAGTTGATGGATTTCCATCTAAAAATGGTAAGTAATCATCAGTTAAAACTAGGGGTTTGTCAGTATACTTAATTGTTGCAGACACTCCAGCTGTTCCTGTAGCATTAAAGCTCCCAGTACTTGCTTCATAAGTAAATTCAGACAAGCTTTGTGAGCCTATTTTTACTGCAGGGCTAACAATAATTCCTGTAGGAGTATATGCAATCCCCATGTTGTATGAAAAACTAGATCCTGATTCAATAGAATTGGCTACAGCATAACGTGAAGCAGTAGTGAAGTTAAAGTCAAATTGACTTATTTTTGATCCATCATTAGTTTCTAATAACCTAAATAGAGGTCTTGTAGTAGCTCCTATTACATTAGGTATCATTGCTCTTGATTTTGCTAAATCAGTCCAGTCAGCTGCAGTAGCTTTAACAAAACGTAATTCTTCAAAACTTCTGTTAGTTCTAAAAATGATTTGACCATCTTCTTGACCATAATATAAAAACTGAAAGTCTCCTTTATATCCCTTTCCTCTTAATGCAGATGTTGGGTAGTTATCTGAATCGGATAATAAATGTATTCTATTTTTAGTAGAAAAAAGTAAGCTAACAGTACTACCTAATTCAATACTATATTCACTAGAATAAATGGAAGTGTCATCATCATAATCTGATGCCATATCAACAACACCATCTTTAAATTTAAATACATGAGTAAATCCACCTAGTTGAGTTGTATCTGTAAAATAGACTGCTTTCCAACCAAATTCAGATGATTCAAGTAAATCATTTAATTCTGTTTGTTGCGCATTTAAACGCTCAGTGGGTGTTGCACCAAAAGGCGAATCGAGGGTTTCTTTGTTATCACAAGAAACCAATTGTATGGCTATAAAAGCCACCAATAGATAATTAATTATAGTTTTTAATTTCATAATGTTTTTTATATAAATTAATTAGTAACTGCTATAGTATTTTTTTCTACTTCGTCTCTTAAGTCGTAAATGTTAATTGAAAAAGTGTCTTTAAAATATTTAACAATTACAGCTTCTTTAGCCTTAATATTAGCTACTGCTACAGGATCAGTTATTCCATCTAGTATGGCATTGTATTCATCTTCTGTGTTACCTATTATTGTAGATGCCATTTCAGCAAAATCTTCGTTTATGTTTGATCTTGCATAAGCAGTAATAAAACCTTCTTCGTTAGCAACAGCAGTTGATGTAGCATCCCAGTTAGCTGTATAGCCTGTTGGAGTTATTTTTGCTAATGCTTTTTCATCAAAAGGTTTAGTTTGATTTAATATATGAATATATTCGTGTTGAATAGTATGTACAAACATTTTTACGCTTTCACGGTTGTTTTTTACTACATAATCCGTTTCAAATAAGGTGATTCTTAAACCAGCTTCGGCTAAACCTAATGTTCTTGTCCCTGTTGTATTTAAATTTAATCCTCCTACAAGAACAAGTTCTCTAGGTGATATTTTTTTTACAAAATCAGCTCCACCAATTGTAGAGTAACTATCTAGCCAAATTTTTTGAACTATTTCTAGAGCTGGCTGCACTTTTGATTGTAATGGAGGGAATAAAAAACGATTGTTGTCTACTACATTTTGATTCCATTTATACTGAACGTTAATATTGTATGGATTAAGGTAATTGGTGTCAATCCAATTATCTAAAGTTGTTTTTGATGGAATTGACACATCAAGAATACTTTCTTTAAGTGGGTCTTCACTTGCGCAAGCTCCTAGGAATAAAACCGAAGAAAGTACGACTACTTTTTTATATAGATTTAATTTTTTCATTTTAATTAAGGTATTAACGTGGGTTTTTTTCTATTCCTGTATTTGTTACGTGTAACGGCAGCTGAATTGCTTTACGTAAATCATCTTTTTCTAAAACATTATCAGCTTGATTAAATGTTTTGTGAGTTACTTTTAAAGCAAATCGTTTAATATCTAACCATCTTAAACCTTCGTGAAGAAACTCTCTTCTTCTCATTTCAGCAAGTGCTTTAATGTATGAAGTTTGTACGGGTGTTAAGCTATAAAACGGCGTATATTCATCACTGATCACTGGATATTTTGCTACTATTTTAGCCTCAGAAACCTTATCAGTTGTAGCATTGTAACCAGTTATTCTAAGCGATAAAAAATGATCAATTTCTTCATTAGCTATGCTCAGCTGGTTGTTCATTACATGAGCTTCAATTCTATTTAAGAATAGCTCGTCATTGCTTAATAGAACTAATGCATCAAATGGTTGACCAATCCCTGCGTTTGCATTAGTATATCTGAAATATTCTACAAATTTTGGGATAAAAAGAGTTATTTGTCCGTTATATGATAAGGCTCGATACAAATATGTTTTGCTTACTAAATTAGTACCTGCACCAAGCATCAAGTCTCTATCTGCACCTGTTAATTGAAACCTATTTAGGTAAAAACTTCTAGAGTAAATAGACGATGCAGAAGCTATTAAAAGATTCGTGTTTTCACCTTCATCAGAATATTTTCTGGTACCTGTTTCAAAGTCTACATCTAAGTAAGATTGATAATCTCTTAATTGAGAACCAGGTTTATTTCCTAATTCATTAGAAACATCTAAAACGCTATCCCAATCTCCTATTACAGTATAGAAACGACTAGCAAAAGCATTTGCTGCAGCTCTATTAAAATGGAATTTAGGTTGTTTGTAGTCACTTGTTACATAGGCTAATCCTTCTTCTATGTCGGCTTTAATGAACTTGTAAACTTCTTCAACAGAGTTTCTTTTATATTGAGCAAGTAATACAGTTTCAGGCTTTAATATGTAAGGAATTCCTAGATCTGTTTTAGCAGTTGCAGGATTGTACCTTTTAGAAAATAGACTTACTAACATATAATGTGAATAGGCTCTGGCTAATAAAGCTTCTCCCTTTTGAGGTAATAAATTAGAAGGATCTCCTAATTTTTCAATTGCATCTAAGGCTTGATTAGCGTGCGCAATTGCTGTATAACAGGCATCCCAATAATTAGAAGGGCTATCTTGAGCAAGATTATCTTGCATTTCCCAGTTGTAATTTTGACTATTTTTAATATTAGTAAGTGTTAGATCACCACTATCAAACACGTTATCCGTCATAGTTTCAGCAAATTCCATGTAATTTGCTTGTGGGTATGCATTAACTAATATTTCTGATATTTTTTCGGGTGTGTCTAATTGTGTTCTGTTGTCAGGAATTTCCGAAAGGAAATCATCACAACTACTACTAAGTCCTAGTATAACTAAGAGGGATAGGGTTATTTTTATTTTTCTCATGTTTTTTTATTAAAATGATACGTTAAGTGAGAATGTGTATTGGCTAGTGATTGGTTGAGAAACTCCTCCAGTTCTGTAAAATTCAGGATCTTGTCCGTTTAATTTTTTATCAGAATAAATTAGTAACGGATTCGCTGTTGAAGCTTTTAATGAAAACGTATTAACGCCTAAATTTTTCTTCAAATCTTTAGGGAATTCATAAGTTACAGAAACGTTTTTCAATCTTACAAAAGTACCATCAGCTACACGCTCATTAGAAAAGTTGTAAGTATTGTATGCTATTTCTAAATTTTTTGATTGCGCATCGTAATTTGTGATCAAACGTTGGTCAGCGATTACGGGTATGTTAGTAAGTGCTTCATCACCAGGGTTAATCCATCTGTTTGTGAATTCTTTAGTGAAAACAGTAAGATCATCATATTCACTAGCATAAATTGGGTTTAAACGTACTTTATTACCACCAGCGGCAACGATAAAAATGTTTAAAGACCAATTGTCATAAGTGAAAGTATTTGAAATACCTGCTGATTTATTAGGTTCGATAGATCCTTCATATTTTAAATATTTTGTAACATCTTCAGAATCCTGAAAGTTAGCACCAGCAATATTGTCTTGCTCACCATTAGCCATAACAAATGTTGGTAAACCTTGGTTTGTCAATCCAGTAAATTGGTATGAATATAGTGCGTTTCTTGGATGTCCTACAGTATTACCACCAGTACCATCAACTAAACCTAATACTTGAGGGTTGTTTTGTAACTTCGTTATTTTTTGATCATAAATAGAAAAGTTAAAAGAGGTAGTCCATTTTAATCTTGTGTCATTAAGGTTTCTAGTTGTTAAAGACATTTCAATACCTTTAGTTTCCATATCAGCATTATTTCCTCTTTTTAATTTTTGACCTCCAATTCCTGAAGTTGTAACAAAATCAACTAGATCAAAAGCTTTACGGCTATATACATCAGTAGTGAACTGAACTCTATTGTTAAACATACCTAAGTCCAAACCAATGTTAGTTTCAAATTGTTTTTCCCAAGTTAAATCAGCATTTTGAAGTTCATCAATATCTAAACCAGTTTCTCTGTTTGATAAGTTAAGACGATCAGTAATAAAGCTCTTGTAAATTGCTAGAGAGTTTGTTGCAGGTCCTGCAGTTGCTGTTAAACCGTAAGAACCTCTTAAGCTTAAGTTATTAATTGTGTTAATGTTTTTCATGAAATCTTCTTCCATAATATTCCATTTACCACTAAAAGTATAGGTAGGCAGCCATCTTGAAGAAGTACTATTACCTTGTCTATTAGATCCATCATAACGTCCTGTGATTGACCCAGTGTAACGTCTATCATAAGTATATCCTACTTTACCAAAGAAACCAACTGTTCTTTCTCTTTCTTCATTGAAACCATAATATGATTCTCCACCATTAATTATTTTTTCAAGAATTCTAGGATCTGTAAAAGCAGTTAAGCCTCTGTCATATTGTAAGCCATAAGCAGTAAAGTTATCATTACTTCTATCAACTGATCTTAATTCTTGACCAAATAAAGCTTCGAATTCATGATCATCATTAAAAACATTTTTATAATTAAAACTATTTCTAATGTTATAAGAGGTTAATTCGTTTGTGAATTTTCTTAAAATACCACCATTAGGTAAAACAGATACTTTAGGAGCTGTTAAATCGTTAGGATCTTCATATAAAAATATATTTGCTTCTCTAACAATTGTTGTTTCCATTGCGTTATAAGCACCCACAATATTAGACTGCTCTAGGATATTGTGCTCTCTAACTGTATTAGCATAACGTGCGTTAGCTGTAAAGTTATAAGTTAATTTAGGAGTTATGTCATACCCTAAATCAGCTTGAAAACGAATATCTTTTACATTGATGTCCATGTAATTATTTTTCAACTCTTCAATAATGTTTATTGGAGCCCAATTATTTCTATAGTACTCATAGTTTCCATTATCATCATAAGGTCTTAAAGTTCTACTTGTATTTAATACATAGCTAAAAGGATTGATATCAAAATCTCTGGTGGTACTTCCGTTTACACCATCTTTAAGGCTATCGTAACTCCCTGGGGCAGCTTGATTTCTTACAGAAGCTTGTGTTGATAAAGCTAATTTTAATTTGTCATTAATGAAAAAAGTACTCTTAATGTTTGATGTTAATTGATTTACTTTATCTGCAATAGTCCATCCTGGATCGCTATAAAAACCAAGCGACGCATAGTAAGTACTATTTTTACCACCACCACTTAAACTTAATGAGTGATTTTGTGTTATTGAAGGTCTAAATAATGTTTTAAACCAGTTTGTGTTTGCTAATTCATATTTTTTTAAGAAAGCATTTCTACTTGGTTCATCATTTTTAACACCAAAAGCTCCATTAGTGGTGTCATATGTGTTTATAGCGTTCGCAAGAATATTATAAACTCCTCCATAACGACCTTGTGAAGTATCTGGTAAGCCAAAGAAACCTTTAGATTCAATTTCTTTTAAGATTCCCATTGTTTCTTGAGAATTTAAAATATCATATTGATTATAGCTAGGCACAACTCTCGCTGTTTGCTCTAATGAATAGGTAATGCTTAATGGTGCTTCACGTCTACCTTGTTTAGTAGTTACTACTACAACACCGTTTAAAGATCTTGACCCATAAATAGAGGTAGCTGATGCATCTTTTAATATTTCAATGCTTAGTACGTCATTAGGATTTAGTCCTGCAATAGAAGAGCTTAATAAAGTTTCAGAATTTCCAGATGCTAAATCTGCAAAAGATAAATTCACGATGTCTTCTTGAACAATACCGTCAATTACCCAAAGAGGTTTAGTATCTCCAAAAATAGAAGAAGATCCACGTACGGTAATTTTAGGAGCTGTTCCAAAAGTTCCTGTTACATTTTGTACTGTAACACCAGCAGCTTTTCCTTCAATCATTCTACTGATATCAACTACACCTTCTACTAGTAAATCCTTTTCAGATATTCTACTAATAGCACCTGTAAAAGTTCTTTTTGATGTTTTTTCGTATCCAGTAGTAATTACTACTTCATTTAATTTTTGTCCTACCTCTGCTAATATAATAGTCATAGGAGTAGCTTTTGCAACAACTTCTTGTGTTTGCATACCAATATAGGAAATAACTAAAGTTGTAGTATTTCCAGGCATATCAATAGTAAATTTACCGTCAAAATCTGTCATTACTGCCACTCTAGTACCTTTTACTAAAATTGTAGCACCAGGTAAAGGGTTACCTTTGTCATCAAGTACTTTTCCTGTAACAGTTTTAGCAAATAAAACACTATTTAAACCGTTAACTGGATTAAGTGTTAAGTCATTTGCTAATGCCGTTTCGTTTTGTAATACAATTTGATTGCTTACCTCAGAGTAAGTAATATTAAGAGGTTTTAAAATATTGCTAAGTATTGATGATAATAGTTCATCATTAGCCTTGTAATTCACTTTTTGATTCAATTGGCTTATTCTTGAATTGTAAGAGAATTTAACTTTCGCCGTCTTTTCAAGTTTTACTAAAGCATTGTATAAAGTTAAGTTTTCGATACTTAAGGTAACTTTAGTATCTAGTTTCTTTTGACCATTTACACTATTTGCCATAGTTACAGTTGAAAATACAAAAGCCAACAAGAGTTGGAATAGGGTTATTTTCATGATTCGAAAGAGTAATCGTTGTTTAACAACAGGTTTTTTCATAATTTTGGTTTTTATTAGTACTTATTATCGGGTATTATAGAACAACACAAATTGCTTTTTACAGAAGACAATTTGATTTCATTTAAACGTCGATTATGTTACAGCATTTTCGGCGTTTTTTTTTAGTTTTAACTTTACATAGGCATTACTTGTTTAATTACAACCATCTGAATCGATGATAATTTGATTTCCATTCATTTCATAGTTTGTATTGTTTCCTAGAGCTTTACATATAATTTTTAGTTTCTCAGGTAAAGGTTGGTCATTTAGTGAAGTTGTTAAGTGACAGTTTTTTAATTTTTCTTTTGGATAGTCAATATTAACTAGGTAGGCTTGTTCAATTGTTTTAAAAATTTGACTAACCGGGATGTCAGTAAAATCAAAACTAAGTTGCTCGATATTACTTAAGGAATTTATTAAAACTTCATCTTTAGTAATATCAGTTATTTTTTTAAATTTTAGATCCTGGCGTGTAAAGCGAATTGCTTCATTAGGCAATAAAGTGATGTCTTCATTTTTATCATTATTCATTATCGCTTTGTTAGATTCAATTTTAACTTTTCCTGTCCTAACAAGCACTTCAATATTTGGTTTATTTGCATAAGCAGTAACTTTAAAACTTGTACCGATAACTCGAGTGACAATTTCGTTAGCATAAACTAAGAATGGTTTTTGTGGATTTTTACTAATTTCAAAAAAACCTTCTCCTGATAAATACACTCTTCTTTCTGTTCCAGTAAAAGTTTTTGGATAACTTAATTTACTCTTAGGTTGTAATAAAACAGAACTTCCGTCAGATAAAGTAATAATTTGTGGTTTATCAGAATTATTAGTTTGTTCTACTAAGCCTTCATTATTCTCATCGATAAGTTCATTATAAATTTGTGTAGTGTTATTCGATATAAATAAATGGCTATAGGTCCAAGTAGCGAGTAATCCAAAAACCAAAACTGCTGCTATAGACCTTAGCCAATTTCTATTCCATAATTTTACTACAGGTTTATTTGAAATAGCATCTTCCTTTTTTTCAATTTTATTCCAAGTAGCTACTAGTGCTGATTGCACTGTTGCGGTAGAAAAAGAATTTTCAGTTACTTTCATAGCTAAAACCCACAAACGTGCAGTCTCTACTAACTTAGCACGTTTAGCATCTTCAAGGGTCCATTCTTCCCAATGATCACGATCAACATTTGAACGTACCCATGAAAGGAAAGAGGCATCTGCTAAAAAGTCTTCTATTTCTGTATATTGATTGCGTCTTTGCATTTTAAAAATAAGGTTACAAACATATAAAGGACAGTTTCTTTATTGTATACTCAGTAAATTATGATTTTTTTTTAATTTCTTTAAGAAATAATTATAATACACTAAGTGATAGTAGTGTCAGTAAGGGAATAGAGCCGCTCCAATCTTTACGCAAATTAAGTAATGCACGATGTAATAAATTATTAGCTGATTGGTAATTCACCTCAAGCATGTCAGCAATTTGCTCTACGTTTAAACCTTGATTGTATCTAAGGTATAAAGCCTCTTTTTGCCTTGAAGGCAAGAGGTTAATAAGTTTATTTAACTGGAATACTTTAGTAGCAGTTATTTCATCAGATATTAATTGATGTTCAATCGAAAATTCAAATAAAAAATTAGTTACATCAGTTGATGTAACTTTGTTAAAAACCCTATCTCGCTCTTGAAGTCTAGAAAATCTTTTACGAACACTTGATAATAGGTACGCTTTAACGTTAGTAGTGTCACTTAATGATTCTTTGTATATCCAAATGTCAGTAAATACATCTTGCACACAATCTTGGATTTTCTCGGAATAATTTGAAAAGGAATTTCCATAACGAACTAAATGCTCATAATATCTCTCAAATAGTATTGAAAAAGCTTTTTCATCTCCCGCTTTCAATCGGCTCCATAATTGGGAATCTTCAGATGTAGTTGCAATATTTTTGTGGTTTATTTTCAATGTAATAAAAGTGGCTATATTAATTTTGTGTTAATTGTTTTGTAATTTTACGTATTAAATTAGGAAAAAACAAATAACCTTATTAAAACTATTTTAAATTCAATGAATCCTCATTTGAACTGTGTATTAAATAATTAAATCATTTTTTATAGCCGTAAAATTGCAGTATTCCTATTTTGATTAGTTGCTTTTTTATTTTGATTTTAAGAAAGAAACATAATGTTAATAAGGGTTTTGGTTTATACCAAAGTTAAAATGCGGCAATTATATTGGGAGTTTTTAATGAATAAAGAATCCGCTTAATAGCTTATGGCTATTTGAAACCGCTAATTAATTATATCATGAATTATTTAAACAGAATAGTTTTTAAAAGGTATTCTTACGTTTTTATTGTTTACAATAAGATAATGATTTTTTAATAGTAAGTTTTTTGATAGATTTTCTTTTTTTTGGATACGTCTATAAAAAGGCTAATAAACATTTGCTGTTATAAAAAATAAGGCTGACTTTTATAAGGATAAAATTAATCACTACAATGGAAAAAAAATCAACCAATACGAATTCAGTAAAGCATGTACTTTTTGGTAGTTTAATAGGAACAACGATAGAGTTTTTTGATTTTTATATTTATGCTAACGCAGCAGTTTTAGTATTTCCTCAATTATTTTTTCCTTCAGCTGATAGTACTAATTCCGTATTGTTATCATTGGCCACTTTTTCAATCGCTTTTTTATCGCGTCCCTTGGGTTCGGCGGTATTTGGCATTATGGTGATAAAGTAGGACGTAAAACAACACTAGTAATTGCTTTACTGACCATGGGTATTTCAACGGTTAGTATTGGTTTTTTACCTAGTTATACAAGCATAGGAATAGCAGCGCCTTTATTGTTAATGCTTTGTCGTTTTGGTCAAGGTGTGGGTTTAGGCGGAGAATGGGGCGGAGCGGTATTGCTCGCTATTGAGAATGCACCTCCAAATAAACGTGCTTGGTATGGTATGTTTCCTCAACTTGGCGCACCTATAGGTTTGCTACTTTCAGGTGGAACTTTCTTAATTTTAACTGATACAATGTCTCCTCAAGATTTTCTTGACTACGGCTGGAGAATTCCTTTTATATCGAGTTCGCTTTTAGTAGTTCTAGGGTTTTACATTCGATTAAAAATTACGGAGACTCCTGCTTTTGAAAATGTAAAAAAAGAAAAAGAAGAAGTGAAAATTCCTTTTTTTACGTTAGTGAAGTTTTACAAGAACCAATTGATTTTTGGCACATTTGCAGCCATAACAACTTTCTTAGTTTTTTATTTAATGACTGTTTTTCCTTTGAGCTGGGCAACATCTGATTTGGGTTATTCAAAAAGAGATTTTCTGTTAATGCAATTATTTTCGGTATTGTTTTTTGCGCTTTTTATTCCAGTATCTGCTTTAGTTGCAGATCGTATTGGACGTAGAAAAATGCTTGTTTGTACAACAATAGCTATTGCTCTTTTTGGTTTTGTGTTTTCTTTTTTTCTAAACTCTGGAAGTCCTTTTCTTGTGACTTTGTTTTTATGTGTTGGGATGATATTAATGGGTTTTACTTATGGACCTTTAGGAACTTTTTTATCAGAATTATTTCCTACAAATGTTCGTTACTCAGGAACCTCATTAGCGTTTAATATGGCAGGGATCATTGGAGCCGCATTTGCGCCTATGATTGCTATTTGGTTAGCAACACATTATGGTTTAACTTATGTTGGTTTTTATTTAACTGCTGCCGCTTGTATCTCTTTATTTTCGCTTTTAATGATCAGTAAAGAGGAGCACAAATTTTAGTAGGTTGAGATACTTGCATATATTTATATTGTTGGTATAAAATAGCTTATTTTTGCAGAAAATTTATTCCCTTTGAAAACGAAACTTTTTCTAATTACGCCTCCTTTTACACAATTAAATACGCCGTATCCTGCAACTGCTTACATTAAAGGGTTCTTGAATACAATTGATGTCGAATCAGTACATGCGGATTTAGGAATTGAAGTGATTTTGGAATTATTTTCTAAAAAAGGTTTGAAAGAGATGTTTGACATTGCAAATGAAGCTACTACAATCTCTGATAATTCAAAACGTATTTTTGCTTTACAAGACGAATACATTAAAACAATTGACGGAGTAATAGCCTTTTTGCAAGGAAAGAACCCAACATTAGCGTTGCAAATTTGTCAGGAAGATTATTTACCTGAAGCCTCTCGTTTTGCACAGCTCGAAGAATTAGATTGGGCTTTTGGGACTATGGGAACGCAAGATAAGGGAAAGCATCTCGCTACATTATATCTTGAGGATATTTCTGATTTTATTGTGGAATGTGTTGATGCAAATTTTGGTTTCAGCCGTTATGCTGAACGTTTAGGGAGGTCAGCGAATTCTTTTGACGAATTATATACTGTCTTACAGCAAGAACCTACCTATATAGACGCAGTTTTGCTTTCGATACTAAAAGAAAAAATTGAAACAGTACAGCCTACTATTTTCTTGATTTCTGTACCCTTTCCAGGGAATTTATACAGTGCGTTTCGATCCGCTCAATGGGTAAAAAGGAACTATCCAGATATTAAAATCTCGATGGGAGGTGGGTTTCCAAATACTGAGCTACGCTCTTTATCTGATGCTCGTGTTTTTGAATTTTTTGATTTTATCACTTTAGATGATGGTGAAGTGCCAGTAGAAGAATTGATAAATAATGTAGAAAATCCTGATCATAATTCTTTTAAAAGAACATTTATTCTAGAAGATGGAAAAGTTGTTTACAAAAATAATTCATTAAAACCAGATTATAAACAAGCGCAAGTAGGAACCCCTGATTATTCTGATTTGCATTTGGATAAATATATTTCGGTAATCGAAATCGTAAATCCTATGCATAGAATGTGGAGCGATGGACGCTGGAATAAATTGACCATGGCACATGGTTGTTATTGGGGTAAGTGTACCTTTTGTGATATTTCATTAGATTATATAAAAATCTACGAACCCGTATCGGCAAGTTTGCTGTGTGATCGTATGGAGGAAATGATGGAACAAACAGGTGAGAATGGTTTTCATTATGTTGATGAAGCTGCGCCTCCAGCCTTAATGCGTGCCTTAGCGATAGAAATTCTACGCAGAAAATTATCGGTTACATGGTGGACAAACATTCGATTTGAAAAAAGCTTTACCGCTGATTTGTGTTTGCTATTGAAAGCTTCTGGTTGCATTGCTGTTTCTGGTGGTCTTGAAGTGGCTTCTGATCGGTTGTTGAAATTGATAGATAAAGGAGTTACTGTAGAGCAGGTGGCTAAAGTGAATAGTAATTTTACTGAAGCCGGAATTATGGTGCATGCCTATTTAATGTACGGTTATCCTACACAAACCATTCAGGAAACGGTAGATAGTCTAGAAATGGTGCGTCAGCTGTTTGAAGCAGGTGTTTTGCAGTCAGGATTTTGGCATCAGTTTGCGATGACGGCGCACAGTCCTGTGGGAATGTTTCCAGAAAAATTTGGAGTAGTAAAAGAAACGGAAGCTATAGGAACGTTTGCTAATAATGATATTAATTATACCGACTCAACGGGAATAGATCATGATAAATTTAGTTTTGGACTTAAGAAATCATTATTCAATTTCATGCACGGAATTTGTTTTGATTATGAGTTGCAAGATTGGTTTGATTTTAAAATCCCAAAGACTAAAATTCCTGATGACTTTATTTTTAATGCCTTGCAAGACGATGGTTTTTTAAGTGTGAAACCTAACGCTAAAATTGTTTGGTTAGGAGGGAAGCCTTTTGCGGAAGCGTTTACCAAATCTAAAAAAGGAAACTCGTGGGAAATGGTAGCACTTACGTTTCATGATAAAAAAGAAAGTTTTAGCATTCAATTAAATAAAGAATTAGGGGACTGGTTACTTGTTGCTTTAGAAAAAATGAAGGTAACAAATTCTAAGGTGCACAGCTTTCAAGAAATAAAGGCAGATTTTGAAACGAATCTAGAGGATTTTGAGCTTTTTTGGTTCTCAAAACCCATTAATACATTACGAGAATTTGGATTGTTAGTTTTGTAATTCTTCAGTGTATTTAAAACCTATTCCGTGTAAGTTTTCAATTAAAATGTTTTTTTCGTTAGCCAATATTTTTCGCAAGCGGGAAATAAAAACATCTAAACTACGTCCCATAAAATAGTCGTCATCACCCCAAAGTGTGGTTAATATTTGCTCTCTTTTTAAAACTGTATTTTTGTTTTCTAAAAATAATTTCAATAGTTCAGCTTCGCGTTGTGTGAGACTGATTTTTTCATTTTCATTAGTTAAAAAGAAATTATTTGTATCAAAATGATATTTACCAACGCGGAAAAAAGCACCATTATTAACAGTGCTTTTTTGAGAACGTTTTATAAAAATTTCAATTTTCAACAGTAACTCTTCAATACTAAATGGTTTGACTAGATAATCATCGGCGCCTAGTCGCAAACCTTTAATGCGGTCTTCCTTTAATGTTTTTGCCGAAAGGAAAATGATGGGGATATTAGTATCGGTTTTTCTAATTTGAGTAGCTAATTCAAAACCATCCATTTTAGGCATCATAATATCAAAAACACAAATAGAAAAAGTGTCTTTTTCATAGCTTTCTAATGCGGCTTTGCCGTTGGTAAAATGAGTTACTTCATAACCGTTTTGTTCTAAATTATCTTTAGTTAAAAAGGCGAGTGTTTCATCATCTTCAGTATATAAAATTTTAAAAACGCGCATTATTTTGTAGGTATTAAAAGAGTTATCGTGATGCCTTTTTTAGGATTGTTATTTATGGTTATTTTCCAATGGTGTAATGTGCATATTTTTTTAACATAATACAAACCTATTCCAAATCCATTGATTTCATTGCTTTTTTGATTAGTAACTCTATAGAATTTATCAAAAATAAAGGGGCTGTGTTTGTCATTTATTCCAATACCATTATCAATAAATTGCAATGAGATATATTCTTTTTCAGTTGTTACTTTGATTTTAATTACGGGATTTTCATCGCAGTATTTTATAGCGTTATCGATAAGATTATAAACCAAATTTGTGAAATGAAAAGGATCAACTGTGATAAAGTAATTAGCAGTGTCATTTTCAATAGTTATAATGGCTTTTTCATTTTTTAGATTAAAACTCTCAATAGTATCTTTTAAAATAGGAATAAGTGATAACTCTTCCTTGTTTAGTGCTAAAGGAGAATGGTCATATTTAGCGATATTTAAGATCTTTTCTATATGTTGATTGAGTTTGTTTCCTTGCGTGATAATGCTTTGGGTGTACTTTTGTAGTCGTTCATCATCTTTTATAGGATTTTGTTTAATCAAGTAATTTGAAGCAATTAAAATGGAGGATAAAGGGGTTTTGAATTCATGCGTCATGTTATTGATGAAGTCACGCTGTAGTTCAGAGTATTTTTTTTGTTGCAAAATAGTAAAAATAGAGTAAACGTAAATCACTAAAATCAGAATTAAAACAAACGATAATATGAACCAAAAACGCAATGAACTAAACAAATAATTATTTTCATTAGGAAACCGAATAGCAAAATAATAAACCAGATTTTTATGTTTTGGAAAATTTACCGTAATGGCTTTTTTATTGTCGTTGTCTAATGAAACATAGTTGCCATAAACCATTTCTTGGCTTAGGCAGTTGTAAACAGCGTATTCAAAATCAGTATTGAGGTTGATTTTCTTGAATTCTGTTTTTAGATAAAATTCTAAAATTGTGGGTTCAAAATCGTTGTCGATGTTTACAATATAATAATCATTAGCTATTTTTTTTACTGGATTTTCAAATGGGAGTTCACGAGTAGTATTTTGATATAGTTTTTTAGCCACTTCAAGTAAAGCGATGTGCGTTTTTTGACTGAATTTAGTTTCTTCAATGGTAAAAGCTTCTTTAGTCCATAGTAATTGAGCGATTAAGATGCCTATAATAGCAATTAATCCTATTAGAATGATACTGTTGAGTTTGTTGATCTTCAATTATGATACTTTTAAAATGTAATATTACTAAAAAATACATTTAAATTGAGCTATTAACAACTCGTTAACAATCATTTGAAATCACTTAACAAGAAGGTGCTTAATTAGGGATTACTTTTGTTGTACAGCAAAATTAAATAGTTTTAACCAAATAAAATTTATTATGAAAATCTTCAAAATTACCATGTTAGCAGTCTCGTTAGGATTGATGTCTTTTGCAATAATTAAGCCCATTAATACTATTGTTGAAAAGGAGAAATCAGCAGTAATTGTAGCTTCAGTATTATGGAAAGCAGAAACAATTGATGTAGGAGAAATTCCGCAAGGAACTCCTAAAAAAATGGTCTATGAGTTTACTAATACGAGTAAAGCGGTTATTATTATCACCAATGTGCAAGGCTCGTGTGGATGTACTGCTACTGATTATACTAAAACACCAATTGCAGCAGGGGCAAAAGGAACAGTTACAGCAACTTATAATGCAGCAAGTGCAGGTTCGTTTTCTAAAACGGTTACTGTGAATTTAAATGATGGATTAGCACCTAGTGTTTTAACCCTAAAAGGAGTTGTAAAAGCGGTTGAAGCTAAAATTTAATCAAAAAAACGCTCACTTCATTGTAATAGATATCTTAAGAAAAACTCCAAATTTGATTTGGAGTTTTTTTATGTGCCACTATTTTTGTTTATTATTATGGAGTTTAACAGATAAATTTTTAGATTCATTTATAAAACTTCTTTTTTATTTTACGAAAACGTTTTCTTTTACTTATTTTTACGACTATAAAAATTACATTAATGAGTGATAGCTATAAAGTAAAAGTAAATGATTCTTTTGAATTCGATATTGAAAAAGAACATGCAGTTCAACTTGATGCCGTAACTATTGAGACAAATAAGTTTCATGTTTTGCACCAAGAAACCCCTTATTTAGCTGAAATTGTCTCAGCAAATTTCAATCAAAAAAAATATACAGTTAAAGTCAATAATAATAGTTACACAGTGGCTATTGCTGATAATTTAGACTTGCTTATAAAAGAGATGGGATTTGAAGTTGGCTTAGCTAAACAAATCAATGCCATCAAAGCACCTATGCCAGGATTGATTCTAGAAATAAGTGTAGTTGTAGGTCAAACCGTAAAGGAAAATGAGCCGCTTTTAATTCTAGAAGCTATGAAAATGGAAAACAGTTTTCAATCACCTAGAGACGGAGTAATTAAATCCATTGCAGTAAGTAAGGGAGATGCTGTAGATAAGGGACAACTGTTAATTGAGTTTGAATAAAGTACTCCTTAATTCACCTAAAATTAGAACATAATTATTTTATTCGATACTGAATAAGGTAATTAGTGATACTGTGAATCTAAAAGTTGAAGTCTAAAAAGTACAATTTTAAAAAACGAAAACATTTTAATAAGCATTAGAATAATTACTGCTTTCGTGGCCAAAAATATATAAAAATGAAAAAAATATTAGTTGCTAATAGAGGAGAGATTGCTATCAGGGTAATGAAAACTGCCCAAAAAATGGGAATCAAAACAGTTGCAGTATATTCTACTGCAGATAGAAATGCGCCTCACGTAAAATTTGCCGATGAAGCAGTCTGGATAGGAGAATCACCTTCTAGTCAGTCTTATTTACTGGGAGATAAAATTATTGAAGTTGCTAAAAACCTTGGTGTAGATGCTATTCATCCTGGTTATGGGTTTTTAAGTGAAAATGCCGATTTTGCTGAAAAAGCAGAAAAAAACAACATCATTTTTATTGGCCCAAAGTCAAAAGCGATTCATATCATGGGAAACAAGCTGGCCGCAAAGGAAGCGGTTAAGGTTTATAATATTCCAATGGTTCCTGGTCTTGATGAAGCGATTACGGATATTGATAAAGCAAAAATTGTGGCAAGTGAGATAGGTTTTCCTATTTTAATAAAAGCCTCAGCTGGTGGCGGTGGAAAAGGAATGCGAATTGTTGAAAACGCAGAGGAATTTGAATCTCAAATGAAACGTGCTATTAGTGAAGCAATAAATGCTTTTGGTGATGGTGCAGTTTTTATAGAGAAATATGTAGCGTCTCCGCGTCATATCGAAATCCAAATCATGGCAGATAGTCATGGTACTATTTTATATTTATTTGAAAGAGAATGCAGTATTCAACGTAGACACCAGAAGGTGGTTGAAGAAGCTCCTTCATCAGTATTAACAGCCGAATTACGAAAAAAAATGGGTGAAGCTGCAGTTTTAGTAGCTAAAGCATGTGATTATTTAGGAGCGGGTACGGTAGAGTTTTTATTGGATGAAAACCATAATTTTTATTTTCTAGAAATGAATACCCGTCTGCAAGTAGAGCATCCGGTAACTGAGTTAATTACGGGTTTGGACTTGGTTGAAATGCAAATTAAGGTAGCTCGAGGTGAGGCATTAACGCTAAGACAAGAGGATTTAAAGATAAAAGGTCATGCAATGGAGTTGCGTGTTTATGCTGAGGATCCTATGAATGATTTCTTACCAAGTGTAGGACATCTTGACGTGTATAAGTTGCCTTCGGGTAAAGGAATACGTGTTGATAATGGCTTTGAACAAGGAATGGATATCCCTATATATTACGATCCCATGTTAGCAAAGCTTATTACTTATGGCGAAACTCGTGAGGAGGCTATTCAAATAATGATTAAAGCTATTGCTGATTATCAAGTAGAAGGTGTGCAAACAACACTGCCATTTGGTGCCTTTGTGATGGAGCATGAGGCATTTCGCTCTGGAAATTTTGATACGCATTTTGTTAAAAAGTACTATAGCGCCAATTTATTAAAAGCTGAAATTATAAAAGAGGCTGAGATTGCAGCTCGAATTGCTTTGAAACAATATTTTGAGGATCAAAAAATAGTGCGATTACCCAATTAATTTTTTCTCATTTAGAGATTTAAAAATTAACAGTTTGTGAATTAGCGGTTAAAAATAAAAGTATGAAAGACAAAATAGAAATATTAAACGATAAAATTGCCAAAGCTCATTTGGGCGGAGGGAAAAACAGAATAGAGAAGCAACATCAAAAAAAGAAATTAACAGCAAGAGAACGTGTTATTTATTTGATGGATGAAGGTTCTTTTGAAGAAATTGGGATGCTGGTTACACACCGGACAACTGATTTTGGAATGGAAAAAGAAATGTACTACGGTGATGGTGTAATTACAGGTTATGGAACCATTAATGGAAGATTAGTCTATGTTTTTGCTCAAGATTTTACCGTTTTTGGGGGTGCGCTATCTGAAACTCATGCAGAGAAGATTTGTAAAGTGATGGATATGGCTGTTAAAATGGGTGCTCCTATGATTGGTTTGAATGACTCAGGAGGGGCGCGTATTCAAGAAGGTGTTCGTTCATTGGGTGGTTATGCTGATATTTTTTATCGAAATGTACAAGCAAGTGGTGTTATTCCGCAAATATCTGCAATTATGGGCCCTTGTGCCGGTGGTGCGGTTTATTCACCTGCAATGACTGATTTTACTATGATGGTAGAAGATACAAGTTATATGTTTGTTACTGGTCCTAGTGTCGTTAAAACGGTAACAAACGAAACTGTTACCTCAGAAGAGTTAGGCGGAGCGAGTACACATTCCACTAAGTCTGGTGTGGCACATTGTACAGCAGCAAATGATATTGAATGTTTAGAGGATGTGAAACGTTTATTGAGTTATTTACCTCAAAGTAATAAAGAGAAAACTCAAAAACTACCTTATGAGTTAAATGATGAATTGCGTGAGCAACTAGCGGCTATTATTCCTGATAATCCAAATAAGCCTTATGATATGCATGGTGTTATTGCTGGAATTATTGATGAAGACTCTTTTTTTGAAGTGCATAAAAATTATGCAGAGAATATTATTGTTGGTTTTGCTAGACTTGGAGGTAGAAGTATTGGTATTGTTGCTAATCAACCTATGTATTTAGCAGGCTGTCTAGATGTAAATAGCTCCGTAAAAGCAGCGCGTTTTACCCGTTTTTGTGATGCATTTAATATTCCGTTACTAGTTTTAGTAGATGTACCAGGATTTTTACCTGGAACTGATCAAGAATGGCAGGGAATTATTGTTCATGGGGCAAAATTATTATACGCTTTAAGCGAAGCGACTGTGCCTAGAATTACGGTGATTACGCGTAAGGCGTATGGAGGTGCTTATGATGTAATGAATTCAAAACACATTGGTGCTGATATGAATTTTGCTTGGCCAACTGCAGAGATTGCTGTAATGGGAGCAAAGGGAGCCTCAGAAATTATATTCAAAAAAGAAATTAATGAAGCGGCAGATCCAGCAGCTAAACTTTTAGAAAAAGAAGCAGAATATGCGAAATTATTTGCGAATCCATACACTGCGGCACAACGTGGTTTTGTTGATGAGGTTATTTTGCCGCAAGATACCAGGCGTAAATTGATTAAAGGCTTCAGTATGTTAGAAAATAAAGAATGTGTCACTCCAGATAGAAAACACGGAAACATTCCTTTATAAGGCTTCAAAGCGCCAACTACGTATAAGCTTGGTGCTTTTTTAGAATAATTACTTAAACATTTGTAGAATTTGTTCTGCAAATGTTTTTTTTTTTGGACTTGATTCAAATAGTGTATTTGCTTTTTGATATAAATTAAAACAAAAAAACCGATACAAAATGTATCGGTTTTTTTAAGTGAAGGCAGAAGGATTCGAACCTTCGACCGCCTGCTTAGAAGGCAGGTGCTCTATCCAGCTGAGCTATGCCTCCATTGTAGTTTTCTTGACTTTTATTCTAAAAAAATAGCCTCCTTAAAAAAGAGGCTATTGATTTGTGTGATATTGTCGTTTATTACAATTTAGCAACAAATTTAGTCAACTTAGATTTTAAGTTAGAAGCTTTATTATCATGGATAATGTTCTTCTTAGCTAACTTGTCAATCATAGAGATTACATTTGACAATTTAGATGTAGCATCAGTTTTGTCAGTAGCTATTCTTAATGCTTTGATCGCATTACGAGTAGTTTTATGTTGGTATCTATTTAATACTCTTCTCTTTTCGTTACTTCTGATTCTTTTTAGAGCTGACTTGTGATTTGCCATTTTATTATATTTTTATCTTTTACTATTCTTTTAACTTGTAGTCCGTAAGGGAATCGAACCCCTGTTACCAAGACGAAATCTTGGCGTCCTAACCCCTAGACGAACGGACCATTATCCCTCTAGTTAATTTAACCTTTTAAAGATTAATTGTAGCCCGTAGCGGAATCGAACCGCTCTTACATGGATGAAAACCATGCGTCCTAACCGATAGACGAACGGGCCATTATCACTTTTAAAGTTAGTGAAAACTGTATTAGCATCAGAATAGTAGCCCGTAGCGGAATCGAACCGCTCTTACATGGATGAAAACCATGCGTCCTAACCGATAGACGAACGGGCCTGCTTCTGTATTGCGGATGCAAAGATACAACTATTTTTGAGTCGCACAATAGCTAAGACAAAAAAAACTAAAATATTTAGTAAGCTTTCGCAAAAAGCACTCTTTTATTTGAGGGATTCCCAGTAAACACACAGGCTCCGGCTTCTTCAACGCTATCTAAAGGGATGCATCTAATTGTAGCTTTAGTCAACTCTTGAATTCGTTCTTCTGTAGCTGCTGTTCCGTCCCAATGTGCTGATACAAAACCTCGTTTGTTGTTTAAAATGGTTTTAAACTCTTCAAAATCGTTTACTTCAGTAATATGTGTATTTCTATAGTCAAGCGCTTTTTCGAACAAATCTTTCTGAATTTGTTCTAGTAAATCGCTAATAAAAGTTGCAATTCCGTCTTTAGAAACTAATTCTTTAGTCAAAGTGTCTCTTCTTGCGATCTCAAAAGTTCCGTTTTCTAGGTCTTTTGGTCCAATAGCAATTCTAACAGGAACTCCTTTTAATTCCCATTCAGCGAATTTAAAGCCTGGTTTTTGTGTTGTTCTGTCGTCATATTTAACAGAAACGCCTAGCTTTTTTAATTGGGCTACTAAAATAGTTACTTCGGCAGTGATTTCAGCTAACTGTTCATCTGTTTTATGTATAGGTACGATTACTACTTGTATTGGTGCTAAATTTGGTGGTAACACTAATCCTTTGTCATCAGAGTGGGTCATTACTAACGCTCCCATTAATCGTGTTGAAACTCCCCATGAAGTTCCCCAAACATGTTCTTGTTTACCTTCGGCATTTGCAAATTTAACATCAAATGCTTTTGCAAAATTCTGACCTAAGAAATGGGATGTACCTGCTTGAAGTGCTTTGCCATCTTGCATTAGTGCTTCAATGCAATAAGTTTCTTCGGCTCCTGCAAAACGTTCTGTTTCTGTTTTTATTCCTTTTACAACTGGAATTGCCATGAAATCTTGAGCAAAATCAGCGTAAACATTCATCATTCTTTCTGACTCTTCTATTGCCTCATTTCTAGTAGCGTGTGCTGTATGTCCTTCTTGCCATAAAAACTCAGCTGTTCTTAAAAACAAACGAGTTCTCATTTCCCAACGCACAACGTTTGCCCATTGGTTAATTAGTAAAGGCAAATCACGGTAGGACTGTACCCATCCTTTATACGTTGACCAAATAATTGCTTCACTAGTTGGGCGAACAATTAGCTCTTCTTCTAGTTTAGCATTTGGGTCCACCATTAACTTTCCAGGTTTGTCTGGATCATTTTTTAATCGGTAATGTGTCACAATAGCACATTCTTTTGCGAAGCCTTCTGCATTTTTTTCTTCGGCTTCAAACATACTTTTGGGTACAAAAAGCGGAAAATAAGCGTTTTGATGTCCTGTTTCTTTAAACATTCGGTCTAATTCTGCTTGCATTTTTTCCCAAATGGCATATCCGTAAGGTTTGATAACCATACATCCTCTAACTCCTGAATTTTCGGCTAAATCGGCTTTGACAACCAGTTCATTATACCATTTTGAATAATCTTCTGATCTTGTTGTAAGGTTCTTGCTCATATTGAATAGTTTGGCATAAATTTTGCATTATTTTATTTAACTAAATAGTTCAGCAAAACTAACTATTTTTGTAATGTGCAACAATAAAAAAACCTAGAGATATGAAAACTAATATTTTTTCATCCAAAAACAGTGCTATTTATGCTACTATTGGATTTATAAGCGTTTTAATGAGTTCTTGTGGGTCGTATCAAAATAGTTCTTACTATGATAATGATGGGATTTATGGGGCTACGGCTATAAATACAACAGAAAAGCAATATCAAAATGCTCCTGATGATACAAATTATCCAAATAATCAGAACAATCAAAATAATCAAAGTAACTCTTACGGTGATTATTTTAGTTCTTTGCAAGATGGTAATCAGTCTACTGAAATTTTTACAAACATAGATGATTATAATAATTACACTGAAGAAGCTAATAATGATGTAAGGGATGAGAATTATGCTGATTGGGGAAGTAATTCATCAGGAACTGTAATCCAAATTAATTCCAATCCATATAACTCAGGACTTTCTTTAGGTTTTGGTTTCGGATATCCTAATTATGGATATGGTAATTACGGATATGGTTATGGTAATTATGGTTATAATAACTATGGGTATAACAATTTTGGCTACAATAACTTTGGTTGGAATTATCCTTATTACGGTTATGGGTATTCTAATTATGGATGGAATAGTCCTTACTATGCAAATTACTACAATCCATATTACCGTAATTACGGCTACAATTATAATCGTCCTTATTACAGTAATAGAAATTATTCATATAATTCAAGTAGAAGAGGGTCTTCAAGTAATAACAACGTAAATTCAATCAGGGATTACAACGGTGTTACTAGAAACAGTACGGGTAGAAGTTCTAATAATGTAGATTTTAGACGAACTTCTAGAAGTTCTAATGGGAATACAAATACACAGTATACTAGAAGAAGTAGTCAAAATAATTCTTATAGCCAGCCAGTTAGAACTAATAGTAATTCAAACAACACTAGAAGAAGTAGTTCTCAAAATAATTCTTATAGCCAACCTGTTAGAACAAATAGTAGTAATAATACACGTAGAGAATCAACTCCTAGTAGTAATAGTTCCTCAGGGTCTCAAAGCTATGGTAGATCAAGTTCTTCTAGTTCTTCGGGCTCTAGTAGATCAAGTTCTGGTGGAAGTTCTAGACGAGGAGGGAATTAATCATCATATCATAATTACATAATAACTTATATTCTAAAGGAAATGAAAAAATATATTTTTATACTCATCACGGGGCTCTCTTTTTGTACCGCACAGTCGCAAGAAATAAGAGATGCGCTACGCTACTCACAAGATAATTTAAATGGAACGGCTCGTTATAGAGCTATGAGTGGGGCTTTTGGTGCGCTTGGAGGAGATTTGTCTTCTTTAAATGTGAATCCTGCAGGATCTGCTGTTTTTGTTAACAATCAAGTGGGTGTGACATTGAGTAGTATGAATACTAAAAATGATTCTGATTATTTTGGTACTAGGTCAAATGATAAAAACAACACTTTTGACATAAATCAAGCTGGTGGTGTGTTTGTTTTTAATAACCAAAGAACGAAAAGTAATTGGAAAAAATTTACTGTTGGAGTTAACTTTGAAAATACAAATAATTTCAATAATTCAGTTTTTTCAGAAGGTACTAATCCAGTAAATTCAGTAGATGATTATTTTTTATATTATGCTAATGGAACTGAACTAGGTGTTTTAGAAAATAGTAATTATCGAAATTTAAATAATGGCGATCAACAAGCTTTTTTAGGTTACAATGCATTTGTGATTAACCCTAATACAACTAATGCTAATAATGTAATTTATAATTCTAATGTTCCTGGTGGAGGTAATTATTACCAGCAAAATGCAGTAACAGCTGAGGGTTATAATGGAAAGTTGTCTTTTAATGCAGCAACTTCTTATAAAGACAAGTTGTATATAGGTATCAATCTAAATTCACATTTTACGGATTATAGAAAATCGACTGCTTTTTATGAAAGTAACACTGCTCCTTTAACTACAGATTATACAATTAGTAATATTCGTTTTGATAATGAATTGTATACTTATGGATCTGGATTTTCATTTCAAGTAGGAGCGATTGCTAAGGTGACTAATGAGCTACGTGCTGGATTAGCTTATGAGTCTTCTACATGGTACCGATTAAATGATGAATTTTCTCAAAAAATAGCTTCTACAACAAGTAGTTCTGGTGGAGTTGATAAAGACAACTATTTTAATCCTCAGGTTACTAATTTTTATGAAGCATATAAATTGCAAACCCCTAGTAAAGTTACAGGGAGTTTAGCTTATATTTTTGGAAAAACAGGCTTGATCAGTATAGATTATGCTATAAAAGATTATAGTAACACTAAATTCAAGCCTGAAAACGATGCTTATTATACTCGTATAAATAATGCTATGAATGATGTACTTGATAATACAGGTGAATTAAGAATTGGAGCAGAGTATAAAATTAAGCAATTGAGTTTGAGAGCAGGGTACCGCTATGAGCAGAGTCCGTATAAAAACAAAACTACTATTGGTGATTTAACGGGTTATTCAGGAGGTTTAGGATATAACTTTGGTGCTACTAAAGTTGATTTGTCTTATGCTTACGCAAAAAGAGATTCGCAACAAGGGTTTTTTGCACAAGGTTTTACTGATGGAGCAAAAATCAATTCTATAAATAATAATGTGTCATTGTCAGTTTTATTTGAATTGTAATTGATATAAAATTTTTATGAAAACCGTCTTGTGTTATTTGTACAAGACGGTTTTTTTTAGCCCTGATGGCAGCGGCATCCTTTTTCTAGCTTTTTTGCTAGGAAAAGATACAGCGTACAGCAGGAATAGCTTCATAAAAACAGGAATCTTTTACATTACCCGAAATAAAAATTGTAATTTTGCACTCCAATTTACAAATCTATGAGAACCAAGTCTTTAAAAAAGAACAAAATCAACGTGATCACTCTTGGGTGTTCAAAAAATATATATGACAGTGAAGTCTTAATGGGACAACTCCGTGCAAACGGAAAAGAAGTTGAACATGAGGCTCCTGCTGACAAAGAAGGGAATATAATTGTTATTAATACCTGCGGATTTATTGATAATGCTAAAGCGGAGTCAGTAAATATGATTCTGGAATATGCAGATAAAAAAGAAAAAGGATTAGTAGACAAAGTTTTTGTTACAGGATGTTTATCGGAACGTTACAGACCTGATTTAGAAAAAGAGATTCCAAATGTGGATCAATTTTTTGGAACAACTGAGTTGCCTCAATTATTGAAAGCTTTAGGAGCTGATTATAAGCACGAGTTATTAGGAGAGCGTCTAACAACAACTCCAAAAAACTATGCCTACTTAAAAATTGCTGAAGGTTGTGATAGACCATGTAGTTTTTGTGCGATTCCTTTAATGAGAGGAAAGCATGTTTCGCAACCTATTGAAAAATTAGTTAAAGAGGCAGAAGGATTAGCTAGAGATGGTGTGAAAGAATTGATTTTAATCGCACAAGATTTAACTTACTACGGACTTGATATTTACAAAAAACGTAATCTTGCTGAGCTTTTAGAAGCTTTAGCTAAAGTAGAAGGAATTGAGTGGATTCGTTTGCATTATGCATTTCCTACTGGTTTCCCTATGGATGTGTTGGATTTAATGAAGCGCGAGCCTAAGATTTGTAATTACATTGATATTCCTTTACAACACATTTCAGATTCAGTTTTAAAAT
The DNA here is from genome assembly GCF_054165825.1 of Flavobacterium sp. PL002. Taxonomy (NCBI): domain Bacteria; kingdom Pseudomonadati; phylum Bacteroidota; class Flavobacteriia; order Flavobacteriales; family Flavobacteriaceae; genus Flavobacterium; species Flavobacterium sp. PL002. The sequence goes on along the minus strand of NZ_CM135110.1, from coordinate 411,923 downwards.
CAATGCGTCGTGGAACTACTCAAGAAAAAACTACGAAATTATTAAGAGACTTTCGTGAAAAAGTACCAGGAATGGCGATTCGTACTACACTAATTGTAGGGTACCCTGGAGAAACTCAAGAAGATTTTAATATTTTGAAGGATTGGGTACAAGAAATGAAATTTGATAGAATGGGATGTTTTGCTTATTCTCATGAAGAAAACACACATGCTTACTTGCTTGAAGATGATGTTCCAGATGATGTTAAACAAGCACGTGCTAATGAAATAATGGAATTGCAATCTCAAATTTCTTGGGACTTGAACCAGGAAAAAATTGGTCAAGTTTTTAAATGTATTATTGATCGTAAAGAAGGTGGTCACTTTGTAGGTAGAACTGAATTTGATAGTCCTGATGTAGATAATGAGGTTTTAATTGATGCGTCAAAACATTATTTAAAAACGGCTGATTTTGCAATGATCAGAATTACCGAAGCAACAGAATTTGATTTATATGGTGAACCAGTTTAAACAATAATTCTTATTTTTATAGCTCAAATTAAAATACTGTATATGAAAACATTTCAAGCAATAATAGTTGTATTCTTTTTACTGACACTAACAAGCGTTTCTGCACAATATGGAAACAATGGTTATGGAAATGGTTACGGTAATAGCGGCTACGGAAGAAATGGAGGAATGAATCAAATGAGTCAAAATAGAGAGCCCGAAAAGCCTAAAGAAATTCCTATTGAGGTTACTGTAGGTAAAATCATGGAAAAAATTAAGCCAGCTCTTGATCTTGATGCGTTGCAAGAAATTGCTATTGCAAATGTTTTGACAGAAAGTATTCGATCGCAAGGTATTTTATTGAAAGATGAAAGCAATCAAGAACAAAAAATAAAAGAATTTGAGGCGCTTTCAGAAACTACAGATAGAAAAATCAAAGAGTTTTTAAATGAAGATCAAAAAGAGAAATATAAAGCTCTAAATGAAGAGAACGCAAGTTCTAAAAAGAAAAGAAGAAACAGGTAGTCTTTTTAGCATCTTAATATATTATGTCAAAATATTTTTACTATTTAGCCTTGGCTATTGCAGTTGCATCATGTTCTCCTAATCCTTATAAAGTTAGCGAGAAAGAATACAATGAGAAATTAAAAACTTTTAAAGAGGTTATTTCTAAGAAAGAACCTGAACCTTTACCGGTGGTAATAAAAAGTACTATAAGTATTGATAGTTCTTATGCAAAACAGCTGTACACTTTTAAAGATAGCGTTTATAATAGAGGGGCTTCGTATCCAGAGAATAGTAATATGAAATGGATAGGAACTGTTAATTTTAATTTGCGTAAGCCTAACTTTATAATTATTCATCATACTGCTCAAGATTCTATACAACAAACGATAAGAACATTTACTTTAGCAAGAACACAGGTAAGTGCTCATTATGTTATAGGTGATAATGGTGAAGTGGTTCAAATGCTTAATGATTACTTGCGTGCTTGGCATGCTGGTTCTGGTAGCTGGGGAAAAAATACTGATATCAACTCTGCTTCTATAGGAATTGAGTTGGATAATAATGGTAAAGAACCTTTTTCTGAAGCTCAAATTACAAGCTTGATGGCTTTGTTGAGTAAGTTGAAAAAGGATTACAAAATTCCTGCTGAGAATATTATAGGACATTCTGATATTGCGCCAAGTAGAAAGCAAGATCCAAGTGTCTTTTTTCCATGGAAAACTTTAGCCGATAATGGATTTGGCTTGTGGTATGATGAGGTTTTAGAAGAAGCTCCTATGTATTTTAGTTCTGAATTAGGATTGCGTGTAATAGGTTATGATACTAAAAATCTACAAGCAGCAATTACGGCATTTAAATTACATTATATGCAAAAAGAAGTTAATGCTGTATTGGATCAAAATACAATCAATACTATTTATGCAGTTTATAAAAAGCAGTAAATAGATTAAAATAAATAGTAAGAAGAGAGTTTTCTAGATTTTAGGAAACTCTTTTTTTGTTTTTAATTCATCGATTAGCTCTATTTGATATTAAAAAAAACTGCCAAAGTACTAAGAGTACCTTGACAGTTAAAAAAAAATATAGGGGTAATCATAAGTTATATGTAAATAGTAATTTACATTATGTTTTTTTTTTTGAATGTTTAAAAACCGTAAACTACCGCTACTGCAAATTGAGTTGCTGATTTTGTTCCGGCCATATTTGAATCTACAAATACTTCATCTGAAGCGTTGTCTAGTCTTATTTCAGGAATAAAAGTTAATCCACCTGATTTTAAATTAGCAGATAATGTAAAAGCAGTGAATGAAGTGTCACCAGATCCTTTTTTATAATCGAAATATTCACCACGTAATCCCAAGCCAAAATTTTCATTTACAGCAAATGATGGGTATAAAGCAACACCTGTATATCCTACATCGCCTTCATTTGAGTAATCGGCTGCATTTAATCCTAAGTTGAATTTTTCTGAAACTTTAAAAGAAGCTGTTAAGTCAATGATTGTTCCACTTACGGAACCATCCATAAAGTTAACGTAAGCGCTAATATTTTCGCTTGGAGTTAAAGATAGTTGTGCACCAACAGCGTTTAGTCCTTTAAATGCGTCTGCAGTGTAAGAATTCCAAGCGTCATTAAACGCGCCAACCATAATTCCTACTTTGTCGGAAATTGCATAAGTTGCTTTTACACCAGCATTTTGAAAAGGACCGTTTGTAAATAAGTAAGAAGTAGAATAGTGGAAGTTGCTTAATGGTGATATTACCTCGTATCCTATAAATGTCCCCATGAATCCAGCAGTAAAGCTTAGTTTATCTGATGCTGCATAGGTTGCGTATAAATTTTGAATGTGAAATGAATTAGCTCCTAATTCATCGTAAGTTCCGTCCGAATTTAAAATGGATTGAAATTGTCCTCTTGGTCCAAAGGATACTTCACCTACAAAAGAGGTTTTTCCTGTAGTTTTCTTTAAAGCGATATCAATCATTCCTAAAGAAACTGAATTTTGATCTGATGCAAAACTAGTAGGTATGTTTGCAGTTTTAGAAAAATCATATTTATAATATAGGTCTCCTGAGCCCGAAATTTCTAATGGAGTGTCTTGAGCAAATGATGTGTTAGCAGCAAATGCTAATATTAGTATTGTTAGTAGCTTTTTCATGTAATAGTTGTTTTTGTTAATTCTTTTGGTTGTTAGTTAATGTGTTTTAAGTCTAAAATATAAAATGAGAGCTCTTCATTTTGAAAGTATTTTGAACAGTAAAACAAGGCGAATTTATTAACATTTAGTAAGTAAACAGAATTTAGAGCTAACAAATGACGCTTATTTGGAAAGAATTATTGATAAGAAAAAATCAATTTAAAAAAACAAGCATAATTCATTTTTGAATATGAAAAAATAAATAATTCACAATAGTTATTTTATTTGAATTGCATTTTTAATAGGGTATTTTGGTTTATTTTTATGTTTATTCATTTCAACACCCCTATTTTATAAGGGTGTTTTGTTTTGATTTATGGAATATTTTTATTTATGCTTGTTTTTTAGATTTTGTGTTATATTTAAAATAGGTCATCTTTGTGTTGGTGTGTATTTGTTTTGATGTATTTGTATTTTATGATTTGTGTTCCTCTTTTTCGTAATATATTAGGAATGAAGGATAGGTCGTTTGTAATGAAATTTTATTTAATGTTATTTGACTGTTGTAGGAGTTAAAATCAATGTTGCTATTAATTATTATTAGATATAATTGTATATAGGTATGTAATAATATTATGTATATCTTGAATTAAGAGTTTTTTTTGCTGCCGATGCTTTGGGGTTGTTAAGTTAAGTTTTATAGAATATTTAGACATTGTTAAATAAAGAGGTAGATGTGGTTTTTTTTTTTTTTTTTTAGCTGAATGAATTTTCGTGTATGAGTGATTGTGTTTTATCTTAAGATATTTAGCTCGTGTATAACTGTGCTATATGAATTTTTCTTAAGCTAGATTTTTTTGAGCTGAGTAACCTTGGTGTGTGTAATTTACAGGAGCTATTTCCTGCTATCTGCTACAATCTAGTTCGCCGAACACCTGCTCCCTAGGATTTCCGCTACTATCAGGGCTAGGAAGGAGTGGTGTGTTTGAATCTAGATTTTGCTACCTATATATTAAGGAGTAATTAGTTTGTTCAAATTACATTTAGTAATAAAGCATAATAACTGAGCTAAGTTAAGAGGATTAATAGCTTCTGCAAAGTCGCTCTTAACTGTAAAGTAGTTTAATGAAAGTATTTTTAAGCGAGTTGCAACTTAGGGAAAACCATAAATAGGTTGTAAATCTAATAAAAACCCAATCTGCAACAGTAATAATTCCTACTTTTACACAAAACCGCACCAATGACTCTTTTTCAAAGATAAGATTTCCAGTAATTTAAAATTAAAGTTATAAAAACATTAAAAAAAGGCAATCAAAAGTATTGTTTAACGGTATAAAGGAGTTACTTTTGCACCCGCAACAGCGAATAAGTTCTTTACATTATGGCAAGCAAAACGAAATAAGTTGAGAATTTATTTTCAAATTATTTTAAAAAAAGCTTGTGAGAAATAAAAGAGTTTATTACTTTTGCACCCGCTTCGGGAAACATGTGTAACATGAAAACGAGGTTAAAAAAAAGATAAGAACACGTTCCTAGACATATTGAATTGACAGCCGTTTTAACAGAGATGTTAGAACAAAAGAATAAGAGTAATAGAATAGATAGATTAGAGTATAACCAATAGATCTTCAGTCAAAAATAAATAGCTTAGTAATAAGCAAATAATATACGATGAAGAGTTTGATCCTGGCTCAGGATGAACGCTAGCGGCAGGCTTAACACATGCAAGTCGAGGGGTAGTTATCTTCGGATAATGAGACCGGCGCACGGGTGCGTAACGCGTATGCAATCTACCTTTCACAGAGGGATAGCCCAGAGAAATTTGGATTAATACCTCATAGTATAGTAGTCTCGCATGAGACCACTATTAAAGATTTATCGGTGAAAGATGAGCATGCGTCCCATTAGTTAGTTGGTAAGGTAACGGCTTACCAAGACTACGATGGGTAGGGGTCCTGAGAGGGAGATCCCCCACACTGGTACTGAGACACGGACCAGACTCCTACGGGAGGCAGCAGTGAGGAATATTGGACAATGGGCGCAAGCCTGATCCAGCCATGCCGCGTGCAGGATGACGGTCCTATGGATTGTAAACTGCTTTTATACAGGAAGAAACACTGGTTCGTGAACCAGCTTGACGGTACTGTAAGAATAAGGATCGGCTAACTCCGTGCCAGCAGCCGCGGTAATACGGAGGATCCAAGCGTTATCCGGAATCATTGGGTTTAAAGGGTCCGTAGGCGGTCAGATAAGTCAGTGGTGAAAGCCCATCGCTCAACGGTGGAACGGCCATTGATACTGTCTGACTTGAATTATTAGGAAGTAACTAGAATATGTAGTGTAGCGGTGAAATGCTTAGAGATTACATGGAATACCAATTGCGAAGGCAGGTTACTACTAATATATTGACGCTGATGGACGAAAGCGTGGGTAGCGAACAGGATTAGATACCCTGGTAGTCCACGCCGTAAACGATGGATACTAGCTGTTGGGAGCAATCTCAGTGGCTAAGCGAAAGTGATAAGTATCCCACCTGGGGAGTACGAACGCAAGTTTGAAACTCAAAGGAATTGACGGGGGCCCGCACAAGCGGTGGAGCATGTGGTTTAATTCGATGATACGCGAGGAACCTTACCAAGGCTTAAATGTAGATTGACCGGTTTGGAAACAGACTTTTCGCAAGACAATTTACAAGGTGCTGCATGGTTGTCGTCAGCTCGTGCCGTGAGGTGTCAGGTTAAGTCCTATAACGAGCGCAACCCCTGTTGTTAGTTGCCAGCGAGTCATGTCGGGAACTCTAACAAGACTGCCAGTGTAAACTGTGAGGAAGGTGGGGATGACGTCAAATCATCACGGCCCTTACGCCTTGGGCTACACACGTGCTACAATGGACGGTACAGAGAGCAGCCACTGGGCAACCAGGAGCGAATCTACAAAACCGTTCTCAGTTCGGATCGGAGTCTGCAACTCGACTCCGTGAAGCTGGAATCGCTAGTAATCGGATATCAGCCATGATCCGGTGAATACGTTCCCGGGCCTTGTACACACCGCCCGTCAAGCCATGGAAGCTGGGGGTGCCTGAAGTCGGTGACCGCAAGGAGCTGCCTAGGGTAAAACTGGTAACTAGGGCTAAGTCGTAACAAGGTAGCCGTACCGGAAGGTGCGGCTGGAACACCTCCTTTCTAGAGCCTTAGTGTTAGCTAAGTATTGTTTTTTAATGAATAGGTATTTATATTTAAGAATTAAGGATTAAGAAAAGCACGGTAGGGAAAGAGACGAAAAGAGACATTGGGGTCTGATTTAGAAGCTTTATTACTCTTGCTGTTAATTTAAAGAAATTGAATAAAAAATAATTTAAGAATAAGAGTGTCTCGTAGCTCAGCTGGTTAGAGTACTACACTGATAATGTAGGGGTCGACAGTTCGAGTCTGTCCGAGACAACTATTTAAACTTAAAGGAAATTCTAGAGTTGAAAAGCAACAAAATTAGTGCTAGTCACTAATTACTGTTCACTAGTCGCTCAAAAATGGGGGATTAGCTCAGCTGGCTAGAGCGCCTGCCTTGCACGCAGGAGGTCAACGGTTCGACTCCGTTATTCTCCACAAATCCCCTCCTAACCTCCCCAAAGGGGAGGAACCCAGAGCAATCGGCTCTCCCCCTTCGGGGGAGTTGGAGGGGGATTAAAGTTCATTGACATATTGAGATAAGAAAAATATTAAAAGTAGAAAGCGTTTTTTACTAGAGATAGTAAAATACAAGAAAAAACGGTCTTAATTAATTTTAAGATTGGTACAATAAGCAAAATAAGGGCGTATGGGGGATGCCTTGGCTCTCAGAGGCGATGAAAGGCGTGATAAGCTGCGAAAAGTTACGGGGACAAGCACACATTGATTGATCCGTAAATACCTGAATGGGGCAACCCACTAGATTGAAGATCTAGTACACCTTCGGGTGGGCAAACCCGCTGAACTGAAACATCTAAGTAGGCGGAGGAGAAGAAAACAAAAGTGATTCCGTAAGTAGTGGCGAGCGAACGCGGATTAGCCCAAACCAATGTTGTTACGGCAATGTTGGGGTTGTAGGACCACGTTATTTGTTGCGGATAGAATTAGAATTTACTGGAAAGTAAAGCCAAAGAAGGTGATAGCCCTGTATAAGTAATAGAAGATAACAATAGTGGTATCCTGAGTAGGGCGGGACACGAGAAATCCTGTCTGAATTTGGCGGGACCATCCGCTAAGGCTAAATACTCCTGAGAGACCGATAGTGAACCAGTACCGTGAGGGAAAGGTGAAAAGAACCGTGAATAACGGAGTGAAATAGATCCTGAAACCATACGCTTACAAGCGGTCGGAGCCCTTTAGTGGGGTGACGGCGTGCCTTTTGCATAATGAGCCTACGAGTTAACGTTGCTGGCAAGGATAAGTGGTTAAGCCACGGATCCGTAGCGAAAGCGAGTCTGAATAGGGCGCTTTAGTCAGTAGTGTTAGACGCGAAACCGTGTGATCTACCCATGGACAGGTTGAAGCTTTGTTAACCCAAAGTGGAGGACCGAACCCGTTGACGTTGAAAAGTCTTGGGATGATCTGTGGGTAGGGGTGAAAGGCCAATCAAACTCGGAAATAGCTCGTACTCCCCGAAATGCATTTAGGTGCAGCGTTATGTTTAAAGTTATATAGAGGTAGAGCTACTGATTGGATGCGGGGGCTTCACCGCCTACCAATTCCTGACAAACTCCGAATGCTATATAATGTTTCGTAACAGTGAGGGCTTGGGTGCTAAGGTCCAAGTCCGAGAGGGAAAGAACCCAGACCATCAGCTAAGGTCCCCAAATATATACTAAGTTGAAAGAACGAGGTTTGTCTGCATAGACAGCTAGGATGTTGGCTTGGAAGCAGCCATTCATTTAAAGAGTGCGTAACAGCTCACTAGTCGAGCGGACGAGCATGGATAATAATCGGGCATAAGTATATTACCGAAGCTATGGATTTACAATTTATTGTAAGTGGTAGGGGAGCATTCTCACAGGGTAGAAGGTGTATCGTAAGGTATGCTGGACCGGTGAGAAAAGAAAATGTAGGCATAAGTAACGATAATGCGGGCGAGAAACCCGCACACCGAAAGACTAAGGTTTCCACAGCTATGCTAATCAGCTGTGGGTTAGTCGGGACCTAAGGCGAACCCGAAAGGGACAGTCGATGGACAACGGGTTAATATTCCCGTACTACTGTTAACTGTGATGGGGTGACGGAGTGATGAAAGTGCCGCGAACTGACGGAATAGTTCGTTGAAGTACCTACCTATAAGCTGCGCAGGCAAATCCACGCGGCTTGGGGAAATACGATAGTACTCGGCGTCTTCGGACAAAGAGATAGTGCACCTAAGGGCTTCCAAGAAAAACCTCTAAACTTCAGGTTAATAGTACCCGTACCGCAAACCGACACAGGTAGTCGAGATGAGAATTCTAAGGTGCTCGAGAGATTCATGGCTAAGGAATTAGGCAAAATAGACCCGTAACTTCGGGAGAAGGGTCGCCAGCAGCAATGCTGGCCGCAGTGAAGAGGTCCAGGCGACTGTTTATCAAAAACACAGGGCTCTGCAAAATCGTAAGATGAAGTATAGGGCCTGACACCTGCCCGGTGCTGGAAGGTTAAGTGGAGATGTTATCTTCGGAGAAGCATTGAAATGAAGCCCCAGTAAACGGCGGCCGTAACTATAACGGTCCTAAGGTAGCGAAATTCCTTGTCGGGTAAGTTCCGACCTGCACGAATGGTGTAACGATCTGGACACTGTCTCAGCCATGAGCTCGGTGAAATTGTAGTAGCGGTGAAGATGCCGCTTACCCGCAGTGGGACGAAAAGACCCTGTGCACCTTTACTATAGCTTAGTATTGACTTTGGACAAATGATGTGTAGGATAGGTTGGAGACTGTGAAGTGGCGTCGCTAGGCGTTGTGGAGTCATTGTTGAAATACAACCCTTTGTTTGTCTGAAGCCTAACCCCGCGAATGCGGGGGACATTGCTTGGTGGGTAGTTTGACTGGGGTGGTCGCCTCCAAAAGAGTAACGGAGGCTTCTAAAGGTTCCCTCAGTACGCTTGGTAACCGTGCGTAGAGTGCAATGGCATAAGGGAGCTTGACTGAGAGACATACAGGTCGATCAGGTACGAAAGTAGAGCATAGTGATCCGGTGGTTCCGCATGGAAGGGCCATCGCTCAAAGGATAAAAGGTACGCCGGGGATAACAGGCTGATCTCCCCCAAGAGCTCATATCGACGGGGGGGTTTGGCACCTCGATGTCGGCTCGTCACATCCTGGGGCTGGAGAAGGTCCCAAGGGTTGGGCTGTTCGCCCATTAAAGTGGCACGCGAGCTGGGTTCAGAACGTCGTGAGACAGTTCGGTCTCTATCTACTGTGGGCGCAAGAAATTTGAGTGGATCTGATTCTAGTACGAGAGGACCGAATTGGACAAACCTCTAGTGTATCTGTTGTCACGCCAGTGGCATCGCAGAGTAGCTACGTTTGGAAGGGATAAGCGCTGAAAGCATATAAGCGCGAAACCCACCACAAGATGAGATTTCTTTTAAGGATCGTGGGAGATGACCACGTTGATAGGCTATAGATGTAAAGGCAGTAATGTCATAGTCGAGTAGTACTAATAATCCGTAAGCTTATGTACACCCTTTCCAGTGCACGAAAGTGCACTGGGGAAACTTTCTCCCTTCGACTTCGCTCAGTGCAAGTCAAGATTAATACTTTTTTCTTTATCTCAGTATGTTAAGATATTATTAGTTAATTAGTGATTAGGCAAAGTCTAAAACTACTTACTAAATTAGATGCTAGCTAATGCCTTATGGCTAATGGCTAGTCCCTAAGCAAGACCTTAAGGTGGTTATTGCGGCGGGGCTCACCTCTTCCCATCCCGAACAGAGTAGTTAAGCCCGCCTGCGCAGATGGTACTGCAGTTATGTGGGAGAGTATGTCGTCGCCTTTCTTTAAAACCCCTATCCTTATCGGATAGGGGTTTTTTGTTTTTAAATTAATGATGCAGTTATGTGGGAGCCCTCTTGAAAAATCTATTGATTAACTGGGGATCGTGTCTTTTTTTAAGAAAAAGTTGTCCAATCTGATGTTTTTTTGGATCAAGCGCAAAAGTTGGGGATTAAGCAAATAATTTAGTTAATCTAAATAGAAAGAAATCAACTTTTCTAACACCTCTGAACTGATTTCTAAAAGCCTTTATTTTAGCATTGAAAGATTCTGCAGAAGCATTAGTGCTTCTATTACCAAAATAATTCAAAATAGAATCATAGTTAATTTTAATGGTATTTATTATTGTATTAAAACTTTTTATTCCTAAGCGCTCAACATCGTTATACCAGTGTGCTAATTTGGTAATAGCTATTGCTTTATCAGTATTGTTATTGTAAATGTTGCGTAATTTTTGACTTAAAAAGTAAACCGTTTTAATTTCCGGATATTCTGTAAATACTATTGTAGCTCTTTCTTTTTGGCTCTCACTCCATTTGTTAGGGCTTTTGTAGAGTAGAAACCTACTCCTGGTGAGTAATTGCTTGGCAGTATCTCCGTTAGAGAATTCTTTAGAAACAAAAGGTGCTTTGTTGAGTTTTGCTTCAAATATACTTTGGTTTTCTTGATCTAGCGCTTCCCATTTTAATCTAATACGAACTTCTTGTACAGCTTCTAAAGCAAGTTTTTGAACATGGAAACGATCTGTTACTTGTGTTGCTTTTGGAAAAGATTTTTTAGCAATTAATTTCATGCTATTAGCCATGTCTAGAGTAATTTCAATAACCTGAGAACGTTTTTTAAAATCTATCCTTTGTAAATGATTAATAACTACTTCTGCTTTTGTTCCAGCAATAATGGCTACAATAGAACCTTTTTTACCTTTTCCTGCTTTATTGGTCACTACGGTATAAAGCTCTCCCATTGACAAGTTTACTTCGTCTATAGATAAATGACTACCCATGTTTTCAGGGAAAATTAGCCACTCATTTGCATGTTCTCGTTGTTCCCAATTGGAAAAATTACTAAGATGTTTTTTATATTGTCGTTGCAATTTTTTACCATTAACACCAAAGAAAAAACCAATAGTATGACAATCGTTTGCTTTAGTATCTATTAATTTCTTTTAAAAAATCCGCAAACTCATGAGTCATGCGGGTTCCTTGTGCTACAATATTCCAATCTCGTTGTATGATTTCTTGAGTTTCTTTATCTGTCCAACGACGTCTTTTAATATGGAGATATACGAATTTCCCTCTAAGTGGAAAATCTTGAATAGTAATCTCATGTAAAAAACCTTTTGAAACTAGTTGTCGATTATTATACTCTTTGGGTGGAGCACTTTTTTCTTCAAAAAACAAATGCATTTTCTCTTGTTCAGTTTTGGTATTCACCAAATCAAAGTGTTCAACAATTAATTCTGGCAGTATGAGTTTTAATAGTTCTATATAATTTTCCAAGGGGTACTTTTTTATCTGCTAATTTAATAAAAATCAAATCCCTCCCCAACTTTTAGGATTGATCCGTTTTTTTTGTTTTAAATTATTTTCATCGGAAGTATATGAATGTTTAATATTATGTTAAATCAATTTGGTTATTTGTCATTATAACGGTATATCTAAATCAGTTTGTTCATTAATGCTTATTTTTGTATTCAAAAAATAAATTTAAATATGAAAAAACTGATTTTGTTTTTGGCTGTTATTATTATGTCAAATTTACAAGCACAAGAAAGACCTAAACTGGTTGTTGGTATTGTTGTTGATCAAATGAAAATGGAATATTTGTACCGTTTTTCTAATGATTTTTCTAATGATGGTTTTAAAAGACTCATGGGAAATGGGTATACATTTCAAAATATGCACTACAATTATATGCCAACTTATACTGCTCCAGGTCATGCGTCTATATACACAGGGACTACACCTGCAGTTCACGGAATAGTTAGTAACGAATGGTTTAGTAGAAAATTAGGTAAAGATGTGTATTGTACTGATGATGCTAGTGTAAGTACTGTAGGTGATGGAACTAAAGAAGAAGGAGAAATGTCTCCTAAAAATCTATTGACAACTACGATTACTGATGAACTTAGAATGGGTACTAATTTCCAAGGTAAGGTTATTGGGTTAAGTCTAAAAGATCGTGGTGCTATTTTGCCAGCAGGTCATTTTGCTAATTGGGCATTCTGGTATAGTAAAACTGGTTCTTTTATTTCGAGTACTTTTTATGGTGAAAAGTTGCCTGATTGGGTTCAAAAATTCAATGATGAGAAACATTATATGCCTTACATTAATAAAGGATGGGATTTATTAAAACCAAAAGCTACTTATAATGAAAGCTTAGAAGATAATAACCCTTACGAAGGAAAACTATACAATAGTATTGCTCCTGTTTTTCCTTACGATTTAAAGGATATGTATGCTAAAAATGATGCTGGGGTATTACGCTCAACTCCTTTCGGGAATAATTTGTTGGCGGAATTTGCCATGAAAGCAATAGAAAAAGAAGAACTAGGTAAAGATAATATTACTGATTTCTTAACGGTTAGTTTTTCTTCTACAGATTATGTTGGTCATTTACTAGGACCGAGATCTATGGAATTACAAGATACTTACTTGCGTTTAGATCAAACTATTGCTGATTTTTTGAATTATTTAGATAAAACTGTTGGTAAAGATAATTACTTATTATTTTTAACAGCTGATCATGCTGGTGCGGAGAATGTAAATTATTTAAAAGATCATAAGTACAATGTGAACAGTATAAGTCCAAAAGATATTAGAAATAATCTAAAAGATTTTTCTATGAAGACATTTGGTGTTGATTTGGTTTTAAATTATGGTAGTTTTAATTTATTTTTTAATAAAGATATTATTAAATCTAAAAATCTTGATTTTAACGTAGTTAAAGAAGCTTTTAAATCTTATTTAATGACGCAAGATTACGTAAAAAGAGTCTATACCGAAGACGAGATTTTACATTCTACAGGGAATGACTATTTCTTGAATTTTATTGCTAAAGGATATGATGTGACTCAAAATGGTGATTTGATAATTCTTGATAAACCGGGTTACATTGAATATCAGGGTACTGGAACTTCTCATGGAACTACTTATACTTACGATACACATGTTCCTGCCATTTTCTATGGTTGGCATATTAAAAAGGGGGAATCTTTTAATAAAAAAGAAATTACTCAAATTGCACCAACGATTGCTCAAAAGATTAAAGTTTCTTTTCCTAATGGTACAGAAGCTCAAGTTCTTGAGGAAGTATTGAATGATTAAATTTAGATATAAAAAAAGGTGTATTTTGTAAAAATACACCTTTTTTTATGTTTGGTTATCAACTAAACTTTTTCTGCTAATGGTAATGGAATTTGGTTTTTTAATAAATCTTCAAATGTCTCATGGGCACGAATTAAGTGACCTTGACCATTCATCCACAATACTTCAGCTGGTTTGTATCTTGAGTTATAGTTGGAGGCCATAGAGTAACAATATGCTCCAGCATTTCTAAAACTTAAAATATCGCCTTCTTTTATTTCGGGTATTCTTCTGTTGTTTGCAAAGGTATCTGTTTCGCAAATATATCCTACAACTGAATAAAAACGCTCTTTTCCTTTTGGGTTAGATATGTTTTCTATATGATGTTGTGAACCGTATAGCATTGGACGAATTAAATGGTTAAAACCGCTATCAATTCCTGCAAATACTGTTGATGTTGTTTGCTTGATCACATTCACTTTTACAAGAAACTGCCCTGCTTCACTTACTAGGAATTTTCCTGGTTCGAAAATTAACGTTAATTCTTTTCCGTATTCAGTACAAAATGCATTGAACCTTTTAGATAATTTTTTTCCTAATTCTTCAATATCTGTTTCGATATCGTCTTTTTTGTAAGGGACTTTAAATCCGCTTCCGAAATCTAGAAATTCTAGATTTTTGAAATTTTTAGCTGCATCAAATAAAATTTCGGCAGCATATAAGAATACTTCAATATCTAAAATATCAGAACCTGTGTGCATGTGTATACCTACAATGTTCATTTTAGTATTTTCAACAATACGAACGAGGTGTGGTAATTGGTGAATTGAGATACCAAATTTACTATCAATATGTCCTACAGAAATATTCGTGTTTCCACCTGCCATAACGTGTGGATTGATACGAATACAAACAGGAACATTAGGGTGTTTAGCACCAAATTGTTCTAATATCGACAAGTTATCAATATTGATTTGAACCCCCATTGCATTTACTTCTTCAATTTCTTCAAGAGAAACACCATTTGGAGTATAAAATATTTTTTCGGGGTCATATCCTGCGTGTAATCCTAATAAAACTTCTTGTATGGAAACCGTATCAAGACCTGAACCCATTTCTTTTAATAGTTGCAATATAGCAACGTTAGATAATGCTTTCATGGCGTAATTGATACGCAACTTTTCAACTTTAGAAAAAGCTTTAGTTAATCTATTGTATTGTGATTTTATTTTTTCGGCATCATATACGTATAAGGGACTGCCAAATTGTTCTGTTAGTTGAAGTAAGTCTTTTGATTGCATGGTTATTATTTTTTAGCAAATTTATTATACTTTATTTGTTTCCACAAGCTATTGAATGAATTCTAACAAAATATAACAAAAAGTTATGAATTTAACATTAAGTGCTTTTTTATGTGTTGTTATTTCTTTTGGGTAAGGGATGGAAGCGGATAGCCCACAGTCGCTGGAGTTTTTACGAAAGCGACGAGGACTTGAAGCGTACAGCCCGACCATGCAGGAACGATAGTGGATGCATGGGTACCCCCAAATAAAATGGCTGCCTAAATATACAATTTGGCAGCCATTTTTAACTTATTTCATTTTTTTAATTATAAACTGGGTAAATCACCAGTACCTTTTGTAGGTAAATTTGTTGATCCCATCAAATATAAGTCGACTTCACGAGCAGCTTCACGACCTTCAGAGATTGCCCAAACTATCAATGATTGTCCGCGACGCATGTCACCGGCTGCAAAAATATGCGGTATATTAGTTTGATAATTTGTCGCTTTATAATTGCTTCTCACATCTGTTTGTAAACCTAATTGTTCGCTTAATGTTTTTTCAGGTCCTGTAAATCCTAAGGCTAGTAATGCTAAATCACATGGCCATATTTTTTCGGAACCTTCTTTTTCGATTAATTCAGGTCTTTGTCCTGGAGTTATTTTCCAAGCTACTTCAACAGTTTTTAAACCAACTAAATCTCCTTTATCATTTGCGATAAATTCTTTAGTGTTTATTAACCAGTTTCTGTTGCAGCCTTCTTCATGAGAAGAAGAGGTTTTAAGTTGTAAAGGCCAGTAAGGCCAAGGTGTTGTCTCACTTCTTCCTACTGGAGGTTTTGGCATGATTTCAAAATTAGTAACTGATTTTGCACCTTGTCTATTTGAAGTCCCCACACAGTCAGAACCTGTATCTCCACCACCAATTACGATAACGTCTTTACCAGTAGCCTTGATTTGGTTAGGAATTTCTTCCCCATAAAGGACTTTAGTTTCTTGAGTTAAAAAGTCCATTGCTTGAACCACTCCCTTTATTTCAATTCCTTTTGTAGGTAGGCTTCTTCTCTCTGTAGCACCACCACATAAAACGATTGAATCGAATGTATTTAATTGGTCAACACTATAATTAAAACCTACATTTACATTTGTTTTGAAGGTGATTCCTTCTAACTCTAGAATTTTTACTCGCCTGTCGATGATTCCTTTTTCTAATTTAAAATTTGGAATTCCGTAACGTAGTAATCCACCTATTGCATTGTCTCTTTCAAAAACAGTTACTGTATGTCCAGCACGATTTAATTGCTGTGCAGTTGCTAATCCTGCAGGTCCAGAACCAATTACGGCTACTGTTTTTCCTGTTCTCATTGCAGGAGTTTGTGGTTTTATCCATCCTTCTGCAAAACCTCTTTCAATAATGTTTTTCTCAATATTTTCGATAGCAACAGGTTCCTCAATGATTCCAAGTACACATGATTTTTCGCATGGCGCTGGGCATAATCTACCAGTAAATTCAGGAAAGTTATTAGTAGATTGTAAAATATCTAATGCACTTTGCCACTCGTTTTGGTATACCATGTCGTTAAAATCAGGGATTAAATTCCCTAACGGACAAGCACTGTGGCAAAATGGGATTCCGCAATCCATACATCTTGCTCCTTGTTCTTTAATTTTATCTTGCGGTAGCGGGATCGTAAATTCGTTGTAATTAATTACACGTTCCGGTACTGCTATATTGCTTTCGTCTGTTCTATCGTATTCTTTAAATCCGCCTATCTTTCCCATAACTATGCTGTTGCTATTAGTTCTTCAATTTTCTTTTCTTCTGCTAATCTCTGTAATGCTATTTTATAATCTCTAGGCATTACTTTGACAAAATGTTTCTGTTGGTTTTCCCAATCTTCTAAAATTCTTTTTGCTAATGGACTATTAGTATACATAGAATGATTTTTAATTAATCGTCTTAATTTGATTAAATCATCTTCTTCTAATGTTTCTAAAGCGACCATTTCCATATTGCATAAGCCATTTTCAAATTGTTTCTTTTCATCAAAAACATAAGCAACACCACCGCTCATTCCAGCAGCAAAATTCCTTCCAGTTCTTCCTAAAATAGCCACGGTACCACCAGTCATGTATTCACAACCGTGATCTCCAATTCCTTCTACAACGGCTGTTGCACCTGAATTTCTAACACAGAAACGTTCTCCCGCCATACCATTAATGTAAGCTTCTCCTGTAATTGCACCGTAAAGTGCTACATTTCCAATAATGATATTTTCTTCAGGTTTAAAAGTAGCGGTTGGTGGAACTTTGATAATTAATTTTCCTCCAGAAAGTCCTTTACCTAAATAATCATTACAGTTTCCATGAATTTTGAAAGACAATCCATTAGTTGCAAACGCACCAAAACTTTGTCCTGCAGAACCTTCAAAATCGACTAATATTGTATCTTCAGGTAATCCTTGTGCTCCATATATTTTAGAGATTTCGTTACTTAAAATAGCACCTACAGAACGGTCTGTGTTTTTAATTTTAAAGTTAACTCTAGTTTTCTCTTTTCTATAGATGGAAGGAATTGCTTCTTTTATAATTGCAAAATCCAATACGTTTTCTAATGCGTGATCTTGTGTTGTTGTATTGTGATTGGGAACTGTTTTAGCTTTTTCTGGTTTATAAAGAATAGTAGATAGATCTAAACCATTTGCTTTATAATGTTTAATTGCTTTATTGACGTTCAATTTTTGTGATTGACCCACCATTTCTTTCAAGGTTCTAAAGCCTAGTTCAGCCATAATTTCTCTTAGCTCTTCAGCAATAAAATACATGAAGTTAATAATATGTTCAGGTGTGCCTTTGAAGTTTTTTCTTAATTCAGGATCTTGAGTTGCAATACCTACTGGGCAAGTATTTAAATGACAAGCTCTCATCATGATACAACCAGAAGCAACAAGTGGAGCAGTAGCAAAACCAAATTCTTCTGCTCCAAGCAATGCTGCAATGGCAACATCACGACCCGTTTTAAGTTGGCCGTCACATTCTAATACTACACGACTTCTTAAATCATTTAATATCAATGTTTGTTGCGCTTCAGCAAGTCCAAGTTCCCATGGAATACCTGTATGTTGCAATGAAGTTAATGGGGCAGCACCAGTACCACCATCGTATCCAGAAATTAAAATTACATCCGCTTTTGCCTTAGCAACTCCAGCAGCAATTGTTCCTACACCAACTTCTGAAACTAATTTTACGTTGACACGTGCTTCACGATTGGCATTTTTTAAATCGAATATTAATTGTGATAAATCTTCAATCGAATAAATATCGTGGTGTGGCGGCGGAGATATTAATCCTACATAAGGAGTTGAATTCCTAACTTTTGCTATCCAAGGCACTACTTTTTCACCGGGTAATTGACCACCTTCGCCTGGTTTTGCACCTTGAGCCATTTTTATTTGAATCTCTTTGGCACTTGTTAAATAATTGATAGATACTCCAAAACGACCAGAAGCTACTTGTTTAATGGCACTATTTTTAGAATCTCCATTTACTTCTTTCTGAAAACGCTTAGGATCTTCTCCACCTTCACCAGAGTTACTTTTTCCACCAATTCTGTTCATGGCTATAGCCAAGTTCTCATGAGCTTCCTGACTAATAGATCCATAAGACATGGCTCCAGTTTTGAATTTTTTTACAATTTCTGTCCAAGGTTCTACTTCATCTATAGAAATTGGATCCAAATTATTAAATTCGAACATTCCGCGTATCGTCATCAAATTAGCACTTTGCTCGTTGACCATGTTTGAATATTCTTTGTAGCTTTCAGGACTGTTTAAACGTACTGCTTGCTGCAATTTAGCGATTGTAGTTGGGTTAAACATGTGTTTTTCACCGTTTCTTCTCCATCGGTAAATACCTCCAATTTCTAAAGGTAATAAACCTGCAATTTTTGAGTTTGGAAACGCTTTTTGATATCTGAGTTTAATTTCTTTCTCTAATTCCATTAAACCAATACCTTCAATTCTAGAGGGAGTATATGGAAAATATTTAGTAGAGAATGTTTTGTTTAAACCTAAAATTTCAAATATCTGTGCAGCTCTATAGGAATGCAAAGTTGAAATTCCAATTTTATTCATGATTTTCAGAATCCCTTTTGCAATAGCTTTATTATAATTTGTAATGGCATAATCAGGATCAATACCTGCAATATGACCTTGAGCAACTTGATCGCGAATGATTTCGTTTACTAAATAAGGGTTAATAGCACTCGCTCCGTATCCAAATAATAAAGCAAAATGATGCGGCTCACGTGGCTCAGCAGATTCGATTATGATTCCGAATTTTGAACGTACCTGTAATTTATTTAAGGAATGGTGTACATAAGAACAGGCCAATAACATAGGTATTGGGGCCATTTCTTCACTTACGCCTCTATCCGAAAGGATTATGATATTGTAACCTTCATTAACTGCTTTGTATGTTGCTTGAACACATTTTTCTAGTGCACGTTCTAAACCATTTACTCCTTTTTCTATTTTGTATAAAGTAGAAATCGAGATGGATTTAAAATCAGGATGATCAATGTGTTTTATCTTATCTAAATCCTCTTTTGAAATTACAGGATTTTGAATTTTAAGTTTTTTACATTGCTTAGATTCTATTTCAAAAATATTAAAATCACCTCCAACAGCAAGGCTAATATCCGTAATTATTTCTTCACGAATACCATCTAATGGTGGATTTGTAACCTGAGCAAATAATTGTTTGAAATAGTTGTATAAAAGTTGTGGTTTGTCAGAAAGTATGGCTAACGGAGTATCATTCCCCATGGAGCTAATTACTTCGGCTCCTTTTGACCCCATTGGGTTGATTGTAGTTTTTAAATCTTCAAGAGTATACCCAAATAAACGTAATCTTGTTTCATAATCCAATTTTTCTGTTGGATTCTCATTATTAGTATAAGGTACTTTGGCTAATGGTAGTAAATTTTCATTCAACCACTGTCTGTAAGGACGCTTAGTAACAATAGAATTTTTAATTTCGTCATCTTCTATAATGCGACCTTCGTTCATGTCTACAAGAAACATTTTTCCAGGCTCAAGACGACCGTGTTGCACGACATCTTCAGGGTTTACATCAAGTACGCCAATTTCAGAAGACATGATTACAAAACCACTTTTTGTTAATGTATAACGAGATGGACGCAATCCATTTCTATCTAATAATGCTCCAATAACATTTCCATCTGTAAAAGGAATAGAAGCGGGGCCATCCCATGGTTCCATGATACAAGCGTTGTATTCATAAAATGCTTTTTTCTCATCAGACATTGTTTGGTGTTTTTCCCAAGCTTCAGGAACCACCATCATCATAGCTTCAGGAAGCGAACGACCAGTCATTAATAACAACTCGATGACCATATCCATAGAAGCAGAATCGGATTTTCCTTCTAATATAATAGGAAACATTTTTTTTATGTCTTCGCCAAATATAGGGCTCTCCATAAGCTCCTCGCGAGCACGCATTCTACTAATGTTTCCACGAAGGGTATTGATTTCCCCATTATGACACATGTACCTAAACGGCTGCGCTAGCTCCCATGAAGGGAATGTATTGGTAGAGAAACGTTGGTGTACTAATGCCAAACGAGTAACTACATCAGTATCTGATAAATCAGTATAATATCGACTGATATCCTCTGGCATTAATAGCCCTTTATATATTATTGTTGTAGTAGATAAACTAGAAAAGTAAAACTTGTGGCTTTCAGAAATTTTAGAATCTCTAATGGCATGTTCTCCTATTTTTCGGGCTGCAAATAATTTGGCATTAAATTCTTGTTCAGTTAATTCTAAGCCATTCTTACTTATAAATACTTGTTTTACTGTTGGTTCTTTTTCAGCTGCAATTTGACCTAAGTTAGTTACATCAACAGGAACATCTCTCCATCCAATCACTTTTAAGTTTTGATCTGTTACTGCTTTCTCAAATGTTTTTTTGCAAAAGTCAACTTGGTTTTTCTTTTTTGGTAAGAAAAGCATTCCTACAGCATATTCTCTTGTTTCTGGAATTTCAAAATCACATACTTTTTTAAAAAAGTTATGAGGGATGTCAAAAAGGATTCCTGCACCATCACCCGTTCTTCCATCTGCACTTACCGCTCCACGATGTTCTAATTTTATTAAGATATCGAGGGCTTTATGAATAATATCATTCGATTTTATTCCGTTTAAGTTACAAATAAATCCTGCGCCACAGTTGTCATGTTCAAATTCTGGCAAATAAAGGCCTTGTTCTTTAACTTTCATGCTCTATATTTTTTTTATACAAAAATAAAGTTTTCGTTAAACATAATGCATTGAAATAGGTTAAAAGCCTTTATTTTTACACTTATAATAGAAAAAGGTTTAATAAATGATAATAATAATTTTTAGCTATAGTTGCATTGCCAAATTGATAATCGCTTTTTATTAAGAACCTAGTTTGGCGCTATAATAGGATGTTTTTGATGGTTTTAGATAAAAAAATCAATCGTTATAGTTGTTTTTTAAACCACTTTATAAATGCTAATTTTGTAAAAAAGCACTCTTTCAAGTTTGATGAAATTGTAAAATAAAAGCTGTAAATTAAATAATAGCAGATAAGATCTTTTAAATAAAGAAAAAGATTTCTCTGTTTAGATGAATTTTGCTATTTTTGTACCACTTATATTCTGAAATAAATTCAGGATTCAGACAAATTCTATATTATGAACATACACGAATATCAAGGAAAAGAGATTTTAGCTAGCTACGGAGTTCGCATTCAACGTGGAATCGTTGCTAATAATGCAGTTGAAGCTGTTGCTGCTGCAAAACAATTAACTACTGAAACGGGAACGAGTTGGTATGTTGTTAAAGCACAAGTTCATGCAGGTGGACGTGGTAAAGGTGGTGGAGTTAAACTTGCCAAAAATTTAGCACAACTTGAAGAGATTGCAGGTCAAATTATTGGTATGCAATTAGTTACTCCTCAAACTTCTGCTGAAGGTAAAAAAGTACACAAAGTTTTAGTTGCTGAAGATGTTTATTATCCTGGTGAATCTGAAACTTCAGAATTTTATGTATCTGTACTTTTAAACAGAGCTACTGGTCGTAATATGATTATGTATTCTACTGAAGGTGGAATGGATATTGAAGAAGTTGCTGAACATACTCCGCACTTAATTTTTACTGAAGAAGTTGACCCATCTGTAGGTTTACAAGGTTTTCAAGCAAGAAGAATTGCTTTTAACTTAGGTCTTTCAGGGAATGCTTTTAAAGAAATGGTAAAATTTATCGATGCTTTATATAATGCTTACATTGGATCTGATGCTTCAATGTTCGAAATTAACCCAGTATTAAAAACATCTGACAATAAAATTTTAGCTGTTGATGCTAAAGTAAATATTGATGATAATGCTTTATACAGACAAAAGAAATATGCTGAGATGCGTGATATTCTTGAAGAAAATCCAATCGAAGTTGAAGCTAAAGAAGTAGGATTAAACTACGTAGATCTTGATGGTACTGTAGGATGTATGGTTAACGGAGCTGGATTAGCAATGGCAACTATGGATTTAATTAAGTATGCTGGTTTTGAGCCTGCTAACTTCCTAGACGTAGGTGGAACTGCTGATGCAAAACGTGTTGAAACTGCTTTCCGTATTATCTTAAAAGATCCTAACGTAAAAGCAATTTTGATTAATATCTTTGGAGGTATTGTTCGTTGTGATCGTGTTGCTCAAGGAGTTGTAGACGCTTACAAAAATATGGGTGATGCTATTAAAGTACCAATCATTGTTCGTTTACAAGGTACTAATGCAGCAATTGCAAAAGAATTAATTGATAATTCAGGAATGCCAATCTTATCTGCTGTTGAATTTCAAGAAGCAGCTGATCAAGTAAAAGCAGCACTTTCTTAATTAGAAAAGTTATATATATTAAAAAATCCTGAGTGTGAGCTCAGGATTTTTTTGTTATTATACCTATCGAATAAAAAAACAAAGTAGCGAAATAGTTATTAATTACGGATTTGCTATTGCTTCAATTTCTGCTGAATTGTATATTTTGAATCCTGAGATTTCTTTTTGAGCAATAAGTTCTAACGCTTTTGCTACAGTCGTACTTTGAATAGGTTTGTAATTTTTTAGTTTTCCAATGAATAAAAAGGAGAAGGTCTTCATTAAAAAACCGCCTATTTTTTCTCCAAATCTAAATTCTTTACGATCTCCTAAGAGTAGTGATGGTCTAAAGATGGCTATACCTTTAAATGGAGTAGCTTTAAGAAAGTCTTCTATTTCGCCTTTAGTCTTCAAGTAAAAACTATCCGATTTTGAATTAGCACCCATAGATGAAATTAGCAAAAATTGTTTCACACCATTCTTAGACGCTAAAGTGGCAAACTGTTTTGGATATTCAAAGTCTACTTTTTTAAAGGATTCTTTGCTTCCTGCTTGTTTTATAGTTGTACCTATAGTGCAAAAGAAATCGTCTCCTTTAATACTATTTTCATAAGTTTCGGGCTTGTCAAAATCAATAATCTTTTCAGATAATTTGGGATGCTCAATACCTGTATCTGCCCTGTTAAAAGCGATTACCTTTTCATAATCAGTATTATCCAAAAGATTTTGTAATAGTTGAGCACCAATTAAACCAGTGCTTCCTATTATTAAAGCCGTTTTCATTTGTTATGCTTTTTTATTTTTCCCAAAATTAAATTTCACTTTTTCCACAACTTGTGTTTTGTTGTTTCCTTTAGGATATTGTTTTTTGAAAGGTTTTTTAGCTGTACTAGATTCTGAAGGACTTTGATCACCTCTAGACTTTTCGTCATCTCTAGGTTTTGCTTTAAATTCAGTTCTTTCCTTAGTAGATGCTTTTGCAGGAATCTCAGCTTTGTGCTTTGCTAAAACAGCATTAGGGTTTTTTGGATTCTCTTTTGTTCCTCTTAAATGAATTACTAATGCATTCAAAAAGTTACGCAAAACTTGGTCACCACATTCCATGTAGTTCTCATGTTTTTCATCACGGAAAAAAGCTCCTAATTCTGATTTAGTTATTCTGAAATCTACTAATTCCAAAATTTCAACTATTTGATCGTCACGTAGCATTAATGCCACACGCAATTTCTTAAAGATATCGTTATTTGTCAAGGTGTTATGTTTTTTTACAAAGGTACGTTTTTATATTAATTTGAAACGAATTAAAAATGGTGTTTTATAATAAGACAACGCCAGTTCCATCATGATCAGCATAGCTTACTTTTCCGTAATTAAGTGTTACTCCGGTTGCAATATCTTCTTCTAGTAACAGTGCGCCATCCATATCTACATAATCCAATTGAGGCAGTAAATGCGCAATTGCTGAAATACCTACAGTAGACTCAGTCATACAACCTACCATAGTTTTAAGTCCCAATTTTTTTGCTTCCTCCAGCATTCTTCTAGCAGGAGTTAATCCGCCACATTTCATCAATTTGATATTAACACCATGAAAATGATTGTGACATTTAGTAATGTCTTCTTCTGTGATGCAACTTTCATCAGCAATTATGGGTAAAACAGTGTGTTTAAAAACCTCTTTATGACCAATCCAGTTATCCGCTTTTAGGGGTTGTTCTATGAATTCTACACCTAATTCTTTTAAAATTACAGCGTTATTGATTGTTTCTTCAATTCCCCAACCGCAATTTGCATCGACTCTAAAAACGGCTTTAGTGTGTTTTCTTAATTCTGTTATGATTTCGATATCCTCTTTTGTACCTAATTTTATTTTATATATAGGCCAAGGGAGTTCCTTCATTTTTTTTACCATTTTCTCTACAGAAGCTATACCAATAGTATAGTTTGTCAACGGATTGTCTTTGATAGAATAGTTCCAATATTCATATAGTTTTTGTTTTCTTTTACGAGCGTACAAATCGGTGTAAGCCATGTCAAGTGCACAAAGCGAGAAGAGATCCTCTTTTAAGTAAGGGTGCATTTTTATCCAAAATTCTTCTGGAGTTTCAGTGCCAGATGATTCAATTAGAAGTTTGATTTTATTTAAATTCGCTATCATTATTGGCACCGTAATATTGTAATAGGGATTAGCCGTAGCCGCTCCATAGCCAGTAAAACCATCACTTGTTAATACTACAATCAATGAAGGTTGCACATCAATCGAAACTCGTGAAATTGTAAAGGTGTGTTTTAGTTTTAGATCGTATGCTTTTAATTGAAGTTTCATAATTAATATAGGATAAATAGTTTTGAGTATAAAATAGTCTTTAATAAATATAATAAATTACTTAATATCCTAGCCATAAAAGAGCGTTAGTAAAATTTTCACGCCATAATTTTTCATTGTGTTGTCCCCCTTTGATAACTTTTGATGTTAATTGACTTTTTCTTTTAATTTTAGGCTGAAGTAAAAGTGCCATTTTTTGCATATTTTGAACCATATCATCACCTTCGTTAGCACCACATAGTAAATAAATTTTTGTCTTTATATCTTTAGTTTTTTCCGTATCAGAATAGATTTGATCTGAAAACCAAAAGGACGGAGAGAATATTCCTGCTTTACCAAATACATTGGGGTATTTTAAGATAGCATAGTAAGAAACTAAACCTCCAAGAGAACTTCCCATTATTAGTGTATTTTTACGATTACTTTTTGTTTGATATGTATTGTCTATTTTTGGTTTTAATGTATTCACAATAAAATCAAGATAATTATCTGCATTTCCGCCTCCATATTTTTGATTTTTATAGTGAGTTAATTCAGTTATGCGTTTTTCATTACCATGTTCGATTCCTATAACAATTATTTCAGCGTTCAAACTGTCTAATTTTTCATCTATATTCCATTCTCCAGCGTATGCAGTTTTTGCGTCAAATAAATTTTGAGCATCATGCATGTATAAAACTGGAAATTTTTTTAGGGAAGTAGCATAGTTTTTTGGGAGGTAGACCCAAATCTTCTTTTGAGTATGTAATTGTGGTGCTTCAATGATGAAAGTACTCATCTGTTTCGACATTGTTATATTTTGGGCTATGTTTTTACTTGTTAGAAAAAAAAATATAAAAAACAGCCAAAATTGTTTAATCATCATTTGTTCTTGGGTTTTAGTATTAAAAACGATATTTTAGCTAAAAAAATATATAATGGAAACTTACGAAGAAAAAAAGAATTTAATTCTAGATATGATCGCCTTTTCAACTGAAGATGGTGTTCTGCCAAAAAAAGATTATGATTTTCTATTTGTTATTGCCAATGCACTAGATTTAGAAAAAGGAGATTTCAATAATTTATTTCTTTTAGATTTACCAAAAATTACTGCTAAAACAGGATTTAGACGCATGCAGCAGTTTTATCGTTTGGCATTTTTAATGCACGAAGGAAAAATATTGAATACAAATGAGTCGAACACAATTCACCAAATTTCTATTAGTATGGGGATTAATCCTGATGCGACTAAAAAAGTGTTAAAAAAGATAGAAAAGGCACCTAATACAGTAATTACACCAGAAGCTTT
Source organism: Flavobacterium sp. PL002 (assembly GCF_054165825.1). Classification (NCBI taxonomy): domain Bacteria; kingdom Pseudomonadati; phylum Bacteroidota; class Flavobacteriia; order Flavobacteriales; family Flavobacteriaceae; genus Flavobacterium; species Flavobacterium sp. PL002. The sequence goes on along the minus strand of NZ_CM135110.1, from coordinate 385,684 downwards.
ACAAAAAATTTACAAAGAATTTCACGACTAGTTTAATTGCTTTTGCAGATTTTTAATCTCATCACGTAATTTTGCTGCTTGCATAAAGTCTAATTCTTTAGCTGCTTTTTCCATTGACTTGCGCTTCTCTCGAATTAATTTGTCAATTTCGGGTTTTGATAAGTATAGGTTTTCGGGTTCAGCAGCTGCGGCTAGTCCACGGCCTAATTCTTGTTCAATCAACGGACTTTTGATAAAAGCACTTTCTATTTTCTTGTTCAGTGCTTGAGGAACAATGTGGTTTTTAGTATTGAAATTAATTTGTTTTGTTCTGCGATAGTCGGTTTCGTCTATCGTTTTTTGCATGCTGGCTGTTATTTTGTCTGCATATAAAATTGCTTTTCCGTTTAAGTTACGAGCAGCACGACCAATTGTTTGCGTAAGCGAACGATGACTCCTTAAAAAACCTTCTTTATCAGCATCAAGAATTGCGACTAAAGAAACCTCAGGTAAATCAAGTCCTTCACGAAGTAAATTGACACCAATAAGCACGTCAAAAAGCCCTTTACGTAAGTCTTGCATAATCTCAATACGTTCTAAAGTATCGATATCAGAGTGAATGTAACGACAACGTATATTGACTTTAGTTAGGTATTTAGCTAATTCCTCAGCCATACGTTTAGTTAACGTAGTTACTAATACACGTTCGTCTAATTCACAACGTACATGAATTTCTTCTATAAGATCATCAATTTGGTTTAAACTTGGGCGAACTTCGATAACAGGGTCTAATAATCCAGTAGGACGAATCACTTGCTCTACAACTACACCATCAGTTTTTTGTAGCTCATAATCAGCTGGAGTTGCGGAAACATAGATCACTTGGTTTTGCATTGCTTCAAATTCGTCAAACTTTAATGGGCGATTGTCCATTGCTGCAGGAAGTCTAAAGCCATATTCAACTAAATTTTCTTTACGGCTACGGTCACCACCATACATTGCATGTACTTGTGATAAGGTTACATGACTTTCATCAACAACCATTAAATAATCTTTTGGGAAATAATCCAAAAGGCAAAACGGCCTTGTTCCAGGGAGTCTTCCGTCTAGATAACGAGAGTAATTTTCGATCCCTGAACAATATCCTAATTCCCGTATCATTTCTAAATCGAAATTTGTTCTTTCCTCTAATCTTTTTGCTTCAAGCGGTTTTCCTATTTCCTTAAAATAATCCACTTGTTTAACTAAATCTTGTTGGATATCCCAGATTGCGCCTTGTAAGACATCTGGAGAAGTCACAAACATATTGGCAGGATATATAGTTAGTTTTTCAAATTTTTCAATTACTTCAGCAGTTGTAGCATCAAATGATTCAATTTCTTCAATCTCATCACCAAAAAAGTGAATTCTAAAAGCGTCGTCAGCATAACTAGGGTACACTTCAACAATGTCTCCTTTTATTCTAAAATTACCCGGAGTAAAATCAGCTTCCGTTCTAGAATACAAACTTTGTACTAATTGGTGCAATAATTTGGTACGTGAAATCACCTGATCCCTTTCAATTTCAATCACATTTTTCTGAAATTCAACGGGATTTCCAATACCATACAAACAAGAAACAGAGGCCACAACCAGAATATCTCGTCTGCCTGAAAGTAGGGAAGAGGTGGTGCTTAAACGCATTTTTTCTAACTCTTCGTTGATAGACAAGTCTTTTTCGATAAAAACCCCAGAGACGGGCATAAAAGCTTCGGGCTGGTAATAGTCGTAATAAGAAACAAAATATTCCACAGCATTATTTGGGAAAAATTGTTTGAACTCAGAGTACAATTGTGCCGCCAACGTCTTGTTATGTGCAAGAACTAAAGTAGGCTTTTGTACTTCCTGAATGACATTAGCAACTGTAAATGTTTTACCAGAACCGGTTACTCCTAATAAAGTTTGGAATTTTTCACCATCTTCAATTCCTTGACTTAATTTATCAATGGCTTGTGGTTGGTCTCCTTTTGGTTGATAATCTGATACTACTTGAAAATTCATTGTTTATAAAGGGCAAAGTTTTAGAAACACAAAGTTACGAAGTTTAAAATCAATCTTATCTTAAGAAAAAAACAAAAAACCACCACGCGAACATGATGGTTTAGATGAAATAAATAATTTTTTATTAGAAACTTAAACTTAATCTGGCAAAAACAAATCTTCCGTTTTGTCCAAATTGAGAAGTGTTTCTAGAGTATGTAAATTGATTTCCATTAGACAAATCGATAGTTGCTGTTGTTGGAGAATAAATAATATTACCATTAGAGTCAACTCCAGACGCTCTTGAAGTAATTGTTTGCGGACCTAAATTTCTAGATGGATAAACATCAAAAATGTTATTGGCACCAACTACAACTTTAGTAGAATTGGATATTTTATAACCTACTGATAAATCAGTGATTACTCTTGCAGACCAAATTGGGTGTTCGTTTTCAACTGCTTGATCATTTACTACGATAGCATTGATTATTCCGTCTCCATTTGCGTCTGCAATATTTGGATCAGTAACTTGTCCAAAATAAACGTTTCTCAAGAAGAAATCGAATTTTTTAACTGTTAACGAGTTTGTTAGGTTTGCTTTTGCTCTTGGTACAGCTTCCTCAAGATATACTCTACTAGATTCTGAGAAGTATCTGTTGGTTTGTCCATTGTCTTCCAAGATTTGTGAACCGTGAATATCGCCAACTTTTCTTGTGTTTGATATTGTTCCTGATAAATCTGTTTTTAATGTTAATCCATTTCCAACAGAAGCTTTATGACTAATTACAATATCGATACCTTTTGACTCTGTGTCAATTGCATTAGCAAAAAATGTTGCTGCTGTTGCGTTTGCTGTATCAAAAAGATTTTGCAAATCTCTTTGTGTAGTTCCAGTAGGATAAAAATAATTTGGTGCAACACCACCATTAGCAGTTGATAAACTAGGTCTAGAAAATTGATCAGTTAAGACTACTCTGTCATTAATTTTTACGAAATAAGCATCAGCAGTTATAGTAAGTTTCGCTTCAGGAATTTTAGCAGTAAAACCAATACTTGCACTTTGAGACTCTTCTTGTTTTAATTGTGGAATTCCTAATAATTTTGCAGCTGGAGAGTCGTTACTAAATGTTCCAACTTCAAATGGCACACCTCCTACAAATTGTGTAGCAGTTGAATTAAAATAAATCTGGTGTAAAGAAGGCGCTCTAAATCCTGTAGAAACCGCTCCACGCAAATTAATATTATCTGTTAACTTATAACGAGTTGCTAGTTTATAGTTAGTCGTTCCTCCAAAATCAGAATAGTTTTCATAACGTAAAGCACCGTTTAATAACCATTTGTCTGTTACATCATATTCTAAGTCAGCATATACTGCACCACTACTACGGCTTTTGTCAACGGCATTAGCAGGTTTAAATCCTGGAAATACTTGAGCTCCTCCAGCTCTTTGTCCGTTGTAGGCAGTAGTTGCTGATCCGTAAATGGCTCCAGCGTAACCACCTAATACACCGTTGTAAAAATCTGTTACTTTTAAATTAGTAGCTGTTGTTCCGGTTACAACATCACCATTAATATCGTATTGATTGTATGAATCAGGTTCTCCAGCTTTAATTTGAAAATTCTCATGTCTGAATTCCGCTCCAAATGCCACATTTAATTTGTCAATTTTTCTTGAAATATCAAAATTAGTTGTGTTTTGAGAGAAAGCCAATCCACCAGCATCAAATTCTGTAGGAGAGCTTTCTCTCATTGAAGAGTTTAATGTGTTTTCGATGTTATAATCAAATCCGTTTCTACCAAAAGTATTACTTAAATCAAATTTCCAATCTTTAAAAATGTTACCTCTAAGACCAGCTGCTGCAGAAATATCGTTGATTGTAGAATGAATTTCAGGTAAAAAACCATTAGCATATAAAGCCGTGTATGTTCTAGATTGATTAGGTTTTCTATAAAAACCTGCCGCTTCACCTGTTCTATGACTAGTACCTCCAAAAGCGTATAACTCTAGGTTGTCATTGATAGGGTAAGCAGCATTAACGAAAAATTGCGCACTTTGTAATGACGATTGTCCTACTTTCATATTGAATGCACTTCTTTCTAGTTTTCTATAAGCTAACTCTCCTGTGGTAGCATCAAAGTTTAATGCCGTTTGCATGGCTCCAATTGTTGTAGCATTATTGATATCCGATAATTGTGTCGGTGTAAAATAACTGAAGTTGGCTGGTGTAGCGAATGTTTTTATTGTTGATAGGATTTGATCTGAATTCGGTGTATTATTGATATTGCCCCATAAAGCATTGATATTGGTACCAGCTTCAGAAGCTCTTTGCTCAATGGCATTGAAAGCGCTAAATAAATTACCTGTGGCATCTTTTGCTCTACTGGTTTGTCCTCTTAATTGAAAACTTCCAGTTGCGTTGATAAAACTTTTTTCTTTACCAAGTCCTGTACCATAATTCAAATCTATTTGAAGGTTGTTTCCGTCATTACCACCTCTGTGGTCGTTAGCGCCACTTGATAGTTGGGTTCCTCCTAATATATTTATATCAAATTTATTAGTTGCTTTTTTTACATTTATGTTAATTACACCAGCTATAGCATCAGATCCGTATTGTGCAGAAGCACCATCTCTTAAAACTTCAATTTTATCAATTGCAAAAGCAGGAATCGCATTTAAATCTGTTCCTACAGATCCTCTTCCTGGTGACCCATTAATATTTACAAGTGATGAAGTATGTCTTCTTTTTCCGTTTACCAATACTAGTACTTGATCAGGACCTAATCCTCTTAATTGAGCTGGGTCAATATGATCTGTTCCATCAGCTACTGTAGTGGTATTTGATGTAAACGAAGGTGCAACCATATTCAAAATTTGGTTTAAATTGGCTTGCGGTCCTTGAGAGGCAATATCTTTCATATTAATTACATCAATAGGTACAGTAGACTCTGTTACTGTTCTCGCAGTACTACGAGATCCTAATACTACAACGTCTTGTAATGTTTCTCCGCTTCCTGTTAAAGAAACATTTACTGTTGGTCCAGTAACTTTTATGGTTTTAGTTTCTAAACCTACGTAAGAAAATTGAAGATAATCACCCACTTTTGCCGTGATGGTATATTTTCCATCAAAGTCGGTTGAGGTGCCTTTTGTGGTTCCTTTTACCAGAACAGAAGTGCCTGGTAACGGACCGTTAGTATCGTCACTAACTACTCCAGATACTTTAATTTCCTGAGCGTTCAGTACGCTGCTGAAAATTAAGATTAACATTAATAATAAATTTTTCATGGTTTTTGTTTTTTGCTTTGTACTCAAAAATACAACATTAACCTCGAAATGTTATTTATATGTTAAAAAATAGTAAATGTTGTATTTATGATGTTTTTTTAATTTATTTGATGATGTATTGTTTGTTTTTAGTGCTTTTTATTGCAGTTTATTTATTATTAACATCTCTTTAATATGTTTTAAAATTATAAATATTTTTAGATTTATTTAAGAAACGTATAAAAAACGTCAGTTTCTTTAAGTTTACAATTATTAAAACACAAAAAAAACGGTACAACCATTACTGGTGACCGTTTAATTTGTAGCTATTTTAGCTTAATTTACTTTAAATCAAAAAGATACTAGTGTACTTCTTCTTCAAATTTCCATTCCTTTTGTTGTGCTTCGCTTAAAAATGTCCATGCTATTATGCGACTCGTTTTTTGGCCTTGAGCCATATCGATTGTCTTTATAGTTGCCGCATTCACTTTATTCAAGGTTTTATAAATACTACTAAGGTGTGATTGTTTAGCTACTAATGTAGTAAACCATAAGCATTGCATAGGGTATTTAGCACTTTCATAAATCATCTGTGTTATAAATCCTAGCTCACCACCTTCACACCATAATTCGGCGTTATGACCACCAAAGTTCAAAATAGGCTTTGTTGTTTTCTTATCTTGTAAATTATTTACTTTTCTTAGCGAACCTTTTTCTGCTTCCATTTGTGATGAATGAAAAGGAGGGTTGCATATAGTAAAAGCAAATCTATCTTCGGGAGTAATAATATCTTTAAATATAAAACGCGAAGATACTTGTTGTTGCAAGCTTATGGCGTCAATTAGTTTGGGATTGTTTTCGATAATAGCGCTACAGCTTTCAAGTGCTTTTTCATCAATATCTGTTCCTACAAAGCTCCATCCATAAGTTGCATTACCTAATAACGGATAAATACAATTGGCTCCAAGACCTATATCCAGTCCTTCAACAGCAAGTCCTCTCGGGATTATACCATTGTTGTTTTCTGCAAGTAAATCAGCGATGTAATGAATATAATCTACTCTACCTGGAATGGGAGGGCAAAGATAATCTTTAGGGATGTCCCAGTTTTTAATATCGTAATAAGTGGCTAATAATGCTTTGTTTAGCGTTTTTACAGCATCCGGATTGCTAAAATCTATAGTTTCAATATTGTGTTCATTGATGGCAACAAACAATTTTAATTCGGGACAATTTTTTATTAAAATATTGAAATCGTATCGTGATCGGTGTAGATTTCTGGCGTGTAAGTTCGTTTTCTCGGTAATTTGCTTTGACATTATTGGTATGTTACGGAAAGATGGGAATTGTTCTCCATCAAAATCGGGGGCAAGTTATGTAAAAATCAGCACTTTTATAACTTTTAAAGCGTAGTTTTTGTTTTTCTTAATCCATACATTCCATTAGTAGTAAATCACCATGTTCATGGACAATAGTGACAATGCCATCTTTAATAACATGATTACTGCTTCCTGTTCGGTACCCTATTGTTAATTGGTCGTTTTTCAAAGGGTAAAATAAATTTTCAGAATGTATGCCTGAAACCTGCCCAATCGGGATTAAAGATATAGGTGTGTCCGCTGTGTACCATTTTTCAAAACGTCTTGGCAGTAAAAAAACCTTGGAGTGATCATCAAGAATTACTATTTTTAACTGCTCTCTATATTGAACAATTGTAGTTAAATTTGTAATAGTATGATCAGTACGTCTTCCCGTTGCCCAAACCACATTAACAGCAGGGATTTTTCTAGCTATTAAATAGTCAAATGCTTTTTCAAGATCTGTTTTGTTTTGATCTGGAGTATGCACAATTTCAATAGGGTACTGTTTCTCTTTGTAGTAATTTGCATCAAAATCTCGATCAAAGTCGCCAAGTAAAACATCTACTTTTATATCTAATTTCATGACTCTTTCCATAGCTGAGTCAAGCACGATTACTAAAGGAGACCATTCTAATAACTGACCTAGTAGTTCCGAATTACAAGCTGCGCCATTGGCAATAATTAAAGCAGGTTCTTGGTCGTCTCTAACAATATGATGTGATGACATGAAGTATAAATTAAAGCGTAAAGATAAATAAAAACATGCTAGAAAAGTAGTTTAAGGAGCTATTCCTGCTATCCGCTCTAGCCCTTAATCCAAACGCTTTTTTTGCTAGGTAGTACAGGAGCTTCCCTTGGTCGCTCTGTACTACCTGCAAAAAATAGCTTTTGTCAATCGGGGCTGCCGCTGCTATCAGGGCTAAAGTCCATAGAACGATTTATTGAATTGTAATTGTTCTAGTATCTGTTTCACCCACAGAGAAAAATCCTAATGGGTAATTGTCTTTATCGATTGTATTTATAATATTTCCTCTTACCGTGGCAGGAGGTGACTGAAAAGGACCACCGCTACTACCACCAGATATGGTTATTAATATTACAAGATAATTGTAATAGGTTTTAGATACACCATAATGGGTTACGGTTACTTTATCACCTATTTCTAAATCATCTTTTTGCGATAAGCTAAAAAAGCGGTTGCCTTGAAAAAAATCATCATCAGTGGCTGATAAATTTTGAAAACGTTCCTCTTCATAAGTATATTGAAATAGGTAATAGTTTGTTGCTGTAGGATCATTAAAAAATGTTTTAATCTGGATTTGATCTTTGGCTATTCCGCCTTCATTATTCTGAGTAACTTCGTCAATGGGAGCAACTGATTTTAATGTTTCTGTAGCGCTATAAATAATATCATTTAATTTTACTGTAAGCGTATAACTTTCATCAATAACAGGAATAAAATTATTACACTCGTATTCACCAGTATTGGCAATTTCTGTAAAGATAAAAGGTACGTTGCTACTATTTTTCACTATTATTTCTGCACCAGAAACTGTTGGTATTTGATCACTAAAAAAAGAGGTTGTTGTAGATAGTTTTATTTTTTGTTGGCTTCCATCTGTTCCTTTTTGCCACTTTAGATTGGCTTCAATTACTAAACGTGGTGCTTCAGTATCCAAGTCAATTTGAACGACTTCTTCACAGCTATTCATGAAAAAGGAAAATAATAGAATTATAGCTAGGTTTACTTTCTTCATTTCGATTAAAATTTAAAATTATAACTTACAGCAGGAACGATTCCAAAAATCGACGTTTTTACTGCCTCATTTACACCTGTATCTAGGTTTTGACTAAAATTGATAGAAGCTGCATTATGTCTATTGTATAGATTGTAGATACTAAAAACCCATTCGCCTTTCCAGTTTCTATCTTTATTTGCTTTTGGTGTCAACGTTGCCGAAATATCTAAATGATGGTAGGTAGGAAGTCGGTTTTCGTTTCGCAAACCATAACTAGGTATCACAAGACCTAAATAAGTATATTGTCCTGTAGGGTAGGTTACAGGTTGTCCCGTTTGTAAAGCGAAATTAGCACCAAAACTCCATTTTTCATTCTTTTCATAGGCTGCTGTTACTGCGAGATTGTGGGTTTTATCATAAGCAGAGTTGTACCAGTTACCATTGTTGATTCCAGATTCCTCAGCGGTTCTACCCGGAGTTTGCTGTTCTGATTTTGATAAGGTATAAGAAATCCATCCGTTTAATCTTCCTTCATTTTTTCGAAGCATCAATTCTAATCCATACGAGCGCATTCTACCATTCAAAATCACTTGTTCAATAGCGTCGTTTGCAATTAAGTCGGCTCCGTCAATATAATCCAGGCGGTTTTTAATTTTCTTGTAATAGGTTTCTATTTCTAGAGAATACATATTATTACTAAAATTTTTAAAATAGCCTATGGCCACTTGGTCTGCAAGTTGAGGCTCTATGTACTTGTCACTAGGCATCCATATGTCTAAAGGAGTGGGTGAGGACGTATTAGATATTAGCTGTAAATATTGAGTCATACGGTTATAGCTCGCTTTTACAGAGGTATTGTCATTTAATTGGTAGGCTACGGCTAAACGAGGTTCTAAATTATTAAATCTTTTAATGACTTTATTTTTGTCATAAAATTGTGTTCCCGTAGAAGCTGCTTTTTCGTAAATTTGCTGATCGTTATTAAAAATCACAGGATTGTTGTTCTCATAAAGATTTAGCGTTGACGCTCCTAATCTATAGAACATACTATAGCGTAATCCATAAGTTATTGCAATTTTTTTAGAGATTTCTTGTTCAGCACTTATATACAAAGCGGGTTCAAAAGCATATTTTTTATCTAATTGGTCAGGATTAATTCCTGAATCTGAATCGGTAGGACTTATTCTTCCTGGATTAAAAGAATAATAAATAGCGTTTACGCCATAATTAAGTTTGAATGTATCTGAAATATAATTTTTAAAATCGTACTTTATATTGTAGTTTTTTATTCCAGATTCCCATTTGAATCCAATGAAATCCAAGTCTAATCCGTAATAGTAATCACTATAAATCATGGAAAAATTAGAAAATAATTTATCAGAGAAAAGATGGTTCCAGCGTAAATTAAGCGTGGTGTTTCCATAAATATTTGAAAAGCTATCGTTAATAGCAAAAACATCACGACCAAAATAACCTGAAAAATACAAATTATTATCTGGGTTTAGTTTGTAACTTAATTTAGCATTTAAATCATAGAAATAGGCGGTGTTATCTTTAGTTTCTTCGTTAAGTTTTAAAAATAAATGAGCATAAGAACTGCGACCACCAATTAGAAATGAACCTTTGTCTTTAACGATAGGGCCTTCTAATAATAACCTACTTGAAATTAATCCAATACCTCCATTAGCATGAAAAGATTTGCTGTTACCGTCTTTTTGATAAATATCTAAAACAGAAGAGGCTCTACCTCCAAAATTTGCTGGAATACCTCCTTTATATAATTTTAAATCTTTGATAGCATCAGGATTGAATACTGAGAAGAAACCAAAAACATGGGAGGAGTTAAAAATTGTAGCTTCGTCTAATAAGATTAAATTTTGATCAGCTCCACCACCACGAACATTAAATCCAGATGCTCCTTCACCTGCATTAGTAACACCAGGAAGTAGTAATAATGATTTTATTACATCAACTTCACCTAGTACAACAGGCATTTTTTTTATAGAAGTAATCGATAATCGGTTTACACTCATTTCTGGCGAACGGATGTTTGTGATTTTGTTACCATCTTTAATAATTACTTCTTGGAGCATTTCACCACTTGGTGATAAACTAAAATTACTTTTTTTGTTTTCAGTTAAATTTAATTTTTCCGAAACTGTTTCATAACCAATGTAACTTACAAGAAGTGTGTAATTTCCTTTAGGTAATGTAATAGAATAAAAGCCGTATTCATTTGTGCTAACAGCTGCATTTAGTTCTGGAATATAAACATTGACACCTATAAGGGTTTCATTGCTACTACTGTCAGATATTGTGCCACTTACTGTAAATTTTTCTTGCGAAAAAGAAGCAATACTAAATAATAACACAAGAATTAATCCGATGAATTTTTTTAAAAACATACTCTTTTTTTAGGTTTACTAACAGCTTGAAAAGATAAGAAAATTGTGATTAAACAATGATTAATTTTTTGTTAATAAAAAAGGCAACTGTTTCCAGTTGCCTTTTCAGTATAATAACAATGAAATGAATTTAAGCGATTTTTGCTATAATTGCATTTAATGTTGCGCTAGGGCGCATTGCTTTGCTTGTTAATTCAGGATTTGGTTGGTAATACCCACCAATATCTTGAGGTCTTCCTTGTGCACTAATCAATTCTTTATTGATTTTTGCTTCATTGCTTTTTAATTCAGCTGCAATAGGAGTGAAGATGGCTTTTAGTTCAGCGTCTTTATCTTGTTTTGCAAGTGCTTCTGCCCAGTACATTGCTAGATAAAAGTGAGATCCACGGTTGTCAATTTGACCTATTTTTCTACTTGGAGATTTATCATTTCTTAAAAAAGCATCATTAGCTTCGTCTAAAGTTTCTGATAAAATAATTGCTTTAGAATTGTGTAAAGATTGTCCTAAATGTTCTAATGAAGCACCAAGAGCTAAAAATTCTCCTAATGAATCCCAACGTAAATACCCTTCTTTAGTAAATTGCTCTACGTGTTTAGGTGCTGATCCACCAGCTCCAGTTTCAAACAATCCACCACCGCTCATTAATGGAACGATAGAAAGCATTTTAGCTGATGTTCCTAATTCTAAAATTGGAAACAAGTCAGTTAAGTAATCACGCAATACGTTTCCTGTTACTGAGATAGTATCTTCTCCTTTTTTAATTCTTTCTAATGTGAAATTAGTAGCTTCAATAGGGTTTAAAATACGAATATCAAGACCGGTAGTGTCGTGATCTTTTAAATATAATTTTACTTTTTCAATTAATTGTCTGTCGTGCGCTCTGTTTTCATCTAACCAGAAAACAGCAGGAGTGTTAGATAAACGTGCTCTGTTTACAGCAAGCTTAACCCAGTCTTGAATAGGAGCGTCTTTGGCTTGACACATTCTAAAAATGTCTTTAGCATCAACAGCTTGCTCCATTAATACATTACCTTTTGTGTCAATAACACGTACAACACCATTTCCTGTCATCTGGAATGTTTTGTCGTGGGAACCGTATTCTTCCGCTTTTTGGGCCATCAAACCTACGTTAGGAACACTTCCCATTGTAGTAGGGTCAAAAGCGCCATTCTTTTTACAAAAATCAATAGTTGCAGTGTAAATTCCAGCATAAGAACGGTCTGGAATAAGTGCTAAAGTATCTTGAGATTTTCCGTCTTTATTCCACATTTGACCTGAAGTACGAATCATAGCTGGCATAGAAGCATCAACAATTACGTCAGAAGGTACATGAAGGTTGGTAATTCCTTTATCAGAATTTACCATAGCAAGAGCGGGACCGTTTTCAATTGCTTTAGTAATGGCTGCTTCTACTTCTGCTTGTTCTGGGCGACCTGCAATTTTTGCATATACATCACCTAAACCATTACGAGTATCAACGTTTAATTCATCAAATAAAGCAGCGTATTTTTCAAAAACAGCAGCGAAATATACTTCAACGATTGCACCAAAAATAATTGGGTCAGAAACCTTCATCATTGTTGCTTTCAAGTGTACAGATAACAAGATGTTTTTTGCTTTTGCTTCTGCGATTGCTTTAACAACAAAAGCTTTTAGAGCTTTTAAGTGCAGTACAGAACTGTCAATGATTTCACCCACTTTTAACGGTGTGCTTTCTTTTAAAACAGTTGTTTTTCCATCTTCGGCAACAAATTCAATTTTTACATCTGTAGCTTCTGCAAGTGTAACTGATTTTTCACTTCCGTAAAAATCACCACTTTCCATTGACGCTACTTCTGTTTTTGAATCTGCAGACCAAGCCCCCATAGAATGTGGGTTTACTTTAGCGTAATTTTTTACTGCTTTAGGCGCTCTACGATCTGAATTTCCTTCACGTAATACAGGATTTACAGCAGAACCTAAAACTTTAGAATATTTTTTCTTGATTTCATTTTCAGCTTTGTCCTGTGGTTCACCAGGGAAATTAGGAACCTTGTAACCGTGTGCTTGTAATTCAGCAATAGCTTCTTTTAATTGCGGTACTGATGCTGAAATATTTGGTAATTTAATAATGTTAGCCTCTGGCGATGTAGCAAGTTTTCCTAATTCTGCTAATGCATCTGGAACTTTTTGAGCATCAGTTAAGAACTCAGGGAAAGTAGCTAATATTCTTGATGCCAGGGAAATGTCTTCTGTTTCTATTTCGATTCCAGAGGTAGCAGTGAATGCTTTAACAATAGGTAATAATGAGTAAGTAGCTAACAAAGGAGCTTCGTCAGTTAACGTGTAAACAATCTTCGGTTTCTGTGTCATTTTTATATTTTTATAATCGTATCCTTTTAAAAAGAATGTTAAATGAATCGTATGCTTAAAAATTAAGCGATGCAAATATAATGAAATCCGAGCGAAATTAGGCTCAGTTTTGACTAGAATTAATTGAATTATAGGATTGTTAACTTGTTAGTGTTGAATTTATTGTTTTGTTCATGGAACAGGTCTATTTCCAACAATGTTGTCGTTTTTGGTTAAAATTAGGACAAAAAAAAGTCCCAACATTGTTGGGACTTTTATGATAAAGGGATATTTGACTATCTTCTTTTATCTTTAATTTTTGCTTTTTTACCAGTAAGTTCTCTAAAGTAGAAAATTCTAGCTCTACGAACTGCACCTTTTTTGTTGATTTCAACTTTTTGTAAAGCTGGCAAGTTTACAGGGAAGATACGCTCAACACCTACTGCACCTGACATTTTACGAATAGTAAAAGTTTCTGTGTTACCAGAACCTCTTCTTTGGATAACAACTCCTTTGAAAAACTGTGTTCTAGTTTTTTCACCCTCTTTAATTTCGTAGTAAACTGTGATTGTGTCTCCAGCTCCGAATTCAGGAAATTCTTTTTTTGTAACTAATTCGTCTTTAACGAATTTCATTAAATCTGCCATGATAATTGTAATTATGGTTTTTTATACTAGAGCAACATTCACGGATCTCGCCAGAGGTTAGTCTAAAGTGGGTGCAAAAGTAATTAAAAAAGTTTAGATTTTGAAATTATTTTATTTAAAGCTATAAAGGGTTGCTTAAATACTGATTGTTAAGTGGTTTTTCTATTCTTCCAATAAATCAGGTCGTCTTGTTTTAGTATGTTCGTACGCCATGTCCTCATTCCATTTGTCTATTTTAGCAAAGTTACCGCTTGTTAGAACTTCTGGAACTTTCCATCCTTTATAATCAGCTGGTCTTGTATATATAGGTCCTGATAATAAACCATCTTGAAAACTATCTGTCAAAGCAGATGTTTCGTCACTCAAAACTCCTGGAATTAAGCGAATTAATGCATCTGATAATACTAAAGCGCCTAATTCTCCTCCAGATAATACATAATCTCCTATTGAAATTTCTTTAGTGATAAAGTGATCACGAACTCTTTGATCTACTCCCTTATAATGTCCGCATAATATGATAATGTTTTCATACATAGACATGGTGTTACACATTTTTTGATTCAAAGTTTTACCATCGGGAGACATATAGATTATATCGTCGTAGCTTCTTTCGCTTTTTAAATGCGTGATGCAATCATCAATAGGTTGCACAGTCATTACCATACCCGCACGACCACCATAAGCGTAATCGTCTACACTTTTTTGCCTATTGGTAGTGTAATCACGTAAATTATGAAAATGAACTTCAACAAGTCCTTTGTCAATGGCGCGTTTCATAATCGAAGCTTCAAACGGACTTCTAAGTAAATCAGGTAAAACGGTAATAATATCTATTCGCATGTTAGTAATTTATTTGGTAAAGGTACAAAAGTAGAGTCAAGAGTCAAGTACTAAGAAACAGTATAGAGAAGTATTACACTCCAAATTGTTTTAAATGATGATCTACATGTTTCCACATCAATTTATTCCAATCTTCGGGAGACATATTTCCCCAAAAAGGGTGATCATTTGTTTTTATGGATTCAATTCCAGCAGCAAAACGACTAAAATTTTTAATTAATTCATTTTTAGAGTGCTCAAAATCGTATTGTGCGGTAAAAACAAATTCTTTGGCTGTGGGACTATTCTTTTTGAATTCCGAATTGAAGACTTTTTTCTTTAATATTTTACCAACCAACTTTATTAAGAAGTTTACTTTTAGCTCTTTTTCTCCAAAAGCAACTATCACCGCAGCATTAGTGTGTTCTAGCATTTGATCTACAGACATCTTACCCCATTCAGCTTTACTTTCAGGAGTAAGTTTGTTGATACGATTTATTATAATAGCATTATCGGTTTTGTCAAATATTGATTTCATAGTCTAAAATTAGAACCTGTTTTTTTTGTGCTGCTCTAAAGCAAATATACCTATTAATTTAGTTAAGGATTAGGTGGTGCATGCTGATTGTCTCTATTTTTTTAATTACTTTTATAGAAAATAACAATCACCTTATGAAAATTTTATCAAACATAATTCTATCAAGCACTATGCTTGTTATGGTTACGTCTTTACAATCGATTAATGCCCAAGATAAATCAGTAAAAATGACCAATCCATTATTACAAAAAAGCACATTACAATATCAAGCTCCTGCTTTTAATTTAATTAAAGACGAACATTTTAAACCTGCTTTTGAGTATGGTTTAGCGGTTCACGACAAAGAGATATTAGCGATTACAAACAATACTGCCAAGGCTACTTTTCAAAATACAATATTAGCTTTAGAAACTTCTGGAGTAGATTTAAAAAGAGCTACTGGAATGTTTTACAACTTAACGGGCTCTAATACCAACCCAACATTGCAAGCCTTGCAGGCAGAATACGCACCTATATTCTCAGCGCATAGCGATAAAATGTACTTGAATTCTAAGTTATACAACCGTATTAAAGCAGTTGATTTGAATACTCTTAAAGGAGAAGATAAAAAACTAACTGAAAATTATTTGCAAGATTTTGAATTGGCCGGTGCTAATTTATCTGAAGCGGATAAGGAGAAAATGAAAAAAATCAATGGAGAGTTGGCTAGTTTGGGAACTCTTTTTGGAAATAAATTATTAGCAGCTCGTAAAAACGGAGCAATTCTTTTTGATAATGTAACTGATTTAGATGGCTTAAGCGCTAATGATCTTGCTGCTGCAAAATTAAAAGCGACTGAAGCGGGTCACGATGGACAATATTTAATAGGCTTGCAAAACACTACGCAACAGCCTTTATTACAGAGTTTAACTAACCGAGCAACTAGAGAAAAAATATTCAAATCATCTTGGACTCGTGCCGAAAAGAATGATGATGGAGATACTCGTGAAGTGCTAGAGCAAATGGCAAAATTGCGTTTGCAAAAAGCCAACTTAATGGGCAAAAAGAATTTTGCTGAGTGGAAGCTACAAGACCAAATGGCACAAACGCCAGAGAGAGCAATGAACTTATTAGCAAAAATTGCAGGACCTGCAGTAGCCAAAGCAAAAGGAGAAGCCAAAGAAATTCAAGATCTTATTGATGCTCAAAACGGTGGATTCAAGTTAGAACCATGGGATTGGAATTTTTATTCTGAGCAAGTTCGTAAAGCCAAATACGATTTGGACGAAAGTCAAGTAAAACCATATTTTGAGTTGACAACAGTTCTTGAAAAAGGAGTGTTTTTTGCAGCCCAAAAAATGTACGGTATAACTTTTAAAGCGCGTCCTGATTTGCCAGTCTATCACCCGGATGTTGTGGCTTACGAAGTTTTTGATAAAGACGGAAAATCAATGGCAATCTACTATTTAGATTTCTATACAAGAGACAATAAAAACGGTGGTGCTTGGATGAATAGTTTTGTGAAACAATCGCATTATTTAAAACAAAAACCAGTTATTGTAAACGTATATAACTTTGCAAAACCAATAAACGGAAACCCTTCTTTAATTAGTTTTGATAACGTAACGACCATGTTTCATGAGTTTGGACATACTTTACACGGATTATTTGCAAATCAAAATTATGCCAGTCTTTCTGGGACTTCTGTGCCTCGTGATTTTGTAGAATTTCCTTCTCAAATCAATGAACACGCAGCTTTAGATCCTGAAGTCTTAAAAAATTATGCAATACATTATAAAACTAAAGAAGTGATTCCTCAGGAATTGATTGACAAGATTAAAAAAGCAGAATCTTTCAATAGTGGGTATCATGTAACGGAACTTTTGGCAGCGTCAACTTTAGACATGAACTGGCATAGTGTAGAGAATGAAGCAGACTTTAAACCAACTTTAATTTTCGAAAAAGAAGCTCTTGAAAAATACGGTTTATTGGTAAATGAAGTACCTACAAGATACCATTCTCCTTATTTTGCACACATCTGGTCTGGCGGTTATTCTGCTGGATATTACGCATACACATGGTCAAAAACCTTAGATTATAATGTATACGACTGGATGAATGCTAATGGTGGTTTGACTAGAGAAAACTGCGAGCGTTTCAGAAAATACATTTTATCAGTAGGGAATAGTGTAGATTTAAACGAAGCTTTTAAGGAATTGATAGGTCATGATATGGAAATCGAACCGTACTTAAGAAATGCAGGATTGATAGAGAAATAATCTCATTACAATACTATTTAAAATGGCATTCGTTAAGGATGTCATTTTTTTTAGAGCAATTTCCAGCTGTCCACTATATCTATTGCGCCGAACCCCGGCACAATAGGATGCCGTTTCCATCTGGGCTAGCCAATGTAGTTGGGATTATGTTTTGATTTCTAAAGTGTAAAATTTTTCTAATAGTATTATTTGAGCTTAAATTATTAAGCTAAGCATTTATACAGGAACTGTAGTTTTTTAATTAGTTGATTGCGTCGATTTTAACAATAGATAAGGGTGTTTATTGTATCCAAAAAGCCGATATAGTTCAGTCTAATTTTCGTCACCTCAAGTGCCATAGAGTTGCAATAGCGGTTCTCGACTGCGCTCGAACTGACAATTGGACTCTTTTATAAATAGTATGGTATTCCAGAATAATCTTCTCAATAATTGAAACGATAATAAAGCGTTTTCATAAAAAAAAACTTTTTATATAACAAAAAAAACGGGCTGTCTATTTTAGATAACCCGTTTTAAATGAAGTCATTAAAAACTAATTAATTAGTGTGTGTAACACTTAAATTTTTGATTCCCACTAAACCATAAGAACCATCATAAGATTGACTTTGTACAGACTGTAAATAGTCACCAACTTTAAAGTAGTTGCTGTCACAACTAGTATTCATTTTTTGAGAAAATACTAAAGTTGAACCATTATATAAATAAACAGTACTACCATAATATTTAAGTGTAAAAGTATAAGTAGAACCTAAATTATACCCTGTGTAAGTTTTGCTTTCACCAAGAACAGTTTCAGTAATATAGCCACTGATTTTTAATTTTACAGTACCTGTAGATTGATTGGCAGTTCCATAAAATTGACAACGAATAATGTCATCCACTTCAACACCATTTGAATTCTTTTCAGGCCCATGAATCTGGCCAAAACATACAACTCCAGTGGATCCGTCTTTTCCTTTAGGTAATTTATCTACTTTAACTGTCCATGTCATAGAGTGAGTTCCTGACGAACCATTCCAATTAGCTGCAGATCCACTTATCATTTCTCTTAATTCTGTTCTTGGATTCCCTGAAGAAGACGAAGTTTTAGTGCCTCTCCAAGCTTTAAAGTAAACCCATGAACCATCTGTGTAAAAATAATTAGTGTCTGAATAAGTTGCGTAATTAGCGCCACTATCTGTAATGTCATCCCAATATTTTTGAGATGAAGAACTAGGTGATCCAGTGCTGCTATTAATTTTCCATTTGCTTGATGTAATTCCTAAAACCGAAGTAGGAGAAGCTGTAGTTGCAGTAGTTATACCTGCTACTTTAAAATCAGTTACTATATTCGTTGTTTTGTCACTTGAGGCATTTGTTAAATCATTCCCTACTTGGTCTACATCATTGCTGCATCCAGTAAGGCCTAATAGACATAGGCTAATAAAGCCATAAACTAGATTCGATTTCAAATAATTCATTTGATAATCCTTAATCGATTTTGTTTTCATAATCTTTAAATAAATTTAGGTTAAGTATTCAATCGTAAATTTGGTATTCCAAACTGGTGCACCAGTTTGGAATACCAAATAAACAAAATATTATAAAGTAAATTACATTATATGTAAAAAAAATGTTAATAATTTATTTAGATCGTTTTTTAATTAGGTATGTTGTAATGTAAAGATTCAAGTAAACAAAGGAGATAAGTATATTTTCGCTCTCAAAAAAGCAGG
Organism: Flavobacterium sp. PL002; assembly: GCF_054165825.1. Lineage (NCBI taxonomy): Bacteria > Pseudomonadati > Bacteroidota > Flavobacteriia > Flavobacteriales > Flavobacteriaceae > Flavobacterium > Flavobacterium sp. PL002. Next base: position 366,607 of record NZ_CM135110.1, on the reverse strand, counting down.
ACATAAAAGTTAAAGTTGCATGAAATTTTTTTTGAAATAAGTAACTATAATCTTATATATGATAAAAACAGTAATTGTGATTTATGATGCGATAGTTGCATCCTAGATTATTAGATTGAAATTTTGAAATTATATTCTTGTTTAACAAAGCTATTTCATAGTTGTACTTTGTGCTATTTAATCGTAAAGTTTTCCTAATAGTTTTCCATTAGCATTCTTTCTACTTAAATTTACGATTCTAATAAAAAATACTAAAAATGAAATTCAAACTTTTAATAGGACTCTTTTTTATAACCTTGGGGTCTTTTGCACAACAAGAAGAACTAAAATGGTTAGACATCAATTTGTCTAATTATGAATATCCTTATCCAATACATTATATCACTTTAAATGTGCAGCAACAAGAACTCAAAATGGAATATATGGATGTGAAACCCAATAATTACAACGGGAAAAACGTGCTATTACTGCACGGGAAAAATTTTAATGGAGCTTATTGGAAAACCACTATTGAAGCGTTGACAAAAAAAGGATTTCGTGTTATCGTTCCAGATCAAATAGGTTTTGGAAAATCGACTAAACCAAATAACTTCCAATATACTTTTCAGCAATTGTCGCAAAATACAAAACAGATTCTGGATTCTCTTGGAATTCAAAAAACAGCTGTATTGGGACACTCTATGGGCGGAATGGTAGCGACACGTTTTGCATTGATGTATCCTGAGGTTACGGAGAAATTGATTCTTGAAAATCCAATAGGTTTAGAAGACTGGAAATTAAAAGTGCCTTATCAAACAGTAGATTGGTGGTATAAAAACGAATTAACACAAAGTTACGACAGAATTAAAAAATACCAGTTAGACAGTTACTACGATGGGAAATGGAATCCTGAATATGATGAGTGGGTAAATCTATTAGCAGGTTGGACTCTGAATTCTGATTTTAATAAAATAGCTTGGAACTCAGCCCTAACGTATGACATGATTTTTACACAGCCAGTCGTTTATGAATTCCAAAACATAAAAGCCCCCACGCTTTTAATAATTGGAACAAGAGATAGAACGGCTTTAGGAAAACCTCTAGTTAATGATGAGGTTAGGAAAACAATGGGGTTGTATGCTGTACTAGGAAAAGAAACGCAAAAGAAAATACCAAATTCAAAATTAGTGGAGATTCCTAATATTGGACACATGCCACATATTGAGAGTTTTGATAAATTTATTAAGCCACTAACTGACTTTTTAGAAAATTAGAAGCTAGTAATTTTAGATTTAATTCGGGAAATATTGTAACATTTTCGAGAAAAAATTATAAACAATTAAGGGAAACGTAATAGTACATTTGTACAATCAATAAACAAATATAAAAATGAGCACAGAAAACAATACAATTGGTTTACAAGCCACTTTAGATAATGCTAAAAATGCTTGGGAAGAGAAAGCGCCAGAACAAATTAAAGAAATATATGCAGCTGGAATAGCTGATGTAACACGCCAGAACGTAGTTGCTAACGCTAAGAAAAATGAGGATATCGCTCCTGATTTTAGTCTTACAAATGCCACTGGTAAAGAAGTGAAATTAAGTGATTATCTAAAAAAAGGACCTGTAGTTTTGACATGGTACCGTGGTGGATGGTGTCCTTATTGCAACATGACTTTGCATTATTTACAAGAACAATTACCAAATATTCAGTTAAAAGGGGCTAATTTATTAGCACTAACACCTGAATTACCAGATAAATCAATGTCTACTGCTGAGAAACACCATTTACAATTTGAAGTTTTGAGTGATGTAGGAAATAAAGTAGCAAAAGAATACGGAATAGTCTTTAAATTAACTGATGATGTAGCTGCGTCTTACCAAAAAGGATTTGATTTACATGGATATAACGGTGATGAGTCTGATGAATTACCATTAGCAGCCACATATGTAATCGATCAAAGTGGTAAAATTGTGTATACATTTTTAGACGCTGAATATAGAAATAGAGCCGAAGCGCACGACATACTTAAAGCTCTTGATGGCTTAAAAAAATAATTAAAGCAAGTCTTTATTCAATACCCTCAAAAGTGAAAATCTTTTGAGGGTATTTTTAATTTAGAGATTAGTGTATTTGTATAAAATTTAGCTTTTTTTTAAAAGTTTAATTTATAAACCCAACGTATTTTTGCGCGATGAATTTATCAAAAAAAAATGTCCTGTTTATGGCTGCTGCCACGGGACTTATAGTGGCTAATTTATATTATTGCCAACCCTTAATCGTTTTAATCGCAGACGAGTTTAATATACCGCATGCCGATGCTGGTACTATAACCTATCTTACGCAAGCAGGATATGCAATTGGTTTGTTTTTTATGGTTCCGTTAGGAGATAAGTTAGAGCGCAAAACACAAATATTATACACCACTTTTGCTTCTGTAATTGCTTTGATTATTGCAGCTACTGCACAAAGTTATCTAATCTTAGAAATCGCTTCCCTTTTAATCGGAATCACCTCTATCGTTCCACAACTTATTTTGCCTTTGGCAGCTTCATTAAGCGCACCTGAAGAACGAGGTAAAGTAGTGGGAACCATCATGAGTGGATTATTAGTTGGAATTTTGTTATCAAGAACCTTAAGTGGCTTTATTGGAGAAGTCTTAGGCTGGCGTGCGATGTTTTGGATTGCTTCTGGATTGTGTTTGCTTTTGTTTTTTATTATAAAAAAACAATTCCCTTACAATAAACCGGTGTTCAATGGTTCCTATGGACAATTGATTGGTTCTCTTTTTACTTTAATTAAAGAGCAACCATTATTACGTGAGGCAACTTTAATTAATGTGTTTAGTTTTGCGCAATTTGGTGCTTTCTGGACAACCATGGTTTTATTACTTTCGGCAGAACCGTTTCATTTTAATAGTGCAACAATTGGATTATTTGGTATTGTAGGTGCTTCAGGAGCTTTGGCAGCGCCTTTGGTTGGAAAGCTTGGTGATAAAGGAAGTTCAAGAGTGGCGGTGGGCTATGGTTGTTTATTAATTGCGTTAAGTTTTATCGTTTTCTATTTCTCGGGAGCAAGCGTTGTTGGTATTGTTATAGGTATCGTATTGATAGATATTGGTTTGCAAGGCGTGCATATTTCGAACCAAACCCGTGTATATTCTATATTGCCTGAAGCAAGAAATCGCATGAATACTGTATTCATGTCTTTTAGCTTTTTAGGAACAGCTGCAGGATCAGCATTTGGGTTGTTTTTATGGCAATTTGGAGGTTGGCATGCGGTGGCTTTAGGTGGTTTGCTATTATCTGCATTAGCTTTTTCGGTGTATGCTTTTACGTTTAAATCAAAACGGAAAGTGATAGAAAATAGTAATGATAAAAATTAATTTGTAAATTTGTAATTCAATAAAAAAATAAAAAGATGGAAAACGGAATATACGCTAAATTCAACACAGCAAAAGGAGCTGTTTTAGTAAAGTTAGAGCATGAATTAACGCCAGGAACAGTAGGGAATTTTGTTGCTCTTGCTGAGGGTAATATGGAAAATAAAGTAAAGCCTCAAGGAACTAAATACTATGATGGTTTGAATTTTCATAGAGTTATTCCTGATTTCATGGTTCAAGGTGGATGTCCACAAGGAACTGGAACTGGAGATGCAGGTTATAAATTTGATGATGAATTTCACCCAAGTTTAAAGCATGACAAACCAGGTATTTTAGCAATGGCTAATGCAGGTCCTGGAACTAATGGTTCTCAATTTTACATTACGCACGTTCCTACTTCTTGGTTAGACGGTAAGCATACTGTTTTTGGTCATGTTGTAGAAGGACAAGATGTTGTTGATGCAATTGCACAAGGGGATTCATTAGATACTTTAGAAATTGTTAGAGTAGGTGAGGAAGCTGAAAAATGGAATGCTATTGAAGCTTTTAGATCATTTGAAGGAAACCGTAAAAAACGTATTGCAGATCAAAGAGCTGGCGCAGATGCTGCGATGGAAAAATTAGCTGCTGGTTTTGAAAAAACAGATAGCGGATTGCGTTACCAATTCATCCAAAGAGGTGAAGGGAAACAAGCCGTTGCTGGAAAAACAGTTGCCGTTCATTACGAAGGATCTTTAGAAAACGGAAAAGTTTTTGATTCTTCTTACCCAAGAAAAAAGCCAATTGAATTCAAATTAGGTCAAGGGCAAGTTATCGAAGGATGGGATGAAGGTATTGCTTTATTAAAAGTAGGAGACAAAGCACGTTTTGTAATTCCTTCTGAATTAGGATACGGATCTCGTGGTGCTGGAGGAGCAATTCCACCAAACGCTACTTTGATTTTTGACGTTGAATTAATGGACGTTAAATAATTTTTAATATTCAGTGATCAGATTTTTATTGATCAGTTTATATAATTAACAATCCCATCTTGTTTTAAACGAGATGGGATTTTTAATTATATTTAACCTTAAGTATTATTTCCACTTAATTCCACACCCAATACTTGGTTTCTGATCCGGATTAATGGAACGATTATAGAGTACACCATCTATTGCTCCTCGTAAATCATTTCCGCTAAGCGGAATCCCGTTTCCAGGACGACTATCGTCTAACTGGCCGCGATAAATGAGTTTGTCTTGATTGTCAAATAAAAAGAAATCTGGTGTACAAGTAGCGTCATATGCTTTGGCGATAGCCTGACTTTCATCATATAAATAAGGAAATTCAAAATTATTTTCGAAAGCGAATTCGGTCATCAATTCTGGAGAGTCTTGCGGGTAATTCACTACGTCATTACTTGATATTGCAATAATACCAAGGCCTTGAACTCTATAATCATTAGCAATCATTACAACTTCTTCTATTACATGATGTACAAACGGACAGTGGTTGCAGATGAATACTACCAAAGTCCCTTTTTCTCCTTTTAAATCTGCAAAAGAAAACCATTGAGATGCTGATTTTTGATCTTTTAAATAAAAATCGGGAGCTTTAGTGCCTAAAGGCAACATATTTGAAGCGGTTCTTGCCATTGCAAATTTTATTTATTGTTTGAACTTTAAAGTTAGTAAAAAAGGATTGCTTTTAGCTTAAAATGGTTATTTTAGTTGGTAATTTATTTAGCAAAAGGAATGATGGAAAATAACCTGAGTTGGCAAGAATTCGAGAAAACTGAAATGCGTGTAGGAACTATTCTAGAAATTAATGATTTTCCCGAAGCGAGGAAACCAGCTTACCAACTGACTATTGATTTTGGAACAACAATCGGAATTAGAAAAACATCAGCTCAAATTACAAAAAGGTATTCAAAGGATGATTTACTAGATCGACAAATCGTGGCTGTTGTAAATTTTCCTAAAAAGCAAATAGGTAAATTCATGAGTGAATGCTTAGTTTTAGGAGCTGTAGGAGCGGAAGGTGATGTGATATTATTAACACCCGATTTTAAAATTGAAAATGGATTGCGAATTGGTTAAATTCACTTTTACTTCATCAATGTAGGCTGATTACTTTTGTGATTTTCCATTCGTTATTTTTAAATTGCCACATCATTATAAACTTACTTTCTTTTGAAGCTGTCCCAGCTGGCTCTTGATTGTTATGAAATTTATGCAAACCTATTTCAATGGCACCAAAATCTTTTATGGGATAAACTTCCACGCTTCCTTTTACTAATTCCCGACTTACTTTTCCGCAAATGTATTTTTTAGTTGCATCTAATATGTCTTTTTTTGAAGTCATTAATCCGCCTTTATCGTGATAAAATTCAATATTGTCAGCGTATATTACTGCTTGTTTGTCTAGATTACAGTTGTTATATGCGGTAAAGAAAACGCTATCCATTGCTATTATAGTACGGTATAATTCGGGGTCGTCAGGAGTATAAGAATGATTTTGCTGATGCGTACTGTCTTTATTAGTTGCGCAAGACGAAATCATAATCACCACTAGTATATACAAGTAATATTTAGTGTATTTCAAAGTTTTAGGATTGTTGATGTTATTCTTACTATTTGAATTAAATGGCAACATATAGGATGATTTTATTACTCTATTGGTAAACTTTCGATTTGTCCCCATTCAGTCCACGAACCGTCGTAAATGGCTTTAGAATTGGTGCTTCCAATTATTTCATAAGCAAGATAATCAATACAAGCTGTAACGCCAGAACCACAGCTAAATAGTATAGGTTTCTCTTGATTAGGTAGCACGGTAGCTAATTTTTCTTTCGATAAAAAAAGACCGTTTTCTAGTAAATCAGTGTACGGGATGTTTATTGCTCCTGGAATATGACCGCTGCGCAATCCGGCTCTTGGTTCTTCGGTTTCTCCGTAAAAACGATCACTAGAACGTGCATCGATTAATATTGCTTCTTTTGAGTCAATATTATTTAGTATTTGCTCTTTACTTTTCACCATTTTTGAGTTGAAATTGGATTCGAAATCACCACTTTCATAATCGTTTTTTACTGATTTTTCTACCGGAAGATTTTCTTTCGCCCAAGCGGGAAGTCCACCATTAAGTACCCAGACGTTTTTATGACCCATAATTTGAAAAAGCCACCACGCTCTAGGACTAGAATAAATGCCAAGGCTGTCATAAATTATAATTTTGCTAGTAGAATTAATTCCCAGTTTTTGCGCTGCTTTTGCGAAAGCGTCGGGACTTGGTATTGTATTAGGAAGCGGATTTGTGGTATCGCTAAAATCATTTTTTATGTCAAAAAATCGGGCGCCTTTAATTTGTATGCCTTGAAATTCAGGAAAAACCTTTGTTTGATTTATTTGTTGGCTCGCATCAAGTATAATCACCTCTTTATCATGATGATTTTCTTTAAGCCATTGTATTGATACAATAGTATTTTTCATTATTTTTTTAGTATAAATAATTTTTTTTACTGCGTTTATTCCATTTCCAGATTTCAATCCATAGTACTGCTACTGCGCTAACTCCTCCACATATTAACAATTGGGTAAAAGCCAACGGTTCTACTTCAAAAAAACGTGCAATAGGATTGATGTAGATAATCATAGCAAGCATTATTAATGTAATAGTATTTACGAAAACCATCATGTTGTTTTTATTTTTTAACGAAGTAAAAACTGAGTAATAAAAGGAACGGTTAACAAGAGATAAGATAACATTAGAAAAAACTAAGGTAGTGAATACCATTGTTCTAGTAAGATTCTCTGACCCTCCATTTTGGACTGTCAACTGGTATACAAATAAAATCCCGACTGTGATGATAATTCCTTGAACGATACTAATAGCCATTTCTTTTAAAGATAAAAAAGTACTGCCCAAATGGCGGGGCATTTGCAACATGCTGTTCTTTTCAGCAGGTTCATTTTCGTATACAATAGAACACATTGGACCCATTACTATTTCTAAGAAAATAACATGTACAGGTGTAAAAATATCCGGATAAATCCAACCTAAAAATAACGGTAGGGAAACGGTTAAAATTATCGGTATATGTATGGAAACGATGTATTGAACGGCTTTTTTAAGATTGGTATAAATACGACGTCCAGCAGCTACAGCTACAATCATTTTTGATAGGTCGTCATCAACTAAAATTAAATCGGCTGCAGTTTTAGCAATCTCAGTTCCTTTTTTACCCATTGCAATTCCTATGTGTGAAGCTTTTAATGCTGGTCCATCATTTACACCATCACCAATCATGGCTACAATTTGGTTGTCGTTTTTTAATGCATTAACCACTGCTAATTTAGCATCAGGAAACATTCTAGTCATTAAGGTACTGTCGTGAATAGCTGCTAATCTTTCATTTTCATCTAGCGCCATAATTGCTTCGCCTTCCATAATGCGGTCAGTATTTTTAATTCCTGCCATTTGGGCAATTGCTTTCGTGGTAGCGCTGTTGTCACCAGTGATTACTTTAACATCAATTCCAGCTTGGTAGAATTGTTTGATGACTTCTTTAATATTGCCTTTTGGAGGATCGTAGAAAGCTACTAAGCCTAAAAATTGAAATGGCAACTCTTGTTGGTTATCCGGGAATTCCTGTTTAGAATAAGAAGATTGTGCAACACCAAGCACTCGGTAACCTTTTGCCGCTAAGGCATCAATTGTTTTATAAATAGTGTTTTTTTGATCTGTGTTGAGTTTAGAGACTTTTATAATCGTTTCAGCACCACCTTTGGCAGCAGCTATACGTTTGCCTTCTTGGTTCTGAAAAATATGCGTCATCATAGGTGGTTTCCCTTCTAACGGATATTCATGAAACATTGTAAACTCTCTACGGATATCATTACTAGTAATTTTTTGATACTCCTCGTGCAATGTAATTTCCATAGGATCAAAAGGCACAGGTTCACTCGCCCACATTGCGGTGGTAATGACGGCTTGTGCTTCTGGGTTGCTCCAACTTTCTTTTTCATACAATTCTCCAGTACTAAAAGCATAAACTGATTGTAAACTCATCTTGTTCTCAGTGAGTGTTCCTGTTTTGTCAGTACAAATAACAGTGGCGCTTCCTAACGTTTCTACGGTTCTTATTTTTTTTACAATTACTCCTTCTTTCATTAATCGCCAAGAACCTAATGCCATAAATGTGGTGAAGGCAACGGGTATTTCTTCGGGAAGAATAGACATAGCCAAGGTTAATCCTTTTAGTAAACTTTGTAATAAGTCTTTAGTTTTCCAAAAATAAACACCCCAAACTAGTAAGAAAATTACGATGCCAATAACGGCCATTCCTTTTACAAATTTCTCTATTTGTACTTGCAGCGGTGTGGCTTGTTCTTTTATGCTTAATATAGCAGTGCCCAGTTTTCCTATTTCAGTAGCAATACCAATTTGTTTTACTTTATAAACAGCTAATCCAGAAGCAACTAATGTGCCACTGAAGACTTCTTTTTTTTCGGACTTCTCTGATTTGAAAACAGCGTAAGCTTCGCCGGTAAGTGATGACTCATTTACTGAGAAGTCATTGCTATGGATGATTTCTCCATCAGCATTTATGGTGTTGCCTTCTTCGGCAATTACAATATCGTTTACTACAATTTCTCGTGTTGGGATTTGGATAACTACGGCATTTCTTAAAACAGTACTAAGCGGTTCATTGAGTTTTTCTAAGGCGTCTAGTGCTTTTCTGCTGCGATTGTCTTGAAAAAAGGAGATTCCAGAAACAGCAACTATTGCAGCAAGCATAAAGTAGGCTTCACTATTTTCGCCTAACACAAAATAGATTATTGCAACGGCAATCAATAATAAAAGCATGGGTTCTTTGAACATTTCTATGAGCGCTAGCCACCATTTGTATTCTGTTTTATGAGATTGTTCGTTACTTCCAAATTCCTTTCTTGATGCAACAACTTCACTGTTAGTAAGGCCAATGATGTTTTCTGGAATATTTATTTCTTTAGACATAAGTATGAAATGAAATAATACTTAAAAGTAAGTTGCCCTAATAGCAAGAGATTTAGTTTGTAAGTATTTATTATTGGTGTGTTAGTGTTTTTGTATACTAACTTCAAACGGAATAATTAGTATATTATTCTTCTATAAATGTATAAAAAAAGCCTGAAAATCAGTAGATTTTCAGGCTCATTATATTGTGTTTTAAGCAATAATTAATTGTTTGGCGCTTCTTTTTCAGTTTCTACTGCTTTTTCTCTAACATGATGCAGTGTCATTTGTGGAAACGGAATCTCAATTCCTTCTTTATCAAAGGCTACTTTAAGTCGTTTACGCAATTCACCGGCAACTTCCCATTGTTTACTAGGTAAAGTCTCTCCTAGAATTTTTAACATTATGGCAGAGTCGGCAAAATCATTAACTCTTAAAAATTGCGGTGCTGCTATGATTGCATTTTTCCATAGAGGGTCATTTGCTAAAGCTGTTCCTACGCTATTGATTACAGTAATTACATGTTCTAAATTTGAACTGTATCCTACACCCATGTCAATATTAATACGTGAGAAATCTTTAGAAAGATTGGAAACTTTTTTAATTTCCCCGTGAGGAATATGGTGCACGGTTCCGTCAAGGTCGCGTAAGGTTGTTTTTCTTAAACTAATTTCGATTACTTCACCACCTGCGTTGTCAAAACTTACAATATCTCCTATGCGGTATTGGTTTTCGAGAATAATAAATAATCCGCTAATGATATCTCTGATGAGGTATTGACCACCAAAACCAAATGCCAAACCTACAATTCCTGCTGCGGCTAATATTGGGGCGATTTCGACACCAAATTCCTGTAAAACCATTAATCCTGTAATTAATAGGATCGAAATTTTAGAAGTTGTAGAAAAAATTTGAATTAAGGTATCTTCTCTTTTTGCTTCTGCTTCTGCCGATGAGTTTTTGTCAGGACGTACAGCAATTCTAACCGCTTTTTCAATAAAACTTGTAATTACTTTATTTAAGATTAATGCGGCAATAATTATAAAAATTATTTTAACTCCACTAGTTAAAAGCCATGGTATTATTAATTCTCCGTACTTTTCTATATTTTTTTCAAAAAGGTCTTTCATGTAATTTAATGTTATAATTAGGAAATAATTTATAATCAAAAAGTCCAAAAAACCATGCAGCTTTTGGACTTTTTAATTTAATAAGTAATAGGAATTGAATTTGTAATATAATTAAATATCGTCAAAGTCGATATCTGTAAAACTTGAAATGCTTGGTACTGCCTCTTCTAGTATTACTTTTTCAGTAACGTATTCTTTTTTAAAATCTTTTTGATGTCTTTCAGAAATTACTTCTTCTCCTTTGTGGTTCAAAACATAAGTTGTCATGTCATTTAAGATTTCTGCAAAAGCGGCAAAATCTTCTTTGTATAAGTAGATTTTATGTTTCTTAAAGTGAAATGATCCATCCTCTTCAGTAAATTTTTTACTTTCAGTAATTGTAATGTAATAATCATCTGCTTTTGTTGCTCTTACATCAAAGAAATAGGTTCTTCTTCCAGCTCGTAAAACCTTAGAAAAAATTTCTTCTTTTTCTAACATGTCGTTTTCTCTCATAATCCGTTCTATCAATTAATGGTTGTTAAGTAGTAATCAAAAATCTTAAAAAATTATGGTTTACACAACAATTAAAGCATTTCTTTTTCTGAAAGTTGTTTTAGATATAAGGAAGCGTAATAGCCTTCTTGATTTATCAATTGATTATGAGTTCCTTGTTGAATTATTTTACCATCTTCAAGGATAATTATTTTACTAGCATTTTTAGCCGATGAGACACGATGACTTACAATTATTGTTGTTTTGTCTTTGCAAATCTCAAAAAGATTGTTCAAAATCGTCTCTTCAGTCTCTGTATCGACTGCGGATAGGCAATCGTCAAAAAGTAAAATAGGCGGACTCTTAATAATGGCACGTGCTATAGAAACGCGTTGTTTTTGTCCTCCTGAAAGTGTAATTCCTCTTTCTCCAAGTACCGTATCATATTGTTTGGTGAAGCCCATGATGTTGTCGTGAACCACAGCACTTTTGGCAGCAGCCATAACTTCGTCGTCCGTCGCATTTTCTTTACCAAACTTAATATTGTTTTTGATTGAATCAGAAAAAAGAAAAGCGTCTTGTGGTACAATACCAATGCTGTTTCTTAAATCAAATAAATTCAGTGATTCAATACTTTTATTGTCGATTTTTATCACACCACTATTAACGTCATACAAACGAGAAATTAAAGAAAGAATGGTTGATTTACCAGAGCCTGTTTTACCTAAAATAGCTAAAGTTTCGCCTTTGTTTACTGTGAACGAAATGTCTTTTAAAGCATTTATCTTCGTGTCATCATAAGTAAAGTTTACGTTTTCAAAAGCAATGGATCCTTCAATGATAGATTTGTCAGGATTGTTGTTTTGAATTTGAGGTTCGATTTTCAAGAATTCATTCAAACGTTTCTGAGAAGCTTCGGCCTCTTGAACCATTGATGATACCCATCCTAATGAGGCAACTGGCCAAGTTAACATATTAACGTAAAGAATAAATTCGGCTATTGTTCCTATGCTTTTAATTGTACCATCAATGTACATTAATCCACCAAAATAAATAACCACCAAGTTACTGATGCCAATTAGTGCTAACATTAAAGGACCAAAAAGCGACTGTACTCTTGCTAGGTTTAAACTTTTGCTTTTACTTTCATTGGCTAAGTTGACCATGTTGTTTTGATGCTGATTTTCTAAAGAATAGGCTTTAATTACACGTAGTCCAGAGAAAATTTCTTGTGAAAAACTAGAGACTTTAGATAAATACTGCTGAAAAATGGTACTGCGCTTATTGATTTCGGTACTTAGTTTAAATATTCCGTAAGATAATAACGGTAGTGGTAGCAAAGTGTAAGCGGTTAATCGTGGAGATACATTGTACATGTAAACAATGACAATCGTAAAACGAATAATGGTATTGATTGAGTACATAACTGCGGGACCAACATACATTCTCACTTTTGAGACATCTTCACTAATACGGTTCATTAAATCTCCCGTACGGTTTTGTTTGTAAAAACTTTGACTCAGGTTTTCATATTGTCTAAAAACCTCATTTTTTAAATCAAATTCTATGTGACGTGACATTACAATTAATGTTTGTCTCATTAGGAAAGTTAAAAAACCAGCGATAATAGTGGTTGCGATAATTAATAAGACATTAGAGGTAAGTTCTTCTCTAATCACTTGCGTTGAAATTGTTTTGTCCTTAGAGAAACTCTCAATAACCTTAAATGATTGACTTATCAATTTAGGCGTAAAGAGCATGAATATTTGTGCGATTATTGTGAACAAAATACCAAGCGAAAAACTGTACTTGTATTTTATAAAATATTTGTTTAAATAACTTAATTCTTTCATTTTTTTGTGATATTCGGTATTATGATTCTTTACTTTTTAAGTAAAATGTTATTAAATTATAAATTATTAAAAGATAATATAGGTTAGTATTTTATAGAAAAGACAATTTTTCATAAAAAAAATGAAAGATATGCATATTTTGTGTAATTTTGATTTGTCTTTTTGACAAATTCACAATTATATCACTATAAAATTAAACTATATGGATGCAACTTTCACAACAGGAAAGGAACTTCAAAAAATGGATCCCGTTTTTGGACAACTATCATTTGATGATCACGAACAAATTGTATTTTGCAATGACAAAGATACGGGTTTAAAAGCAATTATTGGTATTCATAATTCGGTTATGGGACCTGCTTTAGGAGGAACACGTATGTTTGATTATGCTAATGAATGGGAAGCGTTAAATGACGTTTTACGTTTGTCTCGCGGAATGACTTATAAAGCAGCTATTACAGGTTTAGACATTGGTGGAGGTAAAGCCGTTATTATGGGTGATGCTAAGACTAAGAAAACTCCTGAGTTGATGCGTAAATTTGGAGAATTTGTTCACGGATTAAGCGGGCGTTACATTACTGCAGAAGATGTAGGAATGGAAACTAAGGACATGGACATTGTAAGAGATGTGACTCCTTATGTAACTGGAATATCTGAAGAAAGAGGTGGAGCAGGAAACCCATCACCTGTAACTGCTTTTGGAGTTTATATGGGGATGAAAGCGGCTGCAAAACATAAATTTGGAACCGACTCTCTAGCAGGTAAAAAAGTACTGGTACAAGGAATTGGTCACGTAGGAGAAACTTTAGTAGAATATTTAACTAAAGAAGGTGCTATTGTAACTATTGCTGATATTAACGAAGAAAAATTATATGAGGTAGGAAATAAATACAATGCGACTATTTATACAGGAGCTGATTTATATACTGCTGATGTTGATATTTACGCACCATGTGCTATGGGAGCAACTATTAATGACGCTACTGTAAATAAAATTAAAGCAAAAGTTATTGCTGGAGCGGCAAATAATCAATTAGCAAATGAAGATGTTCACGGAGCTATTTTACAAGAAAGAGGTATTTTATACGCACCTGATTTCTTGATTAATGCTGGTGGAATTATCAATGTTTACGCTGAGCTAGCACATTATGGTAAAGCAGAGATCATGAGTAAAACTGAGAATATCTACAATACTACTTTGGAGATTTTTGATTATGCTGTAGCAAAAGGGATCACGACACATCATGCAGCGCTTACTATTGCACAAAATCGAATTGATCAAAGAAAACTAGAAAACAGTAAAAAATAGGTTTCAGATCTAATTATATTTCCGTGTTGTTTTTTTAGATAGCTCTTGATTATCTAAAAAGGCAACACCGAATACTTTTTAAAATAAGCAATTATATATTTTATTATAAAAAAGGAAATACTTATTTTTGCAAACTAATTTAATTAAAGTTCTTACAAGGTGGTAAATAGAAGACACATACGCGTTAAAGTTATGCAATCGATTTATGCGATGCATCAAAACGGTTCAGATAACTTAGAGAAAGAAGAAAAGTTTCTTTTTTATAGTATCGATAATATTCAAGATTTATACCTTACAATGGTTTCTTCCTTAATGGAAATCTGTAAAAAAGAGGCTGAGTTTTTACACAAATCAAGTTTAAAACACCTTGCTACGCCTCAAGAACGTAAACCCAACGAGAAATTTATCAAAAACAGCATTTTTCAAATCCTTGCTGAAAATAATTCTTTGAGCATTGCTTTAGAGAATCGTAAAATTGATGCTTGGAGACTTCATGAAGACTACATTTCATTGCTGTTAAATGCAATAAAAGTAAGTCCGTTTTACATTACTTATATGAGTAATGCCGAAACAACTTTTGAAGAAGACAGACAACTTATTGTTGATTTATTTGGAGAAGTTATTGTTCCAAATGAAAAGTTATACGAATTCTTAGAAGACGATCAATTAACTTGGATTGATGACATTCCATTGGTAAACACGCAAATTCTAAAGCAATTGAAAGCGATGAAACCTATTATGGATGATAATTTTACTGTGCCTAAAGTGTACAAGGATGCTGAAGATAAAGCATTTGTAAAAGATTTATTCAGAAAAACAGTTTTAAACGAATCTGAGTTAGCTAAGGAATTTGTAGATAAAACACCAAACTGGGATAGTGATCGTATTGCAGAGGTAGATACTATTATTTTAAAAATGGCAATTTGTGAATTTTTGAAATTCCCATCTATTCCTGTAAAAGTTACTTTAAATGAATATTTAGAGCTTGCTAAAGAGTATTCTACTCCTAAAAGTAGTATTTTTATCAACGGAATTCTAGATAATTTAGTTAAAGAATTAGAATCGAATAAAAAAATGCTTAAAACCGGTCGCGGTTTAATGTAATTAATAATTTAAAAAAGAGAATTAATATTATGGAACAATTAACTAAATTTGCACCCTTTTTACTAATGTTTGTAGTGATCTATTTCTTTATGATTAGACCACAACAAAAAAGAGCTAAAAACGAAAAAGAATTTGAAAGCGCTTTAAAAGTTGGAGATAAAGTAATTACAAAAAGCGGACTTCACGGTAAGGTTTCTGAAATTGCTGAAACAACAGTAATTTTAGACACAATGGCTGGAAAGTTAAAAATGGAGCGTTCTGCAATTTCTATGGAAATGAGTGCTGCTTTAGCAAAAAAATAATCCTTTTTAAGGTATAAAAAAGACCGATATATTATGTGTATCGGTCTTTTTTTTGTGACTTATCTTAAGTGGAAATAATTAACTGTGATACTAGTTTGTATAGTATAAATGCAATTAACTGCATTTTAATTTAAAAATGAACGAGCTTCCAGTATTTTCACTGCTAATTAATTCAAGCGACGAATCGTGGAGGTCCAGTATCTTTTTTGCAATAGCAAGACCTAAACCTGTACTGTTCTTTAGATCGGTATAGTTATTAGCTCTATAATAACGAGCAAAAATACGTTCTCGGTCTTTCTCCGGAATTCCTATTCCATTATCCGTTATGGTGATTTTTACAGTATTGTTCAAACATTTTTCTGTTGTAATACTAATGTATCCGTTCTCAGGAGTAAATTTTATTGCGTTGTCTAATAGGTTTTGAATCACTCTTTCGATCAAAGAAATATCTGCAAATACCGGCGCTAATTCTTTCGATAAAAAAGTGTCAATTGTAATTTTTTTATTGTGTGCAATAAGATGGTATTTAGAGCTGATGTCATTTACTAATTCACTAATAATAAAGGCTTCTTTGTTAGGGCGAATTTGGTTTGCTTCTAGTTTTGATAATTCAAAAAGTTCATGAACAAGTTTTTCTAATTTCACTGAACTCTGACTTACCATATCAATATAACGTTTTCTTTCTTCGTCAGTGATTGTTTTTTCTTTGATTTGTAAGGTTTCAAGATAGCCTCGTATTATTGCGATTGGTGTTCTTAAATCATGTGATACATTGGCGATAAGCTCTCGTCTTAAATTTTCTACTTCTTTAAGTTTATCAATGTTTGTGGTCAATATATCTGCCATTTCATTAAACATTTCGGCTAGTTGTTTTTCACTACTTAAGCTGTCCAGGTTTATTCTGGCGTGCAAATCTCCCTCTCTAAAACGTTGCATGACATTCAGGATCTTTGAATAGTTTTTTGTGATGGTTCGAATGATAAGCAAACCTATTAAAAATGTAAAAAACAGTGTAATCCCCATAGTACGATAGCTAATTTGCCATAAGTAACTAGTGAATAGGGTATCAGATTCTGCTTGTTTTTTCTCACCATTTAGCACCACATAAATATAAGCATATAGCATATTATTCATGGTTAATGGGTGTGCCGAAAAGACTTTTTGAGTACCTGGGTTTAAGGGATCGTCACCTCTTATCAAAGACTTTTTCTTATCTGCAATAAATGCTTTGATGGGGAGTACATTAATAGACTCTAATATTATTTTTTTTTCTGGCGGAAACCAAGCAATAATTTTTCCTTTTGGGTCAACCAAATATACCTCGAGGTTTGGATTAATTGCCATCACGTGATGAAACATTTCGTTTAGTGCCGGTTTGATTACTTTTCCGTTATAAAAAGGAGTAGAGTTTTCAATAATATTTTTAGCAGTGTCGTGGTTGATTCTTTGGTTGACCTCTTCTAGATATTCTCGTGATGAGTTGTAGCTTATATAAACATGAGCCATACCCACAATCGCAAGAAGTAGAAAAAACACCAATGATATTTTCCAAAATAAACTGTTGTATCTTTTTTGTTCCATTCTTATTTTATTTCGTCAGTAAAACGGTATCCTATTCCCCAAGTAGTTAAAATATATTTTGGGTTGGTAAGATTGGGTTCTATTTTAGTTCGTAATCTATTTATATGAGAGTTTACAGTATGTTCGTAACCAGAAAATTCATATCCCCAGACCAAATTTAGCAAGGTTTCACGAGAATAACTTATTCCAGGATTTGACATGAATAAATACAATAAATCAAATTCTTTAGGTGTTAATTCAATTTTTTGATCCTCAAGTAAAATTTTTCTTTTTTGAGTATCTAATTGCAAATTTCCACATTGCAAAACTTCATCAACAATGACTTGCTCTGTGCTGTTTATTTCGCTTCTTCTAATCAGTGCTTTTACGCGTGCTGTAAATTCTCTTATGCTAAAAGGTTTTGTTAGGTAATCGTCAGCACCGGTTTCAAGACCTATGATTTTGTCAATTTCTTCACTTCTTGCCGTAAGCATCATTATGGGAGTAAAGTTCTTTTCGGCCCTAATGCGTTTGCAAATTTCTATTCCGTCAATATCGGGTAACATGATATCTAGAATAATAGCATCATAAGAATTAGTGTTAGCAAGATGCAAACCTTCAAAGCCGTTATAAGCTTTGGTTAATTCACAATGAATGTCTTTTAAATGAATACTAGCTAACTCAACAATAGAGGGGTCGTCTTCAATCATCAAAATTTTCTTCATAACTATTGTTTTTTGTTAGAATGTATTTATAAATATAGTTTTTTTGCTTTGGATGTAAAAGAGATTTAGTAATTCTAAGCTTTAAATCAATGCTTAGTTATCAAAATCGATAAAAGCTCAAGAAACAACAATTATTTGTCATTACTTAAGCCTTTGTCAATTAAATGTACTTTTTTAAAAGTATATTAAAACTATTTAGTTGCTGTTCCAGTAGCCGCTGAAGCTTTTGCATTGTTGCTCATTGTATAAACAGTATGATCAAGTGCAGCTGCAGGTATTGAACCAACTAATGGTTTTAGTAAAAAAGGTTTTGTGCTATTATCAGGAAAAGGCTCAATACTAATTACAGCTGTCTTACCAGATAAATCAGTAGGAAATGTTACTCCTGTTGGTGCGTTTACAAGAAAGTCTTCACCAGGAAATGGAGGTGTTCCTAATGCTCCGCTAAATCCACTAAAGTCATCAACTCCTGAAACAGATGTAAATGTCCCTGTAGTTACTGGTACACCATCGATTACTGCCCAACCTTCGTATTTCCAACCTTCAGGAAGTGTAGGTAATTCTAAACCTGCTGTAGGAGGTAAAGTACCTAGGAACCAAAGTCCGCTTTTTTCGTTTGTATCATCATCGTCTGATGGAGTTGCAAGTACATAAGATCCTTTTGCAGATAAGAAATCATTTCCTAAAGCTTCTGGCGCTCCAATAGTTAAAGTAGCCGAATTTGAAGAGAAATCACCTGCTAATAGATGTGTTTTTGCAGGCGCTGGATCAGTATCAGGAAAGGGCTCAATTGTTAAGATGAATTTTGTTGCAATGTCTAGATCTGCGCTAGCAACAGTAAAAGATGTTTTAGACATTGTTCCATCACTACTTACTGTAAAAACACCTGTAGAAACAGGTTGACCGTTTGCTATAATCCAGCCTTCATATTTATAATTAGCTCCTAAGTCTTCTAGGCCTGAGATATTTAGTTTTAAATCTTTACTTGTATTTGCTGGGTTGTCATCGTTGTTGCAGCTTGCAAAAAGCCCTAAACTTAAAACACTTACTAAGGATAATAATGTTGTTTTTTTCATGATAATTTTTTATAATTTGGTTAACTCTTTTTTAATCTTAAAAAGACTCTTTTGTTTTGTTAATGCAAATTACGTTTGAAGTTATCACGAAAAGATTGCAAAAGTATAAAATTTTTAAAACTGCTGTATTTATTCGTGTTTTATTGACAAAAAAAGCCCTCAAATAGTATTTTACTTTTTGAGGGCAATTTTAATCGTGACATGTTTAGGAATATTTTTTACTTTTAGGCTTTCGCCAAAGCACTAATTTGACCTAATCACATATAATAAGGTTAATTATTTCTTCTTGTTAGTTTTAGAAACTTCCAGTCCAAAGTTAGGCAATGAAGTCAGCTCAGCAATTTTCACAATCACTTCTACTGCTTTTTGCATGCTTTCTACGGGTACGTACTCATATTTACCATGAAAATTATGTCCACCTGCAAAAATGTTAGGACAAGGTAATCCCATGTAAGATAACTGGCAACCGTCAGTTCCGCCGCGAATAGGTTTAATTAATGGTTTTATGTTTACTTCTTTCATTGCTTTTTCGGCAATGTCAACAATATGTTTTACAGGAACTACTTTTTCCTTCATATTGTAATATTGATCTTTTATCTCAGCAATCACAATGTCTTCACCAAATTGTTTGGCAAATTTCTTGTTGATTTTTGCTGCTATTTTTTCAATTTTTTCTTTTCTTTTTTCAAATTTTTTCTTGCTGTGGTCTCTAATGATTAATTCTAAAACTGTTTCTTCAATACTTCCAGTTAAATGGTGCACATGATAAAAACCTTCGTAACCTTTAGTCTCTTGAGGTGTTTCATCAGATGGTAAAGCATTGATGAAATCATTAGCAATTAACATCGAGTTGATCATTTTACCTTTGGCATATCCAGGATGTACACTTTTACCTTTGAAAGTGATTTTGGCTCCAGCCGCATTAAAATTTTCGTACTCCAATTCACCTATCTGACTTCCGTCCATAGTGTAAGCCCACTCTGCTCCAAATTTTGCTACGTCAAAATGATGTGCGCCACGACCAATTTCTTCATCGGGTGTGAAACCAACTCTAATTTTTCCGTGTTTGATATCGGGATTATTAATTAGGAATTCCATTGCAGTAACAATCTCTATAATTCCCGCTTTGTCATCAGCACCTAGAAGGGTAGTTCCGTCAGTAGTGATTAAAGTTTGTCCTTTATATTGCAATAAATCTTTAAAATAATTAGGAGACAAAATAATGTTTTGTTCTGCATTTAAAACAATATCTTTTCCGTCGTAATCTTTTATAATTTGTGGATTAACATTAGCACCTGTAAAATCAGGTGTAGTATCAAAGTGTGCTACAAAACCAATGGTAGGAACTTCATGGTCAACATTGCTAGGTAAGGTTGCCATGATATAAGATTTATCATCGATGGTAACATCTTGCATTCCAATTTTTTTAAGTTCTTCAACCAGTTTATTGGCTAAATCCCATTGTTTTGCAGTACTTGGTGTTGTAGTTGAATTTGGATCTGACTCTGTGTCTACAGTTACATAACTGATGAAACGATCAATAATATGTTGCATAAAAGTGTTTTTTTAATGTGGGTACAAAGGTACTGTTTATTTAGAATTGAGCCTTCAAAAGATCAATTATCAGTGGTGTTTTAGCATTGTAGTTTTTTAATGCATCATTTGTGGACCTTCAGTATTAGAACTTGGAGCACCATATTTAAAGACTTCGGTTTTAATACTTCCATCTGCTTTTATCAACATTAAAAAAGCATTATCGTATTCTTGATCTCCAATTGAATCTATAGGTCTTTTTCCTCCTAGAGCTTCGATTGTCTCTAAAACTGTATTTGAATGTCCGACAATTAATACCGTTTTATTAAAATCTTTTGTTAATACATTTTTAGCAAATTCTTGTAGTTTACTGGCGTCATAAATTTGAAGCGTAATTTTATTTGATGTAGCTGTTGGCTGTGCAGTATTTCTAGTACGCTTGTAATCTGTCGTGTAGGCAACGTCTATTTTGCCTGATTCATGTAATCTTGTAGCTAGATCTACTGCTCTTTCGTTACCTTTTGTTGTGAGTTCGGGATCTTTTTCTTTTGGGTTATCTGTCATTTTCTCAGCATGACGAACAATAATTATTCTGATTTCGTCTTTTGATTGACCAAAAACAGTAATCGAAGCTAGAAATATTAAGAAACAAATATACTTTTTCATAGATGGAAATTTAGAATCGCTAATTTATTGTATAATATTGAAAACCGGGCTATTTGTTCGGTCTTAAATAGCTTCTTTAATTTTTATCAGAATTATTTATTTATCGCTGAGATAATTCTATTTTTGCACTCACAACTAAAAAGCTATGTACAAACTACTTATTCGTCCACTATTTTTTCTATTCGATCCTGAAAAAATACATTATTTTACTTTTTCATTAGTGCGTTTCACGTCTAAAATCCCTGGTTTTTCGGCACTTTACCGTTCGTTATATCTAGTAGATGATAAACGATTAGAGACGGAAGTTTTTGGTTTAAAGTTTAAAAATCCAGTTGGATTAGCGGCTGGTTTTGATAAGGATGCCAAGTTGTATAAGGAGTTGTCTAATTTTGGTTTTGGGTTTATCGAAATAGGAACGTTGACACCAAAAGGACAAGATGGAAACCCAAAAAAGCGTTTATTTCGATTAAAAGAGGATTCGGCTATTATTAACCGAATGGGTTTTAACAATGGGGGAGTACTTGAGGCAGTAGAAAGGTTAAAAGCCAATAATGGTGTTTTAATTGGAGGAAACATAGGTAAAAATAAGTTGACACCAAATGAGGAAGCGACTTCTGATTATGAAATATGTTTCGATGCTTTGTACGATTATGTAGATTATTTTGTGGTGAATGTAAGTTCGCCAAATACGCCCAATTTACGTGCGCTACAGGACAAAGAGCCGTTGACGCAATTGTTGCAAACACTTCAAAATAAGAATTTGGCTAAGCCAAAGCAAAAACCAGTTTTATTAAAAATAGCTCCCGATTTAACAGATGAACAGTTGCTAGATATTATTGATATTGTTGCCGAAACAAAAATTGCGGGAGTAATTGCAACGAACACTACCATATCCCGTGAAGGATTACAGTCTGAAAACAAAGCCGAAATGGGCGGATTATCAGGTAAACCATTGACAAAACGTTCTACTGAGGTAATTCGTTTTTTATCTGATAAAAGTAATAAAGCATTTCCTATTATTGGAGTAGGAGGAATCCATACTGCTGATGATGCTATCGAAAAACTAGAAGCAGGAGCTAGCTTAATACAATTATATACCGGTTTTATATATGAAGGTCCCGCTTTAGTAAAAGCAATAAATAAAAAGATTGTAGCGCGAATGAAATAATTCGTTTGCAAAGTAATCAAGTCCGTTATAAATTTCATTTAACGGACTTTTTTATGCCTTAGATTGAAATAGCTTGCACTAAAAGGCCCGTTATTAAAGCGATTCCAAAGCTGAGTAAAGTGCCAATTAAAACATATTCGGTTAATTTACGGTCTTTGGCTTCTTTTAAATCCCCAAAACGAAAAATAGATTTAGCTGCCAATAAAAATCCGATGGCTTCAAAATGTCCCGTAACTATAAAACAAAATACAAATAGTCTTTCTAGAATTCCAATATAATTTCCAGCATTTGATAAAGAATTGTCCTGGTGATTTCTTTTTTCAGGTGTCCAGATCGAAATCGCATTTTTTATAATAATAGATGTTGGTTTAGTTAGGAAAATAACTCCAGTGATAAAAATCCAAATAGAATTACTGACGGGAGTTAAGTCTAAACTTTGATTGGTGTATAAAAACGTAATGCTAGCAATGACAAGAATATGCAATGCTTGATCGACCATAAACCAAGTACGTTTCGTTTTCTTTTTCTGGAATTGTAGTTTAGCGTAATCAATAAGGCCATGTGTTACTGCAAGTACGATTGCGAACCCTAAGAAATCACTTTCGCCAACAAAAACAAAGGCTAAAAGACCATGTAGCGCAGTATGAATATATAGGTGAATACTTTTTTCTTTTTTAATTTCTTTATCTTTTACCCATGAGTTTGGTTGTAGTGTAAAGTCACCCAGAATATGTGCCAAAAATAATTTTATAAGTAGGATCATACGGTAATGTTTTTTATTTTTTTTTGAAAATAGTCATCTAATTCGAGAACCAAGTCGAATTTGGCTCGGCTTCTTCGGCGACTTACAGCAGCTTGATTGATGTTCAATAATTGACCAATTTCGTCTTGTGAAAGGGTAGGGTTTTGTAGTGTAGTCAAAACAAACTCTGCCGACTGAGCTAACCAATTATCCATAAATGTGAGTCCTAAACGCAACATTAAATTAATTTCTTCATCAAAGTCTATAACGCTAGTGTTGATTGCCAGATTGCTCTTTTGTTTTTTTAATGTGTCAAAAAGTTCACCTGAACGTATAAATGCAGAGCCATTACTCTCCGAAATTTTCTTAGCAGCATAGTTTTTTTCTCCAAAACCAATACTCATTCTTGCATCGAGTTTAATGCTTTTTAGATAAGCTTTAATCAATAAGGCATGATGTAAAGCCTCAGTAGGAGTAGCGACTTCTAGTTGAAATTCATCACCACGATAAATTTCCCATTGCTCTGGATTGTTGCCTAAAGTGTTTAGTAACTGCTTCAATCCCAGTATCCATTCAGTGGAAGTTGTTTTTCTAGAATTGATTATATCTCCTGTGATTATACTTATCATATTCAAATATAATTAAAATAAAATGCTATTTGTACTTTTAAATAAAACTATTTATTACCAAATAACGTAATAATTATACATATTACCAAATTATGTAATAATTAGATTTATTACAAATTTATAGAATACGTTAAAAAGTAAAAATTTAAAGAGCATTATTTAATAATCCTAATTGTTTTTCTATCTTTGAAATTATATGAAGCCAGTAAAAATTATAGAATGTCCACGGGATGCCATGCAAGGCATTAAGCCTTTTATTCCTACAGAGAAGAAAGTTGCTTACATACAATCATTGTTACGCGTAGGATTTGATTCGATTGATTTTGGGAGTTTTGTTTCTCCAAAAGCGATTCCGCAAATGGTAGATACTGCAGAGGTTTTGGCACAACTGGATTTATCCCAAACTAGTAGTAAACTCTTGGCGATTATTGCCAATACGAGAGGTGCTGAAATGGCTTCAAAACATAAGGAAATACAATACTTAGGTTTTCCGTTTTCGATTTCCGAGAATTTTCAGATGAGAAATACACATAAAACCATAGCAGAATCTTTAGTTACTTTAACTGAAATTTTAGAAATCGCAGATCAAACCAATAAGGAAGTAGTTGCTTATCTTTCTATGGGTTTTGGTAATCCGTACGGTGATCCTTGGAACGTAGATATAGTAGGGGAGTGGACAGAAAAAATGTCAAATATGGGCGTAAAAATCCTTTCTTTGTCGGATACTGTAGGAAGTTCAACACCTGATGTGATTAGTTATTTATTTTCTAATTTGATTCCAAAATACCCTGAAATCGAATTTGGAGCGCATTTACACACTACTCCTGATAAGTGGTTTGAGAAAATTGATGCGGCTTACAAAGCAGGTTGTACTCGTTATGATGGTGCAATTCAAGGATTTGGCGGTTGCCCAATGGCTAAAGATGACTTGACAGGAAATATGCCTACAGAGAAATTGTTGTCTTATTTTACAGCAAACAAAGTGGTTACTAATTTAAATCCGCTCAGTTTTGAAAGCGCATACAATGAAGCTTCAAAGTTATTTGGAGAATTCCATTAGAAAAAAAAGTTTTTATTTACTTCAGAATAATTGTTAAAAATCGGATAGTTGTATTCCTGTTAAATAGAATTTTTTTATAAAAATTAAGGATAAACGAAAACGATTGAGAATATTAATTGAGTAGTTTTTAAAAATTATATTCAAAAATTGACTATATTTGCTCGCAATTCAACTACAAATTGCAACATGATAGCACATAACTCCAAGATTATCGGTGAAGGTTTAACTTACGATGATGTATTATTAGTTCCTAATTACTCAAATGTTCTTCCTCGCGAAGTGAGTATCCAATCTAAATTTTCAAGAAATATTACACTAAACGTTCCTATAGTATCTGCTGCTATGGATACTGTTACTGAAAGTTCAATGGCAATTGCTATGGCTCAAGAAGGTGGAATAGGTGTTCTACATAAAAATATGACTATCGAGCAGCAAGCAGCCAAAGTTCGTAAAGTAAAACGTGCTGAGTCAGGTATGATTATTGATCCAGTAACTTTGCCTCTTACTTCTACTGTAGCCGATGCAAAAAATGCCATGAAAGAATTTGGTATAGGCGGTATTCCTATCGTTGATGAAAATAAAATTCTTAAAGGAATTGTAACCAATAGAGATTTGCGTTTTGAAAAAAACAATGCAAGACCTATTGTTGAGGTAATGACAACTGAAAACTTAGTTACCGTTGCCGAAGGAACTTCACTAGAACAAGCTGAAGTGGTGTTACAAGGACATAAAATTGAAAAACTTCCTGTAGTGAATGCTAATTATAAATTAGTTGGTTTAATCACTTTTAGAGATATTACTAAATTAACTCAAAAACCAATTGCGAACAAAGATGTTTATGGACGTTTGCGTGTAGCAGCTGCCATTGGAGTAACCGGTGATGCATTAGAAAGAGCAGCAGCTTTAGTAAATGCAGGTGTAGATGCAATTATCATCGATACAGCTCATGGACATACTGAGGGTGTTGTAAAAACATTAAAAGAGGTAAAAACTAAATTCCCTCAAATCGATGTAATCGTTGGTAATATTGCGACTCCTGAAGCAGCAAAATTTTTAGTTGAAAATGGAGCAGATGGTGTAAAAGTTGGAATTGGACCGGGTTCAATTTGTACAACACGTATCGTTGCAGGTGTTGGTTTTCCTCAGTTTTCGGCAGTGTTAGAAGTAGCAGCTGCATTAAAAGGAACAGGAGTTCCAGTTATTGCTGACGGTGGAATTCGTTATACAGGAGATATTCCTAAAGCTTTGGCAGCAGGTGCTGACTGTGTTATGTTAGGGTCACTTCTTGCAGGAACTAAAGAATCTCCAGGAGAAACTATCATCTTCGAAGGTAGAAAATTCAAGTCGTATAGAGGAATGGGTTCTGTGGAAGCAATGGAAACAGGATCAAAAGACCGTTATTTTCAAGATGTTGAAGATGATGTAAAGAAATTAGTTCCAGAAGGAATCGTAGGGCGTGTACCTTACAAAGGAGAATTAAACGAAAGTATGTTACAGTTCATTGGTGGTCTTCGTGCCGGAATGGGATACTGTGGCTCAAAAGATATTCCAACTTTGCAAGAAACAGGACGTTTTGTTCGCATCACTGCAAGCGGAATTAATGAAAGTCATCCTCATAATGTTACCATCACTAAAGAAGCACCTAATTATTCTAGATAATTAAGCTATTCTATAGTTATAAAAAAAGGCAAAAGTGTTTCACTTTTGCCTTTTTTTGTTTTTACTCCGTAAACAAAGCATTCATTAATTTATTGTTACCTACAATCCATAAAATATCGTCTTTTTGTAACACAATATTAGATTCTGGATTCAGGATTCGTTGTCCGTTACGTTCAATTCCTACAAGTAAACCGTTGGTGCGTTCCCTTAGTTTAGATTGACCTACGCTTATTCCTATAAATTCAGCGTTGTTGAGTTCTATTTGTTTTAAAACAAGATTATTATCTGCTTTTATGGGATCTACAATTTCATTTGATTTAAGGTAAGTCGAAAATTGCTCCACTTGTTCATCAGTTCCAATAACGCATATTTCGTCACCAGGGAACAGGCGTTCTAATTTATTTGGAATTTGAATCGTTAACTCTCCACGTTTTATAAATGCAATATTGATTCCTAAATCCTCTCTTACTTTTAATTCACGAAGTGTTTTTCCAGCAAGGTTTGACTCGGGTGCGATTTCAAAAGTAGACATATGACCATCCCAAGGCGTTAGATTTGCATGGCGGCGATCTACTTTTTTAATCTCTCTATTGTTGAGGTTTTTTAGAAAACGATTTTCAATTTTATGATAAAGGGCATGCAGTTTTTTCGGAAAAAATAAATATATAATAATCGAAGCAACTAGTGCAACAAAAGCAATTATAGGTGAGAAAAAGATATTCAATAAAAATCCAATATAAAATATAGCCAGTCCTATTCTAAAAAAGATCATCATCAATATTGGACCACGATATTTACGTTCTTTATACAAAGCATCTACCTGTTCTACCGCCACACGACGCAAAGAAAGGGCCCATAAAAACGGAGAAATAGCGACTAATGTAATAAGTGCAGCAATCGCATTACCAAATTTTGAATGTTCAACTAAAGGTAAAATATAATTATCTGACAATAATATTATTGATGTGATAATGATAGTGTTCAATATAATCTGAATTAAATAGGCACGTATCACAATTTGCCATGTACTAACTGATCGAATTGCTTGTGCATTAGTACTGTAACGAGCAATTTTTTTAACCCATCTTTTAGGTAGTTTTCGCTCTAAGAATTCTGAAAACGGAACCGCCATTTTTACCATAAAAGGAGTCGTAAAAGTAGTAATTGCAGATACAGCAACTACAATTGGGTATAAAAAGGAACTAGTCACATTGAGTGACATTCCTAGTGTGGCAATAATAAAAGAGAATTCTCCAATTTGTGATAAACTCATTCCTGTTTGCACAGATTGTTTTAAAGGTTGCCCAGATATCAAAGCGCCAATAGTTGAACTAATTGATTGCCCAAAAATGGTCACAAATGTCAAAATCACTACTGGTATAGCGTGTTCGTATAGCATCACGGGATCAATCAACATACCAACTGATACAAAGAAAATCGCACCAAATAAATCTTTTACTGGTTTTACTAAATGTTCAATGTGTTCTGCTTGCGTCGTTTCGGCAATTATAGAACCCATAATAAAGGCTCCTAATGCAGGTGAAAAACCAACATTTGATGCTAGTATCACCATCATTAAACAAAGTGCTAACGAAATTATCAGTAGCATTTCATCGGTTAATAAATGTTTGGCTTTTTTTAATAATGAAGGTATGAAAAATATTCCTCCTACAAACCAAGCTGTTAAAAAGAAAACTAGCTTTAAAACCGACATTATTAATTCGGTTCCAGAGAATTTTTGACTTACCGCTACAGTTGACAACAATACCATCATTAAAATAGCTACAATGTCTTGTACAATAAGGGATCCTATTACAATTCCAGCAAATTTTTTGGCTTTTACACCCAATTCGTCAAATGTTTTTAAAATAATTGTAGTGGATGAAATCGAGAGAATTACCCCTAGAAATATCGAGTCCATTTGACCCCAGCCCATCCATTTACCTACTAAAAAACCCATTAAAACCATGGATATTATCTGGGTGACTGCAGTTATCGAGGCGGTGCCTCCCACTTTCATTAATTTCTTAAAACTAAATTCGAGTCCCAAACTAAAAAGTAAAATAATCACACCAATCTCTGCCCAAACTTCAACGCTCTTAATATCAGTAACTGATGGGAAAAGGTCAAAATGTGTTCCTGCTAAAAATCCAGCAATCAAATATCCTAAAACTAAAGGTTGTTTTAGTTTTTTAAATAATAAAACTGCTATTCCAGCCGTCATTAGGATCAGTCCTAAATCGGTAATAAGTGGTTCTAAATGTGTTGATGCTTCTGCTACTGTTGCTGCGGTACTCATAATTTATTGTTGTAGCTATTCCAGCTTTTCATTTCAAGCTTTTGGTTAAAATACTTTTTTATTAGGCAGTTGGCAGGAGTTTCCTCTGGTCACTCTACCAATTGCCATAAAAATAGTTTTTTCTCCCGCAAGGCTTTCCATTGCAATCTGGGCTAGTAAGTTTTAAAATAATAATGTTCAGTTTTCATCAGTTAGCATAAACAGCCAACTCATAAAAAAAGCTATCGATAAAGATAGCTTTTTTTACATATTTTATACTAAAAATCAATCGTGCTAAGTCACTTTTATCATATTCAGAGAAATAGAAACAAAGTTTTTAGTGATTTTTAATCCATTTTTTAAATTCCTAAGAAATTGCTAGGT
The DNA here is from genome assembly GCF_054165825.1 of Flavobacterium sp. PL002. Classification (NCBI taxonomy): domain Bacteria; kingdom Pseudomonadati; phylum Bacteroidota; class Flavobacteriia; order Flavobacteriales; family Flavobacteriaceae; genus Flavobacterium; species Flavobacterium sp. PL002. The sequence continues at coordinate 337,617 of NZ_CM135110.1, read as the reverse complement.
GTTATTTGCATTAACTCCGCTTTAATCGCTTCCGAAACATCAAGTGTCGCTATAAAACCATGAATTGCTTTCTTATCAATTGCTTCATTTGTTCTTGTCAATCCTTTCAATGCTTCATAAGGATTAGGATAACCTTCACGTCGCAAAATTGTTTGGATTGCCTCAGCAACTACAGCCCAATTTTTTTCTAAATCTTCATGAAACTTAGATTCGTTTAGTAATAATTTGTTCAATCCTTTCAAAGTCGCTTCAAAGGCAATGATTGTATGCCCTATTGGTACACCTACATTTCTTAAAACGGTACTGTCTGTTAAATCACGTTGCAATCTAGACAATGGTAATTTTGCCGAAAGGTGCTCAAAAATAGCGTTTGCTATTCCTAAGTTTCCTTCTGAGTTTTCAAAATCAATTGGATTCACTTTATGTGGCATTGCTGATGATCCAATTTCTCCTGCTTTTATTTTTTGTTTGAAATATTCCATCGAAACATACGTCCAAATATCTCTATCTAAATCAATGATGATCGTGTTGATTCTTTTTAAAGCGTCAAAAAACGCTGCAAAATGATCGTAATGTTCAATTTGAGTAGTTGGAAAAGAGTGGTGTAAGCCTAAAATATCTTCGACAAAATTGCCTCCAAATTTTTTCCAGTCAATTTGTGGATATGCCACATGATGCGCATTGTAATTTCCAGTTGCTCCACCAAATTTAGCTGCAAACGGAATGTTGAATAACAAACGCATTTGCTCTTCAAGACGTTCTACAAAAACACCTATTTCTTTACCCAAACGAGTAGGAGAGGCCGGTTGTCCATGTGTACGCGCTAGCATAGGGATGGCTGCCCATTCTACACTTAAGTCTTTTAACTTTGAGGTTAACGTAATTAATGACGGCATGTATACTTTTTCAAACGCTTCTTTTGTAGAAAGCGGAATCGCAGTATTATTGATGTCTTGAGATGTTAATCCAAAATGGATAAACTCTTTGTATTGTGATAAACCTAACTTTTCGAACTTATCCTTAATGAAGTACTCTACCGCTTTTACATCGTGGTTGGTTACTTTTTCAGTTTCTTTAATCCAAAGTGCGTCTTCGGTTGAGAATTTTTTATAAATGTTGCGTAAACTTTCAAATAAATCCGAGTTTACCCCAGCTAGTTGTGGCAAAGGAACTTCGCACAAAGCAATGAAATATTCGATTTCAACTAATACGCGGTATTTGATTAAAGCTTCTTCAGAGAAAAACGGAGCCAAAGAAAGGGTTTTACTTCTATATCTTCCATCAATTGGAGAAATAGCATTCAATTCGTTTAAAGTAGTCATTGTTGTGTTATTTATTGGAAAACGACAAATATAAACCTTTAGTAGCAATATCGAAAAGGAATAATTCTTTAAATCAAACCAGTAAGAATCTTTTGCAATTGTTTCATTCCTTCTGATGCTACTTCGGGAATTACCTGCAAAGGATTTCTCAAATTCGCAATTTTAATAGGTTTGGGATCAATATAGTAAACAGGAGTCGCTGTTTTTGTAAAATCAATTAATCCTGCTGCGGGATATACTTGTAACGAAGTTCCAATAACAGCAAAATAATCAGCCGTTTCAGTCATAGCAACGGCTTCTTCAAGAGCGGGAACTTCCTCTCCAAACCAAACTATATGTGGGCGTAACTGATTATTATGGGGATCAAAATCACCAAAATTTAAATCATCTCGCCAATCTAAAATATAATTTGGAGCAACGGTACTACGTACTTTTAAAAGCTCGCCGTGCAAATGCAAAACTTTGCTACTTCCAGCGCGTTCGTGTAAATCATCTACATTTTGCGTGATTATTTGTACATCAAAATCATTTTCTAGTTCAGCCAAAATTTGATGCGCCAAATTAGGTTTCACTTCCTTAAGTTGCTTGCGTCTTTGATTGTAAAAGTCAAGTACCAAAGCAGGGTTTTTATACCAACCTTCGGGTGTGGCTACATCCATTACATTATGACCCTCCCAGAGTCCATCGCTGTCTCTGAAAGTTTTAATACCACTCTCCGCGCTGATTCCAGCTCCGGTTAAAACTACTAATTTCTTTTTCATTTTATAATAATTTGGGCGTGACCACAAGGGTCTGGCTTTCTGCTATATCTTTCTGGGCAAAAAAGCCCATAAAGGATACCGCGGCAATCCCTCACGCAATTCTGTACACATTTTTAATGTTTGTTTCAACCAAATCAAGAATCGCATTCTCAATCTGATTTAGAAAGCATAAAGCTAGTCTTTTTTACTATTTTTGCAGCAAATAAAATAAATATGATTGATTTAAAATATCTAGAATTTCTTGAAAACATTTTGACAGATAATCGCAAAGAGCGCTTTTTGAAAGTTTTAGAAAACAGAACCAATCATTTTACTATTGCTGTAGAAGATATTTTTCAGATGCACAATACGAGTGCAGTAATGCGTAGTTGCGAGGTTTTTGGCATTCAAGAACTTAATGTAATAGAGGAACGGTACGGAAAAAGTATTGATAAAGAAATCGCCATGGGTGCCCAAAAATGGGTGGACATCAATACATTCGATTCGGTAACAAGTTGCCTAGATGCTGTAAAAAGCAAAGGCTACCAAATCATTGCTACTACACCGCATGAAAATGATTGCTTAATGGAGGATTTTGATATTACCAAACCAAGTGCTTTGTTTTTCGGAACCGAACGTGATGGATTGTCTGACGAAATCATGCAACGTGCCGATGGTTTTTTAAAAATCCCAATGGTAGGTTTTACCGAGAGCTTGAATATTTCTGTTTCGGCAGCCATTATTATTCAAAATCTAACCAATAGATTGCGTAATTCTGATGTTAATTGGCATTTATCCGAAGAAGAAATGTTAGTCAAAAGATTGGCATGGGCAAAAAGTTCTATCAAAGATATCAAAAGAATTGAAGCTCGTTATTTTGAAGAAAATCCTAGGTGATTTTGCAACTACCTAAGGTTAAATAAGTATAGAAATGTTTTCGTTGAAATGCGAATTTTTTTTAGTAGCAAAATACTCATGGACTTTTTGACATTTTACGGTTAGTTTTTTTGATAGCTCCAGTACTTCATCTGTATTATGTTTGTAAACCAAAAACAAAATTATTTCATCACTACCAAAATCGCCTAGAAACAAAATTTCATTATTGTCGATATGTAGCGCTAACCATTTAAAATATTCTTTTGCATTTAATTTTAATTCAAATGGAAAATCTGGGAATTCATCAAAACTTTCATCAATAATTTGATGGATTTAATCAATTTTATCACACGTAATGGCTATGTCTGCGAGTTCTCCAGGAATTAAGAAGTCTAGTAGTGTATCGAATATATCAAAAACCTACTCCAGATCGTTTGCAGCGGTGTATTCTTGAGGATCATGTAAGAGGCTTTTAGTGTCTCGATAATTTCCTCTTTTTATCGATGCGATGGTGTAGCCATCCGTAAGAAAGTAAACTAATTGGTTTACTTCAATTTGTTATTTTTTTTGGGTTACTATTACTGCTTTATTCTTTGTAATAATCTTCGGTTTTATATTTTTTAACTTCCGTTTTTAATTTGTTATTTATCCATTTTCGGGTGGTTACAATCACTGAATTGCCTGCATCATTCATGGCATCTTCTTCCAGTTCATAGACTTTATGTAATCCTTTCATTGGAACTATTTCATACTCAGTTGTTATATGCCAACAGCAACCACTTTTTGCAAATGTTATAATTCTTTTCCTTTTAGTATCCGTTTGAAACATTCCAAGATTTTCAAACGCAAGAGCAGTTAATTCTTTACTTAAAACAAATTTGGTTTTTGTGATGTTAAAAACATAAACGTCATAAGAAGGTCCACCATAACCGCTGTTGTTGCCGTTACGTATTGCTAAATCTTCATGACCATCAAAATTAAAATCTTCAAAAATTAAAGGACTCTGCTCATTGTACAATTGAATTATATTGACTGTTGGTTTTTGATCTTTATTTAAATCAAAATATAGATCTTCTGACGATAGTACTTGTTTGAAGCTTTTGTCTTCTTTTCGGGTTATTGTTATAGTTCCTTCGCCACTACAATTACCATCAGCGCAATTAACAGTCATTGCTGCATTGTATATTTTCGAACCATTTTTAACTGTGAATTTAGTTTGACATATGATATAGCTAGGAATAAGCAGTAGTAGTAAGAAAATAGCTTTTTGCATTTGTATAGTGCTTTAGTTCGTAAAAATTTATTGTAATACTATTATTTGTAATAGTTAGTATTTATATCAAATGTACATTTTTATTAAAAGTGAATTTGTTTATTTTGATTTTTTTAATAGCCCCGACAGTAGTGTAAAGCCTATTGAAGTTGAGAATTACTTTTTCTTGTGGTGGCAGAGCGACCAGAGGAAGCTCCTGCCAGCACTTAGAAAAAGAGGTTGAAACCAAATAGCTTGTAACGGAAGGCGGGAATTGCTACAGAACAGTAATACTAAAAATCCCCAGCTACAAGAGTAATTGAGGATTTTAGAATTATTAAAAAAATTTTATAAATGTTTACGATTGTTTTAAATCAAAACGATCAGCGTTCATTACTTTCGCCCATGCTTTAACAAAATCAGCTACAAATTTCTCTTTGTTGTCGTCTTGCGCATACAACTCAGAGTAAGAACGTAAAATAGAGTTAGAACCAAATACTAAGTCCATACGTGTTGCAGTCCATTTTACCACTCCCGTTTTACGGTCACAAATGTCGTAAAGTCCCTTTGTTGTTGGTTTCCAACTGTTACCCATATCGGTTAGGTTAACAAAGAAGTCGTTTGTCAATGCGCCAATAGTATTGGTGAAAACACCATGTTTTGTGTTGCCATAATTGGTGCCTAACATTCTCATCCCTCCAACAAGAACGGTCATTTCTGGTGCTGTTAATCCCATTAATTGGGTACGGTCGAGCATTAATTCTTCTGGACTTACTACATAATCTTTTTTACTATAATTACGGTAACCATCAGCTAAAGGCTCTAAAGGTTCGAAAGACTCTGCATCTGTCATTTCATCGGTAGCATCTCCACGACCTGCGGAAAATGGAACGCTAACTTGAATACCAGCTGCTTTTGCAGCTTGTTCTACACCTAAATTACCGGCCAAAACAATTGTATCAGCGATACTAATACCAAACTCAGCAGCTATTGGTTCAAGAACAGATAAAACATGTGCCAAACGTTGTGGTTCGTTTCCTTCCCAATCTTTTTGAGGCGCTAAACGGATGCGTGCACCATTGGCACCACCACGCATGTCTGACCCACGGTAGGTACGCGCGCTGTCCCAAGCTGTATTTACCATTTCTGGAATAGATAATCCTGAGGCTGCTATTTTGTTTTTTACAGCTGCGATATCATAACCTGTGGTTCCAACTGGAATTGGATCTTGCCAAATTAATTCTTCCTGAGGTACATCAGTTCCAAAATAGTTTGCTTTTGGTCCCATATCTCGGTGTGTTAATTTGAACCAAGCACGAGCAAAAGTTTCTGAAAAATACGCTTGGTCGTTCATGAACTTCAACGAAATCTCTCTATAAATAGGATCAACTTTCATGGCCATATCTGCATCGGTCATCATTGGGTTGTGACGAATACTTGGGTCTTCAACATCTACTGGTCTGTCTTCATCTTTGATATTGATTGGTTCCCATTGCCATGCTCCAGCTGGGCTTTTGCGTGGTTCCCATTCGTGATTGAACAACATTTCAAAAAAGCCACCATCCCATTTGGTTGGGTGTGTTGTCCAAGCACCTTCTAGTCCGCTCGTTACCGTATAGCGTCCTTTTCCTGAATTACTTGGGTTTTTCCAACCTAATCCTTGTTCTTCAACGTCTGCTGCTTCTGGTTCAGGGCCCAAAAGGCTGGCGTCACCATTACCATGTGTTTTACCTACGGTGTGTCCACCAGCAGTAAGCGCAACTGTTTCTTCGTCATTCATGGCCATACGTGCAAAAGTTTCACGTATTTGAGCGGCAGTTTTCATTGGGTCTTGTTTTCCGTTTACTCCTTCTGGGTTCACGTATATCAATCCCATTTGAACGGCTGCCAAAGGATTTTCCATTGTTTTTGGATCTTCAACATTTCCATAACGTTCGTCACTTGGTGCCAACCATTCTTTTTCAGCTCCCCAGTAGGTATCTGTTTCTGGGCTCCAAATGTCTTCACGACCAAAAGCGAATCCAAAAGTTTTTAATCCCATATCTTCATATGCGATGGTACCAGCTAGGGCAATTAAATCGGCCCAACTTAGTTTATTTCCGTATTTTTTCTTAATAGGCCACAATAATCTTCTTGCTTTGTCTAAGCTTACATTGTCTGGCCAAGAGTTTAAGGGTGCAAAACGTTGGTTTCCAGAACCAGCGCCACCACGACCATCGGAAGTACGGTACGAACCGGCAGAATGCCAAGACAAACGAATCATTAAGCCTCCGTAATGTCCCCAATCTGCAGGCCACCAATCTTGACTGTCTGTCATTAGCGCGTGCATGTCTTTTTTTAGGGCTTCAATATCTAATTTTTTAAGTTCTTCTTGATAATTAAACGCTTCTCCTAAAGGATTGGTTTTTGTATCATGTTGACTCAATATTTCAAGATTGAGGGCGTTTGGCCACCAAGACATCACATTATTACTTGATGCCGTGTTTCCGCCATGCATTACAGGACATTTACCAGCTCCCGCATCGTGGTTTCCTTCAACAATAGTTGGAGCTTCGTTTTGTGAAAGTTGTCCATGATTTACGGGGCATTTACCTTGATCAGCATTGTTATTATTTTCCATATTTAAAATATTTATAGATTTAGTTTTTTTGTTTTTTCAAAATTAGGATAATTGTCTACAGTGTATTGCAATCAGTAATCTTCATATTTTATTATATCATAAACAAAAACTATCAACTATTTTGTTTCTATAGAATACTTGTATAGTTAATATTTAGTTCAATTAAAGGATTAACAAGGTGTTATTTATCTAAAATATTTTTTACAGATTAGGACATAAAATCTCCTTTATACTTCTCTCAAAAATAGCGAAAATTGTTGAGAGTAAGTCAAAAAAAATGAGTTTTAATATTGAAAATAGGGAAGAGAGTTAATTATAATATATTGCTTTTTAGTAGTTTACTGTATTCTCTAAAAAGGCAAAGTCTATTAGTTTATAAGCGATTTTAGCAATGTAATTTTAATCTCAATTAATTTTTTTTGTGTTTTATTGCTGTATTTTCTTTGTTGTTATCATCGCCGAGTTTACCTTAAAATAGGAGTTTCGAAACTCGAAGTATTTTGGATTTGCTTTCAAACAATTTATTTTCAAAAAATACCACATTTTTTTTCATTCAATATGGTATGTTATTCTTGCTGTTTGGTCAAATTTAATTTGAAAAGAAGTAGTACTGTTTATATACTCAAAGTGAGGTACAGTATTTCGTTTTCTTATTTTTCAATATTTATAGGCATTTGATTCAATGTAGTTCCGCCTTTGATTCCAAAGTCTAATGTTCTGATAGGGAAAGGGATCATAATATTGTTAGCGTCATAGGCTTTCTTGATTTTAAGAATAGCTTCACTTCTTACTTTATTATATATAAATTGTTCTGGTGTATTGACCCACATTGTAACTGTTAAGTTGATAGAACTATCTCCAAATTCCATAAAAAAGACATTCACCTGATCATCTTTAGATAGTTCTTCGATACCGCTAACTGCTTTTAATGTGATTTCTCTTACTCGTTCTAAATCCTCACCATAAGAAACTCCTACGTTTAAGTCAAATCTTCTTTTTTGCAAAATTGTATAGTTTTCGATAGGGTTTTGGAAGACCTCTTTATTGGGGATTATAACTGTTTTTCCTTGAAAAGTTTCTACAATAGTATCACGAAGATTGATTTCTTTAACTTTTCCCATGTAATCTTTTATTTGAACGATATCTCCAACCTTTAATGGTTTTCTAAAGGAGATAAATATTCCCGACATGAAGTTAGCAGCAATATCTTGAAAAGCAAATGCCAATGCCAATCCTAATATTCCTGCACCTGCTAATATAGAAGTTACTGCCTTATCGAGATTTAAAATTGTCAATACAGTGAAAAGTACGATTCCGATAAATGAAAAATAAACTACTGAACTAAATAAGTTATTGAGAGTAACGTTATGCGAAATTTTTGAAATTAGTTTTGTTGTTATTTTACGTATAAATTTTGCGATGTAAAAACCAATTACCATGACAACTGCAGCCATAACTATATTGGGTAGTAACTTAATTAAAGCTTCAGCCCAAGTGGATAATTTATCAGTAATTAAGTTGGTGATTTTATCTAAATTCATCGTAGTTTTTAATTTTATTGCTAATATTTACTTGTAAAATACTAATATAGTAAATGATTGCTTTTTTTACAATTAAATGAGGTATTGATTTGTGGGTTACTGTGAATCAAGGTTAATCTTTACTATTTTAAATAACATGAAATATTAAGTTTAGGAACTTACAGTAACGTTAAAAAGAGTTTAATTATTTTTAAAACATTAGTAATATAGTTGAAAAAATCATTGCCAAAATAAAAAAAGTCAACCACAAGCAACATATTACAATAGTTAAATATAAAATGCTATAAATAGATTTTTTTAAATTAGAAAGTTGTTTGAAATCATTTTTATAAAAAACATTTTCTTTAGTTCTTTTAAAAGTATAAAAGAGTAAAAATCCACAAATTATTACTGAAATAGATATTCCAATTATAGGCTCGATAATTGGTCCACAAGACAAGAGTTTAATCATTTTTTATTAATTAATTTTCTTAGTATTATAATTGAAACGGTTAGAATAACAATTATTATCAAAATGTAAGCTATACTCATGTAGGTGTATTTTTTAAACTACTCAATATCTTTCTTTTCCTGATATAGGTTGATAAATTTTATTCTCAAATTGATATTCAAAAATAGTATTTTGTAATTGGAATATTGATGATTTTCTTATGAAAAACGCTCAACATTCGTTACGCAGCTAAAGTAGTTTTTTTTCAATAGGATTTATATTTATATTGTTGGTTTTGTGGGTAAAACCGTGTATTTTAATTTTAATGAGTAGCGTATTAAATGGTTGTTATAGATTTCAATAGCTTGTTTGACTATTTTCATCCGTTTTAAGATTTGGAATCGTTTTTTTTTATCCAAATTCTTTTTTTTGATTCTTTAGCAATAAGCTTTTTGCTTTTTCCGAAGCATTGGTGGATTCATTTCTCTTTTAAAAGGATTTCATTTTCTTCTCCACATCTTTGTACAATGCTTTTGGTAATGAATTTTTTAAGTCCTTGACTTTTACTCATTGTTTTAGAATTTTTTTTCTAAGAATAGCATTTTTTTCATTCAATAGGTAACTTAGGAGCGAGAAATACTATGTAATTTTGAAGCGTGATTTTTAGAAATCTGACCGTTTAAAATTCAGTTAATGATTGAAGTTTTTTAATAGAAATCAATTTTTTTGTACTCAATTTTTGGAAAGGATTGTTTTTTTGTTAGTGTCATAAGTTGCTAAAAGTGTTTAATTTTTTGTCAACCTATTTTAGGAATTGTCATAAGTTTATTTTGGTTGTGCAAGATTGGGGCGGACCAACGGCATTGCATCTTGCTGTTAATCAACCCGATTGTATTTTAGGAATTGTTATTTCTAGTACTTGGGCGTGGAAAGCAAATTCTGAATCAGAAAAATTTTCTAATTTTTTTAAAATTGAAGAAGGACAAAGACTTATTTACGAAGAAAATTATTTTGTGAGAACCTTGCTTTTAAAAAGTATGAATAAAAAATGGGGTAATAATAAAGCGATTATTGTTGCTTACGAAATGGCATTTCGAACACCAGAATCAAGAAAAGGCACACTGGTTTTTCCACAACAAATAACACTCTCAGAATCTTGGTTTCAAGAAATAGAAGAAAAATTACAGCTTTTAGCAGACAAACCGGTGGAGTTGATCCTTGGGGAGAAAAATAGAACATTAGGAAATCCGGAATCTATTGCTAAGTGGCGTTCTTTTTACCCAAATGCAAATGTTCAATTATTTCCCGATGCAGATCATTTTACGCAGGAGGAAAGCCCTGAAAGTTTTGTGTTTGCGCTTAGACGAATATTAAAAGAGAATAAAGAAAATAAGAATTCAATATAAATAGTAATAAGAAAAACGAGATAAAATGAAATACCAAATTACAATGTTTTCCGATTTTCAATGCCCTTATTGCTACATTGCAAAAGGAACTGTTGATAGTCTGAGGGAAGAATACGATATTGAAATTAACTTTAAAGGATATGAAATTCATCCAGACATACCTGAAAATGGAATTCCGTCTAAAGATTATTTCCCAAATGCAAAACAGAAAAATGTTCAGCTACAAGAATTTGGACGCCAAATCGGTTATGAATTTGCTGATATAACTGCTATGCCTAATTCAAACAAAGCATTACAAGTTGCAGAGTATGCAAAAGAGGTAAACAAATCGGATGCTTTTAATACGCTAATGTACGAAGCGTTCTTTTTTAAAGATATAAACATAAGTTTGATTCCTGAAATAAAAAAAATGGCATTGTTAGTAGGTATCTCTGAAGCAGAAGTTGATTATGTTTTTGCTACTAACAAGTATAAAGAAATATTAGAATCCAATAAAATATTTTGTAGCGATAATAAGATCACTAGTGTTCTAATTTTTATCATTAATAATAAAATTATGGTTATTGGAGCTCAAAGCGCTGAAAATTTTAAAAGCGCCTTTGAACAGTTAAAATTATAATTATAGAGTTATGATTATATAATAGTTTTTTCAGCGAAAGACACTCAGTAGCTTTAGTAAGTACTGTTATAGAAACAAACTCGCCAAAGTCATTGCGAGCGTGGCAATCACGTTTGCTAGATCCACAAAGTTTTTCAAACCATATAAGAGATAGAAGGTCATGTAAGTCCAGCAACACAAAGATCATCTACAAAGTCATTGCGACGAAGAGTTTTCCCGATTTTTCGGAAAAAGCACAAAGAACATCTACAAAGTCATTGCGACGAAGGAAGCAATCACGTTTGCTGCATAATACTTTATTATTCCATTCTTTGATTTTGTAATGATTTTTTTGATTTAGTGTTTATGGATTTTGATTGTGGGCACAGGTAAATACCTGCGCTAACTATTATCCGTAAGTCTTCGCGATCGGGGTTTTGATTGAGGGGTTTTGTTTTCTCCTTTTAGTAATTAATGTTGTTGAAATGAAACCCAAAATATAGAGAGTAATTAATAATGTACTTCTAAAAGGTCTAAAACTTAATGCTTCTAACGGAAGATATATAGTTAGTAGAATCAAACCAAAAACTATTATAAGTTTTCTCTTTGTGAAAAATTCTACATAATAGTTACAAACTAATAATGAGAAAGTAAAAATAAGAAATGAACAATATGCAGTTATTCCAAATCCGACTTCTTTGTGTTGTATAGGATAGTAACTATTAAGTACATTGTTAATAAATACTACACACAAAACTTGAGTAATGGTAATTAAAAATATTTCTGTAATTTTTTTAATCATTTTAAGTTTAGATTTTATTTCATGATGGCAGTAGAGCGGTTCCGTTCAACCGCGGTTTCATTGTTGGCTTTTCAAGCCCAACGAAACCTTTGCTGTTAGCAGATGTTTTTATTTTTCAGTGTCAGTTTCAGGAAACGCATAATATATTCTTGAATATCCATTAGCTTTTAAATCACAGTTTATATATTGAACGTATCTATTGTTTGCAATGTCTTGATATTTAAAACATAATATTAAAAGATTTTCCGAACTTTTTGTATCATGTAAAATAAAATTTAACCTTAAAGTACTATTTTTTCTTAAATGAAAATATTCAAAAGCTTTTCGATTAATAATTTCAATATTTTTAGTTTCTGACAACATAGTAATAGAACCATTTAAAGCATTATTGCTAGATTCATTAGTAACTATAATGCTGTTTATAGACTTATCTGTATCTTCAGTAATTATTTGTTGTTCTTTTGTAGGCTGGGTAAACTTTAAAATAGGTTTTATACTTTCTAAAAATCGTGTTTTTTCTATTTCAAAAAGTTTAGTTTGTGTATCTTGAACTTCTTTTTGAGATTTAAGTGTTTGATATAAATAATAAGCAGTAATTGATGTTACTATTGCCACAAACCAATCTGAAACGGTTCCCCAAATTTCTGGGTCAAAATATAAAAATAGCATAGTTGAAATTTGGTTTTAAATTTTTATTTTAGGTTTATAAGTTTATTACGAATTTGATTCAATTTAAAAGTTCCATGACCAATACTTTCGTGACGCATATAAACTTCATTTTCGTCATATTTAATTCCCATAGACCTACTTTCAAAGTTTTGTAAATCTTCAAATTCCTCATTAAATTCTCTGATTCTAATATCAATAAAACTTATAAAGTTAGCTATGAACTCATTTCTATCTTTAAATTTTAGAATCTCTTTCTCACTTCGAAATAGAATTACATAATTTTCATTTTCCGAAACGACATCCTTAACTTGCAAAAAATTTTCAAAAACAATTGGACTATCTTTTAATTGGACTTTAAATTTGATATTTAACAGAGAAGATAATTTTTCATAAATTTCTTCGTGAGTTGGTTTGTCTTTTAATTTTGTCTGATTCTTCATTTTTTTCAAAAATATCTGCTAACTAGTATATTAGGTATGATAAGAACCATAGTTTATTTATAATTCAAATATATTATTTTTTTCTTACAATTAATACCAATAATAGTAATTTGAAGAAAAATCAACAATTTAGCAGCGTTCGCGTGAAGGATAGAGGCAAGCTACCGAAGTAGCGCCGAAAGCCTGACAGCAATAAGTTAAGGGGCATTATCTAGCCAAAGTAAAGTAAGCCCCTTTGCTTAGTGCTGGCACGCCCAAATATCACAAATCCTAAAATTTATGAAATTCGTGTTATAGCATATTCTTTTCCCAACAGCCCACAAAAAAACGACTTAGATTGCGCTAAGTGGTTTGGTGTATATATGGAGTGTTGCTTACATTTTTTTCATTTGATCTTTCATCATTTTGATTTGATCGGTTAGTATACCTTGTTTGTCAAGCTTTTTGGCTTCGTTCAATAGGTTGGTAGCTTCAAGTTTACGTCTGCGGGTCATGGCTACACCGGCAAGGTTGAGTTTGGCTATGGCCAAATCTATGTCCATTGATAGTCTTAATTCAATTGCATTTTTGAAATATTTTTCGGCTTGCGTCAAGTTGGTTTGTGACAACATAATACTGTGTAGGTAATTAAAGTATCCTTGTTGTTTTTTTCTTTTAAAAAGTAAAAGATTGCAACGAATAGCAGGAAATAGCTCCTAAATAAAACAATGTACTGATGTGTCAAACTAGTGCAAAAAAAAATCCCCAATACTTTCGTAATTGGGGATTTAGAATATGAAGAGAGGGCTTATTCGTTAACGATAACCCATTCTCCTGTTGCTAGTAAGCTTTCGGCTTTTTTAAACTTCATCGCTTCTGTTTTTCCAGTTGCTACTTGCTTTAAAGTTACCGTATCGTTACGGTTAATTTTTGGCATGTCTCTAACAATTGTTTCTGTTACTGGACGTTGCTGAGTTTCTCCAGCTTCACGGTTTGCCTTTTCACTATTTACAATTTCATCCTTTGAAGTTTGGTAGTCTTCTTTTTGAACGACTTCTTTAGCTTCTTGAATTTGTTGGTTTTGCTGTGCAGGTAAATCTCCTTTAAACAAGAACGAAATTACTTCTTTATTAATACCGTTTAACATGGCATTGAATAAGTTGAAGGCTTCAAATTTGTAGATAAGTAAAGGATCTTTTTGCTCATGAACGGCTAATTGAACTGATTGCTTCAACTCGTCCATTTTGCGTAAGTGTTTTTTCCAAGCTTCATCAACAATAGCCAATGTGATGTTCTTTTCGAAATCAGCTACTAACTGTTTTCCGTTGCTTTCATACGCTTTTTTCAAGTCGGTTACTACGTTTAGGGATTTTACACCATCTGTAAACGGAACCACGATACGCTCAAATTGATTGTTTTGATCTTCGTAAACACTTTGTATGATAGGGAAAGCTTCTCTAGCACTACGCTCTGTTTTTTCAGTATAATATTTTAAAGCTTCTTTGTATACTTTTCCAGTTAATTCAATTTCTGTCATTTTAGCAAAATCACTTTCGCTAACAGGAGATGTAATTGAGAAATAACGAATCACATCAAACTCGAAGTTTTTAAAGTTGTTAGATGGTTTTGTGTCTTGAACTATCAATTCACAAGTATCGTACAACATATTTGCAATGTCTAATTTTAGACGCTCACCAAATAAGGCATGACGACGACGTTTGTAAACTACTTCACGTTGTGCGTTCATAACATCATCATATTCTAATAAACGTTTACGAACACCGTAATTGTTTTCCTCTACTTTTTTCTGAGCGCGCTCAATAGATTTGGTCATCATAGAATGTTGGATTACTTCTCCTTCTTCTAATCCCATTTTGTCCATTACTTTAGCAACTCTTTCAGAACCAAATAAACGCATTAAGTTGTCTTCAAGAGAAACGTAAAACTGAGAGCTTCCTGTGTCTCCTTGACGACCAGCACGACCACGCAACTGTCTGTCTACACGACGAGAGTCATGACGCTCTGTACCTATAATAGCTAATCCACCTGCAGCCTTTACGGCTGCAGATAATTTAATATCGGTACCACGACCAGCCATGTTGGTTGCAATTGTCACTACTCCTGGATTCCCTGCTTCTTCAACGATTTGTGCCTCTTGCTTGTGCATTTTAGCATTCAATACATTGTGCTGAACTCCTCTCATTTTTAGCATTCTACTCAATAATTCGGAGATATCTACAGAGGTTGTACCAATAAGTACTGGTCTACCTGCTTTAGATAATGCCGTAACATCTTCGATTACTGCATTGAATTTTTCACGAGTAGTTTTATAAATAAAATCTTCTTTATCTTGTCTAGCCATTGGTCTGTTAGTAGGAATTTCTACTACATCCAATTTGTATATTTGCCATAACTCCCCAGCTTCTGTAACCGCAGTTCCGGTCATTCCACCTAGTTTGTTGTACATTCTAAAGTAGTTTTGTAAAGTCACGGTAGCAAATGTTTGCGTTGCTGCCTCAATTTTCACATTCTCTTTAGCTTCAATCGCTTGGTGTAACCCGTCAGAATAACGACGACCATCCATAATACGACCTGTTTGCTCATCTACAATCATGACTTTATTGTCCATGATTACATATTCATTATCTTTTTCGAATAAAGAATAGGCTTTCAATAATTGTGTTAACGTATGGATACGTTCACTTTTGATTCCGAAATCTTGAAACAATTTTTCTTTCTCTTCTGCTTCAGCATCTTTCTCCAAGTTTTTCTTTTCGATAGCTGCAATTTCAGTTCCAATATCTGGAAGTACAAAAAAGTCAGCGTCAGTATCACCTGAAAGGAATTGGATTCCGTTATCAGTCAATTCTACTTGGTTGTTTTTTTCTTCAATTACAAAATACAAAGCTTCATCAATCTTGTGCATTTCGCGATTGTTGTCTTGCATGTATTGGTTCTCTGTTTTTTGAAGTAATTGTCTAATTCCTTCTTCACTCAAGAACTTGATTAACGCTTTATTTTTAGGTAAACTTCTGTAGGCTCTTAATAATAAAACACCACCTTCTTTAGTTTTTCCTTCTTTGATTAATTTTTTAGCTTCCGCTAAAAATCCGTTTGCTAACTGGCGTTGAATCGAAACTAAGTTTTCAATTTTTGGTTTCAATTCATTGAACTCATGACGGTCTCCTTGTGGTACTGGACCAGAGATAATCAATGGCGTTCTTGCATCGTCAATTAATACTGAATCCACCTCATCGACAATTGCGTAGTTGTGTTTTCTTTGTACTAAATCATTAGGCGAGTGCGTCATGTTGTCTCTTAGGTAGTCAAAACCAAATTCGTTATTGGTACCGTAAGTAATATCAGCATTGTAAGCCGCTTTTCTTCCTTCTGAACTTGGTTGGTGATTATCGATACAATCAACAGTCATTCCGTGAAATTCAAATAAAGGTGCTTTCCAAGTACTATCACGTTTTGCTAAGTAATCATTCACGGTTACTAAGTGTACTCCGTTTCCAGTTAAAGCATTCAAGTATAGCGGTAGAGTCGCTACTAACGTTTTTCCCTCACCTGTTTGCATTTCTGCAATTTTCCCTTGGTGTAAAACCATACCACCAATTAATTGAACATCATAGTGAATCATGTCCCATGTGATCTCTTTACCGGCAGCATTCCATTTGTTTTGCCAAACAGCTTGATCGCCTTCTAAAGATACATATGCTTTACTTCCAGAGAATTCTCTGTCTTTTGCTGAAGCGGTAACTTTAATTTCTGAATTGTCTTTGAAACGTCTTGCTGTTTCTTTTACAACTGCAAAAGCTTCAGGAAGGATTTCTAATAATGTTTGTTCAGAGATTTCGTAAGCTTCTTTCTCTAAAGCATCAATAGATACATAAATATCTTCTCTTTTGTCGATATCTTCAATAGATTCAACTTCTTTTTTAAGAGTGGCAATTTTCTCATCGATATTTGCTCTAGCTTCTTTCAGCTGATCTTTAAAGAAGAAAGTACGTGCTCTTAACTCGTCGTGAGACAAAGCGATTAAGCTACTTTCAAAAGTTTTTATTTTAGTTAAATAAGGCTGTAGTGCCTTAACATCTTTCTCGGACTTGTCTCCGACAAAGGCTTTAATAATGCTATTTATGAAACTCATAATATGGTTGTATTTCTAATTTATTTTCTGTTGTAAATTTAACCAAAAAAAAAGCCTCTTTTGAGACTTTTTCTTAGGTAATTTTTTAATATTCATCCTCGTTCCAAAGATAATCTTCGTCAGTAGGATAATCCGGCCAAATTTCTTCCATTGATTCATATATCTCGCCTTCGTCTTCAATAGACTGTAGGTTTTCTACCACTTCTAATGGAGCACCAGCACGTATAGCGTAATCGATAAGTTCGTCTTTGTTAGCAGGCCACGGTGCATCACTTAAATAGGATGCTAATTCTAATGTCCAATACATCTTTTGTCAATTTAGTTTTGTGCAAAAATAAATTTTTTACTGAAAAAGACAAGTAAAAAATCATTTATTTTATAAAAAAGTTAAGAACGTTTTTGTTTTAGCGCTTAGTTATCAGTTTTTAATATTCAGTTTAAACTGAAAATAGATCATAATATTCGATTTTTTTAACTGCAATCTGAATACTTAAATAACTACTTACTATTTTCTGGGAATCCATTTAACTTCCTCAGCGTTCAAGTCATGAGACAACTTCCGTGCCAAGACAAATAAGTAGTCAGAAAGTCGGTTTAGGTACTTGATAGCAACAGGTGCAACGGGTTCATTATGGTCTAAATGTACTGCTAATCGTTCTGCGCGGCGACAAACACAGCGAGCAATATGACAATATGACACGGTAGTATGACCACCAGGTAACACAAAATGGGTCATTGGCGGTAACGCAGCTTCCATATTGTCAATTTCGTTTTCTAGTAATTCAATGTCACTTTCTTCAATGCCTAATTTTTGTAATCTCAATTCTCCGTTTTTCATCACTTCCTTTTCAGGTGGTGTAGCTAAAATAGCTCCTACGGTAAACAAACGGTCTTGAATTTCGATTAAGATCGTTTTATAATGTGCGTCCATATCTTGATCACGAATCAATCCTATGTGCGAATTAAGTTCGTCTACGGTGCCGTAGCTTTCTATACGAATATGGTCTTTTGGGACTCTGGTTCCGCCAAATAGGGCAGTGGTTCCTTTGTCGCCAGTTTTAGTATATACTTTCATAATATTAAGGGGTAAAGGCTGGTTTATAAATTATATTTTAAGCTAATAAAATCAACTTTCGATATACTGTATCTTAAAGCTGGTTTAGATAGATTATAAAAATCAGTACTAATTATTCTTATAAATTCCCTCAAAGATAAAGGAATGCTAGAGAAGGAAAAAATGATTTTTAGTTATATAACAGTAAAAAAAAAGCTATTCTTTCGAATAGCTTTTTGATAATTAAATTGAAGTTGGATTAATATCCAAAAATTTCTTCTAAGCTTAGTTTTTTAACTTCACCTAGTTTTTTCATTTCCTCTAATGATAAGTTTTTTTCTGAGGCTACAATGGCGTAAGTATAAGGTTTGTTAGAGATTTGTTTTGTTTCAAATGAAACTACATCGCTCATGCTAATTCCGTCAACTGTACTATACGTTTCTTTTCTGATATCATCAGTAAGACCCAATTCTTTTGCTGCTAGGTAGCTAAAGATGATGTTGTCTTGTGTGATTCTTTCTGTTTCGATATCTTTCTTTACTTGTGTTTTTGCTAAAGCTAAATTTCCATTTAATTCCGGCATTTTGTCTAACAATTCATTCATACTTGCTGTAGCGTCTTTGAATTTATCTGCTTGACTTCCTACGTATCCAATATAATAGTATTGATCGTCTTTCTTTTGTGGACTAACATAGTACCCAAAAGTGCTGTAAGCTAATGCTTTACTTTCTCTAATAGTTTGAAAAACAATAGACCCCATTCCGCCACCAAAATAGTTGTTGAATACATTTACAACAGTGTTTTGTTTTGCGTCATATTTATCTGTGTTTCTAATCCATCTTGTTTCTGCTTGAACCATATCATAGTCAGCAAAAAGTACTTGGTTTTTAGTTTGTGCTTCTTGTTTGAATACTTTTGCAGCATTTGCAACGATAAATTTAGAAGGGATTTTGTGAATTTTTTGTAAATCAGTTACTAACGATTTAATGTCTTTAGGTCCGTAATAAATAACTGTTTGCTCATAATTGTTAGTATTTTTGATGGTCTCAATTAATTCAGCCGCAGTTGTTTTTGCTAAAGCATCATCACTAAGGTTGTTGTTGAATTTGTTTTTAGCACCATACATAGCATAGCTAGTTAATCCTTGCATAATTGCATTTTTATTCGCTTTTGCATCAACTCTTGACTTTGTAATTCTAGCAATTAATGATTTTAAAGCTGCTTCATCAGGTTGTACGTTAGTAATTACTTCTTCATAAAGTTTTACTGCTTTATCAAAGTTTTCTTGTAATCCTTCGATCGTAACCGTTGTATATTCTTCTCCAGTATTTACATTGAAACTACACGCGATTGTGTAAAATTCTTTAGCAATTTCTTCAGATGATTTTTTATCAGTTCCTAAAAAACTAATGTATTGAGTAGCTAATGACTGTTTTAGATCATTTAGTGTTCCTACTTTATATCGGTATTTCAAACGGAAGATTTGGTTGTCTTTATTGGCAACATATAAAACAGTAGCAGCGCCAATGTTTGATTTTTGAATGTCTTTATCAAAATTCAAAAAAACAGGTTTGCTAGCGTTACTTGGCATCGCATCAATAGTAAGTACAAATGGAGATTGTTTATCAGCGTTTGTTTCTACTGGAGTAATTTGTGGTTTTTCAATTTTTTCAGATGCAGATTTCTCTCCTTTTCTTTTAAAAACAGCCACATAATTATCTCCCAAGTATTTGTTTGCAAAAGCAACAATATCTTCTTTTTTTACTTTAGATAAATCATTTACATAAGCCACTTGATCTTTCCAGTCCAATTCTGATGTAAAAGCATCCATTAAAAGGCTAGCTCTGTCAGAATATTTTTCAGTTTCGTAAATTTTATCTTTTTTGATGTTGTTAATGATTGAAGTAATCAACTGATCATCAAAGTTTCCTTTTTTAAGATTTTCAATTTCATTTAAAACTAATGACTTCACTTCCTCTAACGATTGCCCGTTTGTAGGAGCAGCCGATAAATATAAAATTCCGTGATCAATAAGCGTATACGTAAACGCACTTGCATTTAGTAATTTTTGTTTTTTAACTAAGTTAAGATCTAAAAGTCCTGCCTTACCATTTGTTAGAATTTTACCAACTAAATCAGCTAAAAGAACATCTTTGTCTTTGTTTCCTGGTAATCTATATCCTAATGTCAAATCTTCGGCATCAGGACCTACAATTTCTTTTATAATAGGTGCAGTGATAGGTGCTTCTTGTTCAAAAGTATATTTCTCAAAAGGCTTGGCTTGCATTTGACCAAAAGTCTTATCAATTTTAGCAATTACTTCATCAGGATTAAAATCACCAGATAAAATGATTCCCATATTATTAGGAACATAATATTTGTTGAAATACTTTCTAATTTCTACTAATGAAGGGTTTTTTAAATGTTCTACAGTTCCAATTGTAGTTTGGATTCCGTAGTTGTGTTTTTTGAATAAATTAGAGAACAACTCTTCAAATACTTTACTACCATCACTATCTAAAGTTCTGTTTTTTTCTTCATAAACAGCTTCTAGTTCGGTATGGAATATTCTAAAAACTGGATTTCTAAAACGTTCTGCTTGAACGGCTAAATATTTATCTAATGAGCTACTAGGAACATCATCCGTATAGACTGTTTGTTCGAATGATGTAAAGGCATTTGTACCTTGCGCACCCATTGCTGACATCATTTTGTCGTATTCATTAGCTATAGCAAATTTACTTGCAGCTCCAGAAATAGAATCGATAGCCTTATAGATTATTTTTCTTTTAGCATCGTCTTTAGTTTGGTTGTATTGCTCATATAAATCAGCAATTTTATCAAGTTCAACTTTTTCTTTATTCCAATCAAGAGTACCGTATTTGTCTGTACCTTTAAAAAGCATATGCTCTAAGTAATGCGCTAAACCAGTATGTGTAGCAGGATCTGTTTTGCTACCTGCTTTTACAGCAACGTAAGCTTGAATTCTTGGGTCTTTGTTCGTTGGGCTTAAAATAACGGTTAAGCCATTTTTTAATGTGTAAAATCGCGCTTTTGCAGGATCATTATTTACATATTTGTATTCGTAACCGTTGCTTGTTTGTTTTTTCCATTCAAACTGATTTTGAGCAGTAGTTACCACACTTATAAATAATGTGAGTAGTACTAGAATCGTTTTTTTCATGTTTATTTGTTTGTTAATTGTAAGTTGGTTTTATTTAAAAGAGGTTATTATACTAATTATTTATGCTGTGTTATCGTATCGCTTTCTACTACACCATCGCGTAAACGAATGATGCGGTGCGCATACTCAGCAATTTCTTCTTCATGGGTAACTAGAATCACCGTGTTTCCGTTAGCGTGGATTTCGTTAAAAAGGGCCATGATTTCTATAGATGTTTTACTATCAAGGTTTCCTGTAGGTTCATCAGCAAGAATAATAGACGGTTTGTTGACAAGCGCCCTAGCAACTGCCACACGTTGTCTTTGTCCACCAGAGAGTTGGTTAGGGTGGTGGTCCATTCGATCAGCAAGGCCTACTTGTTTTAAAACCTCTTCAGCTCTAGCGTTTCTATCTGACTTAGAGTAGCCGGCATAAATCATGGGTAATGCCACATTATCAAGCGCTGTTGTTCTAGGTAATAGATTAAAGGTTTGAAATACAAAACCAATTTCTTTATTCCTGATTTCGGCTAGTTCGTCGTCTTTCATTTTACTTACATCCTTACCATTTAAGATATAAGTTCCAGAAGTAGGAGTGTCTAAACAACCCAAAAGGTTCATTAAGGTAGATTTACCAGAACCAGAAGGCCCCATAAGTGCCACATATTCTCCTTTGTTTATTTCTAAATCAATTCCCTTTAAGACATAAACAATTTCGTCTCCAAGAACAAAGTTTCTTTTGATATCAGTAATTTTTATTAATGGGTTTGCCATTGCTATATAATTGGTTTGAATAAGATTTCTAAGTTTAAAAGTACAAAAGACTTTTGAATTAAGTATAAGTTGCTTAAAATAGATTTTTGTTACAAAAATAAATTAAGAGATTATGAAGTGTACCTATATAGGTCGCTATTTTTAGTTTTTGGTGTTTTATTAATACTTATAATGGCTAAAAAATGTTTTATGACATTGTGCTGTAATATTGTGTTTTTCACACAAATAGTTGCTAATTTCATAATTATGATAATTATTTATAACATTAACATGTTTATATTGAATAAGATAACACTCCCTGTACATTTGTCTTATAATATTTAATAAATCAAAAATCAAACATTATGGAAAGTAAAAAATTATTTTTAGGAGCAGCGATTATCGCTTTAGGATTTACATCTTGTAAGAATGAAAAAGAAACTCAAGCTGAAAAAACTGTAGATACTTATGTGGTATATGTTGACTCATTAGAAAATGTTGCTACTGAAGATGCTATGGCAAACTGGCAAACAATTGAAGCTAATTATGATGCTAAAAGCAGTCAAGCTGAAACAGCAATGGCAGATTTAAGTGATAATGCTAAAGCAAAAGAAAGAATAGAAGCTTCTAAAATGAAATATGAAGCGATGAAAGCAAAAATGCAAGATGCAATGCCTAGTAAAAAACAAGTAATGAGAAATTCATTGTTTGGTGAAGGTAAAGTAGGAGATGATATGAGTTTTGCATGGGTAAATGCAGCAAATATTCACGGTGTTTACCAACAATTTGTGCATACAGTTGAAGATAATAAAGACAGCTATTCTCGTGAGGACTGGGATGAAATCAAATTAATGTATGAAGCATTAGATAGTAGAAAAAATACTGTTGAAAAAGAAGGACTTTCATCAGAGGATAATATGAAAATTGCGGGATTAAAATTGAAATTTGCTCCTATGTTTACAGTAAACAGAATTGGTGCAAAATCAGAAGAAATGGATCAAGCAAAAAAATAACAAGTTGTTAATTCACTAAAAATGACAGTCAGTAACGGCTGTCATTTTTTTTGCGCAACAATCAGGCAAAGATTTAGTCTGTAATCTTATAGATTGCCATGATGTCTTTTAATATCTCGTCAAAGTTTATATTGAGGTCTATTAATTTTCCAGTGTGAATATCAAAAATCCAACCGTATACCTTTAGACTTCGGTCCCTATTTGCTTTTTGAACTTCGGCAGTTTTAATGATATTAATACACTGTTCTTGAACATTTAATTCAATTAAGCGCTTGTATTTATCCTCTTCAGCAGTGATTTTATCAAGTTCTTTATGGTGTATTCTATACACATCACGTATGTTTCTCAGCCAAGGATTTAGAATTCCTAAATCTGATTGTTGCATGGCTGCATGTACACCTCCACAACCATAATGACCACAAACCACAATGTGATTTACTTTAAGATGCATCACGGCGTAATTAATAACCGACATAGAATTGATATCTGTATTGGGAACCATATTAGCAATATTGCGGTGTACAAAAACGTCTCCTGGTTCTAAACCCATGAGTTCTTCGGCAGAAACCCGACTATCAGAACAGCCAATGTATAAGAATTCAGGTGACTGTCCTTGTGCTAATTTATCAAAATAATTTTTGTCCGTTTGCATTTGTTTGGCAACCCAATCACTATTGTTTTGAAAAATTTGTTTGATATCCATAACTTGTTTTTAGATGTAAAAATAATTGACTAGGTTCTAATTATAAAATGCTCTTTGGGTTGTTCGTGTCTAAAAAATACTAATCCCCATTGAAAGGTATCAATCGTTACGGAAACTTTAGGGTGTTGCTTTATTATTTCCCAAGCTTCTTCCATGGCTGCTGACCAGTGAATATCATCAAATATCCAGACCGTTTCATTGGTAATAGTTGGTAATAAAAGTTCAAAATAATCTAAAGTTGCTTTTTTAGAGTGATTGCCATCAAAATAGATTAAAGAATAACCCTCTTTATTTTTTTCTGAATTAGTTGTTGCTGACGCTAATGCCAAATCTTTTTTTTCTAGATAAGAAGTAAACTCAATTACTACCGAATTAACATTGGTTAAATTGAAATTTTTAAATTGATTTTGCGCAACTCCGCTCGTTTCAGGACAACCTTCAAGTGTTATTATTGTTGCGTTTTTATTTCCCAGTGATAAAGCTGCGGTGGCTAATCCTAATGAAGTACCTATTTCTAAAATTGTATCCGATTCAAAATAACGTACAATTCTCAATAACAATTCGGCTCTTTTTTTCGTAATCCCTGCTGTCTTTGCAATTTGTGCTACCGCTCGAGTATTCGATTTGAAAACACGAGATCCCGCACCAAAGTCGGTTACTTCAATAGTATTTGTATTGGTTAAAAGTGCTTTTCGGTATTGTTTTAAAACCGCGTATTCCGGTTTCTCCTTTTTGTCATAAAAACACTTAGTAATTAATGTAAATACAAAAGGCGAATGCACGGCATGTTCGTTCTTAGAATGCCAAAGGAATTTTAGGTAAGATTTTATTTGGAACCACATAGTTTTATAAACTTCAAAAGGCACAAAGGTACAAAGTTTATGAGTGAATGTGAGTTGGCTTTTTAAAGTTTAAAAGATACTTATCAGTTCAAAATTGAGTCAGATCAAAAAAAACTATATTTGCGCTCTCAAAATCAATAGCATTAAAATTTCAGAAGATGATGAATGAAGAACAAATACATGAAGGAGTAATCACATCGGAAGAGATAAGCCGTTGTATTGCCGTTCTCACACAGTTGAACGCAAATACAGAGCAAATATTTGACATTCCAAAAGACCAAAGAACTGCTTTGATTATGGCTGCGGGACTTTTTTCAAGACCAGATCGCGACGAACTTTCTCGTCGTAAAAAAGACGGTAAAGCAGTTGCTAAGCGTAAAAAGGAAAAGCAAGATAGAACAGCACGTAAAGAAACGGGAATTAGATATGCTCGTGAGGCAAGTGTTTTTGTAGCACCAAAATTGCTTGTTTTTAATGAATTAGAAAGTAAAGAACAACAGGAACTGGAAACGCCTAGAAATTGCTACGTATGTAAAACACCATTTACTAAAATGCATCATTTCTATGACACAATGTGTACAGATTGCGGGGATTTTAATTATGCCAAGCGTTTTCAAACAGCTGATGTCAAAGGCCAAGTAGCAGTGATTACAGGCTCTAGATTAAAGATTGGTTATCATATTTCTTTAATGCTTTTACGCGGAGGGGCAACAGTTATTGCTACCACACGTTTTCCTGTAGATTCGGCTTTGCGTTTTTCTAAAGAACTAGATTTTATGGATTGGGGAGACCGCTTAAAAATTCACGGCTTGGATTTAAGACACATTCCGTCAGTAGAAATTTTCTGTAATTTTATCGAACAAAAATACGATCGTCTGGACATTTTAATTAATAATGCAGCGCAAACAGTGCGTCGTCCTGCAGGATTTTATACACACATGATTGCAAATGAGGAGCGTCCTATTGCTTCTTTACCCATAGCCGTACAAGGATTGCTACTAGATCATACCAACTGTTTAGATGAGTTGAAAGTGCTGACTTCTGGTGCTTCTTCTAACCAAAATATGCCGGTGACTTGGCATGGTCCTGAGCCTGGGATAGGGTTGCGGGCTTCCGCCAAATTATCACAAATTCCGTATTCCTTTGACAATGCACTTGTAGCGACAGAAGTTTTTCCGGAAGGAGAACTTGATGCTGATTTACAACAAGTAGATTTACGTAAAACTAATAGTTGGAGATTAAAATTGGGTCAGATTGAAACAACTGAAATGATAGAAGTACAATTAGTTAATTCCGTTGCTCCTTTTGTATTATGCAATCGTCTTTCGGAACTGATGAAGAAAGACAATACAGGACAAAAACACATCATAAACGTATCAGCAATGGAAGGAAAGTTTCACCGCTTTTTTAAAGAAGCGCGCCATCCACATACTAATATGGCTAAAGCAGCCTTAAATATGTTAACACATACTGCCGCAGGTGAATTGGCGAAAGCCGGAATTTTCATGAATGCAGTAGATACAGGTTGGGTAACTGATGAAGATCCAGCAGAATTGGCTAAAAAGAAACAAGACCTTGAGGATTTTCAGCCACCATTAGATATTGTAGATGGAGCAGCCAGAGTAATGGACCCTTTATTTGACGGTATCAATACGGGGAAACACTGGAGCGGGAAATTCTTAAAAGACTACGGGCCAATTCCTTGGTAAGAAAATTTTAGCAAAAAATATTTTTTAACGCAATTCATCGACAGTAAATGGTTATTCATCGTTGATTTGCTTTGATAAGGACTAATAACTAAACCGATTTACATAAATATTTGGTAATTTTATTCTGATTTAATCTTAAAAGATATATTATGAATAGAATTTTACACAAATTAATGCAAACAATATTGTTAGGTATTTTTGCTTTTTATAGCGGTAAAGCTAGCGCACAGGAGATTCCTTTTAACTGTGATTTTAATGCCTATCTGTTCCAGAATAATGATGTTTATGCGATAGATTTAGCTTCGGGTAATTCCATATTAGTTGCTGCTGATGTTACTCCAGGAAACATCAATGGCGCGGGTTATAATCCTAAAGATGGTTATATATGGGGGTTTTTATCTTCACCTTCAAATTCGATTGTTAGGATAGGTAAAAACTTTACAACTACCGTTTTCACAATACCAGAGCTAACTAGTGGTAATAAATACGTGGGGGATGTAAGTCCTAACGGAATTTATTTTTTTAAGGCGGGTGGTAAAACATATTATAAAGTAGATCTAGATCCAGCATCTGCTACATACACACAATATTTAGGAGAATTTGAACTTTCTACAAGCATGAATGTTCATGACTGGGCTTTTAATTCTTTGGATGGAAATTTATATACTGTGGAGCAAACCACAAATATTTTGTACCGTATTCATCCAGAAACTGGCTTAGTTGATGATCTGGGTGTTGTGCCTATTCTTAACGGAAATAAATATACCTACGGGGCCGTTTATTTTGATTTATCAGGAAGCTTTTATGTTTCGGCAAATCAAACGGGGACGGTTTATGTAATTAGAGCAGTTCAAGATTTAGATGGTACTACTACAATGAATTCTAACTTATTTGCTTTTGGACCTTCAAGTTCTAGTAACGATGGTGCTCGCTGTCCCACAGCTTCAGTGCCTCAAGAAATATGTGATAACGGTATTGATGATGATGGTGATGGTTTGATTGATTGCGATGACCCTTCGTGCTCAGGGTATGCTTCTTGTCCTGTTCTTGAAACAAATGTTTCTGGAGGAAATGACGGGGGATTAGAAAGTAATAGTCGCCTTTCGGAACAAATAAATAAACGAAATTTTGATCGTCTAAAAAAAGCGTATAAGTTTGATAAAACAACAGCTAAAAAAGTTTCTAAATCTTCTAAATATGCTCGTAAAACAGCCAGCTCAACATTAAAAGATTACATCCCCTTTGGAGTAATAAAAGAAGATGGTGTGATTGAATCTACACCAGAGGATTTATTAGCAATTACAAATGCATCTGAAGTTTACTCTGTAGATTATCTCAGAAATAATAAAACAGTAGCTTCTATACTAGCCTTAAAAACAGACAACGGCGTTTATGAGCATACTAAGTTTATTTGTGATCGCTTGTTAGGAGCCCAAATAATTTCAGTTTCTACAATTGATATTCAGGAACAACCTTTTATTAAAACCATAATTAAAAATGCCGACAATACGATTGAGTATGTATTGAGTATTGCTGTAAAAAACACTAATGGAGGTGCTAACTTTGGTTTGGAGAGTCATTGGAATTTAGATAAATACGAGAAAAATATTGGTTTTTATAATTTCCAAATTTGGAGTAATTCTATCGATGATTTATATAGCTTAGGAGATCAGGTGGTTTATTTAATAAATGCTCAAAAAGAAATTTCGAGTTATGAGCTTTCATCGCCACCTACGGTTTTTGTTCGAAAAGGAAAATACAACAATGGAAAATTAGAGATGCAAATTGTAAATACAAATGCAACAAATCTAGTTAATTTTGATGCAGGACTGAGAAAGACAGAAACAAGTGATGAGGTAAAAATCACATCTTCGATAGATTTAGATAAAAAATACATCAGTACGCTAGATATTGAAACAGGAAACTTATTTGATATTGGGTTTAGAATAGGAGATGGCGTAGCAACTCCTGATGATTTATTTATGTCAGATGGACCGTGGGGTGTTGATGCTCCTGAGGCAAATACAGTTGTAGGTCATTATGCTATAATACCTAATGAAACCGCATTTGATAGTGAAAGTTTTCCAATTGAAAGGAATTTAAGTTTAACCGCAACTACTACGGATTATGTTGCTGCTTATAGAGCTTTAACTGCTCGATTTAGACCGGTTGATTTATCGGCTTATAAAAGCTTTCGATTAAAAGGAAAAGGAACTGGAATATTAGAAATCACTTTTGTAAAAAACAGTATTCAAAATTGGGAAGACCAATACAAGGCAAGCATTATTTTGACGGATAATCTACAAGATTTTGCTATTCCGTTTTCTGAGTTTACTTCAAGTTCTGGAACGCCTTTAGTTTTAGACGATGTTAAAACAATTGTGTTCAAAATGACTGCCGCTGACGGAAAATCAACCGTTAAGGAAATGGATTTACAAGCGATTCAATTCTCTAAAGAAGTGAGTTTATCTGTAACAGAATATGATGGAGAAAATAGGAATTCGGTTTTTGTAACACCAAATCCAATTACTGATAAAGCCGTACTTCATTTTAATGCAAAGGAGCAAGAAAAAATTAGTATCGATATCAATGACGTTTCAGGAAAAGTAGTTAAAAAAATCACTGTTGATGCTCAGGAAGGTCAAAATCAAGTGGAGCTTACTAAAGCTAATTTGAGTTCAGGAATCTACTTTTGTAAAATAAATAGCAAAGTGTCTCAATACAAAGTGATTAAAATACTGGTAAATTAACGTACTAGATTCATAGGTACAAATGGCTATACTTTCTAGGAGGTATAGCCATTTTTATGTTTAGGGTTTTATGATACGGAATCATTTTTCTGTGAGGGGTAGCAGCGGCATCCTTTTATGAAATGGAATGCAATAAAAGATACAGCGAATGACCCGACCCACTGTAACGATAGTGAAAGAGGGACACAGCCAAATATATAGACTATAAGCTACTTTAATTATAACATCCATAATAATGCTGATAAATTCTTTTACACTAAGTTTTGTTATAGCATTAAACGTAATATCTTTACGTTTCTATAATTAGCTATTATTTACATGAAAAAACTATTATTTATTGCGTTTTTCGCAATTACGGCCACTGTTTTTGCTCAGGACAATACACCAAGTACGGTAGGGGAGCACTACACTAAAAAAGAAGTTAGTATTAAAATGCGCGACGGGAACACCTTGTTTACGGCCATTTACAGCCCAAAAGATACCTCAAAAAAATATCCTATCATCATGCAACGCACGCCATATAGCTGTGCTCCTTATGGTGCAACCGAGTTCAAAAAGAGCATTGGTCCCAGTGAAACGATGATGAAGGAAGGTTATATTGTAGTATATCAAGACGTACGCGGGCGATGGATGAGCGACGGTTTGTATGACAATATGCGCGCTTTTATACCAAATAAAAAAGAAAAAACACAAGTAGACGAAGCCTCGGATACTTACGACACTATTGACTGGTTAATAAAAAATGTGGAGAACAACAATGGAAATGTAGGAGTGTGGGGAATTTCATACCCAGGGTTTTACTCTACTTATTCGCTGTTGAGCAATCATCCTGCTTTAAAAGCGGTTTCGCCTCAGGCGTGTATTAGCGATTTCTTTTTTGATGATTTCCATCACAATGGAGCTTATTTATTGAGTTATTGGAAAGCAACACCATTATTTGGTATTCAAAAAACGGAGAAAACGACCAAGTCTTGGTACCAATTGCCAGATATAGGAACAAAGGACGATTACCAGTTCTTCCTTGATGCTGGTCCATTGACAAACTTGGATAAATATTATGGAAAAGACAATGAATTTTGGCAACAGCTTAAAGACCATTCTAATTATGATGATTTCTGGCAAAAGCGCGGCATTCTACAACATTTAAAAAATATTAAACCTGCCGTAATGATTGTAGGAGGATGGTTTGATGCCGAGGATTTATATGGTCCTTTAAACACTTACCAAGCTATTGAAAAAACGAGTAAAAACTACAATACTATCGTTATGGGACCTTGGAGTCATGGCGATTGGGCTAGAAATTCGGCGACAGCTACAATTGGAAATATAAAATTTGGGGATAGTATTTCTGGTTTTTATCAAAAAAATATTGAAGCCAACTTTTTTCATCATTTTTTAAAAGACAACGGAAAAGGGGAGAACAAACTACCAGAAGCGTATGTGTTTGATACAGGTTCTAAAGATTGGAAAACCTATGATGTTTGGCCTCCAAAAAATACAGCAAAAGAAAGCTTTTATTTGGCTGAAAATAAATTAACTGCCACAGATAAAAAAGACGGTGCATTTCAAGAATTTATTAGTGATCCTAAAAAACCGGTGCCTTTTACTGAAGACATCAATCAAAAAGGGATTACACCTAGAAAATACATGACCGACGATCAGCGTTTTGCTGCAAGACGCCCAGATGTTTTGGTTTTTGAAACTGAAAGGTTAACCGAAGCAACGACTTTGGCTGGAGAAATTTTGGCACAATTACAAGTTTCTACATCAGGAACCGACTCGGATTGGATTGTAAAAGTAATTGATGTTTTTCCAGACGATGAACCAGAAACTGCCGATGTAGCTCCTTATTTAAAAATGAGCAATTACCACATGATGGTACGTAGCGAGGTGATGCGTGGTCGTTTTAGAAATAGTTTTATCAATCCAGAACCTTTTGTAGCCAATCAAAAAACAGCTGTGAATATCAAATTACAGGATGTGATGCATACGTTTAAGAAGGGACACAAAATCCAGATCCAAATTCAAAGTACTTGGTTCCCTTTGATTGACTTAAACCCGCAAACTTATGTCGATAATATCTTCTATGCAAAACCCGAAGATTTTAAAAAGCAAACACAGCGAGTGTATGATGATTCGAAAATTATATTTACTGTTTTAAAATAAAAGTAATTTATAATTTATTTAAAAATCCAATCCTGATTTTAGGATTGGGTTTTTTATTTTAAAGTAATAAACAAGTTTGTGCGTTCAGTATAATATTTTGGTTAGTTAAAGAAAACTTAATAGTTGTAGTTGCTTTAAATCTTAAAGTTTCTTTATTTTTTAGAACGCTGTTGCAAAAGGGACTCTTGTTTAAGAGTTGCGTTATCATTTGTAAAGCTGTTTTAAATTTACGTTAAAACTGAATCTAGAGTATTTTAGTACGTTTTAAAGCGTTAAATTTGAGTAAATTAAAAAAAAAATATTATGAAAAGAAATGCAACCGCAGTATGGACAGGTTCTCTAAAAGAGGGTGCTGGAAAAATATCAACAGAAAGTAAAACATTAGATAATGCACAATATTCTTTTAAAACTCGTTTTGAAGATGGAGTAGGAACAAACCCTGAAGAGTTAATTGCAGCAGCGCATTCAGGTTGTTTCACAATGCAATTATCGGCTTTTGTGGGTGAAGCAGGACACGAAATTGAAAGTATAACAACAAAATGTGACATCGATTTCCAAGATGGAAGCGTTGTAGGATCCCATTTAACGGTTCATGCAAAAATTAAAGGAATCACCGATACTGATTTTCAAGAATTAGTAACAAAGGCAGAGAAAAATTGCCCAATTTCGAAGTTATTGAATACTAAAATTACATCGACAGCTACATTGGCTTAAGCTGTTATTATTATTAAACAAGGCGTTACTAAATTCAGTGATGCCTTGTTTTTTATACTACTAAAGCTGTTTTTGGAAACAAATACTATCTTCGATATTTTCATATTGACCATAATTTTCTGTTATAGCAAAACCATTTTTTATATAGAGAGCAACGGCTTCGGGATATTTATGCCCCGTTTCTAGAATACAACTTTTATAGTTTTCTTCTCTTGCCCAAGATTCTAATTCGGTTAAAATTTTTGAAGCAATTCCTTTTCCTCGAGTTTTTGGATCTACAAACATTCTTTTTATTTCGGCAACATCTTCTTTGTAAAATTTAAAAGCACCGCAGCCTACCGCAATTTGGTTGTCGTAGACAACAATAGCATTTTTGATGTTATCTGTTTTATTGAATTGAGCAAAAAAAACATGTTCATCACCGTCTCGTTCTTGAATGTCTTTATCAAGTAAGGCAATTAATTGAATGAAGTCAGGATTGTCTGGGGTTGTTCGTATAATTTGGATCATTAGAAATAGGATTTAGTCAAACAAGTCTGAGGATAAATAGCGATCACCGCGATCGCAAATAATAGCTACGATTACACCCGATTCTAATTCTTCGGCAATTTTAAGCGCTGTTGCTACAGAACCACCACTACTCATTCCAGCAAAAACACCTTCTTCAAGAGCTAAACGTTTGGTCATAGCGCGTGCTTCATCTTCGCTTACTTCAACCACACGATCCACTTTTGAGGAATCAAAAATTTTCGGCAAGTATTCTTTTGGCCATTTTCTAATCCCTGGAATTTGCGAGCCATCACTAGGTTGTGCTCCTACGATTTGTATGGCTGGGTTTTTCTCTTTCAAATAAGTTGAGGTTCCCATGATTGTTCCTGTAGTTCCCATTGCAGATACAAAGTGCGTTACAGTACCTTCGGTGTCATTCCATATCTCAGGACCTGTAGTTTTGTAATGCGCTTTCCAGTTATCATCATTCGCAAACTGGTTGAGCATGATGTAACCTCCTTCGGCTACTTTTTTATCGGCATAGTCTCTAGAGCCTAAAATTCCTTCTTTGGCGGGAGTTAAGATTACTGTAGCTCCATACGCTCTCATAGTTTGTGTGCGTTCCTTAGTGGAATCTTCCGGAAGGATTAATTCAATATCAATATTCATTAACTGTGCGATCATGGCTAAGGCAATTCCGGTATTTCCGCTGGTGGCTTCAATTAGCTTGTCCCCTTTTTTAATATCGCCACGTTCTAGAGCCGATGCAATCATGTTGTAGGCAGCCCTATCCTTCACACTTCCGCCAGGATTATTACCTTCAAGTTTTAGTAAAAGTTTTACATTTTTATTTTTAACCAAGTTAACAGTCTCGACTAGCGGAGTGTTTCCTATAAGGTCTAATATATTTTGAGGTTTCATATTATTTGATCTCTTTAATTTTTACTTCGGTTGTTGTAGTATTTAGCACCATTGATTTTGGTGGAATTGATTTAGTTACCCAAGCATTTCCTCCTATGATACTTTTTTTACCTATTACGGTCGTTCCACCAAGGATAGTGGCATTGGCATAAATACATACACCCTCTTCAACGGTAGGGTGCCTTTTAGCGTTTTTCATTTCTTTGCTAACGCTTAGTGCGCCAAGAGTTACTCCTTGATATATTTTGACATTTTTAGCTATTTCTGCAGTTTCTCCAATTACGATTCCGGTGGCGTGATCGATAAAGAAAGGAGAATCAATTTTTGCGCCAGCGTGAATATCTGTTCCAGTGATGCGATGAGCATATTCGCTCATCAATCTAGAAAATAGTAATAAATCTAAATTGTATAAAACGTGGCTTAACCTGTAGATTGCAATAGCATAAAAACCGGGATAGGCTAAATAGACTTCTTCGATGCTGTTTGAGGCAGGGTCGTTTTCTAAAATATAATGGGCGTCTTTATTTAGCATTTCTAGTACAAGAGGCAATTGGTCTAGAAAACTTTTCCACATAGATTCACAATCTCCTTTGGGTTTTTTACATGCAATTAAGGCAACCTCTTTAAAGCGTTTTTCGAGTTCGTCAATGCTTTCTTCAAGAGGGGCATTGGTGTCAAACAAAGTATAGAATAATTGTTCTGTAAAAACTTCTGTTTTAGTTTTTATTCCGTAGTTGATAGAAGTATGGCTTTTTAAAGCACTAATATTTTGGATAATCTGATCTTTCGTCACGATTATAGGATTGAATTGTTAATATAAAAAAGGATGAATAAGGCATTGTATTAGTTGCAGCAACAACAATAATGCAAGAAAGCTATTAAGCTTTTAGAGGTGTTAGTGAAAAGGTTGCTGCGGTACATAATTGCTTTTTCTAATATAATGCTTTACAAATATATTGAACTATTTTGGATTTTAGTATGCTTAACGTTAGGCACTTTTTTGTTTGCGCTCTTTTTAGTTTTTATTTAACAACTGTAGTTTAAATTGTTTTAGAACAGACTCTTTTTTTTGTACTTTTAATCCAAAAGAGAAGTTGTTTGTTTAGAACGACTGTTACATTAAATAGGTATAAAAAAAGTATAATGAAATTAAAAACGACTTTCATAAGTGGTCTCTCAAATAAAGAATTTTCTATAAGTCAAAGGGTGCTAGGAACGATGATTAGAAACCCAATCATGGCATTAATTAATAAAGATTATCCAGATTTTAATAATGCACAATCTTTATCAGTGGGAGAGCTGAACTTGTATCGAGAGAAATACATTGCTAATTTTTTACAAAAAGAAATAGGGGAGTTGTCGAGTTTAGAATCGGATCTTGTGATTGATTTTAATAAAGAAGAGTCTTTAGTCTCTCAAGTTGAAGATGAAGTTGAACTAAGATCGTACGGTCAAGTTATTGCTGATAAAGTAGCCGACTTTGGTGGAAGTTGGCGTTTTATTTCGCTTTTTGGTTTCTTTATTGTGATATGGATTTTATCTAATATTTATTTTTTGTCCAATAATGGTTTTGATCCCTATCCATTTATTTTATTGAATTTAATTTTGTCATGTGTTGCTGCTTTTCAAGCGCCAATAATTATGATGAGTCAAAACCGTCAAGAAGAAAAAGATAGAGAACGTGGCAAAAAAGATTATATGATCAATCTAAAATCAGAACTTGAAATTAGATTACTCCATGAAAAATTAGATCATTTAGTGATGCATCAGCAAGAAGAATTAATTGAGATTCAAAAAATCCAAATCGAAATGATGAATGATATTTTGAGTAAGATCAATAAATAATATTTTAAAAAGAATCACATTTAATAGTGGCGATAAGCATATCCTAAAATCATAAAAACGACATTTATAAAGGCTAAAATTAGAATGGTTTTTTGAGAAAAAATTCCTTTAAAAATAAATGTTAATCCCCAAGAAAATAGAAAAATTAAGGTGGTAAAAATGGCAGGATACATTTTAAAAGAAGCAATAAATTCTCCTTGAAATAAAAGTAAAAAAGCACGTTGAAATCCACAACCCAAACATTCTACTCCAAAGAGTGTTTTACTTAAACAAGGCAGCATGTATTTTTCTAAATTCATCAATTGTTTTTAAAATTGCGTTTATAAAATTTCAGGAAAGATATGCTTAAATAAACGAAGCTATATTAAATTTGTTACTTTTGGATTCTGATAGATAAAGATATGAAAAAGTTTATAATTCCTATAATGATAATTGCGATCATTGTTGCTTTTTATGAGCAAGTGAGCACTGACAAGAATGTATATGTAACCGTAATTGCTATTGCCATCTTTATGTTTGGAATGATGCAATTAAGTGCAAAAACACCGAGTAAAAATCAAGAAAAAGACGATAAAGATGTTTAGTAAAGGAGATAGTGTTTCAGTACTTGATGAGGCAATAAATGGCATAGTGATTTCAGTAAAAGGGAACGATGTTACTATAGAAACTGAGGATGGGTTCATGATGACGTTTCTTGTCAACGAGTTGCTTAAGGTGAACGGAGCCAGTAATTTAATGGATTCTATTAAAAGAATCAATATAGATGAAATCACAAAGGAGAAAGAGATCCCAAAACCACGAAGTTTTGTTAAAGAACGCAAAGATAAAGGCGAAGGTATTGTTCCTGAATTTGATTTACATATAGAAAAGCTAGTGAAAAATAAACAGGGAATGTCTAATTATGATATTCTAACTTTACAAGCGGATACGGCAAAAAGACATATTGAATTTGCAATTCGTAATCGCATCCCAAAGATTGTTTTTATACATGGCGTGGGGGAAGGAATTTTAAAAGCTGAACTGGATTTTTTATTAGGTAGGTATGATAATATTGATTTTAAAGAAGCTAACTACCAAAAATATGGTCAAGGAGCTACTGAAGTTTTTATCAAGCAAAACAGTAAATAAGAGCTTTAATATTCATATAAAAAAAACCATTTTGTAGTACTACAAAATGGTTTTTTTATGCTTGTACATTATTAATTTGAGTAATTAATTACTCGTATAAAGTACGCCCAAAGTATAATTATCTCCAAGTGAAAAACTGTAATTCCCTTTACTTAAAGTAGTATTTTTTAATACAATGGTATGCTTGAAACTAGATGGCCCACTAGTGGTGGTGGTTACTTCAATAAGTCCGGTTTTGTCAGTAACTCCAGCTACACCATTCCATTCTTGATTTACTGTTGGAGTAGCAGGAGTTGTTGCGTTACAAAAATAGTCTGCAGTTAGTAAACCAGCTGTAAATAAACGGTATGTTAGTTTGTTTTGAGTGGTTCCAATAATTCCTTTTCGAGGGGAATTAGCAACAGTGATTTCATTAATAATTAATGATGGATCAATAGAAAGCTCCATTGCTTCGCCGGTAGTAAATTTATAAACTTGATCATTGGTACTGCATTTATTTAACGCTTTTGTCTCGTCAAAACCAAAAGGTAATGTTGTTGCAGTAGTCACATAACTTCCAAAATTAAAGACATCATATACTTGTGTTCCTCCTGTACTTTTAGAAAAAGTAATGTTTTTAAAAACTATATTGTGGCTGTATCCTGAAATTCTAGTGCTGTTGTCAGTAGCATCGGTTTCTTTTTTGGCTTCTTTGGTGATAACGATTGTACCACCAGTTGCTATCCATTGATCAGTAACAGCGGGAGTTATTGGCGGGATAGTTTCACAAATATTATCTGCCGTTACTGTACCATTGTAAAAACGATATACTACGCGATTAGTGGTGCTGCTTATTGTTAATGTTGTTTCAGTAAGATCAGAATCTTCATCAGTGAAATTTACGCTCGGAATTTCAACTAGTAGCGCTTCATTATCTTTTAATTTATAAATTACATCATTATCAGTACAACTTTGTGTTGCTGTAACATCTTCAAAACTGATGTCCTCTTGTATTAAATTTCCATCATCGCAGCTATTAAAAAGCATCACAAAAACCAATAGACCTAGTACTCTTTTCATTGTATATTTAATTTGATACAAAAATAGCTAAAAAAATGACAATTAATATTGGAGAATTCATAATTGATATTTCATTAACTTTGCAGCAATGAAAAAAGTATACCTCGATAACGCATCAACAACAGCAATACGACCAGAGGTCATTGAAGAAATGACTAAAGTTATGGCTGAGGATTATGGTAATCCATCATCTACACACAGTTTTGGTCGAAATGCCAAAAGTGTATTAGAATTGTCTCGAAAAGCAATTGCTAAAGAACTCAATGTCCCTGCTCAAGAAATAATTTTTACTTCTTGTGGTACTGAAGCAGACAACTGGATTTTACGTTCGGCGGTAAAAGACTTGAAAGTAACCCGAATCATCACTAGTAAGATTGAGCATCATGCGGTTTTGCATACAGTAATGTTATTAGAGAAGGAATTTGCAATTCAAGTGGACTACGTTGCGGTCAAACCAGACGGTAGTATTGATATTACTAATTTAGTAGAGTTACTGGCTAATCCAGCTAAAACATTAGTGAGTTTAATGCATGTTAATAATGAAGTAGGAACTGTTTTAGACTTGGCTAGAGTAGGTCAAATATGTAAGGAACACAATGTGTTATTTCATTCGGATACTGTTCAGTCTATAGGAAAGCAAGTCTTGGATTTACAAGAAATTCCTATTGACTTTATTGCGGCAAGTGCACATAAATTTCATGGTCCTAAAGGAGTAGGTTTTGCTTTTGTTAGGAAAAACTCTGGGCTGCAGCCAATGTTTTTTGGCGGTGAGCAAGAAAAAGGATTGCGCGCAGGAACAGAAGCAGTGCATCAAATTGCAGGAATGGCAAAAGCATTGACACTTTCTTATGCCAACCTTGATCAGGAAAAAAAGCACATTCAAGGATTAAAAACCTACTTATTAGAACAATTGACTGCTTCGTTACCTGGTTTTATTGTAAATGGAGACGCTAATGGATTTTATAATATTCTAAATGTATTATTGCCTTTCGCAGCAGATAAAACAGCTATGATACTCTTTCATTTAGATATGAAAGGAATTGCGGTATCAAGAGGTAGCGCTTGTCAAAGCGGTAGTATTAGGCCTTCTCATGTACTTGCTGAAATGCTTTCGCTCGAAGATTTAAAAAAACCGAGTCTTCGAATATCTTTTAGCCATTATAATACTAAAGAAGATATAGACTTGCTTATTGATGCTTTAAAAGGATTGCAATAAAGTGATGTTTTAATTATTTATGATGTAAAAACACAAAACCCTAAACAAATTGTTTAGGGTTTTGTGTTTCATAGTGTGGTATTGATTATTTCCTTTTGGCTTTATCTCTATATTGATGCAAAAGTTTTCTGTTGAAATCATCTTCTGATTTTCGCAGTTTTAAGATTTTTGCAGCTGGAAGAATTTCTTTAAGATCTTTGATGTATTTTTTGCGTAAGCTGTATAATTCATCTTCTGAGTCTTCCATTTTGTCAATTAAACTCAAAGCATCTTTTTCGTTTATTTTATTTAATGTGATGTCGTTTAATTGTGTTTTACACATTTTCATTTTCTCGTGTCTGATTTCAAACTGCTTGTCGTCAAAGGAGTTATAAACAGGCCAAAAACGTTGTGCTTCTTTAGTAGATAAGTCTAATTCAGAAGTTATAAAAGAGACTTTCATAGCTTTTATTTGTTCTTTTTTGTCTTTCATTCCTTCGCTTTGTGCAAAAATGCTAAAAGAAGTAAGAAGCAGTAATAGTGGTAGTATTTTTTTAAATTTCATGTTGTTTATTTTTAAAATTATCATGGATCATAATAGGCAATAAAGAAGGTTATTCTATTATATAATGCTCTAAATTGCCATTGTCAACTAATAGATCTTCTATAGTTTCTTGTTCTAAGGATGTGGTATTTTCTGTCTCTATATTTTGTAAATCTTCTGATTCTAGTGAGTTGATTAAATCATATTGACTCATATTACTTTGATAACTTAGGTAATTTTCTAAAGTGGTATCGTCTAATTCAGTAGTAGCAATCTTTTTTGTTTGATTGAAAGCGATGGGGATCATCAAGCCAATTACAAGTAATGCTGCAACTAACATGATACTAGTTTTTCGTCTTTTGAAAAACGGAATCACTTTTGCTTCAGCGGTATCATTTTGAGGGATTTTAAGCATTAATTTTGCTGAGAAATCCTCAAAGTAATTCTCTGGAGTTGAAAATCCGGTTTCAATTTTTGTACTATTTTCGAGTTTAAATTCTTTCATAACATTAGTTTGACTTCAAAATGAGTAAAAGGTTTAATTTGATGTAACAAAGCTTTCTATTTTTTTTACAGCATGATGGTATGAAGCTTTTAATGCTCCTACGGATGTGCCTAGAATTTCTGAAATTTCTTCGTATTTTAATTCTTCAAAATATTTCATTTTAAAGACTAGTTGTTGTTTTTCTGGAAGCTTGGCTATGGCTTTTTGGAGTTTGATTTGTATTTCATTTCCGTCAAAATAGTCATCTGCTTTAAGATTATCGATTGCTTTATCTTGAAGTGTCTGGGAACTTATACCACTTTTTTTAGATTTTATATTTAAAAAACTAATCGCTTCATTTGTGGCAATGCGGTACATCCAAGAAAAGAGCTTACTCTCTCCTTTAAAATTTTTAAGATTTTGGAAAACCTTCACAAAAGTGTTCTGCAAAACATCATCAGTATCATCGTGGTTGAGAACAATGTTACGTATGTGATTGTAAAGCGGTTTTTGATAGGTTAACAAGAGTTTTTGAAACGCTTCGTTTTGCGTTTTACTATTCAATAACTGTTGTATAAATTCTTCTTCTTCTGACAAAGTATGCTTTTATTTATATTAGAATAGAATTTATAATAAAGGTTTAATGTGATTTAAAAAATAAATTAAAATTCGAATTCATCTTCCTCTGTTACGGGTTTTTCAATTACGGTTTTTTTAGGCACTTCTGGTTTTACCACTTTCTCAGCTTCTGGTTTTGGAGCTTTGGGTGTAACCGCTTTTGGAGTTCCAACTTTTGGAGTGGTAGGTTTAACTACTGTAGTTTTAGGCGTGGTAGGATTAGTGTTAGTCTCAGCATCACGAGTATAATCTGTTTCTGTTTCAACTGGGGCTGGTGTGTATGTTTTTACAGGCACGACAACTTTAGGAGGCATAGGGATGTATACTTCGGTGATCCATTTTGAAGGATCTTTTACCTCTGTTTTATTAGTATTGTATATTTCTATATGGGTAATAGTAGGATCGTGCGTAAGTTTGTTTTGATTGAAATAAGCGAGAGCTTTATCATAAGCAGCTTTATTATGTGAATTGTCTCCAGTTAAAGTTGCTTTTACAGCTTCAAATGGTGCTAATTTAGAAGAAATAATGTCACTACCGGAACTTATAAATATTTCTCTCTCGATAGGTACAGCTATTGTGATGCGGGCTAATTGTGTTTGTTCATCATAGGTATGGTAAACAATAAAAGGCCTTCCTACTGTATTGATGTCATTTTGTTGACAGAAAGATTTAATCTTTGGAACTACAATTTTGAAATTTTTATTGATTTTCGAAATCTCCGTTGTAAATGTTTGTCCTAAATAATAGGTCATAGGTTTTTGTACTAATCCATCTACTTTTACATTAAAAGTATTGATTTCGTATACTAATGATTTGTCTAGGTTCTCAAGACTTTTTTCGAACATACTTCCTATAACTCGATCGACACCTCCATTTAAAGCGGTATATACCTTGAAGGCAAAACTCATTTTACCTTTAATATTCCACGTAACTTTTGTGCCGCCTTTTGCATCTTTAAATGTCCAATAAACAGAAGATAAAGTTCCGTTGTAATTCATTTTTTGAGAAATGCTGTCATTTTCTTTAGCAAAAAGAGTTTTCATGTCACCATCACCATCTTTAGATTCCCAAGAATATGCAGCTCCTTTACCAATGGTGTTTTCAGGGAAAATCATTTTTATTTCAGGATCTTCAGTTGCCCAAGAACCAAACTCGCTCCAGTTTTTATAATCATTTACATAGCTAAAGACTACAGCTTTAGGAGAATTTATAATTTTACTTCTTTCCACTTGAAAATCCCCTTTTTGCGTAGCAATAAATATGGACAAGGCTACTAAACTTAGTAAAAATAAAAGAAATAGATATTTTAAAATTCTCATGTTAAGTGGTTTATTTGGTGTTGTAAAGTTAGAAATTTTATTAATATGCTATACTAAGTATAGAAAAAATATAAAATGCCTGCTTTTTTAATTTGTTGAGCGCATTTATAATCTTATAATTCTAAAAAAGCTTGCAATAACGGACACTTTTGGCGTAATAAAAGTACTATGATTGTAATTCAATGAAAGCTTGTTTTTGACTGATATTTTAATAATTCGGCAATTTATTGCGCTTGCGAATGTTGATTTTTATAACTTCTTTAAAGAATATGTATATTTGTAAATAATAATATATTGAAAACTAAATACCATTAATAATGAAATTACAAAAAATAGCTGGATTAATCCTTACGGCTGGAGTTTTTGTTGCTTGTAATACACAAAAACCTGCAGCGAGCACTGCTACTGCAAAGCAAGATGTAAAAGCGTTTGATAATCTTGTAGAGCAATTTGCCGACATTAAAGTGTTGCGTTACCAAATTCCAGGTTGGGAAAATCTAACCTTAAAAGAGCAAAAATTAGTTTACTACCTTACACAAGCAGGAACTTCTGGACGTGATATTATGTG
Organism: Flavobacterium sp. PL002; assembly: GCF_054165825.1. NCBI lineage: Bacteria > Pseudomonadati > Bacteroidota > Flavobacteriia > Flavobacteriales > Flavobacteriaceae > Flavobacterium > Flavobacterium sp. PL002. Next base: position 295,753 of record NZ_CM135110.1, on the reverse strand, counting down.
GGATCAAAACTATAGAAATAACTTAAAAATTAGAAAAGCACTTGAAAATATTTATCAAAATTATGCTGGAGATAAAGAAAGTAAAGACTGGGCTAATTTTGAAATCTATTTAAAAAGAGTGTGGTTTTCTAACGGAATACACCACCATTATTCAAATGATAAAATTAAACCTGAATTTAATCAGGCGTATTTTGCTGATTTAATGAAAACAACTAATACTGTTTTAGAAGCAGCTGTTGTAGACGTTCTTTTTAATGATGTAGATGATAAAAAAGTGAATCTTGATGAGTCAAAAGGATTGTTAGCTGGTTCAGCAATTAACTTTTATGATAAAGGGATCACGCTTAAAGAAGCTGAAGATTTTTACGCTAAAAAAACAAATGCAGATCCTAAAAAGCCTCTTTCCTACGGTTTGAACTCTAAGTTAGTTCGTAATGCTAATGGTGAATTAGAAGAGAAAGTATGGAAAAGTAACGGAATGTATGGTGCAGCAATCGACAAAATTATTTTTTGGTTAGAGAAAGCTAAAGGAGTTGCTGAAAATCAAAAACAAGCCGATGCTTTAGGATTGTTGATTAAATATTACCAAACAGGAGATTTGAAAACATGGGATGAATACAACATTGCATGGCTTGACGCTACAGAGGGGAATATTGATTACATCAATAGTTTTATAGAAGTATATAATGATCCTTTAGGATATAGAGGTTCTTATGAAGGTGTGGTGCAAATTAAGGATTTTGATATGTCTAAAAAAATGGCTGTGGTTTCTGAAAGTGCACAGTGGTTTGAGGATAATTCTCCTTTAATGCCAGAACATAAAAAGAAAAATGTAGTAGGAGTTTCATACAAAACTGTTATTGTTGCTGGTGAGTCAGGAGATTCTTCTCCTAGTACGCCTATTGGTGTGAACTTGCCTAATGCTGACTGGATTCGTGCAGAGCATGGTTCTAAGTCTGTTTCTTTAGGGAATATCATTGATGCTTACTCTAATGCAGGCGGAAAAGGAAAGTTACAAGAATTTGCAAATGATGCTGAAGAAATTGCTTTGGCTGAAAAATATGCTGAAATAGGTGATAAATTACACACTGCTTTACATGAAGTTGTAGGTCATGCTTCTGGGCAAATTAACGAAGGAGTGGGTACACCAAAAGAAACTTTAAAAAGTTATGCTTCTACTTTAGAAGAAGGAAGAGCTGATTTAGTTGGTTTGTACTATTTATACAATCCTAAAATTCAAGAACTAGGATTAGTTGATGACTGGAAAAAAACAGGAATGGAATCTTATGATAGCTACATTCGTAATGGATTAATGACGCAATTAGTTCGTTTAGACTTAGGTGCAAATATTGAAGAAGCACACATGAGAAACCGTCAGTGGGTGAGTGCATGGGCTTTTGAAAAAGGAAAGAAAGATAACGTTATTGAGAAATTAACTCGCAACGGAAAAACCTATTTCAATATTACTGATTACGTAAAATTACATGCCATCTTTGGAGATTTATTGCGTGAAGTGCAACGCATCAAGTCAGAGGGAGATTATGAAGCTGGAAAAGCTTTAGTAGAAAACTACGGTGTAAAAGTAGATCAAAAGTTACATGCTGAGGTTTTAGCACGTAACAAGCAGTTTGCTTCGGCTCCTTATAGTGGTTTTGTAAATCCAGTTTTAGTTCCAAAAATGGATGCGAAAGGAAATATTATTTCTATTGCTGTAGAGCAACCTAAATCATTTGAAGAGCAAATGCTTAATTACTCAAAAGATTTTAGTTTTTTACCTTTAGAAAATTAATACTCGAATAATTTACTGCATAAAAAAAGCCTGCTTTGTAGCGGGCTTTTTTGTGCATTGAAACGAGTGAATTAACGTTTGAAGAATATTTTTATCAAAAATAAAATTCCAATAAAAAGTAAAAAACCCAATAGGATTTTATAATTCCCTTTGTAAAATTCTCTGTGTGTATTTATATCTTTTCTATAAGCAATTACCATTGCGATAACAAAAGCAATAAAAAAACAGCCAGCAAATATCAATTGTCCTTGACTAAACATAGTGTAAATTATTTTTAGCAAATTTAGTTAATAGTTTACCAATAGTTGCTAATTTGCCGTTTCATTTCTTAAAATAAAAATCATGCAAAAACAAATCAATGCCGTCAAGGAGTTTCATACTGCATTTAAAATAGGATATAGCGAAGAACCGAAAGCCAATTTAGGCGCCGAAAAAAATAATCTTCGGTATGAATTAATGAAGGAGGAAAATGAAGAATATCTTGAAGCAGTAAAAAATGAGGATTTGATCGAAATAGCTGATGCTTTAGGTGATATGATGTATATTTTATGCGGAACAATTATAGAACACGGACTGCAAGATAAAATGGAAGCTGTGTTTGATGAAATTCAGCGTAGTAATATGAGTAAGTTAGATGAAAACGGAAATCCTATTTATAGAGAAGATGGGAAAGTACTAAAAGGGCCTAATTATTTTAAACCGGATTTTTCTAAAATTTTAGCACGCTAGTACATTTAAAAAAAGGCATAAAAAAAGCGATTTTCAAGATATTGAAAATCGCTTTTTTGTATGTTGTAACGTACTATACTTTCACAGTCCAACCAAAAGTATCTTCGGTAAGTTTGTTTTGTAAGTTGGTTAATTTAGTTTTTAATTGTGCAGCGTATGAATTTGCTGTTTTAGGCAATTCGTAGTAAACATCTTGGTAAGAAAAACCAGCTATAGTACTCACTACAGCAGCTGTTCCAGCACCAAAAATTTCTTTCAAAGAACCATCTTTTGCAGCAGCAACCAATTCAGAAACTAATACTGGACGCACATCAACTTCGATTCCGTCTTTTTGAGCCATTTCGATTAAACTTTTACGGGTGATTCCGTCAAGGATTCTTTCGCTAGTTGGTGCTGTATATAAGGTATCGTTAATTCTAAAAAACACATTCATTGTACCTGCTTCTTCAAGCATAGTATGTGTAGCATCATCCGTCCAGATCACTTGTTGGAACCCTTCTTTATTAGCTAAGCTTGTAGGGTAGAATTGTGCAGCGTAGTTTCCTGCTGCCTTTGCAGCTCCAATACCACCATTTGCCGCTCTACTAAAATGCTCTGCGATAAGTACTTTTACCTCACCAGAATAATATGCTTTTGCTGGAGATAAAAGAATCATGAATTTATAATTATCAGATGGATTAGCCATAACGCCGGTTCCAGTAGCAATCATAAAGGGTCTAATGTATAAAGAACTTCCGTCTCCTTTTTTAATCCAAGCTTCATCAATTTTTAATAATTGGTGTAAACCATTCATAAAAACATTTTCAGGTACTTCAGGCATTGCCATACGTGTTGCTGAATTATTGAAACGCTTGTAGTTTTCATCAGGTCTAAAAAGCCAAATAGCATCTTGTTCATCTTTATAGGCTTTCATACCTTCAAAAATTGCTTGACCGTAATGAAAAACGCGAGAAGAAGGATCCATTAAAAACGGCGCGTAAGGCTTGATAACTGGAGTTTGCCATTGACCATCAATATAGTCACATTCAAATAAATGATCTGTAAATACAGAACCAAAAGTTAAGTTGTCAAAATCTACTTCGTTTATTTTAGACGAAGCGGCTTTAGTAATGTCAATTTGTTGATTTTGAGTAGTACTCATAATAATATTTTATTTGTTTCGCTTTTAACGATGGTTATTTTTGGTATAAAAAGGGTCTACTTAATTATATTAGAATAAAGAAGTTTGGCTTCTGCAAAATTAAATAAAAATCAGTAATTTCCTTGCTAAAACACCATTAATTAGCGCTTTTAATTGTGATTTATTGATATTATAACAAACTAAATTAAAATAGTATGTTTTATATTAAATATGTAATATTATAAAGGCTATTTTAAACTAACTATAAAACCATTAAGGGTAATTTGGTTAAATGTAATTTTGGTGGTTTTTAAGTCCAATAAAATAAATGCGTATACATTGTTAGGAGATTTATAAGGGATTGTTTTTGATGTAAATCCACTTTTTTCACTATTGTTTTTATCGAAAATTACACTTGCAAGCAATAAATTAGAAGTAAAAAACTAATTGTGTATAAGCGCATTTGTATAGTTGTTTTTGAGTATTTTTGACCTAATCTTAGCGCTAATGGAGCTGTTAGGGTTTTAAAAAATAAAACTATTTTGAAAAGAGAAATTATACAAACACTAGACGGGTCCACTACAATCCATATTCCGGAGTGGGATGAATCATATCATTCTAAGCATGGAGCAATACAAGAAGCACAACATGTATTTATAAAAAACGGACTATCGTTGTTCAAGGATAAAGAATTGGCTATTTTAGAAATAGGTTTTGGAACCGGCTTGAATGCTTTTATAACCTATTTAGAAGGTGCTAAAATGAATCAAATTATCGATTATGTAGGAGTGGAGGCGTACCCAATATCATCAGAAGAGCTTGTTTCAATGAATTACGTAGCAGAATTAAATGCTTTAGATCAAGAAAATATTTTTGATCAAATGCACGGTTCGGCCTGGAATGAGAAAACCATTTTAAGTAATAGGTTCACCTTAACTAAGAGGCAGCAGTTTTTTGCAGACATAGAAGATAAAAATAAATTTGATTTGATATACTTTGATGCTTTTGGATACAGAGTACAACCAGAATTATGGAGTACTGAAATTTTTCAAAAAATGTATGACGCACTCAAGGATGATGGGGTTTTAGTAACTTATGCCGCTCGTGGAGTTGTGAAAAGAAGCATGATAGAAGTAGGGTTTGTTGTTGAAAAACTAGCTGGGCCTCCAGGTAAAAGAGAAATGTTTAGAGCTAAAAAAATCAGTTAATTTATAAAGGTAAGCAATTGATTAATAGTTAAATGTTTTATTTATGTAAAATATTTATCAAAAATATACGTTAAATTCTAATCATACATTTTTTAAATAGTGTATTTTTACAACAGTAGAAAATCAAAAAATAACCTGAAATTCTTATTTTATTATGTCTAAAATCATGTTTGATTACACAAAATCCATATTAGAAAGAGTTAGCTTTGATCCTAGTCTTTTTTGTAAAGAATTAGAAAAAGCAATTAGAACTTTATTACCATATGAAATTGAGCAATTACGAGAATGGTTGTTTGATTTTACTTTCGAAAAACCGGAATTAAAGCAATGTTTACTTATCGTAAATTGATAAATAAAAAGGAACCCATGTTTTAGGTTCCTTTTTTTATATTTAAAACTCAGCTTAAGTAATTAGTGGTATAAAAGAAGAGGGAGTAATACCGTTTTTCTTATTTTATGACAATCCGTCGATACTTTAACGTAGTTTGGCTTATATTTTGCATTATATAAAGTAACTATTTATATATTTACTTTATTATTAAAACAACCTACTAAACAAAGTGCCATGTCTAGATTGATCTATTTTTACACTAAGGATTCTCTTGAAAAAGTTAGTTTTAATCCTGATTTATTTACTAAGGAATTAAGAAAAGCAATGCGTAATTTATTGCCTTATGAAATGGAACACCTTAAAAACTGGCTTAATTTCTACACTAGTAAAAAGCCAGAGTTAAAGAAGTGTCTTATTGTTGTGAAGGATTAATTAATTTCGGCTTTTTGCCAAAGGGCTAATCACTTCTACATTTTGAAATACAATAGCGCCTTTTATAACACCAGCAATTGTACTTCTTAAAGCATCAATTATTTGAATTTTTAATTCACTTTTTGGGTAAATTAAACTTACTTCTCTAGCAGGTTTAGGCTCTTTAAAATGTCTTAACTTTAATTTGTCTGCTTCTTTTAGATCCAGTGTGTGTAAGAATGGCAACAATGTAGTTCCTAACCCTTCATCGGCTAGTTTGATTAATGTTTCAAAACTACCGCTTTCTATTTGAAAATGACTGAATTCATTTTTAGGATTGTTCTTGCATAAATTCAAAATCCCATCTCTAAAGCAATGACCGTCTTGTAATAATAAGATTTCATCTAAATTTAAGTCGGATATCTCAATTTCTTTTTTATCAAAATGTTCGTGACTTTCAGGAATGTAAGCCATGAAAGGTTCGAAGTATAAAACAATTTCTTTGATTTTTTCTTCTTGCAAAGGCGTTGCAGCTATGGCAGCATCGAGATGACCGTTGTTTAACTTGACAATAATTTCCTCAGTATTTAATTCTTCTATAATTAATTTTACTTTAGGGTATTTCTTAATGAAATTATTTAAGAACATAGGTAAGAGGGTAGGCATGATAGTAGGAATGATTCCTAGCCTAAATTCACCACCTATAAAGCCTTTTTGTTGCTCAACGATATCTTGAATTCGATCAGCTTCATTAACGATGTTTTTAGCCTGATTCACTATTTTTTGGCCAATTTCCGTAAGTTGGATTGGTTTTTTTGATCGATCAAAAATCAGAATACTTAATTCTTCTTCAATTTTCTGGATTTGCATACTCAATGTAGGTTGAGTTACAAAACATTTCTCAGCAGCTAGCGTGAAATTCTTATGCTCAGCTACAGCTAGTACATATTTTAATTGAGTGATTGTCATCTATAGTATTTTATGATACAAAGATAAAAACAATCAATTTGTTTTATAGTTTATTTCTAGCTTTGTTTTTTAAATTTGTATAAAAATTAACGATTATGAAAACGAATATTTTAGGATTACCAGTAAAAGAATCAGAATTAATTGTAAACGAATTGAATACATTGTTAGCAAACTTTCAAGTTTATTATCAAAATTTAAGAGGAATTCACTGGAATATTAGAGGGAAACGTTTCTTTGATTTACACGTAAAATTTGAAGAGTTGTATAATGATTCTCAATTAAAAATTGATCTGATTGCTGAGCGTGTACTTACATTAGGAGGAAGACCACTGCATACTTTTGAGGATTACATTGCAAACAATCAATTAGTAGTAGGAAAAGATATTTCTAAAGATGAAAAAGCAATTCACCTTATTGTTGCTTCTTTATCAGAACTACTAAAAATTGAAAGAATAATTTTAGATAAAGCAGCCGCTATTAATGATGAAGGTACTAATAGTATGATGAGTGATTTTATTGCTGAGCAAGAAAAAACAATATGGATGATGCAAGCTTGGTTAGAGGAATAATGGTATTATTATAATATAAAGTAAGCGCCAGATTATTAATGTATTAATAGTCTGGCGTTTTTTTTTAATGTTAAATTTTTATAAATTTTCTGCACTTGTTTTTGTTTTAACAAGTTAAACCATATTTTTGCATTAATGAAAGTAATTGCAAGTATCTTTTTATTCTTATTCATAGCCTTTTTGGCTACGCCACCTATTGTGACGATAATAGAAAAGTCATGCGATACCACATTAATTTTCAGTCTCTCTGAAGAAGAACACACCCAAAAAGAAATTAAAGTTTTTACTTACCATGAAGAAGTTCTTCCTGAGCTTTTAATAGGTAAATACAATAAAACTACATTAATACTATCTGAGAACTTGTCTAAACATGATAAGATTACTCGCAGTATTTTTTCGCCTCCTCCTGACATAGCATAGTACATACCGTTTTTTATAAATTTAAACATGAATTTGCATATCTTTATGCTTCAGTGTTTTGTATATTAATTATTATTGTATTATGACAAAGAAAATCAATCTTTTTGCTAACCTTAAATCAGATTTTGCTTCTGGTTTAGTTGTTTTTTTGGTGGCGCTACCTTTATGTTTAGGAATTGCATTAGCTTCTGGTGCACCACCATTAGCCGGGATTATCTCTGGTATTATTGGAGGACTTGTTGTGGGGTATTTAAGTAAATCACACCTTAGTGTTTCTGGACCTGCAGCTGGTTTAACAGCAATTATATTGACAGCCATCACTGATTTTGGGGCTTTCGATATTTTTTTAACAGCAGTGCTTATTGCTGGATTCGTACAGCTAGCTTTAGGTTTTATTAAAGCAGGTAGTATTTCAAACTATTTTCCTACTAATGTAATCGAAGGAATGCTAGCAGGTATTGGGGTAATTATTATCCTAAAACAATTGCCTCATGCTTTTGGTTATGATGCTGATTTTGAAGGCGATCAATCATTTGCTCAGGAAAATGGAAATAACACTTTTTCATCTTTATTTGAAGTATTCAACCACGTTCAACTTGGAGCTATTATTATAACAATAGTTTCATTGGTAATTTTAATCTCTTGGGATAAAGTTCCTTTTTTTAAGAAATTAAAATTAGTGCCAGGTGCTTTAATTGCTGTTGCATCAGGAATTATATTAAATGAGATTTTTATCTCTTCTGGAAGTTCTCTTGCAATTTCAAAAGAACATTTAGTTTCATTACCTGTTCCTACTTCTTTTGAAGAATTAAAAGGAATTATTGTTACTCCAAATTTTTCTGGATTTACAAACCCTAAAGTATGGGTTGTAGGGTTGACCATTGCTATTGTAGCTTCTATTGAAACTTTATTATGCATCGAAGCTTCGGACAGAATGGACGAACAAAAAAGATATACAGACACTAATATTGAGCTTAAAGCACAAGGAATTGGTAATATTTTAAGTGCATTAATTGGTGGTTTACCTATGACATCTGTTGTAGTGCGTACTTCAGCTAATAATGCGGCTGGAGCCAAATCAAAAATGTCGGCTATCATTCACGGAGTATTATTACTTATAAGTGTATTGGCTATTCCAGTTATTCTAAATAGAATTCCATTAGCTACTCTAGCTACGATATTAATCTTAGTTGGATATAAATTAGCAAAACCTGCAACATTTAAACATTTCTGGGAAAAAGGAAAATACCAGTTCATCCCTTTTATCGCTACCTTGATTGCAGTAGTTACTACTGATTTACTTAAAGGTGTTGCATTAGGAATTGTAATTAGTATTATTTTTATCTTAAAAGGAAACCTAAAAAGAGCGTATAGCTTTAAAAAGGAAGAATATGAAGACGGAGATATTATTCATATTGATCTTGCACAAGAAGTTTCTTTTTTAAATAAAGCAGCTATAAAAAGCACTTTAAATGACATTCCAGAAAACAGTAAAGTAATCATTAATGCACAAGATACTGTTTATATTGCACATGATATTTTGGATTTAATTAAAGAGTTTAAAGGAACTCGTGCTAAAGAAGAAAATATAAAGGTAAAACTTAAAGGATTCAAGGACGCATACGATTTAGAAAACACACCTGAAAATGCTAATCATGTTTCATTTGAGCATTATTATGATGTGGCAAAAAGAAAGATGGTTAAAAAAGAATCGGTAACAGAGACATTAGAAAATAATTGAAAAATAACTGTAGATTAATTAACGCATTTGATTTTAATAAATTTTATCGTTAGTTAGTCACTTTAAAACTTAAAAAAAAATGAGTGATTTTTATAAAAAAATACTAGATAATAATAAACAATGGGTTGTTGATGCTTTAGAAAAAGACCCTAACTTTTTTGCCGACTTAGCTAAAGGACAAACGCCACCATTATTATGGATTGGATGTTCAGATAGCCGTGTTCCTGCAAATGAAATCATAGGCGCTAAGCCTGGAGAGGTTTTTGTACATAGAAACATTGCTAACATGGTTGTACACTCTGACATGAATATGTTAAGTGTTTTAGATTATGCGGTTAACGTATTAAAAGTGAAACATGTAATTGTATGTGGACATTATGGTTGTGGTGGAGTTAAAGCTGCAATGGGTAATCAGTCTATTGGAATCATTGACAACTGGATTCGTCATATTAAAGACGTGTACCGTTTACACAATACTTATTTAGACTCTATTGAAGATGAAACAGAACGTTTTAATGCTTTTGTTGAAATCAATATTAAAGAGCAAGTTTTTGATTTATCTAAAACCTCTATCGTTCAAGCAGCATGGAAAAGCGGACAAGCTCTTAGTATTCATGGTTGGGTGTATGGATTGAATTCAGGATTTGTAACCGACTTAGAAGTAAATATCAGTTCGAATACAGATTTAGATGAAGTATTTCAATTGCAATTTTAATATTAAAAAAAAAGCCACTTTATAAAAAGTGGCTTTTTTTTATTCAGTTTCATCTAGATTTTCATTAAATGCTGATGGTAACATCTTTGGGATAAATTTTATTAATATTGGGAGTAATAAACTACCTCCAGGTAAGAGAAATATAGTCAATGATGGCACCGATTTACAGATGTCTAACAATTGCTTTTTAACCTTTTTCTTTTCCTTATCATCTAGGTCTCTAGTGGTAGAAACTGCTAGTAAAATCATTAACTCTTTACTTTGAATAATTTCCTTAACTAGTCTATTTTTATTACGTGTAATCAAAGTTATCACACTTTGAGTGGTTTGATCGTAAAAATGTTTTACTGGATTGGAGTAATTAAAATACGCAATCTCTTTTTTATGTTTACTTATAAAGGCATCCGTATTTTGAATACTATCCGCAACAAAATCATCAGAAACACCAATTAATTCTGCTAGTTTATGTAAAAAGTAAGCTTCTTCATTCTCAATTTCTCCATCGCTCCATAATGCCATTCCGGCCATATCAATTAAATAATATTTCTCTAAGTCCGAAGTGAAATAGTCTAAATTAAGTTCTTCAAGGTTTTGAACACTCACTTTTGAAAATTTGCTATAACGTACAGAAGCTTCAAACAGTTTGATTAATAAATCATCATAAGTAGACTTTTGAGATTTTGTTTTCAAAGCTAATGAAACCAAGCTAATTACAGATTCTTCTATTTTTTTTAAATATTTTTCAGGAATGTGACCGTGTAATAAATATTGGCGAAAAGCCAAAACGTCTACAAATAATAACGCATTAGTCATTATGTGTGAGAAATTTTTACTGATAATATCTATGTTTGTTTGAACACGTTCATCAATAATTTTTTCTAAGTTTAAAGATGGAGCACCATTAGGAAGTACTTTTTTAAACAAATTAAACCCTTGCGGATTCATCTCGTTATAAAAAGCCAAAGCTTTCAGTATAAAATTTTCTGGATTTTCTTCCTTTTGAGTCAATCCATAAATTGCATAAAGGGTGTTGAGTAAGGCTACTTTCGGAATCTCATTTTGTACCCATCCTTTTGTATCTATAGGAACATTTGTTTCAAAAGAAACTACGTGGCCGTATATAAAACCAGTGGCTCTAATTTCATTGTAATACTGGTTAGAGCTGCTAAATACTGTTTGTGTAACAGTTTTTTGCATGGTGAAATATTTGTCTATCCAGCCAGATGCTGATGGATTAATCATTGTAAAGTATTAAGGCTACAAAGCTATAGTTTTTTATGGCTTTGTGGATTAATTTAAAATTAAATAAGTGTGCATTATAAAAATAAAAAATACACGCTTCTAAATAGTAATTATTTAATTATTGCAGAACAAGCAACTCGCGAACCCGCATTTCCTGAAGGTTGTGATACAAAATCGTCCGTACCTTGGTGTACAATTAAACCTTTCCCTAAAATATCTTTTGTAGGATCACCTGAACCAATATTCCATTCATTAGTAGTCATGGTTATCATTCCGTTTCCATTTGCGTCAGCTGTGAAATTTCCAATATCTCCTTTGTGGTACTCACCAACACCCCATTTTCCATGCTTTTTAAAAGTAGGATTCCAGTGTCCTCCTGCTGAACTTCCATCTGCAGCTGAACAGTCTGATTTTTCATGAATGTGTATTGCATGCACGCCTGGTTGCAATCCTGCTAGCTTTGCGGTGAAAGTTACCATGCCATTTTTCTCTACAAATGTTGCGGTACCAGAAACGTTGCTGTTACTTTTGGATTCAAAATCAATTTTTAAGTTTTTTGTATTAGCCGAATCACTATTTGTTTTACAGCCTACTACAACAGCTGCTACTATCATACAAGAAATAAGTATTTTTTTCATGGTTTAAGTTTTAGTTATAAAAGCATAAAATTAGGGATTAATGTGGCCATGATATATCAAAATTTTTAACAAAAGATACAACATTATGATGTAGTTGCTTTTATCTAATGTTGTAAAAGTATCTTGCGGTCATTATTTTGGGGTTCAAAACGGCAAGCTTATTTGGCAAATAAAAAACTGCATCACTAATAATTTTAGTGTTTCATTGACTATTTGCTTGATAGATTGAGTAATCCAACATAATGAGCTGTTTTTTGTCAATTTTTGTTAGTTTTGCAAACCAATTTGCAATTTTTTTGATTCTTTATTTTATTTCTGTTTTAAAATGTAATACAATCAAGATAGCGATAAGTTGCAATATTTTCAAAACTACAATGGCTTTTGTCATTCAATTTTCACTGGAACTCTTTACAGGGTTCTTAGCGTATCATCAATTATTTTATGATGATTACTCAGTGAGCTAAATTTATTTTTAGCAATTAAACATCATTTTTGGGTTTGGTTTTATATTCTAAAGCAGAATTGAGCAGACTATTTTTAATACTGTGAACAAGCATTGTTTGCAGTTAACTTTATTTAACTATTTATGAATAAACTATTATCTTTTTTAGAACAGAAGTATAATTTTAAAACTGATTTCACAAAGTCAGTTGCCTTACCTAGTCTTACGATTATCATCGTAATTTCTCTTTTTTGTGGAATTTTCTCTGTAGAGGCAGAACAATTTTTTAATGTCGTTAAAGGAGTAATTTTCAAAAATTTAGGTTGGCTCTATGTGTTAATTGTTACTGTTTTTGTAATTTTCTTAATAGGTCTGGCAGTTAGTAAACTAGGTAAGATCAAGTTAGGGGCTGATGATACTAAACCAGAGTATTCCTTCTTCTCCTGGGTAGCCATGCTTTTTGCTGCTGGTATGGGAATTGGTTTAATGTACTTTGGTGTTGCCGAAACTATGGCTCATTTTGCTAATCCTGCGATCAGCAATCTTGATGTAAGTTTAAGAGCAAAGGAGGCGCAGTTGTATACGTTCTTTCACTGGGGTTTTCATGCTTGGTCAATTTATGGTGTGGTAGGATTATCTATGGCATATTTTGCGTATCGTCATAATTTGCCTATTGCTATTCGTAGTGGGTTTTACCCAATGTTGAAAGATAAAATACATGGACGTTTTGGTGATATTGTTGACGTTTTTGCTTTGTGTAGTACGTTCTTTGGTATTGCTACTACCTTAGGCTTTGGTGTTTTGCAATTAAGTGCCGGACTTGAAAGTTTAGGTGTGATTCCTAATACTAGCTTCGAGTATCAAGTAGGAATTGTAGTTGTCGTGATGTTGATTGCCATTATATCTGCTACAAGTGGATTAGGAAAAGGAGTTAAAAAACTAAGTGAAATCAATATCATAATGGCGGGTGCGCTAATGCTGTTTGTTTTAATTGCAGGGCCAACCATTTATATATTAAGTACCTTAACAGAAGGAATTGGACATTATGTAAGTAACTTTATGTCATTGACTTTTAATACATACGCTTTCGAAAAAGACAGTCAAGAGTGGTTTTCTAATTGGACGATACTGTATTGGGCTTGGTGGATTTCATGGGCTCCTTACGTAGGACTGTTCATTGCTAAAATTTCTAAAGGTAGAACAATACGTGAGTTTATATTAGCTGTTCTATTCATACCAGCACTTTTCAACTTTGTGTGGATGACCATCTTTGGAAGTAGTGCTATCTGGATTGACAAATTTGTTGCTCATGGTGCTTTAAGCGAATTTGCAAATAATCCGGACACCTTGTTATTTAACTTTTTTGGTTACTTTCCTTTAACTAGTTTGTTGAATGTGCTTTCGATTGCTATTATTTGCGTGTTCTTTATCACATCAGCAGATTCTGGAATATTTATAATGAATGGGATTTCGTCAAAAGGAGCTACAAATTCTCCTAAATGGCAAAATGCTTTTTGGGGAGTTTTGCTTACCGTTGTATCGCTAAGCTTGCTACGCTCTGGAGGATTAGCCTCTTTACAGACCATGACGCTAGTTACTGCACTACCATTCGGGATTATCATGTTGCTGCTTTGTGTGAACTTATGGAAGGCCCTATCGGCAGATAATGAGTACAGTATGACCAAGTATTCTCATGGAAGTTTAAACTGGAATGACTACCACTGGAAGGTTCGTTTACAAAAAATTCTAACCTATTCACAAAAGAAAGATATTAGGAAATTCTTGAATGAAACAGTACGTATTTCATTTGAGGAATTGGTAAGCGAATTAGAGAAGAACCAAATTGAAGCTAGTATTGTTTACCATACTACTCCTAATAATTCTATAGAACTTGTCATCAAACACGAGCAATTACGCGATTTTGTCTTTGGGGTGATGGCACAACCGCAAACCGTATCAGAGACTTTAGTAAACGAATTAAACATGCCTACTATTGATTCTGAAACGATGTTTTTACCAATAACGTATTTTGGTGATCATCGAATGGGTTATGATATTCAATATTTAAGTAAGGACGAAATAATCTCTGACGTTTTAAGAGAGTACGAACGTTTCTTAAACTTAGGTTCAGATGGTACGCATGATTTATTTGTAAAACCAACGGTTATCGAATAATAGCACTGCTATCTATAAAAAAAAACTGCAATCCTGTATTGCAGTTTTTTTTTGCTCTGTTTTTAAATAGAGATGAAGTTGATAAATAACCATCGCTCATCTAATTGTTGCAAGTTATAGCTAGGGTAGTGGTAGGCTTTTATTCGAAAGGGAATATACTAAAAATTAAAAACCGCAATCAAATTAATGAGTGCGGTTTTTTAAACAAATAAAATTCAACTTAAAAACTTTCTTTTTTGCTTAAAAGCAATATTCGTTTTCTGCAACTAATTTAGAAGTAATTGTTTCTCTTAATGCAACTACATTCGGCATGTTAGTGTATTTAGTAAAACGTCTTAATCCCATAAGCATCATACGTTGTTCATCTCCTTCTACGAATGAGATAATAGCTTCTTTACCTTTTTGAGTAACAATATCTACTGCTTGGTATAAGTATAATCTTGCCATTGCAATTTGTTCTTGTACTTTTTCTTCACCTTCTTTCTTAGCTAATTTCTCAGTTCTAAGGATAGTACTTTCTGCCATGTAGATTTCGATTAACATATCAGAAGCCGACATCAAAATTTGTTGGTGAGAGTCTAATTCAGTTCCGAATTTTTGAACTGCACTACCAGCAACCATCATAAAAGCTTTTTTCAATTTAGCTACTAAGTCTTTTTCTTCAGCAAATAACTCAGAGAAATCAGGAGTATCGAATGAAGGAATACCTAATAATTCCTCACCAACTTTAGTTGCAGGGCCTAATAAGTCAACATGTCCTTTCATTGCTTTCTTAATCAACATTCCTACAGATAGCATTCTGTTGATTTCGTTTGTACCTTCGTAAATACGTGCGATACGAGCATCTCTCCAAGCGCTCTCCATTGGAGTATCTTCGGAGAATCCCATTCCACCATAAATTTGGATACCTTCATCAGAACATGCTTGAACGTCTTCAGAAACGGCAACTTTCAAGATAGAGCACTCAATTGCGTACTCTTCAACACCTTTTAATTCGGCATCTTGATGTGTTGATCCTTCAGCTTCACGAGCAGTAATCCTGTCTTCAATATTTTTTGCTGCTCTGTAAGTAGCACTTTCACCAGCATAACAGCTAGCTGCCATATCAGCTAATTTAGAACGGATAGCTCCAAATTGTGAAATTGGCGTGTTAAATTGTATTCTTTCGTTTGCGTAAGCAGTTGCATTTGTGATTACTCTACGTTGCGCGTCTAGACAAGCAGCAGCAAGTTTTATACGTCCAACATTTAAAGCGTTCATTGCAATTTTGAATCCGTTTCCTCTTTCAGATAACATGTTCTCAGCAGGAACTTTTGTTTCATTAAAGAAAACTTGACGAGTAGAAGAAGCTCTAATTCCTAATTTGTGCTCTTCTTCGTTCATTGTAATTCCATTCGCAGGATCATTTTCTACGATGAAACCAGTAATGTTTTTATCATCACCAATACGTGCAAAAACGATGAATACGCTACAGAAACCTGCATTCGAGATCCACATTTTTTGTCCTGTGATAGAGTATGTTTTACCATCTTCAGATAAAACTGCTTTTGTTTTTCCAGAATTAGCATCTGATCCAGCACCTGGCTCAGTCAAACAGTAAGCACCAAACCACTCACCTGAAGCTAATTTAGGAACGTATTTTTGTTTTTGTTCTTCGCTACCGTATAAAGTGATTGGCATAGTACCAATTCCTGTATGTGCTCCAAAAGCTGTTGAGAAAGATCCCGTTGCTCCAGAGATGTAATCACATACTAAAACGGTGTTTACAAATCCCATTCCCATTCCGCCGTAAGCTTCAGGAACAGCTACACTTAAAAAACCTAAGTCACCCGCTTTACGCATAGTTTCTTCAGTTAAAGCATAATCTTTCTTTTCGAAACGGTCTTTATTAGGCCATAATTCTTTATCAACGAACTCTTTTACAGAGTCACGCATCATTATTTGTTCTTCATTGAAGTCTTCAGGAGTGAAGATATCTTCGCACTTTGTTTCTTTTACAAGGAATTGTCCTCCTCTAGTTACGTCTGCCATAATTTGCCCCCTAACCCCCGAAGGGGGAATTCCTACTAGGGGTCAGTAGGGTTTTAAATTCTTTAACCTAAATGAAGTTAAAGATGTGAATATATCTGTTTAAGAACTTGGGAATCTTTTTTTTATATAAAATATTGGTAATTCCCCCTTTGGGGGTTAGGGGGGGTTACATTAGCTCATAAACCCCAGCACTACCTTGACCTGTACCAACACACATCGTAACGATTCCGTATTTATTACCACGACGTTTCATTTCGTCAAATAATTGCACTGACAATTTAGCTCCAGTACATCCTAGAGGATGGCCCATTGCAATTGCACCACCATTTACATTGATGATATCAGGATTTAAATTAAGTTCTCTGATTACTGCTAATGATTGTGAAGCAAAAGCTTCATTCAATTCAATTAAGTCAATATCATTGATAGTTAATCCAGCTTGTTTTAATACTTTTGGTATTGCTTTTACTGGTCCGATACCCATGATTCTTGGTTCAACACCTGCAGAAGCAAAGTTTACTAATCTAGCAATTGGTTCTAGGTTTAATTCTTTTACCATTTCTTCGCTCATAACCAGTACAAAAGCAGCTCCATCACTCATTTGTGATGAGTTACCTGCAGTTACACTTCCACCAGCTTCAAAAACAGGTCTTAATCCTGCTAAAGCTTCCACTGTAGTTCCAGCTCTAGGTCCTTCGTCTTTGTTTACTACGTAAGATTTTGTTTCTTTTTTACCATTTTCATTAACAAACGTTTGTTCTACTGTAATAGGAACGATTTGTTTGTCAAATTTACCTTCTGCTTGTGCTTTTAAGGCTTTCATTTGCGAATTGTAAGCAAATTGATCTTGGTCTTCTCTTGAAACATTAAATTGTTTTGCTACTGCTTCGGCTGTTAAACCCATTCCCCAGTAGTAATCTTCGTTTCCTGCTTTTGCAACGGCATAATCCGGTGTTGGTTTGTAACCTCCCATCGGAATAAAACTCATGCTCTCAGCACCACCAGCAATAATACAATGCGCCATTCCTGACTGTATTTTGGCTGTAGCCATACCTATTGTTTCTAATCCAGAAGCACAGTATCTATTTACAGTAACTCCAGGAACATCTTCAATTTTTAATCCCATTAAAGAGATTAAACGACCTACATTAAGACCTTGTTCTGCTTCTGGCATGGCATTACCTACCATCACATCATCAATACGAGTTTTGTCAAAATCAGGAAGTTCATTCATCATGTATTGAATGGTCTCTGCTGCTAATTCATCAGGTCTTTTAAATCTAAAAACTCCTTTTGGTGCTTTACCAACTGCAGTTCTATATGCTTTTACTATATATGCTGTTTTCATATTTTTTCTTTTAGAGATTTTTAGAAGAAAGAGCCAAGAAGAAAGAGGAACTTAGTTCAGCATCTTGCTTCTTGAATCTTTGCTCTATTTTCTTAGTTACGTAGCGGCTTCCCTTTAGTTAGCATAAATTGAATTCTTTCTAATGTTTTTCTTTCTGTACATAATGATAAGAAAGCTTCACGTTCTAAATCCAATAAATATTGTTCACTTACTAATGTAGGCTCAGATAAGTCACCACCTGCCATTACATACGCTAGTTTGTTAGCAATTTTCTTATCGTGCTCTGAAATGTATTTACCCGCTTCCATTTGGTCAGTTCCTACTAAGAACATTCCTAGAGCTTGTTTACCTAATACTTTTACGTCTGTTCTACGAATAGGTTGTGTGTAACCAGCTTCAGCCATAAGTAAAGCATGTTTCTTAGCTTCTGCAATTTGACGGTCTTTGTTTACTACGATAACGTCTTTACCGTGCTGTAACAATCCAGAATCAAAAGCTTCGTAACCAGAAGTTGATACTTTTGCCATAGCAATAGTCAAGAAATATTCTTGTAATACGTTAAGCTCTACGTCATTTTTATGAAATAAGTCTGATGCACGCAATGCTAGTTCTTTAGAACCACCACCACCAGGAATAACACCTACACCAAACTCAACTAATCCCATGTATGTTTCTGCGGAGGCAACTACTTTATCAGCATGTAAGCTCATTTCACATCCACCACCAAAAGTCATTCCGTGTGGAGCAACTACTACTGGAATAGAAGAATAACGTACACGCATCATCGTGTCTTGGAACATTTTGATCGCCATGTTCAACTCATCATATTCTTGCTCCACGGCCATCATAAAGATCATACCAATGTTTGCGCCAACAGAGAAGTTTCCGGCTTGATTACCAATAACTAATCCTTGGTATTCTTTTTCGGCTAAATCAATGGCTTTATTAATGGCTTGTAAAACATCACCACCAATAGTATTCATTTTAGAAAGGAACTCTAAGTTGATGATTCCATCTCCTAGATCAGTGATTACTCCACCACTGTTGCTCCATATTTTTTTGCTTTCGCGAATGTTGTTCAGGATAATAAAATCATCTTGTCCAGGAATTTTTGTTTGTGCTTTTGCAGGAATACTGTAGTAATTAGTAGCTCCTTCTTTAACAGTATAGAAACTTTTGTTTCCAGCAGCAAGCATCTCATTTACCCAAGCAGCTGGTTCAAGGCCTTCCGCTTTCATAATTTCGATTCCTTTTTCTACTCCAATAGCATCCCAAATTTCGAACGGACCATTTTCCCAACCGAAACCAGCTTTCATAGCATCGTCGATTTTGTATAATTCGTCTGAGATTTCAGGAATTCTATTCGAAACATAAGCAAACATTCCAGAAAAACTTTTTCTGTAAAATTCACCTGCTTTATCTTTACCTTTTACAAGAACTTTAAAACGATTGATTGGTTTATCAATTGATTTAGTTAATTCAAGTGTAGCAAACGACGCTTTTTTAGATGCTCTATATTCTAAAGTATCTAAATCTAAAGTCAGAATTTCTTTTCCTACTTTTTTGTAGAAACCTTGTCCAGTTTTACTTCCTAACCATTTGCTTTCCATCATTTTGTTTACAAACTCTGGAAGTTTAAATAAGTCGTGTTGCTCATCATTAGGACAGTTTTCATAGATTCCGTTAGCAACGTGTACTAAAGTGTCTAATCCTACAACGTCAACCGTTCTAAAAGTAGCCGACTTAGGACGACCAATTACTGGTCCAGTCAATTTGTCTACTTCTTCAATTGTTAATCCCATTTCTTTTACCAAGTGGAATAAACTTTGGATACCATAAATACCAATACGGTTTCCAATAAATGCTGGAGTATCCTTAGCAACAACTGATGTTTTTCCTAAAAATTTCTCTCCATATATAGTAAGGAAGTCCAAAACTTCTGTAGAAGTTTGTGGGCCAGGAATAATTTCAAATAATTTTAAGTAACGCGCTGGGTTAAAAAAGTGAGTTCCACAAAAGTGTTTCTGGAAATCTTCACTTCTTCCTTCACTCATGAAGTGAATAGGAATACCTGAAGTGTTAGACGTAATCAATGTTCCTGGCTTACGGTATTTCTCTACTTGTTCAAAAACTAATTTCTTAATATCAAGTCTTTCAACAACTACTTCAATAATCCAATCAACATCAGCAATTTTTGCCATGTCATCAGTCGTATTCCCTGTCGTGATGCGACTAGCAAATTTTTGACTGTAAATAGGAGAGGGCTTCGATTTCAAAGCATTCATCAAATGCTCATTTACTAAACGATTGCGAACAATTTTACTCTCTAATGTCAATCCTTTTTTAGTCTCTACCTCAGTCAGTTCTCTAGGAACGATATCAAGTAGTAAAACTTCGACACCAATGTTGGCAAAATGGCAAGCAATTCCCGAACCCATAATACCGGATCCGATTACTGCAACTTTTTTAATTGTGCGTTTCATACGTTGTTTTTATTTGTTTTTATTAGAATATGCGCTGCCTAAATGTCGATTTGAGGCAAAAAAGGCGATTGCATACGTGTTTTTGTTAATACTTATTTTAAAAGTGCCTTTTTCTAATTTATTTTATAGAAGTTAAAACACTATCATTTTCTTTTTTTTCGGATACTGGAAAAATATTTTTATCAATAATTAATTCATTGATAACTTCGGCTACTTCTATAAAGTGTTGCAGCTTTTCTTCTGAAAGATTTTCTTTAACCGCTTCATTAAATTTTAAAACAGTATTTTTAGATAAGTCTCTTTTCTCTTTTCCAAAAGGGGTTAAGTAAATTAACACTCCACGACCATCTTCGGGGTTTTTCTTTCTAATGATTAACCCTTTTTCTTCCATAGATTTTAAAGTACGTGTCAAACTAGTGGCTTCCATACCCATTTTTGGACCTAAAGCTGTAGAAGGAGTTCCTCCTTCTTTGTCAATGCTTAATAAAGCAAATCCCGTAGCCATACTTGCATCGTATTTAGATGCTTCTTCATTATACATTCTGGCAACTGCTTGCCATGTAGCTCGAAGAATGTAATCTATAGTTTTATCTTTCATATTTTTCGCAATCGATTTCAAATATACTAAAAAAATACTATGCACGCATAATAAATTCGAATAATTTTTTGTTAAGAATGCTTAAATATAGAAAATCTTATGCTAACTTATTAGTTTGTTTTAAATACTGTACTGTCTTAGTATGCCGCTTTCTAGCTTTGTGTAACTGTTTGCTTTCAAATACTAACACTATTAATAAGAGAATTTTTTTCTAAGTTCTGAATATACTAAAGTAAAAAAAAAGTCATAAAAAAACCACGAATACTAATTCGTGGTTTTTTTATTTGGTTTTGGCTAGTTGAAAATTTTATTATATAAAGCATCGTACTGTTGCAGAATAATTTTACGTTTCAGTTTTAATGTTGGTGTCAAGTGCCCACCTTCTATGGACCATATGTCAGGAGTTAGCTCAAAGCGTTTAATTTGTTCCCAATGTCCAAATTTTACATTGATGTGATCAATTTCTTCTTGAATACGAGCAATTACTTTTTCGTTAGTAACAATTTCTTCGTTAGTTGTTCCTATATCAAATTTATGAATAGCAGCCCATTCTTTTACAAAATCAAAATTAGGTTGGATAAAAGCAGCTGGCATTTTTTGTCCTTCTCCTATTACCATTATTTGTTCGATGAAACGAGATTGTTTCATTAAGTTTTCTATAATTTGCGGTGCGATGTATTTTCCTCCAGAAGTTTTAAACATCTCTTTTTTACGGTCGGTAATTTTTAAGAAACCATCTTTGTCAAATTCACCTATATCTCCTGTATGGAAATATCCGTCTACAATAACTTCGTTAGTTAATTTCTCGTCTTTTAAGTAACCCATCATTACGTTAGGTCCTTTAACAAGGATTTCACCATCGCTAGCAATTTTAACCTCTACACATCCAATTAACTTTCCTACTGTTCCTACTCTAAACCCTTTGTTTCTAAGGTCGTTTACGGAGACTACTGGAGATGTTTCTGTTAATCCGTATCCTTCCATAACCGGAATTTCGGCAGCAGCAAAAACACGTGTTAATCTTGTTTGTAAAGCAGCACTTCCAGAAACCATAAGTTCTAGTTTACCACCCAAACCTTCTTTCCATTTGCTAAAAATAAGTTTACGTGCAATTTTTAATTGAAACTCATACCAAGCACCATTTGCTCCATAAGGCTCATAACGTAATCCTAAGTCAATTGCCCAGAAGAATAATTTTTTCTTGATTCCAGTTAATTCTGTCCCTTTTGCATAGATTTTATCGTAAACTTTTTCTAATAATCGAGGTACAGCAGTAATTACTGTAGGTTTTACTTCTTTTAAGTTATCAGTAATTTTATCAATTGATTCTCCAAAGTAAATAGATACACCATAATATTGGTATAAATAAAGTAACATTCTTTCAAAAATGTGGCATACAGGTAAAAAACTTAATGCAGTTGCATTTCCTTCTTGAAATGGAATACGTTCTGCACTATATAATACATCCGAAACAATGTTTTTGTGCGAAAGCATCACTCCTTTAGGTCTTCCTGTTGTTCCAGAAGTATAGATGATTGTTGCTAAATCATCTTCTTTTACGTTGTTTTTAGCTTCTTCAACTTCATTTTGATTGCTCGTATCTTCACCAAGAGCAAGTAGTTCGTTCCAGTTTTTACATCCGTCAATTTTATCAAAACTAAAAACTTCTTTTAAATGCGGCACTTTATCTCTAATCATATTGACTTTTGCCAATACTTCTACATCCGAAACGAAACAATAACTTGCTTCAGAGTGATTTAAAATGTATTCATAATCTACCTCAGAGATAGTTGGGTAAATAGGCACCGTTTGTGCACCAGTTTGTAAAGCCCCAATATCCATGATATTCCATTCGGTTCTATTATTAGTAGAAATCAAAGCAATTCTATCACCTTTTTTTAAGCCCATTCTTAATAGTGCTCTTGACACTGCATTGGCTTTAGCGATATATTCTTGTGTAGATGTTTTAACCCAAACACCATCAACTTTGGTAACTAATGCATCGGGAATTGTAGTAAATTTATCTTGTTGGTAGTATGGGAAATCAAACAGTCTTGTAATTTGAGTCATTATGTGGGGATATTGAATTGGGTTGCAAATTAAAAAAAAAATGCTTAGGTTTTTTGATTTTAAAAAATTAAATCAAAAAAAATATGGTTTTTTCAAGTTTTTCACGAAATCGTTTTCTCTAAATGCTGATTTAAAGGTTTATTTGCGGTTACAAGACTGTTTTATTAATGCGGTATTTAGAACTATTTTTCAAAAAAAACTGTTTTTTTGACTTTGAAATACTATAATTACCATTTTTTTGTTAGCTAAATTACCCAAGGGATATAAATATAGAAGGTAGTGCCTAGTTCTTTCTTAGTTTTCTGCTTGAATAAGTTCGTCGTGATTATCAATGATTTTTTTTACAATAGCCAAGCCTATCCCTGTTCCCATTTTGATTTCGGTAGTTCCTAATCACTTAAAAAGATTGAATATTTTATCACCATATTTATAGCTAAAACCAATTCTGTTAGCTACAATTTTTAGGCAAAAATAATTTCTATTAGTTTACAAAAAAAAAACTTTTTCACAGATGAATTTATTTCTGAAACACAGTTAACTGTAATGTGTTGATAAATAACACGTTTTGAGAATTTTAAAGCATTTGAGATTAAAATGTAAATAAGCTGTCTAAATTGAAAAGGAGTTACAGTGATGTCTACGTTATTTAAGATTTCAATTTGAACTTTTATTCTTATCTCTTAAAAATCATGTTTAACATCTTTTACTTAAGATTTTGAAGCTACAATTTTATCTTTTTTTTTATGAAGTAGTCGTTCTGTAATTGTCGAGGAGGCCTTTTATTAACTCACTCATTATGTGCTAAGCCTTATTATTGCTTTGTAAATAGTCTTTTGTCTTCTCAAATTAGGGGTAACTCTTTATAATATAATGGAGTAGAATGATTTAGCTTTACGTAATGGCTCTCGAAAATCATGACTAGAGACAAAATGGAAAGCCTGTAAGTCTATTTTAATTTTTCTACTACAATTTTTTGTGCGGCAATTTCTTTAGTTCTGTCAGGTAGATTTTGCTCAATTATAAGTTCAAATTAGTTATTGTATTCATCTATTTTTTTATTGGTCTCAAATAGAGTTTAAAACGATGCACTTTAAGCACATATTGCTTTGGCTTCTAAAAATTTTAGCCCCAGATTAAATAAGATTGAAAGGATTTAACCTTTGGAAATCAATTTAATCTGTGGCTAATTTTAATTTTTTCTGCAATCCAACTTTGTAGACTTTTAGTCTTCCAAACTAAATCTATGGACTTACAGCCTATAGTGGTTTAGTTATATCATTAGCGTCAATAAATTATTGTGGTTTTTCTTCGTAATCCTTAGATCTTTCACCTAATATGAACATTTTTTTCTTTTTAAAATGAATTGAAAACTGCACTTCTTTCCAATCACCATAAATTGTATCGGGATTGATTTCCTTTTCCTTAGATGGAGTAGCTGCTTCAGTTGTCTCTATTTCTGGAGTTTCTTCATATTGACCAAACTCGTCCATGCTATTATCTTCTTCAACAGTAGTTGTGTCAATGATTTTAAATGTCTTGTCACTTTCGTCTGTTTTATACCACAGCGAGTATACAGCACTGCTAAAACCTTCTTTAAATATTGGAATTCCTTGTTTTGAACATTCAATACCCCAAGTCATACTCTTAGGTGCTTGATCATGCAATTGAAATATTCCAGTACCGTTTGGGTTTAACTGAACGATTGGTTCTGTTACTCCTTCAAATAGATAGGTACCAGTAATAGGGTATTTTATATCAGTTTTAATAAAATGTTCTTTATCATTAACGGTAATGGATATTGCATTATATTGTGCATAGGAATTTGTTACAAACAAAATTGTAATAATAAAAAGAAGATTTAGAGATTTCATCATTTATAGATTTGTGGGATTAAAGTTGTAAATGAAACTTTATAGTTATAGAATGGCGAATTTAGTAAATTCAGGTTTAAATTAACAGCTATTTTTGGTGATCCTTTTTGGTTTTTTTTAGTATGTTTTTATGAATATTGATTATGAGTCAGTTGTGCTCTTGTATTGTATGAAAAAACCAATAATCAAATTTGATTAATTATCTTTTTAAAGGTAAAACTATAATAAACTAATTTAAGATTGCGAATTGTAAACATTAAAAATTACTTATCGGCTAATTTTTTCTTATTTCTTTTTTCTTTGAAGAAGTTTTTATCAGCAATATAAATGGTTTTTCTAATCTCACAAAATACAATAGACTGGTCTAGATTAGTTAATGTAGTTGTTTTTACTATTTCGTATTCCTTTTTCTGTGCTACATGTTTTTTTATTTCGTCTATTTCAGCTAATGAAAACGTAAAGTCGGCGTAGAGGTTTTCTTTTGCAGGCCTTTTAAAGAAAATTTCAGCTGCCTTATCCCAGACAACAAAATCATCACCTATAAGATGCATCAATTGGATCATTGGAATTGGGTCTACTGCAGCAAACATGCTACCACCAAAAATAGAATTCACATAGTTTTTATTTTTATAACTGATAGGTAGTTTGATGCTAATAGTTAATAAATCTTTAGAGACAGTAGTAATTTTGGCGGTACTTCTACGGTACATGGGTGACCAGTTAAAACCATATTTGAGTAATTTTGGTTTTCCAATGTATTTTGAGCCTACTTTGGCTATTTTTTTATAAATGGACATGATTGGGGAGATTGTTATGGCTACGAATTTATATAAAAAAATGATTGCTGCTTGAATAAATGAAAAATTATATTTTGTATTTAAAACTGATTGCTGTTTTTAGTACTAATTATCAGGTCAATTGCGTGAAGGATAGCAGCGTAAATCCTCCCGTTTTTTCGGGAGATTGTAGCGAATAGCCTGACCCTTGTGGTCACGCCCAAAAAAAATAATTATTTAAAGCACACACAGATTATTTAATTCTTTTTTTTTATTTCGTTTGCGAGTTTTGTCTAAGTAGGGATTGGTACAACATCACCGTCTGCTCAGTTGGATGTAAATGGGGATTTAAAAGTTCGGATTGTTAACTTAGATACTGGTGTACTATCTCCAAAAGATTCTATTCTTGTTGTGAATGCAGGAGTAGTAAATAGGGTAACTTCTCAGCAAATATTTGATAGTCATTTAAAATCTTTTGTAAAAGCTACTGGTTCTGCTACAACATCTCTTGGTTTAGTAGTGGGTAGTACAGGTTATAAAAGGATTGCTTTTAATACAGAATTATTTGATGAAAATAACGACTATAATACTAGCTCATATGAATTTGTCGCACCAAAAGATGGTATTTATAGTGTGTACGTGCAATACGAATCATCATCATTGTTAGCTGCAACAAGTGTGGGAGTGGCTATTTTTACTGATCGGTCAGGAACTGTTGCTATAGAAGCTGAAGAAGTATATACAAATGTTGCTTTTGCTACATTTTTTGTATCACCACCCACAAGAAAAACACAAACTTTAGGGAAATTAAATGCGGGTGATAAGGTTTTTTTGGAGCCTCTTCAAATTTAATAGTTACATTGATTGGAGGTGTTAAATCTTTTTTTACGATCGCGCAAATAAAATAATTTAGAAGTTCTCATCACGTTCCTATTTTGTTAAAAACTTTGGATTACTAATTGAAACGTATTTTTTGATTCAAATTTTAAGAGTTACACCACTGAGGTTTTATTTTTATAACTATTTTTGAATTTAGATAACCAAAATATAATATAATGAAGAAAACGATTGTAATTGCTTGCTCAATTCTGGCACTAGCAAGTTGTAAAAAGGAAGGAAAAGAACTTACAATGAAATCTGATGTAGCTTATGCTAGCTATGGAGATAGCATCTCAGCAGATAACGTACTATCTAAGGAAGATGTTCTAGTTACTTATGAGAAATTGTCTCAAGGAGATACTGTTGCGGTTAAGTTTAGATCAAATATTAAAGCAGTATGCAAAGAAAAAGGCTGCTGGATGAATTTGGATTTACCAGAAAATAAGGAAGTTTTTGTTAAATTTAAAGATTATGCTTTTTTTGTTCCTACGGATTCTAAAAATGAGGAAGTAATCATCAGTGGGAAGGCCTACGTGAGTGTTGAGTCTATTGAAGACTTAAAACATTATGCTAAAGATGGTGGTAAATCACAAGCTGCAATTGATAGTATAACTGCACCAAAAACAAAATATTCACTACTGGCTGATGGCGTTTTAATTGGGAAATAAATTAAGAATCTTTACGTCTTGAAATCTCAAAAGAACATCATAAAAAAAGCGCTCTTTTTCAAGAGCGCTTTCTAATAGTATAAAAAGAAAATTACTTTTTCTCAATCCACAATCGTGCATTTACAAACGCTTCATGCCATGGCGAAACCTTGTAGACTAGGTCTAAAGAGAAGTTGACCTAATTCAAGATGCTCTATAGAAATAACGATTATAAATTGATAATTAAAGGTGTTTGAGTTTGACCCGTTACTAGATAAATAATAAACCCCATTATAATGATAGTCTCAATGATAGTTAAAGAATAAAACATGAGAATCCTCCATGTAAATCCGATGTTGGAGTATTTTTTTTTTGTAGCATTAAAGTAAGTCCAAGCTGGAAATAAAAAGATCAAGAATAGGCAAATAATTTTAAGAATATATGCAAAGTCTTTTATTCCTTGAAATATGGATAAAAGTGAAAACAAGTTTACGAATAGACATAAAACAAGAATTCCCAATAAATTTATTCCTCCAATTATAAAATGTTCAGCTATATTGAGTTTCAATCTTCTGAATATAAGAATTGCATTTATAGCAATTAACGGAACGAACCCTAATAGTATTAATTTCACATTAGCCGATAAAAAATTCATGAATTTTAAACCATTGCCTATATTTTCCTTTACTGGTGAGTGGTTAATTTCATGATAATAATGCACCGTAAGAATATTTAATCCGATCAGCATTAAAATGAGATAAAAAACATTATAGTATTTGACTCTTTTACCATTAATGTAATCCAATGCTGCTTGTCCAGGTCTTGTAAAAGTTTCCTTTATTGTTAATAAAATACCTTTTTCCAAATGCAAAACACCGTGTATAATGTCATGAAACAAAAAATGTTTTAATGTAATAGGGTGTGTGTTATTTTTTTGCCCGCAATTTTCACAATAATTTCCAGATACTTTTTGTTCACAGTTTAAACATTGCTTGTTATTCATACGCTAATTTGTTAAATGTTCTATTAAGTCGGTAAAAGACAGGGTTTATCGTTTTCAATTGATAAAGCTTTCAATCATACTATTTGAAAGCTCTATCAAAGTTGAAATTTAGTACACTTTATTTATTCTCAATCCACAATCGTGCATTTACAAACGCTTCATGCCATGGCGAAACCTCATCGTTTCTATCTTTTGGATAATTTGCCCAGTTCCATTGAAAAGTTGAACGCTCAATATGTGGCATCATCACTAGGTGACGACCTGTAGTATCACATAGCATTGCTGTGTTATAGTCTGATCCGTTTGGGTTTGCAGGGTAACTATCGTAGCCATATTTACCTACGATGTTGTAGTTTGCTTCTGGTTCTGGTAAATTAAATTTTCCTTCACCGTGTGATACCCAAACTCCTAATGTTGCTCCTGAAAGGCTTGACAACATCACCGATTTGTTTTCTTGAATCGTCACCGATGTAAAGATACTCTCGTGTTTGTTACTATCATTATGCAGCATTTTTCCGTGCACTTCATGCTCTGGATTTATTTTTTCTAATTCCATCAACAGTTGGCAACCATTACAAATCCCAACAGATAAAGTGTCTTCTCTTTTAAAGAAATTGTCTAAGGCCGTTTTTGCTTTTTCGTTGTACAAGAAAGCTCCAGCCCAACCTTTTGCTGACCCCAATACATCTGAGTTAGAGAAACCTCCAACAGCACCAATGAATTGAACGTCTTCTAAGTTTTCACGACCAGAAATCAAATCGGTCATGTGAATGTCTTTGACATCAAAACCGGCTAGGTACATGGCATTTGCCATTTCGCGTTCAGAATTACTTCCTTTTTCACGAATGATAGCCGCTTTTGGTCGTTCACTTCCGTTGATTACTGGTTTTTTACCTGTAAAATGAGCAGGGAAAGTAAACTGCAATGCTTGGTTTTTATAATTGTCAAAACGTGCTTGCGCTGTTCCGTTTTTAGATTGTTTTTGATCTAGTAAAAAAGAGGTTTTGAACCAAATATCTCTGTAGTGTGCAATATCTAGTGCACAAGAACTAAATTCTATTTTGGCGTTATTTGTAACTGTTCCTAGTTTGTAGAAAGAAACACCGTTTGTATTTAATTTTGCTTCTAACTCAGCATCATTTTTTGCTTGAAAAACAATACCAATGTTTTCAGCAAAAAGGTATTTGATAATGTCTTTTTCCTCAAAAACAGAGAAATCAATTTTGGCACCCAAATTCACATCTGCAAAACACATTTCTAGTAAAGTTGTGATCAAACCACCACTTCCTATATCGTGTCCAGCTAAAATTTGATTTTCCAGAATCAATTCTTGTATTGTATTGAAGGCTTTTTTGAAGAAAGCAGCATCTTTAATAGTTGGTGCGTCTTTTCCAATTTTGCTCAATGTTTGTGCAAACGAAGAACCGCCTAGTTTAAACTCATCTTGCGACAAATTAATATAATAAATAGAATCCCCGTCTCTTTGAAGAACAGGTTCAACTACTTTTTGAATATCAGTACAGTTTCCACCAGCCGAAATAATTACCGTTCCTGGCGCAATTACTTCTTCGTTTGGATAACGTTGTTTCATAGAAAGCGAATCTTTCCCAGTTGGAATGTTAACGCCTAATTCGATAGCAAAATCCGAACAACTTTGAACAGCTGCATACAAACGAGCGTCTTCACCTTCATTTTTACAAGCCCACATCCAGTTAGCAGAAAGTGAAATTCCGTCTAAACCACCTTTTATAGGAGCCCATACTATATTAGATAAAGACTCAGCAATTGCCGTTCTTGTTCCTGCAACAGGATCAATTAAGGATGCAATAGGCGAGTGGCCAATTGAGGTAGCAACACCTTCTTTACCGTTGTAATCTAAGGCCATTACACCACAGTTATTCAATGGCAATTGTAGAGGTCCTGCCGTTTGTTGTTTGGCTACTTTTCCACCTACACAACGGTCTACTTTATTTGTCAACCAGTCTTTACAAGCAACTGCTTCAAGCTGTAAAACTTGCTCTAAATAAGTCGAGATATTTTTAACGCTATATTCTAAATCGGTATAGTTTCTATCAATGTTCTTATCGTTCATTACAACTTTTGGAGAACTACCAAAGAAATCTTCCAGGGCATAATCCATAGGTTTAGCACCAGTAGTTTTTGATTCGAATGTAAAACGATGATCGCCTGTCACGTCACCTACTTCATACATAGGAGAACGCTCTCGGTCAGCAATGCGTTGTAAAATGTCGATATTTTCTTTAGCAATAACAAGTCCCATTCGCTCTTGTGACTCGTTACCAATAATTTCTTTTGCCGAAAGGGTAGGGTCACCAACAGGTAATTTGTCTAGATCAATTAATCCACCTGTTTCTTCTACTAATTCTGATAGACAGTTTAAGTGTCCACCTGCTCCGTGATCGTGAATAGAAACAATTGGGTTAACATCACTTTCCACTAATCCACGAATGGCATTAGCAGCACGTTTTTGCATTTCTGGATTCGAACGCTGGATAGCATTTAATTCAATACCGGAACTAAAAGCACCTGTATCTGCAGAGGAAACTGCCGCTCCACCCATTCCAATTCTATAATTTTCACCACCTAGAATAACGATTTTGTCTCCTGTTTGTGGTTTCTTTTTTATGGCTTGATCTAATTTTCCGTAACCTATTCCACCTGCTTGCATGATTACTTTGTCAAAACCAAGCTTGCGCGCGTCTTCTTCATGTTCGAATGTTAGGATAGAACCAGTAATTAGCGGTTGTCCAAATTTGTTTCCAAAATCAGAGGCTCCAGTTGAAGCTTTGATCAGAATATCCATTGGTGTTTGGTATAACCATTTTCTTTCTGTCATTCCGTTTTCCCAAGGTCTCTTATCATGAGCAGAGTCGTGGGACTCTAAACGAGAGTACGAAGTCATGTAAACTGCCGTTCCTGCAAGCGGTAAAGATCCTTGTCCTCCTGCTAAACGGTCTCTGATTTCTCCACCAGCTCCCGTTGCAGCACCATTAAAAGGCTCTACAGTTGTAGGGAAATTGTGTGTTTCTGCTTTTAACGAAATTACCGAGTCAAACTCTTTGACTTCGTAAAAGTCTGCTTTGTCAGCACTCTTTGGAGCAAACTGTTCAACGCGTGGTCCTTTTACAAAAGCCACGTTATCTTTATATGCCGAAACGATATCGTTCGGGTTTTCTTGTGATGTCTTTTTGATTAATTTGAATAATGATGAAGGCATTTCTACACCATCGATTACAAATGTTCCATTGAAAATCTTGTGACGACAATGCTCTGAATTGGCTTGTGAAAAAGCAAAAACTTCTGAGTCTGTTAGTTTTCTACCAATTTTCACCGCTAAGTTGTCTAAATATTCTACTTCCTCGGGGCTTAAAGCCAAACCTTCTGATTGGTTGTACCCTGCAATGTCCTCAATATCTAAAATCGCTTCAGGAGCAATGTTTATTTTAAAGATGTCTTGATTCAATGCGCTGTACTTTTGCGACAGCATAGGATCAAAATCAGAGAAATCTTCGGCTACTGCTTTAAATTCTTCGATTCTAATGATTCCTGAAATCCCCATGTTCTGAGTGATTTCAACAGCATTAGTACTCCATGGAGTGATCATTGTGGCGCGGGGTCCAACAAAAAAATCCGTCAATACGGATTTTTCTATCTTATGCGAATTGGCAAAAAGCCAGTTTAATTTTGAAATGTCTTGAGCCGAAATTTCGTTTTGCGTCTGTACTGCAAAAACTGTTTTGCTTTGGTTTTCAAAGAAATGGATCATTGTTGTGTAGTTTGTTGTATTGCGTTGCAAATTTAGTTAATTAAGATGAAAATGCTAATAAAAAAAAGCGGCAAAATTGCCGCTTTTAAAATCAATGTTATTTTGTGTTTAACTAATTGATTATGATTTTTTTAGTAGTAGTGTGCTTTTCGTCATTGATTTTAACAAGATACATTCCTTTAGGCATGTTTTTTATAGATAAAGTAGTGCTGTTACTACTGTTTTGTTCAAAAATAACTTGACCAATAAGGTTGTAAATGGTCACAGCATATTGTTTGTTGCTGTTGTAAATTATAAAATCACCATGCGAGGGATTTGGATAAATTAGGCTTTCCTCTGCAATAGCTTCCTCAGCAGTAATTGCTTTTTTTGTGGTAGTCTGTATTGTTTTGCTACCTAAATTACTGCAAGTATCTGATGAATAAGTATCCCAGTTCGTAGTTTTATTAAATGTAGTTGTAGGTCCTGTTACGGTAGCTTTTCTTCTTAAAGTTACATCTGCAGCAAAATTTGCGGATCCGCCATTGTATGTACCAATAATATCAATAAGTACTCCATTTTTGAACAAACCTACAGGGTCATTTCCGTTAAAAGCTAATTCTGTAGCAGTAGTACTGATGTTTGCCGCTGTGGTCGAGAAACAACTTGAAGCCATAGCGCTATTGACAATGGTGTATTTGCTTCCTTTACTTAAACTACCACTCAGCGTGATTCCTGTGCTCCAAGATCCTGATCCGTTGGTTTGTTTCTTGATGCTATACACACTTAAATTGATGGTACCGGCTGTGGAGTTTGAAATTTCGAGTGCCTTATTATTTGAAGAACCTTCAATATATTCTGAAAAGTAAAGATCTGTAGCGCCACTAGTTGATGTATCTGCAGTTGCGTTCCATACTTTTTGTACATATTCTGGGTGGTCAATGTATGGATTTCTATTGTTTTGGGTTGCATAGATGGCATTGTTACGGGCTACTTCTCTTGGACTTACAGGGTCAAGTGTGTTCCAAGCTAATAACATGTTTAAAAAAGCAGTTGTAAAAACTTGATTGCTGGTTCCATTGAACATAGGGTAGGAGTAACCAGAAACAGTAGTTTCATAACGGGTGGCAAAATAGAAATACATGCGAGCAATGTCTCCTTTGAATTCATCAATAGGTTCAAAAACGATTCCTGAATATCCTGAAACAGAGCTAGACCCTAATTTACTACCATTTAACGAGGTCCAAGTTGCTGTTGAAACGGTTCCGTGTGGATAATTAGAGCGTTGTCCGTTTACTTTTCCATCTGTAGGTGTGATGAAATGCGCGTCAGAAACCATAGGTGCAGTAGAATTAAAAGTAGATTGTGGTATAATATGTTCTCTGTTGTAACAATCGCCCTCTTTAGCGTATGTACCACATCTTTGGGTACTCGTGGTACTGTAATTGTAAGGATCAGTTCCACTTGGTTTTTCTGAATACATATCTAAAACAGTACCATCTTTTTCATAAAAATTATCCACGTCAGATGTTTGGTAAGTGGTATAAAGTCCGTTGTAACCATTGTCAGTATGGCCTTTTATAATGTTGTACAGTTGCGTTTTTAAAGTGTAGCCTGTTCCTGTAGATGTGGAGTAATAATTTGACGGAATTTGCGCCATGGTTACTGTAATACTCATAAGAAATACAAAAGAGTAGATTTTTTTCATAAAATTAAATAGATTTGGGCTGTTAATTGGGCTGAATAAAAGCTTTTTTAGCATGCTGTTATTCGCCGCAAATCTATCTCTTTTAGTAATACAATATGTTAAGAAATTTTTAAGTTAATGATTGTTTTTAAAATATTGAACAACCGAAAAACACAATATAACTTGTCTGATTTTTGACATATTGCGCGCAGTGATGATATAATAATGATTCTCGACTCCGCTTGAACTGATAATTAGACTATTTTGTAAATGGTATTGGTGTTTTTTTTCCTTTTCCAGACATTATTTTGGAAACGCCATACTTTGATACGCGCCAAGATCTGGAGGACTTGTTCGGGTATTTCCGAGAATGTCTAGCGGAATTAAGTAAGCCGAACTCCCTTTTGCGAAAGCAGCCGAATTCTCATCAATGTTAAGTTTGTTTTGACTGGTGTTGAAAAATTTTGGATTCTGATTTAAAATAATATTATTGTAATGTGTAGCATCAGTTTTAAATTGATATTCAGCTGTTGTTGAATTCTCAGTGTATTTTATTAAGCAATTTGAAAATTGGTAATTAAATGCTGCAGTACTTTTTTGTGCTAACTGTAATTGATTTGTATTGTTACCATAAATAATGCAATTTGTAAAAGTTGCTTTTGTAAGGTCATTTGCTTCGGGAATTGCTCCTGAAATATAATTACTGATCGCTACTGTAAGTTGTGATGAACTATTCCAGTTGTTGTTAAAGGTGCTATGGTTAAAGGTGTAATTCCCACCATAAGAACAAGACAATGCCGAGGTTCCTGCTGCATTGATGACAATATTTTCAGCTACTATAATGGCTGTTTGGGCTAAAATTCCATAGCTTGAAGAATTATAAAACTGGCTATTTTTGATTTCAACCGTTGTCCCATCATTGTTTTGAATCAATAATCCTATTGTTGCGTTTTTAACCGTTAGGTGGTTAATGCTGTGGTTTGTACTGCCATCTGTAAGCCAAATTGCACCCCATTGTCCAGGAACAGCTGCATATTCAGGTTCTAGACGATCACCTTCAAAGACCACTTCGTTTTCTAGAGCGGTGCTGTTGGAGGCGCTTCCGTTAATTTGTAGTGAAGCATTTTTACCCACAATTAAACCCGAATTAGTATGAAAAAACACCCTGCTTCCTGCGTCAAAAATCGCCGTTTTGTTGTTAGGCACGGCAGCATATCCATAAATTACATAAGGTTTTTTATTTTTGAAATGTAGTTCATTGCCATTTATAGGATCATTTTCATCAAGATAAAATCCACTTATTTCTTGACTGTCTGCTAAGGGAAGGGTTTCTGTTGTTCCATCGGTAAATCGTTTTGGATACAAGAAAACGGCATCTTGAATTAACGTAACAAGCGGAATGGTTTGCAAGTTGGCTCCCGCATCAAATTCAATATTATCCGTATAAAGAAAATCAGTGGGGTTTGCATCAGTACTACTTGCGGTGGTTTCAATAAAAATATAAAGACTGTCTTTAGCTAATATTTCAACGTTAGAAAATAATTTACCTTCATTTCCTTGCATGCCGTCCACGGTCATTCTGTATTTTGAATCCAACCCTTTTCCTAATTTAACGGTGGGGATACTGATGTCTTTTTTGCTGGTGTTATAAACTTTTAGGCGGTAAGTACTTGAGCCTATGTTTGTAAAAACAGTGTCTAAATAGATGGTATCTTTTGAAAAAGTAAGCTGTCCTGAACTCGCCACAGTTTCAAAGTCTGATCGACATGCGCTGGCCAATAATAGGATTACAATAATAAATGGTAAAATTAGGTAGCGCATTGTCTTTGTTTTTTTGTAAAAATAGGAAAAAACTAATTCGATTTCAGAATAAGGCTTCATTTTACTGTTTAGTGTGTCATCTTTTATTTATTTTTACATTCTTAATAAACTAAATTGATGGGATTAGATAAAGATAAAATGCTTCAATATTGCAATGAGTTCTCTAAGAATACTTTGATGGAAACACTGCAAATTGAATATATAGATGCAGGCGAGGGTTTTTTAGTGGCTAAAATGCCTGTGAATGCTTCGGTGCACCAACCTATGGGATTGTTACATGGAGGTGCTTCGGTAGCTTTGGCGGAAAGTGTAGGAAGTGCAGCTTCTCATTTTTTTATTGATCCAAAAGAACAAGAGGTACGCGGAATAGAAATATCAGCTAATCATCTAAAGAGTATTCGCGAAGGTGTTGTTTACGGAACCGCTAGGATAATTCATAAAGGAAGAAGTTTGCATCTCTGGGAGATCAAGATTACTGACGAAGAAGGAAATTTGATTTCGCTTTGTAAATTGACTAATATGGTGCTAACCAAAACACCACAACAATAGATTGATACTTGTAATGTAGGCTAATAAACGCAGAATATTATGATTGATTTTTTCATTAAAGTAAAACAGCAAGAAGCGCAACAACTGCCTTTTGTAATTTATAGAAAACCCAATAAGAATAAAGTAATAGGTTATTTTCAAAAAAATGACCATTTATATTTTGCTGAAAGCCTGGACGAAGTTGGGTTTGTATTTGCGCCATTTGAAAATAATCAAATGCTTTTGATTCCTAAAGATCAGGCGTTGAAATTAGAGTCTAAAATGAGCGTGGTCAAAATAAAAACGGTAGACAATCAAGATATTCCAAAAGACAACACCGGAAAAGAAGCTTTTGAAAAAGTTGTACAAAAAGCAATTGACAGCATTGTTAACGGGGACATGAGTAAGGTTGTTTTGTCTCGAAAAGAAATTATTGCGGTTCCTGAATTTGAATTGGTTTCGGTTTTTACCAAATTAGTGCAAACGTATCCCACTGCTTTTTGTTACTGCTGGTACCATCCCAAAATAGGAATGTGGATAGGAGCAACTCCAGAACATTTATTAAACGCAAGAAAAAAACGTTTTTACACAATGGCATTGGCGGGAACGCAGAAGTTTAAAAAGACGACTGACGTAGTTTGGGAAAAGAAAGAAATGGAAGAGCAACAATTTGTAACTGATTTCATTATTGATAATCTAAAAGAGTTAACTACAGAGGTTTCAGTATCTAGTCCGTATACGTTGCAAGCAGGTAACTTATTGCATATAAAAACGGACATTGAGGGAATCATGGACGATCATTCTAATCTAAAGCAAGTTGTCGCTGTTTTACATCCTACGCCCGCAGTTTGTGGATTGCCTAAGGCTGTAGCCAAAGAGTTTATCCTAGAAAACGAAGGCTACCAGAGGGAATATTATACAGGCTTTTTAGGAGAACTCAATAAGAGGGGAATTAAAAACGAAAAATTACAATCAGATTTATACGTGAATTTGCGGTGCATGAAAATTGAAACTAATGGAAAACCAGGTTCCACTAAAGCTCACTTGTTTATGGGGTGCGGAATTACAAAGGACAGTGATCCTACAAAAGAGTGGAAAGAGAGCGCTAATAAATCCATGACAATGAAAAAGGTGTTGTTTTAGAAGAAAGAAAAATAATATGATTACAGAATAACAATAAATAATTAGATAATGAAATTAGATATAGTAGCTTTTGGGGCGCATCCAGATGATGTAGAATTAGGTTGTGCGGGAACAATATTAAAAGAGATTTCTTTAGGGAAAAAGGTTGGAATTGTAGATTTAACACGTGGAGAATTAGGGACGAGAGGATCGGCAACGATTCGCCATCAAGAGGCTACTGCGGCCGCTGAGATATTAGGGGTTTCTGTAAGAGAGAATCTAGATATGCGCGACGGCTTTTTTACTAACGATGAGCAACACCAATTAGAGGTTATCAAAATGATTCGTAAATACAAACCAGAGATTGTGTTGTGTAACGCAATCGATGACCGACATATTGATCACGCAAAAGGAAGTAAATTAGTTTCTGACGCTTGTTTCTTATCGGGTCTTGTACGTATTGAAACGGATATCGATGGAGTGAAGCAAGATGCATGGCGACCAAAATTAGTGTACCACTACATTCAATGGAAAAATGTTGTTCCAGATTTTGTGGTTGATATTACTGGTTTTTCAGATAAAAAAACAGAATCGATATTAGCTTACGGTTCGCAATTTTATGATCCAAATTCTAAAGAACCTGAATCACCAATTAGTTCAAAGAATTTTCTAGAAAGCTTGAATTATCGTTCTAGAGACCTTGGGCGTTTAGCAGGGGTAGAACATGCCGAAGGTTTTACTGTTGAAAGGTATTTGGCTGTCAATAGTTTAGGTGATTTAATATAATTTTGTTCAATTTTTTTATAAAAAATGTTTGCAGAAGTAAACTTTAGTTGTATCTTTGCCACCGCTAAGAGCAAATGGTGGTTGTAGCTCAGTTGGTTAGAGCATCGGTTTGTGGTACCGAGGGTCGCGGGTTCGAGCCCCGTCTCCCACCCAGAAAGCAAAAGCCTCTCAGAAATGAGAGGCTTTTTTTGTGGAATAAACTCAAATAATAAAAAGAGCGCTTTGAATAGATCAAAGCGCTCTTTTTTTTTGCACAAAGGATAGTAGTGTAAATCCTCCCGTTTTTTTTCGGGAGATTGCAACGGATAGCCTGGTCTTGCTGTAACGATAGTGAAAGCAAGGATGTGCCCTAATAATTATAGTTATTTTTTGTCTACGACAGGCCTGTTTTCACGATTTGCTAACTCCCAAGCAATTGTAAAAGCCAGTTGGGTTCTTTTTGTCAAGGCGTCAAACTCAATTTTGTCTACAGTGTCCGTCTTTTTATGGTAATCAGCATGAACACCGTTAAATAAGAAGACAGATGGAATACCATGCTTTGCAAAGTTATAATGATCAGAACGCTCGTAGAAATGATTTGGGTCGTTCTTATCGTTAAAAGTGTAGTCAAGGTCCATTTTGATGTACTTTGAGTTAGCTTGGGCGCAAATAGTGTCTAAATCACTTGATAAACGATCAGCGCCTATTAAATAAACATAGTTGTTAGAGTTTGCATGTGCAACATCACTACGTCCTATCATGTCAATATTAATATCGGATACGGTGTTCTCAAATGGGAACAATGGATTTTCGGAGTAATAACTAGATCCTAATAGTCCATGCTCTTCACCTGTGGCGTGAAAAAACAAGATAGAACGTTTGGGTCCGTGTCCTTCTTTTTTAGCTATAGCAAAAGCTTGAGCAATTTCAAGCAAAGCTACTGTTCCTGAACCGTCATCATCAGCACCATTGTAAATTTCCCCATTTTTTATCCCTACATGGTCGTAATGGGCGGAGACAACAACAACTTCGTCTGGTTTTTCGGATCCTTCAATAAATGCCCAGATATTTTCAGAGTCATTTAAATTCTCTCCGTATTTTGCGTTTAAGAAAGCTGCGGGTACTTTTTGATAAAATGATTCGGCTGCTTTAGGAAAAGAAATGTTGTTTTTATTGTATTGACTAATCAAGTATTTACCGGCTTTTTTTTGTCCAACGGAACCTGTTTCACGTCCTTCCATTGAGTCGGCAGCAACGATGTAAAGATGCGTCTTTAAGTCGGATGCGGTAATGGAGTTCATGTATTTTGTTGGGTCGGAATTGTCAACTATCTTAGTGGTTTTTGTGGTTGAGCAAGAGGCAAATGTTGCAGCTAGGGCAAAAAGAGGAATTAATTTTTTCATAGATATTCTAATTGATTTTAATTATTTTTTTAGCACTTCATTCAAGAAAACTTTTAAGTGTTCAAAAGAGCGTTTGGCTGCTTTTTCATTGTAAGCTGCTCCTTTAGAATTGTCGTTTCCATATTCAGGATTTGTGAAACCGTGTACAGCATCAGCATAATAAATCATTTGCCAATCGGCTTTTGTGTCGCGCATTTCTTGTTGGAAAGCCGCTACTTCAGCCGCAGAAACGTAAGGGTCGTCTGCACCGTGGCAAGCTAAAACTTTTGCTGTAATTGGTTCTGTAGGGCGAGATGCATCCTTAGATAAACCACCATGGAAAGAAACCACTCCTTGTACTTTTAAATGTCCACGAGCTGCTTCAAGAACTCCAGTTCCTCCAAAACAATATCCTATTGCTACAATATTATCAGGATTGGCACCACTTTGAACCAATTGATCTAGTGCTAATTGAATGCGGTGTTGGTAAATCGTGTAATTAGTTTTATAGTAACTTGAATTTTTACCTGCTTCGGCGTTGTCTTTTGGGTAATTACCTTCGCCATAAATATCAGCGATGAAGGCGTTATAACCTAGTTTAGACAATTCTACTGCAATATCTTTAGACGCTTTGTCAATTCCGTGCCAAGCTGGGAGAATTAAAATACCTGGTTTATTAGCTGATTTTTTAACCGCTTGGATTGCAAAACCATTGAGAACTTGGGTGTCATCTTTGTAGGTAACCGCTTTTAATTGAGCAAAAGCGCCATTGGAACAAATCAATATTCCTAAAATAAAAAATTTTATGCTTTTCATGATGTTAAGTTTTAAGAGACAAATATCCGAAAATAAATAACGAACCTTTTTTTAGAGGACTAATTTACAGTTTTTTTAATAACTGTTTAGCTATAAGCTTACGGTGTCTCTAAAGGCTAATGTTTCTTTTAAAAGCGCAACCCAATTCAATCATAGAGTCTGTTTTAGCAATGCCGGGAATATTGTCAATTTTATCGTAAAGTAATTTACGCATGTGCTCGTGATCTTTAGCAATCATTTTGATATATAAAGTATAGGAACCTGTGATGTAATAACATTCGGTTACTTCAGGGATTTTTTTTAACTCTTCAATAATCCTGTTGGAGTCTTGGTCTTTATTAAGTGTGAGTCCAGTGAAAGCGCCCCAATCGTAACCTATTTTCTTTTCGTTAATAATGGGTTTGATTCCTGTGATAATACCGTGTTCAATTAATCTATTGATGCGCTGGTGCACCATGGTGTTAGAAATCTTTAATGTTGTAGCAATAGACGAGTAAGGCATGCGGCCGTCTTTTTCTAATTCTTTGATTATTTTTATATCGTATTCATCTACTGCTTCCATGAGAGGGGTTTTAAAGTAAGGATTTATTTTATAGTAGGTTAAAAGTAATTATATTTTTAGTTTTTGGGAGCCATAACACAATTTATTTTAATTAATTTGACTTTTAATAATTCATAATTTTAATTTTTTGACTTTTTTTAAAGGTTTTTGAGTCAAAAGTTTTGTTTTATACGCTGAATAAAATAAAATTTTATAGTTTTGTTCTATAACGATTTAAAAAAAAAGAAACATTATGCAAAAAACAACTCAAACACTTTCAGCAAAATCAGAAGCATTAATTGACAAAGAAAATAAATATGGTGCTCATAATTATCACCCTTTACCAGTAGTTCTTGATAGAGGAGAAGGGGTTTATGTTTGGGATGTAGACGGTAAAAAATACTATGATTTCTTATCTGCTTACTCAGCAGTAAATCAAGGACATTGTCACCCAAAAATTGTAGGGGCAATGGTAAAACAAGCGCAAACATTGACATTAACGTCAAGAGCATTTCACAATGATCAATTGGGTGTTTTTGAAGAATATGTGACTAAATACTTTGATTTTGATAAAGTATTACCAATGAATACAGGAGCAGAGGCTGTAGAAACGGCTTTGAAAATTTGTAGAAAATGGGCGTATGAAGTAAAAGGAATTCCTGAAAATCAAGCCGAAATTATTGTTTGTGAGAATAACTTTCATGGTAGAACAACAACCATTATTTCGTTCTCGAATGATGAAAACGCACGTAAAAACTTTGGTCCGTTTACCGATGGATTTATCAAGATTGCTTATGATGATATCGATGCTTTAGAAGCAACTTTAAAATCAAGTAAAAACATCGCAGGATTTTTAGTAGAGCCTATTCAAGGAGAAGCAGGAGTTTATGTACCTACCGAAGGCTATTTGGCGAAAGCCAAAGCACTTTGTGAAGCGCACAACGTATTGTTTATTGCTGATGAGGTACAAACAGGA
This sequence comes from Flavobacterium sp. PL002, assembly GCF_054165825.1. Taxonomy (NCBI): domain Bacteria; kingdom Pseudomonadati; phylum Bacteroidota; class Flavobacteriia; order Flavobacteriales; family Flavobacteriaceae; genus Flavobacterium; species Flavobacterium sp. PL002. Next base: position 254,144 of record NZ_CM135110.1, on the reverse strand, counting down.
ATAGCACGTACCGGAAGATTATTAGCCACTTGTGGTAACTGTTCTTGTACCAATGGATGTGAAAACACGCCAGAGGTGAAACCTGATATCCTTATTTTAGGAAAAGCAATTTCAGGAGGAGTGTATCCCGTTTCAGCAGTTTTAGCTAATAACGAAATCATGAATGTAATCAAACCAGGACAACACGGCTCTACCTTTGGAGGAAACCCAATTGCAGCAGCGGTTGCAATGGCGGCACTTGAAGTGGTAAAAGACGAAAAACTGTCCCAAAATGCAGAACGTTTAGGAATTATATTAAGAAAAGGCTTGAATGACATTGCTGCTAGAAATCCATTGATTACCTTAGTAAGAGGAAAAGGATTGCTAAACGCTATTGTAATCAATAGTGATGAAGAGTCTGATCTAGCTTGGGATATTTGCTTAAAATTTAGAGACTATGGTTTATTGGCTAAGCCTACCCATGGTAACAAAATTAGATTTGCTCCGCCATTAGTAATTACTGAGGAACAAATTCAAGAATGTCTGGTAATTATTGAAAAAGCGCTTAACGATTTCAAATAATCTTACACTATTATGGAAAGAGCAATAAAATTAATTAAGAACAGGTCTGATATTGGTGCGGGAACACGTGGCTCTGATATGGGAATTGATGCAATAGAAATAGCAGCTATCAATAAAAAAAGTGATTATTTTAATTTGTTTCCTTTTGAAGATGTAAAAACACATAATGAAAGTATCTATGATAAAAATAGAAATACTTTTGCCAAAAGAATTGAACATGTTGTAGAGCAATGCACACGGGTTAGTTATGCAGTAAAGCACAATCTAGAAGCTAATTATTTTCCTATTGTTTTGTCAGGAGATCACTCTTCGGCATTAGGGACTATTAGCGGTATCAAAGCCGTTTATCCTACTAAAACCTTAGGAGTGGTTTGGATTGATGCCCATGCAGATTTGCATTCGCCGTATACCTCACCATCAGGTAATATTCATGGAATGCCATTGTCAGCAGCTCTAGGAAATGATAATTTAGATTGTAAAATCAATGCGATTACTCCTGAGACGGTGCAGCACTGGGAGGATATGAAAAATATTGGTGTGAAAGCAACTAAGATTAAGCCTGAAAATTTAATTTATTTTGGTGTTCGCGATACAGAAGCAGCTGAGGATAGCCAAATCGAAAAATTAAAAATCAGAAACTACAAAGTTGATGAGGTTCGTTATAGAGGTTTGCAAACCTGTGTTGATGAAGCGCTTACTAAATTAGCAAACTGCGATTTAATCTACATCTCCTTTGACGTAGACTCTATGGATTGTGATATGGTCTCTTACGGGACAGGAACTCCAGTGCCAAAAGGTTTTGATGAGAACGAAGTCATTGCGATTATCAACCAAATTGTCAAGTCAAAAAAAGTGGTTTGTTTGGAAGTAGTTGAGGTAAATCCTTTATTAGATACCAAAGGAAATAAAATGGCCGAAACCGCCTTTGAAGTTTTAGAACAAGTAACCGAAACAATTGATTTGTGGATTGCTTAAATCCCTAATTAATTAAAGATTCTAATAATAAAGTCCCAAAGTCTAGCAATAGGTTTTGGGACTTTTTTTATAATTATCTGTTACTAGATCTGTAATTATAAAAGGCAAGCAGCTTTCACAGATTTTTACAGAATAATCATAATTAATCTACTGAAACCTTCGAAGCTGCGTGTCAAATTTTTCAGTACTCAAACCAGGCAGTTGTATCAAGTTGTTTTCAGGAGCTAATCCCGTTATTCGTTGCAACCCATTTGGTATCAAACCCTTTTACTAGGCACTGGCAGGAGCTTCCTGCGGTCGCTCTGCCACTACCGTAAAAGTGGTTTTCTACCTTCATGGGGTTTTCACTTCTACCGGGGCTAGGGGAGTTGTGGATGGCATAAAAGAGAGTATTACCAATGTTTTTTTTTCTCCTTGATTTATTTGTAAGTTTGAAATGGCATTAAAGCCTCCTTTTTTTAATGCGAAATATAACGTAAAAACAGGGATGATTTATTAAATCGAAAAAGATGAGGTATGTACAGTACTCTATCCACGGATGATGAAATGTTTTATTTTAGTTTAAAACAAAATAATTAAAAACATATGAAAAGAGTAATAATAATAAATTGTATTCTACTTCACTTTTTTGCAAACGCTCAAAAGACAAACATAAAAGATCCTTTTAATTTTAAAATAACTGAAGTTAAAGGGGATTTGAATAATGATAAATTAGATGATAAAGTAATCGTTGTGCAGGATACTATAAATGAATTTGGGCCATTTAAATTAGAAATTTTTTTTGCTAATTCAAAAGGGGATTATAAAAGTATGGCAACTTCAACAAAAATTATTGCTCCTAAATTTCCAAATGGTAGAGACGGATTTTTAAGCGGGAATAGTCTAGAAAACATTACTATTAAAAAAAACATTCTTATTGTTAATTATGGGCTCTTACGTGGACATTTAGAACATAAATTTAGATTCCAAAATGGTAATTTTGAATTGATAGGTTATTCTGCAGCTTATTTAGATAATCCAGAAATAATCAGAATAATAGATTTTAATCTGTCAACAGGAATAAGGATAGAGAAATTGGGAAAGGTGGGCAGTGATGAAGTGAAAATTAAGCCTACTAAAAAAATAGTAATAAGACCATTACCTAAAATAGAAGATGTAGAGCCATTTGAAAACGATTTGTATTAAAAATACGAGATATTAAAACTTATTTCAAAAATAACACCCATAAAAGCAGTAGGAATCCATAAACAAATGCTGAATACTTGTATTAGATTAGCTGTGTACTCTTTTTGAAAAATGTTTTTGAACTTATTTACTTATTTCGTTATTTGTATCTGCTTGAAAGAATTTATCCCTAATTTTGAATTGATTTAAAAAAACTAACTAATAATTCAAAAGTTTTTTTTTGAACAGCTAATTCCTAAAAACGTTATTTTACAATTATGAATACAATCAAACCATTCTCAATCTTTTTTTTGATGTTGTTGTTATCCTCATCACTTTACGCACAGCTACCTGAAGAAATCCAATGGAAACATCTACAAAAAAACTATGCCGCCGATAGTACCAAACTAGAGCTTAGTTTAAACAATAAACTGTTGCAGGGTAAATATAAAATTCCTTTGGACAATAATAGTTTTGCTTTGTATAACATTAAAAAAGGACTAATATCTGGCGAGGCTTTTTGGTACACAAATAATGGCAATTTAGAATGTAAACTCAATTACAAAAATGGTGTCCGCAACGGTTTAAAAGAAAACTACGACAGTGATGGCGCCACTTGGTTGAGAGAAGAATATAAAGATGGCAAAAAAGACGGGACAAGTGAAATGTACAATAGCGGAAAGATTAGCTCCAAAACCGACTATAAAAAAGGTAAAAAAGATGGTTTGTCTATTAGTTATAGCAATGGTCAAGTGATGACACAAACCAGTTACAAAGAAGACAAACGAAATGGCCTATCAAGTACTTTTTTTAATGGTGTAATTGCTACTGAAAATAATTATCTAAATGATGTACAAGATGGATTAGGCACTATGTATGCTATGGGCAAAAAAAATATGGATGCTATATTTAAAAACGGACAAAGACACGGTGTAGCACACATGTACAAGCCAGATGGTATAGTACTCTTTGAAAGTTATTTTTTGCTTGGAGCAAAAGTTTCTAAAGAAGAATATGAGAAATATTTAAAAAATTAATTTAAACGTTAGTTTTAATTTTGACGAACGAACTTTGTTTTTAAAGTTATTGTACTACCACTTTTCTGATATAAAAGGCATTCCGAGGAACGAAGCGATACCATAAAAATATAACAACAAACAAATGAAAAAATCAATTCTAATATTAATATGTTTCTTTACTATATTTATTAGTGAAGCACAAAAAGCTGATTTGAGTATAAAAACATTAAATGTTGACCTAAATGCTAATGGACTAATAGATGTTATAATACCAAGAACAAATGAACTTGAACTGAAAATTGACAATAAAAACTATACAATTCCTTATGATCTTTTAGGTTTTGAATTTTTATCTCAATTAAGTTTTAGAAATAATATTCTAATAATATCTGGTTATAATAGTGGTAGTGGCGCTTATAGTTGGACTTATAAATTCAGAAATAATAAATTAACTAAGAAAATAGAACTAATTGGTTATGATGATTTCAATAAATGGATTTCAGGTAACATTACAACAAGTGTAAATACGATAACAAATAAGTGGATAGTTGATTTAGAAGAATATAACCATGCAAATGGGATAATGGAAAGTAAAAAGCACACAGGAAAAATTTTAATTAGAAAAATTGATTTGACTGACATTAAAAAACAAGATATAAATAAACTTACTGAGATTGGTATGAAATACTGGCATTAAAAAATAGCCTATCTGACAACAGCTGTTATGAATTCACATGGCTTTAGTTAAATTATCGTTCAGTATCAAGTTTTCGCAAAGTACATTCGCTTAAAAATTTAAACATGAAGAAGTTCTCTATTTTAGTAATATGTCTCTTTTTAACTAGTTGCCGCTTTGGACAAAATGAATCTTGTGTTGAAATAGAGAAAAACTTTTATTTAGTTAAATGGGACGATAACTCATGGATTTCATATACAAAGGATGATGATAGTATTTTTAATACTGAAAATATTGTTATCGGACATAATGTTTTTGCCGTTGGTAACAACAAAGACTTTATAGTTGGAAAGCAACATCCCTGTAAAAACAAAGAGGAACATTTTATAGATTTTGACAGCTTAATACCAAATAAAGAAATTACCAACTTTTTTATTATTGACATCCGAAATGATGATTTTAAAGTACATAGTTTTAACAATGAAAATGATTTTGACAACTGCAAAAATCATTTTGGAATTCCAAAAAGTTTACCGTATAAATTTTACGACAAATATTTAGAATAATAGCCCAAAAGGGAACAACATTTTTTGTAAATGCTAGGGTTTATAGATAAATATTAATAAATTTAAAATAATAACAACCTTAATATACCTCAACTTTAAAACAACTATAAGTAGCAATTATTAAATTTTATAATTCTTAGGGTTAAAATTCATTAATGATATTCTATGTATAATTGCTTCCTTCGTCTTAATGACAATGCATAATAACGTTATTGTTAAAATTACTCGTGATTGCTAGCCCTGATGGGAGCGGCATCCTCGTAACGCAGTGTAGAGATACAGCGTACAGCAGGAGGGAAGTTCTTGAAAACAACGGTTGTTGTGCTCCGAAAAATAAAATGAAGTAGCGCAGTTTACTTTAGAAAACAAATGAATCGTAATCTGTTTATGTTGGTAATTTTCTTAAATTTACTGTAACAGATTAGGGGTTTTGCACTCTTATCATAAAATGGATTATTACTTATTTAAAATATAATTATGAAAAAAATTGTTTTAAGCGGTCTTGTACTTTGTTCTGGTTTACTGGTTCAGGCACAATCGATCGATAAACTGATTACGGTAAATAAGGTAACCGAAATCGAGAAAGTATTGGCGGGTGATGATATGCAAGGGCGTAGGGCTTTTACACCCGGAATTGATAAGGCGTCGGCTTATATCGAGTCGCAGTTCAAGAAAATTGGTTTGCAAACTTTTGATGGTGCAAAAGATTACCGACAAGAATTTTCGATGACCGAAGCAAGAAGAAAAAGTCTGGAAGTTACAATTGACGGAAAAGCGATAGATTCGGGTTCGATGATTTCGTTTTCGTACCAACCTGAGGTTTCTTTTACAGAGGATAGCCCTATTGGGGTGGTGAATATTAGAGCAGGAGATGCTTTTGGGCCTAAGTTTTATGAGTATTATCAAAGCGATAAAAACTTATTGGTTTTAGTAGACGAATCTTTTAAAAAGATACTTCCTAATATTCAGCACATGGGGCAAATGGCTGCGACACCGGGGAAGAACACGGTAGTATTTGTTTTTGGACCTACTGAGGCGACGCATTTTTCGATTGAAGCGACCAATACGATTACCACCAATAAACTAAATAATGTGGTTGGGATGTTGAAAGGGAAAAGCAAACCGAATGAATATGTTGTGTTTTCAGGACATTACGATCACTTGGGTGTAGGTTCGCCAGGGGAAGGAATGCCGCATGATGCAAAAGATTCTATTTATAATGGTGCCAATGATGATGCTGCGGGAACAACCGCGGTGATTTTGCTGGCAGAGTATTTTAAGAAAATGAATAACAACGAACGCTCGATAATCTTTACTGCTTTTGTAGCGGAAGAATTGGGAGGCTATGGAGCTAAATATTTTTCGCAACACGTAGATCCTACTCAAATAATGGCGATGTTCAACCTAGAAATGATAGGAACAGAATCGAAATGGGGTAAGAACTCGGCTTATATTACAGGTTTTGAGAAATCAAATATGGGAGAAATTTTGCAGAAAAACCTGCAAGGTTCACAGTTTAAATTCCACCCTGATCCGTATCCTGAGCAACAATTGTTTTATAGATCAGACAACGCTACTTTGGCACGATTAGGTGTGCCTGCGCATACAATATCGACATCAAAAATGGATGACGAACCTAATTATCATAAAGCAAGCGATGAAATAGGTACGCTTGATATGAACAACATGACCGAAATCATTAAAGCAATTGCCATTAGTTCGTCGACTATTGTAAGCGGAAAAGATACGCCTACGAGAGTGGATACTGCAAAGTTGAAGTAATTAAGGGTAAACGTTACAACAAGTTGTAAGCACCTCATAAACCATTAAGAGATTAAGAAAATTAAGCAATAGCGCTTAATAAAACTTAATTTCTTAATGGTTTTATTTTTTTTGTAATTAGAACTTGATTATTATTTAATATATCTATGCATACCTAACTTCTAATTTTAAAAGGCATGTCGATTTTACAGAGTTTAACGGAATAATGATAACTGATCTGCTAAAATTTTTAAAATCTGCGTGCTAATTTTTTAATCCTCAAAGCGGACAATTATATTGTTTTAAATCTATTGATGATCCCGTTGATGATGCTATTTAGTAGATTTAACGTGAGTGGTTCTCGACTCCGCTCGAACTGACAGTTTGGTAACGCTAAAATTATAATTAGTGAAAATATATTGTCACATCGAGCGGAGTTGAGATGTTTATGATTATATCTTGAATTTAAATTGGTTCTCGACTCCGCTCGAACTGACAGTTTGGTAACGCTAAAATTATAATTAATAAAAATATTGTCACATCGAGCGGAGTCGAGATGCTTTATGATTGCATCTTGAATTTAAAATGGTTCTCGACTCCGCTCGAACTGACAGTGTGGTAATGTTAAAATTATAATTATTGAAAAATATTGTCACATCGAGCGGAGTCGAGATGCTTTATGATTGCATCTTGAATTTAAAATGGTTCTCGACTCCGCTCGAACTGACAGTGCGGTAACGCTAAAATTATAATTAGTAAAAATATTGTCACATCGAGCGGAGTCGAGATGCTTTATGATTGCATCTTGAATTTAAATTGGTTCCTGACTCTGCTCAAACTGATATTAATTATAAAATTGAAATTCTAATTCAGGAATTCATTTATTCTAAAACAACGCTCAGTACCTAGATAAAGTGGATCACCATTTTTCTCAGACCAAAAGCCATCTAATAAATCTTTAGACAAACAACGATAAACGACAACACCTTTTAAGGTTTTATCATTTTCGCCTTTGTAATTAAAATTTATAACGAGAATGTCATTTTTGAAAAAGCCTGTGCCTTTTTGTAGTTGTTCGTTATTAATAAACCATTTTGCTGTAATTCGGTTATTAATATCAAGGGCTAAAGTTAGTCTCCCTTTATAGTTATTCTCTTCGGCATCTTGATTGCTTCCTACACAATATTGAAGGATCCAACTAATTCATTTATGTTCATTTTTATTCGGACTTTTTATCTGCACTTTTTATTTAACCAGTATCTTTTTTAGAAGTAATCTCTAATTAAAAATTAGGTAATTAAATTATATTTTAGACTTTATTCTGCTCAAGGTTTCTTGAGATATATTGATGTAAGAAGCTACTATTTTGTTTGGTAGACGTTTAACGATAGTTGGATTAATTTTAAATAATTGATTGTATCTTTCAGAAGCATCTAAAGTGGTAAATGACATTAGTCTTTTTGAATTATTGACATAAGCTTTTTCTAAATAGATACTATAAAATTCCTTCCATTTAGGAATAGTTTTCATTAGATGTCTAAAATCATCATGACTAATGTATAAAATTTTGCTTTTTTCAATGACCTGAATTGTTTCTTGAGCTGGCTCATTAGTTATAAAACTAACAAGAGCCGTTGCCCAATGGTTTTCAAAGGCAATATAACGAGTAACTTCTTTATCAACATCATTGATGTAAAATATTCTTAGGCAGCCTTTTAGGATGAAATAACTAACTTCACTCACTTTTCCGTGAGCAAGTAAAATTTCATTTTTATCCTTTTCAATTGGTTTAAAATAAGATAGAATGATTTTTAAGTCATGCTCATCTACATCAATATTTTTTTTAATGTAAGTAGCAAGTTCAGGATAGTTTGTCATTTAATTGTAGTCTCTGACAAATTTACGATATTCTATAATATCTTTAATAGATAAAACAACCAAATCGTGTTCTATTCCAAATTCGATTATGGTATCTCTGTTTGCCATTGTTCCGTCGTCATTCATTAATTCGCACAATACTGCTTCGGGTTTCAAACCAGCTAATTTCATTAAATCAATGCTACCTTCAGTATGACCTGCTCTATCAAATACGCCATTATCCCTACCTCTTAATGGAAAAATATGCCCTGGTCTTGCTAAATCATTGCTTTTAGCATTATCATTGCAAGCGACTTGGATGGTTTTTAATCTATCTTTTGCTGAAACACCTGTGGTTACACCTTCTTTTGCTTCTATAGTAACGGTGAACGGTGTTTGAAAACTACTTGTATTTTCTTTAACCATATAGGGTAAGTCAAGTAAATCAGCTTTTTCATTAGTTAAACATAGGCATACAATACCACTACATTTTCTAATCATAAGCGCCATACCTTCAACAGTCATATTATGAGCAGAGAATATTAGGTCGCCTTCATTTTCTCTATTTTTATCATCTACTAAAATAACTCCACCTCCATTTTGCAACTGTTTTAGTGCTTTCTCTAAACGTTCTTGACTATTTTTATCAATTTTTGGCAAAGGTTTCAATTGTGTAATTTCCATTTTTTCTATAAATTATTTGATGCAAATCTAAAGTAGTTTTTCATCAAAAAATTTGATGTAAGTCAAATAATTAAAAATTCTAAGGAATCTGTTTTTTAAAATTAGTATACATTTTTCGTTTTAAAATAACGTATAATATTTTGGTGCTTTTAGAAGGCTAAAAGTTCGTAAATGCTCAATTTTTGGTTTATCGAAAACGTCTCACGATTTGGATAATTGGCGAATTTCGTAAACGAGATCTTTGGCTAAGATAAAATTTATTGCGAAAGATAAACGTGAATTTACCACAGATCGCGCTATTTTTGAAAACCCTTTTAGTTGTTTGTTTTTTTAACTTATCCAAATCTGCCATTCTTCTAATATTTTCCAATTCCCATTAATTTTTTTTAGATAAATAGCTGTTCCACTTCCACATAAATGACCGCAGTAATGATTTAATTGTAAGTACGCTTTATCATTATCAACAGAAAAAATGGGTATCGTCATTTCATAAAAGTTATATAATTCTCCTTTTTTTCTTTTATTAATTTCTCTTTGTTTTGTTGTGAAATTAATGTTGTCACTCTCTTCAAATTCAATTTTAATTCTTTGAGAATTTATGTTTTGTTGAAGTAAAAATAAAGAATCTTTAATTGTGAAAAACATTTCGTTTTTTTTATAATTCAATAAATTTTGGATGGAAATACGATTAAAAGATGGCGGAGGTGGTGGCGGATGAATTGAGTTATTCTTTTTTCTTTTTTCCGCGATATAAATATTCAGTTTAATTAAATCTTCACAAAACATTTTAGAAGCTTTTCCATTTTTCAAAACGTTCAGACTATCTTCTGAAATCACAGTTCTTACAATATCATTAATATCTTTATTTTTAAAGGAACTTAATTGAGTTTCGTTATTTTTTTTACATTTCATAAACGAAAAACAAAGAAGTAATAGTAAGAATGTTTTTTTCATTGTTTAATTGATTTCCTTTTGTTTACGTATTTTTTTATGATTATCCGTATTTATCACAATCCCGTAATACCTACTATTACTATTCTTTCGAAGAGTTTTTCTCTAAAATTTCTTGCTTTATTTTTACCATTGCAGTAACTAAGTTTAATAAAAAAACTTCTTTGACCAATTGTTGACTTAATATGAACTATTTACCAGAAATATTGATTATTATGGAATCATTAAGCTGACTGTTTAAGCTATGTTGAATGAGTAATTGACTTAGTAATACCCTATGAGCAATAGTAATAAAAGTAAAAGACAGATTTGCTTTAATTTAAAAAAATTCAGATTTTCAATATTTTGTTTGGTCTTTTCTTTATTCCAAAGTAAAATTACAACCCAAGTGATTCCTTTATTAATTGCAGATTTGTAGCCCTATAGTTAATTTTTAAAGCTTCTTGGTGTCCCTTATCAGACATTTTGTTCCATGTTTTAAGAATAATATTTTTCATTTTTTCCCTGTCGTGTTTTTGTACAAATGGGTCTAAATAAAATTCTAAAAAAACCAAACAAATTACATCTTCCAGTAATTGGGTTTCTTCGTCTTTTTTAAGTTGCTTTTTCTCAATCAAGAAAGAAACTCTAGTAATAAAGGCAGCATCATAACCCACTTTTTCTAAAATTGATGCCGTAGTGTCCGCATGAAATTTTTTCAATTCTTCCCTCCATTTTAAGTATCCTACACGATCCATTGGGTAACTATTGCGTGCTATTTTCCACCTGCAAATGTGCTGGGCTTTGGAAGCAATTTGTACTTCCTCTGAAGCTTCAGGATAAAATTCCATCAGTTGAGTATACATTCTATTCGAATATAATAATTCTTTTGGATAACTTTTTGATTCGAATATTTCGCTATTTGGGTCGTGTGCGTTTTCAGCATCAATCAACTCACAGGCGGTATAAAATGGCGTTTTTGTCATAAGGAAAGAGATATGATCAAAGATACGTATTTAATCTAAAAAGCCAGCAGAAACGTGTCTATCAACTATTTCCAAAGGATAAGAGGCAATTGCGTATTCTTCTCCGTTTAAGTTTGATTTGTCTATTAATGAAATTTTTTTAGTATAATATTATTTTTGATATACCATTTTTAAATTAGATATAGACAAGTCGTTAGCAGTTTTTTCCTGCGAAGTATATTTATATAATCACGATACTAGACGTAACTTGGTTCTTCTCTAAAAACGGTGATTTGATGTTTTTCTTGTAATGGTTTAGATATGAATTTTTTACAAAAGTTGAAACCTACCATGTCGTTTCCAACTACTATTATATTAATCATAAATAAATCAAATGCTACTTAATAAATGCACGTATAATACTTAATAATATGTTGTTAATTAAGCAGAATATATTCAAAATCGATGGTCTACTATAATATAATGGTAATAATGGATAAAATATAAAGAAAATGAAATGGCAAGACTCTGTTTTATAAGATCTGGGGTAATGCTTTAAAAGAGTATGCGGGTAATTATAAATACCTCAATTTCATAAATTAAATAGTAGTAGCTACTACTTAATTTGTGAAATTGAGGTATAAGTTTATTAGTGTCGGTTTATACTGAATTAGGATTCAGTAGGCTAGTATTTTTTTCTAAACCAGAAAGCAACGTTTACTAAGGCAATCAAGGCAGGTACTTCTACCAATGGACCAATAACGCCAGCAAATGCTTGTCCGCTATTGATACCAAAAACTCCTATAGCTACAGCAATGGCTAGTTCGAAATTATTTCCTGTTGCGGTAAAAGCAATTGCAGTGCTTTTCGAATAATCAGCTCCAAAATATTTTCCTGTGAAAAAGCTCACTATAAACATGATGGTGAAGTAAATGACTAGCGGAATCGCTATTCGAACCACATCCATGGGAATTTGAACGATTAATTCGCCTTTTAAACTAAACATAATTACAATTGTAAAAAGTAAAGAAATCAATGTAATTGGTGAAATGAAAGGGACATATTTATTTTGAAACCAATCTTCGCCTTTTAAAGCGATTAATGTATAACGACTCATGATTCCCAATGCAAATGGAATACCAAGGTAAATCCCCACACTTTCTGCAATTTGCCCAATACTAATGTTAACATCAAAACCGCTATACCCAAAGTAGGGTGGAAGTACGGTGATAAAAATATAGGCATAAACACTATATAGCAATACTTGAAAAATACTGTTTAAGGCAATTAATCCTGCAGCATATTCACGATCTCCATCGGCAAGATCATTCCATACAACAACCATTGCAATGCAACGGGCTAAGCCAATAAGGATAACGCCTATCATGTATTCAGGATAGCCATTTAAGAAAATTAATGCTAATACAAACATTAAAATAGGGCCAACAATCCAGTTTAAAAACAATGAAGCGCCAAGGACTTTAGTGTTTCTAAAAACTTGTCCCATTTGTTCGTATTTTACTTTTGCCAAAGGAGGATACATCATCAAGATCAACCCGATGGCTAACGGAATATTAGTGGTTCCACTTGAAAAAGAATTGATAAAGTTGGAACTTGACGGAATAAAATAGCCAATACCAACACCAATTGCCATGGCCAGGAATATCCAAAGGGTCAAATAACGGTCTAGGAAACCCAATTTTTTTCTTTCTACAACGGGAGCGCAATTATTTGCCAACATATTTATTTTTTTATTTGTGAAAAAACATAAAAAAGTTCCGTAGCAATTTGCATGCTTCTTTCGTGATACTTTTCAGCTTGTTGCGGGGTATTGTCAAAAGCTTTTGGATCTTCAAATGTGATTGCAATTCTTTTTTCGGCACCTGCAATAAAAGGGCAGCCTCCATCTGCTTGATTACAAGTCAAGATCGCTGCAAACTCAGCTTGCGGATTAAAGGGATCATCATAGGTTTTAGAAAAGCCTATTACTGGATGTTCATTATCAGTATATTTTATACTATAAATAGGATTGTTACCCTCTGAAAGTGCCGTTACTTTAAACCCTGAATTTGCTAATGTTTTTGCAGCCATTGGGAACAAAGCTGTAGCCTCGGTACCGCCAGAATAGCAAAACACATTACTAAAATTAAAATACGAAGCCGCCGTTTGTGCCCACACTTGGGACAAATGGCTTCTTCTAGAATTGTGTGTGCAAATAAAATTTAGACGCACTTCCTCTTGATTGCTTATTTTTATCTGGATATAATCAATAAGCGGCTGTAGTGTAGTTCTGCGATCTTGTGTGATGTTTTCTGGATGAAAGGATAGAATTTCCTTTTCGATAGCAGGAAAAATTTGTGTTTTTGATGGCGCCATTTTAATTGTAATTTTAGTTTAACAACATCCTCCGCCCGGAGTACAACTATTGTTTTGAACAGGAATTTCAGATAGGGTTACTTTTTGTTTGCTTTCAGGAATTCCACAGGCATCTTCAGCAAGACATGCGGTTAGTTTGTTTAATAAAACAAAATCTGTTCCGTTAAAACCTAAATCATATTTACCAATTGTTCCCGCTTGGTATTCTACTTCGATTTCATGGTCTTCTATTCCTAATATTTTTTCAGATAATTCAATGATGTCCAATAATTTTTTTGGTTTCAAACGGTGTTCCAAATCGTTGGCATTCCATAATTGAAAGTTAACAACTGTTTCTTTTCGAACTTTTCCACCGCAATCAATAAAGTTTTTAGTGATTAAACCCACTTCGGTTACGTGAAAATTTTCTGGAACATAGGTTCCGTTTGGTAATTGAAACGTAACATTTTCTAGCGTAGCTAATTGTTTTTTAATTTCGGATAGTTTCATAATTCAGGTATTTTATAATTAACAACATTGTGTTTTTTTATTTTCTAAATAAATATTGATGTGTTCAAAAAAGCCTTTGATTTTATCAAAGCCTTCTTCGTTAAGGCAATAACAAATGGCATTTCCTTCGAAGTTTCCTTTGATCAATCCCGCGTTTTTCAACTCTTTTAAGTGTTGAGAAACCGTTGGTTGAGACAGCGGAAGCTCATTTACAATGTCGCCACAAATGCAACTATTGACTTTGATTAGATGCTGGATTATGGCAATACGAGCAGGGTGACCAATGGCTTTGGCCAAAATGGCTAGTTCGTTTTGCTCTTCTGTAAAATGTTCTGTTTTAGTAATACCCATCGTTATATATTTATATTGCAATATTACGATATTAAAATTTAATGACAGCAATTAGTTGCTTTTTTTTATTGACAAAACAAAACGCCACAGCTTACATTGGTAAACAATGGCGTTAATGTTATAATAGTAAAGTAATTATAGTTCTAATGAAGATTTAGGAATAGCGTGAAAACCGGTTGATTTCACTTGTTCTTCAATTGCTTCAATTGTAACTAATTTATCAGTTAAGACGGTGAACTCTTTTGGAAATATTGATTCGTTAAGTACAATGTTACTTATCCCATCAAGTTCAAGAAGTCTTTTTTTAATAATAGCCAAGTCGGATGATTCGTTAGCATTTGTTCCAAAAATTTTACCGTGATTACCTGGAATCACATTGTCGTCTATTAAACCCATGAGTATGTTTTTTTAAAATTAGTCTCTTTATATTAGACTTATAAAGTTACTCATTTTAACTACGCAAGAATTTATACTGTGGTACTTATTTGTTATAAAATATGAATGTTTTACTGCTTGTTTTTAAAATGAATTGTAAATTTAGGTTCGTTATAATTAAGTAAACTAACTAGATTGTTTAATATAATAAGAACAAATTATTAATTAATATTTAAAGTATCATGGAAAATAAAGATAAAAAAGATTCAGAAAAATCATTAGAACCGTTATTGTATCCCCCAAGCGAAGACATCTACAATCAATTAGAAAAAGCTGGAGATGTTAATCCAGAGGATATCACTAAAAAGAAAATTACTGTTGCTATTAGCCCTGAAGGGCAACGTAATGAGAAAGATTTTAACGATGACATGTCAGGAGCTGATCTAGATGTACCTGGATCAGAATTAGATGATGCTCAAGAAGCTGTAGGTAGTGAGGATGAAGAGAATAATTATTACAGCATTGGTGGAGACAATCACAATGATTTAGAAGAAGACAAAGCGTAATTTTGATTGGATTTTAAGCAATAAACCCGCCTCCTAATTAGGGGCGGGTTTATTGTTTATATTAAAAAGTAATTATTCATTATAAACATTCGTTCCATGTTCATGAATATCTAATCCGTCAATTTCTTCTTCTTTAGTAACTCTCAATCCCATTGTTTTCTTTAAGATAAACAAAACAACAAAAGATGCTCCCAATGCCCATGCAACAATAGCAGCAACACCTGTAATTTGAACAATCAATTTATCAAAACCACCGCCGTAAAGCAAACCCCCGTCAGTAGCAAATACTCCAACTAATATCGTACCTAATGCACCACAAACTCCGTGTACAGATATCGCACCAACTGGATCATCGATTTTTAATTTCTTGTCTATGAATTCTATAGAAAATACAACAACAATTCCGCATATTAAACCAATGAATAGTGCTCCCATTGGGTTAACAGCTGCACATCCTGCAGTGACCCCTACTAATCCAGCTAAGACTCCGTTTAAAGTCATGGAGATATCTGGCTTTTTGTAAAAGATCCAAGTTAAAAACATAGCGGCTATCGCTCCTGCAGCACCTGCTAAATTTGTTGTGATAAATATTTCAGCCACTTTAAAAGCATTGTCTCCAGAGATTGCTAATTGTGATCCTGGGTTAAAACCAAACCATCCCATCCAAAGGATAAAAACTCCTAATGCTCCTAACATTAGGTTGTGTCCAGGAATGGCATTAGACTGTCCATCAGTATATTTTCCTATTCTAGGGCCTACAAGTGCAGCTGCTACAAGAGAAGCAAAACCACCCACAGCATGAACTACAGTGGAACCAGCAAAATCAGTAAAGCCCATTTGAGCTAACCATCCACCTGCATTCCATACCCAGCTGCCTGAAATGGGATAAATTACCAATGTCATCAATAATGAGAAAATTAAGTAGGTTGTAAATTTTGTTCTTTCAGCAATTGCACCAGAAACAATAGTTGCGGCAGTAGCAGCAAATACCGTTTGAAAAAACAAACTGTGCATGTCAGGAAGACTATCAAAAAAAGCATATTGGCTTACATTTCCTATTAATCCTCCTATAGAGTCTCCATACATTAATGAATATCCAATTGCCCAAAAAGCAAGACTCCCTATACAAAAGTCCATTAGGTTTTTCATAATAATATTCCCAGTGTTCTTTGATCTTGTGAAACCTGTTTCTACTAATGTAAAA
Source organism: Flavobacterium sp. PL002 (assembly GCF_054165825.1). Taxonomy (NCBI): domain Bacteria; kingdom Pseudomonadati; phylum Bacteroidota; class Flavobacteriia; order Flavobacteriales; family Flavobacteriaceae; genus Flavobacterium; species Flavobacterium sp. PL002. The sequence continues at coordinate 237,625 of NZ_CM135110.1, read as the reverse complement.
CCAGCTTGCATAAAAAACACTAATATTCCGCAGATTAACACCCACATTAAATCCATTGCAGTATTCGTATCCATATTGTAAAATTTTATTTATTAGTTTAAAAACGCATTAGTTTACAGCGTCTGTTCCTTTTTCTTTGGTTCTTATTCGGTAAGTTTCTTGTACTTCTGAAACAAATATTTTACCATCGCCCACCATTCCTGAGTAGGCTGATTCCAGAATTGCGTTTACTGTTTTTTCAAGAAACGGATCAGATACTACGATCGATAAATACCTTCTTTGTATGTCTGTGGTACTATATGTAATTCCTCTATAAACATGACCTTCTTGTTCGTTTCCCACTCCGGTAACATCCCAATAGGTAAAAAAGTTAATTCCTATTTCGTGCAATGCTTTTTTTACATCAGAAAATTTTGATTTTCTAATAATTGCTTCAATTTTCTTCATTCGTTTCTTGGTTTAAATTGTTTAATTGGTTTTCGGTTTTTCTATAATAATAGCGCTCTTATTTTTTAAGGTTTTTCTTTTTTTTTTCGAAAGAAACAATCCTTTGCCAACACGCTTTTTAGTAAGTTATTTAACGTTTGACGAAGACGAATTTATTAACTTTTATTTAAGAGATAAAAAAAACAGAACCCTTTTTGCTTTGCTTTGAGCAGAATTATCGATTACAAAAAATCACTTCAAAAAACTGCTTATTACGTATTTAAACTTTAATATATTATTGTATTCACAACCACTTATTTTTAGTTACCCCTCTTTTTGTTAAGGGTCTTATTGTTTTGTTGTATTGTTTATAGTGGATTTGTTTAATTTTAACGGGGGTTAGTTGTTGTGAATAACATTTTTTACGTAATTTTATTTATGCTGTTTTTAAATAGAAGACATAAAAAAAGCCTTTAATCCAAGAAGGAGTAAAGGCTGTTTTAGCTTTTTTAATAATGTAGTTGAAATTAAATGATATAATTTCAGAGTCTGTTTTTTAACAATAATAGTTTTTTAAAAGTAGTATCCAATATTCATGTTAAATCGAACTTCCCAATTGGCACTTGGTGTACCATCAGTAAATGCAGTTTTCCACACTGGTCCTAACCAAGGTTGGTTTTTACCAGCGGCCATATCAAAATAGGTGTATACATTTCCAGCACTAACTAAAACGCCAGTTACGTTCATAGCAGAATCGTTAAAATCAGAATTCAGTTTTTCTAAATATCCGTAATCATTATAGAATTGTAATGATGATACCGGTCCCCATTGCACAGGTAAGGTATATTGTACTCCTAAAGTATAAGTGTTTCCAGCTGCAGCAACTAGGTAGGGAGCTCCATAAGCTGTCATGGCTATTATTTCTTTGCTTTCGCCAAGAGGCCCCTTTGTCGATTTTTTATATTTTGACACTTGGGCTTTAACGCCAAAACGTTTGTATTTCAATTGGTATTGCAATGCTAGGGCATAATGCGATCCCATTTCTTGAGTATTTAAGTTGTACAATCCGCCAAATTGTGCCGATGTACCTATTTTATGACTGATGCTGTCGTTACCTATAACATAGTTAAGTTGGCCATTGACTTGGTTTACTTCTTTATTTCGTAAATCTAAAACGCCATCACCATCTAAATCTATCGAGGCCACGTCATAAGAATAACGTCTATCAGAAACATCAGAATTACTTCCAAATTGTAATTCTTCGGCATTTTTAAAAAAGGCTAAAGCATAATTCCATTTTTTAGCGGTGTGAGTAAATTTAATTCCCATATCATGATCGTCCTCAAGTCCTATATAATAGTTTACACTAAAAAACCAGTTATGGGAGTTGTAAGTAGTATTCCCAAAAGGAACTTGTGTTAAGCCCACTTGGATTTCGTTTTTGTCATCAAAATCATAAGCTAGCCAACCTTGTTTTAACATTCCGCCCCCAAAACCCTCGGAGTACAAGCGGTATTCAGCATCTAGTTTTATTCCTTTGTATTTTGCTTTGGCGTTAAGCCTAAAAACGTCGTAACCAAAATCACCTCCACGTTTTTTTTGACCTTCTTTCCATGAGGATAAATTGTAATTGAATCGTAAAGCACCACCTATGGTAACTTCGGGTTTGTCTTGAGCATAAATAGTTGCTGTTGATAATAGCATAAAGCCCATTATCAATGTAATTTTTGAAAACATCTACTGTTTTTTTGGAATTAAAAAATGAAATAGGTCGAGAAGAAAGTACTAATTTAAGAAGGGATTCTCTTTTTAGTTAAGAAGCAAAATAACGAATTGCTGTGTGAAGATTTACTTTTTAAGTATTGTAATGTAATAGTTTTATTCATGGCACAAAGGTATAAAATAATATCACTTTGCCTAGTTAGTATATTAGTTGTTGATTATCAGTATGTTATGTTGAGCTAGAAATCAGAGTAAGATAGTCTAAACGGAGTTTTATACACTGGGTGGATTCTTTATGCAATAGTCATTATCAGCTCAGGTAATTGTAAAATTGATATCAGCATAGCTATAATTTAATTTGTGTCGATAATACTTTTACATTTTAAAATTTCTTGTAAAAATAAAAAGTTTATATAATGAATTAATTCTAGGTAGGAGTTTGCTTTTCAATAGATTAAACGGCTTTTTTTACTTGTTTGTAATATAAAAACAGCAAAGCTACTCATGTGTTAATTCTAAAGGTAAAACTAAGGTGAGAAATAAAACGTAAGTGTTTATGAAGATTTTAGGTTGTATATTTGAAACTGGTTTATAAATTATTTTAATAGTTTATTAAAAGTGGTGTCAGGAATACAATTTTTGAACGTCTTATTAATTGTATGAATTTGAACAACAAACATATTTCCTCAACTGCAGTGTTACTTTTCGCGCAAAGCGACAAGGTAGAAAGTGCTTTGAAACCTATTGCTTCTAGCAAAAGGCAGAATGATTTGTTATGGCATAAATTGAATCAAAGAGTTTTACAAACAGTTCGTAAAACAAAACTGCCTTATTTTATATCTGACGAGAATACCCAAGAAGGAACAAACTTTGGTGATAAATTAAGTCATGCAATTGAGTCGGTATTTAATCAAGGATTTAAAAAAGTAATTGTCATAGGTAATGATTCGCCTGGACTTACGTCAAAAATTATAACGGAAGCTAATGAGGAACTTCAAAAAAATAATTGGGTTTTTGGACCTGATTTTAAAGGAGGAACTTATTTAATAGGAGTTTCTAAAGCGAAGTATGATAAGTCGCATTTTTCTAAAATTGATTGGCATACAAACCACGTTTTAGAACAATTAAAGACACTTTCTTTTGAGGATTACAAGGCACTTTCCCTTTTGTCTGATTTTAATACTTTAGCTGATTTTAATAATATACTTAAAGGATTTTCTTTCTTTAGTAGTTTTATAAACAGCTTATGCTCCTTATTATTTTACCAACATTCATTAAAATCATTTTTTAATGAACAGTATACCTACAATATTCTTGGATTTAATTTTAATAAAGGTTCACCCGCACTGGTGTAATTTTTAGCTTTTATTTTAAAATTTTTATCCAAAACCATACTTAAATGAAACAATTTTTTCTGTTTTTATTACTGAGTGTCTCCACATTTGCGGTCGCTCAAGAAGACTTATCTGTCTCAATCATAGATTTTAATACACAAAAACCAGTTGCTGATATTACTGTTTTATTAGTAAACAGCTCTCGTAATAGCACCTTACAACAAACCGCTAATGCACAAGGGAAAGTTACTTTTAGAGGAATTCCCGCTTTAGACGGTTACCAAGTTATTTTTGAAGGGACTTTAATTTACGCTGCGCAAAAATCAGAAATGATTAGTGTGCGTTCTAATCAAGCTCCAAATATCAACCTGGTTCTAGCGCCCAAAGAATCCAATGAACTAAATGAAGTTGTGGTAACTAAAGGAGCTTCGGCCAAAATTAACCGCCGCGATGCCGAGGTTTCTTTCGAAATGAAAGCAGCCGAAATTCAGGAAATTCCTGTTGAAGGACGAGACATTACAAGAGTATTGTTTCGTTTACCTAATGTTTCACAAGCAACGGGTTTTTATGCCGAAGCACCAAATGTGAGTATTAACGGGGCAAGTTCAGGATACACGTCCTACTTAATTGATGGATTAGATAATAACGAACGTTTTCTTGGAGGACAAAAATTTGCTATTCCGTCTGGATTTGTGAAAGATATTACGGTTTTAACCAATAATTTTTCGGCAGAATATGGATTAACGGGAAGTGGAATTGTAAATATTACACCTCGTTCTGGTTCTAATGAAACTACTGGAGAAGTGTTTTTTATTACAAGACCGGGACCGTCAATTGATGGGAAATCAAGTTTTGCACAAAGAGATCTATCGGGTAACCAAGTTAAAAATGGTTTTGCTCGTTACCAAGCAGGTGGAGGAATAGGTGGTGCTTTAGTGAAAGACAAAACTTTTTACTATTTGAATTTTGAACACACCACAGATATCAAAGATAATTTATTGAATGTACCTGAGTTGGGCGTTTCAGAATCTGTTAGAGGGACCAATACATTTGATTATTTTTCGACTAAAATTGACCAAATATGGAACCCAAACTTCAACTCTTCTTTACGTGCTAATGTAGGTAGAGTAGCGATTGAGCGTCAAGGTGGTGGTTTAGAAGGTGGTTCTACTTTTGGTTCTGCAGGAAATACGCAAGACCGTAATAGTATTTTATTGGCCTTGAAAAACAGTTATAAGTTTGGTAATTTCTCTGGAGAGTCTAATGTACAGTACAGCCGTTTTAGGTGGAATTATGCCAAGCCTTTTAATCCAAATACTTCGCAAGTAACGATTTTAGGTGTTAATGATGAAACATTAGGAGTGGTTGGAAATCCAGGTTATGTTTTTGACGCGATCGAAAACACTGTACAACTACAACAAAAAATAAAATATTATACTGAGAACCATACGATAAAAGCGGGTGTGAATTTTATTAGAGGAGATCACCAATTATTTGGAGGAGGAAACCCAGTAGGAAACTACCGAGTGAAATTGGATCAAAACCAAATTGACGCTATTAAAAATAGTGGAGTAGGTGGTGGGTTAAATATTAATGATATTCCGCTTGATGCCCAAGTTTTAAATTATAACGTAGAGTTAAGACCAACCTCTTTTGGTACAAATCAAGATATTTACTCTGCTTATATTGAGGATTTATGGTCGGTTTCTGCAAGATTAAATATTACTTTAGGTTTGCGTTACGACTATGATAATTTGTCTAAAGGAGGAAGTGATAAAGGCGATTACAACAATCTAGCACCTCGTTTTAATTTTAATTATAAGTTAGATAACTCTAGTAGTTTACGTGGTGGATACGGGATCTCGTATGACAAAGTGAACTATGCTCTTTATAGTGATGCTTTACAGCAAAACACGACTTCTCAAAGTTACAAATTACAACTAGAAGAGTTGAAAAGATTAGGGCTTTTACCAGCAGACGCAAACATTGACCGCATTACCTACAACGGGAATTTAGCAGCTACAGTTTCGGGGATAAACTATTTACAAGGACCGTCAGCAACTGATTTGCAAGGACAAAGGGAAAGTATTTTTTCTAACGAGCGCAGAATTTTAAATCCTAATGGTTATAAAAATTCCTATTCTCATGAGTTAGCGTTGGGGTACCAATTGCAATTGACGGACGAGCGCTTGTTTTTTATTGATTTAGTACACAATAGAGGAGAAAATTTATCGCGTTTGCGCAACTTGAATGCCGCAGCCGAATATCCTATTGATCCTAATAATGTAGTGATTAGAACGCAGGCTGAAGCCGATGCTTCAAGACCTATTCCTATTACAAATGGGAGTGCAGTGATTAATGGACAAACCGTTACTGGTATTGCTAGAAGCGTTATTGTAAGTGAAAATGAAGGGAAATCAAGGTATTATGCCATGAGTTTCAATTACCAAAAAGCAAGAGGTACTGATGATTATTCTTATCGCTTGAATTATACGCTATCATCAAGTAAAAATGATACGGAGGGAATTAATTTTAGAGCTTCGGATGGGAATAATTTTGCTAATGAATGGGGACCATCTGTAAATGATAGAACACATAATATTAACGGAATTTACAGTTACTATCCTTTTAAAGGAACTACAGTTACGCTAGCAGGATTACTGCAAAGTGGGCAACCTATTAATAGAATTCCGCTTGGTTATGAAACTACTGATTTGAATGGGGATGGCGCAAGTTTCTCAGATGCTTATCAAGGAAATAGTGACCGTTTTCCAGGAGAAAGTAGAAATAACGACCGTTTGCCATGGAGTACTACCTTTGATTTAGGAGTTCAGCACCAAATTACGATTGCAGGAAATAACAAGATAGAATTACGTGCTGATATCTTTAATGTATTGAATGCCGAAAATTTAAGTGGATACAGTAATAATGCAACTCAAAGTAACCAAATTCAAGGTGGTTCTAGCGCTAGCGGATTGTTTACACAACGAAATGCTTCGCCACCAAGACAGTTTCAGTTTGGGGTTCGTTATTTATTTTAAATAAAGTAATATCCTGTAAGCTGTTGTTGTTTTGCAGTATGTTTTAATTTGCGTTAGGGATAGGAGTGGTATCTCCCAATTTAGAAAAACAAGGCTTTTTAGCCGTAGTTTTTATTTATTGGGAATATAACGGATAGCCCGACCGCCTTTTTCTGGCGGGAACGCCCAACTAATATAAAAAAAATATGTTTATACTAAATGCAAATGAGCCAGAGGAATTGGCTGCTTATTTACACCAACAAAAATGGTTGGAGCATGGGGAAACGGTTGTTAGTTTATCAAAACCTGGCGAAGGAAATATGAATTGTGTGTTACGCATAGAAACGGCTTCGCGCTCTTTTATCATCAAGCAATCCAGAGGTTATGTTGAGAAATATCCACAGGTTTTAGCACCTGCAAATCGCGTACTTACAGAGGGTGCTTTTTATGAAAAAATTGCTACTGTGCATGATGTGCAGGATATCATGCCTAAAATTTTAGGTATTGATGAAGTGAATAATATGATCGCTCTGGAAGATTTAGGCAAGTCTAATGATTATACCGTTTTATATAATTTATCCCAAAAAATCAAGGAGCAGGAGTTACAGCAATTAGTGAATTATTTGAATGGTTTGCACCAAAGTTTTCAAAAAACAGTAGTGGATGATGAACTTGCAAATACTGAAATGCGAACACTAAATTACGAACATATTTTTGAATATCCTTTTAGAGAAGAAAACGGTTTTGATTTAGATCAAGTGCAACAAGGCTTACAGGAAATTGCAATGCCTTACAAGAAAGACTCTGATTTAAAATATAAAATAGAGCGATTGGGTTCGTTGTATTTATCAAAAGGGAAATACTTATTGCATGGGGATTATTATCCTGGGAGTTGGTTAAAAACGGACAACGGAATCAAAGTTATCGATCCTGAGTTTTGTTTTTATGGCTTACGCGAATTTGACTTGGGTGTGCTGCTAGCGCATTTTTATATCACCCAACAAGAGGAGTCGGCTATTGCTTTTATTAAAGAAAATTACCAGTCGTTTGAGGATTTAAATAGTACGATTTTAAATGGATTTATTGGAACCGAAATCATGCGTAGATTAATAGGACTGGCACAATTACCGTTAAAAATGGATTTGAAAACGAAAGCAGATTTATTAGCATTTGCTAAAGATTTAATAGTAAAATAAAGAATATGAAAAATAAAATAATACTTTTTGCATTGCTACTCACAGCATCAGTGCAAGCACAAACTAAAGTGTGGTTTGATACAGATTTAATGATTGGAATGCCAGATAAAACTGCTCGTGAGGTAGATGACGGGATCACATTAATTATGGCTTTGAAGCAACCACAAATTGAGATTGTAGGCATCAGTTCAATTACTTATGTTGATTATAGTTTTCCTATTATCAATAAAATATTAGGATGGCATAATAAAGGTGCTGCAATTCCGGTGTATAAAGGGTCGCCAAATGCAAATGATTTGGGGGTTGAAAATGATGGAACGAGAGCTTTGTATGCAGCTTTGAAGAAAGAAAAGTTGACTATTTTAGCTTTAGGACCAATGACAAATATTGCGACATTGATTCAGAATCATCCAGATATTATTCCCCAAATAGAGAAAATAACAATTTGTGCCGCTAGAACACCAGGTTTACCTTTTAATCCAGGAAACGGAAAATTAAATGTTTTTGATTACAACTATGAGTTTGATTATAAATCAATGGATGTTGTTTTAAACACATCAATTCCGCTCGTTTTTGCAGGATATGAACCTAGTTCTTACACCTTTATTGGTAATATTGATTTGGCTAGTTTAGATCAAAATGAAGAAGCTGATAAGTGGTTATTTGATATTGTGCAGCCGTGGATGGAGAAAAATGAAAAGTATTTTGGCGTGAGAGGATTTATTCCTTTTGATTGTTCGACTCTAGGAGTGATAACGCATCCTGATTATTTTACGTATTACAGAGACATTCCTATAAAAGTAAATTATAGAAAGAATGATGCTCTTGAGGTGCAACCTACTGTTCCTTATAAAAACTTTTTAGAAGTCTCTTATAAATACAAAACCAAAAAGAAAGTAGATTATGCTATAAGAGCACTTCAAGGATTTGAAGAGAAGATACTGGAAACCTTGAGTGTGAAAAACTAACAAAACTTTAGGATTTGTTTGAAAACTAGAATTAGAAATCGGTCGTATATTACTGTAGATTCAATTGTGTAATAAGCATATCAATAATTGATTGCAAAATCATGATGATAGCAGAATTAAATTTAATAGAAAAAACAAAAATAACAACAGATGAAAATGAAATTAATAAGTTACGTTGTACTAGTGTTTACAATTTTGAGTTGTAATGCACAAACAAAAAAGTTGTCGTTAGAACCTAAAAAGGGTAAAGCAGTAGCCGTTTTTGCCGAAGGTTGTTTCTGGTGTAGTGAACATGTTTTTGAAGCTGTGGTAGGAGTAGATGAAGCAGTATCAGGATACTCAGGAGGAGCAACTAAAAACCCTTCTTATCAGGAAGTTGGGTCTAATAGAACGGGACATGCAGAAGCTGTAGCAGTTTTTTATGATCCAAAAGTAGTTTCTTATAAAGAGTTAGTTGCCGTATTTTTTGCCTCACAAGATCCTACAACTCCCAATCAGCAAGGACCGGATAAAGGATCGTCTTATCGCTCTATTGCTTTTTACAAAAACGCAACAGAGAAAAAGATTATTGAAGATAAAATTAAAGAGCTTACCGCCAATAAAGTTTTTGCTAACCCAATTGTAACCGAGGTGAAACCTGTGATGGATTTTTATGAAGCGGAAGATTACCACCAAGATTATGTGAAAAATAATCCAAATCAGCCGTATGTTAAAGGTGTTTCGGTACCGAGATACAACAAGTTCAAAAAAACATATAAAGGAAAGTTAAAAGCAAATCACTAAAATTATGAAAAGATACCAGCAAATCTTGCTACTACCTGTAATAGCCTTTGGCTTTATAGCTTGTATGCAAGCAAATAAAAGCAATAAAGAAAATACGGATACAGCAACTACAATGCAACAACAACCCGTTTTGTCTTTGACAGATACCTCATTGAAGAAAGTAGCTAAAACTGACGCCGAATGGAAAAAAGTTTTGACACCCAATCAGTACTATGTATTACGTGAAAAAGGAACAGAACGTCCTTATCAAAATGAATTTAATGACAATCATAAAAAAGGAAACTATTTTTGTGCAGCTTGCAAATTGCCTTTGTTTTCATCTAAAGCGAAATTTAATTCAGGTACAGGCTGGCCTAGTTTTTATGACGTAATCAATCAAAATAGAGTGAAAGAAGTTGTTGATAAAAGTTTAGGAATGGTGCGTGGAGAAATTGTTTGTGCCCGTTGTGAAGGACATTTAGGACATCTATTTGATGATGGTCCAAGTCCTACAGGATTAAGATATTGTATGAACTCAGCTTCATTATTATTCCAAGAAGCAAAATAATTATTGGTTAATTGTTTGTTTGTAGAAAGGGCGTTTGTTTCATTGAAACAAACGCCCTTTTGTTTTAGAGTAACTAAAGTTTTAAAGGCAATTTTTTAACCTTATAAAGAATTAAAGTCTACCATTATGAGTGATTTTATAGCTAAAATTTCCTTTCTTTAATTGTTATAATCTCATCATGAATATAATCTAAATGATAGTCTATTTAATATTTTCCATTTCAGATTTCATTAAATCTTTAGCGTACGCAAACTTTCTTGCCCCTAATGGTCTTCTATTGATGTTTTTATACATGTATTCTTTTGCAAAATGTAATTTATCGACTTTATCTGATATGAAGCGTTTTATATGATAATCATTATCTCTTAAAGTACCTAAAGTTTTTTGGTCATTGTCAGTTCCATAAAATGTTATTTCGCTGAACTTATTTCTTATCATTAATTCCTTTTCAGCATTTAAAATTCCGTCATTATTAAGTTGAGTAATAAATTCCTCCATAAACAGACTTTCTAAACGTACTAAATCCTTCTTCTTTACATTTAAGATTAAAATGGAATAAAGTGTTTTTTTATCAATGAAATATAAAGATTTCTTTCCACCAACAGAAATTAAATTACAAATCCAATTTTCGTCATTTTCTTTATCGTTTTCTTCCTTCTTTTTTACGGGTATAAAAGTTTCTGTTTTTCTAGTACAAAATATATTTATCATTAAAATCAATTTAACATTTAATTTTTAACCTTCATTTTATCTGAAGCTGCGAGTTATTTTTTACCACAATGAGCGGAGTGCAAATTCGTAATCACTAAATTTTGGCTTAACGAAAACTTGATACGAAATGGAAATTTTACTAAAATATCATTCTCACCAAGAAGATGTTATATCTAGTGCTTTATTCAATAATATACAATTTCATATTTATATATTGCTGAACTTTTGTAACGAGAATTCAAATTATTCTTATCAATTAATTTCTGTATTTTCGAATAAAGAATATTAAATGTTTTAATTTTATTATCACCGATAATTTGGCAAGAATATCCTTTTTTTGAATATTTATATTTTTCAACCAGCAGATTTTTGAAACTATCATCGGAATTTACTCGTTTGATAATTCGATTCTTTTTATCGAAATAGGCTGTGTCATTTGAAACAGCTGCGGTTTCATAATTTGGAACTTTCACAGGGGAAAATTCCCAAGAATTCGTTTTTGAAATTGTGATGTTTTTTTCATGCTTAATTTCTCGTATGAATCGGATTAATGAGTCCGACTCATATTTAGTTTCTGTTTCAATTTTTGTTTTTGGATTGAATTTGTAAGTAGAAAACGAACGAACTACACAAGTATCTTTTGAAACAAAATCTTCGCAATTATATTCAAAAGTTCTTTGTCCATTTTTATATTCAACAAACTGATTATAATTCCGATTAGTTTTTAAAACGGCATCAAATCCTCCAAATGTAATTTCTTTTATCAAGTTACCTGAATTGTCAAATGTAGTTTCTCGAACTTTTATTAAGGTATCATTTTCATTCTTTAATTCAGTTATTGTTTTGATCTTTTGACCAAAAGTTACCATAGTTAAGAGAAATACCGTTATGGATATTAATTTTTTTAGCATCGTGTGTAATGTTTTGTTATTTTGAGATGGATGAGAGTTTGTAAACGCTCATTTTTTGGGTTTAAAGAAAATTTGACACAAAATTTAAACGTGAATTTACCACATATTTCACCATTTTTGACAACCGCTGTTAGTGGCAGTTTTTTATTTTTTAATTAAATCCCATTCGGTTATGTAGCTACTTTTTTCTATTTCTGTAACATCTCTAGCATTCGGATGTCTTTCATTATTTTCTTCATCATAAAATTTCCATTTTACAGTCACAAAGCCAAAATTAATTTCTGCTCCATTTTCGCAACTTGTATCACGATTCTTTTTCCCAATTTTATATGTTCCTTTCGCTTTTGTTTTTCCATTTTGGTGATAATAAATCCATTCTCCAAATTTGTAACTATAAAATTCATAACATAATCCCGTAACACAACATTGCTTGTATGAATCCAACTTATAATTTCCAGACTCTTTTAATTGTCCATTTTCATAAAACTCATTCCAAAAGCCAATTCTTAAACCTGACAAACTATCAGTATTTACAACATTCTTGACATTTCCATTTTGAAAGTGTTCAACTTTGGTATTTATTTTGGTCAATTCCATATTCACTTTAGAAGTTTTACAGCTAAATAAAATAAATAATGTTATTATGTTAAGTGTTGATTTCATTGCGATTTTTAAAAATTGCTACTAACGGCAGTTAGCAGAAGAACTAATTTACAGCTAATTTTTCTCTTAAAAGTTTTAAATCCTTTTGATCCATTCTCTGTTTAAGATCTTTTGCAATTTGTTCTATTCTTTCTTCGTCAAAATTGAAAAGATCGTTTTCAATTTCTTTTGCTAAACGATTTAAAAATATCGGAATTTGCGATTTAACTCTTTCATAGAAATTAATTATGTTAACAAAATTAAATTCTTCATCATCTTTAAATTCCTCTATTTTTTTGATGTTTTCGTTTAACAATCCATTATGTTTGAGTGTGTTATTTAGGTTTTTCAAATCCAAAATTTCTTTATATCCTTCCAAAACTGATAATTTGATATTTTTACTTTTAAAAAATTGCTCTAATGATTCCCATCTGTAAAAATCTTTAAGAGATAATTTTGGATAAGCGATATTTAGCATTTCTTTTATATTGATTTCCACATTTTTAAAAGCATTAATAATTTGCATTTCGCTAAGTGATTTTAATTGTTCATTTAGCCAATGGCATTCAACGTAATAATCTCCTTGTTTGCCATATAATTCGTGTTTTTTCTGCTGTAAATTAAAATTATCCTCGGATTCTGAATCTTCAATTTTTTCTAGTTCTTCAGATATTACTGAAATTTTAGTGCAATATTTATTGTGTTTTTTTTCAAATTTTTTTATTGCTTCGCGTATCGAATCTTCAAATAAGGTCAGATTTTGATTCGCAGTAGATTCTAAATTTTCAATAATTGATTTTTTATATGAAAATTTGAAAATTTCCATATAATTTGGAGTAGTTTCTATCATTTTTGGTCGTCTTTCTACTAACGTGTTGCGGCTTGCAGAAGTGGCGAACTTCGTGACCGATTATTTTCGGCTAAGATAAAATTTCTTGCGAAAGATAAACGTGAATTTACCACATATTTCGCCATTTTTGCAAACCGCTGCGCTTGTTGCACAACTGGTTTTTTGTTTAGTTTTTATTACTTTTAATAAATGGTTTATTTATAAAGCATTCTAAATCAATTTAATATAATTTTTTAATTTTACATTTTTTGACTAATATTACTTATTTTTGTGTTGTGCAACAACCACCGCTGTTGGCAGATGGCATTTATATTTTAAATTGTTTTAAATTGTATTGAGATTTTAACATTCTATTTTGCTTAAAAAAATTAATTGGAACTTTATATAATTCAGATAATTTTTTAGTTGTCTCACTAATATAATCTGTTTTCATTTTGTCAATTGGTATAATTAAGTGATAAAGTGATGCCCAAGTTATTGCTGCGTCATTAAAATAAATGTCTTTATCAAACCCCATTAATGAATAACAATGATAAAAAGGGAAAATCTGATTTGCTAATTTTCTGTTTACGGCTGAACAAGCTGAAATAAATAACCTTTTGTTTTTTAAATTTGGACCAACTATTTTTCCAAATTCTTCAAAGTTTATAGAATCAATTGTTGTTTCTATGCTAGCTGATGTACCATGACATGAAATATGAAGATATCTATATTCGGATTCTTTAAATTTCTCTATTATTTTGATAAATTCTTTAAGTGTTCTAATATAATAATATTCAGAACTAATCCCACCAAGATTCAAAATTTGTGATATAAATTTACCTTCATATCTATTTTGTTTTTCATCTTCTAATGTCAAACTTTCAATAATAAATACTCCTTCTTTAGGCATAATTTTTTAAATTTTATTTTAGTTGCGATTTTTTCACGTATGCTTTCTGCCAACTTGTCGCGGCTTGCAGAAGTGGCGAACTTCGTTACCGAGATTTTTCGGCTAAGACAAAATTTATTGCGGAAGATAAACGTGAATTTACCACATATTTCGCCATTTATGTAAACCGCTGTTGTGCGATCGCTTTTTTTTTGTGTTCTTAAAATGGTAGGTTTTCCCAATCTGATTTTTCGACTTCGACTACTACATTTTCGACTTTAATTTTATTTTCAATTGATTCTATAAATTTAATTGAATTTGTAACATTATTGAATATTAAAACACTTTCAGAATAGTTTAAAATTTGATTGTCGTGAGCCAAACTTCTATTATTTCTTACATCATTAAATGCTTCAATTATATTAATAGAATATTTTAAAATTTTCTGACTCATTTCAGATTCAACTTTTCCATTTGCGACAATAAATTTCACGTATTTACCAAAAATTGCGTTTAAAGATTCTTCTTTAGTTATTTCAATTTCGTGATTTTTACAAAGTTTTCTAATAAATTTCATCAAATATGTGTGTAATCTATCAAGTGCAACTTCGGGTTCGTTTTTTTCAATACTTTCTTTAATAGATTTCGCTAATAAACTAAAATCTTTGTCATTATCATCTTCTCGTATAACTTCAATTTCTGTAACTATATTATTTTCCTCTAATTTATTTACTATCTTAAGACACTCATCAAATAAAATTTGTTCTCGCTCACTAATTTGATTGTAAGACATCTTTTTTTTGTCTTTCCAATATAGTAACATTTGATTAGTAAGTTTTCCAACTAAATAATTATTTTCTTTTTGCCATATGGTTCGAAGTCTATTAGCTTTTGAATCTCCATTATCACTATATTTATCGTCGTATAATTCAATATTATTTGTTTCAAAAATAAAATTATTTAGCGTTCTGTTTGAAAAATCAAGGACATATCCATTATCCATCTCAAAAATTTTTTCGAGTTTTAATTTTTCTATTCTATTTAATTCTGCCATTTAATTTTCTGTTTAATTCTCGTTTTTTTCGAAAGTGTCGCACAACTAGTAAATATAATAAAGTATATACATCTTTATTGCCTTTTTGAGATATATATTGATCGTTTTTCTTTCTTTTAATAATTCCAAATTGTTTGCGTGAGGGATAGCAGTCAATGTCATTAAGTTAAGGATTAGATCACTCTTTTATAGTTATTTACGGATTTATATTTTCCTGATTGTCTTATTTTCGATTTTCTACGTTCATAATTTCTATTGGTCCTAATAGGCTCAAGATACCTCTCAAATAAATTTTGTAATTCTATTAATACTATTTTGGGTTCCTTTGATAGTAATAAAGCTATTATTTTATTTTTCATGCTTCCAATACTCAATGTCCTGTTAATTTGATAATCATGCTTCCTAATTTTATTTTTGATTTCCAGATAGGGCTCGCATTGCTTCTCTATTATACTTTGCAAATTTGACACCAAAGTTGTGGCATAAAAATCCTGTTCGATACTACAAATCGTATGCCCGCTAAATTGTCCTAACTGCAACACGTTTTTATCATGGCTGTAACTGGTCTCTATCTTCCATCTCATGAAATAAAGCGTTTTAAAAATCTCTTTTTTGTACTTTTTACAGTCGTACAAATTGGTTAGTAAAACTTCTATTTCTCCTGTTTCCAATTCTACCTTAATCATTCGTATAGCTATTGTTGTATGAAGAAAAACACTGAACCCATATTCTTTCATTTTATGGATGGCTCTATAATTTGGTCCAAGATTTACAACTTTATCAACATCTGGACTTAACATAAAAGCACTGACTTCCTTATTAAAACCTTGTTTGCATCGCATCACAAAATGTTTTGTCTTTTCCTGATGAATCAATAAATACATCAATGAAAAACTCGCAAATCCTCTATCATAAATAGACAAACTACCTTCTGGGATGCATTCAATATGCTGTGCAACTATACTTTTTTCACCAATTTTTATTGGATGTATTTTCGAGAATACAGTAATTTTATTCAACACATCATAAAACTTCATTATTCCAGCCATTGGGACTTCCTTAATATGATTTCCATGAGTACCAAAATGATTTTTTACTTCTTGCTTATCTACCAGATTAATAGTAGAACCATCCACTGCTATGAGTAAGAAACCATTCCATTTTTTGACCTTATCACCATAATAATTATAAAAAGAGTTTACTAATAGCTGATTCCAAACTTCAAAAAACAATGGTTTTAGCTTTTTTCTCTGGATACTTAACGCTGATTTTGTGCAGCTTAAATTCTCCGAAAGACAATTCTCAAAAAAATTTTGAATCTCTATAGATAAACTCTTTTTGAGCATGTTAACAATTAGAAACACAGTTCGGTTATAGGTCAATTTTCTATTTCTAGTAAAATCGGAAGCCTTATTTGTAAATAATTTTCTTAAATCATGATCAGTATTAATAATTTTTAAAAATTCTTTTAACTCTTCTATTATTTTTATATTTGCTTCTACCATTGGGATTGTATTTTTGTCCTTTACAAAGAACCTAATTTAGGTTCGTAACCCAATGGTTTTTATCTATTTGTGTCTTAACTTAATGACATTGGGATAGCAGTGAAAAGCCCACAAACAAGTGCAGCGATAGCGAAACTTGTTGCGGACTTGCAACGAATAGCCCGACCCGTCCCGATAACTATCAGGACGGGTCACGCCCAGAATGATCTCGTTGATTTAATTAAAAATTATGAATTTAGTTACTATTTGTAAGCAGCTACTAACTGCTGTGCTATTGCTAGAATGTCGTTAGCCACATAATCTGGTTCTTTAGATAATGTATATATTGATTGGCCTTCACGCGCTATGAAAGCTGTGTTTAAACCAGCATGTGATGCTCCTGCGATATCCCAACCATGTGCGGCAATCATGAGCATTTCTTGAGGTTTTACTTCCATTTTTTTAGCAGCCCACAAATAAGTTTCTTTGGCTGGTTTGTATTTTGCTATTGTATCAATACTTAAAGCTTGCTCAAAATAATGAGTTAGATTTGAGTTTTGTAATTGCGCTTTTAAAGCACTATCTGGGGAGTTGGTTAAAGTGATTAGTCTAAAATTGTTTTCTTTTAAGAGTTGCAATCCTTTGATTACATCAGGATAGGTTTGCAATGATTTAATGATGGAAAGGGTTTCTTTAATGGCTTCATTAGTTACTTTTTTATCCATTGAAGTGGCTGCCATTTTTAGTGTTGTAGCCGCTATGGTGGTAAAATCATGGTACTCATCTATATTGTTGGATACTGTAGAATAGTGCAACAACATCCCAAACCAAATGCGGAATCCTTGCTCTTCATTTAAGAGTGTGTTTATTGCTTTTTTTAACGGAGTCATATCTAGTAATGTCTCGTTTACATCAAATACTAATACGGGTTTATTTTTTTTAATCGTCATTATGCTAATTTTAAATTATTGAGGTCAGTAGTTACGAACATATAATTTTAGATTGATATATTTTTTCTGACTCGACCATTCTTACTATCAAATTGTTGAATATTGTGTCTTTGCTTTGAGAACGGTTAATTCGATAACAAAATTCATCAAGATACCTGTTTATATTAAAGTCACTTACCGATGAATATGTTGTTCTAATCCATGATTTTACTTGATGAATCATTGTGTGCAATGCCATAAAATTCATCCCTTTGTTGCTTTCTATTTGTGTGATATTATAATCTCCAAATAAAGGACGATAACCTTTCCATTTATCTGTGGTTATTTTTGCATTTTTATTAATGTGCTTTTCAAATATTGTCTCTAATTCTTTGGCTGAATAATTATCAATTTTCAAGGCATACATTCTTTTAATTTTTCCTTCATCTGTTAGTTCCACTGCTGTTACAACCTTTTTTTTCTTGCTATCATAACTCCTGCCTACTTTACCTTTTTCCTTTCCTCCAATAACGAATTCATCAACATGAACAGTTCCGTCCATTGGATGATTCTCACTAGATTTCATCGCTTCTCTAATTTTGTGCATAAATAAACGTGCTGTTTTTTCTGTAACTCCATAGCGAACTCCCATGTAACTGGCAGATAAACTTTTAGTGGTGGTTGACATCTCAAAACATATAAAAAAGGCTTTGCGTAAACCAAACTTAACCTTATGAAATAAAGTGTTTGCCGCCGCGGTTTCTGTATGGCTGCAGATATTACAAGTTCTGGAAAAATCTTTGCGGATTTGACTCTTTGTATGCTTACATTTTAAACAAATAAATCCTCGTTCCCATTTATAATTTGCTAAATATTCTTTGCAGTGTTCATCTGTTTTAAACCGTTCAGCGAACTCTAAAAGGTTTTGCCCTGTAAATAAATCCATGTTTCCCTTGTTTTATTGATCTCTAAGATATGAAATTATCTACTTACCTCAATTAAATTATTTGTACCATTTTTTAATGGTTTCTAGTGCAGGTTTTTCCTGCGGTGTATAATCTACACCGTTTCTTTTCCTTTTATGATACTCGTCAGCGTACCATTTCCAAGCAAACCCACCTACAAACCAGTCTTTTTTAGTCATGGATTGAAACAAAGCTTCATATGCATTTGCTTGCGCTATATTATTTATCTCGTTTTTGTCTTCTGTCCAAGGAGCTTCTGCAGCATGATTTGAATTGCGGTAGCCAAACTCAGTAAACATAATTTTTTTGTCGAATTTGTTATGAGTGATTTCCATTTTTTGAATGTGCTTTTCCCAGGCAGTATTGAGTTCTTTTACACTTGGATTTGCTGCGCTAGACAACGGGAAATAAGCATCGATACCAATATAATCTAACTGATCCCAAAAAGGAACTTTATCAAAATCATCCCAGTTGGCTGCGTAGGTAAGTTTACCGGTATATACTTTTTTAATTTTCTGGATGAGTTGGTTCCAGTAAGTGGGTCTTTTTGCAATTGCATTACCTAATTCAGTTGCAAAACAAAAAAGGGGCATTTTTTCTTTTTGAGCTAATGCTGCAAAATTTAGAATATAGTTTTCATATTCGGTTTCCCATTTTACCCATTCTTTATCTGTAGCGAAATCTAAATTTCCTGTATAAAAATTATGGTTTACCCAAAGGTGCGGTTTTAACATTACGCTCATTTTGTATTGTTGAGCCATTTGATTACTTGCAATAATGCCTTCGGTTTTTTCGCCCCACCATTGTCGATCGTTATTATAATTTACGGTAGCGTCATCCCTATTTACATACGCATAGGGAATCAATGAAATCGCATTTACATGATTCTCTTTTAAATTATCTAGGGTACTTATTTTTAGTTCTTTTATTGGCGCTACAAGGTTCATTCCTTTGTATTCCATGTCCAGATTTTTAGCAGTTGGCTCTATGGGAATATTTATAGCGACTTCATGCGTTTCTTTTTTTGTTTGATTAGTGTAAATGGCAAAACCGCTAATAATTATTAGCGTGAGTATAGAGAGTATAAGTATTGTTTTTTTCATTAAGTTGTTTTTATTATCGCGCTACAATGCTACGTTATAATTTTTACTAAGTTGTTTTTAGACACTTTGTGTAAGTTGGTTAATTTGCGTTCCCACATTTTACTAACTTTTTTTACAATTTCCTTTTTCATAATCTTCCCTAATATGTTGTAATCTAGAAATAAGCTCAAGGTAAGCTGGGTTGTATGTTCATCAATTTTATGTAGTTTGATCAGGTAGTAGAATTTTTTTAGAAAGAACATTTCTTTTGTTCGTTCGCCATAAATAAGACTGTCTTTACTGGGTTTTTTTATGGTTTCAAATTTCAAGTTTCCAAATTTTAAAACACAATTATGTTCTGTTCCTACTCTATTTACTTTGTCGTGATCAAAATCTATGCGTTGAATTTCTTTATCCCAAATATGACGGTATTTTAATTCGCTGATGTATGCAAAAATGTTGTGTATGTCTGCGTCAAAAGTTTTATTGATTATAACATCAGGCTGAGTAATATCGTCGTTATTAATGGCTTCTTTTTCAACTTCTTTTTCGATATTTACTTTTATTTTATCTAAAATTTTATAGCTATACGTTAATTCATTTGTCGCTTCTTCTTGACTATTTTTTAACCATTTTGCTCCCATTTCATTTTGGAACAAGACAACAGTATTGGTAGTAAAAAGCACGTATTCGTTTACTGAAATTTGGTTTTTTAATAGTTGGTGAATTTCGATTACTTCTTTGCCGTATGGCTTGATGATATTTTTTACTTTAATCATGGATAGCTCGCCATAATGTACTAAAAATTTAAGGTCTAAATCAATTGTAGTTTTACAAGATCCACAATCACATATTCGTTTAGTTTCGTACTCTTTAGTCAGCCTATGAAAAGATTCTAACATCACTTTTACCTGATTTATTAGTTGCTGGTAAGTTGGGATAGTAGTAGTATACATGAATAAAGCATCCCCTTCAACTTCAACTAATTGTAGGTCTATTGTGTTGTTGTCAATCAATAATTCTAGTAATTCAGCAATAATATGAATGCTGTGCTCCACCTCAGTGGTGTTTACAAAATTTGTAAAACCACTAATATCAGGCATAAAATAGAGCGCTTTGGGCATAAAATAGTCTTTAGATTTTTTTTGTTATCGAAATTTAGGATTTTTATTTTACACCTTATCTATAAATTTTGCTAAAGTTTACTTCTAAAACTGCTATTTAACTAAAGAGTTTAAAAGCAAATTGAAGTATTTTCTTGGTGTTTTTATTTATAATTTTCAATTTGTGCTGGCTGATAGCTTTTTGATTTATTCTGGATGCAGCAGGGTAGGGGTAGATTTTATTAGTAATAGCGTTAATAGACATTCCGCTAGTATTGGCTAGAATAAGTTCTTGGATTAATTCTCCCGCTTTTGGAGCGAGCATTGTTCCGCCAAGTATTTTTTCTTTTTGAAAAAAATTTCCTTTCGATAGATATAAATTTAGTTGTCCGTATTGATAATCATCTACAATGGCGCGATCATCATTAGCAAAGGACTGTTCTAGTTTTGTATATTTTATATTTCTTTCTCGTAAGTCTTTTTCGTTATAACCAAAGGTTGCTAACTCAGGATCAGTAAATGTGATCCAAGACATGTGTTTGTTACAAATTTTCTTTTTTAATGGCGAAATAAGATTGTTGATTATTAATCGACCATGTTGTTCTGCAGCATGAGAAAACTGTAATTTGCCTGCAACATCACCACAAAGGAGTATGTTTTTATTAGAAGTTTGTAAGTAATCATCAACCTTGATTTTGTTGTTTTCGATAACGATGCCCGCTTTTTCTAGGTCTAAATTTTCAATGTTTAATTGCCTTCCAATGGCAACAAAAACAGCATCAAATTCTAGGGGAGTTATTTTGCCTTCGTTATTTTTAATAATTCCTTTATTAGCAGATTCGAAATGAGTGATAGCTGCATTAAAATGGAATTCCATTCCTGATTGTTCTAATCTCTTGGTCAATATTTTACTCAAATCTTGATCGTCATGTTGCAAAATAGTGTTACCATGATGAACAACCGTTATTTTAGCGCCAAGTTTCTGGAAAGCTTGAGCCATTTCTATCCCTATTGGGCCACCGCCAATAAATAGTAGTCTTTTTGGGAATTCTTTTATTTTAAAAATACTTTGATTATCATAATATTTAACCATTTCTATTCCTGGAACAGTTATTTTTCTAGGTCTTGATCCTGTTGCCAAAATTATTTTTTTAGCAGTATAGTTTACCCCTGCTACTGCTACTTGATTTTTCCCTGTAAATGTTGCACTTCCTATAGCAATATCAAATCCTTCTTTCTCAAAGTACGGTTTGTTTTCATGTGCTCTTATGACTTCTTGGCTGTCATAAATGTATTTTACCACCTTTTCTAGATCAACCTCTTGTGTTAATTGAAGTCCAAAATCACTCGCTTTTCTGGCATTGTCAACAATATTAGCAACATGAACTAATGCTTTGCTAGGTACACAGCCATCATTTAAACAGTCTCCTCCAATTTGGTGTTCTGTTTTTGAAACCATCAGTACTTTAAAACCAAGTTTGACCATAAATCCGCCAACGCTTAATCCTCCAGATCCAGCTCCTATTATTATAAGATCGTATTTTTTCATGTTGTTTTATATTACTGTTCGTAGGTGTTGAACGTGTTTTTATCTAAATATTTTTACGCTTTTGCTTATTCCAATTTAAAAATTGAATCATATAAAATAATAGACTGATAAACGGTTAAAACCTGACATTCGATAATAAAAAAAGCCAATAAAATTGCTTTTTATTGGCTTGTAACTATTTTTGACTAGGTTGTATTATAGCGTCTTATAAAAAAATAGGACTATTAAATTTCTTTTATGCTTTCTATTATTTTAGATTTTTTATTAGCATCTAACTTAGCATTTGATTTATTATTTCCTGCAGTAAACCATTTAGCTAACGCAAAATCAATTAATTTAGATTGCTTTTCATAGCTATTGCATGTTTTACACACTGCTTTATGGGCATTTAATTGTAATTTTTCGGTAACTGATAATGGTGTAGCCAACTGTTTATCTATCAGTTCAGTTGATTTTTTACAACTGTTCAACAATTTTTTCATTACGATGTTCATTTTCTATAAAATTAAAACGTTATTAGACCCATTTTACCTCTAAGCAGTTTTTCATAAGCAGTTTAGCTCTATGAATGATCTGCCAATAATTAGACAATGTAATTTCTAATTCCTGACAAATATCTGCTGGCTTTTTTTCAGATAAATATTTTGAGGTAATTGCTAACTTCCATTTAGTAGGTAATTCCTCCATACAATGCTGGAGTACAGTATTAAAATCAGGATTGTCTAGCAACTGTTCTTCCTGATCCCAGAGCGTATTTACTTTCATGTTTTCCCAGCATCCATTGTCAGTGAAGATCGCGTCAGCTAGTTCAAGACCACTATTTTCAGTAAGACTAAAATTTTGTTTTGTAGTTCTAGCGCTTAATCGGTAATAGTCAATTACTTTATTATTAAGTATCGAAAACAACCAAGTTTTAGGTTGGCTTTTTCCTTGAAAAGTAGCTATTTTATTAAATGCAGCCAAGAAAGTTTCTTGTACTAAGTCTTCGGCTGTTTCCTTAGATGATGTTTTATAAAGTGCCCAAGAGTAGAGGTCATCGCTATATTGATTCACCCATTTTTCTAATACTATCTTTTCGTTGTCTTTATTCTCGACCATGAATATTGCTGTCTGTATTTTTAATTTTCCAAATATACAGTTTTTTGCCACTCGTAAAAGCTAGTATTTTCATAAATAAAAGGATTTGCTCTTTGGCTTAAAGCCAAAAAATTACTTTGAGAACTAAAATTGTGTAATTGTTATAATTCAAAATACCGCTCTATTAATATAAAATAAGAGGAAAGGGCAGGCTTTTGTGACAAAAACTAGTTTGAAATATATTGTCTTGGATTTTGTTATAAATACCTTTTGGCCCAAGCAGCAATCATCAACCCCACAAATTCAGAATCGTCTTTGTCGCTCAATAAATGATCCGCTTTATCTAAGGAAATAAATGATTTTGGATGTTTTGCGGTTTTATATATTTTGGCCGCATTCTCAATTTCTACCGTTTGATCAATAGGAGAGTGGAAAATCATTATGGGAACATTCAAATTTGCAATGGCTATTTCAATTTTCTGACTTTTAATATCATTCAAAAATTGTTCTTTTATTTTAAAGGGTCTTCCGCCAATGGATAATTCAGCGGCACCATTTTCAATAATCTCCGAAACGCTATCATTAAACAAATGAGAAATATGTGATGGATTAGCAGGAGCACCAATTGTTACAACAGCTTTTATGGAAGGTATTTGATGCTTAGCAAAAAGCACTGCAGCACCACCCAATGAATGTCCGATAAGGATTGAAGGAGCTTCGTAATTTGATTTCAAAAAATCAGCTGCTGCAACTAAATCATCTACATTACTAGTGAAATTAGTGTATTCAAAGTCGCCTTCACTTTCTCCTAATCCAGTAAAATCAAACCTAAAAACGGCAATTCCTTTACTATTTAACGCTTTACCTATATTTCTAACTGCTGTTAGGTTTTTATTGCAGGTAAAACAATGGGCAAATATGGCGTAACCCAAAGGTTTTTCATCTGGAAGCTCTAATAAAGCGGCTAAAAGTTGTCCTTGACTATTTTTAAATTTTATTTTTTCTCTCATTTTGATTTAAATTTATTGCTATGTTTCATTAGTATGCAATAGTATTTTGAGCAATGCTCATTGAGTGTATTTTGTTTTAAGTTCCATAATTTTAGCCACAGCTCAATAAGATTTAATCTGTGGCTAATTTTATTTTATGCGTAATTCAAGTTTAAACTCGTTGAGTTTGCAAAATAGAAACTACAAACGTTGATACCATAACGCTTTTATTTTTTCAAGTATTCTTTGATTCCAAAACTTGCGACAACTCCTTCGCCAGTAGCTGCAGCGACTTGTGCAATGGCTCCAAATCTACAGTCTCCCGCTGCAAAAATCCCAGGAACACTAGTTTCATTTAGCCCTTTAGTTAAAATATGGCCACTTTGAGACAGGTTGATTAATCCTTCAAAAGGTTTTGTATTAGGGATTAACCCTATGAATACAAAAACACCATCGGCTTTTATTTCTCCGTCTTTTCCAGTCTCGTTATCAGTGTAAATCATTTTTTCAAAACTAGCACTTTCATTTGCAATAAATGCTTTTGGAGCTTTGTTCAAATAGATTTCTATGTTTGCAAAAGAGGCTAATTTCTCAGTATAAATTTCATTAGCAGAAAATTGTTCGCTGCGGTGAATAATGCTCACTTTTTTACAGAATCCAGCTAAAAACATTCCTTCTTCTAAGGCACTGTTTCCACCTCCAATTACAATTACTTCTTTATCACGATAAAAAGCACCATCGCAAGTTGCACAAAAGTGAATCCCAGAACCAATAAGTTCTTGTTCGCCTTCAATACCAAGCGTTCGGTACGTACTTCCTGTTCCTATGACAATTGATTTAGAGCGGTATTCTTGTGTTTTAGTAAAAACTTTAAAAAAGCCTTGCGTTTTTTCTATATTGATGATCTCTTCGCCAGTTTCAATTTTAGTGCCTAGTGTTTCGGCTTGATCTGCCATTCGATCCATTAAATCAGGTCCTGAAACTTCTTTAAACCCTGGGTAATTTTCTATTTTTTTTGTTATAAACGCATTACCTCCTATATTTTTCTTTTCGAGTATGATACTGTCAAAACGATCTCTTTGCGCATAAATAGCTGTGGTAAGTCCTGCTGCACCACCACCTACGATAAGCACATCGTAAATTTTAGTATCAGCTACTTTATCGATTGCTAATAATGCCATGAGAGTAGCATTATCAGGATTAGAATAAGGTTTGTCGTTGAATAAAATGGTGGGAATAATTCTTTTTCCGTTGTTTGCATTCATTACAAATTCACTCGCTCCCTCAGTAGTTTCTACGTCTACGAATTCAAAATTAATTTGATTGTCTTGTAAAAAATGTTTTGCTCGTTGGCAATCAGGACACCAATCTGCACCAAATAATTTCAATCTTCCTTGTTTGTTAACACCCAACTGTTGTGCTAACTCAAAATTTTGAGGATTGCTATATGCAACATCATCAATTAATACTGTAGGAATAATTCTTTTACCTTTGTTATATCCTTCCACAAGTTGAGAAGCTTCAGGAGTAATGTCAATATTTATATATTCGAATTTGATGTTATTTTTAGTGAAAAATTCTTTGGTTCTTCTACAATCTGGACACCATTCAGCCCCAAACATTTTGATTTCTTTATTCATATCTTATTTTTTATTTAGTAAAAACTAAAGTTAAGGTTTTACTCGTTTGATTTTTATAGCGTAGCAATTGGTTTGTTTTGAATTTTCTAGATTCTCAATTAGGCAGCTACTAAATTGATTAATTGTATTTGTTTTAATGAATAGACGGTATTTTATTAACTTCCTGACAATTATAGAATTAAAAAAGCCAACATAATTTTGTTTATGTTGGCTTTTGAGTAAGTATTTTTTTTTAATATTAATTTTTTATACCATCTAATATGAAGAGATTATTATAAATGTGCCCAAGTTAGCTTTTTAAAATAGTTGTTTTTTTAGGTTCGAAAAGTCCTGTTTTTTCATAAATTATATAACCAAAGACAACTATATATTCAATGGCTATAAACCACAGATTCTCTTTGAATTGTGAATTTGAGTATGCACTATAACTTAAAATCACTGTTAAGGACCAAACAACAGGGTATTTATATTTGGTAAAAACACTAATCAATAAAAGATTAATTACATACCAAGGATGCACAGTTGTAGCGGTGAAAAAATACACTGTTAATACTAATAACATACTTTCAAGTAAACTTTCAATAGTATTGTTTTTTCTTTTAAAAGCGATGTAAACAATATAAAGTATCATTGCAACAGGAATTATTTTTCCAGTAATATGAATAATATTGTATCCAGTTACCCAGAAACCTATAGCGCGAATAATATAGTAAATACTTGCATTAAATTCAAAATTTGTAAACCATAATCCTATCGTTTCACTATAATTTTGAATAAGCTCATTAGATAAAAAGGGTAAGAAAAGCGCAATGTTTGTAGCTATCACGATACTATAAAAGAAGCATGCTTTTTTAAAACCTAATTTTTGTAAAAATAGCGGAAGTAATAATAACGGAAGTAATTTAGTTGAAATGGATAACGCTAGAATAAATGCGGCAGTTTTCCATTTATTTTGCTGTAGTAAATACATACTCCACACAAAAAAGAATAACATTACACCTTCAAAATGCAGGTTTGAAGTAAGTTCGATTATAACTAACGGATTGAGTAAATACCAAAATAGATGGTAGCTTTTTTTACCAAGTTGTGTCAGTAATTTGGTTCCAAAATAAAGTGTTCCTAAGTCTGCTAAAATGATGATGATTCTTAATACAATCGCAGCACTAGCAACTGAGGTAGTTCCAAAAAATGCTGAAATAGCAAATAAAAATTGATTTACAGGTGGATAATTTGAGAAGTGGCTGGCACTTAAACTGCCCATTCCGTCGTATAATTCTTTGGCATTAGCCAAATTAAAACCACTTTGATGAATTAAATCATTAGGCAAATACAAATAAGGATTCATTCCTTGCATAAGCAAACGCCCATCCCAAATAAAACGGAAATAATCCTGTGATAAATTAGGTAAGACAGCAATGAAAACGATTCTAAAAAGTAGGGTAGCACCTATCAGGAAAGGAATGTTATGTTTTTGTAGTTTTATGATTTGGTACAATAAAACAAATAATAAACCATACGCAAAAACTAAATTAGTGAATGCGGTGCGTTCTAGAGCATAACCTATATAACTATAAACAAAGACACTTATTAAAAGGTAGCTGTATGATTTTATAGTATTTGACGCAAAAGAAATCATTAATTATTATCAGTAATGGATTTTATAAACACAAAGCTAAAACCTGTAATCAACATTACATGAAGTGCAATGATGCTATAATCGTTCAGTAAAAAAGCACTATAAATTCCAAAAGTAAAATACAAAATCAAACCACCTTCTATAAAGATGTTTTTAGATATTTTTTTAGACAAATAGGTATTCTGTTTCCATTTGTCTTTAAGCCCTTCAATATTTAACTTTGGTGTTCTAACAAATTCACTTTTTTTACCCCATAAACCCTCTAATACAGCGATTGTATTGTGGAATGAAAAGCCCATTACAATAGTGTAAAAAGTAAAAAACATACTTGTGTATTTCAAGAAATTTTTATAACCTCCACCATGCAAACTTTTGAATGTAACCCAGTAGCTGATGAAAAAAAGCAATGAACTGATTACAAAAAAGACTAATACATCAAATATTGCGTCAAATTGTAGGTATTTATTTTTGATATATAAAACGGGAACACTTAAAATTGCCATGATAAAAACGGCAAGAAACATAGTACTATTAAGTAAATGTAATACTCCGTGCACTTTAGTTTTAAAACCAGTAGTTTTAGATTTAGTTAAACGAATTGCATTTTTACTAAAATTTTCGGCACCACCTTTGTTCCATCTAAATTGCTGAGAACGTGCAGCACTTATAATTGCAGGTAATTCAGCTGGAGTTTCTACTTGCTCTAAATATTTGAATTTCCAGTTTTTTAATTGGGCTCTATAGCTCAAATCAAGATCTTCAGTAAGTGTATCACTTTCCCAATTTCCTGCGTCAAGAATACATTCTTTTCTCCATACTCCAGCGGTACCGTTAAAATTGATAAAGTGGGATTTAGAATTTCGTCCCACTTGTTCTAAGGTAAAGTGGGCATCAAGTGCAAATGCTTGAATTTTTGTAAGTAAGGAATAGTCACGGTTTAAATGCCCCCAACGTGTTTGAACGACACCAATTTTAGGATCTTTAAAATACGGAATCGTTTTGTAAAGCCAATCTTTTTGAGGTACAAAGTCGGCATCAAAAATTGCTATAAACTCGCCTTTTGCATGAACCAACCCTTCTTTTAAAGCACCTGCTTTAAAACCGGATCTATTGGTTCTTTGTATTTGTGTAATATCAATTCCAGTAGCAGCAATTTGCTTGATTAGCGCTGCAGTTTCAAGTACGCTATCATCAGTACTGTCGTCTAAAACTTGTATCTCTAGTTTCTCTTTAGGGTAATTAAGTTGTGCGATCGTTGTTAATAAACGCTCGATAACGTATTTTTCATTATAAATAGGGAGTTGTATGGTAACATAAGGAATTTCTTCAATATTTGAAAAGTCAAATTGTATGGATTCGTCCTTAACTTTTTTACTTTTAAGATAATTTAACAGTAAATTGAACTGTGCTAAACTATAAAAAAAGACAAGTAAAATAGAGATTGCGTAAAGGATTACGATAATGTAAGAAAGCTGTAGCATGGTATTTTTTAACCTTTTAGGTTTTATTTATAAGTGTATTTAAAAATCCAACCTATTATTTTTATTCCAGCCATAAAAGTTCCTTTTACAGTACCTGAAATTTTAGAAACTCCTATTCTGTTTTTATATCTAACAGGGATTTCTACATATGACATTTTTTGTTTTAATGCTTTAAGTTGCATTTCAACAGTCCAACCATAGGTTTTATCTTCCATATTCAAAGCGAGTAATTTATCATACTTTATGGCTCTAAAAGGACCTAAATCAGTAAATGTTGCTTTAAATAATATTTTCATTAAAAAAGTTGCCAACCAATTACCAAAAACTTGTTGTGGTGTCATGGAGTTTTTTTCTCTTAAACGTGCTACTCGAGCGCCTATAACAAAATCAATATTGTCGTTTACAATAGGGGCAATTAGCTTAGTAAGCTCTTCTGGATAATCAGAATAATCGCCATCTAGAAATACAATAATGTCTGGCTTAATTTCTTGTTTGGAAATGTACTCTAGCCCTTTTAAACAGGCATATCCATATCCTTTTCTATTTTCAGATAATACAGTGGCACCAGCATTTTGGGCCACTGTTATCGTATTATCTGTAGAATTATTGCTGATTACAATTATTTCAGAAACGCAATTTGGAATATCACGAATGACATTTGCAATCGCTTTTTCTTCATTGTAAGCAGGTATAATTACTTTTATTTTATTCATTAATTTTTTATTCAGGGATTGTCTTCTTTATATGCTGAAATAGAATTCCATTCTTTGGTTTTTATCCCTTTTGTAAATTGTTCTCCTTTAACAAGGTCTCCGTTTTTATAGATTAAACAAAGCCCTTCTTGGATGTTGTTTTTAAACTCAACTTTTTTCTCAATGGTACCGTTTTGATTATAAAACAACCACCAATTGATTTTTTTGTTTGCTTCAAAGTGACCCTCTGATTTCTTAGTTCCATTCTCATAATAATAATACCAGTAATCAACTTTTTGATTTTGTGATATCCATCCTTCTGATTTCAAATTACCATTTTCAAAATAATTTTTAAAATAGGTTTTTTCTACAGTAGCAGGTGAAAAAGAGAATAAAATAAGTAAGAAAAGAGATTTGATCATTTTGTTTGTATTTATTAATGGTCAAACAAAAAACACTTTCTAAATAAAGTTATATTTTGTTTAAAG
Organism: Flavobacterium sp. PL002; assembly: GCF_054165825.1. Classification (NCBI taxonomy): domain Bacteria; kingdom Pseudomonadati; phylum Bacteroidota; class Flavobacteriia; order Flavobacteriales; family Flavobacteriaceae; genus Flavobacterium; species Flavobacterium sp. PL002. The sequence goes on along the minus strand of NZ_CM135110.1, from coordinate 207,475 downwards.
ACCAGTCAAAGTCATAGGTTTTCACCGTTAATGTATTATCTATTTTTTTTTCTAAAAAAAGATTTATAAAATCGATTTCATTAAAATAGTTAACGGCAAAATCTTTTTTATACCATTCAAATATTTTAGGTAGTTCGATAATTTTTAAGTCTTTATTAATATAGAAATAGTCTTTTGAATTAATTACTAAAGTTGCTTGATGTTTAATTTGCTCGTCAATTTTACTAGGGATGTACGCTGTATTTAAGAGTGGAGCTCCACCATTTGCACCACATGCTAAAGTAAAATGTACTGCTGAATCAAAGAATAAATCTCTAAGAATAACGTTTTGTATATCATTAAGTGTCAATTGTTGATTACCAACAGTAAAAGGAGTTGCATCAAAAAAACCAGGTACTTTTTCTACAGTTGGTACTGGATATAAATCAACAACTGCTCTAATAACTTCAAGGTTATACACATTTATCCAGAATGCTTTGGCTAATTTTTTGTCACTAAATTTAGTGTCTAATTTTTCTATGTTACTTAAAATATAGATGAGCTCTCCAGGACTTTTTTTAATAGTAAAATAATCTACTTTACCTTCAGGGCTTACATTTTTCTTTAGAAATTCTGAAGTTTGTTCAAAAAATAATTGTGTAGTCTGTGCCCGTGAAATAAAAGTTAGAGCAAAAAAGCAAAGCGTTAGAGTAATTTTTTTCATTTGAAATTTTATATTTATTTTTGGTTTATTAAATCCATTAAATCTACATCATTTCCTAGTAAAATCTCATTAGAGTTGATTCTTCCCGCAGGAGTATCATTTTCTAATTTTAGTACTCCACGTGGGCACACCGCTGAACAAACACCACAACCTACACAAGAAGAACGCACGATATTCTCTCCTTTTTGAGCATAACTACGAACATCAATTCCCATTTCGCAGTATGTTGAACAGTTTCCACATGAAATACATTGTCCGCCATTAGTAGTAATTCTAAATTTCGAAAATAAGCGTTGTTGTAGTCCTAATATAGCTGCCATAGGACAACCAAAACGACACCACACACGGTTTCCTAGTATTGGATAAAACCCAACACCTATTACACCACTAAACGCAGCACCTATAGCAAAACCATACCATTCTCTTAACGAATTACTATCTAAAAACAGAATGTTTTGATTTCCAGAAAAATAATTGAGGAGCAAAGATATAATAATTATAACTACTAACGAAACCATAGTATAAATCGCATCTTTATCCATGTCTTTTCTTTTGAAAATATACAAGGCAGATGTGAAAACAACCAGAAAAATTACGATGCCCCAAATGAATTGCCCTCTAGTGATAAAACTCATTTCGGGGTTGTTAGACAAGAAAGTAAAAATTACAGCAATTGTCATTACAAAGGAGAATACAAGAACACTATGAATCATCCAACGTTCAATTTTCCATGAAACTGTTGATTTATTTGATAAATGTCTAAAGCTATCTCCAGCTGTTTCAGCTAGTCCACCACAACCACAAACCCATGAACAATACCATCTCTTACCGTAAAAATAAGTAAGAATAGGGGAGATAATAAAAATCATCGCAATTCCAAAAACCAACATGAACATTCCTAAATTTCCTCCATCAAGCATGGCTTTAAGATGCCAGTCATTAAAGAAATAATAGTTTAAAGGCCACATGTTCTTTAAATCCTTAGCAAAATAAGCTTTGTCAGGATTCATTTTTTCTAGAATTTCAGGAATCAAGAATGCAAATCCAAGTTGGAAAAACATCACTGATAACGTACGTACTAGTTGGTATTTGTTATGACGGTATTTTAATATGAATTTATATCCTAAACCTAAAATAGCAATAGTGTATAAAGTACCATATACAAACCATTGGCTTGCAGGTTTTCCGTTTAATATAATGCTTAAAGGATCAAAGAAACCTACTATTCCGCTGTTTGCAGCTCCGTTTTCTCCAAGACCTAAATACTTTGGAAACCAATACAAAACCACATAAAATGAGGTAAGAATAATTCCAATCATCCAAGCCCAATTTCCTTTGCTAGTTAATGATTTGTGCCAAACACCATTGTTTTTTATTCCTTCGGGTTGGTTTAAATACGTTCTGTTTGCATAGAGTATTATTCCTGCAAATATTGCAATTATAGCTCCTGCTAACCAGATTCCTTTATTTGGGAAATTAACATTGAATAATGCTAATGCCATTATGAATAAGCCAACTAACCCTAGTGAGATAGCTGCTTTTTGAACACTATCCATGGAGTTATTCTCATGGGATGCTATCGATATATTTTCTACTGATTTACTCATTTTATTCTGTTTTTAATCCATTGAAAGCGCTTGTGAACTGTGCTTGTATTTCTTTATTGTAACTTGTAAAAAATTCCGGATCAAAATTAGCTTCTGCTAAATGATGCATCACATAATCAACCGTTTTTTTCTCTGTAAGCACTTTGTCAAAAAACTCATGACGCATACGGATTCCAAAAGTGTTTATTCCAAGAAATTCACGACTGTTTTTATCAAAGGATATTCTAATTGCTTTCTTACCACCAGTATGTTCCCAGTAAAAATGGGTTTCATTCTCTTTAGCTTTAGCCCAAACCCATCCGTAAGTTTGGTACTCAATGTCTAAAAATTTAGCCGAATTGAACCAATGCCCTGGTTTATATTGCGTAGGCGTACCCGTTAAAGTTTGCGCTAATGCTTCGCCCATCATTCTACCGGTATACCAAACGGCCTCTATAGGACGACGTTGATCAATGCCTTCATGTTGCTCAGCACAATCACCTATAGCGTAAATGTCTTTACTATTTGTTTCTAAAAAACGATTCACAAGAACCCCACGACCTAATTCAATTCCAGAGTCTTTTAAGAAATCAACATTAGGTGATACACCTGCAGTCAATCCTACAATTTCGCAGTCTATTGTCTCTCCTTTATCAGTGACAATTGCTTTAACATGTCCTTTATCATCCGAAAGTATTTCTACCAGGTTTGTTTCTAGACGCAAATCAATATGATGTTCTAAAATATGTCGGTTAATCATTTGGCTTTCGCCAGAAGGCAAAACACCACTCCAGAAACTATTTTCACGAACCAAGAAAGTAACTGCAATATCTCTAGCGCGCAACATCTCAGCAAGTTCAATTCCTATTAATCCTCCGCCAACAATTACAGCACGTTTAGTAGTAGGAGCCCATTTTTCTAACGCCTCTAAGTCTTGCTTGTGGTACAAACCAGTAACACCTTGTAAATCTTGTCCTGGCCAACCATATTTATTAGGTTTTGAACCCGTTGCAAGAACTAACTTGTCATAAGGAATACGTATGTTATTTTCTAACAAAATTTCTTTTGACGCAGGAACTACAGCAGTCACCAATCCTTGTTTTAAATCGATATTATTCTTTTTCCAAAAGTTGTTTTCATAAGGTTGTGTGTGTTCCAACTTCATGTGTCCCATAAAAACATACATCAATGCTGTTCTTGAAAAGAAAAATTCATGCTCAGCAGAGACAATTGTTATTTTAGAATTCGATTTTTTTCGAATATGGCGTGCTAGTGTAACTCCTGAAATTCCGTTACCAATAATGACAATATGTTCCATATTTAGAGTTTATTAAAAAATTTGAGAGTGAGACGCAAACTTTATATTAGTACTTACGTAATAGTTTCTTATTTGGTTTTAAAATTTTCTCCAATTTTAAAAGTAGTATCATCTACGGTAATAAATTTAATATTTGATAAAGTAGCATGACCCAACTCATCAGTAAGTCCTTGTCCTTCTTTCCATCCCCAGAAAACCCATTTTGTAGCAACTGGAATTCCGTCAACTTTTTTATAATCTAAATATTGAATGGCATGTGGGTTTTTTTCAGCTTCTTCTTTACCAGACATTAAGCTCACAATGTAAGCGGCTTTTTCAATCAAGTTTGTTTTTTTGTCAGCATAAACTACATACCAATCATCTGGAGCATCTCCTGTACCTGATTTGAATGATAATTTTTCGGTTAAGTAATTTTCACTGTCTTTCTCTTTATTGTCATACGCATTCCAGATAGTTCCTGGGTCGTTTAACTTATATGGAAAAAGGAAAAAATAATTCCAGGTATAAGCATCAAAACGAATAGATTCCTCATTTTCAAAAGTAGGAGAGTAGTACACTTTGTCTTTGTTTGTAATGATTTTAGAACCATCTTTTAATGCTATTATGGTTTCAGCAGAATTCGTTAGGGTGGTAATAGTAGCATTCAGTCTTTCTTTTCCACCAAAATCTAATACTATATCATATGAAATTGCTTGTTTATTTGCGAACTGTTCTTTTTCGTGTGCTTTTTCTGTTTTCGATGCAAAAGTTTCGTTTTCTTCCTTCTTTTTACAGCCTACAAGTACTAAAGTAGCGATTAATAGGGTAGTGGCAATTTTCTTCATAATGATTCTCTTAAATTTAATTGTTTGTTTTTGTAAGCTTTTATTATAGGATATTCTGTTTGTAATAATTGAGCAGCTGCTCTGGACTGTGACCTAATTTCCGTTTAAAATGAATCATCGCAAAATGATATTGTAATCGCCAAACACCATTTTGACGGTACCTTCTTGATGATGTAAAGAGTGTTAACGGGATAACAACGAATTGTTTTTTTGCATAAAGCCTACTAATAATATCATTGTCTTCATAAATTACATACTCTTCATTAAATCCTTTGATGTCTTGAAATAGTTGCGTTGTAACAAATAGCGATTGATCACCACCTCTAAAAGCAATATGATTTATCCTTGTAAACCATTGCGATAGTCTTAAAACGGGGTGGTTATCATTAAATTCCATTCTAAAACAACCCGCTTTATTTCCTTGGCTAACTTGGCTAATAATAGCTAAATCAAAATCTTGTGGCGGAAAGCTATCACAATGCAAAAAATACAAAATATCTCCTGAAGCACTATTTGCTCCTGTATTCATTTGTTTAGCTCTCCCTTTTTTAGATAAAACTAATTTTAAAGCATCATTGGCTTTTATTTTTTCAATAGTGCCGTCAATACTACCGCCATCTACAATAATGATTTCATAAGCTATTTTTTTTGAAAGTACTTTTTCAAGATGTGCTATTGTAGTTGCTATTGTACTTATTTCATTTAAAACAGGAATGATGATCGAAAGCTTATTCATTCAAGCTCCAGTTATAGTCCTTGTAACTAATTTTAGCGTTACTATTAATTTTAGTAGTACTGTACTGATTTAAGAAATCGATAACGGATCCTTTTTTCTTGAAATCTCCTTCAAACCAATCAAATATTTTTGAAATTTCTACTTTGTTTGCTGTGATTGTGTTTTTTGATTTATCATTAATAAATCTTTTTGAAGCAGCGCTCAGTTGATTACTTAGCTTACTTTCAGTATAGGCTTCGTTCAATAAACTAGGACATGAAAATGATGCACAGTTAATAGCAAAATGAATTCTTGGTTCTCCCATTTTACGCAATATTTCATGCTCTATTTCCTCTAAACTGTATTTTTTATTTCCTAGAGTAAAGAATTTTTGTCCCCAAGGATCTTTAATATCTTTAATACTTTTAGTAGGGTAATTGTCTAAAATTAATTTTACTGTAAAGGCATTGTAAGCATTAATCCAGTAGGCAAGTGTAGCATTGCGTGAGGTGTATTTTGTAGGTACGTTAGCAGCTAATTCATTTAAGTAGGACTGTAGTTCTCCACTGTTTTTTTGAAACCCTTTGTAGTTTACAGTTCCATTAGCACTTACATTTCTTTGTAATAATGTATTCCATTTTGAATGGCTTATGTTTTTTGCATCATCTGTGACTGTAATTTGAGTTTCCTGAGCAGGCAATTCTACATTACTTTTTGTTTTTCCGCAAGAAAGTAAAGGCAATAGCATTAAGCTGTATAATAATTTTTTCATTTTGTTTTTGTTTTTTGTGTTCTTATTATAAGAGACTGCAGCCTTTATGTTTCCTGACAAAAAAAAATAATTATTTTTTTAAAGGATAGAATTCTTGATGAATAAAATCTTTAGGAAATTCGTTTTCGTCACTAAATCCAAGTTCAATATCTCTACCGTCAGTTGGGATATAATTTGTTTTAAATAGGTAATCCCATAAACTCAACGAGATGCCAAAATTCACTCCATATTTATTAGGCATTTCTTTACTGTGATGCCAAATGTGCATTTTAGGATTGTTTAAAATGTATTTTAAATAGCCATAGTCCCAACCTATATTAGCATGGTTTAAATGACCAATAGCAATTGTAATAAAATGAACGATAAAAACATCTTGAAGATCCACACCACCTATTAAAATAATAGGAAGATACAATATTGATTTGTACACAATAGGTTCCATCCAGTTGTATCTAAAATGAGCTGCAAACCCCATCACTTTAATGCTATGGTGGGTTTTATGTATTTTCCATAAAAAAGGTATGCGGTGCAATAGTATATGAACCGTCCATTGGAGGAAATCACTTATCATAAAAAACGCAAACAACGCTAGTGGTGTAGGTAATTGAGATAGAGAAAAAAGCTGAATTGATGTTAACTCAAAACCAAAAAGTGATAAAAAGTCATTTATAAGTTGCGAAGTAATATTAGACAAAGCAATAAGCAGAATCAAATTAAGTAAGAAAAAATTAAAAAATAAGTAGAATAAGTCCAACCAGAAATCTTTTCTAAAAATGGCTTGTTTTTTTCGCCAAGGAAACAAAATCTCAAGAAGCCATACCACTAATGAAATCGCAATTAAACCATAGAAATAGTTGTCCCATTTCCAGTATAGAATTTCCTCTTTTAAGTAATTAAAATATCCGCTGTACGAGTTGATTATTAAGTCTATGTATTTATTCATTTTTTAATTATGCTTTACTTTTATTTTATTTTCAAAAAGGCTACAATTATAATCACTGCGACTCAAATCTTCAAAAGTATCAATATCGTTTAAGGTTTCTAATAAAGTAACTTTTTTACCTTCTAAATCATTTACTGTCGCCTCAAATACCGTAGCTGTTCCCCATTCTTTATTCTGAAATACGTCTTTATTGCTTTGGTTTAAACCCAATAAATAATAACCGCCATCCTCTGCAGGACCTAGTACGGCATCGTTATTTTCTAATTTTTTAAATGCCATTTCGATTTGTGAAGCTCTTAAATCAAATAAATCACTGCCTACAATTACGCAATGTTTATAACCCATTCCAAAAAGAGAATCAAAAGCCTGCTGCATTCGGTCTCCTAAATCACCACTTGCCTGAAGTTTTTTAATATAAAATTCATCTAACCAAATATCATCATTTATTATTGCAGTATCATAAAACACAAATTTATCACAGTCAATGGCATGCGTTACATTCTTAGTATGCAACAACAAGTCTTTGTAAACCGTTAAAGCATTTTCATCTCCAATTGTTTTTGCTAATCTAGTTTTGACTTTGCCTAACTCAGGGTTTCGTGTAAAAATAAGTAATGCCTTAGTTTTCATATATTTTCTTCCCTTTAGTTAAATACTTGCTCCATTTTTTATTAAAAGTATGCACACTATCTGTTTCTTTATTTTGATTGTTGACTACCTTTCTACCCTTATTTTTATATTCGAATATTCCACCGTAAAGGTTGAAAACTTTAGTGTAACCTAGCTTTTGCAATTTTTCTCCTATGTTTTCACTACGTACACCTATGGAACAATACACTACAATGGGTGTGTTTTTATCTTTAATAATAGTGGTTACCTTTTCATTCTCAAAGTGGTCATAGCCTATGAACACAGCATTTTTAATATGACTTACATTGTACTCATTAAGCTCTCTAGCGTCGAGAAATACAAACTTATCAGTTTCATTTAAAGCATCTACCATAATATAAGGAACTGATTCTTTATTCAGTAATTTCAAAACTTTAGGAATTGTACTTTGAGCTGCAATTGCTATCGAAAAAAAGAAACTTATTATGATTAATTGAACACGCATATTGTTTTTCATAAAGATATTTAATTTAATGGACGATTTAAAATTTATTTCCTGACAACATTTACGTTAATAAAGCTCCTTGGGTTTTATTATTATCTAGAACAACGACGTTTGAATAACTTCCATTTTAGTATTTCCATTGAAGTTGAAACTCGCAATAACTTCAAATTGTTTAGCATCAACATCAAATCTTCTTAAAATTACTGCTTCACAAAGAAAATGCATTGCAACCGATGTAAACAACTCATTTGCAATGATAAGTTTATCAGCAGTTAATTTTCTAGCAATAGATACATGTGGATCTACACTTTTATGAGTGATAGAAAAACGTATCTCCTTATGAAAACGTTTCATAATAGGAACTAGTGCTTGTTTAGAAATAGCATTTGGGGCTATGAAAAAGGCACCGTTAGGGTAACTTCCATAGTGTTCTAAAATTACTGGAACTGCTGAAACCGAATCTGCTATTCGAGTTACTTGTTTTGTTATGATTGCTAACTGCTCATCGGATGCTACAAATTCACCGATGGTAATGTGCGCCAAGGAATTTTTACTGTTATACCAGCCAATTTTGGTTGCTAAACGCTCTTTTAAAACGCTTATTTCTGCTACTATTTCTGGTGTTGGTTGAAAAACAAGAGAATAGGTGTTTTGCATCATTTTAATTTTTGATAAAGTTAGTATACAATTCTTCCACTTGAAAGAAAGCAACCTTTTTTAAGGTTATTTTAAACTATTCAAATTAAAATCTACATTGACTCTAATTGGTTAACCAAAAAAAGCATACCTTAGTTTATTATTAAATAGCACTACAAATGGCAGGATTATCAGCAGCAACCAAAGCGAAATTACAAACAATAAGTACGCCAACAATCGCAACTTGCTTGTTTAAAAAAGGGTTTAAAAACCAGTTTATTCAAGATGTAAAACCATTACAATTAGGGAAACCTAATATGGTAGGCGAGGCGTATACGTTGCGATCAATCCCAGCTCGTGAAGACCGCAACCCAATTACCGTTTTTAGAAATGCCGATCATCCGCAGCGTGTGGCGGTAGAGAATTGTCCTGCGGGTCATGTGCTTGTAATTGATAGTCGCAAAGATGCACGCGCGGCTTCAGGTGGCGACATTTTAGTAACTAGATTAATGGTACGTGGTGTTGCAGGAGTTGTAACAGACGGTGGTTTTAGAGATTCGGCTAATATTGCTAAGCTCGCCATCCCTTCCTATCATTCAAGACCAAGTGCTCCCACCAACCTCACGTTACATGAAGCGCTAGACATAAATGTACCAATTGCCTGTGGTGATGTAGCCGTTTTTCCGGGTGACGTTCTTGTGGGTGATGATGATGGTGTGATGGTAATTCCCGCACATATTGTTGACGAAGTAGCTAGTGAATGTATCGAAATGACCTTGTTTGAAGATTTTGTGCTAGAAAAAGTACAGCAAGGAAACGCCGTGATAGGTTTGTATCCAGCAACAAACGAAAAATGGGTAGCAGAATTTGCGCTTTGGCGAAAGCAAAAAGGAAATTAGTAAACGGCTTTTACAACAAGAAGTTCCTTGTGATTTTAGTAATACAATCTAAAATCGAGTAGCTTACACAAATCGTAATTTTTCTGATGCAGCTCTTCTACGATTTCAAATACGTTATCATTCTCCTTAAAAAAACTAAAAAATGCTTTGTCAAGATTAATACTCGTCAAACTATTAAATGCGGTACCATAGCCTGAAATGGCTTTGGCGCCAGTAACATCTATAAAAAACTGTGCTTCGTCTGAGCTTAAGTCTAGGACTTTTGAATTGGCAAAATGAACTATTTTACCAGTTAATTTACCTTCAAAAATTTCGGCTATTTCATCAAGAGTGTAGAAATAATCATTCAAGCAAATGCTATTGTCTTCGCCTTTCATAACGAGATAGATGATTTCGTAATCCTTGAAACCATGGTCATCATAAATCAAGGCATTCAAGCTGTCCTCAAGCCCTTCAATAGTATCACAAGTTTTATAAATACTTGCCACACCATAGTTAAAAGCGAGTTGCTCTAAATTAACGACTACCTCAGTTTCTGTTGCTATTTCTACATCAGCAACGCCTTCTAGGCAATAGATAAAAGTGTCTTGTTCGATAAAATTAGCTTTGTCAAGATGATTCATTAATAAAAAATAGATTTTAGGGTATGATTTATTGCTATACAAAATTAATCAAGTCGTTTTTAAATCTGGCTTCTATTAACAAATACTTAAGCTGTGTGTAAGAATTAATGGGTGTTACTCTTTGGCATATTTATTAGCAATGATACTAATAACAAAAATCTGTATTCCGTGAAAAATCATCAGGGGCAAGAGGATAATTCCCATGGCAGCCACATTTTGAAAAAGTATTTTCGAAAAAATAGTTCCGTGAACGAGCGATTTTTTAGTTCCACAAAATTGTGCTGTAATGCGATCCTCGTGTTTGAAATTTAGTTTTTTAGCAACTAAACCAATGGTAAGATAAACGCAATAAAATAATGCCAGCACACATATTGCAATAAGAGCAAGGTTTGTTAGGCTCAAAATGCTAAAAATACCTTCCTCAAATGAAGTGGCATAGGTTTTATAGATGATTAATAAAATTACTGATTTGTCAAAGGTCGTTAAGTAGCTGTTGTACTTAGCAGCTAGTTTTCCTAGAAAACGGTGCAATAGCAGTCCAACAATTACAGGAGCCAAAACTTCTGTGATTAATTTAAAATAGATGGTGCTCAAATCGAAATTAGCCGCTTTACTATTCAAAAATAAACCCATCCATAATGGTGTTATCGCTATCCCAATCAATCCCGAAATACTGGCATTAAAAATGGCTGCAGGAATGTTTCCTTTTGCGATCGAAACCATGACCACACTTGATGAAACAGTAGATGGAAGGGAAGCGATAAAGAAAAAAGCCAACCAAATGGTTTTAGTATTTTCTGTTTGCATTAAAGGATAAAACAACAATACAATTATAGGAAATAGTAAAAAAGTGGAAGCCTGCACCAACAGATGCAGCTTCCAGTTTACCAATCCGCTTTTTATTTGCTCCGGGCTTAATTTAAGTCCGTAGAAAAAAAACAGCAGTGAAATTCCTATACTCGCCATTTTGTCTAAATCTAACGGACTTGATTTACCCCCAAACTGCGGAAATAAGTACGATAGAAAAAGGGTAATAACTATGGCGATAACGAATTTATCAATCTTTATTTTCATTTTTTTGTTCTGATTTTAAAGCCAAACTTATGTTCTGGCTAATGGTCGTGTCGTCTTCTATTATTAGTATATTCATCCTGGCAAAGATAGTATTCGTATTGAAATCCTACTTTATTTTTATGTTTTAATAATTGTTGACAGATTGATTTAGAGATTCTCAAAGAGATTATAAAAATAGTTGCAATAGGCTGCCCCTTTTTTTAAGAATTATGCTTAAATTAGCTTAGGCTTTCGCCTTAACTAAATAGTAATTTAAAATAAACAATATGAAAAAAATCAGCCTTTTTTGTCTGGCGCTATCTTGTATAGGGCTTCAAAGTTGCAAAAATAATCAAGAAGAAAAAGCAGAAATACCAGCAGAAACACCATCAGAACTAGCTGTTCAGAAATCAGTGAGCTCAGAATGCTATCAGGCGATTTATGAACAAGATACTTTGATGTTAAAATTAAACACCTTAGAGAGTGGCGAAATAACTGGAGATATGACGATGACCATCGAGAACATGCCCACTAAACAAGGGAATCTTGCAGGAGAATTTAAAGGCGACACGCTTTATGCAAGTTATACTTTTATTCAAGGAGATTACAAAGAGAAAACATATAAAAATCCAATGGCCTTCTTGAAAAAAGGAGACCAACTAATATTAGGAAATGGAGAAATCCAAACGACTATGGGCGCTTCTTACTTTGTAAAAGGCAAACCTATTGATTTTGAAAGAGTAAAGTATAAGTTTGATAAAGTTGCTTGTGAATAGTTAAACAAAAAAAGGAAACGGTGGTAGAGGGTAACAAAAAAAACTTCTTTTTAAAAAGTTCTTATTAAAACATCAAATAAGGATTTGATTTAATTTTTTTTTACTCTAATTTAATTTTCTAATAACACAAAGGTTTAAAACAAACTAAAAGAGCATAAACATTAACGTTTATGCTCTTTTTTTGTTTTTTACAATTTTTTGTATTTAAGGATTTTTTTCAGTGCTCTCCGGTTGTTTTCTGTTTTTTAGCTAACTGAATGTGTTTTATTTTAACTGTTCCAAGATTTTAAAAAATGTACTATAAAAGCAAATGAAATTTTACGAATTAAATACTATTCGTTTTACAACAAATAGCTAAGAGTAAATTTGTTACAAGTGAGAAAGTCGACTAAATAGTAGTAAACAAAAGTTATTAATGCTAACGACGACAATCTTCCTCCATTTTAAAAGTATATTGGACAACTGAAAAAGTAAGTTACACTTAAAAAAAAACTATAAATTAAAAAAACAAACATTAGTGATTTGTATAAATAAAATTAACTAAATGATAATGAGTATGTTCCTTCAAGGGTAAATAGATTATGGCTTATTGTTGATACATACTGCACACATGTTGTTTTAAATAATAGCGAAAAAAACATTTATTCCAGTGTTGATTGTAAACAATGAATTGAGTTTTAATTTTTTTAGTGCTGGATGTTGTTTTTAAAGTGTAATGTAGTTTCCTTGGCAAAAGTAAAATATTTTCCCTCGAAGTCTTGCTATAAAAACAGGTTGTATTAAAGTAGAGTTGGTTAATAAAAAAAGGTGTTTTGTATAAAAATTATAAAGCACCTTTTTTTTATAGTAATTTGTATATATAGTGACTAAAATATTAAAGGACTATATCCATTTTAGTGTTCTTCTTAACTCTTTTAGGTGTTATTTTAAGACTTTTTAAAGAAATAAAGTCGTATATAAAAATAATTTAGTTGATTTTAAAACTTACTTGCGGTTAATGTAGATTTCTAAAATAGCGAGAATTATGACAATTAATTTAAAAATGTCATTAAATTTAATAGACTTGTTTTTTACATTTTTATTTGAATTAAAATACATAAGTGAAGACTAAAAGAAGTCAATATAAACATTAAAATCTTTTTTATTAAAAAAAAAAAAAACAAGAACAAATAGTCTAGAAAAGCTAGTAAATACGGTATAAAAATAGGTCTTTACTTAGTTTTATGAGTAATCTATTTATGTTAAATTTTACTTGATAAATACTAAATTATAAAACAAAGTGTTTATGTGGTAGTAAATTATGGGTTTATATCATTTTATTTGACTTTATTTTGAATTATACACAAAATAGGTTTTAAAGTGGTTATCGTAATTAATGAAGACGAGCTTTATTAAATTAATGTTATAATCTTGGGCAGTTATAAAATTAATTTGAATAAATTTTTAGGAAAATAATTGTGTTTCATAAGTACTTATGAATAGAATAATCGAATTACGATTAGGCAATTAAGTTTACTATAACTGATGTAATAGTAAATTCAATAAAGAATAAATTTTAATAATTAAATAAGTAACTATCATGAAAAAACTAAACTTTAGTTTTGTAGCATTGTTATTCCTATATGGATTAATGCTAAACGCTCAAACTCCTGAAGGAGAATTAAAAAGGTGGCACAAGGTTTCATTGACTTTTAATGGACCTAACACAAACGAAACGGCAACTCCTAATCCGTTTTCGGATTATAGATTCGAAATTACTTTTACTCACGAATCAAGTAATAAAAGTTACACTGTTCCTGGTTATTTTGCCGCTTGTGGTGATGCAGAGAATAACAGCTGCGTAGCGGGAAATAAATGGAGAGTAAACTTTGCACCAGATCAAACAGGAAAATGGAATTGGAAAGCATCATTTAAATCAGGATCCAATGTGGCTATCAATGGTGGTGGTGTTAGTGGAGGATTTATGGATGGTACTTCAGGAAGTATGGTTATCACAGAATCTGACAAATCAGGTAAAGATTTTAGGAATAAAAACCTAGGGAGACTTGAATATGTTGGAGAACATTATTTAAGGTTTGTTGGAACAAATCCGGCGAACCCAAATGGTCCTTGGTTTACTAAAGCAGGTGCCGATTCACCAGAAAATGCATTTAATTATGCTGATTTTGATGCTACTCCAAATTTTAAAAACAATCTTAATAAATTTGGAAACAAAACATGGGAGAGTCATTTAATTGACTATGTAGCTGCAGATGCTAGTGCCTACACATGGAATGGCGGAAAAGGTAAAGGATTATTAGGGGCAGTAAATTATTTGTCAAGTCAAGGTGCAAATTCAATGTCATTCTTAACCTGGAATACAGGTGGAGATGACGGAGCTGTTTTTCCTCATATTTTAATGGGTACAACTACTGATTATGAAAGTACTGATCGTGGGGGACAATGGAATAAAATGCACAAGGATCGTTTTGATGTTTCAAAATTAGCTCAATGGGAGAAAATAATGGAATATGCTGATAAAAAAGGATTGTATTTGCATTTTAAAACTATGGAGACTGAAAACGATAACTTCATGGATGGTAATACTTTGGGTAGAGAACGAAAATTATACTACAGAGAACTTATTGCAAGGTTTGGACACCATTTAGCTTTAAACTGGAATTTAACTGAAGAAACTACTCTTCCAGATGATGTAGCAAAAGCAACTGCAACTTACATTAAAAGTATTGATCCCTATAGTCATAATATTGTGATTCATACTTTTCCTGGTGAACAAGATAAAAGATACAATCCCTTATTAGGTAACACTAACATAACAGGAGCTTCTATTCAAACAGATAAAAATAAAGTTCATAACGATGTTAAGAGATGGCTAGAGAAATCTAGAAATGCTGGTAAAAAATGGGTGGTTGCAAATGATGAACAAGGAAGTGCTGGAGAAGGTATTCGTGTTGCAAGTGCTGCATCAATAAGAAAAGATGTTTTATGGGGATCTTTGATGGCTGGAGGAACTGGAGTAGAATACTATTACGGTTACACTGAGACAGATGGTGACATCAATAATCAAAACCATAGATTAAGAGGTGATTTATACAAACAAGGAAGTTATGCCTTAGACTTTTTCTATAAATACATGCAATCTTATATGATAGATATGGTTAGTTCTGATGAATTGACTTCAGATTCTAGTGATTTTGTATTTGCCAATGCAGGAGTTGCTTATGCAATTTATAGAACAAATGGGGGTTCAGTTACTTTAAACTTACCTACAGGAAATAGTAATTACGATGTACAGTGGTACAACCCAAGAGTTGGTGGAGACTTAACTTCAAAGTCAACTTTAGGAACAAATTTGGTTGCTCCTGATAATAATGACTGGGTTGCATTGATCGTAAAAAGAGAGGGTTCAGGTAGTGGTTCAGGTGACGGAAACGGAAATGGAAACGATTGTGTAAGTCAAGTAACAGCACCTGCATCTGATGATGCTTATTTACAAGGTACTACACGTTTTAATACTGGAGATTTAAGAGTAGAAAGCGGAAAAAGAGTATCGTATTTAAAATTTGTAGTTCCTACAGTTACAGCTGCTATTACTAATGCAAAATTAGTTCTTACAGTATCATCAGATAGTGGTAATGGATTAATAGAGATTTTTAAAGGAAACTCAAATACTTGGACAGAAGGAGCGATTACTTCAACTAATAAACCAAATGAAGAGACTTCAATAGGAACATTAAACACAAATTATAATATTGGTCAATCCTACGAATGGGCATTATCAGGATTGAAATCTGGGGAAACAATAACTCTAATTGTTAAACAAACAGGAGGTAATGATGTTTCATTTTCTTCTAAAGAAGGGGCAAATGCACCAAAAATAATTTTAAATGTAGCTTGTACAACCGCAAGTAGAATTATAGCTAATAACGAATTAAAAATAATGGTTTATCCTAATCCTATTCGTGACAATGCTACAGTTTCTGGTTTGCAAATAGGTGATAAGGTAAGTGTTTATGATTTTTCAGGAAACAAGAAATTACAATTCAAAGCAAAATCAGAAAATGAAGTTGTTGATTTTTCTACTTTGAAAGAAGGTACTTATTTTGTTTCTATAAACGGTAATAAAGGGATTCAAGTTATAAAAAAATAGTAAAATTTATTTTCTCGTTAGTTGTTTTTATGGCATCAAAGTTTTTTTTGATTCTAGATAAAATAGCTAACGAGTTTTTTATTTAAAATAAAAACAATTATGAAAAATAATACATCTTATAAAAAACTATTTTTAATAGTCTTTATGTGTTTAATGAATTTAGTTTACTCCCAGCCACCTGAACCAGAATTAGGGCAGCGTTGGGTTAGAAACGATCAATATTCAGATGAATTTAACGGTACAAGTCTTAATGCTAATAAATGGAATAATACCTTCTCTGGTTGGCAAGGAAGAAAGCCAGCCTATTTTAATCCAAATACGGTAAGTGTTACAGGAGGGAATATGGTTATACGAAATAATCCAGGAGTACCTGCAGGAACTCAAAGTGGCTATACAATTTCAGGAGGAGCGGTACAATCTAAAGGAGAAAGTGCCTTTTATGGCTATTATGAATGCAATTTTAAATCATCTAAGATAAACATGTCAACTACTTTTTGGCTTTCATCATCAAAAAGAGACGAACTTAGAACTACTGATAATAATGACTCTTATAGTCAAGAGCTAGACATTGCTGAGAGTATTGGAGGAACAGGTAGCTTTAGTAGTGATTTTAGAAAAAAAATGAAATTCAATACGCATTATAGATTACGCAAAGATCCAGGTTCGGCCGAAATATTTTATTCAAGAGGAAACAATGAGGTAGAAATAAGAGATGGAGATTTACAAGGCGGAGACGCGTCTCTACGAGGAGGTACAGAGGCAGGAGATGCATTTCATACTTACGGTTGTTACTGGATAAATGCTAAAGAAGCTGCTTTTTATGTAGATAATAATGCTATAGGTGTTGTTAAGTTTAGAACGGATATAGTGTCTGATCCTTTCAAAGATCCAATGAAAATTAATATGGTAACCGAAACGTATGATTGGGCAAGACCACTGCCTACTAATGCACAATTAAGCGATAATAACATTAATGCTTCTCAATATAATTGGATTAGAGCTTATGCAAAATTACCAGTGGATGAAGTTACAAATCTTGATGATGAAAATGAAGCAGTCTTTACACAATCAGTAGATTTTAAGAGTTTTATTGGTACAAGAAATGCAGCAAATACTTATTCATTTCCTGTGTTGTACAAATCAAATGCTGATAGAACAATCCGAATTGTAATTAAAAAGAGTAATGGTGAAGTAATAAAGGAACAAGATTATGTAGCTTTAGCTGGATTTGGTCATAAAGCATTTACAGTAAGTTTAACCAGTTCATTGGCTTCAGGAATTTATTCAGTTACTGTTCAACTTATGAATGGTACAAATGTAATTGCTAGTAAGATTCAAAATTTAACTATTCAAGGTGGTATTATTCCAAATCCTACTACACAATTAATTGCAAATGGTGACTATACTATAGAATCTACTTCTTCAAATCAAAGATTACTTTCTAGAGCTGCAGATAATCACAATGCAGTAATGCATGATCCGTTAACTTATAATGACCAAAAATGGGTTTTTAATCATTTAGGAAATAATGTATACACAATCAAAAATAAAGGAACAAACAGATTTTTAGAAGTTCCAAATGCGGTTTGTCAAAATAGCACTCAAGTAAATACCTATTCAAATGCGACATCTACACATCAGCAATGGAAAGTAGTGCAAAATGGTAATGGAATTTACGGTTTACAACCAGCTCATTGTTTAACACAAGGTTTAGATAGAAATAATGGAACGTTGAATACTAATGTTCATACTTACAATTATTCTGAAAGTAATGGCAATCAAAAGTGGAAAATTATTGCTGATAATACTACATTAAAAGTTAAGAATATACTTTCTTCAACAACAGACTCTAATATCACTATTTATCCTAACCCAGCGAAAGATATTATCATTATTTCAGGAGTTGAAAATGTAGAAAATATTTCAGTTGTAGCTCTTTCAGGCAGAAAAATTAGTGTCGAAAAACAAAAAACAGACAACGAAATTTCATTAAACATCAGTAACCTTCCATCAGGTACTTATATCGCTGTAATTGAGAATGATAAACAGCCAGTTTCATTGAAATTCATTAAAGAATAAAACTCAAACTTTATTAAAACCAAAGAGTAAGAGTATTTCTTATTCTTTGGTTACTATTTACAAATAATCATTTTAAAACAAACAAAAACATGAAATTTTTTAAAAAAGGAATACAATTTTCAGCAATTTTGTTGTTAAGCACCGTTTCAAACGCACAGGACTGGAATACTGTTCCAGTACCCGCAAATGCAGGAGTAGATAAAGTTTGGGAACTTCAAACAGCACAGTCAGACGATTTTAATTATAATTTTAACCCAACTCCAAATGCGGCTACAATAGGAGGGAAATGGACTAATTTTTACCACAATGCATGGGATGGTCCTGGACCAACAAAATGGAAAAGAGAAAACGTTTCTGTTTCAGGAGGTTTTTTAAAACTAAAAGCTTCAAGAGTTCCTGGAGAACTTAAAACCTATCCAGTAAATGGTACTACAGACACAAAACCCGCTACTCGTTCTGGTTGTATAACATCTAATACAAAAGTAATATATCCTGTTTTTGTGGAAGCAAGAATAAAGGTAATGAACTCTGTAATGGCTTCTAATATTTGGATGCTTTCACCAGATGACACACAAGAATTAGACATTTTAGAATGTTATGGAGGAAAAGGAAATGATAACAGAAACTCCTTTTTTTCGGATCGAATACATCTAAGTCACCATGTATTTGAGAGAAGCAACCAAAACAACATCTTAGATTATCAACCCGCAGATTGGAATAGTTGGTGGAGAAGAAGTGATGTTTCACAATGGGGTGGAAAATGGGTTCGTATAGGAATGTACTGGAAAAGCCCAACAGTTTTTGAATATTATGTAGATGGTCAACATGTAAGAACGATAGATAACACAGTATTTGCAACTAAAAATATAGATGATATTTGGGAATATACTTACCCATCTGGCTTTACAAATGGAGTACTAGATAAATTTACTTCAGGGCAACAGTCAGGTTATCAAAAAGCACTTTCTGCAACTAGTTTAGCTAATGCAAAAGCACTTTCAACAACTAGTGTAATAGATCCTTATAATTTTTTAAATAATGGAAAGCAAATTACTAAGGAACTAGAAATAATAATAAATATAGAAGATCAAAATTGGCAAGCAGTAGCAGGAAGAACTCCAAATGCAGCAGAAATTGCTAATGAATCCGATCATACTATGTTAATTGATTGGGTACGTGTTTATAAACCAGTTCCATCTAATGCTAACGGAAATAATGAGTTGGTAAACTTAGCTCTAAATAAAACAGCGACACAGTCTAGCGATTATAATAGTAGTTTAATAGCTTCTAAAGCGATAGACGGGAATAGAAACAATTTTACGCACACAACTGAAGATGCTAATGCTTGGTTAGAAGTAGATTTAGGAGCTAATTATGATATTGATACGATCAAAATTTTTAATAGAGATGATTGTTGTCAAGATAGATTACAGAATTATCAATTATTTGTTTCTAGTAATCCATTCACCTCTAAAAATATTGTAACAACAGCAAATCAATCTAATGTTGGAGTTTATTATCAAAAAGATATAGCTTCTTCACCTACAACGGCAAATATTGGAAGAAAAGGGCGCTATGTGAGAGTGCAATTAATTGGTACAAATTTTTTACATATCAGTGAATTAGAAGTATGGGGGAAAAACATTAATTTATCGAAAAACTACAACGTTATAGCTGATGAAGGTACTATCAAATTATATCCAAACCCTACTACTGATGTTTTGGCTGTATCTGGTTTAACAAAAGACGATGGTGAAATTACAATTGTAGAAAATAGATCAGGTAAAATTGTAACTACAATTAATGCTATTTTGTCAGATAATCAAACTATTGATGTTTCAAAACTTCCTGCTGGTATTTATAGTCTAACAACTGCTAGTAGAAAATCAATTCAGTTTATAAAAAATTAAAATAATGAAAAATATAAAATTAACGATATCAATTGCATTGATAAGTTTTGTTTTACCTAAAGGGTACGGACAAACATTAGATACAAACTATTTCAATGACTTGAAAAGTGCAAAAAGTACTTCTTCAAACACTATAAATTGGCAACAAGTGGGACCTGGGAATTCAGGATATTGTGATGCTTTTTTTATTCATCCTACAGATGATAATACAATGTTCATGTTTCCAGATTTAGACAATGCTTATCTTTCTAGTAACGATGGTGAAACTTGGGAAACTTTAAAAGATTCAGATGGTGATGGTGATTATTTAAGAGAATCTACAGCGATAGATTTTTCAAGACAAAATCCTGATTTAGGTTATGTAATCGACGTTCGTGGTAGAATGTTGAAAACAACAAATAGAGGTAAAGATTGGTTATTAGTAAATAATTTTCCTGCTACAAGTAGATTAGCTTCTTTAAGTATAGATCCTAAAAATGCAAACATTATTTATGTAGGTGGTGGAGATTTCTTTAACGTAAAAGACAATCATAGAACTAAAGCTATTTTAGATAATCGAGATCTTAATTATAGATATCCTTATGCAGAATATGGTGTTATTTATAAAACGACTAATGGAGGGACAACTTGGACTACTATTAGAGATAATGGTTTACCAAGAAATGCTGATATTGGAAAAATAATTATTAATCCTAAAGCGACTTCTATTTTAACTTTAGCAACTAGTCATGGAGTGTTTTTAAGTACAAATTCAGGAGTGAGTTGGGAGAAAAAAGGAACAGGTTTACCTAATAATATGCCAAGAGATATGGTTGCTAGGTTAGAATCAGGGGTTCATACTTTATACTGTATAGATCAAACCAGTTTTGTTGCTACTGGTAGCGGTGTAAATAGATCAATAAATTCTGTAGGAGGTGTTTACAAAAGTATTAATAATGGAGAAAATTGGACGAATGTAAGCGGTGATTTAGGCATTGATTTGACAAAAATAAATAATAATAGTTCATTAATAAATAGATATTATAGTGTAGTAGCCCTTTGGTTTGGAATTAGTGTACAAAATGCTAGAACGACCTATCCAAAGTTACCAACAAAAGCGTTACCTGTTTTTAATAGAATAGTTGTAGATCCTAGAAATGATACAAGAATATATATTACGCATAATAGCAAGCACGATTATTCTTTTGGAGCAGGAGATGTGTGGAGTACAAATAATTCAGGAGTAAAATGGAGTCCTATTTTAAGATCTGGGAATTACTGGAATAGTGGTAATGATGATGCTTATTGGTCTACCAAAGGAAATGTAGGGTCAAATGCTACTTTTGCTCATATTCAAACTGAAATAGATAGAACTGGAGAAACACACGGAAATAGATTTCTTGGAATTGATTCTAGAGGGTATGTATATGCATCTGTAGACCAACAAACATTGCGTTCAACAGACGATGGTCTAAATTGGTACCAAAGAGATGATATGGGATCTGCAAACGGATGGAAAGGAAGAGGAGATAGTAATTTACCTGGTAGAGCAATTGTTTTAGAAACAGGAAGAGATGGTATTTATTTATTTTCTAGTGGAGAACATGGTTTATGGCAAAGTGCATCTCAAACAGCCCCTCTATATTTAAAGCAAATTGAAGGACAAGTTAATCATCAGGGATCTACTTCAATAGCTTCTGTTGCTGTTCATCCTACAAATCCAGATATTATCTATACGATGCAATTTCGTCAAGATCATAGAGGAGAATTAAGAAAAACCATAAATGGTGGAGCAACATGGAGTACCGTATCTAATCCTTTACCTACTACTGGAACAAATGTATCTACTTCAGATCAAATTTTAAATCATTCGTTAACAATTGATTATGCTAATCCAGCAAACATTTATTTTAATACTATAGGCTCTCCTATAAATGAGGTTTTTGGTACTGCTGCTCCTTTCTCAAGTCATGGTGTCTATAAAAGTACTAATTCAGGAACTAGTTTTAGTAGAATTAATGGATCAGGTGCTTTTCAGTTGCCTGCTAATGGAACAACAGTAAATAGAATAAAAATAGATCCTACATCTCCAAATATTTTATATGCTGCTTGTGTATTAAAAGAGGGTACACCAGGCGGACTGTATAGAACTACAAATAGAGGAAATAAATGGGAAAAAGTAACTATTCCTTCTGAAATTAAATCAGTAAACAATATTCATATTCAGAAAACAGCAGGGAAAAATGTATTGTTTATTTCATGTGGCTCTTTTGAGGGTGCAGCAAATGAAGGAGGAGTTTGGAAAAGTACAGATAACGGAATGAATTGGATAAAAATATTTGATTTACCATATGTGTGGTACACAGAAGTTTCAACTATTAATCCTAACATTATAACGGTCGCTGCTGGTGCACAAAATGTAAAAAAAGCAAGTTTAAATGTACTTAATCCAGGAGCTTATATCTCTTTTGATGGTGGAAGTACATGGATAAAAGCAAATAATAATTTAGGACAACCTCATAAAGTTCTTGAAGTAAGACCCGATCCTAAAAATGAAAAAGTTTTCTGGTGTACGTTACAAGGTAGCGGATGGGCAAGAGGAGTTTATAATGGAGCTATACTTTCTGATACGTTAAACTTAGATCCTACTAAAAAATCAAATACAGTTCTTAATGAAACGGTAAAATTATATCCAAATCCTATTCGTGACAATGCTACAATTTCAGGTTTGCAAATAGGTGATAAAGTAATTGTTTATGATTTTTCAGGTAACAGGAAATTACAATTCAAAGCAAAATTAGAAAATGAAGTTGTTGATTTTTCTACTTTGAAAGAAGGGACTTATTTTGTTTCTATAAATGGTAATAAAGGGATTCAAGTGATTAAAAAACAATAAAATTTATTTTCTCGTTAAGTATTTTTAATAGTATCAACTATTTTTTTGATAAAAATAAAAATGGTTAACGAGATTTTAATAAACAAATAAAATATAAAACATGAAAAAAAAACAATTTTTTAAAAATGTCTTTATGATGTTTTTAGTGACTATTGGAAGTTTTAACTTAATGTATGGTCAAAGAAATTTTTACGTAAGTAACATAGGGAATGATGCAAATAATGGATCTTCACCTTCAGCTGCTTGGAAAACTATAAATAAAGTAAATGCTACAAACTTCATTACTGGAGATGTAATCAATTTTAATAGAGGTGACGTTTTTTATGGATTTCTAAATGCTAGAGGAAAAATGGGAACTCCATCTAATAAAATTACTTTTACAGCATATGGATCTGGAAATTTACCGGAGATAAGAGCTACAAGAGTAGTGAATAATTGGACAAATCATAATGGGAATATTTGGAAAATTAGTCTAGGAAAAATAAACAATGCGAGAATACCTTCTTTGTTTATGAACAATGAACCCCAACAAATAGGTAGAGAACCTAATGCAACTGCAACTAATGGCGGTTATAGAGTAATAAATGCTCACAATACTAATAATAGGTCTATTTCGGATGCTTCAAATTTACCTTATGGAACAAATAGATTTCAAGGAGGAGAAATTACATTAAGAACAACAGATGATAATGTAAAAGTAGAAACAATTACTTCTCATTCTGGAAATACAATTAGTTTTAGTTTGTCTACACCAGGTGATTCTTTTGAAAATGATATTGAAAATAATTTTGGTTACTTTTTTCAAAATCATGTTAATACTCTCGATAATAATGGGGAATGGGCTCACGATACTAATGCTGGAATTTTATATTTATATAGTACTACAAACCCAAATAATTTAAATATTGAAATACCTTCTGAAGAAACTGCATTGGATTTAAGTAATTCTGATTATATCCAAGTAAAAAATTTAAAATTCCAAGGTTCTTTATCTCAAGTAGTAACTATGAGTGGAGCAAAAAACCTAACAATTAATAATTGTAACTTTTCAAATGGTAATGACTATTTAGTATTGGGATTTGGATTGACTAATGTAGTATTTACTAATAATATTTTAAACGAAAGTAATAATTTAGCATCAAGACTGGAAAGTATTGATGGCTTGATTTATTCTAATAATAAGATTACAAATATAGGAATGCGTTCTGGAATGGGAGCTAGGAGTTTTATAGGTTACACAGGAATTAGATTTTACGGAAAAGGCGCTTCACCTATAATAATTGAAAATAATATTTTAGATGGAATAGGTTATCACGGAATTCAATTTGGTGGTCCAAATTTTACAATTCGACAAAATGATATTAAAAACTTCTGTTATACTAAAGATGATGGGGGTGGAATTTATTCTGTAGGAAATCGTGATGTTAATAATAAAGTGTATAAAAATATTGTGCATGATTCACCAGGTGCAATTAGAGGGATTCCTTTAAATAGAGGAGTGAAAACAGCAGGAATTTATTTTGATAATGATTCACAAAATCAATTAGTATATGAGAATACAGTTTACAATATTGATGGTTGGGGTTTAATGGCCAACTTGACAAGTAAGAGTACTTATAGAGATAATACGGTTTATAATTGTGAATATGGTATAGTGTTATCTACTTATAATAATAGCTTTGGAGTTGGAGGAAGTGTAGCCCATTCGACTAATAATACAATTATAAGAAACATACTTTTTACTAATAAGCCATCACAATATTGTGCTAGATATACTAATCAAATTACTGATGTTGGATTCAATACATTTTTAGGAAATGTTGATTCTAATTATTACTGTCAACCTTTTACGGGGGGAAAAGAAATAGGGATTAGAGCAGGAAACCTGTCAACAGACTATTTATTAGCACAATTTAAAACTACTTATCCAAATTATGAGATTAATGGTAAAACTGCTCCAGTACAATTTAGTGCAACAACAAATCCAGATACTGTTTTACGATTTGAGGTAAATAATACAAATTCCCCTAAAACGATAAACTTGGGAAGTACTAACTATCTTGACGCAAAAAATGTAGCCTATTCTGGAAATGTAACTATTGCTGCTTATTCATCATTAGCTTTATTAAAAGGCGGAACGGTTACTCTACCACCTGTATCACAATTAATAACTAATGGTACTTATACAATTGAGTCTATAACATCAAATCAAAGATTACTTTCTAGAGCTTTAGAAAATCATGTAACTAAAATGGTTAATCCAGGTAATTATAGTGATCAAGAATGGATTTTTAATCATTTAGGAAGTAATATTTATACTATTAAAAATAAAGGTACAAATAGATTTTTAGAAGTTCCTTATGCTAAATGTGAAAATGCAACACAAGTATCAACTTATACAGCGGTAGTAGGAGATCATCAAAAATGGGAAGTAGTTGAAAATGGGCTAGGGGTTTATGGTCTAAAACCAGCTCATTGTTTAACACAAGGTTTAGATAGAAATAATGGAACGTTAAATACTAATGTTCATACTTACAATTATTCTGAAAGTAATGGCAATCAAAAGTGGAAAATTATTGCTGCAGCTACAACTTCAAAAGTTACTACTACAAATTTATCAGTTGATTTAAATACGATGGTATATCCTAATCCAATTAGTGACAATGCTACAGTTTCAGGATTAAAAATAGGAGATAATGTTACTATTTATGATTTTTCAGGAAACAAGAAATTACAATTCAAAGCAAAATTAGAAAATGAAATTGTTAATTTTTCTACTTTGAAACAAGGGACTTATTTTATTTCTATTAATGGTAATAAAGGGATTCAAGTTATAAAAAAATAATGAAATTGATTTTCTCGTTAAGTATTTTTAATAGTGTCAACTATTTTTTGATACCATTTAAAATAGTTAACGAGATTTTTAAAAATATCTTTATGATGTTTTTAATGGGGTTATAAGTAATAGTGGTAAAATGGCACCTCAAGTTATTAATTTGCATTTGTGACTTGAATTTAAGTATAATTTGAATTATCAAAAAAAAATATAGAACTTTTTTGTATATATCAAAATATATTTTATATTTGGTTAACCAATTTGGTAATCCAAAATATAATGTTTACAAATAGTTTTATAGTTTATTTGTTCTATCAATTATGTTTTTTAAGGATTAAATAACCAAAAGCATAAACCCAAAAAAATGAAAAAAAACTATACTTGTTTTTTATTAGCATTCGCTTTCGCTGCTATTTCAAGCTATGGACAAAGAGCGCCTAAAATTGATTTGTCAATGTGGAAATTGAGTATACCTGAAGGATCGCAAACTACGTATGCGGGACAAGATCTTGCCAATTATAGTAGCAATATCGAAATTCAGCGTTTTATGTTTAATGATAATTCTGAAAGGGCGTTGGTATTCTATGCCTACCCATCAGTTAAATCTAAAAATTCTTATACTAGAACAGAATTAAAAGAACAAAATTCTTTTGGTACTGAAATAGGTTGGACTTTTAAAGAAGGAGCAAAGTTAAAAACGGTGATAAGAATGGGAACTATCTCTAAAAACGACGATAAATACCCTCGAGTAATTTTAGTCCAAATGGGGAGTCGTTTAAAAGATGATCAGGCAGAAAAAGTTAATGCAAATGATAATAATTTACCTCCTTTTTTGAAAATATATTGGGATAACGGAAAGATTAAATTACGATCTAAAAAAGCTGCAAGTTTATCAATAACAGGAAGTGATTTATATAAAGAGAATTCATGGGTTGATGATGATGGATTTGCTTTTAAAGAAAAAGTAGATTTTGATAAATTCACATTAGAAATCAACGTTATGGCAGATCGTACTGTTGTTACTCTCAATAATGGAGAAACAAAAGTGTATTCAGGTGAAGATTATAGAAAATGGAGTCAGTTCGAGAATTTCTTTAGAACAGGTTGTTACCTTCAAAGTAGGGAAGCGGGAGCATTTGCAAATGCTAAATATTTCACGCTAGAAGTAGTTCATTAAGAGTAGGTTATTTATGAATAGAGTTAGTTAAAAAAAAGGGTGTTTCGCATTAATGTAGCGAAGCATCCTTTTTTGATTTTAATAAATTAATTATCTATTTAGTTGGGTCCTTTTAAAAGTTCCGTTTGAAAAGTTTGCAAACTTTTTCCAATTTCTAATGGATACCCAAGTTCGGATAACGTACGTTCCAAAGCTCCTAGAACAGCCAAAAGATCATTTGGAGAAACAGAACCCATGTGACCAACTCTAAAATAAGTTGTTTTTATGTCGGGCAATAACCCTCCAGCTATGATGACATTATTAGCAACCATTTTAGCACTAAACGCCGCTCCATCTATACCTTCAGGGTAATACACTGCCGTCAAAGTATTGGCTGCTATTGTATTTGAAGTAGCTAAAATCGTTAGCTTTAGAGAGGCAATTGCAGCTCTAAATGCTTTGGCTAAACTTTGATGTCTTTGTACTCTTTTTTCGATTCCTTCTGTACAAATTATTTTTAAGCTTGTCTTTAATGCAACAATTAAATTAACTGCTGGTGTCCCGAAGTAGGAAGGTTTTCTTTCTTCGTATGCTTTCATTACAGGCAACCAATTGCTCCAATCAGCATAATAGTTAGGTACAGGCGTTTTTCTATTTTTCCAAACTTCCATCGCTTTTTCAGAAGCCATTAAAAGCGCCAAACCTGGAGGTACACCTATTGCTTTTTGAGAAGCCGTTAATACCACGTCAAGTCCCCATTCGTCTTGGTTCAATTCCTCTCCCGCTACTGAGCATACACCATCAACAATACTTAATACTTTGTGTTTTTTGGCCAATTGCGCTATGGGCTTGGGATCTACTATTATTCCTGTAGAAGTATCAACATGCGTTAGTGTTAACGCTTTGTATTGTTTGGTTTTTAATTCATTTTCGATACTATCAATTGAGACGCTTTGACCTAAAGCAGCTTGTAAAAGAGTGACCTTTGCGCCGTAGCGCTCTAATATGTCCTTGAATCGCTGACCAAAATAACCCGAAGAAATAACCAATACATTATCTCCACTCTCGATAAGATTGGCTGCTGCCATGTCCATAGCCAATGTCCCAGTTCCAGCAACGATAAATGGTTGTCCTTTTGGCGATTTCCATACCGTCCTCATTAACTCCAGGCTATGTCCGAATACTTCAATAAAATCGGGCGCTACATGACTTGTTGTAGGTATTGCCATTGCTTGTAAAACTTCTGGTTCAAATTCAATAGGACCAGGAATCATCAGTAATTTTCTAGCTTTCATTTGATTTTTTTTATTTTAATAAATTAGTTTTGCTGACCAATATTCCGTCAGCATCGGCATAGAGATAATCATTAGGTTTAAAAGTAATTCCTCCAAATTTTACAGGAACTGCCATTTCACCCTGATTGCGCTTTATACTTTTAACAGGGGAAGTATTTATTGCTTTGACTCCAATATTTAACGTATTAATAACAACACTATCTCTAATGCAACCATTCACGATGATACCTTCCCAATTATTTTGTATTGCTAATTCGGCCAGTTGATCGCCAACTAACGCACAACGTAAAGAACCACCTCCATCAATTACCAAAACTTTTCCTTTTCCATCAGTTTCTAATTGTTTTCGAACTAAGGAATTGTCTTCGAATACTTTTATCGTACTGATTTTACCTGCGAAGGCCGTTTTATGACCAAAACTTTTAAAAA
The DNA here is from genome assembly GCF_054165825.1 of Flavobacterium sp. PL002. Classification (NCBI taxonomy): domain Bacteria; kingdom Pseudomonadati; phylum Bacteroidota; class Flavobacteriia; order Flavobacteriales; family Flavobacteriaceae; genus Flavobacterium; species Flavobacterium sp. PL002. The sequence continues at coordinate 178,783 of NZ_CM135110.1, read as the reverse complement.
TAGGATCAACGCATCTAAGCAGTGTTTCATACTGATCCCATAAATCTGCTGTTGTAAGCATATATTTAAAATTTAGAAAGTTGTTGTAATGAACTAAATTTAAAAAGGCAACATGCGTACATGTTGCCTTTATATTTAAAAAAGCTAAATATTACTTTTCTAACACTAATTCTCTTTTTTGCTCTGTTTTTTTACTTTCAAACTGATCACTAGTATTCTTAGCTCCGTCAGCTTTTAAAGCTTTATCACCTGCAAAGAACGTTTTATGATCATCACCAAGGTTTGATCCAGCCATTCTTTGGTGTTTTACACAAGCAACTCCTTTGCGAATTTCTTGTCTTTGAACTCCTTTTACGTAAGCTAACATTCCTTCTTCACCATAATAGCCTTGCGTTAAATCATTCATATGAAGCGCAGTTGTGTGGTAGGTAGGCAAAGTAATTAAGTGATGGAAAATCCCAGCTTCTTTTGAGCTATCCATTTGGAATGTTCTAATTCTATCATCGGCACGACGGCATAAATCAGAATCATCGTATTTAGCATCCATTAAATTACCTCTATCATATCCAGTCATATCTTTACCTGCAGCAAGCATTTCATCATACGCTTGATTACGGAAATTTAATGTCCAGTTAAAAGAAGGAGAGTTATTGTAAACCAATTTTGCAGTAGGTACAACCTCTCTAATTCGGTTAACCATATGCGCAATTTGTTTCACATTAGGTGTTGGTGTTTCAATCCATAAAAGATCAGCTCCATTTTGTAAACTTGTAATACAATCTAAAACAACTCTATCTATATTAGTTCCCTCTTTAAATTGGTACAAACCGTTTGCTAACCTCACAGGACGTACTAGTTTACCGTCTCTTTTTAGCAATACATCATCTTCTTTAGCTGCAGCAATTGTTATTTCTTCTGCTTCCACAAAAGCCAAATATTGTGAAGCTAAATCTCCTGGCTCGGTACTTACTGGTAATTTTTGAGTCAAACTTGCTCCTTCAGAATCTGTTCTTGCAACAATAACGCCATCATCAACCCCTAATTCTAAAAACGCATAACGAATAGCGTTAATTTTAGAAAGAAAATCTTCATGAGGTACCGTTACTTTTCCGTCTTGATGCCCACATTGTTTAGCATCCGAAACCTGATTTTCGATTTGGATTGCACATGCACCCGCTTCAATCATTTTTTTGGTCAATAAATAAGTTGCTTCTTCGTTTCCAAAACCAGCATCTATATCTGCAATAATAGGAACGATGTGTGTTTCAAAATTATCGATTTGATCTTGTACATCTTCTCCTTTTTCAAGTCTTCTAAACAAATCATTTAAATCAATAGCATCTGCCTGACGTAAAAAATCGTAAATTTCTTTAATTAATGCTGGAACAGTCGTCTTTTCATGCATGGATTGGTCTGGTAAAGGACCAAATTCTGAACGCAATGCAGCCACCATCCATCCTGAAAGGTATATGTATCTTTTACTAGTTGTTTTGTGGTGCTTTTTTACTGCAATAATATTTTGTTGGGCAACAAAACCATGCCATGAACCTAATGATTGTGTGTAATTAGAAGCATTTGCATCATATTCGGCCATATCTTTTCTCATGATAGCAGCAGTATATTTAGCAATGTCTAATCCTGTTTTAAAACGATTTTGAATAGCCATTCTCGCTGCACTTTCTGGGCTTATTGTATCCCAAGTAGTTCCATACTTCGCTTTCAAATCTCTTACCGTTTGTAAAGCCGAACTATAATTGCTTTGTTCTAAATTTTTCATAATTTTGTGTTAGGTTATTTTATTAGTAATTAGATCCTGTTGATTGTGTCCGCAATCGCAGGATTGTTTTTTTTTATATGTATTTGTAAGCTGGTAACGTTAAAAACTCTTCAAACTCTTCCGAAACTACTAGTTCGTCAAAAAGTGATATAGCTAATGCAAACTTGCCTTTTTTACTATTTTCATCGCCAACTACGGCAGTAATTTTAGCTACTTCATCCGCTAACAATTCTTTGTATAATTTAGTATCGAATTTTCGACCATCTTCGAGTTTGACTTCATTTTTTAACCATTGCCAAACTTGTGTTCTCGAAATCTCTGCAGTAGCAGCGTCTTCCATTAAATTATAAAGTGCTACAGCACCATGACCTCTGAGCCAAGACTCGATGTATAAAATCCCGACGTTAATGTTTTTTCTAATTCCTGCTTCTGTGATGGTTCCTTTTGGAATTTCGACCAAATCTTGCGCTGTTATGTTTACATCATCACGCATTACATTCAGTTGGTTCGGCGTTGGCATGTGTTTATTAAATTCTGCCATTGCTACTGCTACTAGTGCAGGATGCGCTACCCAAGTACCATCATGTCCGTTTTGAACTTCGCGCTCTTTGTCTTTTCTTACTTTTTCCAAAGCAGCAGTATTCGCTTCCTCATCATTTTTAATTGGAATTTGAGCTGCCATTCCGCCTATTGCGAGTATACCTCTTTTGTGGCAGCGCTGAATAACTAATTTTGGATATGCATCCATAAATGGGCTTGTCATGGTTACTTGATCGCGATTTGGAACTACAAAATTGGGGTGATTTCTAAATTTCTTGATATACGAGAAAATATAATCCCAACGACCACAATTCAAACCAACAATATGGTCTTTCAATTCAAAAATGATTTCGTCCAACTGGAAACTAGCAGTAATCGTTTCAACTAAAACAGTTGCTTTAAAAGTCCCTACTGGCACTTCTAAATAATTTTCTGCAAATTCAAAAACTTTATTCCACCAACGTGCTTCTAGGTAATGTTCTAATTTGGGTAAGTAGAAATAAGGAGCAGTTCCTTTTTTCAACATAGTTTGTGTGTTGTGAAAAACATACAGCCCAAAATCAACCAAACTTCCAGAGGCTATTTCGTTATTGATTAGAAGGTGTCTTTCATCTAAATGTAAGCCTCTTGGTCTCACCAATAAAACAGCCGTTTCTTGGTTTAATATATATGATTTCCCACGTTTAGCATCGTGTAACGAAATGGTTTTTTGATTCGCATCTATTAAGTTTTTTTGACCTTCAATAGTATTTTTCCAAGAAGGAGCAGTACTATCCTCTAAATCTGCCATAAATGTTTTCGCACCAGAATTCAAAGCATTGATAATCATTTTTCGGTCTACTGGTCCTGTTATTTCTACACGTCTGTCTTGCAAATCCTGCGGAATTGTTCCTGCTGTCCAATTAGAATCTCTAATTTCCTTTGTCTCTTTTGGGAATTCAGGAAACTGTCCGCTATCAAAAATCAGCTGTTGAGCAACTCTGTTTTTCAATAGTGTTATTCTTTCGGTATTGAATTTTTCATGCAATGCAACAATAAATACTAATGCTTCATCAGTTAGAATTTCGGGATAGTAATTAGTAACCTCTTTTGAGAAGTTAATTTTCGATTGTCTTAAAAATGTGTCTTCCATTGTGCTTATAGATTTATAGTACAATAGTATAAAAAAGTTTTTTATAAAACAAGCGAACGTTCGTTATTTATTAATTATTGTTTAAAAAAGTATGTTCGCGAAAAATGTTGAAACCTCTTTTTTTGTACAAACAAAATCAGCTTTTTATTTTCATTGGCTGATGCTTTATAAGGCTTTATAGTGGTTTTGTGTTTTTTTTGTAGTGTAATTGAAATTTTTAAAAGTAGCTTTAAATTAATTTTTGGTTGAGTAAATAAAAATTGATAAAATAATAAAAACGGAATCAATTCAGATATATCTGATGTTTTTTTGTGAATCGGAATAGGGTTAATGACGTTTTTTTTTAGATAATTATTGAAGAGTTAACTTTTTATTAATTTTACTACTTATTGAAAAAAGAACATTCTTCTTTAAATTGTTGTTTTAAAATGGATTTTTCCAAAGTGATTTTTGATGAAAATCAGAAAATAAAATCTATTTCTGTACAGTGTTAATTTATGGATTTTTTAGGTTTTTTTGCTTCCGCCAATATTCTTATCGATAAAATCACGCAAATCTTATAGGGATTTCGGGTAAACTTCTATTTTGATTTATTAAGGAGAGAATTAGTTTTACTTTTGTTTATAAACAATCAAATTCTTAAAAAAAAGAAGCGATATACTTTATTGCTAAGTTTCTTTTTTTTTTTTTAATTTAGTTTTGCTTAAGAGAATTCAGTCAAAAAAAGATGGTGCTACAGGGTTGTACTGCGTATGCTTTAGAAAATAATATAAAGAATAAAGGAAGCTGCTTTAAATACAAGTATTGCGACGGTTGATTATGATAATGCTAAATTATCACGTTTAATGAATTTATTTGTTAGTGCTTCGCAAAATTTCTCTAATGGAAACGCCATCTTCTTAATACCAGTATTTATGTTGTGGATCAAATTTACAATACGAATCTAGTGATCAATAGCTCGGTGAACTTACTTCAGGTAAATCAAATTAATGATCGTATCAAGCAAAATTAATTAGTTGTATGGTAAAATGCTTTTTTAGAAGAAGAAGCTAAAAATAATATCGTTATCAGTATTCTTCAGGCTTATTTACAGCCTTTATATAGCAAAGAAGGAATTGTTATTGCAGAAAGTAATTTGGCTGCATCAGGAAAAGAAGTCTTAAGAGTGAAATCACGTTTAGATGTTCGATTGATTGCATTGATTGATTGTACAGGAGTATTAATTCAAGTTTTAGAAACTAGGGATCAATCCTAAAAGTTGGGGAGGGATTTGATTTTTATTAAATTAGCAGACAAAAAAGTACCCCTTGGAAAATTATATAGAACTATTAAAACTTATACTGCCAGAATTAATTGTAGAACACTTTGATTTGGTGAATACCAAAACTGAACAAGAGAAAATGCATTTGTTTTTTGAAGAAAAAAGTGCTCCACCCAAAGAGTATAATAATCGACAACTAGTTTCAAAAGGTTTTTTACATGAGATTACTATTCAAGATTTTCCACTTAGAGGGAAATTCGTATATCTCCATATTAAAAGACGTCGTTGGACAGATAAAGAAACTCAAGAAATCATACAACGAGATTGGAATATTGTAGCACAAGGAACCCGCATGACTCATGAGTTTGCGGATTTTTTAAAAGAAATTAATAGATACTAAAGCAAACGATTGTCATACTATTGGTTTTTTCTTTGGTGTTAATGGTGAAAAATTGCAACGACAATATAAAAAACATCTTAGCAATTTTTCCAATTGGGAACAACGAGAACATGCAAATGAGTGGCTAATTTTCCCTGAAAACATGGGTAGTCATTTATCTATAGACGAAGTAAACTTGTCAATGGGAGAGCTTTATACCGTAGTGACTAATAAAGCAGGAAAAGGTAAAAAAGGTTCTATTGTAGCCATTATTGCTGGAACAAAAGCAGAAGTAGTTATTAATCATTTACAAAGGATAGATTTTAAAAAACGTTCTCAGGTTATTGAAATTACTCTAGACATGGCTAATAGCATGAAATTAATTGCTAAAAAATCTTTCCCAAAAGCAACACAAGTAACAGATCGCTTCCATGTTCAAAAACTTGCTTTAGAAGCTGTACAAGAAGTTCGCATTAGATTAAAATGGGAAGCGCTAGATCAAGAAAACCAAAGTATATTACAAGCAAAACTCAACAATGCACCTTTTGTCTCTAAAGAATTCTCTAACGGAGATACTGCCAAGCAATTACTCACCAGGAGCAGGTTTCTACTCTACAAAAGCCCTAACAAATGGAGCGAAAATCAAAAAGATAGGGCAACAATAGTATTTGAAGCATATCCAGAAATTAAAACAGTTTACTTTTTAAGTCAAAAATTACGCAATATTTACAATAACAATAATGATAAAGTAATAGCTATCACAAAATTAGCACACTGGTATAACGATGTTGAGCGCTTAGGAATAAAAAGTTTTAATACAATAATGAATACCATTAAAATTAACTATGATTCTATTTTGAATTATTTTGGTAATAGAAGCACTAATGCTTCTGCAGAATCTTTCAATGCTAAAATAAAAGCTTTTAGAAATCAGTTCAGAGGTGTTAGAAAAGTTGATTTCTTTCTATTTAGATTAACTAAATTATTTGCTTAATCCCTAACTTTTGAGCTTGATCCTAAATAAAGTCTCTAACTATTTGTTTTATTGACACTTGGGTTTTCATGATTTTATTTTTATTATAAAATTATGAAAAATAAAAAGAAATTATTGCGGGGATAATGTGGGGATATTGTCAAAGGAAAAACCCTAACTTGCTGATTAACAGCTGTTAGGGTTTTTTATTCTGCGGAGAAAGAGGGATTTGTTTTTTCTTCGTGAAGTGCCGTAAAGTAAGGCTTCGCGAAGCCAAAATCTTTAAGTGACACCTCAACCGACACCTCTTTATTTGATACAAAAAATCATAAATTCAAAGCTCTCAAATATATGAATAATTACTTGATAATTAAAGCTTTAATGTCAAAATTTGAACTGGTTATTGAATGAGTTTTGAACTGGTAAAGTTCAAAATTTGATGAGGTTAAATAAACTTACTAGCCAATAATCAAAGGTGCAACCTGTTCAATTTTTAAGCTTGTGTACTGGCAGAACTCTTCTATTGACACAAGCTCATTTTGGAGCTTATTGTGTTCCTTTCTGATGTTTTGTAACAGTCTAATACTTTGGCGATAACTCTTTCCGGTAATGCGTTGTATATCCTTTGGATAAATACACAATCTCTTATATTCTGTTTTCATACTGTATCTATAGCTTTAATTGGGCTTTGACTTACTTGAAACTCCTGTAATCCAATTTATTTGATTCAATAAAATTAGTAAAAAATCTCTTTTGTTCAGAAGGGACAATTGTTGCGGTTTTTTGGGTGATGGGATGAGACATTTGTGCTGTTTCCTGCCATTTATACCTAAAAGGGACATATGGAATAGGGGAGTGTTTTTTATGCGATTTAATTGGCTAAAATTTGTTTTAAGATCCATCGGAATTGTTGCAACGGAAAGTGGATTTAAAGACTATTTAAAACAAATTATAAACTTAAATTTTAGGAATTATGGCAAGACAGAAAGGCATAATTAAGTTGAAAGGTACTATTGGAGATATTACTTTTTACAAAACCCAAGATGGGCATTTGGCACGTGAAAAAGGAGGTATCGATGCCAGCAGAATCAAAAATGATCCTGCGTTTCAAAGAACGCGTGAGAACGGTTCTGAATTTGGAAGAGCCGGCAAGGCTGGGAAAATTTTAAGAACGGCTCTGAGAGTCTTACTGTTAAATTCTGCAGACGGTAGAGTGGTGAGTCGATTGACACAAGCGATGGTGAAAGTGATCCAAGCGGATACGATTAGCGAGCGTGGGTTACGAAATGTAATTGATGGTGAGGCGGAATTGCTTATTGGTTTTGAGTTCAACATCAGAGGGAAACTGGGGACCAGTTTGTTTGCTCCCTATGTAGGGATAATCGACAGAGTATCTGGAGATATCAGCGTTGATCTGGATTCGTTTATTCCCGCTAATATGATTGCAGCTCCAGGAGGAACGACCCATTTCAAAATTATTTCAGCTGGTGCTGAAATTGATTTTGAGGCAGAGACTTTCGTATCAACGAATTCTGAAACTGCTATTCTTCCATGGGATATGACAGCAACAGCGGCGATTAGTCATGTAAACCCGGTCACCCCAAACAGCACAAAACCGTTGTTTTTGGCTTTAGGTGTTGAGTTTTACCAACAAGTAAATGGCCAGATGTATCCCTTGAAAAATGGATCCTACAACCCGTTAGCTTTGGTTAGCGTAAGCGGATTGTAAGATGATTTTGGTATTAACCAGAATCTATTTTCCTGAAGGAACGCAAGGGATGTTAGAATGGAACGGCACACTAGTTTGTTATACCATCGAATTGCCTTGGTTGGGAAATCAAAGGCGTATCTCTTGTATTCCGGAAGGAGAATATGTTTTGCAGAAGCGGTTTAGCCCAAAATTTAAATGGCACTTGCATTTGAGAAATGTTCCGGGAAGAGATTTAATATTAATCCATCCCGCCAATGACGCCAAAAAAGAATTGTTAGGCTGTATTGCTCCTGTAACGCAACATAGTGGAGTAGGAAAGGGCCGTTCCTCCCGAAAAGCGTTTGAAAAGCTGAAATCTATGGTTTACGCAGCTTTAGATCGTAATGAAATAGTGAAAATAAGTGTTCAATCAGATTCCCAAAAGGGAATGATAAAGAAATAAATTATGAATGTAATAAAACGAGTGAAAGCTCCAACTCCTAAGTTTTTTAGGATTTTGAGAGCAATTGGATTGGCTTTGTTGGCCATAAGCGGAAGTGTGATTGCGGCGCCAGTTGTTTTGCCTGTTGCTGTGGTAAGTATTGCGGGATATATAGCTGTTGCTGGAGGGGTTATTTCTGCTATCAGTCAGGTTACAGTTGATGAAGCAGCCCTGTTGAAGGCAGAACAAGAAATAATTCCAAAATCTAGAAGCGATGGAGACTAATCTTACTTTAAAATCAGGCACCATTTTAGGAACTTTGTTGAGTATTGCACCCAATATCCTTTCTGAAGATATTCTAAAAACTATTATCTTAGCCGTTGTTGGAGCGATAGTTAGTTTTCTGGTTTCACTTCTTTTAAAGCGGTTGACCAAAAATAAAAAATAAATTCAGTTTCATTAGATTCTGAAACAAGTTCAGAATAAATTCAGTTTTTGTGTGGTAACCTTTACTGAATTTTATAAGAAAGCCTAAATCACAAGATTAGGCTTTTTTTTGTTTACCGACAGTACCTAGACAAAATACATTTTTTTAGTTCATTAATCAGTTTTAGATTTTTCTCCAGATGTTCTTTTTGTAGTTCTAGCGCTTTGATTGCATCAATATCTTTCTGATGCTGCTCGAAGTCGTAAAGCGATTGATTTACTTTTTGGTCAAATTCGGATTTAAAATTTTGAATTCGGATAAATGGAATAACGGACCCAATAAGATGCTGATGCCAAAATTTCATTTGCCATAGGCTGTATGCTAGCCAGTAAATCATTTCGGCGTCTTCGTCGGATGAAAAAATGATCACATAACTATTGGTAAAAGGCTCTTTTTGCGGCTTGCCGCTGTTCATTCCTTTGTTGAGGATGAAGATTTGGTTTCCCTTGTAAATGGTGTCTTTCTGATGGGTTTTGACGATAAAGTTTGGCATAATTTCTGGTTTTAGATTATGTGCCTCGCTGCGCTCGGCACCCTAATATTTTAAAAGAAAAAGAAAAAAAAGAAAGTCGTCTAAGAAGTGGAGGATTCAAAAGGAGTCAAGTTTTTTTGAAAAAATACTACCCGATTATCTACAGAAAATAGGAGGAGAGGCAGTCATGTGAAGCCAAAAAAACATCTGAAATGAATGCAGGTTTAAGGGTGGAGATTTTTTTCAAAAACCCGGAGGGCTTGAACTTTACTTTTTGAAACTGGAACTTACCTTTACTTTCTTTTTTTTATTTTTTTCTTGTATCACAAAACATTCTCGTTACTGTTCTTCTTTTGGGATCGTTCTACTGGAATCGGCAATTAAACACCCCCAAGCACCGCAAGGAGCAATAAAAAGCGGTCTCGTCTTTTTAGAAGAGAAGGAACTTTTTATTGCGGATGAGGAGCGCAGTGGCGGGGTTGCGGCAATCGAATAGCCACCCTAGACGCGGGAGTTGAGTGGAGGAGACCCTGATTTTTATCAGGGTAAACGGAGCGAAACGTAGCGGATAGGAGCGTGAAACGGCGGGGAAAAAATAAAACAGTCCCGACTTTTTTTGGAGGGAAACCTTGATTTAGGGCAAAGTGAGGTTTTTCACCGAACGGAGCCAACCCCGATGGCTGTGCGAAGGAGCAACCGCTGAAAAAATAAGGGGCGACAGACATAATACTGCTGATTGCAGAGCAGCGTAGTTTACGAAGCGGAACGGAATGAAGCTGTATTGTGGCTGTAATAGCCCCGACGAACGCAGGAAGTGACCGTGTGGAGATGAGGAACGGAACGGCGCAAAAAAAATAGCTGTCCCGCCTTTTCTTTTAGCGGGACTGCTATATTTTTTTGTGCGGTGTAGTGTCTGTGGAATGGAGGGAAACTAAAGCTGTTTCTTATGGAAAAAGTATACTCATGGTACCTTAAAAGATGTTATTCAACTATATGGTTGACCGACTGGAACTGCCGAACGGAACAAAGGGAACGACCGTAGGGAGACCACTTGATTGCCCGTACTTATTGCTCCGGATGTTGTTGTGGAGTTGGATTTTTGCTATTTTTCTATAGATCTACCGCAGCCTGTAAGGAACGGATTGTAAATACGCTCCATGTGAGAATACTATACTTCAATTGCTTTTTATTATTAGAGTCATATTTTATTTAAATTATTTTTAAAGTCTCTATTGCTTTATTTGAATTCAATCTTAAATGATCTAGTTTTAACATATCATCAAAAACAGTTAATGCCCTCTCAATTTGCTTTTTATTTGTCTTAAAATTATTATTTAAACTGCTATATATTGATAGTACTAATTGGACTGGCTCCGCATCATAATGACCTCTATCTTGAACAGTAATAATTTTATTAAAGTTCATGTTTTCTAATAATTCCAAACATTCTATAGGGTAATCTTTAGCACATTGCATTAGATATTGCAAAAAGTACCTTGGTTGATTCCTAAATAATATTGATTTAGAATATTTTTGCATAAAAGGATATAGCTCCTTAAAATTTTGATTATTAAATTTTCTTAAAATTAGTGTTGAATAAGATTGTGCAAAATCATCATCAGTTTCATTTATAAATTCAAATACTATATCTAAACATTTTTTATCCAACATTCCTTTTGCAAATAGATTTTCTTCCGCAATATGTAATGCCTGTAATTTTGCCTTTTTACTACTATTTATAAATCTAATATAGTATTCTTTATCTTTATCGTAACCTAATAACAAACTATGTACGATAAGATAACTACCATTTTTGTGTAACTCTTCATTTGCTATTACTTTATCCATAAGTGGTAACATCTTAATATAATACTTATTGTTGAAATAACTAGCAGCTCTAAAACAGTGTTTAAGTGTGACAATATCATCCGTATATGTCAGTTTATTGAAAATTTTAAAAGCTCTATCAATATCTAAATAATTAAGAAAGGCAAGATTTAATAGTATTGCAACTTTTACAGAAGCCTGTCTATCATTGGAGGCTTTTTCAACTGTGGTGAATATTGTGTCACTAAATTTAGTGTCATAATAGCAATTCATTATTTTATGGATTGCAGCACCTCGTACTGAATTTAAACTATCAAAATGTGGATCTGTTGGATTATTTATTTTTTCTGGATGTGCATGATTCAATGCTAAATTTGACAAGTATTCTAAAATTTCAGTATCTATTACCTTTTCATCAATAAAGTAACTAGTATTCCAAATTGAATTTAATGTATTTGATAGATCAAGATTAAGTTTTATTAATTTTAGATATAATTCTTTTACCAATATAATATTAAATTTTCCTTTAATTAAACCGTCAATTCCTGATGAAATATAGTCAACTGAAACATTTTCAATATCAAATAAATCTTTTATTAATGGGTAAAATTTTTCAGGATCATCTTTTATTTCTTCTCTAAATTTATTTGAATGCTCGCGCTTTCCTCCTTTTAAAGAATGGTTAAATCTATCTTCGACGTAATTATCATCAAATAATAAAAAGCTTTTTTTCCAATCGCCTAAGTTCATTTTATTATAGGCTTTTTGAGAAAGTGGCGTTCCAACGACACCAGAACTAATTGTACTCCTGTCCAATTGTTGAACATTAAGTTTTCCAAATTTTCTATATAATTCTTGATGAGTTTTTCTTAAGATCGGGATTGATTCAATTTCTTTTTGTGGTAAACTATCAATGAACAAATACTTTTTCTTTCCATAAAAATGAAGTACTGGTTTTCTTATATTATTGCTATCTGTGTAATAGTATATATCTGCGGGATGTTTTATCGATAAAAGAATCTTACTTAATGCTAATTTTTGTGCTTCAGAATAAATTATAAAGCTTTTACTAATTAATTTTCTTAAATACAATTGGAATTTGTCATCGTAACCATTAAAACCATTTTTGATATGAATTATTTGTATGAATTCGAATATTTCTTCTTTGTATAGTAATGGAGTTTCTGTTAAACCTAGAATTAATATTTTAAGATGTGATATTGAGTTTGAAGCTTTATGACTTTCATAATATGATTTGAAAAATATTTTGTCACTAGATTTTAACTTCACATAATTAGAAAGTAATTCTTCAATAATATCATCCGCATTTTTACTTATGTCGCTTTCAAATAATTCAGAAAATTTTGAATTTTTATATAGAGGACTATTTTTTATTTCAAATTCTATTTCGCATTTGTGTTTATCAACTAATTCATTAAATATTGAATGAAAAAAGACAAAACATATATCGGGATTTATAATGTTTATTTTTTCTATTAGGCTACTTTGGTCATGAGTGAAATTTATAGAAAAAGAATGTTCTTCAAAACATTTTAAAATTATAGGTCTTAATTTTTGAAGAGTAAAGGAGGGGTAATGATTAAAGATTTTTTCCAGTATTTGATAATACCAAAAATTGTCTCTGCTTCTATCCTGTAAATTGAAATGAAAATATTGATCGAATAGTCCCAATAATTTTTCAACATCCCAAGCATCGACATTAATCAAGAATCTATTAATGAAATTTACCTTTTCAGTAGATTCAGGTAATTTTTCAATAACATTTATGATAACATTTAAACCTTCTTGTCTATTATTAATAAATAAACGAAATAACAATGCTAACCTTATTTCTTTTTGCTTTACGTAATCGTATTTTAATGAAAATTCAGGTTTAATAATTTGAGTTGAAATTAATTTTTCATAAAGATTAATCTTCCAATTTTTATGATAGTCAAAATATTGCAATGGAATGTTTTTATTTATAATAAATTCTAACCAACCCAAAGAAAAAATTGAGTTTATAAAAACTCTTGTAAAATCAAAATCAGTCAAAATAAACTTTGAAACAATTTCTTTCTCTTTATTGGTAGGATTTTTTACGTCTCCGAGACTTGTTATAACTAAAGTTTTTATGTGGAATCTAAATTTTGAAGATGTTATGAGTTTTGTTATTGTTTTACAATATTCGAGATGGTCATATTCTCTATAATATTCTGTAACCATCTTAATAATGGATCGAACATAAAGACTCTGATTATTTTCATTAATATATTCAGTGAGGGAGCATTTATTTTCAACAAATTGCCTTGAAAACGTATATTCATAAAACGTTTGATGAAAGAATTGTAATTCATTACTATTCTCAATTAGTAAATGATTACTCTTTAAATAATTAATTTCTTTTGAGTATTGATTTTCATAAATATTACTAATAGTGATTTGCTGATTTTGATACATTGAAGCAGCTATTTTATATAAAATAGTTTCTAAATGTATTTCACTCTTATTATAAATTAATTGCTTCCATAATGCATCATATAAATCTTTCAATGAAGATAAAGTATCTGTATTAATTTTGTTTGGTAATCTGCAAAAAATATCTAAATGATTGGGAATAGTTAATAATTCTAAAAGCTTTTCAGAACAATTGTTAATCCCATATTTTGATAAAACTTCTTGTACTTTTTCTTTAGAAATTCCAGTTATTTTAATTTTTGAATATTTATCAGATTTATATATGCTTAATTCAGCATCATAGTTTAAATCGTAACTCCTTGTTGAAATTACTATTCTAACATTTTGTTGAAATGATAAATCAGCTATTAATCTATTGTAGGTTTGAATATATTCTCTACTGGAAGATAACGTTTGAGATAGTGCATCCAGCTGATCAATTATGATTACGAGAATTTCATCTTCTTTTTTATAAAGTTTGACAATTTTTTCAATAGAGATGTTTTCCTTTTGGAATATTTTTTTCTCTAATTCAACTCTATCACTCGCATAATATTTATCGGCCTTAATTCCTAATACGGATATGTTATCTAATCTAAGTTTTAGCAATAAATCTTTTAGAACAACAGTTTTTCCATATCCTTTTTCACCCTCAAGAATAAAGATGTTTTTTTTATTAATAGCTAAATCTTTTTTTATCCAATTATGAATCAGATTGGTTTCATTTCTTTCTACATGAGTTTCAATATTATCACCAAAAAGATTAAGAACATTTTCAAGATAAAAATTTGCTTTATTAATTTCGACCTGAGCTTCTTCAAAAGAAATATCACTCGTTATATTTCGATGTATATCATCAAGTTTTGCATCAATGGATGCAATTTTTAAAGAATCGTCAATTTTAAAAACCTGATTAAAAAGATTGTGTGTTTTGAATAAATCAATTAAATTATCTCCATCATTCAATTTAATATAATTGTCTTTTAAACTATGCTTAGCATTCATTTCATGAACCCAATTGCTCCACCAAGTATGCTGTTTTAGATCTAGAGTTCTTGGAATGCATAATATCCATTCTTCCATTTCGAATTCTTCAGAATTGATTACTTTATTAAATGATTTTTTAATTTGTTGCTTTTGTGAAGCCCCAAAATCTTCTATGAAAAATTTACATTGAATGACTTTAATAGGTTCAATACCAAGGTTGCCAACAAAAATATCTATACCTCCATCTCCTACAGAAACTTTTACAGTTTTTACATTTGTAGGTTGATAAATAGCATTAAATAAAGAAGCGCAATCTTTTTCAAAAGCAGCTCTTGCACCTTCAATATTTGTATTCTTAGTTTTGTAATCTTGCCAATTCATAAATTATTATCTTATACGTTAGTCAATTTTTTCATGCTTTTATTGCTTTCAGATGAGTTAAATGTTTTTTTAATAAGGAGTCGTTCTGATAAGAGGAAGATTAGGATTCTTCTATTTATATAGTTTTCTCCAATTTCAATTTCCAGCGCTGCCAATCTGGAGCAATTTTTTCTAATAGGTTGTAAAACCTTTTGGAGTGGTTCCTTTCGATGAAGTGGCAAAGCTCGTGGGTGAATACATAGTCAATACAAATTGATGATGCTTTTATGAGCTCTGGATTGATTAGAATGTTGCCAGAGGAGGTATAGCTTCCCCAGCGATTTTTCATTCTTTTGATTTGCATTTCTGGTTTTGGAATGTTGTATTGATTAAACTTTTGAAAGGCTTCATCATATACTTTTGCAAATACTTTTGTCGCTCTTTTATAGTACCATTCTGTTAGTAAATGTTTTATGTTTTCTTCTGTACTATCTTGTGAATAGGCCACTAAATATCCGCCTTGTAATTTTACTTTATTCTCTTCAGATTCAATAACTTTTAGCATATATTTTCTTCCCAAATAGCTATGTGTTTCTCCTGGAACATATTCTCTTTTAGGTGTTTCAGGGAGGAATTGTTCAAAAAACTTTTGTTGCGTAATTATCCATTTGGAACGTTTTGAAACTATACGTTTTATATCTTCTAAACGACAATCCAAAGGAGCTTTGATTTGAACCGATGTATCTGGGTGAACCTCAACGGCAATACTTTTCCGTTTTCTATTTGCAATAGAAAAGGTAATCTGTTTGGTTCCGTACTGTATGTGGTGCATCTTAAAAATTATTTTTTGCCACTTTTAAACATTTCTCTAATATGATATCTAAATCATCAAAGGTTATATCGACACCTAACGATTTGCGATGTGACATTAAATAATCCTCGACTTCGTTTTCCATTTCTTTAATGACATCAATATTCTTTTTCCAATCTCTTATTGTGAGTCTTTCAATTATTTTAGTGATGTCTATACCAATATTGGCCAAAAGGTCTTTTTGTTGTATTGCTACTTCTTTGCCAAAGCTTTTTTCGAATACTTCGGATAGTACTCCAAAGAATGCCCGAGCTTCCGGCTTATTCATTAAAGTTTGTGGAATATCCTCTAAATACCCATTTTCAAATTGGTCTCTAATGTTTAATACCGCTTTAAGGTATTCGGTTTCTGAAATTCTATTCTCCTGGAACGAACGTATGGCATCTTCGATTAATTGCGAAAACTTTTTATAGAATGCTTCGTCTTTTTCCATATTTTCGGTTATCACCTTTTTCATTTTATGTGCAATAAAATCAGCTTTGGACGCAGGTGTCTTGCCATATTCTTCTATGGCTTCATTTACCATTTGTTTATCAAAAATATTGAGCTCTTTTGTAATTACTGCTACATCATCTGCTTGGACATATGTATCCAAAAGTTTCTTTATTCTGGGTTCATATTCTTTGTATGATATTACCTCTGCATATCTGTTTTGAAGAGACACTTTTAGCTTTATAAAAAGTTTCAATTCTTGTTTGTAGAATTCTATCTGTTCTTCTGAAAATTCTATATAAAACTCATTGGAGGCTAAAGCGGTTTGCAAGGTTCTTGCAAAACAACTTAATGTATCATAAAAATCATCTCTGATGTCTTTGGATGCCAAGTGTCTTTCTAATGCTTCGATGTCTTTTTTGTTGTACACTCCTTTGAAGCAATCCCAAACATTTGCATGGTGAATGGGTACTTTACGTATTTCTTCAGATACATCAATAATGGTATTAGTTAAATCATCTTCGTCAAAATCTTCGAAAGCAGCATATGATGTGAGTGCTTCGTCCAATTTGCCTAAAATCCCAACATAATCTATGATATGCCCGTGTTCTTTACCACTAAACAGTCTGTTTACGCGTGCGATTGCTTGTAATAAATTATGGGAATGTAATGGCTTAGCTAAATATAAAATGGTATTTCTAGGAGCATCAAATCCAGTGAGTAGTTTGCTTACTACAATGATCAGCTCAACTTCGGTTCCCTCATCTTTGAATTTGTTTATGGTGTATCTTTCGTATTCTTCCTGACCGTTGTGTTTCTCCATTAATGAATTCCAATATTTTTTGGCCTCACTGCTGGTTTCTTTCCACACATCGTCATAATCTTGCCTGCTGTCAGGCGGGGTGAATACTACAGCCGTATTTATCTTTAATGCCGGATCGGTTTGTTCTTCAAAGTACTTTTGATATCGAATGGCTGTTTCAATTCTGGGAACTGCTAATTGTGCTTTAAAAACCCCTCCTTGCCAGTTTTGGGTGTAATGTTTTGAAATGTCATAAGCAATTTCATTGATAACTTGTTCACTCTCATATATTCTACTAATACTTGCAAACTTCTTTTTTAAATCTTTTTGGGCATCTTCATTCAAATTACTGGCTAATCGTTGAAAACCTTTATCAATTTGGGCTTTGTTTATGCTTAATTGTGCCGATCTTCCTTCGTATAATAGTGGTAAAACGGCACCATCTCTTACGGCTTGATCGATAGTGTATTTGTGAATAAATCCGCCGAATTTTCTAGCCGTACTTTTTTCGTTTTTCATTAAAGGAGTACCCGTAAACCCAATATAACAAGCATTTGGCAATACTCTTTTCATATTGATGTGCGCTGTACCGTATTGGCTACGGTGGCTTTCATCTACCAGAACAAAAATGTTTTCGGAATTGTCAACAAATGTAGTGTTCTTAGTAGCAGTTTGAAATTTATCTATAATGGTAGTAATGATCTCATTTCCTTTATCTTGTAATAATTCGATAAGGTCGCTACCGCTTTTTGCCTTTTCAACTGCCTTGCCACAATTTCTGAAGGTTTTATAGATTTGGTTGTCTAAATCTATTCTATCGGTTACTACAATAATTCGAGGAGAAGGGATACTTTTATCTAATGCTAGTGCTTTTGAAATCATTACCATCGTTAGCGATTTTCCACTACCTGTAGTATGCCAAATTACACCGCCTTTACGGGTGTTTGTTTTATCAATTTCTTTTACTCTTTCAATTGTATTTAATACTGCAAAATATTGTTGGTATCGAGGAACTTTTATATCAGGAGCATCATAGACAATGTATTTGTAAACAAACTCTAACACTCTATCAATACTACAAAGGCTTACTAATGCTTTATCTTGTGCTGTTACTTGACGGTCTTCTTTTGCTGTTTTGAAGTTAGCACTGTTTATTATTTTTTGTGTAGTTGTTTCGTTGTCTTCTTTCCAAACTGCCCAAAACTTCTCTGCTGTTCCTACCGCACCGTATTTTACTTCGTTGGGTTGTACTGCCAATAGGATCTTAGCATAATGGAATAACTTAGGAATGCCTTTTTCTCTTTTTTGATTTCGTATGTGTTGAGAGATAGCTTCGGTAAGTGAAGCGTTTTTATCTCTTCGTTTGTTCTCAATTACTACAAAAGGAATTCCATTAATGAATAACACAATATCGGGTCGTTTTTTTTCTTTAACGCCTTCTACTACAAATTCATCGGTGATGTGGTACACATTATTGTTTGGGTTTTCCCAATCAATGTATTTTAATGTGTAGGCTTTGCGGTCGCCTTGTATGGTTTCGTTAAAGCTTTTACCCAGTGTTAGTAAATCATGGATATTCTCATTTGTTTTTACTAAACTTTCTTCGGGAACATTCTTTACCGCATTGATTGCCGACTGAATGTTAGAATTTGAAAAAGGATATTCTTTGTTTTTGTACTCAAAGCTATTGATTGCGCTTAAACGCTCTGCTAGAATGTCTTCTAAAATCACATTAGAGAGCAAACCGTTTCGTTGGGAAATCGTTTCTTCTGGAGCAATATATTGCCAACCTAATTTGCGAAGCAAATTAATGGCTGGTTTTTGTGAGTCGTTGTATTCTGAATAGTTTATCATAGCTTATTAACTAAAAATAGTTCCTAATTTATTGAAGAGCACTCTGTCGCCGTTTCCTAATTCTACAAACATTTCATTTGGTGCAGTAAACATCCATATTGTAAGATTTTCATATTCTGGTTTATCTTCTGTTTTATGAATTTCATTTATTTGAATTTTTGGGAGTTCATTCTCTGAATTTATAATTTCTATCTCTCCGTGCCATTCATATATTATATTATTATCTGGAATACGCTTATAAATAGTGAACATAGCTTTAGTAACCTCTTCACCGAAGTTTTTACTTCTGATGTTAAAATCTATAATTTTATCACCGTTCGTATGTCTCCAAGTTCCTAATATTTGTTGTAATTGTACAATCATTATTTAAATGTTTTTACCCCAAACATTTGCACTTTCTGCATCGTAAAAGGTTATTTTTAATTTAAAATTATCAGTTCTGTTTTTTCCTAAATCAATAGCTTTTTTTATAATTTCTTGATTGTTTTGATTTTCAGGGTTACCATAAATGCCCACAAAAAGATGTTGTAATGTACCATATGCAATACAATCGAAAATATGACTGTCGTTTTCTGAAAATGACACTCCATAAGTAAATAAGCAAGAACTAGCTGGTTTTTTAAAATATGTCCCAGAGCAAATACCACTAAAACTTTTAAAATTATGATACAGATAAGCACTATGTGTTATTCTGTCCATTTTATTATCACTATTTCCCTCTGAAACAAAAATTGGAAATTTATCGGCTTGCAATGCTAATCGGGTTTGTTCTACTAGCGGTACACCTGTATCAATCCAAGTATATTTTTGTAAATCTTTACCAGCATCAAATAAATGTAATGCACCGTGAAGATAATGTACGTTTTGTTCTTTAGCTTTTGAAGTACCTTGCCAAGTCACATAATCTGAAACTTCTACTTCACCTGAATTAATAAATGTATCTCTCCCAAAACCATCACATGGAATTATTTTGTTTTGAGGATTATCCATATTGAACATTAATGTCCAATACAGCAATAAATCGTAGTTTAATGTATATACTTTACCGCTTAGTAGAAAGTTACTTAGAAAATTACTGCAAGCATTAAGTTTTCTATCTGGAATGTCTGCAGGAGAAGCAGGATGATTGTTTGCAATGGTTTGAATTAAGATATCTTTAATTCTTTCTGCATCCGCTAACATTTGATTGGCTAAAACGGATTGATTATTATCATACCCTTCCAAAAGTCTTCCTGATTGTTCTAACGCATGAATAACCACTTCAAAATCTGTAGTGTTTAATATTTCAAATGCTTTTCTTATTTGTGGGCTATCTTTAAAATCGGCTTCATTGAATAAAGACTGGTAGGTAAAAATAGAAGGAACGCAAGCAATACTAAAACCATTGCCAAGCAGCAAATGCTTTTGATTGTATATTTGTGCATTATATAATGCCTGTTGGAAATTAATTACATCTATTTTTATCATAGTATTTTTTAAAGTTTAACTCTCATTTTACCCGTTAACAATTGCTGCATTAATCCTTGTTTTTGTTTTTGTAATACTAGTAATGTGTTTTGTAACGCATTTATTTCTTGGTCAATACCCGTTAAAAAGGAAGCTATTTTTTGTTGTTCCCCAATTGACGGCATCATTAAAGGGCATTCTAAAACTTCATCTTTTCTTAAATTTGTTTGACTAACGCCATTATTAAAACCTAAGAAATGTTGGTTTCTATTTAATAAGTAAAATAGAAATTTACTATCTGTTCCATCTTCAGTTTTTAATGAACAGATCCTCTGGTTTAGACTGTATTTATCATCTTCTTCTATCAAAAAACATTTAGCTAATGCCTTTCCATTTGGAATATCGCTCATTACTAAAGTAATATCATTTTTTAATAAAGGAGATAAATTATGATTGGTATACTTTACAACATTACCTTCAGTTGAAATAAATTTTGAATTTATAATTATAAAATCACCATTTTCATCAACAACAGTCTCATGTCCTTTACCATTCTTAAATAAGGCTACTTCTTCCAATGATTTTAATTTCCATATTTCCTTAAACCCATTAAACCTCACTTCACCGGTAAGCAATTTTTTCATTACTGCTTTTTTGTTTTCTTTTTTATTAGCAATGAGCTGTTGTTGTAGTGCAATGGCTTTATCCCAAGTGGATAGAATTGTTGCAATTTTTTGCTGTTCGGGAAGTGGTGGAATCGTGACTTTTAAATTTTTTAAACTACTTGAGTAAAGATGAACTACAGAATGACCTTGACCTAACTTAAAGGTTTGTCTTTTAACTTCATCAGAATTTAATAGATAGCCTAAATAATGAGCATCTTGTGAATTAGGTCTTAAAATTATAATGTCACCACCAGCATAAGCTTCTTCATCTTTGATATAAGCAACACATTTACCGATATCTTCTAACGTCTCTCCAGAACCAGCAAAAAGCAAATCGTTTTTATAAATTCGTTCACTATTACTAGCCGATTCATCATTGATAAACGATTTAAATTCTTCAACAAAATAATTGTATTCAGAATATATCTGACCATAGCGAATACAGGGTTTTCCTGTTTCAACAATCTCCGCTTTAGTAATTCCTTTCCCTTTAGAAAAAGAACCAATTTGATCTAGTGTTTTTATTTGCCAATCCTGTGGAATATTTTTATTCATTTATCTAATATTTACAAAGAATTCCGAGCTACGTGCTACACAAATCCTATTTTTAACAATAAAGCATTCAATCCAGTGGAGTCCTGAATAACCTGAGTTTTCTTTTTGAACCAGTCCACCTTTTCCCAATGTTTGCGCCTGAAAAATTCCACCTCTTAATCCCATAAAGGCATTTTTAGCTTCTTCGCCAGTATTCACGACTTGCCAATATACATCGTAAGGCTTTGGAACATTTGTAGTGGCGGTGAAATATATTTCACAATTTTTAGGAACAATAGTTTGTGCAGTAATCGAATTTGATCTTTTTTTATCAGTAATTACATTATACCTTCCATAAACATCACAATTGTAGATTAGTGACATTGACCATAATGGTTGTTGACGATGTGGAACTGATAACATTTGGGACGAATAATTTACTGGTTTCAATTTCTCAGTAATTAATTCATCGTACCCTAGACTTCTAACAGCTTCGTTTACCGCTCTTGTTCCCAAGATGTTTTTTAAATGTCTGTATGAACTTGAAGGATCTATATTTTTTAACGCGTTAAAATCACTGTTTGCTTTTTCAAGCCAATCAAAAAAATGATCTTCTTTTTGTTTTTCTAATGGCCATTTGTCAGCAAAGTTCTCTTCATCATTTACAGGATTTTCTATCCACCAAATATCTTTATAATGTTTGTCACTATACTTTCTTTTCAAATGTGAGTGCATGTTTGAAAGGATATTAATCAAAGCATCAACCACATTACTTTCTTTATTGTATGCTTTTGCTGCGAGCGTAGTAATGATTATTGATATTGGTTTGTGTTCATCGCCTCCAAACATGATGTCTCTATGACGTTTTAGAATTTGCACCGCTCTAAGCAATGGATCTTTATCTTTTTTATAATCTGGTAATGGCTTTATACTTTCACTAAGCATAACAGTTCTTAACCTATTTACGGAAGCCCTTTCTTTGAACCAAGCAGCATATCCAAAAGGATTACTTTTTAGCCAATAATTTGGATTTGCTTCAGTCGTATAATTTGTTTCTCTTCTATCTGTAATTCTTAATGATATTTCTTCTAAGTCCGATTTGTTTAAATTACTGAAGCTTCTTTCGCTTAAGTTAACATGGTTGTTATTACCCACCATTGAAGGTAATATGTCTAAGTGAAATTTATCAGTTGTGTATACTAATGTCCAGCAACGATTACCTTCTTCATCAAGCATTCGACTATAGTCGTCATTATTGGCAATTAATTGGTCTCTCACAACTTGTTTTAGGTTTTTTTGTACCCAATGCGATTGTTTGCCTGTTAATTTGCAAACCAAATCTACATCTAATTCATCGTCTTCCATTATTGGCCTTATCATTGTACCTAGAAGAAATGACCCTTGAGGTAATATTTCAGGTTTGTACATACTTAACATTGAACCTTCTTTTGAAAGTTGTTTAGCTACAGCAGTGTATCTATTTTTCACGAGTTCATATTGAGCTTCAGTAATGTCTAAAACTTGCCCAATATTTTCAAGCAATTGGTTTGTTTTGTTGGTTGTTTTGAATAGTTCGAACATAGTTAGTTGTTTTTTATCTCAATTGCTTTAGAGAATCCATTATTTACGGTATTTTGATCATAGATTATCAAAGGTAAATCTGCTTTTTGCATCCACACTCTCCCTGTTTCTACTGCGCAAGAATTAGGCATAGCCGGAAAGACATGTATTACTTCAGCAGTTGCTTGCTGTAGTTTTATTTTACTAAATGCATTTCTTATTTGATTTTTAAAATTTATAAGTGCGTGCTTAGTTTTTAAAACATTACGATCTGGATTATCTACTGTAATTTTCCAAATAGATACATCATCGCCTAGAGTTTTATATATTCTATCATCGGAAACATTGTCGCTTAAGCTTATAACCAAAGCAGCTTTTGATAATATTTCTGTAGGTTCAATCAAGTTTATTTCAATAACTTCTTCTTCATTTTGCCATTTCCAAGTTTGCTTTGGTTCTCGGTGAAATTGGTAAATTTCACTAATTGATAATTCAGAAAGTAATGTTCCCAGTTTTATCAACAATGGTTGCGGAGCTAAAGCAAAAACCGAAAAATGAGGAGTTTTTTCTTGAACAATTAAAGGCTTGATATTTTGTGTTACCATTTCTTCTAACTGATTGGAATGTACTTCCCAATAACTTTCTTTATGGTCTTTAATCACCAAATTTGAAGTTCCTAGTTGGATTATATTATCGCTAACGGGGTGATAATCTGGCAGTATTGCCTGAATACAATTATCGAATGTTATTGTTGGTTCAAAAGAACCAATTTTAGAAGTAAAGGATACAATATGACTCTTTTTATCAGGCGTTAAACTAGTTAAAAACTCAATGTTTCTTTCCTGTTTTATTTTCATTTCAGTAAGCGACTTTCTTGTATGTTTTTCAACTTCCTGTTTATCAATTCTTCTATGACACTCATCACAAAGAAGTAATAAATTATCAAAGTCAGTTTCTAGTTTTTGAGACAATAAAGCATCACCACGAGGACCATCTTCTTTAGCTGCTACAATATGTGATATATAAGATTTGTTTAAATCTTTTTGCATCAAGCTGTCTTTCCAAAGAGGTATATTGCAACCATCATATTGACATCTTCCACCTGATTTCACCCATAGTTTTCTTGCGATTCCTTGAGGCATTGCTTTTCTTGCTCTTATAACTATATTGTCGCTCATGGTCTGTTTAATAATTATTTTTAATTCCTTCTTTAATTTCTTCTAAAAGCGTTTTGGTTAATTTATTTACAATAACTTTTATTTCTTCCTCGTCTAGTGGATCAGAATATAATTTTTTATAGAAATAATCTTTTTCCGTATTACTACTATTGGTTTCATTTATAATGTAGTAGTATTCTTGAAACATAATAAAAACGCTGGTATATCTACCGAAAGTGTTAGTGCCATCATGCTTGAAACCATTGTATGAAATACTCAATCTTAATTCATCTATTTTTTTGTATTTTGGTTCTTCGCCAAAACTATTGTCTACGGAATTTGATTTTTCTTCATATAAATTTTCAAAAAAGGCATCGAAATATTCTATTCCTCTATTCCAAGAACGATTACCTACAGCAGAACTCTGGAATTTTTTTTCAACAAACATATCATCGAATTTTTTTGTTTTTTCGATTAGTTGCTCAAAGAGTTTTCGGAAAGAATTATCATATAGTTCCTTTATAGCTTCATTTGACTTTGCAAGTACATTATCGTTTTTTGTTTTTAATTGTCGTTTAAGAATTTCTAATTCTTTTTCTACATCGTCTTCCTCTTCAATATCTTTGCCTTCAATGACATCTAATACCATTTGTTCTGAACGCTCTACTAAACCGGAAATGAATTTGAAAAAAGCTTCTTTATCACCACCATAGCTTTGAATATCGCTGATGTAATTGTAGTAAACGGAACGCTCTGTTTTAGAAATCCAAAATGGTGTATAGCCTAATGCAATCAAAATAAGATTTGTTAAAATACGAGCCGTTCTTCCGTTGCCATCATAAAACGGATGGATTTCTAGGTATTCCAAATGAAACTGTAATGCGATATCAATTGGGTGCGGTGCTTTTTTGCTATTGGATTGGAAAGCATCAATAGCTGCATTGGTTCTGTTTAGTAAATCGTGCATTCTATCTGGAACTAATTCCGGAGCCACAAAAAGGTATTTTTCGCCTTTAGGGTTAATAATTTCATTAGCGATGGTTTTCCATTGTCCAATATTCAGTTTCTTTTCGGGATTTTCTTCGTGCATAATACCTGCATGAATGTCTTTTATTCTTTTTTCGGAAAGGCGTAATTCTCCTTTACCAATTTTAAGAATATCAGAGATTACTACATCATGACCTTTCATTTCCAGCACATCCTTAATGGGTTTTTGATGTACATCGAGGTTGCCCACCATAACAGAACGGGTTTCTTCAATAGTTAAGGTGTTTCCCTCCATGCTATTGGAGTTGAAATTCCATTCCAGGCGAAACTTGTTGTTTATTTTGTTTATCTGCTCTTTTGAAAGCTTTCCATTTTGGATTATTTTGTCCTTAATGCGGTCTAATTTCGCTTTTATATTTGTGTAACTCATGATTTCTTTTTAAATTATAGTCCTAATTCTTCAAGGTATTGTTCCATTTCTTTTCTTACTTCAGCTAACTCGACTTCCAGTGATTTTATTACTTGTTTTACCTTGGCCAAATCGACAGGTACTTCTTCCTCGAAAGTATCTACATATCTAGGAATATTTAAATTGAAATCATTGTCTTTTATTTCCTGAAGAGATACTTTATTGCTGTATTTTTCAACCGTTTCAAAGTTTTGGTACACTTTAATTATCTTAGTAATATCCTCTTCACGAAGTTTATTTTGTTTTTTACCATCTTGGTATTCTTTGCTGGCATCAATAAATAAAACTTCTTTCGATTTTTTAGCTTTATTGAAAATCATTATTGCAGCAGGAATACCGGTACCAAAGAATAAGTTACTTGGTAGACCAATAACAGCTTCAAGAAGATTTTCTTCAATTAATTTTTGACGAATTTTACCTTCGGCACTTCCTCTAAATAATACACCGTGAGGCACAATTACACCAATTCTTCCATCGGGTAGTGTAGTATCAATCATGTGTAATATGAAGGCATAGTCTCCTTTGCTCTTTGGAGGGGTGCCTCTAAGAAATCTTTGAAAACGGTCGGTTTCGGCATTTTCAGCGCCCCATTTATCCAAACTGAAAGGCGGATTTGCCACCACTATATTGAACTTCATCAAGTGATCGCCTTCTATCAATTGAGGATTGTTTATGGTGTCACACCACTCAATGCGAGCACTATCCATACCATGCAAGAACATATTCAGTTTGCTTAACGCCCATGTATCACCGTTACTTTCTTGACCATATAAGGCAAAATCTTTTGAACGATTGCCCTCTTTGTCTTTTACTTGTTCACCGACTTTAATTAAAAGAGAACCCGACCCACAAGTTGGATCACATATTCTATCCCCAGGTTTTGGGTTGACCAGTCGGGCTAATAATTCGCTTACTTCATCTGGAGTATAAAATTCCCCGCCTTTTTTCCCCGC
Source organism: Flavobacterium sp. PL002 (assembly GCF_054165825.1). Lineage (NCBI taxonomy): Bacteria > Pseudomonadati > Bacteroidota > Flavobacteriia > Flavobacteriales > Flavobacteriaceae > Flavobacterium > Flavobacterium sp. PL002. The sequence continues at coordinate 152,269 of NZ_CM135110.1, read as the reverse complement.
ACCACTGGCAAACTCTCCAATTAAGTACATATATGCGTTACCCAATATATCTTCTACTTTACCTAATTTTGATGGGCTGAAATCTAATACTGGATTAGAAAAATCAGTTAAAAGATTTTTTAATCTTCTGTTTCGGTCTTTAGTTTGCCCTAACTTATCGGAATTAAAAGATATGTTTCTAAAAACACCTTCTAATTTAGCAAGGTTCTTATCTTCAATTTTTGCTAACACTTTGTCAATTTCTTCACCGATGTTAGCATCGTTTCTTTTTTCGAATAGGTAATCAAAAGAGCACTTTTCGGGTAATACAAAACGTTCTCTTTGTAGTTTTCTTTGAATTAACTCTTCGTCGTCCCCATATTGTTTCTTATATTCTTCGTAGTGATCTTTCCAAACATCACTCATGTACTTAAGAAACATGAAAACTAAAATGTAATTTTTGTATTCAGAAGAATCGAAGGCACCTCTAAAAGTATCGCATGCTGACCACAGGCTTTTGTTAATTTGGTCTTGTGTAGGTCTAGTATTAGTCATTTTTGATAAGGTTTAAAAGTTGTGTTTGAATTAATTCTTTTCTGTTGGTTTTTAGTTTTTCCAGTATTCCTAATTCTCGATTGAGAAGCGTAGCTGTTTGAGCTATTTTTTTTTGAATTTTGAGTGGTGGTACTGTTAATGGTAATTCCAAAATATCTTGCTTATTTAGATTTGGAACATAAGTACCTGCTTTTTTTTCTGAGAAGTAATTTTGAGCTTCTTTTTGGTTCATATACCATGCTAGATATTCTGGGATAATTATTTTTTCATTTACTCTAATGATAAAGAAAGTTGCTGAGGCTACAATTGGAAAATCAATTTTTTCAATTGCTATGGCATAGTTATTAACTCCCTTTGACACAAAAAGCAAATCTCCTATGTTTAAGAAAAATTTGTCCTTGAATGAAAAATCACTAACTTTATCAATATTTTGATAGTCAAAGTTTAGGTAGTCGTTTGATATGTCCTTCATTTGTAGAATACCAACATTCCCCTCTGGATTATGTTCAATTTTTTCTCTGAAAGAATATCCTGAAAACAAGCCCTCATCTATAATAATCTCTTTTACTAACATTATACATAATTTTTATACTGCAAACATAATTATAAATAATTACATAATCACTATACTGCAATGTTTTTTTAAAATTAATTTTGAATGCTTTGTTAGTGTCACAAATTAAATGCTATTGTGTAAATATACTTTACGGTTTATCTCATTTGAAAGTAATAAATAGTCCAAATCTGTTATTAATCCATTTTTCTCTTAGATAATTTCTAAATACCAATTGAATTCATACAAATGAATCAAATTTACATTGTGTTCCGGCAGTTGGATAAAACTGATGTTTTGCAATACTGTTTGCTCTACCAAAAGGTCTTGCTTGATGATGAATATAGCTTGATCTAAAGTTTTTGTATTACAAAGCAAATTGTAGTTTTTCAGATAAATTCGGATTTCAAACTTTTGCGTTGCAGTGACTTGATCTAATGTTATAAATTTATGTTCTCTTGCTTTTAAAGTAATCTCTGGAATTATGTATGGCTTTTCCAGTTGTTCGATAATTTTATTGATTTTCTCAGTTGGTATCAGGAACGCAGTGAATTTCCAGGTTCTCAGTCTTGGTGCATTGTCGATTAAAAGGGTTACTTGTTGGAAATAGTTGGAACTTCCATTGGCTGTGACAATGAATTCTGTTTTGCTATTTTCTTTTTTTGGAAAAACAATTATAAAATCTATTTCCCTGCAGTAGTAGCTGAGATTTTTGCCTAACCAAAATAGAATTTCCTTTTGTTTTTCAGGAGATTCATTGCAACTATTTTTGATTCTTTGATTGTTGTCTTGGAACCAGTTCCAGAAGGTGTTGATTTTTTTCATTGTGTGAAAAAGTTATTTGGTTAGTCGTTTAGGGTTTAAAGTTGGTTTGTTGCGGTCTCTCCACTCCGCTTGAGATGACAGAGAGGTGGGTTGCTATTATCGTTTGTCTATGGCCGTTTTGTCAAAAGCGATTAAGTTCAGCATGTTTCTCAAGCGAGATCTGACTCGATTGCCGTAGGCGGTTTCTATTTCTGATGCGGAGAGGTTTGTGGTGATGTGGGTGTAGATTTTCTTAGATATAAAAATGTCGTACCTGGAGAGAATAATCTCTGCCATGACATTGCATTCGTTTCCGAAGTATTTGAGGTTCTTTTCGGTGCCTAAATCATCGAAACAGTAGTTTTTATGTTCGGCATGGGTGTTGTGTCCATGGCTGTAGCGCTGAATTACTTCATATCCATCTTTGATGAACTCAAAACTAATGTCCCGGCACGTTTTCATGAAGAACTTTTTATTTGGTTGAGGTACGTAGCGCATTAAAGCCATCAAAGAAGTTTTACCGCAGCCTACTGGTCCAGAAAGCAGAATTCCTTTGCTGAGGTCGATTTCAAACTTAGCTGCAGTACATTCATCATCCAGAAAATAGCAAATCAGTTTTGTGATGTTTGTCGTGTCTTGTTCTAGGAATTGAAATTTGTCTCCAAAATCCTTTTTGCCTTTTTTTTCTAACCAAGCAATTATTTCCGGATAATCGTATTTTGATGTCATGTGGGAGAGTTAAAAAGTTAGGGGTTAGAAGTGTATTTCTAATTTTAGAGAACCTGAAACAAGTTCAGGTTAAAGCGGTTCCCCGTAGTTTTTGTCGGTTTCTGTATGGAGATTATAGGCTCTTTGCTGTTCTTTAACTGGATTGTGTTTCGGGATGTTCATTGTGAATTTGGCGGTATTCAACATCCAATTTCGTGCAGCTGCTTTCCAATCTTTCATTTTTGTTTTCCCACCAATGAGCCATCCGTTGCTGGAGTAATAATTGAAAAAGCGCTCTGCTTCAAACTCGGAATATTCTTGAAACTTGAAATACTCTTTGATTAATTCTAATGTTGGGTTTTCGTCCCTCGACGCCGCTCGGGATGACACGTTCGAAGTGACAGATTTTGCCTTTTCTTTTTTGGCGCAACTTTTTTTCTTTTGGTTTTTTTCCTGATTTTCTATAATTAAATTATCATCTAAAATTTCAAACTCGGGTGTTCTCTCTATATTGTTTATATTGTTTGTATCTGTTTTATTATTATATATATAGAGCTGACCATTAACCTGTTCAATGACTTGTTCGTTTTTTGATACGGTCAAATTTTGAACAGGTTCATTTTTTGGTATGGATAGCTGTTCAACTTTTGATATGGTTTTTACCTCATCAGAGAAGTTTATCATGTTTACATTGGAGCTTGAATGTGGGTTAAATGTTGGGTTATACTCGATAAAACCGAGGATTTGCAATTCTCGCATGCATTTATGATAGGTCGCTTTTGAATTTATTTTGCTGGATTTCATAATTTCTTCGCGTGAAATACCTGTTGGGTTTTTGAACCGGTTCACGTTCCAACATTGGAATAGGGTTAAATAGAGCGAAATGTGGGTGGGGTTGAGGTTTTTTTCATTGTTTATTTTGTTGAAAAAACCAGTGAGGTGTTTGATGTAATTCATTCGAAGTTCGAAGTTAAGAGTGAGAGGTTGGATGAGAACTAAAACAATTTTTGATGCTACTAATTATTGCTATTTGAAAAGAGTAGGTAGCCCTTGTACTTTGTTAACCTCCAATACCTTTTCGATATCCGTATAGGAATAATAAATGATACCACCCACTTTGGTATAGGATAGCGTTCCATTGATGCGGAGGTTTTGGAGGGTTCCGTTTGAAAGATTCAGTAGTTTGCGAACTTCAATAGATCTTAGCCACTTTTTGGGCCTTGCACTAGTTTGGGATTCTACTATTTTTTTGATTTCTTGTAGCAGGTCAATTTTGAATGTTTCAAAATCTTCTGTAGTAATGATTGATGCAGCCATTTGTAAATGATATAATTAGTTCGTTTTATATAAAAAGATTTCAGTCTTTTTTTCTTTTACAAAATTGATTGCTTTAATTCGTTTTCTTTCCCTATCCACTTCGTAGTACTGAAGTAATTTAACATTTCATCACCCCTCCCGATGCATCGAGACTCACCGAGGGAGAGCGAGAAAGAACTGGATTAAATTATAACTAGGTCAGTAAAATCTCTTATAGATCAATTGCTAAGGAGGAATATGTATTATACTTTAAGGGGATTTTTACTTTCAAGAGCAGCATTAATTTTTATAAACATAAAATGATTTTTAGATTATCATTATCCAGTCTGAAGGAGTGAGTTATCTTTAGTTGGTAAAATAGTATGAAATGGCACTAAAAGATAACAGCACTATTCCCGTGAGGAGGGTTATAGTGCTGTTTTTATGTTAATTTTTCTCGTAGTTACGAGTAGGTTCCGCTTTTTCAGAATTCGTCTTCTTTGTTAATTTTATGCTGTAAATTCAGCGTCAATTCTTCGAGAAATCTTGTTTTACTGTTTTTACGGCCTTTAATTTCGGAATAGGTTTTGTAGATATTATCTAATTTGATATTAAAAAAATCTTCGAAAGAGGACGTTATGGTATTGATGTCTGCAGCACCATTATTTAGGGAACCATTGGAGTATAGCGCATAAATTAGTTCCGTAATCGCTGTTTTGGGAGCTGTCCACACCAATACTTTGTGTTTCTTTTCCTCAAACATCATTTCATTACCAGCATTGAGTTTTTGCATTGCTTCGCGGATGTAATGAATAAACCGGTTCATCGCTTTTACTTTAGCCCAGAGCATGTCATGTGAAGTCGAGAATTCCGGGTATTGGTAATAATCAGTCATCGGTGTAAAAGGGAAATTATTTCGATGGTTTCTTGTGAAAAACTGATGGTCCAGATAGGTATATCCTTGTTCCATGTAATGCACAAAATCGACGTTGCGATAAAAGAATTTATTTATTTTCCGCATTTCTTTTTCCAAAAATTCAATTTGGTACGCTCTTCCAGTTTTGGGTTTTCGTAATTCACAGGAATGAACTTCGGTGAAATAGATGAGGTAACTCATTGGTAGTGGTTTTGTGTTTTTAAAAAAATCAATTTCGCTTGAAACCGTTTCAAAATCTTTTTGGTCTACTTTTTCTTTTATGTTCGAGAGTGTTTCATTACATAAATTAATTCCCAAACTCGATTTTTTATGATGATTTTCAGGACTATTAATTATTGATTTGAGTTTTTCATCAAATTCTTCTACATTAATTTTAAACATGTTGTTTTTTTTGTTTTACAATGGTTTATTTTTTGTTTCTACTTGTGTTGTCTTCGTTTTGCAGTGTACCCATCAATTCCATTGAAAAATTATCTCTTGCTTGAATGTAGGCTACTTTTGGAATTATTGTAGCTCCCAGTTTTTTCTTTTCAAAAGTGGCTGAGAAACCAAAATCGATTTTTTTAAAGGCAAGTTCTTTTGCTCGTTTGATTGCCTGATACAAGAGTTGTCGATAGATTTGGAATTCTCTTGCGTAGGCATAGTCCATTCCAATGAGTGAGGGAACATAGGTATGTTCCCTATTTTTATAACAAAAAAGTACCCCGACCACTCTATTTTCATCTTGCTCATCTTCTTTCTTTTTGAGATAAAGCAGTATAAATTCCCAGCTGGGATGATTTGTCATCTCACTGAAGACCTTTTCTGGGTAAGTGAATGTATTAATTGCGAGATTATTGCCTTTCACATTTTTATACAATTGATAGACCTGCTGTGTTTCTATCGTTGTTAGCTCCTTTTTTATGACAATATCAAAAGCCTGTTCAAAAGGCAATACTTCTTCTGCGAAATGACGTTTGGATCGGGAGGAAAGCGTATTGGAAAATTCATTCACATTATCCCATTCTAGATTTTTAACGACACAGGTATCAGGCATGTTTATTTTTATATATCCTTGATTGTGAAAAATGCGATTCAATTGTATGTCTTCATCAAAATCTCGAAGTACTAGCATGTCTGCATTTAATTTATGGTATAGTGTTTCGGCTTGTTCCAGTAAAAGCATTATAGCCTCTTCTGCCAAGGGATGTGTTTTGTTGATAAAACAATGGTTTCCTTCAGTGAATAGGCAACCCATAGACAGCACTTTTGAAGTGAGGTATAATGTATTTTGTTTCCTTGTTTCCTCTAACTGTAGCGATATGGACTCTGCTGCCAACATATCATCTTTCCAGAGACCATGAGTGAAAAAGGTGGCTACTATTGGGGTATTATTTTTGTCTTTGATTAGATAATAATGAAAGTCCCAATTGTTCTCAGGGCAATCTCTATTTGTAAAAGCATTTTCCAAGTAACATAACCCTTCCCAGTCGAACGTGCTGTGTTTTCCTAAAAGTGGATCCCAAATATTCTTGTCAATATTTTTTATGGACGTTTCATAGTTGAGTAACAGTGATGATTCATTAGTCTCTTTCTCTTGCTGATGGTTTGTTTCATTTAAACCAAAAGCGCTACGTATTTTATGTAAGCTGTTCGCTGTTTCTGCTAATGCCAGCGGTAAGAGTTTCTCCATTGCCTCTACCAATGCTTTTATTTCTTCTTTTTGATTGTGTCTAGAAAGGGTGATACGAATCCCTGTGTTTTTAACAGGAACAGCGGGGTATATTGCGGGATTTACAAAGAAACCTTCATGGAATAGATTCTGGACTAATTTATAAGTAGTTATAGGCATCGCCGTTCCAAGAAAAAATACCGGTGAGTTGTTTTGGACTATTATAGGCAAAGAAGTTTTAGACAGTAATTCATTAAAATAATCTATTTTTTCTTCCAGTTCCGTTTGTAAAATGGAAATTTCTGGAGAGAGGTGGATATCTGCAGAAGCTATTGCTGCAGCGACCGATGCCGGTTCCAATTGTGCGGAGAAAGTTAGCGGTCCACCAAAGTTTTTAATTTTTTCGCGTAACCGTTCGTCTGAACAAATTAAAGTGGCTCCACTGGCTCCAAATGTTTTACTTAATGTTCCCATAATCATCACGTTATCTGGCATCTCTTTCAGGATGCTTAGCACATAGCCAGTTCCATTGTGCCCCTTCCAACTCATGCCGTGAACGTCATCAAAATACAGATACAATTGTGGATACTTTTTGCTTAATTCTATTAGTTCAGGAATAGGTGCATAATCTCCGAACATGGAGTAGACCCCGTCAGCCATGTACCAAATTTTTTTGCACCTTGGAGTGAGCTGTTTGATTTTATATTCTAACATATCCATATTGCTGTGTCTGATCATTTCGACAGGAATGCCTCTTAATTTGAGTAATTGGCAGGCATTTTGAACGCTCCAATGTACCTGATGATCGAGAATTACCCCATCTTCATCTCTAACGGCTGTTGGAATTACAGCCATATGTCCGAGGGTGCTATTCTTAGTTATAATAGGAGGTATACCATACATTGTCTCAATTTTTGCTTCTAATGCTGCATATAAGGGATTTGATATATACGATTTGGACAATGGAAATTGTGTGCCGTATTTTTGTATTGCTTCGATAGCAGCTTCTTTTAGTCTGCTATCTTGTTCCAATCCAAGGTAGCCAGTAGTACCAAAATGGAACATTTCTTTGCCTTTTATTTGAATTGTTCTGCCGTTTAAATATTCATCCTCTGCATAAAGATGTAAAACGCCTTCTTTTTTTGCTCCAGCGAATATTTCATCAACGGTGTCAATAAAATTGTTGTGTTTGATTTTTGCCATTATTTATTATTTTTTTTGTTGTTATTGAAAAATTTATTCTAAAAGTCATTATAAATAGCGAAAGTATTTTCACGGTATAAATGAATACTCCCAATATGACAAGTAATATTCCCGATATGACAACAAAACACTTAAAATACAACAAATAATCCCAAATTAACAAGTGTTTTATTTAGAAATGTTTCTATTTTTGTTAAATTATAACTTTGTAAATGCATAAAACATGATTGCAGCCCATGATTTTTATGAGAATGCCTATGCCCAATTTTGGATAGTCGATGGTATTCTCTTTTTTAAGTATAAGCCTAAAACCGTTATTGATTTTAAAGCTGCTCAACTTGTCGTGACAGATAGGATACACTTTCAAAGAGAAAGAACTTTTCCTATTTTATGTGATACACGAGGTGTTGTAGACACTGACAAAGCCGGCAGAGACTATTTGGCACAATCTGGGTCTATATTGACTTGTGCTGTGGGTCTAATTGTAGATGAGAAAGTATTGTTGACTATAAGCAGTTTTTATTTACAGTTTAGTAAACCTTCTGTGCCCACTCAAATTTTTACAACTGAAGCTCCTGCTTTAAATTATTTGAAAAGTTTTATTAATGCGAAGGGATTAGTAATTAGTCCTTAGTATTTAGTGAAAGTAGACAGTACTCAGTAAACAGAAGGTAATTAATAGAAAAAGGACATCATTATAATTAGTATGGATAGACCAGATAATCAAGAGCGACTCGTTGCGATGCATCAAATGCTGTTTGAGATGGCGCGTGGTAATTTTAATAGTCGTATTCCTCTAAGTTCGTACGATGACGAATTGGAAACCCTAGTTGTTTTAATCAATATGGTTGCAGAGGAAATGAAGGAATCCATTTTTCATTCTGGTTTTATTAATACCCATAGTACCCCTGAATTTATTACTCAAACCACTTTAATACTGGATGAAAATTACTGTATTAAAAGTTTTACTCCAGAAATTATTCCTTTTTTAGGTTATTCTGAAAATGAATTGATTCATCAGCCCTTAGCTACTATTATCACAACTACTTCATTAGAACATATCCAAAAACTACTTGATGTTGGTGTTTCATTGCCTACAATTGTAGCTTTAGATTTTACTACCAAAGCGTGTTTGTCTGTTACTGTTTCTTGTAGTGTTGGAAAATTGATTAATCGTTCTGAAATCATATTGAATCTTGTTACTCCTGTAAAGCCTGATTTATATTATCCAATGGTGAGTGAAAGTGAAAATGAAAAACAAATTAAAACGAGAAAGGTTGATGCTTTTTTAATTCAGAAACTGTATGATTATATCTTAGCCCATCTTGAAGAACCGCTTCCTTCACTACAACTTCTTGCTCGTAAATTTGGCACTAACGAGCATAAGTTGAAAGATGGTTTTCGTCATTTTTTTAAAACAAGTATTTATAAATTTTATAGTCATGCCCGCTTGAAAAGAGCTTACTTTATGATCGAACATACAGCAATACCGTTAAAAAATATTTCTGTGATGAATGGTTTTAATAATTATCCTAATTTTTCAAAATCCTTCAAGAAATATTTTGGTTTTTCACCCTATGAACTGAAGCGAAATGAAGTTGATTTTACACCTCCAGAGGAAGACTAAATTTTTTCCATTTAACGTTTATCCGTTTTAGCCAACTATTGCTCCCAAAAAGACAAGTGTTATTGTTTTGAAATTCAGAATTTTACGTTGTAGAATTTAAACTATAACGCTATGAGACTGAATACTAGATTGCGAATTGTGCTTTTAGAGCTTATCTGTCTGCTCTATATCTTATTGTTTGTTTATGCGGCGGTAAGTAAACTTTTGGATTTTGAAAACTTTCAGATACAACTGGGACAATCTCCATTGCTAAGTACTTTTGCAGGATGGGTATCGTGGGGCGTTCCAATTGTAGAGCTCGTCATAGCCTTACTTTTACTTGTTCCAAGATTTCGTCTTGTGGGTCTTTTTGCTGCTTTTAGTTTGATGACGATGTTTACTAGTTATATTTTTATTATATTGAATTATAGTTCTTTTGTTCCCTGTTCCTGTGGTGGGATACTTGAAAAAATGGGCTGGAGCGAACACTTGGTATTCAATATCTTTTTTGCAATGCTTGCTATTTTAGGACTGTCTTTAAGTGGGCAACAAGGCAAAAATTGGATAGGAAGAATGAGGCCATTATCTCATTTTGCAACTATTTTTGTTACTCTGCTATTCAGCGTAGGATCAGTGATTGTCTTATTTCTTTCCTCGGAAGAGATTATGCATCATGAAAATCCATTTATTAGACGCTATCCACAACATCCTATAGCATTAACACATTCGGTTGATTTAAAATTCAATTCTTATTATTTTGCTGGCTATACCAATGATAGAATTTATCTCGGTAATTATACTGATCCTTTGCATGTCTTACACATGGATACCACTTTACAGCATCGACAAACATTAAAAATAGCGTTTGATCGAACAGATATCCCATTCCGGATGGCAAAAGTTTTAATAAGAGCGCCTTATTTCTATTTGATGGATGGTACTGTGCCTTGTGTTTTTAGAGGCAATATTCATAATTGGAAAGCCAGTATAGAGTTAAAGGGCAGTCCCTACTTTACTCTAGCGGAACCCATAGATAGTAGCACGATAGCATTTCGAAACAATAGCGGTAAAAAAGGGGAGCATGTTCTTGGTGTTTTTACCTCTAATAGATTATCGAAAGTGCATTATACCCCACAACTTTTACAAAAACAAATCGATGGGATTTTCGATACAGATGGTACACTCCAATATAGTAAAGAACTCAGCAGTATGGTTTATGTCTATTTTTATCGGAACGAGTTTATTGTAGCTGATAAAAAGGCAACACTTGACTATAGAGGCAAGACAATAGATACTATAGCACACGCTAAAATTAAAGTTGCGTATCTCAAAGGGCAAACGGTACGAAAAATGACGGCGCCCCCTCTCACAGTTAATGCTCATACAGCCGTTTGCAATAATCTGCTATTTGTTCATTCCAAAGTACCTGGGCGTTATGAAAATAGCACACTGTGGAAGCAAGCCTCTATTATTGATGTATATGACCTTAATAAAAATGTTTATGTTATGAGTTTTTCTGTCTATAAAATTGATAATAAAGAACTTCATTCTCTATTTGTTACTTCTACCCATTTGTATGCTTTAATAGGTACGGAGCTTGCAATTTATGAATTGAAAGCTATGCTGAAAAATGAAACAAAAAGTGTAGGTAGGAAAAAACCCTGATGCACATAAAATATACCGGCCAGTATCAGGAAAAAGATCGAACACCTGTAGAAAATAGTAGATCAAGTTTAATTTAATATTTAGAATTATGAAAAAGACATTTTTAAAAAAGATGATGCCCTTCGCAGTTGTAGTGATGGGGATTTCAGGAGCCTTTTTGACCACTTCGATGCAAAGTGATTCGAATAGTGTTGCACCTCGTACGGGATACATTAATGGCGCTCAAGGTGCTTGTAGTGTACCGGTGAATTGTAGTGACATTCCTGGGCAAGTTTGCCGTGCCAATGGAACTACAGGGGCACAGGCTTTTGGTAAAGACAGTCAAAACAACTGTGTAGAGCTTCTTTATCGTCCGTAAAAAGTAATTTTTTCAGACAAACAAAAGGCAATGCAGTTCTCTAGCAGAACTGCATTGTTTTTTTTTAATGGATACACTATCATTTTGTCCCTTGACTAATCCATAAAGGAGGAAACTCGTCCTTAAGGTAATACCCAAACCATTGTTGAACCCTTTCAAAAAGATCCTTTTGATTGGTTGGATTCAAAAGCGTATGTCCTTCTTTAGGATAAAGTAATGTTATATTTTTTTTACCTAATCGGCGTAGGGCTAAATAGTATTCTATACTTTGATGCCAATCGACTTGCCTGTCTTCTTTTCCCGACCATAGGAGAACAGGTGTACTAATTTTATCAGCAGAAGCAATTGGGGAATTGCGATTATAGGCTTGTGGATCTACGAACGGAGATTTCTCCATTTGCCATTGCTCAGCTCCGAATCGCCACATATCTGGTTTTCCTGTATTCCAACCCACGGTCAGGTAAAAACTATTAAGATCAGTAACCGCGGCTCCAGCTACTGCAGCGGCAAATATTCCTGTTTGGGAAATAGCAAAAGCAGTTTCGTAACCACCGAAGGAATGTCCTATAAGACCAATTTTATCGGGATTTACCAAACCTCGCGAAATAACTTCCTTAGTTGCCTTCACGATGCAGTCGGCCGCAGTGATACCTGGATTTCCAATTTCGAGCTGAATATCAGGGTACAAAACAAAGTACCCCTGTGTTGTGAAAGCGGTGGCATTGAAGCCATCCTCTGTAAATTGTGTAGGATTGACATATTTATGAAGCTCGTTGGACTGCTTCTCGTAAACATTTACAATCATTGGATACTTTTTTTGAGGATTATAAGTTGCAGGGTAGAATAGTACTCCTTTTAAAGCTATATTTTTTGAATTGCGGTATTCTATCAATTCCGATTTTCCCCAAGTGTATTTTTCTTGCTGTGGATTGCTTTGAAAAAGTAATTTTGCGTCAGCAGCCTCTTTTTTAAACATCAGTCGGGGCGAACAATCAAAACGCTGTTCTTGATAGATAAATGTCCCTTCTTTTTGGGAATAGGTAAATTGGTCAATATATTGGGATCCATACACAAGGGACTTTTCTCCAAGACCGCTTTTCCATTTAAAATAACCAGTCCTTCCGTCGTCTCCCTCTGCCCTTAAAATTTGTTCTTTTTCTAAATTTATCGCACTGCTTTTCCAACCATCAAAATTTTCTTTTAACCTTTTGTTGGAGACCTTTTCCGATAGCCTGAACTGAATATGTTTTTCGCGGCCATTTGTTAATTTTCTATAAGAAGTTCCATCAGGTGTTATTGCCCATATATCATATTGATCATAAATCAGTATTTCGTTATCATTAGTGCTCCAGCCAGGGTTTCCATAGGCTGAATCCTTATACAACGTATGTACTTTTCCTGTGAATTGTCCCCCAGTATTTAACGTTACATTGGTGTGTGTCTTAGTGGCTATATCATAAACCCACCAATTGTCTTCCCTAAAGTAAGCGATGTATTTTCCAGTAGGGGAAGGCAGCAGGTCTGAATAAAAACTTGAATGTTTCCGGAGCAAAAGGTTTTTGTCTCCCGTGGCAAGATCAACAATGTAAAAATCACGAGGACCTTCGAATTCAAATTGCGGTTCGTAATCTTGGGGGTTCGAAAGAATGGCATACTGCTGATTACCGCTCAGCATTACTACGGGAAGTTTTGTTGTTGAAATCGGGGTAAAAAGTTGTTTCATGGGATACCAAACGGCAAGATGTGCATATTCTTCAAATTGCCCCCATTTTTGCTGCATGGGATAAATCCATTTGGCATTGCCGTTCCACAATTCTACATCAGAATCTGTTACAGCAGGTTTAGTTTCTGGATTCAATTTGATGGCGAAAAATACCTTTTGCAAATCGTCCGAAATTGACAATTTATAGGTAGAATTGGTTACTATAGCCGCATCCTCTGGAAAACCCAATTGTGTTTTGGGATTCAAATGGAGTACTGTTTTGTTGTCGAGCCTGTAATAAAAAACACTATTAATGGTAGCAGAAGGAGATTGGCGGCTAAAGAAAGTAAGTGCTTTTCCCGATTCGTGCCATGTAAAATCATGGAAGCTCTCTTCACGATCTTCTAGAATCCATGATTGATGGCATATTTTTTCAAGGCTAAAAAGAGCCACTGAATTTTTGTTGTCTCGATTTACCGTGTACGCCAGTTCTTTCGAAGTGGGGCTTATTGCAAAATTATTTACTCCGTAGATTTTCTCGATTGTTGAGCCTTCAGGTGTTCGGATCAATAAAGTACTTTCCCCTGCGAATGAAGTAATAAGAAGTATTAGTTTACTTGCATCAGCAGAAAAAGCGTACTGAGTAACATTTGCTATAGTTTCCAGCTTTCCGGTTTTTAAATTTACAAGCCTTACTTCTTGATCAACCAGGCAGGCAAACCAATTATTGGCAGCGAAAGTAGTATTGTTTCCTGCGGGAAAGGTGTAGGTTTTTAAGGATGCAGTATTTCTAACAAACAAGGTGTCTACGCCACTTTCATAACCCACTCTATAACTGGTCCATTTACCATTAGGGGCTATTTTATCTAGTTGTAGTTCACCCCATAAATGATAGTCGGAGGGAGTCAGTTGTTTTTTTTGCACCACCTGCCCCCATAAGGGGCAGGCTACTACTGGCAAAATAAATAATAAAAATGAAATTAATTGTAAGCGTAACATAGCAATAGCAACTCTTTTGGCTCTATTTATTTTATAGTTTTTTGATACCATCATCATCATCATATTTAATATCCAGGATTTTGTGGACGTAGGTTAGGATTTGCACTTAATTCACTTTGTGGCAGCGGGAAAAGGATGTCCGTACTATTCCATCCGGGTTTTATGCCCGATAAAGTATTGTTAATTTTGCCATAGCGTTTCAAATCAAAAAAGCGATGCCCATACTCCGTAAAAAATTCCCATCTCCTTTCCTGATTTATGGCATCAAGTATTTCCTGTTGCGATACAGCATTAGTATCGTTTAGTGCCGCACGATTCCTGATTTTGTTGAGATCCTCTTTAGCGCCGATAAGGTCACCCTGTTGTGCTCTTGCTTCTGCTCTGATGAGGTATTGCTCTGTAAGGCGAAGGATGATAGAATACTCTTGTGAGGAAGGGGTGAAATTGAATTCCTTGTATTTATAGGCATGGTGCCAAGTTGTCGTTCCGTCAGTCACAGCCGCGATCCAATGGGTTTTGCGTAGGTCGTTAGACGTAAAGGAATTGACTAGGTTCTCGTTTAAGGCTACTAAAGGAGGAGGGCCAGAAAAGAAGATAAAGGTAGCTGCTTCATCCGTATTTTTACCCGATGTCGCAGACATGAATTGCCAAATGGTTTCTTTGCTCTCTTTCAAGAAGACTTTGTCTAAATCATCTTCCCAAACATATAAGTCTGTTTTGTTTAGTACAGCAGAAGCGGCATTCGCGGCCTCAGCCCACTTCCCTTGATACAAATAGGCTCTTGCCAATACGGCTTTTGGAGCATATTTATTAGGACGTATTCTGTCAGTATTGGAATAGCCTTCTGGTAGTCGGTTTACTGAGGCTTCCAAATCGGCTATAATAAGCTGATAGACTTCATTGCTAGGCATTCGGCTTACGACACTGTTGTTTCTGTAATCGGTAGTTGTGATATAGGGAATATCCCCGAATAGATTCACCAGATAGAAATGAAGTAATGCCCGTATAAAAAGAGCCTCTCCTTCCAAATTTTTTTTGTCGTTGGCAGTAAGGGTAGTTGATGCCCTAATACCTTCAATTATTGCATTTGTCGCATATATTTGATTGTAGGTTGTGTTCCAAAATGAAGCTACAGCAGTATTGGACGGTAATAGTACATTATTATAGAAATCTAATGTTGGATCAGCAGGCGCACCATAGCAGGTAATTTCATCTGTATAGCTGCCAAGCTGGTTTGAAACGCCATAGGCAGTTCCTGTTAAAAGGCCCTTGTCTCTAATATTCGAATAGATGTCTGAAAGAGCAGCATTTGCAGTGGAGACATCTTGAAAAACGGTTGCGCTGGTCAGTTGCGCCTTAGGGAGATCCACTTCAACAAAAGAATCACAGGAACTAATGCTCATTGCCAAACTCAAAAACAAGGTTAATAGCATGGGACGAGAGGTAAAAATGGTTTGAATTGATATCGTTTTCATTTTTGTATAATTAAAAAGTTAGTTGAATACCAGCAGTAATGATTTTTAATGGGGGTAAGTATCCATAATTGGTAAATTCTGGATCACCATCTTCATACTTGGTAAAAGTCAGTAAGTTTTGACTTTGCAGTATAATCTTGCATTGGGTGTTTTTTATACTCAATGGAAGATCATAGGACAATGCAATATTTTTGAGACGGATAAAGGAAGCATCGCTAATAGCTGCATCACTTTCACTGTATAAATAATCTGCAGTGACGGCTGCATCATTGTACCCGATGGTGTAGATCTGATACGGTCCATTATCTCCTGGCTGTTGCCAACTGTTCAACATTTTTGTAGGCTGATTGGACATTTGACCAGCAAAACCCATTGGATAATTGCGATTTTTTTGTTTTACAAATTGAAACAAGAAGTCAAGTTTCCAATGCTTATAACTCAGCTGGTTTTGCAGTCCGCCAAAATATTCCGGATTGAGATCAACCACGGTCTGTCTATCATCAGGAAATGCTATTTTGCCATCGTTGTTAACGTCTGCAAATTGGTAAACTCCTGTTTGCGGATCAAGCCCTTTGTACTTGTAAAGCAGCTGAATATTTAGCGGTTGGTTGATGCGGTATTGCTCTTTATAGGATGATGATTCTAATCCCGGAAAGCGGAGGAGTTTGTTTTTGGCTAGGGTCAAATTCAGGATCGTTGCCCAATTAAAATTTTTAGTACTACAATTGAGGGTACGCAATGTAAATTCTAATCCTGTATTTTCGACAGTAGCATCAAGATTAGATTGTAATGCCGAAAATCCGGTTGTGCCCGGTAGCGGGATACCTACCAATTGATTAGAAGATCTATTACGATACCATGCGCCTGTTAGAAAAAGCTGATCGTGTAAGAACCCTGTTTCTAAAGCCACTTCCAGTTTTTTATTGGTCTCCCAACCAAAATCAGGATTATAAAGGCGTGTTGGCTGTAGCCCGATAACTCCATCATAAGGGATCCCTGATGAGGAATAGGTGTTTAAAAATTGATAGTCGCCAATCTGGTCATTACCCGTAGTTCCATAGCTAGCGCGAAGTTTACCAAAACTAAACCAAGAACTGTTTTTGAGAAAGGTTTCATTAGAAAATAGCCAAGCTGCGCCCACTGCCCCAAAATTTGCAAATTGGTTGCCTGGACCAAAGCGGCTGGAGCCATCCCGCCTTCCAGTAAGGTTTACAATGTAACGTTCTTGCCAATTGTAGTTTATCCTCGCAAAAAAGGCCTGATACTTGTACACGGTTTCATCACTCAACTTTACCCGTACGTTAGTGGCTGATGCCAAATCATAAATGAGGCTGTTTGAACTAAAACCTGTTCCAGATTGAAAAAGATGGGAAGTACTCTGATTTTGAAATGTCCCGCCCAACAACATACTGAATTTTCCTTTACCTAATTCTTTTTCCCAGTTCATTTGTGGTTCTACAATCCAAGAACTGCGATTGGTGTTGTTTAAGTATATTCCGGAATAGGCGCTGCCAATCCCATAGGAAGGATTGTATATGGTTGAGGGAGAAATACGGCTTTCGGTGTGGCGTAGGTCTGTAAATCCGAAACTACTTTTAAGTACAAATCCTGAGACTATTTCATAGGATAGCACTGTATTGGCAAGCAAATCGTTTGTTTTGGATTCGAATTTGGCGGCAAGATTCCGCAATGGATTATCCCAAGTGCCATTTTCCCAATTGAGATTACCGTTAGCGTCATATAAGGCTGGGGCATTTGGAGGAAGAACACGAGCATCATAAGTGAAGTCAAATGCAGGTTGATCATTATCTTGCGCAGTGTAATTAGCTGAGAATGTCATTTTGAATTTAGCATCTTCGGAACGGTGGTTCAGGCTAAATTGCGCTCCTCCAAGTTTGTATAGAAAATCCCCAGGAAAGACTGTTGATTCCGTATGATAATTCCCGCTGAAAAGAAATTGTGTAGTTTCCGATCCTCCTGAAATGGTACCTTGTAATTTTGAAATCGCGGCGGTGCCCCCTAGTAGTTCTTGCTGCCAATTCGTATAGCGGTTTTGATCCCAAGTCCCGTTGATGTCATAGTCCCATGCCTGATATTCGGTTATTCCATCATTGCTTAAGGCTTTTGCTCTCATAGCCAGATACTGCTGGGTGTTCATTAGTTTCATAAAACTGGTGACTTGACCACTCCCTGTTGATGCAGTAATATTAAATTTTGTTTTTCCAGCCTTTCCTTTTTTGGTAGTTACCAACACGACTCCATTTGCGCCTCTGGAGCCGTAAATAGAAGTGGCATCGGCATCTTTTAAGACTTCAATACTTTCAATATTATCAGGGTTAATACTATTCAGAGGGCTTGTAACTGTTGGGAATGTGGTCGAAGTTTGATTGTAGCCAATGGGATCGGAGGAGTAGGGAACTCCGTCAATGACATATAAAGGAGCATTGCCCCCGGGACGAATGCTGTTTTGTCCCCTTATTTTTATCTCAAACCCTCCGCCTGGTATACCTGTAGTTTGGGTGATGCTGACCCCCGCCATTCGTCCCTGCATTGTTGCGAGCATATTGGTAACGGGTTGGATTTCTATGGCTGCTGCCGAAATTTTAGAGATACTACCGGTGCGTTCACTTTCTTTTACAGAATAGTAGCCTGCATTGACACGAACTTCTTGTAGCGAGGTTATGTCTTCGCGCAACTGTATGTTAATTGTTTTGCGTCCGTCTATTGGTATTATGAGTGTTTTGAATCCTATGAAACTAGCCACTAGAGTATCATTAGGTGCCGCTTCTATGGTGTATTCACCATTGAAATCGGAGGTTATTACTGATTTTGCTTTTCCTTTTATGGAAATACTAACACCGGGTAGCGGGTTTTTGCCGTCAGTTATGATACCACTAATCTTAGATAGTGGTTGTAGGGAATGTTTGTGTATTAGTGGATTGCTCGCTAGAGCAGGAGTAAAGGACAAGTACAATCCCAAAATAAATGGGGATATAAATCCTTTCCAAGACCTATAAATTGAAAAATTTTTCATACTATTGGTTTAGTTAATTGAAATGTGAATTTTGTTAGCGTTGGTCCTCTTGTCTAGTTTGTCGACGAGTGAGAGGGCCTTTTTTTGTTTTCGCCACGAACCCGATAGCTATCGGGACTAAGGCGCTAATTTTTATTTTTTTATTAAGTCATAGGCGTTATCTGTTTTCCGTTGTGGGTTATCCGGTATGTGTTGCTGTTGCTTCTAAATAAGTTTTACCATTTATTAGTAACCAATTGTTTTTAAGTAATTACAAATGGTTTTCTGTAGTCAGTTCTAGCTTTGGAAGAGCCGTTTAAGTAAAACTCCCGGAACCATAAAGCCAAAGGATTATAAGCGTTATTAATGCCACTATTAAAGCAGCTTTTATAGCTTTATAATATTTCATGTTTTCGTTGTTGGTTGTTCGTGAAAATTTTCGTTTTACCTCTCCCGAAAGCTTTCGGGACTAAAGGGAGTCGAAAATTTTAGATCGTTATGTGTGAATTGTTGTTCGATTTTTTATTTCGATGTGCATCGTTGCTGTCACCGAAGATTTTTTGAGTGCTTTTTTTTATTGCATAGGCAGATGGATTTAAAGGTTTTTTTAAAAGGAAAGTACACCGCCGTTGCCAGTTGCAGCCCAACGCAGGCGGCGCATTTCCCAACTAATTCAATAAACTAAATGGTTGCGAGACTAAAATAAAAGGAAGATTTGCTAAGAATAGAAGTGAGTAACTTTTGCACATAAAAAATGGCATGGAACTCAGCTTACTGCCTTAGAGGTACTGGTATACCCGGGAACAATAAGTGAGCCCACGCCATGGGACGTGAGCATCTTACTTATCATTTCGTTCCTTTTAAAATTACCAGTTTTCTAAGACGAAATTCAAAGCGAATGCTTCAATATTGTATTTGAAGAGTCGCAAAAATACATTTTTCAATGCAATCGAATTACAAATATATAAATATATTTCAAATATGTACTATAGTACATAACATTTTAATCACTTTTTGTTTCAATTTGACTTATGCATGAATCATTAGAAGAAATAGAACGTTATGTTATTTCTAGGGTACGAGAAATAAGGGAGTCTAAAAAAATTACTCAGGAGGAACTCTCATTATCAATAGGTAAAAACATAACATTTATATCTCAAATAGAAGCTCCATCAAAAAAAGCCAAATACAATGTAGCTAACTTAAATTTAATTGCCACGGCTTTAGATTGTTCACCAAAAGACTTTTGGCCAGAGAAGCCGCTTTAAATACCACTGAAGAAAAGATGCCTAGGCATCTTTTTTATTTTGTAGGGATAACCAATACTTGTCAATTCAGGAGAAAGAGTTGTCAAAAAGGGCGCATTGTATTTCCAAGCAAATGAAATAGTAATTACCCATTCTATCTTTGATCTATGGAATGGTATGAGATAATAGGGGTAGTTGTTATGGTTGTAATTGGTGTCTTGATTAGAGGTGCCATTTATGAGTTTAGGAAAAATTATTTTTATAATGATAGTTGGAGGAGTAGGGATAGGAAATAAAGATGCTGCGAGGTGTCTTTTTTTATGCGTTTTGTTTTTTGATAGTGTGGGAAACCGTAAAGGATTGAAATTATAATGGATTACTTTTACTTTATAGCAATGTATCAATATCACTAAAAGTGGGTATTGTAAGAATAATTAGAAAAGCTTTTATTTACGAGCTAGGATCAATAGGGTAAATCTTATTGAAATTAAAAAAAAAGTATAAGATGTTGATGTTATATACTAGTTGCAATAAATAATCTTGCCGAGCTTTGCGTTTAAAAAATCAAAAAAAAATCGTTAAGCAGAAAGTATTTTGATTCAATTTAAGTGATGTAGTTTGCGCTTAAAAAGTAAATTGTTAAGCGGAAAATTATTTGGTTAAATTTTTGTGATGCATTTTGCGTATAAAACTTGGCCAAATTTATTAATCAAAAATATTTTTCCGAAATTGAAGCGATGCAGTTTGTGTATAAAAAGAATCATGAAAAATCGTTTAGCCAAAAACACTTTGGTTCTATTTAAGTGATGCAGATTGTAGCGAACTAGATTGCGGAAAAGTCAATTGCGAAAAGAATAATTATACCTAAAATTACTTATTGCAACACACGTTTTGCCGTATTTGGGGTTTTAGTGGAATTATCGTTTTTATTCGTATATTCGTTTAGCCAAAAATAATCGTTTTACATGCCCCAAACACGGCAAAGCGTAGGAACGTTATCGGCAACCTTAACGAACGACACCGGAAACAATTATTTATTAAATAATATAAAATGATAGCAGAAACACCTCTAAAAAATAAAATTATTTCTTGGATTAAAGATTATGATTATTGGTTTCAATATGCAGGCAACCTACTTTTGGAAGGCGAAAATGTTAGTGACGCTTTAGTCGAACAAACATATCAATTATTCAAAGAAGATTATTCCTTGAAAGCTATTGAAGGTGAAAGAGATGAAATTGTATTTAATGAAATTGCTGCTGACGAAGCAGCAGTTGCAGGAAACCTGCAACTGCACTTGATAAAGGAGATTGAAAATGTAAACGCACTTGCAACTGGACAATCAATCACAATCGACCCAAACTTGACAATCATCTATGGTGGAAACGGAACAGGAAAATCGGGTTATGTAAGATTGCTAAACAATGCTTTTAGTTCAAGAGGTGATAAACAAATCCTTCCAAATGTTTTTTCAGATGAAGCCCAAGGCGAACCTGCTTGCAAATTTACTTTTCAGTCAGCAGCCACTCCATACGATTTAGCTTATCCATTGCAGAAAAGCAACATAGAATTTTCCCAATATTCTGTTTTTGATACTCATAGTATTAGAGTGCTTTTAGAACAAGACAATAAACTTGATTTCACACCGATTGGTTTTGAATTTTTTGAAAAGGTCTTGCATTTATATGAGGTAGTAAAAACAAAGCTTTATACAGAGATAAAATCAAACAGACCGAATAATGAATTTGAAAAGTTTTTCGTTAACGATAATGCGATAAAAAATGCAATTATAAATCTTGGTGCAAAGTCAAATGAAGAAGAATTAAAAGCATTAGGAACATACACAGAAGGAGATGCTGCTAAACTTGTAGAACTAATTGCTAAACTTTCAGAACTGAAAGCCCTTGACATCCCAAAAAGAATTGCAGAACTTCAAAAGTTGCTTTCGCAACTTGTTGAATTATCAAGCAAACAGCAAGCGATATTAGATTGCTTAAAGCAAGTAGATATTGAACATTACAAGTCATTAATAGCGTCATTTCATAAATTTCAAGAGTTAGCAAAGCAAGAAGGTGTTAAAAGTTTAGAGGATTTCAACATTGAAAGTTTGGGAAGCAACGAATGGAAAGAGTTTATTAGAGAATCTAAAAACTATGCTTCTGCAATTGAACTCAACAGAGATGAAAAAATATACCCATCTGACAACGACAATTGTTTGTTCTGTTTGCAACCTCTAGCGGAAAAGGAAAACTCTTTAATAAATTCATACTGGAATTTATTAAAAAGTGAAGCAGAAGGGGAACTCAATCGTATTATCCAAGTAATACGAGAATTAGAAAAGAAACTCAAAGGACAGCTACCTGTTAAGTTTGATGAAACTACAACAATCTTTGAATATGTTAATATCAGTGATGCCCCATTTGCTTCAAAATGGAAAGATATCGTTTCCTCATCTGAAACTGAAAGACAGAATATAATTTCCAATTTAGTAAATAGAAGTCTTGAATTTCCAATGTCTCATTTTGCAGTTTCAACAAATGAATTTGATACTGTTATAGCGAAATTGAAAGCGGCTATTGAAGATTTATTTCAGAAGAATCCTTTAAAAGAGTTCGAGGAATTAGAAAAACAAATACAATTTCTAACCGACAAAGGTTTATTAAATAAATTACTTGAACAAGTTTTAATTTTTGTTGCAGCCCACAAATGGTCTGCAAAAGCAGAAAGCTCCGCTTCTGCTTTTAATCCAAGGTCTATTACAATTAAACAAGGAGAATTATTTTCAACTCATATTACAGATAAATACACTGAAACTTTCAATATAGAGTGCAGAAATCTTAATGCTCCAAGTGTTGTTCAAATTTCACAAAAAAACGCTAAAGGTTCAACATTACGAAAACTGCAAGTTGCAGGTGTTGTTGCTAATAGTGTTTTAAGTGAAGGAGAGCAAAGGGCAATTTCTTTGGCAGATTTTCTAACTGAAGTTCAAATGAACCCAAGCAATAAAGGAGTTTTCTTTGACGACCCTATTACATCACAAGACCATCACAGACGAGAAAGAATTGCTGAAAGATTAGTTGAGCTTGCATCGCAAAAGCAAGTTATTGTTTTTACTCACGACATTGCTTTTTTTATTCGTTTGAAAATAGCAGCAGAGACAACTGCAACTTCTTACGGTTTCACAACAATTAGAAATATTGGTGGAAACCCTGGTGTTATTAGCCCAGACTTACCTTGGATTGCTCAACCAGTTAAACAGAGAATTGGAACACTTCGTGACAGACTTGTTCGCTTAAAGAAAATTGAACAATCGGGAGATGATGATGAATACCTATTTGCTGCAAAATCTTGGTATGGATTATTGCGTGAAGGTTGGGAAAGAGCAGTTGAGGAAAGACTTTTTAAAGGCGTTGTAGAAAGATTTTTATTGGGAGTTCAAACTCAAAAATTAAAAAAAATAGTTATTACGGATGAATTATTAGACGCCATTGAAAAAGGAATGACTGAAAGCTCAAGTTGGATACACGATACTGCTGCTGGACTAAACCCAACACCACCTAACACGACAAAGGCCGAGGCTGAATTAAATAATCTTAATGATTTTTCAAATAAATGTGTTCCTGCTTGACAATGCCAATAACAGCTATCTTCGCTGGGCTTGCAAAGTCAACACCAGAGCGATAGCAAAGTGACGAAGTAATTAAAACACCTGTAATTTTGAACCCATTTAAATCTGCGCCGGTATAAACTAAAAAAAATGGAAAATCAATTTGATAAAACACAAAAAATTGCAGGAATTAATTCAAAATTAAATCAGTTTGCTAAACTTGCTCATTCAATGGATAAAACAGAAAACTTTGAATATTAAGAAGTATAAAGTATCAAAATAAAGCACTGCCTACAACAGCAAAGGTTTCGTTGCGTTCGCAGAACGAATAATGAAAATCTTGTTGAACGGAACCGCAGAGATTCCGTAACTATGGGGTTATTGTAAAAGAGTCAGGAGGATTTCAAGAGGATTTGGAGTTCTCCTTTTTATAGGCTATAATCATATAATTTTAGGACATTTATTTCAGGTTGAAACTCCTTTAGGCCTAGTTTTTAGTTTTGGGATACAATTCTTTAGTTATATTTGAAGGAAACAAACGGAGGTTTTTTCATAGACTGACCTTCGTGGTAATTTTTCTAAAACAACATAAATTAAATATACATGAGCAAACCAATTATTGAAAATCAAAGAACATGGCCTCGAAATTTGAGTACTAGTGTAGGTGGCGGATTATCAACTGCGTTAGAAGGAGGAATGTCAACTTCTCTTTATGGCGGAGCATCAACATCACTATATGGTGGGTTATCAACTTCCCTCTATGGTGGCATGTCAACTTCATTATACGGCGGACTTTCTACTTCTTTATATGGGGGACTTTCTACTTCGCTATATGGGGGATTATCGACTTCTCTTTACGGAGGACTATCAACTGCATTAGGAGGTGGATTGTCAACTGTACTAGGAGGCGGAATGTCAACTTCTTTAACAAATGTTTATCGAAGTAACATTCCGCCTTGGCCACATTTTGTTCGAATATTACAACAAAGAGGTTATAATCGTGAAGTAGAAATGATAAAAAATCATTTACCGGAATTTTTATGGCCTGAAAATTATTTCAACCATTAAAACTGCCACAACAGCTGAGGATTCGTTGTGTGTAAGGCAAGAACAATGAATCCTTTGTTGAACGGAACCGGAGGTAGTTTACTTATTGGGATTGGTTGTTTACTGGTAAACTTCAAGTATTTTATATAGCGACTATTTTTATACGACAAATCAACTATATTTACTCGAAACTAAGTGCTAAATAACCTTTTGAGGTTTTTAGACGAACTGTCGTTGTAACATATTAAAAAAATTATAGTGAAAGAAGTAATTGAAAGTTTAAACTTGCCCAAACAGATTTTAGATAAAACTGAAAAATTAATGTCTAAATTATTTGGACCTTCAATTAAAGAATTCGGAGAAATTTTCGCTGACAATGTGAGATTCAGAAGACTTAAAAATCAAATTAAAATACTAAATAAAACCCGAGTTTTACTTGATCGAAATGGATTAGAAGCTAGAGAATTAAATCTTAAAACAATTGTTCCTTTAATAGAAAAAACTTCAGTCGAAGAAGATGAATTATTACAAGACAAATGGGCTAACTTAATTGCTAATATTGCAACAACGGCTGAAAACGGATTAGAGCCAAGATTAATTGGCACTTTATCTTCTCTTTCATCTTTAGAAGCCAAAATATTAGATTTTATTCACGAAGATTTTTATGTGCAACGCCAATTAAGATTAGCTAAATTATTAAATAGTAAATATGAATCCAAAAAATATACAGAAGAAGACATAACTTTGGAAGATATTACAATTAGTTATAATTCTGTGAAAGAGGATTTTGAGTTAACTGATGAGTTTACAAAAATTTATATTGACAATTTAGTATCACTTGGGTTATTAAGATATGAAGAACCAGAAATTGACATTGACAATGGTTCAACTTCTGCCGACATTAACGAAGATGAAGAAGATAAATCTGTAGAACTCAATTTAGACTTATCCGCAAATTATAATAGTTCTGATGACTTTCATATAACAGCATTTGGAAACTATTTTATTAAACAATGTAAAATGTAATATATTGTGACAATACAAAATTATAATATTTAATATTTAAATATTATTAAAATACTGATTATTAACGTTTTATTTTGTTTTATTTGAACGTATTAAAAAAAATGGATGCTTGGATTTATTAAAAAATATAATTTATAAGGGCAGTGTGACAAGATGAAAGCAAAACAACTCTCATTGCAAGATAAATATAACTCTTTTCTTAACGAAGTGTTGAAGGAAAGACTATTTGAATCTGCCATCAATTTAAATCAATTACTAGTGGATACATTTACTGTGTCCGCTGACAATGCCCGGCAAATTGTTAAAAGAGCAGTGTCTCAAAAAACAATTAAATCTTCATCTCCTTATACGTTTGGTAAGAAACAGTACATTTATATTTATAATGAATATGAATTGGATAAATTAAGTATCAAAACTATTACCGAGAAAACCCGTCCCCCAATATTCAGATTACTCGAATTAATGGATCAAAATAATGGTATTATATCTTATTATGAAGGATTAAAAATCACCGCTTCTCCACTGGAAAATAGTTCGACGAAAGTATCTTCACTAGATGATATTTTGAATTTACTTATGAAGTTAGATCTTGTTTATCAAAAAAGAGATAATAACAATGTTGTTTATATACTGTACAAACATAATAAGGAAACATTATCAGAAAGTATAGAAGAATTTTCTATGGCAAGCCATTACTCAAAAATGGTAATTGATTGTAGTGTTCTACCAGATATTTTACGGTGGTTGGGTAAATCTAATTTGATTGGAAATTCCAATGCAATTTATCGCAATAAAAAAACACCAGCAATAGGTGCTAAGCATAATAATTTAGTTTGGGATGCTTTTGCTTATACACGTGCAACTGGAATTAACCTAATTTTAGGTTCAAAAGCAGATACTATTGAAAAACAAACCTTAGTTGTTTTGGATGTTGTTCTTTCCAGTGAATATTCTCAAATTCATTTAGATGCTTTTTATAGTAGAATTCAAATTAACAGGAATTCAGTAGAGGGTGATGAAAGGAAAATCCTTCCTATTATTATATATCAATCCTGCCCAGAGCATACCATCAATAAAATAAGTAAACTTGGTATAATTACTTTTGATATAAGTGCAATTTTTGGAACAAGAATTTATGATATATTAAACAAGACACAAGAATTATCTGGATTTTTTAAAGAAACAAAACAAATAGATCGAACAATCGAGAGTATTTTAAAAACTATAAGTAGTGCCGGACAAGATGATGCGCTTAAAGAACTCAGAGGTACATTGTTTGAATTTTTAATGTTTCCATTATTATCAAGTATTTACCCTCTTGCTTCTATTGACAGAGCAAAGACTTTGACAAGATTGAATGATAACGGAAAGAAAGAGAGTTATGAATATGATTATATAATTCAGTCAAGTAATCCTCCTGAAATTGTATTTGTTGAACTTAAAGGATATAACTCTGGAGCGACAATACCTCTTGGAGACAGTGAAACCAAAGCAAGCTTAAAGTGGTTTTTCAAGAAAACATTACCTTTTGCAATTAAAGAATTTCAAACGACTATTGAAAAAGGTAGAGCTGCTAAAGCAGTATATATAACTACTGCAAGTTTTTGGGATGATGGTAAAGAATTTTTGACTAAAATGGATAAAAGTAAATTTAAATCTGTTTTAATAAATACTGGCTATGATAGAGACACATTGTTAAAACTACTTAAAGAACGCGGTTTTGAGAATGAGATTAGGATAATAAAGAAATTCTATACAAGGGAGGAAGAGTAGAGTAAATATTTATAATTTAATTAGTGTTTGCTTTAATAATTTTTCAGAGACAAAGTATAAATTGTTTTTTGTGCGGGAAATTGCTACATACAATTTATTCTTTGTGGCAAGTGCCAAATTGTTGAGATCATTCTTTAAAAATTTGTCGTAAGATGTATTGTTTAATACCACACAAACATCATAATATTTGTCTTCTCCTTTACAATCTCCCCAATTTTTTGAAAAGCAGTCAAAATTATAATGTTCCTTGTAGAAAAGTTTAATAATTGCATTATCGTTAAAAACCTGAATAATTTCTTTTTCATCAGTAAGATTCTTAATAATACTTGTTGCTGTACTGTTTGACTCTATCGGAATTTTAAGATTTTCAAAAATATACTGACATATTGTAGTGTTACATCGCCAGCTTTTTATGAGTGTAGATATATCTACAGATATACCTCCGGATTGAAATTCTTTTTGGTATTTAGCATAATTTTCATGGAGAGATTTTCTTGTTGTACCATCTCTACTTGTATCGAAAGTGTGCTGATAAAAGTCTCCCACATAAATCAAATTAGTTTTGGTTGCCGACAACGCAACAATAAAGTTAAAATCGTTACTAGCAAAATCCTGTATTTCATCAATAAAAATATTATCGAAGTATTTATCAATTCTAGCAACCACGTCGTCAATTACATTATATTCTATAATTAATTTTGAAATTCTAGAGAAAAATAATTTATCTGATTTATCGACATAATGGTCTCTTGTACCCTTTTTTGAGTATTGATTTGGCTGCTGGAAATAATTAATACCTTTTGTCTTCATTAAATCATTGCAGAAAGGCTTATAACAAAAAGAATATAAGAAAGTGAAGTATGTGTATATTTTAATATTTGGAGGGAAATACCCAAATTTTTTAATAATTCGTTCTTTTAAATTTTCAAAATTACTTGTTGTGTAAGTAATAACTACCGATTTTTTATGTTCGTCAAGCTCATCGATTATCAATTTAGTTTTTCCTGAACCTGCTACTGCAAAAACTACTTTCTTATCCATTCAACAGCATCTTTAATGTATTTTGGAACAATTATCTCTGATCCTTTTTTATCGAGCAGTTCGTATGCAACTTCAGCTTTGTTTTTCAGCATATAGTCTAAAATGCTGAGTTTACGACCTGGAGTTATAAACAGTTCTTCGCAGTTTTTTTTATTTAGGTTATACAGACAAATTTCGAAAGTGGAATTATTGTTGTCAAGGTCAGAAAATACGGCTATGTTATTAAAGCTAGAAAAAGATGAATAATTATCAATACAATTTTCCATGTACTTTCCATCGTTATCTCTAATAATTGCTGTTTTAATTTTTAAAACTTTAGCAATTTCCAAATACCTTTTGAAGCTCGTGCCATCCACTGAAAGTACTGTAATATCTAAGTTATGTAACTCATCGCTACAAGTGTTTTTATATAACGCTTCCATTAAAATAAATTCGGCATCGCCCTCTACAAGAATTACTTTTTTTGAAAGAACGAAATCTAACAGATTTTTATCAGGTGCCTTAATAAAGAATTTAGCCGTGGTATCATCTATGTTTTTGAGCATTATAGGTATATTGCTATTGCTATTAAGGAGAATTGATTTCCTTAAATCTAATCGCGCACTTATAGAGTTGCTATGCGTCGAAATAAAGACTTGTTTGTTGCTTGCTGCACTAATTAATTCGATCATTTTTTTCATATTCAGATGACTTAAATGATTTTCAGGTTCTTCTAATAATACAACCTCAATTGTTTTAGTGCTTCGATTTAATGCGAATTTTGTTTTTATAAAGCACTGAATACCTTTTCCTTTATTCTCGATATTTATTTTGTTTTCGGATAGTGCTAAGTCAGTTTCCAAGTTCGATTTAGAACTGTTTCGTATTAGAAATTCATAACCATCTAAATGTTGATTCAAATCCTGCAATATGTTTTTTCTAAAATCATCTTTGTGTTTTCTGTAATCATTATGATGCTTGTTTTTTTCAATCGGAGTGGCAATGTTTGTATAAATATCTCTGACATATTCCTTAATTGCATATTCACTGCTCATTTGGGAATTATCTATTACCAAATGCCTAAGGTATTTTTTATACCCAGAATATCCGTCACCAGAAAAGGTATTGAAATTTATAGAATAGAACTCAAATGGAAATATAGCATCAGCATCTTTAAGAATTTCTTTTATTTCTTTACCTAATGTATCGTTAGGAATGCACTCAAATTTTAAACCATCACATGTTTTGATATCAGAATTGTTCTTCCCATTGAGATCTGGATTAAATTGATCGCTAAGGTAAAGTTCTACATATAGTTTAGGTAAGTTTCCGTATTTTCTGTCAGAATTTAAAAAATCGGAAATAATGTTAGCATTAAATAAATTTTCTAGTCCTTTTGTTTCGACTTTACTTCTACTACCACTTAATGTAATGTCAATCGCTTCCAATAAGGAACTTTTTCCAGATTCGTTATCTCCTACAATTATATTTAGCTTAGGATCAAATTCAACTTCAAAGGAGTCAAACCTTTTAAAATTGTACAGTTTGATTTTTAATATATGATTCATTTAGTTTTAGGGTTATTGGCTGGTATTAAATTAGAGTTTACTAACAATATTGATTATAATGCTAAGATAGATATAATTATGTAGTAGGAGGCATGAATAGATGTATGAGTTATTTAATCTGGATAATTTGATTATTTAATTTTAATGATTGATTACGATGTTATTCATAAATTATTATTGACTTAGTATATGGTCTTTCTTTTTTAATTTCATACGGTTGATCAACTTCATTGGTCAGGTTTTTTTCCTCATAAACTGGCTCAATTATTATTTTTATAATTCCATTCAAATTAAAATCCCTAGCCAATAATTGCCATGATATCTCTACCTCATACTGATTTTCAAATGGGGTCATCCATAACTGAAATGATCTTTTATCTTTTTGTATAAAGGGTTTGTCATCGCCGTACGTTACAGTATTTTTTGAAATATTTACCGATGATTTTAAGAAATGGATAGTTTCTTTTTTCTTTCCCGAATTAATAATATCCAAATATTTGAATCCATCTTCAAAGTCAAGTATTAATTTCCAATCCTCAATAACATTACTTCCAGGGTTAAATATATTTACGTTTAACAGACAGCAAGACAAATCTGTTTTCTTTATGCCTGAGCCAAATGAACCTGTGTCAAACATTAAGTTTAATCCATTTCGAGTCTCTGACCAAGGATAAATTGTTTTTGTTTTTTTTAATTTGTCTTGTATAATACCTTTGTGATATTGTGGAGAAAGGATTAAGGCATCATTTTCGCATTCATTAATTGTAATTCTAAAGTCATGTTCGCTTTTATATTTTATTAAATTTAGGTATATGTCCAAAATGTTCTTCCGCTTTAATATCTCATCTGCTATATCCTCCCAGCAAAATAACTCAATTTCAAAGTCTCCTTTACGAATCTGTTCATAATTTAAAAGTCGCACATACTCTTCAATTTTAGAGTCCTTATTAGCTGTTGTAGCAATAATAAAAACTTTTAATGTGGGTTTAAATTTTTTTGCTTTTTGTACCTCTATATCAATATCCTTTATATTCAATTGTGCACCGGTATACTCATCTTTGAGTTTACATTGTATTCCCCAATAATCCTTTTCTCCTTTTGGGATTCCATAGACATCAACACCATTTTGTACTTGACCTGATCTTCCATTTTTTTTTATTTTTAAAGGAATGCTCCATAAATCTCCCCACAAATTTTTGCATAGATCTTCAAAATCTTGCCAATATTCTGGTTTAAGTAATTGTTTTTTCATCGTGTAATTCTAATATTATATTTGTCGGTTATCTACTTTATTTCCGCTGATGAAAAGCTTCTTTCCAACAAAGCTGTCAAAATAGCCATTTCCAAAATCATCCTTTATAACTGCAATATCAAATATGCCATCTCGTTTGATAATACCTTTATCAAACATGGACATTTTATTATAATTGGAGATATTATAGTGATACATTATTTCATTGATATGGTAAACATAAGTTGTATTGCCCTTATCCTTAAGTTGTCTAGGCTCAATTATGGATTTTGTAGGCCTTCTTCCGGCTTCAATTAAAATTAGGATAACTTCAAACTGATCTTCCATTCCTGCATCGTGATTTAAAATCATTTTCCTTATTTCTTCTGCATACTTTTTTCCTAAATCGATTTCGCGAAAAAACCGATTCTTAGAAATATGTGATTTCCACAGGATAGACAGGAAGAATAATTTTAATATAGTGTAATCTAAATTTTTAAAACGGATGTAGGGTACATGCATAGAGTCGCCAGGAAAAAATTCCGTTTCCATATTTTCTTTGTTTCCAAAAATATAGTTGCTTGCATACCTTTCCAGTTTTCCGATAATTACATTATCACAATGGGCACATAAAATATCCGGATCCTTAAATCCTGACTGCTGGTATGTCACATCGGAAAAATTGTTGAGGTCTACATTGATGATTTTATGCTTTTCATCAAAAAGCCCTTTATACATAAAATTAGGAATAATATGAGATCTTTTAATCAAAGGTTTATTTTCAAGGCAAAGTTGACAAATCATCAGTTTAATTTTACGTATTCTTATTGCATGATAGAGTATATATTCCCCAGTGCTAATATAAAAAATATTAATGCTGAATTTGAAATAGTTTTAAAGGTTACTATAACAAAAATATGTAAAAACGTATCTTTCTTTTAAAATAGGTTAGAATTTCATTTGATAGGGTTGATGTTTGTTAATGTGTTTGTAGAACATATTGTAAAAATAAGTCTAATGAAGAAGCACTAAATATAATTTACTATTTTTAGAATGAATATAAAAAAAACTAACTCACCGATTTAGACATTAAACTATCTTTAAATTTATCCCTTAAAACCATCATATCCTCACTGACTTTTTTGTCTAGAACTTTTGCGTAATGTTGGGTGGTACGTAAGTTTTTATGTCCAAGCATTTTGCTGACGCTCTCTATAGGAACCCCGTTTGTGAGTGTTACAGTTGTCGCAAATGTATGCCGGGCAATGTGGAAGGTGAGTTCTTTTTCAATTTCACATGCACCTGCAATTTCCTTTAAATAGGCGTTCATTTTCTGGTTGGTCAAAATAGGCAGTAATCTATTTTGATTGTTGCATTCCGGATGATCCTCGTATTTATCAATAATCATTTGAGTTATTGGAAGGATCGGAATCTTTGAAGCTGTTTCTGTTTTCTGACGGTGGGTAAATATCCATTTCTCTCCGTCAATACCGATGCTTATATGGGACTTTGTTAAGTTTTTGACATCAATGTATGCCAAACCGGTAAAGCAGCTGAAAAGGAAGATATCGCGTACTAGTGATAGTCTTTCTGTTTTGAAATCTTTGTTGATGATATTCTGAATCTCTCCCTCTGATAAATACACTCGTTCCACTTCTCTGACTTTAGCTTTGTAGTTGCTGAAAGGGTTTCTGTCTATCCAATTGTTGGCCAAACAAATCTTGATTATTTTACTAAAATTCTTGATGTATTTCACTGCAGTGTTGTTGGCGCAATTTCGAACGCTGCGCAAGTAGAATTCATAGTCGGTAATAAAGGCATGATTTATTTTGTCGATCTCGATATCGGATATTTTGTATTTCCATTCCAGAAAATCGATCGTATGTTTTAACGAAGTCTTGTAGCGCTCCAGTGTTCCTGGGGCATATTCTTTACCCACCAATTCTTTGATTTTGTTGTTGTGGTCTTGGAAAATAGGGATGAGGGTTCTTTGACGTTCTTCGGTACCGAGTAATTTGTTTTTTAATGTTTCGGATGTTATCGCGATGTCGTTTTTGATCAAGTTTTTCTCAGCATCGTATATTTTGGATTTCAAATAATCAAGATGACTATTTATTGAACGGGCTTCTTCTGTTGTGCCCTTGACTTTGGCGCCATCTATTGACCATTTATCGGGATTGATAAATTTACCGCTGCTGAATTCGAAACGTTTGGTTTTAATGGTAACTCTCGTGTAAATTGGACAAATGCCATCTACATTGACTTTACTTCTCTTAATGTAAAAGAGAACAGATACAGTTGTGTTCATAAGTGGTAACCTTTTAGTTATTATTAAATTTAATCAATCACATGACTTCATACAAGATGTTCAATAGATGAACAAGTCGTTGAACTGGTTCTTTTTTTGCGCGGTGTCACTAGATTTTTAATTTAGTAAGTGACACCTCGAAAGACACCAATGCTTTGAGATTTAATGAATAATTTGAATAGTACCAAAAAGAAAAAACCCCATAAATCATAGGATTTATGGGGTTTTGTAACCGTTTGTATTTCTACTGGCGGAGAAAGAGGGATTCGAACCCCCGGACCTGTTACAGTCAACAGTTTTCAAGACTGCCGCATTCGACCGCTCTGCCATTTCTCCAGTAACTCACTATCATTGCTGATTGCGAGTGCAAATATAAGTTGCTTTTTTGGTTTTTTTATCCTTTTCGAATAAAAAAATGAGCTAATATTTTAATTATTTTTTAATCGTTTCATTTTCTAGCTTTTAGCAAACACAAAAAATAAAATAATTTTTAAAATTGTACTTAGTAGCTTACGTATTCTGTTATTTCTAAGCCGTAACCTATCATTCCCACACGTTTTTCTTGCACTGAATTACTCACTAATCTAATTTTTGAGATATCGATGTCGTGCAAAATTTGGGCTCCAATTCCGAAATCTTTACTGTCGATAATGATTTTTGGTGCTTTCATTTGGCCTCCTTCTTGCAAACCTTTCAATTCAGTCAAGCGACTTAATAAATTTACTGCTTGCATGTCTTGATTGATGAAGATAACAGCACCAGTACCTTGCTTGTTAATCGCTGTAAACATATCGTCTAGCTGTTTGTCGGCATCGTTTGTTAACGTACCTAGCAAGTCATTATTTACCTGAGACGAATTGATTCTAGTTAATATAGGTTCGCCTAAATTCCAAGTTCCTTTAGTCAAAGCAATGTGTATTTGTTTGTTAGTTGTTTGCTCGTATGCTCTCAAACGGAACGTTCCAAAACGAGTTTGAATATCAAAATCATCTTTCTTTACAATCAAACTATCGTGTTGCATTCTATAAGCAACTAAGTCTTCGATAGAAACTAATTTCAGGTCAAATCTTTTAGCTACAGCTACTAATTGTGGTAGACGCGCCATAGAACCGTCTTCATTCATAATTTCGCAAATAACACCCGCTGATTTGAAACCTGCTAAACGAGCAAAATCAATTGCTGCTTCTGTGTGACCTGTTCTTCTTAAAACACCACCTTGCTTTGCAATAAGTGGGAAAATATGTCCAGGACGTGCTAAATCGTGAGGTTTTGTATCTTGATCAACTAGAGACATTACGGTAAGTGACCTATCGGCAGCTGAAATTCCTGTAGTTACTCCGCGACCTTTTAAATCTACCGAAACTGTAAAAGCAGTTTCCATGTGATCAGTATTATTATTAACCATCACGTGAAGTCCTAATTCTTTACAGCGACTTTCAGTAAGAGGAGCACAAATTAATCCGCGCCCATGAGTAGCCATAAAGTTGATCATTTCTGGAGTTACCTTTTCGGCAGCAGCTAGAAAGTCCCCTTCGTTCTCGCGATCTTCATCATCAACAACGATGATTATTTTTCCTTGACGAATGTCTTCAATAGCTTCTTCAATGGTATTTAATTGTATTTTATCAGTCAGCATGTTACGCTTGTTTTTTGGGTGGGAATAATTTTTTAAATAATTTTTGGATTGGTACTAAAATGACATCCATATTGATCAATCCTATATCGTTTGTGGCTCTATAAGTCAATAAAATAGCAAGTGGAGTAAGAACTAGAGAAGACATCCAAGCACCCATAAAAGGAGAGATTCCGTTTTCTTGTGCCATTCTTTTTCCAAAAGTATTTATAAAGTGAAACGTTATAAATATCAAAACAGCAAATATAATAGGGAGTCCAAGTCCTCCTTTGCGTATAATGGCACCTAATGGGGCGCCTATAAAAAACATCATTAGACAAGCGTAGGCTATGACAAATTTATCATAGAATGCCAGTAAATGATTGTTGATGTTTTTTTGTTTGTTTTCTAAACTTACTTTAGTAGCATCAATAGAGTAATTTGTACTCACTAGATTACTACTTGCAATTTTTAAAATTTCTGCTTGTTGTTCCTTGGTGAATAAGGTCAGGATTTCGGCAGGAACGGTCTTTTTTTTCTTAAACAGCGTATCTTTTATAATATTAACTGCAGTATTTTGAATTCCTGTTCTTAGATTGATGTTTTCAGAATAAGAGATTACTTCGGTTTTGAAGCTTTTATTCAAAGAGTCAATTGTATATTTTAACTCATTTACATCTAGCATCGTATTTGTAGAACTATTTGTATTTTCTTCATCTACATCAACTTTGTTTAATTTTGATAAATCAATGTTGATGGTATATTTTTTAAAGGCGCTTTTCGCGAAAGGCATCTTCAGACGGTCTTCGTATTTCTTTGGAATAATATCTTCGTAATAGTTTCCGTTATTTAAGATAAGTTGTAAGATACTCGATTTTTCACTACTAACTAACTCTCCATTTACAGCTTTAATGACAATTTTACTACCATCACCAACATTCGATTTTTTATGAATCGTAATTCCAGTTAAAAAGTTTCCGTTTTCACCAGATTTTTTGTTGACTTTGATATTGTAAATTCCTACATCGCTAAATTGTCCTTCGGCTATAGCTAAAGCTGGTTTTACCTGAGCAATATTTTTACGGAAATTGATAAACTTAAATTCAGCGTACGGGATTACATTATTTGCAAAAAAGAAAGCGAATATACTTAACAATAATATGGTAACAGTTAGGGTACGCATGGCTCTTTGAAGCGAGATGCCTGAAGATTTCATAGCAGCAAACTCATAGTTTTCAGCAAGATTACCAAAAGTCATAATTGAGGCAAGCAATATTGATAGCGGTAATACTAACGGAATAATTCGCGGCATAGAAAACATTAAAAACTTTAAGATTAATACAAAATCTAAGTCTTTACCAGCTAGTTCAGCTATAAATAGCCAAACGGTTTGTAGTATGAATATAAAAAATAAGATTACAAATACCGTAGTAAATGTAATCATGAATGTTTTTAATAAGTATTTGTCAAGAATTTTCACCTAATAATTTAATCTAATTTATTGATGTAGTAATTTGGGTATTTACTTTGCGCAAAGATAAATTGATTTTTTGACAAAGGTTGATTGGTTTTAAAAGAATTAACGGTTAATGTTGTTTTTGTTCCGTTTTTTCCCATTTCAATCAAGTTGTAAATGTGTTTTGTTTGCACATCAATACCTAAAAGGATCTCTTTACGTTGATCTTTAGAATTTGTAGGGATTAATTTAATGTACTGAATTTTTCTTCCTTTTACATTTTGCAGGATATCCATGTAATATTTATAACCACTATTAAAAAAAGTTAGCATTTTAGAAGGTGTGATTGCATTATTATCATTTTCATTTACGCTAGAAATTGTGATTTCTTCGTCTTCTGGAACAATAGTGTAATTTTTCTTACCGTCATATATTTTTGTAATTCCCATGAAATTCAATACATATTGATTTCCTTTTAAAGTTACATTTCCTTTACTATCTTGATTGATGTTCTCTTTGGCATTGTTTAAAGAGTATTTAAAATCAATTGCAATGTTATTATAACTTTTAACTTTAGAAGTCACTTGATCTAAAAGCGCTTTTGCTTTTTGGTCTTGTGCTTGTACTGAAAAGCTAAAAAGAATAATAAATGCAATTTGAATAAATTTTTTCATGGTGTTAATTGTTTTGTTCATTGTTAAAAAATTGATCAAGAGCACTTAAATCCAGAATGTGTACCGCTCTAGCTTTACTTCCTTCAAACGCTCCTACAATTCCAGCTGCTTCAAGTTGGTCAATTAATCGACCCGCCCTGTTGTAACCTAATTTTAGTTTTCGTTGTAATAAGGAAGCCGAACCTTGTTGTGCGTTTACAATTATTTCGGCAGCTTCTCTAAATAAAGTATCTCTTTCTGAGATATCTACATCAAGATTTATGCCACTATCTTCTCCTACAAATTCTGGTAGTAAATAAGCAGTTGCATACGCTTTTTGTGACCCAATAAAATCTGTAATTTTTTCTACCTCTGGCGTATCGATAAAAGCACATTGTACACGTACAACATCATTACCGTTAGTATAAAGTAAATCTCCTCGACCTATTAATTGGTCAGCTCCTTGAGTGTCTAGAATAGTTCTTGAGTCAATTTTTGAAGTTACTCTAAAAGCAATTCTAGCAGGGAAATTGGCTTTTATCAAACCAGTAATAACATTTACAGATGGTCTTTGCGTTGCAATAATTAAGTGAATACCAATTGCGCGAGCTAATTGTGCCAAACGAGCAATAGGAACTTCAACTTCTTTACCAGCAGTCATGATCAAATCGGCAAATTCATCGACGACTAATATAATGTAAGGTAAAAAACGGTGTCCATTTTCAGGATTTAATTTTCGAGCCTTAAATTTATCATTGTACTCCTTAATGTTACGTACCATGGCATCTTTTAATAACGTATAACGGTTGTCCATTTCTACGCAAAGCGAATTCAAGGTATTAACCACTTTTGCATTATCGGTTAGAATAGCGTCTTCACTGTCGGGAAGTTTGGCTAGATAATGTCTTTCGATTTTATTGAATAGTGTTAGTTCCACCTTTTTTGGGTCAACCAAAACAAATTTTACTTCTGCAGGATGTTTTTTGTATAACAATGAAGTTAATACAGCATTCAAACCAACAGATTTTCCTTGTCCTGTAGCTCCTGCCATCAATAAATGGGGCATTTTAGCTAAATCGACAACAAAGGTTTCGTTTGAAATTGTTTTTCCTAAAGCAATAGGAAGTTCCATTTCGGCTTCTTGAAATTTAGCTGAGCTAATTACACTTTTCATAGAAACCATTGTAGGATTCTTGTTAGGAACCTCAATACCTATCGTTCCTTTTCCAGGAATAGGCGCAATAATACGAATTCCTAATGCCGAAAGCGATAAGGCGATATCGTCTTCTAGGTTCTTTATTTTCGAAATTCTGATTCCAGCCACAGGAACAATCTCGTATAAAGTTACCGATGGTCCTACAGTTGCTTTAATTTGAGCAATTTCAATTTTATAATTGCGCAGGGTATCTACAATTCTGTTTTTGTTTTCTTCTAATTCGGCTTGATTAATTGTGATTCCTCCAGTAGAATACTCTTTTAATAAGTCGATTGTTGGGAATTTGTAATTGGATAAATCCAAAGTAGGGTCGAATAATCCAAAATCAGATACTAATCTTGATGCAAGATTTTCTTCAACAACTTCTTCTTCAGCTGCAGTCTCAATCACAAAACTATCAGCGGCATCGTCCTTTGTATCTGGTTTAATAGGTAATTCAGGAGGCAATTGCTTTGAAGTTGTTTCTAATTTTATTTCTGATGAGTGTGAAATAGTCGGTTTTAAAGATTCCTTGTTTATTTCGAATTGAGAAACTTTTGGTTTTAGAACCATTTCTTCTAATTCCTCTTCATCTTCTGCTACAGCAAATTCTTCTAAGTTATAGGCATCGCTAGATTCGTTTGAATTACTTCCATCTAAACCTGACTTCATTTCTTTTTTAGTGTTATCAAGAAACGATTGAATCTTATCTGGAGACAACTTCATTTTGAAAATCACATAGATAATCAATCCGAAAATTAGGAATAATAATGTTCCCGTTTTACCAATGTAGTCTTGTAAGAATAAATTAAGTTCAAAACCAATTACTCCACCTAATTCAGGTAGGGAAGTGGCAAAAAAGCCAAATAAAATCGATAGGATGATAATGACAAATAAGTCCCAAAACCAAACTGATTTTAGTTTTTTCAAAGACATATCAATTACTAAGTAAACTCCAGTCATTGCAAACAAGCGCACAAATAGGAATGATGCTAATCCAAAACCGTTATAAACGAAGAAATTGGCTAAAAAAGCACCAAATTTTCCCGACCAGTTTTGAACTTCTTCAGTACGATCTCCTAATTCATTTACAGCACTCTGATCTTCTTGTCCGTGGATATAAAAAGAAATAAACGCCACCAGTAAAACGATAGAAAATAATATAAGTAAAGAGCCCAAAACAATTTTGTGCTGTTTAGTTAATTGCCATGTAGTACCTTCTTTAGATTTTGTATTATTTTTTTTATCTAAAGGGGCTGTTTTTGTTTTTTTTGCCATTCTGGATTGTACTTGTACCTATGTAATTTTTGGCACGTAGATTATTAAACCGATAATTATTGCCGTTATTGCTGCAAAAAAAACAGCACCGGCTGCAATGTCTTTTATAAAACCGATTCTTTCATGGTAATTGGGATGGATAAAATCGGCTATTTTTTCAATGGCCGTATTCAATCCTTCAACACTTAATACTAAACCTATTGCTAGGGTCTGAAAAAGCCACTCAGAAGCAGTGATTTTGAAATAAATTCCGGCAATTGCCATAATTATTCCTAAAGAGAATTGCACCATTACACTGTGCTCTGTAGTGATTAGTTTTACTGCGCCTTTAAAAGCATAAGTAACACTTTTTAATCTTCCTTTAAAGAAAGAATTGTCTTTTTGAAATTCCATTAATCGAAAATTATAGTACTGCTAAAGCTGCTTCGTAGTTTGGTTCGTCAGCTATTTCGTTAACTTGTTCGGTATATAAAATAGTTCCATTTGCATCAGCAACAATAATTGCTCTAGAGTGTAATCCTGCAAGTGGTCCGTCTACAATTTCTAATCCGTTTGTTTCACCAAAATCACCTGAGTTAAAATCTGATAAATTGATTACATCTTCAAGTCCTTCAGCACCACAAAAACGTTTTTGTGCAAATGGTAAATCTCTTGAAATACAAAGAACAGTTGTGTTTTCTAATTTCCCTGCAGTTTCATTGAATTTTCTAACTGAGGCAGCACAAGTTCCGGTATCAACACTTGGAAAAATATTCAAAATTAAATTTTTACCAGCAAAAGTACTTAATGAAGCTACTGATAAATCATTTTGAACTAATTTAAAATCAGCTAATTTTGTTCCTACTTTTGGTAATTCTCCTGACGTATGTATTGGATTTCCTCCTAATGTGATTGATGCCATTTTGTTTGTTTTTTGTTAAGGTTCAAAAGTATGAAATTTATTTAAGATTTAGGATTTAACCGTAATATTTATAAAATACCGCAATCTATTGTAGTAGAATGCTTTTAGTTAGTTGGCTATATAAAATAGAAAAAACGCACTTAGTAGTAAGTGCGTTTTTGAATAGTCAAAACTAAATGGACAATTTATTTATCGATAGAACCTAAAACTCTTTTCATAAAAGTATTTAAGGCTTCCTTTTTATCAGTGCCCGTTTTTACCATTTTATGAACTTCAAGAGCGCCGTACATATTGGAAATTAATTCTGCTATAACATCTAACTCTTCGTCTTTAAGTGAAGGAATTTCTGTCATTGCTTCTAGAACATCGATCGTTTCAATAATGTAATCTTGATCGTTCTCCTCTATGAATTGGGTTAAATGCTTTATTACAGGTAATTTCATTCTTTTATTTTAGTTTAAGGTTTAAAGTTTTAAAAGTTTAAAGTTATGTCTTGCTTTAAAGAGCTATTTAGTTTAACATTAAACTTGGCAATCAAGCGAATCAACATTAAACTTCAAACACATCAATTAAACAATTTCGTTTACTAATTCAATTAGGACTTCTTGTTTATTTGTTTGCGTTTCATTTACTAGTTTCCCATCAACAAAAGTGGCAAAAGTAGGTAAGTTACTTACATTAGCAAGTTTTCTTGATTCAGGAGAATTTTCAGCATCTACAAGTACAAAAGTTACCCCTTCGTTTTCTGTTGCTAATTTCTTGAATTTAGGTTTCATGATTCGGCAGTTACCACACCATGAAGCAGAATATTGTACTACAACTTTATTGTTTGAATTTACAATATCAGCTAATGTATCTTCGGTTAAGTCTATTAACATATTTTTTTATTTAGTTACAAAGTTACTCAGAGGTAAAGTTGTAAAGGTTTTTTATTGAGTATCAAATTTAAAAGGTTGCAAAGTCTCAAAGTTTTATAAACTTTGTAACTAGTTACTCAAGAGATTAGTAACTTTGAGACTTTGTAACTCTTAATAATTTAGTTTGCGCTTAAGTAGTCAGCAGTACTTTTTCTGTCAGCACTCATTGCTTCTTTACCAGCTTCCCAGTTAGCAGGACAAACTTCACCTTTTTCTTGAACGTGTGTGTAAGCATCAACCATACGTAAATATTCGTTTACGTTACGACCTAATGGCATATCGTTAACACTTTCGTGGAAAATTTTACCTGTTTCATCAATTAAGTATGTAGCTCTAAAAGTAACATTAGAACCTTCAATAATAACTGAATCAGTTTCTTCACTATACTCAGTTGAGTCAATGTCAAGAATACCTAAAATATTAGATAAATTTCTGTTTGTATCTGCAAGGATTGGGTAAGTAACTCCTTCAATTCCACCATTATTTTTTGGTGTATTCAACCATGCAAAGTGTACTTCATTTGTATCACAAGAAGCACCAATTACAATCGTATTTCTTTTTTCAAATTCAGGTAATGCAGCTTGAAAAGCGTGCAATTCAGTTGGACATACAAAAGTAAAATCTTTTGGGTACCAAAACAAAAGTACTTTTTTGTTATTGTTTACTGCTTCGTCAAAGATGTTGATTTTCATGTTATCACCCATTTCTGAAATAGCATCAACTGCAATACTTGGGAATTTTTTTCCTACTAATGACATAAATTTATTTTTTATTGTTAATTTTTTTGATGGTGTAAAAGTAGGTAATAACAAGAGTTTTACTCTATTACTTCCAATTATATATATTTATAGATTGATAGTTTTTGATTATAGCAATAAAGGAAAAAGTCATAACTATTAGATAGCTATGACTTTATGGTTTTTTTGTTGTTGGTTTTTTGGTCTTTAGTTTAATTTGTTTTTTTATCAGTTACAAGTTGTCTTATTTTAATATTGAAAGCAGCAAATATAAGTGTCATAAACGGACTCAAGATATTGAAGAACGCATATGGTAGATAATCAAATGTTGATACTCCTAAAGTTCCTGATTGATAAGCTCCGCAAGTATTCCAAGGAATTAATACCGAGGTTACCGTTCCTGAATCTTCTAGTGTTCTACTTAAATTTTCAGGGGCCAATCCTTTTTCTTTATACGCTTTTGCAAACATTTTTCCAGGTACTACAATAGCTAAATATTGGTCAGATGCAGTAATGTTTAAGGCTAAACAACTTCCTACAGTCGAAGCAAACAATCCAAAGGTAGTATGTGCTAATTTTAATAAAGTTTGGCTAATTCTTGCCAAAGCGCCTATAGCATCCATGATTCCTCCAAAAACCATTGCACAAATAATCAGCCAGATTGTCCCTAGCATTTTTTGCATTCCACCCGAAGTAAATAAATCTGTAAGGGTTTTATTTTCTGTTGGGATAACAATTTTTCCTGTTATAGCATCCATTACCGCTTTATAGCCCGACTTAAAAGTCATGCTGTCAACGCCTGAAATGTGGTTCAATACCTGTGGCTGAAATATAATAGCAAAAATAGCTGCTAATAAAGTTCCCGCTAACAATGCAATTAGCGGTTCGGTTTTTTTGATAATTAGCCCAATTACAATTGCAGGGACTAAAAATAACCAAGCTGAAACCGTAAACGACGCTTCAATGTCTCTAAGTAAATCAGCTATGTTTACATCTCCTTTTATATCTACTGATAATCCTAAAATAATGAATAATAGTAAGGTAATAATGTAGGTTGGAATCGTAGTTAATGTCATGTACCTTATGTGCGTAAACAAATCAGTTCCCGCCATAGCAGGAGCAAGGTTTGTAGTGTCAGACATTGGTGAAAGCTTATCACCAAAATAAGCTCCAGAGATCACGGCTCCTGCCACCATTCCTAAATCAAAACCTAAGGCA
The DNA here is from genome assembly GCF_054165825.1 of Flavobacterium sp. PL002. Taxonomy (NCBI): domain Bacteria; kingdom Pseudomonadati; phylum Bacteroidota; class Flavobacteriia; order Flavobacteriales; family Flavobacteriaceae; genus Flavobacterium; species Flavobacterium sp. PL002. Next base: position 108,971 of record NZ_CM135110.1, on the reverse strand, counting down.
CCACCCACACCTATTAAAGCAATACCTACTGTAGCACTTGTTGTCCAAGAGCTCCCTGTGGCAATCGATATAATAGAACATATAATTAAGGTTGCGGGTAAAAATATAGCTGGACTTAATATTTGTAATCCATAATAGATCATCGATGGAATGATGCCGCTTACGAGCCAAGTTCCTGCTAAAGCCCCTACCATTAATAAAATTAAAATGGCTCCAGCGGTAGATTTAATATTCTCGGCCACCTCTTCGATCATTTTTTTATACGTGACTTTATTAAAGAAACCTACAATTGCCGCAATTGCTGCACCTAATAGCAAAACAAATTGATTACTACCACTCAACGCTTCATCTCCATAAACGTATACATTGTAACCCAACATAAGGATTAATGCTATGACTGGAATTAAGGCTTCGGTTATTGATAATTCTTTGTTTTTATTAATTTTGGTATCCATTCTATCGTGTTTGAGATTGCAATATAGATAAAAAAGTAGCTATAAGCCTAAAGTGAATGCTAGGAAACGAACTACATAGTGTTTGTTTTTTCAGAATTCTGTTTATGAAGAAGAGATGATTTGTTTTAGCTTATACTTTGATTTTAAGCTTGTTTTGGATTTATATTTTTGTTTTTTGTTGCCAAATAAATCCAATATTTCTATAAAAAGTGCACTTTAATTTTTTTTTAAAGTGTGGCTAAATTCCATTAAGATGTACGGGTAAAACACCACTACACAAACTATCATTCACTAATTGTTGGGCAGCAATTTCTTGGAATTCAGTAAAATCTTGGTAAAGCAGAATAATTCCTTCAGCGAGATGTAAATTTGGTATTACTTGCAAAGCGTACGGATTGCCAAAGACATAAAGTACACATTTTTTTGATGCTAATAAACTGCTCAATAATTCTAAAATTACGGGGGAAATGTCAAAATTATTCATTGGTTTTGCTTTTGGAACAAACAAGGCAATGATTATAGTATCGTAATTTTCTAGGTTTTTTTCTAAAATAGTATTGTCAATAGTAGCATCATTTTCTATGGCGAAAGTTTTCCCATTTAATTTTGGTGCCAAACTATTAAAAAAGGAATTCGTACTGTTTTTATAGAGACTTAGTAATGCTAATGTGCCTTTTTTAGATGCTTCTATAACTAATTTGGTACTATTCTTACCTTTGATTTTTGTAATACTCTTGCTAGCTATGCGACCGTTTAAATTAGCTGCAGTTTCAAAGTCTAAAGTAGGTTTTTCTATTGAATTTTCTTTATGGATACCTACTTTTTCCTTGCATTTCATCAAGCGTTTGTAACTTGCGTCAATGCGTTCAGGAGTGGCATTTTTAAGAATTTCATGAATTCCTTCAGGTACATTTTCAGCGAAGCATAGCACGTCGTTTCCAGCGTTAAAAGCTTCCCATTCTAATTGTCCTTTTTTAGGATATAATTTTGAAACACTGTGCATATTCAAGGCATCCGAAATTACTAAACCATCATACTGCAAACGCTTTCGCAAAAGGTCTTCAATCACTGGTTTTGATAGCGTAGCCGAGGTGTTCTTACCATCATTCAAGGCAGGAACAGCTAAATGTCCTATCATAATCGAATCGACATCATTTGCAATTCCTTGAATAAAAGGATACAACTCATTATCTAATAATTCATCTAAAGTTTCGTTTAAAATAGGTAATCCTAAATGGGAGTCAACGTTAGTGTTCCCGTGTCCAGGGAAGTGTTTTAAGCATCCTAAAACGCCTACATCACTCATTCCGCGCAAGTATTCTAATGCAAATTGGCTTACTTTTTCTTTGTTTTCTCCAAAAGAACGGTACCCAATTACTGGATTATTAGGATTGTTATTAATGTCAGCAAGTGGCGCTAGGTTGTAGTTAATTCCAACCGATTTTAAGTCCTGGCCTATTTGCTTTCCTACTTCGTAAACCAACTGTGATTCGCTTTCTGGTAACGCACCAAGTGTAATCGCATAGGGATATTGCGGTGTTTTTTCAACACGCATTGCTAAACCCCATTCGGCGTCAATACTCATTAATAATGGAGTGGGAGCACACTTTTGATAACGAACAATCAGGTCTTTTAACCTTTGGTAACTATCATCATTAAATTCAATTTTCTTTTTGGTTTCATAATTGGTTGCCGCACTAGCTTGACTATGAAAAAAAGTTAATCCCCCAATGTTGTATTCTCTAATAAGTTGTTCCGTAGCTTGAATATTTTCTTCGGTATCGTTGATAAAAACTGCTGGAAAAAAGAATTGCCCTATTTTTTGTTCTAATGTCATTGTTTTTTATTTTGAATCCGTAGTTTTTAGTCAAGAACTGGTCTTACGTATTGGGTATGTAAATTATGGATTTTTAGAATATTATTTAAGGGCAATGTTTTACTGTAAACGAGATCTATTTATTAACTCCCGACTTCTTTCCAAAATCTTTTGGAAAAATTAAAAATCGTGACAGAATTAAACCAGGAACTGTTGCTAGAAAAACCCAAATAAAGAAATTTCCATAACCTAAATATTCTTGAATGAATCCACTTGCCATTCCAGGAAGCATCATTCCTAATGCCATGAAACCTGTAGCGAGTGCGTAGTGAGAGGTTTTTGATTCTCCTTCGGCTACGTAAATTAAATACATCATAAAAGCGGCAAATCCAAAACCGTAACCAAATTGCTCCGCAATTACCGTTGCATAAATATAGTACACACTTGCAGGGTGAAAGTGCGCCAGTAGCACAAAACCAACGATAGGCAGGTGCATGGCTAGAATCATGGGTAGCATCCATTTTCCTAGACCGTCTCTAGAAATTACAATACCTCCAATGATTCCGCCTATGGTTAATGAAATAACACCAAAAGTCCCGTAAATAACTCCTACGTCTTGCGTTGTTAATCCCATGCCACCCACCGCTTGATCATCAATTAAAAAAGGAGTAAGCATTTTTAATAATTGTGATTCTCCTAATCTAAATAATAGTATAAAGGCAAGTACGATTCCTATTTGTTTCTTTTTAAAAAAACTAGAAAAAACGGAGGCAAACGAAGCGTTAGTAGCTTCAACAGAGTTTTTGGCAATTGCTTTTTCGGTTCTTGGCGTAGCAAAATAATTGTAAATCGTAATCAATGTCATTAGTAATCCCACAATAATCATGGTGTACGACCATGCTTTTTGTTTGTCGCCATATTCTTGTTCTAAATAACCACCTATGATCACAATCAAACCGTTTCCAGTAAGCATAGACAGGCGGTAAAAAGTACTTCTAATCCCTAGGAAAAAGGATTGTTGGTCTTTTTCTAAAGTCAATAAGTAAAATCCGTCACTAGCGACATCATTGGAGGCTGATGCAAATGCTGCAACCCAGAAAAAGGCAAGACTAATCACAAAAAAATGATTCATAGGAATCACAAAACCTACGGTTAAAAAAGCAATGGAGATCAGCAATTGCATCGCTAAAAACCACTTTCTTTTAGTTGCGTACAAATCAATAAACGGACTCCATAATGGTTTTATAACCCATGGTAAGTATAATAAACTAGTGTAAATACCAATGTCTTCATTACCTATTCCAAGATTCTTGTACATAATTACTGAAACCGATATGATTATCGCGTAGGGTAATCCCGAAGCAAAGTTTAATAACGGTATCCAATACCAAGGATTAGTGTCTGTTTTATTCATCTGTTTCAGTTTGAATGTGGGTTACTGCTGGTATGTAAGGCGGGTTTAATGTTGTTGGCAGACTTTCGTTACCAAAAAAATCAATAAAAGAAACAGCGTATGTAGTGTTTTTTTCTAATTGATCACTAGGAATAACCAAGTTAATGCTGTTCGCTTTTTCTTTAAAAGCAATTTTATTAATAATCTGGCTTGGGTTATTTGTATTTAATTTAAGACTGTCTTTTGCAGCATAAAGGAGCACATAACGCACTTTAGAATGTACAGGGAAATCCAGAGTGTATTTTTTTATGCTGTCGGTTTCTAATTTCTCACATACATATGGAATGTCTAAAACAATTTTTCTAGAATTAGGAACTACATAAGGAAGCGCTGGGTATTTGTATTGATTCTCAGCAAGTAATTGAGTTACCGCCTTGTTTTTATTAACAAACACTTTAGCACTAAAAAACGCATTTCCGCCTACGTTAGGGAAGGATCTTGTAATGTCAATTTGGTTAGGAATTTCTTCAGGATTAAACCATTTTTTATCAGAGTCGGTGTTGATTTTATAACTTCCGTTTCCTATGTATATTGCGGTGTTTTTTGAGTTTTCGGCCCACCATTTTAGCAGTTTTGAGTATGATGCTGTGCGGTGATCCATACTCCAATATAGCTGTGGTAATAAATAATCAACCCAGCAATTTTCCATCCACGCCATAGGGTCAGCAAATAAATCATCATAATTTGTTTGCCCTGATTGCGTATCAGATCCTCTAGGATCAACAGACTTGTTGCGCCAAACTCCAAAAGGACTGATTCCGAATTGTACCCATGGTTTTGCCTTTTTTATCGAATGAGAAACGGCCTCAACAAAAATATTGACATTATTACGTCTAAAGTCTTCAAGAGACATACCATTGCCATACAATTTATAAGAAGCAGCGTCATTAAAATTCTCACCTGTTACTTTGTAAGGATAAAAATAATCATCAAAATGAATGGCATCAATATCATATTTTTCAACGACTTCATCAACCACGGCAAGTAAATGGGCTTGTACTTCAGGAAGCGCAGGGTTGTAATACCATTTTCCAGCGTATTTTAACATCCACTCTGGGTGTTTGTAATAATCGTGCTCCTTGCTTAACTGTGCAGTATTCAAGTCCATTGTGGCGCGATAAGGATTCAGCCAGGCATGAAATTCAAAACCTTGATTGTGCGATTCAGTAATCATCCAAGCTAATAAATCTACATTTCCTTTAGTTGCTTGTCCTTGTTTACCGGTTAAGTATTTAGACCATGGTGCTAATTGTGTAGGATAGAAAGCATCACCTGCTGTCCTGATTTGCACAATTACCGCATTATAATTTAGTTTTTTATACGTATCTAAAATTTCTAGGAAGTCGGCTTTTTGTTTTTCAACAGAATCATTTCCTGATTTTGGCCAGTCAATATTTGCCACAGTAGCAATCCAAACTGCTCTAAATTCGTTTTTGGGATAGCTGCTTTTATCTTGAGCATTCCCTTTTGAAAAAGAAAGGAATAGGAGGAATAAGAAAGTGAGTACGTGGTTGTTTTGGGTCATTATTATGGAATTTTAATAAAGGTCAAAAATAGTTTTTTTAGCGAATTTTACGAGATATATCTACATTAAAATTTTATGGTTTTGTTTATAGCAATTTCTTTGCCAAATATAGCCTTTGTATTTTTGAAATGCACAGATTCTCTAGCCCCAACAGCAGTGGAAAGCCTTTGCAGGTTGCAAACTATTTTTTATGGTGCGGGCAGAGCGACCAGAGGAAGCTCCTGACGGTGCCTGTAAAAAAGGTTTGAAACCAAAAAGCTTGCAACGTATGCTGGGAAATAGCTCTAAAAAAAGCAAGAATTTGAGCGAAATTTTATGATTACAAAACACACTATTGCCTTATATTTGTAAAACATAAGCAATACACTACACAATGCCAACTCAAGATCAATTACCGCAATTAGCAGCATCAATAGACGGGAAACTTTTATATGATGACCTGCATAAAACACTCTATTCTACTGATGCATCTGCGTATAAACTGCGACCTATTGCGGCGGCATTGCCTAAAAATGAGCAAGATATTATAAAGATTCTCGCTTTTGCTACCGTCAATAAAATTTCGGTGACCCCTAGAACTGCGGGAACCTCCTTAGCAGGCCAAACGGTGGGTAGCGGAATTATTGTAGATGTATCCAAATTTTTTACACAGATAGTGGCTTTTGATAAAGATCAAAAAACGGTAACTGTGCAACCCGGTGTGATTAGAGACGAGCTGAATTTGTATTTAAAACCACATGGATTATTTTTTGGTCCCAATACGTCTACCTCAAATAGGTGTATGGTGGGGGGCATGGTGGGAAATAATTCCTCAGGAACCACCTCGATACGCTACGGTGTTACCAGAGATAAAATTGTGGCCATAAAAGCGGTATTGAGTGATGGGTCACAAGTAGTTTTTAAAGAATTAAGCTCAGCCGAATTTATCGAAAAAACAAAAGGTGATACACTTGAAAACAAAATATACCAAAGCCTGTATGCCGAGTTATCGAATGAGGCGACGCAAAAGGAAATTATAAAAGAATTCCCAAAACCAGAAATCCACAGACGAAATACGGGTTATGCCGTTGATATTTTGTTGCAATCAGATTTATTTGGTGGGAACCAACCTACGATAAATGTGGGGAAATTGCTTTGTGGTAGCGAGGGAACTTTAGCTTTTACCACTGAGGTTACTTTGCAGCTGGATGATTTACCACCTACAAATAATGTGATGGTAGTGACGCATTTTACTAGTATTCAAGAGAGTTTAGAGGCTGTTATGGTGGCTATGAAACACCATTTGTATACCTGTGAAATGATTGATGATACCATACTTGATTGTACTAAAACGAATAAGGAGCAAAGTAAAAACCGTTTTTTTATTCAAGGAGAGCCTAAAGCAATTATGCTTTTTGAAGTAGCCTCACACAGCAGTATGAAAGATGCTGAAGAGCAAGCGAATGCGTTGATAGCTGATTTAGAGAAAAATAATTTTGGGTATGCTTCGCCAAAGTTATACGGTGCCGATATTGATAAAGTAAACGAACTTAGAAAAGCAGGCTTAGGATTGCTAGGAAGTATTGTAGGAGATAATAAAGCAGCCGACTCTATTGAGGATACTGCAGTTGAATTGAGTGATTTACCTAATTATATAGCTGACTTTTCGGCGATGATGAAACGTCACGGTCAGGAAGCTATTTATTACGCACATGCGGGTGCGGGTGAGCTGCACTTGCGTCCGGTTTTGAATTTAAAAACAACGGAAGGCATTTACCAATTTAGAAATATTGCTACTGAGGTGGCGCATTTAGTGAAAAAATACCGGGGTTCATTGAGTGGAGAACACGGGGACGGAATTGTTCGTGGGGAGTTCTTACCATTTATGATAGGCGATAAAAACTACGAATTGCTAAAACGCATCAAATTGGTTTTTGACCCGAATTCTGTTTTAAATATGGGGAAAATTGTCAATGCGTTAAAAATGGATGAAAACTTGCGTTTTGAACCTGGAAGAGACGAACCCAACATTCAAACCATTCAAGATTTCTCAGACAGCATGGGGGTTTTAAGAGCCGCCGAAAAATGCAATGGTGCTGGAGATTGCCGTAAATTACCATCGGCAGGAGGAACCTTATGTCCGAGTTATCGTGCTACGCGAAACGAAAAAGATACAACCCGTGCCCGTGCGAATGCGTTGAGAGAATATTTAACGAACTCGGAGAAAGACAATAAATTCAATCATAAAGAACTCTATGACGTATTTGAACTTTGTGTGAGTTGTAAAGCGTGTGCTAGCGAATGCCCTTCTAATGTGGATGTTGCAGCGCTTAAAGCCGAGTTTTTATACCAATACCAAAAAGCAAATGGTTTCTCGTTCAGAAATAAAATTTTTGCTAATAATGCCAGGTTAAATAAAATGGGAAGTACTTTTCCAGCACTGACAAATTTTATTGCTAATTTGGCTTTAGTCAAAAAAGGAATGGGTGTGGCTCCAAAGCGTGAAGTACCGCTACTGGCTCCAAAAACGTTTAGAAAATGGCTTGCTGCAAATACACCAAAAGAAAATACTTTTGATAAAGGAAAACTCTATCTTTTTGTAGATGAATTTACTAACTATTATGATGTTCAAGTAGGTATTGATGCTTTTGAACTGTTAACTAAATTAGGTTATCAAGTTTTGACTGTTGCCCATGAGGAAAGCGCAAGAGCTTATATATCCAAAGGTTTTCTTGAAGAAGCGAAGGTTATTGCCAATAAAAACGTCACTGTTTTTAAAGGAATTATTTCAAATACGATTCCGTTAGTAGGGTTAGAGCCTTCTGGGATTTTGACATTTAGAGATGAGTATATTCGTCTTGCTGATGATAAGGCTTCCGCCGAAAAGTTGGCTAAAAACTGCTTGACGATTGAGGAGTTTTTCAAAAAAGAAATTACAGCGGGTAAAATACTATCCGAACAATTTAATGATGAAATTCGCGAAATTAAAATTCACGGCCACTGCCATCAGAAATCGCTAAGCTCCGTAGAAGCGACTTTTGCAATGTTGAATCTTCCTAAGAATACCACGGTGACCATTTACAACTCGGGTTGTTGCGGAATGGCAGGTTCTTTTGGGTATGAAAAAGAGCATTATGAGATCAGCATGCAAATGGGGGAGGACACATTATTTCCTAAAATTAGAAAAACGGCTCCATCGACTACTATTGCTGCTGCGGGAACAAGTTGCCGCCATCAAATTTTTGATGGAACAAGTAGAAAAGCGCAACATCCGGTAAGTATATTGCGTAGTTATATTAAATAAGAGTAAAATTAGGTGTTAAAAAAGAATTATTGCCTAATGGAGGCTGGTTTTAATTGTTTCTGATGAAGTTTTTAAAATAACTATTTGACTTTTAAGATTAACTTAAAAGTAAATTTGACTTAATTAAGTATTTCAATAAAAAAATAAGTGCAAATCATTGAGAATTGAATTTGTTTTATACATTTGGATTCTTAAATAAAGGTGCAGTATCTACAAGAAAAAGACCTGCTTTTTATGATATATTAATTTATACTAATAATTTCCTGATTATGGCAGTTTCGAGTTTGTTTAGAAAAAAAACAGTCCAAGACATATTAAAGCAAGTAGAAAAAAATGAGGCTGACGGACATGAAGCATTAGGAAGACATTTAACCGCCAGGGATTTAACTGCTTTTGGTATTGCTGCCATTGTAGGAGCGGGAATTTTTAGTACCATAGGAAAAGCAAGTGCCGATGGAGGTCCTGCTGTCATTTTTCTGTTTTTATTTACGGCATTAGCCTGTAGTTTTGCTGCTTTTGCTTACGCCGAATTTGCCTCTATGGTGCCGGTTTCAGGAAGTGCGTATACGTATTCGTATGTGGCATTTGGAGAATTAGTAGCATGGATTATAGGTTGGGCGTTGATTATGGAATACGCCATTGGGAATATCACCGTAGCCATTTCCTGGAGTGACTATTTTACGGGACTTTTAGAGAGCGGCGGCATACATCTCCCGCAATGGATCCAGATGGATTACCTTACCGCATCAAATGGATTTAAAGACGCTACGGCATTAATGCAAAGCGGAAAATCATACGAGAATTTAAGTGGTGCATTAAAAGCGGCTTACACTGCTTGGACCACTTCACCTACTATAGGTTCTTTTCATTTAGTGGCTGATTTACCCGCACTTTTTATTATTATTTTGATCACTGCTCTAGTGTATCGCGGGATGAAAGAATCACGTAATGCTAGTAACATGATGGTTGTTGTAAAACTGTGTATCATTTTATTAGTGATTGCAGTTGGCGTTTTTTACGTTGATACTGATAACTGGAGCCCTTTTGCTCCAAACGGGGTTAGTGGTGTGCTTAAAGGAGTGTCAGCAGTGTTTTTTGCCTACATTGGTTTTGATGCTATTTCTACCACAGCCGAAGAATGTAAAGATCCACAACGCGATTTACCTCGCGGAATGATGTGGGCCATTATCATTTGCACTATTTTATATGTAATCATCGCTTTAGTTTTAACCGGAATGGTTAATTATAGTTTGCTAGACGTAGGAGATCCATTAGCATTTGTTTTTGCCAAATTAGATTTGAAATGGATGTCGGGAATTATTGCGGTTAGTGCTGTGATTGCTATGGCAAGCGTTTTACTAGTTTTCCAAATGGGACAACCTAGAATCTGGATGAGTATGAGTCGTGATGGCTTGTTGCCAAAACGTTTTTCTAAAATTCACCCAAAATACAAAACACCCTCATACGCAACTATAGTTACGGGTTTTGTAGTGGCTATTCCTGCGTTGTTTTTGAACTTAACAATGGTAACTGATTTATGTAGTATTGGGACTTTGTTTGCCTTTGTACTAGTTTGTGCAGGGGTATTGGTATTGCAAAACAAGCCTAATATTCCAAGAGGAAAATTCAAAACACCTTATGTAAATTCAAAATATGTAGTGCCTTTTATGTTAGCGGCAGGTTTATTCTATGCCTTTAATTACAACCACAAAGCTACAATGGGTTTTATAACTAACGAAACTAAAATCAATACTGCTACAGCTATTATTACCTCTTTGAATAAAGAGGAATCTAAAAAAGTGTATGATTACCTAATAACAATTGATAGTAAAAATAAGGCTGCTGGAACACCAGATTTAGAAAACTTACTGATCCAGTACCAACAAAATGACGCTAAGTATGCCGAAGTGGTTGCTGGCTTGCCTATCGCAAAAGAATTGAAGTATGAAAGCGGTTTTAGTTTGTTCAAGCATAAAATACCAATGTGGATTTTCTTATTGGTTTTGATTGGATTAACGGTTTGGTCTTTCCGTCAAAATTTATCATTGATTCCGTTATTAGGATTGGTAAGTTGCTTGTACATGATGGCCGAATTAAGTGTTTGGAACTGGATTTATTTTACGATTTGGTTGCTGATAGGTTTAGTGATTTACTTTAGCTTTAGCCGAAAAAACAGTAAATTGAATTTTACCGAAGCGTAATAAATAGAATAAAAAAAAGCCGCCTTGATGATCTCAAGGCGGTTTTTTTTATAAATACGAAAATAGTAAAATGTAAGTAATGTTGTTTATATTTGATGTTGTGTATTAGTTATGCGAAAGTTGTTCATACTTATTAATCAGTTAAATAAATAGAAAAAATAAATGGAACCTTTATCAACAATTTTAGCTTACGTTTCTCTTAAGTTTATAGATCAATTCATAAAGGAAGAAGGTTACGGTCGTGTAAGGAAGTTTTTCTTCCCATCAAAGAGTTATCAAAACAGACTGATTAAAATCATATCTGAGACAATCGATGAATTTAAGGCAAAGAACCTAATCGAAATTACACATCCCAAATTCCCTTTTTATCACTCTAAAATTTTGTTTGATGAACTAAACAAGTATATTCTATTCAATAATTCACAAACCGATTATAGTTCTGTCATTGAATTATTGAAAAACAACTCCAATATTTTGATCCCTAGCACTAGTGAATTGGAAATGTTTTATGGGATTTTCAAAGGAAAGATTAACAATGACAATAAACTAAAGGAGTTATTTATTGAAGAAAATTACAAGACCAAAATCTTTGATTTAGGTGAAAGTCTCAATAACATAGAAAGAAAAATTGACATAATAAGTTCAATGGTTCAAACTCTGCACTCCGAAACGATATTTCAACCTGATCAACATTGGCTCAATGAGCAATGTGAATCATCAATTGATGATCTTGGAAAAAGGTATACTCCTGAGCTAAATGTAAAACTTGAGGTATCTGAAATATTCGAAGGTCTAGGAAGAACCGAAGAGTTCAAAAGGAAAATAACAGGGCAATTCGATCAGTTTCTGATAAAAGGAAAAAAGGTATTAAAGAATGAAACTGAAATAAAGGAAAGTCTAGAAAATTTAGAAAAAACCTTTGATGAATTACAAGCTTTGTTTCAAGATACTGATTTCCTAGGAACTGATTTAATTCCAGTAAATGAACTTGAAAACTTGTTGAATGAGTCTCATAGCTCCGTCCAAAAAATTTATGACTATTATATTACGGAAGAACGCAAGGTACAAAAAGAAAAAAATGACTACCAATATTATCATAAACACGGTACTGACTTAAGAAATATTAGAGAGTTCGAGCATGAGTTTTCTACTTTTCAAAATTTAATTCATGGTTCCTCATTTAAACTTGCTAATAATCCTTTTTTACTTCTAGATGGTGAAGCTGGTATAGGAAAATCACATTTGATTGGAGATGTAGTTACAAGAAGAATTAAGAAAAAACATGAAAGTGTTTTTGTTCTTGGTCAACATTTTGTGACGGAAGAAGATCCATGGACCCAAATTTTTAAAATGCTTCAGATTAATTATAAGTCCGAAGATTTTCTTAAAAAATTGAACTTAAGAGCCGAAGACTCTGGAAAGAGAATAGTTCTTTTTGTGGATGCAATTAATGAAGGAAAAGGTAACTACTTCTGGAACGAGTTTATAAAAAGCTTCATTAATGAGATAAAGAAATACAAATGGCTGGGTCTTGTATTAACTATAAGAACCTCTTACAAGAGTTTAATTTTTCCTGAAGATGAAATGACCAATCTTGACATAGTACAACATCATCACTATGGATTTAGGGATATTGAATATGAAGCAAGTAAATTGTTTTTTGATAATTATAAAATTGAATTGCCTAATGTACCATTATTGCACCCTGAGTTTCAAAACCCACTCTTTTTAAAACTATTTTGTGAAGGTATCAACAAGGCTGGGTTAACCCGTATTCCTGATGGTCTTCAAGGTATAACTTCAATTATTAACTTTTTTGTCAGAAATGTAAATATTGTTTTATCAAAACCAAAAAGAGTTGGGTACTCCGATAGTTTAAACCTAGTGCAAAAATCCATTTATGCTTTAATAAAATGTAAAGTTGACAAACAACTTAGATATGTTCCATATGAATTAGCTTATAAAGTTGTTAATGAATCCATTTCAGATTTTATTGACAAAAAAAACTTTATAGATGAACTAATTACAGAAGGTGTACTATCAAAGAACCGTTTTTGGAAAGAAGAGAATGATTATGAAGAAGGTGTTTATTTAGCGTATGAGAGATTTGAAGATCACCTAACTGTTCAATATTTGCTCGAACAATATTCTGAATTGGAGAAAGAGTTCACAGAAGATGGTAAACTCCACAATTATGTAAAAGATGAAAATGCGATTTATAGATATAAAGGATTAATTGAAGCTTTTTCAATACAGGTTCCTGAGAAAAAAGGATATGAGTTTTTCACTCTGATTCCTAGTCTTAAAGATAAATATCCAATTATAGAGTCTTTTGTTGAAAGTTTACTTTGGAGAAAGGTCGAAACCATTAATGATGAGTCATTAAACTATTTAAACGAACATGTGTTAACCTTCCAAGGCACAAATGATTATTTCTGGGAAATTATTATTTCAGTTACAGGAATTCCAAACCACTACTTTAATGCTCGTTTTCTAAATAATCACTTAATAAAATTTTCTCTCGCTGAGAGAGATGCAGATTGGACTCAATTACTCAGATACAAATATGATGATGAATCATCAGTAAAACGACTTATAGATTGGGCTTGGAATCAGGCGGACAAATCACACATTTCTGATGAATCGGTTTTGCTTTCAAGCATTACCTTGACATGGTTCCATACTTCTACCAATAGAAAACTTAGGGATTGTTCTACAAAAGCACTGATTTGTTTATTGCAAAATAGGCTTGATATATTGTTAGCACTTCTGAAAATGTTTAAAGAGGTTAATGACCCATATGTGTATGAACGTCTATTTGCTGTTGCTTACGGCTGTGTATTAAGAACAAGTCAAAAGGAAAAGATAAAAGAGCTAAGTGAAAATATTTTCAAAACGGTATTTAGCGATCCAAAATCTGTAATTCCACACATATTATTAAGGGATTATGCAAGAGGAACAATTGAATATGCGCATTATATTGGTATAGAATTAAGCTTCGATTTATCAATGGTTCGACCACCATATCAAAGTATTTGGCCAGAAGAGATTCCTTCTCGTGAAGAAATGGAAGAAAAATTTGATAATGATAAATACTGGGATATTTGGCATTCAGTAATGGGATTTGAAGACTTTGCAAGGTATACAATAGGAACTAATAGTGGCTCCTCTGAGTGGTCGGGTTGTAAAAAAGGTGAAATTCCAGTCGATAGAGAACAAGTCTTTAAAGATTTCAAGAATAAATTGAATCCTGAACAATTAGAATTATTGAATAGCCTTGACCCAATAATAACTGAAGAATCTGATGAAAGTCTAAATATAGGAGATAGTATAATTAATTTTAAGACGGCAGTTGGCAGGAAAACTGAAGAAGAATTAATCCAATTAAGTGATGACTTTAAAAAATCATTGTCATTTGAGTTATTGTCGGAATATGAAAAGGAAGTGGAGCCTTTTTTAGATCACAATCATAAAATTATAAATACCGGAAAGTATTTTGATTTAAGGATTGCTCAAAGATTAATCTTTTCAAAAGTTATAGAACTTGGATGGAATCCTGAATTACATCTTTCTTTTGATAAAAAAAATCATTCTAGAGGAAGAAGTGCTTCTTCTAACGAACGAATAGGAAAGAAATATCAATGGATAGCTTATTATGAATACATGGCACTGTTATCTGATAATTTCATAAAGCAAGAAAGATGGGGGGAGAGAAAAGAAGCCCCTTATCAAGGACCTTGGGATCCTTATGTTAGAGATATTGATCCAACATTGTTGATTAGTGAAACTGGAAGTTATAATGATGAACGGCCACAAGATTTCTGGTGGGTTAATAACAAATTATTTAATTGGGATTGTACCAATGAAAGCTGGGTAAATGATTCAAATGTTTTGCCTAACATGGAAGAAATTATCCAAATAAAAGATGATGAAGATACAGAGTGGTTGGTTTTGGAAGGTTATCCATCTTGGTCAGAACCAAAAAAAATTGGAGAAGAAAAATGGGATCAACCACATAAAGAGTTTTGGTGTCAGATTAGAAATTATCTAGTTAAAGATGATGAATACGATTCATTTAAAGATTGGGCTATTCAACAAGAATTCATGGGGCGTTGGATGCCTGAAAGCGGAGATAGATATGAAATGTTCAGCAGAGAATATTATTGGTCACCTGCTCAGGACTATTTTACAACTGAATATTATGGAGGTACAGAATGGAGAGAAGTTCATGACCAGGATTCAGGGGAATATGTAGCAGAAGTAAATGTAACTGCACAAGGCTTTTTATGGGGGGAGGAGTTTGATAAGTCAAAAGTAGAAACAATTAGCTTTTTAAAACCAAGTACAGTTATTCATAAGGGTATGGATTTAAAATATAGTTTAAGAGAAGGTGAGTTTATTGATAGTTCCAAGGCAGTCGAGTGTTTTGCATCAAATGTTTATCATAATTCGAAATCTTATTTGCTTGTTCGAAAGCATTCATTTTTAAAGTTTTTAAATGAAAACAATTTAAAGATTGTCTGGACGGTATTAGGAGAAAAACAAATAACAAGCGGTAGATCATTCGGAACTACTAATCTTGGTAGGTTGGAATTGAATGGTGCGTTTTATTTAGATGACTCAGAGGTAGTTGGAAGTATGAGAATAAAAAATAAATAAACAACGAGAGCATAATATCGATATTGTAAAATTTTAAGTTTTGTGCTTTATGAAAGTATATTTAAAATTTCAAATTCTATTTTTCAAACTAAAATTTGTATTAGAAATTTCCCATTTCTATAAGCCAGTAGAGGTTAATTTTAAAAAAAGATTATTGGTACACCAAGTTTAGAAAATTTATTGATCTAAGATCAACAAAATGACGCCAAATAATCCTTAGTGGTTTTAGTTTGTTCAAGCACAAAATACCAATGTGGATTTTCTTATTGGTTTTGGGTGGATTAACGGTTTGGTCTTTCCTTCAAAATTTATCTTTGATTCCGTTATTAGGATTGGTAAGTTGCTTTTACATGATGGCCAAATTAAGTGTTTGGAACTGGATTTATTTTACGATTTGGTTGCTGATAGGTTTAGTGATTTATTTTAGCTTTAGCCGAAAAAATAGTAAATTGAATTTTACCGAAGCGTAATAAATAATATAAAAAAAACAAAGCCGCCTTGATGATTTCAAGGCGGTTTTTTATAAATACGAAAATAGTAAAATGTAAGTAATGTTGTTTATATTTGATGTTATATATTAGTTAGCAGTAATGCGGTTGGAGCGAAAAAAAAAATGTAAATAACTATCATTATCATAGTAAAAAGATAAGATAGAACAAATAAAAAATATGCAAATAGAATATATACAAAATAAAGGAATTATTCTTGGTGGAAATGAACTTTTTTGGAATGAAAAACGAAGCATAATAAGAAACCACCTTGAAAACAAACATCAAGAAGATGATAGAATTTTCACAATGGATGCTTATTTTGAAGATGAAGAACCAAAAATAATTAATCAAAAAAGAGATGTCTACGAAAATTTTAATTCCGTTGAAAATCTTTTTTTCATAATTTATAATGAAAATGATGAATTTATAGAATTTGAATTCCATACAGATATTGATGTTCAAATTGAAAAAATTAATATAAAATCAGGACAAGAATTAACTGAAATTATAAATAAATTTGAAAAAAATTCTCATAAAGTATTTGAAATCGAAGAAGGTAATTATTTAATTCCTTCCTTAAAAATTAGCTTAATGGATGATGAATATATGGGCGGAAATAATGAAAATACTCTTTCATACTTTTATGTTGCAAAAGACATTTCGCATTTAGAAGACGAAATAACTGAATAAATAATAAAGCACTACTGCTAACAGCGGTTTGCAAAAATGGCGAAATATGTGGTAAATTCACGTTTATCTTTCGCAAGAAATTTTATCTTAGCCGAAAATAATCGGTCACGAAGTTCGCCACTTCTGCAAGCCGCGACACGTTGTAAGTCAGTTTAGTAGATGTGGCGTCCTAAAATAGGTTGACTAAAATTTAAACACCTTTAGTAACCAATGGAAACACCCGAAAATCAGCCCGTCCGAAGAAGAAACGGCAAACAAGTAAGTTTTGAATACAAACTTTTTGTAATTCAACAAATCAACAATGGACAAATTTCTTTAAATTACGCTTCTAAAAAATACGATATTTCTAAAAGCACAATCGAATACTGGATGAAAAAACTAACCAATTACGAGCAAACCAACAAAGGTATTAGCAAAGACGATGAAATTCGTAAACTAAAAAGCCAAATAGAAGATTTAGAAGGAATTAAAGCCTTTCAACAAGAGTTAATCATTGAATTTGAATCCGTTACAGGAGAGGAACTTTCAAAAAAGTACTTGCCCGAGTGGTTAGCAAACGAAATCCAGAGAAAGAAGAAAAAGCTTTTAAAATAAAATGGATTTACGAATCACTCGGGCTAAGCAAACAAGGATATTATCAAAGAATTGCTTCCGATAAAATTAAACAAATTCGTAATAATACCGTAGTTGATTTAGTATTAGAAATACGTGAAAGAATGCCTGGAACAGGAACCAGAAAACTCTTAGATCATTTAAAAGAAAAATTTGTTCAAAACGACATTAAAATGGGAAGAGATGCACTATTTGATTTGCTTAGATCGAGAGGATTATTCATAAAAAGAACTAAACGTTTTCATATCACAACTGACTCTAAACACTTCTTTTTCAAATCCCCTAACCTATTATACAATCTAGCAATAACGCACGCTGAACAAGTTTTTGTTGCTGATATAACCTATATAAAAACCGATGCAGGTCATGCCTATTTAGCCTTAGTTACAGATGCCTATTCTAGAAAAATAATGGGTTGGGCATTAGAAGACAATATGCGAGTAGAAATGGTGAAAAATGCGCTTAAAATGGCTCATCAAAATTGTATTTTTAATCCTAAAAACATTATTCATCATAGCGATAGAGGCATACAATATTGCTGTCCAGATCATAGCGAATTTGCTGAAGGAAAAGGCTTTATATTAAGTACAACTCAAAAATATGACCCTTATGAAAATGCAATTGCAGAGCGAATAAACGGAATTTTAAAATATGAATTTGGATTAAAAAGAACCTTAAAATCAGTTCAAATAGCAAAAGTAATGACAAAAGAAGCCATTGAAATTTACAATAATGAAAGAACGCATTGGAGCCTTGATTTAAAAACACCACAATCCGTTCATTTACAATACAATAAACAGATAAACAAATCTTATAAAAAAGAAAATAAAGTTGCCGTTTAAAAACCAATTTACTACTATTGTAAGACTATGTGAGGATGGAAACGAGCAATGCTGAGGAGCAACTCGAATAGTGCCAAAATCATAGTCAAAGAAAATGAAGATGGCATTTTTAAAATGCCACTTCTTTTAATCTTCATTTTTTTTGAAGGAAAAACTAAAAAAACCTAACCCAAAATTGACAAGCCAATTTTATAGTATTAAGCCTAATTATTAACAAAAAAAGGTCAACGTAGGCTAGGACAAGACAAGAAACCGTAAAAACGACAGAAAACCAACAGAAAAATGAAAAAATATTTTATAATTTTAATTTCAATCTTATTTATAAGTTGTGCTTCTTTTGGCGATGAAAAATCAAAATTTCAAAAAATAAATATTAGTAATGTAACTACTTTAAATGGTAATTATTCAGTTTTTGCAATTAAGAAATCAAATAAATCATATCCATACTTTGATAATGCAAACGAAAAATTTTACAGAAAATATGGAAGAGACAAAAGTGATACGATTAAATTTGATACAATTAACGGTGGGGATTTTAAAATTTTAGTTAAGAATGAGAAAGAAATCAATTTAGAATTTATTGCAAATAATAAGATTCTTAAAAGTCAAACTCTAAAATATAAAATTAAAGACGACGGATTTCTACATATAAAAAACAAAAACACATTAATTTGGGGAATACCATATCTTTTTGGAGGAGTTGATGTAAGAAAAGTGAGAATTGCATTATCTGAAAATAATGATTTGATAATAAATGATGTCTTTGATAGTTCAGGTGCATTTTTATTGATTTTTGGAGACGCTAAAGTTTGGGAAAGAACAAATAAATATAAACGACTATGAAAGGGCTAAATAAAAAACCGAACGCACAACAGCGGTTTGCATAAATGGCGAAATATGTGGTAAATTCACGTTTATCTTTCGCAAGAAATTTTATCTTAGCTGAAAATAATCGGTTACGAAGTTCGCCACTTCTGCAAGCCGCGACACGTTGGTTATTTTATTGCAGAAAAACTCATAAAAGTATATATGGAAATAATCGATTTGAATAAAACGGTTGGGAAATCTATCCAAGAATTTTATGATAAAAATGTCTTTGGAGAGGATGGAGGAATAAATAAGAAATTTGCTTGGATAAAATTTGGTTTCATTTCAATTCCACTTCCAAACTTTGAAAGCAGAAAAAAAAATGTTTATTTGCACGACATTCACCACATAATTACTGATAATAATATCTCTTGGAAAGGAGAAAGTGCAGTATCAGCTTGGGAAATTGCCTCAGGAGGTTGGGGGAACTTTGTCATACCTTGGCTTTTGACTCTTTGGGCTATGGGGTTAGGGGTTTTATTTCACAGAAAATCTACCTTAAAAGCATTTACAAATGGACGTACTATGAGAAATGCGCTAACTTGTGGATTGACAAAATCAGAAATTTGTAATCTAACAGTAGCAGCAATTAGAGCAAAAGTTAGCAATCAAAATAATACGAACAAAAGTTTCTTATTGTGGTCAACAATCAGTTTGATTATCTTTTTTCTACCATTTGTTCTTGGCGGAATAGTATTAATTGAAATAATAAACTTGTTTTAGACTTAAAAAAAATAGAGAAACAGACACTAACAACAGGTTTTCAAAATTGGTAAAAAAGTAATAAATTCATGTTTATCTATAGCAATACTACTATCTTAATAAAAATGTCACGGTTAACAAGTTTCCCAATTTTGCTTGTCGTAAGACGTTAGTTGTCAGTTTACAGATCCAATAAAAATAGAAGGAAAAATGATTGACATTAAATATAAATTAACTGAAGAAGATATTTTAGAATTAAATCTATATCATTTTGATGTTGAAAAATCATTTAAAAAAAATTCAGAAAAAATAATATTTTTATTTTTAATAATTATCTCTGTATTAATTGTAATTTTTATATACCAAGAACAGAATTTCAACGCTATAATGTTAGCATTAATTGCCTTTTTTATTTTAATTTTTCACAAACAAATTATGAGAAATAAATATAAATAAATATAAAAAAATATTCAAAAAAAGTATTCAGCAATATAAAAATAGATTTGACACAATTGTAGAATTTAAAATTACTGAAAATGAAATTGATGTTAAAAGTGTTGCAGGAAACACACAATTTTATATGTCTCAAATCAGAATTATAATTGAAACTCAAGGATATTTTTTTATTCGTTTACAGCCAGAAGCAATTATAATTCCTAAAAGAGAACTAGATAATGCCGAAAACACGACTGAAAATTTAAAAGCGTTAGCGAGAAGTTTAAATATTGAATACCAAGAAAATCTTAAATGGAATTGGTAAAAACGGAACTGTTACAATCAGTTTGTAATTTTTTTAGCTTTGGCCCAAAAAAACAAAATTGAATTTTACCGAAGCATAATAAGTAGCATAAAAAAACAAAGCCGACTTGATGATTTCAAGGCGGTTTTTTTATAAATACGAAAATAGTAAAATGTAAGTAATGTTGTTTATATTTGATGTTGTGTATTAGTTGGTGGCAAGATTGTCTTAAATAACTAAAAATCAGTAATTAAAGATAAAAATGGAGTTAAATAACAGAAAATCATATTTAGAATTAGAAGTTATTTGGAAAGATGAAGATATGTTTGAATTTCGAGTAATTGCTTCAAATGGTCGCTATTTTGGTATTACCGAAGTTTATGAAACAAGCGAATCTTTAGAAGGTTTTGCCAAATCATTATTTCAATTTCCTAAAAATGATTCAAAATTATTTTACGAAATGGGTAAGAAAGATAGTTACGCATATTTCTCAATGAAATATCATTGCATTGACAATGCAGGACATTTAGGAGTTGAATTAAATCTGGAAGAAAATGTTTCTACTGAATACAGAAGTGAAGAAAAAGATAAGCTGAAACTTGAAATAATTATTGAACCATCAGCAATTGACAATTTTCAAAAAGAATTAATTCAAATTGCAGAAAATCAAGAAGGAAAAGCAACGCTTTTTGGTCGAAATAATTAATTAATTAAGGAAAATATGAATTTCAAAATCGTTTTTATTGGTTTAATTTTCATAAGTCTGAATTCTTGTGGGCAAACTAAAAGTGACAGAACGCAATTTGGCGTTGAATATGCAAAAAGCGAACTAAAAGAGGCACTTTCTAACAAAAAGAAAAAGCAAATTTTAGTTGACACAGTTATTCCAGACAAAGAAACAGCGGTAATAATTGCTGAAACAATTCTATTTAAAATTTACGGAAAAGACAACATAATCAAACAAAGACCTTACGAAATAAACCAAATAGACAATTATTGGGTTTTAAATGGAACACTTCCACAAAATATGTTTGGCGGAACATTTTTAATCATTTTAGACTCAACAAATGGACAAATAATTAAATTAACACACGGAAAATAACAACGAAAAAGCCAGCCATCAACAGCTGTTTTGATATAGCTGGAGAAATAGTACAATCGCCAGACAAGGAAATAGAATATAAATGGTTTACTTAAAAGGAAGCATTAAAATTAGTGGAAATGCAAGCATTAAATACCGAATTAGAACAAATACTTAAAGCCCAAGAAAGTGTGGGGAGGTTCGTTTATATTGTTTTTTGAAAATGAAAATTTTGAAACATTTGAGCATAAAGAGCCGTTTTACGAATTAACTAATTAAAATCAACGTATTTATAATACTGCCTGTTTGCTAAATAAGTTATTACTTATCCTTTGCAAGAAATATTATTTCAGCCAAAAAATCTTTGCTAAGATTATGAACGCAATCCAGACGCCACTTCTTGGAGCAGCTAAAATGTTAGCACTAATGCACCAACTGAGTAATAAAAATTTACAAAATGATGGAAAATAAACTACAAATATATAAGCCGAAAAACTCATTTGAAATGGATAGTAGTTTATTAATTGCATTGGTTTTATGGTCACTACTTTTTATGTTTAATTTTGTAAAATCAATATTTCCTGTATATGAAGAAGATTTTGGTTCATGGAGTGTTTTTGCTGTGATAATTGCTTTTTTATATTCTCTTTATTTCATCATAAGTAACTTTTTTAAATACGAGTGTGCTAATGGAAAATTAAGTGGGTTTTTAGTTATAGATTCGGAAAAAATAACTTGTGACTTAGATGTTTTTACAATTTACGAAATTGAAAAAATAAATATTCTTAGTGATAATTTCCGCGGAAAATTTAATGGAAATACCAGAGTTTGGGAACGTAAAAAATCTAATGGCGTTAAAAATTATATCGAGATATATAGAAAAGATGGAGGTTATAAAAAATATTTTTTTCTTCAAACTGAAACCAAAAATATAAAAATGTTTTCTGAGGAACTTAGAATTTATTATCGATTTGGAAAATTAGAAGAACAGAATTATAAAATTATCGTTGACTAATTAACGTTAAAAGCCATCTCAAAATAGGTTGAGTTTAGTGGTATTGAGCTTTAAAATCATGTTTCTGTCAACGAGAAAGCTCAATCTTTATGAATTCACATCTATTTAAATAAATACAATAAAAATAACTTTCCAAAAATAAATGATTTAATACGGATTTCGATTCAAACTTTAGTACCAGTAATTTTAATAACTAGCAAATAAAAATAACTATTTATGAAAATTTATATGATGAGATTCTTGACTGTTTTTAGTGCAATATTTATAATTTCCTGCAATAATGGAAATAATGAAAATATTATAGTCGAAGATCAAAATCCTGTTGCACTGCAAGAAAAATCAAGTTTAGCTAGGTTTTCTAAACCTGGCGGAAATTTAGTAGATGCATTATATCAAGAACTTGTTGAAAAAAAACCAGAATTAAATAGTTTAGAAACGGAGCTTAATAACTTTGCAACTGATACGAATAATACGCAAAATATTTTTTATAATTATAATGAAAAGTCACAGCATTTTTATGAAGACGCAACGTTCTTAGCAAATCAAATTAAAGATAGCGTAACTTAAATTAAAATTTTAGAGATTATAAAACTAAGTTCAGATAAATACGATCAGCAATCAAAAGAACTTAATCATCTCGTAGAAAAAATAGCAAACAACCAAAAAAGTATCAATGACAGTCATACTATTTTAAAATTGCTTTTAACGATTCCCGTAATTGAAAAATTTCAAGAGGATAATTTGCCTAAAAATAAAGATTTTCAAAAAGTAATTGTTAAACAGGAACAACTCAATAAAAAAATATTAGATAAAACACCTAATTAGTAACAAGCTTTACAATGCAACCACTATTTGAATAGCTAGCATTTTATATAATTAATTTTTAAATGAATAAATTTATAACATTACTATTAATTTTAATTATTGCACCGATTTTAGGTGGGTTTTATGGTATGATTCATGACCAAATAACGTATTCGGTTTCAAATGAATATTATACAAAATTCAAATTTATTCAATTTGGAATTGACAGTTGGGGTATAGCACAAAATATTGGAACAGATATGAATCCAGAAATTCAACTTGATAATCCAAGACTAGGAGCAGCAATTGTAGGTTTTTTAGCAACTTGGTGGGTTGGGATGATTATAGGTTTATTTCTGGGTTTTCTAGGGCTAATTCACAAAAACGGAAAAGTGATGTTTATAGTAACTATCAAGGCTTTTTGTTTAACAATTGCTATTGCATTAATTACTGGAATTGTTGGTTTGGGTTTTGGGAAACTCTTTATAAATGACAACTTAGCTGATTGGAATTTACCTGAAAATGTACTTGATGTGAATCATTTTATTATGGTGGGATCAATGCATAATTTTAGCTATTTAGGAGGACTTATAGGATTAGTTTTCGCAATGATTTATAGTGTGAAACAAAAAAAGAAATTTACTTAAATTAATAAATTTTTTTAGATTGATAACATTTAACGATTTGATTAATCTAGTAAAAGATAAGGCATTATAAATGAATGAAAAAGATACAATAGTTTTCAAAGAATTAGAATATGGTATTAAATGGTATCATTATTTGATTTTTTTAGTACCTATTTTATTCAAACCTGAATTATATTGGTCGTCAATTTACGGCATTATAGTTCTAACTTTTATGAGGTATGTTGCATTTAAGGCAATTGACACTAAAGTAGATTTAGATAAAATAAAACATAGTAACCTTATAAAGAGCAATCAAAATATCATTTTAAAACAGATTAAGTCTTTCAAATTAATTGAATTCGAAGTCTTTTTTGAAACTAAATTTTTAGCTCTTTACAAATATTACAACAGTAACAAGATCTCTACAATTAAATACGGTATTGAAATAGTGTTATTAAATGGTAAAACGATAATTATTGCAACCCGAAAACCCCAAGAGTTACTAACTCTTATTAAAAAATTAAACACTACTGCTGTTTAAAATAATCTTTAAGGTTTGCATCTTATGGTTTGGCCATAATTAATTTTTACTTTTTTACAATCATTGTTGTCCGGTAAAAATAATTTGAAAGTTATTTTTTCTTTATTTTGCAAGGCTTGACGAGGTTTTAACCTAGTTCAGCTTGTTTTCGAGTACTATCTTGAGAATTCGATGTACTAAAAAATATAATTTTTGGTTTGTTATATCGAATTTTATCCAGTTGCTAAATAATCATCAAATAAACCTATTTGACCATCTTTTATATGATCTAATTCCCAGTCTTTTTCAGGACTTTCTAAGAATTTAGTTAGGTGAATGTAATTGAATAAATGAATTCTACAAAAACTAATTAAATTCGAGAAAGACCATTGTCGTTTCAAGCTTTTCTTTATCACGCCTAGCAATAGATTTACTATTAGAACACAGTAAATTTGGATTTTAATAGCGTTTTCATTGTCTCCTAAAAAATATTTTAGAGGAAAATTTTGCTTGATTTGTTTGAACAAAAGCTCTATTTGCCAACGTATTTTATAAAGTGCAGCTATTGTGTCTGCTCTAAAGTCAAACAAATTACTAATAAACTCAAATCTTCTTTTGTGTTCTCTGTCATAGTACATTATTTTCCTTAATTTCAATTTGGTTTTTACGCCTTCCTTATTGACTTCAACTTCAATTATTTCGTCCGATAAAACACCGCAGTGAATGTTCCTTGGAATGTCATTTGTTTGTGTTACTTCATATTTTGCATTCTCTTTTATTCTCGTTACAAAACCTGTTTTTTGAGCTGTAAAATGCTCAAAAGCTTTGTAATCATTGTATCCTTTATCGAATATATAAACGGTATGTTCATCGCATTTTAGTCTTTTCAAAAACTGATGATCATGCGTTATGGCTGATGTGAACCAAACTAAACTTGGTACTTTTTCATCGGCATTTATCACACTATGCGATTTAATTCCTCCTTTACTTTTTCCGTCAACAGACTTTCTACCAACACATTTTAATATATCTTTAAACAAGCTTATTGTGGTGCTATCTACAATCTTAACATTCTTCTTCAAAGCTTCTTTAATTCGACTGTCCGATAAAACGAAGCTATATTTCTGAAGTAAATTGGTATAAATTTCTTCAAAAAACTCAACCTTACGTCCCTTGTTGGCATCCGCCAAAGTACTCTTTTTGGGAAGAGAGTTGATTCTAACAGTTTCTTCCTTACCTGACAAACCAAGCATTCCTCCAGATACTTCTCGTAAAGAGTTGCACTTTTCTATGCAACAAAATATCATACTAAATAGATGATCTTGACTCTTGAAACGTTTTACATATCGGTCTGAATTATATTTCTCAACAGCTTTCTGAATCATGGAGTCATCTATTAAAGAAATTAGCTGTCCGAAAACAGACTTAGTCGAAAAATACTTATTTTTACCCATCGTTATTTGAATTTTGCAACTCTAAATTACGATTATTTTAAGAAGCCATTAATTTGGCTTCTTTTTTTATCGGACAACAATGTTTTAAAATAGTAAATCACTGTTTTCGGGGGTGGTTATCGCTTCTACAATTCTTACATTTGCGCATGCTTTTTAAATTTAAAAAAATATTCACACTTTTTTTTTGGTGTTACAGTTCTCTTTGTTTGGCACAAACGGCGACTTCTATAGCAAGAGAAGATAAGAAAGTCGATGCGCTCTTTTACGATTTTAATAATGGGTCTGATAAAAAAGCATACAAGGAAGCCCATATTTCCTTACACAGGTTCAAAACAAATAAGGCTTTAACAAACACTAATCTATTACTAGCGTACTATCATAATAAATATGCCGCTATAGACTCTTCTATTTATTATACCCAACAAGCGCTTGCACGTAAAGGGAATGTAAACGATTCTTTAGGCAACCGATTGACTATATTAGCTTACCAACTGCTGGCCTTAAATAATAAAAATAAAGGTTTGTATCATGAGAGTAAAAAATGGCATCTTAAAGGCGCTGAACTTAGTGAAAAGTCAAAAGAAATGAACTTGTATTATTCCCATTTACATGGTTTAGGAAGTACTTATATTGCACTAAATAAGAATAAAGAAGCTTTAGCTATTTTTGAAAAATGTATAAAATACTCCAAGGATGAAGATATTATTTTAGGCAGCTACATCAATTTAGGCTCAATCTATTCCTCTCTTTCAAAATACAAGATATCAAATGATTATTTACAAAAAGCCAAAGAAATTTGTGAGAAGGATGCTAACAAAATATATGCTTTAGCAAGTGTTATTGATAATATAGGGGATAATTATTTGGATAATAATGAAATAGATAAAGCTCTTTTATCGTATTACGAAGCTAAAAGGTTAAGTTTTAAAAACAGGTTCTATAGTTTAGAACTTAAGACTACAGATAAAATAGGAACATTATTATACAATGAAAATAGAGACGGAGAGGCCTTATTGATATTTACCAGCGCTTTTCCAAAAGCAATGAAATTGGGAGCGCTAGATATCTTGATGCATAGTTATCTTATGTTAGAGAAAATTTATGCTCGAAAAAAAGATTTTAATAGTGCTTATATCTATGGAATTAGATATCATGAAATAAAGGATTCTATAGCTAGTTCTCAAAAGGAAAGAGCGATTGATAGTTTAGAAATTAAATTTGAAACTTTTGAGAAAGAAAAAAAAATAAAATTTTTAAGTATCGAAAACCTTAATAAGACTTTGAATATCAAGAATAAAGATATTGATATTGAAAAGTACAAACTTCAAAAAGCCATAATTGCAAAACAGAATGAAAATCAAGTGCTGTTGTTACAAAACGGCGTTCAAAAACGTAAAAATGAAATTGCTCTTCTAAAAGAAAAAGAAGTTTTAAAAGCCTTAGAGCTAGATAGAGAAAAGACAATTAAATACATTGTTCTGGTGGCTTTTTTCATTTTATTAGTAACCACGATTGCTCTTTTAATTATTTATTATCAAAAACTACAAGCGCAAGGTTTGCTAAACTTAAAAGAAAAAGAAATTAATGAACAACGCCTGAATTCATTAAAAAAAGATCAAGAATTAAAGCTGATTAAAGCAGCTGTTAGCGGGCAAGATCAAGAACGTAAAAAAATAGCACAAGAAATGCATGATAGTGTAGGAGGTAACCTAGCCGCTATAAAATTACAGTTCAGCCAACTCTCTAACCATCCTGATAAACTAAAATTAATTTATAGGCAATTAGATGATACTTATGAGCAAGTAAGGAACTTATCACATAATTTATTACCTAAAAATATTAGAGAAAACGACTTTGTGTTTTTAATTCAAGAATACGTGAATACTGTTGAAGAGGCTAGTGAATTAAGTACACATGTTTCATTTTATGACGAAAAAAATATTAATTCATTAGACAAGGTGTTGCAGAACGAATTATTCTCAATTTTTCAAGAATTAACAACCAATACCCTAAAATATGCTAAAGCCACCACCATAGACATTCAGTTCGATCTTTTAAATGATTGCATCTTCTTTGTATATGAGGATGATGGTGTAGGGTTTGATTTGTCTAAAACAACATTAGGCATAGGCTTAACGAATATAAAAAATAGAGTAGAAAATTATAACGGCACATTACATATCGATTCTAAACTCGAGAGAGGAACCAGCATCAATATAGAAATCCCTTTAAAAGCATAACACATGAACTATAATCTCATTATAGCTGACGACCACAAAATGTTTTTGGATGGTTTATTAAGCATTCTTAAAACAGAGAGTAATTATAATATTCTTTATACAGCAAAACATGGTGGTCATGTTCAAAAGTATATTTCGATAAATACAGAAGAAAAAATTGACCTTGTAATTACAGATGTTACTATGCCGGAAGTAGACGGTATTATGCTCAACAAATGGATAAAGGAAACCGCTAAGGATATAAAAACGCTAGTAGTTAGTATGCACAATACACCTGGAATTATTGATGAACTGATAGAAAGCAATGTAGATGGTTATCTTCAAAAAAATGCTCAAAAGGAAGAATTTCTAGAGGCTATAGCAACTATTTTAGCAGGGGAGAAATATTTTTCGAAAGAAATAAAAGATATTTACCTTCAAAATAAATTTGAAAAGAATAAAGACCAAGAAATTAAACTTACAAAACGTGAAATTGAAGTGATCTCACTAATAGCAGAGGAGTTTACAACACAGGAAATCGCTGATAAACTCTTTTTAAGTAAACATACTATTGAAAGTTACCGTAAAAATCTTATCACTAAACTTAACGTTAGAAATTTAGCAGGGCTTACTAAATATGCCATTAAAAAGGGATATGTATCTTAATAACTTAGCTATCCTAAATCAATAATACACCAAGGCTCTATTTTATAATAGAGCCTTTTTTTTGTCAAATTTTAAATAAGCGGTTTTAACCCAAAAAAATAATTAGCATTGTTTATTATTAAAAAAAAAACATTCTTATTGATTTTTTTATTATTGATTATGAGTTGTTTATGTTTATGACCCCTGAATTCAGGGTATTCATTTTCACTAAATAAGGGGTTACAGCAGGGGAACTATTGGTCTAAATTTGCAGAAGATAATAAGAAATACCACTAGATAAAAATAAAAAACTTAGGGTGTTTCAATTATAAAAACAAACAAATTTTAACCATTAAAAACAAAAATTATGATTTTCGGAATTACATTAATCTTATTAAGCATCATTGCAGTACCTTCTTTATTATTATCAAAAAAACCAGACGCTAAAGAACTTTTAGAAAAGATAGAGCCTTACCAAGGTTGGATTGGACTTATTTTATGTTTCTACGGTGTTTGGGGTATTGTTTTTTCTATTCTAAACTTAGGTTGGATTACTTCATTTCCAATTTGGTGGGCATCTTTATTAGCAGGAAACATCATCCAATCTATATTAGGATTTATGTTAGGGTTTAGCCTTATTAATAAATACGTTTTATCTAAAAATGAAGCTGCTAAAGAAAAAGCAATGGTTCTAAGAGAAAAGTTAGCTCCAAAGCAAGGTAAACTAGGTATCATTGGGTTATTTGTAGGTGCATGGATGATTGTAGCCAACATTCTTTTCTTTTAAAAAAAGCTAAAATTTAATTTGAATAATTATGAAAAAAATAGTTTGCTTAATCGCATTGTTGGTTGCATTACCATCAATTGCACAGGAAAATAAAAGTACAATTGAAGTAGTTGGAGAAACAGAAAAAGTAGTGGGAGATGATAGTTATACCCTTGTAATTGCCTTACAGCAAATACTTGTGTATGAAGGGCAACTAGAAGTAGAAGCAACTTCACTTGATGTGGTTAAGAAAAATTTCATAAAAGAATTAGAAAAAATTGGAATAGATTTTAGCAGGTTTAAAAGAAATAGCTATTACGAGTTTGCTATGGTTTATTCGCAAAATAAGGAATTGTCAGAATATTATTTTTTAAGAACTTCTGACAAAGACGAATTTAGAAAATTGACACAATTAAAATCACCAGGAATGTCTATTAGTAATACTGAGATAGAAGCAGCAAAACTAACAGACAAACAATTAATTGAACTGTCAACAAAAGCGATTGCTAATGCAAAAGAAAAAGCAGAAACTATAGCTAAAAAACTAAATAAAAATATTGGAGAAATCGTTAAAATTTCAGATTTAAACACCAATGCACAGTTCATACATGGCTATGGAACTACGGCAAAACAAGCCCATACAGTAACTGTAGCCTACGAATTAAAATAAAAACAAGAATGTCTATAAATTAACAAATTCACTAAAACAAACATGAAAATTAAATTAGTAGTATTATCAGTATTTGCTTTCTGCAGTATGTTTAACGCAGAAGCACAAAAATTAAAAAAGTTTGGAAGTTCAATTGAGAAAAAAGTGGGACCAAAGACAATTAAAGTTCCTTACACAGATGTTATTTCTTATTTAGGATATGCAGCTGCAGGTAATGAAGATGAAATAGTAGACAACAAAAAATTCTATTATATCTACCTATGGGTTCCTGCTGTTGCACCAGAACTTGGAGTAAGAATGCTTTCTCCAGTAGCCAAGACAAAAGTTAAAGATGCAATTACAGCTGCTGCTTATACAGAAAACGCTTCATCTAACGATTATTTTGATACTTACATTACTCTAGAGCGTTCTACTATTTTCAAGAAAGAAGATATCACAGCTGATGCTGCTAAAAACGCTACTTGGACAAAGCTTGCTAGTAATGATGATAGTAGTGAAATGCCGAAACAACCTAGTGGAAGAAGCTACAATTCTTTATTAAGATACAAAAGCGAAATGGGGAGTCCTACAAAAGCTTTAACTGTTGGTTTGTACCGTATTGGTTTTACAACTTACAAAACAGGAGAAGTTAAAGGAACATTTTTAGCCGAAGTTGCTGCTCCAGTAAAATTACCTGGCGTTGTAATGGCTAAAACCATTGAAGAATTAAAAAAAGGACTATAATATAAAACAGACATTCGTATTTTAGTTGAACGCCTCTTTATGTAAATAAAGAGGCGTTTTTTTTTGATATTGTTTGTAGTGGGAAAGTAAAAAGAAAATATATTTGTAATTAACTAGTAATATTAAATTGATGATTTAAAATTTATTCTCTTGAAAAAAAGGTACATAAAGCAGTTGTTGATTTTTGTGACACTATTATTAATAATGGTTTTTCTATTTTATAAATTCATCACTTATGATAGAAATTATTCTTGGTCTAAAGAGTATTCAATAGAGTTACAAGATAATTTATCAAATAACGATTTTGAAATTCAGTCATCTCATGAAATAAGTCCTGATAGTATTAAGTTAACAATTGAAAAACGTATTAAACTTAAAATCCAAAAAGCACTGACTGAACTCTACATAATGAATTATGGAATTGAATTTGGCGAGAAAAGTGTTTTTTATTCCTCCAAAACCAATCAGAGGTTGGTTTTTAAAGCTTGGTGTCTAAGCGATCATCTGGTGGGAATTGAGATCGAATATGAAAATTTTGATTCTAGTTCATTAAAAAAAATAAAGGAACGATTGGTCAAGCAGTTTCCCAATTATAAAATAATATGGACTAACAAGCAGTAATTTTACTAACCAAAAACAATTATAAATGGCAACTAATTTTGCGTTCATTAAATCTGATAAAAAATTGATTAAACTTAATTTTAATGAAATAAAAGTCATTAAAGGTTTGGGGAATTATGTTGAAATTATCACTACCACAAATAAGAAATATAGTTATTACAAGTCTTTAAAAGAGTTGATTGATACCTTGCCTGATGAATTCATGAGGGTGCATAATTCTTATATTGTGAATCTTACTACTATTGATTCTTTTCAAGACAATCATTTATTATTATCTGGTAGTAAGATTACTGTAGCTAAGAGTTATCGAGAATGCCTTACACTTAGAATTAATAAGTTAATGCTTTGACATGATACATAAATGGTAGTGCCTTCTAAATAAAAAATCAAACCAAGTAAATAAAATTTTTTTCAGACTGAATTAAATGGCATTAGTTTGTTCTCAGATAGTTTTATAAAAGAACAATTTTTAACTAATGATACTAATTATGCCAAATAAAAAAATGAATACCGAACAACCCAATACTGATAATTTATTTCCTTTGATTGAGGATGTTTCAACGATTGAAGGACTAATGAAGGCTTTTTACGAAGTAGTCTCAGGTGAAGCGGGTGAAGTTAGACAATGGAAAAGAGATGCTTCTCTTCATAATTCAAAAGCCATTTATTCTTATTATTCAATGATTAATGGAGAGTCTAAACAGCTAACATTATCACTAAAAGACTTTCAAAAAGAAACAGATTTAATGGTTTTAGAAACCCCTTTTTATGAAAATGAAATTAATAGAGAAGTAAAAATTTTTGGTAATATAGCTAATGTTTGGAGTACCTACGAAACCAGATTACAAAAAGGAGGAGAGGTAGTAAGACGAGGAATAAACAGTCTGCAACTTTTTTATGCTAATAACAAATGGGAAATTATATCTTTAGTTTTTGATAAGGAAACTGAGAGAAATAAGATTCCGCAAACGTTCAAGGCAAGCTGTAACTTTAAAATAAAAAAAATCCGCTCAAGATTACTCCCAAGCGGATTTTCTACAGTAAAACAACTAAAAAATTATAGGATAGCAAGTTCTTGCATGCAAGTTTTCATCATTTGGTACGTACGTTCAATATCATTGTCAAGTCCTATAGAAAAACGAATCAAACCATCTGTTAATCCCATTTCGGCTTGTTCTTCCATCGGAATTTCACTTGATGTAGAAGTTCCAGGAGCGCTAAACAACGTTTTATAAAATCCTAAACTTACTGCTAAGTACCCTAGGTTTTTAGACTGCATTAACTCCATCAAAGCATTGGCCTTAGCCAGAGAACCTACATCTAACGTCATCATCCCTCCAAAACCATACTCATGATTAATCATCGATGCATATATTTTATGACTCGGGTGACTTGCTAAACCTGGATAAACAGTTTTTAGTCCGTCTTTCTCAAAACGTTCTGCTAGGTAAGCCGCATTGTAACTGTGCTGTTTAATTCTCAAGTGCAATGTGCGCATGTTTTTCATCACACTCGCTGAGCGCATACTGTCCATTGTAGGACCTAGTAGCATACTTGCACCACTATTTACATCTTTCAAACTGTTGATGAATTCTTGTGACGCACAAGTGACACCACCCACAGTATCGCTACTTCCGTTGATGTATTTTGTTAAAGAATGGATCACAATATCAGCACCTAATTTAGTAGGTGTTACTGATAATGGAGAGAACGTATTGTCTACCACTAAAGTTAAATTGTGTTTTTTGGCAATTTTAGACAATCCAGCAATATCAGCAACTTCCAGTAATGGGTTACTCACCGTTTCGCAATAGAGCACTTTAGTATCTGGCGTAATTGCAGCTTCAACTACATCTAGTTTTGTAATGTCTACAAACGCTGTTTTGATCCCCATTCTAGGAGCAAAATTCTTCAAGAAAGCGTATGTACCTCCATAAATGGTTCTGCTTGATACAATGTGATCGCCAGTACCGCACAATTGCAATAGCGTAGGCGTGATCGCTCCCATTCCTGAAGCCGAAACATTGGCAGTTTCTGTTCCTTCCATTGCTGCCAAGGCTTTGTCAAGGTACAAGTTACTAGGCGAGGAGTGACGGGAGTACAAGTAACAGCCTTCCATGTTTCCTTCGAAAGTATCAAACATTGTTTTTGCTGATAAAAAGGTATAGGTCGATGAGTCAGAAATGGATGGGTTTACACCACCAAATTCACCAAAATACTGTAAATCCTGAATGTTGTCTGCGGGATTAAAATTGCTCATATATTATTTTTTAAATTAGTTTTTATTAGCTATTTCCAGCTCCCGAAAGCTTTCGGGACGCTATATTCCTAATAAATAAAAACTACAGCTTAAAAAAAAGCTTTGTTTTTATAAATCGGGAGATGCCGCTTCTATACTGGGCTAGGGATCTTGTGCGATCAAGAAACTTATATCAAATTAAGGAATTTGTAGATTAATAATCAATGAGTAGTGTTAAATATAGATTTATAAACTACTTATGTGTATTTTTGTAATTATATTTTCTATTTAAGAATACCCAGTGAGATTATAATAGATTATATTTCTTTTATTAAAAAACGAACGCAATGACTTTAGATCCAACCGATAAGAAATTACTGCTTTTGCTACAAACGGATAGTAAAAGAACCACAAAGGAACTTTCGATAAAACTGAATCTTTCAGTTACTGCTGTTTACGAACGTATCAAGAAATTAGAACGGGAAGGCATTATCGATAAATATGTAGTATTACTAGATAAGGAAAAAGTTGACAAAGGTTTTATCGTTTTTTGTCATTTAAAACTCATCCAGCACACAAAAGATTTTTTAACCATATTTGAGAGTCAGGTCACCCAGCTTCCTGAAGTTTTAGAGTGCTATCATGTAAGTGGTGATTATGATTATATTTTAAAAATAGTTGTTAAAGACATGAAAGCGTATCGCGAGTTTTTAGTCACTAAACTAACCACCTTACATCATATTGGGAGTACCCAAAGTACCTTTATGATTAATGAGGTGAAAAACACAACAATAGTTACGATTTGAGAATTATAAGACTGCTAAATAGGAATCCAAATGAAAAATAATTACTATTTGAGTAAATTCGTAACAAAAAAGCTTGAACTTTAAACTTTAAACAAAACTTAATTCCTTAATTTTGTATCTCGAAAATTAATTTACATAAAAAAATATACTATGAGTTCATTTGACGTAGTCATTATAGGTTCTGGTCCAGGCGGATATGTGTCAGCTATTCGTTGTGCACAACTAGGCTTCAAAACAGCAATTGTAGAAAAATATTCTGCTCTAGGTGGAACATGTCTTAATGTAGGATGTATTCCTTCAAAAGCGTTGTTATCGTCTTCGCATCATTATGCCGAAATTAAGCATTTTGAAGACCACGGAATCGAACTTACTGGTGAAGTAAAGGTTAACTTGGCTAAAATGATTGAGCGCAAGCAAGCAGTTGTTGACCAAACATCTGGTGGTGTAAAATACCTAATGGATAAAAACAAAATCACCGTTTTTGAAGGGTTGGGTTCTTTTGTAGATGCCACTCATGTTGCTATTGCAAAAGCTGACGGAACGTCAGAAACTATTGAAGCTAAAAATATTATTATTGCTACAGGTTCTAAGCCATCTTCTTTACCTTTTATTACCATTGATAAAGAAAGAGTGATTACTTCTACTGAAGCATTAAAATTACCTGAAGTACCTAAGCACCTTATCATCATTGGTGGTGGAGTTATTGGTATTGAGTTAGGACAAGTATATTTACGTTTAGGAGCGCAAGTTTCTGTAGTAGAATATATGGACAGAATCATTCCAGGAATGGATAGTTCATTGTCTAAAGAGTTGACAAAAGTATTAAAGAAGCAGGGAATGAAATTCTACGTTTCTCACAAAGTGAAATCGGTTGAAAGAGCGGGTGACGTTGTTACTGTTCAAGCCGAAAATGCTAAAGGAGAAACAATCACTCTTGAAGGAGATTACGCTTTAGTAGCTGTTGGACGTAGTCCTTATACTGCTGGATTAAATGCAGACAAAGCTGGTGTAAAATTAACTGATAGAGGGCAAGTAGAAGTTAACGATCATTTGCAAACTAATATTCCTAATATTTATGCTATTGGAGATGTGGTTCGTGGAGCCATGTTAGCACACAAATCAGAAGAAGAAGGAACTATGGTTGCTGAATTATTAGCTGGGCAAAAACCACATATCGATTATAACTTGATTCCTGGTGTTGTATATACTTGGCCAGAAGTGGCTGCAGTTGGACAAACGGAAGAGCAGTTAAAAGCAGCTGGTATTGCTTATAAATCTGGAAGTTTCCCTTTCAAAGCATTAGGACGTGCGAGAGCAAGTGCTGATTTAGACGGATTCGTAAAAATTCTTGCTGATGCAAAAACAGATGAGGTGCTAGGAGTTCACATGATTGGAGCTCGTTGTGCTGATTTAATTGCTGAGGCTGTAGTGGCAATGGAATACAAAGCATCTGCTGAAGATATTTCTAGAATGTCACACGCTCACCCTACTTTTGCAGAAGCAGTAAAAGAAGCGGCATTAGCAGCAACAGATAACAGACCAATACACGTATAGGTTTAACGATCATTATATATTAGAAACCGCCAAATACAATTTGGCGGTTTTTTTATGCTTTAGGATTAAATTATATAAACTTCAAATTAAATTCTATAAATACTTAATTAGGATCAGTTACTATCTTTACTAAAAAACAAACACTATGAAAAAGAGATATGTAGCAGGTACTTTGGCTTTAGTTGGAGTTGGACTTCTTCTTAATTCTTGCGCAAGCAAAACCATTCCTGAAAAAGCTGTAGCGGTTCAAAATTTTGATAAAGAGAAATACTTGGGTAAGTGGTATGAAATTGCCAGACTGGATTTTAAATTCGAAAAAGGATTAAATAACACCACAGCCGAATATTCGTTGAAGGATAACGGAATGATAAAAGTGGTGAATAGAGGCTATAATTTAAAAAAAGAAAAATGGCAAGAAAGCACTGGTAAAGCTAAATTTGTAGGCGATGAAAATGTAGCGATGCTTAAGGTTTCATTCTTTAGTCCTTTCTATGCGGGGTATAACGTGCTTGCAATTGATAAGGATTACAAATACGCACTTGTATCGGGTGATAGTTTAAAGTACCTATGGATTTTATCCCGTGAAAAATCAATTCCACTAGAAATTACCGCGGAGTATTTGCAAATAGCAAAAGAAATAGGATATCAAACAGATGATCTAGTGTGGGTGCAACATACTTAATATGGGATAAATAAAAAACCGACTCTTAATTAGAGTCGGTTTTTTTAAGTATTAATTATTCCATTTTAAAAAGACCTTTGTAATTCTCCCAATGAGTAAATATCAAAAAAATATTTCCCACAAATACAAAAATTGCTAGTGGCAAATTCTCAGGTGTCAGAAAATAATTAATCAATAAAATATTTAGAGTAACCGGAAAAATAACAAGATTAGCTAGAGTTGTAAATTTTCCTGTGACAAAAGATAATCCACATAATAATTCTACGGCTTTCGCCAAAGGCATCAAATAAGTAGAGGCGATAAGTCCAACCTGAAATGCTTTAAACTCTCCTGTAGATGCGGGCTCTGGGCTTAAATGGAAAAAGTAACTAACAGAGGTGAATAAGAATAAGAGTCCTAACAACGTTCGGATAATAATAATGGCAATTTTCATAATATATAGGTTTTTAGGTTACTTAACTAAAACGAGTGCTATACTATTTTAATTGGCACCCAAACTATTAACCCTATTATAAAAGTGTCAATCAATAAAACTACTTGGAACGATCTATTTATAACGTGTTGTTATATAGTAGCTTATTGTAAATTTACAAAAAAAGAACCGATTTTTAAGAGTATCAGTCAATTATCAATTTTGTACATTATAATAATTACACGGAATCTATTTCCGTGTAATTATTTTGGAGTTGTACTATTCCTTTTTTAAATACTTCTTATAAAGTAAAAAACCGCCTAAAGCCAATAGAATCAACCACCATATTTGAATTAAAAACACAAATATATCTAATAAAACATTCCATCCTGTTTTAACCGAATCGAATAGTCGAATCCCAATGTTAGGTTTGTAATCATTATAATCTTTACTATTTGCTACCATAGTTTGCTTCACCGTTTCACGCTGGTATATTTCAAGAGTAAGTGTGCTAAAATTAACTTGATCCTGCATTGATAAGTTATTCAATTTAGCATTGTCATTCTGTTCTTTTTTGTCAGCTAAGGTCTCCTCAGCGTTCATGACGTCATTGATTTTTGCTCCTTTTGTAGCAATTGCGTTTTCAACTCTTTTTTCGGTGCTGCTTCCACGGTTTTGTGCTAGTTTATTCGAAAGCATTTTTAGTGAAACATCATCAGCCTTTATAAGACGATAATCTAAAAAATCAATTTGCTTGGCAATACTTTTTATAACAGTATCAAGGCGCGTATTGGGAACTCTAATAGTTATGTTGTTGATTACATTATAACGAATGGTTTCTAGTGTACTGTCTTGACTAACTTTAGAGGCAGTTTCATTAATAATATTACTTTGTAAATTAGTGTAAATAACAAATCCATCAAATTTATTAGTGATGTTTTCAATTACATAAGTTGACTGAGGAACATTTTTTACTTTAAATTTAATATCGGCAGTACGAATGAATTTCCTATCGCTTCCTGGTTTTTCTACCGCTGCTGATGATGAGATACTATCAGCAGACACTGATGAACTTGCTTGTTCTTCAGCATATTCTTCTCTGGAATCATTTTTTTTACAACTAGTCATTAAGCTAATTGTTGCTAATAATAAAAAGCTACATTTTGCGATTTTGGTCATGGTTTTTTGGGGATTTAACAGGAATGATTGTTTTGTTTCTAAGAGAATTATTTACCAAATATACTACTAAGTTTTAGTAGGAAAAATCTTTTTCGGTAATTATTTAACTATAAACTAGTTTTATGTACACTCTTCTTGAGAAGCCATTTTTTTTATTGTAATTTTACTTTTTTTAAAATAGTACCTTGAGAACATCCTTTATACAAGACATAGCGCACTTAGCCAACTTCAAAAAACAACTTTTAATATGGGCACAACAGTTTCAAGAAGTTAGTTTTTTAGACAGTAATGATTACCAGCAAGATTATTCTAGTTACGACTGTATCTTAGCAGTTGATGCTTTTACTGCTATAAAAACCGACTCATACAACGCCTTTGATGATTTAAAACAATACCAACAAACCACTAAGGATTGGATTTTTGGTTACTTGTCCTATGATTTAAAAAATGACGTAGAGCAATTACAATCTAATAATTTTGACGGACTCGATTTTCCAGAGTTGTTTTTTTTTCAACCTAAAAAAATATTCCTAATCAAGGGACAAACTGTAGAAATGGTTTACCTAAATATGTGTGATGATGAGGTTGATGAGGATTTTTTAACCATTCAAAATACCACAATTTATGAAACCCTAACAGTAGATAAAGTCAATATTACTGCCCGCGTTTCTAAAGAGGAATATTTAGATAAAATTACTAAATTGCTCAAACATATAAATCATGGAGATTGCTACGAAGCTAATTTTTGCATGGAATTTTATGCCGAAAATGCTACTATTGAACCGCTAGATAGTTATTTTAAACTTAACGAAATTTCGAAACCTCCATTTGCGGTGTTTTTTAAAAATCACCATAATTTTTTACTTTCAGCATCTCCAGAAAGGTATCTTAAAAAAGAAGGTGAAGTATTGATTTCGCAACCTATAAAAGGAACTGCAAAACGTTTTACTGATATTAAAGAAGATGAGAAATCTAAAAAAGAACTTTCAGAAGATCCAAAAGAGCGTGCCGAAAATATTATGATCACTGACTTGGTAAGAAACGATTTATCACATACTGCACAAAAGGGATCAGTAGCCGTTACGGAGTTGTGCGGGATGCATTCCTTTATGCAAGTACATCAAATGATTTCTACCATTACCTCTAAATTAGATTTTCAATATACTGCTGTAGATGCTTTAAAAACAACGTTCCCAATGGGCAGTATGACTGGCGCACCTAAGGTTTCGGTTATGAAAATAATTGAAGAGCTTGAGGTTACAAAACGCGGGTTATACAGTGGCGCTGTAGGCTATTTTACTCCTCAAGGAGACTTTGATTTTAATGTAGTTATCCGTAGTATTTTATATAATAAAAAAAATAAATATGTTTCTTTTTCAGTAGGGAGTGCTATTACAGCGCTTTCGATTCCTGAAAAGGAGTATGAGGAATGCCTGCTTAAAGCAAAAGCAATGCATGAAGTCTTACAATAAAACATTCAAGTTATTAGATTCATTTTTAATCTTTAAATATAAAAAATGTTAGATAAACTTAAAAAACATATCGCTCATAATTTCCCTTTTTTAGCCAATAAAAAATTGCTTTTAGCAACCAGTGGTGGCTTAGACAGTATGGTTATGGTGCACATGTTACAACAATTGGATTTAGATATTGCTATTGCACACTGTAATTTTCAGTTGCGCGGTGTAGACAGTTTTGAAGATCAAAAATTTGTCCAAGAATATGCTGATGGTAATCAAATTCCAGTTTTTATTACCCAATTTGATACAGCGGCTTTCGCCAAAGATTACAAAGTTTCAACACAAGTTGCCGCGAGAGATTTGCGATACAATTGGTTTTATGAACTTTTAGACACGGAAGGTTTTGATTATATCCTGACAGCACACCACGCAGATGATAATCTAGAAACTTTTTTAATTAATTTAAGTCGAGGAACCGGTTTAGAAGGATTAACAGGAATTCCAGAAGAAAACGGAAGTATTATTCGCCCGTTATTACTTTTTTCGCGTAATGAAATTTTGAAATTTGCTAAAGACAACAAAATCGAATGGAGAGAAGATAGCAGCAATGCCTCCGATAAATATTTACGTAATAAAATTCGCCACCATGTTGTTCCGTTATTAAAAGAAATCAATCCACAATTTATGGAGGCTTTTCAAAAAACACAAACGTATTTACAGGAAGCTTCTGAGTTAGTTGAAGATGCGTCAATTATGGTATACCAACAAGTAGTGTCGCAGCAAGAGGATGATTTTCATATTAATTTAAAGGAATTATTAAAACTACCTAACTACAAGTCATATTTATACCAATGGCTTCATGAATTTGGATTCACCGCTTGGGATGATGTGTATAATTTAGTAGATAGTTTGTCAGGAAAACAAGTTTTTGCGTCTGATTATAGATTATTAAAAAATAGAGGTGTTTTAATTTTGAGTAAAATTAATGAAGATGCAGCAACCGAAGGTTATTTTATCCATGAGGATCTGCAAGAAGTTAATATTCCCTTAAAAATGACCTTTTCTAAAGTAGATGCAACTGCCTTTGATTCAAATAGAATTATATTTGTTGATTCAGATAAATTGACGTTCCCTTTAGAAATAAAACGTTGGCAAGAAGGCGATTCTTTTCAGCCATTTGGTATGAACGGAAAGTCGAAAAAACTGAGTAAGTTTTTTAAAGACGAAAAATTATCACTGATAGAAAAAGAACAACTTTGGATTTTATGGTCTGGAGAAAAAATTGTTTGGATTATAGGCTTACGCCAAGACGAACGTTTTAAAATAGATACTACAACACAAAATAAATTAAAAATAGCATTAGAAACAGAAAGCTAATGTTCCTGAATAACAAATAAAATAAGTACTTGCTTTATGAATAAAAAACTATATTTTTTGCTCCTAGCGTTGTTGGCTTTCGCCAATGTGAATGCTCAAATGTTAGACCCAGCTAAATGGACTACTAAAATTGAAAAAAAATCAGCCAATACTTTTCTACTAACTTTTGATGGTACAATTGAAAAGGAATGGCATTTGTATTCTCAATTTACTCCAGATGGTGGACCGCTGCCTCTTGAAGTGATTTTTAAGAATGCAAAGGGGAATTTTACCTTAGTTGGAAAAGCAAAAGAAAGTAAAACGAGAACTGCTTTCAACGATATTTTTGAAGTTAACGAAACGTTTTTTGAAAAGAAAGCCCAAATTACACAAGAAATTAAAGTAACCAACCCAAATTTCACAAAAGTAGAAGTAGAGTTGAACTACCAAGTTTGTAAGGATGTGTGTATTAATATGGAGAAGAAATTCACTTTTGTTTTGCCAGTAAACACATTATCTTCGGCTTTAAATCCTGAAACAATAATAACTGAAACAGCAGTTACTGAAACGACAGTTTTAGACACAGTAAAAAAAGATTCCCTACAACCTAGTTTAGGAACGAGTAATGTAGTCATTGCAGATACTCCAGCAGCAATTGAAAAAACAGCTAATAAAAGTGAAAAAAGAGGGTTATTGTCAATATTTTTTCTTGCTTTTTTAGGAGGTTTAGCAGCATTAATGACACCTTGTGTTTTCCCAATGATTCCCATGACGGTAAGCTTCTTTACCAAGCAAAGTAAAACAAAAGCAAAAGGAATTAGTAACGCCATCATTTATGGTGTTGCTATTATTTTAATTTATGTGATGCTAGGATTCCTAGTAACCTGGGTTTTTGGTGCCGATGCTTTAAATGCATTATCAACTAATGTGTGGTTTAATGTTATTTTCTTTGTTTTATTAGTAGTTTTTGCGGCTTCATTTTTGGGTGCTTTTGAAATTATGTTGCCTAATTCATGGGCAAATAAAGTAGACAATCAAGCAGATAGAGGCGGGATAATCGGGATTTTATTTATGGCATTGGCGCTTGCTATAGTATCTTTTTCTTGTACTGGTCCTATTGTAGGAACGTTATTAGTTGAAGCAGCTTCTAACGGCGGAATAGCTCCGGTAGTTGGAATGTTTGGTTTTTCTTTGGCTCTAGCCTTACCATTTATGCTTTTTGCAATGTTCCCAGGCTGGTTGAATTCTTTACCTAAATCAGGTGGATGGTTAAATACCGTTAAAGTGTTTTTAGGATTTTTAGAATTGGCTTTAGCTTTTAAATTTTTATCAAATGCCGACTTAGTACTGCAATTGCACTTGTTAGAAAGAGAAGTGTTTCTAGCCATTTGGATTGCTATATTTGGAGTTTTAGCATTGTATTTATTTGGAAAAATAACATTACCACACGATAGTCCATTACCACATATTTCAGTAGGAAGATTAATGATGGGATTACTTGTGCTTACATTTACGGTGTATTTAATTCCGGGACTTTGGGGAGCACCTTTAAAAATTATAAGTGCTTTTCCACCACCAATGGAATACAGCGAAAGCCCTTTTGGAATAGGTAATTCTTCTCGGAGTAACTCAGCGGTTATTTTACCAGAAGGAGCAAAAATTGGTCCTCACGGAATTGTAGTTTTTGATGATTATGAAAAAGGTTTGGCTTACGCCAAAACAATAAGTAAACCAATCATGCTAGATTTTACTGGGTATGCATGCGTAAATTGCCGTAAGATGGAAAACAATGTATGGTCTGATATTGATGTTTTAAAGCTATTAAAAAATGAGGTGGTAGTGATTTCATTGTATGTAGATGATAAGCGGGAGTTGCCTAAAGAGCAGCAATTTGTTTCTAAGAAAACAGGATCAGAAATTGAAACAATAGGAGATAAGTGGACTGATTTTATGATTAGTACGTATAAAACAAATACACAGCCTTTATACGTTTTAACAGATTTAGAAGGGAATAGTTTAAACCAAGAAAAACCTACTATAAGTTACGTAGGAGTAACAGAATATGAATCTTGGCTTAAATCAGGAATAGCAAATTTTAAAAAATAAAAAAAATCCAATCATATAATTATGATTGGATTTTTTGGTTTTACAAAGGCTGTATAATTATAATTTTTACAGGTATTCTCCATGTTGAGAGATATCTAAACCTAATTCTTCTTTGTCTTCACTTACTCTTAGTGGTGTGATTTTGTTCACAATAAAGAAAAGGAAATAAGAAGCAGTAAATGCAAATACAGATACAATAACTAAAGCTGTTAATTGATTGATGAATAAGGTTGTTTCTCCAAAGATAAGCCCTTGATCCGTTACTGCTGGGTTTATTTCTTTTGAAGCAAATACACCTGTTAACAGCATTCCGGTCATTCCACCTACACCATGACAGGCAAATACGTCAAGCGCATCATCAATTTTATCTCTTTTATGAAATTTACCAACCATAATATTACTTACAATACTGCTAAAGATACCTATAAAAAGTGCGTTTGGTATGCTTACAAATCCTGCAGCAGGAGTAATAGCGACAAGACCTACAACGGCACCAATACATGCCCCCATAGCAGAGACTTTGTGACCGAGAATTTTATCAAAGAAAACCCAAGCCATTCCAGCTCCCGCAGCAGCAACCGTAGTTGTTCCTAAGGCTTGTACAGCTAAACCATTTGCAGCAAGAGCAGATCCAGCGTTGAAACCAAACCATCCAAACCATAATAATCCAGTACCTAATAATACGTAAGTAATACGTGCAGGATTTGGTTTTTGTCCTTTTCTTTTTCCTAAAAACATAGCTCCTGCTAATGCAGCCCATCCAGCACTCATGTGAACTACGGTTCCTCCGGCAAAATCTAATACACCCATTTTATAGAATAACCCATCTTCATGCCAAGTCATGTGACAAAGAGGAGTGTAGATTACTAGGATAAATAAAACCATAAATAACATATAAGCCCAAAAACGAATACGCTCTGCAAAAGCACCTGTAATAAGTGCAGGAGTAATAATTGCAAATTTTGCTTGAAATAATGCAAAAAGCATGAACGGAATGGTGCCCCATGCGGTTTTTATTCCTACGTTTTTAAACATAAAATAATCTAAAGGATTACCAATGATACCTCCAATTGAAGTTCCAAATGATAAACTGAACCCAACAATTACCCATAAAACAGTAACGATTATCATTGCCATGTAACTTTGTAACATCGTACTAATAACATTTTTCTTTCCTACCATTCCTCCGTAAAAGAAACCTAGGCCAGGAGTCATTATTAAAACTAAAGCAGTTGCTACAATCATCCATGCTGTATCCCCAGTATCAAATTTTATAGGTTCAGAAGGAATAGGATTGCTGGTCATTAAAAAATTGGT
The DNA here is from genome assembly GCF_054165825.1 of Flavobacterium sp. PL002. Classification (NCBI taxonomy): domain Bacteria; kingdom Pseudomonadati; phylum Bacteroidota; class Flavobacteriia; order Flavobacteriales; family Flavobacteriaceae; genus Flavobacterium; species Flavobacterium sp. PL002. Next base: position 64,381 of record NZ_CM135110.1, on the reverse strand, counting down.
ACATACAGTTAGTACCAAAAGAGTTATTAGAATAACACTTAAAACAATTTTTCTCATAGGTTGGTTCGTTTTTTTAAACAAAAGTATAAAATGATTCAACACCCCTGATGATATTAATTACAATGTCATTATTTTTATGTATTTTTCATTTTGACCCCTATTTTTTTGCGGGTATGCTTGTTAGGGATGTGTTAAAACCTATTTTTATGGCTTATTCTAAAATAAAGTATTCTCATTTTTTGCTTTTTTTAGATATAAAACAAAAAAATAGACAACTTATCAGGAGATAAATTGTCTATTTTAATTAATAATAAACCTAACTGCTTGTTTATGATTTACTTTTGGTTGTATTTTTCTTTATAAATGTCATTCAATTTTGATTGATGATTTTCTAATGATAATAATCTACCCTGAATATAAGCTTTTGACAATTTGTTAGTTCGCATGTCTAATGCGTCCCCTTCTGAAATGAATAATGTAGCATCTTTTCCTTGTTCTAAAGTTCCACAGAAAGAATCAATTCCAAGTAATTGTGCAGTATTTGATGTAATTAACTGCAGTGCCTGCTCTTTGTCTAATCCATAAGCAGCGCATGTACCTGCAAGAAAAGGGAGGTTACGCGTATTCATGCGTTCCATATCACCACTATTTTCAAGGCCTACAACAATACCTTTCTCAGTTAGCATTTTAGCCATTTTATAAGGTAAGTTTACATCTTGATCATCAAACTCAGGCATGTCGTGTACGCGTCTTAATAAAACACCAATGGAATTACTTTTTAATAATTCAGCGCATTTATAAGCTTCAAAACCACCAACTATTACAACTTTAGAAATACCAATTTCTTTAGCCATTTTAATTCCATCAATGATTTGTAATTCATGATCTGCATGAAGGAATAAGGTTTGTGTGCCATCAAATAAGCCTTTTGTAGACTCAAATACGAGGTTTCTCTCTTTTGCAGTAGCTAGTTGGTATGCTTTTGCATTCGATAAAAAAGTACGAATTTCATTGATTTCTTTTGCGTAATCTTTGTTTAAGGAAGCACTTCCAGGCTCAGCCCACCAGCCACTACTATTGTAAATAGATGGAAAGTTTAAGTGAATACCATCATTTTCTTTGATTACGCCATCTTGATAGCTCCATGAATCTAATTGCACTATAGATGATGTTCCAGAGATAGTTCCGCCACGAGGAGTGATTTGTGCCATTAAAATTCCGTTAGGTCGCACGGTTTCAATTACTTTTGATTCGGCATTATAAGCAATTAAACTACGCACATTAGGATTCATCTCGCCTATTTCACTCTGATCATCAGATGATTTTACAGCGTCAATTTCGACCAAACCTAACGTAGAATTGGGAGCAATAAAGCCAGGATAGATGTGTTTTCCTGTAGCGTCAATTGTTTCATCATAAGCTCCAGTGGCTAATCTAATTAAAGAAGCATCGGCTACTAAAGTTAATTTCCCATCTTTAAATCCAATTGCGCTATTATCGATAATTTTTCCGTTACCTAAATGTGCCGTGCCGTTCAAAATCAGGATAGATTTTGTTTGTTTTTTTGCAGGAGCGTGCTGTGCAAATAGCGATGCACTAAAAAGCAAAGTGAGAATATAAGTGTATTTGCTCATGTTTTTTTGAGTTATATTTTTAAAATTGTGATTCATCAGTTTAAGTTTTTAGTATTGTTCTAAAGTATCACAATGGTATTCTTTTTTATCTTTTTTCTTAGGCTCTTGAGTTTTCATTCCTTTATTTTTTTCCTCTAGCATTTGCCCAATAAGTAGGTTTCTTTCTTTAGCAATCAAAACTCTTTTTTCAGCATCTTTTGTAGTGTCATAATAAACAACACCTTCAATGATTGTTTTTTCTGCTTTGGCGTAAATAGACAAAGGGTTCTCGCTCCAAAGAACGATATCAGCATCTTTACCTATTTTAATACTTCCCACTTTATCGTCAATATGTAATAATTTTGCTGGGTTTAAAGTGACAAACTTCCAAGCCTCTTCTTCAGAGATAGCGCCATATTTCACCGCTTTTGCAGCCTCTTGGTTTAATCTTCGAGACATTTCGGCATCATCTGAATTATAAGCGACTATTAATCCTGCATTGTGCATGATAGGTCCGTTGTACGGAATAGCATCATTTACTTCAAATTTATAAGCCCACCAGTCAGCAAATGTAGAAGCTCCTGCACCGTGTTCTTTCATCTTGTCAGCTACTTTATATCCTTCAAGAATGTGCGTAAATGTGTTTATTTTAAAATCAAATTTTTCTGCTACGCTCATCAACATCAATATCTCTGACTGAATGTAAGAGTGGCAGCTAATAAAGCGTTCTTTATTAATGATTTCAGCTAATGTTTGTAATTCTATATCTTTTCGAGGTGCTTTTTGTTTATTCTTTTTTCCGCTAGAATTATAGGCCTTCCATGCAGCATCATATTCTTTTGCACGTTGAAAATAATCCATATATACTTGCTCAACACCCATTCTAGTTTGTGGGAATCGGGTAGGGTTGTCTATTCCCCAATTAGCTTGTTTTACATTTTCACCTAAAGCAAATTTTATAAATTTAGGAGAGTCTTTATAGATCATTTCCTCTGGAGCGCTTCCCCATTTCCATTTTACAATTGCAGATCGACCACCAATAGGATTTGCAGATCCATGGAGTAATTGCGAGGTAGTTACTCCACCTGCTAGTTCTCTGTAGATATTGATATCATCTGAGTTAACGACATCTTCAATTGTAACTTCGGCACTGGAGTTATGACCGCCTTCATTTACCCCTCTAGAAATCGCTATATGAGAATGTTCATCGATAATCCCGCTTGTTAAATGCTTTCCTTTAGCATCAATAACTGTTGCACCCGCATCAGATAAATTTTTACCTATTGCAGTAATTTTTCCGTTTTTAACTAACACATCGGTTTCTTCAAGAATTCCTTCTTTTTCATTTGTCCATACCGTAGCATTCTTGAATAATAAAATTTCTTGTTTTGGTTTTTCTACATTTCCAAAAGCCAAGTTGGGATAAGTAAGCGGAACAAGTTCAATATTTTTATTGACAGCTGTAGAATCAATTTTCTTTACAAAAGGAGCTGTTTTAGTAGCAGTCCAAATAGATTCTTTGCCATCAAATGAAATGGCTTTACCCGAAATGTTTTGACTGTTATCTAAATAAGCTGTTAAGCGATCAAATTTTACCGCTGTTGTATCTTTGGCACTTATGATTAGTGAAACCCAATTGTTAGTAACGCTTAGTTTTGTGTTTAATTTTTCGGTTTCTGTAACTGAAAGTTCTGAATTTGGAGCAGCGATTTCGCCGTTAATCTTCCACTTATAGGATTTATTATCTAAACTCAATGTGTACTCACCACGAATATCTTTCACCGTTCGATCAGTAATCACATATTTAGCACCTTGAACCCAATTTTCATAAATTACGGTTTCCTTATCAAATAATTCACCAGAGGTAATTAAAAAATTAGCTAAGCTCCCTACTTTCAAACTCCCAATTTCATCACTTTTGCCCAGTAATGCAGCAGGAATAGTAGTTAGTGATTCAAGCGCTTTCTTTTTATCAAAACCATACTGAATTGCTTTTAAAAGATTAGTTCTAAAATCTTCCAGTTTTTTTAAATTATCAGTTGTTAGAGCAAAGGTTATTCCGTTGTCCGAAAGAACTTTTAAATTTGTTGGTGCTTGATTCCACGCTAATAAATCAGCAAAATCTAATTGACTTGCTTGATAAGGATTAGAAACATCAAAAGCTTCTGGAAAATTTATTGGAATAATAAATTTAGCATTTGTCTTCTTAATTTCTTCAATCCGTTCATATTCATTTCCGCCACCTTTCATGATGTAGTTTAAACCAAATTCAGACGCAAGCTTGGCTGCTCTTAAACTATTTAATTTGTCTTCGGTAGCGAATACTTGAATCAGTTTTTCGTTTTTGATTAAAGCATCAAGTGATAAATCTTTTGTAGTAGCGTTCCCTTTTTTGTACCAATCTAAGTCATAATACATTTGGCGAAGCAAAGCCATCATTCCCATCAAAGAACTTGGATACGCTTGATTTGAAGTGACGCTTCTAGTAAAACTAAAGTTGTTACTTATTTTATCAGCAAGTAAGCGGTTGCTTTGTTCTTTGTTATTTAAAGCAATTAGCGTTCCGGTTCCTTGCGCTACACCATCATTGATGTGCGTGGCTACAACACCAAAACCCGCTTTTAATAACTCTTCGGCTTTTGTAGTATCATATTTAAAGTTTTGATAAGCATCTGCTTCCGGTTTTATGTGCTCATTCCAGTAATACCCTTCTTTTTTAGTGTCATAAAGAGGATCTTGACTGCGCTCTGTTCGTTTTGGTTTTTCGATTCCAAAGCTAGAATACATATCTATAAAATTAGGGTAAATGGATTGTCCTTCAAGATTAACGATAACAGAATTTTTAGGAATAGTAATAGCAGTTCCTACGGCAATAATTTTTCCGTTTTGGATTAATAAAGTTCCTTTTTCAATTACTTGAGAAGGGGAAACGATAATTTTAGCATTGGTAAAAGCCGTATAATTATTGTTTTTGTGTTGAATACTTTCATTGTTTGGAAAATATTCCTGTGCATTAATTTTTGGAATAAAAATCAATAGAAATAGTAGGGAAACGATTCTTTTCATGTGGTTTTAGTTAATTTGTAATAAAAATAAACATTCAACTGAGAAAAGAGCAAAGAATTTAAACAATTAACACTTGTTCGTCATATAAAACGAATCTTTGTGTTTTTCGAAAAAAAAAAGGGAAATGAATTTAATTTTCATTTCCCTTTTTTTAGAACTGTATTACTGTTATCCAATCGTTTTCTGAATATAATCAGAGTTCAAGAGGTAAAGTGCCCCCATATATTTTATTTTGAAAGAGACTAAATCTCCTACTTTATATTTTTGTTTCGAGTTAGAAATATCAATAACTAACATGTCAGAACTAGCGTCAATAATAGTAATTGTATCGTCTTCAGGTTCTATATATTGTGGTTGCATGTCTAATAAACCAATGTCTAATATTGCTCTTAGCGAGGTTTCTCCTAGATCATCATCAGCATTCATTATGTATGAAGTTCCTACACCGCTCTCGCCTAATTCTCCAATGGGAGCATCTGGTTTTTCGGTAATTTCTATTATTTCTGAGTATAATTTAAAAACATCATTGTGCATTCCTTCAATTGTATCACCAGTGAAAAGGTCTTTTCCAAAGAATAATGCTTCTCCTATCCTAAAATGATTCACTGCCATAGGACGTGCATTTTTTAGTAATAACGGAATCGCAACGGATGTTCCTCCAGAAACCCATGGAATACTAATGTTGAATTTAGCTTCAATTAATTGTTTGTATAAACTTAATTGAATCAATTTATCTTGCGTAGGCATGATACCGCTCAAACAATTCAAGTTAGTACCAATTCCTAGAATCTCGATATTAGGTAATTTTAAAATATTACCATAAAACTCTATTAGCTCTTCACCCATAACTCCCTCACGCAAATCACCCATTTCAATCATAATAATGATTTTATGAATTTTATTTTGTTTTTGTGCTTCTTTAGAAAGCATTTCGATGGTATAAATTTCAGTATTAAAACTTACATCAGCATAACGTACAATGTTTTCAATACTTCTTTTTGCAGGTGGCTTAATGTAAACCGTTTGGATCGTTGGGTCTAAGGCTTTAATTTTTCGTAGATTACTTACTCTTGAATCGTGAATTTCTCGCACACCTAGGGCAATAATTTCTTTAAGGTATATTTTGTTTCCACAAAGTAGTTTTGACACAACGCCCCACTGTATGTTTCTAGCTTTAAAGATCGTATCGAGAAACTGATAATTCTCTTCTAATTTTTTTCTATATAATTTTATAAACGCCATTATATTATAATTTTACGCGGAATCGTTTTTGCTATTCGGGTTAATAATTCATAATTTAATTGATTACTAAAATCACTAAAAGAAGATACAGAAACCGTAAGCTCTTCTTGTGTCCCTATTAAAACAACTTCGTCATCTTTTTTTACTGTTTCGATGTCAGTAACATCAACAGTCATCATATTCATATTTACTGATCCTACTACAATGCAACGCTGCCCATTAATTAGCACTCGCCCTTGATTACTCAAAGAACGACTATAACCATGGGAATATCCTATAGGAATAACTGCTATTTTCATATTCCTTTCGGCAAGAAAACTCGTTCCATATCCTATAAAATCACCAATACTTACTTTTTTAACGCTCATCACACTACTTTTCCAAGTAATAACTCGCTTTAAAGGGTCTGTTTTATTTTTTTTAGTATTTAAAAAATTGACAAATACCTCTGGACTAGACCATAAACCATATTGCATAATTCCTATACGCACCATATCCATGCGGGTTTCAGGAAACATAATCGATGCAGCTGAACAAGCAGAATGTTTTATTTCAGGACGTAAATCATTATTACAAAGATATTGATAAATTTCTTCGAATTTTTTGATTTGTTTGTCTACGCGGTAATAATTTGCAATGCTTTCTGCACCAGCATAATGTGTACAGAGTCCTTTGAAGTAAAGGTGTTCCTTTTCTTTCTTAAGGTAAGGAATAATACTTGTAAGTTCTTTTTTTTCAAAACCAGTTCGGTTCATTCCCGTTTCAGCTTCAATATGAATGATTGCTTGTTTTTTCAACTTTTTGGCTGCACGAATCGCTTGATTTAATCTTATTTTATCAAATACAAAAAATTCTACGTTATTAGCAACTACCCATTCCATATCTTGTTCTTGAACGAGTCCCATTACCATAATGGTAACTTGGTCAAATAGGGTTTCTTTAACGACTTTTGCCTCTTCAACATCAAAAACAGAGAAATGAGTTACCCCACAATCATAAGCCATAGAGACAAACTCTCTAACACCGTGACCGTAAGCATTACCTTTTACCACAGAGGAAAGGACTACTTTTTTTCCAAATGTTTTTTTTAAGAAATTGATATTGTTTTGATATGCCGAACGGTTGAGTTCGATAATCGAGTTAGTGTGCATTTAATATTTGTTTACTAATTGTATGAAAAACAGCAACTCCTGTTGTAATTATTTCATCAGGAAAATCATAATCTGGATTGTGTAGAGCGGGAGTATCAGTACCTGAACCTAAACCGAACATCGCACCCGGAAATTGCTGTGTAAAAAGACCAAAATCTTCTCCCCATGTAAATGGAAACTCTTTTTCGAGTAGATCAAAATCATTTGAATTTGCTGCAGTCCTAATATGGTTGGCAACGGTCTCATTATTTTCATTTGCTTGAAAGCTTTCTACCCAATTTATTAAAGGTAGTAATTGGTCTTGATTAGCAATTTTATTTACAATATTTTCTAAAGTACGTTCTACTTTTCTCATTTGTAAGTTGCTGTTGCTTCTTACTGTAAAATGAATTTCACCATCACCCGCTGATACGCCATAGGCTTTTGTTCCTATTCGAGTATAAATAGGAGTAACGAGGCAGTAATTTTCTTTAGAAAGATCCGTTTGAATCTGGTTGTTAAATTCGGTTATTATTGCTGCAATAGCTAGGGTAGGATTGATTCCCTTTTCAGGTTCTCCTGCGTGAGCCGTTTTTCCTTTTAATTGAATAATCATACTATTAACGGCACAGGTAAAAGTGCCGTTTTTAATAATGATTTGATGTTTAGGATATCCTGGTAAATTGTGTAATGCAAAAGCAAAATCAGGTTTTACGCCAAATTTAGGATCGTTAAAAACTTTTTCGGCACCACTTCCATCTTCTTCGGCAGGTTGAAAAAGTAAAATTACATTTCCTGATTCAGGCCTTTGATGATGGAGTTCTACAGCTAATCCACAAAGAATTGCCATATGTCCATCGTGGCCACATTTATGAGAAACGCCATCAAAAACAGAACGATAAGAAAAAGTATTAATCTCCTCAATAGGTAAAGCATCAAGTTCACATCTAAAAAGCACTTTTTTACCTGGTTTCTTTCCGTTATAAATAGCAATTATGCCGTTGTTCCCCACTTCCGTAATCATTTCGTCAGGAGGATATTCATTAAGAAAAGAAACAATGCGTTGTGCCGTGTCTACTTCTTTACCAGATACTTCAGGATATTGATGTAAGGTTTTACGCAACTCAGTAAGTAGCGTTAAACTTGACTTTTCCTTTTTCATTTTGTTGTTATTTTACTAATCGCATTTCTAGGTACTTGTTTGTAAAACCTAGTTTTTCGTATAATTTTTTAGCAGGATTATTGGGTTCTACGTGTAATGCAATGTTTCCTTCAGCAGTAGCGATCGCTTTTTCCATTAATTGTTTTCCGTAACCTTTACCACGTTGGCTATTGTCAACGGCAATATAAACCAAGATGTTTTCAGGGATAAAATCTTTCATTCCTGTATTGTTTAAAATCACAACACCTACAATTTTACTATTGTCTAATCCTACCACAATATTTCCGCCTTTATCAGGGTTCATAACGTAGTCTATACATTTAAGAATGTCAGCTACTTTGTCTCCGTACTCTTCTAAATGAGTAAAAAGAAACTCAGCAATTACTTGATTTGTATAAGTTTGATCAGCTCCTGTAGCTGCGTTAATTATTTTGAATTCCATTTTGTTTATTGTTTTTGTTATAATGATAAAGTGATATTGTTACAAATAAAATCAATGACACCGAAATACCATAGGCGTTAGCATCCAGGTGTTCGGGTAATTTTATTCCTAAAGGTAATTCATTTTCGCTGATAATTAAAAAAATTGTTGTGCTTCCGCCAAGGAGCATGCTCCAAAATGCTGCTGTAGGATGGCTTTTTTTCCAAAATAAAGCACCAATAACGGGGACAAATAATCCTGAAACCATAAAGGCATAGGAGTAAAGCATTAGTTCTAGCACGTTTTGCATTTGCGAAGCTAAAAGAATAGCAAAAAAACCTACGAGTAAGGTTACTATTTGCGAAAGCTGCAGTTCTTTTTTATGACTTAATTCTTTTTTAGAAAACTTAGCAATAATATCCGTTACGATATTTCCTGAAGCTGCCATTAAACAGCTATCAGCAGTAGAAAGTATCGCCGAAAAATAAGAAGAAAGCATCAATCCCATTAAACCTACAGGTAAAATAGTTGCTAGTAAAACAGGCAATCCCATTTCGCTATCCATTGAAGCAGCATCAGTAATTCCGGTAAACATTCCTTTAGTAGCTGCTACTTTTGCAAGCATACCTAAAATAACTCCCATAAATGCCATAATAGGCCATTCAAAAACTCCTGCGATTAACCAGGCTTTTTTAGCCTCTTTCTCGCCTTTACTAGCATAAATCCTTTGATACAGTGTCATTCCCACAAACCATATGGGAATAATGGTAATGGACCAGTTTACGATTTGATGCCAAGAAACATTGGTAAGAGAGAGGTATTCTGGTGGTAAAGTTGCTTTTATCGCATCATATCCTCCTACTGCATTGTAAGCAATAGGAATTCCTATGAAAACCAAACCACCTATTAAAATTAGCCATTGTATTGTATCGGTATAAATTACTGCTTTTAACCCTCCAATTGCAGTGTAAATTACTGCAATTAATCCCATCACGACTAAAGCAGTTTGTAAATTCAATCCATCTATAGTTGCTGATGCTAATTTGGCTCCAGCCAAAACCTGAGAACTAGTAAAACCAATATACCCTATAGCCGATATAATTCCTGCTAATAACGCTACTCTAGGCGTATAAAAATGATTGAATATTTGTGGGAAAGTAAAAAATTTATGTTTGTGACCTAAATGACTTACTTTCGGAATCAGGTAAACCGCGCTTAACCATGCGCCTAACAATCCTGTAAAAAGCATCCAAGAACCTGAAATTCCCATTGTAAAACCAAGTCCACCTAATCCAATCGAGAAACCGCCACCTACGTCAGTAGCAACAACTGATAAACCTATGTGCCAACTACTCATATTCCGACCACTTACGTAAAAGTCTTCGGCTGTTTTATTTTTGTTATAAAAATAGACTCCAACACCTAGCATAGCTAGCATGTAAACAACAAAGATTATATAATCTATTGGATGCATTTTTCGTATTTTAGGATTATTTAGCAGCCTGTAAAAGGAATTTTTCCTGAGGCAAAAGATGCAATTATTTGCAGTTGATTTATGATTTTAAATTGCTTTCCAAGGTTAGGAAATTAGATAAAAATAGGTTTTACAAAATAGGTGTAAAAACCATTTTTTTGACCTAAAAATCAAATAAATCTGGGCAAATATAAGAAAATATAACCATAATGCTATTAAAACAACAAGAAGCTAATTTTAGCGTACTGTTATGTGCGCTGTTTTTCAGGTTTAATTTTCGATAAAAAGTACTAAATAATTTAGATAGATTGAGCCCTAACTACCTGTCAAAAGCAAACAAATCAACATCGGTTGGGTTGCCTAAATACAAATCTTTTATCATCTCAGCTGCGATAACGCTAAACGTGATTCCGTTGCCTCCATAGCCTAACGCAAAGTACATGTTAGGGTGGTCTTTATGTTCGCCAATAAAGGGTAAGCCGTCTTTAGTTTCTCCAAAAGTTCCACACCAATAAAAGTCAATTTCTATTTTACTATCAGGGAAAAACTTTTTAAAGCGTTTTAAAATGGCTTCGTTTTTTTGCTCCATTAATTTGTCTCTTCGTTTTGGATCCTGAAAAGGTTCGTCAAATCCACCAACCATAATGCGGTTATCACTTGTAGTCCTAATATAAATATACGGTCTTGCTGTTTCCCAAATCAAGCATTTCTCATTCCAGAAATCTTCTTCTTTCATGGGCTTACTAACAATAACGTAGGTGGAGTTGAGCTGCATTACTTTTTCATTCAATAAAGACTCCGACTCAAAACCAGGTGCTGCGACTATTTTTTTAGCCTTAATAGTATTTTTCTTTTGGGTGTGCGCTAGAATGTGATCATTTTTATTTTCGATTTTCACAATATCAGTGTGACTATAAACAACTAATCCAGAGTTCTTTTTATGATAATCTAAAATAGCATTACAAAGTTTAAAAGTATCGATCTGTGCAGAGCAGTCATTATATAAAGCTCCTTTTTTATCAATATTGAATTTGGTCTTCAATTGTTTTTGATTTAAAAAAGTAACGGGTAAGCCGTGTTTTTTTCGAATAGTATATTCCTTTTCTAAATCTTTCAATCCAGCAGCATTTGAGGCAATATAAAGACTCGATCTCCAATTGAATTCTCCGTCTATTTTTAATTTTTTAATGATTTTTTCGAGGGTGTAAATAGATTCTAAACATTTTTTATAGGCTTTAACAGCATTTTCTTCGCCAACTTTTTCGATTAAATCAAAAAGAAAAGTGTCTATTTCGTATTGCAATTGCGCGGTACTTGCCGTGGTGCTTCCTGTGGAGGACATTCTTTTATCAGCAATGACACATTTTACACCTGCTTCACATAAAAAATGTGCCACTAAAGCTCCGGTAATTCCAGAACCTATAATGAGAACTTCAGTTGTAATGTTTGTGTCTAATGTGGTATAGTCATTTGATAGGCCATTTTTTATTAACCAAAAAGGGAGTCCAGATTTTAAGTCCATGATGTCGATTTATTAGAATTGATTTTTTGATTAAAATTACACTTATGGAGGATATTCTTTTTTCACAATATTCCTTTTATTTTATAAGGTTTTAAGGAGGGTTGATTTTAAACACTTATTTTTTAAGGTATTACTTATTGATAAGGATGTTTTGTATATAATAAATGTTTATTTTTAGAGAAAAATCGGCAATATGTTAGTTAAGACTTTTGGAAGTGCAGTGTTTGGAGTAGAAGCAACAACGATTACCGTTGAAGTAAATATTGACAATGGTATAGGATATCATTTAGTGGGTTTACCAGATAATGCAATCAAAGAAAGTAGTTATAGAATTGCAGCTGCTCTTAAAAATAATGGCTACAAAATGCCGGGCAAAAAGATAACGATTAATATGGCTCCAGCCGATTTAAGAAAAGAAGGATCCGCTTATGATTTAACTTTAACGATAGGGATTTTAGTCGCTTCTGAACAAATAAAAGCAGTTGAATACAACGAATATATTATTATGGGAGAACTTTCGCTTGATGGAAGTTTGCAACCAATTCGTGGCGCATTACCTATTGCTATAAAAGCTAAGGAGGAAGGTTTTAAAGGTTTTTTTCTGCCTAAGCAAAATGTAAAAGAAGCTGCAATTGTTACGGGACTCAATGTTTATGGTGTAGAAACACTTCAAGAGGTTATTGATTTTCTAGAAGGAAAAGGAAATTTAGAACCCACAGTAATCGATACACGAACAGAGTTTTATAAGGATTTAGATTTTCCAGAATTTGATTTTAGCGATGTCAAAGGACAAGAATCAATTAAGAGGTCGATGGAGATTGCTGCAGCAGGAGGTCATAATATTATTTTAATAGGGCCTCCGGGAGCGGGTAAAACGATGTTAGCCAAACGATTACCTAGTATTTTACCGCCTATGACTTTGCGAGAAGCGCTTGAAACAACCAAAATTCATAGTGTAGCCGGTAAGTTAAAAGAAGTAGGATTGATGAATCAGCGTCCGTTTAGGAGTCCGCATCACACTATCTCTAATGTTGCATTAGTAGGAGGAGGGAGTTATCCTCAACCTGGAGAAATTTCTATGGCGCATAATGGTGTTTTATTTCTTGATGAATTACCTGAATTTAAACGTGATGTGCTTGAGGTGATGCGACAGCCATTAGAAGATCGTGAAGTAACAATTTCAAGGGCTAAGTTTACGGTTACTTATCCATCGTCATTTATGTTGGTAGCGAGTATGAATCCAAGTCCGAGTGGTTTTTTTAACGATCCTGATGCACCGCAAACATCATCACCACATGAAATGCAGCGGTATTTGAGTAAAATTTCAGGTCCTTTATTGGACCGTATTGATATTCATATTGAAGTAACGCCAGTTCCTTTTGAAAAATTATCAGATGATAGAAAAGCAGAAAGTAGTGTAGATATTAGAAAAAGAGTCACTCAAGCAAGAGAATTGCAAACGTTGCGTTTTGAAGCTATAGAGCATATTCATTACAATGCGCAAATGAATACGAAACAAATCAGGGAATTTTGCGCCTTAGACGATGTGTCCAAACAATTATTAAAAACCGCAATGGAGCGTCTTAATTTATCAGCTAGAGCGTATGATCGAATTTTGAAAGTAGCGCGTACTATAGCTGATTTAGAAGCTTCTCCTACAGTTGTTTCTGCCCACATTGCCGAAGCGATCCAGTACCGAAGTTTGGATAGAGACGGCTGGTTAGGATAGGCTTTAAACAAAAAAAATCGGGAATTAATCCCAATTTTTTATTGATTATAAGTTTAATTTATCTAATCTCGTCAAAAGTATTTCCTTGCTTGATATCACCCGTTTTATATCCTTTCATAAACCAGTATTTACGTTGTTCAGATGTTCCGTGAGTAAATGATTCTGGCACAATATGTCCTTGCATTTTACTTTGTATGGCGTCATCACCTACGGCATGAGCAGCACTTAAGGCTTCATCAAGATCACCATCTTCAAGAATATTATTCATTTTTTGGTTGTAATGCGTCCAGACTCCAGCATAAAAATCTGCTTGCAATTCTAAAGCTACAGACAATTTATTGGCTTCAGCCTTTGATTTGCCTTGTTGCATTTGGCGCATTTTATTAGAGGTACCTAACAAAGTTTGTACATGGTGTCCTATTTCATGTGCTAAAACATAAGCGGTAGCAAAATCACCTCCTTTAGCACCAAAACGAGTTTTTAGTTCTTCAAAAAAACGTAAATCCATATATATTTGTTGGTCTGCAGGACAGTAAAAAGGACCAGAAGCTGATGTAGCACTTCCGCATTTAGTGTTTACAGCATCACTAAATAGGACTACTTTTGGCTCTTTATAAGTCATTCCATTTTCTTGAAATATTTTTGTCCATACATCTTCATTGTCTACTAAAAGTGCATTTATGAAAGCATGTTCTTCTTTTTCTTTTGTAGTTAGATCCCGTTGTTCAGTTGGAGCGCTATTCCCTTGATTAAATTGTTCTAATACTGGGGTGATCATTTTTCCGTTTTCACCACCAAAAACATTTAAAAGTAAAATTACTATACCAATAATTCCACCACCAACAACAGTTTTTCCACCTGAGGACATTCCTCTTCTATCTTCTAAATTGTCACTTTTACGTCTGCCTTGCCATTTCATAGTATTGTTTTTTTATGCTTTTTTTTATAATAAACGAATTTATATTTTTTTTTACAATTAGGTTAATAAATCACCTTTTTTTAGGATAAATTAATCCACTTAGCAATAGTTTCTTCAATTATCTTCTTTATTATAGGTTTTGAGATGTAATCATTCATACCAGCTTCTACGCATTTTTCTTTAATTTCTAATTCAGCACTAGCTGTGATTGCAATAATAGGAATTTCAGCTCCATTATTTAATTTTCTAATTGCTTTAGTGGCTTCAAAACCATTCATAATAGGCATTTGTATGTCCATAAAAATGATGTCAGGTAAAATACTTTCAAATTGAACAACAGCTTCGCTACCGTTAAATACTTCAAAAATAGCAGCTTCAGGCATTACGTTTTTTATAATTGTTTTTAGTAGCAACATGTTGATTTTATTATCTTCAACCAACATTATTTTTAGTTTATTTGAAGTTTCTAAATTTTCAAAAAGAGCATCAATATCAGCGGGGTTTTGTGTTGCAATTAGTTTTTTAGTATTAGGTACTTTATTTGATGTTTTTAAATTTAGATCAAAGTAAAAGGTACTTCCAATACCTATTTTACTTTCTAAATTTAATTGACTATTCATCAAACCCAATAGTTTATTTGAAATAGTAAGTCCTAGCCCTGTACCACCAAACTTTTTAGTTGTAGAACTGTCTTCCTGTGAAAAAGCTTTAAATATTTTACTTTTATTTTCTTCAAGAATTCCTATTCCTGAGTCGATTACGGCAAAACGTATTTGAGCATGTTTCTTGTCTATTTTTTCTAAAAGAGTTAAATCTAGTTTAATAACTCCTTTATTAGTGAATTTGACTGCATTAGCTAATAAATTAATTAAAATTTGTTTCAATCTAATGGTGTCTGTCCAAAAATATTTTGGAATATCAACAGCGATATTCAGTTCTAATTTTAGATTTTTTTGGTTTGATTCATATAAAATGAGGTCAATTATTTGTTCTAAGAGCTCTTTAACTTCAAATTTCTCAACGTGTAATTCTAATTTTCCAGCTTCGATTTTAGAGAAATCAAGAATGTCATTTACAATTCCGAGTAAAGAATGTGCCGACTGATTCACTGTAATCATGTGTTTTTGCTGAATATCGGCTAGCTCAGTTTTCATCAATAAATCAGTAAAACCAATGATTCCGTTTAAAGGAGTTCGGATTTCGTGACTCATATTTGCTAAAAACTCCGACTTGGCTTTATTTGCTGCTTCGGCATATTCTCTTGCTTGAATGGCATCATCAGCTTCTTTTCTTTTGGTTATATCAAGCATAATTCCTTCGATATAAACAATTTCTCCATCTTTAATTACAGCATCACCAAATTCTTCTACCCAAACAATCTCCCCAGTTTTCTTAATAATTCGATAAGTAAAATGAAAAGACTCTAACTTAGATAATTGTTTTGTAGACTCAGCTATAACCCTTAAAAGATCGTCAGGGTGAATGATTTCTATATAATTTAATTTGTGTTCTAAAAATTCATTTTTGCGATATCCAGTAAGTTTTTCTATTTCATCATTCAAATAAATTTTAGTAAATCGCTGATTGTTTTCAGATAAATAAACAGTACCCGGTATGTTATTGGCTAAAAGCCTAAACTTTTCTTCACTTTCATAAATAGCAGTCTCAGTATTGATGCGATCTATAGCGGCCGCGATATTCCTACCTAGAGTTTGCAAAATATTGACTTCATCCTCAGACCATACTCTCTCTTGATCTGTATCATCAAATCCTAAAAAGCCATGAAACTCATTTTTTACAAAAATTGGAAATAGAATTAATGATATGACACCTACGTTAATTAATTTGTTTTTGAGTGATTCATTTTCAATAGTTGAAATCCTTTTATTGTAAATTTTATTATTTAAAATAGGAATTAAAAGGTCTTCAAAATAGGGGTAAGGTAAATTTTGTAAATTGATATTATTCTCAAAAAGGGTATCGTCGTCAGATTTCCAACGGTACCTTTGACTTATAGTTTCCTCTTTTTTATTATTTACATAATAATAGGCGCGGTGTGATTTAGTCGCTTTTCCCATAATGATCAAAACATCCGAAAAAATTGCGTCTAAGTCCTTGTTATTTAAAAACTTCTCTGTACATAAAGTCATTGCGGCGAGCAGTTCACTTTTATAGCTAAGCTTGATTTCGGCATTCAATCTATTTTGAGACTCAAAAGCAATTGTTATAATATCGGATACTGAACGTGCAAAATTGATGTCTTCATTATCCCAATTTTTTATTTCATCAGTAGCTTCAAAACAAATGATTCCTTTTAATTCGCCATCTATAAATATGGGAGTATCAATAAGAGAAAATATATTATTTTGTGGGAAATAATCTTTGATTAATTCAGTAAAAAAAGGACTTTTATAAACGTTAGATACAACAAGTTGTGTCTTATTAGTTATATGTGAAAAATAAGAAGGGTACTTATCTAAGGATAATGTCTCTTCCTTAATAAATTTATTTTGTTTTAAAATATATAAATTTTCGCAAACGATCTCATCATTGTAATAATGCCAATAGCTTGCTCTATTTACACCAATAATTTTAGTCGTAATTTGTAATATGTTTTTAAGAATTCCTTCTAATGTTTCATTACTTGAATAACTTTCGGTTGTAAAATTCTTTAAAGCTTCGCTATATTTTTGATTTTTTTGGATGCGTTTAATTCGCTCAATTTCATTTGCTTTAATAGAGGTAATATCTCTTGCTATAGCAAAATAACCAATAATATTATTTTTTTGATCCCTATTAATAGCTACCTTTTGAGACAGCCATATTTTATCGCCATTTTTCTTTATAATAGGGAACTCTAAGATTTGATAATTTGCAGATTGTTTATCTGAATCTAAATAAAATTCTAATACTTTGTGACGGTAATCCTCGGTAATTAATCTATAAAATTTAGACTCATATAGTTCCTCTAATGTATACCCAGTTATAATCTCAGTGTTTTTATTTATAAAAAGGTAATTGCCTTCGGTATCTAATTGATATATAATGTCATTAGCAGACTCAATTAAATTTTCATAAGATTTTTGGTTTTCTATTTCATTCGTAACATCTTGTCCTATACCAATAATTAAATCTTCTGAGAACCGTTTGTCATTCCATTTAATGTATTTATAGTCACCGTTTTTACATTTTAATTTACGCGTAAAAGACCTCTCTTCAATATTATTATTGTGGAAATCTTCTCCTATAAAATCAGGATCTTCTGTTACCTTCCAAAAACCCATACCCATTACATCATCTATAGACCAACCTAATATTGAGGTGATGTTTTCACTACAAAATTTTACTTCTCCTTTTTTTGTAGTTGCCATTACTAACGAATTTCCATTATTGACAATTTCATTTGAAAAACGAAATTTATCCTGAATATTCAAGTAACTAATTTGTCTAATATAGTTAAGAATAAAAATAAGTAAAGTAAAATTAAAGAGTGTTACCGTTCTTTTTAAGGGTAATAGCTCAAAAGTATAGCAAATTATAATAAATGCAAACGCAGCTGTAATTACGGCCCAATATATCCTTATAGGTTTTAGAACTGTGTAGGAAAAAAATAACGCTAATAAAAATGTAATTGTAGGAATTATATCATTTGGTAAGCTGATTAAATTTTCAGCTGTAATTATAAAAAAGGCAAGATATATAAAAATATATATTGACCTGATATGATGAAATACAATTGCTGATTTAGTACTGATGATATATAATATCAATAAAAAACAACCTATTAATAAGTTACTCGCTATTAAACTTTGGGGCCTTATTGAGAAAAGTTCATTATTAATTTCCATTAAAGGAAGTAGAATTCCTAAAAATAAAAGATAAGTTTGATACTCTTTATTTTGATAATAATTACTGTCACTACTATCTATGAAGGGATTTTTAAGCTTGCCTTTAACTTTATAAAAATGGAAAAAGAAAATAAATGTAAAGAAAAGGAGCATTGGTATTATAATCCAATACAAATTGTATTTAATCATATTTTCGTTTATAAAAAAAGAATATTTAGTAATAGCTGAAGTACACATATCTACCAATATAAATGTGGTAAAGCGTTCAATTATTGATAAAAAATTTGTGTAAAATACTATCATTAATTCTTTTTAACTGTTTTTATGAGCAATATGCAACAAGTTAATAATTATTTTACAATAAAACTGCAACCAGATATTAAAATCCAATTGCAGTTAGAGTATAATTATTTAAATCAAATAAGATTAATCTATCTTTTTAGTTTCAAAACCTATTATTGCATTATAAAGTGCATATGTCATAGAGTACATGATAGGTAACGTAAAAAATACACCTATACAACACCCAATAAAACCTACTAATGAACCAATAAAGGCTGTAATAGTTAATGCTAAAATAGTAATAGGATTTTTTAGTACAACAGTAATACTAGCTTTAATTGCGTCTAATGCATTTAACTTACCAAAAACAATAAAAGCGACAGTAAGTAAAGTAATAAAGTTAATAATTAAACTACTTAGCGTTCCTAAATATAATATTCCCGTTCTATTTAATAAAAGAGAGATAGTCATATTGAAGACACTTATTATTAATGAAGAAATAATTATTTGTAAAAAATAAGGTGCTTTATAATATTCAAATATAGCAGCGCTGGTAAAAGCTTCATCTTTATCAGCTGAATGCGCCATTTTTAAAAAACCTGCAAAAAAGGGACCAATTAATAGTCCTAAAGCAAGCATAGATCCTAAATATAAAATTAAGTTAATGCCAACTAAACTTTCTATGGTTTTTAAATTTTCAGGATTTGCCATTTTTATAAAAGCAGGCATTCCTATCGCTAAAATAAAACCTCCTGTGATTAAGATTGCCATAACAACCAGAAAAACTAGAATCATGGAACCAGCATATAATGCGATTTTTTTATAATTTTCAAATGCGTGATTGAATACGGTTCCAAAATCTAATTCGTATCCTTTCGATTTTATTTCTTCAACTCTTTTTTCTACTGTTGTCATAATAATTTAGTGTGTTTATAAATGGTTTGGTTACTTATTTTTTAAAATAAACGTCTTCTAGTGGTACTCTAAACTGTGCACTATAGATTCCAGTTTCGTCTTTTATTCCACAGGCAATAATCATATTAATTTCAGCTGAAGATGGTATGCCTAGTATTCTTTTTACTCTTACTGAGTCAAAACCTTCCATTGGGCAAGTATCGTAATTTATGGATGCCATACTGATCATGAAATTTTGAGCTGCAAGTGCGGCACTTTTTTGAGCTACAATACGCATATCACTACTTCTTGCTTGTCTATATATGGGTTTGAATAATCCAATAATTTGGAAAACTAAAAATTTTATAAACCCAAAAATACCTAAGAAGTCAAAGTATAATGTTGGAATCAATTTTTGATAATAATTGAGTGCAAATTTTTCTCTTTTTGAATAGTCCTCTTTTGGCTTATCGCCAAATTGGGAGCTAAGAAAAGCAATATTTGCGGCGGCTCTTTTTTTCCATAAATCTTTACGAGCAACTACCACAACCATTTGCTGTGCAGTTTTGGCTGCATTTTGTCCCAAACACGCCTCAGTAAGTTGTTCTAAAATAGTAGTTGATGTTATATGATAAAATTCCCATAGCTGCATGTTGCTACTTGTAGGCGCTAATGTTGCTAAACGGATGCATTCTTTTATTTTAGCATCATCTAAAGTGTTTTTTTTAAAGACTCTTACAGACCTACGGTATTCAATTGCTTCACTAACGGTTTTTTGGTTTGTTAAATCCATTTTAGTAATTTTCGTATTGTTTTTAGTTTACCGTCATAAGGTGCATAACGCATTGGTAAATCCAACCAATTTGATTTTTTTACAATTCCTTTTTTATGTGAAAAAACATCAAAACTTAAACTTCCGTGGTAGGCACCTATTCCGCTATGACCAACTCCTCCAAAAGGAAGTCTTTTATTAGAAAAATGAACAACGGTATCATTGATACAACCACCTCCAAAAGAGTAATTAGCAATTATTTTATGAGCAAACGATTTGTTTTCTGTGAAAACATAAAGAGACAATGGTTTTTCATATCTAGAAATAATAGTATGTAAATCAGCATCACTAGCGTATGTTAATATTGGTAATAAAGGCCCAAAAATTTCGTCTTTCATTACCAAGCTGTCTAGGTTTGTTTCTGCAATAAGGGTAGGAGCAATGTAGCAGTCATCTTTGTCAGTTTCTCCACCAAATATTACTTTATCAGGGTCAATCATCTCACTCAACCTACTCCAGTTTTTTGCATTGATTATTCGGGCATAATCCGGAGAAGTTTTTGGCGTTTTTCCATAAGCCAAAGTGATTTCATTTTTTAGATGTGTTATAAATTTGTCCTTCATATCTTTTTGAATTAAGATATAGTCAGGAGCAATACAGGTTTGTCCAGCGTTAATGTATTTTCCCCAAACGATTCTTTTAGCTGCAAGTTTTAAATTTGCAGTTTCATCTACAATACAAGGGTTTTTACCACCTAATTCAAGTGTGACAGGTGTTAAATGAACGGCTGCTGCTTGAGCAACAATTTTACCTACAGGAACACTGCCCGTAAAGAAAATATAATCCCAACGTTTTGCTAGTAAATCTTTAGAAACTTCTACTCCTCCTTGAACAACAGAAACATGTTCTGGATTAAATGTTTCAGCAATAATTTTAGCTAATATAGTAGCGGTATTAGGTGTTAGTTCAGATGGTTTAAGTACTACTTGGTTTCCAGCTGCTACAGCAGATATTAAAGGGCATAGTGCTAATTGATACGGGTAATTCCAAGGAGCAATGATTAATACCTTACCATAAGGTTCTTTGTATAAATAGTCAGTGGAAGGGAAATTAAGTAGGGAAGGCAATACCTTTTTTGGCTTTGCCCATTTCTTAATATTGTTTATTGTGTCTTTTAATTCCGCTACTACATAACTGGTCTCAGTAAGTACGGCTTCAAAAGCGGGTTTTTTAAAATCTTCATACAAAGCATTAATAATTTCGCTTTCATAAAGTAAAACTTTGTCCAGTAATTTTATTAAGGTTTTTTTGCGGTAATCTACATTTGTTTTATAATCCATTAGGTATGTTTTTTTCTGAAGATTGATTGTCAAACTGTAAATTAATTCAGGAACTGACTTTGTAAATCTATTTTTGTTATTACTGAACTGCGTTCCAAATAACTTCGTTAGGAACTGGCGCAACAATTTTTAAAGAGTCCTTTGTTACTGGATGTATAAAAACCAATTGGCGTGCATGTAAATGGATTCCGCCATCAGGGTTACTACGGTCAAAACCATATTTTAAATCTCCTTTTATAGGAGATCCTATTGCAGCTAGCTGTGCTCTAATTTGATGATGTCTTCCAGTATGTAAGTCAATTTCTAAAGCAAAGTAATTATTTAATTCTTTAAAAATACGGTAATCTAAGTGTGCCATTTTGCTGTCTGGAACTTCTTTTATATGTGCTTTAGAAGAGTTATTCTTTTCGTTTCTTTTTAAAAAATGAATCAAACTATCTGCTGGTTTTGCTGGTTTGTTTTTTACAATTGCCCAGTACGTTTTTTGTGTTTCTCTATTTTTAAACAATTCATTTAAGCGCGTGAGTGCTTTACTGGTTTTTGCAAACATTACAATTCCTGTTGTAGGTCTGTCTAAACGGTGTACTACGCCAAGAAAAACTTCGCCAGGTTTATTGTATTTGTCTTTGATGAATTCTTTTACAACTTCTGACAAGGGCTTATCTCCGGTTTTATCCCCTTGTACAATATCGCCTACACGTTTATTAACCACAATAATATGGTTGTCTTCGTGTAAGACCTGGAGGTTGTTTTTTGTTGAAATTATTTTCAAAATAGAAGGTGTATTTTGGATTATTATAAAAAAAGAACCCTTAATTTAGTCTTAGTAATGGTTTTAACTAAGGTACTAATTTAAGGGTTTATTGGTTTGTTTAGTACTGCTCCTTTTCATTAGGGAAGTCACTAGATTTCACATCAGCAACGTATTGACTGATTGCCGTAGTCATTCCATCATAAAGGTCCATGTAACGACGTAAAAAACGTGGACTAAATTCATTGTTCATTCCTAACATATCGTGAATCACTAGTACTTGACCGTCAACTCCACCACCAGCACCTATTCCAATTACGGGAATAGAAATACTTTTGGCTACTTTTTCGGCTAAATGAGCAGGTATTTTTTCAAGAACAAGAGCAAAACAACCTAAACGTTCAAGTAACTGAGCATCCGCAACAAGTTTGTCAGCTTCTTCCTCTTCTTTAGCGCGAACAGTGTACGTACCAAATTTATAAATTGACTGTGGCGTTAAACCCAAATGTCCCATTACTGGAATACCGGCGTTTAATATTTTTTTTATTGATTCTTTTACTTCTTTACCACCTTCTAATTTTACGGCATGACCACCGCTTTCTTTCATTATTCGAATAGAAGAACGTAAAGCTTCTTTAGGGTCAGATTGATAACTACCAAAGGGTAAATCAACCACTACTAATGCTCTCTCAATGGCTCTAACTACAGAGGAAGCATGATAAATCATTTGGTCTAAAGTAATAGGTAAGGTAGTTTCATGACCTGCCATTACATTTGAAGCCGAATCTCCCACCAGAATTACATCAATTCCTGCGGTATCTACAATTTTTGCCATTGTATAATCGTAAGCCGTTAACATAGAGATTTTTTCTCCATTGGCTTTCATTTCTATTAATGACTTCGTGGTAATTCTTTTATAATCTTTTTTTGCTACAGACATAGTTGTATTTTTTGGAATTGTAAAAGTAGTAAAACAAATTCTTTTGAAACACAAAATCACCTCCGACTTTACCGAATCATTATAAGTATCTTAGTCGCTTTTGCTTTAAGCGAAATTTTTATTTAAAAGAGCCGCAATAATCTCGATACTTTGGGCTGTGCTTGTGTTTGTAGTATTGATGGCGAAGCTATTGTTTTCATAAGGAGCATACATTCTTTCATCAGTTACACAAAATAAACCTACAGTAGGTGTTAGGGAGGCACTAGCCAGATGCATCATGCCGCTATCAGCCCCTATAAATATTGCTGTGTTAGCTATGAAAGCAGCGATTTCTCTAATGTCTTTACTGTAAAACGTAGGGGCTTTAAAGCCAATTTGAGATACATTTTCTACGGGTAAAACTTCAATGATATTGTACTCAGGAAAAGCATCACGTAAAGATTGGTAGAAAGTTTCCCACCAGTTGAGGTTGTAACATTTTGCTCTAGTGGCGTAGGTAAATATGCAAATAGTTTTTTTGTTATTTTTTACAATATCCTGAACTAACTTATTTGCCTCAGCAATTTCTGAAGGAGCTAATTTTAAGTTTAATGGTGGAACGGGATTATTGTTTTTTGGCATTCCTAATAGGTTAAGATAATGTCTAAAGTTATAAACGGGACCCTTAGCAATATGTTTGTAATCAGTAAAAGTATTAGTTAGATCATCAATGTCATCACCGAAGAATTTGAATTTACCGCTAGCAAATTGGGTTGAAAGTCGGCCTGATGAAGAGTTCTTTACAACATTTATTACAATATCGTATTTGTGTTTTTTGATTGCCATCCAGCCTTTCATATAGTTATGAAGTTCTTTGAATGGTTTTCGAGGTAAGCGAATGATTTGGTTAACATTGTGGTAATTCTTAAAAATGCTTGGGGCGGCATTTCCATTTACAAATAAATCAATTTTACAATCAGGATATGTTGCAATAACTTCTTGTAGTAAGGGGGTTATGAGTAACTGGTTTCCTAATCTAGGATTGGGTCGGCATATTAGAATCCGCTTCACATCTACTTTTGTAATGTTAGCCGTTTTATCAAAATTCGATCGACCAATATTTTTAGTTAACCTGTGCATCAGCTTCCTTCGTACATTGTTGATATTACTTTTAATACTCATCTTTTATTTTTGATTTTAAAGATTAGAAATATAAAGTTGAATAAATAACTCCAGTCAATAGTGGTATTTTTTTAATAAGAGGTATCTATAACTTGTTTTGGAATGTGGTTTACCAAATAAACACTTTTTATTTAAAATTCCTATTTCCTTAACTTTATCTTATGGTAATGTTTCGTTTAAGCAAGAGTATTTTTTGGGGAATTAGTGGTTTTTTAATAATAAATATAAAGATATTACTGCTAACAAGGTGCTAGTTAGGTATAATAAAAGCCTAAAGCGTATTTTATTGTAGTGTTTCTATTGTTTTATTAGGTCATCTTTAATTGATAATCATTAGCAGATATAATCATTAACTGAACATACACTAAAAATGATTGTTAAAATTAGTATTATGTGGTGTTTTGTGTAAAAATTAATGTTTTTATTGTTTTATTAACTATTAATTATAGTTTTGTTAAGATATTTAAGAAAAATAAATACAATTAAGATTTATGAAATTTAACCATTTTGTTTTAGGTCTATTATTTATGTTAATAATGCCTGCAGTGATGAATTCCCAAACAATTAAGGGGGTAGTGACAGATGATAATGGACAAGCTTTGCCATTTTCTAACGTTATTGATAAGAGTACATCAAGTGGAGTAACTACTGATGCAAACGGAAAATTTGAAATTAAGGTAAAAGCGTTACCTGCAACTTTGATTGCCAAATATGTGGGTTACCAAAATAAATCTATTGAGGTAGCTGATGAATCAACAGTGGTAACTTTTGCTTTGGCCCCAAACAATAGTCTTGATGAAGTTGTAGTGACAGGAAACAGAGCAAAAACGCGTACCGTGTTAAGTTCTGCTGTGCCTATCGACAAGTTGTATGCCGAAGATTTAAAATCAAGCGGGCAAGTTACATTTGATAAAATGTTAGCTTATAAAATTCCTTCTTTCAATTCAAGCACACAAGCAGTTTCTGATGCTACTGCGCATTTTGATCCAGCAGATTTACGTGGATTAGGGCCTAGCCGTACGTTAGTATTAGTAAATGGAAAAAGAAAAAACCAAAGTGCACTTGTTTATATCAATGATACTCCTGGAAAAGGAGAAGTAGGAACAGATATGAAAAGTATTCCGTTTTCTGCTATCGAAAGAGTAGAGGTTTTGCGTGATGGTGCATCTTCACAATATGGTTCAGATGCTATTGCGGGTGTAGTAAATATCATCCTTAAAAAGCAAACTAATTTTACAGAGGTTAGTTTAACTTCGGGAATTACTTCAAAAGGAGATGGTTTTAATTTTGGTGCTGATTTAAATTCAGGATTTAAAATTGCTGAGAAAGGTTTTGTGAATTTTAATCTTTCGTACTTAGATCAAAACAAAACAAATAGAGCAGGAAAACCAGGAAGAGATGGTTTATTTGGAGTTGAAGCAAATGATCCAATGTGGGGCGATTATTTAAAAAACAATCCTGATTTAGGAATGAACATTGGTCAGCCAGATACTAAAATGGGAGCTTTAGTTGTTAATGCAGAGTACCCACTTTCGGATAAAACTACTTTATATGCATTTGGAGATATCAACATCCGTAAAGGAACAAGTTTTGCATTAAACAGAACGCCTTATTGGGTTGCTGATCCAAATAATTTATTACATGATGCTGGAACGACTTATAATGGTTTCCAACCTACATTTAATACAGATGTTTTTGATAATTTAGGTTCTGTAGGATTAAGAACTTCAATATTAGGTTTTAATTCAGATTTTAGTTTAACTGCAGGATCTAACAAAGTAGATTATACTGTAGGTAATACTTTAAATGTGGATTTAGGAGCAAGTAGTCCAACAGAATTTAATGTGGGAGGATATACCTTTAGTCAATTAGTAGGAAATGCTGATTTCTCTAGAAGTTTTGATAAAATAACTTTTGGTTTTGGTACCGAAATTAGAAAAGAACAATTTGAAGCTCGAGCAGGTCAAGTGGAATCTTATGTAGATGGAGGAGCACAATCTTTCCCAGGATTACAACCAGCAAATGCTTTAAAGAAAGATCGTAACAATGTAGGTGTGTATACAACTTTAGATTATGACGTTACTGATGCTTTTTTAATTGGAGGATCGTTACGTTATGAGAATTATTCTGATTTTGGAGATAATTTTTCTTGGAAAGTAAATTCTCGTTATAAATTAACAAATGACGTTACAGTTAGAGCTTCGTTTAGCACAGGTTTTAGAGCTCCGGCTTTACACCAAATTTATTTGAGTAACATTCAAACGCTTGTTTCTGGGGGAACTATCTCAAACCAAGGAACTTTTAACAACGTTGATCCAGCAGTAAGTGGTTTAGGGGTTCCAAAATTACATGCTGAAAAATCTCAAAATATTTCTACAGGTATCACCTTTAGATCTGGTGCTAATTTTTCTGCATCGCTTGACTTTTATCATATTAAAGTTAATGACCGTGTGTTATTTTCAGGTGAAGTAGGTTTTGATGGTGACGATACGACAACAAATCCAGTAGAAGCAGTACTAGTTGCAAATGACATTACAAGTATGAAATTCTTTATTAATGCTATTAACACAACTACAAAAGGAGTTGATATCGTGTTGAACTATAAAAACTTGAAAATAGGTGAGGGTAAACTTGGTTTAAGCTTAGCATCAAATATTGCTGAAACTAAAATCAATGGTAAAATTGATACACCAGCAATCTTGAAAGCAAATGGATATGATATTTTTGATCGTAAGGAGCAAGCTAGAATTTTAAGCGCGAGACCTAATACAAAAGTATTGTTAGGAGCTAATTATGATTTCAAGAAAGCTACATTTATCTTAAACAATACTTATTTTGGTGAAGTGACTTGGCAACATGCTACTGATCCAGGAAAAGATCAAACATTCTCTGGTAAGATTCTTACTGATTTAGGAGTTGCCTACAAGATTACAAATACAATATCAGCAAACGTTATGGTAAACAATTTATTCAATGTTTATCCTGATGTAATCGATACTAAAGGTGATGTGGTAACTGATTTAGGAGGTCGTTTTAAATATCCATGGGAAGTAAACCAGTTTGGATTTAACGGAACTACATTTACAGCAGGATTGAATTTTAAATTCTAAAATCTACATATAAGCATAAAAAAAACGGGATATTTCCCGTTTTTTTTGTTTTAAATTGAAAAAAAATAACGTGTTTAAGTTGGTATTTTTTCTATGATAATAGCTTCTCCTTGTGTAGAATAGTAGGTACAAGTCATGTCAATAATATCGATGCGCCATTTTGCAATTCCGCATTGTGCGGCTTGCTCACAAAAAGTAATATAATCAGTTTGACCACTTTGATGCATTACGATGTACTCAATAAAACGTTCTTTGTTAGGAGTAGCTGCAATAACGAAATCATCGTGTTTTTTATCAGTACTTACTTCATAGTTATCAGCACCGTAATATACTACGCGACTATCTGCAGTAATGGTATCATATCCTTTTATGCCTAAGGTAATTAATTCTTGAATGTAATTAGTAAAATCAGCTCCTGTTTTTACTTTATCGTAAGCTTGTTTTATTTGTTCTAACGTAAACATAGTAGTTGTAAATTATTGATTTAACAAAAAATGCTAATCTAACTTTACTGAAAGTTTAGATTTGGTACTAAAATACTATTTATTTTTCATTTTACATACTTTTATAGAAACTGTTGGTTTTTTAATAGGGACTCAGAAGGCATTTACTGCATTTAAAAACAAGTAATTAAGATGTTTTTTATTTCTTCACAAAAACTAAGTTAAGTTCATATATGTTTCGATATTTATAAAGTTGTGTAATAATGATTTGCTAAGAAAAATATTCTCTTGATTTTTTTACTTTGGTTACAACCAAAAAAAAGAGCCTCTTATTGAAGCTCTTTATAGTATTAATTAACGTCTGTGATTATTTTTTTTATCATAATGGTTGTAACCATTGTATTTATAGTTTTTATTATTGTTGTAAACAACAGTATTGTTATTACGGTTTAAAACTACTTTTTGAGCTGAACCCCTATATCCAACATAATATTTTGTGTGATCATTTTTATAGTTTCTATAAGGTTCGTTACCGTGATAATCATTAAGCACTACTTTATATCCAGTTTTATAATTATAGTTTCGGTATTGAGTAGGTAGGTTTCTTGAGCGTACCCAGTTTCCTCTATTTAAATAAATATATTGATTGGCACGTACATCATAATATGATTGTATATCTGGTAGGTAATAATAGCCTACAGCTACATTAGTATTGTTATGATATACAGGAGCGTTTCCTATGTTGAGGTTAATCGAAAGTTGCGCATTTGATGTGCTTGTTATAAGTAGAATTATTCCAGCGGCTATTAGTTTTAAAGTTTTCATATTTTCTATATTTTACAATTATATTTTTAATTTTTTTATTCATTTCGTATATACATTTACTGTAAATCCAACAACTGTGCCACAGTATTTATTTAACTTTTAATTGGGCTACTAGAGTCTGTTATTTGTTAGTTTAGTGATTGATATTTAGTGCTTTAAATAAATGAATAATTTTATTGAAATAGTTGTAAAATTTAGTAAATAGAAATTTTCACTATTTATTTACAGCTGTTTTTTTTTGTTTATTGATAAAACAGCTAGACCATTATTAGGTTTTAAATAGTTTTGTGCTTGTTTTTAATATCAGAATCAATACACTACAATCCAATTTATTTTTTTGTCACATCAATTTTAGTCAATATGAATTAATGGTTCTCAGTTCGTTCTAGATAAAAATCAGCGTTTTAATAATTACTAATGATATAGAAACCAATCTCATAAATAAAAGACATAAAAAAAACGATTAAGTTTCCTTAACCGATTTTTATTAATTTACAATAGAACAACTATTTGTGAAACATAATATTTGTTCAAAAGCTCAATCATAATTTTCGTGATTTATTTTACAGTTTAAAATATCCTTATCAGTTTCTGAAGTTTACATTTTAATAAAACGATACGAGACTATTTATTTATAGTTAACTAAATAATTACCGCAACCATTAAACTGTTCTTCATTCCATTTTACATCAATGATGCCGCCTGTTTCATTGCCAGCCATGTCAAGACAGCTTTTTAGTAAGTAAGTGACTGTAATTTCTTTTCCATCGGTATCGGTACCTTTAAAGGAAACGATTGCGTTTTGTTCTTCTATAAAGTCACTTTCTAAGTAGAGGGTTCCCGTTGTTTTCTGTTGACCTAGTAATGTTAGTAGTTCAAAGCTAAAATTTCTTTTATTTTTTTGAGATATTAAAATACTCCAACCAGGTTCAAATCCAGAACCTTTAAGCTCTTTTATGTCAATTTTTTTAGAAACTATTTCTTGAGACTGACTATTCTCATTTGTTTCGGGGGTTTGTTTTTTACTTTTTTCACAAGAAAAAATTACAATTGCGACTACAATAATGGCTAATATTTTTTTATTCATCATCTTAAATAGTATTAGTGTGGTTATATAATTATTCAACGTTTTATTCCAATTTGTTTGGGACACATTAAAATATATTTATGTAGTTACTAACGAAGTTAAGTAATTTACATTTCCTTTTACCATAAAAACTAAAATCTATAGTTTATGTACAATTATTCAATAGCATTTTTTAGCTATTTATGGTCGTTTATTTGATTATGAATATTTAGTATGATAATGGGTAGGCTAAACCTGTTTTAGTTTCTACTAAACTAAAAAGGCTTATGGCATTAATTCTTTTTGAAATAAAAGTTTAATTGTCTCGCTCTTTGATATATAATTCTTGAATTAAAACAATTAGAATGACAATTATTGGCGTAGCCAAAATTAAACCCCATCCTCCAGTTAGCGCACCCATTAAAAGTTGTGCAATTATAATGAGGGCAGGAGGCATATCAATTAATTTTTGCTGTACGAGCGTAGTAATAAAATTACTTTCAACAAACTGTATTAAAACATAAAGTCCTACAACTAATGCCGCTGTTTCAGGACTTTGCATCAAACCAACTAATACCGCTGGAACTAAAGCAAGTAAAGGCCCAAAGTTAGGAATGAAACTAATTAAGCCCGCTAGTAGTGCTAAAACCAACCAAAGCGGCATGCCAATTATTGCTAATCCAATTGCTGTTAAAATAAAAACTACAAACATAGAAAACAACTTTCCTTTAAGCCAGTTCCGTAATTGTTTGTTTAATTTATCGAGAACATCATTTGCTTTATCTTGACCTTTTACAGGGATTAATTGTACAATTCCTTTGATGTAAGTTTGAGGTGATACGGTAAAGAAAATAGCAATGAATAAAATAACATAAATATCTCCAAAAACACCAAATGTTGATTGGAAAAACTGTCCTGCAAAAACTTGTACTTTATCGGTAGAATTTTTAGAAGATAGTTTGTCTATAATTTTTTCACCCACTATGCTGTTATTCATTTGTATTTTTACATTCTCAATTGTTTTGGGTAAGGTTTCCATCAAATCTGTCATTTGGGTTTGCACCTTGGCGCCAATTAACCAAAACAATCCTGCAACAATAAACAACGTTCCTAGAATAGAAATTGCAACACATACATTTTCTTTCCATTTTGTTTTACGTTGTATAAAATCACTTAAACCTCTAAAAAAAACAGCAATTAAAGTTCCTGCTAATATTAATAAAAACACATTAAAAGTAGCTTTAAAAAGTAATAATGCACTGATTGTAAAAGTAATTATAGCCGTAGTTATCCATACTTTTTTTTGAAAAGAAATATTTTTATCTTGATCTAATTGTGGAGTGTCTTTTTGCGGCATAAAAAATTAATTACAGATTTGTATTTTGCATCTTATACTTTTTCTACAGTTATAAAGATTGAAAACTGCAGATAAAAAAGATAGTTTAAAATGCATTTAACATCATGAAAACATAGCGTTTACAGTTCTGAAATC
Source organism: Flavobacterium sp. PL002 (assembly GCF_054165825.1). NCBI lineage: Bacteria > Pseudomonadati > Bacteroidota > Flavobacteriia > Flavobacteriales > Flavobacteriaceae > Flavobacterium > Flavobacterium sp. PL002. The sequence continues at coordinate 33,179 of NZ_CM135110.1, read as the reverse complement.
ACTTAATTGTTTTAGAAGTGAAGCTATATAATCTCAAATATAAGAAAAGTTTTTAAGCAAAAAGAAAGAAAAGGCGGTGTAATGAAGCTTTAAATTAATATCGTAATACTACTAGAATACCTGTTTTGGAACATTTTTAAACTTTAGTTTTACATGAAACATCTTTTTTATTAAAAATTAGAAGACCAAATAAATAGTAAAATTGCCCATTGTAAAGCAAATATCATCCAAATCATTTTTCGGCTAGGTTCCATTATGTTTTTCAAACTTTCAATAGTTCTATTTCTTATAATATCATAAGGATTTTGATTCTCATCATTAAATTCGATACCATCCAGTCTTATTTTTCCCATCCCTAAAACAATAACTTTTCTAAGCCATTTGTTTACTGTTTTGTCATTTTTAATGTCTTGTATTACTTTTAATTTTTGAATAGAAAAGTCTCCAGCGTTTCTTAAAATGGCTGGTTGTTGTTTTTTGTATTTCAACATTAGCTTATCTAATAGTGCAACAAGATAACCTTCTCCTTTATCAATCGTAATTCGGTTAACAAGTTTTGATATAATGTATTTATTTCCGAATGTTAAAAATAAAGCAGAACTAGAAAAGAAAACGATAGAAAATAAAATTGTGCTAACAGGTCTTAAAATAAAAGTTGCTATTATAAACGGAATAGGTGTAGCATGACCAGAGCTGCCCACATTAACGTCTTGTGTCAACAGGAAAAAACCAATAACGACTACAATAATAGTAGAGATAGTACCTAAAAGATTGATTTTTATAAAACTAAATAAGGCAGATCCAGATAGTTTTGCGATGTATTTAAAGTTTTCTTGCATTTAATTTTTTGGTTTTAATTTTTTGGTTTTAATAATTTATGGGATTAGTGTTTTTTTTATAAATGAATCGTTAGTTATTATTCAGCTTTTAATTTTATAATTGAAGTTATAAATGGACAAACTAAATAATTTAATCAATTATAACTTTTTCGATAATTGTTTTTCCAGAGCTAAAGTCTTTTCCATAAAACAATACAAAATCAGCTTTTGCTTGAAGTCCAAGAAAACCATCCTTGAGCTGTACGAACATCTTGTCTAAATACATTTTGTGATTATTGACAATAACATGAATTCTGGCGCCTTTGTTATGACTATAGTTAAGATAGAAGTATAGTTTGTCTGATGCAGCGAGACGTAGTTTATATGAGTTTGTTTTTGATTCTTCTAAAATCATTCCATAAGCTAATTTTCTTTGAATGATAGACAGTGGTTTTTTTATTCCGTTTTCAGTGTAAACAATTTGGTATTCGTCAATAGGGGCAGTCGAATTAATAACACCATCTTTTATATTGGCATCATAAACATAAGTATTGTGGTTGTTGCTGTGTTGTATATAAAAAAGGCGGCTTGTAGTTTTTTCAGGTTCTGGATATCCTTCCTGTGCAAAACAAGAATGGGAGTAAAATAACAGAAAAAGAAAGGGTAATATAAATTTCATTTGAGCTAATATTTTATGTTGTATATAACTAAGGGTGTTGCTATTAATATTAAAGTAAGGCTAAAAACAATTGCAGTATTTCGTAATTGATACTGACTGTTTTTATTAAAATTATTGAGTTCATAAAGTGTATAGCACAAAAACAAAAATACAAATAACAAACTTATTCTTAAAAAAACAACTGCTTCTGAAAAAAAACTGAATTTACCTTCTTGCAAACTTTCTGGCAAAAGGTAATAAGCATTATTCCATAATAGTGTCAAGAAGCCTATTAAAACTAAAATTCTGATCACTATGTATTTGAATATTTTCATTGTAAAGAGGATATTTTAAAAAGGATTTGAATTTTAATCTATTATTACTGGTTATATAATAAATAAAAACCTAATAGAAAATCCGACAGGATTTTCAAGAAGTTGTCCAAGCGTTTGTGGTTTTTGCTAACCGTTATTAGCTGATGTTTTGATGGTGTTTTGTAACTTGTTTTTCAAATTGTAATATAGTTTCTCTTATTTTTTGAGAAATACTCATAATATCTGCAAGAACTTTGTCACTATCATTTGAATCAGAAAAAATATTTTCATTAAGTTTTAAGCCAGTTTTAATATTTAATTTTTCAAGCTCATTTAAATATATTGAATTAACTTTTCCATTATTATGTGTTAGTAAATTTCTTTTTAACGCAAAAATTTTAAGAAAATCAATCTCATTTTTATCAATATTGATATCAATACAAAAAATTGTTTTAAACTTTTTTATAATGTTAGTAACATTGTTACTCTGCATTAATTCTTTAATTCTTTTTTCTATGATTGCATTTTTTACAAAATCAATGCTTTCATTTTCAAAAATGTTAGAGTATTGAACCAATAAATTATCATTATCCTTTTTGATAAATTTTGGATAGTGAGAGAATAAAGCATAAAATAAGGAGGCAATATACTCTTCATATATTTGATAATAATTTTTATAAATAATTTCATTAGTTATTTTTCTTAATCCTTCGCCATCCTTCTCTAGATTCTTTTTTGCATTATCAAATGTTTTTTTTTTGTTGAACTCCTAAGTACTTTTCAATTTGATTTTCTTTATCTAAATTTTTTTCGATAAGAATTATTGATAATACATAATGATGATATTCTAATTGTTGAATAATATTATCTTGAAATTTAGAATAAATGTTAAGAATGTCTTTTTTAAATACTTTTTCCATATCGGTTTTTTTAATATCAGTAAGGTTTCGAGGCTTCAAGAAGTGGCGAACTTCGTAACCTATATTTTTTGGACTAAGATAAAAATTCTTACGAAAATAAACATGAACTTACCACATATTTAGCCATCTTTACAAAGCGCTGTTAGCGGTTCGGCAGTTTATGTTTTATGTATGTCCATTCCTAATTATTCCAAATTTAATTCTTTTTTTTGTCTTGAACATCTTCTTTATGCATTAAACATTTAAAAAAATCTAGTAAAAATTTCACTTTCCAAGTTTCTACTTTTTATTTTTTGAGTTTTATTTTTAAATATCTATTATTAAGATTGCACAAAATTTATTTTCAAATTCGCTAATTGTAATGACATCCTCTCCGTCACGCAATTTAAAAAAGCTTAATCGGTCACTAATAAAATAGTCATCATCTGCTTCTTCTAGATTGTTTTCACTTGCATGAAGCCTTCCGAGTTCGGGTGTCTGAAAAGAGTACCAAAACCTAATATTATTCATTTTTTCTTTTTGAAATTTGTCCGCTAATAAAGTTATAGTTTTTACACCAAGCATAAATGCTTTTTTATTGTTAACAGGCTCTATATATGAGTCAACATGAAAATGGTTCTCGTTGTCTTCAATTATAGATTGATTTTCCCAATTCTCATTTGCATTATAGAGTCTATCAAATGATTTTAATGTAATACCAAATTTCGTCAATAATATTTGGTCAGAAAGAATATCTTTAACCTCTGTCGGAAAGTTGACTGAAAATATAAAGTCATTTGACAGTTTGTATTCTGTCAAAAGTTGCTCAAATATTTCATTATATTTTGTCGTCATTGGTTTCTACTAAACATTCTTTTTCTACTTTAAAAAGCTAATAAAAACTGATTGAAATTTTACTTTTAAAGTTTCTGCTTTTTGTTTATTCAATTTTCTCTGCGCTCCAACACTGCTGACCGCTAACGTGTCGCGGCTTCAAGAAGTGGCGAACTTCATAACCGCATATTTTCTACAAATATAAAATTTCTTGCAAAAGATAAACTTGAATTTAACGCAATTTCTCCATTTTTGCAAATCGAAGTTGTGCGTTCGTTATTTGACGTTTTTAGTATTTTTTTCGTTTTAATAATTGTCTAATCGAAGTTAAATGTCCAAATAATATTATTGGAACTATAAATGTCGGTAACCAACTAAAGGGAAAATTCAAAATTGCTATATTAGGTTGTTCAAATGCAAATTTCTGTATTGGTGAAGGTGCAGAAAATAAAGCATTTATAACTATATTTATTAGAAGTCCAAGACAAATTAAATTCCAAATTAAAATTACCTTGTCGTCTAATTTGGTTTTTGATAGTCCAAAATAAACAATAATTGGTGCTGTTATACCAGCAATAATATCAAAGTTTCGTCCTTCAAAAGTCATTAGTTCTGGGATTGCTTTATTGAGAAAAAGACAAAATAAAACAAGCTCAACTGGAATTCTTACAACGTTCAAATAAGTCAAATTTTTGAGAGGTAAACTGTCTATAAATTGTCGTCCTTTTTGAGTAGCGAATAAAAATAGTATTGTCAATATTGTAGGTAAAATTCCAAACAACATAATTTTAGGTGGAAATAAATTTGTGTCTGTTTTGTAAATATTTTTTAGCGTCAAACCAGTTTGAATTATTAACCAAATTGTCAAACCGATTAAAATTGACATTGATTTTTTTCGTGTTGTTTCCGAATTTGAATTTCCAATTGTCCAAATAAAAAGGAACAAAGTCAAAACTGTTGTTAGTCCAAAAGTCCAAGTAATATATGAGGGTAAATTTTCTATCATTTTCTATTTTTTACTTTATTTTTGTCCCTCCTACATAATTACGCTCAACGTGTCATCACTTGCAGAATTGACGAATTTAATAACCGCATATTTTCCAATAAAATTAAATTTTTTGCAAAATACAAATGTGAATTTACCACATATCTCGCCATTTTTGCAAACTGCAATTTGTAGTAATTTTATTTGAATTTTTTTGTTTTTATTTCAATCATTCTCTTCATAAATGCTTGTTGATATTTTATTTCGCTATCTCCACCTGAGGTCACAAAAATATTTTCCCATTCAGCAACATACATTTTGTTTGTGGAATCATTTGTAAGATATTCATTATTTTCTAAAACGATACGAATTGTATCCAACTTTTTGGTTAAAAAAATTGAATATATATTGTCTTCATTTTCTCCTTCCTGTAAATATTGTAAAGTATCTTTATATGTTTTTGTAGCATTAGTAACGGTTTTAACAACCATACTTTTTTTATTTTGTCTTTGAGAAATTATGGTATCTACTTCCATATGATTATTTACAGAAGTAACTTGAATGTGATTATTTTCTTCTTTTGATTTATTTTTACAAGATTGTAAAATAAATAAAGTTAAAAACAATGAAATTTGGATAATTTTTAGTTTCATTTTTTTTGTTATTAATAAGGTTTTTAAGCCAATTTTCTTTTTGTTTCTTGGATGTTAGTCAATTTGTAAATGAAATACAGAAGATCAAAGTCAACATTCCCAAACTGTTTTTAGCAACATTGTAAAAAAGAACTCCTGCTAGAAATCAAGTAAATAAAGCATTTTCAAGGAGTTCTTTCGTGGCAACTATTTCTATCAATTCAAATATATAATTACTTTTTTTGATTTTCATGTTTTATTTGTTCTTATATTCAAGTGATAAATGCAACACTCCTTATTTGTTTAAATAAAGCCTACTGATAAGTCTTGAAGATCTAGATCTTCAAGACTTATCAGTAGGCTACGAAAAAAATTTCTCTTATTTTTGGGTTACTAAGCACAAAAAAAAGATGTCACATTTAACGATTGAACAAAGATACGAAATTGCTACACTTCGTTCACAAGGATTTTCAATGAGTAAAATAGGAGGGGTTATAGGTAGAGATAAATCTGTAATAACCGCTGTTAGCAGAAGTACTTTATTATGGAAAAATTAAATATTTGAGAATTACTTTCTTTTTTTCAAAATCTTTAAAGTTTTTGATTTTTTCAATGGTTGTTTGAATTAAAAATACATTTGAACCAAACTTACAGATTAAAAAATTACTCACATAATTGTCTATATTAAATTTATAGCCTTGATAATTACAAACAAAAACTCTAGCAAAAAAATGCATTAAAGAATATAGTTTTGGCAAACTATAAATTTCGCTTTCTACATCATGAATAAAATCATTTACTGTAATAGATAATTTTAAGTTATCCTTGTCGAGTTCTTTTTGGTATCTTAATAACCCTTTCTTTTTTGCGTTATATTCAGTCCACAAGTAAAATTCTCGATAATAATTTTTATTTTTCATAGAAGAATTCATTAAAAATGGGTTTGAATATTTATTTATGTATTCTGAAAAATCAACTGCATGAGTGAATTCATGAGTTACTGTACTAAGATATAATGAATCCTCAAATACGCGAGAATTAATAATAAGTTTAAAACAAATTATATTATTTTTAGTCGTAATACTAAAATTGCCGTTTGAAGTCGATAATCCGTTTGCATCATAATGGGCTTTTTCTTCATCAATTGCATATTTGTAAACTGTAGCACCAAAGTCTTTTGGAATAATAATATCAACTTTTTTACCTTCAAGCTTTAAGCAAATATCCTTAGTTATTAATTCTTCCATTAAGGATTTAACTAAAGTATCCAATTTCAAATTAGTTTCATCAATAATTGTCAAATCCAAAGGATGTGAAGACGCAAATAATTCTTTCAGTTTTGACCACATATTTTCTATTATTTCTGCCAACGTGTCGCGGCTTGCAAAAGTGGCGAACTTCGTAACCGATTATTTTCGGCTAAGATAAAATTTCTTGCGAAAGATAAACGTGAATTTACCACATATTTCGCCATTTATGCAAACCGCTGTTGTAATATGTTTTTATCAACACAAGGATTTCTCGTTATTCAATTTTTCGGCACAATACTTTTCGCCACAAACTGCATCATTTTCATTAATCCAAATTACTTTCGGCTTAATGATTTCGGTACAATATTTTTCACCACAAACTGCATCGCATTAATTGAAGCAAATTACTTTCGGCTTAACGATTTCGCCACAATCTATTTCGACGCAAACTGCATCACTTTAATTCAAGCAAATTATTTTCGGCTTGACGATTTCGCCAGAATCTATTTCACATAAAACTGTTCTAATTTTCTTTTATAAACGACAACTTTTTGGATTGCAGATTATTTTCTTAGTAGGAGTGAAGCAAGGAATTTTTCACCGCAAAATTCGGCGTTAAAATATATTACAACCACACAATATCATCACAAAGTGTAATTTTTTAAGTTAACTGCTATGTAATAGAATACAGTTGTTTCTCCAACAAATATAGCATTTAAAAGCAAATGTTAAAGTTTTGAAATGAATTTTATTAGCAAATTTTCCTACAGCAGTTATTGTGGTACGAAAATGTATGCGCATGAGGGATGGCAGTGGAAATCCTCCCGCTTTTTTTTGCGGGAGATTGTAGCGTACAGCCCGACGCTACTGGTAGTGTATTAAAAAGTGTGTAAAAGTTATTATTATTATTTCAATAGAAAAAGAAGAAGTTTAGTGAAGCGTAGCGGAACTAGACTTCTTCTTTTTCTATTATTCTTTTTAATTCTTCAATCTCTCTAAAAACTGATACGGGATAAACATAGGATTTATATTCTTTTTCTATAGCCACTGATCCCATTAAAAAAAGTACCGATTCTGAGCTTGGCATTGCTCCTCTCATTTTCAATACCCGTTTGTAATCTCGATTTAAACGTTCTATCCAGTTGGTTGAATAAATCATTCTCTGAATCGAAATTGGATAATTTAAATAGGTGAAATATGCTATATTTCGCTGGTTTGAAAATGATTTTAAACTAGGATAACTTTTTTTATACTTTTCTACGAATTTACATAAATTTTCAAATGCTTCTACTACGGTAATGTTTTTTGTTTCTATTGCAAATATTTCAAGAAGTTCCTTACCTATTTCTAAACGTTTTGTTCTAGGAAAAACTGCTAAAATATTACGTTTGAGATGCACTACACATAACTGATGCTGAGCATTAACAAAAGACCTTGCAATGGCATTTTCTATTGACGTTAAGCCGTCTGAGACAACTAGGCCAACACTCTGAACACCCCGTTCTTTTAATGATTCTAATTCTTGTTGCCACAACAAAGCTCCTTCTGTAGGATGATTTACAATACTAAGGACTTCTCTAGAACCATCTTCTTTAATGCCTAATATAGTATAATATCCCTCTTTGCTGACCGATTTTTCTCTTCGAGTATGAACAAAAGTTGCATCTATATAAAACACTAAATAGTGAGAATCTAATTTGCGCTTAAGCCAAATTGAAACTTCCTCGCGACTATCTTTCATTAAATAACTGATCTGCTGCTTACTGTACTCTTTTCCGTAAATTTCTTCGTAAACATCACTAACTTGCTCGGTTGTTAAGCCTCGGCGATATAAACTAAAAATCAACTTGCGATGTTCTTCATCTTCATTGCGAAGCACATTTAAAAGCACTGGATAAAATGTTCCATTTCTTGTTCTAGGTACTTTTAAAACCATTTCTTTACCAAATCCTCGTGCTTTCCTTGTACGATATCCATTTGCAGAATCTCCTGGATGCTCTAGTTGATGTAGATGTCGTTCACTTTTCATAAAAGCATCTAATGTCATTTGCATCAGTAAGTTTGTTCCATTTTCAGAATTTGCTATATTCAACAATAATTCCGAAATTTGAGCGTGTGTAAGGTTCATAGTATGTAAGTTTATTTGTCATAATTTAAAATTACAACTTTTTTACTTTACACACTTTTTTAGTACAGTATCACGCTACTGTAACGTAGTGGAAGTAGGGGCATGCCCAAATGAAGCACAAAAAAAACGACTAAAGTAAAATCACTTTAGTCGTTTTTGATATTGGTATTGTTTATCCTAAAAATGCTTTAAACTCTTCGTAGGTTTTGATTTTGGTACTTACTTTATCCTTATTCAGCACACTTTCTATTTGCGTCGGAATCGGTAAGCTAATACCTAAAGCCGGTTCGACGGTGTCTAAAAATTTGATAGGGTGGGCAGTTTCTAAGAAGATTCCAATAGCATCAGGGTGATTAACCAGTTCTTTTTTCAAACCCAAGTATCCAACAGCGCCATGTGGCTCGGCGATGTATCCGTTGCCGTTGTAAATGGTTTTCATGGCTTCTAGAGTTTCGGCGTCGTTGTATGTAAAAGAAGAAAAGTCTTTTTTGAATTGCTCCAAATCGTTGTTGTACATTTCTTGGATGCGCACAAAATTACTAGGATTCCCTACATCCATCGCGTTCGAAATGGTCGCTTTAGATGGTTTTGGATCGTAGATTCCGTTTTCCAAAAAGCGGGGCACCGTGTCATTTACATTGGTTGATGCAACGAAATGTGCAATAGGCAAGCCCATTTTTTTAGCGATGATTCCCGCGCAAATATTCCCGAAATTCCCAGAAGGACAAGAGAAAACCAATGGTTTATTTTGTTTTTTCAAGGCTTTGTAAGCAAAGAAAAAGTAAAACATTTGGGGCAACCAGCGCGCAATATTAATGGAGTTTGCCGACGTTAAATTGTGTTGCTTCAAACTGTCGTCTAGAAACGCTTTTTTAACCATGTCTTGGCAGTCGTCAAAAAATCCGTCAACCTCTAAAGCTCTAATATTTTGTCCTAGGGTTGTCAATTGGCGCTCTTGAATATCGCTCACTTTCCCCGAAGGATACAATATAATAACATCAACGCCTTTCACACCAAGGAAACCGCTAGCCACCGCGCCACCTGTATCGCCAGAAGTCGCTACAAGCACGGTATTTTTACTGTTTTTTTTGTCTTTGTTAAAATACCCCAAACAACGCGACATAAAGCGTGCTCCCACATCTTTAAAAGCCATGGTTGGCCCGTGGAATAGCTCTAAAGAATAGATTCCGTTTTCAACTTCCACCACCGGAAAATCAAAACAAAGGGTTTCGGCGATGATCTCTTTTAATACGTTTTCTGGAATTTCGTCTCCCACAAACTGGCGAATCGCTGTGAAAGCAATCTCCTCGTTTGATAAATTTTCGATACCATCAAAAAAAGACTGTGGTAGTGGCGTGATCGATTCTGGAAAATACAATCCTTTATCACTGGCCAATCCTTGAATTACGGCTTCTTGAAAAGAAACCTTTGGTGCGTTATGGTTTAAACTGTAGTATTTCATTTTATTTGTATTGAGATCCCCACCCCAGCCCTCCCCGAAGGGGAGGGAGTCTATGCGGATGTGACTTGTGTTTTGCGTAACTTTTTTAAATATCTAATCTTATTATTTTATACCCCTTCGGGGGTTAGGGGGCTATTACTCTCACACCATCAGGATTCACTTTTGACACGTGAATTCCGTACGGTAATTGCATTTCGTCATATACTGCGCTCATGGCTTTGGCGATTTTGTTTGCGGTTGCTTCTCCTTTACTTAATGCAAAAATAGATGGACCAGAACCGGATATTCCAGATCCTAGAGCCCCGTTTTCTAAAGCGGTTTGTTTGATTAAATCAAATCCCGGAATCAATACCGAGCGCAAAGGCTCTACGATTTCGTCATGCAAAGAGCGACCAATTAAGTCGTAATCCTTAGTATACAGTCCTGCGATTAATCCGCCTACATTTCCCCATTGCATGATGGCGCTTTTTAGGGATACTGTTTGCTTCAATACCGAACGCGCATCCGATGTTTTTAACTCAATTTGAGGATGAACCACGGTAGCATACAATTCTGACGGACTTTCGATTTTGATAATATCCAACGGTGCATAACTGCGAACCAACGTAAAACCACCCAAAAGGGCAGGAGCTACATTATCGGCATGGGCGTTTCCGCAGGCTAGTTTTTCGCCTTGCATGGCAAATTGCACTAAATCTTTGATTTCAAAAGGTCTTCCTAATAATTCATTGATTCCAAAAACCGCACCTGCAGAGCTAGCCGCGCTACTACCAATGCCGCTACCGGCTTTGATGTTTTTGTAGATTTCGATTTCAAATCCCGCATCTGATTTCAAAGCTTCAAGCATTGCCAAAGCCGCAACTCCAGCCACGTTTTTTTCTGTTTCGAGCGGTAAGTCGGCACCCACTAATTTAGTGATGCGAATGCCTTTTTGATCTGATTTTCTAATAATCATTTCGTCACCCACATTGTCCAAACACAACCCTAGGACATCAAATCCACAAGATAGATTGGCAATGGTTGCGGGACAGAATATTTTTATTTCGTTCATTTTTTTTATAGTTTCTAAGTTGCTTAGCTGATAAGTTTCAAAGTTTCAAAGTTTCAAAGTTTCAAAGTTTCAGAGTTTCAGAGTTTCAGAGTTTCAAAGTTTCAAAGTTTCAGAGTTTCAGAGTTTCAGAGTTTCAAAGGTTCAAAGTTTCAAGGCTTCAGAGTTTCAGAGCTTTCGAGTTTCAAAGTTTCAGATTTGCAGATTTTCAGAGTTTCAGAGTTTCACAGATAGCAAGCTTGCGGTTATAAACAGATTTTTTTACTTTACAACTTCACAACTTTGCAACTTTGCAGCTCTGTAACTTAGTAACTTTTTTTTAAACATTCCCTATTCTAATCACATCGGCAAAAATTCCTGAGGCAGTAACTGCAGCTCCGGCACCGGCACCTTTGATTAATAAAGGTTGGTCAACGTAGCGATCGGTGTAGAACAATACAATATTGTCTTTTCCTTCTAAGTTGTAAAAAGGATGGTCTTTTGGTATGAATTGCAATCCTACGCTCGCTTTTCCATCTTCAAATTGTGCTACAAATTTCAAGCGACTCTCTTTGGCATTGGCTTCCGCTAAAATTCCTTCAAAATGGCTTGCGTATTGTGTAAGCGATTTAAAAAAGTCGTCATTGTTTGTCGTTGCCATACATTCGGCAGCCAAGAACGATTCGTTTGCAATGTCTTCGATTTCCATTTGGTACCCGCTTTCGCGGATTAGAATCAAGATTTTTCTAGCAACGTCAATTCCGCTCAGGTCAATTTTTGGATCTGGTTCTGTGAAGCCTTGAACACCGGCTTCTTTTACCACATCATGGAAAGAATTGTTTGCATCAAAATTATTGAAGATGAAGTTTAAACTTCCTGATAATACGGCTTGAATTTTATTCACTTTATCACCCGAAGCTACTAAGTTTTTTACGGTATCAATAATCGGTAATCCTGCTCCAACGTTTGTTTCGAAAAGGAAAGGGGCATTGTACCTGCGTGACAAACTCTTTAAATTTTTATAATTATCAAAAGCAGAAGAACAAGCAATTTTGTTACAAGTAACTACCGCCACACTTTCTCTTAAATAATGAGCGTAAGTTTGTGAAACACTTTCGTTAGCAGTAATATCAACAAAAATACTGTTGCGCAAATTTAGGTTTTTTACTTGCTCGATAAATAGCTGTTGGTCTGCTTTCTCTCCATTATCAAGAAGTCCTTGCCAAGATTTTAAATCAATACCTTCCTCATCAAAAAGCATTTTTCTTGAATTGGCTAGTGCAATCACTCTCAAGTTTATTTTCAAATTCTCTTTTAAGAATTTTTTCTGTTGTTTTATTTGTTCGATAAACTTTTCACCTACGTTCCCAACACCCATAACAAATAAGTTAAGTTGTTTAGTGTTCTCTTCAAAAAAGCGTTCGTGAAGTGTGTTCAAGGCTTTCTTAACATCTCGCTCATTAATTACTGCCGAGATATTTCTTTCAGAAGCACCTTGAGCGATGGCGCGAATGTTGACATTATTTTTACCAAGAGTGCTAAACATTTTACCACTTAATCCTTGGTGGTTTTTCATATTTTCACCCACTAGAGCAATAATGCAAAGGTCTTTCTCAACGATGCAAGGCTCCACTTTGTTTTGCGCAATTTCGATTTCGAATGCTTTGTTGATAGCTTCCTCAGCGTTATTAGCATCAGCATTCAAAATTCCGATACAAATTGAATGCTCTGATGATGCTTGTGTAATAAAAATAACATTCACATTAGCCTGCGATAGTGTTTCGAATAATCTTTTTGAAGATCCTAAAACCCCAATCATTCCAGGTCCTTCAAGCGTAATCAGCGAGATGTTATCGATATGACTAATTCCTTTTACTGGATTCCCATTGGCGACAGCCTTATTGGAAATAAAAGTTCCTTCGGCTGCTGGTTCAAAAGTATTCTTGATTAGAATAGGAATATTTTTTCGTAATACGGGCTGAATTGTTGGTGGATACAAAACTTTAGCACCAAAGTGAGACAGCTCCATCGCTTCTTGATACGAAATAGTAGCAATAGGTTGGGCTTGCTTTACAATACGAGGATTTGCAGTGTACATTCCGTTTACGTCTGTCCATATTTCTAATTCAGAAACATCCAAGGCACCTGCTAAAATTGCTGCCGTATAATCAGATCCGCCACGACCAAGAGTTGTTGTGATTCCGTCTTGTGACGACGCAATAAAACCAGGCATGATCGTTACTTGATGGGTAACTGATTTGAAATAAGTAGCAATTAAATCGTTTGTTACATCAAAGTTTACTGCCGCTTTCCCAAAGTTGCTGTTGGTTTTAATTAACTCTCTACTGTCTTTGTATCCTGAATTAGTTACTTTTTGTTTTAAAGCTTCGGCTATAATATATGATGACAATAATTCTCCAAAACTCAAAATTGTATCTGCTGTTCTAGGAGATAGTTCGCCTAGAAGGAAGCAACCGTCTAATAACGTTTCAAGGTGGTTTACGATTCTTTTTATGTGACTCAATAAACCGCTTTGCTCACTAACGGGAATAAATTCTTTAATGGTGTCTAAATGCTTTTTTTCAATTTCGATTACTAACGTTTTGTAAGTCTCGTCACAAGAAGCCGCTTTTGCTGCAGCGGTTTGTAATAAATCGGTCACTTTGCTCAATGCAGAAACCACTACGATTAATGGCTCTTGTTTGGCTTGATTTTGAACGATGTCTAAGACTAATTTTATATTTGTGGCATTGGCTACTGATGTACCGCCAAATTTTAATACTTTCATGTTGTGCATTTTGATTTTGAAAAAAAGCGAATATTTATTATTCACCCAAGAATTTTATCTCTCGAAAGAAATAACAATATTATACGGTTATATGTAAAAGTGTATACCCCTAAGGGGTTGTAGTTGTAGTAGAAAATGTAAACGTTATAGCAGTGCCAACCCAAATTAGAGTTGTTATCGAAGAGTGATATGTTGCGTTGTTGTTTATCATTGTTGTTTTTCAAAAATACAGCTTTTTATAAAATTCAAAAACCCTTTTAGATCGTTTTACGAATATTTTAAAAAAACTTAAGTTTATTGGTTCAGGTTTAAGATTTCCTATTTTTAAGGGTGATAATCAAGACTATTGTTATTTAAAACAGAAATAATACTAAGGAAAGGTTCGTAAGAATTCACGATTTCAAAATTATTGGTATTTAATTACACCGTTTTCTGTCTAATAATTGGTTTATTGTAATTATTAGCGGTCATTTTTAGTTTTTTATTTGGATAACTAAAAAAGAGACAGCTATTTTAAGTGCTATTTTTCAGCCTTTTATTGCCAGAAATTTAAATACAGACTATATTTTTAACTATATTTTAAATTATAACCATTATATGTTGTTTATTAATATTGATTTAATCAATTTTGGCACTCAAAATTCAAAACCACATGGATAATACACATTATATAAGTACTGAAATTCTTTCGCTCGAAATAGTGCAAGAAATTATAGCTCACAATAAATTATTGGCACTATCAGAAGAAGCGAAAGTGAATATTCAAAAGTGTCGTGATTATTTGGATAAAAAAATGGCTTCACATTCAGCTCCTATATACGGAATCAACACTGGTTTTGGATCACTTTGTAATGTGAAAATTTCGAACGAAAACCTATCCAAACTACAAGAAAATCTGGTAAAATCACACGCTTGTGGCACAGGGGAGGAAGTACCCCTTACAATTGTTAAATTGATGTTGTTACTAAAGATACAATCATTAAGCTACGGTCATTCAGGTATCCAGATGCAAACTGTGGATCGTTTAATTGAATTTTATAATAATGATATTTTACCAGTCATATATACACAAGGTTCGTTAGGAGCTTCGGGTGATTTAGCCCCTTTGGCACACTTATCATTGCCTTTATTAGGTGAAGGAGAAGTTTATTTTGAAGGAAAGAAAGTGCATTCAAAAGTAATAATGGAACGTTTTGGTTGGGAACCAATAATTTTAAAGTCTAAAGAAGGTTTAGCATTATTAAACGGAACACAATTTATGAGTGCTTATGGAGCTCACATTTTGATAAAAGCAAATAAGTTTTCTTATTTAGCGGATTTAATTGCCAGCATATCTTTAGAAGGTTTTGACGGTAGAATAGAACCTTTTCATGAATTGATTCATTTTATTAGGCCTCACAAAGGACAAATTGTAACTGCTGGAAGAGTGAAAGAGTTTCTTGAAGGTAGCGAAATTATTGCGCAGGAGAAAACACATGTTCAAGATCCATATTCCTTTAGGTGTATTCCACAGGTTCATGGTGCCTCAAAAGACGCTTTTGACTATGTGAAAAAAGTGTTTAAGACCGAAATTAATTCGGTTACTGATAATCCTAATATTTTTATCGAAAGTGATGAAATCATCTCTGGAGGGAACTTTCATGGCCAACCATTGGCTTTAGCCTTAGATTTTATGGCAATCGCTTTAGCTGAATTAGGAAGTATTTCCGAAAGAAGAACGTACCAGTTAATATCAGGCTTACGTAATTTGCCTGCATTTTTAGTAGACAATCCAGGATTGAATTCAGGATTCATGATTCCGCAATACACAGCAGCAAGTATTGCTAGTCAAAACAAACAATTAGCAACACCATCAAGCGTAGATAGTATTGTTTCTAGTAATGGTCAGGAAGATCACGTGAGTATGGGAGCTAATGGTGCTACAAAAGCGTTGCGTGTAATGGACAATTTAGAACGTATTTTAGCAATTGAATTGATGAATGCTTCACAAGCAATTGCGTTTAGAAGTCCGTTGAAGTCAAGTGAATTTATTGAAATGTTTTTGAATGCTTATCGCGAAGAAGTTTCTTTTGTAAAAGATGACCGAATATTGCATTATGATATAGAGAAAACAGTTACATTTTTGAACAGTTTCCAGATTGAAGAAGATTTATTGCACTAGATTAGTTTTCGAAGATAAAAATCAATTAAATTTGCACCCTTAAAAATAAACAAAATGTCATTAAATAGTCTTTTCCAGTTTTTAGTACCGAAGGATAAAAAATTCTTTCCACTTTTTGAACAAGCATCAAGTAATTTAATTGAATTGGCTTCAAATTTACACGAAGCGGTAAACCTTCCTTTAAAAGAAAGAGAAGTGATTTTTCATAAAATTGATGAATTAGAACAAAGAGGAGAAGATATCACTCGTCAAACAAATTTAGAATTGAGTAGAAACTTTATTACTCCATTTGATAGAGAAGACATTCACTCTTTAGTAACTGCAATTGATAATGTAGCTGACCGTTTGCATGGAGCTTCAAGCATCATGCGTTTGTATCAAGTAGATAAAATTACTAAGTCCATTAGAAAATTGACTGAAATTAATCTTGAAGCTTGCCAGAATATTGATGCTGCTGTAAAAGAGTTGAAAAATTTCAAGAACATTCCTAATATTACAGCGGCTTGTGCTAGAATTTCGAAATTAGAGAATAAATCAGACAATGTATATAACAAGGCCGTTTTTGAAATTTTCGAAAACGAAACTGATGCTAAGAACATTATTAAATACAAAGAAGTTTTATCGGTTTTAGAATCCGCTACTGACAAATGTAAAAGTGTTGCTAGTATTCTAGAATCTATTTCGGTAAAACACTCTTAAAGTTCATTTTTATTTCATTCTGAAGTTCTAAGTTTATGACGTTACTTTTAGTTATTATAGTACTAGCCTTAATTTTTGATTACATCAACGGTTTTCATGATGCTGCAAATGCCATTGCTACCGTTGTTGCTACAAAAGTATTAACGCCTTTTCAAGCTGTTCTATGGGCAGCTTTTTTTAATTTTCTAGCCTATTGGGTTTTTGGTTTTGGAGTTGCAGATACTGTAGCTAAAACGGCCAATACCATGGAAATTACTCTTGTGGTAATTCTTGCGGGAGTAATCGCAGCCATTTGTTGGAATTTACTAACCTGGTGGTTGGGTATTCCATCCAGTTCATCACATACTTTAATTGGTGGTTTTGCAGGAGCTGCAATTGCGCACTCTATTGCAATGCACGGCTTTTCAGCCTATATAGGTGCTGACGGGGCAACACATTATTGGTATGAAATTGTTAGCTGGTACAAAGCAAGTAAAGATGGTGGAATGCCATCAGGAGTGTTGATTATTATAGCCTTCATCGTTTTGGCGCCTTTATTAGGTGCTATGGCTTCTTATTTAATCTCTATTTGGTTACTTAATGCTTCACGCAAAAGTATCTATCCAAAGATTTTTACCGTTGCTTTAATGATTGCTACAATTTGGTTTGTATACGTTCAAATGATTCCTTACGACGTTATTACAGCTGATGGAAAATTACCTCGTTTTGAGAACTCTGAGTTTTGGAGTGTCGCCTTTGAACCTCACAATATCAAGTGGTTTTTAGTTGCTTTTATTATTTTAACAGTGAGTTGTTTTTGTTTAATATTTAGTAGCTTAAATCTACATCAAGCAGATGCAGCCTTAAAAAAAATGCAGTTAGTTTCTTCTGCAGCATTTAGTTTAGGACACGGTGGTAACGATTCTCAAAAAGTAATGGGTATCATAGCAGCAGCCGTTGCGGTTTATATTAATGCTAATCCTGGAATACATATGGATTCTTGGTTGGATGTTGTTTTACCATCAGAGAGTGGTGCGTTCAAAATGCCAGCTTGGATTCCGTTAGCATGTTATTCTGCTATTGCCGCAGGAACATTAAGCGGAGGTTGGAAAATTGTAAAAACAATGGGTTCAAAAATTACCAAAGTAACTTCATTTGAAGGTGTTGCCGCAGAAACTGCAGGAGCTTTGACCTTGTATTTCACTGAACATTTAAAGATTCCAGTAAGTACAACACACACTATTACAGGATCTATTATTGGAGTAGGATTAACTAAACGCGTCTCAGCAGTGCGTTGGGGAGTTACTGTAAGTCTTTTATGGGCTTGGGTGTTGACTATTCCTATCTCGGCTTTGCTAGCAGCAATCGTTTATTATATACTTAGTTTGTTTATCTAAAAAATAAATTTAAAAGCACAAAAAAACCATCTTAAACTAAGATGGTTTTTTTGTTTCAAAAAATTAATAGATTGTCTTTTTTAATTTCTTTAGCCTTTTGTAATGCGTTTGCTTTAAATTATTAGTTCCTGTTATAATGCTAATGTTTCCGTCAATTTCTAGCATTTATAATTTTACATCAGAAAAATGTTCAACGCCATGTTCTCTCATTGCTTCTCTTAATTCCTCAGAGCTTATGTTTAACTTGCTTAAGAGTTTAAAGTCCAAGGTGCCATTATGAATTAAAACCTCAGGTTTTTGCTGAATTAAAGCGCTTAGTTTGGTGTACTTAAATAGTGTTTTCTTTAAGATAAAATTTAATATAAATAAAACTAAGGCAGCAACTAAGCCACTTGCAAGACTAGTGTTGTTTCCAACCATTGCATTTTGAACCGAATTACTAATCAATAAGATTAATATGATGTCAGCAGTGTTGAGTTGAGATAATTCTTTTTTTCCAAAAATACGCAAGGCGATAATCATAAAAAAGTAGATCGCTGTACTTCTAAAAATGATATCTAAATAGACGTTCATTGGCGATTATTTACATTCTGTGTTTAAAATTTTTCTCAATCGCTTTAATCATTTCACCAGCTATATCTTTGTTTGTAGCACCTTCAATTCCTTCTAACCCTGGAGAAGAGTTTACTTCTAGCAATAAAGGCCCTTTAGAAGAACGAATAATATCTACTCCAGCTACTTTTAAATCCATAGCTTTGGCTGCTTTAATAGCAATTTTTTTCTCTTCGGGAGTTGGTTTGATTATAGAAGCTGTTCCACCAAGGTGGATGTTAGCTCTAAATTCGCCTGGCATCGCTTCACGCTGAATTGTTGCCACTACTTTTCCATCAATTACAAATAAACGTAAATCTTTACCATCAGCCTCTTTGATGAATTCTTGAACTAGTATATTGGCATTTACACTTTTGAAAGCATTAATAACACTTTCGGCTGCTTTTTTAGTTTCAGCAAGTACAACACCTTTTCCTTGAGTTCCTTCTAATAATTTTACAATTAATGGAGATCCACCAACCATTTTAATCAAATCATTAGTGTCTAAAGGAGAATTAGCAAATCCTGTTGTAGGAATGCCAATTCCGCTATTTAATAACAACTGTAAGGAGAATAATTTATCTCTTGATTGCGTGATGGCATTTGCCGAGTTTAAACTATATACTTTTAAAGCTTCAAACTGGCGGGTTAATGCACAACCGTAAAAAGTAATACTAGGGCGAATCCTTGGAATAATAGCGTCAAATTGATTCAATATGATACCGCCTCTGTAATGAATCTCTGGAGTTTGTGCATCCAGTTTCATATAACATTCTTTAATATTTAAGAAATGCATTTCATGACCACGCATTTCACCCGCTTCCATGATACGTTTATTACTATATAATTCAGGATTACTGGCTAAAACTCCTATTCTTAATCCCGTAGGGGCTTTTTCAGAATTCACATATAACTCTTTTAATGACTCCGGTGTAGGTTGTCCTAAAAGGTATTTTTCTTCTGGATCAACAAGTACTCTTCCGCTCATTGCTTCTCTCCCTAAAAGCATACGGAAACCCATCGAGTCACGGTTTGTTAACGTCATTTCAATAGGCCATGATCCTTCACCAATTTTCAAATTAGTTTGAATTACATAACGTTGTTCTCTAAAACCACTTGAACTTTTAACGATTCGTTTATCAATTAAAGGAGCTTCACAATGGATAACAGTCTTAAGGTTGTTCTGAATAGGGTTGATGTCAAATCGTACCCAGTTAGATTCATTTTTTATAAATGGAGCAATATTAATAGCATGTAGTGCAGATGTTTTTGCACCTGAATCTACTCTTGCTTTTATAGTAGGAATACCTAATTCAGGAAATGAACACCATTCCTCACTACCAAGGATAACTTTATTTTCAGACATATAGCGATTTTTGTTAAGACTGTTTATAAAAACCAAATGTAAATATTTGTTTTTAAATTAAAGGGTATTTATATAAAGAATAAAACCCGTTAGTTTATAAAAACGTAACGGGTTTGTTATTATTTAGTTATACAAATTTTATTATAAATTAGTAGGCTCTTCTGCTTTCTGAACTTTTACAGTTAGCTCTTGAGCACCTTCTTCTATATCCATAAAAATTTCATCTCCGGATACAATTTTAGAAGTAATAATCTCTTCGGCTAAGGCATCTTCAACGTATTTTTGAATGGCTCTTTTTAATGGTCTTGCGCCAAATTGTCTATCAAAACCTTTATCTGCAATAAATGATTTCGCTTTATCAGATAGTTTTAAATTGTATCCTAATTCAGCAACTCTTGCATATAACTTTTTCAATTCAATTTCGATAATTAAATCAATATCATGTTTTTCTAAAGCATTGAATACAATTACATCGTCAATTCTATTTAAGAATTCAGGAGCAAAAGTTTTCTTTAGTGCATTTTCAATGATACTTTTCGAGTTATCATCAGCTTGAGCAACTTTAGCAGCAGTTCCAAAACCAACACCTTGTCCAAAATCTTTCAATTGTCTTGCTCCTACATTAGAAGTCATAATAATGATTGTGTTTTTAAAGTCGATTTTTCGACCTAAACTATCGGTTAAATAGCCATCATCAAGAACTTGTAACAACATATTGAAAACATCCGGATGCGCTTTTTCAATTTCATCCAAAAGAACTACAGCATACGGTTTTCTACGTACTTTTTCAGTCAATTGACCACCTTCCTCATATCCAACATATCCCGGAGGCGCTCCCACTAAACGAGAGATAGCAAATTTCTCCATGTATTCACTCATGTCAATACGAACTAAAGCATCTTCAGAATCAAATAATTCTTTGGCTAATACTTTTGCTAATTGTGTTTTACCCACACCTGTTTGTCCTAAGAAAATAAACGAACCAATAGGTCTGTTTGGATCTTTCAAACCAGCACGATTTCTTTGAATCGAACGAGCAATTTTTAAAACAGCTTCTTTTTGACCTACTACTTTGCTTTCAATAAGCTCAGGTAGTTTAGCTAATTTGTTACTTTCAGTTTGCGCAATACGATTTACCGGGATTCCAGTCATCATCGAAACTACATCGGCAACGTTATCTTCAGTAACCTCAATTCGGTTATTTTTAGCATCTTCTTCCCATTGTTCTTGAGCGATTGCTAATTCTTTTTCGATACGTTTTTCATCATCTCTAAGTTTAGCAGCTTCCTCATACTTTTGTTTTTTAACAACAGCATTCTTAAGTTCTCTTATTTCTTCAAGTTGGCGTTCTAGATCTAAAATCTTTTTAGGGACTTCGATATTTGTAATGTGAACGCGAGATCCTGCTTCGTCAAGAGCATCAATAGCTTTGTCTGGTAGAAAACGTTCTGACATGTAGCGATCCGTCAACTTCACACAAGCTTCAATGGCTTCTTGCGAATAGGTTACATTGTGGTGATCTTCATATTTGTTTTTGATATTATTCAAAATAGTAATCGTTTCTTCAACAGATGTTGGTTCTACAATTATTTTTTGAAAACGTCTTTCAAGGGCACCATCTTTTTCAATGTATTGGCGGTACTCATCAAGAGTTGTTGCTCCAATACATTGGATTTCTCCTCTTGCTAATGCAGGTTTGAACATATTGGATGCATCCAAAGAGCCAGTAGCTCCACCTGCACCTACAATAGTGTGAATCTCATCGATGAAAAGAATGATATCGTCATTTTTTTCTAATTCATTCATCACCGCTTTCATGCGCTCTTCAAATTGACCTCTGTATTTAGTTCCAGCAACAATACTAGCTAAATCAAGAGTAACTACTCGTTTATTGAATAAAATACGAGAAACTTTCTTTTGAATAATACGTAAAGCCAATCCTTCAGCAATAGCAGATTTACCAACACCAGGTTCTCCAATAAGTAATGGGTTGTTCTTTTTGCGTCGGCTTAAAATTTGACAAACACGTTCTATTTCTTTTTCACGACCCACAACAGGATCTAGTTTACCTTCCTCAGCCATTTCCGTTAAATCTCTCCCAAAATTATCTAAAACCGGCGTTTTTGACTTTTTATTGGATTTATTGGCGGGATTATTGAAATTACTCTCTTTAAGACTGTCATCTTGTCCTGATTCATCATTATATGAGTCGGACGCTCTTGGTAAATTTTCCAAGAATTCTTCTTCGCTTGGTGTCATATTTATATACTGTTCTTTAGCTAGATCATAATCTATTTTAAGTTTATTCAATAGCTTGGTTGTAGGATCGTTTTCGTTTCTTAAAATGCACAATAATAAGTGTGCAGTACTTACAGAAGTGCTTTGAAAAACTTTAGCTTCTAGAAAAGTTGTTTTCAGTGCGCGTTCTGCTTGGCGTGTAAGGTGTAGGTTTTTTTTATCTGTATTTATATCTGTTCCAGGTGTTGCAGGGCTTAGTATTTCTACCTTTCGACGCAAATGTTCTAAATCAACAGATAGGTTATTAAGTATTTGTATTGCTTTGCCATTACCATCTCTAAGGATGCCTAGCATTAAGTGTTCAGTTCCAATGAAGTCATGTCCCAGTCGTAAAGCTTCTTCTTTACTGTAGGTAATAACATCTTTTACTCTTGGTGAAAAATTATCATCCATAATATATATTTAGTAAATGTAAATTTAGTGAATTACTATTGTAAAAACAAAAACCGTTCCTAAGTTCGTCTGTCAGCTAATTGACAAAAAAAAGTGGAAATATGCTAATCTAAGTTTAAAAATAGTAAATAAATTCAATAAAAACATTGTTAATAAATCTTTGAAATTAGTGTTGTTAAAAGCTTTAAAAAATTTTAAAAAGCTGTATATTGGCACGTTTTGAAACTAATATAATTATTTAATATAACAACTTATGTCTGAAGGAGAAAAGTTAATTCCTATTAACATAGAAGATGAAATGAAATCAGCTTACATTGATTATTCGATGTCAGTAATTGTATCTAGAGCGCTTCCAGATGTTAGAGACGGTTTAAAACCAGTTCATCGAAGAGTTCTTTATGGAATGTATGATTTAGGAGTTTTTTCAAATAAAGCCCATAAAAAATCCGCAAGAATTGTTGGAGAAGTTTTAGGAAAGTATCACCCACACGGAGATACATCTGTTTATGACGCCATGGTTCGTATGGCTCAAGAATGGAGTTTACGTTATTTATTAGTTGACGGTCAAGGTAACTTTGGTTCTGTTGATGGAGATAGTCCAGCAGCAATGCGTTATACTGAGGCTAGAATGCGTAAGATTTCGGAAGAAATTATGGCAGATATCGAAAAAGAAACAGTTGATTTTCAATTGAACTTTGATGATACTTTATATGAGCCAAAAGTAATGCCAACAAGAGTTCCTACTTTATTAATTAATGGTGCAACAGGAATTGCTGTAGGTATGGCTACAAATATGCCGCCACACAATCTTACAGAGGTGATTAATGGTACGTTAGCTTATATGGATAACAATGATATTGAGATCGATGAGTTAATGACTTATATTAAAGCACCTGATTTTCCTACAGGTGGAGTAATCTATGGTTATGAAGGTGTTCGCGAAGCCTTTAAAACAGGTAGAGGTAGAGTTGTGATGCGTGCTAAAGTTGGTTTTGAAGAAGTAGATGGTAGAGAATGTATCATTGTTACTGAAATTCCTTATCAAGTGAATAAAGCCGACATGATTAAGCGTACGGCAGACTTAGTAAATGATAAAAAAATTGAAGGAATTGCTAATATACGTGATGAGTCTGATAGAAACGGTATGCGTATCGTTTATATTTTAAAGCGTGACGCTACTCCTAATGTAGTTTTAAATACCTTATATAAGTATACACAATTACAATCTTCTTTTAGTGTAAATAATATTGCATTAGTAAAAGGTCGTCCACAAATGTTGAATCTAAAAGACATGATTCACTATTTTGTAGAACACCGTCACGATGTGGTAACTCGTAGAACGCAGTTTGAATTGCGTAAAGCAGAGGAAAGAGCGCACATATTAGAAGGATTGATTATTGCTTCGGATAATATTGATGAAGTTATTGCTTTAATTAAAGCATCTAGTAATACAGAAGAGGCTAGGGGAAAATTAATCGAAAGATTCAAATTATCAGATATTCAAGCGAGAGCAATCGTTGAAATGCGTTTGCGTCAATTAACAGGTTTAGAACAAGACAAGTTAAGAGCAGAATATGATGAAATCATGAAATTAATTGAGCATTTAAGAGCTTTGCTTGCTGATGTGAATTTAAGAATAGCTTTGATTAAAGAAGAATTAGAAGAAATTAGGGAGAAATACGGAGACGAACGTCGTTCTGTAATTGAATATGCTGGTGGTGATGTTAGTATCGAGGATTTAATTGCTGATGAGAATGTTGTAATTACAATTTCGCATGCTGGATATATCAAGCGTACTAATTTATCGGAATATAAAACTCAAAATAGAGGTGGGGTAGGGCAAAAAAGTGCTGGTACAAGAGATCAAGATTTCTTAGAGCACATGTTTGTAGCTACAAATCATCAATATATGATGTTCTTTACTCAAAAAGGGAAATGTTTCTGGATGCGTGTTTATGAAATCCCTGAAGGAAATAAAACAGCTAAAGGTAGGGCTATTCAAAATCTTATAAATATTGAGAGCGATGATAAAGTGAAGGCTTTTATTTGTACTCAAGATCTTAAAGATAAAGATTATATTACTTCTCATAATTTAGTAATGGTTACTAAAAAAGGGCAGGTTAAAAAGACTTCTTTAGAGAAATATTCAAAACCTAGAGTTAATGGTGTTGCTGCAATTACTATTAAGGAAGGTGATGAGTTATTAGAAGCTAAATTAACAAATGGTGAAAGCCAAATCATACTTGCTTTAAAGTCTGGAAAATTAGTTCGTTTTGAAGAAACTAAAACACGACCAATGGGAAGAACGGCTTCTGGAGTACGTGGAATTTCACTTAAAGATGATAATGACGAAGTAATTGGTATGATTACTGTTGATAAAGACGCTGTAAATGATACCCAAGTTTTAGTTGTAACTGAAAAAGGTTACGGAAAACGTACTAAATTAGTTGATGAAGACGGAGAAGATGTTTACCGTATTACAAATCGTGGTGGTAAAGGAGTGAAAACTTTGAATATTACAGAGAAAACAGGTCAATTAATTTCCATAAATGCGGTTACTGATGCTGATGACTTAATGATTATCAATAAATCAGGATTAACAATCAGGATGGCTATTGAAGATTTGCGTGTTATGGGTCGTGCGACTCAAGGGGTGAAATTAATCAACCTGAAAGGAAAAGACTCTATCGCTGCGGTTACTAAAGTAATGAAAGATGACGCTGAAGAGGTTATTGTTGATGAAGACGGTAATGTTATTGAGGTTGAAACAATCGAAAGAGTGAAACCTGTATTAGAGGTTTTAGAAGATGAAGGTTCTGATGACGATGACGACGATGATTCTGATGACGAAGTAGAAGAGGATGATAGTGAGGATGATGCTGATGATTCAGATGAAGATTAATAAATAGGAATAAATAAATTAAAATTAAATAAAAGGAATGTTATGAAAGGTAAATATGTAATACTTGCATCAGCTTTAATGGTATCAGTAGCTACTTTTGCTCAAAAAGATCAAATTAAAGCAGCTGAAAAAGCATTTAGAAAAGGGCAAGCTCAAGAAGCTGTTGGAATTTTAAATGAAGCAGAAAGTTTAATAACTAATGCGTCAGATTCTGAAAAAGCACAATATTTTTTTATAAAAGGAAATGCTTTATTAGATTTAGCAAATAAAAATGTAGAAGAGGATAAAAATTTATCTTTAGCAGCAGATGCTTATGTAAGTTTAATTGCTGCCGAAAAAGCTTCAGGGAAATCTAAATATTCAGGAGAGGCTGCGAATTCTATAATTACTATAAAAAATAAGTTAATAAATAGTGCTATTGCTGATTCAAAAATCGATAAACACGCTTCAAGTGCAAAAAAATTGTACGATGCTTATTTATTAGATAAAAAAGATACTCTGAATTTGTATTACGCAGCTGCAACTTATGTCAATGCACAGGATTATGATAATGCGTTAAAGTTATATGGTGATTTAAAAGACTTAAACTACTCGGGGAAAGCAACAAATTATTTGGCGATTAATAAATTAAATCAACAAAATGATAATTTCAGCACGCTTCAAGAAAGAGATAGGATGGTTAAATTAGGAACTCATGAACAGCCTACAATTGAAGAAATTCCATCTAAAAGAGGAGAAATTTATAAAAATATCGCTTTAATTTTGGTTCAAAATGGTAAAACTGCTGAGGCTAAAGAAGCGATTACTGCTGCTAGAAAAACAAACCCAGATGATACGTCGTTAATCTTGACAGAGGCTAATTTGTATTTAGAAACTAAAGATTTTGATACTTATAAGAAATTAATAGGTCAAGTTTTGGAAAAAAATCCAAATGATGCTGATTTAATTTTCAACTTAGGAGTAATTAGTTCGAATGCTAAAAATGTAGCTGATGCTGAAAAGTATTATAATAGAGCTATTGAAATCAATCCTAAATACCTAAATGCTTATATTAATATGGCGGCATTAAAATTAGATAAAGAAGGTGTGATTATTGCAGAAATGAATAAATTAGGCACTTCTGATAAAGATATGCAGCGTTATGATGTATTGAAAAAACAGAGGCAAGAATTGTTTAAAACTGCAATACCTTATTTAACTAAAGCATTAGAACTTGACCCTAAAAATGGGGATGTTTCAAAAACACTTTTAGGAGTATATAGTGCTTTAGAAATGACTGCTGAGAAAAAAGCATTAGAAGCTAAAATGTAAAATTTAATTTTTAAAATAAAATTAAGAATTTAAATTATATTGTTACTATTATAAAAATGGAACCCTTGGGTTCCATTTTTTTTTTTTTTTTTATTTAGATCTATATTTGATTATGGATTTTTTTTATGGAGACGGGGTTAAGTTTTTATATTGAAAAATGAATTATTAATTTATAGGAGCTATTTCCTGCTATCCGCTACAATCTAGTTCGCTAATCCCGATAGTTATCGGGAGGCTCCCTAGGATTTCCACTACTATCAGGGCTAGGGGAGGAGTGGTGTGTTTGAATCAAGATTTTGATACCTATATATAAGGAGTGATTAGTTTATTCAAATTGCATTTAGTAATAAAAGGTAATAACTGAGTTGTGTTAAGAGGATTAGTCGCTTCTACAAAGTCGCTCTTAGCTGTAAAGTAGTTTAATGAAAGTATTTTTAAGCGAGTTGTAACTTAGGGAAAACAATTAATAGGTTGTAAATCTAATAAAAACCCAATCTACAATAGTAATAATTCCTACTTTTACACAAAACCGCATCAGCAGCTCTTTTTCAAAGACAAGGTTTTCAGTAGTTTAAAATTAAAGTTATAAAAACATTAAAAAAAGGCAATCAAAAGTATTGTTTAACGGTATAAAGGAGTTACTTTTGCACCCGCAACAGCGAATAAGTTCTTTACATTATGGCAGGCAAAACGAAATAAGTTGAAAATTTATTTTCAGATTATTTTAAAAAAAGCTTGTGAGAAATAAAAGAGTTTATTACTTTTGCACCCGCTTCGAGAAACATGTATAACATGAAAACGAGGTTAACAAAAAGGTAAGAACACGTTCCTAGACATATTGAATTGACAGCCGTTTTAATAGAGATGTTAGAACAAAAGAATAAGAGTAATAGAATAGATAGATTAGAGTATAACCAATAGATCTTCAGTCAAAAATAAATAGCTTAGTAATAAGCAAATAATATACGATGAAGAGTTTGATCCTGGCTCAGGATGAACGCTAGCGGCAGGCTTAACACATGCAAGTCGAGGGGTAGTTATCTTCGGATAATGAGACCGGCGCACGGGTGCGTAACGCGTATGCAATCTACCTTTCACAGAGGGATAGCCCAGAGAAATTTGGATTAATACCTCATAGTATAGTAGTCTCGCATGAGACCACTATTAAAGATTTATCGGTGAAAGATGAGCATGCGTCCCATTAGTTAGTTGGTAAGGTAACGGCTTACCAAGACTACGATGGGTAGGGGTCCTGAGAGGGAGATCCCCCACACTGGTACTGAGACACGGACCAGACTCCTACGGGAGGCAGCAGTGAGGAATATTGGACAATGGGCGCAAGCCTGATCCAGCCATGCCGCGTGCAGGATGACGGTCCTATGGATTGTAAACTGCTTTTATACAGGAAGAAACACTGGTTCGTGAACCAGCTTGACGGTACTGTAAGAATAAGGATCGGCTAACTCCGTGCCAGCAGCCGCGGTAATACGGAGGATCCAAGCGTTATCCGGAATCATTGGGTTTAAAGGGTCCGTAGGCGGTCAGATAAGTCAGTGGTGAAAGCCCATCGCTCAACGGTGGAACGGCCATTGATACTGTCTGACTTGAATTATTAGGAAGTAACTAGAATATGTAGTGTAGCGGTGAAATGCTTAGAGATTACATGGAATACCAATTGCGAAGGCAGGTTACTACTAATATATTGACGCTGATGGACGAAAGCGTGGGTAGCGAACAGGATTAGATACCCTGGTAGTCCACGCCGTAAACGATGGATACTAGCTGTTGGGAGCAATCTCAGTGGCTAAGCGAAAGTGATAAGTATCCCACCTGGGGAGTACGAACGCAAGTTTGAAACTCAAAGGAATTGACGGGGGCCCGCACAAGCGGTGGAGCATGTGGTTTAATTCGATGATACGCGAGGAACCTTACCAAGGCTTAAATGTAGATTGACCGGTTTGGAAACAGACTTTTCGCAAGACAATTTACAAGGTGCTGCATGGTTGTCGTCAGCTCGTGCCGTGAGGTGTCAGGTTAAGTCCTATAACGAGCGCAACCCCTGTTGTTAGTTGCCAGCGAGTCATGTCGGGAACTCTAACAAGACTGCCAGTGTAAACTGTGAGGAAGGTGGGGATGACGTCAAATCATCACGGCCCTTACGCCTTGGGCTACACACGTGCTACAATGGACGGTACAGAGAGCAGCCACTGGGCAACCAGGAGCGAATCTACAAAACCGTTCTCAGTTCGGATCGGAGTCTGCAACTCGACTCCGTGAAGCTGGAATCGCTAGTAATCGGATATCAGCCATGATCCGGTGAATACGTTCCCGGGCCTTGTACACACCGCCCGTCAAGCCATGGAAGCTGGGGGTGCCTGAAGTCGGTGACCGCAAGGAGCTGCCTAGGGTAAAACTGGTAACTAGGGCTAAGTCGTAACAAGGTAGCCGTACCGGAAGGTGCGGCTGGAACACCTCCTTTCTAGAGCCTTAGTGTTAGCTAAGTATTATTTTTAATGAATAAGTATTTATACTTAAGAATTAAGGATTAAGAAAAGCACGGTAGGGAAAGAGACGAAAAGAGACATTGGGGTCTGATTTAGAAGTTTTATTACTCTTGCTGTTAATTTAAAGAAATTGAATAAAAAATAATTTAAGAATAAGAGTGTCTCGTAGCTCAGCTGGTTAGAGTACTACACTGATAATGTAGGGGTCGACAGTTCGAGTCTGTCCGAGACAACTATTTAAACTTAAAGGAAATTCTAGAGTTGAAAAGCAACAAAAATTAGTGCTAGTCACTAATTACTGTTCACTAGTCGCTCAAAAATGGGGGATTAGCTCAGCTGGCTAGAGCGCCTGCCTTGCACGCAGGAGGTCAACGGTTCGACTCCGTTATTCTCCACTATCTAAAGTAGTAAGGATTAAGAAATAAGGATTAAGTGAGAACTTATGCCTTAATAATTAAGCCTTCATGCTTACAGAAAAAGTTCATTGACATATTGAGATAAGAAAAATATTAAAAGTAGAAAGCGTTTTTTACTAGAGATAGTAAAATACAAGAAAAAACGGTCTTAATTAATTTTAAGATTGGTACAATAAGCAAAATAAGGGCGTATGGGGGATGCCTTGGCTCTCAGAGGCGATGAAAGGCGTGATAAGCTGCGAAAAGCTACGGGGACAAGCACACATTGATTGATCCGTAGATTCCTGAATGGGGCAACCCACTAGATTGAAGATCTAGTACACCTTCGGGTGGGCAAACCCGCTGAACTGAAACATCTAAGTAGGCGGAGGAGAAGAAAACAAAAGTGATTCCGTAAGTAGTGGCGAGCGAACGCGGATTAGCCCAAACCAATGTTGTTACGGCAATGTTGGGGTTGTAGGACCACGTTATTTGTTGCGGATAGAATTAGAATTTACTGGAAAGTAAAGCCAAAGAAGGTGATAGCCCTGTATAAGTAATAGAAGATAACAATAGTGGTATCCTGAGTAGGGCGGGACACGAGAAATCCTGTCTGAATTTGGCGGGACCATCCGCTAAGGCTAAATACTCCTGAGAGACCGATAGTGAACCAGTACCGTGAGGGAAAGGTGAAAAGAACCGTGAATAACGGAGTGAAATAGATCCTGAAACCATACGCTTACAAGCGGTCGGAGCCCTTTAGTGGGGTGACGGCGTGCCTTTTGCATAATGAGCCTACGAGTTAACGTTGCTGGCAAGGATAAGTGGTTAAGTCACGGATCCGTAGCGAAAGCGAGTCTGAATAGGGCGCTTTAGTCAGTAGTGTTA